>NZ_CP189827.1:0-434668 GCF_050214755.1 Streptomyces sp. C1-1 | reverse complement strand
CGCTGCGGGTGGAGCGCGGGCGGGCCGATGATGACGAACTGGCCGCGGTGGCCGTGGTGTTGTGCTCGGTGCTGGCCGGGCGGACGGCGGCGGCCCGCGGGCAGCAGGAGCGGGAGCAGGAGCAGGAGCGGGAGGAGCCTGCCGCCGCCCCGTCGTGGCGCCGCCCCGCGATCCCCGGCAGCACGTGGCGTTCCCCGTATGGCCGGCGGTAGCGGCACGGGCGCCCGGCCGCCCGCCGGCAGGCGCGTCTTTTTCCAGGGCTGATCCATGCGTGCGCCACCACCCCACCCCCTTACAAACCGCATGAGCGGTTTCTTGTTCGGGGGTTCGGTGCGGCCGCGCTCACGAGGGAGGCAGGCACAGTGACAGTCCTCAACGACATTCCCCAGGTGGCCGGCGAGCCTTCGGGCGCGCGCGGGCGGGTGGCGGAGCTGCACGAGATCCGTGCGCAGGCGCTGGCCGGACCGGGCGGGAAGGCGACCGTGGCGCAGCACGCCAAGGGCAAGCTGACCGCCCGGGAGCGCATCGAGCTGCTGCTGGACGCCGGTTCCTTCAGGGAGGTCGAGCAGCTGCGCCGGCACCGCGCCACCGGCTTCGGCCTGGAGGCCAAGAGGCCGCACACCGACGGTGTCATCACCGGCTGGGGCACGGTCGAGGGCCGTACCGTCTTCGTCTACGCCCACGACTTTAGGATCTTCGGCGGCGCGCTGGGCGAGGCCCACGCCACGAAGATCCACAAGATCATGGACATGGCCATCGCGGCCGGTGCCCCGCTCATCTCCCTCAACGACGGCGCCGGCGCCCGCATCCAGGAGGGCGTCTCGGCGCTGGCCGGCTACGGCGGCATCTTCCAGCGCAACACCCGGGCCTCCGGCGTCATCCCGCAGATCTCCGTGATGCTGGGCCCGTGCGCGGGCGGCGCGGCCTACAGCCCCGCCCTGACCGACTTCGTCTTCATGGTCCGCGAGACCTCGCAGATGTTCATCACCGGCCCGGACGTCGTCAAGGCGGTCACCGGTGAGGAGATCACCCAGAACGGGCTGGGCGGCGCCGACGTCCACGCGGAGACCTCCGGCGTGTGCCACTTCGCCTACGACGACGAGGAGACCTGCATCGCCGAGGTCCGCTACCTGCTGTCCCTGCTGCCGCAGAACAACCGCGAGTTCCCGCCCCGCGCCCCGTGCGCCGATCCGCCCACCCGCCGCTGTCAGGTGCTCCTCGACCTGGTCCCGGCGGACGGCAGCCGCCCCTACGACATGGCCAAGGTCATCGAGGAGATCGTCGACGACGGCGAGTACCTGGAGGTCCACGAGCGCTGGGCGCGCAACATCGTCTGCGCGCTGGCCCGTCTGGACGGCCACGTCGTCGCCGTCGTCGCCAACCAGCCGCAGTCCCTGGCGGGCGTGCTGGACATCGAGGCATCCGAGAAGGCCGCACGGTTTGTGCAGATGTGCGACGCCTTCAGCATCCCCCTCGTCACCCTTGTCGACGTCCCCGGGTTCCTGCCCGGCGTCGGCCAGGAACACGACGGCATCATCCGCCACGGCGCAAAGTTGCTGTATGCCTACTGCAACGCCACCGTGCCCCGGATCTCGCTGATCCTGCGCAAGGCCTACGGCGGCGCCTACATCGTCATGGACAGCCAGTCCACCGGCGCCGACCTCACCTACGCCTGGCCCACCAACGAGATCGCCGTGATGGGCGCCGAAGGCGCAGCAGGCGTCATCTTCCGCCGTCAGATCGCCGAGGCCGACGACCCCGAGGCGATGCGGGCCCGCATGGTCAAGGAGTACACGTCCGAGCTGATGCACCCCTACTACGCCGCCGAGCGCGGCCTGGTCGACGACGTCATCGACCCCGCCGCCACCCGCGAGATCCTCATCCGCTCCCTGGCGATGCTGCGCACCAAACAGGCCGACCTGCCCTCCCGCAAGCACGGCAACCCCCCGCAGTGACCCGGCGGCCGGCGGCCGGCAGCGAGCAGCGCAAAGCGCCCCTGCGCCGGGCCCGGAAGCCGCTTGCCGCCCCCGCCGCGCCCCCCTCCAGGGAGCGGCGCGTCCCCGTCCCCGGGCGGCGGACGAGGCCTCGCCGGAGTGTGTGCGAAGGCGAAGCGAGCCGGCCGGCGCCGGTGTGCGAGCCCGGCGCGCGTATCACCCCCCGCATTGACAAACCGACCGTGCTGTTTTTTACTCGTGCTCAAGCGGGAGCCGTGGCGCACCGTCCAGGCTTCCAAGCGGCGGTCCCCGCGACGTGGACCCGTCCGCAACCGGCACCGGACCCAAGGGGGAAGACAGTGGACATCGAAGTTCTGGGCGCGCTGTCGCTGCACGAGCACGGCATCTCTGTCACACCGACCGCCCCCAAGCCGCGGCAGGTGCTGGCCCTGCTCGCCCTGCACGCCGACCGCGTGGTCCAGGTCTCCTCCCTGATCGAGGAGCTGTGGGACGACGAGCCGCCGCGCAGCGCCCGCACCACGCTGCAGACCTATGTGCTGCAGCTGCGCGAACTCATCGGCGAGGCGCTGGCCAGGGCGGGGGAGCAGGGCGTCACCGCCAAGGACATCCTGGTCACCCTGCCCGGCGGCTACCGGCTGAACACCCGCGGCGGCCGGGTCGACTTCCGCGAGTTCGAAAAACAGGCCGGGGCGGGCTACCGGGCCATGGACGCCGACGACTTCTCCGGCGCGGCCCGCCGGCTGCGGGAGGCGCTGGCCCTGTGGACCGGCCCCGCGCTCGCCGACGTCACCGCCGGCAGCCGGATCGGCCTGGAGATCAAGCGCCTGGACGAGGCCCGGCTGTGCGCCCTGGACCAGCGCATCGAGGCCGACCTGCGCCGCGGCCGCCACCGCGAGCTGCTGTCCGAGCTGACCGTCCTGGTCAACCGCCACCGCATGCACGAGAGCCTGCACGGCCAGTTCATGGTGGCCCTGCACCGCTCCGGGCGGCGCGGCGACGCCCTCAACGTCTACCAACGGCTGCGCACCACGCTCGTGCGTGAGCTGGGCCTGGAGCCGTCGGCGACGCTCAGCCGGCTGCAGCGCTCCATCCTGATGGCCGTCCCCGAGACCGTCCCGGCCCGCGACGCGGAGATCAGCGGGCCGCCCATGGCCCGGATGGGCTGAACTCGCCTTCCGCACGCCCCCCGCACGGCCGGCCGGCCGCCTCGCACCGAGCGGTCCCCCCACCGGCCCCCGCACGCCGACCACTGCACGCACCCCCACGGACACCCGAAACACCGCGCCACGACCCCCTGCTGCACGCGGAGAGCCGCCCCCTCACGGCACCGCAGCCGGGCGATCTTGCCGGCGAGCGCCCCGGCCGCCCCGCCCGGAAGGCTTCGATGCCTGCGCCGGGCCCCGAAGACGACCCGGGGGACGAGCGGCAGCCGACGGCCGCCGCCACCGAACCGGCCAGAGCGGGCAAGTGCGAGCGCCCGTATCGCCGGGTGAACACCACCCCATCCGGCCCGCCGCACCCGACGGCCGCCGCCTCAACGCCGAGGCCCAGGACACGGAGAACCAGGTGCCGGCGCACCCGCCTCGCGCACACCGCAGCGCCCTGGCCTGCCGGCCGCCTCGGTACCGGACCGCCGTCGGCCAGGGCACAGCGACGGATCCCGCACCAGAGGGCACCGGCCGTGCCTCCCCGCGCCCGGTATCCACCGCCCCGCCGTCCGCCGCCTGCTCCGGCCGGCCCGCGGGCTACGCCGTCCCTCGCCTCCAGCACCGCACCTCCCGTGCTCCGCCCGGACGGCCGTCCCGGCCGTGGCGGCCGTGCCGGGAGCGCGACGCAGCAGCGCCTGACCGCCGCCGCCCGCACGGCCTTCCGCCTCCGCCTGCGGCCCGCAGCGCCTTCCCGCCCCGCCCCGCCCCTCGCCCCGCCCTCTCGCCCCGCCCGCCTCCCCGGCGGCCCGCGCCTGAGCGCCGGTGGCTCCCGTGGCGCCGCCGCTGCCGCGGCCCGGCCCTCGGCCGCCGCACGGGGAAGCGCCCGGCACCGGTGGCGGCCACCCCGGCGAAGAGGACACAGCCGTGACCGAACCCCACCGGCGCCGAGGAGGCCCACCCGCCCCCTGCTCAGGCCCCCCAGACCCCCTGCCGGCCCTCTCCGGCCCCCTGTGCCCTGGCGCCCAGCCCCCTGTGCCCTGGCGCCCGGCCCCCCGCGGCCCGGTGTCGCGCACCCCGGGCCGCGCCCGCGCCGTCGCTCTGCCTCCGGTGAGGGCGGCGGTGTGCACACCGCATGTCATGAACGGCTTCGTCAGGTGATCCGATTACGGCCGGGAAAAGCAGAAGAGGAATCTGTCATTTCTCCGGCCGCCGGAGGGCAGGCGCCGCACAAGAACGGCGGAAAAGGAACCCCGGCTCCAGCGGAATTCTGGGCTCATTCGAGTTCCCGTGGTGCGTTCTGTCCGTTCTCCCGCCGGGTGTTCTCGGCGGTTTCGTTTTTCCGCCGGCAGCCTGGGCGCCCTATCAGGAATAGGTGACTCCGCCCCGGCCGGGGGCGTACTGCAAGAAGGTCACTCAATGACTCCTCGACAATTCCCGAGGGCCGGGTTGCGGCGGGATACGGTGCGCCTCGTCCATGTGTCGCGGGAAAGCACGTTCGGTCCCCGCGTGGCGCAATATCGACGAACCTCGGGCACTGATTCGCACACCGGATCAAAAACCGACTACAGCCGTCGAGGTACGGGGAGGAAGCCATGAAGATTCGTGTTCTTGGTCCACTGAGTGCCGACGTCAACGGGATGTCGATCGTCCCGACGGCCGGGAAGCCGCGCCAGATCCTGGCCCTGCTCGCCCTCTACCCGAGCCGGGTCATGCCCGTGCCCACGCTCATGGAGGAGATCTGGGGCACCGAGCTGCCCCAGAGCGCCCTGACCACCCTGCAGACCTACATCCTGCAGCTGCGGCGCCGGCTCGGTACCGCCATGGGGCCCGGCGCCCCCGGCACCGCCAAGGACGTGCTCGCCACCCGGCACGGCGGCTACCTGCTGCAGATACCCGCCGACGCGGTCGACGTCCACGCCTACGAACGCCTCGTCACCGAGGGCCAGCAGGCCTTCGAGAACGGCGACGACGCCCTGGCGGCCCGCACCTACCGCCAGGCGCTGGATCTGTGGCAGGGGCCCGCCCTGGTCGACGTACGCGTCGGCCCGGTGCTGGAGATCGAGGCGATGCGGCTGGAGGAGAGCCGGCTGGTCACCCGGGAACGCCGCATCGACGCCGACCTGCGCCTGGGCCGGCACGCCGAGGTCACCGCCGAGCTGATGGACCTGACCGCCCGCCACCCCGAGCACGAGGGACTGCACTCGCAGGCCATGGTCGCGCTGTACCGCTCCGGCCGGCAGGCCGCCGCGCTCGACGTCTACCACCGGCTGCGCCGCCGCCTGGTCGACGAGCTGGGCGTGGAGCCCTCGCCGCAGCTGCAGCGGCTGCACCAGGCGATGCTGGCCGTCGACCCCCAGCTGGACGTGACCTCCTGCCCCCGGCGCACCTCCACCTTCGACCTCTACGCAGCCTGACACCGCCGCCCCGCCGCCCCGCCGCCCCGCCGCCCCGCCGCCCCGCCGCACCGCCGGGTGGGCCGGGGTTCAGTCCACGAGGCCCAGATCCCTCAGCAGGGAGCGTTCCAGCGCGGTCAGGGGCACATCCGGGCGCAGCCGCTCGGGATGGCCGGGCGGGGGTGCGTGCAGCAGCCGGGCGGCATCGGCCCGGGCCGCCTCGCCCGCCATCTGGACGGCGCCGGCGGCCACCAGGCACTGCCAGACGCAGCCCGCCAGGGCGCGGGCGGCCCGCCGTACGCGCCGGGCACCACGAAACGCCATCACCACTCCTTCGGGCGGCGCACGCCGCCCCCCGCCCGTCACCGTCGGCCCCTGCGCTCGCGAACCGCCTGACACGGTCTCGAACCCCAATCCGGCGGACTCCGGGGGAGTGTCCTTGTGCGGTTCGCCAAGGAAAATCGGGCGGCGGCAGGGTGGGAGGGCGGCCACCATGGCGAGATGTGTGAGCTGCTGTGGGCCGACGTGGCGTACTTCTTCGACCCGGACTTGATGGGGTCGCTGCCGGATGTGCGTGTGCCAGGTGCCGCGGCTCAGGACTGGCAGGCGGTCCTCGACCTCGTCGGTGAGAGCGGCTGGAAGTGGCAGTACGCAGAAGGCGAGGCGGTGCTGCCGATGCCCAGGGCCGAGGCGGTGCTTTCCCTTCCGGTTGACGCTGACTGCCCTGAGCTGCGGGTGTGGCCGGCAGACGATGTGCTGGCGATCTTCCGTTTCCATGAGGCCGAGCAGATCGATTTCGATGTGGATCTCCGTGAGCTTCAGGGGCAGGAGCGGCTGGATGTGTTCTGTGGCTTTCTCCGGGCGATCGGGCGACGGCTGGGCAAGCCGGTGCTGATGGATCCGGAGGGCGACTACGGCCATCCGGTACTCGGGTTCGACGTTGAAGCCGACCGGGTCGTGCTCCTGGCCGAGCCGCCGGTCAGGTGATCGCTGCCGCCGGCCGGGGTGCGTAGAGGCTGCGTCGCGGATCATCGTGAAACGGACGCCGGCTCCAGGTCCGGCCGGATTGAGCAGGGCCTCGCCGGGGACAGAGGCCGGCGATCCGCCGCATCGCCGGCCCGGGCAGACGGGCGACCGGGCAAACCCATGTCCCTGGCCACCGCGAGCGGCAGGGGGCACACGTCCAACGGGGGAGCAGCCACACGCGACGACGGCCACACGCGCGGCCGGCCACGCGCGACGCCGGCCGCGGACGACCGCGGCAGCGGCGGAGGGGCTGTTGCATCCCCAGCACCCCGCAGCCACCCCGGCGGACCGTAGGCCGGTCCGTTGAGGGACACGGGGCGCACCCCCGGGTCGCAGAAGACGAGGTCGTAGCCGGCGTCCGCGAGGCGGGGCAGGACGTCCAGGGCGCGGCCCGGGATGAAGCGTCGCCCGGCCCGCACTTCCGTACTCCCGCCCCGCGCCCTCCCGCCCCGCACCCTCGTGCCCCCGCACCCTCCCGCCCCGCACCCTCCCGCCCCGCACCTTCGTGCCCCCGGCCGGGCCCGCAGGGTCGCCCGCGGTGGTCGGGCCCGGGTGGAGCCGGCGTCGCACGGGGACGCCCCGCGGGCGGCCTGGCCGGTGCCGTGCTGCGGATTCGAGCCGTACTCCGGTGGCGGCCGAGGTGTTCTCCACCCGATCAGGACACAGTCCATGGCGAGCCTGTATACGAGCCGGGCCGGCCGCGGTGTTCTGTGTCCCGGCCCGGTCTTTCGGACATCCGAGACGAGAAAAGGGGTGTGGTGGATGTACCTCGCGCCGGTGCACCGTATGGCCCAGCACGCGGAGGTGGACGCCCCGGCCGGCGTGCTCTACGGCCTGATCGCGGACGCCCTGCGCTGGCCGGTCTTCCTGCCGCCCACGGTCCATGTCGAACAGCTGGAGTTCGACGGTGCCTCGGAGCGGCTGCGGATGTGGGTGACCGCCAACGGCGAGATCAAGTCCTGGACCACGCGGCGGGTCCTGGACCCCGTCGCGCACCGGGTGGAGTTCCGGCAGGAGGTGCTGCCCCGCCCGGTGACCTCGATGGGCGGCAGCTGGAGCGTGGAGCCCCGGGGCCCGGAGAAGTCCCTGGTGACCCTGCGCAACGACTTCGCCGTCGCCGACAACGCGCGCGCGGACGTCGACTGGGTCAAGCGGGCCACCACCGCCAACACGCGGGCCGCGCTGGCCAACCTCAAACGGCTCGCCGAGCGCTGGCGCCGCCTGGACCACCTGGTGCTGTCCTTCGAGGAATCGGTGCACATCGACGCGCCCGTGGAGCCGGTCTACGACTTCCTGCACCGCTTCGGCGACCGGGCCGGCGCCGCGTCCGGCGCTGTGCCGGGCGCCGGACGGATCGAGGTGTCCGAGCGCACTCCCGGGGTGCAGCTGATGACCGTGGAACTGCCCGCGGCCGGCGGCGACGGCGGGACGCGCACCACCGAATCGGTGCGGATCGGCTTCCCGCACGCCGGACGCATCGTCTACAAGGACATCCGCGACAGCGAGCAGCCCGCGCTGCTGGCCGCGCACACGGGGGAGTGGTCGGTCGACCCCGACCCCTGGGGCGAGGGCGTCACCGTCGTCGCCCGCCACCACGCGGTGCTCGACGAGGACGGCGTGCGCGAGCGCTACGGCGAGGGGGCCGAAGCGGTGCGCGGGGCGCGTGAGGCGCTGCGCGCACGGCTCGCCCGGGAGAGCGCCGCCGCGCTGCAGCTGGCCCGCCGGCACGCCCAGGACGCGCTCGCCCGCCGGGTGTGAGCCGCCCGCCGGGTGCGAGCCGCGCGGCCGGCCCGGCCGCCGCAGATCGCGCTCATCGCGCCGAACGGTTTTCCGTCCGCACCGGCCGCCCGGGCCGCCCGGGCCGGAGTTGTGGAGGTCCCACGTGAACGACAACCTGACCGCGGGCGCCCTCGTGCCCGGGGCCGCGGCACGTCCCCGCATACCTACCGCCCGCCTGCGGGTGTGCGGGGACGGCGCCGCACGCGCCCAGTACGTCGAGGATCTGCTCGGTGACCCCTTCGCCGACGACAACCCGCACGGCCAGCGGGCGCTGCTGGCCGCCGACGAACGCCGCCAGGCGCCCGCGGCCACCGAGGAACTCCTGGAGAGCTTCGGCCTGGGCGCGGAGTTCGTGCCCGGGCCGCTGGGCGGCCGCCTCGCCGGTGTCGAGGACCTGGCGCAGGTGCTGCGGCCGCTCTTCCGCCGGGACGTCGCCCTCGGTTTCGGCGCCGGGATGACCGCCCTGTTCGCCGCGTCGGTGGTGTGGACGGCCGGCGACGAACGCCAGCGCCAGGACACCGCCCGGCGCCTGCTGGGCGGCGGCCGCATCACCATCCTGCACCGCGAGTTCGCGCACGCCAACGCCATCCTGCGCGGCGAGTACAGCGCGCACCCCGCCCCGGGCGGCGGGTATGTGGTGGACGGCCGCAAGGACGTCGTCATCAACGCCGACCGCGCCGACGCCTTCGTCGCCTACGCGCGCACCGCCGACGGCGACGGCCCCGACAGCCACTCGGTGTTCCTGCTGGAAACCGACCGGCTCCCCTCCCATGCCGTGCACCGGCTGCCGCGCGCCCGCACCCACGGCATGCGCGGCGCCCACTACGCCGGACTGGACCTTGAGCAGTGCCCGGTGCCCGCCGACGCCCTCATCGGCCGCCTCGGCGAGGGCATCCACCTGTCCCTGCGCACCTTCCAGGTCAGCCGGGCCCTGGTCTCCGGCGGCGCCCTGGTCGCCGGGATGGACAGCGCGCTGCGCTACGCCGTAAGGGCCCTGGGCGACTCGAGCCGCGGCCTGGTGCTGGGCGGGCGCCGCGGCCGGGTCCTGGCCGGCGTCTTCGCCGACCTGCTGGCCTGCGACAGTCTCGCCGTCGCCGGGCTGCGCCTGCTCGACCTGGCCCCCGAGTACGCCCTCATCCCCTCGGCCGCCGTCAAGTACGCCGTGTCCGCGCTGCTGCACGAGGACCTCGACGAACTCGCCGCGGTGCTCGGCGCCCGCGGCTACGACCGCGGCCCCGCCTACGGCGGCTTCCAAAAACTCGTGCGCGACCTGCCGGTGGCCGGCCTCGGCCACGCCGGGACCGCCGACACCCAGGCCGTGCTCGTGCCCCACCTTCGCACCCTGGGCCACGCCGCCCGGCGGGGCGAGCCCTGGCGCGAGGCCCCCGCCGCCCTGTTCACCCCCGGCGCACGCCGCGCCCCAGGGGCCGCGTTCGACTTCCGGCGGCTTCACGCCGAGCCCCACGACCCCCACCACGCCTGCGACGGCATGCTCGCCGCGCTGCTCGGTGCCGCCGCCCGGCTCGACGGCAAACGCGCCCAAGGCCCGCGGTGGGCGGCCCTGGCCGACCTGGGCCGCGCTCTGGCCGCCGAGGTGCACAGCCTCGCCGAGCGCTGCGCCACGCTGTTCGGGCGCCCGCAGACCAGGGCGCCCTCCCCGGCCGCCTACGTCCTGGTCGACCGGTACTGCCTGCTGCTGGCCGCCGCCTCCTGCCTGGCCGTCTGCGAGAACGCCGCCCTGGCCGGCCCGGACGGCGCCCTGCTGGCCGAACCCGACTGGGCGCTGCTGGCCCTGACCCGCTTCGCCCGCCGCCTGGGCCTGGAGGTGCCCGACGTGCCGGACGGCGTCACGCCGGACCTCGCCGCCGCCCTGGTGGACCGCTACCGGCACGGACACAGCTTCGACCTGTACGGGATGCGGCTCGCGTGAGACCCCACCCGGACAGAAACGATTCTTCCCGGCCGGGCGGAGCCCGCGACCCCCAGCACAGCGGCGGGCCGGAACGAGCAGCCAAGGAGGCGAACCCCGTGCACCCCGGTGAGCCCGCGCACCTGCGCGGCGACCACGTCAGCGGCGACCACGTCACCGGCGACCACGTCACCGATGACCACGTCGCCGACGACGGCGTCACCGACGACATCGACGCGCGCGACAGCGCCGGCGTCCTGGCCGCCCTGCACCGCCTGAGCGCCCTGGGCACCGTCGCCACCGCGCGCGGCTCCGCCGTCGCCCCGCCCGTGCACATCCCGCGCCCCGACAGCTCCTGGCTCAAGGTCAGGGAGAACCTCCTGGACCGCGGGGCCACGGTGGCGTACGCGACGTGGACCGAGTGGCTGCCGGCGGTGCTCACCACGCCGCGGCTCAGGCCGCTGCTGGGCCGCGACTTCAGCCGCTACGAGCGCACAGACGACCCCGCGGTCCGCTGCCGCTTCGCCGCCTCCCGGCTGCTGATCAAGTACACCGCGGCGGCCGCGCTGGGCATCGAAGCCGAGGACATCGACATCGCCTACCGGCTCGGCGGCCGCCCCTACCTGCGCGGACTGGACCAGGTGGAGGTGGGTCTGACGCACACCGGTGAGCTGATGGCCGTGGGCATCAGCCGGATGGGCCGGATGGGCCTGGACGCCGAGCGCGCGGACCGCCGCTTCGACGCGGGCCTGATGCGGCGCGCGATGTGCACCCCGGCCGAGGCGGCGGAACTCGACGCCCTGCCCGCCCACCAGCGCGCGGCGGGCCTGCTGCGCCTGTGGACGCTGAAGGAGGCCTACACCAAGGCGCTCGGGCAGGGCATGCGGCTGCCCTTCACCGAGTTCGGCTTCGGCCTCGCCCTCGGAGGCCTGCGCACCCCCGACGGCACCGCGGCCCTGGGCGAGGAATGGGCGTTCGCCACCTACCCGGTGCTCGGCCGCTACCTCGTCAGCGCCGCCTGCCACGACGCCGGACTCGACCCGGCCGGCGACACCTCGGTCGGCACCATGCTGGACCGCCGGCTGCTCACCGCCATGACACCGCCCGGACAGGACACCCCGACCGTGGACATCTGAACCCCCGCCGGGGGACCGGCGGCCGGGCGGACCCGTGCGGTACGGCGGGCGGTACGCACCCGTGGATCCCGCGGGCGGTGCGGCCCCCTGCACCCACCGGTTGACCTCGTGCAGGTCACCGACGGAGGGCGCCGGGCCGGCCCGGCAGGCGATACGGGCCCGTGGCCCCGGCAGGCGATACGAGTCCGTGGTCCCGGCGGGCGGGGCAGGTGCCGTGCAGCCCAGGGGTGGCACGGCGCCGTGGCCCCGGCAGGCGGGACGGAGCCGTGGTCCCGGCGCGCGGGGCAGGTGCCGTGCGGCCCGGCCGCAAGCAGAACCCGGCAACCGTGCGGTCCGTCCGCCCCCAGCCGGATCCGGCACCGTGCGGCCGGGATGCCGCCGCGGATCCGGCATCCGCCGGCTCAGGCCCGGCGCGGCGGCTCTCCCTCGGTGAACAGCACCCGGAACGACAGCTCGCTCATCCGCCACCCCTCCCGGGTCCTGCGGGCCCGGCCGCGGGCGAGGGTGCCCGCGCGGAACAGCGCCGGCCCGCTCCCGCCGGGGCGGTGGACGTGCGTGGTCAGCACGTGGGCGCGGAAGACGGCACGCTCGCCCTCGACGTCCACCACCGGCGGCGAGCCCAGGTGCTGGGTGCGGGCGAATGCCGCCAGGGAGGCCCGGTGCCACGCGGCGAGCCCGGCGCACCCCGCGTGCTCGCTCATCGGGAAGGTGACGACCGCGTCCTCGGTGAACAGGCTCCGGGCCCAGGCGTCGTCGAGTTCCCCGTCGTCGAGCGCGATCAGATAACGGCCCAGCAGGTCCCCGACCACAGTGGCCTCGGCGGCATCGGCGGCCGGGGCGGCCGGGGCGGCGAGATGGTTGGAAGTCACCGCCCGAGCATGGTGCCGCCCGCGCCCGCCTCACCAGGTTCCTGCCAAAGATCTGACATTGCCGACAGAGTTCTGTAACGGATTGCATAAAGCCTGTACCGCATTGTCTTTACCGTTCTTCCGTGGCCCGGCAATACTCGTCGAATACCAGTCGGGAGAGGGCGGATGAATACCTTTGACGCGGACGTGATCGTCGTCGGAGCAGGTCCCACCGGACTCATGCTCGCAGGCGAGTTGAGTCTCAATGGAGTTGCGGTCCTGGTCGTCGACCGGCTTGCCGAGCCCATCGGGGAATCCCGTGCCCTCGGCTTTTCCGCGCGCACGATCGAGGAATTCGCCCAGCGCGGACTGATTTCCCGGCTCGGTGACGTCGACGTCATTCCCTTCGGTCATTTCGGCGGTGTGCCGCTCGACTACCGCGTCCTTGAGGGCGGTTCCTACGGCGCCCGCGGCATCCCCCAGGCGCGGACCGAGGCCATGCTCGCCGGCTGGATCGCCGAGCGCGGCGTCAAGGTCCGCCGCGGCACCGAGGTCACCGGCGTCGCACAGGACGACGACGCAGTCACCGTCGAGCTCGGCGGCGGCACCGGCGCGCTGCGCGCCCGCTACGTCGTGGGCTGCGACGGCGCCCGCAGCGTGGTGCGCACGTCCGCGGGCATCGACTTCCCCGGCACCGCGCCCACCGTCGAGCTGCGCTTCGCCGACGTCACCGGCGTCCGGCTGCGCCCGCGCTTCAGCGGGGAGCCGGTGCCCGGCGGCATGGTCATGGTGCTGCCGCTGGGCCCGGACCGCGCCCGCGTCATCTACTACGACCGCGCCCAGCCGCTGCGCACCGACCCCGGCCCGATCACCTTCGCCGAGGTCGCCGAGGCCTTTGGGCGCCTGTCCGGCGAGGACATCAGCGGCGCCACAGCGCTGTGGGTGTCCTCCACCACCGACGTCAGCCGCCAGGCCGCGGCATACCGCAGCGGCCGGGTCTTCGTCGCCGGTGACGCCGCCCACATCCACCTGCCCATCGGCGCCCAGGGCATGAGCGCCGGCATCCAGGACGCCGTCAACCTCGGCTGGAAACTCGCCCTGGCCGTCAAGGGCCGCGCCGGCGAGCACCTGCTCGACACCTACCACGCCGAGCGCCACCCGGTCGGCGCCCGCATCCTGGCCAACACCCTCGCCCAGCGCACCCTCTACCTCGGCGGCGATGAAGTCGACCCGCTGCGCCAGGTGTTCGGCGAGCTGGTGCGGCACGAGGAGGTGCAGCGCCACCTGGTGGGCATGGTCACCGGCCTCGACATCCGCCACGACGTCGGCGGCGAGGGCCATCCGCTGCTCGGCCGCCGCCTTCCCGACCGGCAGGTCACCCGCGACGGCGTCAAGCAGAGCGTGCTGAGCCTGCTTGCGTCCGGGCGCGGTCTGCTGCTCGACCTGGCCGGCAGCGCCGAACTGCGCGCCGCGGCGAAGGGGTGGTCCGACCGGGTCGACACCGTCACCGTCCAGCGGCCCGAGGACGAGGACCTGGGCGCCGTCCTGGTCCGTCCCGACGGCTACGTCGCCTGGGTCGGCGGCCCCGGCGAGGGCCCCGGCGCCGCCGCGAGCGGCATGCCGCTGACCCGCGCGCTGACCCGCTGGTTCGGCCCCGCCGACTGACACCGGGGCCCGCCCCTCACCGCACGTCCCCTCCCTTAAGGAAGCGAAGAAAACCATGCCGATCATCTCCACCGAGGACAACTACCTGACCGTCCTGAACCTGTTCACCACCGACACCCCCGCCCACCAGGACCAGCTGCTCACCGAAATGGGCAAGATCGTCGACGCGGCGGCCTACGAGGGGTGGATCTCCTCCACCGTGCACGCCGGGCAGGACAGCCCCGGCACCGCCAACCTGATCCAGTGGCGCAGCGGCGAGGACCTGCAAAAGCGCTACTCCGGCGAGGAGTTCAAGCACCGCACGCTGCCCGTCTTCAGGGAGATCACCACGGCGATCCGGCTGCTGCAGAACGAGATCGTCTTCACCCAGACCCACCCCGCCCTCGGCGGCCGGATCGAGGTCTCCCCGGACCGCGACGACTACACCGCCATCGAGGTCCACCGGGTCGGCGAGGCCGACCAGGCCGATCTGATCAAACTCCTGGGCGAGGGCCAGAGCTGGCTGGTGGACGTTCCCGGCTACCGCTCGCACTGCGTCTTCAAGGGCCTGCGCGCCATGTTCGTCGAGGGCGCCTTCGCCGTCGTGTACTCCCAGTGGGACAGCAAGGACAGCTACGACGCCTTCCGCAGCCTGCCGCACGCGCGCAAGCCGGAGCCCCGCCGCGCCAACGACGAGCGCATCGCCGAGCTGACGGTCGCCAGCGACGCCAACACCTACCGCGTGGTGCACACCCGCGCCGCGGGCCGGTAACCCCCGCCCCCCCTTTCTCGGCCGGCCCCGAAGGAGCGGGCCGGCCGGCGTGGATCGGCCCGTGAGCGGGCTGCCGGTGACCCTGCCGCATCCCCTGTCTAGGAGCGAGAACTGATGCACAGCACGCTGATCGTGGCCCGTATGGCGCCCGGTGCGAGCGCGGACGTCGCCCGGCTGTTCGCCGAGTTCGACGCCACCGACATGCCGCACCGCATGGGCACCCGGCGGCGCCAGCTGTTCGCCTTCAACGGCCTGTACTTCCACCTGCAGGACTTCGACGCCGACAACGGCGGCGCACTGATCCAGGGCGCCAAGGACGACCCGCGCTTCGTGCAGATCAGCGACGACCTCAAGCCGTTCATCGACCCCTACGACCCCGCGACCTGGCGGTCCCCGGCCGACGCCATGGCACAGCGTTTCTACCGGTGGCAGGCGCCCGCCTGAACCGGCACCCAGCCCGCCGGGCCGTGGCTTGCGCGGCGTATGAAGACCGTTCAGCTGGGGCCCCATGCGCCCCGAGACTCAAAGGAAGCACCCCATGGCCAGCATCCAGTTCACCCTCGACGACCTGCGGCGGATCCTGCTCGAGGCCGCGGGCGCCGACGAGAACGTCGACCTCGCCGCGGACATCCAGGACACCTCCTTCGAGGTGCTGGGCTATGAGTCCATCGCCCTGCTGGAGACCGGCGGCCGCATCGAACGCGAGTACGGCATCGTCCTGGACGACGACGACCTCAGCGAGGAGCTCACACCGCGGGACCTGATCGACGCCGTCAACGCCCAGCTGGCCCCGGCCGGCGCCCGGGCCGCCTGAAAAGGAAGATGAGGGAGCTCACTCATGTCCGACACCACCGGACGGGTCGCCCTGGTCACCGGGGCGACCAGCGGCATCGGCCTGGAGGTCGCCCGCCTGCTGGCCCGCCAGGGCCACCGGGTCTTCATCGGCGCCCGCGACGCCGACACCGTCGAAGCCACCGCCAAGGCGCTGCGCGAGGACGGCCTGGACGTCGACGGCCGCCGGCTCGACGTCCGCGACGCCGCCTCCGTCAAGGAGTTCGTGCGCGCCGCCGTCGCCGCGTTCGGCACCGTCGACGTGCTCGTCAACAACGCCGGGCGCTCCGGCGGCGGCCCCACCGCCGATATCACCGACGAGCTGTGGGACGACGTCATCGACACCAACCTCACCAGCGTCTTCCGCATGACCCGCGAGGTGCTGACCTCGGGCGGCATGCGCACCAAGGACCGCGGCCGGATCATCAACATCGCCTCCACCGCCGGCAAGCAGGGCGTCGTCCTGGGCGCCCCCTACTCGGCCTCCAAGCACGGCGTCGTCGGCTTCACCAAGGCGCTCGGCAACGAGCTGGCCCCCACCGGCATCACCGTCAACGCCGTCTGCCCCGGCTACGTCGAGACGCCGATGGCCCAGCGGGTGCGCCAGGGCTACGCCGCCGCCTACGACACCACCGAGGAGGAGATCCTCACCAAGTTCCAGGCCAAGATCCCCCTCGGCCGCTACTCCACCCCCCAGGAGGTCGCCGGCCTGGTCGGCTACCTGGCCTCCGACACCGCCGCCTCCATCACCTCCCAGGCCCTCAACGTCTGCGGCGGCCTCGGCAACTTCTGACACACCCGCCCCGCCCCCCCCGCCACCCCCCGCCCAAGCCCTGTTCCGCCGTGTTGTTCTTCCGCACCGCCGGTCCCACCGAGGAGAAGCCGTCATGACGACTCGTGAGGTCGAGCACGAGATCACCATCAGCGCGCCCGCCGCCGCCGTCTACCGCCTCCTGGCCGAGGTGACCAACTGGCCGCGGATCTTCCCGCCCACCATCCACGTCGACCGGGAGGAGACCGGCAGCGGCCAGGAGCGCATCCGTATCTGGGCCACCGCCAACGACGAGCCCAAGACCTGGACCTCGCGCCGCACCCTCGACGCCGGATCCCTGCGCATCACCTTCCGCCAGGAGGTGCCCGCCCCGCCGGTCGCCGCCATGGGCGGCACCTGGATCATCGAGCCCCTGGACGAGGACACCTGCCGGGTGCGGCTCCTGCACGACTACCGGGCCGTCGGCGACGACCCCCACGACCTGCTGTGGATCGAGCGGGCCGTGGACAGAAACAGCCGCAGCGAACTCGCCGCGCTGAAGGACAACGTCGAGCAGGCCCACGCCGCCGACACCCAGCAGCTGACCTTCTCCTTCACCGACACCGTCGTTATCGACGGCGCCGCCAAGGACGCCTTCGACTTCGTCAACGACGCCGGCCGCTGGAGTGAGCGGCTGCCGCACGTCGCCCGCGTCCGCTTCACCGAAAACACCCCCGGCCTGCAGGAACTGGAGATGGACACCCGGGCCAAGGACGGCTCCACCCACACCACCAAGTCCTACCGGGTCGTCCTGGGCCAGCACCGCATCGCCTACAAGCAGGTCACCCTGCCGGCGCTGATGACCCTGCACACCGGGGTGTGGACGTTTCAGGAGACCGAGGAGGGCGCCACCGC
This sequence comes from Streptomyces sp. C1-1, assembly GCF_050214755.1. NCBI lineage: Bacteria > Bacillati > Actinomycetota > Actinomycetes > Kitasatosporales > Streptomycetaceae > Streptomyces > Streptomyces sp. C1-1. Next base: position 417,561 of record NZ_CP189827.1, on the reverse strand, counting down.
CAGCTCCCAGCACACCGTCACCCTCAACACCGACAACATCGCCCGCATCCTGGGACCTCAGGCCACCGTCGCCGACGCCCGCGCCTACGTGCACAGCGCGCTGAGCACCAACAGCCTCGCCACCCTGAACCACGCCAAGACCTACGCGGAGCGGAACCGCTGACTTGACTTCCTCTCCCTCCTGATGGAGGGGGATTCCTACGGCTCGCGCCGTGGGGTTTTCTGCTTCATCGCCGACTGCCCGCCCGGAGTGCTCCGTTGAGGTCTCACATCAGCTCCACAGACAGACGCCGTCAGCCCGACGGCCAGGATGTTCTTCGCCGCGTTCACGTCCCGGTCGTGGGTCGTGCCGCAGCCGCACGTCCATGTCCGGACGTTGAGCGGCATCTTGTCCTGCAAGGTGCCGCAGGCGGAGCACAGCTTGGAGGAGGGGAACCATCGGTCGATCGCGATCACTGCGCGGCCGTACCACTGGGCCTTGTATTCCAGCATGCTCCGGAAATCGGACCAGGCCGCATCGCTGATGGCGCGGGCCAGGCTGCCGTTCTTCATCATGTTCCGGACGGCGAGGTCCTCGATCACGATCGTTTGGTTTTCACGAACGAGACGCGTGGTGAGTTTGTGCAGGTGGTCGCGCCTGCGGTCGGTGATGCGGGCGTAGACCTTGGCCACCTTCCGGCGCGCCTTGGCCCGGTTCGCTCCATCCCCGCTGGCCTTGCGGGCAAGCTGCCGCTGCGCCGTGGCCAGGCGGGCTCGGTCGCGCCGCTCGTGCCGGGGATTGGAGACCTTCTCCCCACTCGAGAGGGTCAGCAGGTGGTCGAGGCCGACGTCGACGCCGACGGCCGCGTCGGTGGGGGGAAGTGGCTGCAGGCACGGGTCCTCACACAGCAGGGACACATACCAGCGTCCGGCCGCGTCCTTGGACACCGTCACGGTGGACGGCGACGCACCTGCCGGAAGCGGACGGGACCACACGATGTCCAGCGGCTCAGCCATCTTCGCCAGGGTCAGCCTGCCGTTGCGGAACCGGAAGGCGCTGGTGGTGTACTCCGCCGACTTCAGCGACTTCTTCCGCGATTTGAACCGCGGGTACTTCGCCCGCTTGCCGAAGAAGTTCGCGAACGCCGTCTGAAGGTGCCGCAGAGCCTGCTGGAGCGGCACGCAGGAGACCTCGTTGAGGTAGGCGAGTTCCTCGGTCTTCTTCCAGGCCGTCAGCATCGCCGACGTCTGGTGGTAGTTCACCCGCTGCTGCCTCGTCCACGCTTCCGTGCGCGCCGCAAGGGCCAGGTTGTAGACCTTCCGCACGCATCCGAACGTGCGCGACAGCTCGGCTGCCTGCGCACCGGTCGGATAGAAGCGGTACTTGAACGCCCGCTTCACGCCAGCGGTCACGGCTCACAAACTATCCCGTCTGCTTGTGACCATCTGCCGGTTCGTGGAAATCGACGCCGGTCCGCCCCGGCGGCGAACCGGCTTTCCCTGCCCTGCTCCGCAGAAGCTTCGTTTCCTCCCCGGCCTGAAGGCCGGGATATCCACGAAGGAAGACTCCGATGAACGCCCCGCACCCGGAGCACCGGGCGCCGCGCACCGGGCCCGCGCCGACGCTCGACACCCAGGTGATCGTCGTCGGCGCGGGCCCCGTCGGCCTGCTGCTCGCCGGGGAACTGGCCCTGCGCGGCATCCGGGTGACGCTCATCGAGCGCCGCCACGGCCCCGCCACCGCCTCCCGCGCCTCCACCCTGCACGCCCGCACCATGGAGATCCTCGACAGCCGCGGCCTGCTCGCCGACCTCGGCCGTCCGCCGTGCGAGGTGCGCGGCCACTTCGGCGGCATCCCCCTGGACCTCACCCTGCCCGGCCCCTACCCCGGCCAGTGGAAGGTTGCGCAGACCAAGACCGAGGCCGTCCTGGAGGAATGGGCCCTGGGCCTGGGCGCCGACCTCACGTGCGGGCACACCCTGCACGCCGTCCACGACCACGGCACCCACGTCGAAGCGGCCGCCACATCCCGCCACGGCACCCCCCTCACCCTGCGCGCCGACTACCTGGTGGCCTGCGACGGCCAGGACTCCACCGTGCGCGCCCTGACGAAGGCCGACTTCCCCGGCACGCCGGCCGAGAGGGAACTGCTGCGCGCCGACGTCGAAGGCCTGAACATCCCCAACCGGCGCTTCCAACGCCTGCCCGGCGGGTTCGCCGTCGCCGCCCGCAACCCGGCCGGCATCACCCGGGTGATGGTCCACGCCTTCGGCACCACGGTCCGCGCAGGCGCCGGCGAGCCGCACTACGACGAGGTCACCGCCGCCTGGAAACAGGTGACCGGCGAGGACATCACCGCCGGCACCCCGCTGTGGGTCAACCGCTTCGACGACGAAAACCGGCGCCTGACCCACTACCGGCACGGCCGGATCCTGTTCGCCGGGGACGCCGCCCACCGCCAGATGCCCATCGGCGGCCAGGCCCTCAACCTGGGCCTGCAGGACGCCTACAACCTCGGCTGGAAACTCGCCGCCGCCGTCGACCACACCGCCCCCGCCGGCCTGCTCGACAGCTACCACAGCGAACGCACCGCGGTCGGCGCCGCCGTCCTGGGCAACATCCGCGCCCAGGCCCTGCTGCTGCTGGGCGGCCCCGACATCGAGCCGCTGCGCACGGTCCTGGCCGAACTCCTCACCCACGAGGCCGTGCGCACCCAACTGGCCGCCATGATCAGCGGCCTGGACATCCGCTACGACGTCGGCGGACCCGCACACCCGCTGCACGGGATGCGCCTGCCGCCCACCGATCTGCGCACCGGCGCGGCCCGCTGCACCACGGCCGACCTGCTGCGCTCGGGGCGCGGACTGCTGCTGGCCCTGCACGGGCCGCCACCGCCCATGAACACAGCCCTGGCCGACCGCATCGACACCGTCACCGCCCAGACAGAGCCCGGCTCACCCCTGGATACCGCGTCCGCCGTCCTGGTCCGGCCCGACGGCTACGTCGCCTGGGCGGGCGCAGCAGACGGCGCCGGGCTCGCCGAGGCCGCCCAGCGCTGGTTCGGATCCCCGTAAAACGCCGCCCCCCGGCGGCCTGCGCGGGCCGCCTCGACTGCGCCACCCCCCGCTCCACCGAGCCCGGTTTTGCTGACTGAGAGGGATCCCCCGCCATGCAGGACATCACGATGGACGCCGACGTCATCGTCGTCGGCGCAGGCCCGACCGGACTGATGCTCGCGGGTGAACTCCGCCTGGGCGGGGCCGAGGTGATCGTGCTCGACAAGCTGGCCGAGCCCACCGGCCAGTCCCGCGGGCTGGGCTTCACCGCCCGCGCCATGGAGGTCTTCGACCAGCGCGGCATCCTGCCCCGCTTCGGACAGGGCGAGAGCCTGGCGGTCAGCGACGTCGGCCACTTCGGCGGCGTCCAGTTCGACTTCACCGCCCTCGAAGGCGCCCACTTCGGCGCCCGCGGCATCCCGCAGAGCCAGACCGAGGCGGTCCTGGCCGGATGGGCGGCCGACCTCGGCGCCGACATCCGCCACGGCCACGAGGTCCTCGCCCTCGACGAGACCTTCCTCGACGGCGACCACGCCGAGATCACCGTCGTCACCCCCGACGGCGTACGGCGGATGCGCGCCCGCTACCTGGTGGGCTGCGACGGCGGCAAGAGCACCGTGCGCAAACTCGCCTCCATCGACTTCCCCGGCACCGAGGCGACCCGCGCGATGTTCCTCGCCGACATCACCGGCGTCGACCTCACCCCCCGCTACCTCGGCGAGACCCTGCCCAACGGCATGGTGATGGCCGCCCCCCTCAAAGAGGGCGTGCACCGCATCATCGTCTGCCCGCACGGCGCCGCCGCCCGCAGCGCCGAGGACACCGTCACCTTCGCAGAGGTCGCCAAGGCGTGGGAGCACATCACGGGTGAGGACATCAGCGGCGGCGGCGCCGAGTGGGTCAGCTTCTTCAGCGACGCCACCCGCCAGGCCGCCGACTACCGGCGCGGCCGGGTGCTGCTCGCCGGGGACGCCGCCCACATCCACCTGCCCGCCGGCGGGCAGGGATTGAGCACCGGCGTGCAGGACGCCGTCAACCTCGGCTTCAAACTCGCCGCCGTCGCCACCGGCCGCGCGGATGAGGCGCTGCTGGACACCTACCACGACGAGCGCCACCCGGTGGGCCGCCGCCTGCTGATGAACACCCGCGCCCAGGGCCTGGTCTTCCTCGGCGGCGCCAAGGCCGAACCGCTGCGCAGCATCCTGACCGAACTCACCGGCCACGACGTGGTCCGCCGCCACCTGGCGGGCATCGTCTCCCACCTCGACATCCGCTACGACCTCGGCGCGGACACCGGCGACGGCGAGGGGGCGGGGGAGGGGCAGGACGTGCACCCGCTGCTGGGGCGCCGCCTGCCCAAGACTGAGCTGACCGGCCCCGACGGCGTCACCGACACCTTCCGGCTGCTGCACGCCGGCCATGGCCTCCTCCTCGACCTCACCGGGGACGTCCGGGTGCGCGAGGCCGCGGCCGCCTGGTCCGGCCGTGTCGACACCGTCACCGCCTCTCCGGCCGGCCGCGACACGGTCCTCGCGGGCGCGGCGGCCGTCCTGGTCCGCCCCGACGGCCACGTCGCCTGGACCGGCTCCGGCACCACCGACGGCCTGCAGGCCGCCCTCACCCGCTGGTTCGGCACCCCCGCCCAGCACTGACCCCCCACCCGCACGGCACAGGGGCAGAAGGAAAGGGGCCGCGAGGTCGGCGCCTTGCTGGGTATCAGATTATCTGAGAACATCAGTTCATGAAGACGATGACCGCTACCGAAGCATCACGGAACTTCGCCTCCGTGCTGGACCGGGCGGAACGTGGGGAAACCATCGTGATCACCCGAGGAGGCAAGCGTCTGGCCGTGCTCGCGCCAGCGCCCGAGGCCACGGGACGGGCGGTGAAGGACGCTCTCCTGCGTCATGTCGGTACGCTCGACGATGCCTTCGAGGACGACGTGACGGCCACCCGTGACCTGCTGACGCTGGACGATCCGTGGAGCGACTGATCCTGGACACCGGCGTGCTGATTGCGATCGAGCGCCGCAAGGTCTCCCTCGACCAGGCGTTGGCCGACGACGACGATCCGGCGATCGCCGCCATCACGGCGGCGGAACTGCTCCAGGGCGTGGAAATGGCGGATGGCGTCAACCGGGTCGCCCGCCAGTCCTTCGTCGATACTGTCCTCGCCACCATCCCGGTCGAGGAATACACCGTGGACGTGGCCCGAGCACACGCCCGGCTGCTCGCGCATGTTCGCAGAGTCGGACAGCCCCGGGGTGCCCACGACCTGATCATCGCGGCCACCGCGCTGACCACCGCTCGCACCGTGGTCACCCACGACAAGCGGGCCCGTTTCGACGACCTTCCCGGCGTTCGGGTACGTCAGTTGTGACGGGTCCTGGACGACAGCTGGTGATGCGCATGCATGGGGCGGTCATCCCACGATGCAGAAGGGCGTGCGCGGCCAGCCGGTGACCGTGCGGTCACGCAGGATGGCCTTGGCCAGCCCTTCGCTGTCCAGGACCAGGGTGCCGCCGGGGACGGCGGGAGAGCGGGTCACGCGGGGTGTGCCCCGTCCTGTGACTGCTCCTGCCGGGCATGGTGGAGCTGGTCGCGAAGAGCCTGGATCTCCTCGTCCGTGACGGGCCCGTGCTCGGCCTCGGCTACCTGGATGAGTTCGTTGAGATTGTCGCGTTCGATCTGGCGGGCTACGGCGGCGGCCACGTAGGCGGACAGCCCGGAGGCGCCGCTGCGGGCTTTGGCGGCCTCGGCGATGTCGCGCGGCATGGTGATCGAATACTTGCCGGTAGGCTCGCTCATGCCACCTATCTTCGCTTGGATCCCCTGGCGGGCCGGTGAAGGGTTTGGTCCCACGTTGCGTGCCGGCGCCCGGGCTCCTTGGTGCTGATCATGTTCGCCGTGTCTCGGCGACCGGCGGCACTGTCAGCTCAACTCACAGCCGGCAGCCCGAACATCCGACAAGCGCTAGCGCATCCGGTACCTGCGGTGGGTCGGCGCGCTGCTCTGCGGAGCCTGCGGCTTCCTGCTCTCTGACCGGCACGCCCGCGGGGACCTGAGCAAGAAGGGGTGCCGCCCGGATCCCCGGGCGGCACCCCCCTCGTATGCGCGGGCCGTCAGCGGACGCTGGCCTCCACCACCGAGATCGCCCCCGCGGTCTGCACCACCCGCTCCAGGCGGAAGCCCGCCTCGGCCAGCAGCTGCGCGTACTGCCCGGTGGTGCGCTCCTGGCCGCCCACCAGCAGCATCAGCCACAGATCGACCAGCTTCGAGGCGTGCGCGGCGTTCGGCTTGTCCGGCACGACCATCTCCATCAGCAGCAGCCGCCCGCCCGGCCGCATCGCCGCCCGGACGTTGCGCAGAATCTGAAGGGCCCGCTCCTGGGGCCAGTCGTGCACGATGTGCTTGAGGACGTAGGCGTCCCCGCCCTCGGGCACCGGCCCGAACAGGTCGGCGGCCACCACCTCGCACCGGTCGGCGACCCCCTGCCCGGCGAGGTAGTCGGCCGCACCGCTGTCGGCCACCCGCGGGTCGGCGAGGATGCCCCGCACCCCCGGCGCCTGGTTGAGGATGCCCGCGAGGAGCTCGCCGCGCCCGGCGCAGAAGTCCACGACCGTGCCGAACTTGGAGAAGTCGTAGGCGGCCAGGACCGGTTCGGTCTCGGTGGCGGACATCGCGCCCATGCCCTTCATGAACACCTCGCCGTACTCCGGCTTGGCCTCGAGGAACTCAAAGGCCGTCATGCCGCGCAGCGTGGGCAGGCTCGGCTCCCCCGAGCGCACCGCGTCGACGAAGTGCGACCAGTCCTCCCAGTGGATGGGATGCCCCATGAGCACCGCGATGCCCCGCATCGACATCGGCGCGTCCTCCAGCAACGCCTTTGCCATCGGGGTCAGTTCGAAACGGCCGTCCTTGCGCTCGGCGAAGATGCCGTTGGAGGCGAGCAGCCGCAGCAGCCGGTGCAGCGTCTCGGGGTGGGCGCCGACCCGCTCGGCGAGATCCGCGACGGGCAGCGGCCCCTCGCACAGCGCCTCGGCCACGCGCAGCTGCGCGGCGGCGTAGATCGCCTGGCTGAGCATGGCGCCCTGCACCATCTCCAGCAGCGAGAACGGTGCGGGGGCCAGCTTGCGCACCAGCCTCTGCAGAGCGGTGCGCACGCCTTCGACGACTCGGACGACACGGGCGGGCGGCAGCGGCATGGGTTCCTCCGGGAGGGCGGCGGACGGCCGGCGGGCGCCCGCGGCGGGCAAGGTCGGGCGCGAGCGCGGCCCGGCCGCGCGGACGCCCCTTTGGGACACCGAGGGTCCGGCGGCGCGGACGGGCCGCGCTCGCGCACCGCTGGAGCCACCCCCACCCACCCTTTGCTCAATGAGGGGGAGGGGGGCTCCAGTTGGCCCCCACCCGCGCTCCGGGGGCAGTTGAGAGAGCCCGATAACGATGGGCACCGTCCGTCTCGGCCAGGGCCGAGAAGAGTCCCGGAGGGGGCCGATCCCGTGAAGAAGCTTGCCTCGTCTGCCGCGCTGTCGGAGCGCGCCGAGCGCATCGCCCGGCGTTCGCGCGCCGACAACTGGAAGAAGCCGCCGCGGCGCATCGAGACGTCCGAGTGCATCACCTGCGACAGCTGTCTGCGCGGCTGCCCCGCGGAGTTCGGCGCGGTCTTCGACCTCGGCCTGGACGTGGTGATCGTTCCCGAGCTGTGCTCGGGCTGTCCGGCCTGCGTCCTGGAGTGCCCGGTCGACTGCATCTACGTCGACGAGGACTGGACCCCCACCGGCGACGCGATGTGGAACCACATCGAGCTCACCGCCGAGAGTGCCGCATGACGGACTCCGCAGGGCGCCCCGAGTCCCGCCGCGCCGCACACGCCAGGAAGCGGATCAGCCGCCGTCCCAGCCGGCTCGGCCTGCCCGCCGGCAGCACCGCCGCACCCGACCGCGTCCGGGATGCGGACGCCGGCTTCCCCGCCCTGCTGCAGCGTGTCTGGCAGCGCGCGGCCAAGGCACCGGACCTGCGAGCGGGTTTGGAGGTGCTGCTCACCCTCGACGGGCACGTCCCCGCCGACGTCCAGCTGCGCGCCCTGAACTCGGCCGAGCAGGCCGCCCTGAACGCCCTGTGCGGACTCACCTGGCGTGACGCCGCCCCTCCCACCCCGACCCCCGCCGCCGCGGTGGCCTCGACGGGGGCGGAGTCCGGCGTCCCCTTTGGGGGTTCCGATCAGCGGCCCGTCTTCCGCGGCGAGATCGGCCTGACCACCAGCGGCCGCATCGCCGTGCGCACCCCCGGCGCCCGCCCCCTGGAGGCCCGCGACCTGGTCGGCGGCGTGCGCCGCGTGCCGTGGACCCGCACGGTCCTGGCCCGCTACCGGCACGAACTGCACGCCGGCAGCCGGCGGCGCGCCGCCCGCGCCGCCGACTGCCGCGCCTGGCTGGCCGAGCAGGGCCAAAAGGGCCGCGACGCGCTGGTCGCCCAGGCCCGGGAGGCGGCCCTGCGCACCGCCCCGTTCGTCCTCTACCAGGAGGACACGCAGTACACCAACTTCCGCGGCCGCAACACCCTGACCGGCAAGACCCTGTGGCCCGGCCACCCCGACTGCGCCCTGAGCGCCCTGCACGGCCTGCCGCTGGACCTGTGGTCGGACCAGGACACCCAGCTGGTCGTCTGCCTCACCCTGCTCATCCGCTCGGCCGGCTTCGGCCGCATCGAGGAGGCCAACGGCACCCAGCTGAGCGTCGACCACGTCGCCCACACCCTGGAACGGGTGCGCCGCACCTACAACGCCGTACCCGTGCCCGGCGCCGAGCCGGTGCCCGCCCCCGCCTCCCACCGCGTCGCCGACCTCGACCACCTCGCCGCCGCGCTGGGCGAACGCCGCCGGCAGGTGGGCCGCAGCGCCCAGCTCTACCGCGAGATCCACGGGGCGCTGATGCACAAGGTGGAGCGTGTGGCCGCCGCTCCCGGCCCCGCCGCCCGCTCCCGCCAGACGGCCGTCGCCGAGCACCTGCGCACCCGGCTGCCGCTGAGCGGCGACACGCTCGCCGACCTCGGCCGGGACCTGGCCGCCGCGCCCGGCTGGCTCGCCCGCCCGCACGGCGCCTTCCCCACCGGCCTGGAGTGCCTGGTCCATGAGGCGGTGTCCGCGACCGTCACCGCCTTCGGCGCCGACTTCGCCATGAGCCGCGGCATGCGCTCGCTGCCCGCCCTGATCCGCGCGCTGCGCGGCGAGAGCTGGGCGGAGATCTGCGACTGGGACATCACCCACTTCTTCTGCTGTGTGGTGCCGCACCCCGAGGCCGCCGCCCACTTCGGCCACTCGACGGCCGCGCTCGCCGACGCCGCCTGGGCGATGTCCTCGCGGATGCAGTACAACTCCTGGCACTTCGTCGCCGGCAACCTGCCGCCGGTGCCCGAGGTCGCCGCCCGCGACCACTTCGTGCCGCCCGTCATCCCCGATCTGGCGTTCTTCTCCGACCAGCACCACCACGGGCACGTCAACAACAACGTGCGCTTCTCCATCCGCTCCCCGCAGCCCGTCGACGTCGACGGCCGCCGCTTCGAGGGCTTCATGGACCTGAGGCTGCTGCGCTGCGCCGGGGAGCCGTTCGGCGAGCAGGACCTGCTCGCCGCGCACCAGGTGTCCGCCTTCATCGCCCGCGCCACCTCGCTCGCCGCCCAACTGGCCGCGGCCGGGACCGGGCTGGAGGTCACCGCGTTCGACTCCGGCTGGCACTGGGAGTCCATCACGGGCCGTGCACCGGCCGGTGCGGACTCCCTGACCGGTCAGGTCCGCCGAGCGTCATGAGCGGGCCAGCGATGAGCGCGCACGGTGTCCGCCACACCACAGACCTCCTTCGGCGGGGCGAGCTGAGCGCCCTGGAGCACACCACCGCTGTCCTGGCCGCCGCCCGCGAACACGACACCCTCGACGCCTACGTCGCCGTCGCGGGCGAGGAGGCACTGCGCGCCGCGACCCGCGCCGATGCCCTCATCCGCGAACGCGGCGCCGACGCCTGGCGCACCTGGCCGCTGCTCGGCGTCACCGTCTCCGTCAAGGACCTGCTGCAGACCCGCGACCTGCCCACCGTCCGCGGCTCGCTGCTGCCCAACGACCGGCCCCGCCAGGACGCCCCGGCCGTGGCCCGGCTGCGCGCCGCCGGCGCCGTCGTCGTCGGCAAGACCGCCACCTCCGAATACGGCTGGAGCGCCTGCACCCTCTCCCGCGTCGCCCCGCCCGTCCGCAACCCCCACGACCCGCGCCTGACCGCAGGCGGCTCCAGCGGCGGCGCCGCCGCCGCGGTGGCCGCCGGCCTGTGCGACGCCGCCCTGGGCACCGACGGCGCCGGATCCATCCGCATCCCCGCCGCGTTCTGCGGCGTCGTCGGCTACAAACCCACCCTGGGCCGCATCCCCTACGTCCCCAACAGCGCCGACCGGCTCGCCCACCAGGGCCCCCTGGCCCGCACCGTCGCCGACGCCGCCCTGCTCGCCCACGTCATGGCCGGCCCCCACCCGGCCGACCCCGACTCCGCCCTCGGCTCCCTCGACGCCCCCCGCGCCGACCGGGGGCTCCGCATCGGCTGGATCGACTACGACACCACCACCGACGAGGTCCGCCACGTCGCCGCCCACGCCCGCCTGGCCCTTGCGGGCCAGGGCCACCTGGTCGAGGACGTCGAGGTGCGCTGCGAACGCCTCTACCCCGCGCTCGTCGACCTCCTGGCCGCCTCCGAGGCCGCCGGCGCCCGCCCTGAGGACGACCAGTGGGCCGATCCCGGCCGCCTGGAAGTCATCCGCCACGGGCGCACCCTGGGCGCCGCCGACGTCATCCGCGCCGAAGAGGTCCGCCAGAACCTGCGCGCCACCCTGCGCACCGTCATGGACCACTACGACGTCCTGGCCATGGCCACCGTGCCCGTCGAGCCGTTCGCATACGACGCCATCGCCCCGCCCTGGGCGGCCGACCCCCGCGATCTGCGGTGGCTGGCCTGGGCGCCCGCCGCCTACCCCTTCAACATGACCGGCCAGCCCGCCCTGTCCCTGCCCGCCGGACTCACCCGCGCCGGCCTGCCGGTGGGCGTGCAACTGGTCGGCCCCGTCGGCGGCGACGACCTCATCCTCTCGCTCGCCGGACGCCTGGAGTCGGACCTGGGCACCCCGGCGCCGCCCCCCGCGCGGACCCTGCAGCCCGCGAGCGCCCGGTAACCCAACGCCCCGCGAAAGGACGTTCCCATGTACGCCAGGTCATGGTCCTCGCCCGCCGCCCAGGGCAGCGTCGGCCGGCCCTCCTTCGTGGCCGATCACGGGCTGTGGGACGACGCCCGCACCGCCGCCGCCGAACGGATCGAGGCAGCCCTCGCCGACGTCGACCTCGTCCGCCTCGTCTTCGGCGACCCGCACGGACTGGCCCGCTCCAAGACCCTCACCGCCGAGGCGTTCCGCTCCGTGCTGCGCAACGGCATGAACTTCAGCCCCGGCCCGTTCGTCTTCGACACCGGCCACGCCGTCGCCGTCGACTTCCTCGGCGACCACGGCATCGGCGTCGACGAGATCGCCGGCGCCGGCAACTTCATCCTCGTGCCCGACCCGCTCACCTTCCAGGTGCTGCCCGGCGGCGACGCCCGCACCGCCTGGGTGATCGGCGACGAGTACCTGCGCGACGGCACCCCCCACCCGCTGTCCTCCCGGGCCGTGCTGCGCCGCGTCGCCGCCTCCTACAGCGCCCACCGCCTCGCCCCCGTCCTCGGCCTGGAAGTGGAGTGGTACCTCACCCGCCGCCTGGACGACGAGCCCGGCAACACCGGCAACGGCTTCGGCCTGCAGGGCCAGGCCCCGCACGTGAGGGCGTTGAACGCCGGCTACCAGTTCAACCTCGACGCCCACTACGACACCCTCGCCCCCCTGACCGACCCGCTCGCCCTGCACCTGCTCGCCCTCGGCCTGCCCCTGCGCTCGATGGAACACGAATCCGGGCCCGGACAGGTCGAGACGACGTTCAGCCCAATGTCCGCCCTGGACACCGCCGACGCCATGCTGCTCTTCCGCACCACCGTCAAGAACTGGTGCGCCCGCCGCGGCCACCACGCCTCCTTCATGTCCAAGCCGCTCCTGGACGCCGCCGACCCCAGCGGCTGGCACCTCAACCAGTCGGTCACCGACCTCACCACGAACACCAACCTGTTCGGCACCGAGGAACCCTCCGGCGGACCGTCCCCGCAGGGCAAGGCCTACGCCGAGGGACTGCTGTCCTTCGCCCGCGAGCTGTGCCTGCTGTCGGTGCCCACCGTCAACGGCTACCGGCGCCTGGCCGCCGAGCACACCCTGGCCCCCACCCGGCTCGGCGTCAGCCAGGAGGACCGCAGCGCCATGCTCCGCCTCGTCGGCCACGGCGCCGGCGCACACATCGAAAACCGCATCGGCGAACCGTGCGCCAACCCCTACCTCACCATCGCCGCCCAGCTCTTCGCCGGCCTCGAGGGCCTGACCGCCCAGCCCGCACCCCCCACCAGCGGCGACCTTGCCACCGGCGGCGACCCGGCGGACAGCGGCGCCGCGGTGGTGCCGCAGGACCTGCGCGAGGCCCTCGACGCCTTCCGTACCGGCCGCGCCGCCCGGCTCCTCGGCGAGCCGCTCGCCGCCTGCCTGACCAAACTCAAAGACAGCGAACTGCGCCGCTACCAGGCCTGGTGCCTGCAGGCCGCCCCCGCCCCCGGACAGGTCACCGAGTGGGAACAGCGTGAGTACTTCGGCGCCTACTGACCCCCCGGCCCCCGCCCCCTGCCGCTGCCGCCCCGACGGAGGCCGCACATGATCGCCCGCTACACGCTCCCCGACATGGCCGCCCTGTTCAGCGACCACTCCCGCTACGCCACCTGGGTACGGGTGGAGATCCTCGCCTCCGAGGCACAGGCCGCCCTCGGCCGCGTCCCGCACGAGGCGGTGAAGGACATGCGCCGCGCCCGCGTCCCCGCCCCCGAGCGGGTCGCCGCCATCGAACGCGAACGCGACCACGAGGTGCTCTCCTTCCTCGCCGCCTACTGCGAGGACATCCCCGACACCTCCGCCCGCTGGGTCCACTGGGGCATGACCAGCTACGACCTCGTCGACACCGCGCTCGGCCACACCCTGGCCCGCGCCACCGACCTGCTCACCGCAGCCGCCCGCCGGCTGCGCCGGGTACTGACCCAACGCGCCCTGGAACACTGGGACACCGTGATGGTGGGCCGCACCCACGGCATGCACGCCGAACCCACCACCTTCGGCCACAAACTCGCCCAGCACGCCTTCGCCGTCGACCGCTCCCTGCGCCGCCTGGCCGCCGCCCGCGACGCCGTCGCCGTCGGCACCATCTCCGGCTCGGTCGGCACCTACGCACTGATCGACCCCCACGTCGAAGAACACGTCTGCGCCGCCCTCGGCCTCAGCGCCGAACCCGCCCCCAGCCAGGTCGTCGCCCGCGACCGCCACGCCCAGCTCCTGCAGGCCGTGGCCACCCTGGGCGCCTGCGTGGAACACCTCGCCCTCGAACTCAGGCTGCTGCAACGCACCGAGGTCCGCGAGGTAGAAGAAGCCCGCACCAGCGCCTACCAGGGCTCCAGCGCCATGCCCCACAAACGCAACCCCACCACCAGCGAACGCCTGTGCGGCCTGGCCCGCCTGCTGCGCGGCTACGCCGACACCGCCCTGGAGAACGTCGCCCTGTGGCACGAACGCGACCTCGCCCACCAGAGCGTGGAACGGGTGATCCTGCCCGACAGCCTGTGCGTCGGCCACTTCCAGGCCACCAAGGCCGCCGACCTGGTGGCCACCCTCACCGTCGACGCCGACCGCATGCGCGCACACATCGACCACACCGACGGCCTCCTCTACAGCTCCTCCGTCCTGGCCGAACTCCTCGGCAACGGCACGGAACGCGAACACGCCTACCGCAGCGTGCAGGCCGCCGCCAACCACACCCTGGCCACCGGCGAACACTTCGGCGCCTCCCTGGCCAAGCAGGGCATCGACCTGGCCGGCCTGGGCCCCGAGCGCTTCCTCACCCACCACGACGTGATCCGCACCCGATTGGAGAAGCTGCATGAGCTGGAAGACTGACCGCGTCGACGGCGCCGCCCTCGACCTCGACGAGGTCCTCGCCCTCTACCGGGCCTCCGGCCTGGGCGAGCGCCGCCCGATCGCCGACCGGGAGCGGTTCGCGGCCATGCTCGCCCACGCCAACCTCGTGCTCACCGCCCGCGACGACGACGGCACCCTCCTGGGCATCGTGCGCGCCGTCTCCGACTTCTCCTACGTCACCTACCTCTCGGACATCGCCGTCATCCGCGACCGCCAGCGCTCCGGCATCGGCCGCGCCCTCATCGACGCCACCGCCGCCGAGGCCCCCCAGGCCAAGATCGTGCTGCTGTCCGCGCCCGCGGCCGTCGACTACTACCCGCACATCGGTTTCACCCGCCACGACTCCGCCTGGGTCCGCAATCCCTAAAGCCCCCCTCACGGCCCGGGCCGCGGGCTCCCGACAGGGGGCTGCCGGGGCTGTACCGGGGCTCGACCGCGCGTGCCTAGATTCAAGGTGTCAGGGCGGGACCCTGACCCGCGCACAGCACCGCACTCCCGGGGGAGGCAACACCGTGACATCGGCACAGGCGCTGCTCGAGACCCGCCCGCCCACCGCCCCCGCCCCGGCTGCCCCCCGCCCCGCCAGGGAGCCGGTGACGGCCGGGCGCTCGGCGGCCGTCGCGATGCCCTCCGGCCGCCGCATCCTGGTCGTCGACGCCGACACCGCCGGCGCCGAATCACTGCTCACCCAGTTGCGCCGGCACGGTCACGAGGCCTTCGCCGTCCGGCGCGGCGAGGCCGCGCTGCGCGCCCACGAGGACGCCGATCTGCTCCTGCTGGACCTCGAACTGCCCGACCTGGACGGGCTGGAGGTCTGCCGCGCGGTGCGCGCCGTCAGCCGGGTGCCCGTCATCATCGTCACCGCCCGCGCCTCCGAACTGGACTGCGTCCTGGGCCTGCAGGCGGGCGCCGACGACTATGTCGCCAAGCCCTACGGGCTGCGCGAGCTGATGGCCCGCATCGAGGCCGTGATGCGGCGGGCGGCGTGGCAGCCGGCCCCCGCCCGGGAGATCCGGCGCGGCCGCCTGCACATCGACGTCGGCTCCCGCGAGGTCCTGGTCGGCGGCGAGGAAGTCGCCCTGACCCGCAAGGAGTTCGACCTGCTGTGCCTTTTGGCCTCGCACCCGGACACCGTCATCCCGCGCAAGCAGCTCCTGCAGCAGGTCTGGGGCGACTCCTGGTCCCGCCGCACCGTCGACACCCACGTCAGCAGCCTGCGCGGCAAGCTGGGCGACAGCGGCTGGATCGTGACGGTACGCGGCGTCGGCTTCATGCTCGGCACACCCTGAGCGGCCCCCCGGCCGCCCCCGCCCCGCCCCGCGCCACTCGTGCGGCGCGGGGCGCACTGCTGCCCGCACCGCCGCCTGCACTGCTGCCGTGTCGGCCTGCGCCGGGAGCCCGTGCTGAGGCAGGCAGCCCGGCGGTCACATCGGCCGCCCGTCACGCCGCCGTGGCCTGATCCGCCACCCTGCCGCGCCCAGCGCTGCCCGCGCTCCGCGGGGAGTCGAGTCCGTCTCGAGCCCGCTTCCGGCCGGTCTCATGCGTTCCGGTCAACTCTGGTTGAGGCGTGATCACCAGAACGCGCTTTCCGCTTCCGCTTTTTCGCACCCCATGGGAGACGAACATGCAGATCAGCTCGCGTCTGACCAAGGCCGGCATGCTGGGCTTCGCCGTCGTGTCCGCCCTCGCGATCTCCACCGCTCCGGCCTTACTGGCTCTAACAAAAGCGGTTTGATCATGTGACTGTCGGCTTGATCGGTCGTTGATGTGGTCATGGGGAAGCGTCAGTCGCGGCCGTGGATCGTGTCGGACGAACTGTGGTCGCTCATCGAGCCGTTGCTGCCCGAGCCGCCGCCGAAGCAGGTGGAAGGCCGACCGCGGGTGCCCGACCGGCAGGCCCTGTGCGGCATCCTGTTCGTCCTGCACACCGGCATCCAGTGGGAGTACCTCCCCCAGGAGCTCGGCTTCGGCTCGGGCATGACCTGCTAGCGCCGGCTTGCGGCCTGGAACGAGGCCGGCGTCTGGGACCAGCTGCACCATCTCCTGCTGAACAAGCTGCGCTCGAAGAACCAGCTGGACTGGTCCCGGGCGGTGATCGACTCCTCCCACGTCCGGGCCGCACGCAGGGGCCCAAAAGCGGACCCAGCCCGGTCGACCGCGCACGCCCGGGCAGCAAACACCACATCATCACCGACGGCCAGGGCATCCCGCTCGCGGTGTCGCTGACCGGCGGCAACCGTAACGATGTCACCCAACTCCTGCCGCTGTTGGACAAGATCCCGGCCGTGGCCGGAGTCGTCGGCCGGCCGCGTCGGCGGCCCGACATGCTCTTCGCCGACCGCGGCTACGACCACGACAAGTACCGCCGGCTCCTGCGGCAACGCGGCATCCGGCCCGCGATCGCCGAACGTGGCCAGCCGCACGGCACCGGCCTGGGCACCTTCCGGTGGGTGGTCGAGCGCACCATCGCCTGGCTGCATGGCTTCCGCCGCCTGCGGATCCGCTGGGAACGACGCGACGACATCCACGAGGCCTTCCTCGGACTCGCTGTCTGCCTGATCACCCACCGGCACGTCCAAAGGCTTTGTTAGGGCCAGTTAGCCGCGGCCGCCGTCACCGCCTCGCCCAGCAGCGGTCTGGCCGACGGGCAGAGCGTCACCGTCACCGGCACCGGTTTCCCGGCGGGCGCCTCGGTCGCGGTGTCGCAGTGCCGGGAGAACACCACCTGCACCGACACGCTGGCCACCGTCACCGTCGGCGCAGGCGGCTCCTTCACCGTGCCCTACACCGTGCACAAGCAGTTCACGGCCACCGACTGGAGCACCGGCACCGCCACGACCGTGAGCGTCAACTGCGCCGTGGACCAGTGCCAGCTGGTCGCCTACCTGGACGCCACCGGCCCGGTCGGCACGAAGATCTCCTTCGGCTGAGGCGCCCGGCTTTCCTCGACACGGCAGCCCACCGTGCGGTGCCCGCGACCGGCACCGCCCGGTGGGCGCGTTCGTATGGGCCCCCGTCCCCGGGGGCGCGGGTGGCCTTTCAGGTCTGAGCCGACGTCACCGGCGCGGGCTCCCACGCGAAGCCGTCCGGGTCGGTGAAGGCCCCGGCGGTGCCGCCGAGCACGATGCGGTGCGAGCCGCTGCCCTCCTCGGCCACGCCGACGTCCTTGGCCAGGCCCCGGCGCTTGTACAGAGCCAGCTTGACGGGGGCGTCGTCGCCGGAGGCGAACTCGACGTACTTGCCGCCGAAGCTCTTGGCGACCGACAGGCCCTGCTCGACGTAGAACTGCTTGCTCGCCTTGACGTCCTCGGCGCCCAGCAGCAGCACGAGGTCGTCGACCTTGCGGGTGGCGGGCCCGGTGTTCTTCTTCGAGGAGGTCGCCATCTTCCAGATGGTGCCGTCCGGGGCCTTGACGACACCGCCGTAGCCCCACAGGGATTTCTCGGCCGGCTTCAGCGTGGTGGCGCCGGCGCCGAGGGCGGAGGTGATGAAGCTGTCGACGTCGGCGGGCTGGGCGACGGTGATCGACATCGAGAACCCGCGGAATCCGGTGGTCTCTGCCTGGGAGGCGCGCAGCCGTAATTGCGGGCCCAGCCCGAAGGCGTCGGCGTAGAAGCGTTCGGCGGCCGCGAGGTCGGCCACCTCCAGGGTGACGGATGTGAGGGAGATCATGGCGGTCACTGTAGCCCCGGGCATGCGGGGGAGTCGGGTGATGCGACGCCGTCCGGGAGGGGGACGGCGGCGGCCGGCGGGCGCGCACATCCCGGGCGGCGGGTGCGGCCGGCCGCCGCGCTCGTGCCGCGGGCTGTGGGCCTGCCGGAAACCGGCAGCTGAGGCCGCATCACGCCGGCCGCCGGCCCGCCGCGCGTGCCTCGCCGTGCCCGGTTTCTCACCGGCGGGGGCCTGTAGTCGTCTTCGAGTGGTCCTTGAGCGGATCACGACGGGCGCGCGCCACCCTGTTGAGTGGATCGGTACGCGGTCGGGCGAGTGAGGTGAGGCATGGACGCAGCGATTGAGGCGGCAATCGCCCGCATGTACGAGCGATTCGGTGATCCGCTGACCGTCACGGACATTGCCCAAAACGCCGCGCTCGGCCTTTTTGATTTCTCCCGTTTGTTCAAGGAGGAGACCGGGGTGAGTCCCGGGAAATTCCTTGACGCGGTCCGTATCGGCGAGGCGAGGAAACTCCTCGACGCCACCTCGATGAGCATCACGGAAATCTCCCGCGCGGTCGGATACGCCGGCCCGGATTCGTTCGCCGATGCCTTCACGGCCCGGGTCGGGCTGTCGCCCGGCCGGTTCCGCCGGCTGTGCCGCCAGGAGGGGCAGACACCGCCCCTGCCGGACCCGGGTCCGGAACCGGGCCCGGGTTACGGCTCGGTGGCGGGCACGGTCTCGCTGCCCGGGGGGCACGGCAACGCGCGTGTGTTCGTGGGGGCCTTCGCCACGGCCGTCGTTGCGTACCCGGCGCTCGCCTCGGCACTCGTCGACGTTCCCGGCGACCGCCCGATCTGCTACGTGCTGTCCGACGTTCCCGAAGGGTGCTGGCACCTGCTCGCGGTGGCGGTGGCCGCCGGCACCGGTCACGATCCGCAGACGGTGCGCACCGCGCTCGTCGGGGGTGCCGCCCGGGCGGTGACCGTGAGCGCCGGCGAGGTCAGCAGCGCGGCGGTGCGGCTGCGTGCGGCCCGCCCGGCGGATCCGCCGGTCCTGCTGGCGCTGCCCCGCCTGGAGCCGCCGGCGAGCGTGGTGCCGCATCCCGGGTGCGCCGCCGCCGCGGATACGGCCGGCCCGGGCCCAGGCGGTGCGGGCCGGCTGCGGGTGGTGCCCGCCGGGCCGGCGGGGTCAGGGCCCTGAGGGCGAGAGCTTGCGGCACATCTCCTGGCGGGCCTTGAGCCGTTCGGCGAGCAGGCACCACTCCTTGCCGATGTGCTCGGCGAGCGGGGCGACGACGCCGAGCCAGTGCGGCGGGACGGTGTCGACGAACCGCCGCCCGTCCTCGCCCGGTTCGGTGCCGTGGGACTGCATCCAGCGCAGCAGCTCCCGGCCGCCGGCGGTGTAGCGCAGGGCGGGGTCGGTGGCCATCTTGGCCGCCACCGCCGCCCAGGTGGGCGGGGTCTCGGTGTGGTTGCGGCGCTGCGGCGCGGCGCTCTCGGCGGCTGCGGCCACCTGCAGCGGCATCCGGCCGCAGCCGCCGCCGTCGGCGGCCGTCTCGGCCGGCGCGGTTGCGTCCTCGGGCTCGGGCACCGAGGGCACCGGCCGCATGTGCTGCGGGCGTTCGGGGTGCGCGCGGCGCCCGTTGCGTTCGGGTTCCTCGCCGCGCCGCAGCCGTGCGCTGACGTCGTGCACCGTGCCCAGGGACACGTCGGTGGCGCGGGCGACCTGGCGCAGCGGGGCGCCCGGGTGGGCGGCGATGTACTCGGCGGCGCGCCGCCGGCCCTCGCCCGCGTCCACCGGGCGGCGCCGGCCGTCCTGGCCGATGCGCTTGCCGCCCAGCGGCGTGGCGATGGCGGAGCGTTCGCGCAGCGAGGCGATGGTCTTCGCGCTCAGTCCGGCGATGCCCGCGATGGCGCGGTCGGACCAGTCGGGGTGGGAGCCCAGCAGGCGCTGGGCCCCGGCGACGCGGTCGGCCCGCGACAGCGGCAGGCCGTGCAGGCCGTTGGCCTTCATGGCGATGACGAGGGCCTCGGCGTTGGAACAGTCCAGGAAGCGGGCCCGGATGCTGCCGGCGCCCATGAGCCGGGCGGCCTCCAGCCGGTGCAGCCCGTCGATGACACGGCAGCCGTCGACCTGGACGAGAATGGGAGGAAGGTCCGCCGAATCGGCGGCGTCGACGAGCAGCCGGACATGAGCGGCGTCCGTTCCGCCCTGGCGCAGAGAAACTCCGGGAGAAAGCGCGGCGACGGAAATGTCACGTGCCGGGAGTTTCTCGAAGTTCTTCAGGTCGAATTCGCCGTGTGCCGACGATCCGGCGTCCTCCGTCCGGACGAGACTGAATGCACTCGTGAGCGAGACGGCTTGCGCGTTCCTCTGGGACATTTTCGGTGACTCCCTCTCTGCTGCCGCTGCCGACGAGGCTCGCAGGAGGGTCTCCAGCCGCACTGGAGAGCAGGTCGACGTTCCCTGGAAAACAGGAGAGCCGCCGCGGGCGCCCGCCGGGGGAGGACGGACGCCCGCGGCGGGGTCAGGCGTCCCGGCGCCGCAGCTGCACCGCCGCGACGGCCAGCAGCACGGCCGTCCACAGCGCGAACACGCCCAGGCCCTGCCAGGGCCCGAGCAGATCGCCGGCGCGGGCGTGCTGCTGGGTGACCATGAAACCGGCCTGGGTGGGCATCCAGGCGTGGAGGTGCTCGCCGACGCTGCCGGGCAGCAGGTCCGTCATCGGGGTGATCACCAGGACGAAGCCGACGACGACGGTGATGCTCGCCGCGGTGTGCCGGATGACCGCGCCGGCGGCGAGGGCGAACAGACCGAGCAGGGCGAGGTAGAGGCCGCAGCCCACCACGGCCCGCAGGACGCCCGGGTCGCCGAGGGCGACCGGCGCCTTGTCGTGCAGGATCGGCGCGCCCAGGAAGAAGGAGCCGAACGCGGTCACCTCGCCCACCACCAGCACCAGCAGCGCGAACACCGTGGCCTTGGCCGCCAGGACGGGCACCCGCCGGGGCACGGCGAGCAGGCTGGCACGGATCATGCCGGTGGAGTACTCGGAGGCGATCGCCATCACGCCCAGCACGCACACCGCCAGCTGGCTGAGCAGGATGCCGCTGCCCAGGATGGTGCCGGTCGGGTCCAGCCGCATCTCCGCCTGCTGGGCGGGAGATGTCTTGTCCCAGTTCGCGATGCCCATCTTCATGAACAGCGCGGTGAAGATCAGGGTGAGCACGATGAGGATGGCCAGCGACCACACGGTGGAGCGCACCGAGCGGATCTTCGTCCACTCCGAGAGCATCAGATGGCCAAAACCCTGCCTGCGGCCGCCGGTTGCCGGGCCGTGCGCGGCGAGGGGAGCGGTCGCGGCACTCACTTCACACCTCCGGCGGCGGGCAGGCCGGCGTCGTACTCGACGGCGTCCTTGGTCAGTTCCATGAAGGCCTCCTCCAACGAGCCACGCCTAGTCGACAGCTCGTGCAGCACCAGCTTCTCGGCGGCGGCGAGTTCGGCGATCCGCGGAGCCTCGATCCCGGTGACGTCCAGATCGCCGTCGTCGGTGCGGGTGACGGTGGCGCCCTGCCGTGTCAGCAGCTCGGCCAGCTGTGCCCCGTCGGGCGTGCGGACCAGGACGGAGCGCTCGGTGCTGCGCTCGATGAACTCCTCGGTGGAGCAGTCGGCGACCAGCCGGCCCCGGCCGATGACGATGAGATGGTCGGCGGTGACGGCCATCTCGTTCATCAGATGGCTGGAGACGAAGACCGCGCGGCCCTCGGCCGCCAGCGACTTCATCAGGTTGCGGATCCACAGGATGCCCTCGGGATCCAGGCCGTTGACGGGCTCGTCCAAAACCAGCGCGGCCGGGTCGCCCAGCAACGCGGCGGCGATGCCCAGGCGCTGGCCCATGCCGAGCGAGAAACCGCCCGCCCGCTTGCGGGCCACCGAAGCCAGCCCCACCTGCTCGATGACCTCGCCCACCCGGCGCCTGCCGATGCCCTGGGTCTGCGCCAGGCACAGCAGATGGTCATAGGCGCTGCGGCCGGTGTGCACGGCGCGCGCCTCCAAAAGTGCCCCCACCACCCGCAGCGGCCGGGCCAGGTCGCGGTAGGGCACGCCGTTGACGGTGGCGGTGCCGGCGTCGGGCCGGTCCAGTCCCAGCAGCAGTCGCATCGTGGTGGACTTGCCTGCGCCGTTGGGGCCCAGGAAGCCGGTGACCCGGCCGGGCTCGACCGTGAACGACAAGTCGTTCACGGCGGTCTTGTCGCCGTAGCGTTTGGTGAGGTTCTTGGCCTCGATCATGGTCACCTCGGTTGAATGGCCTGCGAGTACTTCGCTGGGGCAAAATCCCCGGCCACCTGTGATATCAGGATCGCTATCCGTTCAGTAGTCGCCGCCTGGAGCGGCCCGTGAACGATGGCCCGCGCATCCCGCCCCGGATATTTTGGCGGCTCCGCCTGTCCGGCAAAGCGCGTGTTCCATCTGCCTACTTTCCTCGGTTGAACCCGGAATCCCACGAGGGTGCCTCATGAATTCAGACACGAACGCTCCGGTGCCCGCCCGGCGGCCGGTGATCGGGATCTGCGCGCGGACGGCGCCGGTCACCCTCCAAGGCAGCGACCTCCTGGTCGCCCTGGCCCTCAACGCGCACGTGGCCTTTCTGTCCGAGGCGGGCTGCACCCCGGTGCTGCTGCCGCTGGTGGACGGCGCCGAGGACCTCATCGGCCGGCTCGACGCACTGCTCGTGCCCGGCGGACCCGACCTGGACCCGGCGCTGTACGGCGCGGCCGCCCACCCCGCGACCCGGGCCATGAGCCCGGACACCGACCGCATCGAACTGTCCCTGCTGCGCGCGGCGTTGGACGCGAAGCTGCCCGTGCTGGCGATCTGCCGGGGCATGCAGGCGCTCAACGTGCTGCACGGCGGCACCCTCCACCAGCACCTGTCGGACGTCACCGGCCACGACGGCCACCGTCCGCGCACGGCGTCCTTCACCCTGGGCCGCCAGCCGCTGACGCTGCTGCCCGGCAGCCGGATCGCCGCCGTCCTCGACGGCGACGAGGAGCACACGGCCTGCCACCACCACCAGGCGGTGGACCGCATCGGCAGCGGACTTGCCGTCACCGCACGGGCCGCAGACGGCACCGTCGAGGCCGTCGAGGTCATGGGCCATCCCTTTGCGGTCGGCGTGCAATGGGAATTGGGGCAGACGCCCGACAAACGACTCCACCACGCCCTCGCCCACGCCGCCGCACACTCGTGGAAAGAACCGGCCGCCGCCCTATCGATTCATTGAGAAAAGGCGGCCGATGAGGCCAGACTGATTTTTCGAAAAACCCCTCTTGTGAAGGAGAATTATGTCGCCGCGGATGCCGAATCCCTCGTTGGTGGTTCCCGACGTTCTTCCGCCCATGCGGGCGCTGGTCAAGGCCGTCAACAGCGTCGGCGTGCCCCTGGCCACGCTGGTGCTGGTCCACCTGCGGGTGAGCCAGATCAACGGCCGCACGGTCCACCTGCCCACCAAGCCCCAGGAGTTCGAGGACGCGGGGGAGGAGGACCGCCGGCTGCCGGTGGTGGAGACCTGGCGGGAGCAGACCTGCTTCACCGACGCCGAACGCTCGCTGCTGGCGCTGGCCGAGGCCGCCACCCGCATCGACGGCGTGAAGGACCCGGTCTCCGACGAGGTCTGGGAGGAGGCCGCCCGGCACTGGAACCAGGTGCAACTGGCCGCCGTGGTCCTGCACATCGGGCTGGTCAACCTCTGGAACCGCGTCAACGTCGTCACCAAGCAGGAGGCGGTGGACTGGCGCATCAACCCCAAGACGTGGAAGCCGATGACCAGCCGGCTCAGCCCCGCGCCGTAAAGGGCCGCTGCGCGAGACGACATCGGGCCCGGTCCGGAAGGCATCTTCCGGACCGGGCCCGATGTCGTGCGCCCGATGAGCCCGTTTCAGGGGGTGGGGTGGTCTCGCAGGGCGGCGTCGAGGACGGCGAGCAGGGTCCGTGCCTGCACGTTGACGTAACGGCTGTGCGCGGCGAGCCAGTTGAGCTGGCCGGGGGTGACCCAGTGGTAGCCGGGGGGCGGCTGGGTGGGGGTGGTGGCCTCGTCGGTCTCCACGATCAGGTAGCGGCTCTCGGCGTTGAGGAAGCGGCCGCCCTCCTCGGAGTGCACCGTGGAGTAGCACACCCGCTCGGGCGGGGCGTCCAGCATCACGTCCAAGAAGCGCGGACGGTCCCCGGCCGGCAGGGGGGCGTAGTTGGAGGGCACGCACTGCACGGTCGGGGCGAGTTCGACGGTGTCGAGGAAGCCGCCCTCCACCAGTGCGTGCGCCAGGACGTGCGGGACGCCGTCGAAGAGGCGGTAGGCGAAGCCGACCACGCCGCGTTCCACCGGTTCGATGATCGGCTGGGTCCAGCCGGCCACCTCGCGGCCGGCGCCCTCGACGGAGACCGCCACCACGCGGAAGAACCTCTCGTCGGTGCGGCTGACGGCGTGCTCGCCGGTCTGCCATCCGGCGATCTCGCGCAGCGGCATCAGCCGGGCGCGGACGTCGTGCCGGGTGCGTTCCCCGGTGAACCAGGCCAGCAGGTCCGCGTCGGACGACAGGGCCCGGGTCTCGGACGGCACCGCCGGGGCGCTGGCCAGCACGGTGCGCGCGTCCATGTTCACGATGTTGTCCAGGCGCAGCAGCTCAAGGATCTGGCCGAGGGTGAGCCAGCAGAAGGCGTCGTGGACGGGGACGTCCTCCTCGACCTCGACGATCATGTTGCGGTTGCGTTTTTGGAAGAACCAGGCGCCGTGCTCGGACTGCAGGACGTCGGTGAGGACCTGCTCGCGGCGGGGGGCGAGGAAGTGCTCCAGGTACTGCACCTCCATGCCGCCGTGGGCCTTGGTGTAGTTGCTGCGGGTGGCCTGCACGGTGGGGGAGAGCTGCACCAGGTTGGGGTTGCCGGGCTCCATCTTGGCCTGCATCAAAAAGTGCAGGACCCCGTCGAACTCCTTGGCCAGGATGCCCAGGATGCCGATCTCCGGCTGCACGATGATGGGCTGCTGCCACTCGGCCTCCGGCCGTATCACGTGCAGTCCCTCGATGGTGAAGAACCGTCCGCTGTCGTGCCCGAGGTTTCCGGTGTCGGGGGTGAAGGACCAGTGGTCGAGCTCGGCGAACGGGATCCGCCGCACCACCGCCCCGACGGAGCGGCGCTGCTGCTGCAACCAGCCCGGCACCAGCGAGGTCTGGGTGTGCACGCCCTGGGGCGTTGCGGCCGACAGGGCCAGGCGTTCGGCGATTCCCGCCCGGGTGCGCGGGACGAGCAGGGCGGGGGCGCTCACGGCCGACCACCGCCTTCCTTCAGCGGCTTCCACCACTGGGGGTTGTCCCGGTACCAGGCGACGGTGTCGGCCAGCCCGGCGTCGAATCCGGTCGCCGGCCGGTGGCCCAGCTCCTCTTCGATGCGGCTCTGGTCCAGGGCGTAGCGCCGGTCGTGGCCCTTGCGGTCACCGACGTGCTCGATCATGTCCGGGCCCGCTCCCAGCAGTTCGGCGATCCGGTGGGCCAGTTCCAGGTTGGTCACCGCCGTGCCGGCGCCGATGTTGTAGGCCTCGCCCGCCCGGCCGCCGGTCAGCACCCGCTGCACCGCGCGGCAGTGGTCGTCCACGTGCAGCCACTCGCGGACCTGCCCGCCGTCGCCGTAGACGGGGATCGGGCGCCCCTCGAGCAGATGGGTCACCGCCAGCGGGATGAACTTCTCCGGGTGCTGGTAGGGGCCGTAGTTGTTGGAGCACCGGGTGACGGAGACGTTCAGCCGGTGGGTGCGCACATAGGCCAGGGCGATCAGGTCGGAGGCCGCCTTGGACGCGGCGTAGGGGGAGTTGGGCAGCAGCGGCGACCGCTCCGTCCACGCGCCGTGCTCGATGGAGCCGTACACCTCGTCGGTGGAGATGTGCACCACCCGCGCGACGCCCACCGCCAGGCAGGCCTCCATCAGCGCCTGGGTGCCCTCGACGTTGGTGCGCACGAACGCCGCGCCGCTGGCGATGGAGCGATCCACATGGCTCTCGGCCGCGAAGTGCACCACCGCGTCCTGGCCGTCAAGGACCTCGCCCAGCAGCTCCCGGTCGAGGATGTTCCCGTGGGTGAAGGTCAGCCGGGGGTGGGCGGCGGGGAGGTTGTCACGGTTGCCCGCGTAGGTCAGCGCGTCCAGGACGGTGACGTGCGCCTCCTCGAAACCCGGATAGCCCCCCTCGAGCATGGTCCTGACGTAATGCGAGCCGATGAATCCGGCACCGCCGGTGACGAGGATTTTCACGTGACCACATCGCAATCCACATTCCACGCTCGAAGCATGTCCTTTTCCCTTTTCTCGAGGGGACGGAAGGGGCGCCGCGGGCCCTGCCGGCCGGCGGGGGCCGCGCGGCGGGCGGCTGCAGGGACCTGCTTCCGGCCGGGCATCGCCGGCACGCCGCCGGCCGTTGCCGTCGTCGCGTCGCCGCGTCGGGTGGGACAAGGGGCGTGGTGCGGGCCGCCCGGGCCGGACCGGGCCGGCGTGCCGGCCGGTGTCGTGTGTGCCGGCCGGGCCGGTGTCCGTGTCGGTGTGCCCACTCATCGCCTCTCCCTCTTCCGGGGCGGCCTTGAGTTCACGCCCGTCCTGCTCGTGAGCGTGGACGGCCGCCCTCGAAACCCTCTTGAGACGGGCTCAACGGCCTCAAGGGGCGGGGTGGGTGCGGTGGCCGGACGGCTCGCCGGCTGGCCTGGAGCCGTTGGAGGACGGTGCCGTCGAGGCCGGTGACGGCCGCCGCGCGGCGTCGAAGCCGGCGCGGTCCCGCGCGTCGGTCTGCGGCGCGAGGACGAGCGGGGCCGTGGACGGCGCCCTGGCCGCCGCCCGTCCGCCATGGGTGCGGCCTGAGGGCCGCTTCCGGCCTTCCCTCCCAGGACCGGCGGGACCGGCATTCGGTCACCTCATGCTCCCGGGATCGGCATTCGATCACCTCATGCCCGGCAGACCCGCCGAAGCCCTGACATGTCCCGCCGCCTGTTCTCAAGCCGGTTTCCAGACGGTTTCGAGCGTGAGCCGACAGGCCGGTGCCACGCTGCGAGCGCGCTGAACTAGGAGGGGAAATCACGTGAGAAGGATTGCGTTGGCCATACCGGTCATGGCGGCCGCGCTGCTGGGCTCGGCCGTCGTCCCGGTCGCGGCGGCGAACGACGGGGCCGCCGTGGCGGCGGGCAGTATCGACTGGGTGCCGTGTCCGAGCAGCGATCCGGTCCTCGGCGGCCTGCTCAAGGGCCTGGAGTGCGGCACCGTGCAGGTGCCGCTCGACTACGGCAACCCCGAGGGCCGGCAGATCAGCCTGGCGCTGACCCGGGCCAAGCACACCGTCCCCGACAGCGACTACAAGGGCGTCGTCATCCTCAACCGCGGCCAGTGGCCCGGCGGCATCGGCCGTGACCTGCCCACCCGGTACGCCACCGGCACCACCGGGCTGGCCCAGGACGTCGGCACCGCCTACGACTGGATCGGCTTCGACCCGCGCGGCGTCGGCGCCAGCGGGCCCGCCCTGGTCTGCGACACCGACTACGTCGACCCCGGGCACGCCCTGCCGAACCCGGTGCCCGCCACCGCCGCCGACGAGCAGCAGTGGGTCGCCCGGGCCCGCTCCTACGCCGGAAGCTGCGAGGAGAAGTACGGCGACGTCCTGGCGCACCTGAGCACCGAGGACGCCGCCCGCGACCTGGACCGGATGCGGATCGCACTGGGCCAGGAGAAGATCACCTACTTCGGCACCGACTGGGGCACCTACCTCGGCTCCGTCTACGCCACGCTCTTCCCCGACCACCTGCAGCGGATGGTGCTGGACAGCGTGGTGCGCCCCAGCGGCGTGGGATACCGCAACAGCCTGCGCAAGAACGTGCTGACCGAGCGCAACGCCCAGATCTTCTTCGCCTGGGTCGCCAAGTACGACAGCGTCTACCACCTGGGCACCACCGAGGCCGAGGTCGAGGCGGAGTACTACGCCGCGCAGGACGCGCTCGCCGCCGCCCCCCTGGACGGCAGGATCGGCGCGGCGGAATGGGCGGACGTCTTCGAGCCGGTCGTCTACCGCAGCTGGACCTGGCTCTCGCGCGCCAAGGTGCTCTCCGACTACGTGGTGCGAAAAGACCCGACCTCGCTGCGGGCCACCTGGACCCTGCCCGGCTTCCCGCACCAGAACCGGCAGGCCATGAACGACGCCGCCAACTGCACCGACGGCCCCTGGCCGCTGAACTGGAAGCGCTGGCACCAGGACTACACCCGCCAGTACAACGCCGGCAGCCGCTTTTTGACGTGGACCAACGCCTGGTACAGCGCGCCGTGCGCGTTCTGGCCGCAGCCCGCGCCGAAGACGCCGATGAAGGTCGGCAACGACCAGGTCGACGTCCTGCTGGTGCAGCCGCAGTACGACACCGCGCACGGTGTGGCCGGCGCCGTCGAGACGCACAAGCTGTTCCCCAACTCCCGTCTGGTGCTGGAGAAGGGCGGCCACAACGTCGGCGCGGCGCTGTCGGCCAACAACAACCCCTGCCTGAACACCTTTGTCGGTGACTTCTTCCGGGACGGCACCCGCCCCGCCGCCAAGAAGGGCATCGACGCCGTCTGCCAGGCATCGAACGATCCGGTGCCCGCGTCCTGACCCATCCCGCACCGAAGAAGGGGCCCCGCGCGAACCCTCACGCGGGGCCCCTTCTCGTTCCCTTCCCCTTCCCTGCGCCGTGCCCGCCGCCCCGGTCCGGTCAGCGTCCGGCGGGCACCGGGCCGGCCCGGCGGGCGGCGGCCAAATCCTGCAGGGTTTGCGCCAGGTCGTTGGGCGAGGGCAGCGCCAGCATCTCCGCGCGCAGCGCCACGGCACTCGCCCGTACGGCCGGATCGCCCAGCAGCCGCAGCAGCGCGGCCCGCACCGCCGGCCCGTCCGCCTCGGCGGGCGTCATCGCCAGCCCCGCGCCCGAGGCCTTGAGGCAGGCGAACTTCAGCGGTGCGTCGAACGCCCGGCTGATCAGCAGCTGCGGCACCCCGTGGCGCAGCGCGCAGCCGAAGGACCAGGTGCCGCCGTGGTGCACCACGGCCGTACACGTCGGCAGCACCTCGGCCAGCGGAACGGAGCCGACCAGCCGGGTGTTGGCCGGCACCGCTCTCACCTCCCGCCGGGCGTGGGCCGGCAGGGCCAGCACCAGCTCCATCTCCAGGTCGGCCACCGCCTGCAGGATCTGCTTGAGGCGTTCGACGGGCAGCGGCAGCCGGGCAGAGGCGTCGTCGACGGAGTCGCCGAACGTCATCAGCACCCGCGGCGCCGCCGGCGCCGCCGTGAGCCATCCGGGCACGACGGCCGGGCCGTTGTAGGGGACGAACTGCACCGGCAGGGTGCTCGCCGAGGCGTCGGGCCTAAACGCCCCGGGCAGCGGGGCGATGGTGAACTGGCCGCCCACCAGGTCCTCGTTGAAGGCGACGCCGAAGTGGCCCGCCCAGCCCTCCAGCCAGTCCCGCAGCGCGTCGGTGCGCTGCCCGGGCGGCCGGTGGGCCTGGGCGTGCAGGAAGTCCTCCCGCATCCGGGTGTAGACGTCGACGGAGTACAGCACCCGGGCGTGGGCTGCGCCCACGGCCTCGGCAGCCACCGCGCCCGCGAACGCCTTGGCGCCCCACAGCACCAGATCCGGCCGCCAGGCGCGGGCGGCGGCGACCAGATCCTCCATCATCGAGTCGTTGGAGCGCCGCGCCTGCGGCAGCACCAGGTCCTCGAAGACCCGTGTCGCCTGCTCCCAGCCCAGCCGCTCACGGCCCGCCCGGGGGTCGAACAGCGCCTCCAGGCCCTGCTGCGGGGCCCGTTGGGCGGCGGCGGCACGGTCGGAGGTCTGGCGCCGGTCGCGCTGGGTGCGCACCTGTGCCGTCTCGCCGGGGCCGACGGCCACGGCCGTCAGCCCGGCCGAGGTGACGGCGTCCAGCAGATCCGGCCAGCAGGCCACCCGCACCTCGT
Organism: Streptomyces sp. C1-1; assembly: GCF_050214755.1. Taxonomy (NCBI): domain Bacteria; kingdom Bacillati; phylum Actinomycetota; class Actinomycetes; order Kitasatosporales; family Streptomycetaceae; genus Streptomyces; species Streptomyces sp. C1-1. The sequence continues at coordinate 387,760 of NZ_CP189827.1, read as the reverse complement.
GCCCGGCCGTGCGCAGCGACCACGCCAGCGGCACCATATTGAACACGTGCGCCTTCCACGGAAACGGCACGACGAGAACTCGCACAACGCACTCCTTTCCCAATCGGGGACAGACGAATTCTGTTCTGTGCCCGCCGTGTTCAACCGGGGCGCATCGGCGGTTGAACAAGCCAGAACCGCTCGAACAACACCCTTGAAAAACCAGGAACTTGACACAGCGGAGCACCCGACGCGATCGTCAATGCACTCGATTGCCGATACAGCTTCGGGAGGTGAATCAGATGAAGACGCTTCGTCAGTGGAACGCTCTGCGCTCGCAGCGTAAGGGCGGTGTGCGCCCGGCCGGTAAGTACTTCAAGTGGGCTGCCTGATCAAGGCGCTCTCGTGGCCTGTGGAGGGTGATATCACCCTCCACAGGCCAGGGTTTTCGGCCCAGGGATATCTGACCGTGGCAATCGAGGTGGGATCAGTGCACAGGTGGAGTTACGAACGTTTTGCCGTCGAGCAGAAGAATGTGAACGGGCTGGTCGAGCGTTTTCTGGCCCCGGAGGTCTGGCAGACATCACGTGAACCATTGACCGGGGAAGAACGCGCCGAACTGCGGGAGACGATCGCGGCGCTTCGCCACCCCGTGGTCATCGAAGAACTCTGTGCGATGGCGGCGACCCACCCGCGTGCGGATGTCCGCCTGACGGTTCTGGAAGGCGTCGAGCCGTTCATGGCCACGCTGCCCGCGGCGCGGGAATTTCTGGTCTGGCTGCTCGGCGACGACGAGGACTTCGTGGTGTTCGGTGCCGCGAAGATCGCCGGCCGTCACCGCATCGGCGAGGCGTACGAGGAACTGCTGCACATCACCGGGCCGGCCGAGGCCGGCCTGCTGCGCAGCACCAAGCCGGTGGGCATCGGCGCCGCGGTGGTGGCCAAGGCGATGGACGCCATCCTCGGCGCCGAGGACCGCGCGGCCCGCCTGCAGCTGGAGCGGGAGCACACCCGCACCGGCCAACTGCCCGAGGGATGCGCGCTGGGCGAGCACTGGGACTACGACCCCGAGAACCTGCCCCGGCCGGTCCCCGAGGGCATGGTCCTCATCCCGGGCGGCGACTTCGTCGTCGGCATCGGCATCGACGACGTCGACCACCCGCTGTACGACGTGGACGACGCGGTGCCCCGCCGCACGCGCCACCTGCCCGGCTTCCTCATCGACCGCCACCCGGTGACCAACGCCGACTACGACGCGTGGGCCAACGGCCCGCTGGCCGCCGAGCACGCGCTGTGCCACCCCGACGAGCCCGAGGACAAGGACCACCGCCGCGGCATCGTCGGCGACGCCCGCTTCGGCCCCGACCACCCCGCCACCGGCGTCGACTGGTACGACGCCTACGCCTACCTCGCGCACATCGGCAAACGGCTGCCCACCGAGGACGAGTGGGAGAAGGCCGCCCGCGGCGAGAACGGCTCGCTGTATCCGTGGGGCGACGACTTCGACCCCGACGCGCTGCGCTGGTTCGGTGCCTCCTTCGGCCAGGCGGAGAGCTTGGAGCACTGGCGCGACACCCTGAGCACCTTCGACGAGAGGACCCCGGCCGTCACCACCGTCCCGGTCGGCTCCCACCCCAAGAACGTCAGCAGCTACGGCGTCGCGGACCTGGTGGGCAACTGCTGGGAGTGGACCGACACCAACTTCTTCACCCGGGACCGGATGAAGCCGATGATCTCCGGTAGGCCCCGCACCGAATGGGCCACGGCCGAGGAGACCTCCGTGGTCATCCGCGGCGGCGCGTGGACCTCCATGCGCGAGCAGGTCACCGCCTACTTCCGCGGCAAGGACCTGTTCACCGACCGGCACAACGAGATCGGCTTCCGGGGGGTGATCCGGTGACCTCGCCGCAGCGCATCCCCCGCTTCGACTATGACGGCACGGTGACGGCCGAACAGCGCGCCTTCTACGAGCAGTACGGCTTCGTCGTCTACCGCGGCGTCTTCGACGCCGACGACGTCGACCTCATCAAGCGCGACGCCCGCCGCCTGGAGCGCGACACCCTGGCGGGCAGGGTGCCGGCCGAGCACCGCGACCGGGTGATCAAACCGTCCTACGACGAGGACGGCCAGGCCACGTTGCACCGGCTGCCTTACTTCACCCTGCACTGCCCCGACACCCGCGACCTGATCGAGCGACGCCACCTCGACGCCCTCGGCCCCGGCCTGCTGGGCGGGCCGACCTGGCGGTTCGAGGACGCCGTCGACGGCGCCGTATGGCAGATGAAACGGGGCAAGCGCAGCTCCTACAGCGCGCTGGACTGGCACCTGGACTTCCCCCACGACCTGCCGCTGACCCCGCTGGTGAACGTGGGCATCTACCTCGACGACGCCACCGTGCGCAACGGCTGCCTGGTCCTGGTGCCCGGCTCCCACCGCTATCCGCCGCGCCGCCTGGAACCGGTGGGACTGGCCCTGGAGGCCGAAGCGGGCGACGTCATCTGCCACACCTTCAACATCCTCCACCACTCCGGCCCCGTGCTGGACGACACCAGCCGGGCCACGCTGTACGTGTACTACTCCGCCGGGGACAAGCCCTCGGCGGGCACGGAGTACAGCCACCGGGCGGGCGAGGATTTCGCCAAGATGATCACCGGAGCGGAGGCCGGCACGCGATGACCACCACCACCTCGAACGTTCCCTCCGAAGTCCTACAGATCGCCGCCTGGGCCGAGGGCCCGGCCGCCGAGCGCGACGTCCTGCTCGGCGGCTACCTGGGCGTCCTGGAGCAGCTGGCCGACCCGCAGCTGCTGGCCGAGTCCCTGGCCGTCGGCCTGCTGCACGAGGTGCCCGAGATCAGGCGGCAGGCCCTGGCGGCCGCCGTGCGCCTGGCCCCGGACCTGGCGGCGGAGGCCGTCGGCTGGGCGCTGGCCGACGCGGACGAGACCGTGCGCGGGCCCGCCCTGGACCTGGTGGCCGCAACGCCCGCCCTGCGCACGGCCGGCGGCCCGGCGGCCCTGCACGCCCTGCTGGCCGTCCTGGGCCGCTCCCCGCAGCAGATCGCCGCGGGCGCCGGCAACTATGTGACGGTGGCCGACGCCCAGGCCCTGGCCCGCGCGCGCACGCTGCTGGCCGACCCGGACCTGGCGGGGGCGGTCCTGGAGGACCTTCCCGTGCCGCTGTCGGCCGACCGGCTGCCCAGCCGGCTCTCCCTGGCCGGGATGCGGCACATCCCGGCCGGACGGCTGCGCCGCGGCACCCCGCCCGGCCAGGAACCCTCCTGGGGCGATCCGGGCGAGCCCGCGGTCGGCGAGGTCGACCTGGAGGGCTTCTACCTGGACACCTGCCCGGTCACCAACGACGACTACGACGCCTTCGTCGCCGACATCGCCCTCGAGGGCCACCTGTGGTGCCATCCGGACGAGCCGCGCGACACCGACCACACCCGCTCCACCGCCGATGACCCCCGCAGCGCCGGCGACCACCCGGTGACCGGCGTCGACTGGTACGACGCGGTCGCCTACGCCGCCTGGTGCGGCAAGCGGCTGCCCACCGAGGACGAGTGGGAGCGCGCCGCCCGCGGCGACGACCATCGCCGCCACCCCTGGGGCAACGAGTTCCGGCCCGAGCTGGTGCGGGGCCTGCACTCGGTGCTGGGCTGGGACGGCGACACCGGCCTGGAGCGCGCGGCGTGGCTGCGCCGGCTTGAGGACCTCTCCCTCGCCCATCTGCCGGCGCTGACCGGCCCGGTGAACCTGCCGGGCGGCGAATCCCCCTTCGGGGTGCGCGACATGTGCGGCAACGTGTGGGAATGGACCTCCACCCGGTTCCTGGACGGCCTGCCGCTCACGCCGCGCTTCGCCGGCATGGACCCCGGCGACCTGTGGGGGGAGTGGTCGGCCGAGGTCAGCATCCGCGGCGGGGCGTGGAGTTCACCCCCCGCACTGCTGACCGCGCTGAGCCGGGCCGGCAAGACACTGGTCAGCCGCAGCCCGGAGATCGGCTTCCGCTGCGCGGTGAGCGAATCCGAGGTGCCCGGTCGATGACCGCCGTACGGCGCATTCAGCGGGTGCTGCCCGAGGGCTACACCCGCTGTCTGGCCAACCCCGACTTCCGCCGGCTGCAGCCCGGCTTCCTCATCTCCTTCCTCGGCGACGGCATGAGCTTCATCGGGGTGGCCTGGCTGGCCGTCGAACTGGCCGCCCCCAGCCACCGCTCCCTGGTGGTGGGCCTCGCCGTCGCCGCCTACAGTCTGCCCGCCGCGCTCGGCTCCCTGACCCTGGGACGCTGGCTGAGCGGCCGCAACGCACGCAGCCTGATCCTGGTCAACGCCCTTCTGCGGGGCGCCCTGTTCGCCCTGATCCCGGCCCTGTACTGGACGGGCCTGCTGAATGCCGCGACCTACATCGCGCTGCTCGCGCTGTCCTCGATCCTGCACGCCTGGGGCATCGCCGGCCGGCAGACGTTCGTCGCCGAGACCCTGCCGCCCGAGGACCGGCTGGCCGGGCACGCGCTGGTGGGCAGCCAGGAGCAGCTGTCGTTCATCACCGGCCCGCCGCTGGCCGGTCTGATCTCGGCCGCCTTCGGGCCGGCCGCGGTCCTGGCCGCCGACGCGGTCAGCTACGCCTACCTCGCCTTGGTCACGGCCCGGGTGCGCGGCGAGGGCACCCTCGAGCGCCGGCCGGCGGTGCCGTTGCGGCGCAGCGGCCAGACCCTCGTCCGCCACCCGGAGCTGCTGGGCCTTTTGGCGCTGTCGTTCGTCTTCTACCTGCTGTACGGGCCGATCGAGGTGGCGGTCCCGCTGGTCGTGGCCGAGCGGATGGGCGGCCATCCCACCGTGCTGGGCTGGATCTGGGGCGCGTTCGGCGTCGGCGCGGTGATCGGGACCTGGGTCACCGGAACGCTGCGGCGGCTGCCGCTGTGGCCGACCGTGCTGGGCATCGTGGCCGGCTGGGGGCTGGCGATCCTGCCCTTCGCCCACTTCGGCACCCTCGCCGCGGGCATCGCCGGCTTCGGCCTGGGCGGCCTGATCTACGCGCCCTACGGGCCGGTGAGCATCACCCTGCTGCAACAAAAGGCCCCGCTGGAGGAGTTGGTCGCCCTCAGCGCCTTCCGCAGCGCGATCCTGGTGGTCGCCACCCCGCTGGGCGCGGTCCTCGCCGGCCCCCTGATCGGCGCGTTCGGTGCGACGGGCACCATCCGCCTGTCCGGGCAGACCACCATCGGCCTCGCCGTCCTCGGCGCGGTGCTGATCCTGCTGCTGCGCCGGCGCCGGCGCAGCACAAAGCGTCAGGAACCGCTGGTGAGCACCGTACAGCGGTAAACCCCCGCACCACCCGCACACGGCGCAACCACCCCGCGCGACCGCACATCTCGCACGACCCGCACACCGCGTGCGGCCGGCCGGCGCCGCGGGCGCCGACTTCGGCATGTCCGGCGCCAGGAACCGAACACGACAAGGAGCCACGATGAAACTCGGGCAGGAAGAGATGCGCAGCCGGTTCGAGCGGGAACGGGCCGTCCGGCTGGCCACCGTCGACGACCGCGGACGCGCCCATGTCGTGCCGGTCATCTTCGTCGTCGACGGCGACGTCTTCTACTCACCCACCGACAAGCCCAAGAGCGGCAATCCGCGGCCCAAGCGGCTGCGCAACCTCGACCGCGACCCGCGGGTCACGGTCCTGGCCGACTGCTACGACGAGAACTGGCTGGGCGCGTGGTGGGTGCGGCTGCGCGGCACCGCCCGGGTCATCGACGCCGGCCCGGAACGCACCCGCGCGCTGGGCCTGCTGGACGGCAAGTACGAGCAGTTCGACGGCCCCCGCTACCTGAAAGACGGCGGACCGGTGGTGGCCGTCGACATCAAGGACTGGCTCGGCTGGGCCTACAGCGAGCAGTCCGCGCAGCCGGTCGCGCAGCCTGGCCGGCGCCGCCCGTGGCGCGAGCGGTCACGGCTGCGGCTGCGGTCCAGCCGTGCTTGACCGGTGCTGAAGACGGCTTTGCCAGGCTGCGACTGGCAAGGCATCGGCCGATTCTTAAGGGGCGAATATGGGAGCCATCGAGGTTCCGGTTCTGATCGTGGGCGGTGGCGGATGCGGTCTGTCGGCTTCCGTCTTCCTGTCCGACCAGGGCGTCGATCATCTGCTGGTGGAACGGCACCCGGACACATCGAGGGTTCCGAAGGCGCACTACCTCAACCAGCGCACGATGGAGATCTACCGGCAGCACGGCGTCGCCGACGACGTGCTCGCCGAGGCGGCGCCGCTGGAGAAGTTCGGCAAGGTGCGCTGGCAGACCACCCTCGCCGGCGACGGCCCGCTGGAGCGGCGCCTGATCCACGAGATGGACGCCTTCGGCGGCGGTGAACTGCGCGAGACCTACGCGGCGGCCGGGCCCCTGCTGCCCGCCAAGCTGCCGCAGATGTGGCTGGAGCCGATCCTGCGCCGGCACGCCGAGGAGCGCAATCCCGGGCGGATCCTCTTCCACCACGAGCTGACCTCCTTCCGCGACGAGGGCGACCACGTCGTCGCCGAGATCCGCAACGTGGACAGCGGGGAAACCACCACCGTCACGGCGCAGTACCTCATCGGCGCCGACGGCGGCCGCATGGTCGGAGCCGAGGTCGGCATCCAGATGCAGGGCCCGCCCGGACTGGTCAACACCACCACCGTGTACTTCTCCGCCGACCTCTCCCCGTGGTGGGAGGAGGGCACGCTCATCACGCACTACCTCAGCCCCGAGGACCCCGACCTGTCCTGCAACCTCATCGAGATGGGGCCGCGCTGGGGCAAGGAGTGCGAGCAGTGGGGCCTGCACTTCGCCCCCGGCCCGCCCGGACGCTGGGACAACGACAGCGTCGTGCCCCGCATCCGCGAGCTGCTGCGCATCCCCGACCTCGAGGTGACGGTGCACAAGGTGACCGACTGGATCGTGCACGCGCACCTCGCCGACCGCTACCGGGTCGGCCGCGTGCTGATCGCCGGCGACGCCGCGCACCGCCAGCCCCCGGCCGTCGGCCTGGGCCTGAACACCGGCATCCAGGACGCCCACAACCTCGCCTGGAAGCTGGCCGCGGTGCTCGGCGGCCGCGCGAGCGACGCCCTGATCGACACCTACGAGTCCGAACGCCGGCCCGTGGGCCGGGAGAACGTGGACTGGGCGGTCTCCGCGGCCGTCCACCACCAGGCCGTCATCGACGCCGTCGGTGCCGGCCACAACATCCCCGCCGGCCGCCGCAGGCAGCGCCTGGAGTCCTACTTCGACCCCTCACCGCTCGGCGACACCGTGCGGGCACGCGCCCTGGAGATCTTCCACACCCACCGCGGGGGATGCCAGTCGCTCGACATGGAGGTCGGCTTCCACTACGAGGACGGCGCGCTCGTCGCGGACGGCAGCACGCCGCCGGCCCGCGTCCCCATGCGCAACGAGCACCAGCCCACCTCCCGCCCCGGACACCGGCTGCCGCACGCCTGGATCACCGCCGACGGCCGGCGCCTGTCCACCCTGGACCTCACCGGCCGGACCGACTTCACGCTGATCACCAGCCCCGAGGGGACGGCGTGGCGCGAGGCGGCCGCGCGCGTGGCGGAGAAGTTCTCCGTCCGCCTGCGGACGGTGAGCATCGGCGCCGGCGGCACTCACGCCGACGTCGACGGCGGCTGGGCGGCCGTGCGGGAGATCACCGACACCGGCGCCCTCCTGGTCCGTCCCGACCAGCACGTCGCCTGGCGCAGCACCGGCGGCGCCGACGACCCCGAGCAGGTCCTGGCGCAGGTCTTCGCCGCGGTGCTGGAGCGCTGACCCGAGCGACAGAGAACACCGAAGAGGCCGTGCCCGACCGGGCACGGCCTCTTCGGTGTGGCGGGGGAGTCGGTTCAGGCCCCCACGGCCGTCGCACGGGCGGCGGCGTCCTGCTTCACCCACGTCAGCACCTGCTCGGTGGCCTGCCGCGCGGAGGCCATGCACACCCCGACGCCCACACCGTCGTACAGGGCGCCGCACACGGCGAGGCCGGGCTGGGCGGCGACCGTCTCACGGATTAGCCGCACCCGCTCGAAGTGGCCGACGGTGTACTGCGGCAGCGCGTCCTGCCAGCGGTTGACCCGGCTGGCCACCGGCACACCCTGCACGCCCGTGGCCTCGGCCAGCTCCGCGGTCGCCAGCGCCACCAGGTCGGCGTCGTCGCGGCCCAGCAGGTCCTCCTCGCCGAACCGGCCCATCGAGCAGCGCACGATCTCCACCTCGCCGGCCAGGTGCGGCCACTTCACGGTGGTGAAGGTGACCTCCTTGACCGCCTTGCCCTCCGGCGCGGGCACCCGGTAGGCGGCGTACCCGCGGCCCGAAAGGCCGCCGGGGAAGGCCGCGCGGGGGTAGGCGAGGGTGACCATCGCGACGCTGGCGTAGGGGACTTCGGCGAACGCCGAGACGGCCCGTGCGGTGCCGGGCACCTGCGCGAGCAGCCGGCCCGCGGGGCCGGCCGGAACGGCGATGATCACAGCGTCGGCCTGGAGGTGCTCCGTCTGGGAGGCCGTGCCCACGCTGATCCGCCAGCCGTCCGCGCCGCGGGCCAGCTCGCGGACCGGGGCGCCGGTGCGCACCGCCGCGTCGGGCGCCGCCGCCAGCACCTCGCGCACGAGCACGGCGGGCAGTGAGCCGAACCCGCCGTCGAGGGTGGCCACACGCACGGGCGGCGGCTTGTGTCCCTCGGCGAGCACGGGTGTCAGCGAGCCCGCCGCGTCCGCCAGCGAGACGTGCGAGCGGGCCGCCTTCGCCAGCGGCGTCAGCGTGGCCTCGAACGACAGGTCCGCGGCCCGGCCGGCGAACACCCCGGCCAGGAACGGCTCGACCAGACGGTCCACCACCTCCTGGCCGAAGCGGCCGCCCACGTAGTCGGCGACCGAGACGTCGCCGTCCCGGTCGAAGGAGGGCAGCACCAGGTCCTGCCGGGCCCGCTCCACGCCCTCGGCGGAGACCACGCCGGAGCGGGCGAGGTCGTCCATGTCGCAGGGCACGCCCATGAACTGACGGTCCGGCTGCTGCCGGATCTCGCCCCGGCTGAAGATCGCCGACGCGGTCACACCGGCCGACATGATCTTCTCGCCGAGCCCGGCGTCCGCGATCAGCCCGGTCGTGCGGCGCCGGTTGGCGTACAGCGACTCGGCTCCCTCGTCGACGGCGACGCCCGCCACCTCGGAGACCGACAGTTTCCCGCCGAGCCGGGAGGACGCCTCCAAAACCGTCACCCGGACCGGCTCGTTGCGGAGCTGGAACGCCGCCGCCAGTCCCGCGATGCCACCCCCGATGACAACCACATGGGGCTTTCCACTCACCTGATCCTGTTCGGTGCCAGCCATTCCACCAGATCCTTCGTGGTTAGGGTCGAAAGAGGGCCGTCCCGGCGCCGGCGTACGGCGTCAAGACAGGTCCTGGCAGTCTCGCCGGGGGGCCCAGCCCCCCGGTCGAGAGCGCCTAGAGGGCCCCGCGCGCGGTGCCGAACCAGCGCTCGAGTGCCTGGGTGAGGTCGTCGACGGTGCCGGGGGAGGTCCAGGCGACGTAGCCGTCGGGGCGGACGAGGACGGCGTCCAGGGCAGTGCCGGGGACACTCCAGGTGCCGGTGACGATGTCGACGCGGTCGCTGTGGCCGCGGGCGGCTTGAGCGGTGGTGTCGTCGGACGTCAGGAGCAGGCCGCGTCCGGTGCGCAGGAGTTCACCCACGCGGGTGCGGGTGGTGTCGGGGAGGGTGAGGGCGGTGTCGGGGGGCATACGGCGGCCGAGCAGGGGGTGCTCGCCCTTGGCCAGGTCGTAGCGGACGCCGAGGTTGCTCAGCATGCCCGCCGCGTACTCGGCGGCGTCCTTGTGGGCCAGCAGCTCGCCCACGACCTCGCGCACCGGGTCCATGTCCGCACCCGTCAGGCGCAGTTCGATCGCCGCGCGGGCGTTGCGCGCCAACTGCTCGCCGACCGGGTGGCGTTCGCCGTGGTAGGTGTCCAACAGGCCCTCAGGGGCGTGGCCCTCAAGGGTGGCGGCCAGCTTCCAGCCGAGGTTGACCGCGTCCTGCACGCCCACGCTCAACCCCTGCGCCATCGCCGGGGGCTGTACGTGCGCGGCGTCGCCGGCCAGGAACACCCTCCCGCGCCGGTAGGCGTCGGCGGCGCGGGAGGCGTCGGTGAAGCAGCTGATCCAGCGGCACTGCCCGTGGTGGATGGACTCGCCCGTCAGCCGCTGCCAGGCGTCGGCGAGGTCGGCGAAGGCGATGGCGTTGCGGTCGCGGGGCGGCTGTGTGCCCGCCTCGTGGACGACGACCCGGGTGACGCCGTTCTCCAGGTCCATCGCCATCACCATGCTGCCGCCCGGCAGGTTCTCCCCGATGCGCCGCTTGCGGGTGTCGATGCCGGTGACGTCGGCGGTCAGGAAGCCGCGCCGGCCGTCGGTGCCGGGGAAGCCGATCTGGGCCAGCCGGCGCACCGTGCTGCGCCCGCCGTCGCAGCCGACGAGGTAGGCGGCGCCGTGTTCGGCGCTCGAGTCGGGGCCGTCGACGCTCACCACGACCTCGTCGTCGTTCTGGCGCAGACCGCTGACCTCCCAGCCGCGCAGGACCGGCACGCCGAGTTCGCCCACCCACTCCTCCAGCATCCGCTCGGTGCGGAACTGGGAGACCCCCCGGTGCCCGTAGTGGTCCTCCGCCAGCATGCCGAGGTCGATCGGCACCCCGCCGAAGTGGCTGTCGGCGGGCTCGGTGGCCCCCAGCCGCTGAAGCAGGCCGCGCTGGTCGAAGCATTCGGCGGTGCGCTTGGTGAAGCTCGCGCCGCGCGACTGGCGGGTGGGGGCGGGCAGCCGCTCCAGGACGACGACGTCCACGCCGCGCAGGGCGAGTTCACCGGCCGTCATCAGCCCGACCGGGCCGGCCCCGACGACGATTACATCCCTGGCCATGTCTTCACTCCCATTCGAAGGGTGCCGTCGGCGCTCACCGGCCGGCCGGCTGGCGGACGCGTGCGGTGCCGAACCAGTGCTCGAGTGCGTGGGTGAGGTCGTCGGTGGTGCCGGGGCTGGTCCAGGCGACGTAGCCGTCGGGGCGGATCAGGACGGCGTCCAGGGGCGTGCCGGGCATGCTCCAGGCGGCGGTGACCGTGTGGACGCGGTCGCTGTAACCCTGGGCGGCCGCGGCAAGGGTGTCGTCGGTGGTGAGGAGCAGGCCGCGTCCGGTGCGCAGGAGCTCGGCGACGCGGGTGCGGGTGGTGTCGGGGAGGGTGAGGGCGGTGTCGGGGGGCATGCGGCGGCCGAGCAGGGGGTGGTCGCCCTCGGCCAGGTCGTAGCGGATGCCCAGGCCGCTGACGATGCCGGCGGTCTGCTCGGCGGCGTCCTTGTGGGCGAGCAGTTCGCCCACGACCTCGCGCACCGGGTCCATGGCCTCGTCCCCGAGGTAGAGCTTGGCGGCGGCCCGGGCGTTGCGGATCAACTGCTCCCCGACGGGGTGGCGTTCGCCGTGGTAGGTGTCCAGCAGGCCCTCGGGCGCGCGGCCCTGGACGGTGGCGGCCAGCTTCCAGCCGAGGTTGACGGCGTCCTGCAGCCCGGCGCTCAGCCCCCAGGCGGCCAGCGGGGGGATCTCGTGCGCGGCGTCGCCCGCCAGCAGCACCCGGCCGCGCCGGTAGGTCTCGGCCAGCGCGGAGGAGTTGCCCGAGGCCCACAGCCACAGACACTGCGCGTCGTCGATTGCCTCACCCGTCAGCCGCCGCCACGCGTCGGCGACCTCGGTGAACGTCAGCGCACCCGGCTGCGGGCGGGCGGGCAGGGCCGGGTCGTGGACGACCACCCGGCAGCGGCCCCCGCCCAGCGGGGTGCACACCACCATGCGGCCGCCGGGCAGCCGTTCGCCGATCGGCCGCGGGCGCGGGGTGACACCGGTGATCTCCGCGGTGTACATGCCCCGGGTGGGCTCCCAGACGGTGGTGGGGATACCGGCCAGTTCGCGCACCGTGCTGCCCGCGCCGTCGCAGCCGGCCACCCAGCGGGCGCTTTCCTCGCCGGCCCCGTCGGGGCCGGCGTAGGACACCACGACATGGTCGCCGCTCTCGCGCAGGCCGGTGACCTCCCGGCCGCGGCGCACCGGCACGCCGAGCTCGGCCAGCCACTCTCCCAGCGCCTGTTCGGTGCGGGTCTGGGACAGGCCCAGCACCCCGCTGTGGTCCTCGTCCAGCATGCCGAGGTCGAAGCGGACCCCGCCGAAGTGGCCCATCGGGCCCCACCGCACCGCGCCCAGGCGGGGCAGCAGTCCGCGCTGGTCCAGGGATTCGGCGGCGCGCCGGTTGAAGCCCAGTGCCCGGGACTCCTGGGTCGGTGCGGGCAGTCGGTCGTAGACGGCCACGTCCACTCCGGCCAGCCGCAGTTCACCGGCCAGCATCAGGCCGACCGGGCCCGCACCGACCACGATGACGTCAGTTGTTTTCATCTTTGAGGCCCTTTGCGCTGTGGCAATGGTTGGCCATGGTGAAGCTACTCAGGGCAATCTCCGGCCGCAACGATTCTGAAATTCGTGGGAGGCGTGGGGCGTTCGACCGTGGAGTCGGCGCAATTGAACGCAGAAGCTGAACACTTGAGCATGCGGTCCGCGCCGCAGCAATATCGTCGGGTGCCTTCGGGAATTTTTTCTCCCCCGGTGAATGTGCGCATTACCGGCCCCGCGAAAGGAAGCTGACGTGACGGACGAGAAGATCGCCCTTGTCACCGGTGCCAACAAGGGCATCGGATTCGCCGTGGCGCGCCGGCTCGGCGAGCGGGGGATCACCGTCATCGTCGGCGCGCGCGACGAGACGCTGGGCAAGCAGGCCGCCGACGCGCTGGCCGCCGACGGCATCGCCGCGACGGCACTGCGCCTGGACGTGAGGGACCCGGACTGCGTCGCCGAGGCCGCGGCGGCCATCGAACGGCGCCATGGCCGCCTGGACATCCTGGTCAACAACGCCGGCACCGCGGGCACCTTCACCGGCCCCCCGAGCGCCGCGAGCGCGGCGGATATGCGGGAGGTGTACGAGACCAACGTCTTCGGCGTGGTCACCGTCACCGGCGCGATGCTGCCGCTGCTGCTCCGCTCCCGGGCCGGCCGGATCGTCAACCTGTCCAGCCACACCGCCTCGCTGGCCCTGACCTCGGACCCCGGCTCCCCGCTGGCGGGCGTGAACATGATCGCCTACCAGTCGTCGAAGACCGCGCTGAACGCGCTCACGCTCGCCTACGCCAAGGAGCTGCGCGGGACTGCCGTCAAGGTCAACGCCGCCCTGCCCGGCGTGGTGGCCACGGACATCAACCACCACCGCGGCCGGCGCACCCCCGCCGAGGGGGCCGCCGTCGTGGTCCGCCTGGCCCTGCTGGAGGAGTCCGGCCCGTCGGGCGTGTGCCTGGCGGACGAGGGGCCCGTCCCCTGGTAGCCCGCCCGACGCACGGCGGCCGCCCCGCAGCCGCCGCATCCGACCGCACCGCCGGGCACGTTTCCGGCGGGCACGAGACTTGGAGAGACACAGTGGCGCTTGAGGGAACGATCCTGGTGCTGGGCGGGACCGGCCGGCAGGGCGGGGCGGTCGCCCGCGAACTGCTGCGGCGCGGCCACACCGTGCACGCCCTGGTCCGCGACCCGGCCAAGGACCAGGCGCGGGCGCTCGCGGAGGCGGGCGCGGTCCTCGTCCGCGGCGACATGGACGACGCGGCCTCCCTGGCGGCGGCGATGGACGGCGTCCACGGGGTCTTCAGCGTCCAGACCTTCCGGGGGCCCGGCGGCGTCGAGGCCGAGGAGCGCCACGCCCGGGCGGTGGCGGACGCCGCGGTACGGGCCGGGGTGCGGCACTTCGTCTACAGCTCGGTCGGCGGCGCGGACCGCGACACCCGGGTCCCGCACTTCGAGAGCAAGCACCGCGTCGAGCAGTACCTGGCGACCCTCGACCTGCCCACGACCGTCCTGCGGCCGGTGATGTTCCACGACATCCTGCTCGACATCGCCCCGCGCCCGGCCGGGGAGGGCCTGGTGCTGGCCATGTGGCTGGACCCGCAGATCCCGGTGCAGCTCATCGCGACCAGCGACATCGGCGTGTTCGCCGCGGACGCCTTCGAGGATGCGGACGCCTGGCTGGGCCGGACGGTGGAGATCGCCGGCGACGCCCTGACCGGGCCGCAGATGGCCGCGGCCTTCGAAGCGGTCTCGGGCATCCCGACCCGCTACCAGCAACTGCCGATCGAGCCGCTGCGAGGCGCCCGCCCCGACCTGGCCAACATGTTCGACTGGTTCGAGCGCGACGGCTACCGCGCCGACCTCGAGGAACTGCGCCGCACCCGGCCCGGGCTGGTCACCCTGGAGAGCTGGCTGGCGGAGAACTGGACGGCCCCCGTGGCCGCGACGGCCCGCTGAGACTCAGGTGAAGACCGGTCCCCGGGTGCGGGTGCGCTTGAGCTCGAAGAACCCCTCGGTCGCCGCCACGGCGAGCACCCCGTCCCACAGCCGCAGCGCGGCCTCACCCCGCGGGGCCGGGGTCACCACGGGTCCGAAGAACGCCACGTCCCCGACCGCGACGACGGGCGTGCCCACCTCCTCGCCGACCCGGCCGATGCCCTCGTGGTGCGAGGCGCGCACCGCGGCGTCGTACGTCTCGACCCCCGCCGCGTCGGCGAGGCGGGGGTCGAGGCCCGCCGCCGTCAGGGCGGCCGCGTAGGTGGCGGGCTCCTTGGGCGCCCGCTCCAGGTGGAAGCGGGTGCCGAGCTCGGTGTACAGAGAGCCCAACACCTGCGGGCCATAGCTCTGTTCGGCGGCGGCGCACACCCGCACCGGCTCCAGCCGCACGGCGAGGTCCCGGTGCCAGCGCTCGGGCAGATCGGGACGCCCCTCGTTGAGGACGGTCAGGCTCATCAGATGCCAGCGCACCTGAAGCGGCCGCTGCCGGGCGACCTCGAGGATCCAACGGGAGGTCATCCACGCCCAGGGGCAGGTCGGGTCGAACCAGAAATCCACCGGGGTTGGGGTGTCGTACCGCAACGGGGCCTCCTCGACGTAGCCGGGCCGGAACAATTTGACAAGCCGCCCCGGAATTTCACTGGAGCAGTGCTGGACGGGCCCTGTTCAACCGCTCAATTCCCCGGTTGAACGTGCGGGAACGCATTGTGGGAATACGGAAGTTGCGGGTTTCCAAATCGCCGACCTATGGTCTGGAATCCACGAAAAGGCGCTCCGAAAGGAAAGGCATGTCCGTGCTGCCCGAGGTTCGTGACCAGTCCGACTCCTATGCGCTGCTCCATCTCATCCAGGGCGCGGTGATCACCCAGGCTATTTCGGTCGCGGCCCGGCTCGGCGTCGCGGACGTGCTGGCCGGCGGCCCGCTGTCCGCCGCGGACATCGCGGCCCGCGTCGGCTCCGACCCCCAGGCGACCCACCGCCTGCTGCGCGCGCTCGCCGGCCACCAGGTGTTCGCCCGCCGTGCGGACGGCCGCTACGAGAACACCCCGATGTCCGAGCACCTGCGGGAGGACGCCCCGGACTCGATGCGCGGCTTCGCCCTGCTGATGAACCACCCCACGCTGTGGGAGGAGTGGGGCCACCTGGCCGCCACCGTCCAGAGCGGCGAGGCCAACCTGCCCAAGCTGCGCGGCATGGGCGCGCTGGACTTCTTCCACGCCAACCTCGACTACGCCCGGGTGTTCTTCGAGGCGTTCGGCGGGCTCTCGGCCTCCGAGACCGACCCGATCCTGGCCGCCTACGACTTCTCCGTCTTCGGCACGGTCGTGGACGTCATCGCCGGCCGCGGCAACCTGCTGGCGGGCATCCTGAAGCAGGCACCGGACACCAAGGGCGTGCTGTACGACTCGAAGATCGCCACCGTCGACTCGCCGGCGCTGTTCGAGGCGGCTGGTGTCGCCGACCGGCTGACCATCGAGCACGGCGGCTACCTCGACAAGCTGCCCACGGGCGGCGACGCCTACGTCTTCAAGCACATCATCCACGACTTCTCCCGGGCCGACGCGGTCACCGCGTTGCGCAACGCGCGCGAGGCGATCGCCCCCGGCGGCAAGCTCCTCGTCATCGAGTACGTGATCCCCGAGAGCAACGAAAAGCACCTGGGCAACACCATCGACCTCTGGCTGATGCTGATGCTCGGCGCCCAGGAGCGCACCCTCGCCGAGTACACCGAGCTGTTCGCCGAGGCCGGCTTCCAGCTCACCCGCGCCGTGCCCACCAGCGCGCCGATCTCGGTCATCGAGGGCATCCCGGTCTGAGCGCCGGCAGCCAGCATCCGACCTGTTCCCCCGAACACCCCACAGGAGAAGACCCGTTGACTTCCTCCCCGCCTAATGGCGGGGGATTCCCACCCTCGCGGGTGAGGGTTCCTGCTTCATCGACGACTGCCCCGTCCGGGAGGACTCCCGTTGAGGTCTTACACCGTCTCCACAGGCAGAGACCGCCAGCCCGGCGGCCAGGATGTTGCGTGCCGCGTTCACGTCGCGGTCATGCACGGCGCCGCAGTCGCACCTCCACGCGCGGACGTTGAGCGGCATCTTCGCCGTGACCGTGCCGCAGGTCCCGCACAGCTTCGAGCTGGGGAACCAGCGGTCGATCACGACGAGTTCACGCCCGTACCAGGCGCACTTGTACTCCAGCATCATCCGCAACTCACGCCACGACGCATCCGAAATGGCGCGCGCCAGCGTGTGGTTCTTGACCATGGTGCGGACGGTGAGGTCCTCGATCACGACCGTTTGGTTCTCACGGACGAGCCGAGTCGACAGCTTGTGCAGGAAGTCGCGGCGCCGGTCGGCGATCCGCGCGTGGACGCGGGCCACCTTCCGGCGCGCCTTCTCTCCGTTCGCGGAGCCTTTCGTCTTCCGCGACAACTCACGCTGCGCGCGGGCGAGACGAGCACGGTCACGGCGTTCGTGCTTCGGGTTGGTGATCTTTTCCCCGGTGGACAGGGTGACGAGGCAGGTGATCCCGGCGTCCAGGCCGACCGCGTTCGCCGTGGGGGCGGCCGGGGTGACGGTGTCCTCGCACAGCAGGGACACGAACCAGCGTCCCGCCGCATCGCGGGACACCGTGGCCGTGGTCGGCTCCGTGCCCTGGGGCAGGGGGCGAGACCAGCTGATGTCCAGCGGCTCAGCCATCTTCGCCAACGTCAGACGTCCGGCACGCCACGTGAAGCCGGAGCGGGTGTACTCGGCCGAAGCCCGGGATTTCTTCCGGGACTTGAAGCGCGGGTATCGCGCCCGCTTGGCGAAGAAGTTCCCGAACGCGGTGTGAAGATGCCGCAGCGCCTGCTGAAGCGGAACCGACGATACCTGCGTCAGAAAGGCGAGTTCCTCGGTCTTCTTCCACTGTGTGAGCGCGGCGGACGACTGGACGTAGGAGATGCGGCGCTGCTCGCCGTACCAGGCGGCGGTGCGTTCTTCGAGTGCCTTGTTGTAGACGAGACGGACGCAGCCGAACGTGCGCGACAGCTGCTCTGCCTGCTCATCGGTTGGGTTGAAGCGGTACTTGAAAGCCCGCTTGACCTGCTGCGTCATGCCCCACGTTCTATCAGGTCCCGTGTGGGCCGCGGGTGTCGGCCGGTGGCCGCAGACGCCGAATCGCCCTGGAGGCGATTCACCTTTCCCTGCCCTGCTCCGCAGGAGCTTCGCTTCCTCCCCGGCCTGAAGGCCGGCGTATCCACGAAGGAATCCCGATGACTGCACGGATGGACAACCCCTCCCTGGTCGTTCCCGGCGCCCTGCAGCCCCTGCTCGACCTGACCGAGGTCATCGGCAAGACGGGCGTGCCCAAGACCACCCTCGATCTCGTCCGGCTGCGCGTCAGCGAGATCAACGGCCGCGTCTACACCTTCCCCGAGGAGCAGACGGGCGCCTGGGACGCACGGCTGCCGCGGGTGGCCGGCTGGCGCACCGAGTCCTGCTTCGACGAGGCCGAGCGGCACGCCCTGGAGATGGCGGAGGCTGTCACGCTGATGAGCGACCCGCAGGACATGGCCTCGGACGAGGTCTGGGAGAAGTCCGCCCGGTACTACACCGACGAGCAACTCGGCGCCCTGGTCATGCACATCGGCCTGGTCAACCTGTGGAACCGGGTCAACGTCGCCACCCGCCAGGAAGACGCGGCCTGGCGCTGAGAAGGGACAGCCATCGTGCTCACGCTCATCAACGCCGGTCTGGGCAGGACCGGCACGACCTCGCTGAAGGCGGCCCTGGACCGGCTCGGTCACGGCCCGTCCTTCCACATGTTCGACATCGTCGGCGACGGCGAACGGCTGCGGCAGTGGGAGAAGGTCGTCTGCGACGGCGAACACCCCGACTGGACGGCCCTGCTCGCCGGCTACCGGGCCGCGGTGGACGGCCCCTGCGCCCTGTACTACCGCCAGCTCAGCCAGGCCTTCCCCGACGCCAAGGTGATCCTCACGGTGCGCGACGCCGAGGGCTGGTACCGCAGCACCCACGACACCCTCTACCAGTTCGCGCTGCGCAGCATGGCCAGTTTGCCGGAGCCCGGCAGTGCGCAGGCCCGGCTGCTGCGCATCACCCGCGCCATGGTCTGGGACGGGCTGTTCGGCGGCCGGTTCGCCGACAAGGACCACGCCATCGACGTCTACCACCGGCACAACGAGGACGTGGTGCGGGCCCTGGGCGCGGACAACGTCCTCGTCTACGACGTGCAGCAGGGCTGGGAGCCGCTGTGCGCCTTCCTCGGTGTCGACGTGCCGCGCGAGGCCTTCCCGCGCACCAACGACACCGCGTCCATGCGGCAGCGGATCGCCCGGGCGGCCGGCGCCGCGGCCGCCACCGGTTGAGTTCGGCGAGGAGAGTTACGGTGCTGATAACGGAAATGACGGTCCCCGGCGCGTACCGCCTGCAGCCCGAGGCGCTGGAAGACCGCCGGGGCCACTTCTTCGAGTCCGTGCGGGCCAGCGAGCTGCTGGCCGCCAGCGGCTGGCAGTTCACGGTCCGTCAGGTCAACTACTCGGTGTCGCGGCGCAACACCCTGCGGGGCATCCACGGCACCACGGTGCCGCCCGGCCAGGACAAGTTCGTCACCTGCGTGCGCGGCAGCGCCCTCGACATCGCCGTCGACCTGCGCGTCGGCTCGCCGACCTTCGGCCACTACGACGTCACCCTGCAAAGCCCGGAGACCAGGACGGCCGTGTACCTGCCCGACGGGGTCGGGCACGCCTTCCTCGCCCTGAGCGACGACACCTGCATGAGTTACCTGTGCTCGCAGGAGTACGTGCCGGGCACGATGATCGACGTCGACGCGCTCGACCCGGACCTCGCCCTGCCGTGGGATCTGAAGGAGCCGCCGATCCGCTCGGACAAGGACGCCGCGGCGCCCACTCTGGCCCAGGCGGCAGCGGCCGGCCTGCTGCCCACCTACGCCCAGTGCCCGCCGCGCCCGCTCACCCCCGCACGTTAGGGCCGGCGGGGGAGTGGCAGACGGCGGGCGGCATCCCCGGGATGCCGCCCGCCGTCTTCCTGCTTTTGCGGTGCGCCCCGTCGGGGCTCACCGGGCGGCGCCCACCAGGCCCTGTCCGTCGAGGGCGTGCGCGCGGATGCCGGCCATCAGCCCCGCCTGGCGCACCAGGTCGCGGTGGTGCTCCGCCCGCGCCGCCGGGTTGCGTACGGCCTTGTGGAACGTGGTGAACACCCCGAGGAACTGATCCGAGGCCGAGGCCCGGATCCGTGTCTCGCGGTCCTTCTGCTCCAGGCGCAGCACCGGGCGGGCGCCCGCCGAGGGCGTGAACGCCCACTCCAGCACCAGCCGCCCTTCGCTGCCCCACAGCTCATAGGCCGACCGGTAGCCGTGGGACAGCCCGAAGGAGCAGTGCGCGGTGACCCCGTCGTCGTCGCCCAGCAGCGCCGCCCCGGACACATCCACCCCCAGCTGCGCATCCCACCTCAAGGCCGCGCCCAGCACCCGCGCCGACGCCCCCAGGTAGGCCTGGGCTGCGCGCACCGGGTAGCAGCCCACCTCCCACAGCGCCCCGCCGCCCAGGTCCGCCTGGTACTTGATGCCGCGCGGATCGGTCGGCGGAATACCGAACGTGCCGTGGTAGGAGCGCAGTTGCCCGATCGCCCCGCCGGCCAGCAGCGCCTGCGCCTGCTCGTGCTGGGGGTGGCGCAGGAACGCGAAGTTCTCCATCAGGGCCAGGCCGCGCTCCTCGGCGAGCGCGACGAGGTCCCGGGCCGTCTCCTGGGCGGGCACGGCGGGCTTCTCGATCAGGACGTGCTTTCCCGCCTCCAGCGCCCGCCGCGCCCACGTGGCGTGCTCGCTGTTGGGCAGCGGGACGTAGACCGCGTCGATGCCGGGCACCTCCAGCAGCCGCTCGTAACCCTCCACGGCCGCGCAGCCGGCGCCGGCCGCCACCTCGTGAGCCTTCTGCCCGGAGCGGCTGGCGACCGCGACCAGATGGAACGGCGAGCGGCGGATCGCGGGCAGGGCCCGGCGGGTGGCGATGTCGGCGCATCCGATGATGCCGATACCGGCGCTCTGCTCGGATTCGAGATCGGGCGTCAGATCTTCGTTTTCCACAGGTCCACCTAAACGATGACAGTAAAAGCGCATGCCTGAACCGGTATGCCGTCAGCCTGAGTAAGCACACCCGGGCCTGTCAACAGGCAAGCAATTCGATTGCGGTGGACGCCGGGGAACCTTTCGGCCGGGTGGCCGACGCCGATAAAGTGCGGTCACCGCCTGAATAGGCACGAAGTTACTGAGGAGGCGCCACGGTGAAGGGCATCATCCTGGCCGGCGGCAATGGCACGAGGCTCCATCCGATCACTCTCGGGGTCTCCAAGCAAATGCTCCCGGTCTACGACAAGCCGATGATTTACTACCCGCTTTCGGCGCTCATGCTGGCGGGGATCACCGAAATAGAGATCATCACCACGCCCGGGGATGCGGAGATGTTCCGGCGGCTGCTGGGCGACGGCTCCTGGCTGGGCATCACCCTGACCTACGCCGAGCAAGACAAGCCCCGCGGGCTGGCGGATGCGTTCCTGGTCTCCGCCGACCACATCGGCGACGACTCCGTCGCCCTGGTGCTGGGCGACAACATCTTCCACGGCTACGAGTTCGGGCCCATGCTCCAGCGGGCCGCGCAGGACATCGAGGGCTGCGTCCTGTTCGGCTACCAGGTCCGCGACCCCGAGCGCTACGGCGTGGGCACCCTGGACGAGCAGGGCCGGCTCGTCGCCCTGGAGGAGAAGCCCGCGAACCCCGCCACCAACCTGGCCATCACCGGGCTGTACCTGTACGACAACCAGGTCGTCGACATCGCCCGCCGGCTGCGGCCCTCCGAACGCGGCGAGCTGGAGATCACCGACCTCAACCGCGTCTACCTCGAGCGCGGCCAGGCCCGCCTGATCCCCCTGGGGCGCGGCTTCGTCTGGCTGGACACCGGCACCCACGACGCGCTCATGGAGGCCGGCGACTACGTCCAGGTCCTCGAGCACCGCCAGGGTGTGCGCATCGCCTGCCTGGAGGAGATCGCCTGGCGCATGGGCTACATCGACCGGGAGTCCTGCTACCGGCTCGGCAGCCGCCTGGCCCACTCCTCCTACGGCCAGTACGTCATGGAGATGGCCCAGGCCGGCTGAACCCCCCTACCGCGCACCGCACGCTCCCGCCCCGCAACGGAAAGAAGTGCGTCAGCCATGAAAATACTGTTCACCGTCGGTGGCAGCCAGGCGGCCGTCTTCGGCGTCGCCCCGCTTGCCGCCGCCGCCCGCAACGCCGGCCACGAGATCCTGCTGGCCGCCGACGAACCGCTGATGGCGGCCGCCCAGTCCGTCGGCCTGCCCGCCGTCTGCATCACCCCCGAGCGCATGCGCTACGGCCAGGACGCGCTGACCGCCGCCGGCCGCATCGACGCGCTGCTGGAACTGACCGGGCAGTGGAGCCCCGACCTCGTCGTCGGCGGCCTGTCCCACGTGCCCCGGGTGCTCGCCGCGAAGCTGAAGGTGCCCTACGTCCGCCACATCTGGCACATCGCCCCCATGGCCCGCCGCGACGCCACCGCGGTGGCCGAACTGGCCCCCCAGCTTCAGCGCCTGGGCCTGACCGAGCTGCCGGAACCCGACCTCTTCATCGACCTGTGCCCGCCCCCGCTGCGCCCGCCCGGCGCCCCGGCCGCGCGGGCGATGCGCTGGGTGCCCCGGGTCAGCCAGCGCCGCGTCGAGCCGTGGATGTACACCCGCCCCGAAGGCCGCCGCCGCGCCCTGATCACCGCCGGCACCCGCAACCTGCTGCTGGACACCTCCGCCGGCTCGCTGCGCCCGCTGGTGCAGGAGCTGACCGGCGCGGGCGTGGAGGTGCTGATCGCGGCGCTCCCCGAGGCCGCCGAACGCTACGCCGCCGAGCTGGGTGAGGTGCGCATCGGCTGGATCCCGCTGGACGTGGTCGCCCCCACCTGCGACCTCGCCGTCCACCACGGCGGTGCCACCACGGCCATGACGCTCCTGAACGCCGGGGTGCCCCAGCTGATCGTTCCCGACAACGGCTACGGCAAGGCCGTCGCCGAGGCCATCAGCGGCTACGGCGCCGCCGTCATGGTGGACCGCCACCGCCCCCAGAGACAGGACCCGCAGGCGGCGGTCGTGGCGGGCTGCCTGGAGATCCTCGGCGATCCCCGGTACGCCCAGCAGGCCCGCGCCGTGGCCGCCCAGGCGGCCACGCTGCCCACCCCGGACGAGGTGCTGCGCGAGATCGAGGCCCTCACCGCCCGCTGACTCAAGGGGCCTTTGGCGCGCGTCACGCAGCTCGCCCCGGGACCGACGGAGAGGTTCTCCGCGGTTCCGGGGCGATTTTGCGCTGCCGAGGCCGACGTGCCGGCCGTCAGACCAGCGCCTCCAGCCGGGGCACGATCTCGGCGGGCGTGGGCAGCGTCGAGATCTCCTTGGCGACGAACTGCGTCCGCTCGGTGTAACTGGGGTTCTCCAGCAGCTCCTTGCACGCCGCGGCGATCACCTCACCGGGCGCCTTGTCGGGCTCCTGGGCCTGCGGCCACAGCGTCTTGCCGGCACCGAAGTCGGTGATGGCCTTGGCGATGGCCTCCCGGTGGTAGTTCGGCGGGAACTCCGGCGGGTTCTCCGGGATCACCAGCTGCGGCACGCCGTTGGCCATCAGCGTGGTGGCGGTGGTCGCCCCGCCGTGGTGGACCGCCAGGTCACAGGTGGCGGCGGTGACGTCCATCGGGATCCAGCCCACGCGCGCGGTGCCCAGCTCGGCGCCGAACCGCTCCACGGCCCCGGGGTTCGCCGCGATCAGCGCCTCCGCGCCCAGCTTCTCCAGCTCCTTGACCAGCAGCGGCATGGACCAGCCCGGGTCGCGGAACATCAGGCTGCGGAAACCCGAGGTGATCACCACGCGCTTGCGGCCCTCGGGCCGCGTGTACATCCACCGCTCCAGCCGGCGCTGGGGGTTGCTGGGGATCCAGCGCATCGGCTGCGCGGCCGGGTCGTGGGAGGGGCGCAGCGACGGCGGGGTGGAGTCCAGCAGCAGATCGGGCGTGAGCAGCCCGTCCACGCCCAGGCGCTCCATCTCCGGCCGCAGCTCCGCCTCGGCGCCGGGGTCGATCCCGGTGAGCGGAATGCCCAGGTACTCGACGTGGCGCACGTAGGGGACCTTCAGGTGGGCGGCGAGCAGCATCGCGGCGTAGCTCTGCGAGCTGCCCACGACCACGTCCGGGGTCCAGTCCTTGGCCAGCTCCAGCAGGGACTTCACCCCGGCCAGGCCCATCTGCGCGAAGCCGCGGCCCTGCCCGAACATCTCCTCGTCGCCCAGCTCGCGGGGGAAGCGCAGCCCCTTGCCCGGGTTGCTGATCCGCATGAAGTGCCGGATCGGGTCGACGGTGTAGCAGAAGGTGGGAAGGCCGATGGCCTCCGCGGTCTCCACCCACGGCTCGTGGGCGGCCAGCATGACGTGGTGGCCCGCGTTGCGCGCGGCCGTCGCCAGCGGGGCAGCGGCATAGTAGGTGGCCTGACTGCCCGTGGTTATGAACAGGATTTTCATGGCACTCCGGATGCTTTTCGTGGGATGCGGCCTGCGGCATTCGCGAACTGTACCGATGGTCCGCAGCGCGGCCGTTTTCTGTCAAACACCGGCAATTGACAACCCCGTTCAGGCGCGGATTTCCCGCAGTTGAACGGGTTATTCTCCGGACCTCGTTGCGCACTCTTCGGCCGCTGACCATCATGAGGTCGGTACGTGTGGCCAGGAAGCCTCAAAAAAACCGGATACCGAAAGTCGGTGGCACATGAACAACCTGATCTACGAAGCCCGGATGGCTCTCCGTGACGTCATGGAAGTGAACATCTACAGCCAGGGAAACGACAAGGTCTATCTGACCGTTTTCCCGGAGCTGGTCTGGGAGGGCACCGAGAAGACGCAGCCGGAGAAGGTGGTGCGGAACGTCATCGGTCTGCTGCACGACATGGACCTGGACGTCGCCGACGGCGAGGCGTCCGTGCGCACCCTGCTGGACTCCGGCCCGGTGGAGATCGTCCGCAAGGCCGCCTGACCGCCCCGCCGCCCCTCGTCTTTTTTGTTCTTGTGTTGCGAGTGCCCGCGCCGACCACCGCCGCGGGCACTCGTCGTTGCCGGGTCAGTGGTGGTGGTCGGCGTGGAGGTGGTCGGCGGGGCGGACCACCAGCGGGCGCACCATGTGCTGCTCGTGCTCCAGCATGTGGCAGTGGTGC
Source organism: Streptomyces sp. C1-1 (assembly GCF_050214755.1). NCBI lineage: Bacteria > Bacillati > Actinomycetota > Actinomycetes > Kitasatosporales > Streptomycetaceae > Streptomyces > Streptomyces sp. C1-1. The sequence continues at coordinate 363,076 of NZ_CP189827.1, read as the reverse complement.
ACGCCGCGGCCGGTGACGGGGAAGCGGACGGCGACGGTGACCAGTTCGCCCGGGGTGCCGTTGGGGCCCAGCCGGATCTCGCCCGCCGTGCCCACCCGGATGACGTCCTTCTCGCCCTGCTCGTGCGGTTCGAGTGCGGCCGCCTTCAGATACGCCACCGGTCTCGCCGTCCCGCGCACGGTGCGGTCGAAGCCGGTCACGTCGTAGTTGTCGCGGGCCAGGACCTGGAAGTGGGCCAGGTGGATGTGCATGGGGTGCGGGGAGGCGGCGAGGTTGAGGTACTTCCAGATCTCCACGCTGTCGTGGGCCACGGTGAACGCGCCGCCGTCGTCGTAGGCCATCGCGGTGCGCCGCAGCGTGGTGAGGGTGCCGTCGGCGTCCTTGACCTGGACGATCCCGGCGGCGGGGAAGGTGAGGCCCGCCGCGTCGGCCTCCGTCACCTCCTCCATCTCCCACAGCTCGGGCACGTTCTCCGTGCCCGGGCCGACCAGCACCACCCACCGGGGCGCGGCGTCGTGCGGCATGTCGTGGTGACTCATCCGCTCGAAGGTCGAGGACAGCACCGCCGGCGGCGTGAACCGGGCGGCTCGCTTGCGGCCGGTGACGCGGAACTGCATCACGTCGGGCTCCAGCAGGTCGTTGCGGACACTCGACGCGCCGGGCGGCACGCCCTCCATGGTGTTGACCAGCTTCACCGACTGCCCGCGCAGGGCCCCGAAGTCGACCAGGACGTCGGCGCGTTCACCGGGGGAGAGGTTGAGCGCCCCCTCCACCGGCAGCGGCGCATCGAGCAGGCCCTGGTCGGTGCCGATGACCTGGAAGGCGCCGGGCACGGGTTGGCCGTCGGCCAGCAGCATCAGCCGGTAGATGCGGGAGTTGGCGGTGTTGGCGATCCGCAGCCGGTACCAGCGCGGATCGACCTCGAGGTAGGGCCAGATCACACCGTTGACCAGGGTGTAGGGGGCCGCGTGGGTCCGCATGAGCTTGGTGCCGACCATCTCCACCTTGTGCACCAGGCGTCCGGTGAGCGCGCCCGAGGCATCCAGGTCGAAGTTGCGGTCGCTCAGCACCAGCGGCACCTCGTAGCGGCCCCGGGGCAGGTCCAGGGCCTGCTCCTCCTCGTCACGGCACACGAACAGCCCCGCCAGGCCGGCGTACACGCTGAAGCGGCTCACGTGGTGGGTGTGGTCGTGGTACCACAGCGCCGTCGCGCTCTGGTCGTTCGGGTACGCCGACAACTGCACGTCGCCGGGGGCGATCAGGTTCTCCATCCAGCCGTCGTTGCCGCCCCCGGTCAGCATGCCGTGCAGGTGCACCACGGCCCACGGCTGCAGGCCGGCCACCCCGGCCACCTCCTGGCAGCCCGCGGTGCCGGGGTAGTTGGACAGCGGGTCCGGCGAGGGGCCGCCGGGCGCCCCGAAGTCGACGGCGGTGACCGGCAGGGGGCCCGTCAGCTGGTTCTCCCAGGCGATGCGCAGCCGGCGGCCGCGGACCGTCTCGATCGTCGGCCCGGGGTAGCTTCCCTCGTACGTCCACATCCGCACCGCGGGCATCTGCGAGTGCACCCGCACATCGGCGGTGCGCAGGCGCACGGTCAGCTCGTCATGACCGCCGCGCTCGACCGGCCGCAGCACCCGCGGGATGCGCAGCGGGTCCTGGAACTTCGTCAGGATCAGCCTCGGCGCCGACGGCTCGGGCCCGCCGGGGCCCGCATCGTGTGGCGCGGCGAAGACGGAGTAGGCGGGCACCAGCGAGGCCAGACCGGCCACGGCGCCGCCACGCAGCAGCGTGCGCCGCTTGAACAGGAGCGAGTCGGGTATGTCGGCAGAGGGATTCTCCATCTGCCGGATAGTAGGCAATACCCCCTGCAAAGCCGCTCGAAGTGGCGTCCAGATCAGGGGAGTTCACCACTCCGCCGGCCCGCGGGCCGGGCGGGTTCTAGACGGCTGCCATCTCGGTGTCCCGGCGCACCAGCGCGGCATAGCGGCCGCCCAGCGCGAGGAGCTCCTCGTGCGTGCCGCGCTCGGCGATGCGCCCCCGCTCCAGCACGATGATCTCGTCGGCGCCGCGGACCGTCGACAGCCGGTGCGCGACCGTGATGGTGGTACGGCCCGCGCTGGCGGCGTCGATGGCCTGCTGCACGGCCCGCTCGGTCTGGGTGTCCAGGGCGCTGGTGGCCTCGTCCAGGACCAGCACGGGCGGATCCCGCAAGACCGCGCGGGCGATCGCCAGCCGCTGCTTCTCCCCGCCGGAGAAGCGGTAGCCCCGCTCGCCGACCACCGTGTCGTAGCCCTCGGGCAGCGACATCAGATAGTCGTGGATGTGCGCCACCCGGGCCGCCGCGACGAGTTCCTCATCCGTCGCGTCGGGCTTGGCGAAGCGCAGGTTGTCGGCGACCGAGGCATGAAAGAGGTACGACTCCTGGGAGACCACGCCGACCGCCGCCGACAGCGTCTCGAAGGACATCTCGCGCACGTCGACGCCGTCGATCGTGACACTGCCCGACGTCGCGTCGTACAGCCGCGGGATGAGATAGCTCAGCGTCGTCTTGCCCGACCCCGTTCCCCCCACCACCGCCAGGCTGCGCCCGACGGGCACCGTCACCTCGATGCCGTCCAGGGTGGGCCGCTCGGCGCCGGCGTAGCGGAAGCAGACGTCGTGCAGCCGCACCTCGCCGCGCAGCTGCGCCGGCACCACCGGCCGCTCCGGCTCGGCGACGTCGACGGGCAGGTCGAGGTACTCGAAGATCCGCCCGAACAGCTCCAGCGAGCTCTGGATGTCCAGACCGATCGTCAGCAGCCGCTGCGCGGGCCGGAACAGGATCTGCTGCAGGGTCACGAAGGCGACCAGTTCGCCGATGGAGACGGCCATGCGGCCGCCGCTCGCCGTCAGCCCGGCCACCCAGTAGATCACCGCGGGCATGGCCGCCATGACCACCCAGATGGTCGACTGGTACCACAGGCCCGCCGTGCTCGCGCGCACCTCGGTGTCGGTGAGCTTGCGGGACTGCGCGGCGAAGGCGTCGCTGAGCGAACGCGAACGGCCCATGGTGTGGCCCAGGATGATGCCGCTGACCGACAGCGACTCCTGCACGTTGGAGGACAGGTCGGCGAACTGCCGCTGCCGCGAGCGGGTCAGCACGCGCAGCTCGTCGCCGACGCGGCGGCTGACCCACACGAAGCCCGGCAGCACGACCAGCGACGCCAGGGTGAGCCGCCAGTCGAGCAGGACCATGGCGGTGACGGTGGCCAGCACGGTCGTCACGTCCGACACCAGCGCCGTCGCGGTAGTCGTCACGGTCACCTGCATACCGCCGACATCGTTGGCGATGCGGGACTGGACCTCACCGGTGCGGGTGCGGGTGAAGAACGCCAGCGACATCCGCTGCAGATGGGAGTAGACGGCGGTGCGCAGATCGTGCATGACCAACTGGCCGACCCTGGCCGACAGATAGGTCTGCCACACGTTGAACGAGCTGTTGGCGACCGCGACGGCGACCATGCCCAGGGCCAGCAGGGACAGCAGCCCGGTCCGGCCCTGCGGCAGCGCCACGTCGACGATCTCACGGATCAAAAACGGGTTGATCAGGGAGACCAGCGACGACGCCGCGACCAGGAACGCCACGGACACAAGGCTCTTGCGGTAGGGGCGGAACAGCTTCAGGATGCGCCGCTTGTGGACGGGATGGCGGGCAGTGGCCGACCCGGTGGTCCTCACCCTGGTCTCCTTCTCTTCGCTCGACTCCGGACGACGGCTGCCGCGGCCGGTTCTCACCACTTGCTGACCAGCTCGTTGAACCGGGCCAGCTCCTCCTGCGACAGCGGCGGCAGGCACGGCGCCTCGCCGGCCGGGCCGACGTACTGCGTCCAGGGAGTGGGCAGGTAGGTTCCGTACCAGCCGATCGCCATCCACATGAGCCCCTCGCCGAGGTTCCGGCCGAGGGCCTTGAAGGCGGATGAGTGCCATGCCCGCATGTCGGTCTCCGTTTCGCCGGCCAACCCTTCATCCGCCACCTTGGGCGAGCGCTCTCAAGAAGCGGCGGGCCATCGCTCAAGCCCCGCTGGAGGCGCCGTCGTCAGCCCCTCGACAGCAGGCCGCGGCTGCGCAGCACCCAGCGTTCCAGCGGGCTGAACAGCAGCAGGTCGATGGCGATACCGACGGCCAGGATCAGCACGATGGCCTCGAACACCATCGCCGTGTCACTGGCGTTGCGGCCGTTCTCCAGCAACTGCCCCAGCCCCACCCCCAGATCGGGGAACGAGGCGATGATCTCGGCGGCCATCAGGGAACGCCAGGAGAACGCCCAGCCCTGCTTGAGGCCGGCGACATAACCGGGCAGCGCGGCCGGCAGCGTGACGTGCCAGATGCCCCTCAGGCCGCTCGCGCCCAGGGTGCGGCCGGCCCGCAGGAACAGCGGGGGCACCTGGTCGACGCCGGAGACCAGGCCGTTGGCGATGGAGGGCACCGCGCCGAGCAGGACGACGGCGTACATCATCTTGTTGTTCAGACCCAGCCACAGCACCGCGGGCGGCACCCACGCCACCGACGGCAGCGACTGCAGGCCGGACAGGATCGGGCTGATCGCCGCCCGTATCCACCGCGCCCTCGCCACCACCAGTCCCAGCGGGGTGCCGATGGCCAGGGCCAGCAGGAAGCCGAGCAGGCCGCGCGAGAGCGACGTCCAGATGTAGCCGAGCAGGTCGCCCCTAAGCCAGGCGTCCCGCATGACCCGCCACACGGCGGCCGGGGCGGGCAGCTTGGTGGGATCGTCGACGAAGCCGAAGGACACCAGGCCCTGCCAGCCGCCCAGCACCAGGGCGACGGCGAGGAGGGGCGGCAGCATCTTCTCCTTGAGGATCTGCCGCCACGGCGTGCGCGGCGCGGGCACCGTCTCCAGCGCGTCCAGGCCCGCCTCCAGCCCGGACAGGTCACCGGCGCTGTCCACGGCGGTCTCAGCGCCGGCCATGGCGGCGGATCTCCCCACGCAGCTCTTCGGTGATCTCCACGGCCAGTTCCGCCACCGCCATGTCCTCGATCCGGCGCGGCTGCGGCATGCCCACCCGCCACTGGCGGGTGATCCGGCCCGGGCGGGAGGACAGCAGCACCACCCGCTCGGCCAGCCGGACGGCCTCACGCACGTTGTGCGTCACGAACAGCACCGACAGCTGCCTCTCGGCCCAGATACGGGTCAGTTCGTCGTGCAGCACGTCCCGGGTGATGGCGTCCAGCGCCGCGAACGGCTCGTCCATCAGCAGCAGCCGGCTGTCCTGCGCGAGCGCCCGGGCCAGCGCCACACGCTGGCGCATCCCGCCGGACAGCTCGTGCACCCGCTTGCCGTACGCGCCCTTGAGCCGTACCAGTTCCAGCAGTTCCTCCGCCCGTGTCCGGCGCTCGGCGCGGTCGACGCCGCTCAGGCGCAGGGCGAGTTCGATGTTCTTGCCCGCGCTCAGCCACGGGAACAGGGCGTGCTCCTGGAACATCAGCGCCGGCCGGCCGTCGGTGGTGATGGTGCCGGCGCTCGGTGTGTCCAGGCCGGCCACCAGGTTCAGCAGGGTGGACTTGCCGCAGCCCGAGGCACCCAGCAGGGTGACGAACTCGCCGGGGGCGATGTCGAGGCTGATGTCGTCCAGCACGAGCTGCCCCGCGGCGGGGCCCGGGAACGACTTCGAGACGTGCGCGATACGGGCGGCGCACGCGGCCGTCCCGGCGGCCTCGGTGGCCGCGCGAGCCTCGGCGGCCGAGGCCGCCGAGGCGGCTGTGGCGAGGGTCGTGGTCATGGTCGTCACCTCCTGGGAATCTGATCGAAAACCGGTGTCAGCGGGTGCCGAGACCGGCATCGCCGACCGTGCGCCCGCCCATGGCCGAAAGGACCTTGTTCAGGAGCGTGAGGTCGTAGATGCCCCTCAGGTCGGGCCTGTTCAGCAGCCCGGCCGTGACCGCGTGCTCCGCCTCGGTGTGCAAGGTGGCGGCCAGCGGGTCGTCGGTGAAGCGGATCGAGGACCACGCCGGGTCCAGGACGTCCGCGGGCAGGGCCTTGCCGGAGTCGGCGGCCAGCTGCTTGTTCGCCGCGGCCTTCGCCGCGTCCGGGTCGGCGTTGATCCACGTGTTGGACTCGACCGACGCCTTCAGCACGGCCTCGACAGCCCTCGGGTGCTTTTTGAGGAAGCTCTGCCGCACGACGATGTTGGTGATCACGAACTTCTTGCCGGGCCACAGCGCCGCCTCGTCCAGCAGGACCTTGCCGCCCTCGGCGACCAGCTTCGAAGCGGTCGGCTCGGGCACCCAGGCGCCGTCGATGGAACCGGACTTGTAGGCATCCGGGGTGATCTTGTTGTCGGTGCGGACGACGCTCACATCCCCCCTGCCGCTCTGCGGGTCGACCCTCCAGCCCTGTCCGGCGGCCCAGTTGAGGAAGGCCACGTCCTGGGTGTTGCCCAGCTGCGGGGTGGCGATCTTCTTGCCCTTGACGTCCTTCAGCGACGCGATCTTCTTCGGGTTGACGACCAGCTTCACCCCGCCGGACGCCGAACCGCCGACGATCTTCAGGCTCTTGCCGCCCGACGTGGTGTAGCCGTTGATGGCCGGCGAGGGGCCGATCCAGCCGATGTCGATCGATCCGGCGTTCAGCGCCTCGATCTCGGAGGGGCCGGCGCTGAAGACGGCGTACTCGGCCTTCGTGGCGCCCAGTTCCTTCTGGAACAGGCCCCGCTGGCGGCCCACCAGCGCGGTGGCGTGGGTCAGGTTGCCGAAGTAGCCGATCCTGACCGAGCCGAGATGGTCGATCTTCTTCGCGCCGGCGGCGACCTTGGCGATGTCGTCGTCCTTGGCCTGGGAGCCGTAGCCGCAGGCGGCGAGGGCGAGCAGGGGGAGCGTGGCCAGGGCCGCGAGGGTGCGGCGCCGGGCGGTGGTGGCAGACACGGTAGGCGTCCTCTCGAAGGGGAGCGTGCTCAGACGTCCCGCTGCCCGGGGCCGGGCGCGCCGTCGGCGGATGCCGCGGTGGCGAAGGACTCCCCGGCCATGCCCGCGGTGAGGGTGGTGCCGTCGTCGGCGTCGATCAGGATGAACGAGCCGGTGCGCCGGGAGTCGGCGTAGGAGTCCAGGGGAAGCGGCTCGGCGGTGCGGATCCGCACGCGGCCGATGTCGTTGGCCAGGAGCTGCCCGGGGTCGGGGTGCAGGGACAGGTCGTCCAGGGTGAGCCGGGAGGGGATGTCCTTGACGATCGCCTGCACGGTGCGGGTGCCGTGCTTGAGCAGCACCCGCCGGCCCACGGTCAGCGGGGCGTCGGCGACATGGCAGACGGTCGCCTCGAAGTCCCGGCTGCCCTGCGGGGCATGCCCGCTGGGCACGATCAGATCGCCGCGCGAGACGTCGATGTCGTCCTCCAGCAGCAGCGTCACCGACAGCGGCGCCGAGGCCGCCTCGACCCGCTCACCCAGCAGGTCGATGCCCGCGATACGGGTCGCCCGCCCGGAGGGCAGTACCGTCACCGCCTCCCCGACGCGGAAGGCTCCGACGGCGATCTGCCCGGCGTAGCCGCGGTAGTCGGGGTGCTCGGCGCTCTGCGGCCGGATCACGTACTGCACCGGAAGGCGCGCGGGGCAGCGGCCGGGCTCGTGCGCGGCCGGCACGGTCTCCAGGTGCTCCAGCACGGTCGGGCCCGCGTACCAGTCCATCGTTGCCGACGGCTCCACCACGTTGTCACCGGCCAGCGCGGAGATCGGGATCGCGGTGACCTCCGGCACGCCCAGGGCGAGGGCGTAGGCGGTGAACTCCTCGGCGATCGCCGCGAAGACGGACTCCCGGTAGCCGACCAGGTCCATCTTGTTGACGGCGAGGACGACGTGCGGGACGCGCAGCAGGGCGGCGATCGCGGCGTGGCGGCGGGTCTGCTCGACGACGCCGTTGCGGGCGTCGACCAGGATCACCGTCAGCTCGGCGGTGGAGGCACCGGTGACCATGTTGCGGGTGTACTGCACGTGGCCGGGGGTGTCGGCGAGGATGAACCGCCGTCTCGGCGTGGCGAAGTAGCGGTAGGCGACGTCGATGGTGATGCCCTGCTCGCGCTCGGCCCGCAGCCCGTCGGTGAGCAGCGCGAGGTCGGGACCTTCCTGGCCGCGGCTCGCGGAGGCACGCTCGACGGCCTCCAGCTGGTCGGCCAGCACCGACTTGGAGTCGTGCAGCAGCCGTCCCACGAGGGTGGACTTGCCGTCGTCGACGGACCCGGCGGTGGCGAACCGCAGCAGTTGTGCGCTCGGGGCGGCTTTCACGGCGGTCGTCATGGCTAGAAGTACCCCTCGCGCTTGCGGTCTTCCATCGCGGCCTCGGAGAGCTTGTCGTCGGCACGCGTCGCGCCGCGCTCGGTCAGCCGGGAGGCGGCGATCTCGGTGATCACCTTGGCGATGGTGTCGGCGTCGGAGTCGACCGCGCCGGTGCAGGACATGTCACCGACCGTGCGGTAGCGCACCCGCCGCTTCTCCACGCGCTCGCCGTCCCTGGGCCCGCCCCACTCACCGGCCGTCAGCCACATCCCGGCGCGCTGGAAGACCTCGCGTTCGTGGGCGTAGTAGATCCGCGGCAGGTCGATGGCTTCGCGGGCGATGTACTGCCACACGTCCAGCTCGGTCCAGTTGGACAGGGGGAAGACGCGGACGTGCTCGCCGGGGGAGTGGCGGCCGTTGTAGAGGTTCCACAGCTCGGGCCGCTGCCGGCGCGGGTCCCACTGCGAGAACTCGTCGCGCAAGCTGAACACCCGTTCCTTGGCGCGGGCCTTCTCCTCGTCCCGCCGTCCGCCGCCGAACACGGCGTCGAACCTTTCGGCCTGGATCTTCTCGGTCAGCGGCAGGGTCTGCAGCGGGTTGCGGGTGCCGTCGGGACGTTCGCGCAGCACCCCGCGGTCGATGTAGTCCTGCACGGAGGCCACATGGAGGCGCAGCCCGTGTGCGGCGACCGCCCGGTCGCGGTAGTCGAGGACCTCGGGGAAGTTGTGCCCGGTGTCCACGTGCAGCAGCGGGAACGGCACGGCCGCGGGGGCGAAGGCCTTCAGCGCCAGGTGCAGCATGACGATGGAGTCCTTGCCGCCGGAGAACAGGATCACCGGCCGCTCGAACTCGCCCGCCACCTCACGGAAGATGTGCACCGCCTCCGACTCCAGGCCGTCCAGGTGCGACACCGTCGTGGCGTCCCGGACCAGCCCCGCCCGCCCGTGCGTCAAGACCGTCATGCCAGCCCCCTCTCGACCAGGAAGGCGTGCAACTCGGCGGCCGTCTCCGCCACCGACCTGCCCTCCGTGCGGATCCGCAACTCCGGGGCGTCCGGCTCCTCGTAGGGGGCGTCGATCCCGGTGAGCCCGGTCAGCTCGCCCGCCGCCTGCCGGGCGTACAGGCCCTTGACGTCCCGCTCGCAGCACACCTGCACCGCGGTCGCCACGTGCACCTCCAGGTAGGGCGTGCCGGCCGCGGCATGCCGGTCGCGGACGGCGGCGCGGGAGGCGGCGTAGGGGGCGATGACCGGGGCCAGTACCAGCACGCCGTGACGGGCGAGCAGCTGCGCCAGAAAGCCGATCCGGGTCACGTTGGTGTGCCGGTCCGCCCGGGTGAAGCCCAGCTCCTGGGACAGGAACCGGCGGATCTCGTCCCCGTCGAGGACCTCGGTGCGCCGGCCGGTGGCGGCCAGCTGCTCGGCCACCGCGCGAGCCAGGGTGGTCTTTCCCGCGCTCGGCAGCCCGGTCAGCCACACGGTGGCGCCGCGCTCGCGGGTGGCGGCAGGCGCGGCGGGTGCCGCCGGGGGTGCGGCGGCCAGGGTGTGAGCCGTGGTCACGGTGATGCCCTCCTGAACGTGAGGTGACGTGCCGGACGAGAGAGGTGTCAGGCGGTGGCGAACTCGGCCAGGGTCCGGCCCAGTACGTCCATGTCGATCCGGTGCCAGGAACCGGGCAGTTCCAGCGACCGGCCCTCGGGCAGGGCCGCCGCGGTCGCCCGGGCCGCCGCCCGCAGCCATTCGCTGGTGCCGCTGCTGTTGAGGACCAGCGTCGGGGTCCGGTAGCCGGCGAGCCGGTCGGCCGGGACGCTGCAGTCGCCGCAGATCGCCACGTCGTAGGCGAGGGTGTGGGCGTTGGCCTCGTTCACCGCCCAGATCGGCCCCTGGCGCCACTGCGCGACCGTGTCCGGGGTCAGTCCCAGGAAGCTGCCCAGGTAGTACTCGACCGCCTCCTGACGCCGGTCCTCGGACATCAGCACCCGCAGCGTCTTGGCGACGTTCCACGGGGGCTTGGGAAAGCCCTCGGTGCGGTAGAACGGCTCGTGCAGCGCCAGCTTGGTGATGGGGGCGCCCGCCAGGGCCGCCTCGATGGCGAGGTTGGCGCCCGAGGATCCGGCGAACACCACCGCCGACCCGCCGGCCTCCTCGATCACCGCCTGAAGATCCTCGATCTCGCGGGCGACCGCGTACTGCGGCGCGTCCCCGCTCTCGCCGCGTCCGCGGCGGTCGTAGACGTAGGTGGTGCAGTGCGGCGTCAGTTCGGGCACGAGCGCGTCGAAGATGGTGTGGTCGCGAAACGAGCCGTTCAGGAGCACGATCGGCGGACCGTCCCCCGCCTTCTCGTAGGCGATCGTGGTGCCGTCACGGGAAACGACCTTGCGCATACGCACTCCTCACGCCGAGCGGGAGGTGCCCTCACCTCCCCACCTGGCGGCATCTTCGAGTGCCCCGCTGGACCACGGGTCGAAGAACGGTCGTGAGCCCCCTGGGCCCCGCTCGCCCGCACACCGTGCACCCGCGGCCTGACACCGGCCTTTTCCGCCCCCCACAACCGGGCGGCCCCAGCGGCCCACCAGCGCGGCCACAGCCGCATTCGACTCCCGCCCCGTGTGATGGACCGTGGCGAGACCGAACCCGGCGGTGGCCGTCAGCGGTGCGTCAGGCTCCAGGCGGCGCATGGGCGACAGCAGGCCGGGCCCGTCCCGTCTGCCGCCGACCACAGGGGAGTTGTTCTCATGAGCGACCGGGCCGAACTCGGTGAGGTGCGTGCCGCCCTCGTGTCGCTGCCCGGTGTGCGGGACGCCGCCGTCCACGCCGCCCGGCACGCCCTGGGCGGCCTGCGGATCGTCGCGCACGTGGTGACGCGCACCCCGCCCGCCGAACTGCGGGCCGCCCTGCGGGCCCGGCTGCCCTCCCACCTGGTCCCGGCCCGCCTGCACCGGGTGCCGCACATCCCCCTGCTGCCCGACGGCCGGACCGACCACCCCGCACTGGCGGCCCTCACCCCGCCCGACCCCGACACCGCCCCCACGCTGCCGGAGGAGAGCCGGTGGGCCGCGGCGAGCGTGCCGGTCACCCCCCAGCAGCGCGCCCTGCTCCCGCACGCGCTCGCCCACCGCGCCACCGGCCGCTGGGTGCAGCAGCTGCACTGGCGCTGGCGCGGCCCGCTGGACACCGGCCGGTTCACCGCGGCCTGGCAGTCGGTGTTCGCCCACGAGAGCATCCTGCGCGCCGCCTTCGACACCGGCAGCGGGCCCCGCCTGGTCCTGCACGAGCACGTCCGCGCCGAGGTCGTGCGCCACCCGGCCGGCTCCGTCGACTTCGACCACCTCATGGAACGTGACCGGCTGCGCGGCTTCGACCTGCGCTGCCCGGGCCTGCTGCGGCTGCACCTCGTCGACGAAGCCGCCCCCCACGGCGGCAGCCCGCCGTCGGTGCGGATCCTGCTCACCTTCCACACCCTCGCCCTGGACGACTTCAGCGTGGCCGTCCTGCTGGAGGAGTTCTACCGCGCCTACCTCGCCGGGGGCCGCCTGCCCGGCGGCGAACGGCGCCCCGACTGCCGCGACTACGCCCGCTGGCTCGCCGGCCAGGACACCGCGCCCGCCCGCGACTTCTGGTCCGCCGCCGCCCCCGACACTGCTGCCCTGACACGGCCCGGCATCCCCGGCCCGGCCACCCGCACGACCGGATACGGCCGCGCCCAGACCCGGCTCGACGCCGCGGCGGCCGCCCGGCTGCGCACCTGGGCGGCCTCCCACGCCGCCACCGAGGCCGGCGCGCTGCAGGCGGTGTGGGCACTGCTGCTGTACCGGGCGGGCGCCACCATCGGCCCCGCCCTGGTCGGCTTCGGCGTCAGCGTCCTGGGCCGCGGCGTCGCCCTGGACTTCGTCCAGCGGCTGCCCGGCCTGCTGGCCAACTCCCTGCCCCTGACCGTCCGCGTCGACCCCGGCGCGCCCCTGGCCCGGCTGCTGGCCGACCTGCGCGACCAGGCACTGGAGATGGCCGCCTACGAATGGGTGTCCCTGGAGCAGATCGGCGCCTGGAGCGGACGCCCGCCGGGCGACGAACTCATCGACAGCCTCGTCGTCTTCGAACACCGACGGCGCGGCTCCGCCACCTTGCGCTCCGCGCTCGCCGCCCAGGGCATCAGCGTCGATGCACCCCGCCCGGCCGGCACCCCCACCGTCTTCCCCGTCACCCTGCAGGCCCGCCGGGACGCCGACGACGGCCTGCACCTGAGTGCCGTCCACGACCGCGCCCGCCTCGCCGACGCCGACGCGGCCCGCCTGCTCGGCCAGTGCGCCCGCCTGCTGCGCGAACTGCCCCACCTGGCGGGCGGTGCCGCGACCGTGTCCGACGCGCTGGGCGTGCTCGCCGACGAGCCGCCGGCCGCGATGGCCTGCGCGCCCGCAGCGACCGCCGCCGGCGCACCGACGTGAGGAGAAGCCCCGACCATGACCCCCCGCCACCGGCGCCCCGTCCCGCCCGGCACCTGCCACGGCCCCAGCGGCCGCCGGCCGCACCCGTGCCGGCCGCCTGTCCGGCCGTCGTACCCGTGCCGCCCGGCCGCCCCCGCCCGCCCCGGGACGACGAGGTGAGCGCCGACCTCAGCGTCTGCATCGTGGGGGCCGGACCCCGCGGCCTGTCCGTGCTGGAACGGATCTGCGCCAACGAACGATCCGCCCCCGCCCCGCGCCGGGTGACGATCCACCTCGTCGACCCCTGCCGGCCCGGCGCCGGACGCGTCTGGCGCACCGACCAGTCACGGCTGCTGCTGATGAACACCGTCGCCTGCCAGGTGACGGTGTTCACCGACGACACGGTGGCGATGAAGGGACCGGTGGAACCAGGCCCCGACCTGTACGCGTGGGCCCGCACGGTCGTCCTGGCCGCACCGCCCGGCCGGTTCGGCGACGCCGTGCGCGCCGAGGCGGCGGCCCTGCACCCCGACACCTACCCCACCCGCGCCTTCTACGGCAGCTACCTGCAGGACTGCTACCGGCGCATCGTGCGCCGCGCTCCCGCCCACTGCCGTGTCGTCGAACACCGCACCCACGCCGTGGCGTTGCGCGAGCAGAGCGGCACCCCGGGCGGGACGCAGGTCCTCACCCTCGCCGACGGCACCCGCCTGCGCGACCTGGACGCCGTCATCCTCGCCCAGGGCCACCTGCCCCGCCGCCCCACCCCCGAGGAATCCGCCTGGGCCACGATGGCCGCCCGGCACCGGCTGACCTACATCGCACCCGCCAACCCCGCCGACCTCGACCTGTCCACCCTCCCCGCCCGGCAGCCCGTCCTGATGCGCGGACTGGGACTGAACTTCTTCGACGGCATGGCCCTGCTCACCCAAGGACGCGGCGGAACGTTCGTCCGCCGCTCCGGACGGCTCACCTACCTGCCCTCCGGCCGCGAACCGCGGATCTACGCCGGCTCCCGCCGCGGCGTCCCCCATCACGCGCGCGGCGAGAACGAGAAGGGCCCGGCCGGCCGGCACCGACCGCGGGTCCTGACCCCCGAGGCCATCGACGCGCTGCGGCGCCGCCGCCTGGCCGGGGAGGCGGTCCGCTTCCGCACCGACCTGTGGCCGCTGATCCGCCTGGAGGTGGAGAGCGTCTACTACGAGACGCTGCTGCGCGCCCAGGGCCGTACGCGGGAGGCGGCCGCGTTCGTGCCCGCCTTCCTCACCGCCGGCACGGCCCCGGCCCGCGCACACCTCCTCGACGCCTACCGCATCGACCCCGCCGCACGATGGGACTGGGACCGCATCCAGCACCCCACCGCCGGACGCCGCTTCCCCGACCGCGCGAGTTTCCGCCACTGGCTGCTCGGCCACCTGGCCGAGGACATCCGCCACGCGAGGGCCGGAAACGTCAGCGGACCCCTCAAGGCCGCCCTCGACGTCCTGCGCGACCTGCGCAACGAGATACGCCTCGCGGTCGACCACGGCGGCCTGGACGGCGACTCCTACCGCGACGAACTGACCGCCTGGTACACCCCGCTCAACGCCTTCCTCTCCATCGGTCCCCCCGTCTCGCGCATCGAGGAACTGCACGCCCTGATCGAGGCCGACATCATCCGCCCGCTGGGCCCCGGCACCCGGATCAGCCTGCGCACGGACGGCGAGGCCGCGTTCGTCGCCACCGCCGACGGCGTCGACGCAGCCCCCGTCCACGCGACGGCACTGATCGAGGCACGCCTGCCGGAACCCGACCTGCACCGCACCGCGGACCCCTTGCTGCGCCACCTGCTCACCACCGGCCAGGCCGCCCCCTACCGGATCGCAACCACCCACGAAAGCGTCTACGAGTCGGCCGGCCTCGCCGTCTCCGCCCGCCCCTACCACCTCGTCAACGCCCACGGCCTGCCCCACCCGCGCCGCTTCGCCTACGGCGTCCCGACCGAGTCCGTGCACTGGGTGACGGCGGCCGGCATCCGGCCGGGGGTCGACTCCGTGATCCTCGGCGATGCCGACGCCATCGCCCGCACGGTCCTCGGCCTCGGCCCCGCCCGCCGCACCGTCCCCGTCCCCGGCCTGCCGTCAAATCTCCTGGAGGCGACGCCATGACCCGCCCGACGACCGGCTTCGACGGCGGCCCCGACGCCGGACTGTTCTCCCCCGTACGCGCGGGCACGCCCGTGGAGGAAGCCGTCAGCGAGACGGCCTGGCTGCAGTGCCTGCTGGACGCCGAGGCCGCGCTCGCCCGGGCCCAGGCCGCCCTGGGCACCGTCCCGGCCGCAGCCGCCCGCGCCATCACCCGCGCCGCCCGCGCCGAACGCTTCGACCCGCGCGCGCTGGCCCTGCAGGCCCGGGAGACCGCCAACCCGGTCGTGGGGCTGGTGCGCGCCCTGACCGAGGCGGTGGCCGCCGACGACCCTGAGGCCGCCGAGTACGTCCACCGCGGCTCCACCAGCCAGGACGTGCTCGACACCGGCACGATGATGATGTGCCGGCGGGCCCTGGAACTGATCCTCGGCGACCTGCACCGCACGGCCGCCGCGCTGGCCGCACTGGCCGACCGGCACCGCGCAACCGTCATGGCCGGCCGCACCCTCGCCCTGCACGCCGTCCCCACCACCTTCGGCCTCAAGGCGGCGGGCTGGCACCGGCTGGTCTCGGACGCCGCCGCCCGGATCACGGCCGCCCGCGACGCCCTGCCGGTCTCCCTCGGCGGAGCCGCCGGCACCCTCGCCGGATACCTTCAGTTCGCCGTACCCGACGCCGACGCCACGACCGCGGGGGAGTACCCGGAACGGCTCGTGGACGCCTTCGCCGCCGAAACCCGCCTGGCCCGCCCCGTCCTGCCCTGGCACGCGCTGCGCACACCCGTCGCGGACACCGCCGCAGCGCTCGCCTTCACCACCGGCGCGCTGGGCAAACTCGCCGCCGACGTCCAGGTACTGGCCCGCACCGAGATCGCCGAGGTCGCCGAGCCCGCCGTCACGGGCCGGGGCGCTTCCTCCGCCATGCCCCACAAACGCAACCCCGTACTGTCCACGCTGATCCGCAGCGCCGCCCTGCAAGTACCGCTGCTGACCGCGGGCCTGACCCAGTGCCTGGTGGCCGAAGACGAACGCTCGGCCGGGGTGTGGCACGCCGAGTGGCTGCTGCTGCGCGAGGCGCTGCGCCTGGCGGGCGGAGCCGCCCTCACCGCCGCCGAACTCGCCGAGGGCCTCACACCCGACCCGGCCCGCATGCGCCACAACCTGGGCCTGACCGGCAGCCAGGTCGTCAGCGAACGCCTGGCCGCCACGCTCGCCCCGAAAATCGGCAAGGCGCGCGCCAAGGACCTGCTGGCAAAGGCCTCGCACACCGCCGACCAGCAGCGCATCCCCCTGCTGGAGGTGCTGCGCACCCTGCCCGACGTCACCGCGCACCACAGCGCCGCAGAACTCGAGCAGCTGCTCGACCCCACCGCCTACCTCGGCGCCGCCCCGGAGCTGGCCGCCCGCGCCCTCACTGCGGCACAACCGGTCACACCGCCGCCCACCACGACGCGCGCGCTCTGAGACCGACCGCCGCCCCCGCCCAACCACCCCAGCCCAACCACCCCCGCCCAACCGCCCCCGCCCAACTACCCCCGGCCGGCCGCCCCTTGGGGCGCATCCGCCGCCACCGCTTTCGTTCGCGCACGTGGCCGATTCGAGTCTTCCTCCAGGTACGTCGGCGAGGCTCGACAGCAGCCGATGCGCGCCCATCGAAGGCGGCCGAGGAGGTGCGATACATCATGCGGGATGGCCCGCCGGACACCATGCGGGATGGCCCGCCGGTCACGCTCTACTGCTTCGCGCACGCCGGCGCGGGCGCGTCCGGCTTCGCGCACTGGCACACCCAGACCGGCCCCGGAGTGCACACGGTGCCCGTACTGCTGCCCGGACGCGGCGCCCGGCGCCGCGAACCCCGCGCGACCTCACGCGAGGCCCTGCTGGAGGCGCTCCTGAAGCCGCTGGCCGGGCAGGTCGCCGACGGCCGCCCCTACGTGCTCTACGGGCACAGCCTGGGCGGCGTCGTCGCCCACACCCTCGCCCGCGCCCTGATCCACCGGGGGCTGCCCGCCCCCGCCTGCCTCGCCGTCGGCGCCAGCCCCCCACCGCAGACCGCGCCCGCCGGCCACGACACCGATCTGAGCGACGAACGGCTGCTGCGGTTCGCCGCCGACCTCGGCGCGGCACCCGGCGGCGCGCTCGCCGCCCCCGGCAGCCTCTGGTACCGCCGCGTACTGCCCCTGCTGCGCGACGACCTCACACTCGCCGACGCACTGCGCGCCGACGCACTCGCCGACACCAGCGGCCCGCTCCCCGTTCCCGTCCTGGCGGTCGGCGGCCAGGACGACCCCGTCGTCGGGGCGACGGTGCTGGACGGCTGGGCCCGCTGGACCACCGGCCGGTTCATCCGGCGCACCGTCCCCGGCGACCACTTCTTCGTCCGCGGCCCGCACGCACCCCGACTGATCGGGCGCGCCTGCCGCGTGGTGCGGCGCACCCGGCTCGCACCTGCGCCCCTATCTGGAGGAAAACTGTGAGGGACACACGATGAGGCGGGTCGTCATCACCGGCATCGGGGTCGTGGCCCCGGGCGGCGTGGGCACCCGCGCGTTCTGGGACACGCTGACCGCGGGCCGCACCGCCACACGCGGCATCTCCCTGTTCGACGCGAGCACGTTCCGCTCGCGCATCGCCGCCGAGGTGGACTTCGACCCGCACGCCCACGGCATCGCGGCCGCCGACGCCGCCCGCCTCGACCGCGCCGCCCAGTTCGCCCTCACAAGCGCCCGCGAGGCGGTCGAGGACAGCGGACTGACCGGCGCCCTGGACCCGGTACGCACCGGCCTCACCCTCGGCAGCGCCGTCGGCTGCACCACCGGCCTGGACAACGAGTACGGCGTGGTCAGCGAGAACGGCAGCACCTGGGAGGTCGACCACAGCCGGGCGGTCGCCCACCTCTTCGACTACTTCGTGCCCAGCTCCATGGCCGCCGAAGTGGCCCTCGCCATCGGCGCCCAGGGCCCGGTCTCCCTGGTCTCCACCGGCTGCACCTCCGGCATCGACTCCGTCTGCCACGCCGTCGACCTGCTCCGCGAGGGCAGCGCCGACGTGATGGTCACCGGCGCGACCGAGGCACCGATCTCCCCGATCACCGTGGCCTGCTTCGACGCCATCAAGGCCACCAGCCCCCGCAACGACGAACCGGCCACCGCCTCACGCCCCTTCGACCGCTCCCGCAACGGCTTCGTCCTCGGCGAGGGCTCGGCCGTCCTGGTCCTGGAGGAGCTCGAACACGCCCGGCGGCGCGGCGCCCACATCTACGCCGAGATCGCCGGGTTCGCCGGACGCAGCAACGCCTACCACATGACCGGACTGAAGAGCGACGGCGTGGAGATGGCCGAGGCGATCCGCGCGGCCCTCGACGAGGCCCGCCTGGATGCCACCGCCGTCGACTACATCAACGCCCACGGCTCCGGCACCAAGCAGAACGACCGGCACGAGACCGCCGCGTTCAAACGCAGCCTGGGCGAGCACGCCTACCGGGTGCCCGTCAGCTCCATCAAGTCCATGATCGGCCACTCGCTCGGCGCGATCGGCTCACTGGAAATCGCCGCCAGCGCCCTGGCCATCGCGCACAACACCGTGCCGCCGACGGCCAACCTGCACGAGCCCGACCCGGCCTGCGACCTCGACTACACCCCCCTCACCGCGCGCGAACAGCGCACCGACACCGTGCTCAGCGTCGGCAGCGGCTTCGGCGGCTTCCAAAGCGCCATCGTCCTGACCCGGCCGCGACTCCAGGAGGCGGCATGACCACAGCCACCCTCGACCGACCCACCGCCCGGCCCGGCGCCAGCGCCCTCACCGGCTCCGTCGTCACCGGCATCGGCGTCGCCGCCCCCAACGGACTGGGCACCGAGGCCTGGTGGGCGGCAACCCTGCGCGGCGAGAGCGGCATCCGCCCCCTCACCCGCTTCGACGCCTCCCGCTACCCCGTCCGCCTCGCCGGCGAGGTCCCCGGCTTCGTCGACGACGAACACCTGCCCAGCCGGCTGCTGCCGCAGACCGACCGCGTCACCCGCCTGTCCCTGGCCGCCGCCGCCGAAGCCCTCAGCGACTCGGGCACCGACCCCGCCGCGCTGCCCGAGTACGGTGCCGGAGTGGTCACCGCCTCCTCCGCGGGCGGCTTCGAGTTCGGCCAGCGCGAACTGCAGGCCCTGTGGTCCAAGGGCGGCCAGCACGTCAGCGCCTATCAGTCCTTCGCCTGGTTCTACGCCGTCAACACCGGCCAGATCTCCATCCGGCACGGCCTGCGCGGCTCCAGCGGCGTCGTCGTCGCCGAACAGGCCGGCGGCCTGGACGCCGTCGCCCACGCCCGCCGCCAGATCCGCAAGGGCGCGGGGCTGATGGTCACCGGCGGCGTCGACTCGGCCCTGTGTCCCTGGGGCTGGGCCGCCCACCTCGCCGCCGGCGACCTGAGCCCCGTGGCCGACCCCGCCCGCGCCTACCTGCCCTTCGACGCCGCCGCCAGCGGTCACGTCGTCGGCGAGGGCGGCGCCCTGTTCGTCCTGGAGAGCGACGCCGCCGCCCGCGCACGCGACGCCCACGCCTATGGGGCGTTCACCGGCTACGCGGCCACCTTCGACGGCCCCGGCACCCCGCGCCTGAACGACGCCGCCCGCCTCGCCCTGGACGACGCCGGCCTGCGCCCCGAGCAGATCGACGTCGTCTTCGCCGACGCGGCCGGCGCACGCGCCGCGGACCGCGCCGAAGCCGAGGCGCTGGCCGCCCTGTTCGGCCCCCGCCGGGTGCCGGTCACCGCACCGAAGTCGATGACCGGACGGCTGCTGGCCGGCGGCGCCTCCCTCGATGTCGCGGCCGCCCTGCTGTCCCTGCGCGACCAGGTGATCCCCCCGACCACCGGAACCACCGAACCCGCCGCCGACTGCCCCGTCGACCTCGTCACCGCACCCCGCGAGAGGCCCGTGCGCCACACCCTGGTCCTGGCCCGCGGCCGCGGCGGCTTCAACTCCGCGGCCGTCTTCAGCGCCGTCTGACCACACCGAGGCCGCCCACGCACGGCCCCCCGTGCACCGGGGCCGCCGGACGACATCCCCCGCGTCCGGCGGCCCCGGCCCCACGCACCGGCCGACCAGAAAAAGAAGCCATCGCCCCGTCTGTCACACCCCGCCCCGGACCCACCGGCCCCGTGACAGACCTTCACCAACCAACCGGAAGGCAGCACTTGACTTCCTCCCCTTCCTGAAGGAGGGGGATTCCTACGGCTCGCGCCGTGGGGTTTTCTGCTTCATCGCCGACTGCCCGCCCGGAGTGCTCCGTTGAGGTCTCACATCAGCTCCACAGACAGACGCCGTCAGCCCGACGGCCAGAATGTTCTTCGCCGCGTTCACGTCCCGGTCGTGGGTCGTCCCGCAGTCGCACGTCCATGTCCGGACGTTGAGCGGCATCGTGTCCTGCAAGGTGCCGCAGGCGGAGCACAGCTTGGAGGAGGGCAACCAGCGGTCGATCGCGATCACTGCGCGGCCGTACCACCGGGCCTTGTATTCCAGCATGCTCCGGAAATCGGACCAGGCCGCATCACTGATGGCGCGGGCCAGGCTGCCGTTCTTCATCATGTTCCGGACGGCGAGGTCCTCGATCACGATCGTTTGGTTTTCACGAACGAGACGAGTGGTGAGTTTGTGCAGGTGGTCGCGCCTGCGGTCGGTGATGCGGGCGTAGACCCTGGCCACCTTCCGGCGCGCCTTGGCTCGGTTCGCTCCATCCCCCCTGGCCGTGCGGGCAAGCCGCCGCTGCGTCGTGGCCAGGCGGGCGCGGTCACGCCGCTCGTGCCGGGGGTTGGAAACCTTCTCCCCGGTGGAGAGGGCCAGCAAGTGGTCGAGCCCGACGTCGATGCCGACGGCCGCGTTGGCCGCGGGGAGCGGCTGGACGGACGGGTCCTCACACAGCAGGGACACGTACCAGCGTCCGGCCGCGTCCTTGGACACCGTCACGGTGGACGGCGACGCGCCCTCGGGCAGTGGACGGGACCACACGATGTCCAGCGGCTCCGCCATCTTCGCCAGGGTCAGCCTGCCGTCCTTAAACCGGAACGCGCTGGTGGTGTACTCCGCCGACTTCCGCGACTTCTTGCGCGACTTGAACCGCGGGTACTTCGCCCGCTTGCCGAAGAAGTTGGTGAACGCCGTCTGAAGGTGCCGCAGGGCCTGCTGGAGCGGCACGCAGGAGACCTCGTTGAGGTAGGCGAGTTCCTCGGTCTTCTTCCAGGCCGTCAGCATCGCCGACGTCTGGTGGTAGTTCACCCGCTGCTGCCGCGTCCACGCCTGCGTGCGCGCCGCAAGGGCCAGGTTGTAGACCTTCCGCACGCATCCGAACGTGCGCGACAGCTCGGCTGCCTGCGCACCGGTCGGATAGAAGCGGTACCTGAACGCCCGCTTCACGCCAGTGGTCACGGCTCACAAACTATTACGTCTGCTTGTGACCATCTGCCGGTTCGTGGGAATCGACGCCGGTCCGCCCCGGCGGCGAACCGGCTTTCCCCGCCCTGCCCTGCAGGAGCTTCGTTTCCTCCCCGGCCTGAAGGCCGGGATATCCACGAAGGAAGGCCCCGATGAACGCCGCGAGCACCCCCACCGCCCGGATGAAGAACCCCGCCATGGTTCTGCCGGACGCCATGAAGGGCATCCAGACCATCTACCAAGCCATGTACCAGGGCGGTGTCGCCCCGCAGATCCTCGAACTGGTCCACCTGCGCGCCAGCCAGATCAACGGCTGCAGCGCCTGTGTGTTCGCCGGCGTGGCGGGCGCCAAGAAGCACGGCGAGAGCGACGAACGCCTGCACTCCGTGGCCGCCTGGCGCGAGGCACCGTTCTTCACCGACGCCGAGCGCGCGGCCCTGGCCCTGACCGAGTCCGCCACCCGGATCGCCGACCGCACCGGCAGGGCCGTTTCCGACGAGGTGTGGAACGAGGCTGCGGACCACTTCACCGAGGAACAGCTCTCCGCGATCATCCTGATGGTCGCCCTCACCAACTTCTTCAACCGCCTCAACACCACCATCGAGGAGCCCGCCGGCACCACCTGGTGACCCGGGCGTCACGACCCCGACGACGGGGCCGTGACACATACCCCGTGACAAGCGGTGGCGCTGACGGCAGGGAACCCCCTTTCCGTCAGCGCCACCGCCGTGCCCGGACCACGCCACAGGCCGCTGTCAGAGCCCGTGTCCGCACTGCCCTGGAGCGCTACGGCGAGCTCGTGGCGCAGTCGAAACTCCTGGTCGAGACCGCAGCCGCGCAGACCGCTCCCACCCGCCGGCCGTCCTGTTCAGGAGGGAACGCCGATTTGCGATCTTCAGTGGTTCATTCTTCGCTGGAAGGGTTCCGTTGACCTTTCGGAGAGGATCGTTTGCCCTCTGTCAGCACCCCATGGTCTGTGGATGTGAAGGCGTCGGATGCTCCGGGTGGATGCCGGTCATCCCCTACCGGCCGCGACGATCGCCCCCTGGGCGGACGTCCTGTCTCATGTCCCACCCGGTGGGCCGGTGCCGGTCCCAGTAACTGCTGCGGGGTATGCGACCTCGTGGCTCGACGTGACGCATCCACGACCGGACACTGCTGATCACCGCTGCCCGGCGACGCCGCGCGGAAGCCGTCCGACGTACGTCCCGGCCCGCCTCGTGGCCGGGCATCACACGTGGAGGCGGACCTATGGGCCCCACCAACCCGCCCGGACAGTACGCGGCCGACGACGAGGAACGGTTTCGGCTGCTGGTGAAGAACTCCCCGGACATGGTCTTCAGGCGGACCGTCGAGGGCGTTTTCCAGGAGGTCTCGGCAGCGGGAGCGGCGCTGCTGGGCAGGCCGGTCGAGGAGATCGCCGGGACGCTGGCCGAGTCCTGGGTGCATCCGGGCGACGTGGAGGAGTTCGAGTGGGCCGAGCGGGATCTGCGCCGCGACGGCCGGGTGGTGGTGTGCCTGCGTCTGCGGCACGCCGACCGGCAGTGGATCTGGGCGGAGGTGACGTCCTGGGTGGTGCGCGACACTGCGGGCGAGCCGCAGGAGGTGCGCGGATTCATCCGGGAGGCGGAGGGGCAGCGGCGCCGGGAGGAAGCCCTGCGGCTGCTGCAGGACCAGGCACGCTCGGTCATCGACACCGCCCGTGACGCGTTCGTCTCCATCGACGAGGACGGCCTGGTCATCGGCTGGAACCAGAGCGCCGAGAAACTCTTCGGGTTCACCCACCGCGAGGCGATGGGCCGCCCGCTGACCGAGACGGTCATTCCCGAGCGGTATCACGCCGCGCACCGCGCCGGCCTGCAGCGGGTGCTGTCCGGCGGGGAGTCTCACGTGCTGGGCCATCAGATCGAACTCAGCGCCGTGCACCGCGACGGCCACGAGATCCCGGTCGAACTGGCGGTGTGGCGGCTGAAGTCGGCGAAGGCGCGCTGCTTCAACGCCTTCGTCCGCGACATCACCGAACGCAAGCAGGCCGAGGCCGCCCTGGCGCAGGCCCGCGACCAGGCGATCGCCGCGTCCCAGGCCAAATCCCAGTTCGTCGCCTCCATGAGCCACGAGATCCGCACCCCCATGAACGGCGTGATCGGACTGAGCAACCTGCTGCTGGGCACCGAGTTGGACGCCGAGCAGCGCCGCTACGTGCAGGGCATCGAGGCCGCCGGCACGGCACTGCTGTCGCTGATCAACGACATCCTGGACTTCTCCAAACTGGAAGCCGGCAAGATCGAACTGGACGAGGTCGCCTTCAGCCCGCAGGTGCTGGTGGAGGAGGTCGTCTCACTGATCGCGCAGACCCCCCAAGCCCAAGGGCTGGAACTGCTCAGTGACTGCGATCCCCACCTGCCCATGATGGTGCTCGGGGACGCCGGCCGGCTGCGGCAGATCCTGCTCAACCTGGCCTCCAACGCGGTGAAGTTCACCGAGTCCGGCGAGGTCGTCGTGCGTGCCCTCGCTGCTGCTGACCAGCCCTCCACGGCGAGCGGGCCGTGGCTGCGCTTCGAGGTGGCCGACACCGGCATCGGCATCGCCGAGGCCGATCAGGAGCGGATGTTCGACGCCTTCTCCCAGGCGGACGCCTCCACCACCCGCCGCTACGGGGGCACCGGCCTGGGGCTGGCCATCTGCCGCCGGCTGACCGAGGCCATGGGCGGCTCCATCGGGGTCACCAGCCGGCTCGGTGAGGGCAGCACCTTCTGGTTCACGGTCCCGGCACGAACCCCCGACACGCCGAAGCCACCCGCGGCACCCATCCGGCCGATCGTCCTGCGCGGGCTGCGGGTGCTGGTCGTCGACGACAACGACACCAACCGGCTGATCCTCGACACGCAGCTGCGCAGATGGCACATGCAGCCGACCCTGGTCGCCGGCGGCCCGCAGGCCCTGGTGGCCCTGCACGAGGCGGCCGCCGCGGGCCGCGCCTTCGACCTGGCCCTGCTGGACATGTGTATGCCCGGCATGGACGGCCTCGAACTCGCCCGGCGGATCACCGCCGACCAGAGCCTGGGCCGGGTACGGCTGCTGATGCTCAGCTCCGGCCCGCCGCAGCCGCTCGCCGAACTGACCGCGGCCGGTATCGCCCGCAGCCTGCCCAAGCCCGTCCAGCAGTCCCAGCTCATGGACGCCCTGGTCGAACTCCTCGCCCAGAGGCCATCGCTCGCCACGTCAGCACCGGCCCCGGCCGCTGCCGCACCCCCGCCGGCGCATCGCGGTCACCTGCTGCTGGTGGAGGACAACGACATCAACCAGATGGTGGCGCAAGGCATCCTCACCCGCCTCGGCTACAGCGCCGACATCGCCGCCGACGGCCTCCAGGCGCTGTCCATGACCCAGGAACACGAGTACCAGGCCGTGCTGATGGACTGCCAGATGCCCCGGATGGACGGCTATACCGCCACCCGGGAACTGCGCCGCCGGGAACAGGACACCGGCCACCACCTGCCGGTGATCGCCATGACCGCCAGCGCCCTGGCCGAGGACCGGGACCGCTGCCTGGCCGCGGGCATGGACGACTACATCTCCAAACCCGTCAGCGCCGAGGGGCTGGAACAGGCTCTCGCCCGCTGGGCACACGACACACGCCCGCCCGCGGATGACGAAGACGGCCTGCCCGCTTCCATCGAGGAGCGGCTGAACGAACTGCGTGGCGCCGGCACACCGGCCGAGCACGAACTGGTGGACCGGCTGGTGGACCACTTCCTCGCCCGTGCTCCCGAGCTGACCAGCGCCCTCTTCCACGCGATGGACCGCCAAGACGCCCAGGAGGTCGCACAGCTGGCCCACAGCCTCAAAGGCGCGGCCGGCAATGTGGGAGCCCACCGCCTCGCCGCCTGCTGCCAGGAACTCGAACAGCACGCCAGGGCCGGGACACCGGCCCCGCTGGCCGAGGCAGCGCCCCGCCTCCAGCACGAACTGGACCGCACCTGCCGCACCCTTGCCACGCTCCGCTCCCAACCTCCCGGCCACCGACCCGAATGAGGCCCGACCGCGTGCCGCCTGCGGACGGGAGCGGGGAAGGAGGGACTGTGGGCAAGGACCATCTCCGGTCGTCCTCCCGCCGCGAGACAGCGGTCTGGGCCTATGCGGCAGCAGGGACCGCGGTGATGGTCACCTTTCTGCTCACCTCCTCCCCGGCGCGCTACATGCTGGCCGCTGTGATCTCCGCCTCTGCCGTCTTCGCGATCGCAGCGGGAGTCAGGAGGAACAGGCCGCCGTCGGTCCTTGCCTGGTGCCTGTTCGCCGCGGGTATGGCCCCCTATGCGGCGGCGGACGCGATCTGGGGGCTGTACCAGGTCCGCCGGGTGGAGGTTCCCTTCCCGGGCGTGGCCGACTGGCTCTACCTGGGCAGCTACCTGCTGTTCGCCGCCGGTCTGGTCATCCTGGCCCGGCAGCAGTCGGGCCGCTTGCACTGGGCGGGCCTGTTGGACGCGGGCATCGTCACGCTCGGCTTCGCCACCCTGTCCTGGGCCTTCATCATCGCCCCCTACCTGCACAGCAAGATGTCCGCGTGGCCGCTCGCGCTGTCCATCGCCTATCCCGCCATCGACCTGGTGCTGCTGTCCATGGCCGCCCGGCTGATGCTGACCACCAACACCCACACCCCCTCGTTCCTGCTGTGCCTCGGATGGCTGCTCGCCCTGCTCGCCGCCGACGGCCTCTACTACGCAACCCAGGCGACCACCGGCACCGCGATCGCCGAGAACATGTCCGAAGTGGCGTGGATGCTCTCCTCCGTCCTGCTGGGTACGGCGGCGCTGCACTCCTCCGTCGCCCGGCCGTCCCGGCTGGCCCAGGACCAGGAGCGGCTGCCCCCGCGACGGCTGTCCGTCCTGATCGCGCTGATCCTGATGGGGCCCCTGATCGTGCTGGCCGACATCGGCGGCATCCGGGACCAGCCCGTGGACGTCACGGTGATCGTCGCCGTGATGGCGGGCCTGTCACTGCTGCTGATGCTGCGCATCGCGTTCCTGGCCCAGTACGCCCAGGACAGGGCAACCGCCCTCGCCACCTCACTGCGAGAACAGGCAGAACTCCAACAACAGCTGAGCCACCAGGCGACCCACGACCCGCTGACGGGCCTGGCCAACCGGGCCCTGCTGAACGAACGCCTGGAGTCGGCTCTCGGCCGGTGCTCCGCCGATTCCTGCGCCGGTCTGCTGATACTTGACCTGGACGGGTTCAAGGACGTCAACGACACCCTGGGACACCCGGCCGGCGACGAACTGCTCATCGACGTCGCGGGACGGCTGACGAACCGGGTCAGGGCGCAGGACCTGGTGGCCAGGCTCGGCGGGGACGAATTCGCCCTCCTCGTCGAAGACATGGACGCCACTGCCCTGCACGACTACACCACGCGGATCCTCGCTGCCTTCCAAGACCCCTTCTTCCTCGCCCACGGCCATTCCATCGACGTGACCACCAGCATCGGAGCACGCAGCATCACCCGGCCGACCTCGCCCGCGGAAGCGATGCGCGACGCCGACACCGCCCTGTACAGAGCCAAAACCGCGGGCAAGAACCAGGCCGCGTTCTTCGAATCCCCGAATCAGCCCTCTCCCCAAGCGCAGGAGGGCGTCAGAGGGATCCGACGACCGCACAACCCCTGACCTTCGCCCGCCGGCCCCCTCAACCGGCCGGCCGCATACGCCGAACTCCAGGTGCAGATTCAGGCTCTCAGGCGGACCGGGCGTGCCCCCAGGCCCCGCCGACGACCGCAGACCCACGCCAGCGCGCACCCCGGCCCCGCACCGCCTCCAGCCGCCGCCAGTCGAGCGGCGACGCACGACGCTCCAGCCGGTCCGCCAGCAGCCGCTCCGCCCGGTCGTACTCGCCCCCCGCGATCAGAGCGTGCAACAGCGTCTCCTCCACCACCTCCTGCTGCGCCTTGCTGGCACCCGTGCGCGCCAGCAGGGGCAGCAGCGGCCGAAGCCGCCGTACCGCCTGCCGCCACTCCTCCCGCACGACCGCCGACAGCGCCTCGCACAACGGAGCGACCAGCAGCGCGAACACCGCCTGGTGATGGGCCAGCGCATGGGCCCGCAACCTGCCCAGGGCGTCCAGGTCCCCGGCCGCGGCGAGCGCCAGCGCGCCATGCAGGGCGGCGAAACCCGTCGCCGGCGCGTCCAGCCAATGCGGGGGAGCGGCGTCCAGCAGCTCGGCCACGGGCAGATCACCATTCCAGCTGTCCGTCATACGCGCCCGCCACAACAGCGAGGCGGAGTCGACCAGCAGCCGCCCCCCGCCCACCCGGCAGGCGACGAGCTCTTGCCGGTAGCGGCGCAGCAGCGCGGGCCGGTCATCGAGCGACAGCTCGTGCAGGGCGGCATGCCAGGCCACATGGGAACGCTGTCCCGCCCCCTCCCCGTGCCGGCGCAGCCACTCGTCCAGCCAGGCCAGACCGGCACGGTGCTCACCGGTCTCGTAATACACATGAGCCCGCGCGTGCACGGCGTGCCCGGCACTCGGCTCAGCGGCGAGCGCCCGGCAGGCCAGCGCCTCGGCCTCCTCCCAGCGCTCCTGCTCCTGCCGGACGAAGGCCAGCTGCCCCAGATACCACCAGTCGTCGCCGTAGGTTGTCGACAGTCCCTCGACCAGCGCCCAGGCCTCCTCGGCGGCGGTCACCCCGTTGAAGGAGACGGTGGGGACGGCCGCGCTCACCGCCAGCGCGTCCCGCGGATGGGCGGCGATGTGGCCCAGCAGGGCCGCCTTGCCCCGCTCCTCGGTGCCGGTCAGGCAGGCGTCCACCGCGGCGACCAGGCTGCGTTCACGGTCGTCGGCCCGCACGGCCGCGGCCCGGCGGGCGGACGCGAGCGCCGCAGGCGTCTGCCCGGCGCCGTCGCGCTCGTGGCCGAGCAGTGCCAAAGCCGCGTGGCCGACGGCGAAGTCCGGGTCGGTGGTGACGGCTTCACCCAGCAGTTCCTCGCCGCCGACGCGGCCCGCCAGAATGCGCCCCAGGGCCCGGTCGTACAGCTCGGCGGCCTCGGGGGAGGTGCTCAGGCGCTGCCCGTAGCGGTCGGTCGGTGCGGGGGGACGGCGGTCGGTGAGCGTCTCCAGCACGGTGCCGGCGACCTCGGCGGCCTGCGCGCGGATCTCCGGAACGGCGGTGGTCTCCAGCAGATTCCCGCGCCGCGCGGCCCCGACCGTCCACAGCCGCAGAACCGGGCCACCGGCCGCGGGCACCAGCCGCCCATCCTCGGCGGTGTCCAGCCCCAGCCCGGCCGGACCGGTACGGCCGTACCCGCCCTCCAGCACGCACCGCACCAGAGGATCCATCGTCCCGCGCGAACCCGTCCGCGCCCCAGTGCAGTTGACCACCGCACCGACCCGCAGCCGCGTCCCGTCGCTGAGGGCGACCGCCACCGCGTCATCATCCGGCACGGCACCGGCCACCTGCCCGGCACAGGTACGCAGCCGGCCCGACGCCAACAGTCCGCGCAGCGTGGCCGCACTCGCGGGCGCCATGCGATGGCGGTGCACCTCCCAGACCCGCAGGTCCTCCTCCAGGAAACGAGCCCGGTCGGCCACGGGCAGCTGCTGCCACAACGCCGCCGTCACCGGACGCAACCCGTCCAGCGCGGGCCGCCAGTCCCCGCAGGCACGCCGGGTGGCGGACAGGTGCCGCCCCACGCTCCGGCGCAGCACGTCCAGACCGCGCGAACCGTCCAGGTCCGCCGGCGCCTGGACCGGCGGGGCCGCGACGGGCAGGTGCTCCTGGGGAAGCAGCCCATGCCGGGACACCGCATGCACCACGCGGTCCGGACGGGCCAGCGAGGCGGCCACATCGACCATGGTCAGCCCGGTGCCGACGAGCAGAACATCCCCCTGCTCGGCGGCGAGGCCGTCCAGAGCACCCGGCGCCCAGGGATCGGCGACGAACCGCCCGGACCCCCTCAGCCCGGCACCCGCCCAGTCCTGCGCCGGAGCGAGACTGCCCAACGCCAGCACAGCCGCATCCACCCGCACCTCACCACCGCCGGCCAGCCGCAGAACCGGCCCAGACCCCTGCCCGCGTACGGCGACGACCTCGTCCCGCACCCGGTGCAGCCGGGCGTGCGCGCAGCCGCCGACGGTGCGCTCGACGAGGTCGGCCAGGTACTGCCCGTACACCTGGCGGGAAACGAAGTCACCGGCCGCGGCGTGCGGGTCCCGATCCGTCAGCCAACGCAGAAAGTGCCCGGGATCGTCGGGAAAGGCACTCATACGGCCGGCAGGCACATTCAGCAGATGACGCGGATCGCACGTGCCGTAGGCGACACCCGGCCCGGTCCGCCCGGCCGGATCGATCAGCCATACCCCGACCGCCCGGCCGAGCCGGTCGGCCTGCCGCATCAGCTGAACCGCCGTCAACGCCCCCGCCGCACCGGCCCCGACGACCGCGACGCGGCGCATCAGAGCCGACTTCCCGCATTCGTGGCGTCATCCCTACAGACGGCCGTGCGGACGACGGTGAACGCCCCGCCCACCGGGGCGGTCGCGGGGCCGTGTCCTGTCTTCTCGCAGGCGGTCGTGATGCCGTCACGGAAAACGACCTTGCGCATACGCACTCCTCACACCGAACGGAGGTCTCCCACTCCTGCCCCCGGCGGCATCCTCGAGCGCCCCGCTCGACCACGGGTCGAGGAACGGTCGCGAGGCAGGTGAGGCGCCGTCGTCGGCAACTCGGACCAACTGCGTTCGCTGGTCGAGTCGTTGCTGTCGAAACCACCGGCATCCAGGGGGAGTACTGGCCCCAGGAGCCGGGCCTCGGCTCGGGCATGACGTGCTGCTGCTGAACAAGGTGTCCTCGAAGAACCAGCCGGGCCGTGCCGCCGGATCAGCCCGGAAGCGGCGACATAGACGCGGCCGAGGATCTCCCGTGGACGCGCACACGACGACCGACCGCCGTCCTCCTCCGGCAGGCACACGATCACGGGCATTGCGGGCCGCCATACCGCCGGCCTCGCCCCGGCAGCCGTATTCCGCATCCGGACCAATCCGCGCAGCCGACAGCCCCGAATCCTCAGCAAGGCCGTCAGGAAGCGGCGGCCCCGCTCGTGGCCCGGCCGGGGCCGGGACACCCCGGCCGGGCCACGAGAGGCTCATCTCACCTCTCTCCAGGGGGGATTGACCGTTCACGAGCCTCACGCGGCCGCCGTCTGGCGGCGGGTGCCGAACGCTTCGGCGAGGGCCACACGGACGGGCAGGCAACGCACGGCCGGCGTAACGGCCCTCGTGACACCGATGACAGGACCGCGACAAAAAGCCCCACAACTGTCAGCGGGCCTGCCCGGTCTCATTTGGCGTGGACGGCGACGACCGGCCGTCCCGCCAAGACACCAACCTGGGGGAACACCATCTCTGATCTTGCGTGGGTATCCCCGGCTTCAGCCGGGGAGGGAAACGCATCCTGAGACTGCTCTGACGTGCATTCTGGAGCGGACGTTTTTGCTGCTCGGCGTACTGACGGATCACGGTGCGCGGTACACCGCCGCACGAGGCTGCGAAGTAGGAACGGGGCCAGAACACTGACCCCGTGCCGATGCGGTTGATGCGGCCGGTGTACTCAGCCCGCAGGCAGCGGGAGCTGACGCCCTTGAGAGTGTTGATCAGCTTGGACAGGGCGATCTTCGGCGGGTAGCGGGCCTGTGCCCCTGACCCAACGGGCTCGAGTCGACGCGCAGGGAGGGGCTCCTTCCCGTGTGCCGGGGGCCCGTGAGCATCGCTTGTGGTGGTCCGGAGCCAACAGATTTGTGTGGGGTGACTTCCAGGAGTGCCGGGGCTGGAGGGCGATTGAGTGGCCCTTCGTGCGGCCGCACGCGGCGGGAAACGGCATACATGATCGTCTTCTGGTTGCGGGATGACATCATGACGACGACACTCACCGACGCCTGGGCGGTGTACCGCTGCGTATCGCGCAACCGTCACCGCATGCCAGGAAGCACGGCTGCATGTGCCCTGCCACCCCGCAACAGTTGAAAGCCAGCCCGTTTGAGAAAGGCCCGCGGTGCGCCGTATCCCCACCTGTGTCCTGAGCAACGCCGCTCCACCGGCAGTCAGTGATGGTCATGCCGTGGACCGTTTTGTCGAGATCGGCTCGTTCACCAAGGTCATCACGGGCACTGCGCTGACCTGCATGGCCGAGGCCGGAATGCTCGCGCTCGACGACCCCCTTGAGCGATGGCTTCCGGCGACTCCCGGAACCGGGATCACGCTCCTCGACCTGGCCCGGCACACGTCCGGCCTTCCGCGTCTGCCACCTCGGATCGCGCGTCGTGACCCATACGCCAAGTTCGACCGTCGTACCGTGCACCAGTTGCTGAGCCGGCTCGACACCATCGCCACCTGCCCTCCCGGCCAACGAGAGGAGTACTCCAATCTCGGGTACGCCGTCCTGGGTGAAGCCCTGACCGCTGCGGCCGGCACCACCTATGAGGAGTTGGTGACCAAGTACGTCCTGCGTCCGCTGGACATCACCGAAGTGACCGCGACCCCGGACCCGGGCACGTACCTACTGGCCCGGAGCCGCTTGGGAAGGGCCCGTCAGCCGTGGACCATGCACGGCGCGATCCTGCCCGCAGGGGGCCTGTGGGCCACCCCCCGCGCGGCTGCCGACCTGGTCGTACGACTCCTCATAGAACGCAGGTTGGGCGATCCCGCGCCGTCCTGGCAGACGGCAGGCTCCCTGCGCTGGCACAATGGCGCCACGCGCGACGCCTCGCTGTTCGCCGGCGCAATGGACGACGGCCGCTGGGTCATGATCCACCGCCTTGGCGGGGCACCCGAGGAAACGGACCAAGCCGGCATTGAAGTGTTAAGGCGAGGCCGCAAGACTCTCTGACCACACCGGAACGAATGCGCACGCGTCGTCGATGCGGGGAGCTGAACCATGCAGACGCCCTGCCTGGCGGGGTGGACGAAGGGCGACGCGGCCTCCCTGCGGGAGGGGACCGATCCGCGGTGCTGGGGCGGACAAGGGTGGATCCACCTCACCGCGGCGCTCCGCGCCACCGCTGCTCGCACCTCGGCGGCACGTTAGCCGGCCAGCTGTACATGTCCCAGGTTCCGCGCGGGCCCGCGGAGCCAAAACCTGTGAGTGGCCCTTCGCACGGCCGCACACGCCGGGAAACGGCGTACCGGACCCAGGCGCGCTCCGATCAGGCGAGCGATACCGTGACCCCCCGAGCCCGGACGGCCTCCACCAGCTCGGCGTCAGCCTGCCTGTCCGTGATGAGGACATCGACGCTGCTGAGCGGGCAGATCCCGGCGAAGGTGACTTTCCCCAACTTCGAGCTGTCGGAGACAACGACGCTGCGGGTGCTGCTGCGCAGGAACGCCCGGTCGGTGTGCGCCTCTTCCTCGTCGTGGGTGGTGCACCCCTCTGCGGGGGTGAGCCCGTCGACGCCCATGAAGGTGATGTCGAAGTGGTACTCGCCGAGCGTTCGCTCGGTGACGGGGCCGACGAGTTCATAACTCGCGGAGCGAGCGTTGCCACCGATGACGACAAGGCGGACACCGGGGTTCCCCACCAGCTCGGCGGCGATGTTCACCGCGTTGGTGACGATGGTGAGCCCTTGGCGTGAGGCAAGAATACGGGCCACTTCGGTGACGGTCGTCCCCCCCGTCATCCCTACGACCGCGCCATCGGGTACGAGTGCAGCCGCCAAGATGGCCATGCGCCGCTTCTCCGCCCGTCGCTGTCCCGACCGGTGGAGCATCGGCAGCTCAAGCCCTTTCGCCCTGGTGCCGATGCCGGCGTACTGGGCAGTCGTGACCGCGCCGCCATGGGTGCGCTCAAGCAGCCCTCGTTCATGCAGAAATTGCAGGTCGCGACGGATGGTTGCGCCGGAGACCGTGAGCAGCTCGGTCAGGTCCTGCACATTTGTGCTGCCCGTTTCCGCAAGATGATCAAGAATCCGAGCATGGCGATCAACTTTGAGCATGCCGGACACCCTACAGCCATGCATAAATGCGCACAGCGGCTGAGCATTTTTGCTCAGTCATGTTGACCCGGTGGACTCCGCGTGACTTACTTCGGCCAGCCGTCCGGAAAGGTGCCGGACGAGGCGGTGTTTGCAGCCGGTAGTGATCTTTGGGCCCAGCGGCCAGGTCCAAGACCGGCATCGGCCTTTAGGCCGTAGCAACCGACGTGGGGTCCCCGGCCCCCTGAATCCATGGAGCTACACCGTGTCCATCCCTCAATGCTTGCGCTCATCCAAGCTGCGCAGCGCGCTCACCGCGCTTGTCGCGGGCCTCGTGGCGACGACCACATTCGGTGTTTCCCCCGCCCATGCCGATCCCTCAGCGGTCACACTGCCTCCCGCGGGCGCCCAATGGGACTACCAAATCGGCCGCCCCAATGGGGCCTACACCCCGCCTTCGGGGGTCCAGATCGTCAGCAGGGACCGCCAGTCCGCCATCGCGCCGGGTCTGTACAACATCTGCTATGTCAACGCCTACCAGGCCCAGCCCAACGAGACCTGGGACTCCAACCTTCTCCTGCACGACGCCAACAACAACGTCGTGGTGGACACGCAGTGGAACGAGCCGCTGCTCGACATCAGGACCGCGGAAAAGCGCACCGCGATCATGAACGTGGTAGGTCCCTGGATCGACGGCTGCGGCACCTCCGGTTTCGACGCGGTTGAGCCGGACAACTACGACAGCTTCGAACGCTCGCAGGGCCTGATCACCACGAGTGACGCCAAGGCGTTCATGTCTCTGCTGGTGGCGCGCGCGCACTCGCACAACCTGGCCATCGCCCAGAAGAACACCGCCGAACTCGCCCCGGACAGGGAGGCACTTGGCCTGGACTTCGCCGTGGTCGAGGAGTGCGGTGCTACCACCGAGTGCGCCACCTACGCCAGTTACTTCGGCAACCACATCGTCGACGTCGAGTACACCGACGCGGGCATGACCGCCGCATGCACCGATTACGCGGGCACGCTGAGCATCGTCCGCCGCGACGTCCTTGTCACTGCCCCGGGCAGCTCCACCTACGTCTACGGCACCTGCCCATAGCGGAACCGGCGTTGTCAAGCGCCCTGCCCATCGCATGACCCGGTGCGTGGTCGGCCACCGGCCGACCACGCACCGGGGCGCGCCGCGTCGGTCAAGGCGCGGGCCTTGGTCCCGGTCACGTCTTCCTCCGCGAGGACGGCCCCGTACGGGGCGACCGGCCGCCAGAAGATCTCCTGATGATGTCGGCCTCGGCAGTCCTGCCCAGTGACCGGGTCAAACACGGTGAAGCGGGCGAACAGGGGGCGGTCTCCAGGGCCTGCACCTGCCAGCCCCCTGCTGCGAGCCCGCTTCGGATCGCCGCCGCGATATCGGCCATGGGCGCCGGGTTCTCGGTGGCGGCATCGAGGTCCTCATCCCTTGCCACGCGTCAAACGCAGAGCACCTCGACGCCCTGATTGGTGAACCGCTCGACCAGCTCGCCCGGGGCCGCCTTGTCCGTGATCAGAACCGAGATCTCGGTGACCCTGCAGACCAGAGCGAATGCGCGCTTGCCGAGCTTGGTGGAGTCGGCGACCACGATCACTTTGCCCGCCCGCTCCGCCATGGCACGGTTGGCGCTGGCCTCGCCCTCGTCCTGAGTGGCGGCACCGAGCTTCGGGTCGACGGCGTTCACTCCGACGATCGCGTAGTCCAGTGAGATCCCCTGAAGCACCATGGTGGCTAGGGGGCCGGTCAGCTCATACGAGTTGGGCCGGGCCACCCCTCCAGTGACCACCGTCTTCACATATGACCGGACGGCCAGTTCGTTGGCGATGTTGATGGCATTGGTGACGATGGTCAGTGCCGGTCCACGGGCGTGGTCCGCCAGGTCGGCCCTGGTCGCCAGCTCGCGGGCGACCTCTGAGGTCGTCGTGCCGCCGTTCAGACCCACCACTGCCCCGGGCGGCACCAGTTCGGCTGCAGCTTTGGCGATCCGGTGCTTCTCGTCCGCCTGACGGGCGGCCTTGTACCGCAGGGGCAGGTCGTATGCGACTCCGCTCAGCACCGCACCACCCCTGGTGCGGGTCAGCAACTGCTGCTGGGCCAGTTCCTCCATGTCGCGGCGGACCGTCGCCTGGGAGACACCGAGCAGCTCGGCGGCCGCACCGACGTCAACCCGACCGCGCTCGCTCAGGATTTCGAGGAGCTGTGTCCACCGCTCGTGCATCACCAGTACCACTCCTCAGACGTTGCATCGACACCGAGAGTATCGCGCAGGGCGCCGCATCCCTGGATGTCAGCGCTCACTCATGCGCGAAGTAGAGCGCATGAATCGTCTAGGTGCGCGCCAGGCGTGAGATTCTTGCGCGGGAACCGACCGTGCCCCATCGTCCACGAGACGGGCTGGACGGTGGGGTCGGCTGCTGCTGAGGCGCTGAACCTTCTGGGAGCTGTCCGGTGCATTGACCGCACGCAGACGCCATCATGTGCCGACACGGACCGAGCGGCGTAACGAGCCTGGCCGCGTCGTGTGGTGCATCGGCGAGCCGTCGACCGACTTGCTGCAGGAGGTGCCGCGGACGGGCGCGCTTGGCGTTGGGGTCGGGCCTGGTACCCCCGCGACGCGCTTGCGACAGACACCGTTCTGTTCGCCGCAGTAACCATGGAGTGCGTCCTGCGGAGAACGCTGCATTTTCCCGAGCCCTGCTTTGTCAGCCCATCCGTGCTCGCGGCGCCGGCTCCGAGGTTCTACCTGCGCACGCTTGGCACCCGGGGCCTGCTTCTCTGCGATCTGGAGATGCCCGGCGACAGGCGGTGAGTTCCAGCGCTTCGGCGAGCGGCTCGCCATGGCTGTGGGGGAGCGGGGCCGATTCTCTCCCGAAGAGGCGTCCGGGCCGAGTCCCATGGCAAGCGTCAGGGCCTCGACTATCCGTGTACAGAAGGCGAACATGCTCACGATCAGGCCTATGACCAGGGGCGACGCAGAGGCCGCACGCAAAGGACAAAGTGCATCGACGAGATCACGGGGGAGCACATGTGGTTCTCCTCGGCGGCTGCCGTGATGCAGTATCCCCGCAGATGAAATCGTGATTCTTGTCAACATGCCGCAATGGGCCGAGAGCGCGTATTCATCTGCCCCTGTACGCCGCCAAATGCCGCATGGACACAACACGATTGCATAGCGGATTCTGCCGTCATCGGGGTAACACGCGCAGCACGATCTGGCGCAGCGCCTCCGCACATAATGCAGGTGTAGCATCAGGCGGATACCGCTGTCGTGGAGGTGACTCATGAAATCATCCGGGGGAGGGAGCCACCGGAGAGTCGAGCGTAATTTTCGGGGAGCTGCGGCCGCGTTGTTCACCGGTGTCTTGATCGCCTCGTGCTCTTCCGGGCCCACCGAGGGCAAGGAAATAAAACTCACCGTCGGCCTCTTCGGTGACTTCGGGTATCGCAAGCTTTACGCGCAGTACGAGAAGGAGCATCCCGGAATCCACGTGGTGGAGCGGGTCACCGCCTTTGAGGACCACCACACCAGTCTGGCCGAGCATCTGGCCACCGGGCGTGGAGCCAGCGATGTCGAGGCCATCGAGACCGGGTACATCGGCCGGTTCAAGGCCAACCCCGGGAAGTTCGTCAATTTTCTCGACTACGGGGTGGGCGCGCAGCGCAAGTGGTGGCTGCCCTGGAAGTGGGATCAGTCGCTGTCCACGGACGGCAAGAGCCAGATCGGGCTTGGGACGGACGTCGGCGGGCTGGCCATGTGTTATCGCACCGACCTGTTCGAGAAAGCCGGACTGCCAACCGACCGCGACGAAGTGTCCGCGCTGTGGCCCGACTGGAACGCCTACTTCAAAACCGGTGAACGGTATACCGCCGGTGCCCCCGCCGGAACTCGGTGGTTCGACGGTGGGGCTACTGTCTTCAATGCGATTATCGGACAGGCGCGCACTGCCTATTACGATGCCAACGGCACCTTGGTGGTAAAGACCAATCCGGCGGTCCGGCAGGACTGGAACACCGTCACGAACGCCATCGAGAAGGGGCAGTCCGCGCGCCTCACGCCACTGACCATCGACTGGAACAATGGTTTTGCGACGAGTCGCTTCGCCACCATCCCCTGCCCCGCCTGGATGACCGCCTTCATCCAGAGCCAGGCGAAGTCCTCGGCTGGAAAGTGGGACGTGGCCACGGTGCCGGGCAGCAGCGGCAACTGGGGCGGTTCGTTCCTGACTGTTCCCAAACAGGGGCACCATACCGAGGAAGCCGTGAAACTCGCCCGCTGGCTCACCGCCCCCGAGCAGCAGAAGGCCGTGTTCAAGGAGAACGGCAATTTCCCGTCACAGCCGGCCCTCTACAAGGACCCCTCCGTCACCGGGCTGGTGAAGCCGTTCTTCCACAACGCCCCCGTCGGCCGGATCTTCGCTGACTCCGCCCGGAAGCTGAAGCCGCAGCCGCAGGGACCGAAGAGCGGGCAGATCATGGTGGCGTTCACCAACGGCTTCAGCCGTGTGGAGGAAGGCCACGAGAGCCCGGCAGCCGCCTGGAACAGCGTTCTGGCGGACATCGAGCATGGCCAGCGTTGAGAAGACCCGGTCGCCCCGCCGAAGCGACGGCCGCCGGCTGCACCACCCGCGCGTCAGCTCAATCGTCCCGTACCTGTACATCCTGCCGTTCTTCGTGTTGTTCGTCGGGTTCGGCCTGTTTCCGATGATCGCCACGGCGTATGTCTCACTGACCGACTGGAACCTCCTGGACGTCGGACCCGGCCGTTGGACCGGCGCGGCCAACTATGAGCGCCTGCTGCACGACCCGTACATGTGGAACGCCGCACGCAACACCATCAGCCTGTTCGTCCTGTCCACCGCCCCCCAGCTCTGCCTCGCGCTCGTCATCGCCCAGCTTCTCGACTGGACGATCCGCGCACGCACCCTGCTGAGCATGGGCATCCTGCTTCCCTACTTCACCTCGGTAGCCGCGGTGACGATCGTCTTCAGCGTGCTTTTCAGCCGGGACTTCGGTCTGGTGAACCATGTCCTGCACCTGGTAGGGATCGGCCCCGTCGACTGGCCCGCCGGCCGCTTGACCTCGCACCTCACGGTCGCCAGCATGGTCAATTGGCGGTGGACCGGCTTCAACGCGATCATCTACTTCGCCACCATCCAGACGATCCCGCGGGACCTGTACGAGGCGGCGGCGATCGACGGAGCCGGACGCTGGCGGCAGTTCCAGCACGTCACCGTTCCCATGCTGCGCCTCGCCATCGTGTTCACAGCCGTCCTCTCGACGATCGGCAACCTCCAACTCTTCACCGAGCCGCTGCTCTTCAGCGCCACGCAGGGCACCACGACCGGCGGATCAGGCCGGCAGTTTCAGACGATCGCTCTGTACCTGTACGAGGAGGGGTTCCGCTCCTTCGAATTCGGCTACGCCTCGGCCATCGCGTGGACGCTCGTTGTCCTTACCGCCGTCGCCGTGCTCCTCAGCTATCTGATCGTGCGGCGGATCCGAGCGGACGAGTGATGCGCCGCGCGAGTCCATGGGTCTATGCCGCGCTGCTCGCCGTCGTTCTCGGCTCCGTTCTCCCGCTGGCCTGGTCGTTCCTCGCCTCGTCACAGGACAACGCGTCGATCGGGCAAACTCCCCCCGTGCTCGTGCCCGGCGGGAACCTGCCGGGCAACCTGCGCAGAGTCTTCGACGAGGCGGCGTTCGGGAAGGCGATCGTCAACTCCTTCGCCGTCTCCGGCTCCGTCACCATCTGTGTGGTGGTTTCCTCCACCTTCGCGGGTTTCGCGTTCGCCAAGCTTCGCTTTCGGGGGCGGCGGACCCTGATGGTCATGGTTGTCTCCACCATGCTCATCCCGCCCCAGCTCGGCATCGTTCCCCTGTACCTCCTGATGAGCAGACTGGGTTGGACAGGGCACCTCCAGGCTGTGATCGTGCCCTCCATGGTGAGCGCGTTCGGGGTGTTCTTCATGTGGCAGTACCTGGGCCGGGCGGTGACCGACGAATTGCTGGACGCCGCGCGTGTCGACGGCTGCTCGGCGGGCGCGATCATGCGCCATGTCGTCATCCCCGCGGCACGGCCTGGTGCTGCGGTGCTGGCCCTGTTCACGTTCGTCCAGGCGTGGAACGACTTCATGTGGCCGCTGGTGGTACTTGACCCGGAGAACCCGACGGTGCCCGTGGCGTTGTCCACCCTGGCCAGCGGCTACTACGAGGACTATTCGCTGGTGCTCACCGGGACAGCGGTCGGGACGATCCCCACCTTGGTGGTCTTCGCTCTGTTCGGCAGGCGCATCGTCGGGGAGATCATGCCCCGAGCCGTCGGCAACTGAGCCTGGCCGCCAGGTCGCTCATGGCCGGACGCCGTTGTGGCTCAGTGCCACCGTGGCGATCTCGACGCGCGAGTGGACGCCGAGCTTGCCGAGGATGTGTGAGACATGCGTCTGCACGGTCCGCCGGGACAAGAACAAGTCGGTTGCGATCTCGGGATTGGACATCCCTTCGGCGACCATACGGGCGACCTTCAACTCGGTCGGCGACAGAGCCTCCCAGCCGAACGAAGGCCGCTTGCGGGAACCGCGCACCCCGCGGCGGACGCCGTACCGCCGTGCCCGGGTGTCGGCCCGCCGGATGTCCCAGCTCGCGCCGAGCGCGGCGTACATCTCGACCGCTTCGTTCAGCCTGGTCCGGGCCTGTGTCGTCTGGCGTTTGCGGGCCAGGAGCACGGCGGCGTCCTCTAGGCTCTGCGCACGCTCGAAGGGTCTGGAGACCGCCTCGTAGTGGTCGGCGACCGCGAGCAGCGGCTCGGGATCGCCCGCCATCAGCCCTCGGCAGCGCTCGGCCGCCGCCACCGCCCGCGCCGGGTCGGAGTAGGCGGCCTCCGCCTCCGCCTCGGTCGCACAGGCGGCGCAGGCCTTCTGCGCGAGCTTGAAGTCGTCGAGATCCACGGCGATGCGGACCAGATCTGGCAGCCACTGATGTATCAGGGTCATCTGGCCGGGCCTGATGTCGAGGAGAGTGGCGAGAAGATCCCTGGCGTACGTCGGGTCGCCGTCCCGTTCGGCGCTGAGGGCATGGGCGGCGAGCAGGAAGTCGGCGTTCTCCCAGTCGGAGACGGTGACGAGGGGCTGGGCAAGGCCGGCCTCCAGATGCCGGCGCGCCGTGTCGCGGTCGTCCCGGTGCCCGGCTATCAGGGCGGCGGTGCCGTGATAGAGCAGGATGGGGCCGTGCTCGCGCAGCCCGTAGTGGGTCACTTCGGGTCCCTCGACGACCACCGAGGCGAGTGCGGTCAGGGCGTCGTCCCAGCGTCCGGTCCAAAAGTAGTGCACGGCGGTGCCGATGAGCAGTGACGCTTGGGTGGGGTCGGCACCCCGTTCCGCTTCGGTGACCGCCGCGTGGAGGCTGGCCTCGGCCTCGGAGAGCCGATCGAGGTTTTGGAGGGTGAAGATCTGGTTGTCCAGCGCCCAGGACCGCAGATCGCGGTACTCCGGATCGTCGCCGACGACCTCCAGCGCCCGATTCACGGTTGCCAGGGCACTGCGGAAGTCCCGGCGTACCGCCTCGACCAGCCACACCACGCACAGTGCGTAGCCGATTCCGAACTTGTCCTCGACGTCCTCCGCCAGGGTGAGCGCCGCACGGGCCGTCGACTCTGCGGCGGCCACGTCTCCGGCCTCGGCCCGCAGGAACATGGCGAGCAGCGCCTGCAGCCGCGCCCGCCACATCGATGCCGGGTGTGCCCGCAGTGCCTGCTCGGTCACTGCTACCGCCTGCTGGTTGCGGCCGACGCTGAACAGCACCCGCGCCAGGATCCAGCGCATCTCCGCGCTGCGCTCCGGGTCGTGCGCCAGCTCCAACAGCTGCCACGCACACCGTTCTGCCTCGGCGTTGCGCCCCAGCCGGAACAGCGTCTTGGCCAGCGCGGCGGTCAAGACTTCCCACCGCTCCGGCTCAGTTCCCGCGCAGTGGTCGGCGACTTGCTGCAGCAGACGCGCTGCGATCTCCGGTGCCCGGTGGGCGAGTGTTGCGGCGTGCCCGACGGTCCAGTCCAACGTCCAGCCGTCGACGGCGTCGGAGCCCGACAGGAGCTGCTCGGCCACCCGCTCGACGGGGGCGCCGGCCTTGTCCAGCACCTCGGCGGCCTGGCGATGCAGCGCCACGCGCAGTGCCGGAGGGATGGCGTCACGCAGGGCCTGGTGGATGAGCGGATGCCGGAAGCGCAGGAGACGGTTGTGTTCCACGACGACACCTGCAGCGATTGCATACCGGAGCGGGGAGAGCATGGTGGACGGGGAGGCTCCGAGCAGACCTGCCAGGTCGGTCACCATGAACTCCTGCCCGAGCAGTGTCGCCGCGCTCAGCGTCTCCAGCACCTCGGCCGGGAGGAAATTCAGACGACGGGTGATCACGGATGACAGTGACGGTGCGGGGACAGTCCACGGCGCTGCACCGGACTCGGTTGCCGACGAATCGGCGAGCCGCGCGGGTGTCCCGTCGTCGCTCGCCGCCTCCCGCTGGCGCAGGAGCACCTCGAGCATCTCGCGCAGATACAGCGGGTTGCCCGCGGCATTGTCCGCCAGGTGCCGCAGCCCGGTGTCGGGCGGTCCGCCGACCAGAGCCGTGACCAGCTCGGACACCTCGTCGGTCGCCAGCGGGCCCAGCGAGACGAGCACGGCGTCATGCGAGAGGACGCTGCGCCTGAGCCGGTTGACGGGCTCACGCTGCGGCACCGGTCGGCTGACGGCGACAAGCAGGAGCGACTGCTGCT
Source organism: Streptomyces sp. C1-1 (assembly GCF_050214755.1). Classification (NCBI taxonomy): domain Bacteria; kingdom Bacillati; phylum Actinomycetota; class Actinomycetes; order Kitasatosporales; family Streptomycetaceae; genus Streptomyces; species Streptomyces sp. C1-1. Next base: position 321,109 of record NZ_CP189827.1, on the reverse strand, counting down.
CCACCACCTGGGCCAGCCGGTGCCAAGCGAGCAGACTGGCCTCGTCCGCCCACTGGATGTCGTCCATCACCATGATCAGTGGCTTGGCCGTGGACAGCTCGTCGACCAGGGCCAGCAGCGCTTCCATGGCCGGCCACAGGGGCTCGGTGAGGCCCAAGGCGCCGGGGGCACCGCGCAGAAGCCGGGAGATTTGCGTCCCGCGGCCGCCCGCGTCGTGCGGATCCACCTGGAGGCAGTCGAGCAGGACGTGCAGTGGTGCGTGCCGGCTCATCTCGTCGGCCGTCGCCCACATGGTCCGGCAACCGAGCGCGTGGCCCTCCGCGAGGCCCACGGTCACCAGGGACGTCTTGCCGATGCCCGGTTCGCCCTCGACCCAGAGCGAGCCTCCGTGCCCCGTGGCCACTTTGCGGACCAGCTCGCGCAGCAGAGCGGTCTCCGCCTCGCGTCCGATGAACGCCTCCGGCGGCGCCAACGGTCCCATGGCGGAAAGCCTAGCCCAAGCTTCTCGCTCCCAACCGGCCGCTCTTGACCCCGGCCCTCGCTCCTGCCGCGTGAGGTACATGTGCCGTGGTCAGCTGGTGGGGACGGCGTTCGCCGCGATCACGTCGCGGTACCAGCGGGCGCTGCTCTTGAGCAGGCGTCGCTGGGTGGTGTAGTCGACGTAGGTGATGCCGAAGCGCCTGGAGTAGCCGAAGGTCCACTCGAAGTTGTCCAGCAATGACCAGACAAAGTAACCGCGTACGTCCACACCGGCACTGATCGCCGCATGCACCGCGGCCAGGTGATCGTGCAGGTAGCAGACTCTTTCGGTGTCCTGCACCTGCCCCGCCTGGTCCACGCAATCCTCGAAGGCTGCGCCGTTCTCGCTCACCAGCAGGGGGGTGTGCGGATACCGGGTGTGCAGCCACCGCAGCAGCTCAGTGAGCCCTGACGGCTCAATCGGCCAGCCCATGGCGGTCACCGGCCGCTCCTCAGGAACCCGGAAGCGGACGGTCTCCGCCCCTGGCCAGGGGCTCGGCCCGAGCGCCTGGCCCCCCGCGGCCACCGTCTTCGTGCTGTAGTAATTGACGCCGAGCAGATCGATCGGGGACGCGATGGTGTGCTCGTCCCCGGGGCGCACAAACGACCAGTCCGTCAGATGGCGGGTGTCGGCCCGTACGTCGTCCGGATATGCGCCGTGCAGAAGGGGGTCCGCGAACATCCGGTTGAGCAGGCCGTCGATCCGGCGGGCGGCGTCGTGGTCGACGGCGGTATCGGCGGCGGGGCTGACCGGGGAGAGGTTGAGCGCGACCGAGACACGGGCTTGGCGGTTCACCGCGGCGCGCAGGGCCTGGGTGGCGAGGCCGTGGGCGAGCAGGAGGTGGTGGGCCGTGCGCAGGGACAGCGCGGGATCGACGAGTCCGGGCGCGTGCACGCCCGCCGCATGGCCCAGGAAGGCCGCACACCACGGCTCATTCACCGTCGCCCACAACGGGACCCTGTCTCCCAGTCTGCGGGCGACGGCGCTCGCGTAGTCCGCGAACCGGGCGGCCGTCTCCCTGGCCCCCCAGCCGCCCTGCTCCTGCAGTGCCTGGGGCAGGTCCCAGTGGTACAGCGTGAGTGCCGGGGTGATGCCGTGGTCGAGAAGGGCGTCGACGAGGCGCTCATAGAAGTCGAGGCCGGCGGGATTGAGAGGGCCGCGGCCGTCTGGCTGGACACGTGGCCAGGAGACCGAGAAGCGGTAGGCCCGAAGGCCTAGCTGGGCCATCAGGGCTACGTCTTCGGCGAAGCGGTGATAGTGGTCAGTCGCGGTTTCGCCGCTGTGGCCGTTCAGGACAGCCCCGGGCCGGGCACAGAACGAATCCCAGATCGACGGTCCGCGTCCGTCCTCGGCGGTGGCACCCTCCACCTGGTAGGCGGCGGTTCCCGCCCCCCACATGAAGCCTTCGGGGAAGTGGAGCATCGCGGAGCGCTCACGCGGTGTGCTATCGGTGTGCACGGTCGGTTCACTCATGTCGCCCTTCGGGTCTGGCGCGGTGTGCTCAAGAAAATGGCCACGGGAGCGGAGCCTGCCGGCGCAAGGATCCCGGGGAGATGGGCCCAGACGGTCTTGCTTCCGTCAGGGTGGCGTTCCGTGGCGATGTCACCGCCCAGCTCGGCGGCCAGCAACTTGGCGATGGTCAGGCCGCGGCCGTTCTCGGCGTCCGGGCTGACGCGGCGGGCGGCGGGAATCCCCGGGTTGTTGTCCCTGATGCCGAGCCGGAGCAGGCCGTCCGCCCGGGCCTCCAGTGTGACGGTGACCCGTTGGGTGGTCACCCGGGAATGCCGTATTGCGTTGGTGGTCAGCTCGCTGAGGACCAGTTCGACGGTTGCTGCAGCGTCACTGGTGCCGGGGAGCCCCCAGCGGCCCAAGATCCCCATGACGGTGTGGCGAGCGACCGGGACGCTGATCTCCGTCGCGGGAAAAGTGAGGTGGTGGCTGCGTGAAGGCATCGTGGTGGTACGCATTCTTCTGGGCAGAACCGGCTGCTTCGCGGGGGCTCTGGGGATGGCCATGGGGTGTTCCGTTCCTTGAACTTCGTGCCTGGTGCCGGTGTCGCACACCGGGCATGGCGGATATCCGATGACATCTCCCACGATGGCTGCAGGCCAGGGGTGAAACATCCGCTACCCGCCGCTCCTTTGCGTGGATCTGAGGTGTCTCGGGAAGGTTCGAGTGGACCCGGAGCCTGAAACATCCGCCAGGGCATGCGTCAAAGGAGCGACTCTGTCCCGTGATCGGTGGTAGCCCATGTGGTGATCGCTGCAAGAGAGACCGCCGGCGTCGCGGTTCAAGACCACCGCGTCACCGTCCTCCGCCCCCCATGACGAGCAGCGAAGTGCGCGGGAGACCACGCGTCGGCGAACCATCGAGCGTCCCTCTTCATGTGCACGCGACCGAGGGCGTGTGCGTGTACGCCGACAGGTGGTGACCGAACGGTTCGGGTGAAGGTCAGCGGACCAGCCCGCCAACCCGCACACCACCCGAGGTTCGTGAGCCTGAGCATGGTTCGAACGCGCCGACAATGAACCCGCGGGAGCACCTCGTCATCGGCGGACGGGGCGAGCCGGCCGGCCGCCTCGTTCACGGCGAAGTCGAGTGAGGCGCCCGCTCCCACGGGGGCGGGAGCGCCACGGCCTTGCCGCGTGGATCAGCCTGAAGAGGCCGGGGATGCACGCTCCTTGGGCACGCCATCAAGGGCCAGGCTCCGCTCCCGCGCGATGTCCTCGCTTCCCGCACCCTCCGCAGTCCGCCATGTCGATGCCTCAGGCATGTTTCGGTGATGACGCGAGCCCTCCCAGTCGTGTGCTTGAATATGATTGAAGAAGCGCTTTATCGTGCATGAACAATCATCACGCTTACAAGATGGGACGCGGCATGAGCCATGTCGAGACGGAACTGAGCAGTCAGCCCGAGTGCTGGGAGCGGTCTGTCGAGCTGTCGACCGAGCACCGACACCTGCTCGGCGCGCCAGGTGAGCGGCTGGCCGTGGTGGGCTGCGGCACCTCCTACTTCATGGCTCAGGCCGTGGCCTGTCTGCGCGAGGCCGCGGGGCTGGGCGAGACGGACGCGTTCGCCGCCTCGGAGTTCCCCGCAGGCCGCCGTTACGACCGGGTCATCGCCCTGACGCGGTCCGGTACGACCACAGAGGTCCTCGAGCTGCTGGCCCATCTGCGGGGCAGCACGCGGACCACGGCGATCACCGCCGACCCGGACACTCCCGTCAAGAACGCCGCTGACGATCTTGTCGTGCTCGCCTTCGCCGACGAGAAGTCGGTGGTGCAGACCCGCTTCGCCACCACCGCCTTCACCCTGCTGCGCGCCCACCTCGGCCTGCCCACCCGCAAGGCAATCGAAGATGCGCGCACAGCGCTCGCCGAGCCGCTGCCCGAAGGCCTCGCGGAGTGCACCCAGTTCACCTTCCTGGGCCGCGGCTGGAGCAACGGCCTGGCCCAGGAAGCGGCGTTGAAGATGCGTGAGGCGTCCCTGTCCTGGACGGAGGCGTATCCGGCGATGGAGTACCGGCACGGTCCGATCTCCATCTCCACCGTCAACACAGCGACCTGGATGTTCGGCAGTGCACCGATCGGTCTCGCCGAGCAGGTCGAGGCGACCGGCGCACGGTGGATCGAGGGACGCCTGGACCCGCTCGCCGAACTGGTGCGGGCCCAGCGCCTGGCCGTGAGGGTGGCCGCCGCCCGGGGCCTGGACCCGGACCGGCCACGTCATCTGACCCGCTCTGTCGTCCTGACGACCTCCTGACCAAGGGAAAGAGGAGAAAGGCAATGCCGCTTGCCGCAACAGGCACCCTTGTCAGCGAGGCCGCTGCCAAGCACTGCGCTGTCGCCGCCTTCAACGTCATCACCTTGGAGCACGTTGAAGCCGTCATCGCCGGCGCCGAAGCCGCCATGTCCCCGGTCGTGCTTCAGATCAGCGAGAACGCCGTCAAGTTCCATCACGGACAGTCCCTGCCGATCGCTCGCGCTGCCGTCACCGCCGCCGAGGCGGCTGCTGTGCCGGTGGCCCTGCATCTGGACCACGTCAAAGAGCACACCCTCCTTCATCAGGCAGTGGATGCCGGATTCAGTTCGGCGATGTTCGACGCGGCCCATCTGCCCTACGAACAGAATCTGTCCGCCACACGGGCCGCCACCGCCTGGGCACACACCCATGGCATGTGGATCGAGGCCGAACTCGGAGAAGTCGGAGGCAAGGACGGCCGACCGCCTCTGGACGCCCACGCACCCGGCGCCCGCACCGACCCCGGCGAGGCACGCCGATTCGTCGCCGACTCCGGTGTCGACGCATTGGCCGTCGCTATCGGCAGTTCGCACGCCATGACCTCCCGCACGGCTGCCCTCGATCACGTACTGCTGACCCGCCTCGACGAGGCGCTCACGGTGCCCCTCGTTCTGCACGGCTCCTCGGGCGTCCCCGACGAGGAACTAACGGCAGCGGTCGCGGGCGGCATCGCCAAGGTCAACATCGGCACGGCGCTGAACATCGTCATGACCGACGCGATCCGTCGGCATGTCACCGACCACCCCGGTGCGGTCGACCCCCGCGGCTATCTGGGCGTCGGCCGCCAGGCCATGACGGACACCGTTACCCGCCTGCTCGGAGTGGTGCGCGCCAGAGGCTGACGAATTCCTGCCGCCCTGTCCCGCATGGTCGTCGGTCTGATTTGGCGGGTGTTTTAGGCCAGCTAGCGGATGTCTCTGCGGAGCCCGGCATTCACCATGTGCGCGTCCCGCCTATCCGCCACCTTGATGTCCCATTCCCGGCCACCGAGGACCGGGTTACAGGGCCATGCCGCCTGGCGGAGGAGGCAAATGACGGACTGTCGGACCACCGCGCGACGAGCCGGTGTCTCGCCATGCCTAATTGGTCATGCGCGGCATATCAGGGGCTGCGCGAATATCCAAAATCGTGTTGTTTCGAGCTCTTGACATAGGTATCCATGGCCGATTTACTCCCGTGCAACGCCGAAGTTCGCATTCGGCGCAGAGGTACGCCCAGCCGGTAGCTGGTTTTCCGCCAGGAGCCCGGACTGAGTCGCCAGGACCACCGTTGAGTGTCCGAGGCGGGGACGTGCCCACCATCCGCTGGAGCTCGAACCATGAGCCGAATTCTTGAGTTCTCCCGCAAAGAGCTCGGCCTCGGCGTGGCAGCCGCGTGCACTGTGAACCTTGCCAACTCGTCGCTTCTTCCGGCTACTTCATCAGCCGGGACAGCGGCCTCGACCATCTGGCCGACGGGGTCGAAAAAGGCGGTGTCGCCACCCCCGGCCCCGGCCAGGTCTGGCTAGGGCGTTTCTGAACACTCACCGCCTGCTGTCCTGACCGGTCGGTTTCCGTTAGCCACCTCATAAGACACCGGCTGCGCCGACAGGCAAAACCGTTCTGGCCGCAGGACCGTTTCAAGAGCATCGAGGGGCCCCGGGTCATTTCCCCGGTACCTGGGCCGCAGCATCGTCCAGCGACATGGCCGTCCCTACCCCCAGCAATGGATTCATCCGCATGACCACTCCAAGCCCTGGTGCCGTGCTGCTCAAATGCAGCGGAGCCAGGGCGGCGTAAACCCGACCGGGCATCCCCGAGACCCGTCCAAAAAGCTCCCCTCGTTCAACCCGAATTCCCCTGGAGGTACTGATGGATGCGGCCCCCTATGTCGCGCACCCCTCACGCCGCGGTGTGTTGCGCACCGGCGGCGGCCTGGCAGTTGCAGCAGCCGCGGGCCTGACGGCATCCGGCTGCGCGGCCGGCACCGATGACGGTGGCGCAGCCGATGGCACCGCCACCATCGAGATGTGGCACGGTCAGACCGACACCGGGAAGAAGGCCCTCGAGAATTTGGTGGCCTCCTTCGAGCGCAGTCATCCCAAGATCAAGGTCAGGCTGGGCGGTGGTGTGCTGGCCGACGCGATGCTGCAGAAGGTGACCGCCGGCCTGGCCGCGGGCTCCTACCCGGACATCGCCTACATCTTCGGCTCCGACCTGGCCAGCATCGCCGTGAGCCCGCAGGTCGTCGATCTCACCGACACCGTCCGCACCGGCCCCACCCCATGGTCGAACTACTGGGCCCCGGCCCGCGATGCGGTCACCGTCCGGGGGAAGGTGCGGGCCGCGCCCGCCCTGTTGGACTCCCTGGCAGTGGTGTGCAACAAGAAGCTGTTCCGCGAGGCGGGTCTGCCCCTGCCCCGGGCGGGCTGGACCTGGCAGGACTTCCAGGACACGGCGAGGAAGCTGACCGACAAGGGCCGCGGCCGGTTCGGCACGGGCTGGCCCGGTGCCGGCGACGAGGACACCGTGTGGCGGCTGTGGCCGATGATCTGGGACCTCGCAGGGGACGTCATCGACTCCGGCGGCAAGAAGATCGGCTTTGCCGACAGCGGCGTGCGCGCCCTGGAGGTGGTGGACGCCCTGGCCCGCGACCAGAGCGTCTACATCGATCCCAAGCCCGGCAGCGAGCAGATGTACCAGGTCTTCATGTCCGGCCGGATGGGCATGACCCTCACCGGTCCGTGGCAGCTGCCCGACATTGAGCAGGCGAAGGTCGACTACCACGTCGTCCCGCTGCCCAGCTTCTCCGGCCGGCCGGTGACCATATCGGGGCCGGACACCTGGACGGTGTTCAACAACGGATCGGCCCGCCAGCGGGCGGCCCGCACGTTCGTCAGCTGGCTGATGCAGCCCGCGCAGGATGTGGTGTGGGATGTCCAGGCGGGCAGTCTCCCGCTCAGCCGCCGCTGCCAGGACCTGCCCGCCTGGCGGCACAAGGCAGCCGACACCGAAGGCCTGACGGTGTTCACCCAGGCGCTGGAAACAGCCCGGGTCCGCCCCGTCCACCCCGCCTATCCGCAAATCTCCAAGGCGGTCGGGGAAGCGGTCGTGGCGGTCCTGCTCGGCCGCAGCACCCCCGCCCAGGCCCTGCGCGCATGCGCCGACACCGCCAACGCCGCCCTCGCCGTTCCGCGTTGAGGAGATCGACCCTTGTCACATCTGCCTGCCCCGATCACCATCCCGCGCCCGGACCACCGCCGCCGCAAGCGCCGCAGCGAAGCCGCCACGGCCTGGACATTCGTCTCACCCTCCGTGGTGATCATTCTCGGACTGAGCGTCGTGCCTGTCGTCTGGTCGCTGCTGCTGTCTTTCCAGACCAACGACCTGGTCACTCCCAGCCGCTGGAGCGGCCTGGACAATTACCGCGCCCTGGCCCAGGATCCGCACTTCAGCGAGGCCGTGCGCAACACCCTGCTCTATGTCGTGCTGTATGTGCCCCTGAGCATGGCGGCGGGCCTGGTTCTCGCACTCGCCCTGAACCGGCGCATCCGCCTCGTGGGCCTGTACCGCACGCTCATCTTCGTGCCGTTCGTAGTCTCCGCGACCGCGCAGGGTGTGTTGTTCTCCTTCATCCTCGACCCCGACTTCGGCGCCGCCAACGCAGTGCTGCACCATCTGGGCATCTCCCCGCAGGGCTTCCTGTCCGACCCCTCCCAGGCGTTGCTCGTCCTGGTGGCGATCACCCTGTGGAGCGGCACCGGCTTCTGCCTCGTGGTGTACCTCGCGGCCCTGCAGGATGTTCAGCAGTCCCTCATCGAGGCAGCGCTCATCGACGGGGCCAACCGTCGGCAACTTCTGCGCTACGTCACCCTGCCCACCCTGACCCCGGTCAGCGTCTTCCTGCTGCTGTGGCAGACCATCAACGCCCTCCAGGTCTTCGACCTCGTCTACGTCACCACCAAGGGCGGCCCGCTCGGCTCCACGACCGTGATCGTCTACTTCATCTGGGAGCAGGCGTTCAAGAACGGCGCCGCCGGATACGGAGCCGCCGCGGCCTATGTGCTGGCCGTGGTCCTGGGCCTGACGGCCGGAATCCTGCGCATCGTCCGCCGGCGCGAGCGCCGCCACCTCCAAGGAGTTACCCCATGACGGCGACCTCCGCCCCACCGTACGCCGCCCCCACCGTCGCGGCGCGCACGACCGGGCCCCAACGACCCGGCAGGCGACTGCCGTTCAGCCCCTGGCACCTGCTGCTCGCCCCGCTCGCGCTCATCTTCGCCGTCCCCCTGATCTGGCTGGCGCTCAGTTCGGTGATGAGCAACGCGGAGATCAACCGCTTCCCGCCGGCGCTGTGGCCCTCCCACATCGACCTCGACGGCTACCGCTACGTGCTGGGCAACGCGATGTTCCCGCGCTGGTTCGCCAACTCCCTGATCGTCTCGGTGGCGACGGTCGTCGGAAACCTCGTCCTCGGCACGCTCGGTGGCTACGCCTTCGCCCGGATGCAGTTCACCGGCTCGAAGCTGCTGCTTGCACTGATGATGGCCACCATGGCGATCCCGTTCCAGCTGACGATGATCCCGACGTTCCTGGTGATGAAGGACCTGGGCCTCATCGACACCCTCGGCGCGCTGATCGTGCCCTCGCTGGTCACCCCGTTCGCCGTGTTCCTCCTGAGGCAGTTCTTCCTCTCCCTGCCCCGCGAGCTGGAGGAGGCCGCCTGGATCGACGGCTGCTCGCGGCTGCGGGTCCTCTGGCAGATCGTGCTGCCGCTGTCCCGCCCCGCCCTCAGTACCGTGGCCGTGCTCACCTTCCTGAGCACCTGGAACGACCTCACCTGGCCGCTGATCGCCATCAACCAGGAGCCCCAGTACACACTGCAGTTGGGCCTCACCACCTTCCAGGGGCAGCACCACACCCAGTGGGCGGCCGTGATGGCCGGCAACGTGATCACCGTGCTGCCCGTGCTGCTTGCCTTCCTGGTCGCACAGAAGGCCTTCATCCGGTCCATCACATCGAGCGGCCTCAAGGGCTGAGACCGATGGTGAGTTCCCTGCGGCTCACCGCCCGGCTCCTACGCTCGTTCTCAGGAGAGCAAGATGCTGCACACCTTCGACCTCCTCGTCATCGGGGACGCCAACCCTGATGTCATCCTCGGCCCGCTCGATGCCCCGCTTGCCTTCAGCCAGCGCGAACAGCTCGTTTCCGGCGGCACCCTCACGCTCGGCGGCTCGGCCGCGATTGTGGCGTGCGGCGCCGCACGCCTCGGGCTGCGGGTGGCGTTCGCCGGCCGCGTCGGCGACGACGACGCGGGGCGCTACATACGCGACACCCTGGCGGCCCACGGCGTCGACACCCAAGGCCTGCACCTGGACCCGGAACGGTCCACCCCGCTGACCGTGATCCTCACCCGGGACCAGGACCGCGCCATCGTCACCGCCCCGGGCACCCTGGCCGCTACCACCGCGCAGGACATCCCCCCAAGGCTGCTGGCCGCCACCCGGCACGTCCACGCCGCTTCCTACTTCCTGCTGCCACAGCTGGCCAAGGCCCTGCCGGAGGTGCTGCGCACAGCACACGAACACGGCGCCACCACGTCCCTGGACACCAACGACGACCCCTCCGGATCCTGGGATGCGCCCGGCCTGGATGCCGTCCTGCCCCATGTCGACTACCTGCTCCCCAACGCCGCGGAGGCCCAGCGCCTGGCGGGCCTCGAGGTCCCCGACGCTCCCAAGGCGGCTGAAATGCTCGCCACCCGCGGTCCGGTGACGGCGGTCAAGATGGGCGCCGAGGGGGCCCTGTGCCACGACGGCACCCGCTTGCTCACCGCGGACGGCATCCGCGTCCAGCCCGTCGACGCGGTGGGCGCCGGCGACAGTTTCGACGCGGGCTTCATCGCCGGCATGCTGGCCCACTTCCCCCTGACCGAGGCCCTGCAACTCGCCGCCGTCTGCGGCGCCTTGTCCACCCGTGCCCCCGGGGGTACGAGCGCTCAGCCCACCTGGGACGACGTACGCCCCCACCTCACCCGTAACGGATACAGCCTCGCATGAGCCTTCCCAAGATCACCTTCATCGGCGCCGGCAGCGTCGTCTTCACCCAGGGCCTGCTCGCGGACTTGTTCGCCTTTGACGAACTGAAGTCCGCGCACATCGCCCTGCACGACATCGACCCCGAACGCCTGGCCACCGCCCAGGCCGCGGCCCGACTGATCGCCGCCGAGCGCCACGCCCGTCCCGAGATCAGCGCGCACCTGGACCGCCGCGAGGCGCTCGCCGACGCACACTTCGTCATCAACATGGTGCAGATCGGCATGGGTGATGCCACCCGCACCGACTTCGAGATCCCCGCCCGCTACGGGGTGCGTCAGACCATCGGCGACACCCTCGGGATCGGCGGCATCTTCCGCGCCCTGCGCACCTTCCCTCTTTTGAAGGAACTCGGCCGGGACATCACCGAGGTCTGCCCGGACGCCTGGCTGCTCAACTACACCAACCCGATGGCCATGAACGTCCAGTACCTCAACCAGGCCACCGGCCTGACCAAGGTGGTGGGCCTGTGCCACTCGGTGTACTGGACGATGCGCGGCCTCGCCGACCTCGTCAAGGTCCCCTATGAGGAGGTCACCTACCAGGCCGCCGGCGTCAACCACCAGGCCTGGGTGCTGCGCTTCGAGCATCAGGGCAGCGACCTGTATCCACGCCTCGACGCCTTGATCGCCGACGACGAGCAGCTGCGGCGCAGGGTGCGCGTCGACATGTACCGGCGCCTTGGCCACTACCCGACCGAGACCAGCGAGCACTCCGCCGAGTACGTGCCCTGGTATCTGCACCACGACGGCGAGATCGACCGGCTGAGGCTGCCGATCGGCGAGTACCTGCGCACCGTCCAGGACAACGTCGCCGCCTATGAGGAGACCCGGGACGCGCTGGCCTGCGGGGCTCCGATCCCGGTCGAAGGCACCATGGAGTACGCGCCGCAGATCATCCACAGCATCCTCACCGGAACACCGCGCACGGTCTACGGCAATGTCCCCAACGGGGGCCTGATCCACAACCTGCCAGCACACGGGGTCGTGGAAGTGCCGTGCCTGGTCGACTCCTCGGGCGTCCAGCCCACCCGCATCGGTGCGCTGCCGCCCCAGCTGGCCGCCCTCAACCGCACCTACCTGAGCACCAACGACCTGGTGGTGCGGGCCGCGACAGAGGATGAACCCCGCCACATCCGGCATGCCGCGATGACCGACCCCGCCACCGCCGCGACGCTGACCATCGAGCAGATCTGGCAGCTGTGCGACGACATGGTCAAGGCCCACGCCGACGCCCTGCAGCCCGGTCTGCGCGCCCTCCTGGGCAGTTGACCGGCGCACCGACGGGCCGCCCTGGCTGGCCGCGTCCGCGCCGCCGGACACCTCACCGCAACAGCCCTGCCTGTGCAGGGCCTTCGCGGTGAGGCCCGGCGGTGCGGGCCACCCCTTCAGAACGCAGACCCCCTCAAGGAAAGAGGCTGCCATGCCTGCCGTCACGCTCGCTCTCGTCGGTGCCGGGCTGCGCGGACAGACCTATGCCCGCCTCGCGCACGCCACGGGCGCGGGACAGGTGGTGGCGGTGGCCGAGCCGGACCCCGTCCGGCGTAGCGCGGCGGCCGAGGAGTTCGGCATCCCGCCCCACCAGGTCTACGACGACTGGAGCGACCTGGCCGGCCGGGCGCGCCTCGCCGACGCGGCGATCATCGCCACCCAGGACCGACAGCACACCGAACCAGCGATCCGCCTCGCCGGCGCGGGGTACCACCTGCTGCTGGAAAAACCCATGGCGACCGAGGAACACGAGGCGGCCGCCATCGCCGCGGCCGCCGAGCGCAACAAGATCATGCTGGTGGCCTGCCACGTGCTGCGCTACACGCCCTACACCAGGATGCTCAAGTCCCTGGTGGACAGCGGCCGGATCGGCCGGCTGATCAGCGTGGAGCACCTGGAACCCGTGGGCTGGTGGCACCAGGCCCACTCGTTCGTGCGTGGTCACTGGCGCAGCACCGCCACCTCCTCGCCGATGCTGCTGGCCAAGGCCTGTCACGACATCGACTGGCTCGTCCACCTCTTCGGCCGCCCGCCCCGCCGCGTCTCCTCCTTCGGCAGCCTCACCCACTTCCGCGCCGACGCCGCTCCGCCCGGGGCTGCTCCCCGCTGCCTGGACTGCACCATCGAGCACACCTGCCCCTACTCCGCCAAGCGCCTCTACCTGAACTGCCTGGGCGATGCCGAAAGCGAGTTCTGGCCACTGTCGGCGGTCACCGACACTCCGACCGAGGAGGCCGTCCTCGAGGCCCTGCGCACTGGCCCGTACGGGCGCTGCGTGTACGCCTGCGACAACGACGCTGTGGACCACCAGGTGGTCTCCATGGAGTTCGACGACGGCGCGACCTGCTCATTCACCATGAGCGCCTTCACCCCCATGGAACACCGCCGCACCCGCCTGCACGGCACCCACGGTTTCCTCGACGGTGACGGCACCACCATCCGGCTGGTCGACTTCCTCACCGGGAGCCAGGAACTGGTGCACGTGTCCACTGCCGGTGCGGCCGCCGGTGGCCATGCCGGCGGAGACGAGGGGTTGATCGCCGCCTTTCTCGAGGCGGTGGCAACGGGCGATGCGACCGCCCTCACCTCGGACGCGGCCGCGAGCCTGGCCACCCACCGTGTCGTCTGGGCCGCCGAACAGGCCCGCCTCACCGGCAGCGTCATCACCCTCGGCCCCCTTTGATGAGGCGTCCGTGTAGAGGGCCGGGGCGCGGGCCGTCGGGCGCAGCCATGTTGTCGTTGTCGTAGAACTCGGTGATCGGCAGGTGCTGGCCGGTGTAGATGACCGATCGGGCGGAGCTGCACTGCGCCGAGGCGGTGTATTGACTTGCTCCTCGGGCTGAAGCCCGAGGATTCTGGCCTTCTCGATCGTTGCTGTGCCGCTACGTGGCACGGTTTCCGGTCGGGAATCCGTGGCTTCCTGTTTCTTCGCGCTGTGCCGGGATGGCTCCTGGTCTTACCGGCACTCCGCAGGCCGTCACCGCCAGTCCGGCGGCCGTCTTCACGTTGATCGCGGCGTTGTGGTCCCGGTCGTGGACCGCGCCGCAGGCGGTACACGTCCACTCCCGGACGTTCAGGGGTTTGGGTCCGTCCTTGACGCCGCAGGTGGAGCAGGTCTGGGAGGTCGGCTCGAACCGGCCGATCCTGGCCAGGGTGCGGCCGTGCCGTTGTGCTTTGTACTCCAGCATGCTGAGGAACGATGACCATCCGGCGTCGTGCACGGACTTGGCCAGCCTCGTGCGGGCCAGTCCCGCCACCGCCAGGTCCTCCACGGCGATCCCTTGGTTCTCGCAGATCAGCCTGGTGGAGAGCTGGTGGTGGAACTCGCGGCGCGCGTCGGTGGCCTTGGCATGGGCGCGGGCGACCTTCAGGCGGGCCTTGGCCCGGTTCTTGGATCCCTTCTGCTTGCGGGACAGCTCCCGCTGGGCCTTCTTCAGCTTCTTCTCCGCGCGGCGCAGGAACCTGGGTGAGTCGATCTTCGTGCCGTCGGAGAGGACCGCGAAGTGGGTCAGGCCGAGATCGATGCCGATGGTGCGGTCGGTGTCCGGCATCCGGGCCTGGTCGGCGGCGGGGTCGGTGTCGATGACGAAGGAGGCGAAGTACCGTCCGGCCGCGTCCTTGATGACGGTGACCGAGGTGGGGGCGGTGGGCAGGGTGCGGGACCATTTCACCTTCACCGGACCGATCTTCGGCAGGTTCAGACGGCCGCTGTCGGTGATGCTCCAGCGGGCGTTGGCGGTGAACCGGATCGACTGCCGGGCGTCCTTGCGTGACTTGAAGCGGGGCGGGCCGGTCCTGGGGCCCTTGCGGGTGCCCTTGAGGGAGGCGAAGAAGTTGCGGTACGCACTCTCGGCGTCCCGCAGGGACTGCTGCAGGACCACCGCGGAGACCTCGCCCAGCCAGGACCGCTCCACCGTCTGCTTCGCCTCGGTGATCAGTCTCTTCGACAGCTCTGCGGCCTTGGGGAACGGCTGCTTGGCCGCTCTGGCCTCCTCACGGGCACGGACCGCGTCGTTGAACACGACACGTGCGCACCCGAACGCCCTGGCCAGCGCGGACTGCTGAGCGGCGTCGGGGTACAACCTGAAGGCGTACCGAAGCTGCACGACGATCACACTAGATCAGTCGAACTCACGTCGTCACCGGGACCATGCGGACGATCCGTCACCATCACGAAGCCGGGTCCGGCTCCGCCGGAACGAGACCGCGACGCTTCGCGTCGCCACCATCAGAGTCGCTTCACCTCCGGCCTGAAGGCCAGAGCACCGCGAATGATCTCCGGTAGCGCTCGAACGTGGCCCCCCGTTCCGCGATGGGCGGCGCGTTCTTCGTCGGTGACGATCAGCAGGATGTTGGGGCGCTTGGTCGAATCTAGGTGTATTGATCACGAGCGCGGAAGCCGACCGGGACGCGGCCGGCCGCCGCCGGATGCTGAGCCACCGCGATTCGGAGGCGATCGAGGGGTCCGTGGGCCGGACTTGGGCGTCCGGCCCACGGACGGCGTCACCGAGACCGGCTCACCGGCACGGTTCGAATATCGTGTCGTCGAGGTTGAGGGCGAACCTCACGCCGTTGAAATTGTTCGCATTGTCGTCGGAACAGAACGGTGAGGTCGAGAGCTTGTACTCGGCCTGGAAGACGGGCTTTCCCGCGGAGACATACTGGTCGAGTCCGTAGGACCCGTTCTGCGCGGTGGTGCATTCCTTGTACTGGTTGCACTGCTCGTTCAGCGCGCCGTCGAAATACGGCAGCAGGTTCGGGATCTGCTCGTTGTCGTTCTTGTGCAGCACAGTGAGCCCGCGCGCATGCGCGTCGTTGGCCAGCGTCGCGTTGAAGTACACCTGGTCGGCCGCCGTCAGCGAGAAGCCGGTCTTGTTGGTGTAGCCGTCGACGTTGTCCAGCTCCACCATGTCGAAGCCCTTGGTGCGGCACATGTCCAGCCGGGCATCCATGATCGAGCGGAGCACACTGTTCTGGCTCTGGATCTCACGGATGTCCAGCCACTTCTCCCCGGGCCAGCCGTTGCTCTTGCCCAGAACGGAGGAGGGGAACTGCGAGGCGTCTGGGCGCCAGTCCTCGTACGTGCCGGCGGACAGGTAGCAGACGGCCTTGATGCCTGCGTTGTGCAGGGCCGACACGTCCGCGGACGAGGCGTTGAAGCCGTCCACGTCGTACATCTGGACGTTGCGGTACGGCGCGGTGGGCACCACGGACAGGACCCAGTTCCAGGACGTCTGCAACGCCGGATGCCAGCACGGCCCCCCGGCGCACGCGACGGGGGACGGCGGCGCTGGTGTCGCGGACGCGGACGGAGCCGAGACGACGGTGCCCGCAAGCGCGAGCGCGCAAGAAGCGAGAATGGCCGACCACCTGAGTTTTCGGATAAACCGCATGTGTTTCCTCTCTGGAGAGTGCGAGAATTTCCGTGCGTTGCGGATTCGTAGCAGCACGCTCTCGGCGGAGTCGAGACCGGGAGGAGAAGCGCTCAGCCGCAGTGAGCGTTTCCGTGGGATCGCTCATCGCGACTGTGTGCTTCCTTTATGCCGTGACGCGCACTCTCCATGCTTTGTGCGGTATGAAGACACGACTTCTTCGTATCGCGTGCTCGCAGCCATGGCGTTGCTGCCCACCCTGCCCCCGTCGAGCCCGTTGGCGGCCGACACGACCGCCTTCTACGTCTCCCCGACGGGGCGGACGCGGCCGTCGGCAGCAGGTCCGCGCCGTTCGCCACCATCCCGCACGCGATCGGCGCGCTCGACAGCAGCGGTGGGGCCGTTGTCGTCCGAGGCGGAAGCTGCGCGCAGCGTGTCAGCCTGCGCGACATGAGTGATCTCACGATCACCGCCGCGCGCGGCGAGTTCGGTCTGACGGCCTGTCGTGCTGCGACGCATTTGGACGGGCACAGTACGTTCCGCGAAGCCTGCGGCCCCGTCAGCGCGCAGCGGGTTGGGCGACCGTCACCTTGACGCCCCGCGCGGCGATGGCGGCCACCTCGTCGACGTCCGCGGTCGTGTCCGTGACCAACTCGGTCACGGCGAGGAGGCCGGCCACGGGTGCGAGCAGACTTCGACCGATCTTGGAGCCGTCGGCCACCACCACGACCCGCCGAGCCCGGCTGATCATCAGGGCGTTGATCTGCGCCTCGACCGCGTCGTGCGTCGACAGCCCGGTCGTGGCATTGATCCCGTCGATGCCGATGAACGCGGTGTCGATGTTCATCCTTCCCAAGGTCCTCTCTGCGACTGGACCGACCAGTTCGTAGGAGTTGGGCCGGGCCACGCCACCGGTGACGATCAGCTTCACACGCGGCTGGTTCACCATCAGACTGGCGATGTTCAACGCGTTGGTGACCACCGTCAGACCGGTCCGGGTCGCCAGCAGCCGGGCGACCTCTCCCGCCGTGGTGCCGCCGTTGATCGCCACGACCTGCCGGCAGGACGTCATGCAGCACATGGCCATCCGCGCGATCGCCTGCTTGGCCGCACGGCCCCTGCCGTCGCGGTAGCGGACCGGCAATTCGTAGGCCTCGGCGCGGCCCACCGCGCCGCCACGGGTGCGGATGACCAGATTCTGATCGTCCAGCAGCGTAAGGTCCCTGCGGATTGTCGCGACGGAGACCCCCAAGTCATGGGCCACACCGGCGACGTTCACCGCGCCGCCGCCGGCCAGTCGTTCCAGGATCGCGGTGACGCGATCGGAGCGGCGCATTGCGGGAACGGAAGTGCGCTCTGCGGTCATCTGGTTCTCCAAGCTCGCGCATACAAGGCCTGCGCGCCGTACGCGGCCCGCCCCGACGAGGTGATCTCCTGGCGATGCAGGGTGATCCGCCGGAACGGGTGTGCAACAGCCGTCAGACGGAAGGAGTCGCGTGGAGACACGTGCGTAGGGAGAGAACGATCGATCGGCCGTCAACGAGGCTCACAGCGCGCTCCACTGTGCTGGAGGGCACGACCCCGCCTCGGAAACCGGAAACGATCCTGGCGACTTGGTCCGGGCTCGCGGGCGATGCCCGCACACCGGATGGGCGTGCCTCTGACGTCGCGTTCCTGATGCGACGTGGGCTGGATGCTACCCAGCCGTCGTTCGCCTTGCCAAGCACACTCCGGCCCAACCAACCGCACAGACACGTCGGGAACATGACTGCGTGTCCGGTCCACAGAGCCACGCACTGACCGGTCCCGGCCATCGCGATGTTCGTCGGTTGCCGGCACTGGCTGTTCGCCGCCTGCCGAGAAGGCGGCGCGCGCAATCATTGCGAGGGTCGGCATCCCGCGGCCGGCCGGAGCGCTCCACCTGCCCCGAGACGCTGGGAAGAGACACCGGCCCGCACGGGAGAACCAGGCCTTCGGCTCGACGCAGATCATCGAAGCGAGCCAGCGGAGCGGAATCCGTCAGCCCCGGGCCCCGGCAGGCCCAAACGGTGCCCGTTCAGGCGGATTTCGGGTCGCCACGCCGTTTTGTACAGCGAAGGCGCGGCAGGCCGTCGGTGCCGCATGGTCGCTGCACGGCCGGCCGTCGGCCAATGCCGCCGACAAGCCCGGGCGGACCCCACGGTTGCTGTATGACCGCCTGTCCGGTGCTTAATTCTGCGCGAGTTGACCATCCATCACGCAGAAACGTGCAAAAATGAGGAGCGAAGGATTGACGCTCGTCACGTCCTGCCTATTTACTCCCGGGCAGCGCCGACGTCGTGCACTCGGCGCGAGAGGTACGCCCAGCCGGTAGCTGGTTGAGAGCCAGAAGTCCGGCCCGAGTCGCCAGGATCGCCTTCGGGGTCCGAGGCGGGGTCGTGCCCACCATCTCTTGGAGCTCGACATGAGCCGAAAGCGTGTTCTCTCCAGCAAGGAATTCGGCGTAGCCGCCGCATGTGCCGCGGCTCTGGCAGGCGCGCTGCTCGCCCCAGCCCCTGCGTCGGCCGACCCGATTGTGCCCCCCACCCACGCCGGCTTCGACTACCAGATCGGCGGGGCCTATACCCCGCCGCAGGGCGTCCAGGTCGTCACCCGGGACCAGTCGGCGTCTCCAGCGGCCGGCCTGTACAACATCTGCTACGTCAACACCTTCCAGGCGCAGCCCGGGGCCGAGTCCCAGTGGGACTCGGATCTGCTGCTGCGCGACGCCTCCGGCAACATCGTCTACGACACCGAGTGGAAGGAGGCCCTCCTCGACATCCGCACCGCCGAGAAACGGGAGCGCATCATGGCCAAGGTGGGCGCCTGGATCGATGGCTGCCGCGACCATGGCTTCCAGGCCATCGAGCCGGACAACTACGACAGCTACCTGCGCTCCGGCGGGCTGCTGAGCACCACCGATGCACAGGAGTTCATCAAGCTCCAGTCGGCGCGCGCCCACAGTGACGGGCTCGCGATCGGCCAGAAGAACACCGCAGATCTGGCCGCCAACCGCGTCGCCAACGGCCTCGACTTCGCGATCACCGAGGAGTGCGGGCAGTACGAGGAGTGCGGCACGTACACCGCGGCCTTCGGCGACAACGTGATCGTGATCGAGTACACCGACACGGGCCTGGCCAACGCCTGCGCGGGTTGGGGCGACAGGCTCAGCATCGTTCAGCGCGACGTCCTCGTCTCCCCGGCGGGCAGCGCCGATTACGTCCGCCAGACGTGCTGAATCCCGTGCAGCCGACGAGGCAGTCCACCTGCTGAGAAGGCCGAACCTCCGACTCTGCAATCCGCGCGGCCGTCTCCTCGGGGACGGCCGCTTCAGGTCGCGCGTGCGTCCACCTGCTCCGTCTCGCAGAAGCGGGCCGCCCACGAGCCGAGACATCCGAGACCGACGGCACCATGCGCCCCGCATAGGGGCTGCTCCACCCATCCACACCGGCAGCGGACGCAGACGATGGAGTCGACCGCGAACGCGGATCCGCCGACCAGGCTGGCGGCCCGCTCACGCCAGCCTGGCCGCTCTGCCGAGGATGTGTCCTGCCAGGGTGTGTCCAGGATGATCACAGTCAAGGACTGCGCTGCCCGGGCCGTCAGGTGAGCCTGCGAAGCATCCGCTGCCATGGCGTGCCGTCGGGTGCATGTCCTACTTCGAGACCAGTCCTGCCAGGGCCGCCGCGGCCTTCTTGTCCTCGTCGCTTCCCATGTCGCCGACCCCGCCCACCTGGGGAGGGAGGATCGCAGAAGTTGAGAGCAGGAGGCGGTGCAACTGCTCGAAGACCCCGGCCTCTTGCCATCCGTCCAGGCGTCGCCGGCACGTCCTGAGGCGCCGCCCATGAACACTCCTGGACCGGACTCGCCGCGGACTGAACGGGCGCCGCGGTCCCACACGAAGCGCAGGTACGGGCGGGCCTTGGCCTGCAGCGGTGACACAGCGGACCCTTGGGAGGCGGGCGGCGCCGCGTACTCTCGGCCGGCACGTCGCGCAGCGGGCCATCGCCGGCGGTCGCCGTTCGTGGCAGCCGGGGCACAGCGGTTGCCGCGCGGCCGCCCCCTTCACCCTCGAGCAGCAGCGCGAGCTCTTCCGCCGATGGACGACCGACGATCATGTTCTCCCGTACGAGGCCCTGCTCGGCATGCTCGCTCTGCGGCACGGAGGCTCCAGCGCAGAGGTCCCGAGCTGCCCACAACCGAGGACGCCGTGCACCTTGCCGAGCGTGACCTTGCCGCAGGCCTCCAATGCTGGGTCAACCAGGGCATCGTCTGTGACGATTACCAGGACTTCCGCAGGATGAACCCGTGATAGGTGATGGCGACGCTGTCCTCTCCTCGCGCTCGGTCAGCACCTGGAGGAGCAATTCGGCGCCGTGCCGGCCTGGTCCAAGAAGGTCATGGACCGGGGCTTGGCTCCGGAGGGCTGGCCGCCACGTCAGCGAGGACGCTGGCCTCTGTTTCGGCGTACTCCATCTCGTCGGGTCTGCGTGAGTCGAGGACCGATCCCAGCCAGCCAAGCAGGAAACCGAGCGGGATCGAGGCCACTGCGGGGTTGCTGAGGGGGAAGACAGCGAAGTCCTGATCGGGCAGCAGGGAGGTCGGCCTGCCTGAGAGGACGGGAGAGAACACGACGAGGAGGACGGAGGAGAGCAGGCCCCCGTAGATGCTCCACAGCGCACCCTTGGTGGTGAAGCGCCTCCAGTACATGTTGTACAGCACCGCCGGCAGGATGGCGGATCCCGCGATGGCCAAGGCCAAGCCGACCAGAAACGAGATGCTTTGGGTCTGGGCGTACAAGGACAGCGCGATGGCCGTGACACCCACCAGCACCAACGTGACCCTGGCGACCAGGAGCTCACTCTTCTCCGACGCCTTTCCGTTCATCAGGCCGACCTGGTAGATGTCGTGGGCCAGCGCGGCAGATGCGGTCAGGACAAGCCCTGACACCACAGCCAGGACGGTGGCGAAGGCAATGCAAGAGATCAGCGTGATGAGGAACGCCCCGCCGATGAACTTTGCCAGCATCAGTACGGCGGTGTTTCCCGTGGCGTTGTCGGTGAGAATGGAGCCCCGGCCCAGCACCGTCGCCGCGCCGAATCCGATCAAGCCGGCCATGAAGCAGAACGCAAGCGTCAGCCAGCTTGCGATTTCGACGGAACGACGGGCCGCGCGTGCCGTGGGCACCGCCCTGAGCCTCATCAGTACGTGGGGCATCCCAACGGCACCGATGAACACCGCCAACTGCACACTCAAGGAGTCGAGTTTGCCTACGGCGGCGTCGACGTGACTCGTGCCGGGCTGAAGGAATGCCTCCCCGAGTCCGCTGTGGTCCGCGGCCTGGCTCAGCAAGATCGCAGGATCCCAGCCGACCCGCGACATGAGCAGCACTGCCGTCAGGCCCCCTCCGGCTAGCAGCAGGACCCCCTTGACCACCTGTATCGCCGTCGTCGCCCACATACCTCCGATCGCCGCGTAGACGATGACGAGGAGGCCGAGCGAGCCGACCATGATCTCCCGCGCGCCGGTTCCCTCGAGCCCCAGGATCGGTGCTGCGAGTGCGCCGGCACCGACCATCTGGGCGATCAGGTACACCAGGCTCATGCCGAGTGTGGCGATTCCCGCGGCCACGGGGACGGACCTGGCGCGCAGGCGCCGCCCGAGGCTGTCGCCGATCGTGTAACGACTGGTGCTGTGATACGGCTCCGCGATCAGAAGCAGGACCACGACAATGGCGACGATCGGACCCATCAGGTAGCCGATGCCGTCGTATCCCGTCAACGCGATTCTGCCGGGCGCACCAAGCAAGGTCTCGACCGACAGGTAGACACCGAAGATGGCGATGCCGTTGCGTACCGGGGTGAGGCGGCTGTCGCCGACGTAGAAGTCACGGGGTGTGGTCCGGTCGGTCGTGACCAGTACGGTGACGAACAGCGCGCAGGATACGAATGTCGCAAAGACCACGAACACGGGGAAGCCGGGATTCGTCAATGTCAGGGCAGTGGTTGTCACGCCTGTCCCCAATCTCTCAGTGCCCTGACCCGTGCGGCCTCCGGGTCCAGGACGCGTCTTGCGTGGCGGGCGTACCACCGGACCGCACAGGCGGAGGTGACGCACTGTAGAAGGCTCAGTGCCAAGCCGACGTTGAGGGGTCCCGCGAGAGGTACGGCCATGAAGCCCCCCGCCTCATTCGCCAGCAGGATTTCCAGGACGTAGAGCGAGGAGATGGCACCGACCATGGTGAAAATGGGGCGCCTGCGGGCCGTGCGCAATCGCAACAGCGCATGATCGGCTTGGAGTTGCTGAAGAGCGGCCGTGCGGGCGTCGATGTCCCGCGGCGTGTGCTCATTCTGGGCGGCCCAAACGGAACCGTAGCCCCAGCCATGCTGAGGTGTGCTCCGCGGGTCCAGCCGTGGGAAGGGCCGCGGCGCGCCCTTCGTCCGGCCTCGCGGGTGGGAAACGCCCTGCTGCTCAGAAGCCTGCGGTGATTCGTGGGAACCGGGCCACGCACCCGGGTCGCGCGAGGTGCCCACTGCCCATTCCCCCTGACTCTGTCCCCTGCCCGCATCCCCTGCGTCCCACTCCGGTGGCGGGGCCGCCGGGGTCACGCCGCACCTCGCAGTGCAGTGGGGCAGTCTGCGTCGGGCTTTCCACCGGGCCGGTTGCTGCGCCCGGCGAGGTCGAAGGACAGTTCCCGTGCCATGCGACGAACCCAGCTACGTGGTGCGTGGCGCACATCGCCGGCCGCTGACAATTCCTCGTGCACAACTCGGGCATGGTCCGGGCCGGGCGTGACAGTCTCACCGGCTTGGTCGACAGTGCCGGGGACGGCCCGGCTCATTTCGCTGCCCGAGTACGGCCTTTCCGGGACGAGCGGTCTCGTACAGGGGGCAGAAGCCGGAGAGGGACTCCCTCCGGCGGGCAGGATGGTGCGTCGCATGGCATGTCCTAGATGAGCGGTTGTTCGGAACAGGGACGGGAAACGGGGCAGTCAGCCGAGGCCCCCTTGACGATCGGCTCTCCATCGGGGCACCAATGGAGCAGGAAACCTCTTGCGCCGATGCCCGTCTTGGGCGTCTGCTTGCACGTCCAGCGCCCGGCAGTGGTCTTCCGGCCGACGCCGAGCTCGCCTCAGCGGCAGAACGCACCATGGAGCAGCCGCACAGAGGCACCCGGGGCCATAGTCCGCAGGCGAGCGGAGGAGATCCCGGCACATGCGACCTCGGCGTGCGGCCGTGCCCCGGTGCGGTATCGGTGAAGCACGAAAAGGATCAGGATGCGGTTTGTCTTTTGAGCGCGGGGAGCGGTTCCACGGTGATCGCTTCGAGCAGCCTGCGGTGGATGGTGACGTCGAAGTCGCCGGCGAGCGGGGCCGCAACGGCTGCGGCTGACAGGGCTACCGCCTCGGTGAGCCTGACCGGCCAGGGCGCCCCCTGAATCAGCCCGAGGGTGAGGGCCGCAACCGCCGCGTCTCCCGCGCCGGTCGGATTTCCGGCAAGGTGCTGCGGGGGACGGGCCCGCCAGCTGCCCTGAAGTGCGCAGGCGATCATGCCGTCCGGTCCGGCCGACGCGACCACCGCCTGCGCGCCCGCAGCGCGCAGTGCCGCTGCCCCGGCGTGGAGATCGCTGCTGCCGCTGGCGGCCGCGAGTTCGCTGGCATTGGGTTTGATGAGGGCAGGAGCTTCGGACAGGCCGGCCCGTAGCGCCTGACCATCGGCGTCCAGGACAGCGGGTACATGATGGACGCGGGCACGGCGGATCAACTCGGCGTAGGCATTGGCAGGCACGCCGACAGGCAGGCTGCCTGCGAGCACGACCGCGGCGGCCTGAGCAACCAACTTGTCGTACCGGTAAAGGAATTGCATCCATTCGTCGGCGGTGACGACCGGCCCGGGCTCCAGGAGGATCGTTGTATCGCCGAGTTGCTCGTCGACGACGGCAACGGTGCGACGGGTCTCGCCTCCGATCGAAACGAGGTTGTTGGTCAGCCCGGCGGCGGTCAGCTCGCGGTGCACAGCCGTGCCGGTCAGCCCCCCGGCCAGGCCGGTCACGACGGTTTCGTGCCCTAGCGCGTGCAGGACACGGGAGACATTGATCCCCTTGCCTCCGGCCCGGGCGGCAACGGCGCCGACGCGGTTGCTCGCGTGTGGGCGAAGCCGGTCGAGGTGATAAGTGAGGTCGAGCGCGGCATTGAGTGTGACGGTGAGGATCACCAGGCGGCCCTTCGGAGTGTCTGCTGCGGAGTCAGCGGACGGGGTGGTGGCGGATGGGAGGAACGGCCCCCCGCCCGATCGGCGCGCCAAGGCCGTCAAGAATGACATGTGGGATGGGGCCCCAGCAGTCCGGCTGGCTGGCCATCTCCTCGGTGACGTGGTCCACGCGTCCTCCAGAACCCGATGATGCTTAAAGATGCGCTATTCATAGCCTAAATAATCAGAAACAAGCAAGGGGCGGAGATGGGTGCGCACGGCAGGTGGACGCATCTGCGTTCCAAATCCTGACCAGCCAGTGCCGTAGTCCACTCCTGGAGGCTGTGACACCAGGCTCTCCGCAGCCGTCGTCTTCCGTGGCCTGGAAGGGCCGACTCGGCAACGGGCGCCGACGCTTACTTGCGTCGGACGTGGCCGGGAAGATCACCTCGATGTGATCCTTGCGCTGGGGGTGTATCGACTTGGGTCACATGCCCGAGAGCCGACTCGCGCTCCTGGGCCCAGCGCCGCAGTACACATGGGCCGTGTGAGCAGGCATGGTCGCATGCCATGCCATGGCGCGCCGGTCGGTCGTCGGTGTATACGGCAGGGTCCGCCCACTGGGCCCAGTGGCGCCCGGTGGGTGCTGCCGCCCTGGACTCCGTTTGTGCGCACGGCATCTTGATGGTTGAAAGTTTTGACACAGCCGCAACCGAGTCAGTGCCGGCGGGCTTCGGCATGCTGGTCGGCGTCGCTCCCAGGGGCCGGGCCGTTCACGCTGCCGCCCTGCCCTGTCGCCCGCTGTCCCGTACTTGCGAAGCATGCTTGTTCCTGCACATTATAGGGTGCTACCGAGCAGAAATGTGCACAAGAGGTGTCTTGAGGTCTTGACATCGCCCTCTTTGGCCGTTTGACTCCCGTCAACGCCGCAGTCGATCACTCGGTGAAGAGGTACGCCATCCGGTAGCTGGCGGCCCAGGCCAAGTCGCCAGGATCGCCGCAAGCGTCCGAGGCGGGGACATGCCCGCCATCGTCTGGAAGCCGATCATCAGTCACGGTCTTGTGTCATCCCGGAATGCACGGGGCGTGGCTGCCATGGCCGACCCTGCCGCATCGCTGATCACGCTCAGCGCGTCGGCAGAAGCAAGTCGTTTCCGCTCACACATGCGGCGTGTTCCGGCTGGGGTCGGACGCTGGGCGCCATCCAGGGTGCCCTCGACGTCTCCCTGGTCGGCCGCAGTGGATACGTCCGCAGGACCTGCTGAAGTTTCGGGTGGCGAACGTGCCGCACCCGGGCCGGACCCACCGCATCGGTCGCGCGATCCACGCGGCAGACCCCTCGTTCGACCCGAATTCCCCTGGAGGTACTGATGGATGCGGCCCCCTATGTCGCGCACCCCTCACGCCGCGGTGTGTTGCGCACCGGCGGCGGCCTGGCAGTTGCAGCAGCCGCGGGCCTGACGGCATCCGGCTGCGCGGCCGGCACCGATGTCGGCGGTGTCGTCAATGGCATCGCCACCATCGAGATGTGGCACGGTCAGACCGATCAACGGAGGAAAGCCCTGGAAGAACTTGTCGTCTCGTTTGAGCGCAGTCATCCCAAGATCAAGGTCAGGCTGGGCGGTGGTGTGCTGGCCGACGCGATGCTGCAGAAGGTGACCGCCGGCCTGGCCGCGGGCTCCTACCCGGACATCGCCTACATCTTCGGTTCCGACCTGGCCAGCATCGCCGTGAGCCCGCAGGTCGTCGATCTCACCGACACCGTCCGCACCGGCCCCACCCCGTGGTGGGACTACTGGGCTCCGGCCTGCGATGCGGTCACCGTCCGGGGGAAGGTGCGGGCCGCGCCCGCCCTGTTGGACTCCCTGGCAGTGGTGTGCAACAAGAAGCTGTTCCGCGAGGCGGGTCTGCCCCTGCCCCGGGCGGGCTGGACCTGGCAGGACTTCCAGGACACGGCGAGGAGGCTGACCGACAAGGGCCGCGGCCGGTTCGGCACGGGCTGGCCCGGTGCCGGCGACGAGGACACCGTGTGGCGGCTGTGGCCGATGATCTGGGACCTCGCAGGGGACGTCATCGACTCCGGCGGCAAGAAGATCGGCTTTGCCGACAGCGGCGTGCGCGCCCTGGAGGTGGTGGATGCCCTGGCCCGCGACCAGAGCGTCTACATCGATCCCAAGCCCGGCAGCGAGCAGATGTACCAGGTCTTCATGTCCGGCCGGATGGGCATGACCCTCACCGGTCCGTGGCAGTTGCCCGACATTGAGCAGGCGAAGGTCGACTACCACGTCGTCCCGCTGCCCAGCTTCTCCGGCCGGCCGGTGACCATATCGGGGCCGGACACCTGGACGGTGTTCAACAACGGATCGGCCCGCCAGCGGGCGGCCCGCACGTTCGTCAGCTGGCTGATGCAGCCCGCGCAGGATGTGGTGTGGGATGTCCAGGCGGGCAGTCTCCCGCTCAGCCGCCGCTGCCAGGACCTGCCCGCCTGGCGGCACAAGGCAGCCGACACCGAAGGCCTGACGGTGTTCACCCAGGCGCTGGAAACAGCCCGGGTCCGCCCCGTCCACCCCGCCTATCCGCAAATCTCCAAGGCGGTCGGGGAAGCGGTCGTGGCGGTCCTGCTCGGCCGCAGCACCCCCGCCCAGGCCCTGCGCGCATGCGCCGACACCGCCAACGCCGCCCTCGCCCTTCCGTACTGAGGAGATCGACCCAGGTCGTGGCGGCTTTGCTGCGGAGCTTGCGGTGGCGATGGCGGGCCGGATGCGACGGTGATCGTGGTGGCCAGGTGTGACACGCCAGACCAATCATCTGGTCACCACTGGGCTTGATCCGCTTTGCCGGACATCGAAGATCAAGGACTTCGGCCCCAGGAGGAGGATGTCCCTCATGGAGAGCATGGGGAAGAAGCCGCGTCCTCGCCGCTCGTTCCCGCCGGAGTTCAAGGCCGAGACCGTCGAGCTGTGCCGACGCGGTGACCGCTTGGTTCGCTAAAGCGTGTTGCACAAGCCAGGATGTGGGCAGGTCAGAGCGCGTGAGCGGGGCGGCCTGCTGATGACGCGAGGGCGCGGTGCGGTGAGCCGGCGGGTGGGGAACAGCGTCTCCAGGGCGGCGCGTCGCCGGTGGAAGGGCCAGCTGGTAGTGGGGGTGCCGGTCAGGCGTAGCAGGTCGAAGGCGACGAAGTGGGCGGGCCGTTTGTCGGCGGCCCGGGCGGCACTGTGCCGCGGCGGCGCAGCCGGTCTTGCAGGCGTTCGAAGGCCAGCCGTTTCTCCGACCACACGACCAACTCACCGTCCAGGGCCGTCTTGTCGGGGAGGCGGGCGGTGCCGGCCACGATCTCCGGGAACGCCGGCGCCAGGTCCGTGCCGCGGCGCGGGCGCAGCACGACACGGCCGGCATCGACCGACAGCAGGGCCCGGAAGCCGTCCCATTTCGGTTGTCCGGCCCATCCCGGCAGCAGGGCGGGGAGGGGTGTGGGGGTGGTCAGCGTCGGTTCCGGCAGCGTCCAGGTCACGCCGCATGCCTTCCACCAGGTACCGCCAGGCTGTCGGGGGAGTGGGACCGTATGGGGGGTGCTGGAGGGTGGAGCGGACCATGCTCGAAGTGATCAGGGATCAGCCACCTTTACCGGCGATGCGCCACCCGGACCATGAGACGGCCGCGATGTCAAAGATCGGCACCGGGGCCGTGAGTGACGCACGCATGCGTGCGGGGCAGAGGTGGCGCTCGTAGGCTGGTTCTGCTCGGGGCTATCACGGAGGTTTCTCATGCCCCGAATGATTGGTCAGGTGCGATCAGCTTCGGTCTCGTGACTTCACTGAACTACCCGAGTGGGATGGTGACTTGGCAGGGGTTCCCTCGTGACCGAGCTGTGGCGTGGCCGCCTGTCAGCCGATGAAAAATACACCCGTCCTGACGGGAGCAGTTGTAGCTGGCCGAGGCCGAAGGCTTGACGACGGAGTCGACGCTACCGTCAGGCAACGGGTCGGTGCCGGCCCCTGGCCCTTTGCTTCCCTCGTCCTCGTCCGGCTTGCCGGCCCCGTCGTCGGTGCTGGCATCGACGTCCATATCGGAAACCTGCGTCGTCGGGGTCGGACCGCCCTCGGTATCGGCTTTATCGGACGACAGCAGCCAGGCGCCGTCAGCGCCCTGGGCGAACGTCACCGTGTGCGGAAGCGACAGTTCCTCGTACTCCGGCGCGCCGTCTTCGACCTCCTGGGGCGTGAACGGGAGGTGGAGGCGCGTGTGTTCGGTGAGCTGCAGCGTCGCCGACCGGTCCGTGACGGAGGTGTCGGTGACCTTCACCTCGACCTCGGCCTTCGTGTAGCCGCCGTCGACTTCCTTGTACCGCCTGCCCTTCTCCGCGAGCGCAGCGAGATCATCCTGCACCCGCGCAGTCATGGCCCGTGTGGCCTGGACGCGGGCGACAGCGGCCCTGGCCGTCGGGCGGGTCGTCGTCAGCATGTCGGCCCGCTGCTGCAGATAGCCTTCGGCGAGCTGGGCGAGCTCCGTGGTGTCGCTGTTCGACAGCGACGGCGCAGCCGGGGAAGACGGCTGCGCGTGCGCCGGTGTGCCGATAAGCGTGAGCATCCCCACCGCCGTTGTCACGGCCACGGCGAAGACGCGTCTGTGATGCGCGATGCGCATGAATCCCCCTGATCATAAACACGGGCTGACTGGTCAGGGTCAGCCCGCATGCCAAGAGATCCAATTCGAGCATCGCGTTGCCATCCGGCGAGTTCTTGATGCCGGAATGTCTGATTCCTGATCAAGAGAGAGGGGACGCGCCCACCGCGGCCCGCGCCCACGGCAGCGTAAAAACCTGTCTGACCCGGCAGATCCTCGATTCAGGCCGACCGGGCTGCTCGCCGCCCGCCCTACCGGGGGCGCGTCCCCGATCGGTCGCCCATCGACGGGGAGGGCCCCAACCGCTTCTCGCGGTTCCTGATTGCGCGGTGCGCAGCCTCTCGGCTGCTTCTCCGCGTCTGTGTGCGGGGCCCGTCCCCGTCTCCTTCAGTGCATCACTTCAGTACCGGTGTCACCAGGGCCATACGGCCCTGGTGCAGCGCGGTTTCCTTGGTCGAGGGAGAAGGTGCAGTCGGCGCTCCAGGGCGCCTGAGAGGACTGCTCGGGTCGACGGGAAGGAAGAGCCTTCCACATTGGGCTGGAAGGGACCGGGCGCCGTCCCGGTCGGTCACGGACGCCGGTGTGACCAGCACGGCCAGGAAAGTCCGAGCGTGTCGGTGAGCAGGTGCCGCTTGCGACCGTTGATTTTCTTGCCCGCGTCGAAGCCCCGTGAGCCGAAGGTGACGGTGGCGTCTGCCTTCACCGACTGCGAGTCCACGACCCCCGCGCTCGGCTCGGGGCTGCGGCCTTCGCCGGCGCGGACGGCTTCCCGCAGCCGGTCGTGCAGCTCGGTGACCAGTCCCGTGTCCCGCCAGCGGGCGAAAAAGGCGTAGACGCGCGGCCAGGGCGGGAAGTCTGCGGGCATTGCCCGCCACTTGATGCCGTTGTCGACCAGGTAGCGCACTGCGTCGATCATCTGCCGGTGGCAGTAGCCCTCCGGGCGCCCGCCGCGGCCCGAAAGCCAGCCCGGCACCGGCAGCAGGTTCCTGACCACGGCCCACTCGGCATCGCTCATGTCCGAGCCGTATCGGCGGCGGCGCTGCGGCCGGTCGACGGCGTTTCCGAACCTGTGGGCGAGGCAGTCACACCCACGAGTGGACGAACTGGACTCGGCGACCACGACCACGCGACACTTCGACAACAGGGCCTCTAGCTTCTCGCTGGACTCGACATCCGCGAGCTACCAAGAGGCCCTTCCTTCATGCATCCGCCCCGGACAACTCACCCGAACCAGGCCCCCGTTCGAACCTGCCCGACGAAGCGAGCGGATAGAGAACAGGCAGTTACAGTCCCAAGCCGGGCTGTGTGATGCCCTACATCCCGGAGATGGTCTACGCCAAGAACGGGGAATTCCCCGAGCTCGCCAAGCACGTCGAGTACGCGCAGAACACCAAGAACCTGCCCGGCAAGCACGGCACCCGGCGGTACCTGACCCGTCTGACCAACAAGGAAAAGATCACAGGCAACCGGCGCAAAGCATGCCCCTCGAGCCTGGAGCGGCCGCCGGGCAAGCAGTGCGACGAGTACCCCATGGCATCGACCTGGCAAGGCGCCGACACCGGCGGGGGAAACTTCAGCCGCCGGATGATCGACGACACAGAACGAGGACGGCGGCCGAGCCCTGAGCCGCTTCTACCTGTATAACCGCATCCTCGAGAAGGACAAGTTCCTCGTGTGGATCAAGTAGGTGTTCCGCCGCTCGGCAGAGGGAGGGCGAGATGAGCGACGAAGTCGGACAGGGCACAAGCAACGTCCCGGTCCAGTACCACCAGTTCGACATCTGTGACGAGGACGGGCCGACTGGCCCCGACCTGGAGCGCGGGCACAACGGGCTCGTCCGGGTCGACGACGGCGTCATCATCGTCATGACCGGCATCCACACCGGCGACGTCACCGTCACTGTCACCCTCCACGACACCGAGCCCCCCACCGACAGTGACTGGCAGGAGACGGTGGAGATCTCAGCACACTCCGCCTCCGGCGAGCTCACGGTGCGCGGCATGATGGACGACCTCGACGAAGAACTCCCCGTCCTGTCGTTCAACGGCCCTGGCGACTACCGGCTGCGCGTGCATGCCCGAGGCCGAGACACCGCAGTCGACCTGGCTCCCGACGAGGTCACCGAGTGGTACCTCATCCAGGTCTGGCCAGCGCCCTTCCAGCAAACCAAGGTGCTGCGTCAGACCGATCGCTACGGAGCCTCGCTCCGGGCCCGCTAAACACGCCACACCATCCTTTGCCCGCCCGCCGTCCGACGGCGGGCGGGCAAAGGTCTGAGTTCAGCCCGCGTCCAGCTGTCCCGCACGGCCGCATCACGCTCGTGCCGTCAGCACGTGAGGACACCACGACCAGCGCAGCTGCCGATGACCTGGCGCACTCACCCCGTGTTGTGCGCAGAAGTACTACAGCTTCGGAGGTATCTAGCGTGGTGGCAGAGGCATCAGGCCCCGCTGTCTGGACGGGCACCGACCGCCACGAACACGCTCTGGCAGCCTCCGAGCTGCGAAGCCGGGGCTCGGTCCACCCGAGCGTCTGCTTGAACAGGCGAAAGGTGTGCTCGATGTCGAAGCGGCGGAGGAAGGACTGCCAGCAGCGGTCGACGTCAGCTTCGGTGGCGGCGGTGCCCGACCACCACAGCCACACCGGCTTGTTCACCCCGCCACTGGGCAGCTTCTCTACGACCAGGCGGATGACGGTGCCCTCGATGATGGGCAGCGGCCCGTCGTGGTCGATCCAGGCTGCCCGCCGGGTCAGCCGTGGGTGCAGCCGGTCCCAGGCCTGCGCGGTGGCCTTGCCGTAAAGGCGGGTGCCGGTGACGGTGACGGCCTGCTCGGTGCCCCAGGTGGCAGGGTCGCCGAAGACGAACTCGCCGCCGTGCTTGGGGCCGCAGGCCGCGCGCCACGCCCGGGGCCGTCACCTGCGCCTGGTCCACGCCGCGAACCGGTCATCCGCCGACCACGCCGCGGCTGAAGCCGCCACGCGGCACCGGGGCGCCGCTTGACCCGAGCGATCGGACAGGCCTCAGCTCCGGCCCCATCCCGCCAAGGCTCGGGGTGGCCGCCCTCCTCGCCGCCCCACATGGCACCGGCTGCCTGGACACGGCGACCTCGAGCCTTCCACTCACGCTGCGGCCGCACGCGCGGCTGGTGCGTGCTTAGGCGCGGTGACGAGGGTTACCCGGGGGCTTATGGCGAAGCTGCATCTGCCCGGGCGCAACACGCACCACGGCCACGACGAGGCGCGCGGGCGCGAAGCGCTCGCGCCCGAGGAGGTCGGGCCCGGGCCTGAGGTGGAGCGGCGCGCCCCGGATACGCCGACGAAGCTGCCCAAGGGCGCGTGGCGTGCCGTGCTCAAGGGCAGCTTGCGGGAGTTCAAGGACGATGAGCTGACCGACCGTGCGGCGGCCCTGACCTACTACGGGGTACTGGCGCTGTTCCCGGCGCTGCTGGTGCTGGTCTCGCTGCTGGGCATCAGCGGCAAGTCGGCGACCGACTCGGTGCTGGCCAACATCAAGAAGTTCGCTCCCGGCTCGGCCCGCGACATCATCACCCGGGCCGTGGAGCAGTTGCAGAGCAACGCCGGTGTCGGCTCGGTGATGGCGATCGTCGGCATCGTGCTGGCGGTGTGGTCGGCCTCCGGCTATGTGGCCGCGTTCATCCGCGCCGCGAACGCCGTCTACGACATGCCCGAGGGCCGCCCCGTGTGGAAGATCCTTCCGGTGCGGCTGGGGGTGACGGTCGTGCTTTTGGTGCTGGCGGTGATCAGTGCGCTGATCGTGGTGTTCACCGGCTCACTGGCCCGCCAGGCCGGCAAGGCCCTGGGAATCGGGGACACGGCGATCACAGTGTGGTCGATCGCCAAGTGGCCCGTCCTGGTGGTCCTGGTCACCGTCATGATCGCGATCTTGTACTGGGCGACCCCGAACGCGCGGGTAAAGGGCTTCAAGTGGATCACCCCCGGCAGTCTCCTCGCCCTGCTGATCTGGCTGCTGGCCTCCGCCGGCTTCGCGTTCTACGTTGCCAACTTCGCCTCCTACAACAAGACCTACGGCACCATGGCCGGCGTCATCGTCTTCCTGCTGTGGCTGTGGATCACCAATCTGGCCATCCTGCTGGGCCTGGAGTTCGACGCGGAGACCGTACGCCAGCGGGCCATCGCCGGCGGGCTGCCGCCCGACAGCGAGCCCTACACCCAACCCCGCGACACCCGGGCATGGGACGAAGAGGACCGGCGCCGCATGGGCCACGGCTGAGGCCTCGCCCGTCGTTCGCCTTGCTGTGCGCTAGCTGACCGGTGCTCTTGGGCGTAGGGCGGTGAGCGGGGGATACCTGCCTGTTGTGAGGCCTGTGACGGGGTTGCGGAATGTTGACCGGTGAGGAGTGCGCGGAGAACACGAAGCTGTGGTGTGCGGCCGCGCGGCAGTGATGGCCTTGCCGCGGTCGCGTTCACCGTGGCCGCGGCAGGCGCCTGGCCTGTTGCCGGCGTCGCATGTGCTGTGCCGGCCGCCCTGCTAGCGGTGGGGCGGGTGCAAGCGGGCGCCCACTACCCCAGCGACGTCGCCGCCGGCGCGGCGATCGGCGTAGCCAGCGCCTGGCTTGCCGTGCGCACCCCGCGTCTGGTCGTGCGTTCTTGGCTGCTCTAGCCGTGGTTCATCGAGTCGGCGCCGGAGGGGTGGGGCGAGGACGGGGCGGCGGCACAGGTCACCCGTGCTGCGACATGCACCGGCCCGCTCCGAAGGTGCAGGAGCGGGCCGGCTTGTGTGTCGTACAGCCCCAACTTGCCAGACACACGCGGACAAGCCGCCCGGGCCGCCGCCGCGACGCACCAGGGCCGCGCCCGCGCGGGTGCCCCGCCCGTCGCGGATGACTCCCTCTCGCTCCAGATCGCGTCGGGGTGTCCTGATCTGGTCTGTTCGGGGTACTCGCGCGCTCAGGCGACGGTCCACCGCACGGCCCGTCGTGATGGACCGGGCAGGGAAGACGGGAGGTGATCGTCGTGTCGACCATTCAGCCCCCGACGGGCGGCCGCGGCAGTACGCATGGCAGTGCCGAGCCGGTGAGCGAGCTGGTGCAGCGCGCCTCGCAGCAGCTGACGGAGCTGGTGCGAGGCGAGATGCAGCTGGCCCAGGCGGAAATGAAGGAGAAAGGCAAACGCTACGGCAAGGGCGGGGGCCTGTTCGGCGGCGCCGGGGTGGTCGGCTTCCTGATGGCGCAGGCCCTGGTGGCCACCGCGATCGCAGCCCTCGCCGTACCACTGCCGGTGTGGGCCGCGGCGCTGATCGTCACCGCTGTGCTGGGCGTGATCGCTGCGGTGATGGCCATGAGCGGCAGGAAACAGATCAAGGAAGGCGCACCTCCGACGCCCGAGCGGACGGTGCAGAGCATGAAGGCCGATGTGGCCCAGATCAAGGAGAGTGCACAGCGATGACCCAGCCGCCCCACGACGAACCCACCGCCTCCAGCCCCGATGAACTGCGCGAGCAGGTCGAGCACACGCGCGAGGAACTCGGGCAGACGGTCGAGGCAATGGCGGCCAAGACGGACGTCAAGGCCCGCGCCCAGGAGAAGGCGGCCGAGGTCAAGCAGCAGGCCACCGCCAAGGCCGGGGAACTGAGGACGAAGGCCGCCGACCTGACGCACCGGGCGCAGGACAGCCTGCCCGACCCGGTCAAGGAGTGGGCCGCCCAGGCCGCCGGGCAGATCCGCGAGAGGGCGGCCCAGGCCGGCCATGTGTGGGAGGAGAAAGCACCCGAGCCGGTACGGAACAAAACGGTCCAGGGCGCGCAGCTGGCACGCGACAACCGCAGCCTGCTGCTGACGGCGGCCGGTGTAGCCGTCGTGCTGTGGCTGGCCTTCCGTCGGAAGAGGTGAGCCGGGTGAAGGCCCTCGAAGATCGCCTACAAGCCGGTCGGTCTCGCCCTGAGGGCCGTCAGCGGCATGCTTGCCGGCGCAGCGTTCAAGCAGGCGTGGAAGATCCTCGGTCACGACGAGGACGCCCCCGACGCCACCGACGAACAGCGCAACTGGGCAGAAGTGCTGCTCGCCGCCACCGTGCAGGGCGCGATCTTCGCCGGCGTCAAGGCGGCCGTCGACCGCGCCGGCGCCACCGCCACCCGTCGCCTGGCCCGGCTGACGCGCATATACGCAGGCGACACGGCTGGTTGGACGCATACCGGCCCTGCCGCCGCCCACCCCGAACCCCGCGAAGGACTCTTCACCGTGATGTCCGATCAGCACGCGGCCACCGTGCTGACCGCCGCCGCCGTCATCGCCACGATCCTCATCGCCCGGGCGGCGCTCCTCCATCAAGGCAGCCCACGACACCCCACCGAGCCCTCCGAACGCCACGCCCTCGCACCAGCTCGGCGACGATCTCGTCGTCCAGATCGAGGGAGCGAAGGGTGTGGGGCATCGAGCGGGCCGCGTCGGCGATGATGAACGCGTCGCGGGCATCGGTCTTGGCCTCGCCGGGGTAGAGGTCGGCGATCCGCCGCATCGTCAGGCCTGGCAGGTAGGCGACTTTGCAGCCGGCGTCCCGGGCCACGGTGAGCGGGAGGGCGCCGATGGATGCGGGCTGGTCGACGATGACGAGCACGGTGCCGAACTTCGCGGCCAGTTTGCCGAAGACGGCACGCAGCTTCGGCTCGCTGTTGGGCAGCTGCTTGTCGAAGACCTTCTTGCCGGCCGGGGTGAGGCCGTGCCCGTGATGGGCGCTCTTGCCGACGTCCAGGCCGAGGAAGACGCCCACATCACCGATGTCGAACATCGTGCTCCCAACTGCTTCGGTGCGATGCTGGCCAGGGAGTTGGCGCCGTACGTGCGCATCCACGTTATGCAGACCTGCCGCCCGCAAGGGGCCGGGCATTGCGCCAGGCTGGGCGGTAGTCGGACCTCTCATCAGCGTCTCCAACGGCACCTCCCGGGCCCGGTGACACCACCCCCCAGGTCATCCGTTCGACAGGGGGACACAGTCATGCCGGGCCCGGAGGCCAGCGGCCCTCTTGCAGGACCGCGAAGAAGATAACGGGGATGGCGACCCCGTTTGAGGCGGTCGTCGGAGGGCGGGGAAAGGCCACCACTCGGATGGCGGAGTATGACGATGGCCGGGCGGGGCAGTCGGCAGTTTCGCCCGAACGGCTTTTGAGGGCGGGTTGAGGACGGGTGCCGCAGTCATCCCCGAGTCGGCTGCGGCACATCGTCCACCCTGCACGTCTTCAGGGGCGAGGCGGTGATCCAAGCGGCGCGGGTGATGCTGGCCGCCGGGGGCTGCGCACGCGTAGGGCGTCTCCCTGCCCGGATCGTCACAGAGCGCCATGATCATGTGCGTTCGCTTCTCATCGATGGCTGCCGAGGTCGAGGCGACCTGACCATGTCGGACGCAGGTATGCCGAGTTCAGGGTGTTCGCGGGAGCGTGGACACGATGTCGGCCACCGATGAGTTTGGTGCCCACCCGCAGTCGAGACCCCGGGATCCACCGACAGCGGTGGGCTTGTGCTGGGAATGTTCCGGCGCGGGAGGAAGCACATGGAGGCAGTGATGGGCGTCGACGACTCTGAGCGGGAGCGCACGATCCGGACGGGCGAGCAGGGGATGCAGATGAGCGGCCCCAGGGTGCTGGTGGCGGGGGCGAGCATCGCGGGACCCGCCCTGGCTCACTGGCTGAGCCGGTGGGGGGCAAAGGTGACCGTGGTGGAGCGGGCTTCCGAACTGCGTCCCGGCGGGCAGGCGGTGGACGCGCGCGGGGTCGCCAAGGAGGTCATCACCCGCATGGGGCTGGACGCGGCGGTCCGCGCGGCGTGCACCGACACCGCCGGTGCGCACACCGTGGACGCGGACGGGCAGGTGCTGGAGACCTTCCGCGCGGACGACGACGGTGGTGACGGGTTCATCGCGGACATCGAGATCCTGCGCGGGGACCTGCCCCAGGTGCTCTACGACGACACCCGCGACGGCGTCGAGTACATCTTCGGCGACCGAATCGCCGAACTCGCACAGGACGCGGGCGGGGTCGACGTGGTCTTCGCGGGCGGCGACCGGCGGCGCTTCGACCTGGTGGTCGGGGCCGACGGGCTGCACTCGGAGCTGCGGGCCAGGCCGTCCTCGCACCCGCCCCGAGCAGGTCGCCGCAGACAAGGGCTACTCATCCACGAAGATCCGCTCCTACCTGCGCAGGCGAGGAATCAAGGCGGCCATCCCGGAACGGATCGACCAGATCAACGGCCGCATCAGGCGAGGTGAAAGCCGGTGCCGACTGAACCGGGCTTCGGCGCCCGTGTGAAGGGAGCGCCGTCTGACACCTCGGCCCTACCGCGCGCTCCGCAGACGCCCCTGTCGGCGCTCTCGTGCCACCGCTGCCCGCTCCCGCGCCGTGCGCACAGCCGCCGTCAGACTCGCGATGTCGTAGGCGCCGTGGTGGCGGCGGCCGTTGATGAAGAACGTGGGTGTCCCCGCGACCTCGCTGAGGTCGGCGCTCTCCACGTCCTCGGCGACGCGGTCGGCGCCGACCCTGCTCCTCACGTCGGTGCGGAAGCGATCCACGTCCAGCCCGATGGCTGCGGCGTGGGCGGACAGGTCGGCGAGGGTGAGGCTGCTCTGGTGGGTGAGGAGGAAGTCGTGCATCTCCCAGTAGGCCCCTTGGTGCGCGGCGGCCTCGGCCGCCTCGGCGGCGATCTGTGCGTGCGGGTGGATGTCGGCGAGGGGGAGGTGCCGCCACACGTAGCGCACGTCGTCACGGCCGCGGAGGAGGTCTCGGACCACCGGTTCGGCCAGGCCGCAGTAGCGGCACTCGTAGTCGCCGTACTCCACGATGGTCACCGCCGCCGACTGAGGCCCCCGCACGTGGTCGCGTGCGGGGTCGACCGGCACGGCCAGGTCCACGATGGTCTCCGCCCTGCCGATACGCGCGCGAAGGCGGGCCGGGTGCGGCAGCAGGTTGACCACCCCGGTGATGGCCCAGCTGAGGGCGAACGAGACGATGACGGCGCCCAGCACCCCCGCCTTGGCCTCGTCGAGTTCGGCGCCGACAAGGGCGCGTGAGGCGATGAGCAGCGATACCGTGAAGCCGACACCGGCCAGCGCGCCGCCGGAGGTGACCGCGCCCCAGCCCGCCGGTGGCCGGACGCGCCCGCGGCTCAGGCCGGTCGCCGCGGCTGACGCGCCGAGGATCCCGATGGGCTTGCCCACCACATAGGCGACGAAGATGCCGAGAGTGATGGGGGACGTGGCTGCCCGGGAGAGCAGACCGGAGTCGATGACGATCCCTGCGTTCGCCAGCGCGAACAAGGGGACGATCACGTAGCTCGACCAGGGGTGGAAGAGCCGCTGCATGCGCTCGTTGGGGGAGAGGGCCGAGGCGAGGCCCTCCCGCACCACGCGCGCGGCCTCGGGCGTGGGCTGCTCGCGGAAGCGGCGGAAGAGCCCGCTCGTGCGCTCCAGTTCCCCGCGCGAGGCCGGGCCCGCGTAGGTGAGCAGG
This sequence comes from Streptomyces sp. C1-1, assembly GCF_050214755.1. Taxonomy (NCBI): domain Bacteria; kingdom Bacillati; phylum Actinomycetota; class Actinomycetes; order Kitasatosporales; family Streptomycetaceae; genus Streptomyces; species Streptomyces sp. C1-1. The sequence goes on along the minus strand of NZ_CP189827.1, from coordinate 283,051 downwards.
CCCATCGCGAGACCGATGATGACCGGGTCCACTCCGGAACGGGCCAGCGCGGCCCACGCGGCGACTGCGAGGATCCCGTACACCAGCCCCCGACGCACCTTCAGGCCGCGCGCAAGCAGCACCACGCCGAACAGGCCCACGGCCGTAAGCAGCGACACGACCCTGACGTCGCTGCTGTAGGCGGTCGCGATGACGACCAGGGCCAGGAGGTCGTCGACGACAGCGATGGTCAGGATGAAGACCCGCAGTCCGGCCGGCAGGCGGGCGCCGAACGTGGCGAGCATGCCGAGGGCGAAGGCGGTGTCCGTCGACATCGCTGCTCCCCAGCCGTGCCCCGACGGCTGCCCCGCGTTGAAGGCGAGGTAGATCACGATCGGGACGAGCATCCCGCTCACCCCGGCGGCGAGCGGAAGCGCGAGGCGTTTGCGCTCCCGTAGTTCGCCCATGTCGAACTCGCGGCGAGCCTCCAGGCCGACGACGAAGAAGAACACCGTCATGAGGCCGTTGTTGACGAGTTCGTGCAACGACAGCGAGGCACGGTAGCGGCCGGCCTGAACGGCAACGTCTGCGTTCCAGAACGACTCGTAGTGCGCCGGCGTGGTGTTCGCCCACACCAGGGCGGCGACAGCGGCTGCCAGGAGCACGACTGCACTGGCTACCTCAGTGTGCAGGAAGGCGCGCAGCGGGGAGCGGGCGGCGTCTGCGCACAGTGACTGGCCGGAGAACGCGGGAGGATCGGACGGGAGGTTCATGGCACCGACTGGGGGAGTGAGGGACACGGAGAAAGCGGGCCCCGGGAGGGGGGCGGTCCGGTGCTTCGTGCCGGGCGTTCAGCCTGCCGTGGCCCGGGGGCGCCGGCCCCGGTACGGGCGGCCCGGTTCACTGCGCCGTCCCGAGGGTTCGGCGTGCACGGCCGCCTGGCCTCTCCGCGAGGGGGAGGGGGGTCGAGAGCGAGGCCCACAACAGGGCCGCGGCGTACGTGCGGTAGGGGGACCACGGAAAGGCACGGCGGCGGGTCTCCTCGACCCCGGGTACGGCGTCGAACTGCCAGGCGCGCTCGATCGCCCGGCGGATGCCGATGTCACCTGCGGGCAGGATGTCCGGGCGCTTGAGTTGGTGGACGAGGAACATCTGGGCGGACCAGAGGCTGACGCCCCGCACGGCGGTCAGGTCGGCGAGCGCGGTGGCGTCGTCGACGCCGGCCATGTCCTCCAGATCGATGGTGCCCTGCGCCTGCCGCCGGGCAAGATCGTGGAGGTAGGACGCCTTGGCCCGGGACAGCCCGCAGGCCCGCAGCCGGTCCTCGGGCAGGGCGAGGAGCCCGGCCGGGGTGACCTCGCCGCCCATCGACGCTGAAATCCGCCCGAAGATCGTCAGGGCCGCCGCGGTGGAGATCTGCTGGCCGATGATGTGGAGGGCCATCGCGGCGAAGTTGGACGTCACGGGGTAGCCGCGCTCCTGCCAGGTGAACGGGTCGGGACGGCCGACGCCCCCCACCAGCCGCCGCAGGACGGGATCCGCCGCGGCCAGGTGTCCGTAGGCGGTTGGGAGGGACATGGCTGCTCCATGCGCTGTCGTGGTCGAAGGGCGGTGGGCCCGTCCTCGGCGCCGTCGGCGCTCCTCCTGCGTACCGGACGGGCGTCGCCCCGGCACCTCGCGCCCATCTACGTCACATCTACGCGGCAAACGTCCCGCCGTGCGACACCGCCTGCCCCGACCCGCTGGCAGCGCAGTCCGCCGAGCGGGAAGAGCCGCCCATCCGGTCAAGCCTCGCCACCCTAGTCGAGGACGTGTGGGTCGACAGTGCCTCGGCTTGGGCCATCGGATCGGTCCGCACCCAGGTGTCCATCATCAGGCAGGCACCCGGTCGGCCACATCTGCCGAGCGATACGCCTCGTCGAAGGCGGCCGTGTGCCTCGGCTGATGCCGCAACCTACAGCCATCCGCAAGATCGGCTCATCCGGCCCCATGGGGCGAAGAGCAGCAACTGCATCCGCCACCCTCGCCAGCTGCCCCCACCAGGCCCTTCACCCGCCGTAGACGGCACATGTATGACGCGCTGCTTGATTTGCGCTCACGGCGCGACGAGCACGTCGTCGCGCCATAGAACAGACGCACGGAGGCGACGGTGGCGGAAGTACAGGTGACCGACACGGCCATGGAGCGCCCACAGAGCGTAGGTGCGGGCAGGGTCGTGGTGGAGTGGCTGACCACCACCGACCACAAGAGGATCGGGACGCTCTATCTGACGACCTCGTTCGTGTTCTTCCTCGTCGGAGGTGCCTTCGCCCTCGTCATGCGCGCCGAACTCGCGCGCCCGGGCCTGCAGTTCCTGTCCAACGAACAGTTCAACCAGGCCTTCACCGCGCACGGCACCATCATGCTCCTGATCTTCGCCACCCCCCTGTTCGCAGGGTTCGCGAACTGGATCATGCCGTTGCAGATCGGCGCCCCGGACGTGGCGTTCCCCCGGCTGAACATGTTCGCGTACTGGCTCTACCTCCTCGGGTCCCTGATCGTCCTGTCGGGATTCCTCACCCCCGACGGCTCCGCCCACTGGGGGTGGACCGGCTATGCGCCGTTGTCGAGCGCCCTGCGGTCGCCCGGCGTGGGCGGCGATCTGTGGATCATGGGCCTGGCCCTGTCGGGCTTCGGGACCATCCTCGGCTCGGTCAACTTCATCACGACCATCATCTGTATGCGCGCGCCCGGCATGACCATGTTCCGCATGCCGATCTTCACGTGGAACATCCTGCTCACCGCGGTCCTGGTCCTGATCGCCTTCCCGACGCTGGCGGCAGCCCTCCTCGCCCTGGAGGCGGACCGGAAGCTCGGCGCGCACGTGTACGACGCCGCCAACGGCGGGCCACTGCTGTGGCAGCACCTCTTCTGGTTCTTCGGCCACCCCGAGGTGTACATCATCGCCCTGCCGTTCTTCGGTATCGTCACGGAGATCCTGCCCGTGTTCAGCAGGAAGCCGGTCTTCGGCTACATGGGCCTGGTCGGCGCCACGATCGCCATCGCCGGCCTGTCTGTGACCGTCTGGGCACACCACATGTTCGTCACTGGAGGGGTCCTGCTGCCCTTCTTCTCGTTCATGTCGTTCCTGATCGCCGTCCCCACAGGCGTGAAGTTCTTCAACTGGATCGGAACGATGCGGAAGGGATCCCTGTCCTTCGAGACGCCCATGCTGTGGGCCATGGGCTTCCTCGTCACGTTCCTCTTTGGCGGCCTGACGGGGGTGCTGCTCGCCTCCCCGCCCCTGGACTTCCACGTCTCCGACTCGTACTTCGTCGTGGCGCACTTCCACTACACCGTCTTCGGCACCGTGGTGTTCGCCATGTTCGCGGGCTTCTACTTCTGGTGGCCCAAGTTCACGGGCAAGATGCTCGACGAGCGAATCGGGAAGATCCACTTCTGGACCCTCTTCGTCGGGTTCCACTGCACGTTCCTCGTCCAGCACTGGCTGGGCGCCGAGGGAATGCCGCGGCGCTACGCCGACTACCTGGCGGCCGACGGGTTCACCGCCCTGAACACCGTTTCGACGATCGGGTCCTTTCTGCTCGGCGCCTCCATGCTGCCGTTCCTCTACAACGTTTGGAAGACCTCGCACTACGCGCCGCGTGTGACGGACAACGACCCCTGGGGATACGGCCGTTCGCTGGAATGGACCACCTCCTGCCCGCCCCCGCGGCACAACTTCCTGTCCCTGCCCACGATCCGCTCGGAGTCCCCGGCATTCGATCTACGCCATCCCGAGGTCCGGGCCCTGGAGCGCAGCGGGCGGTGACGGACGCTGGACCGGCGCCCCATCGGTCTCCGGACAAACGCGGGGGAGGGGCAGCACCTGGATCGGCCGGGGAGCTGGGGCCGGCACGCGCGGGTGACCTCCGCCCGGACGAGGAACCCGCGCCGGCTCGGCGACGCCGCGTAGATGCCGCGTCCACAACGTGCCGCTTGGATGAGGGGACCCGGGCCACTGCGGCAGGACGGCGCGGGGAGAAGACGACACGGCCTGGGAGACCCTGATGACGGCAGCAGATGACGCTTCGGCGTCGAGCGATCCAGCAGACTTCAACCCCTTGCGCCCCGAGGAGGAGTACGACGAGGACGAGTTCGGCGAGGACATCCTCGACGAGGGGTACTCGCCTCCCGAGAGGTCCCTCGGTGTGTCCGAGTGGGGCCTGACCGCCAGAGAGGCGGCCTCCCACGAGGACTTGACCCACCGACTGAGGCGCGAGGTTCCCGAATTGAGCGCGCAGGACGAAGGCGACGGACTGGGCGACACCGTCGACACCGACGGGGAACTCCTCGACGACCAGGTCGGCGACGAGCGTGCAGGCCGCCTGGTCGGCTGGGACAGGGACGGCGACGTAGGCTTCGACGACGATTACACGGCGCGGGACGTCGGCATCGACGGCGGCGCAGCCTCGGCGGAAGAGGCAGCCATCCACGTCGTCCCCGATCGCGACATCGAATGACACCAGTCCCGAGACGGACGGCTGGAGGCGATGTCGGGCCATGTGGCGCGCGACCGGGTCTCCGGCCGACAGCACGCACGAGCCCCGTTCACCCGCACCGCGCTCACAGCGCCCACGCACCGGATCCCCGACGCCCGTTGTATCTGTGGAAGTGCGCCAAGTGGGTCCGCGGCGACGACGACACCCAGGGGTTCTGGGAGAGCGCCGGCTATCACAACTACGGAGACCCATGGCGAGAGCAACGGTACTGGGGAGACTAGGCGACCGACTGCGTTGGAGAGCGGCCGAGGTGACAGGACGGCGTGTCGAGTCGCCGACGGCCGTCACCCTGACCTTGGACGTGCCGGGATGGCCCGGCCATCTCGCCGGCCAGCACGTGGACGTCCGCCTGACTGCGGAGGACGGGTACAGCACGCAGCGCAGCTACTCCATCGCATCAGCCCAGGACGGCACACGTGTGGAGCTGACGATCCAGCGAATCGCCAACGGCGAGGTCTCGCCCTACCTGGTCGACGAGTTGGTTCCCGGCGACCGGCTGGAGCTGAGGGGTCCGGTCGGCGGCTGGTTTGTATGGCGGCCGGAGCAGCACGAGCCGGTGCTTCTGGTGGCCGGAGGGTCCGGGCTGGTGCCCCTGATGTGCATGATCCGAGCCCGGCATGCGGTCGGCAGCCGGGTCCCGTTCCGGCTGATCTATTCGCTCCGCTCACCACAGGAGCAGCTCTACGGCCCCGAGATGCAGCAGGGCGGCCCCGGACTGGACGTGACACGCATCTACACACGCGAGGCCCCACAGGGGGCCGCGCGCCCCGCGGGCCGCATCACTCCGGAGGACCTGGCGCGCCACGGCTGGCCACCGGACTTCGAGCCGCTCGTCTACGTGTGCGGCCCCACGGGCTTCGTCGAGAAGGCGGCCGCCTACCTGGTACTGCTCGGGCATGCTCCCGAGCGCGTGCGAACCGAGCGCTTCGGCGGCTGAGGAGGCCGAGATGACATCGCAGAACGAGGCGCCCGTCGGCGTCGCCGAGACCCACGTGGACGGCAACGCTCTGGCCGGGCCACTCGCTGAGATCTTCGCCGTGGACCTCACCGTGGCGATCAGCCGGTGTGCCCACTGCGGCCGGACCGGGCCCGTCGCCGGACTACGTGTGTATGCCCGGGCCCCGGGACTGGTCGCCCGGTGCCAGAGCTGCGGACAGGTGATGATCCGCCTGGTGAGCACAGCGAGAACGAGCTGGCTCGACATGCGCGGCGTCACCGTGCTGTCGATCCCCACGGGAGGTTGACCCACAGGCGCGGCGCTCTCCGGGCATGTACCGCCCGGAGAGCGCCCGCAGCCTGTACGTGTGCGACCCTGACCGCTCGGCGCGGGCTCGGAACACAGCGCTCAGGGCCGCCATCCGATGGGTTCCTGCTTCACTGCGCAGACGTCGAAGAACAACTCGACGTCATCGCCCGCGAACCAGCCGCCCGCCTCGACGCCCGCGGTCCGCAGCGGGCTCCATTGCGAACGCTTCAGTACGGAGCGCCCCGCTACCGTCACGAGCTCCGGACCCTGTGGTCCATGGGCGCGTTCGTGGCGCACTGCGTCGACAACGAGCGACTGCGTGATTCCCCTGAGTGACAGGTTGCCGACGAGGCGGAACAGGCCCGCATCGTGGACTTCGGCCGAGGAGGACCAGAACGACACGAGCGGGTGCCGCCCGGCGTCGAGGAAGGCGGCTCCGCACATGCGTGCGTCCCGTTCCTTCGAACCGGTGTCGAGACTTGACGCCGTCGCGTACACCGCGAACGCCGTCCGCTCAGGTTGCTCGCGGTCCAGGGTGAGCGTGCCCGCGACGTGCCGGAACACGCCGCGAAAGCCGGCGGATGCAAGGTTACGGGCGTAGAGACTGACGTTGCTGTCGTCCGGGTCGATGAGGTAGGTCGCGACGTCTGCTGCGCGCTCCACGGCGCGCGACCGGGTTCCTGGTCCGCTGGTCATATCGGCCTCTCTCATCCGTCCCACGTCGTTGATGATTAGCGGCGCACGCCTCCGGAGCCCTTACCGGCGTCGGCCTGGAGGTCTGGAGGCTTGGAAGCCGCATGCGGGTGTGGTGAGGCCTAGGAGCCCTGTGTGCTCTGGTCAGGGGGTGCTGTCGGGAGGGGGAAGCCGCAGGATTGGCGGTGCACGAAGGGGGGTTGATGGTGGCCTTGCGCGGCGGCAGCGAAGGGGAGGCGATCCGGGACAGGGCCATAGGCGCCCTGTTCGCCGAGGACAGGCCGCCTGAGCCATGGCAGTCAGCCGAGGGGGGAAGAGGTTGGCCCATTCGAAGTCGTCGAACGACACGAGGGCCATGTCGCCCGGGACCTTCAGGCCGTCGGGGTTGCGCAGTGCGCTCATGGCGCCGATGGTCATGCGCTTGTTGCCCGTGACCGGAGCAGTGGGTGGTTCGGGAGGGACAGGAGCTGCCGGAGGGCGGTCTCCGCCCCGTCCTCGCTGGAGTCGCCGTAGGGCGGGACCTGTGTGGGGCTCGCGCCCCCACAGTGGGACGCCCCCCCCGCGGGACGGCTCCCGTCTGTTCGCCAACCCGCCAGCAGCGACAGGACGGCGGTCACATAGCGGTGTCAGCGCCAAGCTTCTTACCTTGCCTAACCGACGTACGCGCTGCGGACGATTTGCGGGCCACCTGCCGCCATCAAGAAATGGACGAAATAGTCCAGTCACTGGCAGGGTGGGCCAGTGGTGTCGACTGGTTGGGAGGGAACGATGAGGACGCACATCGCGGAAGTCCTGGCGCGTGAGAGTGCTTGTCTGGCCGTGGTCACTGACAGGGCGAAGTTGGCGGACTGGCGCCGCCGGGTGGTCGAGGAACTCATGACCCCGTCGTCGCCGTACGTGTTGGCGCTGCGCCAGACAGGTGACCTACGCGCGCGAGCCGACTTCCTCGATCAGTGGCGCGAGCTCATCGCGGAGGCGGTTGACCGGTTGCTGAAGTCCGGTGCCCCGGGGGGCGGGCTGTGCACGTCGCACCGGACTCGACAGGCCGGTGCCGACGCTCAGAAGATCGCGGTGCTGATCCTTGCAGCGCTTCAGGGGGGCAGCACTTTGAGCCGGATCGCACGAGATCCTCGGCCTCTCAACGCGGCGCTCGACCTCGCGCTCGTGCCTTTGGCGGCAACCAAGGACGACTTCCTGGACGGGGATCGGGAGGACCGATAAGTACCATGAACTCGTGATGACGACCGCTGATTCTCACAACGGCAGACGCCTGACGGCGCGCGGCGCAAAGACACGGGCAAGGATCGTCGCCGCAGCGGCCGACCTGATGTACGTCAAGGGAGTCGGCACCACCACGCTTGACGATGTGCTGGCGGCGAGCGGGGTGAGCAAGTCGCAGTTGTATCACCACTTCGAGGGCAAGGATGCGCTCGTGCGAGCGGTCGTTGACCACGTGGGGGAGCGCGTCATCGAACGCGAGCGCAGGTCTCTCGGCCACGTCTCGACGATCCGGGGTCTACGACGATGGCGTGACGCGTTGGTGCAGAACAGTGCCCTTCAGCATGGCGCCTACGGCTGTGCGCTCGGTTCGCTGGCCACCGAGGTCTCCGATCACGACGCGCTCGCACGCCGAGCCCTGTCGCAGTTGTTCACGGCGTGGCAGGGGCTCCTGGCTGGCGTGCTGCGACGGATGCAGGACCGTGGCGTACTCCCGCCCACGGTGTCGACCGACCAGCTCGCGACCGGGCTCATGGCAGCCCTCCAGGGCGGTTACTTGCTGGCCCAGACGGCGCGCGACGTCACACCGATGGCAACTTCGATCGACATGGCACTTGAACACATCGAGAACATGTCTGTTGGGTGAGAGCCCTCAACCAACAGGGGAGACGACTTCGGCCCGAGACTCAGCTCACCGCTCGTCGTAATTCTTTGTGAACCGTGAGTCGGCTCGGCCGCGTGGCAATCCTGATTGGTTGCCAAGGCCGATGCGCCCTGGTCAAGTGCGGAGGCAAAGATCAGGACGCCGGTCACGGTGATGCCGGCTGCTGTCACTGTCCAGGCTTCGTGGCGCTTCAGTGGGAACTGCCGGTGAGTGATCAGACCGAAGTCTCCTTGTGGCAGCACGGTACCGTCGAGAAACCTCAGCCACTTGCCCGCTCACCAGATCCGAGCTTTGCCTAAGGGCCCGCATGATGAGCCACGCGCTGTCATCGGCAACGACCGGTAAGGGCTGAGGATGAGGAGGGTTCCGGCGAAGTCGTATGCGACCGCAGCCGACATCGCCGATCGATCAGTCTGTCGGAGACGCTTCATCGGCATTGAAGGTGTACGGCAGGAACGACTTCTGGTCGTCTAGGGCCAGGTCGGGCTCAGGGGCGTGGAGTTGTTCAGCACCCGGACGTCGTGTACTCGTGGACAGCCGCGGCACTCTGCTTGTGGCTGATTTCCTCGCGCCGAGGCTGCATGGCCTCGGTACGCTCGGCCGGTCGCGGCTAGTGCTGTGACCGGAAAGGTTTGCCGGGTTCGGCGCGGGCGAGCAGGGCTGGGCATTCTGTGTGCCGGGGGTGGGAAGATCGCGGCGTGACAATCACCCTGCATGACTTCGATGGTGAGCACTCGCTGACGCTCGATGTCGGCGACCTGGCCGCTGATGCGGCAGTGGTTGCCGCCGGACACGAGCCCAACGGGTACTTCTGGGAAGGTCTTGTGCAGTTCGCCTGGCCGGATCTTGCGGAGCGCCTCGACTTCGACAGCGAGGGCGGCATGTTCTGTGCGCTCGGGAGCTCGAGTGACCTCACGCAGCTCAAGACTGTCCTTGAGCCCGTGATCTCGAGCCCCAGCGCGGTTCGCGAGCTTGTTGCCCGTGCGGAGACGGCAGGCTTCGAGTTCGACGACTGATGCTGTGCCCAGTAGGTCTGCCGGTTCAGGCCGCAAGCTGGAGGGTTCTTCCGCCCCAGCGGATGTGTTTCTCGCTGCGGATGCGTGCGCGCTCGCGTCGTTGGGCGGCGAGGACGTCTGGGTGGCGGGCGTTCTCGTTGCGCCAGCGCAGGTAGGCATGCAGGGCGCGGGTCTGGACGGTGTGGTTGGGATGGTTCGAGTTGGCGAGGGTGAACTGCCGCAGGGGCCCAAAGTGGGCCTCGATCGGATTGGCCCAGGACGCATGGGTCGGGGTGAAACAGAGCTCGACCTTGTTCCGGTCGGTCCAACGGCGGATCCGCCGGTTCAGGTGCGCGGACAGGTTGTCGAGGATCACGTAGATCGGGGCGCCGTCCGGGCGGGCCGCACGGATCGACCGCAGTGCCGCCCAGGTGTGGTCGATGCCCTTGCGGCGGCGGACAACTCCCCAGAGCCGGTCGTCACCGACCGAGTAGCAGCCGTGGAAGTAGGTGATGCCGTGGGTGCGTCGGTAGGTCGCCGGCAGCCGGTCCGGATTCGACCGGGGAGCCCAGCACGATCCTGCGATCGGACGGACGCCGAGCGGGCCGAACTCGTCCAGGGCGAAGGTCCGGTCCGGCCGCTCGGTGAGCGCGCACTCGATCCGGTCGAGCTTGGCGTCGAAGTCCGGGTCCGGGGACTCCTTCCAGGTCTTGGTGCGCTGGAAGGAGATCCCGCGGCGGAGTAGGAGGCAGCGCAGGGCCTCCCGGCCGATCCTCACCGGGCGGGCGATGTTGCGGCGCAGATGCTCGGCGAGCTTGCGGATTGACCAGCGGGTGAAGGGCTTGCCCAGCACGGTCGGCCGAGTGGTGGCCGCCTCGACGACGAAGTCCTCGTCTTCAATGCTCAGCAGGCGGGGATGGCCTCCCGCCCATTGAGGGTCCAGACAGGCCAGCCCCACCTCGTTGAACCGGTGGATCACGTCCCGGACGGTGTCCTCGTCGGCCTGGACCAGCTGCGCGATCACCGGGACCGGGCTGCCGCCCGACGAGGCCAGGAGCATCAGCGCCCACCGAAACCGCACCGAACTGGTGCTTCCCCGCCGGACGATCCGCTGCAGCTTCTGCCCCTCCTGCTCGGTCAGCCGGCGAACCCTAACCGGTGGTGCCATACCCGCCCCCTTGCCGAATGCCGTCACCGGCACCCAGCACAACGAGCAACCCGGCAAAGGTTCCCGGTCACAGCCTAGGCGCGGCGCAGCCCGCAGCTCAGTGCCCGCTGGTGGTGTCGCGTGCGGTGTAAGTGGCGATGAAAGCCGAACGGTTGATGTCGACGGATTCCTTCCAGGCGGGGTGAGCTTGGACGTAGTCGGCGACGAAACCGCAGTAGATGCCGATCCTGGCCTGGCCTCGGTTCCGGCTCAGGTCTTCCAGGGCGTGGCGCGCCAAGGCTGACGCAATGCCCTGGTGTCGTTGGTCCAGGTCCACGTACGAGTGCGTGAGCGAAAAACGTCCACCCGTGGTCTCGTAAGCCAGGGTGCCGACGACCTGGCCATTCCTCAGCGCCTCGTAGAGACGGGCGGTCTCGTTCTTGCGTACCTCAACGGCGGCCGGTGATGGCTCCATGTCCACTTCTGGCATTGCTCGTCTCCAGTCGGTGGCCCTGTGTAGCTCTGACACAGGGGCGTTCGAACGGACTATATAGTCCAACGTATGATACGTGTTGCTTTGTTTTTTCGGTTGGCAGGCTTCTAGTTTGGACCATTGAGTCCAATGTGAGTCTGGGCGAGTGAGTGCAGGGAGAGGAGCGGCTCGATGAGCAGCGAGGAGCAGGTGCCGGTGACCGAGAGACTGATCGACAACATCGATCGAGGCCGCTTTGAGCTCTACCGTCATCATGACCTGGTCGGCTGGCTCTACTACACCCGCCTGAAGCCCAACCGGTACGCCCTTCGTCACACTGAAGTGGAGTCGAGTCATCACCACCAGGGGATCGGGGCCACCCTGGTGGGGCGAGTGTTCGACGAGATCCGCTCCCGCGGGGGCACCATCACCGCGATCTGCCCGTTTGTGGTCGACTACCTCTCGCGAACCACCACCTATGTCGATCTGGTCGACCCCCGGCACCCGGGCTACTCCGATCGCGCAGCTGCCGAGTCGGCGCTGGCGGAGGCCGGTGGCTGACAGCACCGAGTCGCGATCTCTCCAACTCCAGCTCCTTGAGTTGCTTCTGCGGCACCGGATCGTGCTGGGCCGCGCTGTCGGACCGTCTGCCATGCCGCCGACGAGCCCGCACCTAACCCATTGCCCGGTGGTGCCAAAACACAGGTAAGAAGCGGAGCCCCACTCGACACCAACCCTCTACTCGAACGCACAAAGGATCCTAGGCTGCCAACTGGTCGCGCGAATTAGGCCCGATGCCCGAACCAGCGACGGGCGACTCGGAGCGTCCTCGCACCTAGGCATTGATGGCTCCGGGCCAACGCAGTTGGCTGCGAGAGCGGTTGGGACCCGTGTAAGGGCAATCACGAGAGGAACGAGGGGAAAGAGTCATGAAGGCACTGGTCGGCGAAACTGTCGTGGCGGAGGCTGCGAGCGAAGCGGTGGTTCGCATTGAGGGAAATACCTACTTCCCACCGGGCTCCGTCACGGCTGACACGCTCCGCGACAGCCCGACCCCCTACATCTGTCCCTGGAAGGGGAAGGCCCAGTATCACGACGTCGTAGCCGGCGAGACGGTGCTCAGGGACGGGGCCTGGTCCTACCCGAACATCAAGGAGTCGGCGGTGACCCGTGTCGGTCGCGACTTCAGCGGCTACGTCGCCTTCGACGCGCGCGAGGTCAGAATCGAGAACTGATGCATCTCGTCGGCCGTCGGCAAGTGCTTCGTCGGCACTCTGATGGTCGGTCGACTCCCGGGTGCCGTCGGTACAGGGGTGGCCAACAGCAGTCTCACCCCGTAAATCGCCGACGCCGCCCCAGCAGGTCGGTTTGACTGACCTGGGCGGCTTCCAGTCAGGGGCCCATGCTCTGCCTCACCCTGGGCGCCATCACCTCCGGCACATTGACATGCCTGGCCACCAAGGAAGATTCATGAATCTGTTGAACTCCGGCGCGGAATTTCCCGCCCTGAAGGTCAGCATCGTCGGACGCGGCACCCTCGACATCCGCGAGGAGCTCGCCGGCAACTTCGGCGTCGTCCTCTTCTACCGCGGTTCGTGGTGCCCTTACTGCACCGCGCAACTAAGGGCCTTCCAACGGGCGAGTGACCGATTCACGCAGGTGGGGATCAAGGTCGTCGCCCTCTCCGTCGACGACGAAGCCACGACGAAGGAACTCGTGGACAAGAACAAACTCACCTTTCCCGTGGCGCACAGCGTGGACGCCCACGCGATCGCCGAGGCAACCGGTGCCTTCCTCAACGACGACCCGGTACACCTGCAGTCCACGGGCTTCGTCCTGGCTCCCAACGGCACCGTCATCACTGCTGTCTACTCCACCGGGGCGATCGGCCGACTCCTGCCGGAGGATGTCCTCGGTCTCGTCTCCTACCTCAAGGAGCACATGGGCTGATCGCGCGGGCTCGGAGCCGGTTCACTCGCGGCGGCGGGATGCGGTCAGGAGTCTGACCGCCTCGCACTTGACTCCGAACACCTGCGCGGGGGAGGGGCTGACCAACTGCGCGGCGATGGGGGCCGATACGTCTGGCCCCAGCCGGTGTGGACCTACGAGCGGAGAGCATCACGCGGGAGATCGTGATCGTCGGTGGAGGCTGTGCGGGCTTCTACACTGCGTGGCGCCTCGAGAAATCGCTCCGAAGGAGCGAAGCACGGGTCAAGGTGTCGACCCACGCCCGTACATGACCTACGAAGTCTTCCTGCCCGAGGCGACGGCCGGATCAGTCGAGGCACGTAACGCCGCCGTCGACTTCACGACCGGCGCGGCCATGGTGATGCCGGGCCTGACCGCGTGGCAGGGTCTGTTCGAGCACGGCCGCCTGCGAGCCGGGCAGAGTGTCGTCGTGCAGGGTGTGGCCGGCGCAGTCGGATCGATGGCGAGCCGGCTCGCGCGAGAGGCCGGCACCTACGTCATCCGGCACCGGGCGGCCGGCAGGCGGCGCTCGACTTCGGCGCGCAGGAGTTCGTTGACCTCGTAAGGACACCCTCGAGGACGTCGGCGGGGTCGATCTGGTCTTCGATGTCTTCGGCGGAGACCTCGGGCAGCGGTCCGTGAGTGTGATGCGAGCCGGAGGAACACTGGTGACTATCGCCGGTCCGCAGGAGGCCCGGCTCGCGCAACGGCCTCGCGATCGACTTCGTGGTAGAGCCGAGTCGCACCCAACTGGGCGAGGTTGTGCAGCGGGGACGGGACGGTCGGCTTGGGACCAACATCGGCAGCGTGGCGACCCCTGACGACGCCGTCGCCGCGTTCAACCCGACCGAACGGGTCAAAGGAGAGACGATCATCCGCGTTCGTCCGTGAGGGCGCGGGGACTGCCGAGTGGGGGACTACTCAGCGGCGGGCTCGCGGCACCAGGCACTCTGGCCGGCTGAGGTGCTGCGCCGCCGCCCATCAGTGCGGCAGTCGGAGAGGCAGCAGTTGGGGATCGGTCGCCTGCAGCTGGAGCGTCGGCGCAGGCCGGCGGGAGACGGCCAACTCTGCAGGGTGCAGGTGCGACGTTCGGTCGGTCACCTTCCAACCGTCGGAGGTCAGGCCGCGTGGTCCCCGCCGGAGCCGAGGACCCAGATGCCCGGGTGGCTGGGATCGATGACGTCGGCGTACTTGACGCTCCGCGTCATGAACCGAGCGACGGCAGGACAGTGGACCGTGGCCTTCTGCTGTCTCTCATTCAGGTCGTCAAGGACCACCTGAATGAGGATCTGGGACAACCCCCGCCCACGACAGGTCTCGTCGACCTCGGTGTGGCCAAGGACCCGCCGCTGCTCGACGACACGATACGACAGCGTTCCCACCTGCGCTCCGTCCACGTAGAGCGCATATTTATGGTTCTCTGGTTCGTCGACGGCCCGGACGCGCTTCGCGCTGTCGTCGAACAACACCTCGGTCATGACATCTCCCTTCGCGCGAACCCACCTGATCCCCCGTCCCCAAGACACGCGAGCGTCAAGATGCCTGGGCCCCTCCACTCCGGTTTTGAGACAGCAACAGGCTGCGCAGTTGCTTCCGTCCCCGGTGGATGCGGGACATGACCGTGCCCACGGGGGTCCCCATGAAGTCCGCGATCTCCCGATAACTGAATCCCTCGACGTCCGCCAAGTACACGGCCGTCCGGCGAACCGGTGGGACCATGCTGAGGGCCGCCTTGAGGTCTGGGCTGGGCATGTGAGCCAAGGCGGCGGATTCTGCGGAGCCGAACGCCATGTGGTCGTATGCGTCATGGTGTGGCAGTTGCTGTTCCTCGGCATCCGCTACGAGGTACTGGCGCGGCCGGCGCTGTTCCCTTCGGTACGTGTTGATGTACTGGTTCACGAGTATTCTCCGCATCCACGCGCCGAAATTCGTTCCAGGGCGGTATTGATCGAACGACGCATACGCCCTCGTGTAGGCGTCCTGGACGAGGTCCTCTGCATCGGCCGGGTTTCGCGCCATCCTCCGGGCCGCAGCAAGCAGTGATCGCCGATGTGCCAGGGCGTCCTGCTCAAACCGAGCGCGGCGTTCCGTACAGCTTTCGTTCTGACCCCCAGGTGAGGGGCGTTGAGGGGGAGGCTTCGCCACTGGCCCCTCCTCTCTGCGTCTGGCGGATACGTCAGCCGTTGATGCGTATGGGCGTAATGGACGCCTATCGCCGTCTGTTGCGGCATTACCGGGTTGGCGGCTCCATTCGGTTCGGTTCTTACTGGCCGGGAGCTCGGGGTCACCGAGGGTGGTGCGCAAGGAGCGGCACCAGCAGGATGAGGGTCGGTCCTTGCAGGGGTGACGTCCCTGCGATGCGGCAAGTGGGCCCTCATGCGCCACGGCCTCTCGTGGCGATCCGCGACGGCGAGTAGACGCAGAACCGATCCTGATGGGTCTTTCTTGAAGCCAGGCGGTGCGAGGGTGTGCGCATGGCTCGGCCCGAGATGGGACGACTCTGCGGGTTTCTCACAAGCGGTCCGGCAGGACGGCGCCTGCTTGCCGTGCGCCGCGGACTGCGTCTTTCCGGTGGGCACCACGGTTGCGCGTCGTCGGGAAGGCTGCGCGGAAGGCGTCGCTTGCGATTCCGCCGGACGCGGTGAGTCGTCGCACCAGGCCGTGAAACCTCGTAGGCGGGGCTTTCACATGTAAACGGACAACGTGAAAGGCAGGGGCCCCACATGACGGAAGCCTCCGACAGCTTCGATCTTGTAGTGCTCGGTGGTGGCAGCGCGGGGTACGCAGCCGCATTGCGCGGTGCCCAACTCGGCCTGCGCACAGCAATGGTCGAGAAGTACAAGCTGGGGGGCACCTGCCTGCACAACGGGTGCATCCCCACCAAGGCCCTGCTGCACGCGGGCGAGATCGCCGACCGGACCCGCGACGCGGAGTTGTTCGGGGTCAGGGCCTCCTTCGAAAGCATCGACATGGCGTCCGTACAGCGCTACAAGGACGACACGGTCGACGGACTCTGCCGAGGCCTGACCGGCCTGGTGAAGGCACGCGACATCACGTACATCGAGGGCGAGGGCCGTCTGTCCTCCCCGACCTCCGTCGACGTGAACGGCCGGCGCGTGCAGGGCCGTCACGTCCTGCTGGCGACCGGCTCCGTGCCGAAGTCGCTGCCGGGCCTGGAGATCGACGGCAACCGGATCATCTCCTCCGACCACGCCCTCGTCCTGGACCGCGTACCGAAGTCCGCGATCGTCCTCGGCGGCGGTGTCATCGGCGTCGAGTTCGCCTCCGCCTGGAAGTCCTTCGGGGACGTCACGGTCATCGAGGGCCTCAAGCACCTCGTCCCGGTCGAGGACGAGAACTCCTCGAAGCTTCTTGAGCGCGCGTTCCGCAAGCGCGGCATCAAGTTCAACCTCGGCACCTTCTTCCAGAAGGCCGAGTACACCCAGGACGGCGTCAAGGTCACCCTCGCCGACGGCAAGGAGTTCGAGGCCGAGCTCCTGCTCGTCGCCGTCGGCCGCGGCCCGGTCTCGCAGGGCCTGGGCTACGAGGAGCAGGGCGTCGCGATGGACCGCGGCTACGTCCTGGTCGACGAGTACATGCGCACCAACGTCCCGACGATCTCCGCCGTCGGTGACCTCGTCCCGACGCTCCAGCTCGCGCACGTCGGCTTCGCCGAGGGCATCCTGGTGGCGGAGCGTCTGGCCGGTCTGAAGACCGTCCCGATCGACTACGACGGTGTCCCCCGCGTGACCTACTGCCACCCGGAGGTCGCCTCCGTGGGCATCACCGAGGCCAAGGCCAAGGAGATCTACGGTGCGGACAAGGTCGTCGCTCTGAAGTACAACCTGGCGGGCAACGGCAAGAGCAAGATCCTGAACACCGCGGGCGAGATCAAGCTCGTCCAGGTGAAGGACGGTGCCGTGGTCGGCGTCCACATGGTGGGCGACCGCATGGGCGAGCAGGTCGGCGAGGCCCAGCTGATCTACAACTGGGAGGCGCTGCCGGCCGAGGTCGCCCAGCTCATCCACGCCTACCCGACGCAGAACGAGGCGATGGGCGAGGCCCACCTGGCCCTGGCCGGCAAGCCGCTGCATTAGCAGGACCGACAGCTCCACGGGGGCATCGATCCTGCATAGATGAGCTGTAGATCAACGCTGCAATACCATTTGCGGAGGAACAACTTACTGACCGGCCCGGCGCGTCAACGCCTTTGCCAGATGCATTGGTTGCAAGGAGAACCGGCGTGAGTCGGTTGGGTCTGGTTTCTTGCCGGACGGGAATTCGGAGGACATCGTGAGCAGTGCAGACTCTACGGTGCAACAGGATGCTCGAGCAGCGCTTTTCGAGGCCATCGCATCTCAAGCGCGACAGCAGGCGGAGCACAAGGACCATGGAGCGGTCGCAGCGGCCTTGAAGGACCTGGCAGAGGCGTATGCCTGGGCTGCGAACCAGCACGAGAGCCCCGGCAATCAGTGAAGATTGCCACCCATTTCAAGGGTCGATCTCTCACGCCGAACATGGCGCGTAGCGACGCCCGCGTCTCACTTATTCAAACGCAGGAGAGATGATGTCTGAAGGCACTGGCGACGATGAATGGGGTCCGCATACACCGGATGCGGTTCTCCACACGGGAACGGAAGAGTTGCCCGACCCCGAAGAGGTAGTACTGGCATCCGGCCACGACATCACACCGGAGAGGCTTGAACAGGCACGCCGCCTTCTCGATGAAGAGGGCGCTGCCGGTGTGGAGAAGTTGCTCCCTTGAAAGAGCACCGCTGTGGCGAGTATTGAAGGCAATCGGAGTCACCGCACCCGGGTGACGGACGTCATCCTCCTCGACCATCCCGATCCTCCGTCGCTCTGTACGGGCAGGGTGGTCACCGAGGTCGAGGTCGCCGGCGTAGACCCTGGGATCGGCTCACCGCCGCCCACACGCCCCCGTCCTTGGTGCACTGGAACCCGCCGCGGCGGCCGCGCTTCCCGTCACCCCCCCCCCGCATTTCAGGCTCTGGAAGCGCTGCGGCTCACTACGGGGGCGCTCCGCGGCGTCCGGACCAGCGTCCGAACGGCGCGTCACGTCATCTCAAGACGGGTTGGCAAACTCCAGGGTCGCTTGCGCGAGGTCGGTGAGGAATCGAGCACGGTCAAAGCCCTCGCTTTCGACCATGCCCGGCGGAGGCGTATTCATGAAGCTGAAGTGACCGGCCCCTGGCACGACGCGAAGGTCGACCTGGGCTGACGCGCTCTTCAAGCGGACGGCCTGCTCGACGGGCGTGACGGTGTCCATCTCCCCCGCATAGACGAGCATCGGCGCTTTCACCGCGTCCAAGGCACCCGGAGCGGCGAACCAGCCGGCTGCGGGCGCGTACAAGACGAGACGGCCGACACGTGGCTCGCGTGGGACATCCAGCGGCCTGCCGTCCCGCCCCCAGGGCGTCGCACCGGCGAGACAGAGGCCGGCCCATCCACCGATCGAGTGGCCGACCACCACAACAGACGCGTCCTCAGACGCCCAGCGGCGGAGCGCCTCGACCAGCCCAACCGGGCGTGCAAGCAACTCGGCCGTGGTCGCCTCCCGAGCAGCGAAACGCTCGAAGTAAGGCGCAATGACCTGGCAGTCGTGGGCTGCCAGATGCTCCAGGAGGGGCCGGTAACGCTCCGGGTCGCCGCCTGCTCCAGCAGCGAAGAGCACGACACGCTCACGGTTCGTGGGACCAAGGGTCAGTGCCTGCATCTCGCTCCTTCACCACAGCGCCGTTACCCGAAGCCGGCCCGCGGGTCACACCATGCCCTGCTATGGCCTGAGATTAGCGCGCAGCAGATCGCGGCACCCGAACGGCGCGTCACATCAGCAGGGGCAAAGGTTCTCTGACGCGGCACTAGCCATACCCAATCTTCCGCAAGAGACGTAAGGAATCCACGGGTCGTGCAGCTAACCACCGTGGGCGCTGCACGGCCGCTGTCACGGTGCCCAGGCCTGAGGTCACCGTGTCGAACGGACCACGGCCGGGGTCGAAGAGCACGATCCAAGCGCTCTGGCCCGTCGGGTCGAGACGGCGGAATTCACAGAAGGGCGGCACGGCAATGGCACACCAGAAGGCGATTCTGGCAGGCGGATGCTTCTGGGGCATGCAGGAGCTCTTTCGGGCCCTGGACGGCGTGGTCTCGACGCGTGTCGGCTATACGGGGGGCGAAACGGCGAACCCGACCTACCGCAACCACGGCAGCCACGCGGAGGCCATCGAAATCACCTACGACCCCGCCCGGACCGACTACCGGGCACTCCTCGAGTTCTTCTTCCAGGTGCACGACCCCACCACGCTGAACCGGCAGGGCAACGACGTCGGTCTCAGCTACCGGTCCGCCATCTTCTATCTCGGTGAGGCACAGCGGCGCGTTGCCCAGGCCACGATTGCCGAGGTGGACGCTTCGGGCCTGTGGCCGGGGAAGGTCGTCACAGAGGTGATGGCGGCCGGCGCCTTCTGGGAGGCCGAACCTGAGCACCAGGACTATTTGCAGCGCTATCCGAACGGGTACACCTGCCACCGCATCCGCCCGGAGTGGCGGCTACCCGAGGCGTCGTAGCCGGCCCCGTAGCTGATCCCCGGCAGCCTTGTCGTTCCACTCCCGAAGGCCGACCACAGCGACCGGTGCCGCCCGCGCTAGCACCGGCACCGCCGTGCTGTACCGCCGCTGGGCCAACACGGACAAGCGCGTCTGGCCGCACTCGAGCACTACCACAACCCCATGACCGGGGTGAGATCGACCTGGAACGAATTCCTCCCGCGGTGCTCAGCATGCCGTACGACCTCGTGTGCCGCTGTCTTCCCGCGAGGTAAGGGAGCGCTGGCACGTGACGCGAAATCTCAGAAGGGCTGATGCAGCCACGCCGCCAGGGAGGCAACTATGCCGGAATACACCAAGAGTCCTGAACGCCTCGCACAGCTTACAGAAGTGCAGTACCGCGTAACTCAGCAGGACGAGACGGAACCCTCTTTCGCCAACGCTCTCTGGGACAACAAGGCCCCCGGCATCTATGTGGACGTCGTGTCGGGAGAGCCCCTGTTCTCCTCCGTGGACAAGTACGACAGCCGCACAGGGTGGCCCAGCTTCACCAAAACCCTGGAGCCCGGTCACATCGTTGAACGTCCCGACACCAGCCACGGGATGGTCCGTGTCGAAGTCCGGTCGGTGAACGGAGACAGCCACCTCGGGCATCTGTTCCCTGACGGCCCCAGTGACAGGGGCGGCCTTCGGTACTGCATCAACTCGGCCTCCCTGCGCTTCATCCCCGTCGGGGAACTGGAGAAGGAGGGCTACGGCCAGTACCTGAGCATGTTCCAGATGCCGGACGGGAGCGTCGCCGAAGCAGAGTGAATGGCCGCACAGGCGGTCCGAGAGTGGCGCCGGGACATCACCGCCTCGCCCATCAACGGAAGCGGGCTTCGATGCGCGGGGTCAGAACGCCAGCTCCGTTCCGCTGTTACCCGTCCGCGCAGACACCTGCGCCCCGAACCGCCACAGCTCGCAAACCCGGATTGGGCCCACGGGAGGTCCCCGAAGTGAACAGGAAGCTCAACGGAGTATCAGCCGAAGACGGCGCACCTGTACCGGCCGAGGAGATTCCCGGCGCTCTCACTACCAGACGTCTCGTCTACACCGACGGAGCGACACAGACCTTCGACTCCGACGGCACCACTCGCTACATCGAAGGCGGACGGGAGACCGAAGGAACGTGGTCCCTCGACGACACCGGCCACTTCTGCTCGTTCTGGCCGCCGTCCTATCGGGCCTCCTACGACCTGTGCTGGATGGTGGAGGGGGGAGAGGCTGTCGGCCTCCGGTTCTCGGATCTGCGAAGCGGGAGCCACTTCGAGGGCCGATACCAGTGAATGCTGGAGACGTTGCTGGAGGAAGTGCGGTCTCCCTGGCACCCCATCGCTGTGGCCGCACTTCGAACACCGATCACCAACCAGCCTCTACGAGGCTCGGCATCGCCGCGGGACCTCCACCAGAGTCCGTGGCGGCCGCGCATGCGGGCCGTGGGCAGGGCCGGCAGTGAGTGGCTGGCAACTGTTGGAAGAGGGAGGGCACATGGCTGATGAGATGTCGGCACCGCCGCCCCAGACGGTTCTGTGCCCTCTCACCAGTGCGGCGATCTTCCTCGTCGTCACGATCGACCCCGGCGGGGAAGCCGTGACCCGCAACCTACTGTCCGACCTGAGCTTCCTGCAACGGTCTGTGGGCTTCCGAGCCGAACCCGAGAGCAGGCTCAGCTGCGTCACCGCTATCGGCTCACAGGCGTGGGACCGGTTGTTCGCCGAGCTCCGCCCGGCGCAACTGCATTCGTCGCGTGAGCTGAACGGCCCGGTGCACCGAGCGGTGTCGACACCGGGGGACCTGCTCTTCCACATCCGCGCGCTTCGGAGATCATGAGTCGGCTGGGGAAAGCGGTGACCGTACGCACTTGCGGGACAGTTCCTTTTGGGCTTTCTTCAGCTTCTTCTCTCCGCGCGCCGCAAAAAGCGCGGGGAGTCGATCTTCGTGCCGTCGGACGGGACTGCGAGCGGTACGGCTGCACCCTGGTCAAGATCGGCCGGCTCGAACCGGCCTCCCAGGCTTCAAGACATGCCAGAGCCCGGCAGCGCCCCGGTCATCCTGCGGGTGTTCGGAAAGTCCCGGCCATTGGTCCGGCCCACCTCCCTGCCACTCGATGTGTTCACTCTCCTCGACTTCGATTTGATCGAGGTCGGCAAGTCGGAGAATCTCGATGACGTCGTCCAGATGGGAGGCGACTCCCAGGAGCACGTCACCGTCGGTAACCCGGCGGGAGCCGTCCAGCGCCGGGGTGTGCACCACGATGTGCGGAAACCGGTGTGATGTCTGCGTCATGACCAACCTCGTGTTTTCTGAAGCGCTCGGAGCCTCTGCGGGCAGGTGCCGGTGGGGCCGAGCAAGGGACACGGCAAAGGGATGGTGGGCGACGAGAAGTCGGCCTAACGCCCGCCATCGCGACCGACCCCCGAGAGCCATGCCCGCCTGTACGGCGTCCGTCCGACAGAGCAGCGGCGTGCGGCCCCGGCGAGCATGCGGCCCTGCGTGCACCTCATCCGGCTGGCTCGTTCTCGAACCTGATGGTTCTGGCTGCCTCGGCCTCCTCGGCTGAGATGTCCTTCGCGATGGCGAGGACATGATGCAGGCTCGCTGGAGGGATCACGACACCGCCGGCGCTGTCCATGTGGATGTAGTCGCCGGGGTTCACGCACACGCCGCAGACCTCAACGGCCACTCCGTACGCGTGGGGCATGATCGTGTCGCCGCCCCAGCGGACCGCTTCTCCGGTGCACCAGGTGGCGAAGCTGTATTCGCGCAGCTGGTCGAAGTCCCGCAGTCGGCCGTCGGCCAGGACGCCGGCGAGGCCGGCGCTGTCCGCCCTGGCCAACTTGGTTCCCCCGCCGTGCGATACCTCGGGATAGCCGCCGCTGGAGAGCACGAGTACTTGGCCCGCGGCAGGCCTCTGCCCGAGCGCCCCGTAGAAGTAATGCTTGAAGTCGCGGACCGTTCCCGCCAGGTCCTCGCGGAAGGGCAGAAAGGAGATGGTGGCCACGGGCCCGAAGAGGGGGCGAAGCGGGTCGGGGCTCGACATGGCGGGAATGTGGGCCCGGTGGCCGTGGACCCGGCCCACGGCGTCGACAAGCGTGGCACATCCCAGGCGGGCAGCCCTTGCGGCCAAGGCGTCGTCCTCCATCGGCTTCCTTTCGAAGGGCCACCGGCCTCGACCGGTGGGAGAGTCGGGCACGGACCTGCCCGTGCCCGCGCGCACTTTTGTCAGCGCCCTTCCACAGCTTGTTCTTACCGTCCGGTCTCTGTACCGGTCGACGTCGGCCGCAGTGTCGCTGGGAGGTGAATACCAGCGCGTCCCTTGAGTGCCAGTACGTCTACGGCTTGTCCACTTCGTGTCGGTCGGCCGAGCTTCGCCAGGGGTGAGATGCCGACGACGGCCAACAGACAGAGCAGTAGACGCCGGTTCGTGGATCCGGTCTACAGGTGTTCCGCGGCGGTGGCGCGGCCGGCAACACTGGCTGCTCTAACGGAGCTTCGGAGCTTGAGAGAAAGACGACTCTGTGACGCTTGGCCTGCCTGCCGTGATACGGGCCTGTCGCTTCGATTTCGACAGCGTGATCACCGACGCAACCTTCCTGCACGCCGCCGCGTGGAAGGAGGCGTTCGACACGTTGCTGGAACAGCACCGAGGGCGAGGGGGTCCGCGCGTTTGCCGCGGACGCCGGATACGACGAATTCTTCGACGGCCGGCCGAGCGCCGAAGGTGCGGCAAGCCCCACCCCGACACATTCCTGACGGCTGCTCGCGACCTGGGCCAGCACCCTGCACAGCGCGCGGCCTTCGAGAAACACGCAGGCAGGCATGCGCGCAGGACGATCGGGTCACTTCGGATGGGTGGTCGGTGTCGCCAGGACTGGCCGGGCGGACGTGTTGTACGCGCATGGCGCCGATGCGGTCATCAAGGACCTGCGAGACCTGACCGGCACCCCTGATCCGCGCCCCGGCCGTGATCAGCCACCCCTTCCTTGCGGTGTCGAACGAGTGCAGCGGCCGACGCGGGCGGCCGAGTCGAGGGCTGGAAATCAAAAAGGGACCTTGAGGTCCTTTCTGGAACGTGCTACGGTCCGCAGCGGTAATCTGGCCAATGTGGCGGAACAGGCACGCGACAAGAACAGCTCCCGGCTGACCGAGCGCGGGCGGGCAACTCGAGAGCGCATCTTGAGGGCCGCCAGCGACATGATGTACGTCAAGGGCGTCTCCCTCACGACCCTCGACGACGTCAGGGCTGCCAGCGGAACGAGCAAATCCCAGCTCTACCGCCACTATCCCGACAAGGATGCGCTGGTGCGGGACGTTGTCGCGTTGCAGGCTGCGGAAGTGCTCGATCGCCATCAGCAGCTACTGCGACGGCTCAATTCCTTCCGCGGGCTGGAGCGCTGGCGGGATGCGGTGGTGGAGCGCAACGCGCTCCGAAACGGGGCGTACGGCTGCCCCCTCGGCTCCCTTGCCAGCGAGCTGGCCGATCAGGACGAAGAGGCCCGCAAGGTCATCGCCCGGCACTTCGCCACCTGGGAGGGGCTCCTCGAGGCCGGACTGGTGCGGATGAAGGACTCGGGAGTCCTCCGCGCCGATGCGGACGCCAAAGAGCTCGCCACCGGTCTCATGGCCGCCCTTCAAGGTGGGTACCTACTCGCGCAGACCGCTCAGGACGTCAAACCCATGAAGATCGCCCTCGACATGGCGATCGCCCATGTCAGGACTTATGTCCTGCCCGCTGAGGACGACGATGCGGATGTGTCGGAAGGGGAAGCGGTAGGGCGCTGAGCGTCCGGAGGCAGGTACGGCCGGAGCGGGATTTTCCGATGCGGCGCCCGGAATGCTCGCACCGCAGTTCAGTCCCTTCATCTGCTGGACTTCACCGTCCTCCTGGCGGGTGCCGGAGGGGTGACGGCGTCGGCGAACACGTTCGTCCGCGCGTCTCAGTGTTCACACGCGGCTCAGCTATCACCGAAGCACGTCAGCCTTCTGCGCGAAAGACGCATCGCTTCGATAAATAGAGGACTATTTAGTCCTGAAAATTTGACGAACCTGGGGTACGTTGGGGGACGGCGGTCCCATGTGGACGGCCGAGCAGCGAAGCCTCACAAGGATCCCAGGGCGGTAGGCACGATGTATGTGGGAGTCCAGTTCTCAGTTCTCGGCCCGGTCCGGCTACACAGGCAGGGGGTCGAGGCCGGAGCTGGTCAGCCGAGGCAGTGCGCAGTGCTTGCTTCGCTGTTGCTCAGGGCCGGCCGACCTGTCAGCCTCTCGAAATTGGTAGATGACGTGTGGGGGGACGAAGCCCCACCGTCGGCCATAGGCTCCGTGCGCACCTACATCTACAGGCTCAGACAGGCACTGGGAGAGCAGAGCGACAGCTCCGTACACCTGGTCGACGGCGGCTACCGGCTGCACATCCAACCGGACGCTCTGGACCTGAACAGGTTCAAGGAGACCGCGGCAATGGCGCGAGAGGCGCGTAGCACCGGCGACCTGGCGTCCGCAACAAGCCTGCTGACCAAGGGCCTCGAGATGTGGAAAGGAGTGGCCCTCGCCGGTGTCCCGGGGCCGTTCGCGGACCAGCAGCGCAGCGTCCTCGGCGAGCTGCGTCTCGCCTGTGCCGAGGAGCAGCTCGCCTGCGAGGTGGAGCGAGGGCGTTACGCCGAAGCCGCAGCAGAACTGTCCGCCCTGCTGGTTGAGCACCCGCTTCGAGAGCGCGTATGCGGCCTTCTCATGACGGCGCTCTACGGTGCCGGGCGGCAGTCCGAGGCCCTGACGATCTACCACACGACCAGCCACCTGCTGCGTCAACGCCTCGGTGTCAGCCCGTCGCCGGAACTGCAGCAGGTCCACGAGCGCATCCTGTCCGGACGACTCGAGCTCACGCAAACCACCAACGTCCCGAAGAGCGCGCCGCGCGCACCCTCGCCCCACGCTCCCGCCCAGCTCCCGGCCGCCCTGCCGAGCCTCGTCGGCCGCGAGAGGGAGCAAGAGCAGGTCGAGCGGTTGGTCGCCGATGCAGAAGCGTCGTCCTCCGTGGCCCTCTGCACGATCGGCGGACTGGCCGGCGTCGGCAAGACAGCCTTCGCCACCACCGTCGCGCACCGTCTGGCCGACCGCTTCCCGGACGGACAGCTCTTCGCCGACCTGCAGGGAGCCGGACCGGAGGTCGAGCCGCGGGCCCCCGCGCACGTGCTCGAGCAATTTCTGCAGTCCTTGGGAGTGCGCCTCGAGGACATGCCCGAGACGACACAGGCACGAGGGCTCATGTTCCGCGGTCTGCTGGCCAACCGTCGCGTGCTCGTCGTGCTCGACAACGCACGGAACACAGACCAGGTCAAGCATCTCCTGCCGGGCGGGCCGGGCTCCATGGCCCTCGTCACCAGTCGCATGCAACTGCACGCGCTCGTCGCCGCCTACCAGGCGCTTCCCCTGACGCTCATGCCCCTGAGTCAGGCGGACGCACGCAGTCTGCTGGCCCGCCGGCTGGGCGCGGCGAGGACGGCGGCCGAACCAGAGGCCGTCGACCGCATCGTCCGGCTGGCTGGGCAGCTCCCGCTGGCCCTGGCCAACGTCGCCGCCCGCGCCGCCTACCGACCGCAGCTGCGCCTGGCGAGCCTGGCCAACGAGTACGAGGCGCCGGAACACAGAACACTTGACGCGTTCGCGAGCGAGGAGGACCAAGCGCTCGACGTCCGCGCGTCCCTCACTCGCTCGTACCGCCTGCTCGATACGGAGACGGCCGCGCTCTTCCGCGACCTGAGCGCCTGCCCGGACCCTCTGTTCGCGGCATCGCAGGTCGCGGACCTGGCTGGGCGACCCGAGTGTCGGGTCCGCAAGGTCCTGTCGCGCCTCATACGGGCCCACCTCGTCTCGGAGGTCGGCCCGGGCCGGTACAGCTGGAACCGTCTCGTGGCGGCCTACGCAGCGGAGCAGGCGCGGGAGGGGCTCCTCGACCAGGGCGAACTGGCCGGTTGGTAGGGCGAGCAGGCGCCGTCACCATGCCCCCGGGCTTGCGGAGACGATGCCGCCGCCGGCGGCTGCGGGCACCTAGCTCCCGATCATCGAGGCCTCCGGTGCGATATCCACCTCGATGGCCCTGTCGGAACCGGCAAGCACAGACGTGACCGACCGGAATTCGGTGCCGGCGTTCACCGGCGCACGCTTCCATGCGCTTGAAGCCGTCACCGCAGCGCCTGCTGAAGCGGAACCGACGATACCTCCCTCAGAAAGGCGAGTTCCTCCGCCTTCCTCCACTGTGTGAGTGCGGCGGACGACTGGGCGTAGGAGATGCGGCGCTGCTCGCCGTACCAGGCGGCGGTGCGTTCTTCGAGTGCCTTGTTGTAGACGAGGCGGACGCAGCCGAACGTGCGCGACAGCTGTGCTGCCTGCTCGCCGGTGGGGTTGAAGCGGTACTTGAAAGCCCGCTTGACCTGCTGCGATGACTCACGTTCTATCAGGTCCCGTGTGGGCCGCGGGTGTCGGCCGGTGGCCGCAGACGCCGAATCGCCCCGGAGGCGATTCGCCTTTCCCTGCCCTGCTCCGCAGGAGCTTCGTTTCCTCTCCGGCCTGAAGGTCGGCGTATCCACGAAGGCTTCCCGATGAACGCGTTCAACCGCGCCGCCATCACCAGCAGGTATCCCGTCGGCGCCTGACCTTCATCTGAACCCGGAGGGAAGGAAACCCTCGCACGACCTGGTGTGGGTGGCGTTGTAGAGGCCTTGTAGAGCTGTTGTAGACCCTGCCGTGGAAGCGTCGCATCACAGCAAGGAGTGTTCGTTCACCATTCAATGGAGAGTGATTCCCGTGGCCACGGACTTCGAAGGCAGGAAACTCGTCGTGATCGGCGGCGCCAGCGGCATGGGCCTTGAGACCGCCCAGAACGTGATCGCCGGAGGCGGCAGCGCGGTGATCATCGGCCGCGCTGGCCAGAAGCTCGACGACGCGGTGGCGGCGCTGTCCCGCTCCGGCAGCGCCTGGTCGGTCGAGGCTGACCTGGCCGACCAGGACCAGGTCGTCGAGGCACAGAAGCAGCTGGCGGAGGACCATCCCGACGCTACGCTCCTCGTCAATGCCGCGGGATTCTTCCAGCCCAAGCCCTTCCTCGACTACGAGGTCGCGGACTACGACGCCTACCACGACCTCAACCGGGCGTCCTTCTTCCTGATTCAGACCATCGTCCGGGGCATGATCGCCTACGGCCAGGGCGGCGCCATCGTGAACGTGGGCAGCATGTGGGCGCACCAGGCCCTCGCTGTGACGCCGTCGTCGGCTTACTCGATGGCCAAGGCGGGCCTGCACGCCCTCACCCACAACCTGGCTATCGAGCTCGCCGGCGAGGGCATCCGGGTGAATGCCGTGGCTCCGGCCGTGACCAGGACGCCGCTGTTTGAGAAGGTCTTCCCCGCAGAGCAACTGGACGCTGCGATGGACCAGTTGAGCGGCCTGCACCCGCTCGGCCGGGTCGGCACTCCCCAGGACCTGGCCTCGGCGATCGTCTTCCTCCTCTCGGACGCCTCGAGCTGGATCACGGGAGCCATTCTCAACGTCGACGGCGGGGTCATGGCCGGCCGCAACTAGAAGCATTCTCACGCTCTGCCCGGGACAGCCATCTGACAACTGGGCCGGGCGGGTCCGCCCCAAGGCATCGATCCATGCCGACAGCGCACGAAGGAGCCCGCATGGCAGGCAGTCTGAAAAGCGTGACCGACGAGACCTTCGCAGGCGAGGTGCTCACGAGCGGCAAGCCTGTGCTCGTCGACTTCTGGGCCGAGTGGTGCGGTCCGTGCCGCCTTGTGGCGCCGGTCCTCGAGGCGCTCGCCGCCGAGCACGGCGACAAGATCACGATTGTCCAGCTGAACGTCGATGAAAACCCGCTCACCGCCGAGCAGTACGGCGTCAGCTCCATCCCCACGCTCAACGTCTACCGGGACGGCAAGGTCGTCAAGACGGTCATCGGGGCCAGGCCCAAGCCGGTTCTGGAGCGGGAGCTGCAGGATTTCCTGAGGTGAGCGTGCCTCCGCCCGCCGGCGCCTGCCGCACCATGGTGCGGCAGGCGCCGGCGGGTCAGGCCGGTGGTCGGGGCACCTTCCAGTCCAGCCGGACGTAGTGGCTCATGTGCGCGTCAGGATGGCGCTGAAGGTAGTACTGATGCTCAGGTTCCGCCTCCCAGAACGTGCCGGACGGGACAACCTCGGTGACCAGTTTCCCCGGCCACGATCCAGACGCGTCGCAGTCCGTGATCACCGCCCGTGCGGTGCGTCGCTGCTCCTCGTCGAGGTAGAAGATGGCGGACCTGAAGCTGATGCCGACATCGTCGCCCTGCCGGTTCATCGTGGTGGGATCGTGGATCTGGAAGAAGAACTCCAGGATGCTGCGGTAGTCCGTTCCGGTCGGATCGTAGGTGACTTCAGCTGCTTCCGCGTGGTTCCCGTGGTTCCGGTACGTCGGTTGCACCACCTCGCCACCGGTGTAGCCGACACGGGTGTCCACGACACCGGGAAACCGGCGGAACAGCTCCTGCACGCCCCAGAAGCATCCGCCCGCCAACACGGCATACTCCCTTGCCGCTAACACGCTGCAATTCCCTTCTGTGGCCCGGAAACCACCGACCTCCGGTGCTGGACCGGCCCGGACAGCCAAGGTCCGCGCCTTCGCGTGGTCGTGGCAGCCGTGCAGGGGCCCGGACGCAGCGCGGCCGGACCGCTGGCTCGTCCACCATTAGCTGCATCGAGCGGGGATTCCTTACCTCAGCGACCGGTACGGCGCCGTGAACTGCTCGAAGAGCCCGTCCGGGACCAGCCGAGTTCCAGCCGGGTCGCCCGTCGGGACGGCCCTTCGGGTGCCTGCCCACCAGTGCACTCAACGCCGCACGTGCCTCGCGCGCTGAGATAAGCGGGAACTCCTGTCGGTAAAATCCAGGAACGCGCACAGGGCGAGAGTGAGAACAGCGACTTCGCGTAGACGGTCTGTAGATTGTCCCGTGATTGTCTCGTTCGTACGAGATGATTTGGGGATTGAAGGCCATGAATTCTACGGATGTCAGAAAAACGTGCCGTACGGCTTCAAGCGGACTCGCAGGAACCAACGGCGGCGCTCCGGCAGCCAGGCCCACCACGGAGCGACGCCAACTCGACCCGGAGTCCGCTGCCTGGGTGGACGCGCTGGAGGACGGCTGTGGGCCTCAGTACCAGCAGGCCTGCAAGCGACTGCACGAATTGCTGGTGCGGATTGCCATGGACGAGGTGTTCCGCCGAGGTTCACGTTATCGAATTTCCGGGCCCGAACTGGATGATCTCGCCCATCAGGCGGCTGCGGACGCACTGATGAGGATCACGCGGAAAATCCATGAATTTCGAGGCGAAGCCAGATTCACCACATGGGCGTACCGGTTTGTCGTCCTTGAAGTGTCCAGCAAGCTGGGTCGTCATTTTTGGCGCGTGTCAAATGCCCGTTTTGACTCGGAGGAATGGGCGCAGGTGCCCGACCGCGCGGGCGTGGACCCCGTCAGCTACTGGCAGGCACGCGAGCTGGTCGAGGCCGTGCGCGACGCAGTCGCGACAGCACTGAGCGCCCACCAACGGAAGGTCTTCGTCGCCGTCGTCAACGGTGTTCCCCTGGATACACTCGCCAGCGAGTTGGAGACGAACCGGAACGCGCTCTACAAGACGATGTTCGACGCCCGTAAGAAGCTGCGGGCTCGGCTCATTGCCGGTGGACACCTCGGCACGGCGGGCTGACGCAACGGCCACCGCTGCGGTCCGCGCAGCGATCACCGCCGCCCTGCGACCGCGATCGTACACGTGGCGAGGCCGCAGGTAAGAAGTCACTCCCTACGGGCGCTGACCTCCGAGGGGGCCGCAAGGGCCGCCCCGGACTGACAAGGACGGCGCGCATGACGTTCATCTCGCGCGGGTTCCACGGCCGAAGGCCGTCGGCGGGTACGAAGCTGCCTCCCGGGCAGTACGAGACGACCGGCTTCCCGGTGCTGTCCGCTGGGCCCACTCCCCGCATCCGGAAAGACGACTGGCAGCTGACAGTGAGCACCGAAGCCGGGAAGCGGCATGTGTGGGACTGGGCGGGCCTGATGGCGCTGCCGGCCGAGTCCCCGACCGTCGACCTGCACTGTGTGACGAAGTGGTCGAAGTTCGGCACCAACTGGCAGGGCGTGTCCCTGGACGTGCTGCTCGCGGACGTGGAGACGGCCGCAGAGCACGTCCTGATCACCTCCTACGGGGGCTACACCACGAACATTCCCCTCGCTGACCTGGTCGACGGGAAGGCGTGGATCGCCTACGGCTACGGGGGCGGCGACTTGGCACCCGAACACGGTGGCCCCGCTCGGCTGCTGGTCCCGCACCTGTACTTGTGGAAGTCCGCGAAGTGGGTGCGCGACATCGAACTGCGACACAGTGACGTGCCCGGCTTCTGGGAGAGTGCCGGCTACCACAACTACGGAGACCCGTGGCGAGAGCAGCGGTACCAGGGAGACTAGGCGAGAGACGCCGGTGGCGGACCGTCGAAGTGACGGGCCGACGCGTGGAGTAGGCGACGGCCGTCACGCTGACACTGGACCTGCCGGACTGGCCGGGGCACCTGGCCGGCCAGCATGGGGATGTCAGGCTCACCGCGGAAGACGGCTCCAGCACCGCTCGTGCCCGGGGAGCAATTGGAGCTGTCTGTCGGCGGCTGGTTCGTGTGGACGCAGCAGCAGACGGAGCCGGTTCTCCTGATAGCAGGGGGATCGGGACTCGTACCCCTGATGTGCCGGGGCTGGACACGAGGTACCTCTACAGCAGACAAGCCCCCGCGGACTCACTGCGCCCGCCGGGGCGCATCACCCCGAAGATCTGATCAACGGTGGCTGGCCCGCCGACTTCGAGCCGACACTTGGTGCTTCTGGGACATGCACCTGAGCGAGTACGTACTGAACGCTTCGGCAGGATGTTGAGGTGATGTCCGTAGAGGCCGTCGGCCCCGAGGCGGACGTTGTCCCCGCGAGTTCTTCGCCGTTGATGTGACCGCCGCGACGAGCCGATCTGGCTCGACATGAGGGGCGCGGTCTCACTGGCAATTGAACTGGCAGAAGCCTGAGTTCGCCGCCCGCGCCGTTCGTTGACGCCCAGCACGGGGAACGGTCTGGCGCCCTGCGGCGATCAGTGGCTACGAGGCAGCCTTCAGCGCCGGTCGCGCGGTCCGACCACGCGGAAGTCGGCTTCGCCGACACGGAGGACGCCGTCCGACAGCGGTGTGCACCGTACGCCGCCCTTGCCGCGCAGCGCGCGCTGCGCCCCGGGCCCGATGACAGCGTCCATCCACGCGCACGGCCGTGCGGCGCGGTTGACTGCGAACGCGATCGGGCCGTCGCCGGTGTCGAGCTCCACGATCCGATCGATGCAGGCGTCGATGTCGACACCTCGGAGCAGGATGTTCCGTCGTGTCTGCTGGAGGCCGACTGCGGGGGCGATGTGTGTGGGAAGATTCTCTGACGCCATGATGGTCACGGAGGCGTCCCGGTGAGCCGGCTGAGCGAAGTACCGGTCGCCGACGATTCCGAGGTGACGGCGTACTCGGATGTGTTGCACCAGCCCGCCGACAGGGTCTGCTGACGGGCCCTCAGCAGGCCTTCCGGAGTACCGGTGCACGGGCGACACGAGGAGTTGCACCACGTGCACCAGCTCGTCGTGAGTGACGTGTGGGGAGCTCAAACCGAGTCAATTCCCTTCTTCCCCAAGGGACCGCTTTCCTGGGCGTCGGGAAGTATTCTCCTGCGGGCCCGGACCCGTTCTTCCTCGTCCATTCCACCCCAGATCCCGTACTCCTGTGCTGTGGCGAGCGCCCAACTGGCGCACTGCTGGCGGACCGGACATGTCTGGCACACGGCCTTCGCTTCGTCGGCCTCGCGCCGGCCGGGGCCCTTCGGCCCTGCGGGGAAGAACAGTTCGGTGTCGAGGCCCCGGCAGCCCGCGCTGTCGAGCCATGTCAGCAGGCCGCTCGCCCGGGGCTGGAGCCAGGGTCGGTGCGTTCCAAAGGTGCCATCGCTCATGGCCATGTGTGCAATCTGCGCGTGCAGGCCTCGAGCCGGGACTCGGTTGCGGTGAGAAGGCTGTCCCAGGACGCCTGGAACTTCGCCACGCCCTCGTTCTCCAGTTGCTGGACGACTTCGGAGTAGGAGATGCCCAGGTGCTCGATCGCTTCGAGGTCGGCCCGTGCCTCGTCGTACGTGCTGCGGAGGTCGCGACCTGCGGCGTGTTCCCGTGCTTCGACGGCGAGCAGAGTCGCCTCGGGCATGGTGTTCACGGTATCCGGGGCGATGAGTCCGGAGACGTATTTGGTGGCCTCGTACGCCTTGTCCTTGACACCCGTGGAAGCCCACAGCGGGCGCTGCTTGTTCGCCCCGGCACGGTGCAGGCGGTTCCAACGCTCACCGGAGAAGGCCTCCTCGAAGATCTCGTACGCCAGGCGGGCGTTGGCCACGGCGGCTCTGCCTCGGAGAGCTCTGGCCTCGGGGGTGCCCAGGGCGTCGAGGCGCCGGTCGACCTCGGTGTCCATACGCGAAACGAAGAACGATGCCACCGAGGAGATCTGCGACACGTCCAAGCCGCCGGCACGGGCCTTCTCCAGGCCTGCCACATAGGCCTCGGCAACCTGTCGGTAGCGGGCCAGGGAGAAGATCAGGGTCACGTTGACACTGATTCCCTGGGCGATGGTCTCGGTGATGGCGGGCAAGCCCGCATCGGTTGCGGGAATTTTGATGTAGGTGTTCGGGCGGTCCACCAGCCAGGTCAGATGACGTGCCTCGGCGATCGTCGCCGTGGTGTGATGAGCCATGTGCGGATCGACCTCGATGGAGACGCGGCCGTCCTGGCCGGCGGGGGACACGAGGAAGGCCGGGCGAAGTAGGTCGGCGGCGTCGCGCACATCCGTCGCTGTGACGGTCCGGACAGCTTCCTCGGCTGACACGCCGCGCACTGCGAGTTCGGACATCTGGGCCTCGTACTCCACTCCGTGCGATATCGCGTCCCTGAAGATCGTCGGATTCGTCGTGACGCCCACCACGCTTCGGCTGCTGATCAGCTCCGACAGGCTGCCCGACTTGATCCGCCCACGTGACAGGGTGTCCAGCCACACGGACACACCGGCGCCCGACAGATCCTTCAACATGCTCGTCATGTGTCCCACACCTTCCAGAGGTGGCGAGGAGGGCAGCAGCACGGGCCGCCTAGGTGTGCTCCCGTCTGCGCAGCGGCGGCCCGGCAGTGCGATCCATGTGCACCGGACCGTGCCTGCGCCGGCCGCACCGTCGGGCTGACGTCTTGCATCGGCGCGCACCGGTCGGCGCAGGCGCCGTTGAACGGGGATGCAGCCTCAGGCGCCCTGTGGTCCGCAGAGAAGGCGCCTCGGTAGGGCTCGAGCATAATGCGCCTTCTTGGTCAGGGGCAGAGGGAAGAACCGCACGTCGACGTGGAGTAGACGCGCTGTGGATGGCACGCCTGCCATGTCGGGTGCTGGGGTGCTGGGGTGCTGGGGTGCACGTGCTGGTGCGCGGGGCGCGAAGCGTGCCGGAGTGCGTCGCGAGTTGTTCCGCCGCAAGGCGGTAACTCATCCTCACGTCTCACTATGACCATTCTTCGCAACTGCCGTCACCATGAGGGGACATCACGGCGTCGGGCTTCGAAGCCTTGCTTTCGCCGTCCTGCTCCTGGCTTCCGGGGGAGTGTGTCCCGCATGACTTCCACCTAGACCGCCGATGCCCGGTGTGCCTCGGCGCGCCTCCCTGCGACGCGACCATCCTTCCCACTCTTCGTCCCGCGGGTCGTCAAGATGACGACCGGCAGCCCGACGTCGAGCGAGATGTTTTCCTTCGACCCGCCGGAACCCACCTTCCAGAGGCGCGAGCCCCTCCACATGTCTTTCTGTTATTGGCTCTGGAGACCACTTCGGAGATGAGCGTCCGGGAGAAGCACCCTCTACTGCGCGTGTTCGTTCGGTCACAGCGGATGGATCTGCCTGGGGGCCACGAGGTAAGAAGTGGTTCCTCCTGGGGCGCGTACTTGCGAGAGATCCACAAACGACGAACGAACAGAGACACGAGCACGTTCTGACGGTGCTTGCCCTCCGGTCGGTTGCTGGATACCGAATTCAGGTGGGAGTTAGAAGTGACGGCCATGCTGCAGTCCTCCTGCACAGCTGACCCCCACCGTCAAAGAACCGTAACTGAGTAGAACAGGAGTTCGCCCATGGCTGTACGACTCGCGGTCATCTACTACAGCGCCACCGGGAATGTCCATCAGCTGGCGGAAGCCCTCGCCAAAGGCGCGGAAGGCCGAGATGCCGAAGTACGTCTGCTACGTGTTCCCGAGCTGGCACCCGACACAGCTATAGACGCCAACCCGGTCTGGCGAGCTCACGTTGACGCCATGAAGGATTCGGTCCCGGAGGCGACCTTGGAGGACCTGGAGTGGGCGTCGGCGTATGCGTTCGGCACGCCGACGCGGTACGGGAACGTGTCGGCCCAGCTCAAGCAGTTCATCGACTCGACCGGGGCACTGTGGCAGGCTGGTGTGTTCCACAACAAGCCCGTGACGAGCTTTACCTCGGCAACGAACCGTCATGGCGGGCAGGAGTCGACGCTGCTGGCCCTCAACAACGTCTTCTACCACTGGGGTTGCGTCATCGTTCCCCCCGGCTACACCAGTCCTGTGCTGTTCGGTGCCGGCGGCAATCCCTACGGGACGAGTTGGCCGAGCGGTGGTGGTGAGGGGCCCGACCAGGCGACCCTGGACGCTGCCAACTACCAAGGTCGGCACCTCGTCGAGATCGCGGAGCGGTTGCGCGGATGAGACGTCACTTCATTTGGTGATGCGACTCAACTCCCGTGCGGGGGAGCCGATGTGTGATGCGAGCCATCGCCGCGGGCCATGTTGGCCCAGCCCTTGTCGCCCTGGATCGTGGTGGGACTTGCGGTGGGACCACTGGAGTCACGGCCGGGCAGTTGTGTGGGCCAGCTGGGAAGAGCGGAGCTAACCAATCGACAGTGGTGGCCGCGCGGGTGACACCACTGAGAGCTGTCTCGCCGCCCGCCCCCGGTGGCCGACTTCTGTGGACGGATCTCCAGGCAGGCCGGTATGCCTGGAAGGCGTCGACGCCGCCGGCCGCGCCGGTGCGGGCGTAGAGGAATCTGCCGTGGCCGGAGACAGGCACGTCCACCGTGCCGGCCCCGATCGGGGTGGTGGTGAGCGAGGTCATGTGCCGCCACGCCCCGTCCGCAAACCGGTCAACGTGCTGCTTCCGGCGTTCGCCGCGTAGACGTGGCTGCCCACGGTAGCCATCCAGCAGGTCGCTGCCTACCCGATCGCCTCCTCGCCGACTTTGGTGAGGCGGTTGTCCCCGTCGACCCGACAGGTGGCAACCGCGTTCGGTCCCGCTTCGGTGACGACGAGCCGCCCGGGCCGGTCGAAGGAGCGGCACCGAGCCGGGCGTGTCCGGGATCACGGGCTTGGAGGCGATACCCAGCAGACCGATCCGGAAGACCTCGAGGCTGTTGCCTCCGGCATTGGTGGTGACACTCGGTCTACTGCCGTCCGCGGGGCAGCCGATCTGCCCCGGAGTCTGTGAACTGCGGTGTTGCTGCCGGGTCCAGTCCCAGACCTCGACGCCATGACGGCACCTTCACCAGATGCCCGGCGACGTGGACGTAGCCCCTGCACCGAGCCACCGTCGAGGGCTGCCGGCATTGACCACGTGCAGCACACGGTGTGCCGGGTCGTACGTCAGGGATCCGTGGGAAGCCAACCTGTCCGCGACGGCCCCGTCGACCTTGCCGCCCAGACCCTCCGGTCGCGTACACACCCTGCTGTAGCAACGTGCCGTCGTCCGTACGGTTCGTAGGTCACGACAACATTGCCGTCTTGCGCGTCGCTCTGCACGAGCACCGGCGCATCGGAGGCTTCTCGCCTCAGGTGACGTGGGCTCGCCGACGCGGGGTCGGAGCGTCCGATCAGTTCGACTGTCTTACAGCGCCGGGCTTGTACGTCAACGCGGTGTGCAGCCGGGCGTTCCCTCCCCGGCGGCTGCGGCGACTTCGTCACGGACGTTCCACGTGGGTCCAAACGCCGTCTACGGACACCTCCCGTAGCGGAGAGCCCTTCCGACCTCAAGCGACGCGCTTCCAGTGACCCGGCGGAGGCAGAGCTCTTGCCGGAGGCGGCCTCGACCGTGTGAATTCCCGGCTGCGAGCAGCCCGACGATGCTGGTGTCGACGACGCTGGCAAGAGCTCTCGAAGGCCGGACGTTGCGGTTGTGTGCGGCGACACCGTCGATGTCGTCGCCGCGCTCAAGGAACCGACGGCATCTTCGGGGAGTGCGGGCGACTTCGACCTTGAGCTGATCGAGCATCGGACCTTCGACGGCTACTCCCGAGAGCTCATTCATCGGCGCATCCAGCACCGCCGAGTGTTCTGTCACGCACCCCGACCGGTCACACCCTGACCAGGCGAAGAACCCGGAACGTGCAAGCTTCTTGATCTACAGCTGCCGCACATGCCCCCTGAGCCTTGATGCACAGCACATACGGGGGAACACTGGAGCAATGAAACGCAGGGAGCTTGAACTGCTCGAAAGAGCGAGAGAGTCTGCCCTCATAACAAACACCATCAAAGGGATTGAGAAGGGCGGCGGCTTGCTCCTGGTGAAGGGGGTGGCCGGTACCGGAAAGAGCCGACTGCTGTCAGAGATCCGGACTGCGGCGGTCCAGGCCGGGCTCGGTGTGACCACTGCGCGCAGCACGGAATTCGAACAGGATTTTGCCTTTGGTGTAGTGCGGCAACTGTTTGAAGAGTTGGTATTCAAGGCTGATCGGACCACTCGGGAGTCCTTGTGGACGGGAGCAGCCAGGCAAGCGAGAGAAGTCATTGAGACTATCTCCAGTGCTGGTGAACCTGGCGATTTTGCGGTTCTGCACGGTCTTTATTGGCTCACCATCAACGCATGCCAAGATCGCCCACTCGTATTGGTAGTGGACGATCTTCAGTGGTGCGACAGGCCTTCACTGCGGTATCTGGCTTACCTCCTACCTCGCATCGAGACGCAACCGTTGCTGGTAGCTGTTGCGCTACGCACAGGGGAGCACGCTACTGATGAACGTCTGCTGCAGCACATAATTTCCGCTCCCGCGCTCGCAGAGCTGAATCCGAAGGAGCTCAGCGCCCAAGCGACCGCAAACTTGCTGCAGCAGGTAATGGATGGCGAGGTAGAGGAAGAGTTCGCAAGTACCTGTCACCGGGCTACCGGTGGAAACCCGCTGCTGTTGCGTGAACTCGGCCTTACCTTCTCCGCGCAGGGCCTGTCAGCCAGCGACAGGAACGCCGGACGGGTGGCTGATCTCGGGGGGCTTGCAGTGGCCGATCTGGTCGCCTCCCGCCTCATGGCTTTGCCGGCGGCTTGCGCACCGTTGGCTCGGGCGGTTGCAGTTCTGGGCGACCGCTCGCCGCTGATGCGCGCCGCGCGTCTGGCAGGGCAGGATTCCATCAGTAGGGCACTTGAGTGCGCCATCCTCTTGGAGCAGAGGGGAATTGTGCGTATCGACGAGGTGTACGGGTCTCCGACTCTCTCCTTTGTGCACCCTCTCGTGCGTAATGCCGTCTATGAATCCCTTGACCGTGCCGACCGCACCACATCACATCACCGTGCCGCAATACTTTTGCGGGAGAGCGGCTCCCCCGCAGAGCAGGTGGCGTACCATCTGATGCGAATACCGGCAACCATGGATCCGGTAGCAGTTACGGACCTACGTGCTGCTGCTGCAGCTGCAGCAGCACGCGGCGCTCCGGAGAGTGCTTATGTCTATTTGCGTCGAAGTCTTGACGAGTCGCTCAAAGGCGACGAGCGGCGCGCGATTTTGCTCGAAGCCGGAAAAACGGCACTACTGTTTGATGTCGTGACTGGGGCACGTCTTCTGCAAGAAGCGTGGGAAGGCATGGACCCTGCTGAACGCGCAGAAATTGCGCCCTATTTGGGTATGGCCTATATTTACCTCGCAAGGCCGGACGCCGGAGTTGATATACAAAAGTCAACAATTTCAGGCCTTCCGACCACTGATCCTGATCTCAGGAAGCGCCTTCAGGCCTGCCTCCTCAGTTCCAGTACTTGGTATGTCCCCGGCAGGGAAGACATAGTCGACTGCTTGCCAGAACTACGTCAGCTCCCGCAAGGAAAGGGCTACGGAGACCGCCTTCTGTATTGTGCGGTTGCTGGTCGCAATACCGCTCTGGGAGACCCGTCCGGGGTGCTTCGGGCGCGCGAGACCCTCGCAGATGATGCGTTCGTCGACCAAGCAGATCCCAACGGGCCGCTGGCTTGCGGATGGTGGTCCCTGGCGGCGGCTGACGACGACATGTCAATAGCTAGCCTGGACAGTGCGGTGAAGCGAGCTCATGTGGGCGGTTCCCTCTTCACATTGGCCTCCGTCTACATTCATCGCGGCTACACCTTGTTGTGGCACGGTGATCTTGCAGGGGCCGAACAAGATGGACGCGAGACAATTCGAGTGGGACAACTGAACGGTTCGGCGGTTACCCGCCTTTTGGGCTGCACAGTTCTGGCCGAGGCCTTGATCGAGCAAGGACATCTCGATGAGGCTGAGCGGACCCTTGCCGAGGTGGGAGTCACCGCGACAACGTGCCCTCCAGGTCCGGTGTACCTGTCCCTGACGGCGCTCAGCCGGCTGCAAAGAGCCCGAGGCAACCATGAAACGGCTCTTGAAATTGCCCGACAGGCAGAGGAAGCGTGCCGTCTCTATCAGATTCAAAATCCGGCAGTCGCGGACTGGAGAACACTGGCTGCACTGGCTCTTCACTACCTTGATCGCGACAGTGAGGCTCGCGTCATCGCGGGTGAAAATCTCAACCGTGCTCGACGATGGGGCGCGCCTCGCACTCTGGGGCGGGCGTTGCGTGTATCTGGCCTCATCTCGCCCGAACAGGACCGAATTGAACTATTCGAACGGGCGGTAAACGTACTCAAGGAGTCCCCTGCGCACCTTGAGTATGCAAAGGCCCTGGTCGACCTTGGTGCCGCACTACGTAAGGCTGGTCACCGCAATGACGCTCGTCCGCCCCTACGACAGGCCCTTGATCTCGCCACCCGATGCGGTGCAGTACCCCTGTCAGACCGAGCCGGTGCTGAACTCGCCACCGCAGGAGCCCGCCGTCGGCGCATAGCACTTACCGGTCCGGGCGCCCTCACCCCGTCCGAGAGAAGAGTCGCGGACTTGGCGGCACATGGCCAGACGAACCGGCAGATCGCCCAAACTCTCTTCGTCACCCCGAAGACTGTCGAGGTCCACCTTTCAAACTGTTATCGCAAGCTGTCCGTTACCAGCCGCGTACAGCTTTCCGCCGCACTGGGTGTGTCGTGAATGACGTGGAAACTTCACGAGGGGAAATCTACTGGCGCGGCAGGGGCCGAACCGGAAGCGGTTGGTGGATCGTGGCTGACGGTCTGGTCGGGTTTTTCCGACACGCCTGAGCCTGCTTGCTCTGTGGCGTAGGCGGCCACGAGTCGGTTCCAGGTGTACTTGCCCGGCACGATCTCTGAGACGAGGTGTGCGCGGATCAGCCGCGAAAGGGTCTGACGCACCCGCTGTTCGGGCTGCGCGGCTGTTCTGGCGGCGTCGGACGTGGCGAACACGTGGCCAGTCCAGGCGCCGAGGGCGCGGAAGAGGGAGGCGGCCTCTGGGTCGAGTAGACGGTACGACCGGGCGATGGAGGCGCGCACGTCGAGCACCGGGTCCGATTCGCTGGTGAAAGCGTCCAAGGGGCCGCGCTCGGACGGCGCGTATTCGTCGGCCAGGCTCGCCAAAGGCACCTGGGGGCGGTAGGCCGCGCGGGCGGCGACATTGGCCAGTGCGAGGGGGAGGCGTCCGGCGAGGTGGATGATGCGGTCGACGGCCTCGGGCTCAGCAGACGTCCTCGCTGCTCCGAGTCGGCGGGCGAGAAACCTGCGTGCGTCCGCCTGACTCAGTGGACGCAGGGTCAGGGGAAGCGCCTGGTGGGCAGCTACCAGCGCGTGGAGCTGCGTGCGGCTGGTGATGAGGGCCATGGAACCGGGGCTTCCTGGCAGGAGATGCTTCAACTGGTCCGCGTTCCAGGCGTTGTCGAGCACAATGAGCATGCGGCGCTTAGCCAGCAGGTCCCGGAACATGAGCCCTCGAGCCTGTGTGGTCTCGGGTACGGCCTCGGGCCGGACCTCTAGAGACTGCAGGAAGTCCGCGAGGATCCCTGCCGGGTCCCTCGGCTCGCCTCCTGGCTCTTCCCCGTGCAAGTCGGCGAAGAGCTGGCCGTCCGGGAAGCGGTCTGCCAGACGATGGGCAACGGTGGTGGCGAAGGCTGTCTTGCCGACGCCTGCCGCCCCGCCGACCACGCAGAGGGCCACCGAGGACGACGTCTCAGCATCAGCGATCAAATGCTCGACTTGCTCTTGTTCCTTCTCGCGCCCAACGAGGTGGGGCAGGGCTGCCGGCAGTTGGGCCAGCGGCCGGGGAGAGGCGGTATGTCGCCCGCCGGCCGTGCGGTCGGTGCTTTTCGGCAGCTGGAATCGCCCGGAGAGTATGCGCTCGTGGACTTGCTGCAGTTCCGGCGACGGGTTGACGCCGAGGCGTTGACGCAGCAGGTGACTGGTCGAGTGGTAGATCGTCAGAGCCTCGGACTGCCGCCCCGCGCCGTACAGCGCGGTCATCAGGAGGACGCATACGCGCTCACGCAGGGGGTGTTCGACAAGGAGAGCGGACAGTTCAGCAGCAGCCTCGGCGTAGCGCCCCCTCTCCACCTCGCAGGCCAGCTGATCCTCGGCGCATGCGAGACGCAACTCGCCCAGGACCCTGCGCTGCTGGCTTGCGAACGGCCCCGGGACCCCGGCGAGGGCCTCCCCCTTCCACATTTCCAGGCCCTTGGACAGCAGGTTCGCCGCGGCCTCCGGGTCGCCGGCGCCGCGGGCCTCTCGTGCTTCGGCCGTCGTTTCCTTGAACCTGTTCAGGTCCACGGCATCCGGTTGGATGTGCAGAACGTAACCCCCGTCGACCAGGTTCAGTGAGCTGTCACTCCGCTCACCCAGCGCTCGCCTGAGCCGGTAGACATAGGTGCGCACGGAGCCTGTGGCCGACAGCGGGGCCTCATCGCCCCACACGTCCTCCACGAGTCTCGAGAGACTCACCGGCCTGCCCGCCCTGAGCAACAACGAGGCAAGCACTGCGCATTGCCTAGGCTGGCCGGCCGCCTCCTCCAGCCCTTGCTTGTGCAATCGGACCGGGCCCAGGACCGAGAACTGGATGTCTGCGTGCATGACTTCTACCGCCCTGAATGCTCTTCAACGGGGGCGATCTTCACGTCGCCGAGTCCTGCGGCGGAGACCTGAACGGCATACGGGTCGGTATACGCGTACGAGGATCGGACGGGCCCAGGTACAAGCAGGTGGGAAGTGACCGCGACTGCAAAGTCGATGGTGAGTTCCAGGTCAGGAGAGCTCATGGTGATTCCCTTTTGTGGTCGGTGCGCAGGGTGGATCAGGTCGGGAAGCTGGAGACTTGCCTTGCAGCACGAGTGAGGGCGTCTCGTAACCTTTGGCGAGTGCACCGGGAGGTGCGGCGCAGTTCGTGAAGAAGGCGCTTCAGGCCGTTGCTTCGTGAACG
This sequence comes from Streptomyces sp. C1-1, assembly GCF_050214755.1. Classification (NCBI taxonomy): domain Bacteria; kingdom Bacillati; phylum Actinomycetota; class Actinomycetes; order Kitasatosporales; family Streptomycetaceae; genus Streptomyces; species Streptomyces sp. C1-1. The sequence continues at coordinate 240,841 of NZ_CP189827.1, read as the reverse complement.
GTCAGGAGGGCCCAGTGTGTGGCGGTGCCGCCGGGGTGGGGCCGAATGCCGTGGCTGGTGGCCAGTACCTCGACGAGGGCCAGGCCCCGGCCGTGCTCCTCGCGGGTGCAGGAGGAGGTCCAGGCGCCATCGTCCTGGGCCGGCCCTCCGTCGGTGACGCCGACCCACACGACTTCTCCGGCCCGATCCCGATACAGGTGCAGCGTCACGGGCGGCAAGGCATGCTCGACGGCATTGGTGACCAGTTCGGACACCACCAGGAGCACCGACTGCGCGGCGTCCTGGTCGACGCGCCAGTTCTCAAGGACGGCGCGGGTGATCGCTCGTGCCGCACCCGCGGCGACCGGCCGGTGCTCCAGCGCCTGGGTCACGGCGCAACCGACCGCTGCACCCGCGCCGGACACCGCGGTGTCCGGTCGGTCACGCGTCGGGCACGTGTCCTGGGCCGGGCGGACCAGGTCCTCGACGGTGGCGTACATGGCGATCACTTCCCGTGCTGCGGGAAACGGCCTCATGGATCTCGGGCCCTTTCGGTGAAATCCTTACGCCCTCTGTTCTACGAGCCTCGATCAAGCCGGGCATTAGGGGTGGCCCCTAATGTTTCGGGGCCTTGACCCCCGATCTTGGGCACGCGAGACAACGGCTGGAGCGATCCGGCCCCGTGGGAGACCGTGCGAAGGCACCCATCGAGCCGCGGTCTCCCGGACCGTCACCGCCTCGATCCGCGATCCGGATACGGAACAAGATCGCGACGCCGTCGGTAAGACGGCGCGACGAGCCGACACTAACTGCCTGCACGATGACGCCGGCCTGTGCATCACCGGACCGGGGCTCCGCGACCAAGTGCCGAACGCTCACAGAAGGAGCAAGAGAATGAGCGATACCGACCAGTCGGCCGAAGTCCTGGCGACCCTCGAGCAGTTGAGCCTTGACCACGTCAAGCCCGAACACGGACGCGTACCAACAGCGTGAGGGCACCTGGGTCTGTGCTTCGGCAGGTGCGATCGCTCCGGGCGCCTGACCCGTTCTCCACTGGCCCCCGCTCGCGAGACAACCGTGCACTCGGACTGGGGATTCGCAGAAGCCCAAGGGTGGGTCAGGACAAGAGAAAGACGTGATTCGATGCACAACACGGCGCCAGTGACCGACCCTGTCACCAGGGCGGCAACGCACCGGCTTGCCTTTTTCTCAGCGGTGATCTCCCTGGTGGCCGTATTTGCCGCCGTGGGCTCGACGATCCCGCTGTTCAACGTCTACCGGGCCGAGGACGGGTTCACCAACGCCGAAATCTCGATCACCGTCGTCGCCTACTCCGTCGCCACCCTCGCCACTCTGCTGTTCCTGGGGGGACTGTCCAGTCATCTGGGTCGACGGCCCCTAGCGATCACCAGCCTCAGCCTGCTCCTGCTCGGCTGTCTGCTGCTGTTGGACGTGCACGACATCGGCGTTCTGATTGCAGGTCGGGTCATGATGGGCCTCGGCGCCGGACTCGCCAGCAGCAGCCTCACCTCCTACATCGTCGACGCCGCACCCCCCAAGCCGGCCTGGTTGGCGTCGGTCGCCTCCAGCCAGACAGTCATGCTCGGCCTCGCCGTCGGCGCCGTCACTTCCGGCGCCCTGGTTCAGTACGGGCCATGGCCACGGGACCTGATCTACCTGGTTGTCATCGGCCTCCTTCTCCTGTCGGTCGCACTCATCGCCGTCAGCCCGGAAACCGCGACTCCCATGCCGGGCGCCTGGCGGTCACTGCGGCCCCGGGTCGGCCTACCCACCCGAGTCAGGCGTCTGCTCCCCGTCGCGGCAGCGGTGTTCCTGGCTACCTGGGCGGCCGGGGCGTTCTACCAAGCGTTCGTGCCCGCACTGGTCGAAGACCAACTGCATATGCGCAGCACACTGATCCTCGGAGTGACATTCGCTGCCTACATGGGTCCCAGTGTCCTCGGCGCTCCCCTCGGCGGCCGGTTCACCCCCGCGAGAGCCCAGCGCGTCGGCATGATTGGCTTCCTGGTCGGCATGATCGGCGTCATCACAGCCATCGGCACCGGCACACTGGTGCTGTTCATCGCCGCAACCGTCGTCGCCGGCGCCAGTCAAGGCATCGCGATCAGCGCCGCAACCCGAGGCCTGCTGCACGGCAGCACCCTGGCCGACCGGGCACCAACCTTCAGCGTGATCTACCTGCTCTCCTACAGCGGTGCGACGATCCCTGCCCTCATCGCCGGCCAACTGACCCACACCTTCTCGCTGCCACAGATCTCGCTCGGCTACGGCGCACTTGCCTTCGTCTCCACCCTGTTCACGGTCCTCGGCGCACGCAACCCGCAGCTCACTGCGATCGCGAACAGCCAGCACGTCGAATAGCCGAACGAACTTCATTCCTTAGGGAGAGCGCACACATGTTCCGTCGAATATTGGTCGCGGTTGATCCAAGCCCTTCGCGTCTCACCTCCGTACGTATGGCTGGTGAGATGGCCCGGTTGGCCGGTGCCTCCGTCCACGTCCTGCATGTCGTCGCAGCGACCGCCACCCTCGGCACCCTCGTACGCCTGGAGGATGACGCCGAAGCCAGGGCGATCCTCGACGAGGCCGTCCTCGCTCTGCGCGACGAAGGAATCAAGGCAGACGGCACGCTCGCCAGCGGGTTGCTCAACGATGTGCCGGCCCTGATCAACGAGACGGCCGGACAGTTCGGCGCCGATCTCATCGTCCTCAGCCCGCACCACCGCGGAGCCGTCGCCGCCCTCTTCAATCCCCGCGTGAGCGACATCGTCCCGCACGCCAGCCACACGGCCGTCCTCCTCGCTCCGGAAAGGCCAGCGCAGGGGGTCATGACGTCGCCTGCAGAAGACGGGGGCTGCACTCTCTGACGAAACTCATGGCAAGCAGCTCGACCGGTGCGGTCGTTGACGTTGGCCGCGGTGTCGTGGCCGGACGTGACCAAAGGGCGGACGCATGAAAGTCACCGTGATCGGCGGAACCGGGCTCATCGGGTCGCGGGTGGTGAACGTCCTGAACGCGAGCGGGCACGAGGCCGTGCCGCACTCGCCGTCCACCGGACTGGACCTGTTGAGCGGGAAGGGTCTGTCCGACGCGTTGTCGGGAGCCGATGTCGTCGCATGCCGTACTCGATCGTCCGCGCCACGCAGTTCTTCGAGTTCATGGACACGGTGATGTCGTGGACCTCCGACGGCAAGACCGTCCGCCTGCCCGCCACGCGCATGCAGCCCATAGCCGCGGCGGACGTCGCTCTGGCCGCGGCCGCGGTCTGCGTCGGTGCCCCACTGAGGGGCACGCGCAACGTCGCCGGCCTCGAGGTCTTCGCCTTCGACGAGGGCCGGATCACTCTGGCCGCGCGTGGTGACCAGCGCAGCGTCGTCACCGACAGCAAGGCTGGCATGTACGCCGCCGCCTCGGGAGGCGCTCTCATAGCCAAGAGTGACGCAGTTGTCGCCGGAACCACCTACCGGGACTGACTCACGTCGTGACCGAGACGGGGCCTGCACGAAGGGTCCCCCGACAGAAAGTGTGACCATGGCGATCAATCCCGAAGCCGAGGCTTCCGCCAGGGAAGAGAACAACGTTGCACTCATCGCCGCTTTGGACAGGTCAGGTGTCAGTGAGGTGGAGTCCAGCTGGGAGCTCGACGTCCTCAACGACGCGGAACACGGTCGCTGGGTCGCCGCCCTCGGTCCCGAAGCCATCGGCGAGCTTTCGTACCGGTTCGTGGGCGGCCGCGTTGTGCTGCTGACGACCTGGGTCGACCCTGCCTACCGCAATCATCGGGTGGCTACGGAACTCGTCTCTCGCGTGCTGGACGAGATCCGCGAAACGGGGAAGAAGATCACCATCTTCTGTCCCGTGGTGGGTGAGTTCATCGAGCGCAACCCGGCGTACGCCGACCTCATTGACAAGGTCCATCCCGGCGCCGGCGCCTATCCGAAGCACGAACGCGCGGGAGTCGGACCTGAGGAGGAGCTCACCGCGGTCGAGCGCGACCTGACGTAACCGTCCGGTGTTAGGGCCGAGCGTGAACGTCGCGACGCCATAGAGAGCATGTCCATCTCGTCAGGTGAGAGATGTCCCCTTGTGTGGCTCCAACACATTGGGAATGACGGCATGCCGACGGCCGACAGCAGAGCCGCGTTGGTTGTCCTCAAAGGTGACGATGAAGGCGTCCTGACCGAGATGGCGGCGACCAGCTGTCAGTCCGGATCGTGGACCGGTACGGAGATGGAGAGTCGGATTTCGAGTCCTTCGGAGTTGATCGCCATGCCTGCGGCTCGGACGGGGAATGGCGTGGCGGCGAGGTAGTCGGCCAGTTCGGTCGGGTCGAGTGAGGCGAGCAGAACGTGTCCGGTGGCGGAGGCGTAGAGGGGGATGCGTGCGCCGACACGTATGCCGGTGTTGATGATGCGGGTGCCTTCGCTGCGTGCGATGAACAGCGAGTCGTTGTCGTACCGCACTGCCAGTGAGGCGGACTCGTCGATCGATTCGCGGATGGCGGCGAGGTGCGGCTGGGCAATTTTGGGGAGCTCAGCCGATTCGGTGTAGGTCGCGCCGATGCGCAGGATGCGGGGCGTGGGTGCGGAGAACTTGCCGTCGCCTCACCAACCTTGACGGCCTCCGCGCCGCCGCGCAAGCCGATGGTGTCACCGGCGCAGCGGCGTCCGGGACGGCCGCAGCCGCCGTATCGGAGCGGACGAGGCTGAGGACTTCGTGACCGGCGGATGAGGCCGGGGACGACAACCGAACCGATGCTGCCGCTGGCGGCGGTGACGAACACGCGCACGGGGAGGCACCGGAAGACTGCTGCGACGCTGCGTCGCAGGATGGACATGGCGAGGGTCAGGCGTGGCGGTGGTAAGTGTGGGGATCCACGGGTTGCTTGGACTTGGGAAGCCCGCCGACCACGAGACGGTAGGAGTCGGTGACGAGGTCCTTCACCAGGTTGCCGTCGATGGCGTCTCCACCCTCGACCGTGATCCAGTGTCTCTTGTTCATGTGGTAGCCAGGGGTGATGTCGGCGTACTGCTCACGCAGGGCGGTGACGTCGTCCGGATCAGCCTTGAGGATCACGACGGGGCGTCCCGGCATGTCGGTGATCAGCATGAAGACCTTGCCGCCCACCTTGTGCAGCTCCCAGTCGGGGGCGAAACGTTGCTCCTGGTCGGCGCCGGGCAGGTCCGCCGTGTGGTCACGCGCGATCTTCTGCAATTCCTGTCCGTCCAAAGGTGATCAACTCCTCTGTCGGTTCGAGTGCCTGGCGAGTGTCGGTTCGGGTCCTACCGCCGGCCGTGGCGTGGTTCAGGACCAAGACCTGCAGGTAGGACCCTGGCCGTCCACTGGCTACGGGAGGACGCGGATGACGGTCTTCCCGAGGCGCCGCGTGGTGGGGTTGAGGGCGTCGATGGCATTGTCGAGGCTCGCGATGTCACCGATGTTGGTCCGCAGCCGTCCGTCCCGCACCCGTTGCACGATCTCACCGAGTTCGGCGCGATCGGCTTCGACGACGAAGTCCACGGCCAGGCCGTCAGTGGGCCGTGCTTCCACCGGGCCGACGATGGACACCAGGGTTCCTCCGGCCTTGATCAGGGCGGCGGACTGCTGTTGAACGGCGCCACCGATGACGTCGAAGACCAGGTCGACGTCGCCGACGTCTTTGAGCGCGTCGTTCTCGAGGTCGACGAACTCGTGGGCGCCGAAGTCGAGGGCCTTCTCGCGGTCGGCGGCGCGGCCGGTGCCGATGACGTAGGCGCCGGCTTCACGAGCGAGCTGGGTCACCATCGTCCCGACTGCCCCGGCTGCGCCATGGGCGAGGACGGTCTGGCCGGCCTGAAGCCGGCCGTGCTGGAACAGTCCCTGCCACGCGGTCAGACCTGAGATGGGCAGGGATGCGCCTACCGTGAAGTCGACGTCGCCCGGCAGCGGAGCGAGGTTGCGTGCTTCGATCGCCACGTACTCCGCGAGGGTGCCGTCGCGGTGCCAGTCGGCGAGGCCGAACACCCGCTGCCCGATCGAGAGGCCGGTCGTGCCGTAGCCGAGAGCGGTGACCACTCCGGCCAGCTCATGGCCGGGGATCGACGGTGTCTTGTCGTGGCCAGCGCGATCGGCCCAGGTCGAGGGCCACTCCATTTCGGTCGGGACGAATCCCGATGCATGGATCTGAACGATGACGTCGTTGATCGCCGGGATCGGCTCAGGCCGCTCCGTCAGCGTCATTCCGGCCGTTCCTGCGGCCTGGTCGGTGACCACAATGGCTTTCATCGAAATGCTTCCTTCTCGAATGTGTGGTGAGGGTTGGTTTCCGAGCGGGTTCCTAGATGAAGGTGAACAGCTGGTCGGCGTCGAAGCGCGAGATCGGAGTGGTGTACACCTTCTCCGGGTCGGGGTAGCCGAGGGCCAGCAGCACCGTGGTGGCGTGTCCGCTCTCGCGGATCTTGAAGGCCTTGTCGACGGTGGTCGGGTCGAACCCCTCCAGCGGCGTGGCCTCGACGCCGAGTTCGGCGGCCGCCATCATGGTCAGGCCCACCGCCATGTAGGTCTGCTTCTCCATCCAGTGGTTCAGGTCCTTGTAGCCGTAGTTGCGCAGGTTGAGGAAGTCCCGGGTCATAGATTCCCACCGCTCCTGCTTGGACAGGTCGGGGAACCGGCCGTCGACCTTCTCTTTCGCGAACACCGCTTCGAGGTGAGCGTCGGGCAGATCTGCCCGGGTGGTGAGGATGATGGTGTGCGACGCGTTAAGGATCTTCTCGGCGTTGTCCTGGAACCGTTCGCCCAGGTTGTTGGCGAGCCGCTCTTTGCCTTCGGGCGTGGCGAGGACGTAGAAGTGGTTGGGCTGTACGTTCACCGACGACGGCGTGGAGCGCAGGAACCTCAGCAGCTGCTGAAGGGTTTCCTCCGGAATGGTCTTACTGGGGTCGAAATACCTGGTGAGGTGCTTGTTCATGAGCTTATCCAGATTCATGTCTGCCTTCTTCGTGCAATGAGTGGGTAAGGGGCGGTGGCCCGCAGGGTCTGGGCTAGTGCGTGCCGCGGGCGAGTAGTTCGCCGATGCGCTCGAAGCTGATTCCTGTCGTTGCCGAGGCGAGGTCACCCGCGACGAGAGCCTTGATGGCCTGGTCGAGTGCCTCCATCGCGTGGGTGTAGAGCGCTGGACCCACGCTGATGCGCTTGACCCCGGCCTTCTGCAGTTCGGCAACGGTCAGCACCCTGTCCGCCGGCGAGATGAGGACATTCACCGGTGTCGGTGCGACTGCGGTGACGATCGTGATGACTGCGTCGAGGTCGGGCGGGAAGGGGGCGTAGAGCACGTCCGCGCCGGCCTCGGCGAAGGCCGTCAGACGCCGAATGGTGTCGTCGAGATCGGGCCGCCCCTGGAGGAAGTTGTCGGTGCGACCGGTGACGACGATGCGTCCCTTGGCCGCGTCAACGGCGCTGTGTACGCGGGTTACTGCCTCGTCGAAGTCGCGGATCGGTTGTCCAGGATTGCCCGAGGTGTCTTCGATCCCGATACCGGCCAGGCCGGACTCGACGGCGGCTTCCACGGTCGCGGTGACGTCTTCGAGCGTGTCGCCGTAGCCGTCCTCGAAGTCCCCGTTGACGGGCAGCTCGGTGAGCTGGCCAAGCAGCCTCGCATGCTCGAGGTGTTCACTTCGGGTCACTTCGTGTCGCCCGTCGGACCGGCCGAGCGTGGTGGCGAGTGCCGCCGATGATGTCGCGATCGCCTCGAAGCCGGCGTCGGCCAGCATCAGCGCCGAGAGGCCGTCCCATGCGTTCGGCATGACGAGGCCACCGTCGCGAGTGTGTAGCGCCATGAAGCGCTCATAGAGTTCGGAGCCCGGCATGTCGATCCTTTCCGCATGAACGTTGTGGGGCGGTGAAGGGGTTACCGGCTGTATGAGCGGACGCGACGGGGGCCCGGCGATCAGGAGCGCGTAGCGGCCGAGTTGACGGCGGGGATGTCGATGTCGGTCTGGTTGACGTTGTTGACGAAGTTGGTCAGCAGGACCTGCACCACCACCGTCACGATCGCCAGGATCTGTGCGTCGGTGTAGCCGGCGTCTCGCACGGCTGCGAGGTCGGCGTCGCTGACCTGACCGCGGTCCTCCACCACCTGCTGAGCAAAACGAGCGACCGCGGCACGCTGGGGGTCGATGGAACTTCCGGCCCGGGCCAGGTCGATGTCATCGCTCGACATGCCGCCGAGTTTGGACGATACGTAGGTGTGCATTGACAGGCAGTAATTGCAGCCGTTGGCCTGTGACACGGCCAGTGCGATGGTGTGCCGCGTCTTCGCGTCCAGAACCCGGCTCAAGGTGCTCTGCAGAGTCACGACGACGTCGAGGACGGTCGGGTTCGACGCGAGGGTCGCGAACATGTTCGGGATGAAGCCGAACTGCCCGCCGATGTTGTCGAGGATGCCCTTAGCGCCGTCCGGGACGTCGTCGGGGGAGGGAACGGTCAGGCGTGACATGGCGAATCAACCTCCGGTGAGTTGTGAAAGGTCAGCGTCGAGCCCGGGGCGGTTCTTACTGCTGCAGAGATCCAGTCGCCGTTGTGACGCGACCCCTGCGACATTTTTGGGCTGCTCGGCCCACTTTCTGGAGTGAACACCATTCGTTTCTGGGCTGTCAAGCCCAATCTGCGGTATCGTTGAAGCATGGTCACGACTACGGCAGCTCCAGCGCCTCACGAGCTCACATCGAAGGGGCGGGCGACGCGCGCCCGCATCGTGGAGCACGCTGCGGAACTCATCTACGCAAAGGGAGTCCACGCGACGAACAACGAGCAGCTCCGCCGCGCCGCCGGCGTCAGTGGATCGCAGCTCAACCACTACTTCCCGACCAAGGAGAGTCTCGTCCTGGCCGTGATCGCCTGGCAGGCCGAGCGCGTCCTCACGTTCCACCACGATGAGCGGTTCAGCGGCTTCGACAACCTCGACGCGCTCCGGGAGTGGGCTGATTTCTACGTCGGCTACGAGCGTGCCTACCAGGAAGGCTGCACCCTCGGTTCCCTGGCGAGCGAGATCATCAAGACTGACCTCGACGTTCACGAGGAGCTCGCGAGTGCGTTCGGCAAGTGGCGGGAGATCTTCCGCGATGGAATCCAGCGCATGCAGCAACTCGGCCGTATCAGCGCTGAGGCAAACCCCACGCAACTGGCCCATCTGTTCCTTGCTGCCTTCCAGGGCGGCATGCTCCTCGCCCAGGTCGCGCGGGACATCGCTCCACTGAAGGACGCGTTGCAGGCTGCCATCGATCACCTGCAGACCTTCACGACGTCCCCCGACGCTGACGTAGTCCAAGCTCGATAGCCGCTTCCACCCGTATGGGTCGGCGGAGCGTGTCGCGGTGTACGTCGTTCCGGGGCTGGGCAAGGCGACCACGGGGCTGCTCTGGTGCGGCTGACCCTCTCGCCTCGGGCGCGCACTCGACCCTTGCGGTCCTCGCGAGCACTCTGATTGGTGTACGAGGCTGTCGCCGGCACCGCGGCCGCATCGCCGTCCGCTCCCGCAGCAACATGCACCGACAAGGCTCGAGCTGGCGGCTGGCAACCGGAGTGCGCATGGTGCCTCTACGAGTAGGCGTGCCCTGATCGGTGATGGTGAGCAGTGCGGTGGCGATGGCCTTGGCCAGATCACGGTAGTTGTGCTGGCGTCCTCCTCCGCCATCACCGCGTCGGCCAGGGATTGGGTCGATAGACCGTTCGCTCATTGTCGAGATAGGGCATGTCGACGGGGTCGACCCGCAATTTGCCGTCCTGCCCGAAGCCGGTGACGAGAGTGTAGATCTCGGCATCGCCCTTGATCCAGGGCTCCTCGTCGTCGGACAGCTCCACCGCTGAGATGGGGTGGACGATGTGCAGCGACGTGCGTGCTGGGTCTGCTGCTCCGGGCGAGGCGGGACCAGCCGGCCCCCTCGCGGGTTCTGGTGTGCTGTCGTGTGCCGGGAGCAACGGCTGCTCCTTCCTGTGGCGTGATAGCGCTGGAACCGGCCGAACTCAAGCGCCTGGTGATGGAAGGCGTCGACGGCTACATGGACTGGGAGATCCTCGCCGAGGTCATGGACGAGGAAGAGCAGCAGCGCACTCAGCTCGCCACCTTGCTCGGTCGGCAGCAAGGCGGCTGACCGAGCGCACGGACTCAGCATGCTGGTGGGGCCCACCGCTCACTTAGCGGTGGGCCCCACCAGCGCCTGCGTGGTTTCCCCCAGTTCCGGGTTTCGGCAAACTCCGAAGTCGGGAGGCGGATTTGTCCTACGGTGTAGGTCTGTTTCCGGCGGGGCGACGGCGTCGCGGCGGGGAACTACGGCGCGAGGTGGATGGTGCCTGCACCTGGCTTCCGGCCGTCGCGGGCTCGACCTGCAGCACTGTGTCTACGGTCGTGGCGGCGACCGGATCCGGGGCGTGAAGGGCAACGGTGAGTTCGATGAGCTGTTCGGCCGTCAGCGGCGTTGCGAGCTTGCCTTTACGGACCAGCCAGCGTAGTTGGCGCATGTGCGGTGGGCTGAGCCAGCGGAACACGCCGTTCACCACCTCCTTGCCGTGCCGGGTGAGCAGCGCCGTGCCGAGGGTGACCATTGCCGTGACGATCACTCCGCCCCAGCCGTGTGCGGCCGCGACAGCGGCAGTCGGGCCCCCGGCCGCACCGCTCGCCAGCAGTGTTGTCACCGAGTTCCTCATGCCGTCCACCTCCCGCTGCGCCGCGTGCCGCTGCGGCGCCGCTGCCGGTGCTGACCTGCTCTGCGGACCATCGTCTTCTCCTCAGGCTCGGGGCCGTACGGAGGGGCAGGTCGGGGAGTTCACGTTTTTCCCGGGAGCCGGCCGGACTTTTTCCAAGATTCTTTTCGAGCGCATGCCGCGAGCGGGCCGTGGCCCGGTGTTCGGCTGCGCACACATGGTTCGACTGGCTGGCCTCACCATGGGAAGGGGACCGATTTTTGTGCCCGAGACGATGAGCCCGGCGGAGAGGGAAGACGCGGACGACGGGGCCCTGCTGGACGTGCTGGAGGCCATTCCCCGGCCCTCTGTCGAGACTCGTAGACGTGTCTACGACCAGATCGCCCGCCGCCACCAGGACGCGATCATCCGTCTGATCGCCAGGGACATGGGCGACGACCTCGCCGGAACCCACGACGTAGTCCAGGAGACCTTCACCGACGCCTTCGTGTACCTGGAGCGCAAAACGACCCTGCCGCCGCCCCGGCTGCTCGGCCCTTGGCTGCGCGGTGTGGCCCGGAACCGGATGAAGGCCTATTGGCGCAAACACCGCGAACGTCCAGCGGCGGACGAGAACGCAGTGGGGGAGCTGAGCGACCAAGAACTGACCCGGGACGCGACGATCCGCGACGACCTGGGAAGAACAGCAGAGGCGCGGCGTCTGATCGCCGAGGTCGAGGCCGCTCTGAGCGAGGACGACCAGCAGCTCTTCCGCCTCCGGTTCACCGAGGGGCTGAGGCCCGCCGAGATCGCCGAACTACTCGGCACGAACGCTTCCACCACCGGAAACCGCTGCAGCGAACTCACCAGGAAAGTCGGCCGTTACTGCGGCCTGCTCCTTCTAGTACGCGGCGACCGCACGAACTGCCCAGATTTGCGCGCCATTCTGGAGATGCACGAAGAAGAACACGGCTCGAAGTTCACCGCCGAACTGGCTAAGGCCGTACAACGGCACCTCGACACCTGTCCGACCTGCGGCGACTGCGCCGTCTGCCGAGCCGAAAAGCGAGTCCTCCTCAGCCAGGCAGCCCCGGTCGTCTTTCCGCTGTTGCTCGCTCTCGGTCTGCGCCGCGAGATCGCCCGCCGCATCAAGGAAGTCTGCTACAGCGGCCCAGCTCCCGGTGGCCCGCCATCCACGGCATTGCCGGAGTCCGCGCCCGCCACGCAGCCCGTCCCGACGCGAGCCGGCCGAGGACCACGAAAGAGGCGTTTGGCGCTGAAGGCGGCGCTCGTCATCGGCGCACTGATCGCGGGCGTTGCCACCGTACGAGCCGTCTGGCCGGACGAGCCGAAGACAGCCGAGCCCGAGAACGTCCGGTTGGCGGCCGACATCCGCGACGCGATGCTCGCACAGGGCCGTCTCGGTGCCACCTTCGAGGCCCGGTGGGGCGGTGACCCGGACTTCTTCGTCGGCACTGCCCGTCTCGACATGCGAAGCCGGACCGCGGTCAACGCCGCCACCCATGTCCTGTACGACTACGGAGAAGGCCACGGCTGGTACCCGCCAGAGATCGTGCTCATCGGGAACCGCGCCGTAGTCACACCCGACAAGGAGATGGCCGCAACACAGGGCGGGCAGAGAACCGTCTCCGACGCCACCGCGGCATCCAACGACCTCCCTGTGAAAAACGCGCTGGAGGCTCGATGGCTGGCCGAACCCGCCAATCTCTACGCGCTCCTCGACGACGCGACCCGCTTCAGGACCAAACAGGCTGGCATCACTCGTACCCTCACCGGCAGCACACCTCTGCGCACCCTGGCTTCCGACATCGCTGTCGGCCGCCTCTACCGCCCCTACGCAGCCAAAAAGCCCAGCGGTCTCGTCAGTTTCATCCTGACCGTAGATGCCCGTGACCTACCCAAGAAACTCGTCATGAAGGTTCCTGCCACCCCTACGGTCACCAAGCAGCTCTACGATCCATTCACTGTGACCTACAGCGGTTGGGCCCAAGGCAAACCGATCATCGCGCCCTCCGGACCTACGCCGTCCCCACAGTGGAGCGCATGAGGCCGTGAGGGGCCAACATCCACGTCGGCATGGGCTGTTGTTCCGGCGTTCTGCGCGACGCCCTCTGCGTGCTGTCCCGCGGGCCTCGCTTCCGCGGCGAGGGGTTTCCGGAACGGGTCCGGCGCCAGATCAGTGCCTGCGATATTCCTCCCAGGAGACGGCTGCCTCTTGCATGGGTTTGGCCCAGTTGTCGGAGCTTTGTGCCGCGATGGAGTCCCATAGTCGCCGTTGGGCGCGGGCGAGGGTGTTGAGGCCTTCGTTGGGGGCTTGTTGCCAGGCTGGGTGTGCGGCGGCGGCTTGTTCGGCCTGCTGGCAGGTGTGGCCGTGGGCGATGAGCCAGAGCAGCCACAGGGCGGGGTCGATCCAGGCGGCGCCGGTGGAGGCCCACCCCCAGTCCACGAGCCGGGCGTGGTGTCCGATGATGAGGATGTTGTGGGGGTTCCATTCGGTGTGCAGGAGGTGGTTGCCGGCGAACCAGGACAGGTCTGCGGGATCGTCCACCGCGCAGGCGGTGCGACATGGTTTTCAGGTCGAGAGCCGGGTCCGGGATGTGGGAGAGCTGGATCATGCTGGCCGTGACGGCGGGCAGGTCGGAGGAGGCGGGCGTGTAGTCGGCGTGGTGTCCTTCGAGGTATTCGAAGGCCAGCAGGCTCCAGCCGTCGGCCTCGCAGTGCCACAGCAGGCGCGGGGCGATGCCCGGCACCTGAGGGCTGATCTGCGCTTCTCGTGTCTGGGTCCACGCGCGGGGGTGATCTAGGGGCAGGCCCTTGACGAACATGGTGCGGTTGGCGGTGGTCACGCGGGCAGCGATGGCGCTGTTCAGGCCTGCGCGGATCATGGCGATGTTGACGACGGGGCTGCCGCTGGCTTTTTCGATCAGTCGCAGCACGTCGTCGGGCAGCTCGGTGAGCCGCTGCGTGGGCATTCGGGGGGCCTTTCGTGCGGGCGTGGTGCTGGGTCCACGGTCGAACGCGGCCCCGGCGGGCTGGTTTCTCGTGGTGCGGATTGTCGTCGCCGCAGCCGGGCAAGGCATCATCGAGAAGCGTCTCCTCGCCTGCGCCCCGGACGACGTCCTTGCGGACCCCGAGGAAGAGAGGACAGTCTGCGGGGCGCGGGTCATTCGAGCACCGCAGCTATGAAGTCAACCTCTCTTCGTGAGCGAGGCCGGTGGCGCGGTTTACCAGTGAATGCTCTGGCCTGCCGATGTGATGCGGATGGTGGCCTCTTCCAGCGCTGGCGTGCCGGCCGCATGCCAGCGGCTGAGTTGATCCTCGACGGCGTCCCAGAGCGGTTCGGGGCCGCCTTGCCGGACGATCCAGCGGCCGTCCTCCTTGTGGAGGGCGGCGAATGATCCGGTCTCGGTGTCGATGAGGACGTCGTCGTTGTGCTGGCCGTCGCCCAGTTTCAGACGCTGGGCGGTCGGCACGGCGAACTGTGCGACGAACCGGCTCGTCCAACCGTCCAGGACATCGGCGCCGATGATGGCCTTGCGCTGCTTGCCGACGCCGAGGTCTGGAAGCATGCCAAGTGAGGGCGCCTGGTGAGGTCGGGCGAGCATGAAACTCACCTGCCCGCCCAGCGCGGGCCCGGAGGCTGTGCCGTCTTCGTGGACGGTCAGACGCACCAGTTCGGAGGCGTTCAGCCAGCCGCCGATGGTGGTCAGGATCTGCCCGCCTGGCCGGGTCTGCTGAAGCCAGGCTGCGGGTACGGTGCGGACGGCGCACGTGGCGATGATCCGGTCGTACAGTGCGCCCTGGCCTCCTCCTTGGAGTCCGTCGCCGGTCAACAGGTGCGGATACATACCGAGTCGGCCGAGCGCCTCCCTGGCCCGCGAAGCGACGTCCTCGTCGTACTCGATCGAGGTGACGTTGCCGTCGCCCAGGCGCGCGCAGAGCACCGCGGTGGAGTAGCCGGTGCCGGTGCCGATCTCCAAGACCTTCATTCCGGGCTGGACGTCGAGGTCTTCGAGCATGCCCAGGACGAGGGAGGGCAGTGTGCTCGAGCTGGTCGGTTCCCGCATGATCTCGCCGCGGATGTCGGCCGGCTTGATCGTGCCCGCGATTTGCGTGACCAGGGATTCATCGGCATAACAGGCCTCGAGCCACCCTTCGCCATCCTCACTGACCGGGGTCCAGGCGGTCGGTGACGTGCCGGGCACCATGCGGAAGTACCCGTTGCGGAGGAACTCGTGCCTCGGTACGGCCGCTGCGGCGTCCTTCCACGGTTGTGATCGCAGCGAACCACTGGCGGTCATGGTGTCGATGAGCTGCCTCAGGTGCTTTTCGTGGTCGCTCACGGCTTCCTTTCCAGGAGGTCGACCAGGGTCGCGCACATGGGCAGGCCGGTCTCGCGTTCCAGCCAGTACCACTGGCCGGAGGGGTTGCATTCCAGGAACCACCATTGCCCGGCGGCGTCCACGGCGAAGTCGAAAGCGCCGAAGTGGAGCCCGAAGTGATCCAGATACTCGTGGAGTGCCAGCTCAATGTCTGCGGGCGTCTCTACGGCGGTGTAGCGCAGGCGGCTGTAATCGGTTCGCCAGTCCAGGAGATCGGAGTCGATCCGGACGCTGAAGGTGTGCCGTCCCATCACGGTTACGCGGATGTCGGCCGCCTTGGGTATGCGTTTTTGGAACAGGTGGGCAGTGCCGGCAACCCTGTCGTCGATGTCCTCCGCGGTCACTTCGGCGATCTTGACCACGGACGAGACGTCGCCGATCCGATACAGGGGGTTCCACAGGGGTTTGTAGATCGTGGGACCGTGCTGCTTGATGAAGGTCCTGGCAGCGTCAGGGTTCGACGTGATGAGCGTGGGCGGCACCCGCAGGCCAGCCTTGGCGGCGGCGGCCAGACCGGACGGTTTGAATTCGGCGTCACCGGTGTAGTGCGGATGATTCACATACAGGCAGTTCGGGAGTGATGCGATTACGCCTCCAAGGCCGTAGCGGGCTTGGGTGATGGCGAACCTTGCGTCCTGCTGGTCGAGGTGCGGGAAAGCGAAGCCGCTCGGGCGCCGGTAGTACAGAGCGCGGACGTTGCCGAGGTCAGCGGTGCGCGAGGGGGTTTCAAGGCGTCCCCGGAGGCCGTCCTGAGTGATCTCGGCTTCCACCGACAGTGAGGCGGGGAAGTCCCCTGCGTCGAACCGCACGACCGGGATGCCCCGGTCGTGCAGCTCGGCTATCACTACGTCGGCGGTGGGGTCGTACAGGCTGGTGACGACCAACACCGGGCGCAGATCACTCACTGGTCGCTGTCACTTCCCGTGTCGCTGTCCTGAGTGGATCCGTTGCCGTCGGGGCTGGTCCCGGTGGCCGGAGAGGTGCCGGTACTGGTGCCGTGGCCGGGCATCTCCATCACCTGGCCCGAGCGGTCGAAGAACACGGCGGCCTGCGTACTCGGGTCGAGCTCGACCCGGGCGTGTTCTGCAGCCATGGTTGGGTAGGGCGCCATGCGGGTGAGACCCCACGGGGCAGGAGTGATGGTTCCCTGCGGGATCGCCGGGCTTGTGGGCAGGCGGTCAGAGTGGACGAACATACGTCTCCTCAAGTCGGAGTTTCACGGCGGGTATTGCCGGGAGAGTTGAGCCCGGCGGCAGGGGGGCTTGTGGGATGGCGTGCCTGTACAGGGCGGATGGCGTGGTGTCAGACGGCGATGCGCCGGCACCAGGCATCGGGGTCAGCGATCTCCCGTGCGGTGGGCAGGAGGGCGGTGTCCTTCCAGACTCGGTTGATCAGATCGGTGCCGTGAGCTTGCACGGTGTGGGCGATGAGCCGTGCTCCTTGCTGGTAGGCGGCGCGGCTGGGGCCGAGGCGGCGGATGCCGGGGATACTCGCGTGGAGCCGGTAGCGCCAGGAGCGGGGGGCTTGCTGGTGGTGGTCGACGGGCCGGCCGACGAGGCGGGTGGTGACCTGCTGGTCCACCCAACTCGCGTGGCCTTCCAGGACGGTGGAGACGCCTTCTTTGCTGATCTGCCGCTCTGCGGGGAAGAAGGTGTGCCACACGGTGCCCGCGCGGGCTTCGGCCTGCAGGTGGTGCACCAGTTCGTGGGCGACCATCTGGTGCAGGCACTGGTCGTCGGCGAGCAGCCCGGTGTGGTGCAGGGCCCGGGGCGCGAGGATGGTTTGCGTGTCCCCGTCGCTCCCCTTCACGGTCTGCCCGAGGATCAGAGGCCAGATGAGTGCCGTGAAGAGGTCGGTGACCTTGAGCGCGCCGCGCAAGGCGTTGATCTTCTCCGGCGGCAGGTCGAGATCCGTGATGTCCCGTTGCAGAACGCGTTCCCGGCTCTCCCGGGAGACGTGGCGCCACGCTGTGGGTGTCAGCAGCCGGAAGCGGACTTCCGGCGGCAGGGGGAGGCCGGTGGTTTCCACCACGTGGGGGGCCACGATGTGCAGGGTGGTGAAAATCTGTTCGCTCAACTCGGGATGGCGGCGGGTGTCGTCGAGGACGACGAAGCGGGTCACAGAGCACCTCCCCTCAGGCTGGCTGTGGGTATCCGGCGATGCTGTTTGGCTATGCCGGCGAGCTTGGAGGCCCCTATGGGGGCTGTGACGGCAAGAAGAACCTTGGTTACGAAGGGGAGGGGAGCGGGCGCATACATGAGCGCTGCAGCGCCGTTGTAGAGGGCGTGGCCGGCCGCCAGGGGTGCCACGGCCTGGTAGCGGCGGTAGAGCCAGAGGTGGCCTGTGGCGTAGCCGCCCATGGCGAGGGCGGCCAGCCCCATGTAGCCGTGCAGGACGGTCTCGACGGCGCCGACGGTGGTGTAGATCTGCCAGGCGGGGCGGCCCGCGGCGGCCAGGAGTCGGCTGACGGCCCCGATCAGCACGACCTGCTCCACCAGGACGGTCATCACCGACAACCAGGCCAGGGCCAGGGGGGTAGTCGCGTTCAGGGCGACACCCTGATCCATCCCCACCAGCAGCCAACTGTCGAAGCCGGCCAGGGTGAGCAGCCATCGGCCGAAGGCGCTGACGACGCCCCCGACGAGGCAGACGGCGAGGGCGGCGGAGGTGAGGGTCCATGTGGTGCGGCGCTGCTCGGGCGTGGCCACCGCACAGCCGGCCCGCAGCGCTGTGCCGTTGGCGCGGCAGACCTCCCATGCCAGCCAGGCGAGCACGACCCCGTACGCGACATCGCGCTGCGCCGGGACGCCGGAGGCTGCCGTGTGCAGGAAGGCGATACCGCCGAGGGCGACGAGCACGTAGCGGCCCATGCGCCGTTGCGTGGATGTGTCCGTTCCGCGGCAGACGAGGGCCGTGGCGAGCCATGCCAGCGCCACGCACAGGAACGTGAAGTCGACCCAGGCCACGTCGGAGGGGGACAGCACGGGATCGCCGTCCGAACCGTCGATGAAGGTTAGAGCAGTAGTAACAGAGGGGCCCGAGGCGAGGGTTATGAGCGCGCCGGCGAGTGTGAGTAACCGCAGCGGGCCAGGGGTGCCGCACGGCGCGCAGGACGCGCTCGGCGGCGGAACGGATGGGGTCATTTCCTCTACTTCGCATGGTGCGGCAGACGGTTCGCTGCCGCTGCTCGAACAAGGGCGCCCTCGCTGCCCCGCCGTCCGGCTGGGGCAGCGAGGAGTGGGGCCCTGCCGCCGAGGGGGAGTTCACCCGGCGGCAGGGGGTCTCAGCGGATCCCGCGTTGCCGTTCCAGGTCGGTAACCTGGTGGCGGTGCCAGTCGAGGTCGGCTCTGGCGGCGTGGGCGTAGTGGCGTACGACGTCCTTGCCGAGCAGGAGGTGGGCGACGGTGCTGTGCTCGAAGTAGGCGAGTGCTTCGGCGAGGTCGGGATACAGGGGGATGGAGTTGCGGTCCTGGTAGGCGTCGCCGTCGCAGGCCGGCCGGACCGTCAGTTTCTCCCTGATGCCGTGGGTGATGGAGGCGGTGTAGGCGGCGAGGGCGAGGTAGACGTTGGCGTCGGCGCCGGCCAGTCGTACCTCGAGATGGGCGCCCGCGTCGTGGCCGGTGACGCGGACGGCGCAGCCTCGGTGGTCGAAGCCCCAGTTGAAGCGGGTGGGGGCGAAGGAGTGCGGTCGGTAGCGCTTGTAGGAGTTGGCGGTGGGCGCGTACAGGGGCGCCAGGTGCGGGAGTGCGGAGATCAGCCCGGCCGTGGCCTGCGCCATCGCGGGCGGCGGCTGTTGGCCGCGGCGGTGGGCAAACGCCGGTGCGTGCTCGTTCCACAGAGACAGGTGCAGGTGCAGGCCGCTGCCGACCCCGGTCTGAGGGGCGGCCATGAACACGGCCGTCATGCCGTACCGGGCGGCGATCTGTCCGACGAGGTACCGGAAGAGGGTGTAGTGGTCGCAGGCGGTGAGGGCGTCGCCGTAGGGGAAGGTCACCTCGCACTGGCCGGCCGCCCCCTCGGTCTTGAAGGCCTCGTACCCGATCCCGGCGTCGCTCAGCGCCTGGCCCAGGTGGTGGAGGAAGTCGCTGATCTCGGGCGGATGCTGCAGGGCGTAGTCCAGGTTCGCCGGCCAGGCCGGGACCGGGCCCTGCGGGCCGTTGGTGTAGAGCACGAACTCGACCTCGACGCCGACCTTCACCTCGTATCCCAGGTGGCGCAGGCGATCGAGTTGCGTCGCCAGCAGGTGCCGGGGCGCCACCTGGACGGGGGAGGCGTCGTCGTGGACGGGCGTGCCGAAGACGAGGGCGGTGCCGGGCCGGTGCGGCAGCATGCGGACCTGGTCCAGGTCGGGGATGACGAGGAAGTCCCCGAACCCTTGGTCCCAGCCGGTGCAGTCGAACGTGTCCAAGGGTGTCATGTCGACGTCGGTGGCCAGGATGTAGGAGCACATCTCCGCCCCGCCGGTCATCCGGCTCAGGAAGACGGAGGCGTTGAAGAGTTTGCCCATCAGCCGCCCGTGCAGGTCGGGCACGGCCAGCATGATGTCGGTGACTGCCCGGTCCTTGAGCAGGCGCTGCAGTGAGCTGCGGTTCACCGGTCCTGCGGGCCACGGCGTCGCGGTGGGGTCGGTGGTGGCGTTCATCAGAAACCTTCGCTGAGCAGGGCTTCGCCGGGCTGGGCGGTCGCGGCGGCGGTGAGCTGGTAGTCCCGCTTGCCGCGGGTGATCCAGGTGGCCCATGCCAGCAGCAGCGCGGCCAGCAGGGTCACCCCGGCGTAGTTGAAGGAGTCGGTGCTGATGGGCGTGGACTGCGGAAGGCAGAACACGATCGTGATGACCGTGACGTAGGCGACGGCGAGTACGCTGACCGGCTTTCGCCAGCGGCCCAGGCTCCACGGGCCGGACTGGTAGGCGCGGCCTTTGCGCAGGGCGAGGTAGACGGGGATGCCGTAGGCGGGGATCATGCCGACGGCGTTGATCGCGGTGATCGCACCGTAGGCGGCCGGCGACCACAGGGCGGGCAGGGCCAGGATGAACGGCACGACGATGACGCACCACACCGCCCGAGTCGGCGTCTTCGTGCGCTCGTTGACCCGCCGCCAGGACTGCCAGCCGGGCAGGGCGCGGCTGCGGGAGAACGCGTAGACCATGCGGCTGGCGGCGGCGACTTCGGCGTTGCCGCAGAACAGCATCGCCACGACGACGAGTGCCAGCAGTGCCTTCGCTCCGCTCGCGCCCAGGGCATCGAGGAAGATCTGCGCGGGCGGCACCCCGGTCGGCGTGTTCTGGGTGGCCGCGTAGTCCTGCATCGCGAACAGCAGCCCGGCCAAGAGCACGAATCCGGCCGCCCACGAGACCCAGATGGAGCGGACGATGCCGCGGGGCGCGGCCATCTGGGCGTCGCTGGTCTCCTCGGCGACGTGGGCGGAGGCGTCGTAGCCGCAGAATGTGTAGCCCGCCAGAAGGGAGCCGATGAGCGCGACGTAGAGGGGGTGGGGGAAACCGGTGTCGTTGTGGAAGTGGGTGAACACGAAGGCCGGTGACCGGTGCGCGGTGGGGGCGAGGGTGAGCGCGGCGACGATGACGGTGACGCCCGCGAGTTGCCACCACACGGAGACCGCGTTGAGGGCGTTGACCAGGCGCACGCCGGCGGAGTTGAGCAGGCCGTGCAGCAGCAGGATGCCTCCGAAAATGGTCATGGTGATGCTGCCGGTGGGGGTGATGCCCCATTGCATCTGGGCGAATGCGTCGGTGAAGACGGCAGCGCCGTAGTCGATGCCGGCGATCGCTCCCAGCAGTCCGAGCAGGTTGAGCCAGCCTGTCATCCAGCCCCAGCGGGCGCCGCCGAGTTTGTCGGCCATGAAGTAGGGGCCGCCCGAGGTCGGGTAGGCGGAGACGACATCCGCCAGGGACAGGCCGACCAGCAGGGTCATTGCACCGATGACGATCCAGCTGCCGAGCATCACCACGGGCCCGCCGTGTGCGAGGCCGAAGCCGAACAGGCTCATGCCGCCGGCCAGGATGCAGATCACCGAAAACGAGATCGCGAAGTTCCCGAACACGCCCATCTTCCGGGAGAGTTCGGGCTTGATCCCGAGGGCGGCCAGGACGTCGTCGTCACTGCCGTCATGGGCAAGGGTGCTGGTTCTTCTGCGTAACACCAGAGATCCACTTTCACAATCGAAGGGGTAAGGGACAAAGACGCGAGGAGCGTCGACCACGCGCACGGGCGGGGAGGTGCGGGACGGTTCACCAGCGCGGGCGCTCGCGCAGGGTGGCGCTGCGGATGCGTAGGAACTCGGTGGTCCAGTCGTAGCTGCGGCCCAGACTGCGGTTGATCGTCTGCCACGGCTCGGGGGTGGCATACGGGCCCATCGCCTCGAACACCGCCCGTGCGTCCTCGCCGCACGCCACCAGAGCGTGCGCGAGGTGATTGAGATCCAGCAGCGACAACCAGGCGTGATGCACCGCAGGGACGGAGGCGAACCAGCGATCCCGGGCCTGGCACGCATAGTGCGCCACCTGCGCGGTCTGCCAGAATTGCAGGGCACTGCCGTGCCCGTTTCCGTGCCGGGCTGCGTAGACGTCACGTAGCGCGTACAGCGGCAGAAGATCCAGCTCAAGGTTGGTGGGCTGGCTGGCAACGGCCCACGCCGAGTAGCTCATGGCGGCTGTGGGGCCGCCGCGGTGGAGGAAGAATTCACGCATGCGGTGATGTCCCTCCCGGTTGCCCGGATCACGCCGGTTGATCTCCTCCAGCAGCGGCCACGGCCCCCGAAGCGGCATGGTCGGATCCCTCAACCGATCCCACGGCAGCGGACGCGACCGCCACTGGGGGTCGAAGTGGTAGGGATCGAAGGGCAACTGCGTCAGCTGCAGCAGGCAGACCCACGCCACTGGACACTCCGGCCGCAGCGTCATCGCCTTGATACAAGCCTGCCGCGCCAGCCCCGCCGCCCGGGCCACCAAGTCCTTGGTCCTGCCGGAGCGGTGGGCGGCGAGCGCGGCCCGGGTGAGTACCCGAGCCCACATCATGTACGCATCCGCGCTGCCGGATTCCTCCCCCAGCCATGTCTTGAAGACACCGCCTTCTCCCGCTCCTGCGGCCAGCAGCTGACTCCGGCGCGTACGCAGAGGCCAGTTCGGACCCGTCCGCGCCAGCAGATCCCGCGCGGCCCGGTAGCGGCCCAGTTTCAAATCCTCTATCGCGGCCCGCAGATCAATGTCGGCGCCGACCGGACTGACGATCAAATCGGTATGGGGCTCCGTGCCCCTTTGAACGGCGGGGAGATTGGCGTTGGTCGTTAACGGCCTGGGCATCGAGGCATCCGCTGGGTAGGGGTGGTGGTCTGGGGGAGTTGCCCGTGCGGCAGGTCTTCTGCGCGGCCGGGGGTGACGCGGTGTGCCGGGTCGTCTGAGGGGGCGGGGACGGTTATTTGTTCCTTGGTTGAACTGCGGCTGGGCAACGCGATACAGGCCCAGACCTGGGTGCCGCTGGGGTTTGTGGTTGCGTGCCAGCGGGTGGCAAGTGCCTCAACCAGACAGAGCCCGCGCCCGTCCTCGGCATCCTCAGCCGCAGTGCGGTGGATGATGGGGGAGCGGGGCCGGCCGCGGTCAGTGACACTGACCCAGACGTGATGAGGGGCCAGCCCTAGCATGACGGTGATGTCTTCAGCACGCGCGTGCACGACCGCATTGGTAGCCAGCTCGCTGGTGATGAGTGCCAAACCTTCTACGGCTTGACGGCGTACATGCCAGGTCCGGCAGGTGTTGATCACGTGCGTGCGGGCTGCCCGTGGCGTGTGCAAGGAGCGGCCGGACAGGTTCCAGGACGCCGACAGATGCTGCTCATAGCGGGGCAGGGCGCTAGTCGGAAACGGCGTGTCGGGCAGTGCTGTACGTAGGGCGGGCAGCATCGCCCACACGACGCCCGAAAGATCGGTGGCCGGGTGGGGGATCACGGTGTGGCCTCCGGGGTGCTTGTGGATTCAGCTCGGTCTAGTTGCCCCAGGCACAAGTGAGGACTCAGGCTGTTGCTTCCTGAGGCTGTGGCAGAGCTGGTTGGTGGTTCTGAACACGTGCAACGCCACCTGCAGGATGGGCGGCTGGGACTCGCTGTCGACCGTAGAGCTGTAGCGCTCGAACTAGCAAAGAGATTGCGCGAGTTTGCAGCAGAGCGATTGACCGGCTGAAATGCTAAGTGGAGCATCGTCATGTCGCGCAAACCTCAGCAAGACAGCAGACAGGAGAAGACCATGAAGTTACGGTTCCTCGGTAAGAACTCCACGGTCGGTGACTGCCCGACCCTGTACGCCACTGACCGGGACACCTATCTCGTCCAGGGGTGGAAGGTCTTCGCGAACGACCTGTTGATGCAACTTGAGGTCTTGGAGGGGGAGACGGTGGTGGAGGTGCCCTCGGAGTTGTTCGAGCACCTCACGAAGGACGGCCTGCCCACTGGGGAGATCAAGCGCATCGATGATCCGATTATGATTCTGACGCCGACCGGTACGTTCGTCGTGCAGGGCCGTGAGGTGACCGATCCCGAGGCCCTAGCCCAGATGGAAATTCCGGACTACGAGAGCGTGGTCGAGGTTCCTGTGGCCGCGATCACCGCCTTACTGGAGGAGCCCCGTGGAGCTGATCTCAAGCGTCGAGCGCAACCAGCTCTTTGAGAGCTTTGCGTACGACGCATGCCATCTGGAGCTGAGGGACGACTACTCAGTTCCCGACGAGGACAGCCCGTTCACGAGCTGGCTCCGCGGCGAGACCGTCGACTACTCCTACATGGAGCCGTGGACGCAACTCGTGCGACGCGTCACCGCGGAAGGTAAAACGGTCCGCCGCATCCGAGTGATCACCGAGCCGCACACCCCCTACATCCAGTGGGAGCACGCCACCACGGCCCTCAATGAGAGGGCGGGTGAACAGATCCGCTGGCTGCCCCGTCGCAGCTTGCCAGAGAACATCACATTTCCTCTGGCAGGCAACGACTGGTGGCTTTACGACGATCGCCTCCTAGCCGTAGGCCACTTCGATTCCGAGGGCAGAGTGCTCGGATCACAGATCATCGAAGACCCGGACACGGTCGCTGAGTGTGCGCGTCTGCGAAACCTTCTGTGGGCCGCCGCCATCCCGCACCTCCAGTACAAGCCCTGACCGACTCGTGAGCACTCAAGTAGAAGAAGCACTGCAGGCGTTGGGTGCTCGGCTGCGCGGCTTCCGTAAGGACGCCGGCTTTGTCAGCGGCCGGGCATTCGCGCGCGCCACCTCCTGGCAGGAGTCGAAGGTCTCCCGCATCGAGAACGGCAAGCAGCGCCCCAGCGAGGACGACATCCGTGTCTGGTGCGAGACGACTGGCCAAGGTGACCAGTTAGGGGACTTGGTCGCGATTGTCCGTCACGTCGACGAGCTTTGGCTTGAGTGGCGTCGCCAACTCCAGACCGGCGTGGAGAAGCGGCAGCACAAAGCGATACCGGTGTACGCCAAGACCAAGGTCTTCCGCATCTGGCACCCCACGCTCATCTGGGGCACGCTACAGACAGCCGAATACGCCGCCGAGGTCTTCAGACAGGGTGTCAGTTACTACGAGATCCCGAACGACACCGAAGCTGCTGTAGCAAAGCGGCTTGAGCGCCAACAGTACCTCTATCAGGGTGATCGTATTTTCAACGTGCTGCTTGGCGAACAGGCCCTCTACACCAACTTTGGCGGTCCTGAGGTCATGAAGGGGCAGCTTGACCGCCTGCTGGCGGTGATGAGGCTTCCCCGCCTCAGCCTGGGCATCGTTCCCAGGGCTGCGCGAACGTCCATATGGCCGGGTAACGCGTTCTCCATGTTCGACGACCGGCTCGTCCTCGTGGAGACCTACTCGGCAGAATTCTCCGTCACGCAGCCCCGCGAAATTGAGTTGTACACCAGGGCGTTCGCTCTCTTGAAGCAGTCGGCGGTCTACGGCACGGCTGTCCGAGACCTCATATCCGCAGCGCTCCATACTTTTGATCAGATGCCGAACGACTAGGAGGAGCGCCATGCAACGTGACGACCCCCACTGGCGTACAAGCTCTTATACCGGGTCCGAAACATGTGTCGAAGTGTCTGACCGGGAACCCTTGGTAGTGCTGGTCCGCGACACGAAGGCACGCGCATACGGAAGCCTGGTGATCAAACGGGAGGCCTGGCGGGCGTTCGTCAGGTATGCCGCGCGACGGTAGGGCATGGTGAGCAAGCCGATGGCTGCTCAGACTTATTGTTCGAACTCCAGGGCTTCGTACCGGCGGGTAGTGGAATTCGGCGCGCTGAACGCGTGCCGTCTGGGACCGGATCGTCGCGGCCTGGGTGGCTGGCGACGATCGGGAGCTGGACGATGCGTGGGTAAACCAGGCTTTGTTGGTACACACCTCATGGGTGGATAGTGCCTGAAGCGAACCAGGCCTGGAGTGTCTGCTCTGCTCCATCTGGGAGATCGTCGATGAACACCACGGCCAGGCCGCGCTGCGCTCGCGAGCAGCAGACGTAGAACAGGTTGCGTGATCGTTCGGTGCGCTCGGCTTTATCGGTGCCTGCAAGCATCTTGCCGATGCTGTACCTGTTCCAGGAACGGTCGTCGACTACGACCATGACGTTCTCGAATTCGTCACCTTTGACGCCGTGCTGGGTCGAGAACGGGGTGAGTTCATCGATGAAGTGGGTGATGTTGATGACCTCACGGTAGGACACGGAGCGGAGGTTGTTGGAGAAGTCTGCTCGTCGCTGGTCCCGCTCGTCTAGGTCGCTGGCGGATCTCCGGCGTTCCAAATCCTTGAGCTTTCCCGGCAGGGCGAGGAGACGGCCGTCGGCCATCAGATCGAGCACGTCGCCGATCGTGCCGGTTGTGCGTATGGCGTCGAGTGCACGAACTGCGTCGCTGATAGCGCGTTTGTGGGCGTGACGGGTGATCCGTGTCCGTCCCTCGTCCAGCAGGTTGGTCAGCTCGGCGAAGTCGTTGTTGTGGAAGGCGGTGCTTACAGCTTCGATGCGGGTCAGGTACTGGATGTACGGCTCGTTGCGTGCCATAAGGTCGTCGGGACCGTAGCGGCCCAGCTTTCGGTACTGTTCCAGGAGGTTGGCGTACTCCAGGGTGCCGGCTATCCCTCGGTGGGTGAGCAGCAGGTACTTGGAGTTCTGTCGGGTCCAGCCGTTCCGGGCGAGGACTGCTTCGGCGGCGGTGAGTCGCACAGGGCCGGCCGGGATGCTGCTGTTGAGGAACAGGTGGACCTCGCCGGTCTGATGTTCCCCGACGGCGTCCTGGGTGAGCTCAGGACGCATCCGGTTGAGCACCTCGACAACGGGAGGCGAGCACCGGTAGTTCTCGTGCTTGGTGATCTCGGTGAGAAGGCCAGCCCGTTTCACCGCTCCGACGCCTGATTCGTAGATCTTCTGCATGGAGTCGCCGAAGAGACCGACTACGCATCTCTCGCGGCCTGCGCCTGCCAGATGATCCAGCAGCAGCTGGATCGTCTGGGGCGACGTGTCTTGGTACTCGTCGACAAAGATGACCGGGTACTTGCTGGTGATGATGCGTATGAGTTTGGGGTGAGCCGTGACGAGACGCAGCGACAGCGCGATGACGTCGTCGTGGGAGATGCGCCCCTCGTGCAGCCTGCGCCCGCGGTCGGAATACTCGATGGCGGGAGGATCGGCGACGTCATCAAGGTCTTCTGGTTTGGACAGGTCCTTGTTGTAGTCGAGGATTTGCTGCCAGAGCTCATGCTGGTACGGCTGGATGACGCTCCACAGGAATTCGTGGATGGTGCCGACATCGACGAGGGGATCTGCGGCGATGCGTTCGTGGATCTTCTTCTTTGCGACGTTGGTGTAGGTGATGCAGGCGATCCGCCAGCCGTGTGCTTCCAGGTCTGCACGGCGGTGGGCCAGGAGGTACTGCAGGGCGCGGACCAGGGTGGTCGTCTTGCCGGCGCCGGCCCCTGCCTCGACGAGGAAGCTGCGCCGGGCTTCCAGTTCGGTGGCGACGGCTTCGAGGGTGTCTAGGCGAGCCACTGCAGTCCTTCGGCGATGTAGCGGGGAACGGCCCAGTCCTCCAGGAGCATGACGTCGAAGGCGAAGTCCGTTTTGTGGTCGCTGAGTTGCTGTGCGATGTCGTAGGCCTTGGCTTCGATGTCGTCGGTGGTGGGGTCGGCCCCGACCTCTTTGACGAAGGCTCCTTTTAGGGCGAGTTGGCGGAAGCCGCGTACGAGGGGTTCTGCGTTGGCGATGATGAAGGCGTCCTCGAAGCTCCGCGCGCAGGCTCCCGAATCTGTCTCCGGGATCTGGTAGGCGACGCGGACATGATCCTGCTCCTTGTCAGCCGGGTCGGTGGCGAGCAGCTCGGCGACGCTGGACTTTGCGGGCAGCCAGGTCTTGAGCGTCGTATTCGAGGTGACCGTCTGCCCCTGGCCGGGTGGGCAGGCTTTGCGGTGCTTCGGGCACACGGAGTCGATGTCGGTGATGATCAGGGTCTTGACGTTCAGGAAGGCGAGCAGTTGCCGGAAGCGGACGGCGTAGGCGTCGCCGACCTCGATGACTGATACGTACTGGTGCAGCAGCTCCTTGGCACACCGCCGGACCATCTCCGGCAGGATCAGCCGTTCAGCAGTGCCCTCGATCAGGATCACCTTGTCGGCGAAGAACATGTCACACCGGTGCAGGACCATGTACTGGCGCAGGAAACGCAGGGTCTCGTCACCCTGTGGCGTGGCCTTCACGTTGGCCTCGAAGGTCGATAGATCCTTGACCGTGAGCTGCGGCTCGGCACGGTCGAAGTAGCGCACCGTGTGGAAGCCGCTGCTTGCGACGATGTGGGAGGAGTGCGTGGTGATGACCACCTGTACCTTCCAGCCCGTCTTACGGTCGATGAAGTCCTGGATGTTCTTGATGAACGTCTCCTGCATCTGGGGATGCAGATGAGCTTCGGGCTCCTCGATGAACAGCACCTGCAGCGCCGGCTTGGGCGTGGTGCGCTCGTAGGTCTGGTGAAAGCTGATGACTTGCAGGATCGTGAAGATCAGCTTGCTATAGCCCAGCCCGTTGTGACCTTCGGGCAGATGGAAGTCGTCGTCCCCGGATGGGTACTGGATGCGGGTACTGCCGCGGAGGATGCCGGAGGCCTCGATGAGGGAGACGATGCGGGGCTTCTGGACCGGAGTGATGGTGCCCACCCCGAAGGTACGCAGGTCCTCGAAGATCGGGTCGAACAGCGTGGCGTAGTTGTCGTCGAGCTGTTGCGAGGCGGACGCCAGAGCGGTCTCGATCTGCTCGATGCTCTGGTGACGGTCCTCGTGCCCGCTGTTGACCTTGTAGTAGGCCTCAAACGTCTTCGACAACGTGCGGGCCTTGTCGCTCGGTGTGTCATCCATCTTGGTCTGTGCGTAGACGAACTTGACCGAAATGATGGACTCGGCGGCGCCGCGCTTGATCTCCTTGCGGACGTTCTCGTCCAAGGGGCTGATCGCGCGATAGGTCGGCGTGAAGTAGTCCGAGAAGTTCTTGCGCAGCCACTTGATGCGATCGAACTGCTCCCGCTGGCTGGCCGACCAGAAGTCTTTGAGGAAGTCGTGCGGGCGGGTCACCTCCAGCACTGCTTCGATATTGACCTTGAAGCAGGTGTCGTCCAGGTCGAGGATCACACCAGTGAGCGGCGCGAGGTCGTCGTCTTCCGCGTACTCGATGGTGAGAACCAAGCGGATGGCCGGGACGAGGTCGTGGGCCTTGGTCAGGAGTTCCTCGCTCGTCTCGGCGTCGCCACGGCTGGCGTGTGCCTGAGCCTCGCCGAAGATCTGCCGCGCCTGCTCGATGTCGGCGATACGGGAGGTGGAAAAGTCCTCCAGGACGAATCTCGTGTCCTCCTCACCGAAGAACTTCTCGAAAAGATTCACGAACGACGTCTTGCCGCTGTTGTTGCGCCCGACGATGAGGGTGGCCTTCGGATCAACCCGGACGTCCACCCTCTCCAGGGCGCGAAAGTTGATCACTTCGGCATGCGTCAGCTGCATCTCACTCCCGGCATCGTTCAAAACCTCGCTCCCGGGACGGCATGCGCGTGCGACTACCGAGAGTCAGAGAAGTATCTGATGCGGAAGGGGTAGAGGTTCCCACTTGACTCAAAGTGATCAGAGGGGTGACGGATTGGGTCTGTTTCGGTCGTTCCTGATCGGTCTCTGTTATTGATCTTGCACGGAGAACCATGTCATGAAATGGCACTGCCAACGCGATCGAGTCGGTCAACGCCCGCATCCGGCGTTCGGTTAAGGTCCGCGGCCGCTTCCTGAACGAGCAGGCCTCGCTGAAGTGCGTCTACCTGGTTGACCAAGTCGCTCGACCTCAGGGGCAGGGTGAAGCCCCCTGGGCCATGCGCTGCAAGACCGCGCGCAACGCTTTCGACATCACCTTCGACGGCCGCCTTTCGGCCCGCCAGTAGCCCCGACTACTTGCAGTTCAACACTCGTTGGACAGTCCCCTGCCGGTCGAAGGCATTGGGCTGGCAGCCGGCGACGCGGCGTAACACCGCGCGGTTGTGCTCTCAGGTCATGGGGTGGGGTCCTAGGGAGTGCCAGCGTTGTTCGAAGTCGGGGATGAGTTCCTGGATGTAGTGGGTGGTGATGGGTTGGTTGTACTGGCGGGTGATGCCGTGGCGGGCGCATGCATCGGCTATGTCTGCGGGAGAGGGTGCCTGGGCGTGTGCCCGGTGGTGAGCCCATAGGTTGTAGATGCGCCAGCGGAGGAAGTGTCGGCGTAGGTTGGCTGGGCTGAGGGGTTGTTGACCGCGTCCGAGGAGTCCTTGGGTGGCGAGGTGGGTGGAGAGTTCGCGGTCGCTGGGCTCGACGCCGTGGCGGATGCGGTAGTCGTTCCAGGCGAGGTAGTAGCGGTCGGTCACGGTCAACTTCGCCTGGCCCGGGCGGTTGGTCCGGCGAGCGGGGTTGTTGTCTGGTGGTGTCTGACGCGATGGTGTCGTGTCGGTCCGGTGTGGGGGAGCGGTCCTTCTGCTTGTTTGGGTGGGCTGATTGGCCGTGGCGGGTGCGGCTGCGTAAGGCCAGGCGTGCGGGAACTCGCCGGCTAGGTTGCGTCGTTGCGTACGGGCGGGTGGAGGGCTGCCGGGCCAGGGAGCACCGCCTTGCCGGGGGGCTGCGGCCCATCCGAGATCTCTTCCGTGCGGGTGGGTGGAGAGCGCAGGGGTGGGGGTGTCGGGCTCTGAGCCAGTCGATACCGCTTTGGCAGGAATAGCGCTCGCACCTGGTTCCGTGTCTGCGTCCTGGCTTGTGCCGGCGGCTTCCCCCTGGGGTGTGGGCGAGATGAGGTCCGGTGGGTTGCCTGCTGCGGTCAGGCCCGCCGGGGCCGTCTCCGCCAGCGGGAAGCCGTAGCGGGCCAGCCGCAGCGGCAGTAGTGCTTCCACCGGAGCTTTGCGGCGCCAGGCCCGGCCGAACCGCGAGTGCAGGCGCGCCCGGTAGACCAGCCGCTCCTGCTCCAGCTTGATCACCTGGTCGTAGGAGCGCAGCTCCCACAGCTTCATGCGCCGCCACAGCAGGAACGTCGGCACGGGGGAGAGCAGCCATCGGGTCAGACGGACGCCCTCCATGTGCTTGTCCGCCGTGATGTCCGCGATCCGGCCGATCGCGTGCCGGGCCGCCTCCACCGCCACGATGAACAGCACCGGGATCACACCGTGCATGCCCACACCCAGCGGGTCCGGCCAGGCCGCCGCGCCGTTGAACGCGATCGTCGCCGCCGTCAGCAGCCAGGCCGTCTGGCGCAGCAGCGGGAACGGAATGCGGTGATGGGTCAGGTAGAGGTCCAGGGCGAGCAGGACACAGATGCCGGCGTCGATGCCGATGGGGAAGAGGTAGGCGAAGGTGCCGAAGCCCTTGCGGGTGGCGAGTTCGCGTAGGGCGGTGTAGGAGCCGGTGAAGCCGATGCCCGCGACTGTGAGGGTGCCGGCGGTGATCAGTCCGGTCAGGCACCGTCGGGCCGTGTGGCCGAGTGGGGGGAGCGACGCCGAAGGTTCGGTGCTGGTGCGGCGCGATGGGGGACCGGTGCTTGAGGTCAAGGGCCTGTGCTGAGTCGGCGATGCGGCCCTCGACGGTGACTTCGCTTTTGGCCCCGGTTCTGGCTGTAACCGTGTTCCCGGTTCCGCAGGTGCCGCTGGGCCCGGTGTTGATGCCGCTCTGGCGGCAGATACTGCCTTTGGCGCCGTCGCTGCCACCGGCGGGGATGGCGACTCGGGTGCCGTCCTTGCCGCTGATATGGAGGCCGGCGGGGACTGGAAGGGAGTTGTCCCAGGGGTCATGGCGTTGCTGCCGGATCGGCTTGGAGGGGCGTGTGGAGGAGGTGGTGGATGAGGTCGGTGGTCTCGGGTTCGGGTGAGCAGTCGAGTTCGCGGTTGATCTGTTGGATGCGGGTGATGGCGGTGTGGAGTCCGGAGCGGTTGCCGCGGGCAGCCTCAAGACGCATCCAATCCCTGTAGAGGAGTTCTGCGGTGGGGTCTGCGTCGAGGCCGGTGGCGACGGCCTGGCGGGCGGCGCTCAGGTTGTGATGGGGGCCTGCAGGGATGCGGTGGGTGGCTACGGTGTGGGCGATGTCGACGATTCGGGTGGTCATTTCCTGCTGCAGGGGTTCGGCCCAGGGCTGGGGCCGGCCGCCGAACGGTTTGCCCCGCACCAGGCCCAGTGCACGCTCCAGGTCATCCAGGCCAGCGGGGCCCAGCGGCAGCGCGCGTTCGACGAGGTGGAGGAAGCGGGTCCAGTCGCAGCGGATGCCAGGGGCGAGCCGGTAGGGGTCTTCGGCGGTCTTGCGGCGCGGCACGTACGGGTTGCCGGAGGGGGCGCTGCCGAGGCTGCTGCGCAGGCCCTGCATCCGGGCGTTGAGGGTGCTGGTCGACCATGGGTGGATGGGGTCCATGTCGGTGCACAGCACGTCGGCATTGCGGCCAGGTCGGAAATACAACAAGGCGGCCAGCTGCGCCATTTTGGGGCCGTGGCCGGTGTGGCCGACCCGGTCGACCTCGAGCGGCCCCAGCACCCGGATCTCCGGTGCGTGAGGATCCCGCCCCCCGTCTTCTTCGTCTGCTGGCATTGCCGGCTCCTGTCCGTTGGTCTGTGCCCCGTCCGCCTGCGCCCCCTTCGCTGTTTGAGCCTGGTCCGCCCCTGCCGTCTTCACCTGCGTCCGGGGCTGTGCTGCTGTCATGGCGTGGGTGGTTGCAGGAGGGGCCGGGGCTCGGAGTCCTGTCGTTTCGGTGCTCGACGC
Organism: Streptomyces sp. C1-1; assembly: GCF_050214755.1. NCBI lineage: Bacteria > Bacillati > Actinomycetota > Actinomycetes > Kitasatosporales > Streptomycetaceae > Streptomyces > Streptomyces sp. C1-1. The sequence goes on along the minus strand of NZ_CP189827.1, from coordinate 208,510 downwards.
GGCTTCGTCCTTGGGTCCTGTCGACGCCGTGGTGGGGGAGAGGAGCAGGGCCGGGAAGACCTCGCCGCTTACGTCCGTTGCCGCCGCCGGTGACGGGATCGAGGCGGCAGTGGCTGCGGGCGCGGACTCCTGCGGCAACGGGTGCTCCGGCTGCTGCGTGCTGTCGAGCTCGTCCGGGACGTCTTCCCAGGGCCCCTCGGCCGGGTGGGACGGCTGCCCGGACACCTTCAACGCGGTGGTGATCTGCTGGTAGGCGGCGTGCTCCAGGCGCTGCACCGTAATGTCGGTGCCCGCGTAATCGACGGTCTGTGGGTCGCTGAGGGAGGCGTTGAGGATCTCCGCCTCGGGGAAACGAGCGGCCGCGGTGCTCGCCGGGGCGATCAGCGTGACGGGTACCGTCCCCGCCCGGTCGATGATGTCGGCGAACTGCCAGGCCGTGTCCTCGTCCAAGGAGGATGCGCACAGCAGCAGATACGGCTGATGCTCCGTGTCGGGCATCTGGTGAGCTTCCAGCAGGCGTTCGCTCAGATCACGCAGCGCGTGCCCTGCCTGGCGCATGTGGGCGATCCGCGCGGTGGGCAGCAGCTGCGGCAGGTCCTCACCGAACCCCACGGTGACGACCTCGACGTCGGTGGCCCACGGACTCATCCCGACTTCCAGGGCGAGCGAGGTGCACACTTCGGTGATGTGGACCGGGTTGCCGTCGAGCAGCAGCGCGGGCAGAGCGGCGAGGTTGAGCAGTAGCAGGTCGCCCGCCTCGGTGTGGCCGATCGTGACCAGCCCCGGATACGGTGCCGGCACGTCGCGGGCGGCCTCCTCGTCCAGGAGGGCGGCCTCCAAGGGCAGGACCCACCAGCCGCCCTGCCCGGCAGCGAAGGGCGCCACAGGTTCCTGGGCGAGGTCCTCGGGCAGCACCTGAATCGCGCGCGTTCCGATCCGGGCGGCCCGAAGGGGCGGCAGGACAGCGTCGGCCTCATGTTGTTGGGCGACGTGGTGGGCCAAGGTCCGCAGCGCCACGTCCAGCCGCGCGGCACCGCCGGGCTCGGCGGCCGCCGCCAACTGCGCCTCCGCCGGGGAGGTCTCCGCCGCGATGGCGATCTTCTCGCCCGGCTTGCGACGGCGGCGCTGCAGCGTCCGGCGCAGGGCGAGCGCCCCGGTGACCGCAGCGGCGAGCAGTGCGCCGGCGCCGAGCACGATACGCAGGTTCAGCGGGCTGCTGGCCGGAGCCGTCGCCGGGACCGTAGGCGTCGGGGTCGCGGGGGAGGAGGCAGCGGAGCCGGACGGCTCGGCCGACGCCGACGGCGTAACAGCAGAAGCCGGGGCACTGACGCTGGGCTCGGGCGTGGCGGACGCTGCCTCGGACGGTGAGGACTGATCCTGCCCGGGCTGCTCGGCCGGACGGCTGGAGGGCGCGCTGGGCGTGGACGACTGCGGTGCAGGCGCCTGGGTCTGGCTGGGTACGGGCGCTGGCGCATCATCCTTGCTGCCGCCCGGCTTCTGCGTGTCGTCGGGGGTCTGGGTGGCCGGGGGAGTGGTCTCCTGGCTGCCGGACTCCTCACCGTGGCCCTGGTCTTGAGGCGGCTGATGGGACTGGGTACCGGGCAAGGTGACCTGCTGCCCCGCGTAGATGACGTCCGGGTCGGTGATCTCGGGCAGTCCGTGCGGCTGCGGCTTGCCCCGGCTGACCTTAAATAGCTGCGGCCAGTCGTCGCCGTTACCGAGTTCCTTCTCTGCGATCTTCGACAGGTAGTCGCCGGAGTGGACCGTAACCACGTGCCCGCCCTTCTCATCAGTCGGCGGCTCACCCAACTGGGTACGCACGCCCCCCGCAGCCATAGCGGTCTCGGGCATCTGAAGCTGCCATCCGGGCTGCAGAAAGCTGTTCGCGCGGAAGACCGTGCCATCGGCCATGGTCCGTCCCTCGTTCAGATCTGAGATCTCCCGCCACCGCTCCCCGTCCCCCAACTCGTGTTCGGCGATGCCCCACAAGCTCTCCGCCGGCCGCGTCTCGCGGACCGTGTACGTACGCGACGCCTGCGTGCTCGCGGAGGATGCGGGTGAGTCCTGGTCGGCTTGGGCGGCTGCCCGCGGGGCATGGGCCGCCTGCCCCGGCACAAGTCCCGCCGCGGGGGCAGGCGCGGCCTGGGCGTCGGAGGCGAGCGCCGAACTGGTGGGCAGTAGCACCAGGATGCTGCCGATCAGCAGTGCCGCGGCGCGCTGCGAGGCGCCCATCCCGCGCGGGGCGCGCCAAGTACGGCCCCGCAGCTGTGCGATCAGCTCGCGTACCGCGCAGAAGCTGAACTGCGCCCACCCGATCCAGCCCACGCAGGCAAGGAGCAGCAAAAACACGCTGCCGGTGTCCTGCCGGTCCAGCAGGTGCGCCACGTCGTCGTGGGTGGCGGCCCAGATGACCGGGGTGGCCCAGGCCAGTAGCAGCGGCACCCCGGCGACCGCGCCGGCCAGGACGAGCAGGCTCACCGCGGCCTCGACGACCCGGGCCAGGGTGCGGCCCACCGCTGCGGCGGGGGAGCGGGTGGAGTTGCGCATCATCCGGTTCCTTCGTCGGGTGCGGTGACGCCGTGCAGGAGGGTGGCTGTGGCGTGGCCGCTCACCGGCAGTGAGCTGATCCCGGCCACCGACAGGAACGTGGTCTGGTAGGTGCTGGTGACCGTGACGGTGAGGGTGATGCCGTCGGGTGAGATGCTGACGGCGCCGGTGGCGCCGGCGGAGGCAAGATAGGACTGTGCTGCGGCAGCGGCGGCCTGTGGGTCGACGGTGATGGCTGTGCCGGTGATGGCGTCGGTGGGGTCGATGGCCTGCCCGCCGGCGCGGGCGGCTTCACCGGCGAGGTAGTCGGCCCGTTCGACGGCGCGCATTGTGCCGCCGCCGTCCACGGCGAGGCCGATGATGGCCAGCAGGGCGAGGACGCACACGGCGACGAAGACAGTGATGCCGCCTCGGTCGTCCAACGGGGTGCGCCACATGCGGCCGGAGGGAAAGGTCATCGCTGCCTCCGTGTCACACGGCCCGGGCGCCAGACTGCGGTCGTTCCTGCACGGGTGGCGGATGGGGTGCCGACGGCGCGGAGGGGCGGGGACTGAGGCTGGTGGGCGATGGGCAGGGTTAGGCGTCGAGCCGTGCCGGCCTGGGAAACGGGGGAGACATGTCTGCTCGTCGAGGCCTGTGGGGCGCTGTGGGCGGCGGTGTAGTACTGATCGCCTTGGTTGCGCTTGTCTGGCTGCCGCGCATGGTGTACCCGCCCCTCGCCGCGAGTGAGTTGCATCGTGTGACCGGTGAAAGGCAGCGTGTGGAACTGCAGCAGGACCAGTCCCGGGTGCAAAACGACTTCCGCGGTCAGCTGCTGCAGGCGATGGGCGCGGTGGTCGTCGTTGCGGGTGCTGCCGTGGGCTGGCAGCAATTCCGCCTTGCCCGGGAGGGGCAGATCACCGAGCGTTTCACCCGGGCCATTGATCACCTGGGCCATCCGACGCTCGATGTCCGGCTCGGCGGCATCTATGCACTGGAGCGGGTCGCGAAGAACTCTCCCGCCGACCGGCCCACGGTCACCGATATCCTGTGTGCGTTCGTGCGTGAGCATGCGCCGTGGCCGGTCGGCGCCCCCGGCGGGCCGCAGCATCCCACCCCCGTCGAGGAGCACCAGACCCCCTGGCTGACCTCCCGGGCTGCCGACGTGCAAACCGCCCTGTATGTGCTGGGCCGCCGTCCTGGGCACCCGGAGGAACACACCCTGTACCTTTCGCGCGTGGACTTGCGTCGCGCACACCTGTCCAAGGCGCAGTTGGCAGGCGCGAATCTTCGGCATTCGAATCTGTGCCGGGCCTATCTGCCCCACAGCAACCTGCACAGCGGCCAGTTGGCGAACGTTGATCTCCGCTACGCCTACCTGCGAGGCGCCCAGCTGGCTCACGCTGACCTGCGCGACGCGCATCTGGAGCACGCCGACATACGCCAGGCTGTCTTGCGTGGTGCCGATCTGCGGGGAGCCAACCTGGTGGATGCCGACCTGGACGGCGCCGACCTCACTGATGTGACCAGCGACGCCACGACGACCTGGCCCGACACCCACCGCCCCGCCTAGACCGGCTCTCCGCGCCGGACATGCGTGCGCACCCGCCCAGTCCCGGCGGGCTGATACGGGACGCCGTCCAGCGCCGCGGGCGAAGTGCCGGGGGCGCATATCGGCCCTCAAAACACCGTTCAGCGCGGCGCGACCGTCTGCACTCCGGTGGCCGCCTGGTCCGGTGCCGGGTGTTTGGGCAGCGGTGCGTGCCGGGCCGTGGCGCCGGATACGGCGGAACGCGGGACCTCGGCGTCGGCTGTGGGTGCGTGCCGGGGTAGTGTCGCGGCCATGCCCAGCGCTGACACCGCCGTCTGCCACTGCGTCGTCTGCCAGGACGTCGGCGATCCGGACGCACGTACCCGCTTGAGTGTCGCCACCATCGGTGAGCATGGCTGGCAGGTCATCATGATCCCCGCCGATGACCAGGGACCGGGCTGGGCCTACACCGTCGGCCTGTGGCACAGCCACCGCATACCTGAGCTGGCGATGTTCGGCCTGGACATCGACCTGATGCACACGCTTTTGAACGACCTCGTCCGCCAGGCTGTCGCCGGACCCGGTCTTGAAGCTGGCCAGGAGCTGCACGACGTCGCCAGTGTCCCGCTCGTTCTTGAGGCGGTCGACTATCGCTGGTACAGGGCGTTTTTCGGTACGGCGATCGGCTACTACCGCAGGCCGCCGTTCCCGTTCCTGCAGGTTCTCTGGCCTAACCAGGAAGGGGCCTTCCCCTGGCAGCCCGGCGGTGAAGGCCTGCTGGCTAGCCAGCCCCGGCTCTCGCTGCATCCTGTTGACCACCCCGTCGGGGTGTGGACGCAGGATCTGTGAACAGGCAAGGGCAAGGGCCGCAGTGTCGCGGACAATGAGGCTATGACGCGCTGGTGTCGCAGCTACTGGGCCGAGGAAGACACCTGGTTCTTCGAGGTCGACGCCGGCGGCTGGGTTACCCGCCAGGTCGAGCTCCAGGGACCGCTCGAGAAGCCCATTGCCGCAGCCTCGTTGGCCGAATGGGAAGCCGCCCAGCAGGCCGGGACCCTTCGAGACTACGAGGCGGCGTTCGGCGGCACGGCGGAGGTTGCTGTCCACGAGTGGGACCCGCACGATGCGCAAGACCTTTCCCCCGCGGAGTTCGAGAACGTATGGGCCGCGGCGCGGGCGGTTTGTCGGGCGCGAGCGCGTACCAGCACAGCGGACGAAGCGTGAACCCGACACCCTTCGACCGCTCACCGTCCTGCCCCCGTCGTGCGGCTCGCGCCCCACGGCACGCCAGCGCTCGGAGCGTCCGCCTGACCCCAAGGGGTGCGGGGTTCGGCGGCTGAGAGCTGCTGGTAGGCGGTGTGAACATGGGGGAATCCGAGAGCTCTTTCCCGGTAGGCGTCGACGATAGATGTTGCCGTGGCCGTGAGGGTCTTGGCTCCCGGCAGGCCGGGCAGGAGGAGATCGGCCAGGTTGACGGTGCAGGTCACGGTGGCGGTGACGGTGCCGACCTGTCCGACCGGCACACTCAGGCCGCCGGTGTTGATGGTCACGGACGTCGAGGCGCAGGTGATGCCCTGGTCGTCCAGCGACTGGGCGGCCGCCGACTGTGCGGCGCTCTGGGCGGCGGCTGCGGTGCGGTGGATGGAGGCTTCCCGGGCCGCGCCCTGCGCCGCTGCGTCGATTTTCGCGCCGGAGGTGACGATCCGGCCGCCGGCGAGTCCCAGGCACAGGAACATGATCAATGCCGGGAGGATGATGGCCGCCTCGATCGCGGCGCTGCCCTCATCGCCGCGGCAGTGCCGGCTGCGGACCCAGCGGGATGTGGAGCGCATTGAGATCACTCTCCGGAGGAATCGGTGAAGCGTTCGACTGTTCCGGTGGCGCTCTGGCTGATGTGCAGGCCGGGGATGCCGGGGATGAGGGAGATTGCGTAGCCGGTGACGGCCAGCCGCACGCGTTGCCCGTTACTGCTGGCGGTGACGTGGTAGCCGCGCAGGCTGTCACCCGCGGTGCGGCCCAGCACAGCACGTGCCTGGGCCGCACCGTCGGCCGGGTGTGCGTGGTAGGCGCGCGCGGCACTGGCGCCTTCGCGGGCGGCGGTCAGGGCGATCTGCCGGGCGTAGTACCACATTGAGGCTTGGATGACGGCGAGGGTGGCGAGCAGCACGAAGGGGAAGATGATCGCCATCTGGATGGATGTGTCACCGCGGTCGTCGCGCCATTGTCGCCTCTGCCACCAGGCTGTCAGCCGTGGGGGAGGCTGCATCACAGGTTGCCCAGCTGACCGTTGTACTTGGCGATCACGAGGGCGATGGTCCCGGCGACCAGAACGGCTCCGGTGACGGCGGCGACCCAGATGATGACGGTGGTGATGCTGATGTCGCCGCGGTCCGGCCGTGCGAGGGCCTCATCAAAGCCCGCGCGCAGGCGGACGGTCACCCGGGTGGCCGCGCGTCCGGCGGGTCCGCCCCTACCGGTTCTGCGTCCGTCCTTGCCGGGAAGCGGGGCGAGTTCTGCAGGGGCGTCGTGCGCGGCCATGACTGCGGGCGCCGGTGTGGCCGCAGCTGCCGCGGAACGGTGCTCGGCCGGGGCGGGGTCTTGGTGGATGCGGCCGGCCAGCCGCCGCACTAACCGGGTTACGCGCATGCCGTTTCGGCTGTCCCGGTGGCTGCGTCCCGCTACGGGGGACGGCGTGGGCCCGCAGTGCGGGTCTGTGGTCGCGCGGAATACAGCTCGGCGGGTGCGGGTTGCGGTGTGCTTCATGAGCGGTGCCTTTCGCAAGCGTGGGACGCGGTCGGGGTGGCAAGGGGGCGGCGCGGCCTGGGGGTGGTCAGACGGTGAGCATGCGGATCACCGCGGGGAAGGCCATCAGCAACATCACCAAAACGGCCAGGAGAGCTCCGGGCGCGGTCATCTTCTCGCTGGCCGTGTTCGCCTCGGCGGCCTGATCCGCCAGGAGTTCGGTGTTCAGCGCCGCGGTTCGGGCCCGCAGCGCCTTGTAGACGGCGGCGCCGTCGGTGGCGGAGCCGCGCATGATGTCGGCGATGTCGGTGAGGACGGGCAGGTCGTACTCGTCGGCGAGTTGGGTGAGTGCTTGGTAGGGCGGGATTTTCTCCAGCCGGGCGCGGCGCAGCGCGCCCTGCAGATACAGGAAGGGCCAGCCGTCGCCGACGGCGGCGGCTTTTTCGAGGGCTTCGGCGGGGCCGGCGTCGGCGACCCGCTTGAGCGCGACCAGGTCGAGGTAGGCGGACAGGGCGTGCGCGAACTCCTCCCGCGCCCGCTTGGCCTGGTCCCGCACGGCGAGGTCCGGGGTGAGGAACAGCAGCGCGGCGGCGAGGAGTCCGACGCCGGCGGGCAGGTAGAACGGCAGGCCCACCCCGGCGATGATCCACGGAATGGTGGCGATGACCGGGCAGAGCAGGCCCAGCGCGGCGAGCGCGGTCTTCTTGAGCATGAACTGGCCCGGCCCCTGCCCGAGCAGGGCCAGGTTCGTGGTGGGGATCTTCACGCCCGGCAGGCGCTCGAGGCGGGCCAGCAGCCACCGGCCCCACACCTCCTCGCGGTCCAGCTGCGGTTCGGGCATCGTCCAAGTGGCCGGGGCACTGCGCTTGAGGGCCGGCCCCAACGCGGGCTGCGGCTGCAGCAGTTCCCGGATCAGCAGGGCGACGCCGGCACCGACGGTGCCGCCGGTCACCACGACGGGGATCAGGTTCACGGTGCGGCTCCTTCCGGCTCGCGGGGGGTGATCGGCTGCTCCGGCTCCGGCGTGGCGGCGGGCAGCCGGACGGTGCTGGTCAGGTCGGGGATGAGGAAGCGGGGGATGCGGCGGAAGGAGCCCAACTGCCGCATCAGGGCGAGCACGCCGACGAATCCGGCCGTCAGGAACGCAAGGACGAGCTGTCCCAGCAGCGTCGTGTACGGCTTGGTGTAGCTGGGCACGAAGAACCCGGCCACCACGACGCCGACGGTGATGAGGGTCATCCACCGCACGGTGGTGCGGGGCTTGGCCCGGTCGGCTTCAATGGCCCGCTTCTTGGCGACCTCCTCGCGGACGGTGGCCGACAGGTCCTCCAAGGCTTGAGCCAGGCCCGGGCCGCGGTCGCCCGCCGACAGGATGAGCGCCGCGGTCACCTTGTCCGCGGTGACATCGTTGATTTCATCGGCGAACGCGCGCAGCGCTCCTTCCGGCCGCCAGCCCAAACGGAGCCGGTCCGAGAGGTTGATGATCTGCGGCGCGAGTGCGTCCGGTGCCCCCTGACGGCTGGTGATCATCGCCTGTTCCAGGCCCATGCCGAGGCGGAGCAAGCCGGCCAGCCGCTGCGTCCACTCGCTCAAGCCCTCCAGTTGGCCGATGCGCTCGGCCGCCATCTGCACCGGGGTGATCAGCCAGGGCACGCCGATGACGGCCGCCCCCAGCAGAGCACCACCGACGAAGTTCCCCGAGACCAGCCACACGGCGATGAAGACCACGATGGCCGCGACCATGAGGGTCCGCCGCCGCATCCGGGCATCCTCGCTCTGGTTCTTCCCACCGCGCAGGGACGCCTGCCAGCGCTGACGCAGCGGGGCCCGCCGCGGTGCCGTGATGCCCACGGCACCGGCCACGACTCCGATCAGCCCCCCGACGACGGCCATGCCGGACAGCAGCCCGAACAGCAACGTCATCGGCTCACCCCCACCTTCAGCGGCAGCGGCGCCGGCCAGGCCCCATAGGGCTGCTGCAGCAGGGCCGAGTCGAAGCCAACGCGGCGCAGGTCGTCGATGCAGCCCGGATCCATCCGCGGCACCGCCCGCAGCTCTCCCCACTCAGATCGAGGGGCGAAAATCTCGTTGGTGGCGGGCCGGCCGTTCTCACCGATCCCGGTCAGCTCCAGGACGTGGGAGACGTAGCGGTGGCGGCGGCCGCCGATCCGCGTCTCGTCCGTCATGTCGACGTACACGATGAAATCCAGGCCGTTGGCGGTCTGCCGGTAGGCCAGCTGCTCGGACAAGTTCTCCTGGGCCAGTGCGTACAGTTCGGCGATCCGGTCGAAGACGATGTCGGGCCGTCGGGCGTGGATGGTGCACAGGTTGCCGCCGGAGCCGTTCGTCAACGCCTGCATCATGGCGACGACTTCCGGGCCGCGGACCTCGCCGACCACGATCCGCTCCAGCGACATCCGCAGTGCCGGATGCATCAGATCCAGCAGCGTGACCTCACCGGCGCCGCGCCCGGTGACGTCTTTCTCCCCGTTGGACTCCCGCCCGATGAGGGAGACGACCTGCTGGTGGTAGCCGCTGGTATGGGCGAACAGCTCGTCCTCGGTCTGAATGGTCGCAAACCGGCACTCGGGGTCGAACTCCTTGAGCATCGCCCGCAGCAGCGTGGTCTTCCCAGCCTTCTGCTTGCCCGCGATCATGATGTTCTTCCCGGCCCGCACACAGGCGCCGAGGAAGGCGCGCAGGATGGGATCGATGGCGCCCAGCCGGACCAGGTCGTCGAGATCCGCCTGGGAGACGCGGTGGCGGCGAATGACCGCATACGTCATCGGCCCCAGCCCGGTGATGGCCTGAAGCCGCGACCCATCCGGCAGGGACAGCGCCAGGGTGGGGTTCGCGGTGGAGATGGTCCGCTCGCTGTGCCCGGAGCCACGCGCCAACTCCCGCAGCAGCTCCAGCAGTTCCTCCTCGGAATCCGCGATCGGGCCGACCCGGCGGCGTTCGCCGTCGCCGTAATCGAGCCACACCTCACCCGGGCCCTGGATGATGATGTCCTCGACCCGCTCGTCGTCCAGGTACGGCTGCAAGCGGCCGGCCCGAAACAGCAGGTCATACACCGCGCGCCGCAGCGCCTGATCCTCCTGCGGGGCCATCGCGCGGGCGTCCGACCACACCGCGACCGCCTCGGCGATCCACTGCAGGCAGCGCTGCTCCTCGCTGGCCCTGTCCATGCCGGGCCTGGTTTTGAGCAGTTCCTCGCGCTGTCGGGCCACCTGGGAGGCAATGTCACGGGCTACCCGGTAGTCGACGGTGGCCTGCGGCGCGGCCGCACCCAGCACCCGAGGGTCCACGGCGGCACCGGCCCGCGCGGCCGCTCCGTGGACAGGTGTCCGTGGGTGGGGCGGCGGTGTCACGGTGGGGTCGGGGTGCAGGGGCCTAGCGTGCATGGGGCACCTCCCTGCCCGCTGTGCGGGCGCCGCGTGGGTCGAGCCGGGAGCGGCGCATGGCCGCCAGTTGCAGAAGCAGCGTGCTGCCCGTGCGTGCGGCTTTCATCAGCGCGGAGCGGGTGAAGTGCCGCGGCTGTTCGGCGCCGTCGGACAGCACCCGGGCGTCCTTCGGTACGTACGGCAGCGTGGCGATCACCGGCACCTGCAGCACGCGCTGCACCTCGCCCGCGGGATACGGGCCCTCGTCGATCATCAGCACGCTGACGTCACCGACGCGTTCCTCCAGCGACCTCACCCGTCCCTCGGCCGCCTGCAGGCAGCGCAGGGTGTTGCGGACCACCACGAACACGGCGTCGGCCTGTTCGGCCAGGACCCCCGAGGGCCCATACGCGCCGCGGCGCCCGAGATCGATGATCACGTCATGGCCGCTCTCGGCCTCGATACCGCGGAACATCCGCGCCAGGACCTTCCACACCTGCGTCAGGCTGGCCGACTGCGAAGCATCGGTGAGGCCGGGCAGCAGCAGCCGGTTACGCAAAGACTCCCGACTCGTGCCGTCGTCACCGCTGACGTCGATCAGCTGACGCCAGAAAGCATCACTGAACTCGCCCTTGCGCACAGCGACGGAAAGGTTGCGCAGCCCGTACCGGTCACCCAGCGTGCCCTGCAGCAGCCCGTGCAGGACGGCACCACCATCCGGGTCACACTCGGCCAGGATCATCCGGCGGCCCGGCGTCAGCGGCCACGACAGCAACAGAGCCAGGGCGCTCGTGGTGACGCCGGGCGCGCCACTGCAGCCGGCGAGGGCGATGACCGCCATCAGTTGCCGTCCGGGGCAGCCAGGACCAGCCGCAGGGTTCCGCCCGCCTCCCAGGCCGCGGCAGTGGGGCCATCGCTCGAAGAAGTCGCCACGTCGACGACCACGACGCCCGTGCCCGGAGCGGCCCCGGACGCCTTCACCACCCGGCCCTCGATGGTCTGGGGCGCGGCGTCGGACGTCTTGTCCGTGCCCGTCGTCCCCTGAGCCGGCACGTGCACCAACTCAACTTTCTGGCCCGGCACCAGCGCGGTCGCGGGAATCTGCTTGGGCTCCAGGCCGATGGGCACCAGCTGCTCGCCTGCCTTCACCAGGTTGTCCTTCGTCACCTGAGAGGGAGCAAGCAGGGAACCGGGCTTGAGCTCGACCGCGGCCCGCTTGCCCACCACCGACCTCAGATTGTCGGCGCGTACCGCCTTGACGGCCGGGTCCAGGGCGACGGACGCCTTGCCCAGGTCGTCCTCGGTGAGGACCTGGCCGACCTGCACGTCACGGACCACCGTCACCACGTCCGTGCGGTGGCCGACCTGCAACAGCAGAACGGCAACTCCCGCGCCCCCGGCAGCGATCAGCGCCAACGACAGGGCAATGACACCCGGGCGTCGCCGACGAGCCGACACCCGGGGCGGCGCCACCGGTCCTGCCCCGCCCCCGCGGTGAGGGAGTGAGGTCGGGGCTGTACCTGCACGTTCCTTGATCTTGCTCACCGTTTCCGTCCTTCCGGCGGCGTTACCTGACGACCTGGACCTCGCCGACCGCCACCTGCACATTGGTCTGCCGGACCTCGGTGAGCTGGCCGGCCTGTCCGCCGCCCTGCCAGTTGATCGCCCACGTTGAGGTCGCGGTCACGGGGAACTTGCCGTTTCGGGCGCTGCCTGAGGTCCTGGCATATACGTGGCCGCAGGTCGGTGACTGCGTCATGCCCTCGGACGGTGTGTAGGGGGTACCGGGGCCGCCGCAGGTGACGGAGGCCCCGTCGCCCATCGACCACACGATCTTCGAGACCTTCGCGGTCGCAGTGACGGTGACCCCGCCCGCCGTGGCCGTCGCTGTGTTCGGGCCGTAGGTTGTGGCGCTCTGATGGACCCACATCCACATCGGGATGCCCACCGTGTACTTGCCGGCCGCGCGCGGGCTGGCGATGTCGGGGCCTGCCAACAGCATCTTGCCGACGGCCTGCTGAGCTACCGCGACCGGATCAACGGCAGGCACATTTGCGGCACCATCGGCTACGAAGTACGTGAACACCGGGGCGCCATCTGGGCCGTTCTTGCATTGGCGTTCGTATACTGCGCCGTCCTTGGGAGACTTGCCTTTCCAATACATGCTGCCTTCGGGCGGCTGTGGGGCTAGTTTCCGGACGCTGCATGTTGGCTTGCTGCTTGTCTGGCCGCTCCCCGAGCCGCTGGGCTTGCTGTCGGAGCCCGGGGTGGTCGCGTCGTCGTCCGCCTCGCACACCACCCACTTGCCCGCCCCGCTGCAATTGCCGCCGCTCGGTGGGCCGGCTAAGGAGTGCGAGGGTAGAGCTAACGACAGCGCCATGGCTGCGGTGAGCGCGAGGCCCGCGTGGATCAGCAGGCGTTTTGCTGTGGCGTGATGTCGACGATCTTCCACTGCTTCCCCCACTTCTCCGCATCGATCTTCGTCCAGTAGCGGATGAGCCGCTTTTTCGGCATCTCCACGGGCTTGCCGGAACTGCGATAGATGAACTTCCAGTGGCTGCTGTCCAGGCAGTCCGTCAGCTTCGCGCTGGGAACCTTCTTGGCCGCCTCAAGGCTGTCGACCGCGGATTTGTGGGTCGGTGCGCCAGTTGTCACGATGCCCTTGGAGCGCAGGGACTTGAGGTCAGACTCTGTACTCGACAGAGCTTCCGCAGCGGCGTACCGACTGAAGTCAGTTCCCGTGGTGTCACCCTTGGCGTAGGCCTTGGTTTGCTCATTCCAGAAGCGGGTGTAGGCGTCCAGGACGGCTGCCTTCTCAGCTGCCTGTGGATCCGCACTCGCGGACGCCGTTGTGACCGGTGCAGGCTCACTGCTTCTCACCGAGGAACCCGTGGAGGAGGCGTCGGAGTTTCCACCGTTGTCGCTGCATCCGGTCAGCCCGAGCAGGCTGCCGGCGAGGATCAGGGTCGGTGCGTGCGTTCGGGTGCGAACGGCGGTGCGGCGGAGCGCAGTTGAGAGGTGTTGTGTGGCTGTCACGTTGTCTCCCCGTGCGGCGTGGTGAGAAGGACCGCCGCCCGGGCACTGTGACGTGCTGCAGCCCGGAACCGCGGCTTGCCAGCTGCGGTGGTGCGTTTGCGTGATCGCGAGGTTACGCATATGCCAGTCAACTTCCCAGTGTCATATTCGAGTTCACTCGTACAACTCGGGGCGTATCCGGTCACTCCTGTAGCTGGATGTCGCTATGCGGGGTGCTGGTTGTCGCGTTTCGATTGGTGAAGCAGGGCGGGTGTCCTGCTTCCGTCCACGAAGGCCGCCGCCCGGAGTTGACAGGATGTCTGCGTTGCCGTTTGGTCTCGCGTGTCGATCAACCCGTCCGGCTCGCTTTCCCCTGTCTGTGTACGGCGTGAGGCGGCTTGCGCCCGGGAGTAAGGGGCCGTGGCGGAGTGTCTGCGGTCGCGAACTGCTCGCAGTGGGAGGGGCATCTGAACCCTCGAGTGGTGTCGGTGTCCGGTGGGTTGATCGGCGGCTCGGTGTGCGACAGTAAACTATTGCTTCGCGTTAGCAAACTCAAGAGGGTTTGGGGTGCAGTTGCAAGGCTGCGACATTCCGGCTTACTCAGAAGGCGGGAGCTGAGAGCGTGTGGCTGCGTGAGGCTCACTCGTACTCCTCCATCTTCTTCGTCAGGAGTACGGGCTTGGCGCTGGCGGGGGAGTGCTCAGCGAGGAAGGCGACGACACGGTCGAGCTGCCGGGTTGCACTGTCGAGGAGCTGGTCGAGGGGGAGTGCGTGGGCGTTGGCGAGGGCGGCTCGCTGCAACGCGGGGACGTGGCGGGGACGTGCCTGGGCGGCGAAGACGGTATCCAGATGCGGGCCTCGTAGTTGTACGGGGCCGACGCGGTGTCCGTGGACGTTCATGGAGACGTAGTGGGTGAAGCGCTCCATGGTGGCCACGCGGTCGGGGCTGGGGGAGTCGCCCCATTCGGCGGTGATCGGGGCGATCGCGGATGTCGATCCGGCGGTGGTGGCCAGCGTGGAGGCGTTCTGCACCAGCGACAGGCGCACGGCGGTGGGTAGGCGGGACAGGAGTTGGGTCATGCCGTGGACGTGGACTCTGTACTTGCGGAAGTCTTCGAATATGGCGGCGATGGTCTCCGGCGCTGCGCCGGTCAGGGTGATCAGCTCGTCGAAGTAGGGGCGGAACGGCACCCGCCCGGCCTCGGGGGTGTCACGCCGGGAGCGCACGGCGCGCAGCAGATCGCGGGCCAGCAGCGCGGTGATCAGCCGGTCGGTGGGCCCGTTGCCGCCCGGACACACCCACACGACCATCCGCGAGTCCATGGCGGTACGGATGTTGTAGACGCCTGCCGGCTGGCCGAGGAAGGCCCGGGTGACGGGATTGGCGGCCAGCCGTGCGATCGGGTTGAGGACGACGGCGAATGCGTCCTGCGGCAGGGTCTGGAAGACCGTCTGCCACCAGGATTGGGTCTCCTCGTTAAGGCGGTCGGTGACCGCGGCGAGTGCCGCCGTGCGGAATGCGGCATCGGTGAGCAGGGCCCGCACGTGGAAGATCGTGGCCTGGTCCCTGGGGCGGCCTGCCTGGCAGGCGACCTCGTTGACGGCGACGAGGACGGCGAGTGCGGCGGTGAGGATGGTGATGGCCCGCGGTGCGGTGGCATCGTCCCAGGCAAGTGCGGAGGCGTAGGCGTCGGTGATGGATTCCACGACCTCGTGCGCCGTCTGCCCGTGGTGCATACCGAGCGGATTCCATGAACTGAGCCGCGGGTTGGCGCCCAGGCCGTTGAGGTCGACGAGCGCGATGCGTCGCATGAGGTCCTCGTGCGCGAGGAACGGCAGGGCGCGGGGCCAGGAGTCACGGTGCGGGTCGACGAACAGCAGCCCGCCGCCGGTGTGCGCCCAGCCGATCGCCTGCGCCAGGGCCCGTTCGGTCTTGCCGCCGCCGGCCTTGCCCACCCCGACCTCGAACAGGGTCTGTTCGGCGTAGGTGGCGACCAGGCGCTCGCGGCCGTCCGGGCCTCGGTAGATGCCCTGCAGCAAAAGCTGCGGATCACCGAAGGCGAACGTCGGCAGCTCCCCGGCGAGCACCGGCAGACGGCAGTGCAGGGTGGGCGGCTTGAGTAGACCCGTCAGCTCTTCCAGCCGCACCCAGTTCGCGCGGGGCGGCTGGCAATGCCCCAGACTCCAGCGGCGCTCGAACCCGCGCTTGGTGGGCCACTGGTCGGCGCCGATCCGCCACGGCCCCAGCCGAAGGCCGCGCATCGCCCACCGCGACCGGCCGCCGAACACGTCGAAGGCGGCCTGGAGCTGGGCGAGCCGGGCGTGGGCGCGGCCCTCGGTGTTCGAGGCGCACATCACCAGCAACTGCACCCTGACGAGGTGGTCGTCGTCGGCGAGCTTGCCCAGCGCCTCGGCCGGCTCCACCCGGCGCGGCACCGGCGGCATGACCAGCCGCCGTCCGCCTCCCGCGGCCAGCTTGCCGCTGAGCAGCTGCTGCAGCTGCCAGGTGAGGGAATCCTCGATGCCACTGGCATCCTGCCGAAGCCACCGCGCGGCCCGCTGCGCCTCGCGGCGCTCCGCGCGCCGGGCGGCACCCATCAGCTGCATCCGGCGCGCCCGCAGCGCCCACTTGGGGGCGCGCTGGATGTCGAGCCGGATCTCGGCGAGGTCGCCGAGCTCGGCGCGCAGGTCGGACACAGCGTCGACGAGCGGCTGAAGCGGGTCCGGGGCAAGAGGCACCTCCCGCAAGGGTGCGGTGGGCTTGCCGCGCAGGATGAACTCCGCCCGCACGGTGTGCGTGCGCGGCTTATCGGCGATCTGCCTTGCTCGGTGGACGGTGACGTCCGGCCCGAACGGGGTGATGGACAACAGCCGTTGGCCGCCAGCCGGGCCCTCGATGCGGTAGCGCAGCGGGCTGGAGCCGTCCGCACGCAGTCGGATCTGCACAGCCTTGGCCCGGCGGGGCGCCCACCAGGGCATGGCCGTGGACGCGCGGGCGAGCTGGACGCCGCGGCGGAAGATCTCCTCAAGGCTCGGGTCGAAATGCCGGCTGGACACCAGCTCCAGGGCCATCCGCTCCGCGGACGCCTTCGCTGCGAGGCGGCGTACCACCCACTCGCCCCCGCTCCAGCACACGGCGACGGCCAGCGCGAGCATGTACCAGTGGCCGTAAAGCCATTCGGCGGCGTCGACCAGGCCGGTGACCAGAGCGAAGCCTTGACCGGCGGCCGCGCCACCGGCCTCGGCCGTCAGGTACGGGGCTGCGGGATCCACGTCGCTGCTCCCTTCTTGCTCGCGCGAGTGAAGAACCAGTCGGTGATGCGCAGGTCGGTGAAGGTGCCGCCACGGTCCATGCCAGCCCACACCAGATGGACCACCGCCCTGTTCGGGCTTGTGTCGCGGCGGGCGATCGCGGCCTGGATGCGAAAGCGAGCGGTGGCGAACGCCGGCGAAACTGCATGGCCTGAGTCGCCGAAGACCTCTGACCACTTCGCGCGGCCTACCCCGGTGGCGTCCGCGCGTAGCAGCGCACGACCGGCCGTGAGCAGCTCCCGCTCGTCGACAGGAGGAAGGTCGGCAGGCCAGGCTGCCTCCAGGTTCCGCTGGATGGCCTTGTCACCGGCCACGCCTTCGCCGTGTGGCGGCAGAGCGGACTCGAGGGCCGAGGGTGTCGAGGCAGCGGGCGGCGCAGAGGAAGCCGTGCCGAGGGTCGGGTCGCTGGCGGGAGGCGGAGCAGCCGCCGATGACGAATCCGTGGCCGTCGGCGCGATCGCCGCCTTCGCTGAGGCTGTCGGCTCCTGGGCGTGCGGCATTGCCAGCAGAGTGATGCCCGCGACAGCGAGCAGGCCGGTGGTGAGCAGCAGCAGGCGTGAGGGACGCGGTGTAGTGGTCACAGCAGGCGTGCTCCCCCCGCATAGCCGGACATCGCGTTGACGGCGTCCAGGCGCACGACGGTGCCCGGGCGGGCGGCGTTGACCATCTGCCCGCTGCCCACGTAGATCCCGACGTGGTAGATCGTCACATCGCGTCCGGGAGCGGTGGCGTAGAAGACGAGGTCACCGGGCTTCAGTGCGCTGGTGCTGAGGCTGGCGGGGATGCGCTGGCCGGCGCTGGCCTGGGCGGCCGCGGTGCGTGGCAGTCGGATGCCAGCCTTGGCGTAGGCGTAGGTGGTCAGCCCGGAGCAGTCAAAACCCCTGATGGGCGTGCCGCTTTTACCGCCTGGGGAGCAGCAGATGCCGTACGAGGGACCCTGGGCGTTGCCGCCGCCCCACGAGTAGGGCACACCCCGCTGGGAGAGAGCGGCCTCGATGACGGTGCGAGCCCTGCCTGTGACGTTCTTCAAGTCCGGGGACTTCGCGGCCGCGGTGTACTGGTCGATCCAGCCCAGCACGTTGGCGACGTACTCGCCAGAGTGGTTGTACTGCCAGATCGCGGCCTTCAGCTGCGACTGCTTCGCAAGGTCGCGGCCGCCTGCGCACAGGTAGATCGCGGCGCCGAGCGCTGCGTCGTCGGCGTTGTGCGGGTCGGCGACCTTGTCGCCGTTGCCGTCTTCGCCGATCGACGCCCACGTCGAGGGCAGGAACTGGAACGGACCGACCGCACGCTCTCCCTGAGAGGTGTCGTCCCACTGGCCGCCGTCGGTGTCGGGGACGGCGGTGGTGTTGCCGCCGGCGCCGGAGCCGTTGAGGAGCACCCCGTAGATCTTCGGGCGGATATCGCCGCCTGCGGTGATGGTCCGTCCGATGGCATGGTTGGACTCGACCTTGGCGATCCCGGCAAGGAGCGGCCAGCGCATGCCCTGGCACGTCGGCGCGTACTGACCGACCTGCTGTACGGCCCTTTTGTAGGCGGCCAGCATGCGCTGCGGGATGTCGGCGGCGCTGCCGCCCTCGGCGATCCCATCGTCGTCCTGCGCGTTCTGCAGCGTGACGTAGGCGCTGATCGCGTTCCCTACCGGTGCGGTACAGCACACGGCGGCGAACATCAGCAGCGCCACGATGCATCCCCACCGCCGCCGGACGCGGCGCCCCGGCTGCTTCATTCGCCGTCACCGTCCTCATCTCGCCGCCGGGCCTGCTCCCGCCGCCGGCGTTCGGCCTCGGGCGCGGTGCGCCGCATCAGCTCCTGCATCCGGGCCCGCGCCTCCTCCCGCGTCCGGTTGCCGGCGCTGCGGCCTCCGGGCAGAACGGGCCCGCCGGCCTCGGGCCGCCGCGGCGCGGGGCCGTCCCGGCGGGGCAGCGGTGCCGGAGATGAAGGTGCTGCGGGACTGCCCGCCGACGGAGCGGGCCGAGCGGGGGCAGCGGCTGGACGGCCACCCGAGGAAGGGCCGGACGGTGCGGGATGTGCGGGCGTTGCCCGGCGCGAGGACGGCGCCGGCGTTGCTGCAGCCGGCAAGCGGCGGCTGGTGAAGGGACCGGTTCCGCCGCTGTCGCTGTTCTCCCGCAGTACACGGGCCACGTCACGCCCCGCGTCGGCCCAGGCCCGGCCGTCCTCGCGGACGGTGTTGCCCCATACCCGCACCTGCTGGCGGGCGTCCTGGGCATAGCGCGAGCCTCCCGACCGGGCGCGGCGCACGCCTGCCGGCAGGC
The DNA here is from genome assembly GCF_050214755.1 of Streptomyces sp. C1-1. Taxonomy (NCBI): domain Bacteria; kingdom Bacillati; phylum Actinomycetota; class Actinomycetes; order Kitasatosporales; family Streptomycetaceae; genus Streptomyces; species Streptomyces sp. C1-1. The sequence continues at coordinate 189,725 of NZ_CP189827.1, read as the reverse complement.
CGACCGTCGCCCCGTACGCGGCCCGCCCGCCCCGGTTGAGGATGCGGTAGCCGCGGAAACGGACCAGCCGGTTGTGGGCCCGAGTCGACAGCAGCGTGCGATCGCTGCGCTGGTCGTGCAGCACCTGCCCGGTGGTGCGGTCGACGACCTGCCCCTGCTCGTTGCGGTACCAGTCGGGCGGGCCCGAGGGCCGCCACGGACCTGCACCGCCCCCAGGACCGTCGTCCCCACCACCTGACGGCCCGCCGGCGCCTGCGCCAGGGTCGCCGTCGGCGGTGGGCTTGCGCCACGTGGCCAACCGCTCCTCGTCCGGGCGGCGTCCGATCAGCAGCCAGTGGCCGCCCTTGGTGCTGAGCCGCACCCCCAAGGAGCCCACGGCCGCGGCAGCAGTAAGCGGTGCCAGGCCACGCCCGGCCTCGGCGGTGGCATCGGCGAGGATCCCGCCGGTGTCCACCGGCAGGCCCGCCCCGTCGGCCAGCGAGGTGAGTGCACCCATGAGCCGCTGCCGGGTGCCGAGCATCCCGAACCTGCCACCGGCGCCGGTGAAGACGCGCAGCCCGCCGCCCCATCCGCCCATCGCCGCTGAGGAGTTCAGGGCGAGCGCGGCGCCGAGCTCGGAGGTGTCGCCCGGCAGGTGAGTGCCGCCTACCTTGGCGTAGCGCATCCGCATCGCCATGCGCCGGCCGAAGGAGGCGAGGGAGGTCAGCAGTCTGCGGTGCCCGGCCGCGCCGGCGATGGCGAGGACGTCGATAAGCAGGATCCGCTCCACCATCAGGTCGGGTCCGTGGGTGATAGTGGCGTCGACGGCGATCCCGAAGAACGGGATGAACGCGCAGATCCCGACGACGGCCATCATCGCGATGCCCCACAGCGACAGCCACTTCCACACGCTCTGGCGCGCAGGCCCGGGCAGCATGCCCGCAACGAACGTGACACCGCCGGCGGCCGCCGCGGCCGCGCACACGCCCTGGGTGCCGAGCAGAACGATCGCGGACGACAGCAGCATGCCGCAGATGAACAGCGCGGCGACCACCAGCAGGAAGGCTCCGCCCACCCGCCACCAGGTAGGCCTTTGCGCATACGTCGCGCAGGACGTGCCGACCGGGCCGGCCTTCCTCATATCCGCGAGGAACGCAGCGAACTGCTGGTCCTCTTCGCTGAGGACGGGATGTGCCGCGTCCAGCAGCTCACCGCCCGGCGTCAGACCGGGCAGCACGCTGCCTGTACTCCTGTGGTCGTCCTGGCACCACCTCTTGCCCGGCCCCTTGACCAGACGGCACGGATCGTCCTTGTCGTCCTTGGCAGCGCCCGCCTGGTAGCCGCCGGTGACCCATTTCAGATGGACGGCGTAGGCCTTGCGATCGGATGCCTTCGCGGGGTCCAGGACCCGCCCGTACTCCAGCAGCATGTACGGCTTGACGACCAGCGCGTTGGTGATCGAGTCCTGAAGGGGCCGGGCCACCTTGGCGGCGGAGACCGGCGCTTGCCCTTCCTGTTCCTCGCACGTGAGCTCGGCATGGCCGGCCATACCCGCGCACGGGTCGTCGCTGGCGACCTTGCCGCCCCAGTCATAGGAGTTGACGCTCTGCTGCGCGACCTCCGCGGCCACCTGCTGGGACTGCCCCAGCGGCCCGTCCGGGCCGAGCAGCGTGTCGGGGCGGATGAGAGCCGAAGCGGCGAACGCCCCGATGAGCAGGGTCAGGAAGATTTCCCCCAGACCGCGGCCGACCCGCCCCCGCACGATCATGAACCCCGCGAAGACAAACGCCCAGGCCAGCAGCAGACCCTTCAGCCCGAGGGCGTCGACGACCACGTGGTCGTAGGCGTCGGCGACCCTCTGCGCGGGGCGGGCGAGGACCTTGAGCAGCGGGAAGCGGAAGGCCACCTCGATCGCCCACCCAGCGAGCCCGACCAGCAGCCGGATCAGGGTGAACAGCCCCGACAGGGCGAAGGCCAGCGCCTGGCTCTTGAAGTCGACGATGGAGCCGCCGGAGGCGTTCAGGTCATAGCCGTCGATCGGCACACCCTCAGACGAGTCGATGTTCAGCGGCGCGAGCAGGTCCCCGGTCCCGCTGCTGCTGGCCGCGTAAACGACCTGGGTGTTGACCAGCAGGAACACGCCGGTGAGCAGCACGACGAAGCCAGCCGAACGCAGCCTCGCGCGATCGGGACGCAACACGTCAGCGCCGCCTCTGCCCAGGGACGGACCGCAGCCGCCAACCGGCCAGGGCAGCGACGCCCGCACCGGCGGCCACCAGCCTCCACGCCGCACCGGCCACATCCTGCTGCCCTGCAGCGGCGGTGGTGGTCGCCGTGCCCCGCTCGCAGTAGGCCTTGCCCGGGCCGACGATCAAGGCGCAGGGATCCTGGTGTGCGGTGCGGCTGCCGGTGAAGGCCTGTCCGGTGTCCGGCCACCACCTGTCTGGCACGCCCACCTTCGGGGCGAGGATGACTGCGCCCACGACGACGGCGACAACGGTGAGGACGCTCACGACCGCCGCGACGCGCCGGGCGTGGTTCCAGGACGACGTGGTCATCCCACGTGCTCCTTCGGACAGGTTTCTGCGGCCTCACCCGCACGGGTCACGGAAGGCGGGGCAGCGCTCGTGCGGCGTCCGGGCGTGGTGGTAATGGAGGTGGTGATACGCGGGATGCGGGGGATGGAGACCTTGATGCGGCCGGTGTTCTGCCGCGGGCAGGTCAGCAGGAACTCACCCTCCCGGCCCCTCTGGCCGACGGGAGACAGGCCTGTGGTCACCAGCCGCACCAGTGCGTCGTCGTTCGGATCGAGTCCGACGAACTCCAGGCCACGACGGGCGCGTTCGCGGTCGGTGGTGCGGGCGAGTGCCCGGTAGGCCATCAGGCCGCGGTCGGGGCCGAGTTCTGCGGCGTCGTGCGAGCCCGCCAACAGGCCGGCGCCGTGCTTGCGGCCGTCGTGGAGGATCTCGTGGACCAGGGCCGTGCCCTCGGCGGAGGAGGTGAGCCAGTACAGCTCGTCCAGCACGACGGCGGTGAACCGGGAGGGGTCTTCGAACGCGGTCTGCCGGGCGATCGCGGCGATCAGGTAGAGCACCGCACGGCCGATCAGTGCCTCCAGCGGCTGCTGGTGCAGGATCTCGGGGTTGGCGAACGCGGCCTTCGGTGGCAGCTTCAGCCCCGTGGTGGTGATCACGATCATGTCGGAGGTACTGGAGGCGTCCAGCCTGACCGGCGGCAGCGTCGGGTCGAACACCATCGCCGCCAGGGCGTTGGTCGCGACGACCCCGATGAGGCCCGCGAGGGTGGCGGCCGCGTCCTGCCGTTTGCCCGCCTCCCGCGCCGCCATCTTCTCCAAGACCTCCAGCACGCGGTGCATGGACGGCGCGTCGCTGAGGGCGGCCTGTTCGACGGCGTGGTGAAGGACCTCGCCGCTGGTGCTCATCGGGCCGATGCCGAGCTGCAGCGTCAGGTAGGACAAGGCGTAGTGGCGGCCCTCCGGCCCGTCGAACATGCGCAGCGGGTCGATGGACACCTCGGCCTGGGCGGCGTCGATGATCTGCACGCGGCCCGCGGCGGCGGTGCGGGCGAAGGTCGCCCATTCGCGCACGGGGGTGCGGTCGATACAGATCGCGCAGCCGCCGCGCGCCCACACCGCCTCCGCGATCAGCTTCTGCAACACGCTCTTGCCCGCACCCAGGTCCCCGACGATGCCCATGGAGGCGGACGCATCGACCTTGGGCGCATCGGCCACGTTGATCATGACGGGGCGGGTAGTGCCGCAGTCCAGGTCGATGCCGAGCAACATGCCGTTCGGGTCGCCGACCTCACCCACGGTGAAGGCGCCACCCAACGCCCAGTCCTCGCTGATCTGGTGCTGGGTGAACTCCCGCACCACGCCGGGCCGTACGGTGCCGGGCAGGCCCAGGGTGAACAGGGCTTCCTGCAGGCCGGCCGGGCGCACGGCGCGGTAGTCGGCGCCGCCGAGCAGCGCCGCCAGGGCGCGGGCCCTCGCGTCGCACACTGCGGCGGTCGGCCCCCACACCGTCAGCACGGTGACGGACTGCACCTCGACCTCCACGGAGGTGCGCGACAGGCGGGCATCGAGCTCGCCCAGGTCGCGGGCGGCCTCGGTGAGGGAGGCGGGCATGCCGGTGGGGCGGGCGTCGTACTGGTCGGCCTGGTCGATGAGTTCGTTCTTCTTGCGCCGCACCTGCTCGCGCGCCTTCTCCGCAGGCACGAGGGTGAGGTCGACGGTGTAGTCGACGGGAAAGTCGAGCATTTCCAACTGGGCGAAGAGGTCGGCTGCATCCTGGCTGAGGGCGGGCGGGCACTCGGCCAGCGCCAACTGCGCCTGATATCCCACCCCGTTGTCGGACTCGACCTGCAGCCAGCGCCGCCCCAGCGGCGAGCCGGTGTTCACTCGCCACCAGGCCGTGCGGCCCGACCGGGTGATCCTGCCCGCGGTCTTGAGTTCGTCGACGTCATCGAGTTCGGGGTCGATGCCTCCCTCCTGCAGGCGGACCTGGCCGAGATCGGCGTAGCTGGGGGAGCGCAGCACGCCGTCCCGGATCTGCCCGCCGTACATCTCGCTGGTCTCGGCCTCCGCCAGCAGCGGCTCGGCAAGGCCGCGGTGCAGGGCGTGCTGGATCATCCACACGGTCTCCGCCGGACGGGCCGGGCGGAAAGCGACGCCGCCGGCGAGCGCGGCCTCCACCCGCGAGGCCTGCTCGCGATACGCGCTCGCCTCGCGCCGGCCCACCGGCGCCGGCCGCATGCCCAGCATCGGTGCGACCTCGGCCCACGCCGCACCGAGGGACGCCGACACCCGCAGGGTGCCGGTCTCGGTCTGCAGGGGCACGGTCAGCCACAGCGTGCGGCGGTGCATCTCCTGGTCGTCCAGCAGCTCCAGGGTGGCCTCAACGTTTTCCACCCACGGGCGGCGGCCCGTACCGGGTGCCTGCTCGGCCGGCTCGATGCCCTCGATCATCCTCAGGGCGATCTCGCCGGGGTCGACCTGGGCGCACAGGCCGTACAGGCGCGGGGCCCCGGACAGCGAGCGCACCAGGTGCGTGATCTTTGCCAGTTGTTCGTCGCGGACGGCGGCGGGTACATAGGTGCCCTGGACGGTCTCCTCACGCCGACCGTGGGCGTCCGGGCCCGGGTGCAGGCGATAGACGGCCCACACGCTGCCCTGCGTCGACCACACCAGGTGCCCGGCGATGTGACGGATCGGAACCCTCACCGCGCACCCCCCGGCTGGGCGAGCGCGAGCAGCTGCTGCACACCCGACACCGGCCCTGCCACCGAGGGAGCAGCCGGGTGTGTGCGGCGGAGTGCGGACGAGTGGTCTGTGGCCGGGCTCGGGTGCGGCGCCCGGGCCGGACGCCGCTGCACTGTACGGAAGGGTGCGGCCTGCGCAGCAGGACAGGGAGCGGGTGCGGGCGTGTCCTCGATGGTGAAGCCGCCGAGGAGGGGGTGCGGATCGCGGTCGCGGGCGGCCCGCCCGCCGATCCGCCCACCGCGGGGCTGCCAGCCAAGCAGCACCCAGCCGAGTGCGGCCTGCATCGGGGCACGGCCGGCGAACTTCGGCCGGCGCACCATCCAGATGACCAAGCCCCACCCGACGATGGGGACCGGCCCCATCCACGACCACCAGCTGATCGTCTTGACCAGAAGGAAGCCGCCGCCGACGGCGAGGGCGATCTGCGCAGGCGTGTAGGGGCCAAGGGGGATCTTCCAGTCGGCGACCTTGCCCAGTACCCAGGGGTGGCGGCGGGCGGCGGTGTAGAAGCGGCCCACCCGTGCCGCGGCCGCGCTCACAGCCAGCCCTCGACGCCCGGCGAGTGGTCACGAGAGGCCGGCAGTTCAGAGCGGACGACGCCGGGAGCGGCGGGTGCGCCCTTGGACGGGTTCTTCACCTCGTCGGTGAACATGTTCGCCAGGTCGTTGCGCGCGTTGTACAGACCGAGCGCGATCACCATCAGGAGCAGGGCGCCGATCCCCGCCTTCAGTGAGAACTTCTGGATCATGATGACGACGACCAGGCAGATCAGACCGGCCTGCAGCCCCTTCGTCGCCCACTCCTTGAACATGTTGATCCAGCTGTTGCCGAGGTCGTCCAGCTGCCCGGCGAGCATCAGGCTGCGCACGGTGTTCACCGCCCGCCCCCGTCCTGAGCCGTGCCGGACTCAAGCGCGGCGACTTCCCACCGGCCCGAGCGGGCCCTGAGCGTGAGCTCGTAACCCAGCGGCCACCGGCCGGTCGCGTCCCGGGCTTCCACTGAGGCGAGCACCTGCACCGTCGTGCCGTCCGCCGGCACCTTCTCGGCGGCTGCGGCCTCCTCGACGGCGGACACCTGCTGAACGGCGACAGCGGTGTAGGGGGCGGGGGAGACGGCGGCGAGGTTCACGCCGGGCGCGAGGTAGCGGCTCACCTCGCCGGCACCCGTCAGATAGGCGGTGAGGAACTCGCCGACCGCGGACGACAGATCACCGTCCGGGACGGTCACGGCGTACGACGACTTTGCCACCTCGGCTCGGACCGGACCGGCCACCACACCGGGCGCACCGGTCACGCCGAATGAGGAGCCCGTGCTGTCGGAGGCCACCGGCACGGCGTAGTAGCGCACCGATCCGCCTGCGTATTGCGCAGCCACCGTCACCGACCACGTGCCGGTGCCGCGCTGTGCACTGCGCACCGCCGTCACGGACTGAGGAGCCGATTGCGCATCGGCGGCCGGGGTGGGCAGTGCGACGTCCGGCGCCATCGACTGCGCAAGCCGCGCCTGCGCACTCGTCTCGTCGTTCGTGCTGCTGCGCAACCACGCGCCGACGAACACCTGCGCATAGCCGCCCGGGTCGGCAGCGGATGCCGCGGTGCGCACGGCGGTGGGCTTGGCCGCAGGAGCCGCCCTGACCGTGGTCGGGGTGGAGGCGACCGCGACGGCGAGGGCGATGGGTCCGGCCGCGATGACGGTCCAGACCGCTACGCGTGAAAGGCGTACGCGGCGGCGCATCGCCTCCAGCCGCGCGCCGGCCGCCATCGGAGCTGCGGCCTCGCTCGGTGAGGCCTGCTTGCCAGGGGACATGGTCAATCTCCCAGGTCAGAACGTCTAATTGCTGACCTTGAGAAAATCCGCCGACCCCGACCCGACCACCGACCATGAACCCCCGACCACGGTCACGATGGGGACACGAAGTCCATGGTCGGGGTCATGGTCGGCCCGACCATGACCCCGACCATGGGGCAGTCGTGCGTCGGCGACAGGCCATCGCGTCACGCGCTGATCCCGAGAACTGGCGACCGCTGCGCGGTCACCCGCCGCCGGGCCGCAGGGCCCGGACATCGATACGCAGACGCAAGTCGGCCGGGCCGCGTCAGACCCCTGCGCAGTGCTCCAGACGGACCTGCGCAAGAGAAGATCGGGAACTTGGGGCGACTGCGCAGCCGACCCAGCACAACTCGACTGCGCAGGATCCCGAGTCCGGTTGCGCAGCCCGATTGCGCAACGCCCTCATAGAAGGCGCTGGCCTGAGCGATGTGCTCACCTGCGTGTTCGCAGGTCGTCCATGAACGGAAATCGTCAAAGCGCTTGCTGTCGATTCCGGGATCCCTACTCCATGGGCGTCTCGGGCAGCGAAGGCGCGTGCCGTCGGCCGGAGCCAGGGCGTGTTCGATCTCGGTAACGCCGAAACAACTGCACTGTGAGGTACTTAGGTACTATGGCGGCGGAGGAGGTGTGTTAGCGATGACGACGGCGCCGAAACCGGCACGCCAGTCCCCGCTGAAGGTGGACCCGGCGACGGACAAGTTGATCAGCCAGGGCGCTCATTTCTTGGGGCTGACGAAGAAGGACCTGGTGGCCGAGGCGGTCCGGGCGTATCTGGAGCAGCGCCGTGAGGATCTGCGGTCCGGCATGGTGGAGGCGCTCAGCGTGCTGGATGGATCACTGAAATCGGATGTGATGCTGCTGACCGGGCTGACCGCAGAGGAGATCGACGCGGTCGGGGGAATCGAGGAATGAGCGGACCTAGCCCGCTGCGCCCGGCCCGCCCGACGCTGCGCTGCTTACGCGAGGATTTGGGCCTCGCGGTGCCGCCGGTCACGGCACCGCTGGACGAGATCGACCATCCGGTGCTGGCCAAAGCGTCCGAGCAGTTCGCGGACGAGGACGGCAAGCACGAACGCATCCGGTCCGTGGATGACCAGGTGCTGTTCAAGGTCAAGGTGCAGAGGTGGCGCGGCGCGGTATGGCTAGACGCCGACCTGCCGTGGCTGGTTGCGGCTGGTCGGCGAGAGGACGGCTCGGGCGATGACTTCTATGCAGCCCTTGAGGCCGATGGTCGCGCTGCCCGAGCGCGCTACAACGCGGAACATTCCGGCGGCCTGAAGACCACGACGCACACCGCCTACCTACTGCCCGCGCGCGAGGACCACGTCCGGTACCGTGCCGAGGCAGGTGTCCGCTTCGTGCGCCGCCTGCGGGAGACTCTGCTGGACCTGGCGCGCGCCACGCTGCGCGACGGTCGTGAGCACACGCGTGAGTTCGACACTTTCACCCTTGGCCTCCAGGTGCGGGCGGACGACGGCCACGAGACCTACCTCGCCGTCCGGATCACCGGCTCCGTTCCGCCGAACCTGACCGTGCTGATCCTGCGCAACGTCCCCGGCTGCGAGGCTGAAGGCTGGTATCCGGAGTACGCCCTGCCTGAGCGGGACCTGCTCCCGGCCGAACAGGCGTGGTCCAACCTCATGGACCCACGCGTGGCCGCCCAGGTGCTGGGCGACGAGGAGGGGTAGCCAGGCGTCCGTCGGCGTGAACTGCGACCCCGATGTCAGGGTTGTCCACGACCGGGGGCAGCCAAGCCGCTTGGTCTCACAGCGATGCGCATCCGGACATCAAAGAACCCCTCGCGCGTTTCCGCAGAAAGAGGGTGTTGCGCGCCCCAGGCAGGACTCCAACCTGCGGCCAAGCGCTTAGAAGGCGCGTGGTCGGTCCGACCATGAGAGCGACCACGGCAGCTGGAAGGCCGTGTTACCGGATCGTGACCGGCGGTCGGGGCTCATGGCCGTCAGCCTGGTCGGGGTCCGCGTGTGAGCTGACCGCATGGATCACACGCTCGCCTGCGCGCCCAGGAGCAACGGTCATCCCGCCTTCGCGGGCGCGGCGCACGGTCCTGGGCATCGTGCCCGGGCCGCGTCCGGAGCATGGCGATGAGCCGCTTCGGGGCAGGAATCCGCCGGGGTGTGATGGCGGCCGATCAGTTCACCCAGATCGCCAACGGCCTCTTCAGGGACTCAAGGCTCTCGTACAAGGCGAAGGGCATCTTCGGGTACGTCAGCACCCACCGCAATGGCTGGCAAGTCACCCTCGACCACCTGGTCGCCGTCGGCCCGGACGGGCGGGAGGCGGTCCGCGCCGGCCTGAAGGAACTGCAGCACTGCGGCTACCTCGTCCGCGAACGCCTGCGCCGCCCGAACGGAACGCTCGGCGAGGCCGTCTACTCGATCACCGATCGCCCCGCCACTCTCGACGTCGCCGTCCTGGAAGCCACGTGCGCCCTCGCGATCGAAGACGCATGCGAGATCGGATGGGGGGGCGGGGATCCGGCGCGGGGTGATGGCGGCCGATCAGTTCACCCAGGTCGCCAACGACCTCTTCCGCGACACCCGGTTGTCCTTCAAGGCCAAGGGTCTGTTCGGGTACATCAGTACGCACCGGGACGGCTGGCAGGTCACCGTCGCCGAACTGGTGCGGCGCGGCCGCGAAGGCGTCGACGCGGTCACCGCGGGCCTGAAGCAGCTGGAGCGATGGATTCCTTAACCGCACCCGCGAGCGCAACGCCGACGGCACGCTCGGGCAGGCTTTGTACGTCATCACCGACCTGCCCGCCCTGCAAAACCCCAGGTCGCATCCAGAGTCGGGTCTTCCAGGATTGGCTGAGCCTACGTTGGCTGATCCCGGCCTTAAGAACACCAACAGAAAGAAGACCAACAAGCAGAACACCAGACCCATCCATCCGTGCCGCGAGCCGCGAACACCTTCACGGCCGGACCGGCCGGACGCTGCGACGTCCCCGCCGGCCGGGCTCGCGGCGGATGAGATGCATCCCGGGATCGGGCTGCTGCTCGAACTGGGGGCAGCCCGCCCCGAGTTGCTGCTGACCGGACAGGCGCTGACCGACCAGGGCCGCGTCGTGACCGTGATGCTTCAGGCCGGCTGGAACGCCGAGCAACTGCGGCACGTCATCGCCGACCGGCCCCTGCCGAACCCGGTACGGACCACGGTCGGTGCGATCATCGCCGCCCGGCTGCGGGCCGCCCAGGCCTACCCGCCGCCCACCAGCGCCGCCCGCCCCGGCGCGGCCCCGCTGGACGAGCCGTTCGCGGAGGCGGCCTGGGAGCGGCCTGCGACGGCGGCCGCCGCCCGTTCCGTGACCGAGGCCCTCACCTACCGGGCCCTTGTTGAATGCGCCGGCTGCGGGGTGCCCGCCACCGCTTCTGGTGAGGACCTCTGCCCGGCCTGTCTGGGCTGGCCGTTGTGCCGCACCTGCCCCGGCCCAACGCGCAAGCGAGCCCACCCTGACGGCGACGGCCGCTGCACCACGTGTGCCTCCGCCTGACCGATCCCACTGGAAGGACGAGCAGCCCGTGACCGACACTCACCGCCCACCCCCGCCACCCGGCCTCGCGCAGCACCTGCACCCTTTCGCGGCCGACCCGGGTCGGTGGGAGAAGGAACACGCCCGCGCCCTGCGCACCGCCCACGTCCACACCTGCACAGCCGACTGCGAACCGGTGCTCGTCTACGAGCGCACCGGGTGGGGCTGGCTCGCCTGGACGATCCCTGGCGACGGCTCGCGGCCCGAAGTTGCCCACGAGATCGGAGTTCTCACCCCCTCGGCCACCCGTGCGCACCGTCTGGCCCTGCGCTGGCTGACCCGGCGCCCTGCCTGCCGCATCGACCTGTTCCCCGGTACCCGCGCCTCGCTGCGCCTGGTCACCTTCACCATCGCGTTCTGCAGCCTGATCGCCGGCCTGTTCGCCATGGCCCACGGCATCCCTGCCGACGTCGTCCTGCCAGCAATCGCGCTGCCGCCGCTGCTCGCCGAACACGTGCCGGCCACGCTGGATGCCCGGACCCGCCATCACGTCCGCAGCGTCCAAGAGGCCAGCGCCTGCCGCTACCTCCAGCGCCTCGCCGCCTGGCACACCTGCCTCCTCCAGGCGGCGGCCGGCAGCGACCGCTACGAACTGCGCCGCTCTGCCGAGGTCGGCCAGCAACTGCTGTGGGACGCCGCCGGCCTGCTCCAGACCCACGACGCCCGCTCGGTCTCCTGCGAACTGATCGCCCGCGAGCGGCTGATGCTCCAACTCGCCGACCAGGTTGCGCAGATCCTGGGGCACGCATCCGTCCAGGCGCGGCCGGACCACGCGGACCAGGCCTGCACACCGTCGCGGCCGCCTGGAACTCGGTCGACGACAGGGCCGGCGTTGCACAAGCCCGGCCCCTCACCCCTGGAAGGAGCACTCGGCATGCCCGAGCTCGACACCGCTGCCCGCACCGCAACCGTCTACCTGCTCTTCGCGCACGAGCCCTACTACCCCGGCCCCGGGGTCCAGGAGATCAACACCACCCTCGTGGCCGCCGACACCCTGCTCCACCCGCGAATCCTCCAGTCCGACGGCACCCGGATCCATGCCCTCCTCACCCAAGGACGGCAGCCGGGTGAGATCGTCCCGTTGGCCACCCTCACCCACGAACTGAACGGCGGCGCCGATTGGCCGGCCGTCGGCGACTGGGAACGCGTCACAGTCGACCTGGTGCACCTCGTGCAGACAGAACGGTGCGACGCCCTCAGCCTCCAGCTCCCCGAAGTCGCCCGGGCCTTGATCTGCACCGGCCCCAACAGCCAGGTGCGTGCCTTCGACGCCGCAGCGGGCGAGGCCATTGTCTACGGACCGGACGAGCGCACCAAGGTCCTGACCGAGGTCGGCACGTCCCTCACCGGCCTCACGGCCGAGCAGCCCTTCTGGCCGGGCGACGGACTCCTGCCGCCGCTGTGCCAGCGTGCCTGACAGCTACGGGGGAGCCAATGCTGATCAAGCGGGCATGACGGCTCAGGCAAACGCCTGCCCCTCAGGACCGGTATCCCAGGCCGTCAAGCCGATCAGCTTGGCGCGTCAGGGCGAATATGAATCGCCGAGGTCCAAGCCGGTGTCGACCTCGCCGCCTGCAACTGCGCCACCTCTGTGTGCACCTGCACTACCTCAGCCTCGGGGAGTCGAAGCGGTCCTGACTTTCCTGTCCGACCTGGCCTGGGCAGGGTCTTCTCAGTGAGCGTCGGTTTCCGGCTCGGGCCGGGGGAGTTCGTCGAGGTCGAGGGTGAAGGTGCGGCCGTCGGCCAGGGGGATGGGGAGTTTGCCCGTGCCGTAGGCGCGCTTGAGCGCCGTGCTGTAGCCGATCGCGGTGGGCTCGGTGTGCAGGACGACTTCCCCGGCGTAGGGGTCCACGACCAGGTAGATCGGGATGCCGTAGCGCCCGTACTTGGTGGTGCAGTCGTTGTAGTCCTTGCGTGCAGAGGAGGTAGAGACGACCTCGGAGATCAAAAGGACGTCCTCGAAGCTGTAGCGCCTGCTCACCTTGCGTGCGTCGTCGCGCAGGATGGCCAGGCCAGGGGCGGAGTGCTCGTCTCCGGGGAAGTCGATGTAGACGTCGGAGGTGACCTTCGCGTGACGACCGAGAGCGAGTGAGTCGATCTGCATCGACCTGATGGTGCCGGAGCACTCTTCGCTCCGCGGAATCATGATCATCTTGCCGTCGACCCCGAACAGGACCGCGTATCCCTTGGGGAAATCGGTGTCCATGATCGAGTGGACGCTCATGGAGAGGCTCCTTCCCATCTGCCGTCATGATATGGCGGACACTTTTCGTCCCACGGCGCACTTCCGTGGTGTAGCGGTGCGCTGCGGGTCCATGAGCGTCGTCTGTAGCGGCGCGGAGCCCTGGCGGATGGGGCCGGGCGAGTATGAACACCGAGCCGTCAGTTCTGTCCCAAATCGAGCACCGTTGGTCATTTACCTTTTATGATCATGTAACTCGCTATACCTTGCTCGATGTTGGACAGCCGGGGGGCGGACAATCGAGAGTTGGCGCGCACGTTGCCGTGCTTTCCGGACCCAGGTTGCAGTATTCGGCTTATGGGGGGTGGGCCGTGCGGTGGTGCTTTCTGTCGGCTGAACGTGGTCGTCATGCCACCGTTGCCGGGCTTTTGGGACTTGCCTGCATGGTCGGGCCCTTTCTGCTCAATCATTCGAACGGCGCTGCTGCACCACGCTTCCAATCAGGAACCGCATGGCTGCTGTCGACTTCCGCGGGGCTGTTGACGAAGGTCGACGGTGGATCTGGTCGGCCAGTGGCACAGCTTGCTCTGCCCGAGCGCACCAGTTCGGGTCCAGTTGCGCTCGATGAGCAGGGCAGCAGCGTCGTACTGCTGTCTGGACGGTCCGTGTGGAGTGTGGACGACGCCAACGAGCGTTACCGCGAACAGGACTTGGCGGTTGACGGCGATTTCATTGCTGTGTCCGGGTCTCAGGTCTATGGCACTACGGACAAGCCGCTGCATAGCGGCGCCGGGACCAAGTCACATCCCTATGCCGTCGAATCGGTCTCAGCCTCGTCTCATACCGCCAGTAGCCCGCGGGCGGTGAAATTTGCCGCGCCAGTGGTGTCGGCCGTCGCGGGAAGCGATGGTTCGTTGTGGGCGGCACTGGGGTCGTCCGGCACCGTGGTGCGGATCAAAGACAACCACATCGTGGCGCGTGTCCGTGTCGGCGACGTCCATGAGTCCTTACGCCTTACGGCGGCCGCGAACGCCGAGGCGGTCGCCCTCGACCCCCGGACTTTACGGCTCACTGTCCTGTCAGCGCACGGCTCAGTTAGATCCTTCTCGACCGGCGATCATTCCCAAGCGGTCACCGGCGTCGAACTCGCCGTCCCCTCCCACGCCTCAGCCCTCGTTCCACTTGTCATGCGGCCGACCCAGACCCTGGTCACCGTGAATTCGACGACAGGGGCGCTCACTCGCGTGCGACTGCCTGTCGCTAGAACAGACGTGCTGGGCCGACCGGTGGCGTCGGGGGCACTCGTGTACGTACCCGACGCCACGTCAGGCACGGTGCTGGTCGTGGACACCGCCTCTGGTCGTTTGCGCGCACCGGTTCGCCTACGACACTCCGACGGGCGCGCACGGCTGAGCGTCTTCGTGCAGAACGGACTCGTCTGGGGCAACGATGAGACGGGACCTTATGCGATGGTCGTGTGCCAGGGAACCACGCGGGTCTTCGCCAAGTACGGGCAGGCTGCACACCCGTCTGCCACCTCTTCCGGAGGCCCTTCCGTCGTATCCAGCCCGTCTGTGAGCATGACCCCGACGCCGAGCCCCGACACGTCCTCGCCGACGCCTAGTTCCAGCCGGTCGCGTCCGTCCACCTCGCCGTCGCCGAGCGGTAGCCCGCCGCCTGCGGGTCGGCCCTCGGCATCGGGGCCGGCCCCCACGGACGCGCCAGGGGGGAGGGGCCCCAGCTTGCTCAATACGATCACCGTGGTGTCGAACTCGGCCTATGAACGAACCGCCCTGGCCTGGGATCCGGTCGCTGCGAGGCTGGTCACCGCCCATGGTCCCGGTCAGGGCGAGCTGTGGGACGTCTCTGCACCGCGCGCCCCCCGACGCCTCCACCCGGTGACGGACAGCCCGGGAGGCGACACGAGGGGGGTGGTCTTCGCGGCTCAGGGCAGCCTGTTGTTCGTCGCTGGCAGACAGCCGTCGACCCACTTCCAGGACTTCACGATCTACTCGACCGGCGGGATACCGCGCGTCCTGTCCAGCAAGGTGCTTCCCGTCACCCAGGACCGTGGTCTTGGACCGGTGTTGGCGGTCCGGCCGGACGGAGGAGCCTTCGCGGTCGACGAAGGCGGCACCGGCGCGAGCAATGTCTCCATCTGGGACAGCGCCGACCCCGTGGCTCCGGCACGGGCGTCCAGCCTCGACGGGATCTTCGACGCCGGTGACGCGGCTGTCGATGTCACCTTCAGCCCCGACGACGTGACGATGGCGGTGGAGGTGAGGCGCGCGCGTCCTGGAACCGGACAGGGCCCGCGCGTGCTCTACCTCTACGACGTCTCCGACATCCGCCATCCCGCCCTGATGTCCAGGACCGACGTCGGCTCGACTTTCGCCGCGCTGGCCTTCAGCCCGAACGGACGCCTGCTGCTCGGCCCAGGGATCGGTGTGACGGCCACATTGTGGGACGTACGGGACGCCACGAAACCGGTCGTGGCCGGCACCCTTGCGACGGGCTCGCCCCTCACCGCCGCCGCCTTCGACCAGAGCGGCTCGGTCCTGGCCACCGGCGAGCAGAACGGCACCGTGAAGCTGTGGAAGGTCGCCCCGGGACGGCAGCCGATTCTGTCGCGCACCCTCACCCGGCGGACCTCCGCCATCGACCAGGTTTCCTTCGACCCACGCACCGGACTGCTCGGTGTGGCCGACGACACCAGTGTGCAGTTGTGGAAGACCCAGTGATCCAAGGAAGCCGCATGCCCTACTCATATGGTTCCCATGCCGCCGTGTACGACCGGTTCGCGGCGTCCTTCAACACACTGGCCGAGCATGTCGGACGCGTCATTCTGGGCAAACGGCAGGAGATCGACCTCGCGTTGACCGCGATGGTCGCCGAAGGCCATCTACTCATCGACGATTTCCCTGGACTCGGGAAGACATCACTGGCCCATGCCCTCGCAAGATCCGTGGAGGGGAAGTTCCAACGGATCCAGTTCACACCGGACACTCTCCCCTCCGACATCACAGGATCGATGATCCTCGACGAAAGCCGCAGCGGGCTGGTGTTCCGAAAAGGGCCCGTCTTCGCGAACGTCGTGCTGTGCGACGAGGTCAACCGCGCCTCGCCCAAGGCCCAGTCGGCCCTCCTCGAAGTCATGGAGGAGCGACAGGTCACCCCGGACGGCGACCCCATCGACGTACCACGACCGTTCATGGTCGTGGCGACCCAGAATCCGGTCGACTTCGCGGGCACGTACCCGCTGCTGGAGTCGCAGCTGGACCGTTTCATGATCTGTATGCGGATCGGCTATCCCGATGCAGGGACCGAGCGGGAGATCCTCAAACAGCAGAGCCTGGGCAGGCCGGTCGACGACTCGCAGCGGGCTGTGTCTCAGGCCCAGTTGACCGAGATGATCAACATCGCGCGAGGCGTGCGGGTCGACGACGAGATCCACGAATTCGTCGTCCGCATCCTCGGACGTACACGGGACGACCCATCCGTGCGGCTGGGTGCGAGCCCGCGAGCCGGCATCGCCCTGATCCGCGCCGCCCGGGTATGGGCCGCCAGCCGACAGCGACACTTCGTCGCTCCGCAGGACGTGGAATTCCTCGCCACTCCTGTGCTGGCGCACCGACTGATGCTCGACAGCAGTGCTGCATACCACGACGTGACCGCCACCGATGTCGTCAAGCGCGCCGTCCACAGTGCCAGGCCCAGCAGATGAGGCTCACCACTACCGGCCTCGGACTTCTGCTCACGTCCGCCGTACTGGCCTGCGGCGCCGTCCTGTTGGCCGCACCGGCACTCGCCCTGGCGGCCCTAGCCGGGTTACTGGCGCTGTTCTGGGGGGTGTTATCCACGGTCACCGCACCAAGGCCGACCGGGAGAGTCTCGCTGGACACGGGGACCATAGAGCGCGGAGGCCTGGTGACCGCGCGCATACGCGTCACTCCCACCGGACTGCTCCTCCGTACCAGCGTGGACCTGGACACCACGGCGTTCGGCCCCGCCGGGGTGACGACCGTATCCGCGGGGCCCCCCGAGCCCACCCAGGCCGCCGACCACCGGGAACGGACCATCTCGCTGAGGGCGACGAGACACGGAGTAGTGACGGTAGGCCCACCTGTGCTGACACAGACCGACCCCTTTGGGCTCTGTCGACGCGTAACCCGCACCGGCGAGACGCCTTCACTGCTGATCCGTCCCGCGCTCGTCGCCGTCGCCCGGATGGAAACGCTGAGTCGAGCGCGGTCGTCCACGAGCGGCCGAGGCACCGCGACCGCCCCCGGAGACTTCGACACCCTGCGCCCCTATGAGCCCGGGGACGACATCCGGCTGATCCACTGGCCCAACAGCGGGCGAACCGGAGTGATGCTGGTCCGCAAACATGTCTCCCCTCCCACGCGGGAGTTCGTCGTCCTGCACGACACCGCGGCAGCTTCCTACGCCACCGTCGAGCAGTTCGAGGAAGCCGTGGACTTCTCGGCGTCGGTCGTCGCAGCTGCCACCGCCGTAGGCCAGGCACTGCGGCTGGGCACGACCAGCGGCCCACGGGTGTGGACCTGGCCGGCCGGAGACAGGTGCACGGAAGGGGACATCGCGCGGGCCTTCGCATCCGTCCAGCCACAGGTCGCCGCGCCAGGACCGACCGCCGACGGCCCCTTTTCCCTCGGGCGGTCGATCCGAGCGGGTCTCGTCGGGACGGCGGCGTGCACGATCGTCACTGGCGAACCGAGGGCTGAACTGCTCAGTGCTCTGCGGGACTCGGCGCTGCCCATGCGGCTCACCCTAGTGAGTATCGGGCCGCACCGACCGGCAGAACCCGTGGTGCGGTGGGTGCGAGCGCGGGGCGCCTCCCTCATCCACGCCGTCGACGCACGCGGGGCGATCGCCCAGTGGACGATGAGGATGGAGGCGTCTCGATGAGTAGATCCTCATTCCGTCGGCTGCCCGCGCTAGTCCTGGCGACCGTGGCCTCCGGCTTCGTCTTCGGTGCAGCTTTTCCGTACGAGGCCTTGGCCGCTCCCGTTCTGGTCGCCGCTGTCGTACCCGCATCGGCCGTAGCTGTCCTCCGGCGACTGCGACCGGCATGGGGGCCGGAGGTCGATCTGCCCCTGTTAGCCGTCCTGGGATGCATGGTGGGCACCGCACTGCTCTTCCATGACGTCCTGACCGCGCAGGGACTTCTGCGAGCAGCACGGGAGGCCGCGTCGGCCGAAGCCGGTGTGTGGTCTCGACTCGGTGTCAGCCTTCCGGCCTCCGCTGACGCAGACGCCCTGGTCGCCCCCTTCTCGCTGACCTGGGCCGTCACCGTGGCAGCCGTGGAACTGCGCCTACGGGCCGAGGCGGGCGCTCTGGCCCTGCTGCCGCCAACGGGAGCGATGGTCGTCGGCATGCTGATGTGCGCGCCGCAGACCGCAGGTGGGACCGTTCCGGCGATCGTCTTCGCTATCGCCGTCGCGGCCGACCTTGCGAAGTCTGACGGCGACCGCCTATCAAGGGGCTCGCAGCAGCGATGGGGAACGGCTACGCTCGCCACCGGATGCGTGGTCCTGGCGACAACGCTCCTCACCAGTTCCTCCTGGCTCACTGAGCGGCTGCCCTACGACATCGTCCGCCGCACCGGGGGAACCGCGCCGAGTGCCCTTGACCCGCTGGCCCAGGCGGCGGCCTGGGCGTCCCGACCGCGCGAGACCCTGTTCCGTGCAACCGGCGCCGCTCCGACCACCTGGGTACTGGCCGACCTTGACCGTTACGACGGAGTCGCGTGGCAACCCTCGGGCCGATTCGTCTCCGCGGCCTCCCTCTCCTATCTGTCGGAAAGCAGACCCGCCGCGTCCGACGTGAGCGCCACCGATGTACGCGTTGAGGGGATGACGGGACCGTACCTCCCCTTGCCGAAACACGCGGTGTCCGTCGAAGGCGTGCCCGTGACCGTCAGCAGGCACGACGGCACGGTTCTGGCGCAGCATCCTCTGCGGCGGGGGAGCCGCTATCGGGCCAGCGTGCCGCGTCAGCCGGACGACCCGAACAACCTGGACGACGTCCTGGTCCCCGACCTTTCCGATCCGACCACCCTGGCTGTCCCGGTTAACGTTCCCGCCGACCTGGCCAAGCTGGTCAGCGTCAGCACCTCGGCGCTGCCCTCCTCGGCGACGTCCTACCAGCGGGTGGGTGCGCTCGCTCGCCGTCTCACTTCGCACTACACCTACCGCACGGGCGAGGCGGCGGACCAAACGCTCGGCGGAGCCGCTCGACTGCTCGCCACCGGACAGGGCTCGGCGGCGGCCTTCGCCACCGTCTTCGCACTGGGAGCACGCCAGTTGGGCGCGCCCACCAGGGTCGCCGTCGGCTTCACCGCCGGCAGCGGACATCGAGACGGCTCCCGCTCCTTCACCGGGGCGGATGTCGAAGTATGGGGAGAAGTACGCTTCGTGGGGCTCGGCTGGTTGCCGTTCGACATCCTGCCCCGGCCGACCACCGGTCCTGCCGCGGCTGTTCCGCTACCCACGCGTCGGCCACCCAGCCCGACAGCCACCCCGACCGCCACTTCCAGCCCCAGTCGGCTGCCCTCGCCCACGGCCCTGCCCATCCCGCCGTATCCCACCCCCACCGGCGTCACCGGACAGCCCGAGCGGAACACCGTGTCCTGGACGGCCTTGCTGACGGTCCTCGGCGTCGCCACTCTGACGGCTGTCGCCTGGCCGCTCGTGTTCGCCCCCCGCCTCCGCAGACGCCGGGCCAGACGACGCCCCACCCCCGCCGGACGTGTCGAGGGCGCTTGGGAGGTGACCACAGCCCAGCTCGCCAGGCGGCGGCTGCTCGCCCGCCGGGCACCCCGTCTGCCCCAGTACCTCGCGGACGCTCTGCGCCCGGAGGCACAGGAAGCGCTGGCGCCGCAACTCACGGCACTGGGAGTGCTGACGACGCAGGCCCGCTACGGCGAACCCGACGCCGACGAAGCCCAGCGCCATCCCTACTGGCCCCGGATGTCCGATGCCGACGCCGACGGGGCCTGGCAGCTGGAGGCGGAGATCACCGACCGCTGCCGCGCACTGGTCCGACAAACCCGTGCCCGGGCGCTACGGCGTCTGTTGCGCCGGGCGACGGATCCGCGGACTCACGTAATGGACAAGCAACGACAAGGAGGCCCGCGGTGACGGACCCGATCGGTGTGCTCGCTGCAGCACGGGCCCACGCCCTTCTGATCGGCTGCGGCACTTACGAAGCGGAAGGCTGGCCGCCGGTCAAGGCCGCCGAGCCGACCGTGCGCGACTTGCAGTCGGTACTGCGCCGCCGCTGCGGCATGGCGGCGGACGCCGTCACCACGCTGCTCGACCCCGAAGACCCCGAGACACTGCTCGCCGCTGTGGACGAGGCCGTCCGGAAAGCGAAGGGAGGCGTATTTCTGCTGTACTTCGTCGGTCACGCTGCATCGGGCGACAACGGACGGCTACGGCTGATGACCAAACGGTCAGCGCCTCCGAACTCGTTCGGCCCTCCGGCACACTACTCGCAGGTCACATTCGAACATGTGGTGGACGTTGTCAGATGGGGTGACCCGCAGCCGAGAGCCCTGATAGCGATCCTCGATTGTTGCGATGCCAACCGGGGAGCAAGGGATTTCGACGGGATGGAGTCGTACTACCTCCTTGCCGCCGCCACCACGGACAAGCGTGCGCTGGCACCACCGGACCAGGAACACACCGCCTTTGGCGGCCGGATCATCGACCTGCTGGAGCGCGGAACCCCCGAGTTCGGACCGACCGTCAGACTCGACACCTTCGGCGACACCCTGCGCAGAACGACCCCTCTCGGGATGCCGACGCCCAGTGTCAGCGGACCCGCGGGATACCTGGTGCTGGCCCCCAACCCGCACAGCGAGGCGCTGGAACAGGAGAGGCGCTCGGCAGGCAGCAGCGTGATTCCGAGCGGGGTGTGTCCCTACCCCGGACTGGCGGCCTTCACCGAGCAGGAAAGCGAATGGTTTTACGGCCGCGGCGACTACGCCGACGCGCTGGCCTTCAACCTCACCCCGATCACCACCCCTCGCCTGCCGCTGATCCTCAACGGCCCCTCGGGATCAGGCAAGTCGTCCTTCATCCGTGCGGGGCTGCTGCCCAGACTGGCCGACCTGCCGCCGGAGGGGGCGGCGACCTCGCGAGTAGCCGCCGTGCTGGAGCCCTCGACACCACGTCCGCTGCACGGCCTTGCACGTCACCTCGCCGAACTGGGACACGGCATCGACATCGCCGACATCGAGTCGCGGCTGCGCTCCGGAGAACAAGGCGTACGGTCGGTCGCCAGAGAGGTGATGACGAGCAACGCCACCCCCGACGGGCCCTTTCCCGAACTGCTCGTGATCGTCGACCAGTTCGAGAAGACCTTCGATCCGGACACCGAGCCGGGTGAGCGTGCGGCCTTCATCGCCGCTCTGTGCACCCTGGCACGAACCGACATCTCCCCTGAGCGGCGTCCCGTTCAAGGAGATCCGGACAGGGACAACACACGCGTACGAGTGCTGCTCGCCGTCCAGTCGGAGTTCGCCGCCCTGCTCACGGATTCCGACGACAGCCTCCGGCACGCCTTGGCGGTGAACCAGCACATCCTGCCGCCATTCAACGACTCGGACGTGTGGCAGGCGGTGGTCAGACCTGCCGAGATGGAGGGTGTCTCGCCGGATGACGACTTCGTCGCCCGTATCTGCGCCGACTTCGCCGCTGCGGCCCAGCCGCCCTACGCCGACGCAACCTCCGACCTGACGCCGTCCCGCCTGCTGCCTCACCTGGCACAGGCGTTGCGGGTCACCTGGGACCGGTCGCCGGCCGGTCGTCTGACCCTGGAGGCGTACCAGAGCTGCGGCAGGCTCATGGGTGTTATCCAGCAAACCGCCGATGAGTGCTTTCGCGAGCTTGACGAGTCCGCTCGGGACGTCGCGCGGGTGTTGCTGCTCAGCCTGGTGAACCACAGCGGGCAGCGGCCGTTCGACCTGAAGACCATCCCGAAGGAGACCCTGCTCGACGGTGCGGCCGGCGCCGTCGAGCCGCCCGATCACGACCTGGCGGCCCGCACCTTCGAGACGCTCAGGAAGCATCTGCTGGTCGTGGACAACGCGTCCGGTGTGTCCTTGGCACATCTGATCCTGCTCACTGCATGGCCGCAAATGATCGAATGGGTGCGGGAGGACCGCGAGTGGCAGATCGTCCGAGAACGTATCCAGGACCAGGCCGCGCGATGGCGCGCTGCCGGTTCGAGCCACCGGCACTTCACACCGGACATCTTTCTGCCCGACGACTTTGCCGAGGCCGTCCGCAGACGGGGCAGGAGCGGCCTTTCGCCCAGTGACTGGGAATACCTCAAGGCCACCATGGCCTGGTGGACCAGGCAGGCGCGCCGCCGTCGCCTTTTCGAGGGCATACACCGGTTCAGCGCCGTCGTGGCCGTCCTCGCATTGCTGGCGGGAGGGGCGGGGCTCGCTTACGGACGTCATCAGCGTGCTACTGCCCAGCAGGCTCAATCCGATCACACCGCCGACAGGCTGGTGTCGGCGGTGAACTCGGTGTGGGCGGACCATCCCGACCTCGCTGCGCGGCTCGCTGCCACGGCCTATCACACGGCACCCGGTCCGCAGACCTGGAACGCCCTGCTGCACACAGCGGTCGAGGTTCGCCCCACCAGCGTCTCCGACGGCCTTACCAGCCATTTGTCCGGCGCACAGGTCGGCATCAGCGACCAGTGGATCGCTACCGCAGGACCCAGCGGGGCCATCGCGGTTGCCGCCCTCAGCGACGGTCACCGGGTCGCTACCCTGCCCGCCAGCCGCGGATTCACGACGGCCCTGGCCTTCGGCCACAGTGGTGATCTGCTCGCCGGTGCGAACGCAAGCGGGGTCGTGAGGCTCTGGAACCTCGGGGCTCCCAAGGCACAGCCCCGCTCCATGGTCACCACCGCCCTGGGCGAGGTGGATCCCGACACCTCGTTCGCGCTGACGTTCGCAGCGGACGACACCCTCCTCGCGATCGGGGCCGAGACCAGCGAAAACGGTGGCACGGCGACAAAGGACGGCACTGAAGTGTGGCGGACGGACGGCGGCCCCCGACCCGCCAGGGCCGTGACGCTTCCGGGATCGTTCGCGCGATTCACCGGGGACGGGACGACTCTGGCCATCCGCGATCCGCAGGGAGCGTGGACACTGAGCTCCATCGACTCGCACGACGAAGTGATCCGCGCGTCGGACGGGCGGACCGCGAAGCCGCCGCTGAGCAGAAAATTCCCCGCGACGAGTGTCTGCTTCAGTCCCCGGGGCGGCCTGTTCGCCCAGGTCGCCGCTACCACCCGGGTCTGGGCCGCCTCCGGCGGGACGACAAGGCAGACCGCCGGTCTCGCTGCCCATGGCACATCCTGCGCCTTCTCGGAAGACGGCGGCATGCTGGCCATCTTCGGCACCGGCCTTGAACTCTGGAATCTGGACGCGCGTCATGGCGCAACGCGCACCTCCGTAGTCAGCGCTCCCACCGGCGAGATACACGGTTCCAGGACCGGGCAGTTCAGTCCCGACGGTCGTCTTCTCGCTGTGCCGGGCGCCCCGCCCCGCGTCTGGGACCTCACCGGTCTGCGACAGCCGGGTCTCGTGGCGGAGCTTCCGGTGACGTCGGTCCCGGGCCCAGTCGCCATCGACTCCTCCGGTACCATCGCCGCCGTCGGTACCCGCGGCGGCGGCGTGGACCTATGGGACATCCGTGAATCCCGTCGCCCGAAGCGCCGACCAACCCTTGCCGCTCCAGCGGGAGCCGGGTCCGTCACGGCACTGAGCTTCGCTCCCGGCAGTGAACATCTCACGGCGACCTACGCTGGCCCGCTACGCAGAACGTGGGATCTGACCGGGGGCATCGCCATCCCCGCACCCACTCCCACCACGCCTCTCGACCCAGGCGTCGCCTCCGCCTCCGGTACCCACGGCCATCTGACGGTGACAAGTGACGGCCCAACCGTCACGCTCGCCAGTGGTCCGGATGGCAGCACTGTCACCCTCACAGTGACCCCCGAACCCGGGGCGAACGTCTCCGCCCTGGCTCTCAACCAGGACGACACCGTCCTAGCCGTCGGCAACGACCAAGGAGGTGTCACGCTCATCCAGCTCGACGGCCACTCCGCGCCGGCGACCGCGATCGACCTACCATCCAGGGCGGCTCGCATCACCGGAATCGCCTTTGGGCCGGGAGACAAGCTCCTGGTCGCGGCCGAAGACGGTACGGCCCTGCTCTCCGACCTGACCCCGGCCTCGCTCATCGACCGAGTTTGCGCGGCCCCGCTGACTCCACAGGTCGCCGCACTGTGGCCGCACTATGCCCATGGATCCGCGGAATCGGCCTGCCACAAAACCTGATGGCCCCTCATCACCAGCACTGGAGAACAGACATGAACTTTCTGATCGAGCAACTCAAGGATGACTCCGACGACTTGCGTCATCTGCGGCGCACCCTCGGAAAGGAGTCCGTGGTCGACAGAGTGGACGAGGTCCGGGCACCCGTCCCCGAAGGCGCTTTGGGCGGTGAACTCACCGGTCTCCTCGTCCACGTCGCACCCGAAGTCTGCACCATGCTCACCAGCGTCCTGGTCGGCTGGCTGCACATGCGGCGCGGGCGGCTGCGCCTCACGTTCAAGAAGCAGAGCGACGGCTCGGCTGTCGTGATTCTCGACAGCAGGAGCTTGCCGAAGGAAACCACCGCTGCTGTGCAGACGTTCCTGACCACGGTGCAGAAGGCGACTGAGTCGACAGACCCCGCCGCCGTCACCGGGGATTCGAGTCAGCAGCCCGGACCTGCCGCTTGATCGCGCGAGGTCGGTCACACCTAAAACCTGCGTCACTGGGACCTCTAGCAACCGCCACACACCGGCCACGCGAGCCCTTCCGGGAACCGTCCCGCAGCACCCGCTGACCCACGCATCAGCTCACCTGACTGAGGTAGCTGTGGGGGGCAGGTACGGCTCCAGCCCTTTCAAACGGGTGGCGTAGTCGGGGTGTGACGCCAGCCCCTGGCCGAGCCGGTCCCGGGCGGTGCCGGCACGGGGCAGTGACTTGGCGGCTGCGTGTTGCTGCTGTTCTTCATGATGCAGTCGCGTCAGGAGCTGGGTCAGGGCCGGGCCGAACCCGAGGTGGGCCGCGTAGCGGTCGGCGCGCAGCTCGGCCCGCCGCCCCGTGTAAGCGAGGGCGTACGGGACAACAAGCATGATCACAGGAAGGCCGTAGGACACCAGGGCCAGGCTAAGGAGCAGTGAGCCGAACATCGCCAGGACCAGCCCCATGCCGATGAAGCCGAACACGCGGGCCATCAGGAACACGACCCTCGCCACAGCACGGGTGATACGCCAGACGATGCGACTGGGCAGGGCGTACCAGTAGCCGAGCAGCGAGGCCCAGGCGTGACCGCCGATGTGATGACCCAGCTCGTGCGCCAGGACGGCGGCCAGCTCATGGGAAGGCAGCTGTTTGATGGCGAAGCGGGTCACGCACACGAGGTGGCTGGCGGTAGCGATCCCGTTGGCGAGGTCGCTGTTCTCCACCCATAGTTCGTAGCTTGCTTGCGCCAGGCCGGCGCGGGCGAGAACCTCGCGCCACACCGGATCCAGGCGGGCCAGCTCTTGCGGGGTGGGCTGGCGCAGCCCCATGAAGCGCCGGGCGATGGCTCTTTCCGTGGGCCGGTGGAATACCAGGGCACCGCTGGCCACCCAGAGAAGGATCACGAGGACGGCATACCGGCCCAGAAATGAGGCGGCCACACACAGGACACTGAGGCTGCACAGAAAGTTCGGCAGATACAGCAACAGCGTTCCCAGTGCCGTGACATCAGGAGGCCGGGCCGCGGAAACTGTCCCGACCCAGCGCGTCCGAACGGATCCGAAGATCACGTATCCGACGGCTGCTGCCGTGATCATCAAAGGCGTGAGCCAGATCCAGGCCGGGACGTCGTGCGGAGCCGAGACGGGCATGCGTCCCCGAGAGGCTGCACTGATGTACCGCAGGCCAGCTACGGCACCGATGCAGGTGATCACAGCTGCGACCGCGGCCGTGGTCATCAACGCGGCCCGCAGCACCTGTACACCGCGCGCGATATGCACACCCACGGTCCCCAGTCGTTTGCCCATACTTTCGGCGACCTCGTGCTGAGTGAACCCCAACGCTTTGGCCGCATAGACCGCCCTCCGCTGCTGCGTGGGCAGTTGCGCCAGCGCACGCTGCACGTCGCATACCGCGATGACCACCTCCTCCACGCTGCTGACCGCTGACGAGGCGGGTAACTCGGCCAATTGGTGGGCCCGTTCGGCACGCTCCTGGAGTTCCTGAAGCCGGTTCTTGATCACCTTGTAGAGATAGGCCCGCGGCCACACGATGCGCTGCGGACTACGGAAAGCCTCCGCGAAGGCGTCCTGGACGACATCTTCCGCATCCACGTGGGACAGCGGCGTCCCGGCTTCTCGCAGCCGTCGACCGGCATAGCCGACCATCTCCCCGTAGTACCGCTCGTACACGGCCTCCAGAGCCAAGTCCTCCACCGGCTCAGACATCACGCCCCCGCCCCCTCTGCCCAGACCCGCGCCGGCCGAGCCTGGCCCGAACCACTTCTGCCTCCCCGTAGGCGCGAATCCGCTGTGCTGCCGCATGATTGCGATCCGCCACGCTGCGCAATAGCTCAACGA
Organism: Streptomyces sp. C1-1; assembly: GCF_050214755.1. Taxonomy (NCBI): domain Bacteria; kingdom Bacillati; phylum Actinomycetota; class Actinomycetes; order Kitasatosporales; family Streptomycetaceae; genus Streptomyces; species Streptomyces sp. C1-1. The sequence continues at coordinate 163,205 of NZ_CP189827.1, read as the reverse complement.
CACTCGGCAGCAGGAAGCCCAGCACCACCAGTACCAGAGTCGTAAGATCCATTTCTCCCCCTTCGTGCCACGGCCTGCCTGCCCCCGCCTTGAGAGCAGCCGTCACACCTGGAGAGGGATCAACTCCGGATTCTCTTTACTCGGCTGAGAAAATCTCTGGCCGTACGCCCTGCTGATCGTTGCTGCGGCGCTCGCCGTATCGATCTTTAGGGGTCGTTTTCTCCCGTTGATTTGTACTAGTATGCGGGCTTCATCGGGTGATGTCGGTTCGCGCCATGGCCAGGTGAATCATGGCTTCGGAGCGAAGCGGGTGGGTTTCGTAGTCGCGGACCAGGCGCGGTGCAGCATGAGCCAGCCGTAGGTCCGCTCCACGGCCCAGCGTTTCGGGATCGGGGTGAATCCCCTGTTCCCGCGGGCGCGTGGGCATTCTTGAGGTCGATGCCGAGGGCCGCGGCGTGCTCGACGATGCTCTCCAACCGGGCTGTCGCCATCCGCTTCGGGATAGGGGACCGGCGCCTCGACGAGGTTCGTAAGCGGATCGGACTGCCCTCGTACATGCGCGGCTGGCGTTCGGCCTTCAGCTCCTGGGAGCAGGCGTTCGACAAGCAGTCCCGGAGGGGGCGTGCCGCGCTCCCGACCCGGGTACCGCAATGACATGCGGACGTGGGGGAACCGCGCAGGGGGCTGGTGGTTGCTCGTCTTGGTCGCCGTCGGTGTGTCGGGCGTTTCCTGGCTGGCTCGGCTGCTGCCGGGTGTGGTGGGCGGTGCCATGGTCGCCGTCGCCGCGACGGTCGGCGCTGCGCTGTCGCAGCGCGGGCAACGGCTCATAGAGGAGACACCCCGGCACCGCTCCGACGCCGGGGACGGACTACGACGGGACCGGCGGGGCCGGCTTCCCCGCATCCGCGACATCGATGACCTGCTCTCGATAGGTGTCCACCCTGCCGCCCCGGCGGATGACGGGCACGCGGTCGGCTCACGCGTGCCTCCCTTCGTACGTCGGGACCGCAGCGCCGAGCTGGAGGAGGCGCTGCGCAGGGAGCGCTTCGTGCTGGTCGTCGGCGAATCCACGGCCGGCAAATCACGGGCGGCGTTCGAGGCGGCGCGAGCGGTCTTTCCCAGAGCCGCCCTCGTCCTGCCCGACCCCACTGAGCCGGCTCTGCGAGCCGCCGCGGCCGCGGTCCGGGGCGAGAGCCACTCGGTCGTGTGGCTGGACGACCTGGAGCGCTACCTCGGCGCAGGCGGCCTTTCCCTGCACCTGCTGGAGCGACTCGCTCCGCCGGGCTCCATGGTCCTCTCGACGATCAGGGCACAGGAACGGGCCCGTTACCTGGAGGCACAGGACTCGACCCGGAACTCCGGTTCGAACAGGTGGACACGGCCGGACGTCCTGGCTCTCATGCACGAAATCCGGCTCGACAGGCAGTGGCACAGGGAAGAGATCGCACGAGCCCGGCAGTTCGGCGACGACCGTCGCCTGGCGCGCGCTGTCGACAGCTCCGAGCTCTACGGCGTCGCCGAGTTCCTCGCTGCCGGTCCCCAACTGCTGACGGCCTGGCAGGACGCCTGGGCGCCCGAGGGACCACACGTCCGCGGCGCGGCCCTCGTCAGCGCGGCGGTGGAGGCACGCCGGGCAGGCTGGAGCGGACCACTCCCGGTCGCACTGCTACGCGACCTGCACGAGCGGCACCTCTCCGCGCGCGGCGGGGTCAGACTGCGGCCCGAGAGCTGGGAAGAGGCCCTGGAGTGGGCGACCAGACCGCTCCACGCCACGAGCGGGCTACTCATTCCCCAGGACCCGGACACATACTCCGTGTTCGACTATCTGCCGGACGCCGTGGACGTCCCGGTCCTCGACGACACCTGGGCCCGGCTAATCGAGGCGGCGGAGCCTGAGGTGTGCGTGGACATCGGGTGGTCGGCGATCACGCACGCGAGGCGTGCGGCCGCCCAGGCGGCCTTTCGGAAGGCGCTGGACAACGGGCTTCTGGCCGCCGCGATCGGAGTGGCGCAGATCCATGGCAGCGTGTGGCGGCTGCGGGAGGCCCGCGACGCGCTGCGTACGACACTCCGCTCGGCCCCGGCCGACACCAACCCCGAGGCCTTGTTCGACCTGCGGTCAGCTCTGGTCTACTGGACCGGCATAGACGGCTGCAATGAGGAGGCATTGGAGCTGGCCACCGAACTGCACGAGGAGTGTCGCCTGAGGTACGGGGCCGACCACCCGGAGACCATTCTCGCTGCTCTCCGCGTCACACGAGGGATGGTCCACACAGGCCGCCCCGCTGAGGCGCTGAGCCTGGCTCTCGACACCCAGGAGTGTTCTCTGCGCACCCTCGGTGCGACGCACCCCGTCACCCTCGGATGCAGGTTCGAGGTCGCCGTCGGCACTCAGGAGTGCGGGCGGACGGCCGAGGCGGCCTGGCTCTGGGGCGAGTTGGCCGACGACGCGACCAGGCTGCTGGGCCCGCACAACGGATTCACCGTCGATGCACGCTGGAACCAGTCCGACGCGGTGTTCAAGACCGGCGACACCTCGCGGGCACTGCGCCTTCTCGCCGGCGTCATCGACAGGCGGATCGCCACCTACGGCGCTGACCATCCGCGCGCCTTCGCCGCCCGCCTCGAGTACACGGGCCTCACCGGAAGGTCCGGCAGGCGGGATGAGGCTCTGGCCCTCCTGGCCCCTCTCGTCCAGGAAACCAGCCGAGCACTGGGTCCCGACCACGAACTCGCCCTCGCAGCCCGCCACCAAGAGGCTCTTTGGTCGGATGCCGATTTCCGGATGTTGCTGCCCGACTGCGAGCGCGCCCTGCGACCGAATCACCCGCTGACCGAGGACTGCCGCGCCCGCTGTGCCCAGCCGGACCGGCCTGTCTGGTACTACGAACCACCCTCCTGGTGACCGCTCACGACGACCTGGCGACGGCTACTGGGCGGCCAGGAATCGGTCCAGCTGTACTCGATCGTGTACCGGGCGCGGACAGCTTGGCCGGACGCCCCCCGAGTGGGTGCTGTGAGAGTCGCCGGGGGAGAAACTGCCGCTGTTCTGGCGGGGCGGGCTGGCCGCTGGCATCGACGAAGACCTCTCCATGCCCGGGCGGGCGGCAACGGTGGCCGAGATCCTGCCGCCCTGGTGGACGGCTTCCGATGGTGGGGACCACCCCCGCAGGCGCGGGGAGCACGCGATGTTCCCACGACCCACTGACAGCGGGTCGGGACCACCCCCGCAGGCGCGGGGAGCACCTGTACGAGCGGCACTGGTGGGAGCCCGGCACGGGACCACCCCCGCAGGCGCGGGGAGCACTGCACGGCGGCGACGACCTGGTCGGTGTCGACGGGACCACCCCCGCAGGCGCGGGGAGCACGCCGAGGGGGAGGGGGAGTCGTTCACCACCCTGGGACCACCCCCGCAGGCGCGGGGAGCACGACGGCGAGCAGGACACCGGCTTCGCGGACGCAGGACCACCCCCGCAGGCGCGGGGAGCACTCACCGGCTACCTGCAGATGGTGTTCCCGGCGGGGACCACCCCCGCAGGCGCGGGGAGCACAGCCACCGATGAACAGCACTGGCGAGCCGCATGGGACCACCCCCGCAGGCGCGGGGAGCACGACAAGTCCCGCCACGGCGGCGGCAGTGAGCCGGGACCACCCCCGCAGGCGCGGGGAGCACCTGATCGACGCCTTCGCCCGGCTGGCGAACATGGGACCACCCCCGCAGGCGCGGGGAGCACAGGTCCAGCTCGTGCAGGACCTCGCCCTGGCCGGGACCACCCCCGCAGGCGCGGGGAGCACGGGCCGATCGCGCGCTGGGTGCTGCGGGAGCTGGGACCACCCCCGCAGGCGCGGGGAGCACGCGTTGGGGCACGAGGGTGTGTCGACGTTGTAGGGACCACCCCCGCAGGCGCGGGGAGCACAGGCTCACGTACACGCCCGGCTCGCTCTGGAAGGGACCACCCCCGCAGGCGCGGGGAGCACCACTCGGACCCGCGGTGGCAGTGGCGGCGCGAGGGACCACCCCCGCAGGCGCGGGGAGCACCTGATAGGGGGCAGCATGAAAGGGGGGTCAGAGGGACCACCCCCGCAGGCGCGGGGAGCACCGATCCTGCCGCCGGGAGGACCTGGAGAAGGCGGGACCACCCCCGCAGGCGCGGGGAGCACCGACGCCCACTCCTGCTGCGGATCCTCGCCTGGGGACCACCCCCGCAGGCGCGGGGAGCACTTCATGGCGCCGGCGCCCTGCCGGTTGGCATCGGGACCACCCCCGCAGGCGCGGGGAGCACCCGGAGCCGTGGCGGCCACCGAAGCGGATGACGGGACCACCCCCGCAGGCGCGGGGAGCCCACTTGATGACCTGCTGTTTTGTCATGGAGGCAGGTTATTCTGAAGCAGTTTAGCCAAATCCGACAAAGCAGGAATATAGGGTATTGCGCACCTCAACTGTTGCCGTAGCGCCGTCGCTTGGATGCGTTACTCCAGCCTTTTCGTGGAGCGCTCGCGTCATGTGAGGAGCCTTGAGTGTTCGGGCGGCGAATCAGGGTCAGGCCTTCGTGGTCGATCGGGTGCCAGGCATGGTCATGGCTGCGGAAAGTGAAGCCCTGTTCGTTGTTCGTCGTGTGCGCGAGGAGGGCGCGGCCTTGGTGGGTGTATTGCTGGACCTCGTCCCAGAGCAGGTCGCGGATCCGGGCGGACGGATTGCCGATGAAGACGCCAGCGGAGATCTCAAGGAGCCAGCGTGTGAGAAAGCCCCGCAGGCCGGGCGGGCAGTTGGTGAGGACGATGACGGTCACCAGGAGAGCTCCACGTCGTCGTAGGCTTGATGATCACCGGTTTGGTCGCCGTAGTTGCGGCCGGCGACGACGGTGTGGCCACTGTCGCTCTGAAGGGTGACAACGTCGAGGTCGGCGCCCCTCGTTCCCGCCGATGACGCCTGTGGTAGCAGTAGACGTTTGATGTCGTTGACGCAGCGGTCGAGCAGGGAGGTCTCGTTGATGCGGTCCCGCAGGGCCCGGCGGGTGCGCGGGCCGATGTCTTCCGCGTCCTCGGCGGCGACGTCGAAGGCGAGTGGGATGCCGATCTCCGTCTTGTACAAGTCGGCGATGTCTAGGACGAAGGACAGTTCGTGTCCGGAGTGGACGAAACCGAGCGCTGGACTGCAGCCGAGAGAGGCAACGACCGCGTGGGCGATGCCGTACATGCACTGGGCGGCGGCGGTGACGGCCTGATTGACCGGGTCGCCGCTGGTGAAATCGCCTGGGGTGTAGCGGCGGCCGCGCCAGGGAACGCCGGTGCGGGCGGACTGGGCCCGGTAACAGTCCTTGAGGCGGCTGCCTTCGCGTCCGAGGAGTTCCTGGCGAGTGAGGCCGGCGGGGTCCTCGTCGGGGAAGCGCAGTCGGTACATGGCACGGGCGACAGCAAGTCTGTTGCGGGTGTTGGCCCACTGCAAGGCTTGTGCTTCGGCTAGCGCGGAAGAGCGGGTCAGGGCGCGGCCGCCGGCGTAGTAGCGCACGCCCTGTTCCCCGACCCAGCAGACGGCGGCGCCGGTTTCGCCGAGGACGCTCATCGCCTGATGGGTGATGCGGGTGCCGGGTCCAAGGAGGAGAGTGCCGATGGTCGCTGACGGAATATGGGTGGTGCCGTCGGCATCCTCGGCAGTGATGGCGTTGGCGTCGCGGTGTACGGTGCACCGCTCGAGGTAGACGAAGGACAGCCGTTCGCCGGTGCGGGTGAGCTGGCGTGGGCTGAGCGCGGTGCGCCGGGAGACTGTGGTCACCGTCTCACCTCGCCGTGCCGAGTGGTGCGAGGGTGAGCAGGCCGCAGCCATACGCCTTGGCCTTGCCGATTCCCTGGGTCAGGGCGCGGCGCAGTAGTTGTGGGTCGGTGATCTCCAGGCGGCCGTCGAAGGTGACGGTGACCAGGCTGACGGGTGCCCGGCGGCCGCCCTGAGGGGCGGTGCTGCGGGACTTGTCGAAGGCGAGGTTGCGTTTGTCGCGGACGGTCAGCTCGTACCGGTCGCCGGAGTGTGGGTGCTTGGTGCGGGTGGTGCCGCTGGGAAGCAGTCGTTGGTCGTCTGCTTTTTCCAGTACGCGGAAGCCGCAGGTTTCCTGACGTTTGAGGAGCCAGCCCATCTGGTGCACCGGTGTGAGATGTGCGGTGCGCTTGGTCGGTTCGTCGTCCTTGCGGCGGGCGTGGTGGACGGGGTTGGCGGTGAGGCGGAACGCCCACCGGTCACCGGTGGTGAGCCGGTCGAGGAGTGGGCCGTAGGGGCGGCTCTGCCAGCCTGGTTCGTCCGGGTGGGCGGCAGCTGCGGCGGGCCAGCCGGCTTGTTCAACGAGATGGGTGAGGTCGGGCCGGTCGGGGCTGACGAGGTACAGCATCACTTCGGCGCGGCTGGTGTGGTCCAGCCGCCACAGCACTCGTGGGCCGCCTGCGGGGGGTGTGTCTGTAGGCAGCAGTGTCGGGAAAGACGACATGACGGCGGCGTGCATGGCCTGTGGTGAGGACAGCAGGCGGCGGGCACCGGAGCGCGCGGTGTTCACGCGGAAGCGGGTGAGAAACATCAGGCGCTCTCTTCGTCCAGGGCGTCGAACGGGTCATGCCGGGGCAGCTGCCGGGTGGACGGGTGGGGGATGCGCACGCTGTAGCTGACCTGGGTGCGCAGAGTGTGGCGTCGGTGTTCGGCGGCGAAGCTGAGCGGCTGGTCGCGCAGGGTGTCCGCGCTGTTCTGCTCGGATGCGTCCGCCTCGCGTAGCACGGTCAGTTCGACCTGGTTGTGGCCGCGGTGCTGCCTGCGGTACCACGGCGAGGCCTGCCACGGTTCCTCGCGCAGAGCGTCTTGCAGACCGGTGTTCTCGTGGAGGTGGAGCTCGATGGGGAGGGAGGGCGGGCAGGATCGGCGGCCGAGGAACGGTGCGTAGACCGGGGCGCGTAGCGCTGCCTGCAGTTCGGCCAGCAGCCGGTGGTCGCCTTCGAGGGCGGCGACGAACACGGCGTCGGCGAGGTAGAAACGTTCGGACAGGGGCATGGATTTGCCGGTGACGCCGTGGTGGGCGGTCTGGAAGTCCCGTACGCGGGTGCCGGGCTGGTCGATGCGGACGCCGAACCGCAGGGCGGCCAGTGGCTTCAGCTTGTCGTCGTCGCCGCGTTCGATGCCGGCTGCGGCGGCGAGCATACCGATGACGCCGCTCTTGGTGGGGGCGGATTCAGTGGTGCGGCGGGCGAAGCGGGCGGAGGCCCCCCAGGACTGCAGGGGGCCCGCGAGGCGGAGGGTCAGCACGCTCATGCGGGCTTCTCCAGGCGCTCGGCGACGGCCTGGCCGACGGCGCTGAGGAGTTCGCCGAGGTTTTGCGACTCGGCGCCGATGCCTGCGAGTTTGTGGGTGTTCGGGCCGACCCGCAGCACCCAGGTGCGCGTGGATTCCTCGTCTCCGTACGCTCGCTCGATGTCGGGGATGTACTCGGCCAGGCGCTCGGAGGCCTCACGTACGTAGCCGCCCGTCTCCCCGCGCACCGGGTCCTCGAAGGCGGCGACAAAGCTGACGGGCCGGGTGGTTCGCAGCTTGACGATCACGGCATCGGGCAGCGTGTGGTGCCCGAAGGTGTTGATCTTGCCGGTGGGCAGGGAGGCGACGAAGCCGTGGACGAAGGCCTCCACAGCCCGGCGGACCGGATCGGTGCGCGGCTCGTCGTCGCGCAGGCCCTGTCCGAGGTTGGCGGCGAGCTGGTGAACGCCAAGAGCGGCGTAGCGGTACAGGGTGGCGGAGTTGAAGTCGACGGTGCCGATCATGCCGGCGCCCGTCTCTGCGTCGGTGTTCTCGTCGTCGACGGCCGTGTAGTAGTCGGATTCGTTGTCCACGCGGTGGACGCTGATGGCGTGAGCGACCTGGACAGCGGCGTCGACGTTGATGTCGGCGTCGTCGGCCACCATGCGGCCGAACAGGGCGATGTCGACGGAGTGGAGGGTGTCCGCGATCTGCTTGGCCCGGCCCTTGTTGTCCTTGTCCTTGAGATACGCCGTGATGTCGGATGCGCCCTCGACGGCGAGGCGGGCCAGGCCGTCGAGTTGGCGGGAGCTGAGAAACACCAGGTACCTGGACTCGGGTGCCGGTTCCGGCTCACCGTCCTTGGCCGCGGCCGCCTTTCGCTTGGGAACCTCGGTCTTCAACCCCGTGGCCTTCACGGTCTCGTCCGCGATGCGCAGCGCGGTCTCATCGGTGAGGGAGGGATCGAGGGCAGTGATCCGGTCGGCGACCGCCTCCACGATCTTCTTGGTCCGTACGCCGAGCTCGCTCGCGTCCAGCAGGTGTTCTTCCTTGAAGTACGTACGGGTGGCTCGTTTCCATGCCTGGCTGGAGACGCGGGCGCGCGGCACCCCTCCGTACACCGCGGTCTTCGGCGCGCCGGTGTCATCACGGTTGAGGTTGCTGGGCGGGACGGTCTGCAGGGCGTGTACGTCGAGGAAGATGCGGTTCACGAGGCGTCCTTGTCGTTTTCCGTGGTGCCGGTCGTGCCGGCGGTGTCGGAGCTGGTGGTGGGGGACTGACCGACGGCGGGCTTGTCGTGCCAGGCGTGGAAGGAACGGCCCCACTCCCTGCGGACGGTGTCCGCGCCGCCGGGCCACTGCCAGGTATAGAGCTGTCCGGCGAGTTGCGCGTGATCGAGTTCGATGTCCTGGCGGCGCAGCAGAACGACGATGTCGCGCAGGCGCTGGGCAAGAACGGGCAGGTCGGGTGCGGTGCCGGCCCGGACCAGGCGTTTGCGTACCGGTTCGTCGATCTCGCCCGGCTTCATCAGCCGGCGCACCGAGGCTCCCAGGCCCCGGGGACGGCCTGGCCGGTCGGCCTGATACATGCCCGCGCGGCGGGACTGCTGGTGCAGCGCGTAAAGGGTGAGCGCGACGTGCAGGGCGTCCTCGGCCCGGATCAGTTCGCTCTCGCTCAGCAACCGGGCACCGTCCGTTGTCTCGTGAAGGGGGCCGATGTCGATCAGCGCCCACAGGTCGGGCAGCTGCCCGACCTCCCGGCCGGCGCCGCGCCGGAGCCGGGCGAGAGCCGCGACGGCATGAGGCTGATCATCAAGGTGGCCCCGTTGCAGGACGGCGATGTGGTCGGCGGCGAGCCGGGCGACGCGTGCGCGTGGGGTGGCAGGTGCGGTGACAGTGGTCATGCGGGTGCCTTCACGGTGGTTTCGGGTGCCGGGCTTGCGTCCGCATCCGGCGGCGTGTCAGGGGCATCAGGGCGCCCCAGGCCCTTGTGCAGAGCGGCGCGGAACCACTTGCCGGCGAGAGCGGAGGTGAACCACTCGGTGCCGTGCTTGAGTTGGACGATCCGCCCCTGCCAAGCCGCGTCCCCGGCCGCGGCCATCAGCCGGTCGCCGACCTTGAGGACGATCCCGTACACCTGCTGCTGCCAGTCGGTGCGCTTGGCATAAGGGTCGTCGGTGTCGGCGAGGTGTGCGAGCCAGGTGCGGTACGGGGCCTCGAGGAGACCGTAGGCGAGATCCCGTGCGCTGGAGCGGGGTCCATCCGTCTCGGTGCCAGCCGCGCGGGCCAGGTTGGCGGCGAGGTCACCGAGTGCGTTGACCGCGAGGTCGGCGTCGCCGACCGCCGCGACGGCCTGCTCGGCATAGCGCCGGTCCTGCTCATGAAGCAGCACAACGGCCATGGCCACGTGGTCGTCGACGACCTCGTCGATCACCGACTGCTGCGTGCCGTAGCGTGCGCCGATGATCCGGGCCCGGACGAGGAAGCCGCGTTCCAGTTCTCCCTCCGTCACCAGGCGGGCCACCCACTCCAAGATCCCTGGCCGCAGGTGGGCGGCAGGCTCCGAACCTTGGGCCGTGCCAGCCTCGTTGGCGACCAGGGCCCCCAGCCCTCGCCATGCGGAACGCTCAGGAGCGTGCTCGCGTGGCAGGTAGACCGGACTCTTGCGGAGTTTTGCCTCCTGAGGCTTGCTGCGCCGCCAGGCGGTCATCGGCTCCCGGTGCTGACGGTCGCGAGCGGTGAGTGGGTCACCGTAGCCCAGGACGACGCCGTGCACGCCGATCTCGTCGAAGTGGAGCCGCAAGCGCCGTGTCTGCCAGGTGTACAGGTCGCGCACACCGGTCGGGGCGCGCTCGGCGCCGCCTGGGCCACACGGCTCTCTGCGCCATGCCGGCGCGTCCGCCTCGTCGATCACCAGGTTCGGCGTGTCGGCCGCCACCAGGTTCAGCAACAACGTCTCACGCAGGGTGCGGCCCTCGACGAAGACGCCACCGAGGTTCCCGGCCCAGCCGACACCGAGCGGGTAGACCTTGCCTCCCTTGACACGCTTGTCACCCTCCGCCCCCGTCTTGATGCCGGAGGTGTCATAGGCATGCGCGTGGACGACCCAACGGGCTGCCTCGGCAAACGTGAGCCGCTCCACAGTGGGCATGCGGGCGGTGAAGAACGGTTCTCCATTGGGAACGTCGGCCACGATCCGGTTGAGGGAGAACACCTCGTCCTTCGCCGTGTGCAGACCTGCGGTCTGGAAGAACGGAGCTTTGGCATCCAGCAGATCGAACCGTCCTCGGTGCGCCTCAAGGTAGGCCCCGACCGGCGCGAAGCAGGTCTCGTCCGCCCACAACTCCGCCCACGCCTCGATGTCCTGCGGTCCGTTGAGCGCATCGTGTGCGACCGCGAGCAGCAGACGGATCAGGGCGAAGTCCTGGGTGGGCAGGTCACCAACGATGCTCCGCAGGTCGTGCACCTGCTCGAACACCTGGCGCAGCGACAGCTCGTCCTGGCCACCGTCCCTCCTGAGCACGGGGATCCACGGCCGGGCAGTGAGGTCGAACGACAGCACGCCGCCGCTGTTGTTCTGGTCGGTTTCAGGCACGGGTCACCTCAAGACCGTTACTGGGGCTGTACCGGAGGCAGAAGCCTGCCAGGCGGGTCTGACACTGCTCGTCGAGCGCGAGGATGAGCTGGCCGGCAAGCCAGTGACTGTCTTTCACCTGCCAGGCGGGGATATAGAACTTCTCTAGCTCATCGATCGCCCGGTCTATGACGTCGGCGTAACTGAACTGAATCGGCAGTCGCAGTCCGCAGCTTGCAGCGGTTCGGGACGCGAGTGCGGTTGGTACCTGGTCCGTAGGCAGGGGCAGCCCGGCGCGGGGACGGCCCTTGCGGTCGGGTGTGAGCCATGGCACCGTGGCGAGGGCGCCATCGGCGCGCCGCTGTACGACCAGGACCTCCAGACTCTCCCGGCTGTCGCGGACCTGGGCCCGACCCTGGCGGGTGTCGTCCGCGTCGCCGACCCCCGCTGCGACCCAGCCGAACAGTGGCCGGCCTGGGCGGGCGGCAGCATCCAGCCGGAACGTCGCGGCCCGCTCGGCCTGGTCCGCACGATGCTCCTCATAGCGCGCACGGGCGGTTTCCAGCGCATCCGCCCAACCGACCGGGCCCACGGGCTCATCGGCGTATGCGCGCTGCACCAGTGGACTGATGTCCGCCGGCAGCCTTACGGGCCGCTGCTGGCCGCCGTCGAGGTGCGGCAGCAGGACGGCAGCGGAGCGCAGCAACGCGTACGCCCCGTAGACCGCGAGCGACCCGCGCATCGGCGCGGGCACGGGAGCGCTCCAGTCGGCTCCCGATACCAGGCAGCGTGCCTGGCGCAGCCGCTCTGGCCGGCCGGTCTGTTCCTCTCCGCCGCGCAGGTGCCGGTGCAGGCGTCCCATGCGCTGCAGCATGAGGTCAACGGGGGCGAGGTCGGTGACCAGCAGGTCGAAGTCGACATCTAAGGACTGCTCGGCGACCTGGCTGGCGACGACGATGTGCGCTGCTTGCGGCCGGTCGGCCTTGCCTGGCCGCCCGAAGCTTTTCAGGAGGCTTGCGTCCTTGGCGGCACGGTCGACATCGATGAAACATGAGTGGGCGACGGTGACGTTCGCCTCACCGAACCTCTCCCGCAGTGCCGCCGCTGCTTCGAGAACACGGCGCACCGTGTTGCGTACGACGAGGGCGCAGCCGCCTCCGGCCAGTTCCGTCTCCAGTCGGTCAGCGAGGACATCCACGTTGTCGTCGAGCCGCTCCAACTCGACGTCCGTGCCGCGGGTCGAGGCCGCAGGGTGCCGCATGACCGGCTCACCCCCAGGCATGACTGCTGTCAGAAGGGGATACTCGTCGGCCTGCGCAACAGCGTCGAAGGAGGCTGCGGCCTCGCCGGTGGCCTTCCCCGCGTACGCCTCCGTCAGTTCCCTTCGCCGGCTGGCCGGCAGCGTCGCGGACAGCACCACGACTGGCACCCGGTAAGCACCCAGCCATGACAGCACCCGGTCGAGATAGACGCTCATGTACGTGTCATAGGCGTGCGCCTCGTCGATGACGACGACCTTCCCGGCGATCGCGAGGTGACGCAACGCCAGGTGCCTGCTCTTGAGCCCGGCGAACAGCAGCTGATCGACCGTGCCCGCGACGAACGACGACAGCATGGCCTTCTTCCGCCCCCGCAGCCAGGTGTGGGCGACGAGTTCGGCGGCAGCAAAGCGGTTCCGGCTCGTCGGCCGCCACTCGCGCTCGTCGGATCCGTCCACGTCGACCGCGGCGATCCGCTGGCCCTTGCCCATGAGATCGGCGAAGTCGTCATTGAGGGCAGCTTTGGAGTGGGCCAACTGCACCGAGTAGCGAATCCCCTCGGGAGCCGGCAGACGGTCGAGCCAGTCCAGCAGACGGGGGAACATCGCGTTGCCGGTAGCCATCGTCGGCAACGCGAAGAACACACCGCCCGCCCCGAATCGCGAGGCAAGAACCTCTACGGCGGCGAGCGCGGCCTCGGTTTTGCCCTCTCCCATCGGCGCCTCGATCACCATCAGCCCTGGCTCGTCCATGCCCCGGGCCAGTTCGACGGCCGCCTCCTGTACCGGCCGGACCTTCGCCTGCGATGGAAGGTCGAACCGGGAGGCGAACAGCTCCTGCACATTCCCCACTGGTTGCTTGGCATGCCACGGGCCCGGCAGGTCCAGTCCGCGCCATGCGGCCGCGATGCGCTCTGGGCCCGTGCGCGGTACGTCCTCGGGAAAGTAGGGAAAGAGGTCGGGATTGCTGGCGATCCAGTCGGAGACGATGACCAGCGCAGAAAGCAGCACCTGCACTGGTTGCGGCAGCTTCACGCCCTGCCAGGCCGACAGACACTCCCGTATGCCGAACTCGTCCGCGCACGCGTCGAGCAACTCCTCCTGCACCCGCTTCCACAGCGCCCGGCTTGAACCGTGCGTGCGCAGCAGATGAGGGTGACCGTCGAGCGCCTGGATTTGTCCGTGCTCGGGCGGCACCCCGTGGTGCCCGCCCACCGCCACCGTGAACTGCCCAGCCTGCTTGACCGTCCAGCCGTGCCGCTCCTGCAGCCACTCCTCCAGCAGGATCTGCCCGGCCAGCCCATGCGGAGCGAGCCGCCGGTCTGCGCCCATCGCCTGCCGCGAGCGCATATCCAACCCATGGCCACGCATGACCTGCGCCAATTGCTCGACCTGGCAGGCGAACGCGGGCGTCGCCTTCCCGATGTCGTGCACACCGGCCAGCCACACCGCCAGCCGGCGCGCACCCGCCTCCCCACCAGGCAGCGCGCTGGCGATCAGCCTCCGCACGGTCAGCGGTAACCATTCGTCCCATAACCGCCCGGCCACGGCGGCACTGTCCTCCATATGCCGCCACAACGGCAGCCACCCGTCAGAATCACGCTCGTGCTTGGCCCATACGCTCAACGCTGGCCTGCCCAACCGGGCGTGTAGCCCCGACGGGGCGTCCCCCTCGCCTGTCATGCCAGATACCTACAGGACGTAGAGGAAGAGGGAAGCCAATATGAAGAAAGCGGAGAGGGCCTATCGTCAGTCGAGACCACTTCACAGACGCCGGTCAAGATCCCGAGTGAGTCCTCGATCGACCGCCACGGCAGGAACTTGAGGGGCGATAAGTGCCTTTCGCCGGATTTTCTGAAACTCGTAAAATTGACGGCACTTGCTTCGTAAAGCCGCAGGTCACGCAGTCTGCTCCCCGCACCCGCGGGGATGGTCCCCCGCCCCGCCCCGGCACCACCCGCCCCAAGGACTGCTCCCCGCACCCGCGGGGATGGTCCCCCTCCCCACCCGACGGCCCTGTGAACACCCGTCTGCTCCCCGCACCCGCGGGGATGGTCCCATCACCCGCGGCGGCAAGGTCAGCAGCGGCACCTGCTCCCCGCACCCGCGGGGATGGTCCCCAAAAGGTCAAGCCGGACAACACCTTCCGCTACTGCTCCCCGCACCCGCGGGGATGGTCCCCAGGCGTCTGACGCGACGATCGGCACGATGACCTGCTCCCCGCACCCGCGGGGATGGTCCCTTCACGTGATAGACGGCGTTGGCGTCCAGCTGCTGCTCCCCGCACCCGCGGGGATGGTCCCTGGACGAGGCCGACGACGACGGCGACGAGTACCTGCTCCCCGCACCCGCGGGGATGGTCCCCACGCCGGGAGCTCGTCGACTTGAGCGGGCGTCTGCTCCCCGCACCCGCGGGGATGGTCCCCACATCACCACCACGACAGGGCAGTGACGCCACTGCTCCCCGCACCCGCGGGGATGGTCCCTCGGTCAAGTACCAGATCCGCGGCGGACGCCGCTGCTCCCCGCACCCGCGGGGATGGTCCCTCGACGCCATCAGCCAACTCCCCGCCCACCTCCTGCTCCCCGCACCCGCGGGGATGGTCCCAACGTCATCGCCCTGCCATCCGGCCAGCAACTCTGCTCCCCGCACCCGCGGGGATGGTCCCCTGTAGCGACCCGGCGGTTCCGCCCTGATCCGCTGCTCCCCGCACCCGCGGGGATGGTCCCGCCTCCTCCGGTGCCACCCCGACCGTGGGCCACTGCTCCCCGCACCCGCGGGGATGGTCCCGCGCATAACGTGTGTTGCGCGCTCCGGCGGGGCTGCTCCCCGCACCCGCGGGGATGGTCCCTGCATGGTCCCTCCCCTCGAATGCGGTCGGATCTGCTCCCCGCACCCGCGGGGATGGTCCCGAGGTGACGGACAGTCTATCCGTCGTCAAGGTCTGCTCCCCGCACCCGCGGGGATGGTCCCGTGACCGCACTCAAAGCATGGATGGCAGCCGACTGCTCCCCGCACCCGCGGGGATGGTCCCTGGGCGAGTTCGAACGCGGTCCGTACGGCGGCCTGCTCCCCGCACCCGCGGGGATGGTCCCTTCACCCTGGCCGCGCAGACCGCGACGGGCCTCTGCTCCCCGCACCCGCGGGGATGGTCCCAGTTCCGGTGTCCGCATCGGCCTGGCCACCAACTGCTCCCCGCACCCGCGGGGATGGTCCCCAGACGGCTGCCGCCCCCTCCGGCCCGTACTTCTGCTCCCCGCACCCGCGGGGATGGTCCCGCCGCGAAGCTGCAAGGCTCGGCGCAACAAGCCTGCTCCCCGCACCCGCGGGGATGGTCCCAGTCCCTCCCCGAGGGTCGATGCGGTCTGCCTCTGCTCCCCGCACCCGCGGGGATGGTCCCGACTGCAGAAGCCCCGCCTCCTGCACGGATATCTGCTCCCCGCACCCGCGGGGATGGTCCCAGGCTGTAGCAAACGATCAACGTCCTGTGCGCCTGCTCCCCGCACCCGCGGGGATGGTCCCCGGCAGACCTACGCGGACACCGCCGCGGACTTCTGCTCCCCGCACCCGCGGGGATGGTCCCTACTCCGTGACGTCCGGCGTCTCGGTGGCGGTCTGCTCCCCGCACCCGCGGGGATGGTCCCGTCGCGAGGCACCGGCGAGTGGGGTTGAGGCCCTGCTCCCCGCACCCGCGGGGATGGTCCCTCCAACGTGCTGCCGGTGACGTTCTCCTACGACTGCTCCCCGCACCCGCGGGGATGGTCCCAACGCGAACAACGGTGCCCGCCGCGTCCGTGACTGCTCCCCGCACCCGCGGGGATGGTCCCGGTTCATCTCCTACGGCGGCGGCCCCGGCCGGCTGCTCCCCGCACCCGCGGGGATGGTCCCGGAAGACCATGAGGCCGTTATTCGAGACGCCTCTGCTCCCCGCACCCGCGGGGATGGTCCCCCCGACCATCACCCCGCCGACAAGCCCGCCCACTGCTCCCCGCACCCGCGGGGATGGTCCCGAAGTCACCGGTCTCCCTGACTCCTCCGGGGCCTGCTCCCCGCACCCGCGGGGATGGTCCCTTTCCCATGGAGGGACCGCGTGACCACCAAGTCTGCTCCCCGCACCCGCGGGGATGGTCCCGTCCCCGTTCTCGTCCCGCTCCAGCGCCAGAACTGCTCCCCGCACCCGCGGGGATGGTCCCAAGCCACAGCTCTCGTGGGAGATCGGCGCCGACTGCTCCCCGCACCCGCGGGATGGTCCCGACCAGGCCGGGGACTGCGTGGCGGTCACCTGCTGCTCCCCGCACCCGCGGGGATGGTCCCGCGAACGACTACGACGGCTTCATGGCCTCGCTCTGCTCCCCGCACCCGCGGGGATGGTCCCCAGCTGTACGAGGGCCACGCCAAGGCCCTGGTCTGCTCCCCGCACCCGCGGGGATGGTCCCGCCACCAAGTCGGCGGACGGCTCGGCCCGCACCTGCTCCCCGCACCTGCGGGGATGGTCCCAACCCCTTCCACCGCGACACCCAGTTCCTCAACTGCTCCCCGCGCCCGCGGGGATGGTCCCGGGACTCACGACGACCAGGTGGACGCGACCAGCTGCTCCCGCACCCGCGGGGATGGTCCCCGCAGCGTCTTGGCGAGCCGGCGGCCGCCGTTCTGCTCCCCGCACCCGCGGGGATGGTCCCAACGGGCACCCGCCCGCCCGCCGGATCGACCGCTGCTCCCCGCACCCGCGGGGATGGTCCCGTGGTCTTGTCGTTGCCGAACTGATAGTCCGTCTGCTCCCCGCACCTGCGGGGATGGTCCCCAGGAAGTCCGAGGTCGTCCACACGCTGCCGACTGCTCCCCGCACCCGCGGGGATGGTCCCGTGGAGAGTTCAGTCTGAACCCGTGGTGATCGCTGCTCCCCGCACCCGCGGGGATGGTCCCGGCGGCGAGTTGACCGACTTCGAGACCGTCGTCTGTTCCCCGCACCCGCGGGGATGGTCCCGCCGATGTCCTCCAGGAGGGAGCGGAATCAGCCTGCTCCCCGCACCCGCGGGGATGGTCCCGGGCCGGCGCCGAAGGATCCGAAGCGCAGGCACTGCTTCCCGCACTCGCGGGGGTGGTCCCGCGGGTTGTCCCGGTTCGCCGGGTCGGCCCAGCTGCTCCCCGCACCCGCGGGGATGGTCCAGCACGTTCCTCGCGATGAGCCACGCCACGTGCTGCTCTCCGCACCCGCGGGGATGGTCCCCTCGCCCCGATCAACCGTGCCTAACGGTCGAGTTGCTCCCCTGTCGGTGACGGCTGAAAAGTGGCCCAGTAGCGAACCCAAGCGTCGAAAGTGGGTCACGATTCACGCGTCGCCGACACTCCCCGCACCCGCGGGGATGGTCCCGGCCTCAAAACCGCGGCGGGCGAGGGCAAGATCTGCTTCCCGCACCCGCGGGGATGGTCCCCAGGTCCACAGCATGTAGGCGGCGACCAGACACTGCTCCCCGCACCCGCGGGGATGGTCCCATGGCCGTCAAGCAGCCGAACGGCCAGACCATCTGCTCCCCGCACCCGCTGGAATGGTTCCGAACCGACCGGCCGCCCGATCCACTCACCGCCATGCTGCTCGCACCCGCGGGGATGGCCCCAGCCACGTCGATGCAGGCCCGATGCCGAACCTCTGCTCCCCGCACCCGCGGGATGATCGCCTCGACTACGAGGAGGCGGCAACCGCTCTCAACTGCTCCTCGCACCGGCGGGGATGGTCCCACGCACGCCGACACGTAGAGCTTGGCGGCCGACTGCTCCCCGCACCCGCAGGGATGATCCCACGGTGCGCTCGATCACCAGCAACGGAATCCACTGCTCCCCGCACCCGCGGGGATGATTCCGGGGCGACTCACAGCGCGCAGAGCTTCCGGATCTGCTCCCCGCACCTGCGGGGATGGCCCCAGGACGATCAGGCGGGATTGGAGGTCCTGAACTGCTCCTCGCACTCGCGGGATGGTCCCGGCGTCAACGTAGAGTCTCGCGGCGGTGACGGCTGTACCCCCCGCAGTCGCGGGGATGGTCCTGTGCATAACTGGCCGCGCGCCGACACCGAGTGCTGCTCCCCGCACCCGCGGGGATGGTCCCGCGATCATGCGGACGGAGTCGTCGGTGGCTTTCTGCTCCCCGCACCCGCGGGGATTGTCCCGCGTTTTCCGCGGCGAACTCGTGGCAGCCGAACTGCTCCTCGCACGCGCGGGGATGGTCCCGAAATCGCGATCATGGCCCGCGCGGTGAGGTGCTGCTCCCCGCGCCCGCGGGGATGGTCCCCGGTTCAGGACGTACAGCTTCCAGCCGTCGATCTGCTCCCCGCACCCGCGGGGATGGTCCCCATGGACACCCGGCGGCAGGGGGTCTTCAGTGGCCTGTGGAGACGGCGGGCAGGTAGGCCAGGAACACGCTGCGGTGATACAGGTACTCAAGGACGTGCGTGTACGCCTCGTCGTCCGTGGTGAGAGCGGGTCGGGCGATGGCGACGATGCCGTGCGCGTAGCCCTGCGTGGCGTACCGGCAGGCCGCACCGAAACCGGGTCGTTGTGTGAGGGGCGGTGGCTGCACCATGTCGGCGAACGTAGGGGAGGCGACCTTCCACGCCAGCGTCACCGCGTGCGCGCGGATCAGGTCGAGATCTGCCCGGCGCTCCTCGCCGCTGTCCGCCAGGACGTAAGAGGTGATGCGTACGGAGCGGTTGGTGCGGGCGGCCCTGGCGATGATGTCGTTCATGTACTCGCGGCGCAGGATTTCTAGGCGCGCCGCCCGGGCGTCGGGTTGCAGAACAGTGGTCACCTGGCACTCCTGAGTACGGATCCGAGGAGTGTTTCGTGGGGCACCGGGCCGGGCTGGAACAGGGCGAGTTGCTCGCGCAGAGCGGCGGGCGGGACGAGTCGGTCGCCTCGGCAGGGGCGCAGCCAGTAGGGGCCGGGCGGCTCCGCAGCGGTCAATGCAGGGAGAGTGAGGGAGTAGGGTCGGCCGAGGCACATCCCGTACCGGTGCGGCTCCCATCGGTCGCTGGTGCCGGGCGGGACGAGCCAGATGTACCAGCCGCGCCCCATGTCCTCGATCACCGGGCCACAGGCGTCCGCGCGCTCGTTGCCACTGTGCTGGATGGAGTCGAGGACGCGGACGGCGCCGTAGGCGTCTGGTCCATTGGCGGTGATGACGATGTCGAAGAAGCGGCCGCCCAATGGCAGTTGGGCCGTCTGCCCGCTCTGCAGAGCCATCAGGCTGCGCACGCGGTGCGCCAGGTCGCCCATGTCGGACGCGACCTGGCCGGCGTCGACCGTGTTGGAGCTGGTGGTGAAACCGACGGGGGCTGATGCCGGTAACGGGCGGCCGACGGCGACGCCGCGGCGAGGCAACCGCGCAGCGAAGGTCACGCCTGCCCGCCTTTCGCGGGGACGACCACCTGCACGGTCTTGCCGAGCACGGTGCCGTCGTCCTGCTTCACATACCAGGAGAGACGGCCCCCGGATTCGGTGATCCGCCACAGGCCGGACTTCGTCGCTGCGTATCCCTCACTGACTTCAGCGAAGTTGAGGAACGCGGGGTCGGCGTCGTCGGCATAGATGCGCAGTTCGTGGGACTCCGGCAACACTTCCATCCGCAGGATGATGCGGTTGTCGCAGAAGGGGCTGCCGTGCCTGGCAGCGTTGTCCGCGATGTGGCTGGCCATGCGAGCTGCCACCTCGACGTCGCCGGGCCAGTGGGCCATCGTCAGCCGGGTGCGAGCCCGCAGCCGTGCGTTGGAGCCGGCGCCCTGGTCTGCCTGCAGTCGCCAGTCCCAAATGAACAGTGGTGTCGGCGGTGACGTGACCGTCTCGTCCTGTGTCGGTGGTGCGGGGGGTGGGGGCGGATTCACGGGGGACTCCCTGGTTCATGACGGGGGCTCCGTCGGCTGTCGAGCGGGTCCGCAGACGGCGGGCAGCTCGGCAGTTAGGACCTCTGAACGAGTCACTTGATGGTTACGTACAGCGAACCGCGGGAGGGGCCTCGCGGGTACGGGCCGGAAGTGGCGCGGCTGCCAAACGTGACACAAGATCGTTTTTGGGCTGGGATGCCTGGGGAAGGGCCTTTCGGCCAGTTGCCAGAAGAGATCGAGCAGTTGGGCAATAGGTTGGATGCAGCGCGGGCGTACCGCGAGTTCAGGTTGGCAAACGCGACTCAAGATCATCGGCACGGTGGGGGCGCATCATGGCGCGCAATCGCAACGAACGGTTCAATGCCTTACTCAAGGAAGCGGACTGGTCACGGGCCCCAGCGGCTAGCGCCTTCGTCCGCGTCGCGAAAGAGAACAACCTGCAGGAGTACGCCCACATCGCACGGCAGCACGTCCAGCACTGGGTGGCCGGTCACCAGCCGTCCGGGCGTGCACCCATGATCATGTGCGAGGCACTGTCCCGTTGTCTGAGGCGCGTCGTCACGCCGACCGAAGCCGGGTTCACAGCGCCCGACTCTCCAGCGCAGGGGGCGCTGGACTGGCGCGTCGATCCCGTGATCGCACTGAACGACCTGGGGAGTACCGACTTGGATCCCGACCGGCGCAGTCTGCTCCGCGGCGGTGTGTACTCGGCGGCCGCGCTCGCGCTGCCCGGAGACGGCTGGTGGCTGGAAATGGCCAAGGAGCCACCAACCGCCGACCGGAAGGCGCAGCGGGTCGGCCGCGGCGACGTGGAGAGCGTCCGCGAGATGACATTGGCCTTCTCCCGAATGGACCAGCGGCGCGGCGGCGGCCATGGCCGGACCGCTCTCGTCGAGTACCTGCGTTCCGACGTCGCCCGCTACCTGGTGAGCACCTTCCCCAGCGACCAGGTACGACGCAGCATGTACTCCGCCGCGGCGGAAGCCTCATACCTCTCCGGCTGGATGGCGTTCGACAACGGCGAACACGACCTCGCCGAGCCCTATTTCACCGTCGGGCTGAAGCTGGCTGCCCGGGCGGGAGACGCTCCGCTGTCTGGGCACATCCTGTGCGCCATGGCGCACCAGGCCCTCGACCTCGGGCTGCCGGGGAAGGCGCTGGAACTCTCCTCGGCGTCGGTGGCCGGCCAGCGCTACGTATCGGCGACCCCGCGGGAGCGGGCCCTGCTGGGCGTCGTCCATGCGCGGTGCCTCGCCGCGACTGGGCAGGAGCAGGCCGCAGCCAAGACACTGCTGCGCGCCGAAGACGACTTGCGCAGCGCGCACGACGGCATCGAGGAGCCAGACCGCACCTTCTTCTTCGGTGAGGCGTCGCTGGCTCATGAGACGGCCTGCGTGCTGCGCGACCTGAACGACCGCAAGGGCGCGGTCGGCCAGTTCGGGCGCAGCGTCCGCACCCGCGGGGCCGCCTTCAAGCGGACTCACGCCGTAACCCTCGGTTACCTTGGCGCCACCCAGATATCTGCGGGCAATGTCGAAGAGGCGTGCGCGACTTGGTCCCGGGCGCTCGACGCCATGGAGGACGGCATATATTCCGGCCGCGCCCGGCAGCGCGTGGTGGAGATGCGGCAACTGCTGTCCCCCTACAGGCGCCGCGGCATCCCGGTTGCCGCCGAGCTCGAAACCCGGGCGGCCGACTACCTGCGCACCGTAGATTGATCACGCCATCAGCATGAAGGGGAGACCATGACGCTGCAGATCGAGCCCATTGGCACGGTGGTCGGAGGCCGTACGGAGGTCGCTGACGACAACTGGGGCGGCGTCCAGTCGATCATCCGGCTCAACTCGACGTTCCCGCTGGACGTCGTGAGGGGCCTGGAGCAGTTCTCGCATCTGATCGTCACCTGGCACTTCAGTAAGGCCTCACCGGACGACGTCGCGCTGCACGCGCGCAGCCCCCGCAATGATCCGCGGTGGGAGCCCTCGGGGACTTTCGCGCACCGCAACCACCGGCGACCGAACCAGCTTGCGACGTCCTTCCCGCGGCTGCTCAAGATCGATGGGCTGGACCTGCACGTCTCCGATATGGACGCCGTGGACGGCACGCCCGTGTACGACCTAGGCCCCTACTTCCAGGAGATGGGGCCTCGCGGAGACGTACACGAACCGGAGTGGCCCGGCGACATGCTGCAGGATTACTGGGCAAAGGCGTAGGGCGCACCCACAACCCGGATCCTGCCGTGCGGGCCGCTTTGACGAAAGTGCCTTCCGCGATGCTGGCCCGCATACCGGCCTACGGCCCGGTATCCTCGGCCAGCCCGGACCACAGCCTCGCGCGCGGAACCCCCGTACAGCGGGACGGCTTTTTGCGGGTCGCCCTCACCCGCGCGGTGGGTGCGGTCGCCCCTTTTTCACAGGTCCGTCCACGGGCGAGGCTTGTCGCCAGCCAGAGGCAGCCACACGTTCTGGGAGGGACCGTGCTGCTCCAGGTCTTCCAGCACGGCGGCTCCTAGCCGGACTTCCCGGGCGAGTTCCGCTACGAGCGGGTGCTGAGCCACCATCGCCTGCAGATCGCTGATCCGGTTCTCCAGCCTGGTCCGGGAGGCACCGGTGAGCACGAAAAGCACACGTGGAAAAACCGGATACCAGCGCAGCCACGCAGGGCCTGCGGAGGCGTGCTTGCGCCGGCCGACGGGCTGGGCCTCGTACTGATAGAAGCGGGCGTACTCGATCAGCTTCGCAGCCAGCCGCTCACTCCCCATGGTGCTGCGGTCAACTTCCACGAAGGCACGCAGCTTTCGCCGATGGTCGCTCTCCACGACCGTGTAGTACATGACCGCGTCGGCCACGATCCGCTCGCCCTCACCGATGGAGTGGGACACCTCAGGGGTCCAGTCCCAGGGGCCGTGCTCATGCCCGAGCCGCCGGGCATGTGCGGCGAAGGCCAGGTGAGCGCGAACGACGGCCAGCGTGTGCGGGGTCTTCAGCGACGCCGCCGTGGCCGAGGTGATCGGGTAGGGCGGCCGCCCCCGCAGGACGGGCAGGTCGCGGGTCAGCCGTGCGCCGTCCCGGGTGAGGTACCAGGCGTTGGTACGGGTCCGGTTCGCGTCCGGCAGTACCGTGCGGTCGACGAAGCCGTCGGAGCGCAGCCTGTTCAATACACGGGACATCAGCTGGCGTGTGCCCTCCGGGCGCAGCATCGCGCGCAACTGGCTGGTGGTGGCGATGCGGTGCTGCGCGAGCCCGGCCAGCACTTGGTGGGCCAAGGGCTCAGCAGGGCTCGGGGCCGGTTTCGGCACCGGAGTGCTCCGTGCGGCGCTGCTCATGAGACGTTCCCTTCCGCGGCCGTGGCGGTCTCCTGCGGAGAATTTCGTTTGCTGCTTCAGGAAACCCGCAGGGCCCGACCGGTCCCCGGACCACGAAGCCCCGGCCATGGTCACGAAGTCGAAACAGTGTCACGGTCCGTACCGTGGTCGACATCCTCGGCCCCGACCACGAGGGGTGCCCCTATGTCTTTGGTCAGGTGAAACAGGAAACGGCAGCGCCGGGAGGAGTTTGGCGATGGCCGGTCCGCAGCAGCCAAGGGCTGCTGCGGGGCGTGGTGGCGAGCCACGCCATGCCGGCCATCGTGCGACCCCCGGCCCGCAAGGGACCAACTCCCAAAACCGGAAGCCGCGTATATGGGGCGGTGGGCGGAGGCCCGCTCGCCGCCAGGTACTACCTCTTGGACCGCTGCGCGGCCTGCTGCAGGATGCGCCGGCGCGTCCAACGCCGACGCCCGTTCTGGCGCCCGGCATTCTCGGCAGACCCGTCGGTGGTCTGCAGCAGCGGTAGGTTGCCCTGGGACAGACTGCTGGAGAAGGACCCGATGGTCTTGTACCCCAGGAGGGCGGCCGCCTGGCTTGCTCCCAGAAGCTCGTCGGGATCGCCGTCGACCGGAACGTCGGGCAGGGGCGGCACCTCCTTGGTCCCGGCTCGTCTTCCGCGGCCGGGCCGGGTGGCCATCCACGCCTGCAGGGTCTCCACCTTCCACAGCTGCCGGCGGTAGGGGTTCTCCGCCGTGCCCTTCTCTTCGACGACGTCCGGCTCGGGGAAGTAGCCGGGGCGGTCGCGCACGAAGGTCGTGACTTGGTTGCGGTTCTTGTAGCCGAGGTACCTCGAGGCCTCCGCTGCGTTCAGCAGCGTCCCCGGGGGGAGTGACGGCGGTGCGTGTTCAGCGAGCCGTGTCGGCGCCCGGTGGGCGAACCACTCGGTGACCTCGGCGTGGTCCCACAGGCGGGCGCGGCCGCGCTTGTCGACCGGCTCGGGGAACGCCTTGCCGGCCGTGTTCTCGGTGCGCTCGGTGTAGAACTGGCTGATCCGTGCGGACGTCAGACCATGTTCAGCCGCGATCTCGGCAGCGTCGGCCAGGCGAGGCTCACGGCGCGAGGTCATGGCAGAACCGTCCGCTCTGTCAGCAGTGCGCCGGCCAGCCCGGCTCACAAAGCAAATAATGGCAGAAGTTGCGGACGAGGGTCCAGCCCACGGCTTGGGGTCTTTCGCCAGCGGCAGGGCTTACGCTCCCCGCCTACTTCTCGGGGATCAAGCAGATCCCGCGGCGCGCAGCGGCTTCGGCCATCTCCGCGTACGCCATGGCGGCCGGCGTCATTTCCCACTCGACCAGGGCCAGCAGCAGGATCACCTCGTCGCGGTCCTGAGAGGCATCACAGGGCAGGCCGGCCGTCTCCGCGGCGAACTTCAGGTCCGCGGTGGCCAGTCCGCCGAGGCGCGCTGCCACCTCCCGGTGCAGATCCTGCAGCCCCTGCTGGTACAGCTCGTTCGCCTCCCGCAGGAGCAGCACCAGGGCCTCGCCGTGGCGGGCCGGTACCGCTGCAGCGAGGTCGAGGATGCGCTGGGTCGTCGTCATCGTCATCGAGTATCCCTCCCGGATGGGGTGAGTGCCGGAGTGGATGGTGGTCAGCTGCAGCCATCGCACCCAGCGGCACTGTGCAGGAGCTCGCCCGGCCCGGTACGGGCCTTGGAGTCCCACGTGGGCGGCTTACGCAAAGCGGCGTGGACGTCGCGCTCCATCCGATCGAAGTCCGCGGTCTCCTCAACCACGACGCCAGGGTCCGGGGCCTCGCGCCGGCGGGACAGCGCGATGAGCTCGGCCATGGTGTTGTTCGGGTTGAACGGCACTACGCTGACGCGTTCGACCAACGCGCACAACTCGGCGAGCCGCGGCCGACTGCAAGGCAGCAGCTGAGCATCGGCATCCCGAATTGCACTCGCCAGAGGCTTCACGTTCTTGTCCACCCGTGCGAGCTGGACGTGTCCGTCGGCCAGGCCTCATGGGCGGATGCGTCGTCGTTGCTGACCCCAGGGCGGATGATTCGCGTAAAAGTCAGCAATTCGACGATTATACTCGTCTTGGGCCAAAATCTGCATCCGAGCAGGATCGTATGATTCGCTATCCATTTTGAGTTTCAAGAATATCTGCGCTGCTCCGAGAACCAGATAGGTGACGAAGAAGAAGAGTGGCCACAGGAATATAACTGCGAAATAGACAAACCATCGTGGAGGACTGTCTTGAGCTTGGGGCATCTGCATGACGATGGTGTCGAGAAAAAACGCTCCTCCCATAGAGAGGACGGTCTTCACCTTTTGTGGAGTCCGAAGTTCACACCAGGCCCAGTTCAGCCCTAGAGTCGGCCTTCTGGGGGTGACCGGCCAACCGTTGCTGGTTGCGACGCGCACATTGTAGGTCAATCGCGGGCGCACTCTTTGTAGATAAAAGATCCCCGCCACAAGGTAGATTGGACCTAATAGCACCGCGAGTGGCGGAGCGAAGATCAAAAAGATTCGTAATCTCTGAGTAGAGCCGGTTTGCATCCACTCATAGGGGTGTTGCCTGAGAACGTCGACGGCGATGCCGATAGAGAAGAGGAACCCAACGACCTCAGCAGTTAAAACTAAGGTGGCGAGAAGACGGATCATCAGGTCGATACCCTTCGTCGTGATGCAAGCCTCGGTCCACCCTTTTGGCGCATGCGTCAGACTAGGTCTGCCCGACCCGATTAACATCGCTCTTTCGACGTATCTCTGTGTTTTACGCCGGAGCAGTGGTGATTGTGGTGCGTGTGCGGATCATGAATCGAACGTCCGAGCGGGATATTCCTCTCGAGGCGTCACCGACAGATGAGAGTCATGCCAACGAGGCGAAGGCATCGTGTAGTTCGGTGCGGCGTCCCATCGGACGGCGAGACGCTTCGACTTGCGGAGCAGGGGCGACGGTCTGTTCGACAGCATGGTCGAGCCGCCCGATCCACTGGGGGTTCCTTGTCCCAGGAACTGGGCTTCGGCTCGGGGATTGCCCGCAGGCGACGGCTGCGGGTTCTGCCCTGCGTTTCCTGTCCGCCAAACTCCATCAGCGCCGCCAGGAGCTCGGTACCGTTGGCGGCGTCTGAGCGTCGGCCGGCAGGCGCTGCCTACGCTCGCTCATCTGCGCAACGGCCACCCCTATGCCCAGTTCGCGGCCGGGTTCGGCATTGGGACCACGACCGCGTACCGGTACATCACCGAAGAGCTGTCGAGGTCCTGGCCGCGCTCGCGGCGGCCCTTGTGGAGGCCATTTGGACAGCATCATCGAAGGCGTTCGTGCTGCTGGACGGGACCCTGCTGCCGATCGACCGGGTCGCTCCTGACCGTCCCTACTACCCGGGCAAGCACTAGTAGTGCTTGGTCAGGTGCATTCGCCGGTGGCGTGTCTGTTTGATCAGGTGTGTCGTTGACCGGGTGTGCTGGGTGGGGAGTTGGCCGCGGTCCGGTGTGATCTGGAGGACTTCGCGGCGGAGATGTTCGAGCCGTTCGCGCGGGCGGATCAGCGCCGGTGGGGCGAGGTCTATCTGCGGGGACTGCTGCTGGATGGGCGGCGCAAGTCGGTGGAGCCGATGGCCGCCCGGCTGGGTGAGGACGGCAACCGGCAGGCCCTGGCCCACTTCATCACCACCAGCCCGTGGGAGGCGGCGCATGTGCGGGCCCGCCTCGCCTGGCGGATGCAGCAGGTGATCAAACCAACCGCGCTGATCATCGATGACACCGGCTTCCTCAAGGACGGGGACGCCTCGGCGTGCGTGGCCCGGCAGTACACCGGCACCGCGGGCAAGGTCACCAACTGCCAGGCCGGGGTGTCACTGCATCTGGCCTCCGACGCAGCGTCGGCGGCCGTCGACTGGCGCTTGTTCCTGCCCGAGAGCTGGGACCCCGCCTCGCCGAAGGCCGATCCGGCCAAGGTGGCCCGTCGCACCAAGTGCGGCATCCCCGAAGAGGTCGGTCATGTCGAAAAGTGGCAGCTGGCCCTGGACGTGATCGACGAGACGAGGTCGTGGGACATCGAGGTCCCCCTCGTCGTCGCCGACGGCGGCTACGGCGATGCCGCGGCCTTCCGCCTCGGCCTGGAGGAACGCGGCCTTGACTACGTGGTGGGCATCTCCACCACGACCACTGCCCAGCCGGAAGAAGCCAGGCCCCACATCCCGCCCTACGGCGGTCGCGGGCCTCGGCCGCAGCCCGTTTACCCCGAGCCGGCCCAGGCCGTGAAGAAGCTGGTCATCGAGGCCGGCAAGCGGGCCGCGAAGCCGGTGCAGTGGCGGGAAGGCTCCCGCCCGGGCAGTGGCCGCAGCGGCGTCAAGCGGATGTACTCGCGGTTCGTGGCCCTGCGGATCAGGCCCGCCGGACGCGAGATCCGCAAGAACACCGACGGACCCGAACTGCCCGTGCGCTGGCTGCTGGCCGAATGGCCCGCCACCGAGCCCGAACCCGTCCAGTTCTGGCTGTCCAACCTGCCCGCCGACACCCCGCTGGCCACCCTCGTGCGCACCGCGAAACTGCGCTGGCGCATCGAGCACGACTACCGCGAGATGAAGCAGGTCCTGGGCCTGGCCCACTTCGAGGGCCGCACCTGGCGGGGCTGGCACCACCACGTCACCCTGGTCTCCGTCGCACACGCCTTCTGCACCCTCCAGCGCATCACCCGGTCCCCAAAAGAGACGGCGTCGGCCTGAGCCTCTACAAGGTCGCCTGCGAACTGCAGCTACTCCTTGCGGTCTGGACCGGCGCCTGCCCCACCTGTCACCGCGACATACCCACAGCGACACCGACCTGACCAAGCACTACTAGAGGCACGGGATGAACGTGCAGGTCCTCGCCGATCCGGCCGGCTGCTGTGGCTCTCCCCGGCCTTGGCCGGCGCTGTTCATGATGTGCGCGCGGCCCGCGAGCACGGTGTCGTTGACGCCGTCAGCAGGCGGTGAATCGGTCCCACGCCAGAATCCGCGCGCCCTCGTCGAACAGGCCGTAGCCATCTTCAAGTCCAGGCGACTTCTCCGCAAGCTCCGGTGCTCGACCACCCGGATCACTCGCCTCATCCAGGCTGTCCTCACCCATCTGACCAGCTCAGACCGATGCTTAAAAAGTCTCATTGGCGCCATCGGAATGGGCGCTAATGCACCAAATAAAGTACAACACGGTTGAAACTTCATTTTCCATCACATCTACATACTAACCAGCTGGAAACGCTAGCAGGTCGAGGATATCTTCGGCAATTCGCAAGTGATCGAACGATGCCAAGATTTTGGCCGCGGACTGCCGATCTCGGAATCCCTTACCCAGATTTAACGCCGCACGCATTTCTCGCCTCAAATGAGCTAGAGACGGCTCCGCCCAGCGGTGCCCGGCGAAGAGACCGTACTCTCTCTCGGCCGCACGAGATACAGGGACGATGTTGTACTCCAGCAGTCGCACACTTTCTGCCTCTGCAAATTCCGTCTGCCCACCCCATCCGGTAGTGATAACGGGAACACCCAGCGCCATAGCTTCCATCACGGGGCGGGACCAACCTTCACCACGCGACGGAAGTACAAAGGCATCGGAAGATGCGTACAGATCAACGAGTTCGCGATTCCCAATATGATCTGTCAGAAGCTTCAGAGCGGGTGGATTTTCCCCACCGAACTTCCGCCGAGACTCTTCAATATCGCGCCGGATGGAATCATCTAAATTGCCACCACCATACCTAAACGGGTCGCAGCGAAGCATTAGTGAAACTCCATCCTTCTCGCTGAACTCCTCAAAGTAGGCACGCAGCAGGATATCCCACCCCTTCCTTAACTGCCAAGTAAAGACTGACAGAAAGACAAATTCATCCACCCTGATAGCTACTCTAGAGTCGTTTTTCGTCGAAGATAAGTAGACGACGTCAAGGGGCTCATGCAGCACCCTCATTTTATCGCGACTCACGCCCGCACTGGAAAATGTGTCTACGTTATGCTGAGATGGTACCCAAATCTCGTCAACCTTTCGAGAGCGATCAACCCAGGCCGCAGGCAGGGAGTCAGTCTCAAACATTGTTCGCCATATGGTTTTCCCTGCAGGAACCGAAGGAAATGGGTCGGACCATGCTGCGTGCACTATGTGAACGCGATTCATCGAATCCGTATCAACGTGACCATCCGAGAAACTCGCATACTGGCTTTCATGCCCGAGGATATCTTCACGTTGCATTGACCTAGCTGTGACCGACACCCCTTTTTCTCGCAGACCCCGCACAAGCAAGCGCCCCTCAGCCGCGTATCCAGTGGTGTCTTCGAGGGGGCCGGACCACACGATTTTTGGACGCGTCATTTCATTCCCTCATCTGCGAACGGTACGCCGCCTAATTACCTTGCTCGTTGACCCTCTCAAGTCTCCTAATCCGTCGAGCTTCCTGTAGTACCGGCTGAACCTGTGTCGGTTCAGCGTGGGTCAGGAAACTTGCCAAAGATTCCAAGTACATAATTCTCACGAAGTTCGATTTGGTGACGACTGGCAAATTCTCCACTTGAGTTAGCGCCTGCGATGCAGCTTGCAAGTCACCTTCACAACTCGCCACTTTAGCTATGAATAGTAGACGGAGTGCTCGATTGTGGTCCCCCATCTGAGAAGCTGCTTCATGGAATCGAGTTACTCTTAAGAAGTCGCTGGCACTTGCGGACCTCTGAGTCTTTTGTATAGCTTCAGCGGTCCGCTGGGTGACTTCCAGATATGCATCTGTCCTGTTACTGAAGCGCACGTTTGAGTCGTATAGGTCCTGCTGGATGTTGAGGGCTTGCCTAACCCCCGCCTCGCTATTTGCGTCTGGCACATACGTATCAAGTCTGATGAGCGTTAGTGCATTCAGAGACTCACTCAGCCTATCCGCCGCAAGCACCGGGAATGCGCTCGTTCGCAATAAATATCCGAACATCTCGGCGCCACGCTGAATCCAAGCAGAGGCCTCTCCATTACTTCCGCGCAGCCGCAAGGCTCGACCGAGGAGAAGCGAAGCCTCGGCAACAACCTGTAATTCTGCCGTTTCAGGACACCCTAACAAGCCAGCTGAGGAGATCTTCTGCACCGTCCTCCGAATTCTCCACTCGGCGGCATGCATATCCTTCCCAAAATTCAGGTGAAGGCGGGACTCTTCTAGGTGCGCTTCGATCGCCGAGAGTCGCGCTCGCCTTGTCAGACGCATTCACACTCCCAATGAACCCAACTGATCAGCAGACAAAACGAAGGTTTCTTCGATTGCATGACGTTTAATGTTGTTGAAAAGGAGACGAGCCCTGACCTCTGCGAGTGCCACGAGATGAAGCTCTGCAGCCTCCACGACCGTTGTGGACTCGTTCTGACCCAGACTGGAAATATTCCGGGTAATGGTAACCGGCTCTCGACCTGGATCAATCAGAGTCAATTCGACCCAAATATTTAACATTGCACCGGTCCCAAAATTACGTAATACAATCCCTTGAACGGTTGGGTCCGTAAAAATTGACGGCGCCGGGAAAAGGTGTGACCTGGCTTGTTCCTTGGTTAAACGGAGCGCGACTATCGATAGAAAGAAGGAGCTGAGTGCAACTGCCAGGCCGCCTAGCGAAGCAACCACATCCAGCCCGTCTGTTAGGGTTAGCGCAAGGACCCGCATATACCTCCCCGCATGCGTGAACCCCATATTTTCTAGACAGCTTTCTTACGGTAGAGGCGTTGAGGTTGCTGAGTCTCTACGCCAGGTTCCTTATTCTCTGAGTACGGAATCTGGCGTAGCTAGTACAGGCCGGGACTTGAGGAATGCCAGGAATTCACCTGCCTGAGCGTTGCCCGCTACGACAGTTCGCGCGCCCCGCCTTCGCCCTGGTCACGGCGCGGGATGGAGGACAGTTGGGCGGGTTCGCCTTCGGCTATGCCCTCTCGTCCGGGGATAGCCACTGGTGGGGCGGTGTGCTGCCCGAGTCCACGACCGACTTTCTGCAACATACGGGGTCGCGGACGTGGGTGTTCTCGCCCTGTGACGGGCGTTCGGCTGGCGGTTGAAGGAGATGCGCGCCGAGGCCGGCCTGACGCAGGGCGAACTGGCGGCTGCCGCGGGTATGAACCGCGTCTTCTGCGTGGGCGTCGAAGGCGGCCGACGCAACGTCTCCTTGGACAAGGTCTTCGCCCTTGCCCGCGCTCTGCGGGTCGACGTCGCGAAGCTCTACCTCGACCTGGACCGCTCGAGCGCCGTTCTGAATCCGCCGACGGCCTGATGTGGCAGCCATGTTCCCTGGTTACGGCCCGGCCTCAGCTGTCGTCCCCGAACAACGCGGACCAGGCCTGGAGCTCGCTCAT
Organism: Streptomyces sp. C1-1; assembly: GCF_050214755.1. Classification (NCBI taxonomy): domain Bacteria; kingdom Bacillati; phylum Actinomycetota; class Actinomycetes; order Kitasatosporales; family Streptomycetaceae; genus Streptomyces; species Streptomyces sp. C1-1. Next base: position 131,582 of record NZ_CP189827.1, on the reverse strand, counting down.
CCAGGCCAGGAGCCTCGGGAGGTTGTTGTCGGGCCCGAAGGCGAGATAGGTGCCGTCACAGCTGGCGCAGCCGAAGGCCTGCGCCATGCGTAGCCGACGGCGAGGGACGCGGCGCCCGTCTCGGCGGCGGCCTGGTGGGCGGCGGAGTCGATGCCGTGGGCGAGCGTGGCGGTGACCGTGTGACCGGCTTCGGTGAGGGCGGCGGCGAAGTCGTGCGCACAGGTGACAGCCTGCTCGGTGGGGACCCGGTTGCCGGTTACGACGACCGCGGTGCTGCTCAGCCGCGGCAGCCGTTCGCGCCCGTGGACCCACCGACCCAGCGGGCACGCAGGCCCCAGGTCGGCGAGGGCGGTGGGCCACTCCTCGTCCGATGGGATGACGAACGAGCTGGTCAGCTCTGCCTGGGCGAGTTCCTCGCGCTGCCGGTAGGAGGAAAGGAGCCCGCTGCCGTCAGCGCGGACGCGACGGTCCCACACCTCGGCCGGCGTGTACTCCTCGAGTTCGGCAGCGAGTTGGCCGGGGGCGAAGTGGGCGGCGAGCGCGGCGCGTGCGGCTCGTTCGGGCAGGGCGCGTGCGGGCATGGATGGTCCGCCTTTCGGGCAGGGCGCGGCACCGGCAGGCGAACTGGTGCCGCGCGGGGAGGGTGAAGGGGGGATGCGGCCAGGGCAGACGGGAAGGGGAGTGCCGTCGACGGCTGCGGTGGAAGTGGCCGGGCTAGGACCAGTTGGAGGCCCGCCTCTGCTCCCACCAGGCGGGTGGGCTGCCCGGTCGCCCGGGGGCCGGGCGGGAGGCTGGCGCGGGCTGAGGCGCCGGGGGCGCGGTGACCGGGCGGGCGGCGATCGGGCTGGGCAGGCTGGTCTCGGTGTAGGCGATGCGCTTGCGCAGGCTGATGCCGAGGTCGCCGACGCTCAGATAGATGGAGTTGTCCTTGACTCCGGTGACACGGCCTTTGACCAGGACGTTGACCCCGTCGACGAGCGATTCGGCGGCATTGCTGGCGAGGTCCCGCCAGGCGGTGCAGATGTAGGGAATCGGCTCCAGGTCACGCCACTTCTGGGCGGCGGCGTCCCACTGTGTGGGGGTCTCGGTAAGGCGGAACCGGCAGACGGCGATGCCGCCTTGAGTGAATCGGACTTCCACATCACCGGTGATGGTGCCGGTCACGTGCGTGACGGACGGGGTCATGCGAACGCCTCCTATTATAAATAATAGTGTCTTTAGGTGTAGGGTCAACCCCCTGTCGGCGCTGCCCGCTGCCGGAGGGCGCGGTGGGGCGGGCGAGCCGACGGATCCAGGCCTTCCACCCGGCCAACTCCGCCGGGGCCGGCGTCGGGGTGAGGTTGTCGAAGACTGTGGCAGTCTCGATCTCCACCTGCATCGGGACCGTGCCGTCAGCCCGGACCAACTGCTCGTCGGTGGTGTCCAGATGGACGGAGACCCGTACGGCCTCCCGGTCGGCGTCGAGGTAGGCGAACACGAGGATGCCCGCGATCTCCATGCAGGGCAGGCCCTCGTCGTCAGGCCCCCGCATCGCGTGGAAGACCGCCGCGCTGTGCGCCTCCGCGCACTCCTCGGCGTCCGAGAGGCTGGGGTTTCGGGGCGCGAGCACGCAGCGGGAGATGTCAGCGTCGCACAGCGTGTAGCCCTCGATGTCCTCCCTCGACCCGTAGAAGAGATCCACGGCCGTCCGGTCGTCGGCGGGCGGACGGAAGGGGATGCCGTCCTCGCCCGCCACATCGTCCCAGACGCTGCGCACGTGCTGGGCCAGCGATGCAAGCGCGGAGGCCTCGTCGGACCAGAGCGTGACATCGTCACCGTGCCGATCCCACTGGCGCAGCACCCACGCGCGGCCTGTCACCTGCGGGGTGAGGTTCTCCTCGACGGCGAAGCTGAAGCGGCTCAGCCACGCTTTGAGGATGCCGACGGCGTCCGCCCCTGCCCATTCGCCGGTGCGCTCCTGGAGGCCGTCCATCAGGTCGGCCAGATCGTTGATGGCCCCGCCTGCGGGCGTGGCCGGGTCCGGTTTGATCGGCATGGCGGTTTCCTTCCGTGCGGAACGGGCGGTCAGGCCCCGTTCCAGAGGCCGTTGAAGAGGTCCATCGGGTGTTGCTGGTCAGGGGTGAGGGTCGCGGTGCGCAGCACGCGTCGGCGCAGGACGGGGACGTCGAGACTGATGCCGGAGGGCACATCGGGCCGGTCGGGCAGTGAGACCAACTGGTAGTTCCGGGTGTGGATCATCCAGGCCTCGTACCGGTCGGCGGGGCTGCCGATTCGGGCGGCGTGCCCCTCGTCCGTGGTGCGGGACAGGCACAGGCAGGGCGGATCGGAGCAGGGCCGTCCGGCGGGGTGGCTGGCCAGCACCGGGCTGCGACGGTAGTGCGTGCGAGTGCCGTTGAGCATCGGGCAGTGCTCGGCGGTGTACGGCAGGCACTCGGGGTGCAGCGCCGGTTCCGGGGAGCAGCCCTTGCCGACGTCGGCCGGGCGCACCAGCAGGAAGCACCGCTCGTCCAGCGGGTGTTCGCAGATCTGGCACAGGCGCCGGAGGAAGGCGTTGATGGTCTTGTCGGCGTCGAGGACACCGAAGGCGGCGTGACCGTCGTGGATCAGGGTGACGTACGGCACCATCAGCCCGCCCGACAGCGGCCGGTGGGCACAGCGTTGGGGTATCGCGTGCATGGGTTGAGATCCTTCGGATCGGAGGAGTGCCGTGGGGCCTCGGCTGCCGGATGTCAGCTGCTGGCCGGTGGAGGAGGGCCGGCGGGGCCGCCGGCCAGGAGCGCTTCCCAGTGGGCGTAGCGGCAGCTGGTCGCGTCGTGCAGGCGCAGGTGCAGCCAGTTGAGGTTGTCTCCGGCCCGGATGACGGCCTCTGCGCCGATGGCGGCGGCACGGGGGTAGATGGTGCCGTCGTGGGGGTCGACCAGGACGATGACCAGCCCTGGGCGGCGCGGCATGTGGCGGAGCGTGAAGGCGGTGTGGCTGCGGTCGTCCAGGAGCACGAGCGGAGCGCGCTGGTACTCCGCGGCGCTGAACAACGGCGACGGCAGGTGCAGGCGGGGAACCGGGCTTGACCGCAGGCCGACCGGATCGTCGTCGGTGCTGTCGCTGATCACCAGCACCGGGTCCTGCGGTCCTTCCCGGAGGGCTTGTGGTGGGGCGGACATGGCGGTGACAGGTCGCTTTCGTGAGGAGCGTGGCCCGGAAGAGGCCTCGGGAAAGGGGGAGTTGACGGCCTGCGGGCGGGGCGGCCGGCGGGGCGCTCCGCCCGCAGGCGTTCGCTCAGCCGAGTGGGTAGAGCACCAGCGCGGGGAGGGCGGTGTCGGGGATGCTGTCCCCGTACAGCGCGCGCAAGGACGGGTCCGCCTTGAGCTGCTCCGGCAGCGGGAAGATGTCGCCGACGAGCTCGCTGAGGGTTGGTGCGTACCGCGAGTGGCTGTAGGTGGAGAACGGGGAGAACAGGTTCCCCTCGGCGTCCCGGGACAGTACGACGAGCGTGTCTCCGGGCAAGCCCTTCCAGTCCTCGCGGACCAGATGGCGCAGCACGGCGAGGGTCAGGGGGCGGTCGGGGGCCTCGCCGTCCGGGTCAGGGGACGGGGCCTGTTGCTGGTCGGTCATGACGGTCTTTCACGTGTGGACCGGACTGGGAGGCGTCCGGCCGGTTGATCGGTCGGAGTGCGGGCGCTGCCTCGTTGCTGGGGCGGCGCCGCGCGGGGCCCGTCAGTCGTCGATCTCGTCCAGGCAGGAGACGGGGATGCCGCTGCCCGGGATGCGGAAGCGCTTGGTGTCCTCGGGGATGCGGTACTTGGTGTTGCGCGGGTCGCGGCGCAGGATGCGGGTGGACTCCTCGTCCAGCAGGAAGCCTGCGCGGCTGCCGGTGCGGTTGCGCTTCTGCACGGTGCCGGTGAGACCGCGCAGCAGGGCCGGGCGCAGCGACTCGTGGATGCGGGCCCGGCGACCGGCGACGAGTCCGGCGGACGCCTGCTTGTCGATCGCGCTGAGCCGCAGTGCGGAGGCCTCCTGGATCTGCGCGACCTGGATCGCATTCGGGAGGTTGCCTATGAAGTCGAGGACTTCGTCCATGGTGACGGTCATGCTGGTTCGCCTCTCTGTGACGCGGGGGTGGGGAACCGGCCGGGCACCGGGCCCGGCCGGGGCTTGCGGGGAGGTTCGGTCAGGCGGTGTCGGGCCGGTGGCGGGCGACCGCCTCGTCCTCGACCTCGGACAGCCGGTAGCTGCCGTTGTCGTCCTGGCCGAGCGCTTCGAGGAGCAGCAGGTAGCGGGCCTGCCGCGCGTTGAGGTTCGCCCACGTCTTGGGCTCGCGGATGTCGTGCTCGCAGGCGGCGGCGACGTGCGCGAACAGCGCGTTGACGACGCGTGCCTTGGGCAGCTGCACCGCTGTCTCTGTCAGGTCCGCGTGCTCAGGCTCCTGGACGCCCAGAAAGCGGGCGACGGTCTCGGACTCGTGCTTGTCGGTCCAGGAGCTGTAGAAGTACGGGACGGTGAGCACGATCTCCTGCGCGAAGACGCGGGCGGCATCCGGCAGAGTCTTCTGGCGCACGAGCCGGGCGACGAAGTCCTGGCGGGGACCGGCGGCGGCCTTCCACGCCCGGTTGCAGGCGATGACCTTGCGGCGCTCCTCCGCCCGCTGCTCGTCCTCCTGCGTCCTGGGCTTCTTCGGCTGCGGACGGACCTTGTGACCGTGCGCGGCCGGGTCGGAGCAATGCCACACGGGCTGGTGCTCGTCGTCGAGCCGGGCACTGTGGCCGGGGCAGTTCTTGTGGTTGTCCTCGGTGAGCGGGTTGCCCAGCCCGGTGGTCAGCTCGGCCAGCGGTTTGGACGTGTCCTTCTGCCCCCAGCTGGGCCGCCCCAGCAGCGGGATGTTTGCCTTCTTGAGGTCCTCCTCGGCCTTCGTCCGGGCGTCGGCGTCGGCCTGCTCGGCCTTGAGCAGTGCCATCTCCTGGTCCCAGTGGCCGCGCCCGCCGTTGCCCTCCTCGTGGTCGCGCTTCAGCGCGTGCAGCAGACGGCGCTCCGCGCCGGGCACGTGCTCGACTTCGGCGAGCTGTGCGGTCTGCTCCAGGTCCATGCCTCCGGCCGTTGCCCGGCGGAGGGTGGCGTCGTCGAGCTTCTGCGCCGCCTTGGCATGCTTGGCGGCGTTGCGGCCGACGCCGAGAGCCCTGGTGGCCTGGCGCCGTTCGACGTCGCTCATGTCGATCAGGGACAGCTCCTGCGACCTCAGGATGTCGCGCTCGCTCATCCCCTCGCGGTGCTTGTTCTCGACCAGGGACAGGAACCGGGTCCAGCCGTCCCGGCCGACCAGGTCGTCCCGCACGTGCGCCTTGATCCTGCGTACCGGGCGGCCCTCCTGTTGGGCGGTGTCGTTGGCGATCTTCTGTGCCTGCGCGCGCCGCCAGCCCTTGAATGCGCCGTACGTGCCGTCGGGCCGGGGCCGGACGCTGATGGTCTCTTCGACACCGATCTCCTTGACGGAGGCGATCAGCTCATCGTCAGGTTCGGTATCGGTTTCGCGGGCGTTCTGCTCGTCGCGCACCACCTGCGCCGGGTCGAGCAGGACGATCTGCGGCGCGTCTTCCTCCTCGGGTGTGATGGGTTCGGTGGGCTGGGTCGAGACGGCGGTGGCCATGGGGCTCTCCTTCTCCTTGCCTGTTCGGCGAATTGGGGCGGTTGGGGTGTCGCCCCCTCGCTTCAAATGCAATATTAGTGTTTTCTGTGGTGAGTGCTAGGCCTCGATCGCGGCCGTCGGGCTGACGGTCAGCTCGCGTACCACGTCCTCGGCGGCCGCGTGGGTGGCGTGGCTGCTGAGGGCATACCCGTGGAGCTGGTCCACGACCTGGTGACGTCCGTCGTGCTCAGTAGCGGCGTACCGGACGGACTGCTGCGGCTGTGTGCGGCGCCGGGGCATGGCGGAACTCCCTCTGTGCGCGAGGCGGGATGCGGCGGTGGAGGCCGGCCGGGCGGCGGTCACCTCCTGGGTAGCGGCCTGTAGGAGGAAAAGGCGTAGTGGCCCAGATCGCGCAGCATGCCGGCGGTGTCATCCATGGCCGCGGGGCCGTGATCGGCCTCGCGGGTGTACGCCTCGATCTCGTCGTTCCAGACGAACTCCTGGGCGGCAAGGGACTGTTCGGTGGCGGAATTGAGGTCGTCGGAGGACCGCGGCGCGGCGACGAGTCCGTGAGCGGGGTCGGGCGCGACGAGGAACATCGGGCTCCTTCCGTGTGGGCCGCCTGGTCGGGGCGGCCCACGGCCGGGGCGGGCGGCTGGTCAGCGGGTGACGGTGACGGTGTAGTCGGCGTCCAGGACGGCGAGCGCGGCACGGATGGACGCGCGGGTCTCCGCGCTCGGGGCCGAGTGGGGGAAGTCCAGGGCGAGCACCGCGTCGTCCAGGTCGTCATCGGTCATCGGCAGCGCGTATCCGCTGCGGTAGAGGGCGACGGCGGTCGCGGTGGCGACACGGACGCGGTTGTAGGCGATGGCCTCCCCGGCCGTGATTTCGGTGCCGAGCGCCTCGCGCGCGGTGGGCGGCAGTTCCGCGATCCCGGCGGAGAACCGGCGGGCGGGAGTGCGGAGACGTGCCGGTCGCAGGGCGCGGCGCAGCGTTCGAAGCATGGCAACTCCTGAGGGCTGGAGGGGGGAAGGGGACCGGCACCTGGTGAATGAAGCGGGGGGCGCCCCCCGTCTTACAACTAATATTAGTGTAAGTCGGGGGAGTGTGAACCCACCCCTGACCTGCGCAAACGAGGAGGCACGCAGTGTCCGCGTGCAGGTCAGAGCTGCGGTGCGTAAGCGGCCAGGGACTTCGGCGCCGCCCTGGTGTAGATGCCTTCCAGGCCCGACGGAGCGATCAGGCCCCAGGTGAAGGTGGCGGTGTCGACCTGGAACTGCCCGCGCTGGCGGTGCGGAGGGGCGAGGCGCGCAGGACGCCGACGCCGTAGGCCTCCAGCGTGCCGTCGAGCAGCGCGTCGCGCTGCTCCCCGGTGACGCCCGGTCCGTTGATCTGCGCTTCTTACTCCCGTGAGGCCTGGGCGAACGCGGCCAGCATGGCTATCACGGAGCTGGGGCGCCCTGACGCTTCGGCTTGTACCCCTCCGCCGGACGCGCCAACGAGCACGGTGACGCTGTCGACCTGGACGGGGCCGTGCCCGCCGGGTGGCCTGGTGTCGTGCTGTCAGATGATCCGGGTACGCCGGCACTGCTCCTTGATGCGGGCTCCGGGGAGTGCGCCGGCCACGGCTTCGGCGACGGCGCGGCGGCAGCTCTCCTCCGCCTGCTGACGGGCGGTGAGCTCGGCGGCCTGCTGCGCGGCCTCGGCGTGCAGCGGATACAGCCGCCGGGTGATCTCGCGGGCCACGTGCTGGGCGCTGCGGGCGGTGACCCCGATCGACGGTGCGATCATCTTGGTCTCGTCCGGCAGGGCGGCGTGGATCTTCAGGCGGTCCGGGTGGCGGTCGTCGGGCTGGGTCAGGCGCAGGGCGCGGCCGTCTCCGTCGACGATGAGCCGTCCCAAACCGCGGTGGTAGTCGGTGAGGTCGGCTGTCCGGCAGTGCGTGCCCAGCTCTCGCGCCACGTCGTCGGCGAAGGCGTCGAACTGCGCCTGCGTGGTCAACTTGCTTGTCATGGCGGCCTTTTCACTCCTTCGGATGGCTGGTGGGCGTGGTCGGCGCGGGGCTCTTCGCGTCCTGGTCGCGGAGCTCGGCGTCACGGCGGGCGTCCTCGGCGGTGTAACCGGTGCCGCACCAGGAGCGGCAGAGCTGGCCTGGGGGTGCACCGCATGTCTCGCACCGGTCGTCGAAGTCCTCCGGGCGCCACGGCCGAAGCTTGCCGCTCACGGTTTCAGTTCCCGGATGTGGTCGGCCAGGGGCCGGGCAGACAGTACGGGGCTCTGGTGGGGCGGGGCGGCACGGACGGCATGCCACACGTTCGACGGCTGCCACGGGTCGAAGTCGATCGGGGCGGCGCGCTGCGCGACGTGCTCGGCACAGCTGCGCAGGACGGCGGTGAGTATCGCTTCCGTCTTCTCCGACGGTGGATGATCAACGGCGGTCGAGAGCGGATATCCCGAGACCTGGAGGCGGTCGGTGTCGTCGCGGTAGAGGGTCAGGCTGCCGCGGTAGCCGGTGCGGCCGCGGGCGAGCCGCGGGAGGTCCTCGTCGGGGGTGGTGGTCTTGAAGGCGTTCAGGGGGCCGAGACAGGCGGGTTCAGCGGTGAACTGATCCCAGCGGTGGGGGCCGGCGGTGGAGTGCACGGGGCCGGCGGGCGTGTTGATGGTCAGGATCGGGCTGGTCATGGGCTGCGACTCCCCTCGGGACTCGACGGGGTGGGCTGAGGGGGCTGCCACCTCGCGCTCGCCGAAGGGGAGGGTGCGGGCGCGGCGCGGGGCGGCAGTCGGCCAGTGGCGCGCGTTACTCCTTCGGCGGCTTGTGTCGGCGGAGGTTGCCCCGGTCGGTCAGGCTGGGTCGGCGGCCGCAGGGGCAGTCCGCGTAGCGGCGTCCGTGCAGGTGGAAGAACTTCGGGCCGGTGTTCTTGGCGTTGACGGCCCGGATGGTGCCGGGGACCGGCTTGGTGTTGGTGCAGTAGCCGTCCGGCGTAAGGGCGGGTTTGTCGCTCATGAGCGCTCCTTCGCGGCCTCGTGGGGGTGGCGCAGTACGGGGGCGTGACAGACCACGTGCGGCGCGGCGTCGTCTGGAGGGGCGTGCAGGTTGCGGCCCATGGCGGACGCCGTGGCGGCGTCATCGGGCCGGGGGAGCTCAGGCATACGGGGCCTCCTCGTCGGAGTCGAGGAGCTGGATGAGAACGGGGGCGGGGTAGACCTCGCGCTCTACGGCGGCCACGTCGGGACACGGAATGACGGCGGCCTGGAGGCCGTCCGTGTCCATGGGGTGCAGCCACCCGTCACGTACAAACCAGCCGCACGCGCGGGGGTTCGGCTCGGCGGCCGTGGTCGCGATCAGGACGGCGCTACGCATCGTGCTGCCCTCCAGCGCGAACACCAGCAGCATGCGAAAGGCACAGAACTCGTCTTCGTCCAGGACGGCCAGGCGCAGCGGCTCCATGCCGATCGAGAGATCGGTTCGGCCCGTGACGAACGCGTTGTCGGTCCGCTCGGCAACGAGGTTCAGCGTGTGCTCACCGTCTCCGAGTGCCTGGAACACGGCGGAAAGGGCGGTCAGGGTGCGGCTCATGGCGGCTGCGATGGCGTCGTCTCCGGGGCGGGTGAGTTCCGGGCGTGCAGACATGAGGACTCCTTGCGGGGCGGTGAGCACCGGCGACCGGCGCACGTGCTGTGTGGCGCGGCGGGGTCTTTCTGGGCGCGCGGTCTGCTCCGCAGACGCGTCGCGCTGCCGCTACGCGGCAGAGAGCGGGGCGGGCGCGCTCCGCGCTTCCTCGCGGGGTGGTGAGTGCTCCGCGCTCTGGGGCCGGTTGGGCCCGTGCGGGCCGGGCTGGGGGAGTTCGCCCGGCCCGCACGGGGGTCTGTCAGCCGTGTGCGGCGGCGGCCGTCAGGGCGGGCAGGGCGAGTGCTTCCAGGGCGGCGGCCTGGTCGGCGTCCGTAAGGGTCTGCGCGGTCGACGTGACGGCCTGCATCACGCCCCCGGCCGTCATCTGACCGCCCCGCACGAAGTGCGCAAGGATCATGTCCTTGGCCTCGGCGCCGATGCTGAGCGTCTTGGTGACGTGCTCGATCACCTTCGTCGGCTCCTCCAGAGCTTTCCCGGCGGCTGCCTCCACCTGGCGCACCTTGGCCTCGACGTACTCCCGTGACAGGAAGTGGCGCACCGCGTCGGCGGTCTTGGACGTGATCAGCTCCAACGTCTTGCGCTGGGTCTGCCCGGACCAGGACACCACCCCCTCGTCCTGCCTGCCTCCGAGGTGTACGGCGCGCATGACGTCCTTGGTCTCGGTCAGACCGTTGCGGCACACCTGGACAACCGCGCGCGGGGTGATGGTGTACGCCCCGGAGCCAACTTCGCTGTTGGTGATGACGAACCCGGCCGAGATCATCGGGAGTTCGTCGCCGCTGCGCCCGTCGAACGGGGACCGGTAGCCGCGCAGCAAATTGCGCGCCTGGATGGCGACGGCTTCGGACTCGACGCGCACGTACATGCGCCGGTCGGTCAGGTCGCACCCCGTGACGCGGGTGGGGTGGCCGGACTGCTTCACCCCGTCCAGGGCGGCCAGCAGCATGTCGAAGTTGTCCATCAGCTTGTAGGAGTCGCTGAGCAGCGCGCGGGCCACGCCCTCGGCCGGCGGCATGCCGGGGCCGCTGTCACCCCGGAGCGCCCGGAGCATGAACTTACGGCTCGGCTCCTCGCGCAGCCACGCGTTCACGTTCTCGTCCAGCAGCGGGACGTTCTCGGCGCGCATGCGGCGAAGGTAGGCGAGCGGGATACGGAGCTTGTCCGCGATTCCCTCGTCGGCCACGGCGGTGGGCCGGTAGATGCCGTCAACGTCCGTGACACCATCCTCGGTGATCAGAGACTCCACGCCCTCGACGTGCACGTTTCCCTCACGGAAGCGCAGCGCGGACGCGGAGACGACTACGTCCATCTTGCGCTCGTTCTGGTCCTCCAGGATGCGCACCAGGTCGGCCAGTTCGGCGTTTCGTGCACTGGTGGGGGCCACGTTCGTGGCGCGCTCGGCGAACTGCTGAGTCATGCGGTGTTCTCCCCTTCTTGTTGGCTTCTGCGGTTCGGGGGGCGGAGCCACCGCCCCCCGAACAACTGCAATATTAGTGTCTATCGGGCGGGTGTGAACCCACCCCTGACCAGCACACTCACCCCATGGCGCGGAAAACCGGCAACGGCGTCAGGCTCATGCGACGCACACCCGTGACCACCGTCACCGGCACCGCGCCGCGCATCTCGCACAGGTCGTAACGCATCTCGGGCTCCCCGCCGAACGGGTCGGCGTACGCGTGGATCCCGCACACCCACAACGTGCCGTGACGCTGAGTCACGCTGCCGTGATAATCGACCTGCTGCCACAGCACGGGCCCGGGGTACGCCGGAGGCGACACCCGCGCCACCACCTCAGCGAACGCTCGCGTGACGGTCTCGCGGTCGACCGGGACACCCGCCACGGCTGGGGCGGTGTGCCCCGTACGCACCCCCATCGCCCAACCCAGCACGAAGAACGGCACCACCGCTTCCAACTGCTCCTCAGACACCCCCAAGGCGTCCGGTGCGCTCACGCTGCGCGCCAACTCCCGCAGCGCGTAACCGGCCTGCTCGCCCTCGGCCTGCGTCACCGGCTCGCCAGTCGGGCTGATCGTCTGCGTCTCTTCCATGATCCCTCCAGTCGGCGCCCGGGGACTGCGCCCCGGGCACCCTCGGCTTTGGGAGCCGTGGTCAGCCACTCCGCCTTTTCCCCTAGCGGCCGAACATGGCCACGATGTGTTCGGACCAGTGGTAGTGCTCGAAGAATGCGAGAGGCACGAGGGCGAACAGACCGGCCAACAGGTAGTCATCGACCTTGGCCGACGTGCGGTAGGCCGCGTGGCTGACGCTCTTGCGCCACGTGATCTCTACCGTGATCTCGCACTCGAAAGCGCCGGGGTGGAATTCGCGGTGAATCCGCCCCAACTTCCCTCCGGGACGCGACGCGTGCACGTGGTGCACTCCGTCCGGACGCGGGGCGATCCTCTCGTACTTCCACGCCTGCCCGGCTGCTGCACCCGTCTGCACGCGCAGGGTGCGGCCCACCTGGATTTCCTCGCCGGTCACACACGAAACGAGCTTCATGATCGGTTCTCCCCTTTTTCCGATCACGTGGTGTGCGGCCCCCCGGGGGAAACAGCCGAAGTCTTCGGCTGTTTCCCCCGGAGAATTCTGCGGATTACTTCAGAAACCCGCGAGAACTAAGGAATTCAGCCGTGATGTGCGCAACTCCGCGCGGCTTGTAGATCTGCGGGAAGTGGCGCATCTCGACTTCAGTGCGCCCGGTCTCATCCGGCTCCGGCAGCTGGTGAACCAGCCGATAGGGACGGTCACCCGTGGGCATTTCCAGCACCACGGGGCCCACCTTGGTGTCGAAGCGAATTCCCGTGTAATTCGCGTCGGAGTCGTGCACGATGCTTGCGTTTGCCCTCTGGCAGATCAGGGGCAGGAAGTTTGCGACCGTGCGCGCCTGAATTGCCAGGCTGTTCATGGGGGCGTCCTTACCGCCGCGCACCCGGCGGACGATCCCGTCAGAGATCTGGATCTCCACGTGTCTTCCCCTTCGTTGGACTTCTGCGGTTCGCGGGGGTCGCCTCCCCCGCAACCCAAATATTAGTGTCTTGGACGCTCGAATGGAACCCCCGTTGCGCTACGGGTTGCGCTACATGTTGCGCCTGATGTTGCGTCAGACGTTGCGGTGGAGGTTGCGCGGCCTGGCGGCCGGCCTCCACATCACCCCTGCTCACACGCTTTTCCAGCCCGGTACGCCTGCTGACATCCCCTCTGCTGCCACTTGTTCCGCGCCGCTTGACGGATGGTGAGGAATGGGGGCGGGGGCGTGGTTGGGCGGCTGCCTCAGGGATCGGGGCGGCCTGTGAGCTGTCTGCGCGTCGGCTCCGCCGCCGCGCTGTGCGTTCTCATCTGTGTTGCGGTTGAGAGATCGCTTTGACCTGCGATGCTGCAGATTACTGAGAGACGCTCCGGGAGCTTCGTTGAGGCCGATCAGGCTTCGACCTGTGGTACCGCAAATCTGATGAGAAACCAGCAGTTGTGTTGAGAATCCTGGTAGCGGCAAGCGGGGTGTCCGACCGGCTAGCGTCGGCGGCGTGACAGCGCACGCCGTATCCGGCTCTCCGGTCCCCGCCCGGCTGACACTGCTCATGGCCGCCTACCAGGAGTTGGACCGGTGCGCGCCGGGCCAGGAGGCGGCGCGCGGGCGGCGGTTCAACGCGTTCCTGGCCGAGGTGCTGCGCTGGGGCGGCCTGCGGGACGTTGTCAGTGACCAGCGCGGGCTGGAAGGCCGGGATGAGACCGATGTGTCGTTCATGCTCGGCTACACCCCCTACATCCTCGAGGCCAAGTGGCAGCACGCACCGGTCGATGCCGGCGCGCGGTCGAAGATCAAGGAGAGGCTGGAGGGGCGGCCGCCGGGTGTCCGTCCCGTTCTGGTGTCCATGTCCGGCTTCACCGAAGCGGTGCGCAAGTGGGCGGACTTCCATGCGGGTGTGGTGTTGCTGGATCGCTCGCATGTCGAGGCCATGGTGTCCGGGCTGATCAGCGCAGAGGTTCTCTTCTACCGGCATCTGGCCGTCACCAGCCGGCGTGGCGGTTCGTACGTGCCGTTGGCGGACCTGCTGCCGGAACCGGAGGTGGGGCCGCCGCCGTCATTCCTGCAGTCCCCGGCTCACGGCATCGACGGATTCCCGGCGATTCCCGAGCCGGGCGTCACAGTCACACATGTGCTGACCGCCAACGGTGCCTGGGCGGAAGGGGAGATCAGCGGTCTCGCGTACAGCGGTGGAAGGGGACTGCTATGGACGACGATGTCCGGCATGCTGTGCGTCGAGCCGGTAACGGGCCGCAGCTCCTGGACTGCGGGTCCCGCCTTCTGTAAAGGGCCAGCCCTCGTGACGCCTGACAGCGGCATCCTCCTGCACAGTGAAGAGGCCGTCCTTCGGATGACGGGCGATCACGTGCACGTGGTGGGCGGCGGGTTGAAGGGCCATGGTCGGCTGATGCCCGGCCCGAACGGCACCGCCTGGGCGTTCACCACCCAAGGGCCGCGGACCGCGCAAGGGTTTGGCGGGCACACGCTGACCCGGCTGGGCGACACGCTCGCCGACAGCACCTCCTATGAGGTCGACTTCGCCGGGGGAGTCCACGAGGCCGCACTGACCCGGTCCGGCACCCTCTTCCTGGCAGGCGGCGGGTGTGACGTCACGACCCGCCTTGAGGAGGGTCTGCACTGCCCCAGCGACCGGTGGGCCGACTCCGCCCCGCTCACCCCGCAAGCAGCCCTGGCCGTCGGCGAGCACACCGTCCTGCTCGCCGGCCCGACCGGGCAGGGCATGGAGAAGTCCCTCGTCGCCGTCGATACCCGTAGCCACCGCTCGACACTGCTGCTGCGGTTGCCGAACACCACCTACATCACCGGCCTGGCCGCCGCCGGTGAGGACACCGTCTACCTGCTCACCGACATCCGCGGCAACGGCCAGGCCCCGCGCCCCCACCTGCTGCACGTCACCCTCCCGGCCTCCGCCCGCCCGTAAGTCGTCGCGCGCTGCCCTCGCATGTGTGACGCGTGCCTTATGACGCACGGTCACCGGCTCCCGGCCCGCCTGCTGCACGGCAAGCTCCGCCGCCCAGGCGACCACGACAGGACCTGCCGCCCCGCAGCTCGACGCGTTCGCCTGTCCCCGGGGGCAGTTCCGGCCGGTCGTCAGGGCGCCGGTATGCACCTGCGGACGGCGTGAAGGTCTGTGTCCTGGCGGGCTGGTCGGCGATGAATGCGGCTGTTGCTGTTGTTGGCGGAGAGTCGAGCGTTATTGTGTGTTTTCGCTGCGCTCCGAGATCAGTCGGGTGCGCGGCGGGTTGAGCGAAGATCGACTGCGACAAAGAGGTCGCAGACGGGGGGACCGTGTGAGCGATGAGTCTTCACGGCTGTGGTCGGATGAGCCGACACGCTTGGATCTGCTGTCCTTCGACGCCGTGGCCAAGACCGTGGTCCAGGCCGTGCTCGACGACGCACTCGACCCGGTGACGGTGGGTATCTCGGGTGCCTGGGGAAGCGGCAAGACCACGGTGCTGCGCCTGATCGAGGACGCGCTTGCCCCGCAGCCCCCCGAGACGGACGCGACCGTTCTCGTGATCAGCACGGATCCGTGGCGCTACGACCCCGGCGTCGGCGCCAAGGAGACCCTGATCAGTGAGGTGCTGGCCGCCGTCGCCGCCGAACTCGCCCGAAGAGAAGAACCAGGCCAGACCCCCAGCCGCACCAGGGCACTGCTGAGCAGGCTGAGACAACGGGTCGACTGGGCGAAGGCCCTGCAGGTGGCGGCCAGGACATCGCTGACCCTGCAACTGCCGTCCGCCGACGACCTCACCAGCCTGGTCAACACCGAGCCGGACAACCAGGACAGCGGCGCAACAGAACCACTGTCCCGCGGACTTGAGGAGTTCCGTACCGAGTTCAGCACCCTGATGGAGTCTCCGGAACTCGGCCATCTCAGGCGGGTGGTCGTGCTGGTCGACGACCTCGACCGCTGCCTGCCCGACACGGTCGTGGACACACTGGAGACGATCCGGCTGTTTCTGGCCGTACCGAAGATGGCGTTCGTCGTCGCCGCAGACGAGCACCGGGTGGCCGATGCCTTGCGGGTGCGCTTCCCCGATCCCGGCAACGGACAGCAAGCCGGCCACGAGCGGTACGCCGAGGAGCCCGCCAGCCTCTACCTGCACAAGATCGTGCAGACCACGGTGCCGCTGCCCACCCTGAGCCGCTTCGACACCGAGGCGTTCCTCGTCCTGCTACAACTCTCCCAGCGCCTGTCCGATCAAGACCTCACCCCCTACATCGACGCCTGCGTACGCCTGCGGCGGGAGAAGGGCCTGCTGGACAACCTGGCTGCGGCCGTGAACGGCAACGACATCTCTGCCGAGCTCGCCTTTGCCTCGCGGATGACTCCCATCCTCTACGAGAAGCTGCACGGCAGCCCCCGCCGCATCAAACGGTTCCTCAACGACCTGCGGGTACGGCAGTCCATCGCCGACCATCGCGGCATCGTGCTCGAACCGGAGATCGTCGCCAAGCTCATGGTGCTGGAGAAGCTCCTGCCTGACGCGTTCACCACCGTGCTGGGCTGGCTGGCGCGCGGTGAACTGCGCTCACGCCTGACCAAACTGGAAGCAGCCGCCGGCCGGCCCGCCTACGACCCCACCCCCGATGCCGCCGGGCCCTCGGACGAAGAGCCGGCCTCGGTGTCCGAGGAACAGGAGACCGAGCCGACGGCCTTCGACGACGAACTGATCCGATGGGCCAAACTCCCCCCAGGCCTCGCCACCGTGGACCTGGCCCCGTATCTGTACCTGGCGGCAGCGTTCTCCGGCGAACAGCTCCTCGACACGGGCCTGCCGGGCAGGCTGCGCGACATCGCGGCCAACCTGCTGTCCACGGTGCGTCTTGACCAACGCCGAGTGACCGACGCCGACATCGCCGCACTCGGTGAGGACGACGCCCTGAGCCTGATCGAGTACCTCGCCCGGGCAGGCCGGGACCGCCCGGCCGAGCAGACCGCCGCCGTGCGCGGCGTCGTACGCATCACCACCGCCTACCCGCCCACCACGGAGCGGGCCGCACGGCTCCTGCAGTCCGTCCCGGCCAGTGAACTGGAACCGGCCACCATCCTGACCGTCCCGGCCGCCACCCCAGCCTTCCGCAGCGTCCTGGAACACTGGAACGTCCACGCCCCGGCCGACCCGGACCGGATCAAGCGGGCCCTGGAGATGGCGCTGAGCACAGGAAGCCACTCCTGATGGGCACCAAAGGCTCCTACACCGGAAGCGGCACACCGGCCAGCAAACAACTGCAGCAGAACGTCACGCAGTGGCTTGATGCCCTGGCCGGCTCCGGCCCTGGTGCACCCCCGCAACCCCTCAGTCCGGACCAGCTGCTGCCTGCCCTCGGTCTGTTCAGGCCCTCTGGCGGGCACGCGGACGGTCCCGGCGGCGGAGCGGGCGGGGGAGGCGCCGCCGGCGGAGGAGGCCGTGCCGGGGGAGCACAGCGCACGATCGCCCAGTCCTCCCGCACCGCGGGCCGCGCGGCTGCCGCGGCCTACGCCTACCGCACCGGCAACGTGCAGGCCCTGCAGGAACTCGGCCTCAACTACGCGGAACTCCAGGCCGCAGCCAGCGATCCGATCGACTGGACCCGCCGGATCGTTCAGGCCGCCTGCGGACCGCTGTCCGACGGCACCATCGAGGACCAGGAGCGCCGCTTCGTCGCCAGCGAGGTGGCCCAATGGGTCCTGGAAGCCGGTGCCGACGGCGCACCGCCAAGCCCCGAGGACGTCGTCCGGGAAACCCTGGCCCTGATCATCTTCGAGGCGGTCATCGGGGAGACCGCAGCAGGGATGAACGACGGCACCCGCCCTGCCTGGGCCACCGCCGACGGCGAACGCCAACTGCGCGAGACCGCACGAGTCCTGGCCGAGCGGGCCTCCCTCACGGTCACCGGTCCCAGCACCGCAGAGATCACCCGGGCTGTCGAAGAGGGCATCGACGCGATGCGGTCCATCTGGATGGAGCCCTGATGCCTGCCTACACCCTGCGCCTGGACGCGGACATCTCACCGTCCGAGCCCGACGGCATCACCCCGTTCTGGTGGCCTGCCGGTCCGGGCGGCTCCTTCGTCTCCACCCTCGGACCACGCCTGGGAGCACTCGGTCCCGTCCCCGAACCCAACATCGAACTGGTGCGCCTGGCCGCCCTCGTCTATGCCGCCGACCGCACGACACCCCGCCGTGCCGCCCGCGCAAACTGGACCCAACGCGCCTTCGAACTGGACGTGCCCGTCTACGCCCCGGCCCGCTGGGACGTGCTTCGTGAACGGCTCGAAGCCCTTCTGGGGTTCCTGTCCGGCGATCGGTGGTCGATCCGCTTCCACCGCGCCGACCCCCCGCAGGAAACAGTCCGCGACACCCCGTATCCCGGGGTCCGGCGCGTCGTTCTGCTCAGCGGCGGTGCCGACTCCGCGATCGGTGCTCTGCTCTCCCGCCACGACCTCGGCCCAGACCGGCATCTCCTGCTCTCCCACGTCGGCGCCACCACCCTCGCGCCGATCCAGCGGGACATCGCCGCCTGCATCGCCCGCCTCATCGACGGCCCTCCGCAGTACCACCAGGCGCTGCGGTTCTCCCGCAGAAGCCATCAGCCCACCGGCGCCAAGCTGCGCAACGAGTACTCCACCCGCACCCGCTCGCTGCTCTTCCTCGCCCTGGGCCTGGCCGCCGCAGCAGTGGAGAAGGTACCGCTGTGGATCCCGGAGAACGGCTTCGCCTCCCTCAACGTGCCGCTCACCGCCGACCAGCGCGGCGCCTTGTCCACCCGCACCACCCACCCCTTCTTCCTGCAGACCCTTGCCGCCGTCGCCCGCGATGCCGGAGCTCACGCCGTCATCCACAACCCCTTCGCCACCCGTACCAAAGGCGAGATGTTCACCCAGGCCGCCGAACTGGTCGGCCCCGCCCCGGCCGCCCGGCTGCTCAGCAGCACCCACTCCTGCGCCCACACCGGACACCGCAGCCATCGCATCCCCGTACGGACCCACTGCGGAGTGTGCTTCGGCTGCCTGCTGCGCCGGGCTTCCTTCCGCGCGGCCGCCCTCGACGACTCGACCGACTATCTCCACGCCCGCCACGACGAGAACCTCAACACCTACCTGCACGGCAAGTCAGTCGAACCGTCACTGCGCACCTTCCTTGCCCGCGGCCTGCGCCCGGCCGACATCACCACGCTGAACCTGCCCCCCGACTACCCCACCCGCCAGGCCTACGAGCTGTGCAGGCGGGGCATCGCGGAACTGGAGCTGCTGTACCCATGAGGACGAGCGCACTGCCGCCGCTGGACATGCACGCGCACATCGACACCAGCGTTCCGGCCGACGACCTCGCCGGCTTGGGTGCAGTCGTCTTCGCTGCCACCCGCTCCCTGGCCGAGGCCGCCCAAGCCGTCCAGCGGCATGACGAGCGGATCATCTGGGGAGTCGGGATCCACCCCGGACTCGCCCGCAGCCACACCGGCTTCGACCCTGACACCTTCACCCAACTGATCGACCGCACCCCCCTGGTCAGCGAGATCGGACTCGACGGCAAGAGCCGCATCCCGATGGACCGCCAGCAGGCCACCCTCCGCCGTGTCCTCGCCGTGCTCGCCCACACCCCGCGCATCGCCAGCATCCACAGCTACGCCGCCTGCGCGCAGGTGCTGGACGAACTCGAACGGTCCCCGGCACCCGGCATGGTCCTCCACTGGTGGCTCGGCGAACCCGCTCTGACCGCCCGCGCCGTCGGCCTCGGCTGCTACTTCTCCCTCAACGCCTCCGCCATACGCAACACCACGCTGCTGGAAGCCATCCCCCTCGACCGTGTCCTGACCGAGACTGACCACCCCTTCGGAGACCGCAGCTCCAGACCACCGCTCCCCGGCAACGTCGCCCTAGTGGAGCAGGCACTCGCGCGCCACCACCAGATGAACCCCGAGGACATCCGCCGGATCGTGTGGCGCAACCTGGCCACGCTCGTGCGCGACACTCGATGCGCAGCTCAGCTCAGCCGACGCGTGCGATCCCATCTCGCCTCACTCCCGCTGTGATGAGCGGATCAGCCTGGTGAAGCCTCGTTCCTCCGGCTTGGTCACACGACGAGCCGGAGGAGCGGCGTCATGGGTACGGGCGTCAGCGAGCCGGAGTCGGCGGGTTGCTGCCACCACCGGCGGCGGGCTTGCCGGGCTCTTGGCGAGTATGAGGGGACGGGGCCCGGTCACTGCGTCGTGTCGTTCTCGTCTGCTGTGGGCAGGCCGAGGTAGCGGGCAGCGTCGTACAGGACGTCGCGGGTGATGGCTTCCGTGCGGTCGAGGATGGCAAGCTGGCCGGCCATGCCGACCAGAGGGGTGAGATGTTCCATGAGCCCGTCGGTGATCCGGTAGATGTCCTCTTCGTAGTCCAGGAGGCTGCCGGGCCGGTGATGGCGCAGGCTCAGCCGCCCGTCGAGGGTGGCCACGGTGCTGACCCATTCGTCGGGGTGCTCCTTGCAGCGGGGCGGCAGCCGGTTGACCCACAGGGTGGGCACCGAGCGCGGCCGGATCTGCGCGGTGGCCTCGGTAGGACGCCGCAGGGCGGGGAAGCGAGCTGCGCGGGCTTCCCGGAGGATGTCGCTGGAGCCGATACCGCTCCAGAAGACGGTCAGCTCCAACTCGTCGGCGAGGTAGTCGAAGAAGTCGAAGGTCGGCTGCAGATCCTCGGGCCGCAGCCGGTCGATGCCGTCGACGAGGCAGACCTCGGTGCGGGAATGCCGCATGACGTGGACGGCAGGGCCGGTGAAGTCCTTCATGCGCTGCACGGGCCGCTGCTGGGTGTCGGGGCGGTAGAGGTCCCAGCCGAGGAAGGCGGCCAGGGCCGCGGACCAGTCGGCGGGCGTGCCGGGCTCGGGCGGGGCGTTGATGCAGACGACGGGGATGCGGCTGTCGTCGATGCCGTAGAGCTTTTCGCGGCGGCCCTGGTGACCCAGGCCGATGTGGTGCAGCAGCGTGCGTTTGCCCGTGCCGCGGCAGTCGCTGTCGATGGCGACGTGCGGGCAGGGATGGCGGCGTTCCCCGTTGTGACGCAACAGCCGCCGGGCGGTGAGCGATCCCTTGATGATGTCGGTGGTTTCGACGAGTCCGAGCTGTGCGTGGTAGCGCACGCGGGGGTCGTTCTCGTCGACTCCGTCCTTGCCGGCGGGCGTGGAGTCGTCGGCCGGTGGCGGGATCGGGGGACGGGAGGGCTTGTGCCGCACGCGGGCGCGCCAGCCGTCCAGGGTGGTCGGCGACCTCAGAGGCAGGACCGGGGCCGGGGGTGAAGGGCTGCGCGTGTCGCGTACGGGCGTTTTCACTGTTCGTCTCCTTGCCGACCGCTGCCGGGGCCGTCGCTGGGCAGGCCGCCAGGCGGCGCAGGATGGGTGTTGTTGTCTTCCGGCGTGGCGGGGCCGGGGCCGGGCGGATGCAAGCCGGGCAGGGACGCCAGGAAGTCCTCGAGGGTCTGCTCTGCGCCCCGGACGGGCTCGGGTGTGTCGAAGAGCTCTCCGGCGGGCCGGTCGAGCGTGCGGAACGGGCGGACGGTGTCCGGGTCCAGCGGCGGCATGTCGGCGGCGTAGGGCTTGGCGGGCGCCGGCAGCGAGGGCCGGGACGGGCGGGGTGCCGTAGCCGCGCGGGGGCTCGGTGACGCGTTGCCGGGCGCGGGCCCGGCGGCCAGGTCGCGCAGCAGCTGGGTGGTGGCCCGGGCGATGGCCGCCTCGTTGTGGCGGCTGCCGCCGGCGGCGAGGTGGATGCGCAGGCCTTCGGACCAGGCCTCCTCGGTCCACCGGTCAGTGAGCAGTCGGCGGTGGATGAAGGGCACCTCGATCCACGGGTCGGTGCCCGGTTCGGCCCGGTGGTTGAACAGCCAGGCGACCTCCGGGTTGTCGGGGGAGTAGTGGACCTCCCACCGGCCCTGCTGAGCGGTGATCCCGGAGGACCCGCGGCAGGGGTCCAGTTTTCCCCGGCCGAGGTTGTAGGTGCGGTTGTTGATCTGGAAGCCCTTGCGGCTGACCCGGACCCACACTGCCGGCAGCATTTTGCGGTTCTCCTGCGCGGTCAGCGCGGTGGACCGGTAGCCGCGCAGGGAAATCAGGGCTGCGTACATCTGGTTGGGGGTCAGGCACAGCCCGGGCGTGAAGGGGGAGCGGAGTGCTCCGTGGGGGGTCTGCTGCCAGTGCAGGACCACCCACTGCTCGAACAGCTCCTGGAGTTCGCGGATGGTCCACAGCGGCTGCTTGCGGACACGCTTGCCTCGCAGGTCAAGGCGATGGTGGGTGTAGGAGGCCAGGTACTGGCTAAAGCCGGTCTTCACCGCCCGCATGGCGCGCTCCACGATCGCCTTGTCGGCGGCGGTGCGCAGGCGAGCCTCGCGCACCTCGATGCCCACGGAGTGGCAGGCGCGGGTGAAGTCCGCCGAGATGAACGGCGAGCCGTGGTCGACGACGAGTGTTTCCGGCTTGATGACGGGCCGTGCGGCGGCACCGGCGAATCGGGGGTCGGCGGCCAGAAGGTCCTCGAAGGGCAGGTCGGAGCCTTCCATGAACGTCTCCGGTGCCCAGCCCGGCCGCGCGGGCAGCGGGGCTGTGGTCTGGGCAACGACCTGCATGGTGTCGAAGGAGCGGGTGGCCCGCCCGGCGAGCCACCGTCCGGTCCCGGCTGTGCGGGCGACCCGTTTGGGTACGATCAGCGAGCCGACGATGCTGCGGGTCGCGACACAGATCGCGATCGTGAGTTCCACGGAGATAACCCGTCCGTCGTCCCCGAGGACGAGGACGTCCAGCCCAGTGGTGTCGATTTGCACCAGTTCCCCGGGCCAGCGGGCCCAGGTCGCCCGCCGGGCGCCGGGCCGCGCCGACGAGATCGCGGGCCCGGCCGCATGCCGGGCCGCGGCGTCGTGCGCGTTTTCCGCAGTGATCCCCAGTCGTTCCAGCAGCCGGTAGAACGTCGCCGGACTGTTCACCAGCCCGCGGGCGGTTTCCGGGTCGAGGAGCAGGTGCGCGTAGCGGGCCCGGATCGTCTGCTCCACCCGGTCGATCAGCCGGGACAGCGTTCCCGGTGACAGGCCCCTGGCACGTTCGTCGTCCAGGATCTCCCACACGATGTCGACCACGCGCCCGTCGACGCGTCCATGCGAGGTCGCGGTGCGCAGGTGCCGTTTGTCGACCAAACCCATCAGGCCTTCTTTGCGCCAGGCCGCGCACTTTCGTTCCACGGTGGCCGCGGACACTGGCACTCCGGCCTGGGTGAGCTGCTCGGCCTTGGTCTGGTACCGCTGGCGCAGGGTACGGAGCTTCGGGTCGAAGGCCGGTCTGGGCGGCGTGGTGGCGGGAACGTTCGGGGCCTGCTGGTGCAGTACCTCCATGACATGCCGCTCCCACTTCTCAGCGGCCTTGCGTACGTCGCGGGGCAGGGCATGGAACTCGCCGATGCGGCCGGGCAGCGTACTGCGCGGGGCCGCCCGGTTCAGCACGGCGAAGTCGGGCGCCGAGGTCACTGCCGTCTGCAGGATGATCAGTGGCTCAGCCGGTTCCCCGGGTTCCACCGGCTCCGCGACGTCGAGGAAGAGACGAGGTCCGTGGAAGGCGGTGACCACCCAGGCAGCACCACGGAAGCGGATGGTGTCCCCCAGCGCGATGGTGTCAGCAGCAGCCGCTGCTGCCGCGGTGGCGGCGTGCCGGGGAGCTGCGGTCACGCGACCTCTCCAGCGCAAGCCCATGCCGTCGACGACGGTGTGAGCGGGATGCTCATGTCGGTGTGCAGACGCCGCGCCCAGATCAGGTGATAGGCGAGGTCCAGCCCCAACAACAGGGGCAGAGCGGCGGCGCGCACCCCGGAGCGGATGGTGCGCGGCGAGGTGAACTGCTCGGCCAGCACCTGGTCCTGCCCCACCGTGAGCCACCGTGGACTGCGGGTGGCATAGACGAGTTGGAGATTGTCCAGCTCGGCCCCCTCGGGGGGCACCAACACTCGGACCTGCCAGCCGGCGGCTGACGCCGCCACCGCCAGCACCTCCTGCTCGTACCGCCACTGGTCGGTGAGTTCCTCCGGCTGTACGCAGATCACTTCGCGCTGTCCTGCCCGAGAGACGACGAACGCCGGCCGCATACTGCGACGGCGCCCCTGCCCGCTCCAGCGCAACTCCATCGGCCCCGCGCTGCGCAGTCCCACCGCGGGATCGCGGTCCAGGAGGATGGCGCAGTGCTGCTGACGCAGCGAGCCGCACGCCAGCAACTGGTCGGTGGCCGAGGCCCACGCGTTGGTGACGAACGACTGTCGTCCCGGGTAGGGGATCGGCCGATCCAACGGGCCCAGCTCTTCGAACGGCACCTCGGCGACCCTGGTCACCGCAAGCTCACGCCGACGCCCGAACCGGTCTACATAAAGGACGGCGATATCGCCCGCGCTGACCGGGATCCCCAGCATGTCCGCCCCCTCTTCCGCCGGTGCTGCGGGCCGCAGCCGTGCGGGTCCCCGCTCCAGCATCCGGCAACGGAAAGACGTCCGCAGCGACTTGCGTCTCCATCATCCGATCGGGGAAGCGTGCGGACGTGTGTGCGAATCAAGGGGGGTCTCGCCCGTGCGGGACTTCATACGGCGGTGAACGGATCGCTCCAGTCCCAGGGCAGGCAGCAGCGGTCGAGTGACGCCGGATTCTCGTCGCCCTGATGGATCAGCGCCGTGACCGGCCGCCGCTCACGACGCCGGCCGCTGCCCTCACGGTCCCCTGCGGCCGGTGCGCACTTGTGGTGCCGGCCGAGCCACTCCGCCACCGGCACCTGCCATCTGCCCGGTGGCAGCCCGAGCTCACTAGCCAGTTGGGACAGCTCGGCCACCAGAGCAGCCTCGGCCGCGGCCCAGGGCCCGCCGGGCAGAGCGCCCCGCTGCAACTCGTAGCGCAGCAGCGCCCGGGCCACCTGCAGCACCTCCGGATACACCAGCAGCCATGCCGTCTCGACGTCTTCGGGCTGCAGCCCTGCCCGCGCGGCCCGCTCGGCCCACCGGCGGGTGTGCGGGGCACGGCGCCACCACCATCCGGCCAGAGCAAAGGCGTCCGCGACCAGCACGGCTGCGGTGGGTCCGAAGCGCCGCTCGAGCCTGCCCCGCCTGCGGTGCGCGCCGACGGACTCCGGCAGCCGGGCCAGATCGACGCCTCCCGGGCCGCCCTGGCGCACATGGGTGAACCGGCCGTGCCGCTCGCAGATCCTCCATCTCTCCGGCCAGACCAGCCACACCTCACCCCAGCCCCCGCCCCGCACCGCCGCGCACAACCTGCAGGCCGGCACCAGACAGTGCGCCAACGGCTCCCACGGCCACTCCCACCGCGCCCGCTCGCCTGGCAAAAGATGCGGTGCGCGCAGATGCGGCAGAGCCCACCGCAGCCGGGCGGACGACACACCGAGCATCTGCGCGAGCCGGTCCGCCGCCGCGCCACTCAGGAGCACTTCCGCCAGATGCGGGCGCAGGGCCTGCTGCCCCGGCGGCCCGTCACCCAACTCGGCGAGCAGGAAGCCGACCTCCACCCCCTGCACACCGGCCACCCGCCACAAGAACGAACAGTTCGACTCGTGCGCCACAAAACGAACCGGTTGCCGCGACAGGCTCCCGCCCCACACCGCATCCCCCAACATGTCGCCCGCGCCCGGGCTCAGCGGCCACCCGGCCACAGCACCCCCGCACAGCCCTTGTCGATCCTTGCCGTCCGCCCGGCTGATGGGCCGCGGGCAGCGCCCCGCCGTATGGCTGTCCCGGCCCTGGTGCCCTCGAAGCCCGTGCGGCACTGCGCCCTCTCTACCACGGCGCACCGCTCTTCGACCGGAGGGTTCACCCCCAGGGGTGAGGAGGCCCGTATTGAGCACCCAGTGCCGTACACCCGTCCGCATCCTGCCCTTTGAAGCATCATCAGCTCGAGCGGGGGAGCCATCCTGTGCTGCACGACCTGCCTGCCGAACGCCTGCCCAGCGAACTGTGGACGCGCCAGCGTGCGGCGGCGGACTGCGTGCTCAACGCGTTCGCCATGGGATCCGAACGCCAGCAGGTCATCATGCCGTGCGGCACGGGGAAGACCCACCTCGCCGTCCACATCGCCCACGAAATCACCTCCGGCAGCCGCACCCTGACGGTGATGCCGACCCTGGACCTGCTCAACCAGACAGCCCGCGTCTGGCACACCTCCGGCCGGCCGGGCCACTTCTTCGGCCTGTGCTCCGACAAGCAGACCAGCGAGCCCGTTCTCAGCGGCGTGCTCACCATGACCAACGACCCGGCCTGGCTGGCCGCCGCCGTGCGCGACGCAGACGGGCCCGTCAGCGTCTTCGCCACCTACGCCTCGCTGCCCAAACTCGTTGAGGCCCACCAGCGCCATCTGCTGCCGCGCTGGGACATCGCTGTCGTCGACGAAGCCCACCGAACCGCCGGCGCCCGCGCCAAGCCGTGGGCCGTCATCCACGACGACGACGCCATTCCCGCCCGCCACCGGCTCTACCTCACCGCCACACCCCGTATCTGGGACGTCAACCGCGGCATCACCACCGAGCCGATCGCCTCCATGGACGACGTCGACCTCTTCGGCCGCATCGCCTACCGCTACTCACTGGCCGAAGCCATCCACGAAGGACGGCTCGCCGACTACCGCATCGCCGCCCCCGAAATCCACAACGCGCAGCTGCACGCCTTCCTGGCCGGGCGCACACGCAAGGGGGCCCGCCGCACCCCCCAGGCCGACGCCATGCGCGTGGCGGCGGCCCAGCTGGCCCTGCTCAAAGCACGCGAAGATCACGCGATTCGCCGCGCGGTCGTCTTCAGCCGCAGCATCATCCAAAGCGAGGCCTTCGCCGAAACCTTGCCCGAAACCGCCGCCGCCATCCCCGGCGGCCACGCCGAGGACCTGTGGGTCACCAGCGTCCACTCCCGCAACCGCCGCCGTGAGCGGCAAGAGCGCCTGGCACGATTCGCACAGCCCCCACTAGACAAGCGCGCCGGCCGGCTGGCGGAGCTGAGCGTGCTGTGCAACGTCCGCCTGTGCGTCGAAGGCGTCGACTTTCCGCTGGCCGACTCCGTGCTCTTCGCCGACCCCAAGCAGAGCACCATCGACATCGTCCAGGCGATCGGCCGCGCGCTGCGCATCGGCCCCAGCATGAACAAGGTCTCCACCCTGGTCATCCCCGTATTCTTCGGGCCCGGGCAACGCGCCGAGGAAGCGGCGTTCGGCACCCCGTACCACCTGCTGCACCAGGTCATGATCGCGCTCAAGGCGTACGACGAACACTACTTCTACCGTCTCCCGGTCAACGGGCCCCGACTGCTGCTGCCCACACCGGCTTCCGCCATCCGGCCCGCACGCGCCCCGGAGATCGCCCCGCACCTGATGCTGCGGATCATGGAACCGGAGCCCGATGTCTGGGAGACCGGGATGGCCTGCGCGCAAGCCTTCTTCGACACCCACGGACACCTGAGCGTCCCCAGCAACCACATCACCCCCGACGGCTTCCACCTCGGCTGCTGGCTCGGCTACCAGCGCGCCCTCAAGGCCGCCGGCAACCTCTCCGCAGCCCGCGCCGCCGCGCTGGCCACCTGCAACATGCCCTGGGCGCACCCCAAGAACAGCACGGAGACCTTCCTGGAACTCGCCCAGGCCTACGCCCGCGAGCACGGCCACCTGCTCCCGGCACCGACACAGACCTACCGGGGCCGTCCCCTGGGCCAGTGGCTCGCCGAACAGCGCCGCCAGGCAGCCGACGGCACCCTGCCCGCCCCCTACCAGCGCGCCCTGAAAGACATCGACCCCTGGTGGAACCCCGCCTGGCCCGAAGAGTGGCAGCGCATGTGCGCCCGCGCCCGCACTCACGGCAAGACCCTGGCCATCCCCACGGGCACGCTGCCGGCCGACGCCGACGCCCTCACCCGCTGGCTGGACGAACAATTCGACACCTTCCCCGCCCTCGCCGAGGGCCAGCAGGCGCAACTGGCCGCGCTGCCCCTGCAGCACGACCCCCTGGCTCTCGCACTGCGGCGCCCCCTCGCCAGCCAGGCCGCCCATCACGCCCGCGGCCTGCGCGCCGCCCGGCGCTTCTACCGCGCCCACCAACACCTGCGCGTTCCCGTCGCCTACCTCGACGACCACACCAACCCGTGCTTCCCACTGGGCAAGTGGATCGCCGACCTGCACGTCCTCGCCAACGCGCGCCTCCTCAGCCGCGAAGAGATCGACTCCGTCGAAGCCCTGGCCATGGAATGGGCCCCAAGGCCCCAGCATGGGCGCACCCCGGCCACGCTCCCTGTCACATCAGCGGACACCACCGACAAGCACCCGCCTGCCCAGTGGCCGCAGCCGACACCCGGTATCGCCGACTCGCATGAACACGGTCAGGATTTCTGGGTCGCGGGCCGCGAACCGTCACCCCCCATGCTGCCCGACGTCATCCTCAACGGCGGCCGACGCATGCTGCTCAGCATGCCGGCCGGGGCAGGCAAGACCATGACGGTAGCGACAGCGGTCCATGAAGCCGCGAGCCGCGCGTGCCTGGTACTCGGGCCGGACCGGACCTACCTCCACCACGTGGTCAAGACCTGGCGCATGGTCAGCCGGGGGCCCCTCGTGGGCATCAACATCCGGCCCACCAACAGCGGCAAGGCGGGCGAGAAGCTGACCACCGCAGACCAACTGGCCGACTGGGTGGCACAACAGCCTCCGGGAGCCCTCGTGGTGGCCCGCTACAGCGATGCCGGGCTCATCGCCGAAAGCCACCGCGACCACCACCTGCCGCCCTGGGAACATCTCGTCGTCGAGGAAGCCCACCGCACTGTTGACGGCATCACCAGCTCGGACCATCCGCACGCTGTGATCCACTACGACGACGGCATCCTCGCGTACAAGCGTGTTTATCTGACGGCCACACCCCGCATCCCCAGCGAGCTGCCCGGCCCCGGCGACAGCCGAACCGAGACCGCCTGGGCCGTGGACATGCCTTCCCAGCCGATCTTCGGCACCCACCACCCGAGCGTGGACCGCGCAGAACTGGTGGACAAAGGACTGCTCAGCCCATACCAGCTGATGCGGATCCGAGTGCCCGAACTGCCCAGATTCCCCATCTGGCGGCCCCAGGCCCTCGGCGCAGCCCACCTCATCGAACAGCACCGCCTGCGCCGCGTGGTGGTTGTACTCCGGGACCGGAAGCAGGCCGAAGCCTTCGCCTGCCAACTCGCCGTCCGCATGCTCGACGCGGAGATCATCATCCCCGGGCAGGGAGCCGTGCGCTACCCGCACAACCAGCCGGTGATCCGCTGCCAGCGCGCGACCGACCCCACGCCTCCCGACCTCGACGCCCTCGTGCTCCCCTCCAGCGCCTACACCACGCTGGAACTGGTCGACGCCCTCTCGCCCCTGCTGGGCCAGCACTCCGAACGTGCCGCGCAGACAGCGATCATCGTCCCTGAACCCTATGACCCCGACGTCGACGCACCCCCCACCGCGCCCCCTGCCGTCCTGCGCCGCATCGCAGCGGCACTCTGGGCACACGACCCCGCCGGCCCCCGGTGACACCCGCCTTGCGGCCGGGCCGACGGGGAAGCAGCCACCGCTGCTGTACCCCGTTACTGTGCCGGGGCGGACGAAGACGTCAGAGGGAAGAATCCGAAGCGCTGGCCGTGGGCCTCGCGGCTGAACATGTAGACCTGCCCTTGATCGAGGACGTCGGAGGGCGGGTCGGTGTTCTCCACGACGACGGCCTGGCCGTGGAAGGCGTTGAGCAGGTGCCGGTAGAAGTGCTGGGGCACGTTCTGGCGCAGGTCCGCCTCCCGCACCCCGGGTTCCCGGAAGGTGACCAGGGGGGAGTCCAGCACGATGAACCCGGGATGGCTGCGCCGTTGCTCCAGGCAGTAGTCGGCCAGGGCGGTGGTGAACGCGGCGTGCAGGACGGCGCGCATGCCCTTGCCGTGGCCGGAGCGGGACCGGTCGCCCACGTACAGCTCCGCCGTGTACTGGTCGTAGGTCACCTCTTCCTCCCGCCGTACCCGCCAGGCATCCAGCGTCCGCTCGATGGTGCGATCGAAGCCGGTCAGCGTGGCGGGCGGGATGCCACGGCTGGGCTGCCCGCCCGGCTGGGCCTCTTCGGAGACCAGTTGTGCTCTGACGTCTTCCAGCTCCTCGATCCGTGCGTGCAGGCCGAGTTCGTTCTCCAGGCGGGAGCGGGTGGCCATCACCTCGGCCACCTGGTCCTGCAGGGGGGTGAGTTCCTCGCGTTCGATGCGGGTGATCTCGGCGTCCGCCTGCTCGGCCAAGGCGGCCTGTACGGCCTGGTCCTCGGCCACGTACGCGCGCTGCGAGCGCAGGTCCTCGATGGTGACCAGCAGGTCGGCCAGGAGCGTGCGGGTCTTAGTGCTTTCCGCGGTGACGGCCTGGTGCAAGGCGGTAGTTTCCATGGCGTCGTGGCCGGCTTGCTGGTGGTGGGGCTCTGCGCCGCAGAACACGCACGGGCCGCTGCGGAAGTAGCCGAGCAGGCTGCCGGCCTCGCTGACCATGCCCAGGCGGGCCAGGTCGGACTCGTACTGCGTGCGCAGCAGCTCGAACCGGCCCAGCAGGTCATCGGTCTCTGCCAGGCGCTGGGCGTAGTGGGCCAGCGCCACGGACAGGGTCGCGCGGTCGGAGGCCGCCTGAGCGTGGCGGCGGGTGACGTCCCGCAGCGACTCGGCGCGGTTTTCTTGATGTTCGAGCAGCCGCCGCAGCTGTTGCTGCAGCTGGCTCTGGTTGGCCTCGCGTGAGGCCAGTTGGCGTTGCAGTCCGAGGATCAGATCGTCCAGCAGGCTGATCTTGCCTTTGTGGACGCGGCGCTGTGCCTGGTTGAGGCGGCTGGGCGAGGGCTGCTCGCCCGCCCCGGTGAGCAGGAGCTTGAGGGACGACTTGTGCGCGGTCTGGCCGCTGGTGCCCGAGGTGCGCAGGACGGGGGAGACCTTCGAGACCATGCGGGTCTCGCTGATCAGGCACAGGTGCAGCAGGTCCCGGAAGCCGGCGAGTTTGGTGCCCCCGGAGTCATTGGTGGCCAGTAGCGAGCCGTCGAGCCCGATGCGCTCCATCAGGTAACGGGAGAGGTTCTTGGTGGTGCGGGGGCTGTGCTGGGCCGAGAGCACCAGGTCCGGCGACCGGTAGACGAGGTCGCGGATATCGTCCTCGAAGACGCTGACCCGCCCGGACTGGGGCGCCCGCATCAGGGTGATGACCGATGCGTCGGGCAAGGCGATGCCCAGCAGGATCTGCGAGTAGCCCTCGGCCTCGGGGATGAGGTTCAGCTTGCGGGCGCCGAGCATGTAGTCGATCGACTCGGTGACGAAGGACTTGCCGGTGTCCGAGGCGCCGTAGACGATCGTCAGGCGGGGATCGAAGTCCACGCGGGCCGTCTCGCGACCCATGCCGGCGTAGGTCAGATGCAGCAGGCGCAGCTCAGTCATCGTCGCCTCCCCGGCGCGGGAGACGGCTCTCGAACGTCTCCATCCACCGCTGGGTGATGTCGTCCGTGGCGGCGCGGCTGTCGGCCGGGGCGCCGTAATGGAAGGCCAGCGCCCACTGCGCCCGCTCCCGCAGGGCTGCGACATACGGGGCCTCGAGCAGGTCGAGGAAGCCCGGGCCTTCCTCGCTCGCCCGGTACATCAGCCCGCCGTCGTCCGCCTGCACGTCGGCCAGGCCCGCGCGCATCAGCACCACCAGTCCCTGCTCGAGCAGCTGGCGCTTCATGGCCAGTTCGCCCGGGCCGGCCGGCAGTGACGGGTGCACGCTGGGCGGCCCGTCCATCTCGCCGCTGTGCAGCATCGCGTAATCCAGATACACCAGTTGAGCCAGGTCCAGGGGCCGGGGAAAGGAGGCGGCGAGCAGCACCAGAGCGCGCACACCGACCTCCAGCGGGCTGTTGAGCGCTCTCACGTCTCCTCCTCGACCCAGGTCAGCCGGTCGTCGTTGGCGAGCTGGTGACAGATGCCCATACGGTCAATGGTCTCCACCACGTGGACCAGGACGTTCGTTCCCAGCGGCATGTCGCGTGCCGCGTCCTGCACCGCGTTGAGCCGGTCGAATCCGGTGGCGAAGTCCCGCCAGGTCACATTGACGACACCGTCGTAGACGTTCTTCTGCAGCGACTCGAAGGTGCCCTCCGGCACGCTGTCGCGGGCGAACACCCGCAGTTGCTCGGCGCAGTAGAAGGCTTCCCGCTGGTGCTGCAGGTGGGGGCCCGCCTTGGAATGCGCGCGAACCTGCCCCATCGCTGCGGGGTCACAGCCCCATTTCTCCTGGTAGACGTCCAGGAGCTTTTGGATATACCGGGTCTCCACCGGTGTGTGTTCCGGCGGGGGAGCCTGACGGGCTTCGCGGTCCGGCAGCCGCGTGCCGAATCTGCGCACGTGATACGGCGTGGTGGCGTGCTGTTCGAGGATCCGGTCGAGATTGGCCGCCTCGAAGCGGGCGAAGTCCGTCTCCCGGGCCAGCTCCAGCGCCGCGCCGAGCGGATCTGCGCCGTACTCCGCGGTCAGCCGGTCGGTGCCCTTGGCGGCCCAGTCGAGGAACGTCTCCTTCAGCTCCGCGGGTTTGGCCAGCAGCTGTGTGAGGGAGGCGCCGATCCTGGGTGCCACGAAGACGTAGCGCTCGGGCAGCGTGCGGTACTTGCCGTCGGCTACCACCGCGATGATCTTCAGTATCTCGACATAGGCAATGGCCGGGGTGAGCGCCTTCCCGTAGTGCTTGCACTGATAGCAGTGCCACCGGTCGTCCGTCCGGTGCGCCGTGAGGAACGCGGCGACATCGGCGCCGCCGTCGTGGGCGCCGCCCAGCTGCATCACGTCCACGTATCCCTCCTCCCTCAGCGCCAGCAGCCATTCGTAGACGAACTCCTCGAACTGAGTCGGCGAGTGATGCGCAAGGATCTGCTTGGGCGTCATCGCGGGGCCTGTCGCCATCATGGGGGACAGCACTGTCACTGGGACCTGCGACGGCTTGGGGACCTCGGAGAACAGCGGCTCGGCGGAGCCGTCGGGTGAACTCATGCATCCCCCGTCGCATGATCATGATCGTTGCCCAGAGCACGTTCTTACCATCGCCCACCGCGCCCCGAAAGTGTGCATTCCGCCATTCAGGACCCATGTGGCCGAGGTGCAGGCAATGGCTGGCGCCTCGGGGTGAGGGGGTCGACTGCGAAACCCTCGCATGGCGTTCGGTGGCCGTGCTGCTGCGCGCGACGGGCGGCCGACTCGGCGGCCATCTGCGCGGCGGACGACGCCGCCGTAAGCCTTCCGTCGCCGGGTGGATCCTCAGCCAGCCTGTCACACCGACGGCTCCCCGGCGGCTGTGCGACGGAAGGCGCTGGTTGATCTGGGCACGCCGCATGACGTGCGCGCGTGACGCTGGCCTTTCCTCGGTTCGCGGCCGCGGAGTGAAGCAGTGCGGGACGGCCGCGGCGACGCCGTGCACTGGCGCCGGAGTGGGCGGGCGGGCACGCCTGCTGTGTCAGGTCCTGGCGCAGAGGCAGTACGCGGGGCTGGAACTGCTTGTTCCGGTTGAGGGACGCCTTTCCGCTCATACCGTGAGGCGCTCATGGGCGGCTTCCCTGTCTGTGATGCCGCTATCGCAGGCGACCGGGTCCGGGCCGGGCCGGGTCGCGAGGTGTTGCGGGCGGCTGGGGCGGAGGCAGGTGCCAGGCCACCTCGTCGGTCTCCCGGTGGTGGTGCCAGGCCGTCAGGATGCGGGCGGCCACCAGCCGGTCGAGGAGTTCCTCGGTCTGGTGGCAGGAGTGCCCGCACAGTCGGGCCAGGATCTCCAGGTCGGCGCTGTGGCGGGCGAGCGCAGAGGTGTGCGCAGCCAGTACCAGCGTGGTCAGCTGCAGGGCGGAGGGGGCGGTGGGCGGCAGTGCCAGGGGAATCGGGTGCGTCGCCCAGTGGGCGGCTCGGTGGCGTGCGCTGCGGCCGGGTGCCTGGTCCAGGACCGCGGGATCGAGCAGACGCACCGTCAGGTGCGCCGGCCTGGGGGCAGGCAACTCCAGCCAGCCGGCGTGGGCCAGTTCCTCCCACAGCTCCCGGCGTCCATGCAGACGCATGCCGCGCAGCAGTCCCGCCGGCAGCCGGACGTGTCCCCGGCTGTCGGCACGCAGCGCGCACTGCAGGGCCAGGAGGCGGGCCGCGGGAGAGGCGAACTGGGGAAGCGCCGTTGCGAGGTAGGTGAGCATCTCCCGTACCCGCAGTTGCTCATGGAAAGTGGAGGGCGAGGCGGGCGCGGGGGCGGGGGCCGAGGTGCGTTGCGCGGCGTGGGGCCGGTGCGGGCCGAGCAGGGTGTCCGGTACGACGGCGGTGTTGCTCGTCGCTGCGGCGCAGGCCGCACACGTGTCGGCCAGCCGCCAGGCGCGGCCACCCCGGTCGCGGGTCAGAGCGAGCAGCACCGGCCCTGCACAGCCACGGTGCCGCGGATGCCAGCAGCACCCCTGCGCCCGGCACTGACAGGTGCGCAGATGTCCGGGCAGTACGTCGGTTCGGGCGTGGCAGGCCAGATGCGCCAGGACGGCAGACCGTGCGGAGGAGGCCTGGAGGGGAGGGGTGTGGGCGGTGCAGTGGACGCAGACGAGGCTCGGCCCGCCCGCCCGTGGGCGCAGTTCCACCGTCCAGATACGCCGCACCGTGGTGTGCGCGCCGGCCAGCCTCATCGGCCTGTCGCCCTCCTGTCTGTCGGTGCGCGGGCGTCCCAGCCACAGGCGTCTGGGACGCCCGCACGGTAGTGCAGATTTCTGCACCGCGAATGTCACTCCCCCTCCGGCAGATAGTGCAGAAGTCTGCACTGACAGGGCAGGGTCCTGCACCGTCGGATGGTGGGGTGACGATCTTGCCGCCCGATCCCGACCTCACCGCGCTGCGTGTCGAACTCGCGCGCCTGCGGGGCGAGCGCGGCTGGACCTTCGACGAACTCGCCGACCGGAGTGGTCTGGCCCGCCGCACCCTGATCGACCTGGAGCACGGCCGTACCACCGGCAGCGTCACCACCTGGCACGCTCTCGCCCACGCCTTCGATGTCCCCATCGAGCACCTGATGGGCACCCTCTGTGACGACCACACCCCGCCCGGGGCGAAGGACTCCTGACCCCGCCGAGCCCCCGTTCGTGAATCACCCGAACCGGCGAGCAGGCACCGAACGGTCACGCGGAAACTCGCATGCGCGTTCGCCCTGGATGGGCTGCCCGGGGGACACGTCCCCGCCGTTCCCGTCACGTCGGCGCGCCGCCTGGCACGGTCCGGGCCATGTGCCCCAACACCGCTTCCACCGGCCGCCACTGGGACGGCAGCCCCCGCGCCACCCGCGCCCATCGCCCGCTGCGGGTGGCCGACACCAGCCCCAGCCGCCTGCTGCGCTGCGGGCAGAGCGCCCGCTGCCGCCTGTGCGGCAACCGCATCGACGTCTACACGCGCAGCGACCAGCGGCCCATTGCCCTGCACCCCGACGAACTGGCCACCGCTCAGATCCCTGAACCCTGTCGCTGGCACCTGAGCTGCGGCATCGCCCACCCGCACGGAGACGGCAGCGCCTGGTGCCGCCTCCCGCACACCGTCCTGTGCCCCGGCCGCACCACACCGGCAACCGCCCAGCTGAGCCCGCGCCTCGAAGCGGTACGCCGCCAACTCGCCGTCCGCTCCCGCCGCCTGATCGACACCGGCGCATTCACCCCGCCGGCCCCGTCCGCCCCCGCCTGCCAGGAGCAGGTTTCCGACATCCGCCGCCCCGCCCGGCCCGCCCGGCCCGTCGTGCAACTGCTGCTGGGCCGCTACCTCGCCGACCTGCCACTCGAGGAGATCCGGTGCGTGGCCCAGACCCGCCAGCGCCACCGCTGCTCCCAGCACCTGCTCACCTCCCACACCCCCGCAGGCCGCTGGATCCTGCTGCCCGCCGGCCCGCAACGCGGCCAACTGGCCCTGCCCACAGTGCTGATGGCCGTCTACGACCTCAGCCGCCTGCCCTACCCCGAACAACTGCGCTGGCGCAGCCAGCGCTGCCCCGTCCACGCCGCGGCCCCCGGTGCTGCCGACCTCGCCCTGACCGGATGGCAGGTCTTCGATCCCCTCCGGCACGCCGAGCACATCCACACCCGCCTCCCGCACGCCTCGGCCAGCCGCCCGCGAGAGGCATGACGATGCCCCACCACGCCCTGGAGATCACCCTCACCCGGCCCCTCACCCCGGCCGAACTCCACACCGCCGCCCGCGTGCTGCCGCTCGCGGCCAACAACGACGCCACCCGCCTGATGGCCCTCGTGCACGCCAAATCCCCCGGCCGGGCCGCCCGCCGCCTGCGCCACCGGCTCGGCGAACGGCTGCCCGTCGATGTGATTACCACGCACTACCCGGACACGGCCCGGCGGGTCCTGCTCAACGTCGCCTTTCCGCCCGCCGTCCATGCCGCCATCCGTCACGCCGCCGGACAGGCGGGACAGTCTCCGGGGCTGTTCCTGAACCGGTCCCTGGAGCGTGCCCTGGCCCGGCACGCCAGCGAGGAGGCCGACCGCCTCGACCGGGCCGTGGGCGAACTCCTGGCCCACACCACCTCCGCTCACCTGCTGACGGCCCTCGGACGTGCCCTCAGCCGCTATCCCGGAGCCGCGCAGCCGTGAAAGCGACCGACGAACAGATTGCCGCAGCCGACGCCTTCCACACAGGCGACCACGTGTCCCTGCAGGCCGGTGCCGGGACCGGCAAGACCACCACCCTGGCCCTGCTCGCCCACACCACCACACGCCGGGGCCGCTACCTCGCCTACAACCGGGCCATCGCCCAGGACGCGGCGAGTCGCTTCCCGAAAAACGTCTGGTGCAAGACCGCCCACGCCCTGGCCTACGCCGCCGTCGGCCACCGCTACACGGCCCGCCTGAACGCACCCCGCCGCCCGGCCTGGCAGACCGGGCAGGCCCTCGGCATCACCAAAGCCATCCGCATCGGCGAACGCGACCTCTCCCCAAAGGCCCTCTCCTACGCGACCCTGCGCACCGTGGCCCGCTTCTGCCACACCGCCGACGACGCTATCGCCTGCCACCACGTCCCGCAGCTGCGCGGCCTGGAAGACCGCGGCCTGCGCAACGAACTTGCCGCCCATATCGTGCCGTTCGCCCAGAAGGCCTGGGTCGACCTGCAGCACCCGGACGACGGAGCGGTCCGCTTCGACCACGACCACTACCTCAAAATCTGGGCCCTCACAAGACCGACGATCGATACCGACTTCCTCCTGCTGGACGAGGCCCAGGACACCAACCCCGTCGTCGAACAGGTCTTCCTCGCCCAGCGCAGCCACGCCCAGCTGGTCATGGTGGGCGACTCCGCCCAGGCTATCTACCACTGGCGCGGAGCCAGGGACGTCATGACGGGCTTCGACGGCACCCGGCTGGCCCTGTCCCAGTCCTTCCGCTTCGGCCCGCTCCTCGCCGACGAGGCCAACCGCTGGCTGGCCATCGCCGAGGCCCCGATCCGGCTGACCGGCACCCCCGCGGTACCCACCGAACTCGGCCCCGTCGCCCAGCCCGACGCGGTGCTGTGCCGCACCAACGTCGGCGCCATGGCCCAGGCCATGGAACTGATGGCCGCCGGACACCGTGTCGGGCTGGTCGGGGGAGGAGACAGCCTGCGCGCTCTGGCTCTGGCCGCCCGGGACCTGAAGGAAGGGCGCCGCACCACCCACCCCGAACTGGTCCTGTTCCCCTCCTGGGGCGAACTGCAGGACTATGCCGCCCACGATCCGGCCGGGCGCGACCTGCGGCCCTTCGTCGACCTGGTCGACACCCACGGTACGGACGCCATCCTGGCTGCCGTTGCCCAACTCGCCCCCGAACATCAGGCCGAGGTGACGGTTTCGACCGCCCACAAGGCCAAGGGCCGCGAATGGGCCCATGTGAAGATCGCCGACGACTTCACCCCGCCCAAGGACAGCGATCAGCACGACGGCATCGGCCGCCCGGTACCCGGCCCCATCGACGACAGCGAGGCCCGCCTCGCCTACGTCGCCGTCACCCGCGCCCGCCACCGACTCGACATCGGCGGCCTGTCCTGGATCCACGACCATCCCGACGGATCGCCCGGCGCGCCCGTGCATATCGAGCAGCATGCTCACCCCACCCCGGCAGTGGAGCGAGCACCAGCCGCTTCTGCCGCATCCCGGGCCCAGCCCTGGGCCGAGAGTGGATGACCAACGCCGGACAGTGCGCCGCACGCCCTGCCTGCGGCCTACTTACCTGCCCGGCCGCTCACCTGAGACGACTCTTTGTCTGCGGCACCCCAGGGGCTGAGCATCAGGGGGCAGGGGAGAGGCTGAACGAAACGCCGGCCAGTCCCTGCCGGGCTCGGGTCACCCCGCGGTGTGCCCGGTGTGGAGCCCCGATGCACCGCGCCCGCCTCCCGCCGTTCCCCGAACTCCGTCCCAGGCCACTATGCGAATCACTCATCAATAATGCATAAATCGCATGACTTTGATAGGATGGGGTCATGGGGATGTCCTTGCCGGAACGAGTGCGGCTGGTGGTGGCGGCACTGATGCACGCCTCGGGCGAGTCGCAGGCGAGGCTGGCTGAGGCGCTGGGGGTGACGCAGGCACAGGTGAGCCGCCGTCAGTCCGGGGCCGCCGCCTGGAGTCTGGCCGACTGCGAGGCGCTGGCCGCGCACTACGGCATGGATGTCCTGGACTTCCTGGCAGGTCCGACCCGGGCGTGCGAGGCACTGCCCGACGCGCGCCGTGCCGGACGGCGGCGGCCGCCCGTGAAGGGAGAGGTGCGGTGAAGCCGCAGTTCGAGGCGATCGACGCCCTGCTGGCCGCGGCCCGCAACGAGGCCGAACTGCCCCCGGCCGAGCAGCGCCGCGCCCTGCGTGAAGCGCTGGACCTCTCCCGCGCGCAGGTGGCCCGGGCGCTGGGGGTGAGTCCCTCCACGGTCGGCGGCTGGGAAGCGGGCCGCGACCCGGCCGGTGACGTCCGTGAGCGTTACGCCTACTTCCTCAAAGGCGCTCACGCCAAGCTCGCCGACTTGGGTGCCGCCCGGCAGGCCGAAACCACTGCTCACGCCGGCCTCCCCCAATCCGGGCCCGCCACGTCGGGCGGCGATGATGCGACGGCTGCCAAGCGGCCGGTTCCGGCTGATCAGTCGTACCCGGCGCCGGAAGCCGACGACGTCGAGGACCTGGGAGTGCCCCGGCCGTGCGTTTTGTGCGGGCAGTCCGCCCTTCACCAGGTCGCCGGATTCCCGCAGCACCTGGACCCCGCCGAGTGCGTGCCGCAACCGGCCCCGCCGGCCGTGGCTGTTCCGGCGAGCCGTCCGCCCCGCCCCGCCGCGCCGGTGAGAACCGTGTCCGGCGCCCGCCGTGTGCAGGCCGCCTCCGACCTGCCGGATCCGATCGCAGAAGTTGTTGCGGCCGCACTGGCCAGACACGAGGGCGATGTGGAGGCCGCGACGGCAGCGCTGGTCAAGCGGGCGATCCCGGACGCGATGGCTCTGCTGGACAACTGCCGCAAGGGCGGCCGCTACGCCATCGTCGCCCACCCCTGGATCCCCGACATCCTGCGCAAGTCCTCCGCCCGCGGCGCCGACCAGATCTGGGAGGCACGTCCCAAGTGGACCCGTCCCGAACTGCCTGCCGGCACACACGAGGTGACGGCCCTGGACATCAACGGCGCCTATCTCAGCGCGCTCAAGACGCACCTGCCGATCGGCCAGCTGGAACACACAGCCGGCAACCACCACGACCGCCGCCGCGCCGGCGTCCACCTGATCACCCCGCCCGCATGGGAGCACGACGCCTATCTGCCCAACCCGATCGGCAACCGCGACGAGCCCGGCCCGCTCTGGGTCACCGAACCCACCCTGCGCCTGCTGCTGCGCCTGTCCGGCCCCAGGTACGGACTGTGCGAACCGCCGCAGATCCACGAGTCGTTCACCTCGGGCGCGACCGAGAGCCTGCTGGAGAAGTTCCGTATCGCACTGAAGGACGCCCGGGAGAAGGCGCTCGCCGAGGGCGACGAGGTGACGCTGGAGTATGTGAAGGCGATGTACTCCAAGTTCGTCTCCACGATGGGGGAGTCGAACTACAACCGGGAACTGTACCGGCCCGACTGGATGCACCTCATCCGCTCCCAGGCCTTCGCCAACCTCTGGATGAAGGCGCACAAGGCGCACGACGAGGGCTTGACGGTCGTCCGCGCGATGGGCACCGACGAACTCCACGTCATCGGCACCTGGCGCCGTGTCTTCCCCGAGGGCCGAGGGGTTTTTGAGGTGAAGGTCAAGGACGTCTACACCGTCGGCGCCCCGCCCGCAGACCCGGCCGCCGCCCAAGAAGCCGATGACTGAGAACCGACAGGGAAGAAGGACCTTTTAAGTGCCCGAGCGTACAGCCGAGTTCGGCAAGTACGGCGCCAGCGGAATCAGGGGTCACGAGGCCATCGCCCGTCAGCTCGACGCCCTCGCCGACTTCATCGCCACCCCCGTCACCACCCGGCGCGGCCTCATGGCCCGCCTGCACTACCTCACCCGCACCCCCCACGCCCGCGCCGCCGCCCACGACGCGGGCTTGACCGTCACAGGCCGCACCCTGAAGGCATGGCTGGCCGGCACCCGCAGCCCGACGACGCAGAACCTCGCCCGGATCGACGCCGCCTACCGCACCGTCCGCCGCCGCAACGTCGCCCGCTACCTCCTGGGCCGCCTCAACCGCGCCGGCCGGGGCACCCGCGTCGAGATCCACCCGCTCAACCAGTCCGGCGTGCGGCCCTCCCACCAGCGGGTCGTGGAACTGCGCACCCTCAACATCCGCCACTGGGAGGCCCTCGTGGCGGCCTGGTCCACCGGCGACGACCGGGCCTTGGACGAGGCCTGGATCGAGCAGATCGTCGACCTCGGATCACAGTGGGGCCAGTACGAATACGTCACCAACATCGGCTTCGCTGCCTGACCCCCGCAAGTCCGCATGTCGCGTATCCCACCCCGGCAGCGCGTGACATCGCCCCGGTCGACCGACGTGCCCGCCAAGGCGAACGGGCGCTCCAGCGCCGCGATACGCCGTCGCCCTCACCGTAGAACCCGGCGTACAGCCCGACTCGGTTGCCGCTCTTTACCTTCGCAGGTCAGGGCCCTTTTCCGGGCTGATCAACCCCTCGGGGCCGAAGCTCAGTTGGCGACGGTGAACCGCCGCCGGCGGTGGGCGGGCCGCTCAGCTCTGTCGATCAGGGCGACCGCGTAGTCCTCGGCGGAGATGGCGTCACCCGCAGGGGAGTCGCCGCCGAGCCGGTACGACCCGGTCCGCTCGCCGGGCTGGATGACCGGGGGCGGTGACAGGAAGGTCCACTCGACGCCCTCGGGCTGGGCCCGCAGCATGTCGAGGGCCTCGGCGACGATGAGCGCCCAGGGCTTGTGGGTGTCCGGGACGCCGGGCATGTCGACCAGCCGCACCCCGTCGGCCACCAGCGACCCGGCGCCGCCCACGACGATCAGCGGGGTGCCGCCGGAGGCGTCGGCCAGGTTCCGCGTGTGGTCGATGAACTCGCGCAGGTTCCCGCTTTCGCGGTTCGACCCGAAGTTCGGCCCGATCGCCGATACGACGACGTCGGCGTTGGCGGCGACGGTCTTGGCCAGGTCGGCGTTGCCCGCGTTACCGCGTAGGGCCATGACGCCCTCCGGCAGGCTGCCGCCGGACCGGGTGATGCCGGTGACCTCGTGGCCGCGCGCCAGCGCCTCGGCCACCACCCGGCTTCCGATCATGCCGGTTGCCCCGTAGACCGCGATCTTCATGGTCTCTCAACTCCTTCGCCGCGAGTAGGCGGCGAAACTATTCATTGAGCCCTCCGCACCTGGCAGGG
The DNA here is from genome assembly GCF_050214755.1 of Streptomyces sp. C1-1. NCBI lineage: Bacteria > Bacillati > Actinomycetota > Actinomycetes > Kitasatosporales > Streptomycetaceae > Streptomyces > Streptomyces sp. C1-1. The sequence continues at coordinate 90,473 of NZ_CP189827.1, read as the reverse complement.
TGGGCGGCCCGGCGGCGCTCAGGCCCAGGGAGCGGGCGGGTTTGAGTCGGTGGAGGCGCCCGTGACGTCGAGGTCGACGGCGAGCCGGGCCCGCTCGTGCCTCCTACCGGAAGATCTGCCGCTGTGCGGCGGGTTCGTGACTTTCCTGCCGTCGGGGGGTGAAGGCCCGCAAGGATGAGACGACGCGAAGCGGCGGACACCGCCGTCACCCTCGTCGCCGGACTGTCCCGGTGGTCGACGGACTTCCTCTGCCAGTGACCCCCGGCCGCACCCTGAACGCGCAAGAGGACAAGAGGAGATGCGATGAGTAACCACGACACCCCACTGCCGCCCCACGTCCCGGGCATCGCCGAAATGCAACTCCGGGCGGCGAGCGGGCACTTTGCCGACGAAGCAGCGATCTTCATCCTGCAACCCCACACCCTGCAGGTCCGCGATGCCCAGGATCAGGTCGAGATCCCCGACGCCGTCGAGTACCTGGTACGACGCACGGGTGGACAGCAGCTCACTATGACGTCCCTCTTCACCCCGCAGCGCACCCCGGGCTGGAGCGCCGAGCTGCGACTGCCCGACGAGGCCCTCGTGATCCGTTTCCCGGACACGAGCTACCTCTACGACGGCTCCATGCCGTCGCAGTCCACGTGGCAGCGCGCTGTCGCCGCCACCGGTGACGTCGTCGTCATCACCGGGCCGATGGCCGACGTGGACTGCATCGACCCCGCGATCCATGCCGGGCTCACCAGCTACGTGCGCGTACCGCTGTCGATCGAGCGCTGACAGCCCAGGCCAAGGCTGTGCCGACGACGGGGATGCGGTTGCCGACGACGCGGCCTGTAGCCTTCAGGGCAGTTCCCACGCCTGAAGCCAGCCGCTGCAGGTGGAGACGAACATCGTGTGGCCCTCGACGGCCGGCTGCCCGCCGCCCTCTTCGCTCCACCGCTCCAACTGCTGTGCCAGGGTTCGGCGGGTGCCCGGGTCCCAGCTGTGCAGGACTCCGGTACGGTCAGCCGCCCAGATGCGATCGCCCGCCACGAACGGCGCGGCGGTGAAGGCGCCGCTCACGCTCTTGCGCCACAACTCGCCACCCGAGGAGGGATCGAGGACCACCAGCCGCCCCGGGGCGAAAGAAGCGATACAGACGCCGTCGTCGGTGACCAGGGGAGCCGTAGTGATGCTCCGGGAGGCCTGAACGTCCCACCGCAGGCGTCCACCCTCTGCATCCCAGGCCAGCGCTCGGCCGCACCGGGTTGTCAGATGAACCGCCGTACCCGCATGCACCGGTGCTGCTGCCGCTTCGCCGGTCAGTTCGTGGCGCCACAGCAGCCCTCCGCTGATGCGGTCCAGGGCGACGATCTCCCGCTTGTGATCCGGTGTGTCGACAACGGCGGTGAGGACCTGGTCGCCGGCACTCCAGTGCGCGATGGCGCACGAGCCGCTTGGCCAGCACCACACCGTACGCCCGCTCCTTGCCTCGAAGGCAGCAAGAACCTGCTGCTCGCCCGCGGCTGCCGACGGGGCCTGCAGCAGCGCGAACACCGTGCCGCCATGAGCTTGGGGCGCTGCCGCGACCTGCAGGCGGTTCCCGGCGTACGACCACAGCACCGCCTTGGAGGCGACGTCGTAGGCGCTCAGCCCCGTCGCGGGGTGCGCGGCGAACAGCACCCCGTCCGACACCGCGGCCAGGCCGTCCTGCATGCGCAGGCGTAGCGGCGCGCTGCGCTGACCGGTGTGCAGATCCCGGGCCCGGGCATGGCCCAGAGGGTCGGAGGCGAAGCACGCCCTACCGGCGACCACCGCTCTGTGCCCGCCGCCGCCCTTCTTGCCCCAGCGTTGGTCGCCGGAGTCGACATCGAAGGCGAGCGTCCAGCAGCCGTCGACCACCACCACGGTGCCGTCGTCCACTTGGGGCTGGTGGGCCGTCCCGGACAGCAGACGTGCCTTCCACCGCAGCTTGGCGCGTGCAGGGCGCCGGCTCGGCCGTGACGTTCGCGTCGCTGGCCGGGCGGGCGCAGCAGCGGCGGGGGAGGGCAGGTACGCCGGGGCGAAGCAGTCCAGTCCCTGGAGGTCAGCGTGCAGCCGGGACAGATCCACCACCGCGCCGCCGGGAGCATAGGCGCCCACTTGCTCCGCGAGATGGGCGAACAGGGCGTGCGCCGCGTCGTTGCTGCGCTGCGGCGTCACGTCCCGCAGGCGTTCGACACTGTAGGTCCGGTCCGTGCAGTCGGCGCCTTCCAGGCGCATCTCGGTCAGACGCAGGACCGACAGCAGCCGCCAGGTCTCCCGCGCCGCCTGCGCCGACCACTCGGGGATCAGGGAGGCGACGATCGCCTCCAGCTGGGTCAGCCGGTTGCGCACCGCTGCCTGCAAGCTCCCCGGACGGCGCAGCCGGTCCTGAAACTCCGTCCAGCTGCCTGAGGCCGAAGCCATCTCGGCCAACGCCTTGAGCTGCTGAGCGGGAACACAGGAGGGCACCACGGCCAGAGCGAGCTTCCAGCGGCCGCTGTCCACCAGCGCCCGCCTGGTACACGCGACGTGCAGGAAGTCGGCGATGAGCTTGACGGAGTCCGCCTCGCTCGGTACCAGCTTCGGCTTTCTGCGCACCCCGATGGACAGCACAACTTCCGTCTTGTTGGGTGCCGTTCCGACCACAACGATGTCGTCCACACGGCTGACGGAACGCGCCTGAAAACGGATCGGACCGGTGTCACGGCGTCCCCCAGGCCAGGCACCGGCGTCCCGGTCAGCAGATGTGACAACAGCACCGCTCCATAGCGCTGCTCCAGGATGGTCCCGCCACCCCCGGTGGAGTAGGGGCTGGCGCCGGCCGGACCCGGCGAACCGTCCTGCTGCAATGCGCCGCGCTGAACGGGCAACGCGGCCGGAGCGCCGATACTGCGACGGTAGGACACGTCCCTCCCCATGGGTGATCCGTGACAGCCGGCGCACGCCGGGCCGGCCAAGGGGGAGTGACCCAACACGCGCGCACGCGCCCCGGTGCGTGAGTCCATCGGAGTGTCGCGCCTTGGGCGCACTGCCCCCTCTGGGCAACGCGCCATCGCACAGTCGGTTACCGGCTCTTTGGTACCGACGGCCCCTGGCCGGGGCTCGGGCGCCCGCCGATACCGGCGGCTCGGCTGGTGCTTCCGCTTCTCCACCGGCCCGCAGGGGTACGGACGCCGCGCCGTGGGGCCGCCGGACGACCCCCTAGCGACGGCGGAGCGGGCAGACAGCGTGAAGCGCGAAAGGGCGGAATGAGCGACGGCCGGCGACATCGACCTCCTCGAAGAGACCGATCCCTTTGGCCTGTCCGAACGTGTGTCCGGAGTTCATTCGGGCTGCGGCTCCTCATTGTTCACTGGATGAACACTGTCGTTGTGCGGGCCGAACGGCCTTCCGATACTTGCGTCGCAGTGTCGGCCACGGGTCAGCGGCCGACCGTCTCAAGGGGATGCCGACGTGATCATCCAGGACGAAGAGCAGCTCACTGCCGCGGTACTTGCCGAGACGGAGCGGGCCGGCGACCCGCGAGTCAAGGAGATCGTCCAGGCACTGGTGCGCCACCTGCACGATTTCGCTCGCGAAGTGCGGCTGACGGAGAAGGAGTTCGACACCTCCATCAACATCGTGACCAGGCTTGGCCAACTCACCACGCCCAGCCACAACGAGGTGAGGCTGATGGCGGGCTCGCTGGGCCTGTCGACGCTGGTCGCCCTGATGAACAACGGCAGCGAGGACGAGCCGACCTCGGCGAACCTGCTCGGTCCGTTCTGGCGCCAGGGCAGCCCGGTGATGAAGAACGGCGAGTCGATCGTCCGCTCGCCGACCGAGGGGCCGCCGCTGTTCTTCACCGGCCGGATCGTCGACACCGATGGAACGCCGGTCGCCGGCGCGGAAGTCGACGTCTGGCACGCGTCACCGGCAGGTCTCTATGAGAACCAGGATCCCGGGCAGGCCGAGTGGAACCTGCGCGGCAAGTTCTTCAGCGATGAGGAAGGCGTGTTCGCCTTCCGCAGTATCAAGCCTTCCGGTTATCCGATACCGATCGACGGGCCGGTGGGAGATCTCCTGACCGCGCTGGAACGCCATCCCTTCCGGCCGGCGCATCTCCATGCGCTGATCCACAAGCCCGGTTACAAGACGATCGCGTCCCAGCTCTACAGCCACGACGACCCGATCCTGGAGACCGACGCGCAGTTCGGCGTCGTACAGAGCCTGGTCGGCACGTACGTGCGCCACGAGAACGAGCCAGCGCCCGGCACTGACGTGACCGAGCCCTGGTACAGCCTCGAGTTCACTTTCGTCGTCGAGCCGGGTGAGGCATGGCTGCCGACCCCGCCCGTGTCGGGCAAGCGCGGCACCACGCCGGACGACGTGTGACCCGACTGCGCCGTCGCCGGGCGGGGGCGGCGCTGTGCCGCCGTACGCCGTGCGACTGCACTCCGTACCCCGAGAGGAACCCCGTTGATCACCGAAGCAGAACGTCGCGCGGCCGCAGTTGCTCTCATGCGGGCAGACGGTGAGCGTCAGCCGATCACCCAGCTCAGCCGGACTTACCCCGATCTGGAGATCGCCGACGCCTACGCCATCCAGCAGCTCTGGGCGGCGGAGCAGGTGGCGGCCGGTGCACGGCTCGTCGGGCACAAGATCGGACTGACGTCCCGCGCCATGCAGATGGCCTCGCAGATGACGGAGCCCGACTACGGCTTTCTCACCGACGACATGCTCGTCAACGACGGCGCCTGTCTCGACGCGAGCCGCTACATGAAGCCCCGACTGGAGGTCGAGCTGGCGTTCGTGCTCGGCGCCGACCTGCACGGGCCGAACCTGCGCGTCCACGACGTCCTGCGGGCGACGGAGTACGTCGTTCCCGCACTGGAGGTCATCGACTACCGCACCGAGGTGCCCCGCGCGATCACCGACACCATCGCGGACAACGCCGCCGCCGCGGCGATGGTCGTCGGCGGCCGGGTTGTGCGCCCGATGGACGTCGATGTGCGCTGGGTGGCCGCGACGTTGGCGAAGAACGGGGTGATCGAGGAGTCCGGCGTCTCGGCCGCCGTCATGGGACACCCGGCGGCAGGCATCGCCTGGCTCGGGAACAAGCTCGCCGCGGTCGGCGAGCACCTCCAAGCCGGTCAGCTGTTGCTGTCGGGCTCGTTCACCCGGCCCGTCCCGGTCGAAGCGAACACCGTCATCCACGCCGACTTCGGCCCGTTGGGCTCGATCGGGGTGTCGTTCCGGTGACCGTGCACCACCCGATCGGCACGTCGCGGCCCGCACCGGGCCAGTGGCCCCTGCCGCCGAACGTATTCAAAGCGGGGCTTGCCCGAGGCGAGCAGATGATCGGCCTGTGGTGCTCGCTGGCCGATGCCTACCCGGCCGAGATCGTCGCCGGTGCCGGCTTCGACTGGCTGCTTCTCGACACCGAACACTCGCACGCCGATGTCGCGACCGTGCTCGCACAGCTCCAGGCGGTCGCCCCCTACCCCTGCTCACCCGTGGTGCGTCCTGCGGTCAACGATCCCGTCCTGATCAAGCGGCTCCTGGACGTCGGCGCGCAGTCGTTGCTGATTCCCCAGGTGGAGTCGGCCGAGGAAGCGCGCGCCGCGGTCGCCGCCACCCGTTACGCCCCCGCGGGCGTCCGTGGCGTGGCCGGCTTGACCAGGGCCACCCGGTTCGGCCGGGTCAAGGACTACGCCACGCGCGCCCACAGCGAACTGTGCGTGCTCGTCCAGGTCGAGTCGCACCACGCTCTGAGAGAGATCGAGCAGATCGCGTCCGTCGACGGCGTGGACGGCATCTTCATCGGCCCCGGCGACCTGGCCGCCAGCCTCGGCCACCCCGGGGACCTGAACGCTCCGGCGGTCATCTCGGCGGTGGAGGAGGCGATCGGGCGGGTACGTGCGGCTCGCAGACCGGCCGGCGTGCTGACGACCGACCCCACGTTCGCGCGCCGGTGCATCGACCTCGGGGCCACGTTCACCGCCGTCGGTGTGGACGTAGGCCTGCTGGCGCGCGGTGCCGACGCCGTCGCCCGGAGTTTCACACAACAGGTCACGGCGACAGCTGCGCCGGTCGCCGCGAACCAGGATCTGGTGTGAAGTGCCGCGTCGCGCCTGGGGCGCATGCGCGTGACGGAGAACGGCTGGCCGTCCGGGCGGAGCGTTCCGCGGAGCGTGCCCCGTCCTGGGATGCCTGGGACGTGCCGTCCAGGGCCCGATGTTCACGAGGTCTCGCGGGTGCCTTCGCGCTGGATGCCCGACTGCTCGATGACCCGGGGTCATGGGTCGGCGTGCAGGATTTCCTGGGCGGCCGCCGTCTGTGGATGAACGTCCGGTCAGCGTGAGGGGTCTGTGCGGTGGACGCCGTCGCCGTGGTCGGGGGCGATGGTGTGCAGGATGCGCTGGCCGATGTGGCCGAGCTGCCTGACCTGCGCTTTGGTCAAGGGGTCGAACACCAGCCGGCGCACTTCCGCCACGTGGCCCGGAGCAGCGCTGACGATCTTGGCGTACCCCTCGTCGGTCAGGGTGGCCAGGGTGTAGCGGCCGTCGGCCGGATCGGGGCGGCGGTGGACGTAGCCCTTGCGTTCGAGGCGTGCCACGACCTGGGACAGACGGGAGAGGGAGCCCTCGGCGTACGCGGCGAGCGCGCTCATGCGCAGTTCACGCTGCGGAGACTCCGACAGCGCCGCCATCACCCCGTACTCGAAGTGCGTCAGCCCTTCGCCGCGCAGTTGCGTGTCGAGTGCCTGTTCCAGGCGTCGCATGATGCCGACCAGGCCGAGCCAGGCGCGACGCTCCTCCTCGTCAAGCCAGCGGGGCGCCTCGTCGGCCGGGGTGTTCGTCATGCCCTCCACTGTACCGACGCTTCATGCTTGAAGTGAACCCGCCCCGCGATCACTTGAAGGTTGAAGTCATTGCCGCTACTTTTGACTTAAATCTTGAAGTGACTGCCCGGGGTTCCGAGCAGCGTCGCAACCTTGAGGAGTCCCTCTGTGAAGCTGCTCGTACTCGGCGCCACCGGTGCTACCGGACGCCTCGTCGTCGACCAGGCACTGGCCGCGGGCCACACCGTGCGGGCGCTCGTCCGCTCACCCGGCAAGCTGAATGCGCGGCCCGGCCTCGACGTCGTCGCCGGTCAGGCCACCGACCCCGGTGACGTCACGCAGGCCATGACGGGCGTCGGCGCGGTGATCAGCACGCTCGGCGCCACCGGCGGAACCGTCATCACCGACGCCACGCGGGCCGTCATCTCCGGTGCCGCCACCACCGGTGTCAGCCGGTTCGTGGAGCTGTCCTCATTCGCCGTGCTGCGCGAGCGTCTGAGTGCACCCGCCAAGCTCATGGCCGGCACCGCCATGGCCGCCATGGTCAAGGACAAGGCCGCCGCGGAGGACTCGCTGCGCGCCAGCGATCTCGACTACACGCTCGTCCATGCAGTCCGCCTCACCAACGGCCCCGCCACCGGCACCACCGAGCAACTGTCCGAGTCGGCCACCTTGCGCATGGCCGACACCATCAGCCGCGCCGACGTCGCCGCCTGGATGCTCACCGCCCTCACCAACCCCACCACCAGCCGCCGCTCTGTCGTCATCGCCGGCTGACCACAGCCGCAGCCTGAACCGACCCACGCCCTGCACCGCCCTCACCCGATCCGGAGAAACATCATGAGTGGACAGCTCGCTACCCGCCCGGCCCGCCCCGGCGGCCTCGTCGTCGCCGGCGGCCTGATCGGCACCGCTGTCGTCGCCGTCGCCCTCAACGCCATCGTCGCCGCGATAGCCCACGCTGCGGGTGCCTCCCACGATTTCCAACCCCTGCAGCTCTCCGCCTACGCGCCCCTCACCGTCATCGGCGTCCTGGCCGGCGCCGTCGGCTGGGCGATCGTCCGCGCCCGCTCGGCACGCCCCTCCCGGCTGCTGCGCATCCTCGTGGTCGTCGTCGTCATCCTCAGCCTGATCCCGGACATCATGGTCGGCGTCTCCGACAGCAGGCCCGGCACCAGTTGGGGTGCCGTCGTCGCCCTGATGGTCATGCACGTCGTGGTCGCCGCCGTCGCCGTCCCCGCGTACCACCCCCTTCTCCCTCTCCCCGCCGCCCAGGACTGACCTCATGCGTCCCGCCCGGACGGGCGCGGCTTCACCCCTTCATGTCCCACTTTCCGCGCAGCCGCAGCTGCACCCTTTCGAGAAAAGTGCGATGACCTCCATGGAAAACTCCACCACGGCCTCCGCCGCAACCCACCTGAAGAAGCGCTCCACGCGTGTGGCGGTGATCGCCGCGGCGGCCGTCCTCGCCTCGGCACCGTATGCCTCCGCGGCGACACAACAGGCGTCCTCCAAGCCGGTCGTCACCGACGTGAGAACGCTCGCCGCACTGGACTTCACCGCCGGCGAATCCCCGGAGAACATCACTGTCGGCCCGGACAACTCGCTGACCGTCTCCACGCTGGGCGGGCACACCGCGGCGGGCGAGCGCCCGGCACTGTTGCGGATCGACCCGTCCGGGCACAGCACGGTGCTCGTGGCCGGGCAACCGGGCGACGCGTTCAGCGGCATCACGCGCGGTCGCGACGGCACCACCTACTACAACGTCGCCTCTGACGACGACTCCCGGGCCGGTGTGTGGAAGCTGCCCCCGGGTGGCACCCCGCGCCGCATAGCCGCCCTGCCCACCGACGGACTCGCCAACGGCCTGGCCCTCGACCCCGCCGGGCGCACCCTGTACGTGGCCGACAGCAGCAAGGGCACCGTATGGGCCGTCCCGGCCTCCGGCGGGAAGGCGACCGCCTGGCTGACCGATCCCGCCCTTGCGCCCGACCCGTCCGTTCCGTTCGGCGCGAACGGGCTCCGCTTCCACCGGGGCGCCGTCTGGGTCTCCAACAGCGCGCACGGCACTCTGCTGCGGATCCCGGTCACCGCCGCCGGCGCCCCCGGCCGCATCCACACCGTGACCAGCGGCCTCACCAGCGTCGACGACTTCACCTTCCTCAACGACCGCTCCGACGTGGTGTTCGCCGCACAGAACGGCCTCAACCAGGTCGCGGTCGTCCATCCCGACGGGACCAAGGAAACCGTCCTGACCGCCTCGGACGGCCTCGCCTCACCCACCTCCATCGCGCTACGCGGAGACCGGATCTACATCACCGACGCCGGTTTCGCCGAGCCCCACGACGCGAAAGTGCAGCGCGGAACGATCAACCCCGCCGCCCTGAACTGCGGTCCGGCCGCCTGAACACGCCACCGCTGGCGGCGTGTTAGTGACGGCGTTCACTGTCAACTCGGTGGACGCCGTCACCGCTGTCATCCGCCGCCGAGGTGAGACCCTCCGAAGTCACCCGGCCGGCGGGCCTGTCGCGCGCCCTCTGGCCGGTCCGGAACGGGAAGGCTGCGATGAATCGGCCCGGCAGGGGCACCGCTTCACGAAGGTCTCCGCTGCTGCGCCGGACTTTCCGGGTACTCCCACACGTGACGGCCCCCGGAGATTCCGGCGGCGGTCGGCGCGAGCCGGGACAGGGCGCTGCCGATGCCGTAGTAGCGCAGCTGGTGTATCAGGCGTTCCAGGGATCGGTTCGCAGATGGCGGTCGAAGAAGCGCTCGATCAGCGCGGGGGTCAGCCGCACGGAGTGCTCGGTGTCCGCAGTGCGGGAGGAGAGCAGGGTGGCCGTCATGGGGTTCAGTTCCCAGCCGCCGGTGTTGAGCAGGCCGTGGTCGGCGCCGTGCACCAGCAGCAGGTGGGACTCGGCGCCCGCGGCGGCCAGGGCGTTGTGGAGGCGGCGGCTCTGTGCCGGGCCGATGAGGAGGTCGGCGTCGCCGTGCAGCAGGAGCACGGGTGGCACCCGCGCGTGGACCTGCCGGGCCGGGCTGGCCTCGACCGCGGCGGCGGCCCTGTCCGAGGGAGGGCCACCCAGCAGACCCCAGGCCGGATCGGAGGCGTCCACGCCCAGCATCCCGCCGGGTAGCGCGTCCTCATCGAGACGGAGCAGGTCGGTCGGGGGATAGCCCGCCACCACCGCGCCTACGCCGGACGCCGCGGGGGAGCCGTCGGCTTCGGTGGCGAAAGCCGCGAGCAGCGCGAGGTGGGCACCGGACGAACTGCCCCACAGACCGACCGACGCCGGGTCCAGGCCGTGCGTGTCCGAGAGGTCGCGCAGATGGCGCAACGCGGCCTGGACGTCGTGCAGTTGCGCAGGCCAGAGGGCGGCCTCGGAGGAGCGGTACTCGATGTCCGCCATGGCGTATCCGCGTTCGGCGAAGAGCCGGGACAAGCGGGGCCCGTAACCCCGGCGTTGGTGGCGCCAGCCGCCGCCCGCCAGCCACACGATCAGGGGAGTGGGGGCCGTCGTGGACGGCGGGAGATACAGATCCATCCGCAGGTCCGCGCCCGGTGCCGAGCCGTATGCGATGTCGCGCACCACCCGGACGGGAGTCGGGTCGACCCTCTCGGGCGGGAGCGGTGCCCGGCTGAGCCCTTCCATGAAGCGGCCCATGACAGCGGCGTTGTTCGCCGACACGGCCGTCAGGTCAAGGGCGAGCGACTGCTGCGGGGTCTCACTGGTCACCGGCTCGTCCTGTCCTGGTCACGGCGAGGAGGGGGAGGGTACGGCGCTTGTATTCACGGTGTTCGTCGAGCCGTTGCCGGTAGTGCGGTGCGAGCTTCTCCGGGGTCCAGTCGAAGTCGTCCGCAAGCCGCACGTCCACCGCGGACACACCGGTCAGAGCCGTGAGCCGGACCTGAGCCTCGGCCGCGAAGGAGCCGATGAGCACACAGCTCGGCTCGGTCACGCCGACGGTGACCGCGACGCGCTGACCGCCGGTGCCATCATCCTGCACGTGAATATCACCGACGAGTCCCATGTCGTCGAGGCCGGCGGGGACTCCCGCGGTGATGCTGCACGGATCGAGTATCTCGTTGAGTGCCGCGCGGACCTGGGCTTCCGTGACCGTCATCGGGCACCGGCCAGGGCGTCGTCGGCCGGGGCGACCCGTCCGCCCCAGGGCTCTTTGAGTTCGGTGGTGTCGAACTCGTCGCCGCGGATGCGCTCGCGGAGGTCGTTCTCGTCGATGCCGTGCATCCGCAGGAAGTTGCGGCCGAGGATGTCGGCCTTGATCTCGTTGGTGAGGTCGGGCAGCCCGTACTCCTCGATCAGGTCACGGGGCATCTCGAAGTTCCAGAACGCCTCGATCGCCGGCCGGGGGTGGACCGCGTCGCAGCCGGTCGCCCAGATGATCCGCTCGGCGGCACCGGCCTGCAGGAAGGCGCCCAACGCCTGGGCGAAGCGGCCAGGTGCGTAGACCGCCATGAAGGACGTGGCCTCCAGGTTGACCCATACGTTGCGGAAGGACTCCAGCTGAAGGGCCGTCTCCTCGACGAAGGCCATGCCGCCGTGGACGACCTCGAAGGTGAGGTCCGGGAAGGCCAGCGCGGCTGCCTCGACGTCACCCATCCCGAGAGCGGAGGTCGGCCCCGGCCCCACCGGGAGCGCCTTGTGGATGGCCACGACCTTCAGACCGTGCTGCCGGGCCCGCTCGAACAGCGGGAAACAGATCTCCGGGTCACCCATGTCCAGCGCGGTCACCCGGCCCTCGACGACATCGATCGGATAGAGCTTGAGCGCGTTGACCCGGTGCTTCTCCACCAGCTCGTCCACCCGGTCCAGGGCGCCGGGGCGCAGCGGGGACACCGCGCCGTAGATCAGCACGCGCTCGGGCCACTTCTCGCGCATCTCCAGCCCGACGCCCAGCGCCGAGCCCCCGTCCCGGAAGTGGCCGTAGATAGGCGTCTCGTGGTACGCGATCACATCGGTCTGGCTCTCCGCGAGCAGGGCCCGGCCGATGATGTCCGCGCCCGCCCCCCGCATGTAGGTGGAGCGCTCCAGGGTGTACGCGGGGCCGCTGACCCGCTTGTGCAGGCCGTAAAGGTGCTCCCCGATGGCCGCCCCGATGTGCGGGTTGACGCAGTTCTCGGGCCGGAAATTGTAGTTGTGGGCCACGCCCTCGACGACGAGGAAGTCATCGATCACGGTCGTTCTCCTTCACGTGCCGGGGACATCCCGGGAGTTGCGGGTGCAGCGGGGAGCACGGCCGCTCGGTCGAGCAGGTCCCCCAGGCCCTCCAGGGCGCGGGAGGCGAGTCGCTCGTCGGTCTCGGCGTCGGCACCGCCGACGCCGACGGCGCCGATGACCTCGCCGTCGTCCACGGTGATGGGCACACCGCCCGGCACCGGCAGGAGCTCGGCGTCGACCAGGTGCACGGGCGCGTGCGCCATCGCGGGGGACGCGGCGAGAGCGGCGAACTTCGAGGTCGGCAGGCCGGTGACGGCGGCGGTGTAGGCCTTGCGGCGCGCGGTCTCGATCCCGATGCGCCCCACTCCGTCGTCGCTGAGCAGCACCTTGATGACGCCGCTGCGGTTGACGACCGCCACGCAGACGCGCGCGCCCTCGGCCCGGGCCGCCTCCAGCGCGGCCTCGGCCGCCCCGTGAGCGACGGTGTACGACAGGGCTTCCCTCATCCCGCGCTCCTCTCCTGAAGCGCGGCGCCGGAGGCCGCCGGGATTCCCCGGATCAGGTCCGACGCCTTCTCGGCGACGGCGATGACAGTGGCGTTGATGTTCGCGCCGGGCACGCTCGGCAGCACCGACGCGTCGACGACGCGCAGTCCGTCGACGCCGCGCACCCGCAGCTCGGGGTCGACGACGGCCGCCTCGGAGGTGCCGATGGCGCACGTGCCGCAGGCGTGGTTGGCGGAGTAGCCGGTCTCCCGGAAGTAGCGCTCGAAGTCCTGGTCGGTGCGCACGTCGGGGCCCGGCGCGAGCTCCGCCCGGATCATCGGGGCGACCTCGGGGCTGCGCAGGACGGCCAGCGTGGTGCGCACGGTCTCCCGCAGCGCGGCGACGTCCTCCGGCTCGGTGAGCAGGTTGAACGTGATCCGCGGCGGGGCGGCCGGGTCGGCGGAGCCCAGCCGTACCTCGCCGCGGCTGCGGGGGGTCGCGACGGCGTTGAGGGCCACGCAGTGACGGTTCTTCAGCGGCCGTATGCCGGGGAACCAGGGCCGGGCGTCGAAGCCACCGCCCAGGATGCCGAGGAACCCGTCGGGACGGTCGAGGTCGGGACGGGTGCGGACGTAGGCGGACAGGAACTCGGGCATTCCGGCCAGCGGGCCGCTCCCGGCCAGCAGCCAGCGGACCGCGCCCAGGACCGCCCGGTCGGCACGCAGGTGCTCGTGGAAGGTCACCGGGTCCTTGACGTCGAACAGCACGGGCGCTGCCGGGTGGTCCTGCAGGTTGGCCCCGACCCCGGGAAGGTCCAGCGCCGTATCGACACCCAGCCCGCGCAGCTGGTCCGCCGGACCGATGCCCGAACGCATCAGCAGTTGCGGTGAGTTGTAGGTGCCGGCGCACAGCACCACCTCACGGGCGGCGCGGATCACCCGACTGCGTCCGCCCTTGACGACGCGGACACCGCTCGCACGCCCTCGCTCCAGGAGGACCTTGTCCACCAGCACTCCGGTGAGCAGGGTGAGGTTCGGCCGCTGCCGCAGGACGGGGCGCAGGTAGGCGGCGGCGGTGCTGTGGCGGCGGCCGCGGCGGATGGCGGTCTCGTTCTGCCCGGCTCCGGTGGGATCCCCGCTCTGGGTGTCGTCGGGGAACTCGATGCCGAGCGAGCGGGCGGCGCTGTCCAGACGCCGGCCGAAAGGACCGCGCCGGACAGTGGTCGACACGGTGACGGGCCCGTACCCGCCGTGGTGCTCGGTCTCCCCGCGCCAGCTGCTCTCCGAGCGGCGGAAGTACGGCAGCAGGTCGTCCCAGCCCCAGCCGGTCGCACCGGACTTGACCCAGTCGTCGTAGTCGAGGCGGTGTGCGCGGACATGGGTCGAGCCGTTGATCGATCCGGTGCCGCCGACCAGCCGGCCGCGCGGGACGGGGATCCGCCGGCCGTTCAGGCCCGGCTCGGGCTCCGACTCGTAACCCCAGCTGATGTCCTTGCGTTTCGACAGCAGCCCGACCCCGAGGGGCAGCCGCACCAGCAGGCCGCGATCCGCGGACGGGCCGGCCTCGATCAGCAGTACCCGTGTCCCGGGGTCCGCGGACAGGCGCGCGGCGAGGACGCACCCGGCCGTCCCCGCGCCGACGACGACGTAGTCGTACTCGGTGCCGTGCCCGGCGCTCATGCGGAGGCTCCTGTGGGGGGTCGGGACATCTCGTCTCCTTCGGCTCTGGACGAACGCACGCTTAAGGAGCTGCGGAAAATCGCGGGGGAGGCGGTCGCCGGCTCGGCACGTTCTCAGGTGTGGGCCCGAGGCGCTGGCTCGGTCCGCGAGCGGCTCGTCACCTCGGTGCCGCACCACCGTAACAAGGCGTCCGGCGATCCGACAGAGGTCTGCAAGTAATTCATCAAACGAGGTCAGGGCCATTGACAGTTTTTCATCAGGCCCGTACAACGGCATGAACGCCCCCTGGGCGCCAACCGCTCGCCGCGCCCGTCCGAGCGTGCCGCAAGAGCCGCCGCACGCACCTGGGACGACGCCTCGCGACCGTACGAAACGGCCTCGACCGCGGGTTGTCCGAGCCCTCGAAAGCCCTCATACAAGCGTCCCCGCTGCCTCAACGCCGAGGAGATGGATCCACATGACCGACACGACCGTGACCGACACGGGAACCGGCTACGGGCGCAAGCCCTCCTCGCACGACGCCCGTCTGACCGAGGTCGGCCCCGGCACGCCGATGGGTGAGGCGCTGCGCCGTCACTGGCAGCCGATCGCCAGCTCCACCGCCCTGACCAGCGACGTTCCCCACCGTGTCCGCATGCTGGGCGAGAACCTGATCGTCTTCAGGGACGGCCAGGGCCGCGCTGGTGTCGTCTTCGAGCGGTGCGCACACCGGGGCAGCAGCCTTTTCTACGGCCGCATCGAGGAGGACGGCATCCGCTGCTGCTACCACGGCTGGAAGTTCGACGTGCAGGGCCACTGCCTGGAACAGGCCTGCGAACTCGACGGCGGCCGCCGCCGCGACCTCGCCCGCCAGCCCTGGTACCCGGTGGAGGAGGCCTACGGCCTGGTCTTCGTCTACATGGGCCCGCCCGAGCTCAAGCCCCCGCTGCCGCGCTACGACAGCCTCGAACCCCTGGGCGAGGGCGAGAGCTATCACACCAGCTGGGCGGTGCCCGGCGCCGAGGTGATCGGTCTGGAGCAGGACTACAACTGGCTCCAGCTGTTCGAGAACGCCGTCGACCCCGTGCACGCGGCGTGGCTGCACTCCAACCACAGCGGGTTCCAGTTCCAGGGCACCGGCACGACCGGCTTCCCCGAGCACTACTACGACCCCTCCACGGCCGCCGAGCGCACCACCTACCACCGCACCGGCAACGGCGTGAAGTACATCTGGCGCTACCAGGACGACCTGGGCGCCGACGGCGCGAGCGTGGACCTGGAGTGGTCCGTGGAGTGCATGCTGCCCAACATCATCGCCCTGCCCGACTTCATCCGCTCGACCCCCGACGTGCGCTGCGACATGCTGATCTGGGTGGTCCCGGCCGACGACACCCACCACCGGCTGGTCTTCTCCGTCCGCTCCGCCGACCCCGAGCGGGCCACGTCCTTCATGTTCGGCATCAAGCAGAACGGCAAGGACGGCTGGCTGCTGAGCGAGGAGGAGAAGCAGCGCTTCCCCGGCGACTACGAGGCCCAGTGGTCGCAGGGCCCCATCACCCAGCACTCCGAGGAGACCCTGGCTCCGTCCGACAAGGGCGTCGTCATGCTCCGGCGCCTGCTGCGCACGATGATCGACGACGTCGAGGCCGGACGCACCCCGCTCGGCGTCGCCACCCCCGGCGAGCCGGTCCGCCACGTGGAGGCCGGCCTCGTCACCCGGCCCCAGGCACCCGCGGAGACCGACCGGGCGGCCGCGCCCACGGCAGCGGGGGCGTGACCAAAGCGTGAGCACCACCTCCTGGACGGACGTGGTCGTCGTCGCCCGCTACGACGCCACGCCCAGAATCGCGGTCTTCGACCTCGCCCGCGCCGACGGCGCCGACCTGTGGGAGTACGAACCCGGCGCCCACATCGACGTAGAGGTCGGTGAAGCGGCACTGGTCAGGCAGTACTCCCTGTGCGGGCCGCCCGGCCTCCACAAGCAGTACCGGATCGCGGTCCTCGACGAGGCCACCTCGCGCGGCGGATCACGCGCCATGCACGCCCTCACCGAGGGCGACACACTGCGCATCGCCGCACCGCGCAACCGCTTCGGCCTGACGTCCGCACGCCGGCACCTGCTCCTCGCGGGCGGCATCGGCATCACCCCGCTGCTGTCGATGGCCCAGATGCTCGACACCACCGGCGGCGACTACCACCTGCACTACTGCGCCCGCAGCCGCAGCGAGGCCGCCTTCCTCGCCGAGTTGGAGGACCATCCGCGGGTCACCCTCCACTTCGACGACCAGGCACCCGGGCAACTCCTGGACCTGCGGCGCGACGTGGGGGCACCCGCCCCCGACACCGCGGTCTACGTCTGCGGTCCCGGCGGGTTCATGGACTACGCGCTGGGGCGGGCCGCCGAGCTGGGATGGCCCGCGTCCGCCCTGCACAAGGAGCGCTTCAGCGCCGCGCCCCCGGCCGCCGCCGAGCCCGACGGGACAGGGGCGGGCGGGTTCATCGTTCGCCTGTCCTCGACGGGAGCGGAGTATGCCGTCCCCGAGGACCAGAGCGTCCTGGACGTCTTGCTGGCGAACGGGGTCGAGGCGCCCTACTCCTGCGGGCAGGGCATCTGCGGCGAGTGCATCGTACGGGTGCGGGCCGGTGAGCCCGATCACCGAGACGACATCCTGACCGACGAGGAGCGCGCGGAGGGCCTGTTCACCCCCTGCTCGTCCCGGTCGAGATCCCCGATCCTGGAGCTCGAACTGTGATCGACTCACCGACACACGCGACAGTGGAGACCGCGCGCTCTGTCCCGGCCACTGTTGAGGACGCCGAGGCCGCCTGGCTCGCCGCGCAGACGCTCCCGGACCCGGAGCCGGCGATCCGTGCCCTGCTGCGTCCCGACTGCGTGATCGTGCACTCGGCCGTCGGCCACATCCACGGCGCGGACGACTGGCTGGCGTACGCCAGGCGCATGGGCCGCACCAGCCAGGTGGACACCTTCGACGTGACCGTGCAGAGGTTCGGCACCACGGCCGTGGTCAGCTGCCTGCAGGAGATGCGGGTCGCCTACGTCCCCGACCTGCCCCCGTTCGTCGTACAGGCCGCCGTCACACGCGTCTGGGTGCGGTCCCCGGAGGGCGGGTGGCAGCTGGCGCATCTGCAACTGGCCCGGCGGCTGCCGCCGGGCTGAGCATCCCGGCCCCGTGAAGACGGTGGCCGTCAGTCCTGGGGCTCGCCGTTCACCGGCGGGCCTTCGTCCTGTGGCGCTTCGGCGAGTGCGGAGATGATCTGACCCACCTGGTTCGCGTAGTGGTCGATGAACTCCGGTGAGGCAGGGTCCTGCTGGACGAGTTCACGAGCGATCCACGGGATGGCCACCGGAGCGATCGAGGCGGCGAAGAAGACGAGGGCCACGGCCCCCACGTCGAGGTCACTGCGGAACTCACCGCGCGCCTGCCGTTCGCGGAGTTCCTCGACGTGCTTGAACAACTCGGCGGCTCGCTCGTCCTCGGCGGGCGGGCGTGTGCCGGGGTCTTCGCGGGTGACCATGTGCACCCACCCCGGGTCCTCGTGTGCCCAGTGGACGTAGCGCCGCACGGCCTCCGCGAAGGTGTGGGTCTGGCTGACCCGCATGGACTCCTCGAGCCACTGCTCGCTCAGTGCCTCGTACAGCCCGCGTTTGCCCCCGAAGTAGTAGGTGATCAGCTGATGGCTGACGCCGGCCGCCTCGGCGATCCGTACGACCCGGGCCCCGTCGAAACCATGGGTGCCGAACTCCGTCGCGGCGGCGGACAGGATGGCCCGCCGGGTGCCCACCGGGTCCCGCTGGCGGTCGGGATTCTTGGGGGCCCTGCGGCGCTGCTGTCGGCCCGACGGTGCTTCCGGCTTTCCCGACGTCGTTTCCTCCGCTGTCACACGGCCGACCTTACCGGCGCTCTCGTTGGACGGGCCAACTACCTGCGGCCCCGTGGTGCTCGCGGCCGGAGCCCCCGTCGCCGGTGGTCACCGGTGCTTCGCGTCCGGTACCGGGGCAGGAGATGTCTCAGCGGCGCGTGCTGCCGCCGTCCGCGACGATGATCTGCCCGGTGACGAACGCGGCGTCGTCGCAGGCGAGGAAGGCCACGACTCCCGAGACATCGGCCGGTATCTGTACACGTTTGATGTTCTGGATCTGGACGGTCTGCTCGAAGAAGAGCTCGCTCGTCTTCTCCGCGGCCGCGGCCGTCCGCACCAGACTCGCCGCGACGCCGTTGACGGTGATGTCATGAGCGGCGAGGTTGGCGGCCAGCACCGAGGTGAGGCCGTTCAGCGCGCCCTTGGCGGAGACATAGGAGACGAAGGGCGGCGGGGGAGTCCAGTAGCTCGAGGACGTGATGTTGATGATCCGTCCCGACCCGGACTTCTTCAGGTCCGCCAGGAACGCCCTGGAGGTCAGGAAGGGGCCGTCCACGTTGACGGCGAAGGTGCGGCGCCAGTCGTCGTAGGTGACGTGGTCGATGTCGGCCAGCAGGACGACGGCGGCGTTGTTCACCAGGATGTCGGTGGCGCCGAGCTCACTTCTCACCCGAGCGGCAAACTCGTTGATCGCGTCCTCGTCGGAGATGTCGACCTCGTCACTGAGGAACCGCTGACCGGTTGCCGCAACGAGTTCCCGCGTCTCGTCGGCCGGATCGACGTCCGCGACCGCGATGTCCGCGCCCTCCGACGCGAGTCTGCGAGCGATCTCCTGCCCGATTCCGGCACTGCCCCCGGTCACGACGGCGGTCTTGCCCGCCAGTCTTCCAGTCATGGCTCATTTCTCCTTGGCCGGCGCTCGAACGGAAGCGGAGCGACACACAGCGTCCTGGGGATTGTGCGCGTCGAGGCTGCGGCCAAGGTCGGCCTGTTCGTCCAATGAACATGTCCATTGAGTGCGACGGGGGTCATTCCTACCTTGTCGCTGCTCGGCTGGTTGGCCACCGGGACGAGCGTCCTGAATCAGAGCCGTTCGAATTCAGTTTTGGTCGATGAGCCACGCGGAGGCGCTCCGCAAGGCCTCAGGGGCGGTTCGGCAGCGTGTTGCCGGGATGACCGCGACAAGAACACCCACAGCGAGATCCGGCAGCGGACGCCGGTTCCGACAGTTGCGCCCTGCGCGCGAGGAGTCATCCATGGTTCAGACCGACACACCCAGTGCGGCACAGGAAGAGGGTGGCAGATACACCCTGAGAGCAGGCACTCTGGCGGCGGTGGTGCTCGCCGTGTGCCTCGCGCAGATAGCCCTCTCCGTCCCCTCGCTCATCAACGGGCTGGTCCAGCAGGATCTCGCACCGTCCTCGGCCCAACTGACGTGGGTCACCGAAGCCTTCATGCTTCCGGTCGCCGCCATGGGACTGGGCTTCGGCGTGTTCGGCGACCTGTTCGGCCGCAAGCGCCTGCTCGTCGGGGGCGCCGCGCTCATCGCCGTGGGCGCGACTCTCGCGATCCTGACACCGGGGGCGGGATCCTCTCCCGACACCCGGGTGACGTTGCTGATCCTTGCCCAGGTCCTCAGCGGCATCGGGGCCGCGGCCATCTTCCCGACGAGCCTCGCCATGGTGGCGGCCGGCACGCACACCACCGCCGCCCGCGCGCGCGGCGTCGCGGTCTGGGCCACCGCGCTCTCGGTCGGCGGCTTCCTCGGCCCGCTGCTGGCCGGCATCGCCGCCAAGATCGATCTCGGCTGGGCCGGGAACGCGAACTGGCGCTGGGCCTTCGTCGGCGTCCTCGTCATCGCCGTGACGAGTGTGGTCCTGTCGCTGGCCCTCGCCCAGAACTCCTCCGCGCCCGAGGGCCGGTCCATCGACTGGCCGGGTCAGATCACCGCCACGCTCGGTCTGTTCGCTCTGATGTACGCCGTGATCCAGGGCTCCGAGAGCGGCTGGGGCAGCCCGCAGATCGTCGTCGCGTTCATCGTCGCGGCCGTCCTCCTCGTACTGTTCGTCCTTGCCGAGAGCCGTGCGGCCGAGCCCCTCCTTCTACTGAGCGTGTTCAAGAACCGGGCGTTCGCCGTGAACTCGGTGGTCACGCTGATCGGTATGTTCGCGTTCCTCGTGATCATGTACGGCACCAGCATCCGCCTCACCATCATCCAGGGATTCAGCCCCCTGCAGAGCTCCGTCGCCTACCTCTTCTTCGGAGGCATCGGCTTCGTCCTGCTGCCCCTCACCTCCAAGCTGCTCGAGCGCTTCAACCCCCGGTGGGTTCTCTGCGGGGCCCTGACCCTCATCGGCGCCAGCGGGCTGTGGTTCGCCGGCATTTCGACGAGCAACCGGGCGCTGAGCGCCATCTTCGGGCCGCTGATTCTCGCCGGCGTCGGCTCGGCACTCGCCTTCGCTTCCATCAGCGCGGTCGCGGTCAACACACTTCCCAACCACCTCGCCGGTATGGCGAGCGGGGTCACCAGCACGTTCCGGGATCTCGGGTTCGCTCTCGGCCCCGCGATCGCCGGCGCCATCGCGCTGAGCCGGGCCGCCGACGAGATCGCCCGCAAGCTGTCCGGCGATCCTCAACTGAGGAACGCCTACGAGGCCTTCCAGGCTTCGGCGGCCCATGCTCCCGCCGCGCAGAGACCGCAGCTGGAGGCGGCGGTGCACGCCGTGCAGTCGGGCCCGCTCGGAGCCAACTCGGTGCCGTCCAGCATCACCACGCCGGATGGCCACGTCGTGCCCTTCAACCCCCTCAAGCACGTCGCTTTCGACGCCCTCAGCAGCAGTTACTCCCTCGCGTACGTTCTCGGTGGCGTGGCCGCCCTCGTGGCGGCGGCACTCACTCTCGTCGGCGCGCGCGGTGGCGCGGTCCAGGCTCATCTCGAGGACGACCCGCACACCCTCGACGGCTGACCTTCTGAGGAACGGGCCGGCGCCGGAACACAGGCAGCCGGCCGACCAGGACAACAGAACAACCACAGCGCCCGCCGCGATCTCCCTCGGGAGCAGTCGCGGCGGGCCACGGCGTACCAGGCACCACGACCAGCAGACGCACTCGGACAGGAGTCGAACAATGACCACCGCGCACCCAGGTCCGGCCAGTATGAACGGCATCCGCATGCCGGACACGGTCGATCAGGCGGAGGCGGCATGGCTCGTCGCGATCACGGCCGGCGATGAGGAGCAGCGCCGGCTCATGCTTCCGGACTGCGTGATCGTGCACGCGCCGGTCGGGAACGTCCATGACCGCGAGCGCTTCCTCAGCTACAACGCGTCCATGGGACCCACCCTCGAGGCGGAGACCAGCGAAGTGACGTGTCGGGAGCGAGGGGGGCGGGCGATCGTCACGTGCTACCAGAAGATGCGCATCCGGCGCCTGCCCGACCTGCCGCCGTTCCTGGTGCAGGCCGTGGCCACCCGGGTGTGGTTCTCGACCGACGAGGGGTGGCGCCTGGGCCACATGCAGCTCTCCCGGCGGCAGCCGCCGGTATGACGCGCCGGTTCCCTCGCGCTGCGAGGGGTCATGCGGCGCGAACGGGAATGCCCGGCCTCCAGCCCAGGCTCCTGGACAGTCCCAGTCCGCTCGCGACCAGTGTGGGAACGGCCGCCTGCAGTTTGATCGATCCGGCGGCCACCACCACGGACATGGCCGCGACGACGTTGCCGCTGCCGTCGACGATGCGCGTCGCGACCGACTCGGCCCCTTCGCTCAGCTCTTCCTTGACGACCACCGTTCCGGTCGCGCGGCAGGATGCCAGTTCGCGACGGAGTTCGGCGGGGTCCACGATCGTCCTGGGGGTGAAACGCTGCAGCCTTCCCGCCAGCACCTCATCGATGAAGGCCGGGCTGCTGTGGCTCAGCAGCACTTTGCCGACGCCTGAGCAGTGCAAGGGCAGAAGGCCGCCGACCTGCGAGGTCAGACCGACGGCGTTGACCGCCGACAGCCGCTCGATGATCACGGCCTGGTCGCCCTGGAGGACGGCCAGCTGCACATGCTGGCGAAGGGCGGTGTACAGGTCCTCCACGAACGGCTGCGCGGCGCTGCGCAGCGTCTCGGCGCGCGGCGCGAGAGTCCCGAGGCGCCACAGCGGCAGACCGATCGCGAACCTGTTGCCGCTGGTGCGCTCCAGCGCGCCGGCCTCCAGAAGGTCGAGCGTGAGGCGTCTGGCGGTGGCGTGCGGCATGCCGGTACGCCGGACCAGGTCGGCCAGGCTCAGCTCGGTGTGGTCGGTGTCGAAGGAGTACAGCAGATCCCACAGGCGAGAGCTGACCGATCGTCCTGGCTCTTGCGCGCGGGGCATGGCCTCTCCTCCATCGTCAGTGGCTTCGGCCACCCTACCTCGCATGTTCGTTGGATGAACCACTCTGTTCTAACAATGCGCGATGTGCCGAAGTCTTGCGCAGAGCCAGTCACCTACCTCGGCTCAAGGCCCATGGGAGGGAAAGAGAATGACGAGTACGGAAGCCGGCCCGAAGATCGCGATCCTGGGCGGCGGCATCGGGGGCCTCGCCGCCGCGGCTTTCCTTCGCGAGAAGGGCTTCGACAGTGACGTCTACGAACAGGCGGCCGCCCTGACCGAAGTCGGTGCCGGCCTCGTGATCGCGCCCAACGCCGCCCGCCTGCTGCGACGTCTGGGCGTGCTGGACCGGTTCATCAAGCGCGCGGTGCGGATGGAGACCGGCTGGGAGTTCCGGCGCTGGGAGAACGGCCAGGTCCTGTCCGCGGAAAACCTTCAGGAGGGGTGCGTACGCCTGTACGGCGAGCACACCTATGCCGCCCACCGCGCCGACCTGCTGGACGCCTTGAGGTCGGCCGTCCCCGAGCACTCGATCCACCTCGGCAAGCGCTGCGTCGCGGTCGAGTTCGAAGGCGACCAGGCGGTTCTCCGGTTCGAGGACGGTGAGACGGTTCGCCCGGACATCCTCATCGGCGCGGACGGAGTCCACTCACGCGTGCGCGGCGCCATCGTCGGACCGACCGAGGCCAGGGAGTCGGGCATCTGCGCCTTCCGGGCCCTCGTACCTGCTCAGAAGGCACCCGACTTCGCCAGGCGGCGCGCCCAGACCCTCTGGATCGGCCCCGACCACCACCTCGTGCACTACCCGGTCTCCGGCGAGGAGTACGTCAACCTCGTCGCCTTCGCACCTGCCGGAGCCAACAGTGTCGAGTCATGGACGGCCACCGCGACACTCGAAGAACTGCTCGACGAGTTCGCCGGCTGGGACCCGCGTCTGGTGGACCTGATCACGGCGGCCGACACGCCGGGACGCTGGGCATTGCTCGACCGCGAGCCCCTCGACAACTGGAACCGCGCAAACGCGACCCTGCTGGGCGACGCGGCCCACCCGATGTTCCCGTTCTTCGCCCAGGGCGCCGCCCAGGCGATCGAGGACGGCGCCGTCCTGGCCCTGTGTCTCGCGGAGGATCCGGAGAATCCGGTCGCGGCGCTGGGACGCTACGAAGAGCTTCGTCGCCCCCGCACGACACGCCTGCAGGAGGTGTCGCACGGAAGGTCCCACATCAACCACCTTCCGGACGGCCCTGAGCAGCAGGCGCGCGACCTGGCGTACGCGCAGGCCGACCCCCTCAGGGCGAACGGCTGGATCTACGCCTACGACCCCGAGGTCGCCGCCGGGCGTGTGATCAAGGCCGAGCCGAGGACGCCGTAAGCCTGACACCGCATCCGCTCATCCGCGCACGGTCCGGTCGGCGCGGTCGCGAACCGCGCAGGTCGGACAAGGCGTTGACCATCCAACGAACACAGGCATTGTCGCTCCCCAGACCTCACCCGAGACTGCGGAACGGGCGGCCCGGGACGCGGCCCGGTCCCCAGCGCATCGTGTCGAAAATCCTGAGCACGTCCAGAAGGGCGGATCATCGAATGGCAACCACAACCGGTAGTGGGCTCGTCGTGCGAACCCTGCAGCGAGCCGGCGTCAACGTGGCCTTCGGCCTGCCCGGAGCACACATCGACGGCATCCTCCAGGAGGCCCTGGACGCCAAGCTGCGGATCGTCGACGTGCGCCATGAGGTGAACGCCGGCCACGCCGCCGAGGGCTACGCACGGGTCACCGGGGGCCTGGGGGTTGCCGTCGTGACAGCGGGCGGTGGCTTCACCAACGTCCTGACCTCGATCGCCAACGCCCATCTGGACCGGACCCCCGTCCTCTACATCGCGGGCTCCGGCCCGCTGGAGACGGACCAGGTCAACGACCAGCAGGCCGGGTTCGACCAGGTAGCCATGGCCACTCCGGTGACCAAGTTCGCGCACCGCGTGACCCGTACCGAGCTGATTCCCCGTCTGGTCGCCCAGGCCGTCCGCATCGCGCAGTCGGAGCCCAAAGGCCCGGTGCTCCTGGACATCCCATGGGACGTCCTGCGTCAGCAAATCGAGGGCGACGAGGTCGAGGACTACCGCGTCGAGATCGACGGCACCGGCATCGCCCCGGCCGGCGGCGTCGACCGGATCATCGAGGCACTGGGCGCCGCCCGTCGGCCCATCGCACTGGTCGGCAAGTCCTTCGTCACCGCCGAAGCGCGCGCCCAGTTGCACGAGTTCGCCGCCCGTACCGGGACGCCCCTCTTCTCCGACTGGGAGGGACTCGGTGCCATTGTCGGGTCCGAGCAGCACGTCGGTCTCCTGCAGACCCTGGCCACCGTCCCCGAGGACGAGCGACCCGACCTGGTCCTGATGCTGGGGCTGCGCTTCGGCTTGGCCACCCAGTTCGGCACGGGCCGCCTGCTCCCGAAGAGCGCACGGATCTTCCAGATCGACCCCGACGGCCGTGAACTCGGCCGTCTGCAGACGGTCGAACTCGGCGTCCAGGCAGACCCGATCGCCACGATCGGCCTGCTGAACGAGCGTCTGGGCGACGGGCCCGCGCCCGCGGGGCGCGACGACTGGCTGGCAACACTGCGGGACATCTCGGCCACCCGGCGGTCCGCGCTCGCCGCCGAGACCGAGGAGCACGAGGGCGCGATCCACCCCTACCTCGCGGTCCGCACGATCGCCGAGAGCGTCCCCGACCAGGCCACCGTGGTCGTCGACGGCGCCCTGACCGAGCTGTGGCTCTCCGAGACGATCGCGCTCGCACCGCTGGCCCACTACCTCGGCCACGGCTACCTCAGCTCCATGGGCAGCAACTTCGGCGTGGCGCTGGGAGCGCAGTACGCGAGTCCCGACAAGGCGACGATCCTCGTCACCGGCGACGGCGCCGTCGGCTACAGCCTCGCCGAGTTCGACTCCCTCGTCAGGGCGGGACTCCCGGTCGTCGTGATCGTCCTCAACAACCAGGCCTGGGGCGCCACCCTGCACACCCAGCAGTTCTTCTTCGGACAGGACCGCGTCACCAACAACCGCCTGGAGAACGGCTCCTACAGCGGCGTGGCACGCGCTCTCGGCGCCGACGGCGTCGACGTCACGGAACTGGACCAGCTCGCCCCGGCGATCGAGGCAGCCCTCGCGGCCGGCCGACCGACCTGCATCGACGTGCGCGTCAGCCTCGCGCCCATTCCTCCGGAGGAGCGGGTCCTGAACGGCGGAGCACCGTTCGGCGGCATCGAGATCGACGCATGAGGCGCTTCCGGTAGTACAGGGGGCGCCCCCGGCTGGGCCGTCGCGCCGCACGGTCTCCAGCAGATGAGCCCTGTCCCACAGGCCCCGCGGGCTTGGTGGGACAGGGCTCACCGGCACCGGCTCTGAGCGCGCCCTAAGCGGAGTGCAGGTCCAGCCCGAAGTGCGCCCTCGCCGTCGTCACCGTGATGACGGGCACGTGCTCCGCGATCTGCGCCTTCGACATCTGCGTCACCAGGAAGTAGTCCTGAAGCGGCAGCCCCTTGCGCGCCACCGAGGAGCCCACCGAGCGGAACAGCAGTTCGGTGGCCTCGTGCGACAGCCGGCACGACGTGTACAGCACATTGCCGAGGGCGACCCAGTCCTCGAAGGAGGGGATGTCACCGCTCGCCCAACGCTCGCCGAGGCGCTCGTAGTCGTGGGCCGCGGTGAGAAGGACCGCCTGCGCGGCGTCGATCGTCGCCCGCGCCTGGCCCCAGATCCGCTGGCCCTCCTCGTGCTTGTACCGCTCGACCAGCGGCGGGTACAGGCGCTTCTTGGTCAGGATGGTCTCTTCGTAGGCGTCGAGTGCCGCCCACGCCGTACCGACCTGGACCGCCGCGAGCGAGGCCGGATACAGCGGCTGGATCTGACCCAGATACAGGGGGTTACCGGTGGAGCGGGTGCCGTGCGTGCCTTCGGGGAGGTTCGAGTAGCCCCATTCGAACAGCGGGGACACGTTCTCGGCGGGGACGAAGACGTCTTCCGCGACCACCGTGTTGGACCCGCTCGCGCCGAGGGCCATCGTGGCGTGTGCCCCCCAGTCGTCCCGCACGGAGTAGTCGTCGCGGGGGAGGAGAGCCACCACCGGGACGGGATCGGTGCCCTCGGCCAGGATGACCGTGCTCACCATCGCGTGGGTCGAGTACGGGACACCGGACGAGTACGGCCATGCACCGGTGAGGCGGTATCCGCCCTCCGTGGGGACCAGCGAGCCTCGGGGGTTGGCGGAGTGCGGCGCGATGAAGACACCGTCCTCGCCGAAGGCATCCCGCACGACCTCCTCCGGGAAGTGCGCGACCAGGGGGATCGTGTGACCGGTCCCCAGGGTCAGACACCAGCCGATACCGGGGTCCCCGCGCGAGATCTCGATCATCGTCCGGTAGTACGTCTCCAGGCCGAACTCGTACCCCCCGTACTTCCGCGGCTGCACGAGGCGGTAGAAGCCGGCATCCTCGAACGCCTTGTGGATCTCGGGGGAGTACGTGCCCTCATCCGCCGCTTTCACGCGGTTCTCCCGGAGGGTCGGGCGCATCGCCGCGGCACGGGCGATGACCTCCTCCGCGGTGAGGTCCGGCTCCGGTATCCGAAGATCGCCGAACACGGCGGTCGTGTCGTGCGACGACATCGTCGCTCCCTTCGTCCGCTCCGTCTCATCCGGCCTCAATGCCGTGAGACGAGGAGTGGATCGAGTCAACGCCCGGCTCCCCGCGCGCCGCTTGCCCCGATCCGCCAAATCCGGCACAGCGCATTGACCCGCGGAGGCAAGCGAAATGAACGCGTGCCGAACGAGCATGAGAGCCACCTGTTCGATGAACGCGCAGTGGCACGACGAAAGAAGCAACGAAGGGGTTGTTGAAATGGCGAGTGTTCAGCACCTGGCTGTACGCGTCTCGGACCTCGAGCGCTCCACGAGGTTCTACGTCGAGACCTTCGGCGGCAAGGAAGTCCTCAACCCCTACCACACCGGCAAGCAGATGACGGAGATCATCTTCGGTCTGAAGGACACCGACTACCGCATCGGATTCGTCGAACTGCCCGACGGCTTCGGCCTCGAACTGTTCCAGTTCCTCCCCGATCGCAACCCCACGATCGGGGTGCCGCAGCCGGAAGCGTCGTTCATGCACTTCGCCATCGCCGTCGACGACGTCGAGGCCACGCTGGCGCGTGCGGTGGCGAACGGCGGGGAGAGCTTCGGCGATCCGGCCGGGTGGGCTCCGGGCGACCCTGCGAAGTACACCTACATCAAGGACCCGGACGGGAACATCCTCGAAGTGAACGACACGACCTGGGAGCGCATCCTGCACTCCGCGATCGAGCTGTACCCCGAGGCCAAGCGGTAACGACGGCCGGATCGAAGGGAGGGCCGGAGCGCCCCGGCTCTCCCTCCAGCGTGCTGCCCTTCAACGGGTGCACCCGTATATCGTGATGCCATCAAGCCCGGCCCCATCGGGCGCTCGCGACGATGCGAGAGGGGACGCGGATGCCCGCCACCAGATCCTGGGTGTGTCAGCTGCGCCCCACCGCCCTCCCCGACGACCTCGAGCCGGCCTGCCTTCCGCAGACCTGGAACCGGACCGTCGCCGACATCGGTATCGGGGCGTCCGCGTGGGCCGTCGAGTTCTGTCACGAACTCGCGGGGCTCGCGGTCGACCCCGACATCCTCGCAGTCCGTCGCACGGAAGCCGCTGAGGAGCTGCGCCCCACCGCCGAGGCGGTCGTCATGGAGGCCCTGGCAGCTCTGTGTCACGGCCGACCGGTCCCCACGACCGTCCCCCCGGAGACGGCCCGGCAGATCGCCCGCGCGGTCCGACAACGGATTCCGATCGAGCGTGTGCTCGCGTTTCAGCGGGCCTCCCATGCCCGCTTCAGCGACGCTCTCGTCTGCGAGTTCCGGCGCCTCGTGCCGGCCGATCAGCAGTCGGAAGGCCTCTTCGACCTGTCTCGGTTTCTGGTCGACCTCGTGAGTACCTTCTCGCTCGCGTGCAGTGCCGCCTACGCGGCCGAGGAGCAGGCGTGGCTTGCGAGCACTGACGGCTCGCGAGGGGAACTGGTCAGGGCTCTGCTGCGGGGCGACCACATGGATGTGAACCCCGCGAAGGCGCTGCGGTACGAGCTGGCGAACCGGACCCATGTCGGCCTGATACTGCGACGCGACGCACACGACGACGCGGCGTCAAGCAGCCTCGATCGAGTGGCCGCAACGCTCCTGACACAGATCGGCGCGATCGGGCACCTGGTGATCCCGTCGGACGAACGCGAGGTGTGGGCATGGGGCGCATTCGCCGACCCGCGCAGCGCGGCGGTGCGCTCGCTCCCCGTGGTGCCGGGCGCCCTGGTCGCGGTCGGGCGCCCGGCGCGCGGCCTCGACGGCTTCCGAGCCACCCACGAAGAGGCGACCGCGGCGGCCCGCGTCACGCTGTACTCGGCCGCCCGCTCACACGATCGCACGGTCTTCTTCGACGACGTCCGACTCGCGGCGCTGCTCACCTCGGACCCGGAGGGGGCGCGAAGCTTCGTCCGGGACGAGCTCGGGGCTCTGGGGCATCCGCGAGAGGCGGTGCTCCAGAAGACCGTGCGCGTCTACCTCGAATGCAACTGCAGCCCCGCGACCACCGCGGCGCGGCTCGGCGTGGTGAAGAACACCGTCGTATACCGCATTCGACGTGCCGAGGAAATTCTGGGACGGAGCGTCAAGGAACAGCAGGGGATCCTGTGGGCGGCGCTCCATCTCGTCGATGTCGTCGACCCCGTGGAGTCGCAGTATTCGGCCTGATGACGGAACGCCGGACGGGGCGAGGGGGCTCGGGGCCGGGTTGTATGCCCGTGTGTCCTCGCGCGGTCGAAGGACCGATTCGCGCCGAACACCACCGCTGTACCGGCTATCCCCGTACAGGCCCGCCGTCGTACCCGAGTTCGTTCCGCTCACCGCGGTGCCGGCCGCCGGACCTGGCCAGTATCTCGGAGGGCGCGGTGCCGAAGCGTCGGCGGTAGGCGGCGGAGAACCGGCTCAGGTGGGTGAAGCCCCAACGCCCGGCCGCTTCGGTGACTCCCGTGGCGCCCGTCAGCAGTTCGGCATGGACACGGTCCAGACGGACGTTGCGCAGGTACGTCATCGGGGTCACACCGAGGTACTCCCTGAACCCCTCCTGGAGGCGTCGGGCACTCACGCCCGCCGCCCGGGCCAGGTCCCCGACGGTGAAGGGGGTCTCGGGGCGGGCGTCGATCAGCTCGACGGCCTTGCGTACCGTCCGCGGGTAGGCCGGCGGCTGCGGACGCAGCAGCGCTTCGGTGTAGGTGTGCGGCTGGGCCAGCAACAGGCCGCTCACGAGGAGGCGCTCGAAGTGCTGCTGGATCGGCCGCTCACGGATGAGTCCGCCAGTGCTGTCGGACTCGGCCACCAGTAGGTCGAGAGTGTTGCGCCAACTGCGGCCGGGCGCGGACGTCAGGTCGAAGTCGAACGCGAATTCCAGCGGAGCCTGCAGCGGACGGCCCAGGAGGGCCTGCAGTTCGGTCTCGACAAGCCCCCGGTCGATCTTGATCCCCAGATGCTGCTCGCCGTTGTCGCAGCTCAGCAGCCGGTGCTGCTGTGTCGGTGTGAAGACCATGGCGTCGCCGGCGGTCGCCGTCATCTCCTGCCGCCCGGTGGCTGCCTCGAGGGAGCCGCGCAGGACGACATTGATGTGGTAGTGCGACGGTGTCCGCCCGGGATCGACGCGTGTGCGCTGGCCGAAGGTCATCAGGCCGACGGTGACGTGCTCGGTGCGCGTGCCACGGAGTTCCCCGCCGGGGCCGTCGGTGCCCGACAGCGGGGTGACGTCCGCCGGATAGAACAGATCGTTGAGGCGCTCGCGGAAGTCCTCGAAGCCCGATTCGCGGCACAGCACGTGGCTCGCCAGTAGTGAGCGGACCATGCGTCATTGTTATCCGCTCCATGTCCGCACAACAAGGAGCGAGCCACCGGCTTTTGCGCATACTGCCAGGTCATCGGCTTGGTGAGAGGAGTGTCACATAGCAGGTGGATGACCCGAGCCCGGTAGGCCCGAGCCGTCTGAGAATCAGTCGCGGGATTCGGCTGCCGATCGCGCTTCGCGGATGTCGCTCCCCGCCGCGCTTTCATAGCGTTTTTCAGTCTGTTCGTCCGGCCCCTTCCGGCGAATGTCCGCCACGACTGGAGGTCCGTCATGACCGGCACCGACCAAGCGGCGAAGGCCGTCACCGCCGCGGCCGTCGAGAGTTTCCGCGACACCCCGGACCCGCGGCTGCGTGAACTGCTCCAAGGTCTCGTCCGTCATCTGCACAGTTACGTCCGTGAATTGCGCCCCACGATTCAGGAGTGGGAGTACGCCGTGGAATACCTCACCGCCGTCGGGCAGAAATGTGACCCCACTCGCCAGGAGTTCATCCTGCTCTCCGACGTGCTGGGCGTCTCCATGCTGGTCGAGACGGTGAACGAGCAGGGCGGCGGAACCGAGAGCACGGTCCTGGGCCCCTTCCACGTAGTGGAGTCCCCGAAGCGCGAAAGCGGGGACGGCATCGACCTGATGAGCGTGGGAGAGCCCTGTGTCGTGTCGCTCCGTGTCACGTCGGCGGACGGCAGTCCGCTGGCCGGCGCGAGCGTGGACGTCTGGCAGTGCAGCGCGGACGGCTTCTACGACGTGCAGCAGCCCGACATCCAGCCGCTGGGCAACGGACGCGGTCTCTTCCGTACCGACCACGAGGGCCGCGTGTGGTTTCGCACCGTCGTCCCGAGCCACTACCCCATTCCGACCGACGGCCCGGTGGGAGTGCTGCTCGACGCCACCGAGCGGCACCCCTACCGCCCGGCCCACATCCACTTCATCGTCGAGGCCGACGGCCACCGACCGCTGACGACGCACATCTTCGTCGCCGACGGCCCCTACCTGGACTCCGACGCCGTCTTCGCAGTCAAGGAGAGTCTGGTCGCCGACTTCGCGCAGGTCGACGAAGCGGAGAGGGCCTGCGCGTACCAGGTCACCGCGCCGTTCCGGCTGGCCGAGTTCGATATCGCCGTCGAGCCCGAGACGGACAAGGACGCCGGATGAACGTCCCGCTCGCCTTCGCCTACCAGGCTCTCCCCATGCGGGTGGTGCTGGGTGCCGGAGCCCTCGACCGGCTGGCCGACGAGATCTGCCACGCCGGCCTCCAGCGGGTGATGGTGCTGTGCGCGCCCGGCCGGCGAGACCTGGCCGAGACCGTTGCCGAGCGCATCGGC
Organism: Streptomyces sp. C1-1; assembly: GCF_050214755.1. Lineage (NCBI taxonomy): Bacteria > Bacillati > Actinomycetota > Actinomycetes > Kitasatosporales > Streptomycetaceae > Streptomyces > Streptomyces sp. C1-1. Next base: position 58,823 of record NZ_CP189827.1, on the reverse strand, counting down.
CCGCACGCAGTGGACATCCATCCGCACGCCCGGATGCACGTGCCCGCCGAGTCGGCGGCCGAGGCCCAACGACGGGCGGAAGAGGTGAACGCAGATGGCTGCGTTGCCGTCGGCGGCGGCTCGGCGATCGGGCTCGGGAAGATCATCGCCCTGCAGTACCGTCTGCCGGTCATCGCCGTACCCACGACGTACGCCGGGTCCGAGATGACACCGGTGTGGGGCCTGACGGAGAACGGCGTCAAGCGCACCGGCAAGGACCCCCGCGTGCTGCCGGTCTCGGTGCTGTACGACCCCGCGCTCACCGTGACCCTGCCCGTGGCTGTCTCCGTGACCAGCGGCATGAACGCGATCGCGCACGCGGTCGAGGCGCTCTACGCGCCGGACGCCTCCCCGGTCATCGATCTGATGGCCGAGGAGGGCGTGCGCGCGCTGGCCACCGCGCTCCCGGGCGTCGTGGCCGACGGTGCCGACCTCGATGCACGCGCCCGTGCCCAGTACGGCGCCTGGCTGTGCGGAGCCTGCCTCGGGGCCACCAGCATGTCCCTGCACCACAAGCTCTGCCACGCCCTCGGCGGCACCCTCGACCTGCCGCACGCTCCCACGCACACCGTGGTGCTTCCGCACGTCCTCGCCTACAACCAGGGCGCGGCGCCCAAGGCGGTCGCCGCCCTCGGTCGTGCCCTCGGCACCCCCACCGACCCGGCCACCCATCTGTGGGACCTCGCGGGCCGGCTCGGCGCTCCGAGGTCCCTGCGGGAACTCGGCATGGCCAAGGGCGACATCGACCGCATCGTCGATGTCGCGCTGACCAACCCCTACGCCAACCCCCGCGAGGTGACCGCGGAAGCCCTTGGCCGACTCCTGCGCTCCGCCTGGTCCGGACAACCCCCGGCTCCCTGAGAGTCCCCTGAGAACGCATTGGGTCCAGTCGGACTTCGACGGTCGGCCGAATGGAACTCCGAGCATGGGCAGCTGTCACAAGCCCAGATGCTTTCGACGTATCGCCCGTCCCGGTGCAGGGCGCGGGACGCCAATCCGCGATCAGGAGCGGGCCGTCGCCCTACGAGGCGTTGGTTGTTCGGCGCAACCGGCGATGAATGGTTTGGTGAAACCGGGCAAGAGGGCAGGCCGACAGGTCGGGTTCCATGAGCACATCGTTTCGTCGATGTGAACTGGAGGCGCGCCGATGTCCAAAACCGCTGATCGAAATCAGACGCGGCAGCACGTGACCTTGATCGACGACGGCTCGCTGGAGCCCGGGCTGTCGGCCGACGGCTTCCGTGAGGCGTTTCGCAACCATCCGGGCGGGGTCGCGGTCGTGACCGCTGATGCCGGCCGAGGCCCGGTCGCCCTGACCGCGACGTCGGTGATATCGGTGAGCGCCACGCCACCGCTCCTGGTTTTCTCGGTGGCGGCCCTCTCGTCGGCGACGCCGACGATCCTGGAGTCGTCGTCCGTGGTGGTGCACCTGCTGGGAGCCGGTCAGATCGATCTCGCGCGTCTGTGCGCGACGAGCGGAGCGGATCGCTTCGCTGACACGGAGGCATGGGCCCGGCTGGCGACCGGTGAGCCGTACTTCGTCGCGGCTCCGGTGTGCATCCGAGGCACCATCGCCGCCACCTTCGCAGCGGGCGCCTCGACGCTCGTCGTCGTCAACGCCACACACGCGCACTACGGGCCGACGGGCGCCGCCGCCCGGAGCGACGCGTCGCGTCCGCTGGTCTACCACGACCGGACCTGGCATCAGCTCAACGAGCAGTCCCAGCTTGTGTCGAGCGCGCAGTAGTGCGATCGCGGTGCCTTCCCCGAAAAGGCAAAGACCTGAGGACTGCTGTCTCTGACCGGTACTTCACCAGCTGACCCATGCCTCACACCCCGTACCAAAGGAGCGGAGAACCTCCCATGGCCAAGCTTGAGATCATCATCGCGAGCACGCGACCGGGCCGGATCGGCCTGGCCGTGGGCGAGTGGTTCGAGACCCGGGCGAAGGAGCACGCAGGCTTCGACGACATCGAGTTGGTGGACCTGGCGGAGGTGAACCTGCCGTTCATGAACGAGCCGCACCACCCGCGCCTGGGCGAGTACACCCACCGGCACACCCGTGACTGGAGCGCCAAGGTCGCGGAGGCGGACGCCTTCGTATTCGTGATGCCGGAGTACAACTTCGGCTACAACGCCGAGTTGAAGAACGCCATCGACTACCTGCACCGAGAGTGGCAGTACAAACCGGTGGGCCTGGTCAGCTACGGCGGTGTCTCCGCGGGTACCCGGGCCGCGCAGATGATCAAGCAGGTGGTGACCACTCTGAAGATGACGCCGGTCGTCGAGTCGGTGTCCATTCCGTTCGTCCACCAACTTCTCGACGAGGAGGACGGCCTGGTGGCGAACGACATCATGATCGGCTCCGCGACGGGGATGCTCGACGAACTCGCCCGGGTTGCTGACGCCCTGCGTCCACTACGCGGGGCCGCGGCGGAGTGAACCCGGATGGCACACACCGTTGCCACGCCCGCAGTCGAGGCGCGTGCAGTGCAAGCCCAGGGCTGCTCCTGCCCGGTCACCGGTTCTGGTGCTGAGCTGGTCGCTGCGCACCAAACCCCGTCAAGGTCCGCAGCCCTGGGAGGACGCCGACTCCGCGCCGGCCCCGGACAGGAGTCAGGTCTGGCTGCCGTCCGCTGCTGAGAGGGCCCGTACCGCCTGGGCGACATCCGCGCGGAGGTCGTCGAGGCTGTGGCCGGGGCCGAGGACCATGCGCCGCAGCTGGGGCATGGCGATGCTCCAGCCGGTCAGGGCGAGGGTGAAGAACACGCGGGCGCGGGCGTCGTCGCCCTGGCCGCCTGACGCCGCCGCGTCGATCTTGTCCTGATAGTGGGCGGTGCGGACCTCTTCCGCAGGGACCGGCTTCTCGCCGAGCTCGAGGGCCTCCCACATGACCAGCCGCAGGGCCTCGGGGTGGGCGCGGTGGTAGTCGAAGAGGCGCTCGGCGTAGGCGGGGAGGTCTGCGCTGGGCGGTACGGCGTCGGCGAGTTCGGCCAGGGCGCGTTCCAGGACGACGGCGAAGAGGGTGTTCTTGTCGCCGAAGTAGTCGTAGATGGCCCGCTTGTTGGCCTTGGCCTCACTGGCGATACGGTCCACCCGCGCACCGGCGACGCCGTGCGCGGCGAACTCCGCGGTCGCCGCAGCGAGGGCCTGGGCCGGTGAGTGCGCTGGCTCGACGGGCGACCTGTTCACCATCACGGTGGACGTCCCCCCGACGGCTCCTGGACTCGATCCTTGACGAGACCACCCTGCGCGCCGACCCGCCGGCCACCCCCGCGGATGTACTCGAAACGGAGACCCGATGACCACGCTGCTGGAGGTGAGCGACCTGCGTGTCACCTACCCCGGGCGGGGCTTCCGAGCCCGCCCCCACGAGGTCCTGCACGGTGTGTCGCTCACCCTGGGACAGGGCGAGACCCCCGTCCCTCACCATCGGCGACATCCTCAGCGAACCGCTGATCGTGCAGGGCGTCGCGGCGGATGCGGCCCGGCACCGGGTGGCGGAGCTGCTCGACCAGGTGGGACTGCCCAAGGACGCTTCGCAGCGGCTGCCGCGAGAGTTCAGCGGCGGTCAGCGGCAGCGCGTCGCGATCGCCCGCGCCCTCGCGCCCGCCCCGCGGCTCATCGTCTGCGACGAACCGGTCTCGGCGCTCGACCTCACCACCCAGGCCCGCGTCCTCGATCTGCTCGTCGGCATCCAGCGGCGCACCGGGGTCGCCTACCTGTTCATCTTGCACGACCTCGCGGTCGTCCGGCACATCAGCCACCGCGTGAGCGTCATCCAGCGGGGCGACATCGTCGAGACCGGGCCGGCCGGCGAGGTCACCACGAACCCTGAACACCCCTACACCCAACGGCTGCTGCTGGCCGCGCCGGTCGCGGACCCGGCCGAACAGCGTCGGCGGCGCGCCGGCACCTGTGACCCGCACGCCCAGGACTGACGAGGACCGAATGGCGCACCACCCCTTGAACGAAGACCAGTCGACGTCGGCGAAACGCACGTACTGCAACCCGCTCGACCTCGCCTACGCAGCGTCGATCCCCTGTCCGACAACTTCGTCGAGGTCACGCCGAGGACCTTCCCCTTCTGGGACCCGAACCTGTTCCAGGACGGGGACGGGGCCGGGGTCGAGTGGGACACAGCATCCGGGGCCACCAGGTACAACGTCCGCTACGGCCGCCACCCGAGGAAGCTGTACCACAGCTTGCTGGTGCGGCCCTGGGCCCGCGATCCCTCAATGCGGGAGCGGAGCACTGGGTGGCCGTCGATTCGTTCGGTGAAGCGGGCATCACCTCCGGCGAACCGGTGTCCGCGACACGGGCCGGCACCCCTGTCAAGGGCGCCACAAGCGGCCTGCGGACGGCCGGGGTGGTCGGCCAGGTCGTCCGCAGCATCCGCCGTCACCGGCCGCCGCCGGCGGCTACTGTCCGTTGGTGAGTTCGATGTAGGTGGTGCCGGTGACCGGGCGGTGGTCGTAGGTGCCGTTGATGGCGGCGCTGCCTTCGTAGCCAGGTGTGGGTACGGTCAGTTCCTGGTCCTTGGCGTAGACGGTGACGTTCAGCTTGGCGTCCTCGCCCGGGATGGTGACCTTCCAGCGCGTGGGGTAGCTCTTGCCGGTGGCCGGGCTGGTCCAGCGGGTGGCCTCGTCAGGTGTGAGGGTGGCCTCGGTGACGGTCTGGGTGCCGTCGGGCTTGAGGATGGTGGCGAAGTTGTTCTTCTTGTCGCCGTACTTCTGGTTCCAGACGCTGACCTTGTCGCCGTTGGACAGGTTGAGGTTCATCCAGGACCACGAGGCGTCGCCCGTGAAGAGGTCGGGGAGAGGTCCCCACTGGCGATCCACCCAGGACTGCCCGCGGACCTTCTCGGCGCGGCCGCCCAGGGTGAGCGTCCCGTAGGTGTCCACGGTGGGCAGGGCGTACTCGTAGTTGGAGTACTTTGCGTCGCCGAACATGGGGAAGTACCCCGTGCCCATGTTGTAGAGGTGCTTCCGCGGGGGCGCAGCGTGACGTCGATGGTCCCCTCGGGGACCTTGGCGCGCAGCTTCATCTCCTCGGCGTCGCCGGTCCAGGTGATGTTGTCGGTGTGGATGTCCACGCCCTGCTTGCCGGAGAGACCCGTCGCGGCAGGCAGGGGGATCTCCGACTTCGTGTACCAGCCGGTGTCCTCGTTGACGACCGACACCCTGGAGATGGCGCCTGCCTGCTTGCCGAAGCTGGAGTTCAGGTAGTGGGCCAGGAACCCGTAGCGGTGGCCGCCGGCGGTCACGTGCGCGGTCACGTACCAGGACTGGTTGGCCTGGTCGGGGTCGTAGGTGAGGTCTGCGGCGGGGTCGATGAGGACCGGGAGGCTGGTCTGGGCCAGGCCCTGCTTGGAGGCGGTGGCGTGCGCCCCGGTCGGGTCGGCGGTGGGCGTCGCCGTGGCCGGTCCTCCTGCGGCGAGGGTGAGCGAGGCGACGAGCACGGAGGCTGTGGCGGCCGCGCCGACGGTGGTCTTGCGCATGATGGCTCCTTGTGTACGAAACGGTTTCGTACCCATTGGGGATAGGGCGGGGTGATGAGCGGACCCTGCCGTGTGGGGGAGGGGTGGAGGTAAATGGCGGTCCGGCGGCGCGGCTGACTGTGCGCGGGTGTGCCGTCCGGCGGTCCGGAGTGATATCCGACAGGTGTCAGTTTATCTGCCGTGCGACAGGTGTCAACGGGGATCGGGCCGCGGCTACGCTGGTCGGACCGGCGGCCACGCAACCGGACGACGGGCCGAGGAGGACACGTGGAAGGCAGGTCGAGCACCACTCGACGCCCCGGGCGCCCCGGCGCGGGTTCCGCCGGGGTGCCGGCGGAGCGGGACGTTCTGCTGCGGGGTCTTGAGGCGTTCGCGGAGCTGGGGTACGACCGGGCGTCGGCCCGGGAGCTGGCCCACCGTCTCGGAGTGAGCCACACCTTCATCAACGACCGCTACGGCTCCAAGGCGGCCTTCTGGCGTGCCGTCGTGGACGCCGCGCTGGGGGCCCAGCTCACGCGCATGGCGCCGGCCGCGCCCGGGGGCGACGACAAGGACGTGGTGCGTCAGTTCGTCACGGAGTTCTACCGCGTCAACGTCGGCGAGCCGTACCTGGCGATGCTGATGCTGGACGAGTTCGGGCGGGACACCGAGCGACTGGACTATCTCTACCAGCGCTACATCGAGCCGACGCTCGCCCTCGTCGTGCCCAGCATCGAGCGGTTGACGGCATCCGGGGACATGGCACGGGTCCCGATGGACGTCCTGTTCTTCGCCATCATTGCTCCCGTGGGCGGACTGGTGCAGGAGCCTTTCGCCCGGCGCCTGGGCCGCCCCGAGCACCTTACGCAGGCGGAGCGCCTGGCCAGGGCCTCCGCCCTGGCCCAACTGGTGGTGGACGGCCTGCTCGCCCCGGGCGCCGCGAAGCGCCGATAGCGCGGGTGGAACGACCCCGTCGCGACGCGGCCCGCCGTCTCGACGGCGGGACCCTCCTGCTCGGTCTGAGCGGCAGGCAGTCACACGCCCTTGGGAGCGAGGACGATGTCGAAACGCACCCGGCTCCACGTGCCGTCGATGACGCGGCCGTCGGGCGTCGGCGTGCCTGTGGGCTGCCGCTCGAACCGCTTGATCAGCGAGTCCTTGACGCCGAAGACGGTGTCCTTGCGGCCGATCGGGTCGCCTTCGGGGAAGATGTGGGTCACCAACGTGCGCGCTCCCTCGTAGGAGACCATGAAGTGCAGGTGGCTGGCGCGCAGCGGTGAGCGGCCGACCGCGTCGAGCATCTTGCCGACGGGTCCGTCGTTCGGGATGGGGTACGGCGTCGGGGTGAGGCCCCAGAAGCGGTAGCCGCCGTCGGCCGCGGAGAACAGGTGTGCCCGGCCGGCGCGTTTGCCGGCGTCGTACTGCACGTCGTAGAGGCCGTCCTCGTCGGCTTCCCAGACCTCGATCCGCGCGCCGGGGAGCGGGGTGCCGTCGGTGTCGGTGACGGTGCCCTCGACCCAGCAGGGTTCGCCGGGGGCACCGAAGGCCAGGTCGTCGCCGCGTTCGATGGCGGGGGAGCCCTCGACGAAGAACGGCCCGAAGACGGTGGCCTCGGTAGCGCCTTTGTAGGCCTGGTTGTTGACGTTGATGGTCTGCATGCTCGCGCCGAGGGTGTCGGAGAGCAGGATGAACTCCTGCCGGACGTCGTCGGTGATGTGGCCGGCCTTGGTGAGGAAGTCGATCGCGGTGCCCCATTCCTCTTCGGTCAGCCGGACCTCGCGGATGAAGGAGTGCAGGTGTTTGACCAGCGAGATCATGACTTCTTGCAGCCGCGGGTCCTGGCAGGCGTCGAAGGAGGCCACGACGTTGTCGACGAGCTGCTGCTCGACCGCCTGCTGCTCCGGCGCCACCTCGCGGTAGATGGCGGCCTGGGCCGAGCCGGGATTGACGTAGGTAGCCATGACGGCCTCCTTCAGCTGATCGGGTCGCCGGCCCACGCCGCGTGCAGCAGCGCGGTCAGGTTCGCGTAGGTGACAGGGGTGGGGTTGTTGGCCGGTATCGCCTTGATGATCGGCCCCAGCGCCTTGGCGACGCCGTCCTCGGGCATGCCGTAGTCGCGCAGCGCCCGCGGCGCGTCCAGCGCCTGGCGCAGGGCGCCCAGGCCGGCGCTCGCCGTCCGCGTGGGGAACACCGCGCCCAAGGCCTGGGCGATGCGCGCCTCCGCCTCGGGGGCGTGCGGCGCGTTGAAGGCCAGCACGTGGGGCAGCACGACCGCGTGGGTCTGTGCGTGCGGGAGGTTGAACATGCCGCCGAGGACGTGGCAGATCTTGTGGTGCATCCCTGAGCCGGCCGAGGCGAAGGCGACGGCGGCGAGGTAGGCGCCGTACAGCGTCTGCTCGATGCCCTCCGTGCTCGTCGAGTCGTCGGCCACCGCCGGCAGGCCGGTCGCCAGTGCGCGGATGCCCTCCTGGGCCAGCGCCCGGTCGATGGGGTCGGCGTGCGGTCCCCACATCGAGTCCACACAGTGCGCCATCGCGTTCAGGCCGCTGGCCACGGTCATCTCGCCGGGCAGCGTGGTCAGCAGACCGGCGTCGTAGACGACCGACGCGGGCAGCACCTTGTCGTCCACGCCGGTGGTCTTGGTCTCGCCCTCGGTCAGGCCCCACACGTTGGTCGCCTCCGAGCCGGCGTAGGTGGTGGGGACCGCGACGATCGGCAGTCCGGTGGTCAGCGCCACCGCCTTGGCCAGGCCCGTGGTTGAGCCGCCGCCGACGCTGACCAGGATGTCCGCGCCCGCGTCGGCCGCCGCCCGCAGGGCCCGCCCCACGACCTCGACCGGCACATGCATCACGACCTCTTCGTGACGCAGCACAACCGGGAGCTCCTTGGCGATGGGGTCGGCCAGCTCCCGCTCGCGGTCCGATGCGATCAGCATGACCTTGGAACCGCCGAGCGCCTCGACCTCCGCCGCGACGGCGGCGGGTGACTGCCCGGCCGCGAACACCACGCGCTGGGGAAGGGTTTCGTGGGTGAACTTCATCAGGCCTCTGCCAGCCATTGCTTGCCTTCGTCGTAGAGCTGTTCGACTGCTGTGCCGGTGAGGCCGGGAAGCCCGTCCTTCACCGTGAAACCCGCCTTGGTCTGCAGGTAGGCCAAGTGCCGGTAGCCGGTCGGGAACCGGTTGAGGAGTTCGGGGTCCAAGGTCAGTGAGGCGGCGGGGTCGACGACGTCGAGCCGGTCCTTCTCGTAGATCGGCTGCCGGCGCATGAGGGTCCAGCGTCCCTCGTGGCGGGCGAGGAAGTCGTAGAAGCGGCCGGTGCACACGACGTCGGCCTCGATGCCGTCGACGCTCGCGCGCTGGTTGATGGTCATCTTCGTCTGGGCGAGGGCCCGGTCGCCGGCGATGTCCGCGGTGTGGCCGCCGAGGAAGTGCAGGATGCTGACGCCGTTGTTGAAGCCCTCGCGGCTGGCCTTGATGAAGTCGGTGGCGCTTCCCTGGAACCAGGTGGCGCTCATCCGGCCGTCGCGCGGATGCCAGAGTGTGGCGAAGCGGTCCCAGTCCCCGGCGTCGCGCCACAGCGCCCAGTTCTCGACGAGCTGCCGGATCTCGTGGCGGTCGGTGTCGGTCTGCGACATGGTTCGATCTCCGCTCGGTCTGGTACGACGGGGTGCAAGCCGCCTGCGATGGGCAGCTGCGGCGGGGAATGTCGGGCCCGGCGCACGCTGTCTCACGTGCGCCGTACGACCTCGCTCGCGTCCCTCAGATGGGGTAGTGGCGGGATCCCGACTGGATGGTGATCCAGCGCAGCTCGGTGAACTCCTCCAGTGCGGCGCGGGAGCCGAAGCGGCCCCAGCCGCTGGCGCCGACGCCGCCGAAGGGCATCTGGGGCTCGTCGTGCACGGTGGCGCCGTTGATGTGGCAGATGCCGGACTTGATCCGGCGGGCCACGTCGAGGGCGGCGGCGGCGTCCTTGCCGAAGACCGCGGCGGAGAGCCCGTACTCGGTGTCGTTGGCGACGGCGACGGCCTCGTCGGTGGAGTCGACCTCGATGATCGAGACGACCGGGCCGAAGGTCTCCTCGGTGTAGATTCGCATGTCCGGTGTGACGCCGCGCAGCACGGTGGGCTGCACGAACAGGCCGTCGGCCGTGCCGCCGGTCAGGACCTGGGCGCCCTTGGCGCGGGCGTCCTCGATCAGCGCGACCACGTGGTCGCGGGCGGCGGCGTGGACCAGCGGACCGATCTGTGAGGCGGGGTCGCTCGGCGGGCCCACGACCAGCTTGGCGGCCCGGTCGGCCAGGCGGGAGCAGAGTTCGTCGGCGACGGTCCGGTCCACGATGACGCGTTCGGTGGACATGCAGATCTCGCCCTGGTTCATGAAGGCTCCGAAGTTGGCCGCGGCGGCGGCCTCCTCCAGATCCGCGTCGGGCAGCACCAGGAAGGGCGCCTTGCCGCCGAGTTCGAGGACCACGCGCGTCAGATACCGGCCGCCGAGTTCGCCGATGATGCGGCCGACGCGGCTGGATCCGGTGAAGTTCACGCGCGTCACGGCGGCGTGAGCGATGAGGGCCTCGACGACGCTCGGGCCGTCCTCGGGCGCGTTGCTGATGAGGTTGACCGCTCCGGCAGGCACGCCTGCGTCGTGCAGTACCTGGACGATGGCGGCCTGGGTGAGTGGCGTCTGCTCGGAGGACTTCAGTACGACGGTGTTGCCCCACACCAGCGGCCACACGATGGAGCGCACGCCGAGGATCAGCGGAGCGTTCCACGGTGCGATGCCGACGACCACGCCGACCGGCTGGCGCACGCCGAGAGCGGTGAGGCCGGGCACGTCGGAGGGGATGACCTCGCCGACGGCCGCGTAGGCCTGGGCCGCCGCTTCGACGAACATGCCCTTCGCGACGTGCACGTTGAAGCCGCACCAGGGGAGCGTGGCGCCCATCTCGCGGCTCATCGTGGCGACGATCTCGTCCGTGCGCTCACCGAGCAGGACAGCCGCGCGCTCCAGCACCGACCGCCGTGCGGCCGGCGGTAGGCCCGACCACTCCTCAAGGGCGGCCGCCGCCGCGTCCACCGCGAGATTGACGTCCTCGGCGGAGGCCGCGGCGACCCGTGCGATCGGTTCACCGGTCAGGGCCTCGACCGTCTCGAAGTAGCGGCCGTCCCTGGCCGCGACGTGCTCGCCCGCGATGAGGAGGTCGCTGGTCCGTACCGCGCCGGACGTGGCTGCCTCGATCTCTGTAGCTGACATGTGTTGTCCCACTTCCACAACAGCGGCGATTGCCGCACGAACCGTCTGGGCCGAACTCTGCGTGGTCGGCGTCCCGCCCTGAACCCTCATGTCCGTTCATCGAACAGCGGCGGCGGCATGAGGGCAGGACGGTCGGCCTTCCCGGGGCTCAGACCGGGGGCATGCGCTTGGCCTGGTGCGAGTGGGCCAGGCGCCAGCCCTCCGGGGTCTCCTCCCAGACCCGCGTCACCGTCTCCTGGACCGGGAAGGGCGGGAGGTTCTCGTCGAAGATGATGTGCATCTCCTGGAGGCAGGTGGTGATCGCGGTGTTGCCCCGCACCGTGATGCTGAGCTCCTCGGCCCTCGTGAAGACCATGCGGCGGCGGGTCCAGGTGAAGTGGACGAAGTCCTTCCCGGCGTCGATCTTCCCGACGGGGCCGTGGACGGCCCGGCAGTCCTCGAGCATGAGGGCGTTCATCGCTTCCTCACCCTTGGTGAGAGCCACGAGCCAGGCCGCCTCCGCCTGCTCGATCGCCTGGACGGTCTCGGCGGTGGAGGTGGCGGATGTTGTCGATGTGGTGGTCACAGGTCCAGCTCCAGAATCGGTGAGTGTGCTCGCGATGAGCAGGTGGTGAACATGCCGTCCGCGCGTTCACGGTCGGTCAGGATGTCGTCGCGGTGGTCGGGCTCTCCGGCGAGGACGCGCACGATGCACTCGCCGCAGATCCCTTGCTGGCAGGAGTAGGGGGCGTCGACGCCGCCCGCGAGCAGGACGTCGAGGACGCTCTCGCCCTCCTTGACCTCGTACTCGCCCCCGGATTTGGCGAGCCGCACGGTGAAGGTCCCGCCGGCCGTGTGCGCGGCGGCGTCCTCGACGGGAGCGAAGCGCTCCTTGTGGATCGCCTCGGCGGGCCATCCGGCTTCGCGGGCGCAGGAGATCACGAAGTCCATGAAGCCGCCGGGACCGCAGACGTAGATCGCCGTCTCGGGCTCCGGCGGGCCGATGTCGGCGGCGATGCCGAAGCGCTGGTCGTCCGGGCCGTCGTCGAAGTGGAGCCGCACGCGGGGGCTGTGCTCCAGCTCGTCGAGGAACGCCGCATCCTCCCGGCTCCGGGCGCAGTAGTGCAACGCGTACTCCGCGCCCCTGGCTTCGAGCGCGTGCGCCATGGCCAGCAGGGGAGTGACGCCGATACCGCCGGCCACCAGCAGATGGCGACGCGCCTGGTCCGAGACGCCGAACCTGTTGCGTGGACGGGAGATCCGCAGCCGGTCGCCCTCGCGGAGCCGGTGCATCCCCAGCGAGCCGCCGCGCGACGCCGTCTCGGCCAGTACCGCCAGCCGGTAGCGGGTGCGGTCGTGCGGGGGCCCGCACAGGGAGTACTGGCGGACCAGCCCGGCGGCACCGTCCACGAGCACGTCGACATGGGCGCCGGCGGCGAACTCCGGCAGCTCGGCGTCGCCGGGAGTGACCAGGTCGAGCACCATGATCCGGGCGGTCGCGTCGCGCCGGGCCGCCACGATGGTGTCGAGCCAATCGTTGTTGCTCATTGCTTCCTGCTCAGATGCCGGCGGCGGCCGGGGCGTCGGCGCTGTCACCCGCCGGGCGTTTGCCGAGGGTGAAGAGGCCGGACTGGGTGCGGTGGACCACCGACGCGTCGCGGACGATGTTGATCGGGTCCCGCCCGGCCTCGACGTCGTCGGCCATCGCGAGCAGCATCCGACGGAGCATGACGACGCCACGGTCCCCGGTGGCCAGGGTCTCCTCGGAGTCCAGAGTGATCGCGCCCTGCGAGCCCTGGGCCTCCGTGTCACCGGGGAACTGATGGCGCTCCTCGTCGGTCAGCTCGTGGTTCTGCTTGCCGTTCTGCGTGATGCCGATGACGAAGCGGACCATGCGCTCGGGGTCGTTGGTGCGGATGGAGAAGAAGAGCCGGTGGCTGGTGTCGTCGGAGGGCACGACCCACAGCAGCTGGTCCGGGCGCGCGTCGGGGGTGACCTTCACGTAGTCCGGCAGGCCGAAGACGTTGGGCAGGTGCTGCTCGACCGCGAAGCCGTACTCGGTGATCTCGCCGTCCTCGCCCTCCATCTCGAAGCGCTGGGTGTACTTCACGCCGTGGTCGGTGCGCTCGTACGTCAGGCGCTCGGCGATGGTGGCCGGGTCGAAGAAGTTCTCGGGGTAGCCGAAGGTGCCGGTGCCCAGCATCTGGTAGCCGCTGTGTGTGGAGTGCAGCCAGGTGACGTGCGTCGGGTCGGCGGAGTTCTCGTAGATGTTGAGCCAGCTGAAGTCCGCCGGCATGCCGAGGACCGCCGCGTGCGGGACCGGCCAGCTCGCGAAGTACTTCTCGTCCTGCGCGGGGTCCTCCAGCGCGTCGTAGCGGGGGAGTTCGGGCTTGAGCTCGGGCGGGCCCATGTAGACGAAGACCAGGCCGTAGCGCTCGGCGGCGGGATACCACGGCTGACGGGCCGCGTCGCGCCTGCGCCCCAGGGCCGGCTCGCAGGCCTGCTCGACGCAGCGGCCCTCGACGTCGAACTTCCAGCCGTGGTAGCAGCAGCGGATGCCGTCGTCCTCGACCCGGCCGTAGAAGAGGCTGGCGCCGCGGTGGGCGCAGCGCTCGATCACGACACCGGGCCTGCCCTGCCCGTCCCGGAAGACGACCAGGTCCTCGCCGAGCACCCGCGTCTTCTGCGGCAGGGCGCCGGCGACGAGCGCCTCCGAGCTGGCGACCGGGTGCCAGTAGCGGCGCAGCGCCTCGCCCATGGGCGTACCGGGCCCGACCTCGCGCAGACGGGCGTTGTACGAGGGCTTCGGACGACCGTAGGCCGTGCCGGTGTCGACGTCTGAAGTGGTGGTCATCGTTGTCTCCCGTGCGGCTCGGGAGCACAGCCGGTGGCCCTGCAGGGCGGTGGGGATCACCTGCGAGGGCACCGTCGTGTGCAGCCCTCAAATAGGATTGTTAATTCACATTCGCATTTCTTCTCGCGTGGCGTCAAGGGTCATGTCCGGGCCCTCGGGAGGGGGTCCGTCGAGGTGCTCCGGCCGGTCGAGTGGGCCGGCGACGCAGGGCCTGGCCGAGTGGGACACCGGCCGGACGCCCCGCAGTTCGCGGCCCGGCGGCCCGCGTGCGCGAGCTGCCGGGGCGCATGCCGACGGCGTATACGCTGAGGCGATGAGTACCGAACCGTCGCTCGATCTGCCGCCGGCGCAGCAGGCGCGCAGCAGGCTGACCCAGCAGCGGATCCTGGAGGCAGGCACCGCCCTCCTCGAAGAGGGCGGCACCGAAGCGCTCACCGTCGCGGCCGTGGCTGCCCGGGCGGGTGTATCCGTGGGCAGTGTCTACCGACGGTTCGGCGACAAGGACCGCCTGATCGCGGCTCTGCAGCACGACATGATCGACCAGTTCCGCGCCGACATCATCCGCCGCTTCGCTCCGCAATGCACAGAGCCGACCGTGCTGGTCGCCTCGGCGGTCGCCGGACTCGCGGAGACGTATCAAGCGCACGAGCGCCTGATGCGCGTCTTCCTGGCCGCGGGCGCCACCGACCCCGCGGTGGCTCGGGTCGGGTCCGAGGCTGCCATCGATGCCGGCCACGTCTTCCGGCGGTACCTGGAGCCGATCCTCCCGGTGATCGACGCACCGGAGCCGGACTTGCGTCTGGATGTCGTCTATCGCTTGATCTACGGGACCTGTCAGAACCGCGTGCTCTACGGCGAACTGTTCGAGTCCGACCGGCCGCTGGCGTGGCGTCAGCTGACGGACGAGCTGGTGAACGTCGCCCGTCTGTACCTGCTCGGCACGCCGGCGCGGTGACCTCCGGGCCCGGAAATGTGAATGTGATTCCCCCTTCACATTTGCCTGAATTGGCGACATACTGAGCGGACTCCACGGAAGACGGCCGGCGGAGTCGACCAGGGAAGGAACCGCTCCATGCGAGAGCCGCTCAGCTACGAGATCGCACACGGCGCCGCACTTGCCGCTCTGGAAGCGGGGAGGGCCGACGGGCACCAGGTGTGCGCTGTCGTGGTCAACCGAAGTGGCGTCACCAAGGTCCTCCTCAGCGACGACGGCGTCGGCCTCCTCGGCGTGGAGACCGCGCGACGCAAGGCCTACACCTCGGCCGTGAGCGGTGTCCCGACGGCCAAGTTCGCGGCCTTCGCGGCGTCCCCCCAGATGCAGGTGGCGCCTCCCCACCTGGTCGATGCCAACCTTCTGCCGGTCGCCGGCGGCGTGCCGATCGTGACGGCCGAAGGGGAGGTCATCGGGGCGATCGGCGTGGGCGGGGCGGACGACGTCACGGACGACCGCATCGCGCAGCAGGCTCGCGATTCCGTCGCGAAGATCGTCGCGTAGGCCTGTCGCCTGATCGGCACGGTGGCCGTCCTGGGCGTCGTCGCGTCCCCTGGGCAGGGCTGATCTCCGTGTGCCGGTCAGCATGCCGGACCCCGCGTCGCGCGACCGGCTCGCCCCGGAACGTCGATCCGGGGCTATATGACGAGGACGGTGCCCATGTCGGGGGGTGAGCCGGAGGCCGCGGCCGAACCGCGTGTGCGTCTCAGTCACGCCTAGTCTCCGCACAGTCCCTCAGGACCAGTACAGACGAACCGGCAGGGACTGCAGATGCCTTACGGTCAGGCCGGGCTGGTAGTCGAGTTGCTCCGGTGCAACCGCCAGCTCGAAGCGTCGCACCGTGTGCAGCAGCACCTCCAGAGCGGTGCGCGCCTCGAGGCGGGCGAGGGCGTGACCCAGGCACGTGTGTTCTCCCCGGCCGAACGCGAGGTGTGCGTGGGGCGAGACACGGTCGAGGTTGATCTCTGCGGGCCGTTCGGTCAGCCTCGCGTCACGGTTGCCGGCTCCGAAACTCACCAGGAGGCGAGCGCCGGCCGGAATCGGGGTGCCGCCGAGCTCGGTGTCTCGGGTCGCGGTCCGGAACAGCCCCTGAACGGGCGACTCCAGGCGCAGCGACTCCTTGACGAACGTGGCCAGCCGCGACGGGTCCTGCCGCAACTGGTCGGCCAGCCACGGATCCTCGGCCAGCAGCCTGACGCTGCTGCTGATGGCATCGGCGGTCGTCACGTTGTCGGCGAACAGCAGCTCGAGGACGAACCGGGTGGCGTCCTCCGCGTCGAGCCCGGAGGCCGCGATCGTCTGCAGAATGGTGGTCTCCTGCCCGACACCGGCGGCCGCTTCCAGCGCCGGCGCCAAAAGCGCGCCGAACTCCTCGCAGGCCCGAATGAAGCCGCCCAGGTCCGGTGAAGAGGTGAGGGAGGCGAGCACCTTCTCCGAGAGCCGCCGCATCTCGACGGTGTCCGCTTCCGGGACACCCAGCACCGTGGCGATGACAGCGATGGGCAGCTTGATGGCGAAGTCGGCCACGAAGTCAACATCATCGCGCCCACGCAGGCCCTCGATCAGCTCCGTGAACGTCGCCCGGATCTGCTGTTCGAAAGGAGCGATCCGGCGGGCTGTGAACGCCCTGGCCGCCGAGCGACGGCGCCGGGTGTGCTCCGGCGGATCACTGGTGATCAGATAGAACCCTGTCTTCGTCGCCCCACTCCTCGACTCGATCGGCGGGAGTCCGAGCGCGTCGGGCGAGGAGAACGTCTCGACGTCACGCAGTACCGCGTCGATGTCGTCGGCCCGAGTAACCATGAAGGCGTTGACCTCCTCGACGAAGGCCACCCCTTGCTGCCGCAATTGGGCGTAGAGCGGGTAGGGGCAGTACGAGGTCTTGGGCCCGGCCTGGGCAGTCATCTCAGGGTTGGACACGGCTTCCTCCCTGTCTGTTCGGCGGCTCGCCGACATTCAAAAGCCGGGGCGCGCGCACCCAGGGCCCGTGGAACATCGTCAGCGGGTCATGCTGTACGGACTCGGCCGGTGAGGACATAGCAGTGGCCGTTGAATGAACAACGCCTGCCGAGCGGTCACGAACCGAGAGAGAACGGACTCAACGCCTCTCAGAACATCGCCTGGATGATCCCCACGGTGCGCGCCAGATGTGGCTCGGAGCGGTCCGTGCGGTGGGCGACGGCCAGCTCCACACGTGCGTCGGGTCCGGCCAGCGGCAGGTAGGCGACGCCGTCGAGCGTCAAAGCGGTCACCGGCTCGGGTACGACAGCGACGCCGAGCCCGCCGGCCACGAGCGTGATGAGCGTCGAGGTCTCGCCGACCTCGTGGCGGATGTGCGGTTCGACGCCGGCGTCGCGCAGCAGGCCCAGGACGACGTCGTACATCACCGAGCGGCGGTCGGCGGAGTGCACGATCAGGTCGGCATCCGCCAGGTCCGCTGCCCGCAACCGCTTCCGGCGGGCAAGGGGGTGGTCGACCGGTACGGCCACGACCAGCCGGTCCCGCCGCACAGTACGGACGGTGAGGGAGAGGTCGGCCACGGGAGGTCGCAGCAGGGCCACGTCGATCGCGCCGCTGCGCAGTGCCTCTACCTGGTCGGGCGCGAGCATCTCGCCACGGAAGGAGAAGTCGACGCCGGGCAGCTCCTTGGTGAGCCGCCGCGAGAGCGCGGGCAGGAGGCTGTACGTCGCCGAGCCCACGCACCCGATCGCGAGGTGCCCGACCGAGCCCGCGGCGACGAGGCGTGCGTGCTGGGCGGCCTCGTCGACATCGGCCAGGATGCCGCGCGCCCGCTGGAGATAGGCCCGGCCCGCCTCGGTCAGGTCCACGCGTCGTGTCGTGCGGTGCAGCAGCTCGACGCCGAGCTCCGCCTCCAGCTGCCGGATCTGCTGGGACAGCGGGGGCTGGGCCATGTGGAGCCGCTCGGCCGCACGACCGAAGTGCCGCTCCTCGGCCACCGCCACGAAGTACCGGAGATGGCGGAGATCCATATGTCGTCCATATCAATCGGCTCGGATATGCGTACTTCAGAATATCGCCGCCCAAGGCTAGCGTCGTTCCCATGAGTGCCTTCCTCTACGCCGCGACCCGGACACCGTTCGGCCGCTTGGGCGGCGCGCTGGCCGGCGTCCGCCCGGACGACCTCGCCGCCGCCGCGATCACCTCGACGCTCGCCAGGGTGCCGGGCTTCGACCCGGCCGCGATCGACGACGTGGTGTGGGGCAACGCCAACGGCGCAGGCGAGGAGAACCGCAACGTCGGCCGCATGGCCGCGCTGCTCGCCGGCCTCCCGGTGAGCGTGCCCGGCACCACGGTCAACCGGCTGTGCGGTTCGAGCCTCGACGCGGCGATGACGGCCAGCCGGACCATCGAGTCCGGCGATGCCGAGGTGGTGCTGACCGGCGGTGTGGAGTCGATGACGCGTGCGCCGTGGGTGCTGCCGAAGTCGGCGAAACCGTTCCCGGCCGGTGACGTCACCGCCGTCTCCACCACTCTCGGCTGGCGGCTGGTCAACCCGCGGATGCCGAAGGAGTGGACGGTCAGCCTCGGCGAGTCCAACGAGCAGCTCCGGGAGCGTTTCGGGATCTCCCGGGAGCGGCAGGACGAGTTCGCCGCCCGTTCCCACCAACTCGCCCATGCCGCGTGGGAGTCGGGCTTCTACGATGACCTGGTGGTGCCGGTCGACGGCGTCGACCTGGCCCGTGACGAGGGCATCCGGCCCGGCTCCACACCGCAGGTGCTGGCGGGCCTCAAGCCGGTCTTCCGTACAGCGGAGCAGGGCGGCACCATCACCGCGGGCAACGCCAGCCCGCTCAACGACGGCGCCTCAGCGGTGCTGCTGGGCAGCGAGAAGGCCGCCGCCGCGATCGGCGCCGATCCCATCGCCCGCATCGCCGGCCGCGGTGTGATGGCGCTTGAGCCGCAGGCCTTCGGCTACGCCCCGGTCGAGGCCGCGAACCGTGCGTTGGCCCGGGCCGGGATCGGCTGGGACCAGGTGGGGGCGGTCGAGCTGAACGAGGCGTTCGCGGTGCAGTCGCTCGCCTGCCTGGACGCGTGGAAGATCGACCCGGCCATCGTCAACCAGAAGGGCGGCGCCATCGCGATCGGGCATCCGCTGGGCGCCTCGGGCGGCCGCATCCTCGCGACGCTGGCCAAGGTGCTGCGCGAGACGCGGCAACGCTACGGCGTCGCCGCGATCTGCATCGGAGTCGGCCAGGGCCTGGCCGTCGTACTGGAGAACTGCGACGTCACGGAGGCGACCCGATGAGCCGGGCGGAGATCGTCGAGAGCGCGGATGCGGCCGTCGCCGGGATCGAGGACGGGTCGACCGTCCTGGTCGGCGGGTTCGGCCTGGCCGGGATGCCGTTCGATCTGATCGACGCGCTCATCCGGCAGGGCGCGAAGGACCTCACGATCGTGTCCAACAACGCCGGGAACGGCGATGTCGGCCTGGCTGCGCTGCTGGCCGCCGGCCGGGTGCGCAAGGTGCTCTGCTCCTTTCCGCGCCAGGCCGACTCCTGGGTCTTCGACAGCCTCTACCGCGCCGGGAAGGTCGAGCTCGAAGTGGTGCCCCAGGGCAACCTCGCCGAGCGGATGCGCGCGGCCGGTGCCGGCATCGGCGCGTTCTACTGCCCGACCGCGGTCGGCACGCCGCTGGCCGAGGGCAAGGAGGAGCGGGAGATCGACGGCCGGAGGTACCTGCTGGAGTACCCGATCAAGGGCGACTACGCGCTGATCGGCGCGCACGTCGCGGACACGCTGGGCAACCTCGTCTACCGCAAGACGGCCCGCAACTTCGGACCGGTCATGGCCACGGCCGCGACGACGACCATCGTCCAGGTCGACGAGGTCGTCGAGCCCGGAAAACTCGACCCCGAGGCCGTCGTCACCCCGTCCATCTACGTCGACCGGGTCGTCCAGGTGAAGGCCCGCCACTACACCGTGCAGGGGGCCCGATGACCACGACATCAAGCGACCGGATGCACACCGACCACCCGCTCTCGATGGACGAACTGGCCGCGGTCATCGCACGCGACATCCCGGCCGGTGCCTTCGTCAACCTCGGCATCGGGCAGCCCACCAGGATCGCCGACCATCTGCCGGCCGGCTCCGGGGTGGTGCTGCACACCGAGAACGGCATGCTCAACATGGGCCCGAAGGCCGAGGGCGACGCGATCGACCCCGACCTGACCAACGCCGGCAAGGTCCCGGTGACCGAGCTGCCGGGGGCGGCCTATTTCCACCACGCCGACAGCTTCGCGATGATGCGCGGCGGCCATCTCGACGTCTGCGTCCTCGGTGCCTACCAGGTGGCCTTCAACGGAGACCTCGCCAACTGGCACACCGGCAGACCTGACGACATCCCCGCCGTGGGTGGCGCCATGGACCTGGCCATCGGCGCCAAGGACGTCTACGTGATGATGAGCCTCTTCACCCGCTCCGGTGAGCCCAAGCTCGTACCGCGGTGCACCTACCCGCTCACCGGCGTGGGCTGCGTCAGCCGCGTCTACACCGACCACGGCGTCTTCGACGTCGGCCCCGAGGGCGTACGGATCCGGGAGACATACGGCATCGAGGCCCACGAACTCGCGCAGCGACTGGGCATCCCGTCGGCTCAGGGCACCGGTGGGATTCACCAACAGCCTTAAGACGCAGCCGCCCGCTCCCGTCACCACTGGTCGCGTGGCCGCACAAGCGGTCCGCGCACCCTCTCTCCCCGGACGAGTCAGCGGAAGCGGCCGCACCGGCCCGGGGTTCCGGTCCGGGCCGGTGCGGTTTCGGGGGATCGCGTCCGCTGCGTCGGCCGGCGGCGTCGGGCCGCACATCATGGACGGGTGCTGGTGACTCACACGTGGACCGGGCTCCGCTCGGATCCGCGGCAGCTCGCACGGGGCGTCGCGTTGCGGCTCGCGGCCGTCTTCGGCACCGATACGGGCTCTCCCACATCGGCCACTGGGCGACGGCCCGGCAAGGGCCGACGGCCATGTGCAGTGAATCCCGGACCGGTGGCGGCAGGCCGTTCCCTACCGCCACCGACCACCGGGTCCAGATTTCTTCACCGCCAGGCCGGCCACCCTTCCACCTCTGGCGCGTCCGGCCCGGTGTCTGTCACTCGCTCGGGTGGAAGGACCGGACGGCGGTAGCGGCACCCCCGGTCGCCGCCGGGACGGGCGAATCGTGTGCAGTCGGCGCGCCCGGGACAGCGGCCGGGCTCGGCACGTTCTCGTCATTCTCGTTCGTCCGGCCTCGGAGGCCGCACGCCGCGAGGGCGGCGCCCACGAGGGCGAGGATGCCGGTGACCAGCACGGCGGTGTGGACGCCGTTCATGAAGGCGGTGTGGCTGCCCTCCACCACGGCCGCCCTGAGCTGGGCGGGCATCGCATCGGAGACCGGGGCGACGCCCATCGCGACCGCGTCCTTCGCCTCCTCGAAGCGGGCGGCTGCCGAGTGGGGCACGCCGGCGTCGGTCAGTGAGTCGGTGAGCGTGGAGCCGACGCGGCTGCTGATGAGGGAGACGAGCACCGATGTGCCGAGCGCGCCGCCGACCTGGAGCGAGGTGGCCTGGAGACCACCCGCGATGCCGCCGTCCTTGACAGGGGCGTTGCCGACGATCGCGTCGGAGGACGCGGACATCACGATGCCGACGCCCAGGCCGAGCGCGACGAAGGGCGGCCACAGGACGGCGTACGACGAGTCGGCGCTCCACGCGAGCATCGTGAACGCGGCGCCGGCCTGCAGCACCATCCCCAGCGGCATGGTCAGACGCGGGCCGAACTTCTCGGTGAGCTTCGCGCCGAGCGGCGAGGCCAGCATGGAGGCGAGGCTGAGCGGCAGGGTGCGCACGCCGGACTCCACCGGCGTGAAGCCGCGTACGTTCTGCAGGTACAGCATGATGAAGAAGATCGCGCCGAGCAGGACGAAGAAGTTCAGCGCGGTGACGAACGTACCGATCGTCAGGGCCGGGTTGCGAAACAGCCGCATGGGCAGGAGGGGGTGCGCGACGCGGGTCTCGTACCAGCCGAAGAGGACCAGGACGACGACGCCTCCGACGATCGCGCCGAGCGTGCCGGCCGAAGTCCAGCCCCACGTCTCGCCCTTGACGACGCCGAAGACGACGGCGAGCAGTCCGAGCGCGAGCAGCACGACGCCGGGCACGTCGAACTTCTCACTCGCGGCGGCCTCGTTCCTGGACTGCGGCAGCACCAAGAGGCCGAAGACAAGGGCGATGACGCCGATGGGGGCGTTGATGTAGAAGACGGACTCCCAGTCGACGTGCTCGACGAGCAGTCCGCCGACGATTGGGCCGAGCGCGGTGGAGACGGACGAGATCATCGCCCAGATGCCGACCGCCATGCCGAACTTCTTCGGCGGGAACACGGCACGCAGCAACGCGAGGGTGTTGGGCATGAGCATCGCACCGAAGAGGCCCTGCACGGCCCGGAAGGCGATGACGCCCTCGACCGAGCCGGCGAGGCCGATCGCGACGGACGCGACGGTGAATCCGACGACGCCGACGAGGTAGACCGTACGGCGACCGAGGCGGTCGCCGAGCTTGCCGCCGAGGATGAGGGCGGCGGCGAGCGCGAGCAGGTAGGAGTTGGTGACCCACTGCAGTTCGGCGGTGGAGGCGTTCAGGTCGCGGGCGATCTCGGCGTTGGCGATCGAGACGACGGAGCCGTCGAGGCCGACCATGAACAGGCCGAGACCGACGGCGATCAGCGTCAGCCAGGGGTTGGCGCGGCGAGCGTGGCTGCGGGGGCCGGACATGGAGGGCGCTGTGGAGACAGCGGTGACAGGCATGTGTGAGCTGTCCTCTGGGACGTGAGGCGCGCGGCTGGGGCGCGGGGACATGTGCGGGGAAGCTGCGTAGGGGAGCAGCACACCCAGCCCCGCCGCATGAGCGGCAAGGGCAAAGGGCGGTAGGCGTACGGAGAGCCGGACCGGTAGGCGGACCCGTCAGCCGGACCGGTCAGGCGGCGTGGTCACGCAGGCGCCGGGTGAGAGCTTCGAGGGCGCCGAGCGCCGAGCCGAGAGCAGCGCGGTCGCCTTCGGTGAGGGTGCGCAGCGCGGACGCGAGATACGCCGCCGCGAAGTTCTCCACCTCGCCGATGCGCTGACGAGCCGTGGCGGTGACACGCAAGTGCGCCACGCGCTTGTCGGTGTCGTCCTGACGCCGCTCGAGCAGGCCCGCCTCGGTGAGGCGGGTGACCAGGGCACTGACGTTGTTCGGCACCATCCGCAGTGCCTCGGCGGCGTTGTGGACGGTGGCGCCGTCGTGCTCGGCGACGTACTGGAGCAGGGCCAACTGCCGCTCGGGCAGGTTCGGATAGGGCAACTGCCGGTCGATGCTCTGCTTGAGGTGCCGGTTCAGTGCAGGGAGGCACGCCACGAGGCCTGCGGCCACCTGGTCGACGCCCTGGCTCCTGTGAGCCTCACTGATTCCGGTCACGTCACCAAGTTATCTATGAGGAGAAACCTATGTCAAAATACTTATTGGCTCCACGAGGTCCAGGTTCGTGACCCGAAGTGCGGCGGCGACCAGGTCCGCCGCCGCGTCGAACGTCTGCCGTCGCTGTTCAGTCGACGCCCTGAGCGGCGTCCCGGCCGAACAGCAGTCGTACGAAGTCGGTGACCGGCCCCACGATGTCGAGGTCCTGATCAAGGACCCACTGCAGCTGGAGGCCGTTGAGCACGGCCTGGAAGAGGACGGCGGCACTCTCGGGGCTGACGCCCTCGCGAAGCCTGCCGCGGGCCGTCTCGTCGGGGAATCCGTCGATGAACTGGGCACGGCTGCGTTCGTAGCGCTCGACGAAGTAGGTGTGCGCGGGGTGATCGGGCCGGGAGGCCGCCGCCGCGAGCTCGATCCACAGCCGCATCAGCTCGGGGGTCTTCTGGTGGTGGCGGATGAGCCCGGCGAGGTAGGGCCCGAGTTGGTCGGGGCTGTCGACCTCCTTCAGTCCTTGCTGCCACTCCTCGGTGTCACGGTCGGCGAGCACCTCGGCGAGGAGCTCGTCCTTGTTGCGGAAGTGGTGCAGCAGCCCGGCGTGGGTGATGCCGGCCCGTTCGGCGATGTCGCGCAGGGACGCTTTGGCGTAACCGTGCTCGGCGAAGCTGTCGCGTGCCGCCCGTACGATCTCCGTCCTGCGGGCAGGGGTCTTGGCGTACGGTCCCCGCGCCTTTGCCTGATCCACGGTGCGCCCACCCTCCTCGACGAAACCGGTCGGGACCGGTTGTTCGCGTCAGCCGAGCTCCAAAACCTACCGCGAGGACAACGCCCTGATTATCGATCCGGGCCATTGTGCTGTGGCCGAATCTGTTCATAAACTTTCCACGCGGAAGGTATTGAAACGTTTCATCGCGTGTTTCATCACGCCTGGCCGTCGGCCGCTGCCCGCCTGCAGCCCACCACGTGTCCGGGGGCGGGGCGCCCCCGTTCCAGCACGGTTATGAAAGGAATCCCTGCCGTGGCCGAGGAGAACAGAAGTGCGTTGAGCCGCCGACACATGCTCGGCATCATCACGTCCGCGGCAGCCGGGGCCTCGCTGCCGCTCGCCACCGCGCCGAACGCCGTCGCGGCGGGCGCAAAGGCAGCGGTCGGTCACGCTTCCGCACCGGTGGAGCTGCAGGTCAACTCACGGGTCGCGCCCCTGGGTACGCAGACCGCTCCGGCGTTCAGCTGGGTAGCGCCGGTGGGAAGACAGACCGCGTACGAGATCCAGGTCGGCTCCTCACCGGGCAGGGCCGACGTGTGGCGCAGCGGCAGGGTGGCGGGCTCGAACAGCACCGAGGCGGCCTACGGGGGCGGCGCGCTGCGGTCGGAGCAGGGGTACTTCTGGCGGGTGCGGACCTGGGACGAGACGGGCGCACCCGGCCCGTGGAGCGAGCCCGCTGTGTGGGAGACAGGCCTGCTGAAGGGCGAGAAGGACTGGTCGGGCGCGCGGTGGATCGGTGGCCGCGAGACGCAGGACCACGACTGGGAGGATCTGACCGCGACCGTCGTCTTCCGCGGCGGTCCCGACGCCGCAGCCGGTCTGTCCCTTCTGCTGCGCGCCGAACCCGTCGGCAAGACCTGGGGCGAGGGCCTGAACTGGACCGTCCGGCAGAGCGGCGACGACATGCGTCTGGTCATGACGACCAGTCACTACGCGGGCAACACCTGGGTCGACGACGGGACTTCCGAGCCCGACTGGGGGGTCGACCACTACGACCCGCAGAGCGAGACCAACCCCACCACCTCGGGCACCCGCAGCGTCCCGGTCGGCACGGTCACTCTCCCCGCCTCGACGGGCCTGACGAAGGACACCTGGGCCACCCGCGACCACACGGTGATGGTAGCCGTGAGCGGTCTCACCGCCACCACCACCGTCAACGGTGTCGAGGTCGACAGCCGCATCCTCACCGGCGACCAGATCCGCCGCCACGGCAGCTTCGGCTTCGCCGGCGGCACCTCCGCCACCGTCCGCAGCGTCCATGTGACCGGCACCGGCGCACGGGACTTCTCCGCCGACCTGACCACGGGCGCCAACCCCTTCGAGAACGGCATCGCCACCCTCGCCGGTCTGACCTTCTCGCCGAAGAACCCGTTCATCCCGTCCAAGAACAGCGTGCTGCCGATCGCCAACCCGGCCCCGGTGCTGCGCCGCGCGTTCACCCTGCCCCGAGGCCGCCGCATAGCCAAGGCCCGTCTGCACCTGAGTGCGGCAGGAAACGTCACCTTCACCGTCAACGGCGAGCCGATCACCGTCGACGGCAAGCAGGCCAACCACGGTCGGACCAATGTGCCCCGCCTGCTCACCGACCAGAGCACCTACGACCGCACGGTCCTCTACGACACCTTCGACGTCACCGAACTGTTGGAGGCCGGCGGCCCCAACGTGCTCGCCGCCGAACTCGGACGCGGCTGGTACGGGGTGACCACACCCCAGGAGTGGTACTGGCAGCTCGCCCCTTACGCGGGCCAGCCCCGCCTGCGCGCGAAGCTCGTCGTGACGTACACCGACGGCTCCCACACCACGCTCGTCACGGACGAGGACTGGCTCGCCACGGACGGGCCCACGACCTTCGACTCCGTCTACTCGGGCGAGAAGTACGACGCCCGCCGCGCCGACGACCTGGGGGAGTGGCGCTCGGTCGACTACCGTGCCGGCCGCGACTGGCGCCCCGCCACCGTCCTGATCCCGCCGGGCAGTTGCTCCGGCCCCTCACCCAAGTACCACGGCAGGCTGCCCGCCACGACGATCCCCGACGGCTTCAAGCCCGCCATCCTGCGCGCCCATGAGGCGGAGCCGGTGCTGGTCAGTCAGACGCTGCGCCCCGTCTCGATCACCGAGACGGCGCCCGGCTCGAAGACCTGGGTCCTGGACTACGGCCAGATCCTGACCGGCCTCGTGCGCCTTCAGCTCACCGGCCTGCGCCCCGACAAGGAGGGCCTCACCCTGCGCGTCCGCGGCGGCAACCGGATCGTCGCCGGCGACGGCACGGCCGCCTCCCCGCTCTCCGTGGAAGAGGAGAACTTCCAGCACGACGCCAACCTCCAGACGCACTACTACACCCTCGGCAGACGGTCGACGCAGACCTGGGAGCAGCAGTTCAGCCACTTCGGCTTCCGCTACCTGGAGGTCATGAACCTGGAGGCGGTCCTCGGCCGAGCCCCGGACCTGGCGCAAGACGCGGACCTCCTGACCGTCGGTGTCGCCCGCACCGGTTTCGCCCGCACCGGCACCTTCACCACCGACAACGCCCTGCTCAACCGCCTTCAGCGCAACCTCGAGTGGGCCGAGCAGAACAATCTGGTCCAGAAGCCCACCGACACCCCCTCCCGGGAGAAGAACGGCTGGAGCGGCGACGCCATGGCCAGCTCCGAGTCGCAGTCCCTGACCTGGGACGTCAACGCCGTCCTCACCAACTACCTGCGCCACTTCCCCGACACCCAGATCTCCACCGGCCAGCTGCCCATGTTCGTCCCCGTCGCCAAGGGCGGCTACGGCTACGACCGCACCCCCGGCTGGAACGCCACGTGGAAGGCCGTGCCGGCCTGGGACTCGGCGTACTTCGTCATTCCGAGGGAGCTGTACACGTACTACGGCAACAGCAGCCTGTTCGCCGAGCTCTACGACCACCAGGACACGCTCCTGACGTACTACGAGACGCTGTTCACCGCCGAGAACGACTACAAGTTCGAGGCATCGCTCGGCGCCTACTCCGGAGCCGAGCCTCCCGGCAGCAACGCCGTCATCAGCCTCGCCTTCTACATCCACTTCTGCGACTACATGGAGAAGGTGGGCCACAGGATCGGCCGCACCGAACGAGCGGCCCACTACGCCCAGTTGGCGCGCACCCTGCGCAAGGCGTTCATCGCCAACTACTGGGACGCGTCGAAGGGGTACTTCACCCAGGGCAGCATCTCCAGCGAGAACGCCATGGCCATCGCCTTCGACCTGGTCCCCGGCTCCGACCTGGGCCCCGGCGATCCCCGCCATCTGGCCGGCACCAAGACGCTGGAGGAGAACAAGAAGGCCCTCGCGAAGCTCCTCGCGGACCGGATCGTGGCGGCGGACCAGCACATCCAGAACGACATGTACGGCTCGCGCTACGAGTTCAACATCCTCAGCGAGTACGGCTACACGGACATCGCGTTGAAGGCCGTCACCCAGACCGGCGTCCCCGGCTACGTCCACCAGATCGCCAAGGGCGCCACCTCGCTGTGGGAGCAGTGGACCGACCGGCTCTCGGTCAACCACCACTACCGCTCCAACGTGGCCACCTGGTTCTACCAGAGCCTGGCCGGCATCAGGCCGACCTCAACCGCCTACGAGACGCTGCGGATCCGCCCGTACGTCCCCTCGGCCGCGGTCAACAGCCAAGTCCCGACGAGCGTCGACGACACCGACCTGTCTCCCGCGACCCTCGACCACGTCAGTGCCTCGATCGACACGGTGCGCGGTGTGGTGTCCTCGGAGTGGAGGCGCGGCTCGGACGGCCGGATCGACCTAGCGGTGACCGTGCCGTACAACACCGAGGCCGAGATCTGGGTGCCGACCCAGGGCAAGCCCGTCAGCGCGCCCCGGGGGGCCGCCTTCGTCCGTGACGACACCTCGGGCGGCGCGCCGTACAAGGTCTACCGGGCCCGGGCGGGCTCGTACCGCTTCAACGCGTGACCTGGCCGGCTCCCTTCTGCGTCAGTCGCCAGAGGGGAACCCGGCAGCCAGGGTGTTCACCCCGCTGTGCCGATCGGCTGGGGACGGGCGTCCCGGTTGTCCTGCCGACTGCGACGGCCGACCTGGTACGCCGCAGTTCATGGGCGAAGCGCTGCACAGCACCGGCGCGGGGGTCGACCGGCTTCTCGGGACGCCCCACCGACGCACTCACCGCAACGCTCTCCGACGCATTCGAACAATTTCTTCACCCACGACGTGCGCGGGCAACCATGGCGCGGCCCGCGGGCCGGTCTTGGGCGTCCTGCGGTCCGGGCTCTGTGCGGCCACCTGGTTCAGGCGGCCGGTTGCGACCGGTCCACTCGACGGCCGTGGTGCCCAGGCCGCAGGAGTCGGCCGCCGGTGAGGTCATGGAAGCGAGCGCGGCGGTGTGGGTGGCGACCCGCGAGGCGAAGTGGACGAGCCCCCCGGGCAGGACACGTGCGGCTTGAAGGGGCCGACCTTGGCGTCGGTGCAGCAGACGACGCGCACACCTCGCGCGTGCATGGCCGCCGAGCGTCAGGGACCTCGTGCGCGATGGTGTTGCTCGACTCTCCAGGTGTATGAGCCACTGCCGTCCGGGAGCCACGGGCACCTTGGCGTGCCAGGGCAGCTCAGAGAGCGTTTGCTCGCGCGCAGCGCGCCCGCCAAGTCGTTGGTCAGGCCGTCTCGTCGGTGGCTTCCGGCCCGATGCCCAGTTGTTCGACCGCCGAGGTCATGTGCCGGTGCAGGATCTCCTGGGCCGCTGCCGCGTCTCCGCGCGCGATCGCGTCGGCGATGGGGGAGTGGGAGGTCGCGGACATGGCCACGTCGCGGCGCTCGCCGGCGGCGCTCATGATGACCACGCGCATCGGCCCTTCCAGCTGTCGCCATGTTTTGAGAAGGATCGAGTTGCCGGAGAGTTCGCACAGCAGGAGGTGGAAGCCGAGGTCGGCCTCGACCTTCGCGGCCAGGTCCGCTCCTGACTCGAAGGCGTCGTGGAGCTTTTCCAGGGCCTCGCGCAGGGCTTCGGCCGCGTCCTGTCTGCGGGGTGAGGCGATGATCTGCGCCACCGCGAGGCCTTCGAGCGCTTCCCGGACCTGGAAGAGTTCCCGCACCTCGGTCGGGGTCAGCTGGGACACGCGCAGCATGCCGCGGGCGCCCGCGGTGACGAGCCCCTCCTGCTGGAGGTGGCGCAGAGCTTCGCGTACCGTGCCGCGGCTCACTGACAGGTGCTCGGCGATCTCCACCTCTCCGAGGTGGTCGCCTGGGCGGTACTGGCCTGTGGTGATGGCCGTCCGCAAGGCGACGAGCGCGCGCTCCCGGAGGGTCGTCGTGCGGGTGAGACTGGACAAAGCCTGACCGGACACGGTCGAAACCCCTTTCAACGCCGCGAGCGATCATTGTAGCCCAGCTGTCGTCTGTTGACAGTCGGCAGTTCGACCGTCCGGGAGGGTTGACAGGTCTCGCCGTCGGGCCCAGCATCATCTCTCGACTGTTAACAGTCGACAGCCAACAGCGAGTCCGGGACGGCTCGCTCGCCCACGATCAAGGAGGATCGGCATGGCTGAGTCCACGGCGTCGCAGCAGGCGGCGCAGGGGTCGCCCGAACGTCTGAGGGTTGCCGTCGGGTGCGGTGTCGGCGCGACCATCGAGACGTACGACTTCATCGGCTTCGGAACGGCCGCAGCCCTCTATTTCGGTGATGTGTTCTTCCCGGACTCCGATCCGCTCTCGGCCACCCTGCTCTCGTTCGCGACGCTCGGCATCGGCTTCGCCGCACGGCCGCTCGGCGGTGTGATCGCCGGCCACCTCGGCGACCGCATCGGCCGCAAACCCGTGCTGGTCGGATCCCTGCTGCTCATGGGCATCGCGACGGTACTGATCGGCTGCCTGCCCACGTACCAGATGGTCGGGATCTGGGCGCCGGTCCTGCTGGTCGTCGTCCGGGTGATCCAGGGGCTCGCCTTCGGCGCCGAATGGGGCGGCGCCATCCTGATGACCTTCGAGCACGCCCCCTGGAAGCGGCGCGGTCTGTACACGGGCATCACCCAGGCCGGCTTCCCGGTCGGTCTGCTGCTCGCCAACCTCGCCTTCCTGTTCAGCCGACACACCCTGGACGACACCTGGGCCTGGCGCGTGCCCTTCCTGCTCAGTGCCGTCCTGATCGCCGTGGGCATCTTCATCCGGCTCAGGATCGACGAGTCACCCCCAGTTCGAGGCCCTCAAGGAGTCCGGCGAGGTCGTCAAGAACCCGCTGCTGGAGGTGATCCGGGAGGACTGGCGCAACGTGCTGCGGGCGTTCTGCCTGCGCATCACCGAGACCGCCGGATACGCCGTCTCGGTCACCTTCGTCCTGTCCTACCTGGACGACGGCGACGCCCCCGACGTCTCCAGCACCACCACGCTCACCGCTCTGGTGACCGCCGTGGCCGTCGGCATCGCCGCCACCACGCTCTGGGGCCGCCTGTCGGACCGGGTCGGCCGCCGCCCGGTGTACCTGCTGGGCTGCGCGGTGAGTTTCGCCTGGGGCATCCCGTTGTTCCTGCTCGTCAACACCGAAGCCGCCGCCCTCGTCCTGATCGCCTTCCTGATCAGCTACGCCGTCTGCCAGAACTCCCTCGCAGGCGTCCAAGGGGCCTGGTTCTGCGAGCTGTTCGCCACCAGGACCCGCACCGCAGGGACGTCCCTGGCCTACCAACTGTCCGCGGTGGTCTCCGGGTTCACTCCCATGATCGCCACGGCGCTCTACTCCGCCACCGGATGGACCGGCCCCGCGGTTCTCTTCACCTGCTACGGGTTGCTGGGCCTCGTGGCGACCCTGGTGACACGCGAGACATGGGGCCCGGAAGAACGCCGGCAAGCGGACCGGGCCATGACCGCGTCCACCGAACCCGCCCTGCCCACCGCTCACTGACAGAGATGAGGATCAACGTGATGTCCACCCCGGCACCAGAGACGGTGGCGCCGCCGACCCGGCGTATCAGCGCCCTGAAGGACTCCGCCCACCGCATCCGAATGCACGCGCTGGACATGGGGGAGACCCAGGGCCAGGGCTACATCGGGCAGGCGCTGGGCGTGGCCGACATCCTGGCCGTCGTCTACCAGGACGTTCTCAATCACCGTCCCGCCGAGCCGGACTGGCCGCAGCGCGACCGGTTCCTGCTGTCGATCGGCCACTACGCCATCGCCCTGTACGCGGCGCTCGCCGAGGCCGACGTGCTGGACGTCGCCGAACTCGCCACCTACGGCAGCGACGACTCACGCCTGCCCATGTCCGGCATGGCCTCCTACACCCCCGGCATGGAGATCTCCGGCGGCTCCCTCGGCCACGGTCTCGGCGTCGCCACCGGCATGGCACTCGGCCTCCGTCACCAGGGCAGCGACGCACGCGTCTACAACCTGCTCTCCGACGGCGAGTTGGACGAGGGCTCCACCTGGGAGGCGGCGCTCGCCTGCGCCCACCACGGCCTGGACAACGTCACCGCCATCGTCGACGTCAACGCCCTCCAGGCGGACGGCCCCACCAAGGGCGTACTGCGCACCGAGCCGGTCACGGCCAAGTGGGAGGCGTTCGGCTGGCATGCCGTCCGCGTGGACGGCAACGACATCGAGGCACTCGTCGCGGCCTTCGACCACCTGCGCGAGCACCGCGGTTCACCGGCCGTGCTGATCTGCGACACCCGGATCGGCTGCGGCGTACCGATGCTGGAGATGCGGGAGAAGGCGCACTTCATGCGGGTCGAGGAACACGAATGGCAGCTGGCCCGTGAGCAGTTGACGGAGCGTCACCACGCGACCGCCCAGAAGGAGGGAACCGCTCGATGAACACCCAGACGCCGCAACGCAGGCTCACCACCTCCGCGATGATCGCCTCCATCGCCGAAGAGGGCCAGCGCACCACCAAGGCACCCTTCGGACACGCCCTGGCCCGGCTCGCCGACGAACGCCCCGACGTGGTCGGCCTCTCCGCCGACCTGGCCAAGTACACCGACATGCACGTCTTCCGCGAGGCCCACCCCGACCGCTTCTTCCAGATGGGCATGGCGGAACAGGTGATGCTGGGCGCGGCAGCGGGCCTGGCCGAGGTCGGCCTGACCCCGTTCGCCTCCACCTACTCCGTCTTCGCCACCCGCCGCGCCTACGACTTCCTCTGCCTCGACATCGCCGAGCCGCAGCTGGGCGTCAACGTCGTCGGCGCCCTGCCCGGCCTGACCACCGGCTACGGTCCCAGCCACCAGGCGACCGAGGACCTGGCGATCCTGCGCGGTATGCCCGGTCTGACGATCGTGGACCCCGCCGACTCGGTCGACATCGAACAGGCCGTCCCGGCACTGGCCGCTCACGACCCGGCCCCACCTACATGCGGCTGCTGCGCGGAGCCGTCCCCACGGTCCTGGACGAGTACGACTACCGGTTCGAACTCGGCAAAGCGGCGCTGCTGCGCGGCGGACGCGACGTCCTGTTCGTCTCGACCGGCCTGATGACGGTACGTGCCCTGACTGCGGCCGAGGCACTCGCGGCGGACCACGTCGATGTCGCCGTCCTCCACGTGCCGACGATCAAACCGTTCGACCGCGAGACGGTGCTGCGGGAGACGGCGGGGGGACGTCTGGTGGTGACGTTGGAGAACCACAGCCTCGTCGGAGGCCTCGCCGAGTCCGTGGCCTCCTGCCTCGCCTTCGCCCAGCAGACGGCACACATCGTCCCGGTCCGGCCTGCCGGACGCCTTCCTCGCCGCAGGCGCGCTGCCCACCCTCCACGACCGCTACGGCCTCTCCGTCGCGGCGATCAAGGAACGCGTCCGCCGCGAACTCTGATCCTGTCACCCCTCTCTCCCCAGTCCTCAGGAGCACACCATGGCCACCCCATCCACCCCTCGCACCGCCGTCATCACCGGTGCGGGCTCCCGCCGCGGCATCGGCCGCGCCACCGCGCACGCCCTGGCTGCCGCCGGCTACCACATCGCCGTCCTCGACCTGGACAAGGAGGCCGCCGAGGACGCCGCCAGGGAAGTCGCCGCCCGGCACGGCGTGGAAGCCCTGGGCCTCGCGGCGGACGTCACCGACGCCGACGCCGTCGACGCCGCCGTCGGAGCGGTCGAAGCGGCGCTCCCGCCGGTCGGCGCCCTGGTCAACAACGCGGGAATCACGTCTCCGACCCGCTTCCTCGACGTCACACCCGCCGAGTGGGACCGCATCTTCGAGGTCAACGTCCGCGGCAGCTTCGTGGTCACCCACCGCGTGGCTGCCGGATGGCCGAGCGCGGGTTCGGCCGCATCGTCCTCCTGTCGTCCGTCTCGGCCGAGCGCGGCGGTGGGGTGTTCGGGGGAGTGGCCTACTCGGCGGCCAAGGCCGCCCTGCTGGGCTTCGCCCGGGCCCTCGCCCGCGAACTCGGCCCGTCCGGAGTCACGGTCAACTCCGTTGCCCCGGGATTGATCGACACCGACATCACCCAGGGCAAGCTGGAGGAGCGGCGCAAGGCAGCCATGATCGCGGATGTTCCGGTACGCCGCATCGGCGAGGTCGAGGACGTCGCCGACGTCATCGCCTTCCTGGCCCGGCCCGAGTCGGGCTACCTCACCGGCGTGACGTACGACGTCAACGGAGGGTCTCACATGCACTGACCGAGCCAGCCGGGACAAGAAGAGGCAACATCGCCAACTGGACGACTCGACGTCGAAAAGGCCCCCCAGGGCATCGCCACCACAGCCCCTCGCATCCCCGCAGCTGCTACTTCGTCGAGTCGCCTCAGAAACCCACACGAGGTGCCAGCGCACGCCGCGGTCGGTGCTGGCCGGTGTACCCCCGGAAGGTCGCGATGCTCCCGCCGTCGTACACCACCGGCGCCACCGCGCTGGCGGCGCGCTCGGCCTTGTCGAAGGGAGCCGCATCCCAACGCACGGCTGTCCCACCAGCCGGGGCGAGAGGCTTGCTCGGCTGGACAGGAAACTGCGCCTTGGACAACCCGCCCGCAAGCGCGGGAATCCACCCCGCACGGAGTTACTCCTCAGGCCAGAATGGCTACCTGCCCTGTCTGCGCCGTACGCCGAGGACCCGCGTGACGCCCTCCAGCCCCGCAACCCCCCAGTCGACCACCCGCCTGGCCCTGCGCACCGATCAGCAGTAAGGCATCGCCGACACGGTCCGCCACCTGCGTCGACCGCACACCCGCGGCCACGTCGTCTCCGCCTGCGGCACCGGCAAGACCCTCCTCGCGCTGCGCGCCTCCGAGGAACTGGAAGTGCGGCATCTGGCGGTGGCAGTGCCGAGCCTGGACCTGATCGCCCAGTGGGCGGCCGCCGCCCGCGCCGACCTCCGCCGCGAGCCGATGATCACCGTCTCGTCGCTGCGCGCCGCCTCTCACCCGGTGCTGGCCGCAGCCGGCGCCGATTTCCACCAACGCCGGGGAGTACCTGGCCTACTGGCTGGCCCGCCACCCCCGAGCGACGGTGTTCTTCACCTTCGACTCCCTGTACAAAATCGAGGAAGCCCAGCACTCCGCCGTCTTCCCCGCCCCCGTCTTCGACCTGCTGGTCGTGGACGAGGCCCACGCCACGGCCGGCACCTGGACCAAGAACTGGACGGCGCTGCACGACAACAGCCGTATCCCGGCCGACCGCCGTCTCTACCTCACCGCCACCCCCTACGTGTGGGAGGCACCGCGCCTGGCCGAGCCGCCACCACCGGCCCGACCCCCAAACGCACGACCGCGACTGCCCCGGAATGGGACGACCCCACGCTGCTGGCCACCATGGACCCAGCCGAAGATCTTCGGCCCCCGCCTGCACACCTACTCCCACGCCGACGCCATCGACGACGGCGTCCCTGGCCGACTACCAACTCGTCGTGCCCACGCTCACCGACGACGAACTGCGCACCGCGCTCACCGATCCGGAAGCCGGGCCCACAGCGCGCCGCACCACAGCCCTGCATCTGGCCATCCTCAAGTGCCATGCGAGAGCAGGACCTGAAGCACGTGTTCGTGTACTTCCAGCAGATCGCCGACGCAGCCGACTTCGCCCGCCAGCTCCGCCACACCCTGCGGACCCTGCCCGATGACCAGCGCCCCGACTGGGCCGACCACCTGAGCATTGAGTCCATCGACGGCACCCACAGCCCCCACCAGCGCGCCGACATCCTCGCCCGCTTCGCCACCGCACGCCGCGGTGTGCTGGCTAACGCCAAGGTCCTCGGCGAGGGCGTCGACCTGCCGGCCGTCGACGCCGTCGTCTTCGCCGACCGCACCGGCAGCGTCCGCCGCATCGTCCAGGCCCTGGGCCGCGCCCTGCGCAAACCCCCCACCCTCACCGCCAAGACGGCCAGCCTGGTCATCCCCGCCTACATCCCGCCCGGCGCCGATCCCACCGACCTGCTCGGCACCCCTTACGAAGCGCTCTGGCTGGTCACCGCCGCCCTACGCCACCACGACCAGACGATCGCCGCCCGCGCACCGCGCGGCAAGAACACCCACCCCGCCCGCGACTCCCACACCTACATCACCCGCCGCTTCCGCTTCGACTTCACCCTCGATCCCGCCGCGATCGCTCACGCCCTGGACCTGCTGGTGTGGCCCGCGGGCGGCGCTGTCCTTTCCGCCCCGCGCCGTGCCGGGCTCGCCGCCGCCCTGCGCTACCGAGCCGAACACGGCCACCTGCGCGTACCGACCGACTACGAAGACGCCTACGGCTACCGGCTGGGCGCCTACATCACCGGCCAGCGCACCGCCTACCAACCGGTGCCCTCGAAGAGAGCTGGATCGCCGAACTCGAAGCGCTCGGCATGATCTGGGACGAGCATGAAGCCGCCTGGCAGGGCCACATGGCCACCGTCGAGGCCTACCACGCCGAACAGGGACACCTCGCCATCCCTGCGCAAGAACCCGGCGGCCAGTTTCCTCGTCGACCAGCGCGCACTGGCCCGCAAAGGCCGCCTCACCCCCGAACGCGAAGCCCGGCTCACCGCCCTCGACACAGACTGGAAACTCCCGCACGGCCCCGACTGGCACCGCAAGTACCACGTGCTGCGACGCCACATCGAAGCCGGCAACCACCCCAGCACGCTGGCCCGTGACACAATGATCCACGGAGTGAAGGCGGGCACCCTGGCTGCACCGCCAGTTCACAGCCTGGGACCAACTCGATCCCGGCCAGCGGGACCTACTCACTCGCCTCGACCTCACCCCCGACCGCATCCCGATCGACCGTCAGGACGGAACAGGCGCGGACGCCACCCCACGAAGGCGCACCTTCGCACAGACTGCACACATCCTCAGCCTGTTCCTTGAGCGATGGGGACGCACTCCCGGCGCCCGCGAGTGGATCGAAGTCGACGGCGAGCGCGTCATGATCGGATCCTGGCTGGCCAAGGCCCGCACCAAACTCAACGCCGGACAACTACCCAGCAAACACGCCCAGTTGTTGTCCGAGACCCTCGCGGGCACGGGATCATCCCGGCCGACCAGCCCTGAGCACAACCAGAACGGAGGGCCGCTGCCGCTCACCCAACAACGGGGAGGACCTCAAACTCGAACCTTCCATAGTTTCTTATCTAAGGAAGCAGCCCGAGCCTGTAAGCTGAGACACGAGCATCGGTAGTCGCGCGGAGCGGTTCCCAACCCGACATCCCCCTCAACCAGCCCGGTTATTCAGGTACCTGACCAACAGTCAAGACTGTGCGAACCCGCCACCGCTTCTACTCGCCCCCGTCTTGTCGGCTGGCCTGAGCCGGTCGCGGAGCGATCCGGCTCTTTAACTCACCTATGCACGAAACCACTTGTACTGAGCAAGCCCAGAGAAGTCGGAGCGGAGGCCCGATCGCGGAGCGAGCGGGACACCGCACCGACGACCGAGCAAGTGATCCGCGGAGCGGATCACACGGCCCCGGAGGGGCCGGCGTCTCCGCGGAGCGGAGACGGGTACCGACGCGTAGCGTCGGCGCGTCGTTCCTGCTCCGCAGGAACGCCGCGCCGACGCTACGCGTCGGTACCCGTCTCCGCTCCGCGGAGACGCCGGCCCCTCCGGGGCCGTGTGATCCGCTCCGCGGATCACTTGCTCGGTCCGTCGGTGCGGTGTCCCGCTCGCTCCGCGATCGGGCCTCCGCTCCGACTTCTCTGGGCTTGGCTCAGTACAAGTGGTTTCGTGCATAGGTGAGTTAAAGAGCCGGATCGCTCCGCGACCGGCTCAGGCCAGCCGACAAGACGGGGGCGAGTAGAAGCGGTGGCGGGTTCGCACAGTCTTGACTGTTGGTCAGGTACCTGAATAACCGGGCTGGTTGAGGGGGATGTCGGGTTGGGAACCGCTCCAGCGCGACTACCGATGCTCGTGTCTCAGCTTACAGGCTCGGGCTGCTTCCTTAGATAAGAAACTATGGAAGGTTCGAGTTTGAGGTCCTCCCCGTTGTTGGGTGAGCGGCAGCGGCCCTCCGTTCTGGTTGTGCTCAGGGCTGGTCGGCCGGGATGATCCCGTGCCCGCCGAGGGTCTCGGACAACAACTGGGCGTGTTTGCTGGGTATTGTTGTCCGGCGTTGAGTTTGGTGCGGGCCTTGGCCAGCCAGGATCCGATCATGACGCGCTCGCCGTCGACTTCGATCCACTCGCGGGCGCCGGAAGTGCGTCCCATCGCTCAAGGAACAGGCTGAGGATGTGTGTCAGTCTGTGCGAAGGTGCGCCTTCGTGGGGTGGCGTCCGCGCCTGTTCGTCCTGACGGTCGATCGGGATGCGGTCGGGGGTGAGGTCGAGGCGAGTGAGTAGGTCCCGCTGGCCGGGATCGAGTTGGTCCCCAGGCTGTGAACTGGCGGTGCAGCCAGGTGCCCGCCTTCACTCCGTGGATCATTGTGTCACGGGCCAGCGTGCTGGGGTGGTTGCCGCTTCGATGTGGCGGCGCAGCACGTGGTACTTGCGGTGCCAGTCGGGGCGTGCGGGAGTTTCCAGTCTGTGTCGAGGGCGGTGAGGCCGGGCTTCGCGTTCGGGGGTGAGGACGGGCCTTTGCGGGCCAGTGCGCGCTGGTCGACGAGGAACTGGCCGCCGGGTTCTTGCGCAGGGATGGCGAGGTGTCCCCTGTTCGGCGTGGTAAGGCCACTCGACGGTGGCCATGTGGCACCTGCCAGGCGGCTTCATGTCGTCCCAGATCATGCCGAGCGCTTCGAGTTCGGCGATCCAGCTCTCTTCGAGGGCACCGGCTTGGTAGGCGGTGCGCTGGCCGGTGATGTAGGCGCCCGCCGGTAGCCGTAGGCGTCTTCGTAGTCGGCTCGGGTACGCGCAGGTGGCCGTGTTGGCTCGGTAGGCAGGGCGGCGGCGAGCCCGGCACGGCGCGGGGCGGACAGTGGACAGCGCCGCCCGCGGGCCACACAGCAGGTCCAGGGCGTGAGCGATCGCGGCGGGATCGAGGGTGAAGTCGAAGCGGAAGCGGCGGGTGATGTAGGTGTGGGAGTCGCGGGCGGGGTGGGTGTTCTTGCCGCGCGGTGCGCGGGCGGCGATGACTGGTCGTGGTGGCGTAGGGCGGCGGTGACCAGCCAGAGCGCTTCGTAAGGGTGCCGAGCAGGTCGGTGGGATCGGCGCCGGGCGGGATGTAGGCGGGGATGACCAGGCTGGCCGTCTTGGCGGTGAGGGGGGGGGTTTGCGCAGGGCGCGGCCCAGGGCCTGGACGATGCGGCGGACGCTGCGGTGGGGGTCGGCGAAGACGATCGGCGTCGACGGCGGCAGGTCGACGCCCTCGCCGAGGACCTTGGCGTTAGCCAGCACACCGCGGCGTGCGGTGGGCGAAGCGGGGCGAGGATGTCGGCGCGCTGGTGGGGGCTGTGGTGCCGTCGATGGACTCAATGCTCAGGTGGTCGGCCCAGTCGGGGCGCTGGTCATCGGGCAGGGTCCGCAGGGTGTGGCGGAGCTGGCGGGCGAAGTCGGCTGCGTCGGCGATCTGCTGGAAGTACACGAACACGTGCTTCAGGTCCTGCTCTCGCATGGCCTTGAGGATGGCCAGATGCAGGGCTGTGGTGCGGCGCGCTGTGGGCCCGGCTTCCGGATCGGTGAGCGCGGTGCGCAGTTCGTCGTCGGTGAGCGTGGGCACGACGAGTTGGTAGTCGGCCAGGACGCCGTCGTCGATGGCGTCGGCGTGGGAGTAGGTGTGCAGGCGGGGGCCGAAGATCTTCGGCTGGTCCATGGTGGCCAGCAGCGTGGGGTCGTCCCATTCCGGGGCAGTCGCGGTCGTGCGTTTGGGGGTCGGGCCGGTGGTGGGCGGCTCGGCCAGGCGCGGTGCCTCCCACACGTAGGGGTGGCGGTGAGGTAGAGACGGCGGTCGGCCGGGATACGGCTGTTGTCGTGCAGCGCCGTCCAGTTCTTGGTCCAGGTGCCGGCCGTGGCGTGGGCCTCGTCCACGACCAGCAGGTCGAAGACGGGGGCGGGGAAGACGGCGGAGTGCTGGGCTTCCTCGATTTTGTACAGGGAGTCGAAGGTGAAGAACACCGTCGCTCGGGGGTGGCGGGCCAGCCAGTAGGCCAGGTACTCCCCGGCGTTGGTGGAATCGGCGCCGGCTGCGGCCAGCACCGGGTGAGAGGCGGCGCGCAGCGACGAGACGGTGATCATCGGCTCGCGGCGGAGGTCGGCGCGGGCGGCGGCCGCCCACTGGGCGATCAGGTCCAGGCTCGGCACTGCCACCGCCAGATGCCGCACTTCCAGTTCCTCGGAGGCGCGCAGCGCGAGGAGGGTCTTGCCGGTGCCGCAGGCGGAGACGACGTGGCCGCGGGTGTGCGGTCGACGCAGGTGGCGGACCGTGTCGGCGATGCCTTCCTGCTGATCGGTGCGCAGGGCCAGGCGGGTGGTCGACTGGGGGGTTGCGGGGCTGGAGGGCGTCACGCGGGTCCTCGGCGTACGGCGCAGACAGGGCAGGTAGCCATTCTGGCCTGAGGGAGTAACTCCGTGCGGGGTGGATTCCCGCGCTTGCGGGCGGGTTGTCCAAGGCGCAGTTTCCTGTCCAGCCGAGCAAGCCTCTCGCCCCGGCTGGTGGGACAGCCGTGCGTTGGGATGCGGCTCCCTTCGACAAGGCCGAGCGCGCCGCCAGCGCGGTGGCGCCGGTGGTGTACGACGGCGGGAGCATCGCGACCTTCCGGGGGTACACCGGCAGCACCGACCGCGGCGTGCGCTGGCACCTCGTGTGGGTTTCTGAGCGACTCGACGAAGTAGCAGCTGCGGGGATGCGAGGGGCTGTGGTGGCGATGCCCTGGGGGGCCTTTTCGACGTCGAGTCGTCCAGTTGGCGATGTTGCCTCTTCTTGTCCCGGCTGGCTCGGTCAGTGCATGTGAGACCCTCCGTTGACGTCGTACGTCACGCCGGTGAGGTAGCCCGACTCGGGCCGGGCCAGGAAGGCGATGACGTCGGCGACGTCCTCGACCTCGCCGATGCGGCGTACCGGAACATCCGCGATCATGGCTGCCTTGCGCCGCTCCTCCAGCTTGCCCTGGGTGATGTCGGTGTCGATCAATCCCGGGGCAACGGAGTTGACCGTGACTCCGGACGGGCCGAGTTCGCGGGCGAGGGCCCGGGCGAAGCCCAGCAGGGCGGCCTTGGCCGCCGAGTAGCCACTCCCCCGAACACCCCACCGCCGCGCTCGGCCGAGACGGACGACAGGAGGACGATGCGGCCGAACCCGCGCTCGGCCATCCCGGCAGCCACGCGGTGGGTGACCACGAAGCTGCCGCGGACGTTGACCTCGAAGATGCGGTCCCACTCGGCGGGTGTGACGTCGAGGAAGCGGGTCGGAGACGTGATTCCCGCGTTGTTGACCAGGGCGCCGACCGGCGGGAGCGCCGCTTCGACCGCTCCGACGGCGGCGTCGACGGCGTCGGCGTCGGTGACGTCCGCCGCGAGGCCCAGGGCTTCCACGCCGTGCCGGGCGGCGACTTCCCTGGCGGCGTCCTCGGCGGCCTCCTTGTCCAGGTCGAGGACGGCGATGTGGTAGCCGGCGGCAGCCAGGGCGTGCGCGGTGGCGCGGCCGATGCCGCGGCGGGAGCCCGCACCGGTGATGACGGCGGTGCGAGGGGTGGATGGGGTGGCCATGGTGTGCTCCTGAGGACTGGGGAGAGAGGGGTGACAGGATCAGAGTTCGCGGCGGACGCGTTCCTTGATCGCCGCGACGGAGAGGCCGTAGCGGTCGTGGAGGGTGGGCAGCGCGCCTGCGGCGAGGAAGGCGTCCGGCAGGCCGACCGGGACGATGTGTGCCGTCTGCTGGGCGAAGGCGAGGCAGGAGGCCACGGACTCGGCGAGGCCTCCGACGAGGCTGTGGTTCTCCAACGTCACCACCAGACGTCCCCCCGCCGTCTCCCGCAGCACCGTCTCGCGGTCGAACGGTTTGATCGTCGGCACGTGGAGGACGGCGACATCGACGTGGTCCGCCGCGAGTGCCTCGGCCGCAGTCAGGGCACGTACCGTCATCAGGCCGGTCGAGACGAACAGGACGTCGCGTCCGCCGCGCAGCAGCGCCGCTTTGCCGAGTTCGAACCGGTAGTCGTACTCGTCCAGGACCGTGGGGACGGCTCCGCGCAGCAGCCGCATGTAGGTGGGCCGGGGTGAGCGGCCAGTGCCGGGACGGCCTGTTCGATTCGACCGAGTCGGCGGGGTCCACGATCGTCAGACCGGGCATACCGCGCAGGATCGCCAGGTCCTCGGTCGCCTGGTGGCTGGGACCGTAGCCGGTGGTCAGGCCGGGCAGGGCGCCGACGACGTTGACGCCCAGCTGCGGCTCGGCGATGTCGAGGCAGAGGGAAGTCGTAGGCGCGGCGGGTGGCGAAGACGGAGTAGGTGGAGGCGAACGGGGTCAGGCCGACCTCGGCCAGGCCCGCTGCCGCGCCCAGCATCACCTGTTCCGCCATGCCCATCTGGAAGAAGCGGTCGGGGTGGGCCTCGCGGAAGACGTGCATGTCGGTGTACTTGGCCAGGTCGGCGGAGAGGCCGACCACGTCGGGGCGTTCGTCGGCGAGCCGGGCCAGGGCGTGTCCGAAGGGTGCCTTGGTGGTGCGCTGGCCCTCTTCGGCGATGGAGGCGATCATCGCGGAGGTGGTGAGCCTGCGTTGCGGCGTCTGGGTGTTCATCGAGCGGTTCCCTCCTTCTGGGCGGTCGCGTGGTGACGCTCCGTCAACTGCTCACGGGCCAGCTGCCATTCGTGTTCCTCGACCCGCATGAAGTGCGCCTTCTCCCGCATCTCCAGCATCGGTACGCCGCAGCCGATCCGGGTGTCGCAGATCAGCACGGCCGGTGAACCGCGGTGCTCGCGCAGGTGGTCGAAGGCCGCGACGAGTGCCTCGATGTCGTTGCCGTCCACGCGGACGGCATGCCAGCCGAACGCCTCCCACTTGGCCGTGACCGGCTCGGTGCGCAGTACGCCCTTGGTGGGGCCGTCCGCCTGGAGGGCGTTGACGTCGACGATGGCGGTGACGTTGTCCAGGCCGTGGTGGGCGCAGGCGAGCGCCGCCTCCCAGGTGGAGCCCTCGTCCAACTCGCCGTCGGAGAGCAGGTTGTAGACGCGTGCGTCGCTGCCCTGGTGACGGAGGCCGAGTGCCATGCCGGTGGCGACGCCGAGACCGTGGCCGAGGGAGCCGCCGGAGATCTCCATGCCGGGGGTGTAGGAGGCCATGCCGGACATGGGCAGGCGTGAGTCGTCGCTGCCGTAGGTGGCGAGTTCGGCGACGTCCAGCACGTCGGCCTCGGCGAGCGCCGCGTACAGGGCGATGGCGTAGTGGCCGATCGACAGCAGGAACCGGTCGCGCTGCGGCCAGTCCGGCTCGGCGGGACGGTGATTGAGAACGTCCTGGTAGACGACGGCCAGGATGTCGGCCACGCCCAGCGCCTGCCCGATGTAGCCCTGGCCCTGGGTCTCCCCCATGTCCAGCGCGTGCATTCGGATGCGGTGGGCGGAGTCCTTCAGGGCGCTGATACGCCGGGTCGGCGGCGCCACCGTCTCTGGTGCCGGGGTGGACATCACGTTGATCCTCATCTCTGTCAGTGAGCGGTGGGCAGGGCGGGTTCGGTGGACGCGGTCATGGCCCGGTCCGCTTGCCGGCGTTCTTCCGGGCCCCATGTCTCGCGTGTCACCAGGGTCGCCACGAGGCCCAGCAACCCGTAGCAGGTGAAGAGAACCGCGGGGCCGGTCCATCCGGTGGCGGAGTAGAGCGCCGTGGCGATCATGGGAGTGAACCCGGAGACCACCGCGGACAGTTGGTAGGCCAGGGACGTCCCTGCGGTGCGGGTCCTGGTGGCGAACAGCTCGCAGAACCAGGCCCCTTGGACGCCTGCGAGGGAGTTCTGGCAGACGGCGTAGCTGATCAGGAAGGCGATCAGGACGAGGGCGGCGGCTTCGGTGTTGACGAGCAGGAACAACGGGATGCCCCAGGCGAAACTCACCGCGCAGCCCAGCAGGTACACCGGGCGGCGGCCGACCCGGTCCGACAGGCGGCCCCAGAGCGTGGTGGCGGCGATGCCGACGGCCACGGCGGTCACCAGAGCGGTGAGCGTGGTGGTGCTGGAGACGTCGGGGGCGTCGCCGTCGTCCAGGTAGGACAGGACGAAGGTGACCGAGACGGCGTATCCGGC
Source organism: Streptomyces sp. C1-1 (assembly GCF_050214755.1). Taxonomy (NCBI): domain Bacteria; kingdom Bacillati; phylum Actinomycetota; class Actinomycetes; order Kitasatosporales; family Streptomycetaceae; genus Streptomyces; species Streptomyces sp. C1-1. The sequence continues at coordinate 15,482 of NZ_CP189827.1, read as the reverse complement.
GGTCTCGGTGATGCGCAGGCAGAACGCCCGCAGCACGTTGCGCCAGTCCTCCCGGATCACCTCCAGCAGCGGGTTCTTGACGACCTCGCCGGACTCCTTGAGGGCCTCGAACTGGGGTGACTCGTCGATCCTGAGCCGGATGAAGATGCCCACGGCGATCAGGACGGCACTGAGCAGGAAGGGCACGCGCCAGGCCCAGGTGTCGTCCAGGGTGTGTCGGCTGAACAGGAAGGCGAGGTTGGCGAGCAGCAGACCGACCGGGAAGCCGGCCTGGGTGATGCCCGTGTACAGACCGCGCCGCTTCCAGGGGGCGTGCTCGAAGGTCATCAGGATGGCGCCGCCCCATTCGGCGCCGAAGGCGAGCCCCTGGATCACCCGGACGACGACCAGCAGGACCGGCGCCCAGATCCCGACCATCTGGTACGTGGGCAGGCAGCCGATCAGTACCGTCGCGATGCCCATGAGCAGCAGGGATCCGACCAGCACGGGTTTGCGGCCGATGCGGTCGCCGAGGTGGCCGGCGATCACACCGCCGAGCGGCCGTGCGGCGAAGCCGATGCCGAGCGTCGCGAACGAGAGCAGGGTGGCCGAGAGCGGATCGGAGTCCGGGAAGAACACATCACCGAAATAGAGGGCTGCGGCCGTTCCGAAGCCGATGAAGTCGTACGTCTCGATGGTCGCGCCGACACCGCACCCGACGGCAACCCTCAGACGTTCGGGCGACCCCTGCGCCGCCTGCTGCGACGCCGTGGACTCAGCCATGCCGATCCTCCTTGATCGTGGGCGAGCGAGCCGTCCCGGACTCGCTGTTGGCTGTCGACTGTTAACAGTCGAGAGATGATGCTGGGCCCGACGGCGAGACCTGTCAACCCTCCCGGACGGTCGAACTGCCGACTGTCAACAGACGACAGCTGGGCTACAATGATCGCTCGCGGCGTTGAAAGGGGTTTCGACCGTGTCCGGTCAGGCTTTGTCCAGTCTCACCCGCACGACGACCCTCCGGGAGCGCGCGCTCGTCGCCTTGCGGACGGCCATCACCACAGGCCAGTACCGCCCAGGCGACCACCTCGGAGAGGTGGAGATCGCCGAGCACCTGTCAGTGAGCCGCGGCACGGTACGCGAAGCTCTGCGCCACCTCCAGCAGGAGGGGCTCGTCACCGCGGGCGCCCGCGGCATGCTGCGCGTGTCCCAGCTGACCCCGACCGAGGTGCGGGAACTCTTCCAGGTCCGGGAAGCGCTCGAAGGCCTCGCGGTGGCGCAGATCATCGCCTCACCCCGCAGACAGGACGCGGCCGAAGCCCTGCGCGAGGCCCTGGAAAAGCTCCACGACGCCTTCGAGTCAGGAGCGGACCTGGCCGCGAAGGTCGAGGCCGACCTCGGCTTCCACCTCCTGCTGTGCGAACTCTCCGGCAACTCGATCCTTCTCAAAACATGGCGACAGCTGGAAGGGCCGATGCGCGTGGTCATCATGAGCGCCGCCGGCGAGCGCCGCGACGTGGCCATGTCCGCGACCTCCCACTCCCCCATCGCCGACGCGATCGCGCGCGGAGACGCGGCAGCGGCCCAGGAGATCCTGCACCGGCACATGACCTCGGCGGTCGAACAACTGGGCATCGGGCCGGAAGCCACCGACGAGACGGCCTGACCAACGACTTGGCGGGCGCGCTGCGCGCGAGCAAACGCTCTCTGAGCTGCCCTGGCACGCCAAGGTGCCCGTGGCTCCCGGACGGCAGTGGCTCATACACCTGGAGAGTCGAGCAACACCATCGCGCACGAGGTCCCTGACGCTCGGCGGCCATGCACGCGCGAGGTGTGCGCGTCGTCTGCTGCACCGACGCCAAGGTCGGCCCCTTCAAGCCGCACGTGTCCTGCCCGGGGGGCTCGTCCACTTCGCCTCGCGGGTCGCCACCCACACCGCCGCGCTCGCTTCCATGACCTCACCGGCGGCCGACTCCTGCGGCCTGGGCACCACGGCCGTCGAGTGGACCGGTCGCAACCGGCCGCCTGAACCAGGTGGCCGCACAGAGCCCGGACCGCAGGACGCCCAAGACCGGCCCGCGGGCCGCGCCATGGTTGCCCGCGCACGTCGTGGGTGAAGAAATTGTTCGAATGCGTCGGAGAGCGTTGCGGTGAGTGCGTCGGTGGGGCGTCCCGAGAAGCCGGTCGACCCCCGCGCCGGTGCTGTGCAGCGCTTCGCCCATGAACTGCGGCGTACCAGGTCGGCCGTCGCAGTCGGCAGGACAACCGGGACGCCCGTCCCCAGCCGATCGGCACAGCGGGGTGAACACCCTGGCTGCCGGGTTCCCCTCTGGCGACTGACGCAGAAGGGAGCCGGCCAGGTCACGCGTTGAAGCGGTACGAGCCCGCCCGGGCCCGGTAGACCTTGTACGGCGCGCCGCCCGAGGTGTCGTCACGGACGAAGGCGGCCCCCCGGGGCGCGCTGACGGGCTTGCCCTGGGTCGGCACCCAGATCTCGGCCTCGGTGTTGTACGGCACGGTCACCGCTAGGTCGATCCGGCCGTCCGAGCCGCGCCTCCACTCCGAGGACACCACACCGCGCACCGTGTCGATCGAGGCACTGACGTGGTCGAGGGTCGCGGGAGACAGGTCGGTGTCGTCGACGCTCGTCGGGACTTGGCTGTTGACCGCGGCCGAGGGGACGTACGGGCGGATCCGCAGCGTCTCGTAGGCGGTTGAGGTCGGCCTGATGCCGGCCAGGCTCTGGTAGAACCAGGTGGCCACGTTGGAGCGGTAGTGGTGGTTGACCGAGAGCCGGTCGGTCCACTGCTCCCACAGCGAGGTGGCGCCCTTGGCGATCTGGTGGACGTAGCCGGGGACGCCGGTCTGGGTGACGGCCTTCAACGCGATGTCCGTGTAGCCGTACTCGCTGAGGATGTTGAACTCGTAGCGCGAGCCGTACATGTCGTTCTGGATGTGCTGGTCCGCCGCCACGATCCGGTCCGCGAGGAGCTTCGCGAGGGCCTTCTTGTTCTCCTCCAGCGTCTTGGTGCCGGCCAGATGGCGGGGATCGCCGGGGCCCAGGTCGGAGCCGGGGACCAGGTCGAAGGCGATGGCCATGGCGTTCTCGCTGGAGATGCTGCCCTGGGTGAAGTACCCCTTCGACGCGTCCCAGTAGTTGGCGATGAACGCCTTGCGCAGGGTGCGCGCCAACTGGGCGTAGTGGGCCGCTCGTTCGGTGCGGCCGATCCTGTGGCCCACCTTCTCCATGTAGTCGCAGAAGTGGATGTAGAAGGCGAGGCTGATGACGGCGTTGCTGCCGGGAGGCTCGGCTCCGGAGTAGGCGCCGAGCGATGCCTCGAACTTGTAGTCGTTCTCGGCGGTGAACAGCGTCTCGTAGTACGTCAGGAGCGTGTCCTGGTGGTCGTAGAGCTCGGCGAACAGGCTGCTGTTGCCGTAGTACGTGTACAGCTCCCTCGGAATGACGAAGTACGCCGAGTCCCAGGCCGGCACGGCCTTCCACGTGGCGTTCCAGCCGGGGGTGCGGTCGTAGCCGTAGCCGCCCTTGGCGACGGGGACGAACATGGGCAGCTGGCCGGTGGAGATCTGGGTGTCGGGGAAGTGGCGCAGGTAGTTGGTGAGGACGGCGTTGACGTCCCAGGTCAGGGACTGCGACTCGGAGCTGGCCATGGCGTCGCCGCTCCAGCCGTTCTTCTCCCGGGAGGGGGTGTCGGTGGGCTTCTGGACCAGATTGTTCTGCTCGGCCCACTCGAGGTTGCGCTGAAGGCGGTTGAGCAGGGCGTTGTCGGTGGTGAAGGTGCCGGTGCGGGCGAAACCGGTGCGGGCGACACCGACGGTCAGGAGGTCCGCGTCTTGCGCCAGGTCCGGGGCTCGGCCGAGGACCGCCTCCAGGTTCATGACCTCCAGGTAGCGGAAGCCGAAGTGGCTGAACTGCTGCTCCCAGGTCTGCGTCGACCGTCTGCCGAGGGTGTAGTAGTGCGTCTGGAGGTTGGCGTCGTGCTGGAAGTTCTCCTCTTCCACGGAGAGCGGGGAGGCGGCCGTGCCGTCGCCGGCGACGATCCGGTTGCCGCCGCGGACGCGCAGGGTGAGGCCCTCCTTGTCGGGGCGCAGGCCGGTGAGCTGAAGGCGCACGAGGCCGGTCAGGATCTGGCCGTAGTCCAGGACCCAGGTCTTCGAGCCGGGCGCCGTCTCGGTGATCGAGACGGGGCGCAGCGTCTGACTGACCAGCACCGGCTCCGCCTCATGGGCGCGCAGGATGGCGGGCTTGAAGCCGTCGGGGATCGTCGTGGCGGGCAGCCTGCCGTGGTACTTGGGTGAGGGGCCGGAGCAACTGCCCGGCGGGATCAGGACGGTGGCGGGGCGCCAGTCGCGGCCGGCACGGTAGTCGACCGAGCGCCACTCCCCCAGGTCGTCGGCGCGGCGGGCGTCGTACTTCTCGCCCGAGTAGACGGAGTCGAAGGTCGTGGGCCCGTCCGTGGCGAGCCAGTCCTCGTCCGTGACGAGCGTGGTGTGGGAGCCGTCGGTGTACGTCACGACGAGCTTCGCGCGCAGGCGGGGCTGGCCCGCGTAAGGGGCGAGCTGCCAGTACCACTCCTGGGGTGTGGTCACCCCGTACCAGCCGCGTCCGAGTTCGGCGGCGAGCACGTTGGGGCCGCCGGCCTCCAACAGTTCGGTGACGTCGAAGGTGTCGTAGAGGACCGTGCGGTCGTAGGTGCTCTGGTCGGTGAGCAGGCGGGGCACATTGGTCCGACCGTGGTTGGCCTGCTTGCCGTCGACGGTGATCGGCTCGCCGTTGACGGTGAAGGTGACGTTTCCTGCCGCACTCAGGTGCAGACGGGCCTTGGCTATGCGGCGGCCTCGGGGCAGGGTGAACGCGCGGCGCAGCACCGGGGCCGGGTTGGCGATCGGCAGCACGCTGTTCTTGGACGGGATGAACGGGTTCTTCGGCGAGAAGGTCAGACCGGCGAGGGTGGCGATGCCGTTCTCGAAGGGGTTGGCGCCCGTGGTCAGGTCGGCGGAGAAGTCCCGTGCGCCGGTGCCGGTCACATGGACGCTGCGGACGGTGGCGGAGGTGCCGCCGGCGAAGCCGAAGCTGCCGTGGCGGCGGATCTGGTCGCCGGTGAGGATGCGGCTGTCGACCTCGACACCGTTGACGGTGGTGGTGGCGGTGAGACCGCTCACGGCTACCATCACCGTGTGGTCGCGGGTGGCCCAGGTGTCCTTCGTCAGGCCCGTCGAGGCGGGGAGAGTGACCGTGCCGACCGGGACGCTGCGGGTGCCCGAGGTGGTGGGGTTGGTCTCGCTCTGCGGGTCGTAGTGGTCGACCCCCCAGTCGGGCTCGGAAGTCCCGTCGTCGACCCAGGTGTTGCCCGCGTAGTGACTGGTCGTCATGACCAGACGCATGTCGTCGCCGCTCTGCCGGACGGTCCAGTTCAGGCCCTCGCCCCAGGTCTTGCCGACGGGTTCGGCGCGCAGCAGAAGGGACAGACCGGCTGCGGCGTCGGGACCGCCGCGGAAGACGACGGTCGCGGTCAGATCCTCCCAGTCGTGGTCCTGCGTCTCGCGGCCACCGATCCACCGCGCGCCCGACCAGTCCTTCTCGCCCTTCAGCAGGCCTGTCTCCCACACAGCGGGCTCGCTCCACGGGCCGGGTGCGCCCGTCTCGTCCCAGGTCCGCACCCGCCAGAAGTACCCCTGCTCCGACCGCAGCGCGCCGCCCCCGTAGGCCGCCTCGGTGCTGTTCGAGCCCGCCACCCTGCCGCTGCGCCACACGTCGGCCCTGCCCGGTGAGGAGCCGACCTGGATCTCGTACGCGGTCTGTCTTCCCACCGGCGCTACCCAGCTGAACGCCGGAGCGGTCTGCGTACCCAGGGGCGCGACCCGTGAGTTGACCTGCAGCTCCACCGGTGCGGAAGCGTGACCGACCGCTGCCTTTGCGCCCGCCGCGACGGCGTTCGGCGCGGTGGCGAGCGGCAGCGAGGCCCCGGCTGCCGCGGACGTGATGATGCCGAGCATGTGTCGGCGGCTCAACGCACTTCTGTTCTCCTCGGCCACGGCAGGGATTCCTTTCATAACCGTGCTGGAACGGGGGCGCCCCGCCCCCGGACACGTGGTGGGCTGCAGGCGGGCAGCGGCCGACGGCCAGGCGTGATGAAACACGCGATGAAACGTTTCAATACCTTCCGCGTGGAAAGTTTATGAACAGATTCGGCCACAGCACAATGGCCCGGATCGATAATCAGGGCGTTGTCCTCGCGGTAGGTTTTGGAGCTCGGCTGACGCGAACAACCGGTCCCGACCGGTTTCGTCGAGGAGGGTGGGCGCACCGTGGATCAGGCAAAGGCGCGGGGACCGTACGCCAAGACCCCTGCCCGCAGGACGGAGATCGTACGGGCGGCACGCGACAGCTTCGCCGAGCACGGTTACGCCAAAGCGTCCCTGCGCGACATCGCCGAACGGGCCGGCATCACCCACGCCGGGCTGCTGCACCACTTCCGCAACAAGGACGAGCTCCTCGCCGAGGTGCTCGCCGACCGTGACACCGAGGAGTGGCAGCAAGGACTGAAGGAGGTCGACAGCCCCGACCAACTCGGGCCCTACCTCGCCGGGCTCATCCGCCACCACCAGAAGACCCCCGAGCTGATGCGGCTGTGGATCGAGCTCGCGGCGGCGGCCTCCCGGCCCGATCACCCCGCGCACACCTACTTCGTCGAGCGCTACGAACGCAGCCGTGCCCAGTTCATCGACGGATTCCCCGACGAGACGGCCCGCGGCAGGCTTCGCGAGGGCGTCAGCCCCGAGAGTGCCGCCGTCCTCTTCCAGGCCGTGCTCAACGGCCTCCAGCTGCAGTGGGTCCTTGATCAGGACCTCGACATCGTGGGGCCGGTCACCGACTTCGTACGACTGCTGTTCGGCCGGGACGCCGCTCAGGGCGTCGACTGAACAGCGACGGCAGACGTTCGACGCGGCGGCGGACCTGGTCGCCGCCGCACTTCGGGTCACGAACCTGGACCTCGTGGAGCCAATAAGTATTTTGACATAGGTTTCTCCTCATAGATAACTTGGTGACGTGACCGGAATCAGTGAGGCTCACAGGAGCCAGGGCGTCGACCAGGTGGCCGCAGGCCTCGTGGCGTGCCTCCCTGCACTGAACCGGCACCTCAAGCAGAGCATCGACCGGCAGTTGCCCTATCCGAACCTGCCCGAGCGGCAGTTGGCCCTGCTCCAGTACGTCGCCGAGCACGACGGCGCCACCGTCCACAACGCCGCCGAGGCACTGCGGATGGTGCCGAACAACGTCAGTGCCCTGGTCACCCGCCTCACCGAGGCGGGCCTGCTCGAGCGGCGTCAGGACGACACCGACAAGCGCGTGGCGCACTTGCGTGTCACCGCCACGGCTCGTCAGCGCATCGGCGAGGTGGAGAACTTCGCGGCGGCGTATCTCGCGTCCGCGCTGCGCACCCTCACCGAAGGCGACCGCGCTGCTCTCGGCTCGGCGCTCGGCGCCCTCGAAGCTCTCACCCGGCGCCTGCGTGACCACGCCGCCTGACCGGTCCGGCTGACGGGTCCGCCTACCGGTCCGGCTCTCCGTACGCCTACCGCCCTTTGCCCTTGCCGCTCATGCGGCGGGGCTGGGTGTGCTGCTCCCCTACGCAGCTTCCCCGCACATGTCCCCGCGCCCCAGCCGCGCGCCTCACGTCCCAGAGGACAGCTCACACATGCCTGTCACCGCTGTCTCCACAGCGCCCTCCATGTCCGGCCCCCGCAGCCACGCTCGCCGCGCCAACCCCTGGCTGACGCTGATCGCCGTCGGTCTCGGCCTGTTCATGGTCGGCCTCGACGGCTCCGTCGTCTCGATCGCCAACGCCGAGATCGCCCGCGACCTGAACGCCTCCACCGCCGAACTGCAGTGGGTCACCAACTCCTACCTGCTCGCGCTCGCCGCCGCCCTCATCCTCGGCGGCAAGCTCGGCGACCGCCTCGGTCGCCGTACGGTCTACCTCGTCGGCGTCGTCGGATTCACCGTCGCGTCCGTCGCGATCGGCCTCGCCGGCTCGGTCGAGGGCGTCATCGCCTTCCGGGCCGTGCAGGGCCTCTTCGGTGCGATGCTCATGCCCAACACCCTCGCGTTGCTGCGTGCCGTGTTCCCGCCGAAGAAGTTCGGCATGGCGGTCGGCATCTGGGCGATGATCTCGTCCGTCTCCACCGCGCTCGGCCCAATCGTCGGCGGACTGCTCGTCGAGCACGTCGACTGGGAGTCCGTCTTCTACATCAACGCCCCCATCGGCGTCATCGCCCTTGTCTTCGGCCTCTTGGTGCTGCCGCAGTCCAGGAACGAGGCCGCCGCGAGTGAGAAGTTCGACGTGCCCGGCGTCGTGCTGCTCGCGCTCGGACTGCTCGCCGTCGTCTTCGGCGTCGTCAAGGGCGAGACGTGGGGCTGGACTTCGGCCGGCACGCTCGGCGCGATCGTCGGAGGCGTCGTCGTCCTGGTCCTCTTCGGCTGGTACGAGACCCGCGTCGCGCACCCCCTCCTGCCCATGCGGCTGTTTCGCAACCCGGCCCTGACGATCGGTACGTTCGTCACCGCGCTGAACTTCTTCGTCCTGCTCGGCGCGATCTTCTTCATCATGCTGTACCTGCAGAACGTACGCGGCTTCACGCCGGTGGAGTCCGGCGTGCGCACCCTGCCGCTCAGCCTCGCCTCCATGCTGGCCTCGCCGCTCGGCGCGAAGCTCACCGAGAAGTTCGGCCCGCGTCTGACCATGCCGCTGGGGATGGTGCTGCAGGCCGGCGCCGCGTTCACGATGCTCGCGTGGAGCGCCGACTCGTCGTACGCCGTCCTGTGGCCGCCCTTCGTCGCGCTCGGCCTGGGCGTCGGCATCGTGATGTCCGCGTCCTCCGACGCGATCGTCGGCAACGCCCCTGTCAAGGACGGCGGCATCGCGGGTGGTCTCCAGGCCACCTCGCTCCAGGTCGGCGGCGCGCTCGGCACATCGGTGCTCGTCTCCCTCATCAGCAGCCGCGTCGGCTCCACGCTCACCGACTCACTGACCGACGCCGGCGTGCCCCACTCGGCAGCCGCCCGCTTCGAGGAGGCGAAGGACGCGGTCGCGATGGGCGTCGCCCCGGTCTCCGATGCGATGCCCGCCCAGCTCAGGGCGGCCGTGGTGGAGGGCAGCCACACCGCCTTCATGAACGGCGTCCACACCGCCGTGCTGGTCACCGGCATCCTCGCCCTCGTGGGCGCCGCCCTCGCGGCGTGCGGCCTCCGAGGCCGGACGAACGAGAATGACGAGAACGTGCCGAGCCCGGCCGCTGTCCCGGGCGCGCCGACTGCACACGATTCGCCCGTCCCGGCGGCGACCGGGGGTGCCGCTACCGCCGTCCGGTCCTTCCACCCGAGCGAGTGACAGACACCGGGCCGGACGCGCCAGAGGTGGAAGGGTGGCCGGCCTGGCGGTGAAGAAATCTGGACCCGGTGGTCGGTGGCGGTAGGGAACGGCCTGCCGCCACCGGTCCGGGATTCACTGCACATGGCCGTCGGCCCTTGCCGGGCCGTCGCCCAGTGGCCGATGTGGGAGAGCCCGTATCGGTGCCGAAGACGGCCGCGAGCCGCAACGCGACGCCCCGTGCGAGCTGCCGCGGATCCGAGCGGAGCCCGGTCCACGTGTGAGTCACCAGCACCCGTCCATGATGTGCGGCCCGACGCCGCCGGCCGACGCAGCGGACGCGATCCCCCGAAACCGCACCGGCCCGGACCGGAACCCCGGGCCGGTGCGGCCGCTTCCGCTGACTCGTCCGGGGAGAGAGGGTGCGCGGACCGCTTGTGCGGCCACGCGACCAGTGGTGACGGGAGCGGGCGGCTGCGTCTTAAGGCTGTTGGTGAATCCCACCGGTGCCCTGAGCCGACGGGATGCCCAGTCGCTGCGCGAGTTCGTGGGCCTCGATGCCGTATGTCTCCCGGATCCGTACGCCCTCGGGGCCGACGTCGAAGACGCCGTGGTCGGTGTAGACGCGGCTGACGCAGCCCACGCCGGTGAGCGGGTAGGTGCACCGCGGTACGAGCTTGGGCTCACCGGAGCGGGTGAAGAGGCTCATCATCACGTAGACGTCCTTGGCGCCGATGGCCAGGTCCATGGCGCCACCCACGGCGGGGATGTCGTCAGGTCTGCCGGTGTGCCAGTTGGCGAGGTCTCCGTTGAAGGCCACCTGGTAGGCACCGAGGACGCAGACGTCGAGATGGCCGCCGCGCATCATCGCGAAGCTGTCGGCGTGGTGGAAATAGGCCGCCCCCGGCAGCTCGGTCACCGGGACCTTGCCGGCGTTGGTCAGGTCGGGGTCGATCGCGTCGCCCTCGGCCTTCGGGCCCATGTTGAGCATGCCGTTCTCGGTGTGCAGCACCACCCCGGAGCCGGCCGGCAGATGGTCGGCGATCCTGGTGGGCTGCCCGATGCCGAGGTTGACGAAGGCACCGGCCGGGATGTCGCGTGCGATGACCGCGGCCAGTTCGTCCATCGAGAGCGGGTGGTCGGTGTGCATCCGGTCGCTTGATGTCGTGGTCATCGGGCCCCCTGCACGGTGTAGTGGCGGGCCTTCACCTGGACGACCCGGTCGACGTAGATGGACGGGGTGACGACGGCCTCGGGGTCGAGTTTTCCGGGCTCGACGACCTCGTCGACCTGGACGATGGTCGTCGTCGCGGCCGTGGCCATGACCGGTCCGAAGTTGCGGGCCGTCTTGCGGTAGACGAGGTTGCCCAGCGTGTCCGCGACGTGCGCGCCGATCAGCGCGTAGTCGCCCTTGATCGGGTACTCCAGCAGGTACCTCCGGCCGTCGATCTCCCGCTCCTCCTTGCCCTCGGCCAGCGGCGTGCCGACCGCGGTCGGGCAGTAGAACGCGCCGATGCCGGCACCGGCCGCGCGCATCCGCTCGGCGAGGTTGCCCTGGGGCACCACTTCGAGCTCGACCTTCCCGGCGCGGTAGAGGCTGTCGAAGACCCAGGAGTCGGCCTGGCGCGGAAAGGAGCAGAGCACCTTGCGCACCCGGCCGGCGGCCAGCAGCGCAGCCAGGCCGACATCGCCGTTCCCGGCGTTGTTGGACACGATCGTGAGGTCCTTCGCGCCCTGCCGGATGAGCGCGTCGATCAGATCGAACGGCATCCCGGCCAGGCCGAACCCGCCGACCAGGACGGTCGACCCGTCCTCGATCCCGGCGACGGCCGCATCCGCGCTCTCGACGATCTCCGCCCGGCTCATCGGGTCGCCTCCGTGACGTCGCAGTTCTCCAGTACGACGGCCAGGCCCTGGCCGACTCCGATGCAGATCGCGGCGACGCCGTAGCGTTGCCGCGTCTCGCGCAGCACCTTGGCCAGCGTCGCGAGGATGCGGCCGCCCGAGGCGCCCAGCGGATGCCCGATCGCGATGGCGCCGCCCTTCTGGTTGACGATGGCCGGGTCGATCTTCCACGCGTCCAGGCAGGCGAGCGACTGCACCGCGAACGCCTCGTTCAGCTCGACCGCCCCCACCTGGTCCCAGCCGATCCCGGCCCGGGCCAACGCACGGTTCGCGGCCTCGACCGGGGCGTAGCCGAAGGCCTGCGGCTCAAGCGCCATCACACCGCGGCCGGCGATGCGGGCGATGGGATCGGCGCCGATCGCGGCGGCGGCCTTCTCGCTGCCCAGCAGCACCGCTGAGGCGCCGTCGTTGAGCGGGCTGGCGTTGCCCGCGGTGATGGTGCCGCCCTGCTCCGCTGTACGGAAGACCGGCTTGAGGCCCGCCAGCACCTGCGGTGTGGAGCCGGGCCGGATGCCCTCGTCACGGGCCAGGTCGACGCCGTCGACCGGCACCACCAGGTCATCGTAGAAGCCCGACTCCCACGCGGCATGGGCGAGTTGGTGGGAACGGGCGGCGAACTCGTCCTGCCGCTCCCGGGAGATCCCGAAACGCTCCCGGAGCTGCTCGTTGGACTCGCCGAGGCTGACCGTCCACTCCTTCGGCATCCGCGGGTTGACCAGCCGCCAGCCGAGAGTGGTGGAGACGGCGGTGACGTCACCGGCCGGGAACGGTTTCGCCGACTTCGGCAGCACCCACGGCGCACGCGTCATCGACTCCACACCGCCGGTCAGCACCACCTCGGCATCGCCGGACTCGATGGTCCGGCTGGCCGTCATCGCCGCGTCGAGGCTCGAACCGCACAGCCGGTTGACCGTGGTGCCGGGCACGCTCACCGGGAGGCCGGCGAGCAGCGCGGCCATGCGGCCGACGTTGCGGTTCTCCTCGCCTGCGCCGTTGGCGTTGCCCCACACCACGTCGTCGATCGCGGCCGGGTCGAAGCCCGGCACCCTGGCGAGCGTCGAGGTGATCGCGGCGGCGGCGAGGTCGTCCGGGCGGACGCCGGCCAGCGCGCCGCCCAAGCGGCCGAACGGTGTCCGGGTCGCGGCGTAGAGGAAGGCACTCATGGGAACGACGCTAGCCTTGGGCGGCGATATTCTGAAGTACGCATATCCGAGCCGATTGATATGGACGACATATGGATCTCCGCCATCTCCGGTACTTCGTGGCGGTGGCCGAGGAGCGGCACTTCGGTCGTGCGGCCGAGCGGCTCCACATGGCCCAGCCCCCGCTGTCCCAGCAGATCCGGCAGCTGGAGGCGGAGCTCGGCGTCGAGCTGCTGCACCGCACGACACGACGCGTGGACCTGACCGAGGCGGGCCGGGCCTATCTCCAGCGGGCGCGCGGCATCCTGGCCGATGTCGACGAGGCCGCCCAGCACGCACGCCTCGTCGCCGCGGGCTCGGTCGGGCACCTCGCGATCGGGTGCGTGGGCTCGGCGACGTACAGCCTCCTGCCCGCGCTCTCGCGGCGGCTCACCAAGGAGCTGCCCGGCGTCGACTTCTCCTTCCGTGGCGAGATGCTCGCGCCCGACCAGGTAGAGGCACTGCGCAGCGGCGCGATCGACGTGGCCCTGCTGCGACCTCCCGTGGCCGACCTCTCCCTCACCGTCCGTACTGTGCGGCGGGACCGGCTGGTCGTGGCCGTACCGGTCGACCACCCCCTTGCCCGCCGGAAGCGGTTGCGGGCAGCGGACCTGGCGGATGCCGACCTGATCGTGCACTCCGCCGACCGCCGCTCGGTGATGTACGACGTCGTCCTGGGCCTGCTGCGCGACGCCGGCGTCGAACCGCACATCCGCCACGAGGTCGGCGAGACCTCGACGCTCATCACGCTCGTGGCCGGCGGGCTCGGCGTCGCTGTCGTACCCGAGCCGGTGACCGCTTTGACGCTCGACGGCGTCGCCTACCTGCCGCTGGCCGGACCCGACGCACGTGTGGAGCTGGCCGTCGCCCACCGCACGGACCGCTCCGAGCCACATCTGGCGCGCACCGTGGGGATCATCCAGGCGATGTTCTGAGAGGCGTTGAGTCCGTTCTCTCTCGGTTCGTGACCGCTCGGCAGGCGTTGTTCATTCAACGGCCACTGCTATGTCCTCACCGGCCGAGTCCGTACAGCATGACCCGCTGACGATGTTCCACGGGCCCTGGGTGCGCGCGCCCCGGCTTTTGAATGTCGGCGAGCCGCCGAACAGACAGGGAGGAAGCCGTGTCCAACCCTGAGATGACTGCCCAGGCCGGGCCCAAGACCTCGTACTGCCCCTACCCGCTCTACGCCCAATTGCGGCAGCAAGGGGTGGCCTTCGTCGAGGAGGTCAACGCCTTCATGGTTACTCGGGCCGACGACATCGACGCGGTACTGCGTGACGTCGAGACGTTCTCCTCGCCCGACGCGCTCGGACTCCCGCCGATCGAGTCGAGGAGTGGGGCGACGAAGACAGGGTTCTATCTGATCACCAGTGATCCGCCGGAGCACACCCGGCGCCGTCGCTCGGCGGCCAGGGCGTTCACAGCCCGCCGGATCGCTCCTTTCGAACAGCAGATCCGGGCGACGTTCACGGAGCTGATCGAGGGCCTGCGTGGGCGCGATGATGTTGACTTCGTGGCCGACTTCGCCATCAAGCTGCCCATCGCTGTCATCGCCACGGTGCTGGGTGTCCCGGAAGCGGACACCGTCGAGATGCGGCGGCTCTCGGAGAAGGTGCTCGCCTCCCTCACCTCTTCACCGGACCTGGGCGGCTTCATTCGGGCCTGCGAGGAGTTCGGCGCGCTTTTGGCGCCGGCGCTGGAAGCGGCCGCCGGTGTCGGGCAGGAGACCACCATTCTGCAGACGATCGCGGCCTCCGGGCTCGACGCGGAGGACGCCACCCGGTTCGTCCTCGAGCTGCTGTTCGCCGACAACGTGACGACCGCCGATGCCATCAGCAGCAGCGTCAGGCTGCTGGCCGAGGATCCGTGGCTGGCCGACCAGTTGCGGCAGGACCCGTCGCGGCTGGCCACGTTCGTCAAGGAGTCGCTGCGCCTGGAGTCGCCCGTTCAGGGGCTGTTCCGGACCGCGACCCGAGACACCGAGCTCGGCGGCACCCCGATTCCGGCCGGCGCTCGCCTCCTGGTGAGTTTCGGAGCCGGCAACCGTGACGCGAGGCTGACCGAACGGCCCGCAGAGATCAACCTCGACCGTGTCTCGCCCCACGCACACCTCGCGTTCGGCCGGGGAGAACACACGTGCCTGGGTCACGCCCTCGCCCGCCTCGAGGCGCGCACCGCTCTGGAGGTGCTGCTGCACACGGTGCGACGCTTCGAGCTGGCGGTTGCACCGGAGCAACTCGACTACCAGCCCGGCCTGACCGTAAGGCATCTGCAGTCCCTGCCGGTTCGTCTGTACTGGTCCTGAGGGACTGTGCGGAGACTAGGCGTGACTGAGACGCACACGCGGTTCGGCCGCGGCCTCCGGCTCACCCCCCGACATGGGCACCGTCCTCGTCATATAGCCCCGGATCGACGTTCCGGGGCGAGCCGGTCGCGCGACGCGGGGTCCGGCATGCTGACCGGCACACGGAGATCAGCCCTGCCCAGGGGACGCGACGACGCCCAGGACGGCCACCGTGCCGATCAGGCGACAGGCCTACGCGACGATCTTCGCGACGGAATCGCGAGCCTGCTGCGCGATGCGGTCGTCCGTGACGTCGTCCGCCCCGCCCACGCCGATCGCCCCGATGACCTCCCCTTCGGCCGTCACGATCGGCACGCCGCCGGCGACCGGCAGAAGGTTGGCATCGACCAGGTGGGGAGGCGCCACCTGCATCTGGGGGGACGCCGCGAAGGCCGCGAACTTGGCCGTCGGGACACCGCTCACGGCCGAGGTGTAGGCCTTGCGTCGCGCGGTCTCCACGCCGAGGAGGCCGACGCCGTCGTCGCTGAGGAGGACCTTGGTGACGCCACTTCGGTTGACCACGACAGCGCACACCTGGTGCCCGTCGGCCCTCCCCGCTTCCAGAGCGGCAAGTGCGGCGCCGTGTGCGATCTCGTAGCTGAGCGGCTCTCGCATGGAGCGGTTCCTTCCCTGGTCGACTCCGCCGGCCGTCTTCCGTGGAGTCCGCTCAGTATGTCGCCA
>NZ_CP189826.1:8292500-10134773 GCF_050214755.1 Streptomyces sp. C1-1 | reverse complement strand
GAAGGGCACCACGTCCCTTTCCCCCATATCCCGCTCCTCTCGGCTGCCGCCACCGTCCGCCACCGCGCTACAGAGCCACTTCAGCGCCGCTCAAGAGGCGCCGGAACGCCGCGGGCCCGCACCGGCGCCCCTTGCGGTGAGCCGCAGACGGTCCGCGTCACCGGCCACCAGCGGGGCCGGCCCCGCGTTCACCGCGCGTCTGCGGGCCGCCCCGCCCGGCTGACCGCGCGCAGAGGGAGCGCACCGGGGCCCCTTCGACTCCGCCCCTCCCCCGCCCCGCCCCTCCCCTCTGCCGCCCCGGCCCGCACGGCGTGGGGCGGGGGGCGTGGGGCGTGGGACGTGGGACGTGGCGGGGCCCGCCCGGTCCCCGGACCGGCACGGCATCCCGCGCCGTGCCGGTCCCGGTACCGGCATGGCACGCGCCGGCCGCGGCACGGCACCGCAGGGCCACGCGGTGCTCCTCGGCCCCAGGCCGCGAAGGACGGGACCGGACGGGCGGCCGGACGGGCGGGCGGGCGCTGCCCTTGCGGGCGGGCGCTGCTCTTGCGGGCGGGCGGGCGGCCGCTCAGCCGGTCAGAGTGCCCTGGTGGAAGTACATCCGCCAGCCCGTCTGCGTCAGGCGCCACAAAGAGCTCCGCCAGGCCCGGCGGCCCTGGTTGTCGGCGAGGTACGTCAGGTGAACGACGCCCGGCGCAAGGACGGCTCCGGACATCTCGCTGACCTTGACCGGAGACTTTGGGGACACCGAGCCGCCACTGGTCACCGTGAGGAGCGACTGCGCATCCCACCGGCGTCCCGAGGCCCCGATCTCGGTGAAGTCCGGGTCCAAGAGCTCCAGGACACGCTCCGGGGACGCCCGCACCTCGGGATCAAGAAGCCGCATCTCCCCCTCGATGGCCGCCTGCACGGCCCGCTCACTCTCCTCCGTCATGCAGGAACCCTACGGACGCGGCCCTGCCACGGCACAGCGAATTGACCGCTCGACGCGGTGCCGGTCAGCACTCGCACGCCTTCCTCGACGAGGTGATCACCGGCTGCCCCCGCACCCCAGGCCCACGTGCCGGTGCTCCACGGGCTTTTTCCGTGCACGGGCACGGCGGGGCAGGCGACATGGCTCACAGGCTGTGGTTCTGGTGCGCGGGTGCGGCGAGGAAGTCCCGCGCCGCGGAGGTGACCCGGTCGCGAAGGCGCCGCGGGTCCGCAGGCTGCGTGTCCGGCAGGTCGAGGGCTCTCGCCAGATCAACGATGGGCTGCAGCGCGTCGGGGTAGCCGAGTTCGGCTGCGGCTTCCTCATGGATCAGCTTCGCACCGTGCACGGGATCGAGTCGGCACGCCACGATCTGGCCGGCCCACCACCGGGCTGCGGTCCATCGCGCCCCGGCAAGATCTTTTGAGGCCGGCGGCAGCAGACCCAACTCTTCCAGCACCAGGCCGAACAGCTCGCGGGCCTGGGGATACTCACCCCGCGTCAGGCCGGCCAGCAGGTACAGCGAGGGAGCCTCGATGCCGGCCATCAGGGCGTCCAGGCCCAGCTGGACCAGGCAGGCGTCCGAGGGGCGCTGCCAGGGCTGCCCGGCCAAGTCCGCAGCGGCCATGCGGATCAGACTGATCGCCACTGCTGCGTCCACGCTGCCGCCTTCTCCTCGCCTTTCCGTAAGGGGAAGTCCTATCACCGAGAGCAGGATGACTGATCAGACGGCCGGCAGTACGGGCTTGCACAGCAGGGCGACACCGCTCGGCCGAACACCTGGCGCTTGCGCACCCTTGCCCCTGCTTGACGTGTCCTTCGACGACGCCGGAGTTCCAGGGCAAGGGGCAGGCCGGCGATGACCGCGTGGCGGTCCCCGCCGATGCCGGCCGCGAGAGCGCGGAGGCCGGGAAGGCCGTCCCGGCGGACGGCGCCGCGCCACTGCGGCAGCCGTTGTCCCTGCCGCCCGGTGCGCATCGGGGCGGCAGGGCCGGACGTGACCGGTCAGGGCGTCGCGTTCAGGGCAGCCGGCAAGGACGGCCTTGAGCCGGAACTGTCCGATCTCGGTCAGCGTCCCGGGCCGGCTGAGGATCCATCCCGCCACCACCCGGGGCACCGGCGGCCTGCGCGGTGACCGGCCGCGGCAAGGTGCGCCTGGCCCCGCCGGCAGGCGCTGACCCCGGCCGCAGCCGCCCCGCCAGCCCAGGGGAAACACTCTCCTGCCAGAGCTTGCAGGCTCCGGTGCAGCCCCCGTCCCAGCGTTCGTCCGGGCAGGGCCCGTACTCATCGAGGGAGCAGGAAGGTCCAGTTGTGCTGGCACCGACCGCGGCAAAGGCCCTCCGGCTCCGCGGCGCCGGCCAGGCTCTTGACCGTGCGGTGGTCACGAAGGCCCAGATCACAAGAACCGCCGGACACTCGCAGCCGCCGGACCACCAGCCCTCCCCCACCCGGCACGTCCACCGGAAGGCACAGGGAAGCCCGCCACCGGCGTCCGGCGCCCGGCACCCGGCCCCCGGGGTCCTGGGCCCCGCGTCTTCTTCGCCCGGGCCGGGACCACCGCCGGTACGCTCGACCACTGTTCCCCGCACCCGCGGGCACGGTCCCCCGCAGGACCGCGCCAGCACCCGCTGCCCCCCTTTCGCCCGGCTACGCCGAGTAGCTTTGCCGCAGCCGAACTCGGGGGGCGGGGCAATGATGACCTTCGGTGGACTCTTGGCGCTCTGGCTCCTCGCCCTGGCAGTTCTGGCAGTGACCGGGACCGGGACCGGCATCTACGCCCTGATCAGCAACCGGGTGCCCGCACGATGGCTCGCCACCACCGTGCGCAACCCCAGACTCCGGGGAACCGGAGTGCTGTTCATGGTCTCCAGTTTGGCCTTCGCCTCATGGACGCCCCTCATCATCGGGCTCGGGATCACTGTGACCGGCCACGCCGTCAAGCCCACCGGGTGACGCACGCTCATCCCTCACCCGAGGGCACCAGCGCCGCCAGGACGGGCCAAAGAGACAAGGCCTAGCCGGCCGCCCGCTTGACCAGCGCCGCGATCTGCTCCTCCACCTCGGCCGTCACCTCGCTCAGGGCGAAAGCGGTCGCCCACATGGAACCCTCGTCCAGCCGGGCCGGATCGTTGAAGCCGAGCGTGGCGTAGCGGGCCTTGAACTTCGCCGCGCTCTGGAAGAAACAGACCACCTTGCCGTCCAGGGCGTAGGCGGGCATGCCGTACCACAGCTTCGGCGCGAGCTGGGGGGCACTGGCGGTGACGACGGCATGGACCCGCTCGGCCATCACCCGGTCCGCACCCTGCATCTCGGCAATCTTGGCCAGCACGTCCTGCTCCGCCAGCGCCGCCTTCTCCGCCTGCGAACCGCGCCGCGCCGCCGCCTTCTGCTCCTTGGCGTGCTCCTTCATCGCGGCCCGTTCCTCGGCCGAGAACCCCTCATACGTGCCGCTCGTGCCGCTCTTGGCGCTGCTCATGCTCTCTCCCGTAGCCCATGGGTCACCAAGACCGACCCCGGTGCGCGCGGCCGGACCCGGTCCCAGCCGCCAGTACAACATCCCCCCACACCCAAACCCTTGAGACCCACTACAGGACCACTCGAACCCCCTGCACCCCTCCCCCCTGACGGCGGCACCGCGCCGCCCACCGCGGCCGGCGGCCGGGCGATGTTTCGGCGCGTTCGGGCAGGCGTCGTGGCTCTGCCGCGCGGTGGACCACCCGTTCCCTCCAGCCGGAGCCCTGCACTCTGCCGTTCCTCAACGGCGCCCGTCCCGATCCGTTGCGCGGGATCCTCCGGCAGATGTCCCCGGCGTGGGCAGCACCTGCCGGCCAACCAGGCCCACGAGCATTTCACCTGCCCGCGAGATTGGCTCCTGCGGGCGGCGGTCCCCGGTGACCTGCCAGGGCTGCGCCAACCCGCACATGATGGTCACCAACGGAAACCACGGCCGGGCGGAATCCGGCCTGCCTCAACTGCCTTTGTTGCCCACGTCCTTGACGACTGCGGACACCTGCCCCGGGTGATCCGCAGCACCCGGCTCCTCGACCTGGTGAACACCCTGGACCCCAAGCTCGCCGCCGCCTTCGGCATGGCACGCAGGCCACCCTCATCTGCCTTGCTGATCGGGCTGCCCCGGGACGCCTGCCCGACCAGCACAAACCGAGGCAGCAGGTCTGGGCGGCGGTCTCCTCCAGGGCGACGATCAGCGCGTGGTCTCTTCCTCCGCCGGGATCCGCTCCCCCGCAGACTCGGCCATGACGAGGCTGGCACTGACGGCCTGCCTGTCGTCGATCCCGACGTGCCGGAGGCAGGCCCACCGATCCAGCTGAGCGCATGCCCAGTTGGGGTCGTACGCTGCAGTAGGCAGCTGCGGGATTCGTCTGCGACCGGTTTCATCCGGCCGGTACGGCTCGTCGAACGCGTCCTTCCCCGCTTGGACAGCGCAGCTGTAGCGCTCTTCGGCGTCTTCGGCGCTGATGTCCAAGCAGGCCGCAATCTGCGTCCAGGAGCTGCCGCGTTCGGCTTCGTCGATGATGGCCGCGTTCAAAGTCCGTTCGGCCAATTCGATGAGCTGCCGGGCTTGGCCGACCCGACCGCCGAATCCGGTGCCGGCATCGTTGCGGGTACCCACCAACCCTGCAGCACTGTCAGCTACCTCCGTGGCGTTGTCGGCGAGTACGAGCCGGGCGAGCCCTTCGCGGGAGTACGCGGCTCGGTCGTGGTCATCAGGGATGGGCTCGCTCATGAGGGACAGAGTCCCACCTCCACACGCTCCGCCAGGAGCAAGTATTCGAGGGCGATACCCCACGGGGCCCACCACATTCGCATGGCTCGGCAAAGAGCTGGAACCTGCCACCCTTCGGCGCCACCTGGCACAGGTTCGCCGGAACATGTGCGCTATGCCGAAGGACTCGTCGGAGGCGACGGGGACGCTGTCGTTCTGCTCGCGCCCGGCCAGAACCGGGAAGAGGAGCTCGGCACCGCGGCGGTCGAGTTCCATGTGGCCGAGTCCGTCGATGCAGAGCAGGCCGACACGGCCGCAACGGGCAATCGCCTTGTTCCACTGCTTCTCGCCGGCCGCCTCGACCAGCTCGTTCACCCGCGCGGCAGCCAGGGCGCCGGGTCACGACGTTACGTTCGATGAAGCATGCCGCGATCAGGGCCGTACAGACTCCGGCACGGATGAAGATCAGACAGTCCGGTCCGGCCAGGACCAGAGCAGAGATGACGAGACGGCCGGCCGCTGCCCGGGCCCTGTGGACTCCCGGTGACCGGTGAGTTGCGCAGCAAGCAGGCGGTCCAGGCCGACGGCGCCGGCGACGGCGACGGCGACGGCGACGGCGACGGCGAGCAGGCTCACGCGGCCATCCCCTGAACAGCATCCCCGCTCTCATCGTCGGTGAGGTCGGGCAGATCGAGATCGGGCAGGTCGAAGTCGCCCATGGCGTCAGTCGGGCACGGGGGCACCCCGGTGTCGTTGATCGGCACCACCCGTGCCACGGGGATGCCGTTCTTGGTGACGGCGACGGTCCCACCGGCTGCGGCGGCGAGGATCTGGCAGGACTTCTGGCCGAACTCGCGGACCGTGATCTCCATGGAGCACATGCTGCTGCGCGCGAGCGTCTCGATGCGCGGGTGCGCGCCAGGGCCATCCCAAACGGTGTCACCGCCTTCTTCCGCAAAGGAGTTCCGGCCGCAGGCCCGGCCGGGTGTTTCCACCGGAGCGCCACCCCGCCTCAACGGGCAGGCCAGGGCGGACCTGCCCTGCAGCGCCACCCTCTGCCACGCGAACCGAACTGCCCGGCCAGCACCACACGGCAGCCAAGGCGGACACGCCAGCCAAGGCAGCGCCGACCCGTGACAGACCACGGGTGCCGGTGCCGTCATCCCTGGCGGGAGGCCGCCGCCGGGGTGCCGCCGGGCTTGAGCCCGTCAAGGACGCCGGCCGCGGCCAGTCGGGGCAGCAGCAGATCCCAGAACTGCACCAGCGTCTGCGCCGACATCCACATGGGGTCCTCCGCGCCGAGCTGCTCGAACCCGACCGTCGCCGCCACCACCGTGACCGCGGCATCGGCCGCGGACACACCCGGGGCGAGGATGCCGTCACGCTCGGCGTCCTTGAGGACCTCCTCCACCCAGCTCTGCCACTGCCCGCGCAAGTCCACCGCCCCGTCCCGGCGCGGCGGACCGCTGCCCAGCTCGAAACCGGCCCGCACCACCACATCCTGCTCCAGGCGCTCCATCAGGGCATGGGTGGCATCGATGAGCCGCTGCAGCGGACGGGAACCGCCCGCCTGCACCACGGCACCGATCGCCCGCAGGACAGCGGCCGCCTCCTCCTCGACCGCCCGCGCCAGCGCCTGCTTGCTGGCGAAATGAAAGTGCAGCGCGCCGTTGCTCACCCCGGCCCGCCTGCTGATCGACGTCAACGACGCCAGAACAAAGCCGTCCCGGGCGAACACCTCGGCCGCCGCCCGCACCAACGACTCACGCGTACGCGCAGCCCGCTCCTGCTTCACCATCGCCCCATCTCCCCTTTGCCTCACGGCCTCCGGGCCCGCCGCCACCGACCGGCCCCCACATCCCTGCCTGCCCCCACGACCCGTCCCCCGCCGGACCCACCCGCCCCCCGACCCGACCTGCCACACCCGCACCCGCACCCGCACGCGTCAGCACACACCGACGGCCGACCGGACCGGGCCGTATACAACCCCGCCCAAAACCGGGCGCATCCCCCCGAGGCCATCCGGACGGGCCGGCACCCTCCCGCCCACCGGCCCGCACGACACCGCACACGAGAGAGACAAAAGCGCGCACGCGCTCCCCACCCGCTGAGCCGTCACCGCCGACCGACGCACAGGATTGTAACAAACCGCGCACGCGGTCTCTATTTTAAGCGTGAAGGTCTTGCGAAGCCGACGCCGTCCCCATGCTGTTTTCCGGCACACCGGAACGCGGGGGGGGCGGCGCACCGGCGGCACCGGGCCGCCGGCGCCCCCTCCCCGCGGTCCGGGCGCGCCCCCTCACCCGCGGGGCGGCCCGGCGGCCGCGGCCGCCGGTGTGGCCCGCACAGCCCCTCCCGGCCCACCGTGATCAGGGAATATGCCCCTCGCATGGGAGACACCCTCGGACACGCCGCTCGAGAACGGCTCGAGAAGACGACGGACGACACCCCCCGCCGCCCCAAGGGACCACGGGATGCTCCACGGCGCCGCGAGGACGCGGAAGGTGCCCGTTGAGCAGGGACAGAGCGCGCTTCGAGCACTCCTCCGACAGAGGGGGAACGCGGTGCTCCACATTTTGCCCACGGGAACCCCGCATTCCTTCTAGAAATTAAACCGGGTGGTATGTATCTTCACTGTCCTCGGCGCTCCACCACCCACATTCCGGCCACATCCAGGCCACGGCGGCTCGGGGGAAAACCATGTCCATGTCTGTCAGCACCTACCGCACCACCCGCGTGATACCCGGCATGACGCACCCGCAGGACCCCGGCGCCCCCGCCGGCGGCGCCCCCGCCTTCCAGCCACTGACCAGCACCGTCCCCAAAGAACTCGTCCACCGCGCATCCGTCGCCGAGGTCATGCTGACCGACTGGGCACGCCGCGGCGATCACCACTTCGCCCTGGCCGCCCAGTGGCCCCGCGGACACAGCTTCTTCACCGCCGTCGACGGCTGCCACGACCCCCTCATCGCCGCCGAAACGATCCGCCAGACCGGCCTGCTCCTCGCCCACGCCGAATACGCCGTCCCCCTCGGCCACCACTTCCTCGTCAGCAACCTCAACGTGGCCGTCCGGCCCGCACACATCCGCGTGGCCGCCACCCCCGCCTCCCTCGAACTCGACGTCCGCTGCCACGACATCAAGCAGCGCCGCGGCGAACTGACCGGCCTGCGCATCGACGTGGCCCTCCACCGCGACGGCCACCTCGCCGCCACCGGAGGCGGCACCCTGACCTGCATCCCCCCCAAGGTCTACCAACGCCTGCGCGCCACCCACAGCCCCACCGGCACCGGCGCCGTCCTGCCCCTGACCGCCCCCGAACCACCCCAGAGGGTCGGACGCATGTCCCCCACCGACGTCGTCCTCTCCCCCCTCGGCCACCCCCACCGCTGGCAACTACGCGTCGACACCCGCCACCCCGCCCTCTTCGACCACCCCCTCGACCACGTCCCCGGCATGCTCCTCATCGAAGCCGCCCGCCAAGCCACCACCCACACCCTCGGCCACACCACCCTCCCCCACACCCTCACCAGCCAATTCCTGCACTACGTCGAACTCGACACCCCCTGCCTGATCGAAGCGACCGTCACCGACACCACCAGCCAGGCCACGCACGACGAAGAAGCCAGAACCGTCCACGTCACCGCCCGGCAGAACGCAACCACCGTCTTCCGCTGCACCCTCACCACGCCCCCACCCCACCACTGACCACCCCCGCGGCCCGCGCTCCCCCTCCCGAAAACCACGAACCTCCCAGGAAGGGGAGCACAGGCCACCCGGGCCGCACCGGCCAGCCACCCACCGGGACACGCAAACCACCACACCACCCCCGGCCCACACACCCGAACGCCCGCCGCAGATGAGGCTGCAGGCCACTACCAGCCCCGGGTCGAGACCGGCACATGGCCCGCAGCGGACGCGGAGCCGACTGAACGGGTAGAGCCAGACGAAGGTACGCCCGACCACCCGGCGCGCCCTGCCCCGTTCCGAACCGCAGGCACACCGCGCGAGGCAATCACACGATTGATGCCGCCCCGCCACAACAGACGGCGATACTTACCGAACCCCCTCCACACACCCTCCCCCGCCCACCGCCAGCAAGAGGCGATGGCCCCGAGCCGAACCCTCACGAGGACACGCCCCGGCCGGCAGGCCGACGACACACGCCCACCATGACCAACTCCCGAGCCACAGCGGCCCCTTGAGGGCCACAGGTGCTGGGAGCCGACCGTGACACCCCCGTTCGGGACACCGGCGGCGCGGGTATGCCCTGCCCCGCCACGCGCATGTCCTGCGCGCGGATCCGGCTTCGATCGAGGAGGCGCCCGTGCACAACAGAGTGGCCGGTCTCGGGCTCGGTGACATACGCGGCGATTACGCCGTCATCAACCCGGCGATAGGCACCACGGCGCAGGTGCTGCGGGGATTTATGCTGCTCGGCTGGATCGTTCTGCTCGTCACTACGGTCGTCAATCCCTCCGCGGTCAACAACAACGCCGCCGTCGCGACAGCCGTGGTGGCCGCCGTCTACACCCTGAAGTTCGGATGGCGCCGGCTGACCGCCCGGCTCGGTGTGAACAGGTGTTGCCTGTGCACGGACGGCGTGGCCGTCACCGGCAGGTCCGGCCGGATACGCGACTTCGTGGCGTGGAGCGAGGTGACCGGCGTGCAGCAGATGACCATGGTGGGATACGTCGTGGCCTGCCACCGCATCGAAATCCTCAGAAACCGTTCCGCCACACCCCTGTGGTTCGTCGCACCCGGAGCGAAGTCCGCCCTGGTACAGGCCCTGCTCGACGAGGGCAGACGCAGCGGCGCCCTGCAGTGACCACGCACACCGGCGTTGACAACGCCCGACGGCGACGGCCACGGCCACGGCAGCAGCAGCGGCAGCGGCAACACAGCGACCCAAGACCGCAGGCCTGAACGATCCGCACACGCCGGGCGCATCACGCCGCATCCGCCCGGGTCCGGCCGACGCATCCAGGCGAGTTCGCATCCCCGCTCTCCGGGCTTTCCGGGCCTTCGATCCTGGGTGGTGTGCGTCGCCTGGGCCGCTGACATGGAGTCACGGTCGGTGACGGCTTGCCGACCCGGTCTGCTCACGAAGACCGACAGCACGGCACGGCCCCAGTGGAGCTGTGCAGGGCACGGATCGTCAGCCGGCAGGCGGGGTCCTGAACGCGCGCCGGTACATCTGGGGCGTCGTGCCGAGGCGTCGGGCGAAGTGGTGGCGCAGGTTGTCGACGGTTCCGAAGCCCGTCCGGCGGGCAATCGCGGCTACGGAGTCGTCTGCGCTCTCCAGGTGGTGCTGCGCGAGCAGGACCCGCTGCCCGGTCAGCCACTGCAGCGGCGTGGTCCCGGTCTCCTGCCGGAAGCGCCGGGCGAAGGTACGCGCGGAAAGGTGCGCACGGCAGGCCATTGCGTCGACGGTCAGGTCCCGGTCGAGGTTGGCTTCCACCCAGGCCAGGACAGGGGCGAGAGACCCCATCCCCTCCCGGGGGAGGGGACGCTGGCGGTACTGGTGCTGGCCGCCCTCACGGTGCGGGGGTGTGACCATGCGGCGCGCGATCGCGTTGGCGACGGCGCTGCCGTGCTCCTTGCGGATGAGGTGGAGGCAGGTGTCGACACCGGCGGCGGTGCCGGCACCGGTGATGACCGGGTCCTCGTCGATGTAGAGCACGTCCGACTCGACCCGGGCACGCGGGTGGCGGCGGGCGAGCTCGTCGGTGTAGCGCCAATGCGTGGTACAGCGCCGCTCGTCGAGCAGCCCGGCCTCGCCCAGAAGGAAGGCCCCGGTGCAGATGCTCAGGACCCGAGCGCCACGTTTCACAGCGGCTCGCAGCGCGTCAATCAGATGCTCCGGCTGACGCACGTCGGGGTCGTAGGCAGGGACGCAGATGAGGTCCGCCGAGGCCAGCCGCTCCAGGCCGTGCCGGGCCAGCACCTCGAAGCCGTGGCGGGTCGGCACGCTGTCACCCGTGGCCGAGACAACAGCGAAGTCGTACACGGGCAGCGCGTCATCGCTGCGGTCGATCCCGAAGACCTCGCAGAACACGCCCAGCTCGAAGGCGTGGGCACCCTGGAGGGCCAGGACAGCGACGTCGTCAAGCACCGGATCCCCATCCCTCTCACCGCAATGGCAGGAATTTCAGCCTACCTGTCGTTTCTGCCACTCCAAGGTCACGGCACCTGTCTGGAAGGCTCGCAGGCGTTCATCCATCCCCCGAACAGCAAGGCACAGCGCATGACCACGCAGACCCCCGCCACCGACGCCGCCCTCCAATCCCAGGCTGCCCAGGTCCTGCGCGGGCTCGCGCTCGACGAGGAGCTGAAGTGGCGCGTCCCGGGCGACCCGGTCCTCGGCCCCCTGGCCCGCAAAGTCGCGCGGCGCTACGTGGCCGGCGAAACCCTCCAGGACGCCCTGGACCGGGCGCAGCAGGTCCTGGCCGCCGGCCACCGCGTGAACGTCGAGTACATGGGCGAGAGCTGCCGCGACCCGCAGCGAGCCACGCAAGAGACCGACACGTTCCTCTCCGCGGCCCGTCTGCTGCCACCAGGATGCTCGATCTCCCTCGACCTGTCCCACATCGGCCTCGCCGTCGATACGGAGCTTGCCCTCGCCAACGCCTCCCGCATCGCCCAGGCCACCGCCGAAACCGGGCGGGAGATGATGATCTCGGCTGAAGGCTCCGACCGGACCGACGAGGTGCTTGCCCTGCACCGCAAGCTGTGCGAGCGGTTCGACCATGTGGGCATCACACTCCAGGCACGCCTGCATCGCACCGCAGACGACCTGCCGGAACTGATCTCCCGCCCCGGCCGCATCCGCCTGGTCAAGGGCGCCTTCCTCGAACCCGAGGCCATCGCCCACCCGCGCGAGGCCCCGGCCCTCACCGCCGCCTACCTCGCCTACGCCCACCAGCTGGCCGACTCAGGCCACCCGTGCTCCTTCGCCACCCACGACTGGCACCTGATCAACCACATCGACCAGCACCTCGCAGACAAGAACACCGACTCCCGTCCCTGGGAGTTCGAGACCCTCCTCGGCCTCGGGCCCGACCGCCTCCAGACCATGGCCGAACGCGGCCACCCCACCCGCGAGTACATCGTCTACGGCACCCAATGGTGGCTCTACCTCTGCAACCGGATCGCCGAAGACCCCCAACGCCTCCTCCAAGCCCTCATCGACGCCACCGCATGACCACCACCCCATCCCGGCCCCGCGTCACAACGCCCGAACCACCCGGCAACACGCCACCGATCCGAGGGCCACAACCCCTCCGCCGCAACGACACCCCCCGCACCGCCACCGCCCCACAATCCTCACCGCGGATGCAACGATTCACCTCACTCCAAGGCCTGCCGCTCAGACTTCAGACCACTCACACGCGTCATCCGGCGAAGACCGGCCGGACCGGAGCAAAAAAAGGGGGGCATCATCACCGGAACCGGACAACAGTGATCGACGGACCCAACGAGGCGCTCGAGCTTCGATGTCCGCCGCGAACCGCTTTGGTCGCCGCAGCGCGTTGCGGCCGCTGTCAGTTCGTCATCCAGGGGGAAGCCGAGCCGTTCGCGCGGGCTTTCGGCTGACTGAGGAGAGCCTGGCGGACCGGCCTGTCCGGCTCCGTCAGGGGAGGATCTTGATGGCGCTCTGCCAGTTCAGCTCCAGGGGCTGCTGGACGGAGATGTGCAGGAAACCCAACGCCTCGAGCTCCCGTGCACGGCGCAGCGGACCGACGTCCAGGGGACGCATCGCGCCAGAGGAGATGAGCTCCGCGACCTTTGCCTTGGCAGCAGAGTCGTCACCGGCGATCAGCACGTCGAGCGGGAAGCCGTGGCCTTCACCCGTCGAGAGCAGCCCGGCGAACGTGGTGTTGAACGCCTTGACGACCATTGCGTCCGTGCCGACGATCTGCTGGATCTGCTCCGCCGCCGACGTATCGGCGGGCGTAACCCGCGAGTCCATGGTGGCGAAGTCGACGGGATTGCAGATGTCCACCACGACCTGTCCGGACAGCGTGGCACGGGCGGATCCGGCGACCTCCAACGTTGCGTCGTAGGGCAGGGCCAGCACGGTCATGTCGGCCGCCTGCGCCGTAGTGGCCGAGTCGGCCTCGCCGTCCGGGAAGTGCTGCTTGAGCTCGGCGGCTGCCGCTCGGCCGCGCTCGGCGTCGGGATGGACGAGGCACACGCCGTGGCCGCCGGTGAGTGCGCGGGCGGCGATGGCTCGGCCCATGTTGCCCGGACCCACGATGTTGATCTTCAAGTTGCTGCCTTCCGATCGGGCTGGGTGAGCGGCAGGGCCCCGGGCTGTCCGTCCGGGCGGCGAGCAGAGGTGAGGTCAAGGCCCTCGGGGCCCATCAGGTCGCATCCTGGCGTAGCTGCATGCCTAACCCGCGATGCGACGCTTCTATGCACCAAAGGCCCGCGCGTCACCCGCGCGCCCGACAGCGTGTCGCGACGCACCTCTCAGTGCCGCCCAGTCCGGCCAGTGCTTCGGCCGGGCGAGCGAACGCGTACCAGCGATGGCCGTCGATAGACGAACCTTGAAGGACCATTCCGGTACAAACGTATCCGCCTGTCTTCAGGCGTACGGCGGCGTTGAGCGCGTGACTGGGACAGCCGGGCCGGCGGTGGGCGGTCAAAGCGGGCCTGGCAAGAAGCTCTCCGCAAGCGCTGGCGCCACGGGGCACCGCTCCCTCAACTGGGCTCTGGCCAACGTTCCCGACGGGCCGCCCGCTCATTGTCTCGGCCACCCTGGTGCCGGGTGGCCGGGCGCAGGTGGACCGTCGAGGAGACGCTGCAGACCACCAAAGGGACTGGAAGGCTGGTCCTGTGACGAGTAGCCGCCCGCGAGAACTCGCGGGCGGCTACTGGCACTGTCGTCGGCGTATCCGGTGCTTACGGCGCTACGGGGTCTCCGTCGCCCAGTTGCAGCCACCACACGTGATCGTGGTCGCGGCTGAGGTCCACCGTCTGCCGTCGCCCGTCGTTGTAGCGGAGTTCGACTTTGGCGAGGTAGGGAACTACCGGGTCCTGAACGATTGCCTCGACGGGTTCGTCGGCGTGTGCGCCGTATCGGGCGATCAGCTTTTGGGCGGCCTGTGTCCGGCCCGTGTACCAGGGGGCGCCGATGCGCGCCAGGTCGGTGGCGTCACCGGCCTGAAGGCGCTGGACGTACACCTTGACGAGCAGATTGACGTCGTTGGCGACCTGCTTGGCATCGGGGTACTGCGATTTCGCAGCGTTGACGGTGACCTTCACCGCCGGCGTCCTGCGCAGGGAGTACGGCGTGGGATCTCGCAGCAGCCACCACGTGACGGCTGCCGCTCCCAGGACGACCAGCGCCACCCCCGCCGTCCACAAACGCTTCCTGTACGACTTAGTCATCAGTACCATCCCGCGGCCGCGCTGATGCGGGCCGCTCCGATCGCCGCGCCCTCGTCATCGGATAGGGCTGTCCCCGACGACACCGGGGCCGCGGCTACCGCGGTGGCGTGCACCTGTACGCCCAGGCCCACACTCAGCACGCCAGCCATGGCGTACGCGGCATAGACCAGCGCACGGGTGGGCGCCGGTCTGTGTCGACTTCTCATGTGCAAGATCCTTGCTTCGCAAAGCACTTGGCAAAGCGAAAGGATCTTCACAGTTTGGTGTCGTAATGTCCATGACCTGTGTGGCGCTGAGAGCGGGTTTCCGCCCAGGCTGCGGCGACCAAGGGGCGATGTACGTCGGCCCGTCGGATGCAGACGCCGATGGCGAGCTGATCTGGTACGGATGGGGCGGTCACCTGCCGGAGTCTGGCGCGGAGCCCGCTGTGTTGCAGGACAAGATCGGGGACGACGCCCGTGCCGTAGCCCAGGGCGACCAGTGTGAGCAGGGCTTCGTGACCGTCGGTCTCGGCAGCGATGTGCGGGTGGATACCCAGGTCTCGGAACCACTTGTCTGCGGCAGCTCGTACGAGTCCCTGCCGTGGCAGGACGAAGGGCTCCGCCGCGGCGGTGAACTCCTCGTCGGCCAACGGAGGCCGGGTCTGAACGAGGACGAGCGGGGTCTGTGTGATCTGCCGGGCGAGCACGGTGGCGGGAATCCGGGCTGGGAGGGCTGCAACGGCAAGGTCGACCTCGCCCTGGTCGAGCAGGGCGAGGGCGGCTGCGGCGTCGCCGGTGCGTAAGGAGATGCTCACGCGCGGGTGCGCGTCACGCAAGGGGGTGAGCAGGTCGGGCAGGAGGGTGTGGCATGCGGTGACGGAGGCGAACACCCGTAGGTGTCCGCTGAGGTCATCGTCCGCTGCACCGTCGCTGCGGTAGCGGGCCCATAGGTCCAGGGCTTGGGCTGCATATTGGCGGAAGGCGCGGCCGTGCGTGGTCAGGCATACCCCGTGAGGTCCGCGGTCGAGGAGGCGATGTCCGGTGGCGGCCTCAAGCCGCTGCACGGTCCGGGACAGCGTGGCAGGGCTGACGTGGCAGTCAGCCGCGGTGCGGGTGAAGCTGAGCGTCTCTGCGAGGTGGAGGAAGAGCCGGTACTGGTCGTGGTTCTGCACCTTTCACCTTTCGCAATGCAGCGGTGCGTAAGTTGCCGTTGCCGTAAGTTCCGCGGGGAGCCTACAAACGGTGCATGCCACGAAGCGACACCACACGTCCCCGGCCGGTCTGGTACTTCGCCGAATACGCGCCGGTCGGCGTCGACTTGGGCAGCAAATCAGCTGTTGCTGCCTACGACCACAACCAGGGCACTGACCCGCAAGCGGACGACGCACTGCTGGACCGGTTGGGTGTCACCGAGGGCACCCACCTGGTCGATCTCGCGTGTGGTACCGGCTCACTGGCCGTTCAGGCCGCACGACGCGGGGCCGTCGCGCACGGTGTGGACATCTCCGAGGAAATGCTGACCTTCGCCAAGGCGCGGGCCGATCGGTTCGGTGTTGCACCGCAGTGGCACCACGCCGGCTTTCTCGACTACACCCACCAGGGCCCCCTCGCCGACGTGGTGACCACGAAGTCGGCCCTGCACCAGCTCCCGGACTTCTGGAAGCAGCAGGCCCTGCTCAACGCAGCTGGGATGCTCCGTCCCGGCGGGACCTTTTACTTGTGGGACGTGATCTTCAGTTTCGAGCCCTCCAGCGCAGAGACACACCTGCAGCAGTGGATCAACACAGCTGGCCGCCCGGAGGGCGAGGGCTTCACCAAGGCCGACTTCGAAGCGCATGCCCGGGAGGAGTTCTCCACCTACACCTGGATCGTCGAGGGCATGTTGCAACGAACTGGGTTCGACATCGTCTCCCGCGCTTTTCCCCGTCCCACTCATGCAGAGTTCTGCTGCCGCCGCCGATAGCCGCTCACACCAAAGAGGTGTCCCGTAACTGCTGGTCACGGCGAGATGATCTTGGTGTGGCTGGTGTGATCACGGCGTCAGAGCCGTATTGGATACGTCCGTTCACCGGGCTGAGCCCGCGCTGCTTCGGCAAGTTGGTGACCGCGGTGCAGCGCGAGAGTGCAGCCGAACCACGGACGGGGCGTCCGTGGGGCCTGTCGCTTGAGGACCGTATTTTCTTGGTCGCGGCCTACTGGCGCACCGACTTGACCATGCGTCAACTGGCCCTGCTGTTCGGGATTTCGAAGTCAACGGCCGACCGGATCATCGACCACATCGGCCCTCTGCTGGCGTTGCCGCCCCGACGCCGGTTCGCGAGGGGGACTGTGCTGATCGTGGACGGGACGTTGGTGCCCACCCGCGATCACGCGGTGGCCGAGCAGTCGAAGAACTATCGGTACTCCACCAATCACCAGGTCGTCATCGATGCCGACACTCGCCTGGTCGTTGTGGTCGGACGGCCGCTGCCGGGCAACCGGAACGACTGCAAGGCGTGGGAGGAATCGGGGGCCAAGACAGCGGTCGGCCGGACGACCGTGATAGCTGATGGCGGCTGTCCAGGGACCGGATTGATCATGCCGCTCCGCCGCACCCAGGGCGAGGAACTGCCCGGCTGGAAGCGGGAGCACAACCGCTCACACAAGCAGGTCCGTGCACGAGTGGAGCACCTCTTCGCCCGGATGAAGACCTGGAAGATTCTCCGCGACTGCCGGCTCAAGGGCGACGGCGTCCACCACGCCATGCGCGGCGTCGCCCGCCTGCACAATCTCAACCTTGCTGGATAGGACCGTGGCCGAACTCAGGCAGGTCGCTCACCCGCGTCCGCCCGCGCGGCGCGGCGTGTGCCGCGGCCACTGCGCGCCCACCTGTTCCACCACAGCGGCCCGGAACGTTTCCAAAAGGACGCATCCGGGATACGCCCCAAACGCTCCGTACTTCCAGCGGTAGTAGCACGACCAGTAGCTCACCACGCGCCGCTCCGTGCGCGCGAAGAAGGCCGGATTCCGAGCGATGAACTCCCCATAGAGGCGGCGCTGGGCCGAGCCCGGGACCGCGAGTCCGGGAAGACCCCGGCCGATCGCCTCAAGGATCTCCAGCACGTATTCGCCGGCCAACTGCACCACGAACGGGACCACCCACGGCTCGCCCGACGCCACAATCTGCTCAAGGTGCCGCTGGCGGACCCGGCCATCACTGTGCCGGGAGTACAGGCAGTGCAAAATCACCTGCTGGGTTCCGGCCAGGGGCCGCTCCAAGTCGGCGCCCGGCTCCTCGTTGTAGATGCGCGACGGGATGGCGACGGTCTCGCCCTGCACCTCGACCTCGAAGGGCATCATCGGCGCGAGCCTGGCCTCCGGCATGACCGCCAGGACACTCTGCACGTCACCGGCAAGACGGGTCGGAAACGCGGCCACCAGGGCATGGGCGACATTCGACGGATCCCGAGGCAGCTGCACAACAGGAGGATAGGCGGCGAACCTCTCGGTCTCTCAACCGCCCGCCTCAACGTTGCGGGACAGCCCTAAGCCTCGTTCGGCTGGCCACAGGCTCCACCAACGGCCGGCGCCGGTCTCCTCGGCCAGCTGGGGGTGGCGCCTTTCCGTGCGAGGCGCCTGGTCATGAGGGTGATGGCGGCCCAGTCATACACCGAAACCTGGGCGAGGTCCTCGTATGGCCCCTCAACGGCATCCCGCCGGGCCCGATTCGCTCGCGGGCCCGCCCCGGCCGACCGCGCCCGGCCCCGGGGCCTGCGGCAGCGGCGGGTCTTTCACGAAAGGAGGATGCCCCCGGAGTCCGCCGGCCGGTCACCCGTCCGGCACGAAGGCCGCCAGATGGTCCCTCGCCCACCCGCCGAACGAGCCCGCCCGGCCTCCGGTCAGCGCGGCGACCGTGTCCGTGACGCCCGCCTTCGCCCCGGCCCGCTGACGCTGCGCGCTCTGAAGCAGCGCCTCGGCCACCGGCGCCGGATAACGCCGTGCGAGAGCGGCGCGCGCCTCGTCGAGGGACAGTTCCTCACAACGCAGCCGGACCCGCAGCAGCCGACTCAACTGCTCGGTCTGTTCGGCTGCGGTGACGGACTCGGGACCGGTCAGGGTGTAGGCGCGGCCGGCATGGCCCTCCTCGGTCAGCACACGTGCGGCAACCGCCGCGACGTCGCGGGGATCCACACAGGCGCTGGGAGAGGTCCCGTACAGCACACGCACCGTACGCGCACTGCGAATTGACGGCGCCCAGGCCAGAGCGTTGGAGGTGAACGCCCGCGGGCGCAGCAGCGTCCACTCAAGGCCCGAGCCGCGCAGCAGCTCCTCACCGCCGCGCTGCCACCGGGTGATCAGATCATCCGCCTGCTCATCCAGCACCGCAGCGGCGGAAAGCTTCACCACCCGCCGTACGCCCGCCCTCACCGCCGCGTCCAGGAACCGCTCGTCATCACCGCCGGTCACATCCGTCGTGACCAGGAACGCCGTCCGTACACTCTGAAGTGCCGCAGCCAGCGAGCGCGCATCCCCATAGTCCGCGGCAACCGTCTCCACCCTCTCGGTCACCTCCACCGCCTGGACCAGCCGGGCCACCCGGGCGGGATCCCTGGCCATCACACGCACCCGCCGGCCGGCCCCAAGCCGCCCCAGCAGTTCCCGGCCCACCGTCCCCGTCCCCCCGGTCACCAAAATCATCCGACGCACCCCCTTCCCCGCCCAGACACCCACAACCCGCCCCGCGATCCACCCATCGACTCCCCACCCCTCTCATCCGCCATACCGAGCCCCCGCCCCACCGACTTCGGCGCGTAACTCTCACCCCGAAGCAGGAAGGCGACGCCTACACGCCCCGGGTCCGGCACACGACCCCCGCCCCCCGGGGGGCGCGGTGCACGACTTTCGCCGTCGCCGTGGCCTGCGCGGCTATCGCCCCGGCCCGGTTCGGTGCCTGGTGCCCGCCTCGCGGAGTGCGGCACCGACGTCCGCCCCCGCCGCGGTCGTGCACGGCTCCTACCACCCGGGTCCGGTACCCGACTCCCGCCCCCGTTGGTTGGGGCGGCCGGCTCCCACCCAGCAGTTGCGGCGCCCCCTCTCGGGGTTGCCGCGCTGCGAGGCGCACCCCCTTGAACGTTTCACGGCCGGAAGGGGGTGCGCTCCCACGAAACACCTGTAATATACAAACTGGACGGTTTTTTATTGGGTCTCCGGGCTCATTCGACAAGGAGGAGGCCGCCATGGCGAAACAAGAGCGGGCGGTCCGCACCCGGCGCGCGATCCTGTCGGCAGCGGCCCGGGTCTTCGAGGAACGCGGCTACCAGGCGGCCACCGTGAACGAGATCCTCGCCAGCGCCGGCGTGACCAAGGGAGCCCTGTACTTCCACTTCCCCTCCAAGGAACACCTCGCCGAGGGCGTCCTGCACGCCCAGGACCTCGACGTGCCCATCCCCGAGCGGGCCTGCAAGGTGCAGCAGATGGTCGACACCGTCGTCCTGCACGCCTACCGCCTGCAGACCGACCCCATGGTCCGCGCCGGCGTCCGCCTCTCCCTCGACCAGCAGGCCCAGGGACTCGACCGCAGCGGACCCTTCCTGCGCTGGAGCGACGTAGGCGCCCAACTCCTGGGCGAGGCCAAGGCCCAGGGCGAACTCCTGCCCCACGTCACCCTCACCGAGACCGCCGACGTCCTCGTCGGCGCCTTCGCCGGCATCCAGGCCATGTCCCAGGCCCTGTCCAACTACCAGGACCTCCCCCCACGCGTCAGCGCCCTGCTCCGCCACATCCTGCCCAGCGTCGTCATCCCCTCCGTCCTCGCCGCCGTCGACCTCACCAACACCCGCGGCGCCACTGTCTACACCGAACTCCAAACCCTCCACCCCGACCTCCCCACCCTCCACCCCACCCAGGAACCCGCAGCCGCCAGCTGACCACCCCCACCACCACACCGAAAGCCTCCCCCACCTCAGAGCCAGCGCCCCACCGCACCCCCTGCCGCCCAGCCCGGCCGCCCCCTCCGCAGGCGACCTCACCGAGAGCAGGGGCGCGACGGTCCACGCCCCATCGGTCAGCAGACCGTCCCGGCCCACGCATCCGCCGCCCCCTCCGCCCTCGCCGCGGTCCACTTCACCGAAACCCGCAGGGCCATCGTCCGCACCGAACTGCAGGCCCCACGCCCCGCATCGCAGCCAGCACCGGTCAGCGACCGTCCCCGCAGGCACACCCGCCGCCCCACCTTGGCGCCAGCGCCCTGCCGCGCCACGTCCTGCCCAGCGCCGCCGTCGACCTCACCAAGACCCGCGGGGCAACCCTCTACGCAGAACTGCAGGCTCTGCACCCCGTGCTGAAGCTGCCATGGGTCAGCTGACCGCCCCGGCGAGCACACCGGTGGCCTCCACTTCCGCGCGCGGGCCGAAGAGTGCTCTCAGCGCAGCGGCCGGCCCGTCGGCCCCCGACGCCCAAGCGCCCGGCCCCTCAGCCTCCGACGCCCAGGCGATGTAGCCATCGGGCCGCACCAGCAGCGCCCCGCAGGCAAGATCGGGCACCGGCTCGGCGTGCACCACCCGCACCCGCCCCGCCCACCCCTCGGCCTGCTCAGCACAGCCGTCGGTGCAGCGGTTATCGCCGAAGAGCAGCAGCAGCGGGCGTCCCTGGCGCAGCAGACCGATCACATCGGCCTGGCCCTGACGGGTGTGCAGGACCGTGTTGTGGAGGAACGTTCCTTCCCAGGCAGAGCAGCCTGCATCGCGACCGGGCAGCACGGTGTCCTGGGCACTGACCATCGACGCCAGCACACCACTCTCCCCACCCTTCGCCACCAGCTCCCCGAACAGCGCCCGCAACGGCTCGAGTTCCGGGCCGGGCCGCATCAAAGTGAGCTGGGCACGGGTGTGGTCGATCACCCGCTGGGCTGCGGGCCGGCGTTCCAGGTCATAGGTGTCCAGCAGCCCCTCCCCCGCCTCACCACGCACCGCCAGCGCCAGCTTCCAGCCGAGGTTGACGGCATCCAGCACCCCGGTGCTCAGCCCCTGGCCGCCGACGGGGAAATGCACATGCGCCGCATCCCCCGCCAAGAAGATGCGCCCCATCCGGTAGCAGGCGGCCAGCCGGGAGAAATCACTGAACCGGCTCAACCACCGGCCCTCCCCCATCACGATGTCCCGGCCGGTGATCCAGCCCACCTCACGCCGCAACTCCTCCAGCACCAGCGGCCGATCACGCTCGGGATGCGCACCCGAGCAGTTCAGGGTCCGCAGGCGGACCCACCCGCCCTCCAGGGGCTTGGCGACGATCCAGCCCCGCTCCGTACGCTGCCACCCCGCCTCAAGACTGCCCTCGTCGAGGCGGACATCCCCCGCCATCGCCGACACCGTGGCCGGATAAGCACGGGAAGCGAAACCGGCCTGACGGCGCACCACACTGCGCGCCCCGTCGGCTCCCACCAGGTAGGCACCCCTGCACACCACCGCCGCACCGCCCGGCGCCTGCGCGGTGACGCTCACCCCGCCCGGCCCCTGCCGTATCGCTGTCACCCGGTGCCCGCGCAGGATCCGCACCCCCGCCGCCCGCGCCCGCCGCTCGAAATGCCGCTCCAACACCTCCTGCGCACACTTCAACACCGGCTCCGGCTCCCCCGACGGCACCGAAATCACCAACCCCGCCATACCCGCAAAATGAAACAGGCTGCTCACCGGCGCCCGGCCGCCACCCACCCCGGCCGCCCCGCCCCCACCACCGGCCACCAGCCCGCCCAGATACCCCCGCCGCACCAGACACTGCACCGCACGCGCATGCAACGTCGTCGCCCTCGGACACCCGGAGACCGCCGAACGCGACTCGATCACCACCGTGCGCACCCCCCGCCCCGCCAGCTCACAGGCCAGCAACATCCCCACAGGCCCCCCACCGACGATCACCACACGCCCCTCAACGCCGCGCACCATCCCGGACCTCCCCCAGTCGTGGACCAGCACACGAGCGACGAGGACGAAGGAGGCGCAGCACACCCAACCCCGGCAGCCACCCCACCCCGAACAACCCCAACCCCCCGGGAAACCAACCGCCTTCCCCGAGGAAGTCGAGCCGCCCAGCCGCTCGTCCGTACGAGCGAACACCAGAAAAGATACCGGGTGAGCGGTTTTCTAGCAACGGACCCGCACCACCCGAAACCCACCACCCCCCACCCAAAAACCACACCCACCCCCCCAGACCCCACACCCATCCAACGACCACGGAAAACACGCCAAATGCCCCACACCGCAATGGAGTTGCAGACCACCGAGCCCGCCGGAAGAACCCGCAGACAGCCCGCACCCACCTCCCACGAACAACCGACTGCAACGCCGACGGCACTCACGTCACCCAGACCGTCGCCTTGCTCGACGGCATCCCGCCCGTCGCCAGCCGTCCAGGACGCCACCGCAGACGCCCCGACTCACTCCTCGGCGACAAGGGCAATGACAGCAACCCCAACGCCGGGCACCACGCAACCGCCAGATCCTGCCAGTCATCTCCCGCAAGGGCAGCCTGAACATCCCGGGCTTGGGCAAACTCCGCTACGTAGAGCAGACCGCCTCGCAATCCTCTGGGAACGACGCCTAGAAATCCACGACGCCCTGGTCTCCCTCGCCTGCGTCCTCATCTACTGGCGGCGGCTGAAGTATCGGTGCTCCTGGCAACTGTGCTCGCGCAGAACGTGCTAGTGCTGTGACCGGAATGGTTCACCGGCTTGGCGGTACTGTCCGCGCATGAAGCAACTCCCCAGCACTTTGGAAGCCCTCGTTGTGCGCACTGACTTCTCGGCGGACGGTGCCTGGGACGCTCTGCGGGCGGCGTTGTATTCGCCCAGCAAGGACGGCTTCTTGGCCAACGTCGCGCTCGTCGATGACCGGAGGTACGAGGGCGTGACGCCTGAGCAGGCCATTGACCTGATCCATCCCGCGTACCGGCATCCCCTTCTTGTGCTGGCGGATTCCGCGGCTGTCACCTCGGCCGACCTGCCGCTCCTCGTGGTGGACCTGCGGGGTGGTCGCGGGCGTTGTGTCCGCGTGGTGGCAGCCGAGCTGTGGAGCATCGAGAACAACCTCTCGGGCGCGAACATGGACTTCGAGGAGTTCGTCGGTGCCGTCGACGACGACGGTGTTTTCCGGGGCTTCTGAGCCACTGTCAGGCTGCGGCGGCGGGACCCCCTCCCCCAGCGGATTCCCTTCTCACCGCGGATGCGGGCGCGTTCCCTGCGCTGGGCGGCGAGTACGTCGGGGTGGCGGGCGTTGGCGTTGCGCCGGCGCAGGTAGCGGTGCAGTGCCTGGGTTTGCGTGGGGTGGCTGCGGTGGTGGGAGTTGGCCAGGGTGAACTGCCGCAGTGGGCCGAAGTGCGCCTCGATCGGGTTGGCCCAGGAGGCGTACGTCCAGGTGAAGCACAGTTTCGACCGTGTTCTTCTTCGACCAGCGGCGGATGTCCACGCCGGTGTGTACGGAGAGGTTGTCCAGGATGATGTAAATCGGGGGCGTCGTCGGGCCGGGCGGCGCGGATCGACTTCAACGTGGCCAGCGTGTCGGCGGTGCCTTTGCGGCGGCGGTTGACGCCCCAGAGTGTGTCGTCGCCGACGGAGTAGCAGCCGTGGAAGTATGTGACGCCGTGCGTACGACGGTAGGTCGCCGGGAGCCGGTTGGGCTTGCCCTGTTTCGCCCAGCAGGAGCCTGCGGTGGGCCGGATTCCCAGGGGCTCGAACTCGTCGAAGGCGAAGACCCGGTCCGGGAAGCGGTCCAGTACCTGCTCGATCCGGTCGAGCTTGGCGTCGCGTTCGGGGTCGGACGATTCCTTCCAGGGCTTGGTGCGCTGGAAGTGACGCCGCGGCGCGGGAGCAGACACCGTAAGGCTTCCCGGCCGATTCGGATGACGCGCCCGTGTATGCGGCGCAGGTAGGCGGCGAGTTTGCGGATCGACCAGCGGGTGATGGGCTGGCCGAGCTTGGTCGGGCGGGTGGTGGCCGTCTGGACGACGAAGTCCTCGTCGTCAGTGCTGAGTTGGCGGGGACGGCCTCCCGCCCATCGAGGGTCCAGGCAGGCCAGGCCGATCTCCCACCATTGCGCGCCGACAAGGCGGGCACGGAGAACTTCCAGGCTGAAGGCGTACCTGGCGTGGCGCCGTCCGAGGTTCTCAAGCTCCGCTGTGGACCGGTGCTGGGCGGCGGCGTGGACGTCGATGAGGTTACGGACGGCGCCTCGGTCGGCACGGGCCCGCACCTTCGTCCCGATCACGTCGTCCAGCGCTAGCACCGGGCCGTACCGGCTGGCCTTCGGAGGCAGAGGACTTCCTTCAGCACGTCGACCTCGCACTGCTCGCCCGATGCGGGATCGGTGATAATGAGCCTGCCGGACAGCGCCCCGATCTCGATCTCTTCGACCTGCCAATCCCGCTTCGCAAGACCGTCGCTCACGACGTGGACGATCTCACTGATCGGTGCCGGGTTCTCGGTGGCGACGTCGAGCTCCTGGGAGAGCCGATCGACCAGGCCGTGAGCCTGGACTGCATACCCGCCGTTAATCACCAGGGGTACGGTGTACCGATGTCGAGGACGTCGGCCAGAAGACGACGGTACAGGTCGGAAAGGTTCACGCGGCAGTGGTGCTCGTTGTCGGCAGTTGCATCGACGAACTCGGCTACATGGAGCTCGACAAGCACGGCGCCGAACTGCTGTTTCAGGTTCTGACGGAACGCGAGGAGAAGAACAGCGTCGCCATCGCCTCCAACGAAGCCTTCGGCGGCTGGACCAAGACCTTCACCGATCCCCGGCTCTGCACGGCCATCGTCGACCGGCTGACCTTCAACGGCACCATCATCGAGACCGACACCGACTCCTACCGCCTCGCTCAATCCCGGGCCAAGGCCGAACAAGCCGCCGCGACCCGAGCAGAGCCGGAGACCCATGCGCCGAGAACGGTGCTCAGCGCCCCGTCCCCAGCCCTGCTCAACCTTTGTATCGGAACTCAGTCCGCGATCACAGCTCACGTTCCAGCAACGCGGCGACCTGCCGATACCGGCTGACCGGCACCAGATGAACACCGTCGAACGCGCCGCTGTCACGGATGGCCAGGATCTGCTCGCAGGCTGCTGCGACGCCGGCGTCACGGTCGCGTTCCACGTCTGCGACCAACTGGTCGGGGATGTCGATGTCCGGAATCTTGGCTGCGAGGTTGCGGGCCATGCCGGCGCTGGCCAGCACCATCACCCCTGCATACACCGGCACGCTCAGCGAAACGCTGTCGCGCCAGCGCAGCAGATTCTCCAACGAGTAACTGACCTGGACGAAGACGAAGTCGGCGGCGCTCTTCCACCCCGGGAGCGGACGCAGCCCGGAGGTGACCCCGGCCCGGAAAGGGCTGCATCCGCCGAATGCCGGGTCCTGCTCCGCTGCCCGCGCTTGTTCGATCATGGCGCGGACGGTCAGCTCGCTTGTTCGGCCTCCCGCGCTGGGCTTGTCGCCATGGACGAACAAGAACCGCTCCACCCCATAAGCGGCGGCCGTCAGCAAGTCGCGCTGGAAACCCAGCAAGTTGCGATCTCGCGAGTTCAGACAGGCGATGGAACGTGCGCCCATGGCCTGCACCTCATGAGCCACCGCGACACTGGACACGGTCGCCCGGCCGATGTGATTGTCGGGGATCAGGAACGAGTCGGCGATCGGACTCATCACACCGATCTGGTGACGCACCCGGGTCAGCTCCGGACGAGTGGGCGGCTCGACCTCACAGATCAGCTCGAAACGACGATCAGCCATGCCCAGATCCTATCGACGCCTCGGCTGGAGATTGGAGAGTTCGGGCCAGCTCGATGGGACGGGACGTGTTGCTGAATCTCACCGACACATCCACCGCCGAACCCCGTCAACTGTTCCCGGAACTCACCGTCACCCGATGCAAATTGTCAATTCCTGTGGATCGCTTGGTTAGGGCAAGGGGTTGGCGCCTTCGATGACCTGCGACCTGGAGGCCAAGGTGTCCGACTTGAGATGCTCAACGCCCTTTCCTCGGAGCGTCACGAAGGCGGTGAGGCCAGTGTCGAGTTCTGCCACTCGATGCCCGTAGACGACGGCTTGCGTCATCGTCAGGCCGATCGCTTGTGCTGAACCGCTGAGCCGGTTGAAGCGGGCACCGCGACGGACCGGTCCCCGCAGGCAGCGCACATTGACAGTGGCTTGTTCGAGGGACGCGGCGATGACCCGGACAATCTGCAGTTCTACACTGCTAGGACAGCTGCCGGGGCTGGGGCTCTTGCTCACGCGGCCGCCCCCTCTCGCTCGACCAGGACGCCGTTCTTGAACCGGGCACCCGCCCGGACCAGGGGAACGAGGTGGGCGCCGGTGATCGCGCGCCAGCGGGCCTGGGCGGACTCGACGAGCTTGAACACCATTGCGAGGGCCGCGGCCGGGCTGCCGGCGCCGCGGGCGACCTTCGTACGGAGCTTGGCCGTGGAGAACGTCGACTCGATCGGGTTCGTGGTCCGCAGGTGGATCCAGTGCTCGGCCGGGAAGTCGTAGAACGCCAGCAGTTCCTCGGCGTCGTCGGTGATCTTCGCGACGGCCTTGGGCCACTTGGTGCCGTAGGTGCGGGTGAACGCCTCGATCGCCTTCTTGGCGTGGGCCCGGTCCTCGGCGCGGTAGATCTCCTGCATCGCCTTCGTTGCGCTCGGCTGAGCGGACTTCGGCAGGGCGGACTTCGGCAGGGCGTTCGTGACATTGCGGGCCTTGTGGACCCAGCAGCGCTGGTGGCGGGCGGCGGGGAACACCTCGGTCAGTGCGCTCCACAGTCCCATCGCGCCGTCGCCGACGACCAGTTCGGGGTCGCGCATGCCGCGCCGACTGCAGTCGCGCAGCAGGTCGGCCCACGACTCGGTGGACTCGCGCAGGCCCTCGGCCAGGGCGATCAGCTCCTTGGTTGGCAGGCGGGCGGTGTAGACAAGGCCGTCAGGGCCCTCGACGTGATGGTTGTTTTTCTTCACACCAAACGCAACTACCGCCGGGGGCCGGCCAGTTACGCCTCCGCCCGCGCAGCTATTGTCGCATCAGGCAACGTTCGCCCTGTCGCCCATCTCAGGTAGCCATTCGTCGGCGGTGTGCGTCCGGGGCAGTGTGTCCCAGGGGAACCGAATTACCGCGTCGGGTCAG
This sequence comes from Streptomyces sp. C1-1, assembly GCF_050214755.1. Taxonomy (NCBI): domain Bacteria; kingdom Bacillati; phylum Actinomycetota; class Actinomycetes; order Kitasatosporales; family Streptomycetaceae; genus Streptomyces; species Streptomyces sp. C1-1. The sequence continues at coordinate 10,107,564 of NZ_CP189826.1, read as the reverse complement.
GGTGTGGCGAGACGCGCGGGTTCGTCGGCTTGGCGGGCTTGGAATCGGCATCGCCGAGGTAGTAGACAGCTCCGGATTCACGACGAGGTGTGTTCACCAGCAGCCAGCCGACGATCTGCCCCCGTGCGTCCCGAACTTGCCAGGGATCGAGACCTGCTCCCCAGTACACCTGCTGGTCGCTGCGGTCTCCGGGGGCGAGTCGACCGCTCATGTCATGGCAGTCACGCCCACGGCTGTCGCCACACTCGAACAGGACAACTGGGGAGCCGGTGTCATTGATGAAGGCGACGGAACTGAAGTTAGCGGGGTCTATAGGATCCATGGTCGTCGGATCGCAAGCACTCAGAACTCCCGCGACGAGCGCGGCGACCAGCCAGGATCTGTGCGGACGAGTGCCCAAATCGAACCTCCTGTTCGGCGACGAGAGCCTACAGAAGGCGAACGTTGCCTGACGCGGCACTACGCACGTGCGGTGAACCCCCCGTCAGGGCGTTTGTGCAGCCAGCCGCGGTCGGCCGATTTGGTCATCTTCGCCCGAAGCGGCTCCAGCCTGCCACGCACCGACGCGTCCAGGCCCCGCTGCTCACCAACCACCCTGACCTGCACCGGGCCGTCCGCCTCCCGCACGATCACCAGGATTCTGCGGTAGTCGCCCGGCAGTGCACCCTCATCGGCCGCGTCGCTGTGGTGCGGGATCAGCAGAACCGTCCGCCCGGAAACCTTCGCCGACACCGGAGCAACCGCCTCGACATCAGCCTGGGCCTGCTCGGCCAGACGTTTCAACACCCGCTCCGCGATCGCCAGTTCCTCCCGCTCGACCTGCACCTCCTGCAGCTGCTTGGTCAACTGCTCGGCGAAGGCGTCCAGTCGCTCCGGCGAGCGGTGATCCACTGCCGCTCCTGCATGTCGGCAGCCTCCCGCGCGGGCCCGGCCCCACCACGATCGCCCTCCCCCCGCCAGCCGGCGCGGTCGTGGCCGGTGCCCCCGCAGCTGGGCCGTTACTTGCTGTGCAGTGCGTGCGCGGGAGCCGGTTCGCCTGTGCTCGCTGATGTCAGGAGAGTTGGACGACTGCGCATGGGGGGCCGTGAGGAGACCGTCCCCCGCAGCGATCGTTCCCCTGGGCATTTGCGGCAATGAGCATTTTCAGCGTGGCCACTGATCCGGTGACGGTGGCAGGGTGAGGGCGAGGTCCGCAACAGACAGGGCTCCCGTGCCGTTGAGCTGTCCGGCAGAGCACTGAGGCTGTTCAGCACTACGGCAGCGTGGGCGAGCGGCCAGTTCCGTAAAAGCCGGCAGGTCCGGGCCAGGTGCCGGGCGGCTGGTGTCGCGTACCAGCGGGTGCAGCCGCGCGACCGGCAGCGCGTCCAGCCCGGCCACGGAGTGCCAAGTCAACTTGGCACTTCCTCCCGTCGCCGGTCATCGCTGGCTTTGGCGGGGATGGCGTTGTCGATGAGGACGGCGGCGACGGCGGCGGCGGTGGGGAAGGCGTCGGCGTTGAGGACCCGGGTGCGGGCCGCGGCGCCGTCGATGAGTAGCGCGAGCTGCTCGCCGAGCTGTTCAGGGTCGGCGGCGCCGGCTTCGCGGGCGGTGGCGGCAAGCCGCGCGGCGACGGCTTTCTTGTACTCACGTGCGTACTGGGATGCGGGGTGCTGGGGGTCGTGGAGTTCGACGGCGGCGGCGATGTAGGGGCACAGGGGGGTGGTGGGGGGGATGTCGAAGGCGGCGAGGAGCCGTTCGCGGGGCGTGAGGTCGGTGCGGTCGAACACGCCGGACAGAACGGAGGGGTCGAACCGGCGCAGGTACTCGGCGACGAGTTCGTCCTTGCCGGTGAAGTGCTGGTAGGCCGTGCGCTTGGACACCTCGGCGGCGGCGCAAAGCTGGTCCATGCCGGTGCGGTTGATGCCCTGCTCGCGGAACAGTTGCTGGGACGCGCTGAGGATGCGTTCGCGGGCGCCCCGGCCGCGGCGGCGGCCCGTGGGGCCCTTCTCCAACTCCGTCATAGGTCCATGATACCCCGCATGGGTAACGGTCGGTGTACATAGTTTGCGTCCCCGCCGCCCACCCCGTACCGTAAGCACACAGAGCGGTGTACTTAACGCCGTCGCCCCACGTACACACGGCACCACCGACCCAAGGGAATGGCTATGGGAAAGCTCGACGGCAAGGTCGCGGTCATCACCGGCGGCACCACCGGCATGGCGCTGGCCGGCGCGAAGCTGTTCGTCGACGAGGGAGCGCACGTCTTCATCACCGGCCGCCGCCAGGACGCCCTGGACGAGGCCGTGACGCAGATCGGCCGCAACGTCACCGGCGTCCAGGGCGACGCCGCCGACCTGGACGACCTGGACCGCCTGTACGACACCGTCAAGCGGGAGAAGGGCAGCCTTGACGTGCTGTGGGCCAGCGCCGGCGGGGGCGAGCCCGCTCCGCTCGGCGAGATCACCGAGGCCCACTTCGACGCCGCGTTCTACCTCAACGCCCGCGGCACCCTGTTCACCGTCCAGAAGGCCCTCCCGCTCTTCAACGACGGAGGCTCCATCCTCATGACCGGCTCCAACGCCTCCCTCGGCGCCTTCCCCGGCTGGAGCGTCTACGCCGGCAGCAAGGCCGTCCAGCAGGCATGGGCCCGCGTCTGGCTCAACGAGCTCAAGGACCGCCGCATCCGCGTCAACGTCCTGACCCCCGGCCAGGTCGCCACCGCCAAGCAGGAAGAACTCTTCGACGAGGCCACCAAGCGCCAGTTCGAGTCCCTCATCCCCCGCGGCCAGATGGGCCGCCCCGACGAAATCGCCACCGCCGCCCTCTTCCTGGCCTCCGACGACTCCAGCTACGTCAACGGCATGGAACTCGTCGCCGACGGCGGCACCACCGCCATCTGAACCGGACAACACACAACCAGGGCAGGACCTTTCATGAGCAGCATCAGCATCATCGGCACCGGGAACATGGCCCGCACCATCGGCGCGCGGGCGATAGCGGGCGGCCACACCGTCGAGTTCATGGGCCGCGATCAGTCCAAGGCCGCCGACCTGGCCAAGGCTCTCGGCGACGGCGCCACAACGGGAGAATGGGGCACCGCCCCGGTCGGGGACATCGTCATCGTGGCCCTGTTGTACGACGGCGTCGTGCCGGTCGTCGCCCAGTACGGAGACGCTCTGGCGGGCAAGGTCATCGTCGACATCAGCAATCCCTTCAATTCCACGTTCGATGGGCTGGCCCATCGCGAGGAGACCTCCATCGCGCAGGAAGTCGCCAAGGCCGCCCCGGCCGGCGCAAGCGTGGTGAAGGCGTTCAACACCGTCTTCCGCCAGGTCCTGGAGAAGGGTCGGCCCGACGTCTTCATCGCCGGCGACAGCGCGCAGGCCAAGGCAAGTGTGGAAGCGTTCATCAAGAGCCTCGGGATGCGCCCGCTGGACGTCGGCGGCCTGAAAATGGCGCACTGGCTGGAAGGAGCGGGCGTGGTCACGGTAGGCCTCGCCAACCACGGGGTGGGGAACTTGGACTTCGCCCTCAGCATCACCGAACTTCCCGCCTGAGCAAACCATTGACGGAGCCTTTTCGGAGCGGCTGCCGATCGGGGGGAGCTGGCGTGAGGGCGGGGTGCGCAACGGACAGGGCTCCCGTGCCGTTGAGGGAGGTGTTGGACGTCTCAACTCGCTGGTGCGGGAGCCTCGTTGGTTCCGTAGCCTGCCGCACTCGACCTTCCGCATGCGCTGGTCGAGTGGGTCACGATGCTCATCGTCACCCGTGAGGGCGACCGCCGCTGCAAGCTCCCGCCGCACCAGCGTGCCCTGGTCGGTCTGGTGTACCTGCGCAAGCACGACACCTTCTCTCAGCTAGCGGACGCCTTCGGGATCTCGGTCGGCACCGCGCACACCTATGTCACCGTCCTCGTCGACCTGCTCGCCGGTCTGGCGCCGGGCCTGCTGAAAGCCCTGCGCGAGGGAGATCCGGAGTACGTCCTGCTCGACGGAACGCTCGCCGAGTGCGACCGGGTCGGCTCGGCCGGGCCGACTACTCGGCCAAGCACCGCAGGCACGGTCTGAACGTCCAAGTCGTGACCGATCCCGCGGGTCGGCTGCTGTGGCTTTCCCCCGGCACTGCCCGGACGGGCCCACGAGACCTGGCCTACCAAGGCGCCGGCTCCTGGACGACGACGGCCGTCAAACGCCTCCCCGGTCGCGACCTCACCCCCACCCAGAAGACCTTCAACCGGGCCCTGGCAAGGACGCGCGCTCCGGTCGAACGAGGAGTGGCCCGCCTGAAAGCCTGGCGGATCTTCCGTCACGCCCGGTGCAGTCCGAATCGAATGACGTCAATCGCCCGAGCCGTCCTCACCCTGGAACGGCACCGCTGAAAATGCTCAGTCAATGGGCAGTTGGCCGAGCGGCCGGCCATCGTCTGCCTTGGCGGTGAGGAGGGCGGCCACTTCGGCGTCGCTCGTGAAGGACGGCCCCGTCCACGAGGTCGGGACCGGCGCGGCCTCGAGGCGGATGTCGCCACCACTGACGCAGGTCTAGCTCACGATCTGACGTCCATGGTTCTCAACCCCAGGCCAACCAGGTCGACGACTACCTGCAGGCCGTCCGTGCGCAGCGTGACGTTGTTGAACAGCAGCGGCCAGAGCGGGAGCGGGAAGCTCGCGCCGAGCGGGAGCGGGAGCGGGAGCGGGACGGGTATCGAAGGGAAGTCGGGGCCGATCGTCCCCGGTGGCATGGGCAGCCATTGAAGCGGTCCGCGCGCACCACCAGCGCCACCCCCGTTTCCACCCTTCGATGGCACGCGCTGCCGACCCGCCGACCGGCACCGGCGGGTCGGCCGTCCGTGCCCGGTCCACCGGCCGGCTTCCCCGGACCCGGTTCAGGCCGTACCGCCGAGGTCGCCGGCGCGGGCGACGAAGCGGGCGGCGCCGCCTGTCACCTCGTAGAGGAACTCGCCGCTGTCCTCGGCCGCCTCGAAGAACTGGGAGTCCGGGTCGTAGCGGACGCTGCGGGTGATGCCCTGCCAGGGGCGGCGCAGGAGTTCGGAGCGCAGGGCGGCGCGGGCCTCGTCGCCGGCGGCGGTCAGGCCATGGGCGGCGAAGCGTACGGCGTCGTAGGCCTCGGCCGCCCAGGGAGCGGGGGCGGCGCCGTAGCGGTCGCGGTGCGCGGCAGCGAACGTCGCGGTGCGCGGATCGACGGCGGCGTCCGTGTACGCCGTGCCCACCCGCCAGCGCCCGGCCGCCGCGAGGAACCGGCCGCCGAGCACGTGCTCGGTGGCCACCCGCGTGCCCCGGTGCCCCGCCTCCCGCAGGGCGCGGGCACAGGCGGCGGCGCGGTCGGGGCGTACGCCCGCGAAGAGGACCGCGTCGTCGGGGCGGGCGGCGATGCGCCGGGCGGTTGCGGTGAAGTCCCGGCCGGCGGGGACCTCCTCGACCGTGGTGTCGCCGGCGAGCTTCCCGTAGACGGTGACGATCCGGACCGTCTGCAGTGCGTCCGCGGCATCGGTCAGGTCGTGGACGACCACCGTGCGGGAGGGTCTCACCACCCGGTTCAGATAGCGCAGGATCGCGGGTGGCCCGGCGGTTCTCGTGGAGCGCAGCAGCAGCGTGGTGGTCTCGTTGACGCCGTCCAGCTGGTCGGTGTCGGCGCGGGTGACCAGCAGAGTCACCTGGCCCCGGGTGCACACGGGGACGGCCGCCGGCACGGTGGCGTTCGTTCCGGCGCCGATCACCACGGTCACGTCCGGGTCGGCGGCCAGCGCGGTGGCGGTGGCGGCGGATCTCCGGGCGGTGCCGCCGTCGTCGGCTGTGCGCAGGGCGAGGGTGAAGGGCCGGGAGGGGTTCTGGTTGTGCTGGTCGACGGCGAGGCGGGCGCCGCGCTCGTGGGCCGTGAACGCGGGGTCGGACCGGTCTCCCAGCAGGGCTACCACCCGCCGGGGACGCCGAGCGGAACCGGCCGGAGCGGAGGAGGAGGGGCGGCCCCACCGCCACCACCAGGTGCCCGCGCCGGCCGCCGAGACGCCGAGGACCGCGCCCGATGCGGCCAGCAGACGCCGACGGGTGGTGGGTGCCCCCGCGGCGGGGCCCATCGCGTCGCCCCGCGTCCCGGCGTCGGGCCTCGTCGCGTCGGGCCTCCCTGCGTCGGACCTCTTTGCTTCCAGCCCTTCGGCGTCCGGTCCCCCGGCGTCCGGCCCCTCGGCGTTCGCGGCAGGGCCGTCGGCGACGGTGGCGTCAGGCACCGGCAGGTCGAGGACCCGCGCGGCCCTGGCGGCGACCAGCGCGGGCAGCCCCTCCGGCAGCCAGACCCGCTCGTCGAACGGTCCCAGCCTGTTCCGGAGTTCGGCGATGCCCGGCCGCTGTTCCGGGTCCTTGGACAGACAGGGCCGTACGATCCCGGCGAGTCCGTCGGGCAGGCCGTGCAGGTCGGGTTCCTCGTGCACGGTCCGGTACAGCACGCCCGCGGCCCCGCCGGAGCCGAACACCGGCCGGCCGGTGGCCGCGTGCGCGAGGACACAGCCCAGGGAGAACACGTCGCTCGGCGGGCCGACGGTGCGCCCGCGTGCCTGTTCCGGCGAGAGGTAGCCGGGGGAGCCGATGACGGACCCGTCCGCGGTGAGCGCGGTCGCCCCGACCGCACGGGCGATCCCGAAGTCGATCAGCCGCGGCCCGTCGGCGGCGAGCAGGATGTTCGCCGGTTTCACGTCACGGTGGACCAGTCCGCAGGCGTGCACCCCTTCGAGGGCCTCCGCCAGCGCGGCGCCCAGCGAGAACAGCTCCGCCTCGGGCCAGGGGCCGTGCCGGGCGACCGCCTCCGCGAGGGAGGGACCGGGCACGTAGGCGGTGGCCAGCCACGGGGAGCGGGCCTCGGCGTCGGCCGCGACGACGGGCACGGTCCAGCGACCCGTCAGTCGCGCCGCGAGTTCCGCCTCGCGCCGGAAGCGGGCCCGGAAGCCGGGGTCGTCGGCGTGCTCGGAGCGGATCGACTTCAGCGCGCACCAGGTCCCGAGCGGGGAGCGCGCCAGGTAGACCACGCCCATGCCGCCCGCGCCGAGCCTGCCCACCAGCCGGTACCCGCCGATCACGGACGGATCGGAGGACAGGAGCCGTTCCATGCCGTGCGCCCTCCGATTCCGTCGTCAGCCCTGGGCCTTGCTCGCGCGGTGCAGATCCCCGATCGACCCCACCTGCCGGAAGCGCCCGTCGTGGACCACGTGCACGAAGGTGCTCTCCTCCCAGCCGTCCGAACCTGCCTGGTACTGGTGGTAGTCACCGAAGGCATAGGTCTTCGCGATGCCCCGGTACCTGGCCTTCGCCAGCCGCTCGCCGAGTTCGGCCCGCCCCGGGCGCCGGCCCGCCCCGGCCGGCACCGTGCGGGCGAACTCGGTGAGCAGCATCCGTACCGTGTCGTACGCCTCGGCGGCGTGCGGCTCCGGGACGGCGCCGTAGCGCCTGCGCCAGGCGGCGGTGAAGTCGCGTGCCCTCTTCGACGTCAGTGCGGAGGCGTCCACGGAGGAGTCGACCACGTACCAGCCCTCGCCCGCGGCGCCCGCCAGGCGCGGGAAGTCCGAGCCGTACAGCAGGTGCTGCATCCAGCGGGGGCCCCGGAAACCGGCCGCGGCCAGGTCCCGGGACGCGCGGACCGTGGCGTCCAGCGGGCCCAGATAGGCGAAGGCGGTGACGTCGGACGTGAGCAGTGAACGCACCGTCGCCGGGCCGTCGCCGGTGTCCTCCGCCACGACCCTGGGCACGACCGCGCCGCCGAGGGTGTCCCGCCACTGGCTGACCAGCAGGCTGCCCTGGTCCTGGACGGCGGTGCCGCCGGACCGGTCGAGGACCACGCCGATCCGGCCCAGCTGCTTGGTCAGCAGGGCGTGCAACCCGATCAGGCCGCCGAGCACGGTGTGCGGAGTACCGGTCTGGAAGGTCGACATGGGCGAGGTGACGAAGTAGTCCTGCTGGCCCGTGGTGCTGGAGACGTTGGTCAGTCCGGCCTGTCCGTAGACGGCCGACGCCGTCCGCATCGGAATCTCGCCGACCGGCCCGAACACGGCGACCACAGCGCGGTCCGCCGTGAAACGTCCGGCGACCTGCTGGGCGCTCGCCGCGTCGCCGCCGTCGCGCAGGACCCGCACCTCCAGGTCGTAGGCGCGGCCGGCGGTGGCGTTGTGCTGGGCGACCGCGAGCCGGGCGGCGCGCTCGCAGGGCCGGCTGAAGAGGGCCGCGGAGGCGCCCGCCGTGCTGTGCACGCCCAGGACGTAGACGGGACGAGTGGTGCTCGGGGTCTTCCTCCCGTCGTCGCCGGTGGCGAGCAGCGCGGCGGCCGTAGCGCTGCCCGCGGCCAGCACCAGGGCCCCGCCGGCCAGCAGCAGCCGGCGGCGTCCCGGACGGCGGGCGGCGTCCTCGGGGCCGCCGTCCGTCTCCGGGCGGGTTGCGCCGGACTCGTCGAGGGCCGTCGGCTCGATCTCGGGCAGCGCGAGCCCTTCGGCGGAGCGTACGGCGATCACGCGGGCGACCGCGTCGGGAAGCCAGCCGCCCCCGTCCGACCCGTCCTCGGGCCCGGCGAGCAGTCGCCGCAGTTCCTCGGCGGTTGGTCTCACCGTCGGGTCCTTGCCCAGGCAGCGGGCCACGAGGGCACGCGGTCCGTCCTCGATCCCGTCGAGGACGGGTTCGTCGTGGACGGTGCGGTAGAGCATGGCCTCCGGCTCGCCGGTGCCGAAGGGCGGGCGGCCGGTCAGCGCGTAGGTCAGGACACCGCCCAGCGCGAAGACGTCGCTCGCGGGGCCGGCCGGTTCGCCGCGAGCCTGTTCCGGGGCGAGGAAACCGGGGGTGCCGACCACCAGGCCTGAGGCGGTCAGGGCCGTGTCGTCCTCGGCGCGGGCGACACCGAAGTCGATCAGCCGCGGCCCGTCCAGGGCCAGCAGCACGTTGCCCGGTTTGACGTCCCGGTGGACGAGTCCGGCCGCGTGCAGGCCCGCGAGGGCCTCGGCCAGCAGCCGGCCGAGGGTCCGCGCGGCGGACGACGGCAGGGGGCCGTGCGCGCCGACCGCCTCGACGAGCGAGGGCCCGGGGACGAACGCGGTCGCGAGCCAGGGCTCGTCCGCCTCGGCGTCCGCGCCGAGTACCGGCACCACCCAGGGGCTCTCCACCCGCCGGGCCAGCTCGGCCTCCCGCGCGAAGCGGGCCCGGAAGGCGGGGTCCCCGGCGCTCCCGCCCCGGATCACCTTGACCGCGGCGAGCGTCCCCGCCTCGTCGCGGCCCAGGTAGACGACGCCCATACCTCCCGCGCCGAGCCGTCGCAGCAGCCGGAACCCGGCGATGCGGGAGGGGTCGGAGGGCCTCAGCGGTTCGCTCATCCCGTGCCCTCCGTACCGACGCCGGGCGACATGGAGGCGCCCGCGCCCGCCGTCGCGCCCGCGTGGTTCCCGTACCGGCGGTCGATCCCGGCGGCGGTCAGGCCCACCCCCTGCCCCACGTTCCCGGAGACCTCGGTGTTCTCGTCCTTGCCGCGGCCCGCGCCGACACGGTCCGTGGCGGCCACCGTGACCGGACCGAGCCGTAACTTGTACCAGTCGAAGGGAAGGGCCCCTTTCTCACCGTCCACGAGGTACTCCCCGCTCTCCGTCAGGTCGTCGTCGGCGATGGAGTTGCGCGCCTCGGAGAAGGGATCGGCGCGTGAGTACAGGCCGCGCACCCGCTCCGTGTCGCTCAGCTGCTGCTGCGGACAGCGCAACGCCTCCTCCAGGGACACGCCCATGTCACGGCGTGCCGAGACGGTGTCCCTGTGCACGGTGATGGTCAACGACACGTGCACCGGCCCCTTGCCGCCGTGCGCGGGGAGGACGAACCTCCTGGTGAGACTGGCCAGTGCGGTGGCGGGCAGCGGCCGGCGGTGCCACACGCAGTCCTGTCCGAGCACGGCCCACTCGGCGGGATCGCTCTCGTACGGCTCGTCCTTGCGGAACCCGGTGCCGAAGTAGTCCGGCCGTACGGTGATCCCGCGCACGAAGGCGATCGCCTCAGCGCGGGTCCGGGGTGCCCGGGCCTCGGCCACCGTGTAGGGCTCGTCGGTGGCGGGGGCGGAAGCCGAGGAGGACGGCCCCGGACCGGCCTCGGCGCCCGTGTTCCGCCCCGCTTTCGGCGTCCCGCCGGCCGATGCGTTCCCGTCCGCCCCACCCGTGCATCCCGCCAGCAGCAGCGTCCCCGCCACCACGGCCAGGACCGGTCTCCACTCCGCCATCCCAGCTCCCCGTCCGTATGGCTGTTCCCCTTGGAGGCAGTGTGACCCACCAAGGCATATGTCGACACCAACTGGGGCCGCCTGGAAAGGAGTTGACACATGGCCGCGGTCAGGTCGTGCACCGCGCCCGGCAGGGCCGGTGAGACCCAGCCGAGCCGGCGAGATCCGTGCTTGCGGCGAACAAGCGATCGCCACTCTCAAGACCTGGAAGATCTTGGTCAAGCTGCGCTACTGCCCGCGTCGCGCACCACAATCGTGCTCGCCAAACTCGTCCTGCACGACATCGAATCGAACCGCTAGACCGGCTGAGAAGACTCAGGAGTCCCGGTAGGAACGGAACAGGAAACCGGCGGAGCTGTCAAAAACTTCTGACGGGGTGTGAGCCGGGCTGCCAGGTTGGGGCGGGTGAGTGACGACCGGACGATCGGTTTCCTGAAGGCGGACGTGGCGCGGTTCTGCGCCGGTCTGGATACGGGCATCCCTCGGGGCCTCGCAGCGGGTTGCATGCCACTACTAGACGATGCAAAGTACTGGGTTTAATCTGGCTGCGTGACGACGCCACATGATCCGCAGCTGCTCAAGGGCGTCCTGTCCTTGTTGTTGCTGCGAATGCTCTCGGAGCGCGAGTCCTACGGTTACGAGCTGGTGCAACGCCTGCGCGAGGTCGGCCTGGCCGGAATCGCCGAGGGCACGGTCTACCCCGCGCTGGCCCGGCTGGAGCGCGAGGCGCGGGTCAGCGCCCGGCTGGTCTCCTCCCGGTCCGGCCCCGCGCGCAAGTACTACCGCCCCACCCAGGCCGGTTACGCCGCCCTGACGGAGGGCATCGCCGGATGGCTGTCGCTGGCAGCCGTGGTCAATCCGGTGCTCACTGCCCCCGCGCCAACCCAACCCGCCCCTCCTTCCGAGGAAGTCGAGAAATGACCAACTCCCTCCCGTGAACCGACCAGTTGCGCATCGAACGGGTTGTGTGGACGTTCGACCATCACCTCCAGGACCTGCCATGGCGCTCCAGGACGGCCGGGCGCCGCGAACTGCGCGGCAATCTCCACGACACCGCAGCGGACGTCGGTACCGCCACGGCCCTGCGCCGGCTGGGCAGCGTACGCCGGCTCGCCGCCGAATACCTGGCCGCCGAATACGGCGCGCAGCTGCGACCCGCATGGTCCGCCGGGGCGGTATTCCTGCTGGCGGCGGTGGTCTTTCTGACCTGGCTCCACGACGCTGGCGCCGCCGGATACCGGGCCGGCGTCCTGGCGGCCGACCCGCACGCGACCGGTACATTCCACTGGTCCGCGGTGGCCTATGTATTCGACGGGATGACCTTCACCTTCGCCGACGGCAAGAGCACCAGCACGTTGGGCGGCGCGTTCACTCCGGTCGACTACCTCGGCCTGGCCGCCGGGACGGTGATCTTCGGCCGGCTCTGGCGGGCGCGGCGCACTGCTGAGCCGGCACATGCTGAAGGACATGAAGACGACGGTCGCGGAAGACCCTGCTGACCCGAACGGCACCCGGTACGGCCTGGGCATCGAACGCGTCCAGGACCCGTGCGGCGCCGACTGGGGACACGGAGGCGAGATCCTCGGCTACCAGGTCATGGCCTACTGGAACGAACGGACCGGACGGACCGCCGTCCTCGCCAGCACGGTGTTCCCCGCCCCCGCGGCCCTCGCGGCGCCATTGGAGAGAGCAGCCGCATACGTCCTGTGCGGGAGCCCGCGGGAGCACACCACCGGCTGATCCTTCGCCGCGGCCATCCCCTCATCCAAGGCCGCATCAGTCACCTCGTTTAACGCGGCACGCAGCTGGACGACCAGCCGCAGCCGGATCGCCCTGCCCGGGTCCGGGACCCGCGGACCGGCGCCGTCCCGCAGGTCGCCGACTATGACTACAACGAACGCGTATGGAATCCGCCCATGCCGCTGCTGTTCCAGTACGACCGCAGCGGCGAGATCTCCGCCATGAACGGCGAGTTCCTCCGCAAATGCCTCAACGACGTCCTCGACGCCACCGGCCTGACCGACGCCGACGGCTGCCCCCTGGACTTCGACCCGCACGACTTCCGGCGCATCTTCATCACCGACGCCATCCGCAGCGGACTCCCCCCACACATCGCCCAAGTCATCGCCGGAGACTCCGACATCAACACCACCTTGGGCTACAACGCGATCTACCCGGCCGAAGCCATCGAGGCCCACCGCGCGTTCATCGCCCGCCGCCGGGCCCAGCGCCCCAGCGAGGAATATCGCACCCCCACATCCGAGGAATGGGACGCCTTCCTTGGCCACTTCGAAAGACGCAAGCTCTCCGTCGGCATCTGCGCCCGCGCCTTCGGCACCTCCTGTATCCACGAACACGCCTGCATTCGCTGCTCCATGCTCCGCCCCGACCCAGGCCAGCGTGGCCGCCTGGTCGAGATCCGCGACAACCTCCTGGCCCGCATCACCGAGGCCGAACGCGAAGGCTGGCTGGGCGAGTTGGAAGGACTCGAAGTCAGCCTTGCCGGAGCCCAGGACAAGCTCGCACAGCTGGACGCCGAACAGGGCCGCCGTAGCATCGCCGTGGACCTTGGCATCCCAACCTTCCGCGACATCGCCGGCCGGGACGGCGCCTAACCCGCATGCCGCCGACTGACTGTAGGGGAAGCTTGAGAAGCGAGGTAGTCATTGCTGGTCACGGCAGCTCGTTGACCACCGTCAGTCCATCCGAGGCCACCACGTTTGTTGTGCCGTCCGCTGCGACAACAACGCCCAACGGGTGGGCGGCCACCCTCAGTCCCGTCACCGTCAGCGGGCCGTACTCGGGTGCGAAGGTGGGCGCTACCGTGACCGTGCCGCCCGGCACGTCCGCGTCGAGGCCCAGGGCTGACTGGAGCACGAGGACCGACGACGCTGCCGCCCATGCCTGCGGTCGGCAGGAGGCGGGGTAAGGCGCGGGGCGTGCGCCTGCTTCGGCGCTATGGCCAGCGAACAGTTCGGGCAGGCGGGCGTCGAAGTCGGCCAGCCCTTCATCCGGGCGAAGACGTGCTCGACGCGGACGCGGACCTTGCGGTGAGAGGCGTTGTGCTCCCCTTTCCAGGCCGGGAGTTCGGCCTGGCCGCGCTCGCGGCGGTGCGGGATGACCAAGCCGGTGCCCCGGTAGCCGCCGTCGGCGATGACCGTGGTCCTGCCGACAGCCTCCTTCGCGCCGGACAGTTCCCACGCCTTGCAGTCGTTGCGGTTGCCGGGCACCTGCCGGCCGACGGCGACCACGAGCCGGGTGTCGGCATCGATGACGACCTGGTGGTTGGTTGAGTACCGGTAATTCTTCGACTGCTCGGCGGTGGTCACGAGTGGGCACCAGGGTTCCGTCCACGATCAGCACGGTGTCCTTGGGGAACCGCCTGCGCGGCTGCAGCGCGAGCAAGGGCCCGAGGTGGGCGATGATGCGGTCGGCGGCGGACTTCGAGATGCCGAACAGCGGCGCAAGCTGCCGCAGCGTCAGGTTCGTGCGCCAGTAAGCCGCGACCAGCAGGGCCCGGTGCTCCAGTGGAAGACTCCACGGCCGTCCTCTGCGGACCGCATCCGCGCCTGCTCAGCGCAGCGCGGTGATCAGCTTGCTGAACTGACGTGGGCTCAGCCCAGTGAACGGGGCTATCCAGAAAGGCTCCGACGCCGTGATCACACCAGCCATCCCAAGATCATCTCTTGTGGTGGGGCCCTGCGCGATGTCCCGCAGAATCCGATGGCGCAACGCAGCTCAGGCGTCAAGAATCGCCGGATGCATGAAGTGCAACTGTCCGACGGGATCATCACTCTGTCCCCGCTACGCCTGGACGATGCGGAGGCACACCTCGCGGGGGAGGATGAGCAGCTGGTGCGCTGGCTCAGCGGCGGTCCCGGCACACGCGAGGGTGTCGAAGCCTACATACGGCACTGCCTGGAACAGTGGGACACGGCCGGCCCACTCCGCGCTTTCGGCATCCGGGTAGGCATCGACGAGGCGCTCGCGGGGACGATCGACCTGCGCTTCACAGCAGAGGGCTTGTCTCCCGCCCAGGTGAATGTCGCCTACGGCCTCTACCCGTCATGGAGAGGGCGCGGCCTGGCCACCCGCGCGGTCGTCTTGGTCTCCCGATATGCGACGAGTGAAGGAGCGAAGCAGGCTGTGATCCGGGTAGAGCCGGAGAACGCCGCGTCTTCCGCAGTCGCCCGTCGGGCGGGCTTTACCCCCGACAAGCACACACACGGCGCGGACGGGACACGGCTCGACTGGTACGTACGGGATCTGTGCGTCGATACCCAGTGACGACCCTGGCGCTCACAAGCCAGCGCGGGGCCAAGGGGTGCTCCAGGTCGCTTGGACATGCCTGGCCTCCGCTGGCCCGCTGGCCTATCCGGCGAGGGTGAGGTTGTGCAACCTGGCGATGCCGAGGGCTGGGCCGAGCAGATCGCGGGGGCGCTCGCGCCTCGGTGAGAGGGTGGTCAGGTGTGGGCCCTGGGAGCAGCGGGACGGGTGACTCGGGCGGTCGGCGGACGTGGTTCTCGGGGCAAGAGCGCGGCCGCGGCGAGACCGACGAGGCCGATGGCGGCCAGGGTGATCATCGCGGCGGCGTAGGCGCCCTTGGTGAGGCCGGCCACGAGGATGGTGCCCGCGATGGCCGTACCGAAGGACGAGCCGAGGTTCGACACGCTGCGGGACAGGCCTGAGATCTCTCCCTGTCGCTCCTCGGGGAAGCTCGACTGGACGACGTTGACGGACGGGGTCAGCATCACGCCCAGCCCGATCCCTACGAGGAGCAGCCCGGGGACGAACGCCCACGCGGTGGAGAAGCTTTTGGCCAGGATGATCAGGACCACCACGCCGGCGATGGAGATGACGAAGCCGGACGTGATGAGTGTTCTCTGGAGGAGCCGGCGGGCCAGGCGCTCGGCGGACAGGGACGATGCCAGCAGGCCCAGGGTGGCCGCCGTGAAGACGACGCCGGTCTGGATGGCGTCGTAGCCGCGCACGACCTGAAGGTAGGCGGCGGCCGTGAACGACGTGCCCATGAGCAGCAGCCATTGGATGTTCTGGGTGACGAGCCCGAGGTTGGAGGTGCGGTTGCGGAAGAGGCTCAGGGACAGCAGCGGCTCCCGGCCGGACGCCTCCTTGGCCCGGGCGGAGCGGAAGAACCAGAAGAGCACCAGGGCTCCGAGCACCAGCAGGGCGATCATGAGCCAGACGCTGTTGTCCGCGGCCAGGATGCCCATGACCACGAGGACGAGGCCGACGGCGGAGAGAATCGCGCCCCCGATGTCGAAGGAACGGGTCGGGTCCGGGGGCAGCGGGTCGTCGATGCGACGGCTGAGCAGAACGATCACCGCGATCACCAGGGCCTGGAACACGAACGCCGCACGCCAGCTGATCGCGGTCGTGATGAGACCGCCGATCAGCGGTCCCGCCGCCGCTCCGATGCCGCCCAGGGCCATGATGACGCCGAAGGCACGGGCCCGGGAGGTGACGTCGGGGTAGAGGAGGGTCGTGAGGATGTAGACGGGCGGGATCAGCAGCGCGGTGCCGATGCCTTCGAGGATCGAGTTACCGACGATCAGGACGCCGAGTCCCGGAGCGGCGGCGCTCAGCAGGGCCCCGATCGCGTAGATGACCAGGCCGGTCAGGAAACAGCGTTTGCGGCCGTAGCGGTCGGTGAGTCTGCCACCGGGGATCATCAGCGCGGCCATCACCAGCAGGAAGATCGTGATGGCCACCTGGACTCCCTGGACGGTGGTGTCCAGGTCTTTGCTGATGTCGTTGATCATCACGTTCATGTTGGAGCCCGCGAAGCTGCAGATGAACTGTGCCAGCGCGAGGGCGGCCAGCACTCGTCTTAGCCCTGTCGGCCGGCCCGTCCTGGCGGTCTCAGCCACCGGTGACGCCCCGGCCTGTGTCCTCGTCCGGTGCCGTGAGTCCATGCGTTGCCGGGTTCCCATGGCTGGCGTGAGGCGACCCGCTCTGCGCTTTCTCCAGCTCTTCGTCGAGCGCCATGGCCGCGGTGACCAGAGCGAGGTGGGTGAACGCCTGCGGGAAGTTGCCGAGCTGCTCGCCCGAAGGGCCGATCTCCTCGGCGAACAGGCCTACGTGGTTGGCGTAGGTGAGCATCTTGTCGAAGGCATGGCGGGCCTGATTCAGCCGGCCACTGCGCGCGAGTGCTTCGACGTAGAAGAAGCTGCACAGGTTGAAAGTGCCTTCCGAGCCGCGCAGTCCGTCGGGCGAGGCCGCCGGGTCGTAGCGGTAGACGAGACTGTCGCTGACGAGTTCCCTGTCCATGGCGTCCAGGGTGCTCAGCCAGTCGGGGTCGTGCGGTGAGACGAAGCCGACGCGTGGCATCAGCAGGAGTGATGCGTCCAGGACGTCGGTGTCGTAATGCTGGACAAAGGCCTGGCGCTTGTCGTGCCAGCCGCGTTCGATGATCTGGCGGAAGACGGTGTCGCGGGCGTCGGTCCATCGGGTGATGTCGGCGGGCCGGGAGAATTCGGTGGCCGCGCGGATGCCGCGGTCGAATGCCACCCAGGTCATCAGTCGGCTGTAGGTGAAGTCCTGTCGCCCTCCCCGGGTCTCCCAGATGCCTTCGTCGGGCTGGTCCCAGTGGTCGGCAAGCCAGTCCAGTACGTCACTCAGTGCCTGCCAGCCGCGGACCGCGCCGATGTCCCCGCCCACGATCAGCGCGTCGGACGCCTCGCCGTAGATGTCGAGCTGGAGCTGGTCGGCGGCTGCGTTGCCCGCACGCACCGGGCGGGATCCCCGGTATCCCTCCAGATGGTCGAGGGTGTCCTCGGTGAGATGGGGGTCACCGTCGATCCGGTACATGATCTGCAGCGGGTCCGCCGACGGCGTGGTCTTGGCTTCGATGCGCTCGCGCAGCCAGCGGCGGAAGGCATGCGCCTCCTCATGGAAGCCCAGGTCGATGAGGGCTCTGACTGACAGCGACGCGTCCCGAATCCATGTGTAGCGGTAGTCCCAGTTGCGCTCGCCGCCGATCTGCTCGGGCAGACCCATGGTCGCGGCGGCGATGGGCGCTCCGCTGGGGGCGTACGTGAGCAGCTTGAGGGTGATCGCCGACCGGTTCACGATGTCCTGCCAGCGGCCCCGGTAGGTGCACGAGCGCAGCCACGACAGCCAGAACGTACGGCAGGCCTCCAGGGCGTCGGCGACACTTTCCAGCGACGGGCGGGGTGGAGCGGGATCCTGGCCAGGCGTGCTCGTCAGCACGACTGCTGCCGCCTGGCCGGCGGAGAGGGTGAAGCGGGCACTGATGTCGTTGCCGTCGTCATGGAGGACGACGCCGGCCGTGGACTGCAGATGCAGGTCCGTTCCCGGGCCGTGGAAGGCCACTGAGTGCCCGTCGGTCCGCGAGCACGTGTGCGTGGCGCGACCGTAGTCGAAGCGGGGCTGGCAGCTCAGCACGAAGGGCAGACTGCCCCGGACGACCCGTGCGACCCTCACCAGCTGGTGGACGCCCGTCGGGGCCGACGAGTCGTTCGGCACCATGAAGTCGGCCACCTCACCGACCCCACCCGGCGCCATGAAGCGGGTGACCAGGACGGCCGTGTCGGACAGATACAGCTGCCGGACGGTCATGGTGTCGCCATCGGGGAACTCCGCGGCCAGGCGACAGTGGCCGCCGCGTTCGTCGTCCAGGAGCGAGGCGAAGACACTGGGCGAGTCGAAGCGGGGCGTGCACCACCAGTCGACGGTGCCGTCGGACGACACCAGGGCGGCGGTCTGGAGATCGCCGACCATGCCGTGCTCAGCGATGGGCGGATACCGGTTCACGTGGTCCCCCTGCTCGGTCAGGAACGCCGCGACGACACGTCAGGAAGCCGTCACGGACCTGGGCAGGCAAGCCTTCGGCAAGTCCATGACCGCCGCCTCACCCACTGCGGGTGAAACCCCACGCCCACGTGCCGAAATGGGCATCGCGGCTGCGCAACGCTGGGCCGACCTGCTGCTTTCTTGACTAGGCCACTGTCGGCGCTGCCTGGCTTGCCGCTGCGCAGTGACGAGCAGGGCCTTGATGGCGCGTCGCCGCCGGATGGCGGCCTGCTTGCCGAAGACGCCAGCGGATGCCTGTGCAGCGCCGTCGGGTCGGCATCATCTCAACTGCGCGACTAGCCCACGCCCGCACCTGGGCAGCCGTGCGCCAGCCGGCCGAGAGGTCTTCCAGCGGCGCCGTGTCCAGGTCCCGCAAGACGTCCCGGAGGTCGCCGTCGGGGAGGAAGGCCGGCGAGCCGTGGTCCGCGAGGACCTTGGAGCGGTCTCAGGGACGTCTTGACGGGTGGTCTCGACGGGCGAGGCGAACAGATTGGCGGGCATGCCGGGACTCATAGCGCGCAGCATGGCGCCGACGTCCTGGAGCGGCACCGGGCTGCCGAGGGTCGCGCTCACGGCGGTCAGCGTTGCGTCCTGCGAGGGACTCCGTTCATCGAAGAGCCTGCCTCCTGGCGCCAGGAGCCGGGCGGCCGATATGGCCTCACTCCACGATCCCAGCGAGCGCGCCGGCGGCAGTCGACGCCATTTCGCTCGTCAGCGGCGTTACCGACCGCCGCGATGACCGCCAGCAACGCCGCAATCTCGTCAGCGTCGGGTGTACCGCGCACCACACGAATCAGCTCGCCCGGCTGAGGCACTGTGAACATGCCCTCACCGTGCGCTCGAACAGGTTGCTCTGCAGCCGCATCTACGCTGTTCGGGTGAACGTCCCTGCTCTCCGGCACGTGCACCAGCAATGTTCCGGCGTAGCAAGCGGCATCACGAGCCGTTGTTTCAGGTGAGCACATCTACCGCGGCGGCCCTTTACCGTGAGCACTATCCGCTCCCGCGACAGAACCGGCCCGCTCCCCCGCGGGCTGCGCCGCGCGCGTCGGCCGGCTGCTCACCCACATCATCTTCGTTCTCGTGGTCGAACGAGTTTCCTGGCGACCCCTGGCCTCCTGCTGCTCATCTCCAGCGGCTGATCATCGACGGGGGCGTGCGCAAGGGCAGGCCGGACCGTTCCTGGTTTCCGCCTATGAAACCAGCGCGAGCGGGGGTCGATCGCTGAATCTGCCGCACCTCCAACTGCACGGCCGCATATGCAGGCAAGTGAATTCGGTGAAGGAATAATGACTACTCCATTCGCATTCACCATTGCTCCATGATTACTCCATGACCGGTAATCGCGTATTCGACCGGTGAGGCCCGTTCTCACAGTTCGCCATGGCGCGGAAGTGAGGCAATGAAACGGCGCATTAACTGACGCGTATTCACAGGGACTCGTTGTGTCGGTCCACTCCTGGGCATTGCCATCCCGTTCTTCGGCATTGCCAGCGCGTGCCGCCGTCAGGAGGAGTCATGCCCTTCGCCAGAATGTCCTGGCCCGGAGACCACCGCGACGAGATCGTCGCCGGTGCGCTCGTCGCGGCGGTGATCGTCGTCCTCGGATACGCGTCGGGTATCGGCGGCACCGGCGGCCAGAGCGTGAACATGGCCGCTCCTCCGGCCGCCAAGGCCCCCACGCTCCCGTCGGAGCGCAGCAGCTCCGGCCCTGCCGATACCGGTACCGATCCCGGCGGTTCCGGGGGCGGGACGTGGGACGGTTCCTGGCCGCTGCCCGTCGGTGCGGTGCCTACGGGCAGCGGCACGCAGGACGGCGGTGGCCCTGCCGGGGACGCCGGTGCGGGCCGTCTTCCGGGCCCTTCCGGCAACGCATCGCCCTCACCCTCGCCCTCGTCGCCTGCCTCCTCATCCCCTTCTCCTGCTCCGTCGCCGTCCTGCGAGGACGGCGATGCGCATCTGGTGCAGCCGCTTCTCGACGGGGTGATCACTCCCGTGACCGGACTTCTGAACGGCCTGAGTGGTCTCGCGGGCGGCAGTTCCCCGTCGCCCGCTCCTTCCGCGTCCGCGTCCGCGGCCGCTGACTCAGCGGCCGACTCGGTCGATTCGACGGGGGTCTGCGTCGGTGTGGCGTCCGACCCGGCCGTGGTTGCGGAGCTGACGCGGTGAGAACTCGCGCCGTGGTAACAGCCGTTATGGCTCTGTTGGCTCTGCTGGTCGGCGCGCCCGTCGCCTCCGCCCACACCGAACTGGAGTCGTCAACCCCCAAGGACGGCGCCCGGCTGTCCCACGCCCCGGGCACGGTGACGCTCACCTTCAGCGAGGCCCTGGACCTGGCCGACGTGCACGTGGCGGCGGGCGGCAGGCCCTTGACCGTCGCGAGGCCGGCCACCGGGCAACGCCGCGCGGCGTCCGTCGTCGTGACCCTCCCCCATGCCACCGTCGAGGCCGGCCGAGTGACTCTGGACTGGCATGTCGTTGATGAAGAGGACGGGCATCCGACCTCCGGCAGCGTGTCCTTCGTCATCGGTGCAGGTGCCTCCGCCTCCGCGCCGGCGGCCGGGAACGACGCGGCAGCGGCTCCCGCGCCTTCCGATGCCGTGCGCAAGGTGTGGGTCGCCGTCCGCTGGGTGGACTATCTGGCGTTGGCCCTGTTCGTCGGCGGCCTCGGGTTCTTGGCGATGTTGTGGCCGCAGGGCTCCCAGGATCGCAGGACGCGCCGGATCCTGGCCGTGTCCTGGGCGGCCGGGCTCG
This sequence comes from Streptomyces sp. C1-1, assembly GCF_050214755.1. Classification (NCBI taxonomy): domain Bacteria; kingdom Bacillati; phylum Actinomycetota; class Actinomycetes; order Kitasatosporales; family Streptomycetaceae; genus Streptomyces; species Streptomyces sp. C1-1. The sequence goes on along the minus strand of NZ_CP189826.1, from coordinate 10,086,760 downwards.
TCGCCACTCTGGCGGGTGCCGGACTGCAGGGCGCGTACGGCGCGTTGGGCGGTCTCGGTGACGCGCTGAAGGTGTCCACGTACACGGACCTGCTGACCAGCGAGGTCGGTGTCGTACTCGCGTGCCGGGCCCTGATGTGGGTGCTAGCGGCCGTGGTGCTGGCCGCGCTGATGCAGGGCGGGGAGCGGGCGGCCCGGTCGCCGGGCTGGCGGGTCGGCGCGGCGGCCGTCAGCCTGGGTCTGCTGCGTACTACGGGCATGGCGGGCCACAACTCCGAAGGCAGTCACCCGGGTTGGGGTGCTGTGGCCGATCTCGTCCATCTGCTCGGCGTCTGCCTTTGGCTGGGCGGTCTCGCCTTCCTGCTGTTCGGCGTGCTGCCCCGGCGTCGGCCGGCGGAACTGTCGGCCGCCGTGCACGGCTACTCCACGCTGGCCGGCGTCTGCGTCGCGGCGATCGCAGTGGCCGGAGCGGTGCTCGCCTGGCAGGTCGTCGGCTCGTTCAGCGCGCTCGTCGACACCGGCTACGGGCATCTCCTGCTGATCAAACTCGCCGTGCTGGGCGCCGTGTTGGTGGGCGCCCAGCGCAGCCGGAGCTGGGTGCGCACCCGGCTCGACATCGCCGTTCTGTTGCGCGGCGATCGCGCCACCGTCCGGCCCTTCGTCCACTCGGTCGCGGCGGAGACGGGGCTTGTCCTCGTCGTCCTTGCCGCGACGAGTCTGCTGGTCACGTCCGCCCCTGGCCGCTGATCGGTGCACCACCCGTACCACCCGTTTCTCTTGAAGGAGAACCATCCCTATGAGCACTGACGACTCCGCCGCCGACGGCGCTCGGCGGCAGCGAGGGCACGTATCCCGTGCCCGGCGCGGCGACCGGGTACTGCTGACGGTCGGCCTGGGCGCGGCCCTGGCTTCCGCGGGCTGCCTCGCGCTCCTGCAGACGGCCAGTGGAGCCCCGGCTCCCGCCACCGCGCAGCCGGCCGCGGAAGCCCACTCGATGGCACAGCCGGCGGCGGCGCAGGCCAAGGCGGCCGACTACACCATCAAGATCACGAACTACAAGTTCGCCCAGCCGAAGCTGACCGTCAAGGTCGGCCAGACCGTGAAGTGGATCAACGAGGACAGCGCGCCGCACACGGTCACCACCACCAGCGGCCCGGCCAAGTTCGACTCCGGCACGCTGAACAAGGGCGACAGCTGGTCGTACACCTTCACCGAGGCCGGCACCTACAAGTACTACTGCGCCGTCCACCCGGACATGACGGCCTCCATCACCGTGGTCGCCGACAGCGGCGGCTCCACCGGGGGCAGCACAGGGGGTTCGAGCGGCGGCTCCACGGGCGGTTCGACCGGAGGATCCACGGGCGGTTCGACCGGCGGCACGACCGGAGGTTCCACCGGCGGCAGCACGGGCGGATCGAGCTCCGGCGGCTCCAGCGGGGGCTCGACCAGCGGGAGCAGCGGCTCGGGCGGTACGAGCGGCGGAAGCGGTAACGGCGGCTCCGAGCAGTGCGTCAGCATCCAGCAGGTCCTGCTGCCGATCCTCCAGCACATCGACAAGGCCCACCTGGAGGAGTCCCCCGGCCAGCAGGTCCAGGACGCGCTCAAGCTCGACAGCTACCTCAAGATGCACACCGTCTGGGTGGAGTCGATTCTCACCCCGGCCGTCAACGGCGCCGGCTCCGTCGGCGACGACACCCTCACCGTGCTCCTGCAGCACATCAACTCCGCGCACCTGCAGGAGTCCCTGGGCCAGCAGGTCTCAGACCTCCTCAACCCGGACGCCTACGTGAAGATGCACACCGTCTGGGCCGAGCACATGCTCACCCCCACCGAGGACTACCTCACCAACTCCTGCTGAAGCGGTCCCTGAAGAAAGGTGGCGGGCCGGCCGAGTCGCAGTCGGCCGGCCCGCCACCGGCCATTGTCCCCTCCCCCGCCTCCCTCGCACACCGAGGTGCCCGCCGTGAACACACAGACCCTTCCCACCCACGCCCTTCCCCCTCCCGTCCCCGGCCCGTCCTGGCTGCCTCACCCTGGTACCTACGGCGCCGCGGGCGACCGCCGCATCGTCGAACTGACCACCCTCCTCGGTCCCCTGCCGACTTTGCGCCGCCGCGTCACCGCGGACGGAGCGACCCTCACCGTCGCGCCGTCCCTCGACGACTGCGCCCTGAGCCTGAAGCTGACCGGCACCGCACTCGAGGGCGAGGAGCTGACCTTCGTCAGCACCGCGATCGAACCCTGCGCCAACGACGCGCGGCTGCGCGTTTCGGGCGAACTCGCCACCGGCGATACGACCGTCCCCGGCTTTCCCGGGACGCTGGCCCTACGCGTCGTCGAACGCACCGACACCAGCCTCCTCGTCCTCGGCACCATCCGCCTCCGCTACCGCCCGCTGCGCCGCACCACCGGCTTCGCCCTGTCCCGCATCCGCCCCGCAGACCGCTTGCGTCTGCTCATCGCCGCGGAGTTCACATGCCGCCCCGCCTGACCCTCCGCATCCCGGGCGCCCTGCTCGCCGCGCTGCTCCTGACGGCCGCCCTCACCTTCCTGCAGGCGCCCGCCGCGCAGGCCGCCGGCCACCAGATCGTCATGTCCGGCTACGCGTTCGGCCCCCGCTCGCTCACGATCACGGCCGGCGACACCGTCACCTGGGTCAACCAGGACACCGCACCGCACGACGTGAAGTCCGCCTCGGGCCCCGCCTCGTTCCACTCACCGATGTTGAACAAGGGCGGTACCTGGAGCTACGCCTTCACCACCGCCGGAACGTACGGCTACGTCTGCACCGTCCACCCCGGCATGACCGCGCAGATCGTCGTCAGGGCCGCTGCCGCCCGTGCTCCGGCTCCGAGCCCGACCTCCCACCACGACACGCCAATGACGCCTCGGCCGAATCCCGCACACACCCGCAGCCCGGCATCCGCCGCACCCGCACACCGCAGTGCTACGGCCCCCGCGCCCGCTGCCAGCGACAGCCCCACCGCCTCCACCGTCCCGGCCGCCGCCGCACAGCCGCAAGCAACACCGGCGGCGCAGCCCGCCGGCGCGACCCGCCCACTGGACCCGCTCCTGGGCCTGGCCGGCATCATCGCCGGCGTCGCCGTCCTGTGCCTGCTCCTGGTGGGATCCCGCTCCGCCGCGGCCGCGACTGCGGCCTCCGACAACGGGAAAGAAGACTGACGCCACTGGAAGAGCACACGCTTCACAACGCTCTGCTCGCCCCCTCAGCAGGAGACAGGACGAGCAGAGCGTGAAGCAGGGGCGGCCAGACGATCGGAGCGTCGCTCTTCAGCGCGATCGTCCACGGGGTGCTGCAAGCGCGGCTCGGCGGCACAAACCGACCCTGATTCGGATACACGGCCGCTCCACGTCGGCACCACATCCGAGACGACGCAGCGGGCCATCACGGACGCCGTCCATGCCGACTACCTTTGCGCCACCACTACGGCTGGCGTCGCCCTCAGGAGCATGTACCCGGTCAGGCCCCACCGGCGGCCGTTGATGTCGGCCCGCACCGCGCCAGGCGGGATGCCGCGGGCGGAGAACGCTTCGTCGACGACCTGGGCTCCCGATCGGAGTATGGGCGAAGAACCATCGCACCGCCGCCCGCAAGACACGCGAGAACGCCGCACGACGCGATGCCGGGGAAATGGGCGTCCCCTATGCCGGAGAGCTGTCACCCGAGCGTATGCAAGCCCTCGACGCCATCGACCTCGGCTGGGCCCCGGACGGGCGGGACGTGGCCAGGCAGCGCTGCTACCCGCTCACCCCCGCCCGCACCCGCGCCGGCGCCGGACTCCCGGCCGCCGCGGGTGAACTCATCGTCCGGGGCGAAGACCTCGGCGCCTGTCCCGGGCGTTTTCCGTACCGTCGGCGCAGGTGCCGGTTGCCACGCGCCGTCACGGGTGTGCCGAGGCCTCCTCCTGCAGCAGGGCGGAGATCTGGTTGGTGTCGTCGAAGATGCGCATGACGCCCTGGATGTCGGGGGCGGTGGCGGAGTTGACCAGTTCAACGAAGATGACCACATGGCCGTCGTCGGTCAGCAAGTAGCCGGCCTGGCTCTGGTCCGCCACGGCGAGCCGGCCGTTGAGCCGGTCCAGGCCGATGACGGTACCCGGTTTGGCGAAGACCTTGCCCCTGGCCGGGCAGTGAGTGCAGGAGCTCGCGTTCGAGCCGTCGACCCCCAGAATGGGCAGCGACAGCCGGAAGGCGGTCGCGTCGGGGGTGTGCAGCCAATAGGCGAGAACCTGGGCGAGGCCGACTGGCGTGGCCTTCTCTGTCGCGTCGCCGCCGCGTCCGTCGTCGAGTTGGAACTGCGTCGGGTCGACGTGCGCGACCCGGGTCAGGAAGTCGTGCTCGACCCCGAATCCGCCGGCGAAGCAGTCCTTGCTGCCCCGCAGACCGGCCATGTTGCACAGGGCCAGGTTGGCGCCGAGGTTGTGGCTGACCTTCAGGATCAGCTTGGCGTACTGCCGGTAGGGCGGGGAGACATAGGCGGCCACCCGCGGATCGTGGTCGTAGGAGGCGGGCAGTTTGCGCTCCGGGTTGGGGCCGGTTGGCCGGGCGCTGACACTGACGCCTGCCCGGCCGAGTGCCTCGATCAGCGCGGTGCGGCCGAAGGCGTTGGGATCCTGGATGGGTGAGGTCCTCAGGACGGGCTGCGTCCCGGCCGCGATCCGACCGGACACGGTGATCTTGGTGCCGTCCGGGGAGGCCTTGACCGTGATGTTCGTCGTCCCGCCGGCGGCCACCGTCTTCACCTTGAAGTCGACGCTGTACGGCTTGACCTGCGGGCGCCACAACAGCTTGGCCGGGTGCCCGGGGGTGGTGGGGGTGGTGAGCAGGTCGATGAGGTTGTCGTTGATGATCAGCGGGGTGGGCTGCGGGTCCAGCTGCGGGGGCGTGAAGATCCTGGGATCGACGACGACGTCGCCCTGGACGCGGGTGAGGCCTGCATGACGCACCTGCCGGGCGATCTGGTCCACGCCGGCGAGCGGGTTCTCCGGGGTGAGCGTGGCGCCGGGCAGGTCGTTGGCGGACGTGTGGTCGATGTCGGTGTAGTCCACCGAACCGTCGGGCCTGGTCCGCCCGCCCATCGTCAGGTCGCCCTGGGCGACCAGTGCCAGGTTCCCCTTCAGCGTCGAGCCGTGGCGCGTGCCCGCCGCGTACACGGGCGTGGTGAAACGGTGGCCGGGGCCCAGGCTGTGCCAAGCGGCCGAGAGGGTGACGAGCTTGGTGTCCGAGCCGGGGACGAAGGACTGCCGCGCGAACCGGGAGTGGATCACCTCCCCGGTCGAGGGGTCGACCTCGTAGACGCCCCACTGCGCACTCTCGTAGCCGGGCTTGTGCATGATCGCCTCGACGGCGGGCGGGAGGTCGCTGACGTGCCCCGTTTCGAGTGTGCGTGCCGGCGCGGCCGCCAGCGCCGCAGGAGCGGTGACGGCCACGCCCGCCAGGGTCACGAGCGTCGCGCAGGCTGCGGCCCAGGGCCGCAGCCGACTACGGAACATCGATTTCATGCACACCGCCGATTCGAGGAAGCAGTCCAAACCGAAAAGCCGTGAGGTATACGACAAATTCGGCAGAATCGTACGGGCCAGGCCCCACTCACCCTTCCGGCTCCACTCCCCGATGACGGCATGTCGGGCACAGATCATCCCTTCAGCCGATCACAGCCGAGCCCGCGCCGCCGACCCACCACACAGAATCGGTTCGCGTCACAGAAGGGCCCTGAGACGACGATCGATCCGCCGTGCAGGTTCGCCGTCCAGCGGCACTCCCACGCCGTACCGGCCCTGGGGGCTGGCGGCAGTACACGGTGAGCATGCATGGCGATCCCTCACAGCGGGTCCGAGCAGCCGCCGGCTTGCTGACCGCGGTCCTGACAGGGGCGGACGTCCCGCGGAAGAGCCGTTGTGCTTCCTCGCGTTCCACGGCGGGCAGTGACCGGCGAGAGGCTGGCAGGTCGACCGATGACCCGACTGCAGGGGGCCCTCATGGACCGTCAAGCCACCCCTCCGCATCCGCGTCGGCCTTGCTGTCCTGACCAGCCGCAGACGATGAGCAGGTTGCGGTGGCCGGTGTTGACGCCGGCCGGCTGCATCAACACCGCCTCCACTCTGCACACCGTCTTCGCCTTCCTGCACATCCACTACGACCCACCCCACCCCCGGCCTGCCCGCCTGCCGGGTCCGCTCAGGGAGTTCGGCGGGCCTTCCCGGGACAGGCGGGCCAGGGGGCGGGGTTCAGAGGACCGGCTGCGGTGGTCAGATCTGGCTGGCCCCGCCGTCGACGTATATCTCGGCACCGGTCATGTAGCTGCCGGCCTCGCCGGCAAGGAAGAGGACAGTTTCGGCGATCCCCTCCGGGCGACCGAGCCGCTGCATGGGAACCCCGGCAGCCAGGCCCTGCAGCAGTTGTTCAGCGGCCTCGGGACCCCCCGCGAGACCGCTCAGGCCGGGCGTCTCGATCGGGCCGAGCGCGATGCTGCTGACGCGGATACCGCGGGTGAAGAGTTCCGCCACCCAGCTGCGGGTGAAGGAACGCAGCGCGGCCTCGCCCTCGGCGCGAGCCGTGCGCCCGCGGCGAACGAGCCGATCGGGCGGTGGGGCACTGGCCCCGCACTCACCTAGGCGCCTGACCAGGGCCTCAGGACAGGACCCGCGGACGAGGCTCGTCGACGCTACCGGGACGCCGGCGACCCGGAATACAGTCTCCGGCAACCTGCTCGGCCATCTTGGCCAATCTGAGGTATGGGTGGAGACAGCATGCTGCACGCTGTCCCCTCCCCCAGCCCCCGGGGTGCCACGAAGGAGTGCGCAATGGGTAAATACGAGGATGTCTTCCACGCCAGCAGCGAAGACCCTGAGAGCTTCTGGCTTGCGGCTGCGCAGGGCATCGACTGGGATGTCGCTCCGCGACGCGCCCTGGACGCCTCCGGCGCCCCGTTCTACCGCTGGTTTCCCGACGGGCGACTGAACGTCTGCTTCAACGCGCTGGACCGTCACGTCGAAGCGGGACATGGCGATCAACCCGCACTCATCTACGACTCGCCCGTGACCGGCACCCGGCGCACCTACAGCTACACCCAACTGAGGGACGAAGTAGCGACCTTCGCAGGAGGGCTGGCGCGACTGGGTGTTGGACAGGGGGACCGCGTGGTGATCTACATGCCGATGGTCCCTGAGGCCGCCATCGCGATGCTGGCCTGTGCACGGATCGGTGCGATCCACTCGGTGGTCTTCGGCGGGTTCGCCGCGCACGAACTCGCCCTCCGCATCGACGACGCCGCCCCCAAGGTCGTCGTCTCCGCCTCCTGCGGCATCGAGGGCAAGCGGGTCATCGCGTACAAGCCGCTGCTCGACCGAGCCATCGAACTCGCGGTCCACAAACCGCAAAAGAACGTGATCCTGCAACGCCCTCAGGAGCGGGCCGAGTTGGGGACCGACGATCTCGACTGGGCCGACCTGGTAGCCGCGGCACCACCGGCCGACTGCGTGCCCGTCCCTGCGAACGCCCCCCTCTACATCCTCTACACGTCTGGAACGACCGGAAAGCCGAAGGGAGTTGTCCGCGACAGCGGCGGGTACGCGGTGGCCCTGCACTGGTCGATGGGTGCGGTGTACGACATGGGCCCAGGCGAAACGATGTTCACCGGATCGGACGTCGGCTGGGTCGTCGGCCACTCGTACATCGTCTACGCCCCGCTGCTGGTCGGCGCGACCACGGTCCTGTACGAGGGCAAGCCGGTCGGCACTCCGGACGCGGGGCAGTTCTGGCGCGTCGCCGCCGAGTACCGCGTCAAGTCGATGTTCACCGCGCCCACAGCTTTCCGGGCCATCCGTAAAGAGGACCCGAAGGGGCTGCTCACCGCGAATTATGACATCTCCGGCCTGCGCTACCTCTTCCTGGCAGGCGAGCGCCTCGATCCCGAGACGTACCACTGGGCGAGCACCCTTCTGGACATCCCGGTGATCGACCACTGGTGGCAGACCGAGACGGGCTGGCCCATCGTCGCCAACCCGATGGGCATCGAAGCCGCGCCCGTCAAGCCCGGTTCACCGACCCGCCCGCTACCGGGCTGGGATGTCCGCGTCGTGGACCCCTCGGGCGATCCGGCACCCCCGGGCGTCGACGGTGCCATCGTCGTGAAGCTTCCCCTGCCGCCGGGCGCCCTGCCCACCCTGTGGAACGACGACGACCGCTACGTCGCCTCTTACCTCTCCGCCTTCGACGGCTACTACCTCACCGGCGACAGCGGACACATCGACGACGACGGCTACGTGTTCGTCATGGGCCGTACAGACGATGTCATCAACGTGGCCGGACATCGACTGTCCACCGGCAGCATGGAGGAAGTCCTGGCGGCTCATCCCGATGTGGCGGAATGCGCAGTCATCGGCGTCGCTGACGCTCTGAAGGGGCAGATCCCGCGCGGTTTCGTCGTCCTGAAAGCCGGCACCAGCCGCGAGGCGAGCGAGATCGAGGCCGAACTGGTCCAGCTCGTGCGCGACCGCATCGGCGCCGTCGCGTCACTCAAGAGCGTTGCGGTCGTTGCCGCCCTGCCGAAGACCCGATCGGGAAAGATCCTGCGCAAGACGATGCGCGGCATCGCCGACGGCCACGACGAGCCCATTCCTTCCACCGTGGACAACGCGAGCGTCATCGACGCTCTCCGCCCCGTTCTGCGCAGCCAGGATCCCACCCCGTAACCATCGGCCAAGGGCCGCCTGACCGCCGGTGGACGTCAGGCGGCAACCGGCGGCCCAACTCCGCACCTACCGTGGCACCTACGACCGGCTGCTTTACTGACTCCATTCGCATACCGGCTCGTGCACCCAGTTACGGCGACACGACCGCGGGGTGCGGGCTCAACGACAGCAGCGGGCACCGAGGCGTCCCCGGCTCGACGAGTGGTTCGTCAGATCCAGGCACTACTCGCCGCCGGGATCCTCTCGAAAGGCCTGCGCGATCATGGCGTACTGGGAGGCAGTCTCCAATTGGTGACGGCTGTTGATCGCCGAGTGATCGGCTGGCCGGTGATCTGCGCCAGCGGTTGACAGCGCCGTCGTTAAGGTCGGGCAAGGAACAGACGGCGGCGGGCTGAGCGAAATGGCTTGGGGCCGCCGGGGTGCGGCTGGTGACGGGCCGGTGCGGCAGTAGGCGGCCTGATACTACCGAGGCCTACTCAACACGAACCGACGTACGACATCGGCGGGCTGCTGGTGACCTCGGCAACTGCCTCTTGGACTTCGGGACGCCGAGGCCATGGGACACCCCTGTGCAAGCTGAACCGACCGAGGCGAGGATGACGACGTGTTGATCGTGACTGCCGTCCTGGAAGCCCCCGATACCGCCGCTGTCCCTTTCTGACCGGAGGTGGAGCTGCCTCCCGACCAGTTCATTGCTCTCTCAGCCAGCATGTCCTCACCGGAGGTCTACAGCGCGCTGACCATGCTGACCGCCTACAACGCGCGGACCGGTGACGAAGACCGCCCCCTAATAGGCGCTGGCGAGGGGATTCGCCGCCTTGGACACAGACAAGATCATCACACGCTGAACTCCCGGTCACGCATGGGGGATGACAGGGGTCGGGGTGCAGGAGAGTCCTGATGCGTCCGTGCTTCGGTGGGGGGTGGCGCGATGGTGTGTGGTGCCGTGGTCGCGGGCTAGTTCGCCCATCGCCGCATGCAGCGTGACTTCCAAGACTGAAGGTTGGTTCAGGGTGCCACGTCCGTCGGGTGGACAGATCCAGCGCAGGTCACCCCAGCGGCAGTGCGGAGCAGGCGTTGCGATCCAGCCGCCCGTGGTGAGGTAACGGATGTTGTGTCCGGCCCAGATGCTTGAGGGGTCATGCGGCAGGAAGAAGCCGACGTGCTGTCTCCTGCTGTCGAGCAGCGCGGGCCCGGGTTCGACGCGAGGCACGCAGGACAGAACGTCGGCTGTACGCAGCCCGAGGCAGGCGGGAACGATCAGCACGTCCCAGAATCGCCCTGCGGCCAGAAGGCGGATGCCTGTGGTGCCGTGCTGCCAGTCGCTCTTGCACAAGCCCGGCTCGCGAGATGCAGCAGCCAGCCACTCGACCGCGTTCGTCCAGCGCATCAGCGCCATCCCCAACCTCCTGCGTCCTGGCGGGACGCACAACCCGGCCGCCATCCGACCCGACCGATCACTTGATCACCCCCCGCACGACAGGTGGTGGCACGCTGCCCCGACCGAGCACTCCCACCGAACTGACGCCGCTGCCACGCAGACCCGCACTGCGCGCGTCTTCGTTCCCCAGCCGTCGGCAGGATGACTCGTTGAGGAGTGCGGCACAGCCGGCGGGGTCCGAGCCGGCTGTCACCCCTGACGCAATGAGTGATCACTCATCGCCACTGTTTTCCTGGGTGCGACATGCGTTGAAAGCGCGTGAGCGCCCAGTGAAACGGTGCGTGGAAGGGAGGACCAGAGGGGAGGTGTGCAGTTCACCGCATACAGCCAGCGCCAGCGCACAAGGACGGCGAACAAACGGGGACAAGCGCTGTCACGCGCCCCCTTGCGCATACCGCCTTGGGGCACGCAGGAGGCGAACTCGGGGCACGGTCCACCCGTCACACAACGTGCGATGAATGTGACGGAAGAGGATGGTGAGCAACTGGGACCCCAACCCCGATGCCACGCGCCGAGGCTACGGCGAGACGCCGTCGCCGCGATTCCGGGCCGTCTCCTGCCAGCGGCTGGGGAACGAAGGCGCATGCAGTGCGGGCCTGGGGGTCCACTCTCGACATGCTCTTGAGCATCGCAAACACCTCCACTTGACGAAGCGCTGTCAGTTCCTGATCTACAGCCAGGAGCGGAGCCGTCGGAGAAGAGGGGAGCGAGCGTCGAAGATCGCTGGGTAGAGTGCAGGCGCTTTGCCCCGATGACCCCGTCGCCGAGGAGGCCGTCCCATGGAACCCGTCACGCTGATCACCGGTGGCTCGACCGGAATCGGCGCCGCCACCGCCCGCGCCCTGATCAAGCAGGGCCACCGCGTGGCCGTCACCGGACGCGACGCGGGCAAGCTGGCCGCCTTCGCCACCACCGTTGGGGCGGGCGGGCGGCTGCTGACGATCACCGGCGACGCCGGCGAGGCAGATGACGTCGCCGCCGCCGTCCGCCATGTGCTGGACACCTGGGGCCAGTTGGACAACGTCATAGCCAACGCTGGTTTCTCCCTGCCCGGCAACTTGGAGACCCACGCCCCTGAGGACATGCGCAACATGATCCTCACCAACGTCCTGGGCCCCGCCCTGCTGATCAAGGAGACCCTGCCCCACCTGAGGACGTCCAAGGGTCGAATCGTGATCATCGGCTCGGTCGCCGGCGTCCGCCACACCCCCGGCAACCTCTACTCCGTCACCAAGTGGGCCGCCCACGCCCTCGCCGAGAACACCCGCCTCCTGGTCGGCCAGGACGGAGTCGGAGTCACCGTTGTCGCCCCCGGCGTCGTAGACACCCCCTTCTGGCACGCCCGCGGCGGCACCCCCGAGGCAGCCGCCACGATGACCGCCGAGCAGATCGCGGACACCATTGTGTTCGCCCTGAACCAGCCCGCAGAGGTGGACATCAACCACATCACGGTGCGGCCGACGGGGCAGGTTGGCTGAGGACGAACTCCAAGGGCCGTACGGGGAAAGGCCGTTGGCTCCGCCATGCATCGTGTGGCGCGGGCTGGGGCGCCTTCGGATCTGGTTCGCCTTCCTCTTGGCCCGCTGATCCGGCTGCTGGACCGCAGTCCGCAGCAACGGCTGCGCCGGATGAGCAAGCGGGCCGGGTGGTCGGCGCGCGGTGCGGCTTCCGGGGCGCGGTCTCGCTCGCACTGGCCTTTTCCGTGCCGACACCGCTCGACTTCGGCGGGGACTTCCTCGACCGAGGGTTTCGGCATTCTCGGTGAGACGCTCATCGGAAATGCAAGCGACGTGCGCGGCGACCATCGCCCCAGACGTCCCGCCGCATGTACTCCCGGCCTGCTGCGACGTGCAGTGTGTACTGCCTGGTCAGCCTGCTCGACTGGCCGGTGGTGGCGGGCCGTCACTGCGGCACGCCACCCGGCACATGGGCCGCTGCGCCCGTCAGATGGTGGACCGGGCGCCGGGGAGTGCTTCGCCGAAATCGATCTCGGCATATCTGCGCTTGAGTCCGGCGGCGGTTCCGCTCGTGGTCGTGGATCCGCTGATCATGGGCCCGGAGGCGGATCCCCGGGCGGTCCACAGCAGACCGTCGGAGTTCTCGCCGGGGGCGCCCACCATCACGTCCGCCTTGCCGTCCTTGGTGACGTCGACGAGGTGGGTGGCGGCGCCGAAGTTGTCACCGCTCTCGGCGGTCCCGGGCACGCCACTGGTGTTCTGCGTGTAGGCCCGCGAACCAGTCGTGGTGAGACCGGCGGCGGATCCGCGCAGCAGCGTCACCCCGCCCGCGTACTTGGCGGACCCCACGGACTCCCCCGGCGTGCCGACCAGGACGTCGGCGTACTTGTCGCCGTCGGTGTCGCCGACACCGAGGGACATCCCGAACAGGTCACCGAACTCGCCGGCGCCGGGCACACCCGCGGTGTCCTGGTGAATGATCTGCGGTTTCTGTCCGGGTGTGATGCCCTGCGCGCTCCCGTAGAGCACCTGGATCTCACCGCCGCGATGGGCGGGGGTGGCACCCGACGTCAGGGACGCGTCGTAGGGCACTCCGGTGACCAGGTCGCCGTACCCGTCGCCGTTGATGTCGCCGATCTGCCCGGACAGGCCGTCGACGAGCGGCAGTTCGGTGTAGCGGCCGTCGTCGCCCTCGGCGTAGACGGGTCCGCTCACGTCCCCGTCAGTGGGGTCCGGCAGCCAGAAGCGCTCGGCCCGTCCGTCGCCGTCGACGTCCCCCACTGGGCTTCACGCCTCCGGGCGCGGTCCAGAACACCGGGTAGCAGGCCATGGAGTTGCCGTCGTAGAGCCCACGGTCCTGGAGACTGGCCGACCGTGGGCTGCCAGGTCGCGTGTGACTGCTTGCAACTGAGCAGCCAAGGGGGCTGGCCGCCGCTGGTCTGGACCCTTCTGACCCTCAAGCCGGCCGCTCTCATCCGTCAGGTGGGGCCGCGACGTGCCGCTGGGCCGACTCGGATCTGGTGGCGAACAAGGGTGGGCTCGATGTGGGAGGGCCCCCCACATGAGCCCTCAGGCATGGGCCGCCGGCCGCGTTCGGGCCGAGCCGCGCGGATCCTCCAGCGCATCTCACACGAGCTTTGGCTGTCCGCGCGACGTGGCACCCTGACGACGCAGGCGGCGGTGAACGGGGGCGATCCGGTTGGGTTTGGAGATCGAGAGTCGGCCTTCCCGACCGCGATCGAGGAGATCGACGGCGTGCGCTACGTCTTCTACGGCATGGCAGACGCGCACATCGGCGTGGCCCGCCTGGACCGGTCGGAGTGATGCACGGTCCCGCCGGGCACGCCGTCGCCCTGGTCGGCTGCGGAGCCTTCGGCACGTTCGTGCTGGCGCCGTACGCGACCTTCCCGGCGTCCGCGTCGCCGCGTGCGCCGACGGCGACCGGCAGCGGGCGCAGACGCTCGCCGGCCGGTACGGCGCGTCCGTCCACACGAGCGTGGAGGAGGTGGCCGCGCTGGCGGACGTCGACGTGGTGGTCCTGGCCACCCCGCCGGCCGCGCACGCGGATGCCGCGGTGACCGCTCTCCGGGCGGGCAAGCACGTCTTCTGCGAAAAGCCCATGGCGCTCACCGTCGAGGACGCCGCGCGCGTCGAGGAGGAGAGCCGCCGCTCGCCAGGCGTCTTCGTGGTCGACCACGTGCTGCGCCATAACCCGGTCCTGCGGCTGCTGAAGCGGCTCGGACAGGAGCAACTCCTGGACCCGCTGCGGCGGTTCGCCTTCGAGAACGACGCCTCCGACGAGGACCTCGGCGCCGGCCACTGGTTCTGGGACCCGGCGCACAGCGGCAACATCCACGTCGAGCACGGCGTGCACTTCTTCGACGCCGCCAACGCCCTGATGGGCGGCGACCCGCTCCAGGTGCAGGGCAGCCAGGTGCGGCGGGACGACGGACCGGTGGACATCGTGGTAGCCACCGCCGTCCAGCCCGGCGGCGCGGTCGCCACCCACACCCACTCCTTCACCCACGCCCACCGCGCCGAGCGTCAGCTGATGCGGCTCGATTACGGCTTCGCCGAGGCCCGCGTCACCGGCTGGATACCGACGTACGCCACCATCACCGCGTGGACCGACGAGCCGGGCGCGGCCCGCTGGGAGGCGCTGCCCGCACGGGCTCACGAACTGCTCACGGTTCCCGGACTGCGGCCGCACGGCCATGAGCGCATCACGGTATCCGTGGCGCGCGACGCCGGCCCCGCCCGGCCGGCCCGCTGCCGGGGAGTCACGCGCAGCATCCCGCACCGGGTCGACTGCGTCGTGGGCCTGGGCGGGGAGCACCGCAAGCAGCACGTGTACGCCGAGGGCGTGCTGGCGGCCATGACGGACCACCTGCACTGCGCGGTGCACGGCGGCACGCCGCAGGCCGACGCCACGGCCGGGCTGACCGCGGTGGCCGTGGCCCGGGCGGCGACCCGGTCCGCGCAGAGCGGCCGCACCGTGTCCCTCAGCTCTCCCGTCCCGGTGGCAGGTGCCCGATGACGGTGGTGCCCGAACCCGCCGGTCCCGTGCCGTGGTGGCGGGAGGCGGTCTGCTACGAGATCCACCCGCGCGCCTTCGCGGACGGCAACGGCGGCGGCACCGGGGATCTGCCAGGAGCCACCGCCCGCCTGGACCACCTGGCGCAGCTGGGGGTCGACGCGGTGTGGATCACCCCCTTCTACCCCTCGCCGCTGGCGGACGGCGGCTACGACATCGCCGAGCGGGTGTCGCAGGTTCGCATCCTGCGCCAGGCAAAGGCTCCGAACCGATCACGGCGCGTGGCCTCGGCGAGCTCGCCCAAGCTCCGTGCGCACCTCGCTCTCGTCATAAGGTCCGTCCCATGACGACGCGTGCTTGGTTCGAGATCGATGATCCGGACGACGACTTCGAGTTCGACGACACTGAGAGAGCCTTCGTATCTGCCCTGAGCGGGCATTGCATGGCCTGGGCGCCAGCAGATGTCGTCGGGGAGGTCGGACGCCCGGACGACTGGGAATCGCTCCTCGCCCATGTCAGCCTGTCCGACCGGGCAGAGCCCCGCCGGCACTTGATCGATCTGGGTGTGCATCTGGTCGGTGACCGCGCCCGAGGAGACCGTCTGCACAATCAGCTGTATCTGCTCCCGGATCGCCCCAGCGCCTGGGCACTTGATGCCACGGGCTCCACGGAACGGCTCGCCGAGCTTGCCGCCGAGTGGTTCCGCGCGGTTCTGGACAAGCCGATCGTGTTGTATGTCTGGCTCCACGAGGGCTACGCCTACGCTGCCCGCTACGCGTTCGCCGACAGCGGCGAGACGATCTGCCAAAGCTACGCGGAGAGCATCGCCCCACCGGGCCAGGCCGCAGAACTGACAGCCGCCGGCCATGTGCACGGCAAGGGCTGGATCCAGACCGTCGGCTTGCCGACGCCCTCTCTCTATCTGCACATCCGGGGCGACCTCGAAAAGGGCAGCACCATATCCAGGGTTCCGGCAACGACCAAGCGTGGACCGCTTCCCGGACTTTGGTACGAATGATCATCTGCCTCCCGTTGACCTACGCCGCACCACAGCCGCACCAGATCGAGCCGGGAACAGCGGGGAAACACGGTGAAAGTGGTCGGGCTCGACGAGGCCACGGTCCAGTGATTCGCCCCGTTGCCCAACTAGTCCCCAATCCCCGCAGCTTCCCAGGCTGAGAGCGCGAGTTCGATTCTCGTCACCCGCTCCACGATCAAGGCCCAGGTCAGAGAGCCGGGCCCCCTTGCTGTCCGTGATGGTCAGCGGTCGCGTGCCAGATTCGTGCCAGGACGCTGATCGATCGTCATAGGAGTGCTGATAGATCAGCTTCTGTCGTCGCCTGGCTACTGTGACCGACTAAGAGGGCGATCCGCTACCACGGGATGCCGTGGTCAGAGAGCAACGACACGAAGCTGTGCCGCAACTCCCGTGGTGTCCACGCCCGCACGTCGCGGTGTGGCGCTCCCGCCGCGCTTCGTGGGGCGCGCCGTCGCCCTCGCGACGTGGCGCGGTTCAACGGCTGGTCCCTCTCCAGCGGCGGACTCGCCCAGGTCTACGGCTTCACGGACCTCGACGGCAACCGCCCCGACTCCTTGCGCTACCTCGTCGAGGTCCAGGACGCGGGCAAACCGGCGGGCACGACCGGATACTGGTGACCCGCATGCTGCCGGAGCGTGCTTGGCCGGGGGCTTACTCGTGTGGCCCGGAGAAGCGGTCGAGCAGTGCGTCCAATCCGGCTGCCAGGCCCTCCGGGCCGCCGCGTTCGGCGAGGGCGGGGATGCTCTCGCGCAGCTTTGGCAGGTCCTGGGCGGGAAGGCGATGCAGGCCGAACCGGAACGCGGGGTCCGGTTCCTCTGGATTGTCCACCATGGCGCGCAGTTCCACCGACATATACCCGAGCACCCAGGCGGTGAAGGCGCGGAGGACTGTGGCGCTTTGGGCCTCGTCCAGTCCGGCGTCGCGAAGGAGGGTGAGCACCCGTTCGTGATGCCTGAGGACGGGCAGCGGCCTGCGGGCCAGCGGGACCGCCATCATGCGGGTGGACAGGAGCGGCACCACCTGGGGGTGGTCGATGCAGACCTGGTACATGGTCAGAGCGATGCGTTGCAGGCCGGCTCGCTGCTCGAAGTCACCGGCGGTCGGTGCCGCGGCCGGGACGGGCGCCTGGTCGAGGCGGTCCTCCAGTTGCAGGTAGAGGGCCTCGACCAGCCCGTCCACCAGGGCTTCCTTGCCGGGCACATAGCGGTACAGGCTCATGGCCTCCACGCCGAGATCGGCTCCCAGGAGACGCATGCTCAGTGCGGAGAGGCCTTCGCGATCAACCAGTTCCAAAGCGCTGGCCAGGACACGCTCACGGCTGAGTCTCGCAGGACGCCCGCGGTCGCCGGATCGACCCGTGCCGGCGGCTGATTCGTTCGCCATTCGCCTGCCTCCTCAAGGCTCGACGCGGCGCCGGGGCCTATGCCACCTAGTGATCATTTCTCCAGCTCGCCCCATACGACGAGCCGGTGGATGTATGTGCCCTTCCACCCGCGGTCCGTACAGGTGGTGAGCGTGATCCGAGCCTTGTCCGGCCTGACACCCGGCCTGTTGGGAACGGGAAGCACGACGCCGACGTCGGAGGGCTTGACGACCTCGGTCCGGGTGACCCGGTAGGTGTATGTCTTACGGTGCCAATAGACCTTGATTTCGTCGCCCTTTGTCAGGTCCGGCAGCCGATGGAACGGCTGCCCCCACCCCGTGCGGTGACCGGCAATCGCGAAGTTTCCGATTTCGCCCGGCATGGCCGTCCCCGGAAAGTGCCCGGGGCCCTTCGCAAGAGCACTCTGAGACACGCCCT
The DNA here is from genome assembly GCF_050214755.1 of Streptomyces sp. C1-1. NCBI lineage: Bacteria > Bacillati > Actinomycetota > Actinomycetes > Kitasatosporales > Streptomycetaceae > Streptomyces > Streptomyces sp. C1-1. The sequence goes on along the minus strand of NZ_CP189826.1, from coordinate 10,069,275 downwards.
CAACGATCACGGGGTCATAGCCCGAGCCGAATCGAGGAATCCTCAGCGTCGCGAGCGCGCCGCCTTCGTGAGGGACCTCGGCCGACATCTGGATCTCTTTGTGCAGTGTCTGCTGGATGGCTCTGTACTGATTGTCCGAGTGCCAGGTCTGGAGAAGCGTGAAGCCTCCCAGGAGCAAACCGACGAGTATCAGGCCGATACCCAGAAGTTGACTTGCCTTTTTCATGTCCGACCCCGGTCAGGAGTCGTCCTTGACCTTTCGGGGAAACAGCCGCAGCACAGCGAATCCCGACGAGATCAGAACGAACATGACGATCCAGAACCAGATGGTGTCCGGGCCGCCTGTGAGGGGCAGAACCCCTGCCCCACTGGTTCCGCCCATTGTGGCCCCTGCGCCTGCATAGTTTGCCATGATTGTCTCCTCTGTCTGTTCGGTCCCTTTCCGGGGACTGCTTGAACTACCAGTTTCGCTCTCGTTGAAGAGCTGTATCGACGAGCGCACGGAGGTGCACTCCCTGCAGAAACAGGTCGTAGAACCATTCCGGTATGACCAGCATCGAGGCAACCGACACGCGCCAACCCCTGGATTTTGCGGTGATCGCCCGCTCAATCGCGTAGAAGGCGGTGAAGGCGATCCAGAACGGAGCAATTCTCAGGCCCGACCCAGAAGCGAGGAACCACAGGACCGAACCTACATATACGGTCGACACGGATACCCCGAGGAACGCCACGACCTGCCTGACCCAACCTTCTGCGGTGTAACGAGTCACGCCGTAGCCGATCAGATTCTCGAGCGCTCCGCGCTTCCAGCGAAGTCGCTGCTTCGCAAGGGCTCGCCATGTTTCCATGACTTCAGTGCTCATGGTCGCGCGGGCCGGAGCGACGATGCGGAATCCGAGATGCTTCAGAGCGAGCGTGAGCTCGTTGTCCTCGGTCAGTGCCTTCGTGTCGTACACTCCGTCGGCCGGTGGCAGAAGACCAGATTCTCGGGCGGCGAGCACACCTTTCAGAGCGCCGGCCTTGAAAAGGCAGGCGGTGCCTGTCAGGCAAAGTACCTTGCCGTTCTTTCGAGCCGTGTCCCGGGCGTACCGGGCGAACTCATTGCGTTGGAAGACGCCACAGAGCCTGCCGCCCGAACGACCCCGGAAGTTCCCGCCCACGGCGCCGTAGCCCTGCCCCAACTTCCGGGTGGTCACCTCGATGAAGTAAGGATCCAGATAGGTGTCGGCGTCCTGGATGAGGATTGAGTCGTCGTCTGCCATGTCCGGCAGCAATCTGTCCAGCGCTCCGTTGAGATTGCCGGCCTTCTTATGCCTGTTGCCGACCGAATGCCAGACTTCGGCGCCCGCCTCTTGGGCAATTCGCTCCAGTTCTTCGGTTCGACCGCTGTCCTGGTGCGGATCCAGAGTCACGATGATGCGGTCCGCGGGACGTGTCTGCGTCTGCAGCGCATCGAGGACTTGGGGGAGCGAGTCCGCCTCCCTGTAGGCGGGTACGAGCGCCGTCACCCTCGGGGCTCCCGGCTCGGGTTGCCGGCGAAGGGGGCTCGGGAAGGGCCGATTGCAACTCGTCGTCATGTCGATCACCACGTACTCCGTGCGGCTGGAGGGCTGCCTTCTCGCCGTCCCGTCCTTCGCTCGTAAGTTTACGATGTATCCATACATACGATACTTAGTGCGTAATGTCAAAGTTTGACTGCATCGCCGCTCGGGCCGCCCAAGCCTGCCGGGGTGTCTGCCCGGCTGATCGTTCCGGCAGTGGGTTCGGCTCATGAGCGATACAAAGCGCTTCGAGAAATACGGAGTTCACCGACGCGACGGGCGCACGGGTCCTGGTGACCGACGCCGACGCGGCCGTGGCCGAACGGACGGCGGCGGCCCTGAGGGAACAGGGGCTCTCGGCCTGGCAGGACTCCGTCAGGTCGGGGGGATCTTGCTGTTTGGTGTGTGGTCCAGGGTCGGGCCAGGGGCTGGTGGCACGTGGTGCACAGGCCGGTCCAGCAGTTCAGCAGGTCTTGGAGGCCATCGAGGATCGCAACGATCGACGTCCGGGCGACACAAAGACTGCACAACGCCGGCTTCTCGGTCGGCCTCGCCCTGCGCGGCGAGGCCCAGCCAGTCCGGACGCCTGGGAGCCATCTGGGAGCCAACCGCTCCCCGAGCCCCTTCGAAACCACCCGAGACCACGACAGCCCGACGCTGCGACCAGGGCAAACGTCATCGGCACTGGCAAGATCGGTAACCGACCCCGCCTGGCAGCGTCCTTGAAGGGCCGTAGCGCAACCGGTATGACCGCCACTGACCGATCCACACAGAGCTACGGATCAGAACGGGTGTCGCTCTCCGTGGGCGTCGAGAGCATCGGTGTAGCGCTGTAGCTTCGCTCCGAGTTCCTCGTGGAGGAGGCTTGCCGCTTGGCGGGCCTCCTCCAGATCGCCGGCCGCGCAGAGTTCGACGAGTTCGGCGACGTCGGCGGAGAGGATCCTGAGGGTGTCGCCCTGGACCAGGACTCCAGGAAAGCGACGGCCAGGCAGGCGCACGACAGCGTTGTTGCCGGCATCGGTGAACAGCTCGGCTTCCACTCGTTCCATCGGGTCCCTGTCTCAGTTTCCGTCTCATTCAGCTTGATTCAGGGCCGTTCGCAGCGGACCCGAGGCCGACGCCAGTAGCACTCTCGAACAGCGCTGAACGCAGGTGAACACCCTTGAACGACGCCCACCATCCCACCACCACAGTTGGAAAGCGTGTACGTTGACCAACGGTCCGCCCGGAGTGTTGGTCTCCGCTTGTACTCTCCGGCCATGAGCAACGCCATCGCCGTCATCGCCGTCTTGATCAGCATCGCCGCACTGGTCTACTCCCGTCTACAAGCGGTCTATAGCCGCAGACAACTGGAGCTTGGCGAACGTGTTCGCAAGGAGGCCGCCGAACCCTATGTGGTTGCCGATATCCAACCGCGCGCGGGGGGTTCTGGCCTCTTGGTATTCACCGTAGAGAACATTGGACCGACCGTCGCACGCGATGCGAGCTAGGCGTCACACCTCCCCTGCAGGGAGGCGAACGAAGCGACTGGGATGAGAAGATTGCTCGGGCTATCGCACGCAAGATTCCCCACCTGCCGCCACGTCGGCGTCTGGAGTGGTACTTCTCCTTCGGTCCGCGCTTCTTCGAGAAAGCCGACCTCCCACGGCAGTACACGGTCACAGTCAGGTCGACCGGCCCTGGAGGACCTGTCGAGCCTCTGACCTACGTGATTGATCTCGACGTGATCCAACGTATGGTGCTGGATCGAGAGACGGTCGTCGCCAAGCTCGACCTGATCGCGAAGAACACCGAAGCTCTAGATCGGTGATCATTTAGCACTCAGGCAACGCCTGCGAGTGGACAGCCGACATGCGGACGGAACCTCAGCGGTCACGACGCAGACTGCTCACGGTGCAGGGCCGTGCCAGACACGTGCCAGATCGTGCTGGGAACCACGGGCAATACCGGGGATGAGTTGAGCGACCGATCCGACGTCGGCGCCGCTCCACTGCAGGTCATCCCACCAATCCCCGTTTAGGACCCAAGCTTCCCGAGCTCAGAGCTTCAGTCCGGCAGAATGTGAGGGTGTCCCTTGACGCCATTGACGCCGTGGACTGGTCGACGATACCCAACCCGACATGGCACCAGTGCGACGATCCGGAACGGGTTGCTCACGCACTACGACTGCTGACCGTGTCCACCACGGCCAACGAGACGGGCGACGCCGCGTCCCTGCTTGCCGATGGAGGCTTCGTCTGCAGCCACTCTGCCATGGTGTTTCCGGCCGCCTACGCTGCCACCCCCGCCCTGCTGGATCTCGTCAAGCATGGCCAGCGGCCGCGCATCAAGGAGGCTGCCCTCAGGCTCTTGGACGACGCGCTGGGCTACTTCCCGACCGCCGGCCACAACCGGGTGGACACCCCCTACGGAACCGACGTCCCCCTCTGCTGCGCCATAGCGCGCCTCATCCGCGGCCATCGCAGCGCCCTTCTCGTCCATGGGAAATCCGGCAAGCAACTCCTGGCAGAGGCAGAGCTTCACTGGCGGATCACCATCGAGGAGACAGAGCTCCAGCCTGACGGCACTCTGACCGCCCTCGCCGCACTCGAGGGCACACCCTTCGCAACACCGGGCGAGGCCGAGCTGCACAGCCCACATTCTGAGCGACCTGCAGCAACCGCCGTGGCGATCGACGCGTTGACGACCGACGTCTCGGGCGCCGCATGCTTCCACCTTGGGCAGCCACCGTCCGATGTACTCCCGGGTTCTGTCCTCTACCCAGCTGAGTGCGGCCGACGCGAGCACTGACCTCGTTGTGCCTCAGTGGCCGCACCACGGGCGCACCAGATCGGGCGGGGAACAGCGGGGAATCACGGGGAGAGTCGTACAGCCGGAGGGGGCCGCAACCTCACCGTTCCTCCAGGTCAGCATGAGAATCAGCCCCAAATGCCCGCAGCTTCCCAAGCTGAGAGCGCGAGCTTGAATCTCGTCACCCACTCCATGTGAAACCTCCGGCCAGGGGCCCGGGGGGAGTCGACTACTCATTTGCCGGGATCCAGCCGGTGGGCGAGGTCGTGGGCGGTGGCGCTGGTGAGGTCTCCGACGTAGGCCCCGACGATTTCGAAACGGCCGCCGGTGATCGAGGAGGTCACGGAGGGCCTGCCCCAGAGCTTGCCGTCGATGACGATGGCGAATCCGTTGCGCGGGACCGGGGCCCCCGCGATGGATCCGGTGAGGGCGGCGAAGCGGGTCCGGTCGGCTGGGCTGAGGGTCACCTCGACCTGCCAGGTGCCGTCGGTGGTGCTTTTCTCCGCCTTCGCGGAGGTGACACGGACGTCGGTCATGCCCCTGGCCCGGTCGGCGCGGACGCAGAACGCCGGTTGGTTCGCGGTGGCGTGCACGGTGTAGCCGCCGCTGCCTTGGGTGCATGCCTGTTCCGTGGACGATGTGACCGGCAGGAGGGAGACCGGCGCCGCCTTCCCGGTGTTCCCGGTGCCGCCCACTGCCGCGGGCTGAACCACGTGCGCGCGGGGGGTCGCGCCATCCGCGACAGTCACCCAGGCGATGGCGACCACGGCGACTGCGGCGACGCCGACCCCGGTACGGGCCAGCCACTGCCGCCGCCGGGCGACCCGCAACGCGCCGTCGGCCAGGCCGACCAGACAGGCGCCGACGGCGTCACCGTCGCTCTCCCGGACATGCGCGTGCAGGGAATCGTGCAGCAGCGTTTCGTGCACCGGGTGTTCGGTCGAACCGTTCATGCGATGACGCCCCTTCCGGAGGCGGTGGAAGAGGAGGCTGACGGCCCTGCCTCGGCCAGGGTGGTGCGGAGAGAGGCCAGGGCCTTGTGGGTCTGGCTGCGGACCGTCCCCTGGGCGACGCCCAGAATCGCGGCGATCTCGTTGTCCGGCCGGTCCTCGAAGTAGCGCAACACGATCACCGCACGCTGACGCTTGGGCAGCCGCCGCAGCGCGGCCATGATGTCCTGCCGCTGGACCACGGTGTCGGCCCAGTCGGCGGCCTGCCCGGACGGCTGGTCCGGCAGGGTGTCCGTGACCGTCTCCCGCCCCCAGCTGAGGAGCCGGAAGCGATCCACCTGGGCGTTGTAGAGAGCCCGGCGCACATAGATCTCCGGCTGTTCCCGGTCACGCAGCTTCGACCAACGCCGAGCGGTGGAGGCAAGCGCGGTCTGGAGCAGGTCCCGGCCCTGCTCCCAGTCCCCGGTCAGCAGGTATGCCGTGTGCAGCAGCGATCTCGACCGTGCCGCCACGAACTCGCGGAACTGGCGTTCCTCGTCGGCGTTCAATGCGCCCTCCCTCGTTCCCATTTAAAGACGGGTACGGGAGGAGGTTCGACTGCCCTGCCTGTCGGACTTTCTCGTCGGAGGCGGGGTTATCTCATTCTGACGCTGGTCAGGCTCTGGTGGTCGGGATCTTGGTCGGGGCTGGCTGCTGGCCTGGGCGGTACGCGCGGTAGCCGGATGAGGAACGGCGCCGGACCGTACGGGAGGGTAGGCACCGCTGATGCTGGACGTAGATGCGGCCGGAACGGCCGGCTGGCGCTGGCGGTCCTGGCGCAGTACCGGATGGCCACGACCGAACAGTTGCATCTGGTCATCGCGCCGGCGGTGCGGATCGAGCAGACCCGGCGCCGGCACAGCGACCTCGCTGGGTGGCCAGGCGCAATGATCGCGCCACACTGGTAAAGCGCACGACCCGGCCAGCAGAATCACGCCATGGACGCAGGACTTGCAGGACTCCTCGGTGGTGTCGTCGGCGCCGCGGTCGGCGCACTCGGTGCTACGGCATCCGCCTGGATCACCGGAAGGAAGGCAGAGCAACAGGCCGAGATCCAGTCCGAGACGCAATTGAGGCAGGCTCGCCTTCAGATAGATGCCGACCGGGCTCGTGCTCTCCGCGAATCGCGCAAGAGTGCCTACCTGGCCTTCGCCGAAAGCTGTCACCTGGTACACGGAACGCTGAGCGAAGCGGGCCTCAAACTTGGAGGCATCGCAGCAAGCGACCCTCCTGAGGAGCGCGAAGAACGCCGCCAAACCGCCCGCCGCCTCTGGAACGAAGCACGAGCTCTGCACCGCCAGCTCGACCGCCTTCAGCACATCGTTTACGTGGAAGGTCCCAGCGAGATGGGCACTGCCGCGCAAGCGGCTACTGGCGCTTTGGTCCCCTATTTCGGTGCAGTCATCGACTGGCTGCACGCGGTTGACAATGAATCAGAAACGCCGCAGCACCAGGCAGAGCAGGAGAGAGCGCACAGCGAGGCATACGGCAAGCTCCTGGAGTTCCTCTATGCCGCCTCGGATACCACCTTGCCGGACATCCGGACCCGGTGAGCCTGAGGTATTCGGGCAGTTTCAATCTGGCACCGCTTCGGGCGAGGAGGCCGGCTCGCCCAGCTGGCGGCCGAGCACGGCACCACCATCCGCCACCTGGTGGAAGACCTCGCGCAGGGCACTCCCTCCCAGGCCGAGTACGCCGAGCGGGCCGAACTGGCCCCCGCCGAGCTCGCTGCCGCCCTCGGCCACGCACCGAGCGAGGAGGCCGAGGCCAAGGCCCGGGCTCTGCTGGAGCGCCTGGGCGCCGCGGCGCACGGTCCGCACACGGCCGCGTAGTGGCAGCGATCTCGGTCGTCCCGGACCCCACCACCGCCGCCGCTTTGTACGACCCGAAGGACCCGTTCGACGAGACGGTCGCCGCGTTCTACGTGCAGGCCTGCGGCGGACTGGGTGAGTTGTATGCGCCGGTGCTGTCGCTGACCGCCGACGACGCCGAACGGCCGGGCCTGCTCGGCTACATCAAGGGGCTGCGCTTCATCCGGATCGAGGCGTTCGACACCGACGCCGCGGTCACCGCCACCCAACTGCTGCGCTTCGGGCACTCCTGGGCCGCCATGCACGCCGCCCGGCCCTGCGCCGCCCACCCCAGCGGACGCTTCCTGCTCACCCTGACACCGAAGGCCTACGCGGGCACCGGCGTCCACGCCGTTCACCCCGGACGGTAGCGGTCAGCCCCCCGGGGGGCAGAAGAAGGACCCCTTTCCGAACTCTCGCCGGACGGGTACGCACCCAGGGCGTAGAGCGGAGGGGCCGCTTTGGCCGCCGGGCGGCATGGCGTCGCGCGAAGACCCGCGGTGGGCCGACGGCGGGCTGGAGAGCTGTCTACTCCGCAATCACGTAGAGAGGAACGGTCGGCAGCCAGGAAGGCTCATCAGGAGGCGAGCACGCGCTGGTGCAGCTCGGTGACGACCTTGCGGGCAGAGGAGATCGCGCCATGCTGCCAGGCGTCCAGATAGCTGAGGTAGTCGCCGGCGAAGTACACGTGCCCCTGGGCCGTGTTGAGCGGCGCGTACGCCGGTGCGTCGGGGCCACCGGGCATGGAGTGCCAAGCGCCTTCGAGGTAAGGGACGAGCTTCCACTGGTGGGAGTATGACGCGGCGAGTTCGCTGCGGTACTTGCCGCCGTGGATCTTGACGCCCTGGTCGAGGGCGCGTTCCAGGCGCTGGGCCGGGGTGAGCGCCGAGTAGACCTCGGAGTGGGCGCCCGTGTTGTAGTAGCCGATGATCAGGCCGCGTTCGCCCAGGTGTCCGTAGGACGGGTACCAGATGTGATCGAGGTCCAGGTCGGTCTCGGTGATGCCGCCGAAGATCCTGAAATCTCTCTCCCACCAGCGGCTCTTGTACTCGAGGCCGATCTTGGACGCGTAGGAAGGCTTCACCGCCCGCAGGGCGGTCTGCACCGCGGTGCCGAGGTTGTGCGAGGTCTTGGCCAGGATGTGCGGGGCAAGGGTGGCAATGCAGTAGTCGGCCGTGATGGTGCGGGTGCGGCCCTTCTGGGTGTAGGTGATCTGCACGCCGTCGGAGGTGTTCTTGATGTCGGTGACGGCTGCGCCGGTGCGGATCCTCTCCTCACCTATGGCGCGGGCGAACGCCATCGGTATCCGGTCCATGCCGCCGACGGGCTGGAACATCAGCATCGCCTGGTCGTAGCCGAACTCGAAGGAGAAGTAGCGGCCTACGTTGGAGGCGAACACCTCGGAGAGCGAGGGTACGTCGCCGAGTTCCTCGCCGGGGGTGCCGGCGGCACCCGGGGCGACGCTGAATCCGCGGTGTTCGGTCCCCGTGTACGTGTAGTCGGAACCGAGCGAGCCGTAGCTCTTGAGGAAAGTCAGCAGCCGCTCCTTGTCGTCCGCCGTCAACTCTGCGTCCAGCGCTCCGGAGTTCGTGGCCTTGGACAGCAGCTCGGAGACGTAGCCGTAGACGTCGGCCTTGGCGGTGCGGTACTGAACCGGCGCCTTCATGCCGGTGGTCTCGTTGTAGATGAGCGCGCTGGCATTGGTGTTCGTGAAGACCTCGACGGGCACGCCGAGTTCGCGGCAGTAGTCGAGCGTCACCATCCATTGGGCGATGCGTGCGGGGCCGGCGTTCATGTACTGGCCCTTGCCGAATCGCGCGGTCTGGCTGACACCGTTGATGTCGGTCAGCCGGTCGCCGCCGCGTACGGTGAGGTTGCGGCCTCCTACGCGATCGCGTGCTTCGAGGACCGTACAGTCATAGCCGGCCTTGCCGAGTTCGTAGGCAGAGGTGAGGCCGGCTATGCCGCCGCCGATGACGACGACCTTGGCGGGCCTGCCCTTGCGACCCTGGAGCGTGAAATCGCTGCGCCTAGGGGCGCGGAACGGTGCTTCCTTCTCTGCTGCGTAGGCGGCGGTGGGGGCGAGACCGAGCGCCCCCATCGTGGCGAACATGGCGCCGGCGCCGCCGGTCACACCCACACTGCGAAGAAACGCGCGTCGGCTCGTTCCCGTTCCGGCCTGAAGATCTGCCATGAGAGGCTCCCCTTCCGATCTTGAACGACGAGGGAAGCGTGCCAAGGGGCGGTTACGGCGTACCGCGCATTCGTGTATCCCGCACGTTTCTGCGGGAGCCGAGCCAAAGAGACGCCGGGCGGGACCAGACGCACCCGACGCGGGGGCCCGCTCGACCGCGGCGAGGTTCTTCTTTCTTCGCCATCCAGGAATCTCTACGCCATCCAGGCACTGCTCACCGCGCGCTATGTGGTCGCACGGAACCGGACAGCCCGGTCGCTCACCGACCCACCGCCACCCTCCCGGGGCGATGGCATGTAACTCAAGATCAAAGCCTTCGCGCTAACGGCTGGTCCGTTGGTTGCAGTCGAGCCCGGGCCACCCCCGGTTGCCCGCCGGTCGCGCAGCACGATCCACGCTTCTAGCGTGGAACAAGGAGCATTCCACCGCGGTCGCCATTTCTGTCCGATTGGGTGCCCAGCCGTAACGCGCCGGCCTTCGGGCCCACACCTGCACGGCAGGGAGGAGACGATGGGTGATGGGCACTCACTGGCAGCTGCGCGAATCCGGCCCGGCAGACGCCGCCAACACAGTGCTACTGCTTCCCGGGGGCATGTGCAGCGCCGACTCGTTCGCGGAGGTGATGGCGCAACCCGTGCTCGGACGGCTGCGCCTGGTAGCCGCGACCATGCCAGGACACGCAGGGGCGGCACCTCTGGAGGACTGCAGCATGGCGTCCTACGCCCGGGTTTCGGCGGAGCTGGCGGCCGAGATCCGGGCGGACGTCGTGGCCGGGTTCAGCATGGGCGCCTGCGTCGCGGTGGAGATGGTCACCTCCGGCGCGTTCACCGGGCCGGTCGTGCTGTCGGGCGTCAGCTTCAGCTCCCCCGACGAACCCGCCTTCTTCCGCACGCTCGTGGCGCTGGGCCGCGTACTCGGCGGCATCCCGGTCAGGCTGCTGGGCAAGGCGACCGGCGTGATGCTCAAGCACATGCGGATGTCCACGGAGCGCCAGGCCGAACTGCGCGCCGACTTCGACAGAAACGACCCGGCAGTCATGCGGTGGATCCTGCTGGAGTACACGCGATGGCTGCGCCACGATGAGCAGCGGGCCGTCCGGCTGTGTCAGGCTGGCGTGCCGACCTGGATTGTCCATGCCGAGAAGGGCGACGGCGGGCTCACCGACGCCGAGCGCAGCACCCTGAGGGCCTGCCCGAACGCCCGTGTGGTGACGATCCCGGGCTCGGTGTTCATCCTTCCGGTGGAGGCTCCCGAACCGCTGGCCGCCGCCATCGCTGAGGCCGTCGCCCCTGCTACCCGCCCGTAGCCGGGGATGATGCGCCACCACAGCACGAGTCAGCCGTGACTCACCGGCTGCGTTGCATCAGGCGGCCCGCGCATAGAGGAACAACGGGTTATGCGTCGGCGAAGACCGACGGTGTCGGGGCGGGTGGTACGTCGAGCGTCCGCTTGCGACCTTGGGGAGTTGGGAGCCGCGCGACGTGCTGTTCGTGGCCTCCGAGGTCAAGCATTCGGCGGACCGCGAAGGGTACGTGTCGTCCAGCAGGCGTTCGCTCCATTCGGCCCCGTCGGCCCACTGGACCTCGTCCTGCCGCTGGACGTAGACGGGGATGCCCTTCTCGGTCAGCAGGCGGGGCGCGGATACGCCCGTGCCGTTGACCAGCCGCCACCTGGTCATCCTGTGATGCCGGAGCCAGGCCGCGGCGGCGAGTCGGGTCGCCGCCGCTCTCGTGACCAGGGCCGTCACAGTCCGACTGGCTGCCGTTCCTGGTTGGAGCCGCCGTTGGCGGGCCACTGGATGATCTTGGCGCCGTCGGCGGTGGATCCACTCTGCACGTCTGCGCACAGTCCGCTCTTAATGTTGACGAGGCGGTAGTAGCCGCTGGTGGCCGCCGGAACGAGCTTCCACCACTGGTGGGTGCCGTTGACGTCCGACCGCTGGTCCAGGGCTGTGCCGTTGCTGTTGGAGCCGCCCGGGACGTCGAGCACCTTGCCACTGTTGACGTTGGACAGGCGGAACGAGCCGTCGTAGTCGGGGAGCAGCTTCCACTGCTGGTTCGCGCCGCCGGACCACGTGTCCTGGATGAAAGGCCCGCCGTCGGAGGCGGAGGAGCCGGAGACGTCCATGACCTTGCCGCTCTTGCGGTTGACCAGCTTGAGTGCTGCTCAACCGCGGCGCCAGCCCGGCGACCCTGACCATGAAGGCGTCCTCGGTCAGCCTGAACGGAAGCCGGTTCACCCTGAAGAACGCCTGGACCGGCCGGGTCACCGAGAGCGCCGGCACGATCAGCGCCGCCGGCCCGGCCCACGGCGCGGCCCTCTTCCGCGTCGCCCGGGCCGAAGGCAAGTCCGGCGTCCCGCACGTCGTCGCCGGCCTGCCCCAGGCACCAAGGCCGGCGGCGACACGGTGCCGGACGGCATTGCCCCGTGGGCGCCGGCGGTGATGAGGCGCCGGTCGAGGTCGAGGTCCGCAACGACAGCCCCCGGTCTGTCTTCGCTCCCCACGTCGAGCCAGCTACCCCCACCGGATGGACCGCTCGCCCGACCGGTACCGCGCCGAAACTGCTGATGCCGGGCCGCTCCGCGACCTTCACCTCCGCGGTCATCCTGCCGGACAGCGCGAGTCCCATGTCGGAGCGACCGTGGCAAGCGCCCTTCTTCCGGACGTCCGCACCGGCTCCGCGTTCATGCGGCACATCCACGGCATCCAGGCACCCACGCACGCTCACGCCCTCACTGTCGGCTCTCCCAGTCCCGCAGCCATTGTTCGAACTCGGCGGCGACGATGCGCTCGTCATGCACGCCGGCTGCGTCGTCGGAGGCCAGCCAGACGATGGGCGGGCCCATCACCGCGGGACTCAGGAACCCGTGGCCCTCGGTGGCGACGTCCGGGGGCAGCATCCCGGTGACCGTCGCGCCTCCGGGCAGCAGCAGGTTGACGGTGACGCCCGTGCCCCGCAGGTCTGCCGCCATGATGCGGGACAGCGCCTCGCTGCCGGCACGCGACGGCCCGTAGGGAACGAAGCCAGCGCGTTGCATGGTCGAGTGGTTGATCGAGATGTTGACGATGCGGCCACCGCCGGATGCCAGCATCCGTGGCGTGATCTCGCGGGCGACCAGGAAGTAGCCGGTCAGGTTGGTGTCGATCACCGCGCGGAAGGCGTCGGACGGCACCTCCCAGAAGCCCTGCGGCTGTGTCATGAAGCGCGGGTTGACCGTGCGCATGCCGATGCCGGCGTTGTTCACCAGCATGTCGATGCCGCCGAGCCGCGACCACGCTCGGTCGACGGCCCTGGCCACCGACGAATCGTCGCGCACGTCCATTTCGACGCCGGTCGCCCCCGGCAGCCCCGCGGCGACGGACTCCGCACGCTCGCCGGACCGCCCGGTCAGCGCGACGTAGGCTCCCGCAGCGGCCAGGGCTGAGGCCATGGCGAGTCCGAGTCCGCTCGTCCCGCCGGTCACCAGCACCTTCATAGGATCACCTCTGTCCTGACAACCGGCCTGGCCGGGTCAACGTCGCGCTCACCGCCGCGTTCACGGTCGCCGTTCGCGACCGTGGTCCTCGGTGGCAGGGCGTACCCGTGGGGCGGAAGTCCATCCCCGGAACTCTAGGGATTGGAGCGCGCTCGAAACCAAGCCGGGAGCCGCTGTCGCGGCTCGTCCGGGTGACAAGCCGAGGTCGTACAGGTGTCGCCGCCCGTGGCCGGCCGGGTGACGCGGCAGCCTGCATGCGCCTCAGCACGCCCCCGTCATTCCGTACCCTCAGCACCCGCTGGCCCGCGCCCTCGCGGCTGCCGTGAAGGCATCCGTCACGCCGGTACGCGGACGCTCGCAATGCCGAGCCCGCACGGCCGCCGTACATGGAGCAGATCGCCGCGAAACTCACCGCGCACGGTTGCGCCGCGGTCGTCCAGGACGTGTGCGGCAAGTTCCGTCGCCGGGCGAGACCGTGCCCTTCGTGCACGAATCCGAGGACGGCTACGCCGCGTCCTCGTCGCCTGCAACTTCGGCCGGCCGGGCATGCGGCGCACGGACGATCGCCCACTACGTCGCGCCGGTACGCGAATTCTTCGACGGGCATAGCGGCTGTTCTTGTCGTGCGGCAGGCGGAACAGGACCGCGGGGTGACGGCCCGGGGAGGCGGGAAGGTAGACGTCGGTGGCGAGTTCGACGGTGTCGCGTGTGGGCACCATGTGCTGCGTGGCCGTCGCGCTCACGGGCGCGGGGCCGATGCGCTCGTAGGCGATGGGCATACAAGGTCCTTTTCCGGATGGTGCGTTGCAGGTGGCGCGGCGGCGCGTGACCCACCCGGGCCGGGGCACGGCGGACAGTAGTCGTAGGCCGCCGGTCAGCAGTCCGAGGGTGGGGTGCAGGGGCAGAGCGGCCTCAGGCAGCTGGACCGGGGGTTCCCGCGACGCACTTCCTGGTGCGCGCGTGCCATGGTGATTACGCCCTGCCCGGCAACGGCGGGCGGACCTTCTACTGGCCATGGCCGGGCGTCCCAGCTGGACGGATGAGCGACCGCAGGGCGGGGTAGCCGTCGAAGCCGAGGGCCACGGCGAAGCGGGTCACGGACGGCTGGCTGACCCCGGCCAGTTCGGCCAGCTCCACGCTGGACAGGAAGGGCACGTCGGCGGCCCGGCGCACCATGCTGTGCGCGATGCGCCGCTGGGTCGGCGTCAGCCGGTGCCCCTCGAAGAGCGCCTGCAGGCGCCCCGCAGGACTGTCCATCACGCTCATGTCCCCTTCCAGGCTCATGACTCGCTCCCCCTCCAGATGCCGGGGAACCGGTCCAGCAGTGCGGCCGCCGCCGTCACGTCGTCCGTGAGCGGCCGGTCGGCCTGGTCCCGTGCCAGTACGGATTCGGCGAGCCGAAGCGCACGTCCCACCGGAAGTTCCGGGTCGGGTCTGAAGTCGCGCTGACGCAACGCCCTTACGGCGGCGACGAGTTCGCAGCCGACGACGAGACGGTACGCGCGACAGGCGCGCAGTGTCTGGCGTGCGGCGAGCGAGGCGAAACTGGCCTGTTCCTCGACGCCCCGGGAGAGTACAGCGTGGCCGAGGGAGGCGGGGGCGGAGAAGGCACGCAGGTCGCCGAGGGCGGCACCGGCGGCGTACTCCAGGATCATCACGCCGGAGGCGGCCGGCTCGTGGTCGGCGAGGAAGGGCCGCAGGCGGGTGAAGGCGGGTTCGTTGAGGGTGGAAAGGCGGGAGGTCGACAGCCGCGCCACCTGCATCAGCGAGAGCCTGAAGTGGTCCAGGGCGAGGGCGAGCTGGGCCTGGTAGAAGCCGCCGTGGTGGTAGGCGGCCATGTCCTCGGGCGAGATCAGCGGGTTCTCGGCGGCCGCGTTGATCTCCACGTCCAGCACCTTCTCCAGCGCGTCGGCCGCGTCGTGCGCCGGGCCGTGGATCTGGGGCAGGCAGCGGAAGCCGTACGGGTCCTGGATACGGCCCAGGGGCGGGGTGGGCCGGTCGGCGGCGCCGATCAGCCACCGCATGCGCCGGGCCACCTCGGTGCTGCCGCGGTGCGGGCGGGCCGCGTGCACGGGGGCGGCGTAGGCCTCGTGGGAGCCGTCCACGGCCAGCAGCGACAGCGCGGCGACCACCTGCGTGGCCTCCACCAGGGCACGCAGTTCGTGCAGGGCCAGCGCGGACTGGCCGAGGGTGAGGGCGTTGCTGCTGATGAAGGCCAACGCGTCGTTGTTATCGAGGATTTGCGGATCCGGGGCGCCGACAGCGGCGGATCCAGGCGCGTCGACAGCGGTGAACCCGGTGGCGCCGACCGCAACGGACCCAGCGGCGCCGGCCGCAGCGGATCCGTGGGCGGCGGTCGACCTGCCGAAGGCTTTTTCGCCGAGGCCGCCCGACGGCCCGCCCGCATCCGCGCAGGTTCCGCTCGCCAGCCACGGATGCTCCCCCACGAGCGCCAGCCCGACCTGCGCCAGGGCCGCGATGTCCCCCGTGCCGACCGACCCGAACTCGTTGACGACCGGATACGCCCCGTTCGCCAGCGCCTCGCACAACGCCGTCACCACCGTCGGCCGCAGCCCCGCCCCGCCCGCGAGCAGCTGGTTGGCCCGTACGGCGAGCATCGCCCGGACCTGCCGGGCCGGCAGCTCGTCACCGATCGCGCCCGCGTGGCTGCGCAGCAGCCGCAGCCCATGTTCGGCGGCCGCCTCGGTGGGAACGTCCTCGTTCCGGTTGGCGCCGACGCCGGTGGAGCGGCCGTAGACGCGTCCCGTCGCGGCGATCCGGCGGGCCGCGTCCCAGGACTCGGTGACCCGCTTCATGGCGTCGGTCCCGGGCACCGGACGCGCGGCGCCGTCGGCGAGGCGGACGACGTCCTCGACGCCGAGTCCGATCCCGTCGAGGATCACCAGTCCGGTGTGCACAGCATCCGGCACGTCCACGATCTGAGACGACATCACGCCGAAACCCTCCCCTAACCGGATATCCGGTCTTGCCGTGCGGTCATCCGTTACTTCGGATTAACACCAAACCGTTGACAAGCTATTCAGCTACAGAGAACTCTGCATGACGTTATACAGCCGGGCAAGGGACATCTCATGATCCAG
Organism: Streptomyces sp. C1-1; assembly: GCF_050214755.1. NCBI lineage: Bacteria > Bacillati > Actinomycetota > Actinomycetes > Kitasatosporales > Streptomycetaceae > Streptomyces > Streptomyces sp. C1-1. The sequence continues at coordinate 10,053,333 of NZ_CP189826.1, read as the reverse complement.
TTCGATGCGGTCCACAAGCGCTTCCCCAACGGCACGACAGCAGTCCACGACCTTTCCCTCCGAATGCCGGAAGGCGGTGTCACGGTCCTCGTCGGATCTTCCGGTTGCGGCAAGACGACCACCCTGCGGATGATCAACCGGATGATAGAGCCGACCTCGGGCACCATCCGGGTCGGCGGCAAGGACGTGACCCGGCAGGACGCCGCCGAGCTGCGCCGCTCCATCGGGTACGTCATCCAGCAGGCGGGCCTCTTCCCGCACCGCACGGTGCTGGACAACGTCGCCACCGTGCCGCTCCTGCTCGGTTGGAACCGGAAGAAGGCGCGCGCCCGCGCCGCGGAGCTGCTGGAGACCGTCGGTCTGGCCGCCGACGCCGGCAAGCGCTACCCGCACCAGCTCTCCGGCGGCCAGCAGCAGCGCGTCGGCGTCGCCCGCGCCCTGGCCGCCGACCCGCCGGTCCTGCTCATGGACGAGCCCTTCGGCGCCGTCGACCCGGTGGTGCGCACCCAGCTCCAGGACGAACTGCTGCGGCTGCAGAAGGAGTTGAGCAAGACCATCGTCTTCGTCACCCACGACGTGGACGAAGCCGTACGCCTCGGCGACCAGATCGCGATCTTCCGCACCGGCGGCCACCTGGTTCAGTGCGCCACCCCCGCCGAGCTTCTCGCCCGCCCCGCCGACGACTTCGTGGCCGGCTTCCTCGGCGCCGAGCGCGGTCTGAAGCTGCTGTCGCTGAAGACCCTCGCCGACGTCCCGCAGGGCCCGGCGCCGGAGAGCGGCACCTGGACCCTCGTCCTCGACGAGCAGCGCAAGCCCCGGCACTGGGCGTCGAAGGAGGCCGAACTCCCCGTACGGCCGCTGCGCGACACCGACTCGCTGCTGTCCGCGCTCGACGAGTCCCTCGCCTCCCCCACCGGCTTGGTCGCCCGCGTCGACGCAGACGGCGTCCTCACCGGGGTGTCCTCCCGCGACGACATCCACGAGCACGCGGGCCGGGCGCACACGGAAGCACGGGTGGCGGCATGACCATCGACTGGTCGTGGATAGGCGACCACACCGACGACCTGACCTCCCTCACGCTCTCCCACCTCCAGGCCGCCATGACCGCCGTCTTCTTCGGCGTGCTCATCTCGCTGCCGCTCGCGGTGATCGCCCACCGGATCCGCCCGCTGCGCGGCTTCCTGCTCGGCGTCTCGAACGTCCTCTTCACGATCCCGTCGATCGCGATCTTCGTGCTGCTGCTGCCGATCAGCGGCCTGACCCGCACCACCACGGTCATCGGCCTGACCGTCTACACCCTGGTCGTGCTGCTGCGGAACACCGTCGAGGGCCTGGACTCGGTCCCCGCGAAGACAAAGGAAGCGGCGAAGGCGATGGGCACGCGCCCCCTGCGCACGCTGCTCACCGTAGAGTTCCCGCTCGCGCTGCCCGTGATCATGGCGGGCGTGCGGATCGCGACCGTCATGTCGATCTCGCTGGTCTCGGTCGCCACCTATATCGGCGACGGCGGCCTCGGCCAGCTCTTCACCGACGGCTTCCAGCGCGACTTCCCGACCCCGGTGATCGTGGGCGTGGTCCTCACCATCCTGCTCGCCGTGGTCGCGGATGCGCTGCTGGTGGCGCTCCAGTACGTGCTGACCCCGTGGCGCAGGAGGCGAGCCTGAGATGTACGAGCTCTTCAAGAACCTCGGCAAGTGGCTCACCAGCGGCGCGAGCTGGTCCGGGACCGACGGCATCGCCCACCGCCTCGCCGAACACCTCCAGTACTCGCTGCTCGCGACCCTCATCGCCGCCGCCATCGGCCTCCCCCTCGGCCTGCTCATCGGCCACACCGGCAAGGGCGCCTTCATCGCGATCAACCTCGCGTCCTTCGGCCGCGCGCTGCCGACCGTCGGCCTGGTCGTGCTGGTCTTCCTGGCGGGCGGGCTGTCGATGCTGCCGGTGTACGTCGCCCTGGTCGCCCTCGCGGTCCCGGCGATCGTCACCAACACCTACGCCGGGATGACCGCTGTGGACCCGGACGTGAAGGACGCGGCCCGCGGCCAGGGCATGCGGGGCCACCAGGTCCTGTTCCAGGTCGAGTTGCCCCTCGCGCTCCCCCTGATCATGACCGGCCTGCGTCTCGCGCTGATCCAGGTCGTCGCCACGGCCACCATCGCCGCGTACGTCTCCTTCGGCGGCCTCGGCCGCTACGTCTTCGACGGCCTTGCCCAGCGCGACCTCGTGCAGGTGCTGGGCGGCGCGGTGCTGGTCGCCGTGGTCGCCGTCGCCCTGGACCTGGCCCTGTCGGGCCTGCAGCGCTTCCTCTTCCGCCACCGCACCGCCTAGGGAACACCGATCATGAACCGACGCACCCTCCTCGGCGGCCTGTTCGCGGCCGCGTCCGTCCCGGCCCTGTCCGCCTGCGCGAGCGGCATCACCTCGCTCGACAGTCAAGGCTCCACGTCCGGCGGCGGTGGCTCCAGCAAGAGCGGCATCACCATCGGCACCGCCAACTTCACCGAGAACCAGGTCCTCGGCTACCTCTATGCGGCCGTCCTGAAGGCCGCGGGCGTCAATGTCAAGGTCCGTCCCAACCTCGGCACCCGGGAGATCGTGATCCCCGCGCTGAAGGCCGGCGACATCGACCTGCTGCCCGAGTACCAGGGCGCCCTCCTGAACTACCTCGCGCCGAAGGACAACTCCTCGGAGCCCGGCACCATGCAGAACGCGCTCACCCTCGCGCTGCCCGCCGGCCTCCAGGTGCTGCCGTACGGGGAGGCGGCCGACTCGGACTGCTTCGTCGTCACCCGGGCGACCGCCCGCAAGTACGGCCTGACCACCCTCGCCGACCTGGCCGAACAGAACGGCAAGCTGGTCATCGGTGCCGCGCCCGAGGTGAAGAAGCGCCGGGTGGGAGCCGTGGGCCTGAAGGACTTCTACGGCGTGGAGTTCAAGGAGTTCAAGTCCCTGGACTCCGATGGACCCCTGGTCAAGGGCGCCCTCAAGAAGGGGGACGTCGACGTGGCGAACCTCTTCACCACCGACACCGACATCGCCGCCAACGGCTGGGTGGTGCTGGCCGACCCGAAGAACCTGATCCCCAGCCAGCACATCGTCCCGCTCATCGCCGACCGCAAGTGCGACGACACGGTCCGCAGGGCGCTGGCCAAGCTCGGCAACGTCCTCACCACCGAGCAGCTCACCCAGCTCAACAGCCGGGTCGACAACGACAAGAAGGACCCGGAGGACGTGGCGAACACGTACGCGAAGCAGCACGGGCTGGTCTGATCGCCGGTCCGCTCGACAAGCACAGCAGTCAGTTGACCACCGTCGCCACCAGGACGACGGCACTGCCGCGGCGCGGCCAGGGCAGCACTCCTTGTGCCCTGGCGCCTGCGTCGGCGGGCGTCAGCCAACCGTCAATTCCTCGTCGCAACGTAGTAGACGTTGATCGGGTCGCCCTCGACGGCCTCGACGTCGACGTTCCCGAAGCCGGCCTCCTTCAGCATCCGCACTGCCGTCTGCTGTCCCCACGCGGTGCCCAGGCCGACTCCGCCCGTGCTGAGCGAGGTCGTCATGCAGTAGAAGACGGAGAATCCGTACAGCGCAGGCCCGAAGGGGTGTGCGATGTTCTCCTCCAGCTTGCTGGACGCGGCGATGTCGCCCATCAGGAAGGTGCCGCCCGCGCGCAGGGCCCGCGCGATCGCTGCCAGTGTCTCGGCCGGCCGGGCCAGGTCGTGGATCACGTCAAGGGCGGTGATGAAGTCGTACTCGCCGGTGATCTGCGTCGAATCGGCCTGTATGTAACGGAGGTTGTCCAGCCCGGCACGAGCCGCCTGGGCTCGCGCGGTCTCGATGCCGGCCTCCGACTGGTCCAGGCCGTGGAAGCGGCTGGCCGGGAAGGCCCTGGCCAGCACCAGAGGGGCGTGTCCCTGCCCGGTGCCCACGTCGAGCATGTCGATGCCGGCGCGCAGCCGCTCATCAAGTCCGGGCACCAGCGGCACGATCGTGTCCACCAGTGCCAGGTCGTAGATCCGGGCGGTCTCCTCGGCCTGCAGGGCCTGGAAGCGTGGATAGGCCGAGTACGGTACGCCGCCGCCCTCGCGGAAGCAGCGCACCACCTGCTGTTCGACCTCGCCCATGAGGCCGAAGTAGGGCATCATCCCGGCCAGGTTGTCCGGTCCCGCCGCGGTCGTGAGCGAAGCGGCGTGCTCGGGTGGCAGGACGTAAGTCTGCCTCTCCGGCTCGTACTCGACGAACCCGCCGACGACCATGCCGCCCAGCCACTCGCGCACATACCGCTCGTCCAAGTCCGCCGCCTTTGCGATCTCAGCGCTGGTGGAGGGCGGAAGTGCGGACAGGGTGTCGAAGAGGCCACACTGGTGGCCGACACTGGCCAGCATAGCGAGCGCGGCCTTGTTCAGGACATCGACGACTTCGCCCGCAAACGCCTCCTGCTTGGCGGGGTCCAGGGGAGCCTGCTGCCCGTCAATAGTGGACATGATCACTCCTTCCGCCGTACCGGCCGCGGTGCACCGGAAAAGTCCAGCGCCCCATATGTCACACTACGCCCGGCACAAAGCCATGAATCTTACGAAGCGAGAACGCCCGCCCCACGATGGCGGCGAATCCACGCCGACTCGACTCCGTCACGCCCGAGGAGTGGCATCTCAACGGCCACCACTTGGTGATCGCGTCTCGTAAGGCGTCACTTCAGTCGGCGTGATCTTGCGGCAGCCTGACCGCCTGACGTCGCCAGCAGACGCGACAGAGACTGCCGACCCTGCTGGCGTGATGTCGTGAGCGTCGACGAGTTGCACTTGACGTGGTTGGCCGGTGGCATGAGGTATCCGTACATCCGCCCTGGGACACAACAATGCTGTCATCGCCGAGGAGTTACGTGTCAGCGTGCGGTCGGTGCAGCGGTGGCACCAGGCATGGGAGCACGGTGATAGGTCAGCCTTGGAGTCGACGGGACCTGCGCCCCAGGCCCAAAGCCGAGTCAGGCTCTCTTTGCGGTGCTCGAGGAGGAGTTGCCCAAGGGGCCGGTGGCGGATGGCCGGTCGGACCAGACGCGGACGCTGACACGGATCAAGACGCTGATCGGACGTCCGTTTCACAAGAACATAACGTTGTCGGCCATCGCGCAGATGCGGCACCGGCACGGCTTCAGCCACCAGGTTCCAGCCAGCCGCGCGGTGGAGCGCGACGAGGAAGCCGTAACCGGTTGGGGGACGGAGACTTGGCCTCAAGCGGAAAAGTCCGTGGCGGCTCTCAGGGCTTGGCTCTGCTTCGAAGACGAGGCCGGCCTCTCGATGACCCCGACCACCCGATACGCCCCCTTCGGCACCGCCTCCGTGTGATCCGCTACCGCAGCAACCTCATAGATGGATGCCTAGCTGAAACCGGACTCGCCTTGACGACATCACGCCAGCAAGGTCAGTAGTCACCGGCGCTGGAGCCCCTCTCACATGCCTTCAGGCTCCATCGGGCGAGCTCGTGTGCTGGCCGGTCATCCGCTGCGGCCGAAGGCAGGATTGCCCGTGACGATGCGGGCGTGGTCGAGCAGGCGGTCCTCGATGTCCTGGGCGGTCGCGTCGCCGACCAACAGGTCCATCGCGTAGCCGTCCTCGAGTGCCACGAAGGAGCGCCCCAGGGCGCAGGCGTCGCCGATCAGCGTGAACTCGCCGCTCTTGTGGCCGAGTTCGAGGACCTGGCGGTAGAGCTCGGTCTGCTGGTGCACAAAGGCGCGCTGCCGGTCGGCGGCGCCCTCGTTGCGCAGGGCCACCGGGAACAGTTCGAAGAGCAGCCGGGTGCTCTGCTCGCCTTCACCGGGCCAGGGCACGCCGCTGCGGACGCAGGCACGCAACCGCGCCACCGGCCCTTCGGCCTGCACGATGGCACGCTCGCGGCTGACGAAGTACGTCGCGGCGCTGCGCTCGAACACGGCGGCGAACAATTCCTGGATGTCGGCGTAGTAGTAGAGCACCGACGCGGGGGTGACGCCGGCGACCCTGGCGACGTCCCTGAGCTTCGTGGCGGTGGCCCCGAGTTCCACCACGGTCCTGGCGGTCGCGTCGATCAGCTGGGCGCGGCGTTCCGCCTGGTTCTTGGGTCGGGCCATGGTTGACATGCTCGCATACCGCCGGAGGCCGCCCGTATCCACTCGTGCCGACCCATTGACCGCCCCTCATTCGTTAACTAAATTTCGTTTAACTAATCACCGAGTCCAGACCTGGTGCCCCATGTCCCGACCCCTCCCCTAGTGCTGGCCCAGGCCGCCCAGCGCACCGCCGACGACCTGGACGGCTTGGCCGCCGACGTGCGATGGCGCACCGCGGGGTTGCCGGCCGCACCGCTGGTCGCCTATCCCGAGCTGCACTTGGGCGCCCCGGCGGGCGGTGCAGTACTCACACCCGCCGAACTGCCCGAAGCCCTCGCCGAACCCATGGACGGCCCGCGCGACCACGCTCTGGCCGAGCTTGCCGGCGACCTGGGTGTCTGGCTCGCCCCGGGCAGCGTCTACGAGCGCGCAGCCGACGGACTCGTGTACAACACCGCCCCCGTGTACTCGCCGCGCGGCGAACGGATCGCCACCTACCGCAAGATCTTCCCGTGGCGACCCTACGAGACCGTCGCCCCCGGCGCCGAGTTCACCGTCTTCGACCTCGGCGGCGTCGGCCGCGTGGGCCTGTCGATCTGCTACGACGCATGGTTCCCGGAGACCATCCGCCACCTGGCCGGAATGGGCGCCGAGCTCGTCCTGAACTGCGTACTGACATCCGGCAGCGACCGCGCCCAGGAGACCGTACTGGCCCGCGCCAACGCCATCGTCAACCAGGTATTCGTCGCCAGCGTCAAACGCGCCGCGCCCGCCGGCACCGGCCGCAGCATCCTCGTGGACCCTCAGGGAAACGTGCGCTCCGAGGCCGCGGCCGACAGCGACACCACGCTCACCGACGTGATCGACCTGGACGAGGTGCCCCCGCCGTCGTCACCTCGATCTTCGGCGTCATCGCCGCCACCAGCAAGGGTGCCGCGGCCACCGCCTACGTGATCGCCACCGGCGCCATGCTGCTGACCGGTCTCAGCTACGCCAAGATGGCCAAGGTGCACCCCAGTTCCGGCTCCGTGTACACCTACGCCCGTCAGGAACTCGACTCCCGCCTCGGGTTCCTGTCAGGCTGGGCCCTGCTGCTGGACTACCTCTTCCTGCCGATGGTCGCCTGGCTGCTCCAGGCCATCTACCTGCACGCCCAGTTCCCGGCCGTCCCGGAGTGGGCGTGGCTGGTCATCAACGTCGTCCTCGCCACAGCCATCAACGTGATCGGACTGAAGGTCGCCGACCGGGTCAACCGGGTACTGCTGCTCGGCGTCACAGCCGTCCTCGTCGTGCTCGCGGTGCTCTGCGTGCACTACGGACTCGGCCACGGTGGCACCCCCGCGGCCGGACAGGCCTTCTGGAACGATGCCACCAGCGTGTCCGCCGTCACCGCGGCTGCCGCCGTCGCCGCCTACGCCTTCCTCGGCTTCGACGCGGTGAGCACCCTCAGCGAGGAGGTGCACGACCCGCAGCGCACCATCCCGCGCAGCATCGTCCTGACCGTGCTGACGGGCGGCACGGTCTTCGTGGTCATCTCCTTCCTGATGCAGTGGGCCCACCCGGGCGGGTCCTTCCCCGACGAGAACTCCGCCGGATACCTGCTGTCCACCACTGTCGGCGGGAAGACCTTCGCGGACATCGCCAACATCGTCGGCATGCTGGGCGGGTTCGCCTCCTGCGTGGCCATCCAGGCCAGCACCAGCCGCCTGATGTTCGTCATGGGCCGCGACGGCGCCCTGCCGCGCCGAGTCTTCGGGCGCCTGCACCGCAGGCTGCTCACCCCGGTCGTCAACGTGCTGGTCATCGGCGCCGTCGGCCTGCCGGCCATGAACCTCTCGCTGGCCGACGCCACCTCATTCATCAACTTCGGCGCGTTCCTGGGCTTCACCCTCGTCAACATCTGCATGATCGCCTACGCCGTGCGGCAGTGGCGCTCCGGAACCCGGCACTCCCCCGTGCGGTACTTCGTGCTGCCGGCCGCCGGCGCCGCGGTCGACGTCTACCTGATCACCCAGCTCGGCGGCACCGCCGTCCGGCTCGGCCTCGGCTGGTTGGTCATCGGCATCGTCTGGCTTGCTGTGATCACCAAGGGCTTCCGGCGTCCGGCTCCTGAGGTGCGGCTCGGGTCGGACGAGGACCCCGGAGCCGTGACGCCGGAGGGCTCCGGCCCCCTGCTGCCGACTGCCTGACCCGGTGTGGGGCTCCCGGCCGCTGTCGGCTGCCGGGAGCCCCGGAGCCGGCCGAAGCGACTGACCGTCGTGTCCGTGAGGAGCTTCAGATCCTCCCGCCGCGTCACGTCGATGACGACGCCGACGGCCGAACCCCCCTGCGCGACGATCTGGTCCACCACTTCGCGCAGCCGTTCTTCGCGCGGGCTCCGAGCACGCCCCAGGCGCCTTTCCCGACGGGGTACGTCGCCGTCGCGGCTCCGATCTCGCTGTTGACACCCGTGATCGCCACCAGCTTGCTCCCGGCTGGCCGGCACGGGCCCGTCGCGTTCAGGCGCTGCGCGGCTTGCCGACCGACATGGGGGTCGCTCGTATCTTCGGCGGGCCGAGACCAGGACTCAGCGCAGCCGGCATGTCAACATCATGTTCCGTGTGACCGCATGCGGTCCCAGAAGTGTCTCAGGCACGTCATCACGTGAGCCAGCCTTCCTGGTCGGCCCGTGATGTGGATGTCAGGCCGCGAATCGGCGCGGCTGAACCACCTGAGAGGCCATAACCACCATGTACAGCAAGCGTTTCGGACTCGTCGCCATGACCCTTACCGCCGCCGCCCTGCTTACCGCCTGCAACGGCGAGGACACAGGGACCGGCGCCGCCTCCAGCTCTGGCGCGCACTCCTCGCAGAGCACCGGACACGACACCGCCGCCGCCGCCGGGCACGGCTCCGGGGGGTGGGCCAAGAACCAGGCGGGCGCCTCCTTCTTCGGCTCGCTCCTCGACGGCGCCTCCGAGGTACCGGTCAAGGGCGGCCCCGCCGTGGGCGACAAGGACGGTCACGCCCTCGCGCTCATGCGGATCCAGGGTGACCAGGTCTCCTACGCGTTCACGTTCACCGGCATCCAGACGCCGACCCTGGGCCACCTTCACCAGGGCGTGAAGGGCGTCAACGGCGACGTGAAGATCCCCTTCTTCACGAAGAAGCTGGCGGACGGTTCGAAGTTCACCTACGGCACCGTCACCGTTGAGGACGCGGACCTACTCCAGCGGATCAAGGCCCACCCGAGCAACTGGTACTTCAACCTCCACACCGACGAGCGCCCCGGCGGCGCCGTTCGCGGCCAGGCCTACAAGCTTCCCTCCAGCACGCACGTCCCCGACTCCATCAGCGAGGACACCCTCAACTCCCTTGTCTCATCCGGTCAGTGACCGATGTTCGTACGACGTCGGCGGCTCGCGTTCCTTGCGCGAGCCATTCTCGAAGGGCCGGGCACCGGCGCACAGCATGCCGGTGGTTCGGCAACAGGAAGCACCCTTCAGGCGACTCACCGCACCGGTCCCACCACTCGGCTTCCGGTGTGTCCCCGGTACCGACATTGAGTCGTCCAGCACATGGAGGATGAGCCGGCGTCCCCATCGCAAGGTCGTGTAGGAACCGGCGTCCGGGGCCGGGTGGTTGCCGGTAGGCAGGTGTTTCAGGATCGCGAGTCTGTACCTGGCCGCAGCGCCGCACGCTCGCGTGGGCGGGGACTTCTACGCCTTGGTGGACACCCCGCACGCCATTCGTGTGGTCATAGGTGACGTCCGGGGCAAAGGGCTACCGGCCCTGGCGGTGGCCGCGGCGGTACTCGGCTCCTTTCGAGAAGCAGCATATGAGGCCGCCGACCTGGCCATCCTTGCCGGGCGCCTGGAAACCACGCTGCTGCGTGACGACGCTGCCGCCCTCGCCCCGAGCCACCCGGGCGAACTCTTCGCGATCGCCGTACTCGCAGAGATCCCCCGCCGCAGCGGCAACATCACGATCCTCAGCTGCGGCCACCCCCCGCCTCTGCTGAAGCACCCGGGCGGTGTCGAATTCCTCAACACAGGCGATCCTGCTCCTCCCCTGAATCTCGGCATGCTGAACTCGACCGTCCACCGCCCTCGACGCTTCCGGTTTCAGCCCGGCGACCAGCTCCTGTTCTAAACCGGCACGGCGAACGACCGCGGACACGGGCGAGCAAGCGGCCCCGTTGGGGGGAGGCACCACCAGGCGGACTCGCGCAGCCGCAGTGTGGCCTTGACCGCCGCCTCGTCGTGGCTGAGCGGTCCGCTGCGGGCCAGCAGCCGTCCGGCCTGCTCGACGGCGAGCGCGCCGAGTTCGCGGGTGTCCAGCGCGACGATGGTCAGGGCCTCGACGAGGGTGCCGAGCTGGAGGCCGTCGAAGCCGATGACCGCAAGGTCATCGGGAACCCGGCTACCGAGCCCTCGCGCGGCCCGCAGTGCCCCGGCGCTAAGCCCCGAACAGCTCGCGCACCTTTCAGTCGTGTTCAGCCCCTGGATGCCGATGACCCACGCGTCCACGCACACATATGCGGTAGGCGCCGTGGTGGACCGGCACAACATCGGCAGACGCTCCGGGTGCGACAACCTGCTCCAGACCTATACCGTCCAGGCCGACGGTAGAATCGGCGCCTGCTGCGGCCTCGGCATGCGGGCCATCCCCGAACTCAACGTGAGCCATGTACGTCAGCCCGATTCCCTGGCCCGGGCGATCACGGAGGCCGAAGAGGATCTGCTGAAGTTGTGGATCCACTACGAGGGGCCGGAACGCATCGTCGCCTGGGCAGCACGCCACAATCCCGAGATCGAGTGGGAGGGGCGTTACCGCCCACCACTGCCAGTTCTGCCACCGTCTTTACCACGATCCGGAAATCCGGAAAGTCATCATCGAGCACTGGGAAGAAGTGGTTGCCGAAGTACTCCGGTCCGCTTGGGTGGACGAAGTCCATGTCCCGCGGTCTGTGGCTGAGGCGCTGAGCGTCGGGCAGGCACCGTGAGCACCGCGCAGAATCTGTTCCTCGTTGCGAATGCCGCGGTGATCTGCCCGCTGGAGGGATAACAGACCGTCGACATGCGGTCGAGCCGCCACCGCCGTGCTGTCCAGCCCAGCTTGCGCAGCACGGCATTCAGGGCCTGCACCAAGTGCGGGAAGTCCTCGCACTTCGCCAGCTGAGCCCGCCAACGTCCCGAACACTTGCCCCGGCCCAGGGCTGATGCGTTCTCAGCCAACGAGATGAACCGATCGCGTGTGTACGCGTCGCTGCGGGCGGTTTGTCCAGTTCGCCATTGAGCGGTGTGCATCGTGAAGTCGCAGGTCACGGGTCTGGTGTGAATGGCGAGTTGGGTACTCGTGGCGGTCGGCGGCCGATGACCATGGTGTAGATCATCGGGCAGGTCCGGCTCTGGCTGGATGCCGGGGTCGGCTGCGCCCACGACCGGCCCCCGCATACGGTCCGTCAGCAGGTCGGCACGCCGTGAGAACGCGGGAGGGCGCGGGGGATGCAGGAGCGGCAGCGGATCACCGCCCGCCGGAGCGAACTGGGCGCTCTCGCCGAGGAGTTGGGCAAGCGATTCCAGGAGGCAGGCCGAGCGGCACGAACTGGCGACGCGGAGCGGAGTGTTGAACCGCCTGGCCGAGCAGGCCCGGGCCGACGCCGAGTTGTCGCTCCGGCATCGGCGAAGGTGGCCGGACGGGCAGTCCTGCTCATCCCACACCGCGGCGACGCGGCCGACGAGGGCGGGCTGCCCGGCGACTACCGCAAGATCCTGGCGATCGTGCCGGAGGCAGACGGCCCGGTGTAGGTCAGGGCGGTCGGCGAGCGGCTGGGGCTGGCCGCCTCGGTACACGGCAAGCTGGAACCTTAGCGGGCGAAGATGACCAAGCTCGCCGCCCGGGGGTGGCTGCATAAGCGGGGCGACGGGCGGTTCACGGCACGTCCGTAGACGCGCGGGGCGGCCCCGTAACTGACGGGCCCCCGACGGCGATGGGGATCGCCCTCCCGCTAGAGCACTAACGGCCGCTGAAGAAGTCGGTGAGGGCGGCGGCGACGACCTCGGGCTGCTCCTCGGGGATGTAGTGACCGGCGTCGGGCACGATGACGCCGGTCACGTTCTCGGCCCACGGGCTGATGGAGGCCGCCATATCCGGGATCGAGCCGTGGCTGCTGGAGATTCCGAGGACGGGCGCGGTCAGTCGCCGTTGCTCGAGTGCCGCGCGGTTCTTGCGCGCGGACTTGGCAGCGTCGCGGTAGTAGGCGAGGCCGGCGCGCAGGCCGCCATCGACGGCTAGGGCCGCGCCGTAGTGGTCGAGCTCTGCTTCCTCGAACGCGTCGGGCGCGAGGGACTTGGTCTTCAGGAACCAACTGATGTACTCCCGCTCGCGGCCGGCTATCAGCGTCTCGGGAAGATCGGGCACCACGTGGAACGCGAAGTGCCAGGTCTTGAACGCCAGAGTCGGGTCGAGGGGGATCGCTTCCGGCATGGTGATACCGGGAATTCCGGCGTCGAGCAGCGCGACCCCGCGCAGTCGGCTCTCGTAGTTCAGGGCGAGGGAGAAGGCGACCCAGGCGCCGATGTCGTGCCCGGCGAGCCAGTAGTCCCGCACGCCGAGAGCGTTCACGGCGGCCTGGATGTGCGCGGCGACCGTGTGCGTGTCGTAGCTGAGCTCCGGATGCTCGGAATTGCCTTGGCCCGGCCGGTCGATCGCTATGACCCGGAACCGATCGGCGAGAGCAGGCATGACCTTTCGCCAGGCCCACCACGTCTGCGGGAACCCGGTGAGCAGGACGACGGCCGGTCCGTCCGGCCGACCGCCTTCGACGGCGTGCAGGCGGACGCCGTCGGCGTCGACCCAGCGGTGCGTGAATCCGGCCAGGTCATGCAGGGGCAGGGCGGGGACGGGGTTGGTCATGGGAATCCTCCATCGAGGCGGGTGGACCGTGATTCGACGCTAGCACGTCTTGAACTGATCAGTCCAAGATGGGAGGATGGGCCGCATGGCAGGCAAGAAACAGTTCGACATGGACACGGTGCTCGACGCCGCGATGATCCAGTTCTGGCGCTCCGGCTACGCCGACACCTCGCTCGACGACCTGTCCCGGGCGACCGGCCTGAACCGCAGCTCGATCTACTCCTCGCTCGGCGACAAGGACGCGCTCTTCCTTCGCTGCCTGGATCGCTACGCCACGCGCTACGGCGACAAGTTCGACGCCGCCCTCTCGTGCGCGGCCGAGGACCCCGTCGCCGCCGTCCGTGCGTTCTTCGACGTCACTCTGGGGCGCATCGCCGACCCCGCCGTGCCTGACGGATGCCTGATGGCCCAGTCGGTCATGGCGAGTCCGGCGCTGAGCCCGAGCGTCGCAGAGCATGTCAAAGAGTTGTTCGGCCTCCAGCGCCCGCGCCTGCGCACCGCGCTGAAGGCCGGCGGAATGTCCGACGAGAACGCCGAGGACTTCGCCGTACACGTAGCGGCCGTGAACCAGTCTCTCGCGGTGATGGGTAGGGCCGGGTCGAGCCCGGAGCAACTCCGGGCGATCGTCGGGGTGACCGTCGACGCGCTCGCGCGGGCGCTGAGACCGGTCGGATAGCTGGCATATCGACCGCAGTGTGCGCGGGCGGCCGCCTCAAGGTAGACGCCGAGCCGTCGGCCAGTGTTCGGGCCGAGTTCGGCATTCACGCTCTCCCAATAGTTCATACCAGTACTCGTAACGCACCCGGGCACGACTGGGTCCGGCCCCCGAAGTGCGCCCGGCACGAGCCCGGGGTGCGGAAGACTGACCGCTTGCTTGCCCTGCCAGGGCTCTTGGCACCTGTGGGCCGTCGCCCGCTGCGGTCCTGCTCCGGAGCGGGAGCGCGGCATCCTCTTGCGTCAAATCGCCCCGGGCCACCAGCATCACCGCGACCAGTGCCCACAGTTGCGCAAAGTTGGACCCAGGCTGACCCGACAGCCGCTCGGTGAAGCGGGACGCGCTCACACGCCGTACCCCCCCTTTCATCGAGCAGGTGATTGGCCCGGGCGACCACGACGCCCTTGTGGAGCCCCGAGTCCGCCCACAGCCGCCACAACTCGACTCCGAGCGCCCACCGTCCCGAGCCCGCCGACGTCTCCTCAGCCGGCTTCTGCGTCACGAAGCCCTCGAAGCGAATGTCACGCTCTCCGCGTCCGGCTCCTGGTCGCCGCCGCCCATCCCCCTATCCGCAAAGCCCGGGTGGACGGCGGCTACCACCAGCACCTCGGCGAACACGCCGCCACCCTCGGCATCGACATGGAAATCGTCCAACGCGCCCCCCGAACCAGGGGATTCACCCCGTTGCCCAAACGCTGGACCGTCGAGCGCACCTACGGCTGGCTGGTGTTCCACCGCCGCCTCACGTGCGACTACCAGAGCGCGTCCGCCGCTCCGAAGCCATGATCCACCTCGCCATATATACGCAATCTGCCCACAGCGAGGCCCACCAACCGGGTGTCGTACCGTTGTTGTCAGCGTGGTCAGCTGAACGTGTTGCAGGCGGCGACGCGGCCGGAGCGGTAGCCGGTGGAGAACCATTGCTGGCGCTGGCTCGCGGAGCCGTGGGTCCAGGTGTCGGGTGTGACCTTGCCCTGGTAGCGCTGCTGGATACGGTCGTCTCCGACGGCGGCGGCCGCATCCAGCCCGCGGTTGATGTCGTCCTTCGTCAAGTCGGTGATCAGTGGCTCACCGCTCTTGGGGTCGGGGGTGGTGGTTGCGTGGTGGGCCCACACTCCGGCGTAGCAGTCCGCCTGCAACTCGAGTTTCACCGAGCCGCTGTTCTGGCCCTTTCCGCTGCCGCGGAAGATCGTTCCGCTGAGGTCCTGGAAGTGGTGGCCGTATTCGTGCGCGATGACGTAGGCCTCGGCGAACGGGCCGCCCTTGGCGCCGAACTTGCTGCTCAGGTCGTTGAAGAAGCCGAGGTCGAGATAGACCTTGTCATCGGCTGAGCAGTAGAAGGGGCCGACGTCGGACGTCGCGTTCCCACAACCGGTATTCACACTGCCGGTGAAGAGGAACGTCGGGGCCTGCTGGTAGGGCTTGCCGGCGGCTGTCTCCGTCTGCTTCCAGAATGCCTGCACGCTGTCCACCACGGCGACGATCCGGCACTCCTCCTTGCGGTTGGCGTCGGCACCGGTCCGGCAGTGCGCCGTGAGGTCCGCGGCTGACTCGCCGGACGAGGACGTGTCGCTGCTGCCGGAGCCGAACATGCCGGGGTCGACACCCCAGAGCACGGACGCGACCAGCACCACGAGCCCGACCAGTCCCCCGCCGACGGTCTTCCCGCCGCCCGGGATCCCGCCCAGCGCACCTCCCCGACCGTCCTCGACCTCGGACGTGTCCAGGGCAGCATCGTCGTCGAATTGCATCCCGTTGACCCTCTCTCAAGCAGCGCGCCGGACCACCCCGCGTCGTCCCGCTCGCCTACCCCGTACGAGGACATCCCCATCCCGACCTCTTCATGCTCCGCCTCTCGAAGGAGCCTGCGGGCGACGTCGCGACGCCGCTCTGTGGGTGAACGGCGGACCGCCGTACGCGGTGACGGCCCCTCCACGCCGTCCACCGCGCAGCGGCGGCGCGGCGGGAGGGTGCAGGCGTCGCGGATGACGGTCAGCCACACCTCCATCTGGGCGGCCATCGGCGCCGGCAGCTCGGCGATGTACGAGGTGGCCCAGGCGGTCATCGCGCACACCGGTTCGTGGTGCAGGATGCCGGTCTCCTGCAGGATGGAGGTGGCGTGGTGGGGGTGCAGGTAGGGGACTTCGGCCAGTACTGCGGCGTCCGAGGCAGTCAGCCGTGCGGCGGGGGCGTCCAGCAGGCCCAGCAGGAGGCTGACGGCGATCGGTGAGGGGCGGTGGCATCAGTGGTTGCGGAACGGTGCCCAAGGGTCGGGGAGGGGAGCGCTCGGGTCCCCACCCTCGGTGGACAGCCCGACGTAGGCGCGTAGGGCGGGGCGGGTACCGGGGAGGCCGTACTGGGTGAACCGCTCGTGGGGGTCGGAGCCGAACGGTACGGGCTGGAAGTCCGCGGCGGTCACCAACTCGGCCAGGACCCTCAGCAACTCCCGGCGCCCAGGGGAGAGCCCGGCGAACACCGGTACGGTGTCCGCGGGCTCGAACAGGGCTTCCAGCAGGTTCTCGGCGCGGACCGCCAGCGGGCGGGGCACGACGCCGGTCTCCTCGATACGAGGCAAGGCGCGGACGATCTCCAGGAGGACCCCGTCCGGGTCCTCGGCGGCGCCCCCACGTGAACGTGGCTAACTGCCTGGCCGCCACGGGGCCGGGGCCGGCTGATAGCCAGCCAGCCTCGTGACGGGGCGGGCTGTCCAGGGTGGGGCGGCGCCCCATCGCGTAGCGACGCCGGAGGGCGCCCTCGACTGACCCTCCCGTCACGCACCCTCAGAGATCGGGCGGCCCCGGCTCTCCTACCTGCACGTGGCCTTCTTCAGGTGGGGATGTATCTCCGTACCTCGCTTGCCGTGTTCAGAGGTGCGCCGACACCTACAGTCCCGCCGCCTGGAGATGCGGCGAAGAGAGGGCTGGTGAGCGGGTCAGGCGGTAGCCGGTGACGAGTTCGGCCTGGATGCGGACGATGTCATCGACGTCCCGGTCGGTCCAGGGGATCAGCAGCGCCCGGTAGCGGGCGGCTTCCCAGGGTGCGGTGACCGGGCCGGCCCGGCCGGTGACCATCACGCTCCACCCGGTCCGGGTACGCGCATCGAGGTCGTCGGCCTCGTAGACCACAATCTCGTCCACCGTCGTGTGGCGGGCCAGCGCCGACCCGGGATGGGTGCGGATGACGATCGTGTCGCCGTCGACGAGATGGTTGACCGGGCGGATCACCGGCAGCGCCCGGCGGGTGAAACCCACCCGGCCGAAGGGGACAAGCGCCAGCAGCTCGAGGCACTGCTTGCGGCTCAGCTCGATCATGCGGGCGGCGGGCACGGCGGCGACGGGTTCATTTTTCATGGCCGCTCCATCAAGGCCGCGAACACAGGTCCGAAGACTTCGAGATTGCCGCTCAGGG
This sequence comes from Streptomyces sp. C1-1, assembly GCF_050214755.1. Classification (NCBI taxonomy): domain Bacteria; kingdom Bacillati; phylum Actinomycetota; class Actinomycetes; order Kitasatosporales; family Streptomycetaceae; genus Streptomyces; species Streptomyces sp. C1-1. The sequence goes on along the minus strand of NZ_CP189826.1, from coordinate 10,036,228 downwards.
AGTGATACAAGGCAGGGCCAGTTGGGCCCCACCGTTCGCCATCCGGGCCCCGCTCACAAGCTGGAAAGGTGGCATAGTACCTCAGGCGGCACCCGCCGCCGTGCCGGGTGCGAATCTCATCGGTCGGTGCCGGTGAGGGGGATACGGGCGGTGATGCGTTTGCCGACCGGTTGGCGCTCGGCGACGAGACGCTGGGCGAGAGCTGTCACGATCTCCAGACCGTGCTGGCCCACCCGGCCGGCATCAGCGGCGCGGGCTGCCGGCAGTACCGGAGCCGAATCCCACACCACCACCTCCACCGCGCCACCGTTGATGTGCAGGTGCAGCAGGATCGGGCCCGGAGCGTACTTGCAGGCGTTGGTGACCAGCTCGCTGACCACCAGCCGCGTCACATCCACCACCCGATCGGAGACGACCGCACCGTGCTCGGCGCTGGCCGTGAGGAGGAAGTCCGCGGCGAGGTGACGGGCCCGGGCAATGCACTCGGCGTCGCCCTCCAGCGCGAGGGAGGTCTGCGGGGCGGCCCAGGGCAGCGTGGTGTCACCACCGCCTGCAGCTCCTGCGTCCATGACCGCCGCCTTCACTCCCCGCTCTCACTCCGGCCCCGCGTACCCCCGCACGCGGGAGTAACGCTCTGCCTCAAGCCGGCGGCGGCTCCGCTGAGCCGCCCTACCTGCTCCGTCCCACGTTCCCTGCAGGTCCGGGGCCTGAGAACATCCTCAGCTACCGCGAAGGCCCTCGAAGAAGCCACCAGCACCCGGCCGGGCCGGCCATCCCGGGCAGCGGACGAGGGACGAAGGACGGCAGAAGATCCACGGCGTGCGCGGTATGCCGCGGCCGACTCGGGGATGACCGCGGCACCCGCACCTCACTCACCCCGGAACGCGCCCGAAGGACCGCGGCCCGGAGGTGAGCACCGACTACCCCGCCCACCCCCGGCCACTCTCCGCCGAACGGGCGAACCAGCCGCCCGACCTTCCATCGCACAGACCATTGCGCCGGATGCCGTCCACTCCCCCGTCTGCGGTCGGGGGCGCTGGCGGCACTGCTCCCGAGCGGCTCCAGAGACTTCCGGAATCACAAGGTGCGCAGCCAGGCCGCTTGCGTCCCTGCCCCTGCAGGCCCGGCGGCTGAAGCTGTGCTCCCCACCTCACCCCCAGCGGGTAATCCCCTCTTGGGGGAGGCGTAATCCATGCGTGACGGCCCGCTGGGCATACTTGCACCATGGCAACCCGCGACGACGACCAGGCCCCGTTTCAGCAGTTCAACGGGGCCATCCCGGCGCGAATCGGGGTGGTCCAGTACGAACGCGGCGGAGCCTGGGTCATCGTCGCCCACGGCCCCTACGACCTGGACTCCATCGGCCCGCTCGCCCAGGCCCTGGAGACCGCGGCCGCGAAACACCCTCGGGTGGTCGTGGACGCTTCCGGCGTCAGCTTCGCCGACTCCACCTTCCTCAACCTGCTGCTGGCCACCCACCAACTGACCGACCTGCGCCTAGCTGCCCCCACCCCCCAACTGCGGCGGATTCTGGAGATCACCGCCGCCGACAGCCTGCTCGACGTACGGCCCACCGTGGAAGACGCCCTCACCTGACCCTCCGCCCCAACGCTCGCCCACGGTCCGGCCGGCGCAATGACGGTGGGCAGGGGGCGGATCAAGGTCACCGCGACATCACTGCAACGACCGCTGCGAACGCAGTGAACACCAAAGGGCCGGGAAAGGGCACCTCCGACCTCCCCAGGTCACGACCCCTTTCCCGGCCAGCCGCACCCATCTACCCCGCCCACCCCTGTTCACACCCACTCATCTGCCGGCGCGACATCGCTCCAGCCTCCCCGGCGTGTGCTCCTCCGTTCAGCGGCGCACCGCTGGCTTTGGTCCGTGCCGCCTCCCAGACTCGCAGTGCAGGGAGGCCCATTCGGTCGGTGCCGCGTCGCTGCCTTGGCCGGCAACCTCCCACGTGCCGCCGCTGCTGGCGAAGAAGCAGCGGCGGCACCACCTCGGTGACGACCTCATGCTGTTCATCGCGCTGCTGTCCCCATGTCTCCAGACGGCAGCAACGCCACTGCGACGGTTAGTCCGGGTGCGAGTGCGGCTCAAGCAGGTCTCCCACCCCGTCGTGCACACATGATCGCCTTCCGCGGCCGTGCCGGACCGGACTTGGGAGAGGAAGACGACATCGCCGCCTCGGATCTGATCGAGTGGAACCGCGCGGGCTCCCACGACTGGGGGCCCACCCCTGCGTGAAGCGCCGAGCCGGTGCCGAAGACGTCGATGGCCCCGGCTTCGAGGGGAAGACCAAGGGCCACCGGCCGTGACAGGCGACCACCGTAAAACACGATCCACACGGATCCCATGCCCCACGCCGGAGAGAGACAGGAAGAGGAACGGCATTGCGATGCCTGCGCTTGTCGCCCTGGTCAACGTCCACCACCCCCGCGGGGTCACGCCCATCGTCAACGGGCGAGCCGGAGCCGCCTCCGGCAGGGCTACTGCAGCTTCGGCCCTCATCCCGCCCCCGCCGACCGGGAATGGCAGCGCGCCCTTGCCGAACCCAGCCCCCGCCCGGCACTGAGGTGAGCTCTGTGGAGAAACTGCATCCACTGCCCGCAAGAGCAGTGAAGAAACCAGGAAAATTCGAGCGCGTGTTCCTGCATTCGCCGGGCACCAGAAGCGACGGAGGTTGATAACCATGGTTCCCCTGCTTCTCGTTCTTCTGCTGGCCCTGATCCTCTTCGGCGCGGGTTTCGCGCTGAAGGCACTGTGGTGGGTCGCCGTCATCGTGCTGGTCGTGTGGCTGCTGGGCTTCGTCGTGCGCTCCGCGGACACCGGCGGCCGCAGGGGCCGCTGGTATCGCTGGTAACCCACCCAGCAACAGCATGCCGGTGGGCCCCGGATACACATCCGGGGCCCACCGGCACGTCCGGATCCAGACGCTGCCCCCAGCAAAGGGTGTGCCGACCATCTTCCCGGGCACCACATCTGACGGCTGGGGCCCGGTGAAGCAGTGGAACCTGCACCTCCAACCACCGGACCCCAGCCACCCCCACTCAGCCCCACGGACCCGGTGGGAGCCGACGGCCCTTGAGCATCACGAGCACGTGCCGACCGGAGTCGTCCGTGGCGGATGGCGCACCGCCCCTGCACATACGCGTCCCACGGGCGGATCGAGCGGGCAGCCCGGGAAGGTGCCCGCCAACCAGTACCGCGCGGCCACAGCGAAGAGATCGCGGCCATTGGCTAAGCAGAGCCTGAGGCCGTTCCGGGTGCCGGATGCGAGGACGTCCTAGGGCGAGAGGTCCTGGCCCGCGAGGAAGGCCGTGAGCTCCTCCCCGTCCTCCGGTCGCGCCTCGGGCAGCGATAGGGGCTTGGCGTAGCAGCGGCTGAGCGTCTTGTCCTGGTAGGGCGGGTAGTTGGGGATCGGCGTGTAGCCGGCGCGGGTGTACAGCGCGATGGCCTCGGGCTGGTGGACGGCCGTCTCCAGGCGCATCTCGCCGTGGCCGAGGGCGGTGGCAGTGTGTTCCGCCTGGGCCAGGAGGCGAGCGGCGATGCCCCGGCCGCGAGCCTGTGGCGCGACGTACATGCGCTTCAGTTCGGCGGCCGTGTCCGGGGAGGGAAAGGGCTGTACGGCACAGCAGCCGACCGGCCGGTGGTCGACTTCGGCGAGCAGGAAGCGGATAGCGGGGTGAATGTGGGCGCCGCCGGTGCAGGGCTCCTCCGGGTAACGGGCCGCGAGGTCGGCGTCAAGGTCGCGCACCAGTCGCAGGATCCTCGGATCGTCCGCCGCGACGGCGGCGATGATCGGGTCGTGTGAGGTCACAGGTTGCGGCTCCCTTCGAGGATCAGGTCGAGCTGGGTTTCCAGGACGCGCCGCTGGAGGTCGGGGGGATAGGCGTCCGGATCGGTCACGGCGTTCAGCGCGAGACCGTCAAGACACGCCACGAGGCTGCGCACGCGGGTGTCGAGCTCCGCGCGTTCCGCATGGTCCGGGCAGGCGGCCTGCATCAGGGCCCTGAGGCGGTCGATCCAGGAGGCGTGACTGCGGGTGTGCTCGGCGAGCAGGGCGGGGTCGTTGCGGGTGCTGAGGAGGAACTGGGACCAGACGACGGCTTCCAGGTGCCGCTCGTCGTCCAGGGGCAGTGCCTGCTCGGCCACGGTGTAGAGGACGTCGCGGGCACTCTCGCCGGCGGGCAGGGTATCGATCCGAGCAGCCATCCGACGGTGCATCTCGGTGCGGGCGTGGGCCAGCAGCTCCTTCTTGCCGGCGAAGTAGTGCGTGACCATCCCCGTGGTGCATCCCGCAGCGGTCGCGACCGCGCGTAGCGTCAGGCCCTCCAGGCCACTGTCCGAGACGACCTGCCACACAGCTTGCGAGATCGTCTCCCGCCGCTCTTCGTGGTCCACCTGCCGGGGCATCCCGTCACCTCTTTGCATAACACCCGTTGCGTAACGTTCGTTACGTTACCACGTCCGGCGCTGCTTGCTGATGGCTCGCATGCCCTGACGGCCGTACTCACGTCGTCTTCGGGCCGGGTCCGTGAGGCATGACCCGCGGTCCGCTCAATGACAGCGACGCGCAGGGCGAGGCCGTCCACCTGCGCTACCCGAGCTCACCATGGTCACCGCACTGGTCGACGACATCGTCCGGCACGCCGCACGTGCCCCCTGGGCCGCTGCCCGCTTCACCATCGCCGGTGAACACACCCGAGAACGAAGGGAACTCGGCGCCCCGACGGCTCTGGAACTCACGGCGAACGCCTCACGCTGGGGAGCGTGAGCAGGTGCTCTTGAAACTCCGCGAGGAAGCCCAGGGCAGTGGGCCCCGCTCCGACTGCGTATTCGCCTCACCTCTCGGCAGCGCTCCCAGGCACCCCGGATAGGGTGGGGTCGTGATCGAAAGGGTTCCCTTCCCCTCCCGTCCCCTGCGCATCGCCACAGCTCAGGCATGTCCTGAGCCGGGTGACATCGTCGCCAATACCGCCACCGCCGCCGCCATGCTCCGCGAGGCCGCAGAGCACTCGGGCGCCCAGGTGGTCGTCTTCCCGGAGAAGTTCCTCACCGGCTACGAGCCGGACCTCATCCGCGCCGATCCGGAACACCGAGCCGTGCAGGCAGAGGGAGACGAACGACTCGATCCCCTGCTGACGGTATGCCGTGACACCGGAACAGTTGCCATCGTCGGCACGGCCGTGCACGACGCCGGCGAGCTGACCGTCTCCGCTCTCGTTCTCGACTCGGACGGCACCTGGGCGGCCCGCTACGACAAGCAGATGCTCTTCCGCACCGAGCGGGACGTCTACCGTCCCGGGAACCGCGGGTTCTCGCTGGACGTCGACGGCTGGCGGCTCGGCCTCGGCGTCTGCTACGACTCCGGCTTCCCCGAGCACGCCCGCGCCGCGGCACTCGACGGCTGCCACGCGTACGTGGTGGGTGCGCTGTTCAGCGTCGGCAACGGCTACTACGAGTCCCGGATGTGGTTCCCATCCCGGGCCTTCGACAACACCATGTACACGGTGCTGGCCAACCACGTCGGCTCCACGGGCGGCTGGGCCACATGCGGCAGCAGTGCCGTCTGGGACCCCACCGGCCGCCTCGTCACCGAGGCCGGACCCGAAGGGAGGGAACTGCTCGTTGCCGACCTGGACCCGGACTGCCTGCGCCGCGCCCGCAACGCGCACTCCGTGCTCGCCGACCTGCGCAACCCGTCCCTTGAGCCCCGTGAGCGGATCACCCTGTCCCCTCTTCCGTCACGGAGCTAACCGGAAACGTTTCATGCGTCTGTCGGCACCGGTCCCTCGCGGGTCCGCTCACCCTTGACGAGCGCGCCCTGGCTGTGTGCCGATCCGGCGGTCAGTGCTGCCCAGCTGGCCTTCCGGCGCTTCTTCGCCGGTGGCGGCCGTCCAGCAGCTCCCTGGGGCTGGCGAAGGCCGCGCGGTATGTCTGAGGGGGAACGCCCGTGAGGCGGCGGAAGTGGGGGCGCAGGGCGACGGCGTCGCTGAAGCCGACGCGGCGGGCGACGACGTCGACGGGCAGGGAGGTGGATTCCAGCAGGTGCTGTGCGAACAGTACTCGTTGGGTCAGCAGCCACCTCAGTGGCGGGCTGCCGATGCGGGCGCTGAACCGTCGGTCAAAAGTGCGCCGACTCATATTGGCGCGCCGGGCGAGGGCGTCGATGTCGGTGGGCTGGTCAAGATTGGCCAGTGCGTGAGCGATGACGTCGTCGAGTTCGTCGCCATGGGCCGCAGGAGGGATCGGTGCGGGGATGAACTGCGCTTGATCGCCGGTACGGTGCGGGGCGACGACCAGTGCCCGTGCGACGGTCGTGGCGGCCGTTGCACCGTGACTGCGCCGCAACAGGTGTAGGCATGCGTCGATCCCGGCTGCGCTGCCTGCACTGGTGAGCACCGTCCCCTCGTCGACGTACAGCGCTGCTTCGTCCACCTCGGTCCCCGGGTGCATGGCAGCGAGGGCGTCGGCGTACGCCCAGTGGGTCGTCGCCCGCCGTCCTTCCAGCAGTCCGGCTGCTGCGACGACGAATGCTCCCAGACACAGCCCGACGATGACCGCTCCATCACGGTGTGCCTGGCGCAGGGCGTCCAGCAACCGTTCGGGGGGCGGGACACTGCCGGGCGGGTGCCAGGTCGGCACGACGACCAGGCCGGCCCGGTCGATAGCGTCGAGTCCGTGGGGCGGCCCAAGACTGATGCCCTCGGCTGTGGTGATCGGGGTGTTGTCCACCGCGACGGCCAGAACGGTATGGCGTGGAAGCTCCGGTTGGTCGAGATGGAGCCCGAAGATCCGGCCGGGGATGGCCATCTCCAGCAGTGGCAGCCCGTCGGCCATGGCAACGGCAACGGTGGATCGGTCCCGCAGTGGTCCGAGGCGGCCGGCAGTCATGGCGAGATCGTAGCGGCGGTTGGCTTTCTCGCCACTTCTGTGTCCTGCTGTGCCACCGAAGACTGGGCACCGCACCGTCCTGGTCGGCGACCTGGGCATGGGACAAGGAATGGAGTCAGGCGCATGGCGGTACAGCAGGTCATAGGCGCACGGCGGGACGGGCCGGAGGTGGCCTCCTTGCTGGTGGAGATGGAGACGGCCGCTCTGCGACGCTGGGGAGCCGGCGACCCCGACGGTTACCTGGAGATCTGCGATGCGGAGGTCACCTACTTCGACCCGTTGATCGAGCGGCGGCTCAATGGGCTGGACGAGCTGGCCAGGTACTACGACCGGATCAGGGGGCTGGTCCATATCGACCGGTTCGAACTCGTGGAGCCCAAGGTAGTGGTGGGTGAGAACCTGGCTGTACTCAGCTTCAACTTCCACTCCGAAGGGGGAAACGACCGATACCGCTGGAACTGCACCGAGGTCTACCGACACGGCTCCGCGGGGTGGCGCATCGTGCAGACACACTGGTCGTGGGTCCAGCCGCACCTCTCAAAGTCAAACTGACAGCTGCTCGTTCGGGCGGGCAGTCAAGAAGAGGTCTGGCCGTCAGATGGTGCGCCTTCGCTCTTCAGCCTGGTGCTCACGGTGGTGGTGGACACCGCCGCGGAAACCGGCTGTGGGCGACGGCTGAAAAGTGGTTCTGGATCACTTTCAGTGCCGGAGCTACGGAAGGTTCTCCACAAGCGCGATCATGAACGGCCGTGGGTGATGTGCTCCTCCGAGGCTGTGGTTCCCGCAAGGCCGAAGAGGTTAGCTCACGCACCGGTACCTTGTGCGCCGGGGCGCTGCTTCTGGGCGTCGACCACGGCCCGCTCCAGCACGGCGGTGGATTCGGTGACCGTACCGGGCTTGACGCCGTAGACCTGCTTGACCTGGACACCGCGGCTGCCGAGATAGGCGTACGTCTTGCGGTCGAAGATCCACTCGGTGCGATCGCCGCTCTTCTGGTCAACGTGGGCCAGGGCGATGCCCTCGCGTCCCGCGGCGTCCATGGCCCGGTCCACCACCACAACCCCGGGGATCTTGGCCGCGGCCCGGTACAGCGCCGCATTCAGCTTTGCCGGTGCGAGCTGCTCCCTGAGCAGGTTACCGATTGTGTCGAATGCCTCCTGGTCCGGGGAGTTCCCCTGCCCCTTGGTCTCCTTGTAGACCTTCCTCAAGAGGACGTCCGGGTCGGTGGGCAGCGTCTTGAGGAAGTCGTAGGAAGGGGCGTTCAAGCCGCTCTCGACGTCGCTGTCGAGGGTGATACCGCCCTTGGGCTTGTACCCGGGCTCGTCCAGCCAGCCCTTCTTGCCATCGGGGGAATGCCAGACCTCACGGATATGCAGGGGCTGGACCAGGGGCTTGGACTCGTCCGTGTCGGTGTGCGAGACGACGAGGAAGGAGACCTTGCTCTTGATGTAGATGTACTGGCCCGGGCCGGGCTCGGGCGTCTTGCGGGCCGAGGCGGCGGCGGCGATGTGCTCGACGGTGGAGGCGAGCTGGGCGGTGCTCCCGGGCTCGATGCGGACGACTGGTGCCTCGACCGGAGGCGGGGTGGCCGCGGTCGAGCGGCTGCCCCCGGAATCGGTCAGCGCACTGAAGGCGAACACGCCGGCCACGGCGGCGGCGGTGGCCGGGACACCGATCAGCAGGACACGACGTGCCGGGCGGCGGGACGGCGTGGGCGCGATGGCGGTGGGCCGGATCTCGTTCATCAGGTGTTCCTCGAGAAGCAGGTGACGGTCGAGCGACAGGTGCGGGTCTCCCGGCGCCGGCAGCAAACGGGCCAGCTCCGCAGGGTCCAGCGACTCCTCACGCCGCGACTTCTTGCGGATCATTCGGACCTCTCCTCGTTCGACTCGTGTGACCGGGCCGCAGAAGTGCAGCCGCCCTGTACTTGTCCGTTGCTCGGTCGCGGTTCCGTGCGTTTCCTCAGTTCCTCGTCGGCCAGCTTGCTCAGCCGTCTGCGGGCACGGGACAGGCGCGAGCGCACGGTGCCGACCGGGACGCCGAGCACGGCCGCCGCCTCCGCATAACCGAGCCCGGACCACACACACAGTGTGAAGACCTCACGCTCGCTCCGGTTCAGCTTCTTCAGCGCCCGCTGGGCGGCAGCCAGTTGGTCGGCATCGGCTATCCGGCCGACGAGTTCGTCGGCGAAGTCCGGGAGCGTTTCCCTGGCCGGCAGGCGCTCCAGAGCCAGCCGGTGGCGCCGCGCGGTGCGGGTGGTGTTGCGCAGTACGTTCACCGCGATGCCCATCAGCCAGGGGCGCGGACTGTCGCCCTCGTCCCGCAGCTTGGCGCGCAACCGCCACGCCTCCAAGAAGGTCAGCGAGACGATGTCCTCGGCGACCGTCCAGTCCCCGGTCACACGCACCGCGTGCCGGTAGACCAGTCGGGCGTGATCACGGAAGAGCTCGCGGAACGCCTCGGGGTCGCCTGCCCGTATCCGGGTGTGCAATGAGTAGTCCACGTCCAGTCTTGTCCGCACGGCAGGGCAGGTTCCCGTGGCATACGTCACACGTTCAGGAGACATCGGGCTCCCAGCCGGCTCGCGCATCACGTCCGTCGTCTCCGTGGGCCGAGCGATTTCTCGGGCGGTAGTGAGCACTGGGGGCACGGTAGTTGAGCAACGGGGCAGGCGGCGTCGTCAGGTTGAGTGGAGATCTTGTCTGTCAATCGCGCAGCGTGACCGTCACACCCGGCAGCTCTTCCCACCGAGTTGCTGGTCAGAGTCCTTGTCCTGCTTCAGCATGAACGCCGACTGCCATGCAGAGGCCTGCGCGGTCAGCCCCGCGTCGTCAAACGCAAGATGTCCAACTACCCGCTAAAACGGGCCGAACACCACACCTGGCCCCAACTCACCTGCACCGGCGCCCGAGCAGTCACCATTCCACGACCCCCACCCGCAACCCCGTAACGCAACGGCGTCGGCATTGGGTCTAAACGGTCAGCCCCTCGTACATCTCTCCGACACCGAATACATCGCTTAGTACTCCAGCCGTAGATCGTGATCTCGATGGCGAGAGGCGCCGAGGCGACAGTCGGACAGCGTCGACCATCTGGCCGAGACCGCCCACGCCGTCGGCTCCTTCTCCCTCTACCCGAGTTCACCGAGACGGAGGGCGTCCCTTATCTCGCTGAGCTTCGCGGTCGTCGCCGGGGTCTGCTCCTGCGCTTGTTCAGCGAGTCGGAGGGCATCGTCAATCTCGCTGAGCTTCGCCGAGGACAGGACGGCCGCCCGCTCTATCAGGTCGTCCCGTGACACAGTGGTCAGCCACGTGCAAGGGGTGAAGCCTGGACGCGGGAACGCGAGCCGCAGCACGCCTTCGAACGGCACTCCTTCACCGGCGCCCACCATCACTTCGATGCCCAGACCGCTCATGTCGACGCCCGCCGGAGCGACGACCTGCATCACCCGGATCCCGGACGCGTCGTCTCCCGACAGCAGTACGACCAACCTCCGCTCGTCGAACTGGACCCACCAGACTTCGCCACGTTGCACAAGTCCTCCAGACACAGGACGGCAGACTGACGCTGCGCGAGCCTGACGCGCTGTGGAGACGGGTGTGGCCACCGTTGATCATCGGTGTGTGAAGTCTGAAGATCACGCGGTGGCCGCAGGCTACAGCGTAAACCCTGCCCACTGGCAGGAGGCGTTGGAGGGGGGCCTGATGAGCCGGAGAGCAGGACGGTTCACGCGGGTCGAATCCCGGCGCCGAGCCCGGAAGTTGGTACTCGGCCTGCTGTCGGACCTGCCGCGCAAGAACTGCTGGACCATCGCCGAGTGGGCCGGGGACAGGACCCCGGACGGCATGCAGCACCTGCTCGGGCGGGCCAAGTGGGATGCCGACCAGGTCCGCGACGACGTGGGTGACTACGTGGTGGAGCATCTGCACGACGACGAGGCGGTGCTGGTGGTCGACGAGACCGGCGACGTGAAGAAAGCCACCGACACTGTCGGTGTCCAACGCCAGTACACCGGCACCGCGGACGCGTCGAGAACAGCCATTTTTTGCTGCTCGATGTATGGGCGGACGATCGCCAACGGTGCTCCGCCGCACGATGCGGAGAAGTATGAGGGCGACCACAGGTGCGGTGCCTGATGGCGCGGTTGATCCGGCCGGTGAACTCCTGCCGTATCCGGCGGGCGGAGACGCCCTTGATGCTGTTGACCAGCTTGGAGACGGCGACCTTCGGCGGGTAGTTGATCAGCAGGTGGACGTGATCGCGTTCGCCGTTGAACTCCTTCAGTTCCGCCTCGAAGTCCGCGCAGACCTTGCACATGATCTCTTCGCACCGTGTCAGCATCTCGTCGTTGAACTCCCCGCGCCGGTACTTCGTCACGAAGACCAAGTGCACGTGCATCGCCGAAACTACGTGCCTGCCCCGCCTGTAGTCGTTCCGTCCATCCATGACACCAATCGTCATAGGATCATGGTCGTGCAGCTCCGCTACAACTACCGGGTCTACCCGGACGCCGCGCAGCGCCGTGCGCTGGCCAGTGCGTTCGGCTGCGCCCGCGTGGTGTGGAACGACTGCCTGCGCGACCGCAAGGAAGCACACGCGGCAGGACTGCCGTACATGACGTCGGCCGAGCTGTCCCGGCTTCGCATCACCCAGGCCAAACCCACCGAGGAACGCGCCTGGCTCGCCGACGTGTCGGCGGTCGTCTTGCAACAGTCCCTTCGGGATCTCGACGCCGCCTACAAGAGCTTCTTCGATTCGGTCAAGGGCAAGCGGCGAGGCCGCAAGGTCGGCCCTCCCCGCTACAAGTCGAAGAAGGACACCCGGCAGTCGATCCGCCTCAACACCAATGCCTTCTCCTTGAAAGAAGCTCAAGCGTCTTCAGCGGGAGCTGTCCCGCAAGGCCAAGGGATCGAAGAACCGGGCCAAGGCCCGGATCAAGGTCGCACGCCGGCACGCCAAGGTCGCCGACCGGCGCCGGGACTGGCACCACAAGGCCTCCACACAGATCATTCGCGACAACCAAGCGGTGTACGTGGAAGACCTCGCAGTGTCCGGCCTCGGCCCGTACCCGGCTCGCCAAGTCCGTGCACGACGCGGGATGGTCCGCGTTCGTGGGCATGCTGGAGTACAAGGCAGCCAAGCACGGCCGCACCTTCGCCAAGGTGGACCGCGCCTTCCCGTCCTCGCAGTTCTGCTCCGCCTGCGGAGTCCGGGACGGCCCCAAGCCCCTGCACGTCCGTGCGTGGACCTGCAGCGAGTGCAACACCGCGCTCGACCGCGACCACAACGCAGCCTGCAACGTCCTCTTCGAAGGACGCCGCATCGTCGCCGCCGGACGGGCGGAGACGCTCAACACCTGTGGAGCGCCGGTAAGACGGGCACACGTGCCCGCACAGCGCGGTGAAGCAGGAAGCCCCCGGAAGGGGCAGACGCCCCAGGCCGGAATCCCTGGACTTCAGACCAGGGAGCACGTCAAACCGCAATTGCTCCGCCACCTCGCTGCTGGGCTGGTGGATGAGGCTCTCTTTGGTTAGAGGCAACTGCGTCGGGTGGGCGGAGCGCGGTCAGGAATACGCACCGCACGTCGCGCTCACCGGCCAGCGCCACGAGCAAGACGTCCAGTCACGTCCAGTCTGCGACGGTCAGTAGCTGCCGCCGCCTCCCGACCCGCTTGAGGAGGGGCTGGGCACGGGGCTGGTGATCGGGGTGCCGCTGAGACTGACCACGTACCAGGCGCCTCCGAAGGCCGTGCTGCCCTGGCCCGTGGTGTCGCCGGGCTTGGCGTCCTGGGAGAAGCGGTAGAGGGGGTGGCCGTTGTAGGTGACCTGGGTGGTGTGGTCGTGCCGGGGGGTGGTGCCGACCATGGTGGCGTTCAGGCCGTGGGCGCTGGGGTGTCCGGTGGTGATGTCGGGTGGCCAAGCCTGGGCGCAACTGCCGTAGCAATGCGAGGTGGTTCCGCTGTCGGCCTTGAACAGATACAGGGTCCGGCCAAATCCGTCCACGAGGATCTGGCCGAGGGGGGAGCTGTGTGCCTGCAGCGTGCCGGATCCGCCGGTGGCGGGCGCGGAGCTGTTGGGCGGAGGCGATGAGCTGGTGGCTGGAGACGACGAGCCTGTCGTGCCGGAGCTTCCGCATCCGGCGGCGAAGGCCGCGACAGCGGTCGCGGCCGCAGCGATGGTGGCGGTGCGGTTCATGACGGTTCTTCTTTCCGCTGGGACCTCCTGCCGCGACGTGTGCGGTAGGGCTGGTCCACGGGCCCGCGGCGCGGCGGGTCTGTAGTTCGATACGTCCGTTACTCCCTTTTTATTCACTCATGTCCCTGTCTCGCTTGCCGCATCTACGACATTCCGCTGCCGAGCGGTGCGGCGGATGAACGTTCGGTACTCAGTACGCGTATATGGGGTAAAGCGACCTTCCGCCCGCACGTGCCTGTTCAGTCGGCAGGGGGACGGAGGTGGGGTGACGATGCGATGACGTGTCGCGAGAGCCTCGCTCTCGGTGCCTACCTGCTGGGGGTGCTCGAGCCGGCGGAGTGCTCAGGCTTGGAGCGACACATGGTCCGCTGCGCGGAGTGCCGCGCCGAACTGATGGAGCTGGCGCCGCTGGTCGGGCTGCTGCAGCATGTGCCCTTCGAGGAGCCGCTACAGAGCGCTCAGGCCGGTCCGACACCGACAGCTCCGGGCGCGGCGCCCGAGTCGGTCGGCACGGCTCAGGCCGTGTCCCGCGTCGTACTGCGGGCAAGGGGCCGCCGGGTCCTGATCGCGGGCGCGCTCGCAGCCGCCCTCACGGGTGTCGGCGTATCTCTGAGCATGCAGAGCAGTCGACCGGCTGCAGTCCCGTCGGCGGTCACCGTCTCCGCCACCGATCCGGCCACACACGTGACCGCCTCCGCCGCACTCGCCTCGGGCGCGACGGGTGCGTCGATCCGGCTTCGCCTGTCAGGACTGCCCCCGGCCGTCTGTCGACTGGTGGTACACGCCCGTGACGGCCACACCGAGACGGCGGCCAGCTGGACGTCCGGCTACGCCACCGCGGTCAGCGTCCCGGGATCGTCATCGTTCGGTGTGCGCGACATCGCCCGCATGGACGTCGTCACCAGCTCTGGCCGACTCCTCGTCGACCTCCAGCCCCGGTGAGCAAGATCTACCCAAAGACCCAGCATTGGGGATGAACGGTGAAGTGTCCCGACACGTACCTCTTGAAGGAGGGCGAGGGACTCAAGGAGGCCCCCCGTGAAAGCCAAGGTACCTGCACCACGCGTACCGTCCCAGCCGCGGCGGATACTCGCCTTGAGTACCTGCCTGTGGGTGCTTCGCCTGCTCACCGCTGCCGGTCTGGCGGTGGACGCCTACGTGCACGCCGACCTGGCCGCGAACTACGACCCGGTCACCAAGACGATCAGCCAGGGCGATCTGTTCCGCATCGAGGCCGGCGCCGCGGCACTGGCGGCCCTGTTGGTGATCCTCTTCGGCACGAGGCCCCTCGTGTGGGGCTACGCGCTCCTTGTGGCCGCGGCCGGCGTCGCAGCCGTGCTGCTCTACCGGTACGTCGACGTCGGCTCGGTCGGCCCCCTGCCCAACATGTACGAACCCGGCTGGTATCCGGAGAAAACCGCGTCCGCTGTCGCCGAGGCGGCAGCGATGGTCACCGCCGCCGCGGGGGTACTCCTGGCCCGCCGACTGCGCACGAACTCCCGTGAAAGCGGGGCGGTCCTGGCGCTCATCGGTACGCGATCGAAATGATGCCTCGTCACGCGAGGTGCGCGCCGCTCAGGAGCAGGAGGGCGACGTCGGAGGCGGCCAGGCCCAGACATAGGAGGAAGGGGGTGCGGTTCCGCCCGGCCGGCCAGAGAGCGATGGTGAGCGAGAGCGCGCAGGTCGCGGCCAGCCCGGCTCGTTCGGGCATGCCGACGGGTCCCGCCGGGCCCAGAACCAGCACGGCCGAGCCGACAGCGAGTGCCGATGCTGCCAGCGTCCGCGCGCCCCGGAGGCCGGCGCGTTGAGGCAGGCCGCGAATGTTCACCGCCAGGTCGTCCTCGATGTCCGCCAGAACGTTCGCGGCGTGGGCGGGGCGTTCCCCGTGCACCCGGTCAAGGTCGACGCAGTCACGGTCCGGCAGGACACCGGCAGCGTCAGCGCAGCCGGGCTGACGGCCCGATACCTCGCAGCCGCCGACGGCCTGCATTCGCCCGTCCGCCGTCACCTCGGCCTGGACCTGCCCGATCCGCGCCCACCCCGCTACGGGCTCCGCAGACACTTCACGGTCGTTCCCTGGACCGACCACGTCGAGGTCCACTGGTCCACGGGAGCCGAGGCCTACGTCACCCCGCGGGGGCCCGAGCTGCTCGGCGTGACCCTCCTCACCAGTGAGCGGGCACCCTTCGACGTACAACTCGCCGGCTCTCCTGACCTGGCCGCCCGCCTGGCCACCCACACCTCGTCAGCCGTCAGCGGCGCAGGACCGCTGCGGCAACGGGTCCGCGGCCGGGTGGCCGGCCGAGTCCTCCTGGTGGGCGATGCCGGCGGCTACATCGACGCACTCACCGGCGAAGGCATCTCCCTCGCCCTGGCCGGCGCCGCCCACCTCGTCCGCTGCATCCAAGGAGACCAACCCCAGGACTACGAACACGCCTGGCGCCGGACTTCACGTCGCCACCGTCTGCTCACCAACACCCTGGTACGCCTCCGCGCCCACCCCCAACTCACCCGCCTGATCGTCCCCACCGCCGCGCGCCTGCCCTCCTTGTTCGCCGGGCTGGTCAACGGCCTGGCATGAACTGGAGTATTAGGCCGTACAGTCGGACACCGGGGACGCCCAACTGCGGCCCAGTTTGTGAGCCGAAGCACGATGGTTGTCACATAGGCACGCTGGTTGTCACCGACGGTGTTGTGGGCGGTTGAGCCTGAGCGCGACAGGTCGACGACTGTGATCATCTGTGTCCGGCCTCCTAGACCACGTCACATCGTGCCCGGCAGCGCGGACACCTGAGCCCGGCTGGCCGCAACCATTTCCGGACCTCGCGGGTCACACCTGTGAAGCACGGCGGGTCGGGACCCTCCCGGCGCACGGGAAGGTTTCGGTCGGATGGCACGACGATCACGGGTACGCGCGGTCGCGACGGCGGCGGCGGGCGCGGTGGCGCTGGTGGCGGGGGTGTTCGGCACGGGTCCGGCCCGCGCCGACACCGCGGACGCCGCACGAAAGATGACGGTCCAGTTCGCCGAGCACGAGCTCTTCATCGGGACGGAGCCGGCGAGCGTGGACCTGTCCTACCGGTGGAAGGTGGCCGGCGGGGGCACGGCACACCACGTCCACCTGACCGTCGACCTGTCCGGAGTGGCCGACTTCGCCGAGCCGGCACCGTCGGAGCACTGCAAGGGCAACCTCTGCACGCTGGACCTGGCGTCCGCCACCTCGGACTTCCACGCCATCACGCTGGTGCCGAAGCCCGGTGCGGCCGTCGGCAGCAGCGGCACCGTGACCGTCTCCGGCACGGCGTCGGACGCCACCGTCACCGGCGACCACCTCACCCTGACCAACGGCAAGACGCAGCTGAAGGTGAGCGCGTCCGCCGAGCAGCTGAACCAGGTGCCGGGCGACACGCTGAACTTTCCGCTCGACGTGTGGAACAACGGCCAACTCCCGGCTGCCAAGGGGGTGGAGCTGCTGATCGACACCACCGCCGGGCTGCACCTCCAGGGCTCCTGGTCCAACTGCCGCGACGTGTCCGCGAGCGGCCGCGGGGGGCACATCGTGCGCGAGACCCTGTGCGACTTCCCCACCCCGGTGGAGCCCGGCCGGCAGTACGCGTTGTCGTCGCCGCTGCGCGTCAAGGTCGGCGACGAGGCCCTGCGCGACAAGATCTTCTACAAGTTCACCCCGCTGACCAGCGCCGCCCCGGCGAACGGCCCCGGGACCCCGTTGACCCTGGTCCCGAGGGGCGCGATGCCGTCCGACGGGAACATCGACCCGTACTTCACCACCTACGTCAACAGCGTCAACCATGCCGACTTCGCCGTCACCGGGGACACCGTCACCGGGCGGCGCGGCGGCCACGCCACGCTGCACGCCACGGTCATCGACCGGGGGCCGGCGGTGGTGGAGGACCTCCTCGACGACGACGCCTTCCTCCCGGTCCTGGTCAAGCTGCCGCCGGGCACGAAGGCCACGAAGATCCCGGACAACTGCCAGCCGCCGCCCACGGACGACGGGTCGGACCCCGGCCCCCGGATGGGCCGGTCCTCCTACCAGTGCTACTTCGGCGACCCCGCCCCGGGGGACAGACACGTCCTGTCGTTCACCGTCGCCATCGGCCCCCGCACCCCGGCCGTCTCCACGGGCCAGGTCCGCAGTCTGGAGGTCATGAAGGGGCTCGACCCCGACGCCTCCAACGACAGTGCGGCGCTGACCCTGCGGCTGGCGCAGGGCGGCTCCGCGGGCGGCGGTACGCCCGGCGGGTCCGGCCCCGGCGGCGCGGCCGGAGCGTCCGGCTCCGTTTCGGGCGGCCCTTCCGCAGGATCCGGACCGCTGGCCGGCACCGGATTCGGCGGCAGCTGGATCGCCTGGGCGGCCGGCGCGCTGCTGCTGGCCGGTGGTGTGGCCGTAGCGCTCTCCCGACGGTCCCGCGGTGGGAACTGACACGTCGTCCGGGTGCCAGAACCAGTGCAGGGTGCATTGCCCGTCTTCTACGGAGAGCCGGCGGTGGTGTGTGCCACCGCCGGCTGGCCCACGACCACGAAGCCCTCCCGGTCCGCTCTGCCGCCATGATCTACCTTGCGATGATCGCCCTGATGGCCCGCCGACTCACCAGAGAATCCACCCCCATCTGGCGAGGGATCTAATGCCTCGTCAAAGCCGCATCTCGGGAAAGAACATCGAGAGAAAACGCCCTTTGAGGACCCGCCGCCCGCTTCGAACCCCGCGAAACGTGAGTTTTCCGTCATGGCCGACGGGCAACTCCACCTGGGAGCATGATTGTCCATCGGGTGGACGGGGGGAAAGCGGGATGACTACTGCGCACAGACGGGTTCGTGCGGTCATGATCGTTGCGGCGGTGCTGGCGGCCGCCGGCTGTTCTGGCGGGGGCGGTGACGACGCCGCTTCCAGCCCCTCCGCAACGACGACCGCGGCGGCCCCGGCCACCGCCCCTTCGACGGCCTCGCCCACCCCTGCGGTCAAACCGTCGGACATCTACCCCACGAACGCGGCCGGCTGCCATCCGAACGCGACGTGGAGTACGGCGAAGGCGGTGGACTGGGTCGACTGGGGGCAGGTCGGCACGCGCGCCCTGGGCCCGGGTGAGGTCCGGTTCCCCAAGTCCATGTCCGGCTTCGACGGGCCCCTGTGCGACCGGGTGACCGTCCAGGTCCAGTACTGGCGCGTCAACTACCGGCCGTCCAGCGCCACTTCGGCCGCCGACCCGCTTTCGAGGGAGGTGAACTACGACTACGCCCTGCAGTCCCTCAAGCGCACCGAACTGCACATCGACGGCCGCAAGGTCCACGACGTGAAGCCGCCGAAGGGCTTCGCCTCGGCCAAGGCCAGCCCCTGCGACGGCTTCCTGGAGGCGATCTACGTCGGCGCACCGCTCAAGAACCGCGAACTGCCGACCAAGATCAGCACGGGCAACACGATCGTCGGCGACGACGTCACCTTCCCGACCAAGCGCGTGGTCGATTACCACGTGTTCGCGCCGTCCGCGCCCCAGCTCTGCGACGACAACGGCATCCCCACGGCATCCCCCGCACCGTCCGGCTACCCGTCGTCCGGCTTCGGGCTGTCCACGCCGTCCTACCCCGCCTTCGACCTCACCCCGAGGAGCTGAGCGGCCGGGGGGACGACGTCGGACGCGTCCAACGCGATCACCGAGCCGCAGCGCCGGAGATCCTGGTGCTGCAGCGAGCGGGTGAGCGGCCGGTGACCGAGCCGGCCCAGGAGCGCTGGGGATGAGCCAGCCGCGGGCGTCCAGGCCGCCTGGCCATAGCCGAGGCGGAGGCCAGGAATCCTGACCGGCCAGATCTGGGAACGCTTTGGTGCTCGGCGTGTTTCGTCAGTAGCTGCGGAACATCATCGTCGACGTCAAGCCGATCTGGGCCGACGCGGCGGGAATCGCCGCCTTTCCCGGCAGGGATCGCGGTCAGATGGGCGACTGGGACGCGTCGAAACCGCGTCCAGGGACAGCCCATGCACTTATTGCGAATATCTTGCAACAACGATAAAGATGCATCAGCATGATCTGCGGCGGGGTCGGCCCGTCAGTCTTCGGCGTCGAGGCGCCTTCCGTCCGTCGGCGTGTCCTCCCTGAAGAGTGATCGTCTTCTCACCCGGCGCCCGCCGGACCTGGCCGACCCCGCTGGCGCCTGCAGGGACACCGTGAAGAGGCCTTCGGCAGACACCGCTCGCCGGGTCCGGCCTTCTGAAGGATGGGCACTCACAGCAGAGGTGTTCGCCTGGTCGCGCTCTTCGCGCTGTGCATGCAGCACCCAGCCTGACAACCGAGTCGTGGGCACTTGCGGGAGTGTCCGGACCCCACGCGGCGGGCCGGCCTGGATGATGACGGCATGGCTCGCCAAGAAAGCCAGCAGTGGCTCGAGACCTCCATCGCCGGCTTACAGATCCGTACCCATGGCGTCGGTGGAATGCGTGTGCTGGGCTGGGAGGGGTTCCTGCCGCTCTCGGTGATACCAGCCGTCACGGCCGACGGGGCATCGACGGCGACTCCGGCCACCCCTCCGCTGAGGCTGCCGCCGCAGTCTGCGGACAGCCGGCCACAGCCCCCACGCAGGCGCAGACCAAGTCCGACCCCGCAAAGGGCAGACCGGAACGCAGAGAAAATCCGCGACATCCTGCGACGGACCGGATGCACCGAATTCAGCGTCACCGAAGACGGCTTCGTCGTCGACGGCGGCGACGACGACTCGGCGCCTCTGCTTGTGGCGTGCACGATCGACCACGCAGCGTCAGCACAGCGCGAGCTGCAGCGCTACCGAAAAGCGCTCACCGCAGCGGGCATACAGGTCGGACGGCACGGCGAGTACCCCGTCACCCTGCTGGTGCGGATGCAACGAGGCATGGCGTAGGCAACGCTCTCGCCAGGCATCACCGGGTGTGCGTCAGACCTCCGGCCGCGCGGCTTTCTTCGCGAGTTTCGACGGCAAGTGGTTCAGCCCGCACCTTCATGGGGCTCCCACCAGGGCTCGTGGGCGAGCGCAACGGAGGAGGCCGATGCCGGCCCGCCACCTCGCGGACGAGGACGCACCCATGGGCCGCGCCTACGGCCTGCGGGACCTGATCGTCTTCCTTCACCGGGCCGGACTGGACGTGGGCGAGAAAGACGACATCGCCGCCTCCCACCTCATCTGGATCGGAGTTGCGGGTGCGCCGCCCGTCGCGTTCGCGGCCAAGGGTCCGGGCGGTGGACGACCTCGGGTGCCTGACAGTCCGGTTGATCAGGAGGCGAGACAGAGAGTGGAGGCGGCTGCGATGAGCACCACAGATCGCTTGACGCCGCCATGGAGCCGCGGGTCCCCGCGGCTCGTCATCGTCGTGGCGTCACCGGAGCGGCAAGATGCTCCCGCACATCCGGCGCCCGCAGGACGCCCAGAGATGTGCGAGCCGCCCGCCCGGATCGTACGGACGGGCGTCCCGTGCAGGTCGGGCGATCCCAGATCAGTGATCCCAGTCAACGGCAGATGATCTCCGGCTCCGGCAATCGCCCCGACCAATACGAGTGGGCGATCAACGACTCACACCAGCGTCGTGACCGTCGACTTCAGCTTGGTGGATCTTCACTGGTGCGTCTCTACGCACAACGAGGCGACGTACGCGTGCCTGCCGTTCCATAGGATCTCGTTCCACAAGGGGCTGGTTCCGCCGCAGGCGGTGTAGGTGTCACCACCGGGGCCTCCGCAGTACGCGTTCCAGACGTCGCCCCTGTTCGTCGCGCCCAGGACGTACTGCGAACCCAGCTTGGGCGCACTGCGGACGTTGACGCCGTCGTACTTGACCGTCGACCAACACGGCAGGGTTGCGTTGGGGCGGGCACTGGCGTCGCTGTCAGCGGCCCTCGGGGCGGCTCCCGCTCCGGTCGTGGTCAACAGGATGAGCCCAGAGGCGACTGCCGCCACGAGGGGCGCCGTACGGAATTTCTTCATGAGACAGAACTCCTTGGTGGATACATGGGTGCGAGGCCAACGGCTCTCACGTCGACTGGACGGCGGCGGTGGCGACGATCCGACGGCTCGACACATGGGAAACGTGAGGCGTTGTTCACTGGGCCTGGACCGGGGCCGAATCGGCGAACCCCTCGTCGCGGAGGTGGTCGTACCAGTCGTTGGGGATCGTGCGGAAGTTGGTCTGGGCGATGATCTGCGGCTGGTACGCCAGCAGGATCGTACGGACGTGCTCGAGGCAGTTGTTGGTGACGATGTTGAAGCCGGTGTCACTCGCCGCGGTCGCGTAGGCGTTGCTGGCGTCGGCGCCGACGACGTTCTGCTTGCACCGGTAGGACTCGTACCAGCCGAAGCTGCCGAAGTCGTGCCGCACGGTTTCGAACGAGTCTGCGCGAGCCACCCACACACGGGGCGCTTCCCGGGTGTGGGCGTAGTCCGGGACGCCCTGTGTGGCCGGCCGGTCGCTGTTCATGCTCGGCGAGGCGGAAGTCGATCCGGACGAGATCGACGAGGTGCCGCTGGCGGAGACCGAGAGCCCTACCGGGACCGAGGACCCGACGCCTCCCACAACGGCCGAGGCCACGCTGCCGGCCCCCGACACACTGCTGTTCGCGCCGGACTCACTGGTGACTGCGGTGCTTCCGCCGCCGTCGGCGGCCCCGAAGATCCATCCGTCACCGGCGGGGTCACTCACCGCCCAGGCCACATGCCCCAGCCCCAGGCCGCTGGCCGTGGGCGAGCTGAACACGCAGGCGGTCCCCGCCCCGGCGTCGGCCTGGGCGTCGTCGGCATGAGCGGGTGCCGCGGCCACCGTGAAGCCAGCGGCCAGCAGCACCGCGGTCATCGCGCTCGCCGCAACGGATCGCGGCCGTGGACTCCGCAGGTTCCACGGCGGACGATTTCGACAGGCGGACATGTTCATGGAAGGCCTCCTGAGACGGTGGACGGGATCGAACGCGGCTCGAGCTGCCGCGCGATGAGCCCTGCCTCTCAGTGCTACGGCCCTGGACCTTGTCCATCCAGGCCCACGGGTGATTCATGGACAACTGGTCAACAATTCCGTGCGATCCGGCAGTGTTCGCCCAGGTCGGTGGGCTCAGAGCGGGAACCGGGCTCGGGAGGACGGGTTCCGCCCGGACCGCAGCCGACGGGCAGGATGCACCCCTTCAAGGACCGGACACGCCCCTGGGACGGAATCTGGCATCCCCGCTTGTTCAGGACCCGCCCGCGCCGATGGGCCGGTAGGCGGTGACCGCGATCGTGGTGCTCCAGTCGCCGTCGTCCTTGTCCAGGACCTGGATGACGGCGATGTCGTGAGTGATGGTGTCACGGACGCAGAACCAGGTGCCGGCGGGGACCTGTGGGAAGCGGACCTTGTCCGCCACCGGGTGCTCGGCGATGCCGAGCGCGCAGCGGGCGGGGGTGACGGGCGACTGCCCGGCGATGTAGGCGTCGCTGGAGTCCTGAAGTTCGTAGGCGCCCTTGCCGTCGCCTTTCGAGTCCGCGTCGGTGGACAGCAGCCAGAAGCCGTTCGCCGTGAGGCGTCCACGGGCCAGGTCGAGCGGACGGTCGGCGCCGGGCAGGGTCAGGGGCCGGGCGGCGTAGAGCCGCCGGTAGCCGGGGCCGACAGAGCCCGGCACCAAGCCGGGCGTGGACAGCGAGGGGATGTGCCGGTAGTAGGCAAGGGTGGCGTCGACGCCCCAACTGCCAGTGTCGAGGCTGGAGATGTGCAGCATCGCAATGTCCCCGGTCAATCGCCAGCGCAGGCAGAGCCAGCTGCCCGTGGGCACCTGCGGCCACGGGACCTCGTCCTCGACGGGATCACGGGCGACGTCGGCGGCGCACTGCGCGGGGGTGATCGGGCCCGAGCCGGCGACGTAGGCGTCGGTTGCGTCCTGGAGGGAGAAGCCGCCCTTGCTGGTGCCGCCCGAATCGGTGGACAGCGTCCAGTACCGGTCGCCCGTCACGGTGTGACCGGTCATCAGGTCGATCTCGTGGTCGGCGTCCGGCAGGGAGACCGGTTGGTTGTGCAGGACCTCCTGGTATCCCCGGCCGGCGCCGGGCGCGGGTGTGCCGAGTGTGGGATCGTTGCGGCGGGTGGTCACGGCGAGCACGATGGCGAGGGCCAGGACCACGATCAGCGGTAGGGCGCTCACCTTGAGCCAGGTGGCGGTATGTCTGCGCGCGGCCCGGGTCAGGACGTCGGCCAGGTCGTCCTCGCGGCGTGCGATCCGGGCGGCGACGGCGGCCGGGAGCCAGTCCGCGTGTGCTGGGCCGTGCGCGCAGGTCGCGATGATCTGCCGCGGGGTTGGCCGCCGCTCGGGGTCCTTCTCCAAGCAGCGGGTGATCAGCTCGCGCAGCTTGTCTTCGCCGACGTCCAGGGCATGCGGGTCGGGTGCCTCGTGGGTGATGCGGTAGACCACCTCTCCGATGCTGCCCTCGCCGAACGGTGTCAGCCCGGTGGCCGCGTATGTCAGCAGCGCGCCGAGGGAGAAGACGTCGCTCGGCGGGCCCACCGGGTGGCCCTCGGCCTGTTCAGGGGACATGTAGGGGACGGTGCCCACCGCGACGCCGGTGTCCGTCAGTTGGGTGCGGTCCGCGGCGCGGGCGATACCGAAGTCGATCACCTTTGGGCCGTCGCGGTCGAGCAGCACGTTCGACGGCTTGAGGTCACGGTGCAGAACATCGGCGCCGTGGATCGCGACGAGCGCCTCCGAGATGCCCGCGGCGAGGGCGCGCACGACCGGCGCGGGGAGCGGTCCGGCCGTGCGGACCACGTCGGCGAGGGAGGGCCCGGCGATGTAGGTGGTGGCCAGCCAGGGCCGTTCCGCCTCAGCGTCCGCGCCGACTACCGCCGGGGTGTACGGGCCCTGTACCCGGCGCGCGGTGGCCACCTCGGCGGCGAAGCGGCGCCGGAAAACCGTGTCCTGCGCGAACTCGGCCCGTATGACCTTGAGCGCCACCGGCCGCCCGGCCGCCGACTGGCCGAGGAAGACCTCGCCCATCGCCCCCGACCCCAGCCGGCCCAGCAGCCGGAAACCCCCCACGCGCGCCGGATCGCCCCTGCGCAACGGTTTGACGGCGGGCGAATCCACGACTGTGGGGGGCCGGGACGCAGGTGTCGCCGGGGGGCCGGGCGGGTGGGGTGTGGCCGACGGGGCGGGGTCGGCCGCCGCTGCCGGGGCGCCCGGCAAAGCAGGGGCGGTTGCGGCGGGTGTGGGGGCGGGGCGTGCGTCGCTTGCCGGGGGCGTGTCAGGCGATGGCCCTTGCGGCCTGTCCGAGCCTCCCGCCGGGTCAAAGGGCTTGTCGTCCTCCCGGCGCATCACGGACCCGTAAGCCGCGTCCGCGTCCGCGGTGACGCCGTCGTTTCCGGAGTCGGGCTGGACGGCGAGCAATTCGGGGTGGGTGGACCGAAGCCGCGCGTCCAGCTCCGTCCAGCGAGCCCGCCACGCGTCGACGTCCCCTCCGCAGGCGGCCACCAGGGCCAGCGTCACCTCGAGCGTGGGCAGCCTGTGCCCGGCCGCCGCGTCCGACAGCGCCGAATGCGAGTAGCGTGCCCGCCGCGCCAGTTCCCGGTACGGCGGTGAACCGGCTGCGGCACGCAGCTCGCGCAGCCCCTGGGCGAAATCGTGCAAGGGACCGTCCGGAACCGGCGATTCCCGCCTGCCCACGCTGCTACCCCCGGCTGCTCGATCAGGACACACCACCTGGCGCGCACCACCGGATTCTTCGCCCCCCACCGCCGGCCCGTCAATCACATCCCACCCTCAACCGCCCTTCAAAACAATCGAGTTGGCGAAAAGACCGCACTCCACCGGACGAGTAGCTCTACTGCGCACTGCCGCCATTCGTGGGCCAGTTCGCTCCCCCAGCCGCAACACGACGTGAGCCAACACAGCAAACGCATTTCCGGGAGTACGCCCGGCCTGTCCTACCCGGTGACCATCCGGCTCCAAGTCCGTCGGCAGGCAACGCGGTATCCCAGTTGACAGCCGCCATGGAGGGGCCGGGCTGCTCGGTCACCGCCCTCGACGTCATCTCATCCGATGTCAGCCACCTCGGCATCGACACCATCGCCGTCTCCTCCACCGTCCGCGACACCGGATCCGCTGCGCGGGCCCCCTCCACAATGCAGAGACGGCCGATCCGTGGATAAACCTTCCTCTCCCGCCCCTGTGCGGGCGCCCCTACGGTCGAGGCCGCGGGCGCTCACCGCCCAATCGCCCGAAAAAATAGCCCGTCGGCTCGGTGGTTGGGCTGACAGTTCGGGGCCGTGGAAGAGGTCGCACTCCGGCTCAAGGGGCCCTTGTTCCCGTCGATCCCGGACGTCGCGGGCGCATTCGGCGCCGGGGCGCGGTGCCGGGCACCGGCATGGCCCGCCGAAAGAAAGTGCGCGGGGATGTCGATCCAGGCAGGCTCTGTACGACGCAGGGGTGAGAGAACGACATCCGCACGAGAGGCGAAGGCCATGCCCAAGGTCCGCGTACACAACGTGACAATCTCCCTCGACGGCTTCGCGGCCGGCCCGAACCAGCGACTGGACGCCCCGTTCGGCGACGGTGTCGGCTGGGGTGACGACCTGCACAGCTGGTTCGTCTCCGCGGCGGAAGATTCCGCCGCGGGGAAGACCGGAATCGATGCCGACTACTTCGCCCGCGGCGAGCAGAACATCGGCGCCACGATCATGGGGCGGAACATGTTCGGCCCGCAGCGCGGGCCGTGGGAGGACGAGTCCTGGAAGGGCTGGTGGGGCGACAACCCGCCGTACCACCACGACGTTTTCGTGCACACCCACCATCTGCGCCCGACGCTGGAGATGGCCGGCGGAACGACCTTCCACTTCACCGACGAGCCGCTCAAGACGGTGCTACAGCGCGCGTTCGACGCCGCGGCCGGCAAAGACGTCCGGATCGGCGGCGGCCCGGCGGTCATCCAGCAGTATCTGCGCGCCCAGCTGATCGACGAGTTCCACCTCGTGATCGCGCCGCTGCTCATCGGACGCGGGGAGCGGCTGCTCGACAATCTGGGTGACGGGATCGACGGCTACCGGGTGTCCGAGCTGGTCGGCTCGCCGACCGTCACGCACGCGGTGCTGGTCCGCCGCTGACGCGCGGGGCCAGGGTTCGCCGGGGTGGTGTGCTGCCGCGCCCGACGCGGTGGTTCGTCGTCGTGGTCCTGACACTCGTCGCTGCACGGCGGGCAGTCGGCCGGCGTCGTCGGCGTACAGGCTCAGCGGGGTGCCGGGGCCAGCCCCATGCGGGAGTGGGGCCGGCTGTTCGGCAGCAACTGGCGTTCGACGAATTCGCGGAAGCAACCTCCTGAGACACCACAGCTAGCCACAGTGGGCGGGGCTTCCCGCGTTCTCGGTATCCGGCGCGACCAGCGTAGCGGTCAGCTTGCTGCCTCCGTTGGCACCGTTGGCTCCGCCCGACGTGGCGGACGCGCTCTGACTGGAGGGCGGATCGCTCGGTGTCTGGCTGTCACTGAACCTCTGCTGGGCCTACGCCCGGGACGCCGTCCACGTGTCCCGCAGCGGGGAACGCCTCCGGCCGCGGCCCACCCGCGAACTGGTCGCGGGGCGCGACCCCGATGCGTTCGGGCGTCTCTCCCGCATCGTCGAGCGAGGCGTCGACACCTACGACGTGTACCAGCTCGAACGCAGCATCGAGGTCTTCGTCCGAAGCACCGAAGCGGTTCTCCTCGGCCGTCCGGGAGTGGCGTCCCCAACCTCACAGGGCAATACATCTAGTGCACCAGCCGCTGCGATTCGCTCTGTTGACGCATGCGCCGCTCCCCGAGCGTCACGTCTCCCCGAAGCGGTCCTGGCGCACAGACTTGAGGTGCTCGCCGCCCTGAACGACATGGTGAGGGTCGGCACCCGCTTCCAGCCGGACCTCGACGAGGCGGCGACCCAGGAGATCGTCAGCACGCTCAGCCTGCTGTCCGGCGCCCTGTGGCAGATCCGATCTGCACCCCGCTTGACAAGTCGTTCCCCTTTGACGGTGCTGCCGGTCACCGATCGGGTGACGACCGTGTGCCTGGCGGGGACGCTGGACGCCGACTCCTGCGCCGACCTCGCCGCCCGCGGGCTCGCTGTCGCCGTCCTCAGCGACTCCATGGCCGCGAGCTACCGCGAGCGACTCACCGCCCGCACCATCGATGCTGTCGATACACCCGCATCGCTCGCCACGAAAGCCGGCGCCAAACCCCCGTCGGCCCTGGTCGCCCCAGCCACCACTCCGTCGAACATGCGCTCGTGCACGGGTCATTGCGCATACTGTGACGCGCGTGTGGAAATCTCTCCCCTCCGGCCGGCGATCCGGTGCTCGACATCTTGCGTTGTGGGTCGCGACACCCACACTGGTCGTGTTGCTGCTGTTCTCCCTCTACGACGACGTGCGCAACCGCCTCGTTCTCAACCCGGCCGTCGACGCGCAGCCCTTGGCCGCGGACTGGGTGCCGGTGGGTGCCGGGGTCGTGGCCGTGGCGATGGCCGTGCTCGGGACCGTGCGCGGTTCGCAGTGGGTCATGCGGGCCACGCTGGTCGCCTGTGCGGGCACTTTCACAGCCACGGCGGCCTACCGCCTGCTGCCCTCGAACCTGCTGACCGGGGAGACCAGTGGCGCGGAAGTCGTCGCGGAAATGATCCTCGTCGCGGTGGCGGTGCGCGTCCTGCCGCCCCGGCGCGCCCTGGTGGCGGCCATTGCCCTGGGCGTCAGCGTGTTCTCCGTCCCGGTCCTCAGGGACGCGGACGCCGGTGGTGTCTCCGTCGCCTTCCCCCTCGCGTTGGCGCTGGCCGTCACGGCGGGCCTGGTGCTGCGCCTGTACGACGCCCAGCAGGAGCGCACCGCGCAACTGGTACGGCAGGAGGAACGGCTGGCCCTGGCCCGGGACCTGCACGACACCGTGGCCCACCAGGTGACCGCGATCGTGGTGCAGGCCCAGGCGATGCGCCACGTCGCCGGGCGCGGTACCCCCGATCCGCAGGCGCTGGCGGATGTGCTTGGGGCCATCGAGCACGCGGGGGCTGAGGCACTGGTGTCGATGCGGCGCCTGGTGGGCTCGATGCGCGGCGAACAGGCCCCACGACCTCCCGAGAGGCTGGACGAGGTCCTGGCGCGCATCGTCGCCGAGGCACGGGCCACGGGATTGCCCGCCCGGCTGGACCTCGGCGGCGAACAGTTGGGGAACGTACCGGCCGAGGTCAGAGGGGGGCTGGGCCGCGTGCTGCAGGAAGCGCTGACGAACGCCGGGCGCCATGCGCGCGGAGCCCGGTCGGTGATCGTGTCCGCCCGTACAGCGGCACGGCGTGCCGAGCTGATCGTCGAGGACGACGGACACGGCTCCGCCTCCGGGCAGCGCGGCGGCCTGGCCCGGCTCGGCGGCGGCTTCGGCGTGATCGGTATGCGGGAGCGGATCGAACTGCTCGGCGGCATCCTCGAGGCCGGTCCCCGTCCGGAGGGTGGCTGGCGCGTCCGTGCCTCTGTCCCGGTCAGCATCGACGAGTCGGCGCAGAACCCGCGTTCACGCTGGCGACACGCGCTGCGACTGCAGGAGGACAGAACGGCATGACCATCCGCATTCTGGTCGCGGACGACCAGCCGCTGGTGCGCGCGGGGTTCCGCATGGTGCTGACGGCCGAGCCCGACATGGAAGTGGTGGCCGAGGCCGCCGATGGGGTGGCAGCCCTGACGCTGGCCCGGGAGACGCGACCGGACGTGTGTCTCGTCGACATCCGCATGCCCCCGCCGGACGGTCTGGAGGTCACCCGTCGGCTCGCCGGCACGGGACACGCCGTGGCACCGAAGGTCGTCGTGGTCACGACCTTCGACCTCGACGAATACGTGTACGCGGCGCTGGAGAACGGCGCGTCGGGCTTCCTCCTCAAGGACGCCGGTCCGGCTCTGCTGACGGAGGCCGTGCGGGCGGCGGCGCGGGGTGACGCCCTGGTCGCCCCGCAGATCACCCTCCGTCTGCTGCAGCACTTCACCAGAACCCGGCGCCCCGCAGTGCCGGATCCGGCCGATCCGCTGACCGACCGCGAGGAAGAAGTCGTCCTGGCCATCGCCCGGGGGCTGACCAATCCGGAGATCGCCGCGGAGTTGTTCGTCGCGCCCAGCACCGTCAAGACGCATCTGGGGTCGATCCAGGCGAAACTTGGCCTGCGCAACAGGGTCGAGGTCGCCGCCTGGGCCTTCCGCACGGGGCGTGCGGAGTAGCGCTACCACGCGAGGCCTGCGCCGCGGGGCCGGACCGGCGCGACGTCGGGGCGGCCCCGCGTCCGCCCGTCGCGGCGCTCCGGGGCCCCGGGGAACCAGGTGCGTCCCAAGGTGGAGAAGCCAGCCCCCGGATCTCCCCCGATCGGGGGATGGTGTCCCGACTGTTCGGGGGATCCACCCGAGGGGGGCCTGCCGGAAGGCTCGTGTGCGTCGCCCCTCAGCGGCGGCACCCGTCCCTTCATGACGGGCTCCAGTACCTCCGCCAAGGATCTTCATGCCCGCCTTCAAGTCGCCTTTCGCCGCGACTGGTTACGCCGCCCATGCCACCGACCTGACGAAGGTGTACGGCACCGGGGACACCCGTGTGGTGGCCCTGGACGCGGTCACGGTCGGCTTCGTCGAGGGACAGTTCACCGCGATCATGGGACCCTCCGGGTCCGGGAAGTCCACGCTGATGCACTGCATGGCGGGCCTTGACGCCCCCACCTTCGGCTCGGCACGCATCGGCGAAACGGAGATCGCAGCCCTGAGCGATCGTCAGCTCACCCGGCTGCGCCGTGATCGCATCGGCTTCGTGTTCCAGGCGTTCAACCTGCTGCCCACCCTGACCGTCGCCGAGAACATCACCCTCCCCATGGACATCGCCGGCCGCAAGCCGGACCGGGAATGGCTGCGCGACATCATCCACACCGTCGGTCTGGGCGACCGGCTCGCCCACCGTCCCGCCCAGCTCTCCGGTGGACAGCAGCAGCGTGTCGCCGTAGCCCGAGCCCTCGCCGGTCGGCCCGACATCGTGTTCGCCGACGAACCCACCGGCAACCTCGACTCCCGTACCGGGGCCGAGATACTCGAGTTCCTGCGCGGTTCGGTCCGGACGCTGGGGCAGACCGTCGTCATGGTCACCCACGACCCCGCCGCCGCTGCCTACGCGGACCGTGTCGTCTTCCTCGCCGACGGCCGGATCGTGGACGAACTCCACGCGCCCACGGCCGAGGCGGTCCTGAGCAGCATGGGCCGTCTGACACCGGCCCGCCAGGCCTGATCCCGCCCGGCGGAGCCGGTTGCCGCCCGCCCTGCCACGTCGTACCCGACAAGCCCTCGAAAGGCCCGTTCGTGTTCCGTACCGCCCTGCGCAACGTCCTTGCCCACAAGGCCCGCCTGCTCATGACCATGCTCGCCGTCCTGCTCGGCGTCGCCTTCGTCGCCGGCACCCTCGTCTTCACGGACACCGTGGGCAACGCCTATCAGCGGCAGTTCCTCGGCGATCTGCAAGGCGTCTCGGTCCTGGCCACGGGCCCCCTCGACAAGAACGCCTTCGAACCGAGGCCCTTCGGGAAGGACGAGGTACGACGTCTGCAACAGTTGCGCGCCGCGCGGGCCGTCACCGGCTCGGTGAGCGGATTCGCGGCGGTAGCCGCCAAAGACGGCGCCCCACTGGGCGAGGGACATGCGACGCAGGCGGGCAACTACTTCCCCCAGCACGACGGCAAAGACGTCCGCCACCCGTTGACCGCCGGACGCCCACCCGCCGGGCCCGGTGAAGTGCTCCTGGACGTCCGGACCGCCGAACGGGGCCACTACCGGCTGGGCGACACCGTCAGACTGGCCGTCGACGGCCCGGTGCTCCACAAGAGACTCGTCGGTTTGGTCCGCTCCGGGGACGGCGCCGTCGACACCGGGGGCACCCTCGTCCTCTTCGACGACACCACCGCCCAAAAGCTGCTCCTCGCACCCGGCCAGTACGATGCCGTCACCCTCGAGGCCGCGCCAGGCACCTCTGAGAACCAACTCGCCGCCCTGGCACGACAAGTGCTGCCCAAGGGATCTCAGATCACCACAGGCACGCAGGTGCGAGAGCAGCAGCGGGCCGACGCCGTCAAGGGAACCCGGGGCCTCCGGCAGGTGCTCCTCGCCTTCGCAGCCATCGCCGTGTTCGTCGGCGCGTTCGTGATCGGCAACACCTTCACCATGCTCGTCGCCCAGCGCGCGCAGGAGACGGCGCTGACGCGGGCAGTCGGAGCGACCCGGCGCCAGGTGACCTGCTCCGTCGTCACCGAGGCCTCCCTACTGGGACTGTGCGCCGGGGGCGCAGGCTTCCTGCTCGGCATCGGCGTGGCCGTGGGCCTGCGGCACCTGGTCGCATCCACCGGTTCGACCATCCCCGACGGCCCGCTGATCGTCGCCCCTCGCACCGTTCTGGTCTCGCTCCTGCTGGGTGTCGCCGTCACTGTGCTCGCCGCCTACCTGCCGGCCCGCCGGGCGGCCCTCGTGGCCCCCGTGGCGGCCATGGCTGCAATCCACGCTCCCCCGGCCGCCCGTAGCCTGCGCAGGCGCAACGCGGCCGGCGCGGCCCTGGTGCTGGTCGGCGTACTCGGCGTCCTGTACACGTCCGCCGGCGGTGATCAGGGCAGGACGACCGTCCTCTTGCCGGCCGCGCTGCTGCTGGTCGGCCTCATCGTGCTCACCCCGGCGCTCTCCGGGCCGGCCATCACTCTGGCCACACCCTGTCTTCGCCGCTTCGGCATCCCGGGCACGCTGGCACCTCGCAACGCCCGGCGCAACCCCCGCCGCACGGCCGCCACAGCCTCCGCCCTGATGATCGGTCTGTCCCTGGTCACCGGACTGACCGTGGTCGCGGTGTCCGCCACGGACACCCTGCACCAGAGGGCCACGGACATCGTGAAGGCCGACTTCTGGGTCAGGTCGAAGAGCGGCGATCTGGCCGCTTCTGTCAACGCCGCCCTGTCCGCGTCCCGGGCAGTCACCGCCTCCAGCCCGCTGCGCACGGGCGACATGCGGATCGGTACCACGGACCAGACGGTGACCGGCGTGGACCCACGGACGATCGGCCGGCTCCTCACCCCACGTTTTACGAGCGGATCTTTCGCCGCCCTCGGGGACAACGGCGGCAGGACCTTGCTGATCGACACCGACACGGCCGCGATGAACCGGTGGTCCACCGGACAGCGGGTACCGGCGGTGTTCCCGGACGGCACGCGGAACACACTGCTGATCGGCGGCATCTACCGCAGCGACGAGTTCCTCCCCACCACGATGATCCCGCTCCCGGCACTCCAGCCTCACTTGAAGGAGTCCAGGGACGACTCCGTCCTGGTGCGCACCGCCTCCGGCGACGGGGACGGCGCACGGCGTGCCCTGCGGCAGGCACTCGACCACAACCCCCTGATCGTCATGCGCAACACCGCCGATCTCGCCGCGGCGGCCGGAGGCGAGGCCATCGCGATGCTCCTCGACGTCCTCTACGGACTGCTGGCCATGGCGGTCGTGATCGCCGTCCTGGGAGTCGTGAACACCCTCTCGATGTCCGTGTTCGAACGCACCCGTGAGATCGGCATGCTGCGAGCGGTAGGACTCGAGCCCCACCAGACCAGACAAATGATCCGTCTGGAATCCGTCCTCATCTCCCTGTTCGGAGCACTTCTGGGCATCGGCGCGGGCGCCTTCCTTGGCTGGGCGGCGGGTCGGCTCGCCGCCGAAAGCATCCAGGGCTACGAGATGACCCTGCCCTGGGGCCGGATCGCCGTTGCCCTCGCAGGCGCCGTGTGCGTGGGCATCCTCGCCGCGATCTGGCCCGCACACCGCGCGGCCCGGCTGAACATCCTCGCGGCTCTCAAAGCGAACTAAAGGCCCGCCTCGGCCGTCATCTGATCGTCGCCGTCGTCGACGACGGCCGAACCGAGATGTTTCCTTCCGACAACTGTGGAGTCAGTGTGTTCTGGAAAGCGACGACAGGTCTGAGTTCTCTCGCGGTGCTCCTGACGGTGGGTATGGCAGCCTCCAGCCCTGTGGCGGCCACGAACAATGCCGCGGCACCGGCGTCGCCGAAGTCCTGGTGCACCGCGAAGGGCGGCAAACCCGTGGACTACTCGTACGCGCACTCGTACACCAACAGCCCGAATCCGGCACCGCGGGGTGGCCACACCCTCATGTGCGAGTTCACCAACACCAAGGGCGACGCGAGCATCACCGTGGGTGCCGACACCCTGGCCGCCGACCAACCGACCCTGGCTGCACTGGCGTACACCTTCAAGCCGAAGAGGCGGCCCTGGACCGGCGGGAACCCCGCTACCCAGTACTGCGCAGATCTGGGCGGCGCGGTGCAGTTCGGCGACGACGGCGGTTGGGCGCCGTCAGAACTCAAGAACCCCGCTCCGGACCAATTCATCGGCATGTGCGTCTTCGCCGACCGGTCGATGATTGACGAGGGGGGCCTCTTCTACCACCTCGGAGATGTGATGAGGGGCGCCGACCTCAAAGACAAGTGGAAGGCGAAGATACCGACCAACGCACAGGTCAGGCAGAGCGGACTCCCCTGGTGAGGATCCGACGGCCGGCCCGGCTGCGCCGGTCGCGCTGGGCCTCTCGACCACTCGCGTAGGCGTTGGTTTGCGGCGTGCTTGAGACGGGGCTGAGGGCCGCTTTGCTTGGCCGTCTTGACTGATCAGCCCCAGCTCTTCAGCGCATCGGCGACCTGGCGCACGTCGCGGCGTCCCTCGACGGCGTCGATGACCAACGCGATCGCCTCTTGGCTGCCGACCTTGACCTGGATGCCGCTGGCGTGGAGGTAGGCGTAGGCGACCTGGGCTGCGAACAGCTCGTTCGAGTGCTCGAGGGCAGGAATCCGTGCGAGGGCGTGCAGGAGGGCGGCGGCCCGGTGGTGCGCGGCCGGGTAGACCAGGGTGCCCATGACCTCGTGTCGGTGGCGGGCGACGGCGGCAGCCAGAGCACCGTAGTCGGTGACGTCGGGGTCGCCGGGCACGAGGTTCTGCGCGATATCAAGCAGCCATCGCTCGTCGATGAGCAGAACGGGCGGCATCAGGCGGCGTGGCTGCCGGGGTCGGTCCCGAAACGGTCGGCGAAGGCCTGCCCGTGCTCCTCGACGAAGGCCCTCGCGCCCTCAAGGAACCGGGTGCGCGCAAGATCGTCGGTTAGCCGCCGGCTCGCGTACTGATCTGGGTCCTCGTGGTCGTCTGCGGCGCGACGCTGCAGTTCCTCATACGTCTCGTCGTCGACCTTGATGCGGATCTCCTTCGCCATGCCCCTTACGGTAGCCGCGCTGGGCACCGCGTGGGAGTGGATACGTGAAGCCGTCGCCACCTACGTGTGCGGCGTCCTCCTCCTCGTAGTCGGCCCTGACCTCTGCCTTGAAGCCCGCGGAGGTGGAGGTGAGGTCGCGGTCGGTCTCCCAGGTTAGGGGGCCGCCGCCCATGAGGACTGTCCGGTACCAGGCGCCCACCTCCGCACGTCCAGTGCCTGCTCTGATCCCGCCATGACAGGCATGACAGGGCGTGCCTCGCCAGCGGCTGCGCTCTGGCACAAATCTTGGGAAATCGTGGTGGCGTGTGACCATAGTGTTCGCTCGCGCGGCACTGGCCTGGCGTAGACCGCGTACGTTCGCGCCGTCTGCCAGGCTCAGTCGAGCCACTGACGCCAGCGAGGTTCCGGGGCCTTGCAGCGGCCCCTACCGATTGCGAAATCGTAGGCCGCCTCGGCGCGTTCCTCTGGGGTATATCGCTTCCACTCCGAGGGGGACACCAGCGCGGTCCCGCGAGGGTCGCCCATAGGGATGCTGATATCGAGTGGACAGTGAGGCCGCACGGCGCGGGTCGCGTACGAGGTCGCAAGGACAGCGCCGGCGAGGCAGAGCAGCACCATCCAGAAAGGGACGCGGGCACGACGTCTCATGGACCCGTTGTACTGAGCGTGACTCTGCCGGAGCTCTTGGAGTTGCCCGGTGGTCGGCGAGTGCGCCCGCTGTCTTTTCCGCTCCACCATGTAGCCGATCGCAAAGACGCACAGGAACACCAACCCCATGGACACCGCGCTGAAGAGCCAACTGACCGGAGCGCCTTTGGCTCTCTCCACACACCAGAAGAGCACTGTCAGCACGACCCAGCCCTTGCACACCTGTATGAGGACCTTTTCCCGGCCGTCCTGACCAGGCTCGTGCACGAGCAGACGGGCGGCGGGATCGTAGCCGACGCGTTCGTAGTGCAATTGAGTCAGGCGCTCCAACCGCAGACACAGTGCGAAGAACAGCATCAGCCCAGTGCCGAACAAGACGGCCTGCAGGAAACGCGTCCAGTCGGTGAATGCCCCGAAGGTCGAGCCGGCCAGCGCCGCAATCGGTACTGCCAGGACTGCGGCGGAGCGCAGCGGGCGGCTGGCGACGCGCACCGCGATGGGGAGCGGGGGCCGGTACCTCCCGCCCAGGCCGAGATGCCGATCGGCCTTCAGGGTCGCTGTCAGCAGCAACATCTCCATCTTCCGCAGCACCCGCTTCATCCGTCCCTCTCCCGCCGACGATTCCCGATACACACCATGGACCATCGACAGCCCACGACGGCGTCACGCGGAACAACCAGGACCAGTTCTTCGTCAAGCGGTACGCCGCCAAGCTCACGACCGACGCCTCGCCCGAACCCGTGAGCAAGGGAGCGGCCCTGACCGTGACGGGCAAGCTCAGCCGCGCCAACTGGGACGACAACCAGTATCACGGCTACTCCCCCCAGTCGGTGAAGCTGCAGGTACGCAAGGCCGGGACCAGCACCTACACCACGGTCAAGACCGTCACGACCAGCAGCACCGGCACCCTGAGGACCACCGCTACCGCGACTGCCGACGGCTACTGGCGCTACGCCTACGCGGGCACCACCACGACAGCGTCCGCCAACGCCGCCGGCGACTACGTCGACACCAACTAGCCGACAGACGCCGACACCGGCGCCACTCAGCGCGCCCGCCGCGAAGGCGTCGTCCGTGCCCGTCTCCCACGGCCTCGGACAGGACGAGCCCCGGTTAGCCCGACCACGCGATGTCCGCGGAGACGGCCCTAATCTGCTACCGCCGCCTGGGCCGCGTCGGCGCGCGGGACTGGTCAGGCTGAGATTGGTCCGACGCTGCGAACCCACACAGGAAAGGGTGCGGCCTCCGGCTCGGGCACGGCCTGCTCTGATTGATCGTGATCGTCCTCAAGGTCCGACCAGGCAACTACGCCCGGCTCCCGGTCACTCAGGAAGCTCTCAACGACAGCACGGAGATCGCCGGAAGGCACGTAGGTCCCGCCAAATGGCAGTTCGTCCGGGGGCACCGAGCCAGTTGAGCACCGGAGCTGCCCGGCTTGTTCGTCGTGCCACACTTGAAGTGCTCTCACGGCTGAAGCCAGGAGATTCCTGCCTACCTTGCGGTGGCGGGCTTGACGCCTCGGGGACGCCTGACGACTGCCCTCCCGGCAGCCGGGATGAGCGTGTGGCCCATCCGGTACAGGTGGAGGATGTTGCAGGCGGCGTTGTGGTCGGCGTTGCCGGACCAGCCGCAGCCGGTGTTCTTGCACACGAAAAGGGCCTGGGAAGTCGCTCTGGCGCTGGCAGGGAACGCCGTCACATCCGATGATCGCTGGCCTGGATGGAGACGGCGCGTTCAGGACACAGTGCCGCTCGAGCTGGCGCCGTGACGGCGTGTCCGGTGCGCTCGCCTGGCCGACGCGCTCTCGTCGAGTTGCTCGGTCGTGTCGTAGTTGCGCCAGCCGGTGAGGCGTCCTTCCGGGTTGTACCTGGCTGACAGCCCGGGCGGATCCATGTGATCTTCGTGGTCCCGGACCAGTTGCTGGGGCAGCATGACTGCTGCTGTGACGCCGTGGGGAGACGACCCGCGGAGCTGGACGTGGATGCCGTGTCGGTCAGAGAGCCGACCGACGACGAACATGCCCATGCGCCGCGCCACCGCCACGTCGACCACTGGGGGGTTGAGGAGCTTCGCGTTGGCCTCCTCAATGTCCTGGATGGACATGCCAATGCCGTTGTCCTGGACTTCGACCTTCGCGCCGCCGCCGGACAGCAGCTGGCACGTGACGAGCACCTGCGTGTCGGGCGAGGAGAACGCGGTCGCGTTCTCCAGTAGCTCCGCGATGAGGTGAACGATGTCGTTCACTGCCCGGCCGTCGACGTCCGCGGTGACCAGTCCGCGCAGCTGCACGCGCTGGTACTGCTCGATCTCACTGATGGCGGCACGGAGGACATCCACGAGGCGGACCGGGGCGCTCCAGCGGCGGCCCGCCTTCTCGCCCGCGAGGACGAGTAGGTTCTCCCCGTTGCGGCGCATGCGAGTGGCCAGGTGGTCGAGCTTGAAGAGGCTGGCGAGCAGGTCAGGATCCTGCTCGCCCTTCTCCAGACGGTCGATCAGCTCCAGCTGCCGTTCCACGAGGCCCTGGCTGCGCTGCGAGAGGTTGACGAACATCGAGTTGATGCGGCCTCGCAGTTGTGCTTGTTCGAACGCCAGCCGTACGGAGTCGCGATAGACGTCGTCGAACGCGCGGGCGACGCCGCCGATCTCGTCGGTCGAGTCGATGGCCGTGGGCTCGACCTCGATGGCCTTCACTTTCGCGTTGCTGGAGCCCCGCAGCAACCGGACCACCTCGGGCAGGCGGCGTTGCGCGATAGTGAGAGTGGAGGCGCGCAGGGTGTGCAGCGGGCGGACAATCGACTGCACGAGGACGTACGTCACGCCGAACGTGGACAGGAGGAGCATCAGCTCGACGAGCGCGGCGATGAACACTGAGCGTTCGGCCTCGTGCTGCTCACGCAGGCTTTCCTCTTCAACTGATCCGACGAGCCGCTTCTCGACCAGTCGCATCAGGTCGAGCTTGCTCGTCATGCTGTCGAACCACGTGCCGGCATCGAGGCGGAGGCGGCCGGTGCCCTGCAGGGCGAGTGCCTGCTTCTGGAGCGTGTCGGCCTTGTTGATGTCCCTTCCGGTGACGGTGCGCTCGTAGAACTGACGTTGGGCGGCCGGCGCGCTGGACAGGAACTGGTCGATCGATGCCTGTTGCTGCCGACTGGCTAGGGTCACGCTCTGGGCGTCGTTCGCACCGAAGTGTCCCTGGGCCAGTACGCCGCCGAGCAGTACGCGTTGCTGAGACGCTTTCTCGGTGGCCTGGGCGAAAGTCTTGAGTGTGCCGGCCGTCATGACAAGGGCCTGGCCGCCGATGTCGGGCGTGAGAAGGTCAAGTGCGTCGGCGAGTTCGGTGATCAATGCCGTGTAAGCGTTGACCACGGTCGGCCAGCGCATCGTCGACCGGGCCACCGTGTAGCGCAGTGACGTCACCTTTCGGTCGAAGGCGTCGAGCAGCGCCAGCTGGGCGGCCAGGGCGGAGTTCGTCTTGCGGCGGACATGAGCGTCCTCGGCACGGACCCGGGCCAGCGCCGCGTCCACCTTGGCGCGCTGCGCGTCGAGTCGGCTGGTGCCACCCGTACGCCCTGCGGCAACGTAGAGGGCGATGAGATCGCGTTCGTCCTCGATCTCCTGCAACAGTGTTGTTCCCTTGTCGACGACGCGGACGAGCTGACTGGCGTTGTCGATGTCCTGTGCGTTCTGCACGGCGGTTGCAACCCGCAGACCGCCCAGTACAAGCGCGGTGACGATCGGGATGATCACCACGGCCAGCAGTTGGGTGCGTACGCTCCAGTTGCCCGGGGCGAACCGCCTCTGGTTGCCGGCCCGTTGTCTTTGCACTTGCCCTTCCACTTACTCCCCGCCCTTGGACATGCGTGATTCAGCGGAGCGTCCACACGTCGCGGACGCTCCGCTCATCGCGCGAGTGCGCTTGTCGTGTCGTGTCGTGTCGTGATGAACGTGACGTCGATGAATGAGGCCATGGCCTCGTACGTCTACTGGCAGGTGCCTGCGGACGCGAACTACGCGTCGGCCTCGGAAGTTGTTCGAGACCTCGACCACTTACTCGGCGGCGGTCGCTGTGGCGATCCGCTCAGTACCGGGGCTCGGCCGTCCGTCGTCTGTGCCCGGCGGGGTGGGGCCTGGCATGGACGGCGTGGTTGCCCGTGTCTGCGCTGGCGGCGAGGCCGCCTTGCCGCTGGGGCCAACCATGTGCAGGGGCTTACTGATGATCCTCCGTACGCCGCTCGCCCGCCGAGCTGACGGTCGCAAGGGCGGACAGAATGAGTACCGTCGACGCCGCGCCGGGGTCCTCGTGGCCGATGGTGCGGGCGCCGAGATAGCTCGCGCGGCCTTTCCGGGCCTGCATATCGGCGGTCTGCTTCAGGCCCCGCACAGCGGCGTCGTACGCCGCGCGGGTTGCGCCCGCCAGGTCGCCGCCAGTGTCGATGACGGCCTGGTAGGCGGTCACGGCGGGGCTGATGGCGTCGATCATTGTCTTGTCTCCCTCCAGCGCCGCGCCGATCCGCTGGATGCCGGTGAGGGCGGCGGCCAAGGCCGTCCCGAGTTGTGCCGCCGAGACGTCTGGTTCTTGGCCCAGGGTCCGCGCGGCTTGCCGGAACCCGGTGCCGTACAGCGGTCCTGAGGCGCCGCCGGTCTTGCTGATCAGTGCCCGGCCGACGGTGACGAGCACCGCGCCGGGGGTGGACGGGTCGGTTTCGTCCAGCATCGCCACCGCCGCCTGCAGGCCACGGCGCATGTTGATGCCGTGATCGGCATCGCCGACAGCGGAGTCGAGGCGGGTCAGATGATCGGCGTTCTCAGTCACCGATCGGGCGGCCTCATGGATCCAGGCCCGGAACATGCTCGCGTCCATCGTCGTCCCTCTCCCTCGCACGATCTCGTACGGTCTGGCGTCGATGGCCCTGGCCGCTCAGTGTCCCCAGCGCAGCGCGGGGGTCACGACCGGGGCATCCCACAGATGGGTGAGCTGTGGCGTGAGCCGGCACACCGTGATCGTGCAGCCGGCCATTTCCAGGCTGGTGACGTAATTGCCGACCAGGTTGCGGGTGATCCTCACGCCGTGGCCGGCAAGCCACTCGGCAACCGCCGCGTACACCACGTACAGCTCGATGAGCGGGGTGCCGCCCAGGCCGTTGACCATCACGAGCACGTCGCCCGAGAGCGGCATATCGGCGTGGACGGCGTCCAGGGCGACACCGGCGATCTCCCTGGCGGAGGTCAGCCTGCCGCGGGCGCGACCGGGCTCGCCGTGGATGCCGACGCCCAGCTCGACCTCGTCCTCGCCCAGCTCGAAACCGGGTTTGCCGGACGCGGGTACCGTGCACGACGTGAGCGCCACCCCGAAGGACCGAGAGCGGTCGTTGACCTCCCTGCCCAGGGCCGCGCTCGTGCCGAGGTCGGCGCCGAGCTCGGCGGCCGCACCGACGATCTTCTCCACGAACACGGTCGCCCCGGTGCCCCGTCGGCCCGCCGTCCACGTGCTGTTCTCCACGGCGACGTCGTCATTGACCACGACGCCTTCCACCCGTACGCCGTCGTCGGCGGCCAGGTCGGCGGCCATCTGGAAGTTCAGCACGTCTCCGGTGTAGTTCTTCACGATGTGCAGGACGCCGGCCCCGCCGTCCACGGCCCGCGTGGCGGCGAGGATCTGGTCCGGCACGGGAGAGGTGAACACCTCACCGGGACAGGCCACGTCGAGCATCCCGTACCCGACGAACCCCCCGTGCAGCGGCTCGTGCCCGGCTCCGCCACCTGACAGCAGGCCGACCTTCCCAGGAGTCGGCCCGCCTGCGCGCGCGATGTAGCGGTCGGCCATGTTGACCGCCAGCGAGGGGTGCGCGGCTGCCACACCGACGAGAGCATCGGCAAGCACCTCATCGGGCGAGTTGATGAGCTTCTTCACGTTCGGGCCCCTTCTTCTTCGAGCAGCGACGGCCGGCCGCATTGCTCGACGATTCGCCAGACCTCTTCGGGGGTTTTTCGGGTGAGGGCGAGGGCGGCCAGGGAGGCACAGGTGTCGTGACGGAGGCGGCGGATGCGGGCCCGGACCTCGTCGAGGGCTGCGGGGGCGACCGAGAGGCTGTCGCAGCCGATGCCGATGAGCAGGGGTGTCACGAGGGGGTGCGCGGCGGCGTCGCCGCAGACGGAGACAGGGCGATCGTGGCGGTGCGCGGCGGTGACGACGCGGGCGATGGCGTCGAGGACGGCGGGGTGTGCCGCCATGGCGGGGGTGGCGGTGGGGTCGCGCCGGTCCAGGCCCAGGATCTGGCAGGTGAGATCGTTGCTGCCGATGGAGAGGAAGGCAGCTTCGCGGGCGAGGTCGTCGACCCCGGCGACCGCTTCCGGGAGTTCCACCATGATGCCCAGAGGTGGCACCGGTACGCCGGCTTCGGCGGCTGCTGCCTCAAGGAGGCGTCGGCAGTCGCGTAGTTCGTCGACGCTCGCGACCATGGGGATCATGATGCGCAGGTCGGTGTCGGCTCCGGCGCTGAGCAGGCTGCGGAACTGGTCGGCGAAGGCGTCGGGTTGGGCGAGCATGAGGGGGAGGCCGCGGCCGAGCCGCGTTCCCTGGAGGCGGGCGAGGAACGGCGGCAGTTTGTCGTCGGCGAAGTCCAGCGTGCGAGCCGTGACGACCTGCCCGGCGAGAGCGCGCAGGAGGGGGACGAGGGTGGCTGCGTGCTGATCGCGGGTGGGCCAGGCGGGATGGTTGAGGAAGGGCAGCTCGGTGCGGAGCAGGCCGACACCTTCGGCGCCTGTGGTCACGGCCGCGCGAGCCTCGGCCGGGGTGGCCACGTTGGCCCGCAGAACGATGCGGTGCTGGTCGAGTGTCTCGGCGGGCAGGTGACGCTCTTCGGCGAGGGCGAGCCTGCGCGCTCGGGCGGCCTCCATGGCTCGCAGAGCCCTGGTGCGTTCCTCGTCGTCGGGGTGAACGACCGCGCCGGCTCGATCGGCGTCGAGCAGGACCTCCTGCCCGTCCAACAGCTCCAGCAGCTCGGGGTCGACGCCGAGGAGGAACGGGATGCCGAGCGAGCGGGCGATGATCGCGGCGTGGGAGTTCGGGCCGCCGGTCACGGAGATGGCTGCTGTCACCGTCTGGCCGGGTTCCAGCAGGTCGGCGGCGCCGATCTCGTGGGCGACCAGGACGAGGGGCTGGTCAGGGGTGGGGCCGCTCTCGCCGTGGAGGTGAGCCAGGACGCGGCGGCCGACCTGCCGGACGTCCGCGGCGCGTTCGGCAAGGGTGGGATCGTCCAGGGCGGCGATGGTTCCGGCGTAGGCGTCGATGGCCTGGCGGACGGCAACGGATACGGGCTGGCTGTCGTCCGCTCGTTTGACGGCCTGGTCGCGAAGGTCCTGGTCCTGCGCGATGTAGCTGTTGACCTCCATGATGTCGGCCTGTTCGTCCTTGCCCTGTTCGCGCAGCGAGGCGGACAGGTCGAGCAGTCGGGCGGCCACGGCGTCGAAGGCGTCCGTGATCTGCTCCGTGGGGTCGCCGCCGGCGCGCTGGGGCAGCGCCGTTTTGGTGAGCGGCCGATCGGTGCGGTGGACGAAGCCCAGGGCTGTGCCGGGCGCGGCGACATGCCCGGCGTAGGTGCGGCGGCCGGTCACCGGGCCCCCAGCGACTCGGCGCGGGACCCCAGCGTCTCGGCGAGGGCACGGAAGACCAGGGCGGTGGAGGTGGCGCCCGGATCCTGGTGGCCGATGCTGCGGGCACCGAGATAGGAGGCCCGGCCCTTGCGCGCCTGCATCGGCGTGGTGGCGCGCATGCCCTCCTCGGCGGCGTCGGCGGCGGCCACGGCCGCGGCGGCCAAGTCGGCTCCTCCGTCGGCCTGTTGCTGGAAGGCGGTCAGTGCGGGGGCGTAGGCATCGATCATGGTCTTGTCGCCGGGTGCAGCCGCACCGAGCTTCTGGATGCTCGCAAGGCCGGCAGCCAGTGCGGCGGCCAACTGCTGTGGGTCGGCGGCAGGGATGTCCAGGGCCTTGCCGATGGCACGGAA
Organism: Streptomyces sp. C1-1; assembly: GCF_050214755.1. Taxonomy (NCBI): domain Bacteria; kingdom Bacillati; phylum Actinomycetota; class Actinomycetes; order Kitasatosporales; family Streptomycetaceae; genus Streptomyces; species Streptomyces sp. C1-1. The sequence continues at coordinate 9,993,229 of NZ_CP189826.1, read as the reverse complement.
GGCACCGCCGTAGAGCGGCCCGGAGGCGCCACCGACGGTGGAGATGAGGGTGGTACCCGCCTTGGCCAATACGGCCCCGACGGTGTCCGGCTCGTAGTCGGCCAAGGCCGTGACGGCGGCGGAGAAGCCGCGCTGCATGTTGGTGCCGTGGTCGGCGTCGCCGATGGCCGAGTCGAGCTGGGTGAGGTGGTCCTTGTGCTTGTCCACGGCTGCTGCGATGGCCTGCACCCACGTGCGGGCGAGGTCGGTGTCCACGGAGTCTCCGTTCATGGTCGGTAGGGGGCTGGTCGTCTCATGGTCGATACGGGGCTGGTCGGCGGTTCGCTGAGCCGGGGGCGGGGGGGGGAAGACGCGAGGGGTGTGATTCGGGTCGGCTGGCAGCGGGAAGGCACCGGCACCGGCCCGCGCGTCGCGCGTGGCCCCACCCCCGGCTCGGTTCAGACGCCCCAGCGCAGCGCCGGGGTGTTCACAGGCGCGTCCCACAGGGACAGCATGTCGGCATCGGCCTTGCACACGGTAAGGGAAACACCCGCCATGTCCAGGCTTGTCACGTAGTTGCCGACGAGATTGCGGGCGACGACCACGCCCTTGTCCGCGAGTACGGCGGCAACCTCGTTGAAGACCACGTACAACTCGATGAGCGGGGTGCCGCCCAGACCGTTGACCATGACGATGGTCTCGTCACCGGCGTCGAGGGGCTGGTCGGCGAGGATCGCACCCAGCGCGGTCGCCACGATCTCCTTCGCCGGGCTGAGCTTCTCACGGCTCCGTCCGGGCTCACCGTGGATGCCGACACCGACCTCCATCTCGTCCTCGGGCAGGTCGAAACCGGGCCTGCCGGAGGCCGGGGTGGTGCAGGCGGTCAGCGCCACGGCGAACGACCGGGAGGCGGCGTTGACCCGCTTGGCCATCTCGGCCACGGCGGTGAGGTCGGCGCCCTGTTCGGCGAGCGCGCCGGCGATCTTCTCGACGAAGACGGTGGCTCCGGTGCCCCGGCGCCCGGCGGTCCAGGTGGAGTCCTGGACGGCGACGTCGTCGTCGACCAGGACGGTCTCCACCGTGATGCCTTCCTCGGTGGCCAGTTCGGCGGCCATCTGGAAGTTGAGGACGTCGCCGGTGTAGTTCTTCACGACGAACAGCACGCCCGCGCCGCCGTCGACGGCCTGGGCCGCGGCCAGCATCTGGCCGGGCACGGGCGAGGTGAAGACCTCGCCGGGGCAGGCGGCATCGAGCATGCCCCGGCCCACGAAGCCGCCGTGCAGGGGCTCGTGCCCGGAACCACCGCCGGAAACGAGGGCGACCTTGCCCGGCTTGGTACCCAAGGCGCGGGCGATCACCTTGTTCTCCGCGTCGACCTTCAGGCCGGGGTGGGCGGCGGCGATCCCGGACAGCGCCTCGGCCAGCACCGCCTCAGGGGCGTTGATGAGCTTCTTCATGACAGGACTCCTTCAGCAGCAGCGACCGGCTCGGCCGTCGCTTCGGTGGCGGTGCCACGGCGGGCGTTCAGGGCGACGTACAGGAAACCGGCGGCAACCGCGCCGAGCACTTCGGCGGCCAGGTAGACCGGCAGCTGGTTCCAGTGGACCGTGCCGTCGAAAATCTGGCCGGTGATCATCGGACCGAGCGTCCTGGCAGGGTTGATGGACGCCGAGGTGGCCGGTGCCACCGGGATGATGATCGCGAACACGCCGAGGCCGATGGCCAGACCGGCGAAGCCACCCGCCGCGCGGCGGTCGATGACCCCGAAAACGATGAAGGCGAGCATGAAGGTACCTACGGCTTCGGCGAAGAAGGCCTGGCCAACACTGACCTGGGGGCCGTAGGAGGCGATGCCGAGGCCGACGTCGACCGCCTTCTTCCCCAGCACCCCGACGATGGCCAGCGCGCCCAGCACCGCGCCGGCCACCTGGGCCGCGACGTAGCCGGGTACGTCCCGCCAGGGCATCTTCCTTGTCGCGGCCAGTGCCAGGGTGATGGCCGGGTTGATCTGGCAGCCGGATATGTGGCCGATCGCGTAGACCATCGCGATGACCACGGTGGCGAACGCCAGCGAGATCATGCCCAGGTCGGCGAAGGTGAACGGGGCCTTGCCGTTGACGATGAGCGTTGCGGGGACTGAACCGACGCCGATGAACACCAGCATCGCGGTGCCCAGCATCTCGGCCAGAAGCTTCTGTGGGTAAGTGTTTTCTTCCATGAAAGGCGCCCAGCGCCGAAGCGGCGGCTTGGGCGTCTCACCTCCTCCGCGGGGAGCGGGCTGTGAAGGGAGGTGGCCGCCAGGTTCATCAGGGTCGGGTCAACCTGGCGGCCGCTCGGGGGAAGCCGGGCAGCATTGAGCATCCGGCTGCTTCGTTCACTATGGATGAACGTTGTTCCGGAAATTAAGCCCGCGTTTCCGGCCTGTCAAGAGCTTCGGCAGCCATCGCGTTCCATCGGCACGAAGAAAGCCCCCCGGCAGCGTGCCGAGGGGCCTGGATCGGGGGGCGGGCGGGAAACCGGACGACCGCCACCGGCTTTACGGGGCAGGTCAGGTCATCGTGGTGCGTGCGGCCGCCCCGCGGGGGGCGCCCAGGTCGCGGGAGAGGTTGCGGGCGGTCTCCCGGACGGCAACGGCAAGCTCCTGACGTGCGGGTTCGGCCAGCAGTCGCTCGACGGGGCCGACGATACCGAGAGCGCCGACCACCTCGCCTGAGCGGTCGAAGACGGGGGAGGCGATACCTGCGTCCCCGATGGCCGACTCCTGGTCCTCGATCGCATACCCGGTCCTGAGGACCTCCTTCAACTGACTCGCCAGCTCCTCCGGGTCGGTGATGCTGGCGCCGGTGAGCACTGCCGGCTCGCCTGTGAGCAGGCGGTCACGTTCGCCGGCCGGAAGGAAGGCCACGATGGCCTTGCCCAGGGCACAGGTGCTCCACGGGATGCTGGCGCCCACCTCGAGGATCTGCACCGCACCCTCCGGCCGGAAGGCATGGTGCACCACCAGGACGTGGTCCCCGTTGAGCACGGCCACCCAGACCGCCTCGTTCGCCCGGTTCGCAAGTTGGTCCGCCCAGGTCAGCGAGCGGGTCCGCAGCTCCTGGGTGTCCAGGTAGGCGTTGCCCAGCTGCACCAGGTCCGGGCCGAGCTGGTACTTCGAGCTGTCCCGGTCCTGCACTACCAGCCCCTCGACCTCCAGCGTGCGCAGCAGCGCATGCACGGTCGGCTTGGCCACGCCCAGGCGGTCCGCCAGCTCGGTCACGCCCAGCCGCGGCCCGGTGGACGCGAGCTCCCTCAGGATCTGCACCGCCCGGTGTACCGCCTGCACCATCGAAAAATTCTCCCTCGTTCACTATTGCTGAACAGCGTTCCGAGAATTAACGTAACTGTTCATGAGCGCATCTGTCGGCATCGTACTCGTGTCCCACAGCGCCGAGCTCGCCGCGGGCCTTCGCCTGCTGGTGGAGCAGATCGGCTCCGACACGGTCCCCCTCGCCACCGCCGGAGGCACCGACGACGGCCGGATCGGCACCAGCTACGACCTGGTCTTCGCCGCCATCCGCAGCGTCGACCGCGGAGCCGGCGTCGTTGTTCTGCCCGACCTCGGCAGCTCTGTGCTGACCGCCCGCACCGTCCTGGAAGACCACCCCCGCCCCGACGTGCTGATCGTCGACGCGCCCTTCGTCGAAGGAGCCGTCGCAGCCGTCGTCACCGCCGCATCGGGTGCCGACCTGAAGACCGTCACCGAGGCCGCCAAGGAGGCCCGCCATGTCCACAAGCTCTGACCCCACCACCACGAGCACCACGACCGCGTCCAGCCATGAGATGGCCGTAGTCCTGCCTGCCAACCTCCACGCCCGACCCGCCGGCCAACTCGCCCGGGCGGCCGCAGGATTCACCAGCGCCATACAACTGGAGCACGCCGACCGGACGGTCAATCCGACCGGTGTCCTCGCCGTCATGGCTCTGGGCGCCACGGCCGGAAGCACCGTGACCGTTCGCGCTGAAGGCGACGACGCCGAAGAGGCCCTCACGGTGTTGGCCCAGATCCTCGCCAGCGCCCAGTAACCCGATGGCCACCAGCGGCAGGGAACCAGCCGCTCTTCCGACATGAGAAGCAAAGACCAGTGGAGGTGGCCGAGGGTGAGCGTCCCAGCTACGAGCACTCCTGACGCCCATGACACCCTGCCCTCGCGGGTCGAGCACGTCTGCGCGATGCCGCATGTTCCCGAGGCCGTCTCCGCCGTACGCCGCCGGGCACGCACCGTCCTCGCCCAGTGGCGCGTGCCCACCCTGACAGTCGACGACGCCCTCCTGGTGATCTCGGAGCTGACCACCAATGCGATCGTCCACGCAATGCCGCCAGCAGTACTGCGGTTGTCTCTGCCCGAGGCCGGCAGCCGCGCCCTCCGCATCGAAGTTACCGACGCGGGGCCGGTGCCCCAACGACGTCCATGGCCCGACGGCCCCCACCCCGTCGAACACAAGGAAAACGGTCGCGGGACCGGCATCGTCGCGGGCCTCTCCGCACGACACGGAATTTCTTGCCACCCCGAGAGGACCACACGATGGGCCGATCTCCACATAGAGCATTGACCACCCGTTTGCACAGCAGCCGCAGGTCAGCGGCGCACCGGCCTGTAACGCACCCAGGCTTGTCATCTGGTGATAGCCAGGGCAGCCGCGCTGCTCCGTTTCCTTGGCTGCGTCAGCTGCCGCCGGGCTCCCGAACGAAGGTTCTCGGCAGCAGGATCGAGTCCCGCAAGGCGCGTGAGGAACGCGGCCTGGTCGGCCAGTAGCACCGCCGACTTCTTGCCGCTGCGGGCCGCCTCCTGTTCCTGCTGCTCGTCCTTCTCCAGCCGGTTCTCGAATTGGCCGAACAGGCCCCCCACGACCAGATACGTGAGGCGTCGGCGCGATGTACGTCCGTTCGCTGACCGTGCACCTGGTGCGCCAGGGCACACTCGACGACTGCGTCTACCTGGAGCACGGCGCCCATTACGCGATCGGCACGCTGGCCGTGCTACGCGATCCTCGGCGCCGTGTTCGCCTGTGTCATCAGCCTGACGATCATCATCGCCACGGCCGCAGCCATAGGCGGCACCGGTCCGTTGAACTCTGCCGCCCAGGCCGCCGAGGCCCTCAAACCGGTTGCCGGCAAGAACGCCGAGCTGCTGTTCGCGCTCTCGGACTGATCGGCGTGTCCGCGCTGCCGGAGCCGTGCTGGCCTCCCGCCTGACCGAGCCCATCCTGCTGGGCCTGGCCGTCCTCGCCGTCCGCAACCGCGTCAAGCGCTGACCCCAGCGCGGCGCCGACCGTGTCGGCTCCGACCCCAACCACAGGGCACCAGGCTCCTGGGTGTCGGCCACCGCGTGTACGCCGTGCTGCTCGCCCAGCCGGACGTCCCGAAGTACGTGGCCTACGCCTCGGCGCTGGTCGTGCTGCGCTGCGTCCGCTACGTCGGGCAGCTGAGGATGCGCCGATAGCGGCCGCGACACCGGGGCGCCCACGGACTGGGGTCGTTGGGCGCCTTCGTCACGTGCGCGAGGACGCGGTACCGATGGTGCGGGCCTCGAGGAGCCGATCGACGGCTGTTCAGCCGTTGTCGCCGAAGCCGGCTGCATCGCCTGTGGAGAGGTCAGGCCGAAGGCGGTGCAGGCGTACGGGGTGCCGCCACCGGCCGGCGACGTCGCGGGCCACGTCGACGTCGTCCAGGAGCTGCGGGCCGTTGTTGCGGACGTTGTTGACCGCGGTGGAGACCGGGCGGCCCTGCAGGTGGCCGCCGGTCAGCTGGCCGAGCAGGGCCCGCAACTCGCCGGGGTCGGAATGGGCGGGGTCGAGCCAGGCGTCGTAGTGATCGGGGGTGAGGGCGAGCGGCATACGGGGTGGACTCGGCCGGCGGCGTCGGTGGGTTCGGTAGTGATGATCGTGCAGGTCATGAGCCACGCGGCCGGGTCATCGTCCTCAAGCCTGCGCCGCGCAGCCCCGGCGGGCGCTGCTCAGGACGTGCCGCGGCTGTGGTGCAGGGCCGAGGGCGCACCGGCGGACTGGCTGCCCTCATCACCAAGGCTGATGGTGTCGGCAGCGGTCAGCTGGACCACGTACAGGTGGCCGCTCTCGCATTGCAGCGAGGTGTCCGAGCGGTTGGTCGGGTGGCTGGTGGCCGCGACGAACGTGGCCGTCGTGCCGCGTACCGACCGTAGTTCCAGGGCTTCTGTGCAGCCGACCTCGCGGCCGGTGCCGGCCTCCTTGATGTTGCTGACCTGTTTGCCGGCCAGTTCGCCCACCTCGGCGGTGTGCAGGGTGAGGGTCACGGTGAACGACTCGGTGCGCGGGTGCTGTTGGCCGTCCGCGTCAGGGTTGCCCGGCCCCGTGCCGGTCCAGACGCCCGCCCATGCTGCGGAGAGGGCGGGCGCGGATGACGAGGGGGTCGGGGAGGCCGTGGAGCCTTCACCGGCCGCCTCCTTGTCGAACGGGTTCCATAGCAGGACGCCGGTCACTAGGGCGGCCACCGCGAGGACGGTGCCGGCGACGGTCCAGCGGACGCGGCGGCGTGCACCCCCGTCCCTGTGGGGGGCGGGGGCTCCGTGCGGCCCGAACCCGCCTGGCCCGGCGGTGCCGGGGGCGAAGCGGGGCTGGGCGGTGTCAGGGGTGAACGGGCCGTACGACGTGGGGGTGTCCGGGGCCGACTGGCCGTACGGTTCCGGGATGTTGGGGTGCGGTGCGTACGGCGTGGCGGGGGTCGGGTGGCCGAGGGATGGGGTCAGGGGCCCCGCCCCGGCGGTCGCCGGCACGGGCGGTCTCCCGCCGGCGGACGCCACCGCGTCCGACGGCGCCTGCCCCTCACCGTGCGGCGGTACCGCACACAGGTGTGCGACCTCCTCCTCGCGGGCCGCGAGGTCGGCGCCGAGTCCGGGCGGGAGCGCGCCCTTCCACGCGTCGGCCACCGAAGCGGGCCCGCCCTCACGAGCGGCCGTCCGCGGGTCGTCCGCGGCCCGCCCCCGGCGCAGCCGGGCCGCCAACTCGGCGCTGTCCGGCCGGCCTTCGGGCCGCTTCGCCAGGCAGTCGCGGATCAGCGGGGCCAGTTCGGCCGGTACACCGTCCAGGCGGGGCGGCTCATGGACGATGCGGTACAGCAGGGACGCGGCCGAGGGCTGCTCACCGGGATACTCGAAGGGACCGGTGCCGGTCGCGGCGAACACCAGGACAGCGCCCAGGGAGAAGATGTCGCCCGCCTCGGTGACCGCTCCCCCAGCCGCCTGTTCGGGAGCGAGATAGCCGGGCGAGCCGATGACACCGCCGGTGCTGGTATGGCGGGAGTCGTCGGCGGCCCGGGCGATGCCGAAGTCGATGAGCATAGGCCGGTCGCGGCCGAGTAGGACGTTGGACGGTTTTACGTCCCGGTGGGTGAGCCCGCAGGCGTGCACGGCGGTCAGCGCCGCGGCGAGTTCGGCGGCCAGGGCACGCAGGGCGGCGGGCGGCAGCGGCCCGTGCCCGGCGACCCAGTCGGAGAGAGCAGGCGCGGCGACGTACTCGGTGGCCAGCCACAGCGGGCGATGGCCGGGCGGGCTGAAATCCACCACCGAGACGGTCCACGGGGACCGGACACGGTCGCTGGTACGGATCTCCCGGGCGAAGCGCCGCTCGAAGTCCGGAGCGGCGGTGAGGTCGGGGCGGACCGTCTTCAGCGCCAGGGGACGGCCGGTCGGCGTGCGCGACAAATAGACCTGCCCCATACCGCCCGCACCGAGCCGCGCCAGCAACTGATAGCCGCCGATCGTGGCCGGATCCGTGCTCTCCAACGACTGCACCCACGCCTCCCCCTGGTCACCTCACCCCGTGACGGAAGCAGGATAGTAGGCGGGCCTGACGTGACCGTGCGGGAGCTTTGCTCAGGAGGTGACCAGGTCTTCCCAGTAGGTAGCGAAGGCGGGACGGGCAGGCCATCGCCGGTGTCTTTGAGGGCGTCTTCGCACAGACCAGGGCCAGCGGTGGACAGGTTGTAGTGGATGACCTGGCCGCACCGCATCCCCGGCATGACGGCGCCCAACATCCTGCTCCGGCGACCACAACCAGCCACAGCCGGGGGGCCACAATCCCTGCCCATGCGGGCACTGTAGGACCGGTAACCGGCATACGACAGGCGTACGGACGGCCAACGCAAGCGGTCTACACCCGCTGCACGTACGCAGCCCGCCATTCCGGCGACGGGTCCGTACCCAACTCAGTCCAGTACTCCCGCCCACCAACGATCTTTCCGTCCCGAACGGTCCAGAACGACGCCACGCGGTGGACCCCCATGGCAGCGTGCGGGACCTCCACCTCAGAGACCACCGCCTCGCCATCCGCCACGATCCGCAGCACCCGGATCGACCACCCCTCCGGGTACTCCGCGTTGATACTCACGAAGTTGTCGCGACCCACGATCCGCTCTCCACTCACGGGCCACTCCACCACCAGGTCATCGGCCAGCAACTCACCCAGTCCCTCCCAGTCCCGGGCCTGCATGCGGTCCCACAACGCTTCAACGATCTTCGAAGACTCCATGGCCGCATCCTGACAGGCCCTACTGACACACTCGGTCCGTGATGCCGGATAGCCGCAGGCGACAACAACACTGAAGCCATACACCCAACCTGCCATGCCGGCATCAGACACAGCGGCCCGGGGCATCCATGGTGAAGGGAAAGACAATCAGTCTGGTCCGCGACCAAGTGGCCCTAACAAAGCCTGTGGACGTTGCGGTGGGTGATCAGGCAGATGGCGAGTCCGAGAAAGGTCTCGTGGATGGCGTCGCGTCGTTCCCAGCGGATGCGCAGGCGGCGGAAGCCGTGCAGCCAGGAGATAACCCGTTCAACGACCAGCGGAAGGTGCCCAGGCCGGTGCCGTGCGCTTGTCCTCGTTCGGCGATCACCGGCCGGATGCCGCGTTGCCGTACGGGCCGACTGCACTTGTCGTGGTCGTAGCCGCGGTCGGCGAACAGCGTCTCGGGCCGTCTACGTGGCCGGCCGACGACGCCGGCAACAGCCGGGATCTTGTCGAGCAGGGGCAGGAGCTGAGTGACGTCGTTGCGGTTGTCTTACGCATACGTGTGGATGACCCTGGCCCCCGTTGGCCCTCGCCCCAGACCCGGACGACGAGGCCGTTCGCTGGCTGGCCCGCCAGATCGCCGACGGAGACCAGGACGGCGACAGTGTCGTCCAGACCGAGCAGGTCAACGTGGTCGTGCAGGTGCCCAACGACCCGACCGCTACGAACCGGCTGCAGCCCACGCGACTGGCGCACCCGCCGCGAATCATGACTCCGACAATCAAAGCCGCCTGACCCCTGACACCTGGGGAAACGCGGCGGCTGTGGGACGTGGACTGCCATGGGCATTCCGAGGCCGTCCATGCGGGTGCCACGGAGTACGTCCGGCCGGCACGAAACCGGATGATCAGCGGGCTCCTACTCCGGGTGACGCGCGGCACCCCGTCCGCCGGGGGCCAGCAGGACGACCGTGTCCCCCGGCCTCGGCAGCGGTCTGCCGGTCTGGGTGACCGGATCGAGGCGACCGTCCGGCCGCACCAGGAACAGAAGCTCGCAGCCAGGCGGCAGCACACCGTCGGCGGGCTGCGCCAGGACGGCGGCCCCCTCCTCGTATGCCCTGGACAAGGTCGGCCAGGTCAGGTCCGTGCCGAACAGCACCTCACCACCGATGAATGGCGCCACCACGCCGCGACTGTCGGGCGGCGCGCCGAGGTGATGGACCACCCCCTCGACGCTGCCCCGCAGAATCGAGGCCGCCAGTGCGTTGAAGTCGTCCTCGGCGGTGAGGAAGAACACCCCCGTGATGCCTTGCAGCTCGGGATCCTGGCCCGTGATGGCGGCCAGCAGTTCACCGGGTGCGAGCTCCACCCCGGCCTGCCTGATCCGTTCGCGCTGTTGCTCCTGGCCGGCCCACATCAGCACCTCCAGCCCCGCCGACTTCAGAGCCACCGCCAGGTCCACCACCCACGGGTCACCGCCGACCAGGAGCGGACGTGAGCGGGAGGGACGCACCACGCCCAGCCGCCGGGCCACGGGCGAGGCGGTCAGACCGTACAACGTCACGGTCGCGACGATGACCACGAACGTGGCGGGAAGGATCTTCTGCGCGCCACCGATCCCCTCGGCCACGAGGCTGGCCGAGAACGTCGACGCCGTGGCGGCTGCGACGATGCCCCGCGGTGCCATCCAGCCGATGAAGCCCCGCTCGCCGCGCGTCAGGTCGGTGCCGAGGGTGGACAGGGCCGCGACCAACGGCCGGACCGCCAGCACCAGAAACGCGGCGAGCCCGAGCGCGGGTAGCCCCACATGGCGCAGCGACTGCGGGGTGACGGTGGCGGAGATGGAGATGAAGAGCAGGCCGAGGATCAGGCTGACCAGGGTCTCGAAGAACGGCCGGCGCGCGGGGACGTCAATGCCGCGGAGGTTGGCGACGGCCAGGCCCATCATCACCGCGGCGATGAGCCCCGTGTCGTCGCGTAGAACGTCGCACAGCGCCGCCACTCCGATCACCGCGGCGAGCTGGGCGGTGGTGCCGAGGACTTCACCCAGCCGCAGCACCCGGAACAGCACCCACAGCAAAGCCGCCCCGATGACTCCTCCGGCTACTCCGACACCGATGCTGACCAGGAAGCCGGCGGTTCCGCTGGCGAAACGGTGCTTCGTGCTCGCCGAGACCGCGTGGAAGACCAGTGCCCCCAGAATGCCTCCGACCGGGTCGATGAGGGAGCCCTCCCAGACCAGCAGGTGCCGGAGCCTGTCCTTGGGCCGTACGAAGCTGAGAAGGGGTCCCACGACCGTCGGTCCCGAGACCACGAGGATCGCGCCGATCATGACGGCCGCGGGCCGGGACATGCCCAGCAGCGGCATGGCGAGGAGCGCGGCGAGCAGCCAGGTGATCAGGACACCGATCCAGAGCAGTCTGACGACGACGCGCCGGGTGTGCCCCTTCAGCCTCGCGAGGTCCAGGCCGAGGCCCGCGTCGTAGAGGATCACGGCGACGGCCAGCGACACCAGCGGTGAGAACGCCGGCCCCAGCAGCCGCTGGGGGTCGACGTCGTCGATCCAGGCGCCGGCGGCGAAGCCCACCGGCAGCAGGACGATGAGGGCCGGGATGCGCAGGCGGCTCGCCAGGATCTGCGATCCGACGGCGAGGACCAGGATCAGGCCCACTCCGGTGAGCACCTGATTCGTCGTCACGGGTGGCCTTACGGTGCGCGGTGGTGAGTCGTATCGGTGTGGTCCAGGAGACGGCGGTGGCGATCTCGGCCGCATGATCACGGCGCAGGGTCGGTGCCGTCATGTCCCCCATGGCGTGATCCCCCAGCGGACCGTGTGCCGCTCGCCCGGCCCGAGGCCGACGCGAGCCGTACCGCTGCGGAAGGCGTCCGGCGGGCAGGTCATCGGTTCGACGGCGAGCGCGCGACGGCGCTCCCCCGGCGGGAGGGTGTCGCCGGTGTACACCTGCACGTAGTGGGCGCCCTCGCCGAGCCACAGGTCCGTGCCGAAGGCACCCGAGGGATGAGCCAGGCGGATCACGGCCCGCCCCTCCGTGTCCCGGTCGAGGTCGCCGAACGGTGTGTCGAGTCGGCGCGCTCCGACCGGCTGTGGCGTACGCAGGTCGTACGGCGTGCCGGCGACCGGCTCGGTGGCCACCGGCAGGCCGTGCTCATCGGTGCGCAGCCATGTCCGTGCGGGGACGGTCAGCACCGCCTGGTCGACCACTGCGGTGCCCGCGGTGAGGTAGGGATGCTGTCCGAAGCCGTAGGGGGCAGCACTCGTTCCGAGGTTGCGTGCGGTGACGGCGATTTCCAGCCCGCCGTCACCCAGTGCGTACGCGGCGCGGACGCGCAGGTGGAACGGATAGCCCGGCTGCGGCCACAGCGACACCTCCAGGACGGTGCGGCTGTCGCTCGCCTCCACGACCTGCCACGAGGTCCACCGCAGCAGCCCGTGGATCGCGTTGCCGCCGGCCGGCTCGGTGAGCGGCAGCTGGTGATCCTGTCCGTTCCAGCGGTACCGGCCGTCGCGGATCCGGTTGGGCCACGGCACCAAGATCTGGCCGCGCCCGCCGGTGATCCGGTCCTGTGCGGCGAATCCGTCGACGACGGCACGGTCACCGACGGAGTACGACCGGAGCGCCGCGCCCAGCTCGACGACGACCGCCGTGTGCGCGCCGTGGCGCAGGGTCAGTTGCCGTCCGGTGCTGCCCTCCTGCACGCCTGGCCTCCTCGGTCCGTCCGGCCGCCGTCCTCGGACGTGGCGTGATGGTGCCCTCTCGTTCTGGCCTCCTCGTCGGGAGCGTGCGGCCCCCCTCCGGCCCGGTCAAGCGCGACACGTGCCCGCCGGCGGAATCGCCGGGCACGTTCGCCCGGTGGGGCCACCGCACGGGACGACGGCTTCACCTGCCGCCGGAGCGCTCGCTGCGCCGGGTGATGTACCGCCAGACCGCCCGTTGGAATCTGAGCGTCAGCACCCCCACGAGGATCAGCAGCACGATGTTGAGCAGAAGCTGGACCAGGGATCCACGCGCCTCGCTCCAGCTGGAGAACGCGCAGGAGACGCCGATGTCCGCGGCGGCGGGGATGGTGGTGACCGAGATGAAGACGCCGAGCAGCGCGCTCGTCCTGGCCTGGGTCTGGGACACGATCCCGACGATGCCGGCCAGCACCGCGACGACGACGGAGAAGACGTTGGGGGCGTCGATCAGCGTGGAGACCGGCCTGAAGCCCAGGTCGAACGCCTTGGATTCAAGGCCGAGGCCGCGAATGGCCGCCGAGAACAGGAAGGTCACCAGGACGGCCATCAGAAATCCGGCGGTCAGGGCGAACAGGCCCTGCCGGATCCGGGTGCCGTTGCCGCGGTCGAGGCCAAGCGCGACGCTGGTGATGGCGCCGTACTCCGGTCCGACGACCATCGCCGCCACGATGAGGATCTGGGAGTTGGTGATGATGCCCACCGCCCCGATGACGCCCGCGATGACCAGGTAGACGTAGAAGCTCGGCAGGTAGGTGCCCTCGGCGCGAATGCGCGCTTCCACCTCCTCCCAGACCGGCGCGTGAGCGAGCGCACCGAGTTGCTGCTGCTCCGCCTCGGCCGCCGTGCCGGAGAAGGCCATGTCGACCGGCTCGATGACGATGGATCCGCGGCGGTCGACCTCCAGCTCGCGCAGACCTCGCAGCACGGTGTTGGCCGCGCCGGCCAGAATGTCGCACTCGACCGCGTCGCCGTCGGGGTTGTGGGCCAGTCCGGGGTGGACGACCAGGTTGAAGACATAGCGGTCATCGGTGAGCAGCCCGACTGCCTGAGGGGTGAGATCGACCGGACTCACCAGTCGGACATGAATCATCTCCATCCACAGCCTCCGTGACTCGGCTCCGGCCGCACGGGTACCGAGTGTCCGCACGCAGGACCGGGGACCGAATGTGCCCGGCTGACCGCATTCAGTAATACCTGACGGAGGGTGACCGGCAAGACGAAGGCAACACCTGCCGCGGTCGCGTTCGGCCTGTCCCGGGCGATGACCCCAGGGGCAGTCGGCCCACGACCGCGTCGACATGGCGGGGACAACAGGGGTGCCGGATAGTGGAGGGACGTAGGGGGTTCCCGAGACCGGGGAGCAGCAATGGACCGCTACCCTCCCATCGCCGAGCACGGCCTGGTGGGTGACCTGCAGACCGCAGCGCTCATCTCGTCGCAGGGCGTCGTCGACTGGTTCGCGGCTCCCCGTTTCGATTCGCCCAGCATCTTCGCCTCGCTGCTCGACCACGACGGCGGCGGTTACCTGCTCCTGGCCCCCGAGCATCCCGAGGCGACCTGCAAACAGCTCTACTATCCCGACACGGCCATTCTGGTGACCCGGTTCATGTCGCCGGACGGCGTGGGCGAGGTGGTCGACTTCATGCCCCCGGGCCGGACCCGCACCGCCACCGACCGCCACACCCTGATCCGCGTGGTGCGTGCCGTGCGCGGGACGGTCGACTTCACGCTCGAGTGCCGACCGCGCTTCGACTACGGCCGGGCCGAACACGAGCTTCAACTCGGCGAGGACGGCGCCGTGTTCCGGGCGCCCGGGATCGACGGGTACCTGCAGTCCACCTTCCCCCTGGAACGGGACGGCGAGGATGTGCGCGGCAGGGTGACACTGCGCGCCGGTCAGTCCGGCGGTGTCGTGTTCACCGTCTGCGCGTCCGGCGGCGAAGCGCCGGCGCCCCCCACGGTCGAGGGGCTCACCGGGCAGTTCGAGGAGGTCAGCCTGTTCTGGCAGCACTGGTTGCGCCAGTCCCGCTACCGGGGAAGGTGGCCCGAGCTCGTGCACCGTTCGGTCATCACGCTCAAGCTCCTCACCTACGCCCCCACCGGTGCCCTCGTCGCGGCGGCCACCATGGGACTGCCCGAACAGGTGGGAGGAGAGCGCAACTGGGACTATCGGTTCACCTGGGTACGTGACGGCGCCCTGTCGGTGCGGGCCATGCTGGACCTCGGCTTCGTCGAGGAGGCCACCGCCTTCGTCCACTGGCTGATGGAGAGGCTGCGTGAGCGCGAGGGCAAGGAGGAGGAGGCCCTCCAGACGATGTACCGGGTCGACGGCAACGCCGACCTCCCGGAGGAGACACTCGAGCACTTCGAGGGCTACCGCGGTTCCTCCCCGGTCCGCGTCGGTAACGGCGCCGCCGACCAGCTGCAGCTGGATATCTATGGCGAGGCTCTCTACGCGGTGTCCCAGGGGCGCGAGATCGCCCAGCAGGCCAGCTTCGAGGGGTGGCAGACGCTGGCCAGGACGCTGGACTGGCTGGCCGACAACTGGGACCGGCCGGACGAGGGCATCTGGGAGACCCGTGGCGGCCGCAAGGACTTCACCTACAGCCGGGTGATGTCGTGGGTCGCCTTCGACCACGGGCTGCGCCTGGCCGACCACTTCCGCCGTCCCGCCGACGTGGAGCGGTGGCGCAAGGCGAGGGACGCCGTGTTCGACCAGGTGATGGAACGCGGCTGGAGCGAGAAGGAGCGCGCCTTCGTCCAGCACTACGACGGCGACGTCCTGGACGCATCGCTGCTGGTGATGCCCATGGTCGGATTCACCGCTCCCCGGGCCGCGGCCTGGCTCTCCACGCTGGACGCGATGGACCGCAAGCTCGTCTCCGACAGCCTTGTCTACCGCTACGACCCGGCGGCATCACCGGACGGGCTGCGCGGCTCGGAGGGCACGTTCAGTCTGTGCACGTTCCTCTACGTCGACGCGCTGGCCCGGGCGGGGCGGCTGTCCCAGGCCCGCTACACCTTCGAGAAAATGCAGACCTACGCCAACCACGTCGGCCTGTTCGCCGAGGAGGTCGGTCCGAGCGGGGAGCAACTGGGCAACTTCCCCCAGGCGTTCACCCACCTTTCCCTGATCATGGCCGCCATCACGCTCGATGAGGCTCTCGACGCGGAGCATGGACGCTGACCCATGGTCACGCATGCCCGTCCGGCAGAACCACCACGGCTGACGCAGCTCGAGTTCGACACGCTCCACCGGCGCATGGTCGCGCGCTCCGCCTGGGCCAAGGGCGACCGGGGTGCCCTGGCCGCGCTCACTCCCGCGCGGGTGCTGGCCGCCACCCGGGAGGTGCGGACCGGCCGAACGGTCACGCTCGCCGCGCCGGTGGAGACCCGGTCCGGTCCGGACAACCCGGAGCCCGCGAGGCACCGGATGAAGGGGCGGCCGGAGGAACACTCCTCCAGCGGGCTCGGCTTCGCGATGGACAGCTTCGCGATGAACGTGCACGGCGACGCCGACAGCCACATCGACGCCCTGTGCCATGTGATCTACGACGGCACACTGCACGGCGGTGTGACCGCGAGCAGCGTCACGGCGGACGGGGCCACGGCGCTCTCCGTGGAGGCGGCGCGCGACGGGATCGTGGGACGCGGCGTGCTGTTGGACATCCCGCGACTGCGCGGTGTGCCATGGCTCGAACCGGGTGATCACGTCACCGTCGACGACCTCACCGCGGCCGAGACCGCCCAGCACGTCCACGTGGGCGAGGGCGACCTCCTGTTCGTCAGGGTCGGCCACCGGCGACGCCGCGGGGAGCTGGGCGCGTGGCACGCGGCGGACGCGCGCGCGGGGCTGCATCCCTCCGCGCTGGAGTTCCTGGGCGACCGGCGGGTCGCCGTGCTCGGCGGCGACGGCAACAACGACACCGCCCCGAGCTCCACCGAGGGCGTCGACTTCCCCGTGCACGTGCTGGCGGTCCACGCCATGGGCCTGCACTTGCTGGACTACCTGCGGTTCGAGGACCTGGCACCGATCTGCGAGGCTGAGCGACGCTGGTCGTTCCTGTGCGTGATCGCCCCGCTGAGGCTGCCGGACGCCACCGGCTCACCGGTCAACCCGATCGCCGTATTGTGAGGTCCTGGGATATCGGATCGAGGTCACGGCTCGCGGTCCCGCACGATGTTCTCCAGCGGCTCCCCGGCCAGATGGCGCAGCACCTGCGCGCGAATCAGCCGCAGCGCCCGGGGCAGAAACGCCGAGCTCTGGCCTCCGACATGAGGGCTGATCAGCGTGTTGGGCGCGCGCCAGAGCGGATGACCGGCCGGGAGCGGTTCGGGGTCGGTGACGTCGAGGGCCGCGCTCAACCGGCCCGTCCCGAGCTCGGCGAGCAGGGCGTCGGTGTCCACCACCGCGCCCCTGGACACGTTCACCAGCAGGGCGCCGTCCCGCAGCTGCGCGAGGAAACCGGCGTCGATCAAACCACGGGTCCCCTGGGTGAGCGGGACGGTGACCACCACGACGTCCGCGCGGGGCAGGAGCTCGGGTAGGTCGACGAGCGCGTGAACGGCCCCGCGCGCGGTGGTACGGGCGCTCCGGGCGACGCGCAGGACCTCGCACTCGAAGGAGGCGATCCGGGCCTCGACGGCGGCGGCGATGGCACCGTAGCCCAGGAGCAGGACGGTGCGGTCGGCCAGCGCCGGGCGGAAGCCGGTCCGCCATTCCCGGGCGTCCTGGGCACGGACGAAGTCGGGGATGCCGCGGAGCGACGCGAGGATGAGCGACACGGCCAGTTCGGCGGTGCTGGCGTCGTGCACACCCCTGGCGTTGCAGAGAACGGCTCCGCCGGGAACGTGTGTCACCAGGGTCTCGACGCCGGCGGAAAGGGACTGGACGACACGCAGCCGCGGCAGGCACGGGAGCACCGCTGCGGCGGCCTCCGTGAAGGTGTAGGGGATGACGAAGAACTCCACCTCCCGCAGGCTCTCGACGGCGGGCGGAGCGCTCGTACCGTCCCACACCGCGACGGGCAGCCCCTCGGGCAGGCCACCGATCCGCGAGGCCGGGTAGGGGAACAGGAACCTGGCGGTGCTCTGATCGGCGGCACGGCCTTCAAAGCTCACAGGGCTCACAAGCCGAATCTAAACGAATCGGTCGCGAGAGCGCCTGCCGGACTTGTGGCGAGACAGCTCCCGGCCCCCTGGCCGGGAGGCGCCCATGTCCCCGAACAACACGTTTGACCAGTGGGTTTGTTCGGTCTTGTGCTCTCACCGCACGTAATGTGCGAACGAGAGGGTGCGACATCTGCCGTCACATGGGCATCGGACACCCTCACCCCTTACTGACGGCCTGCCTCGGACAGGTGCCGCTTCGGAGGAATGTTGTGCGAACAAGTCACAGGACGCCCGGAGTCGTAGTGGTCATGGGTGTCTCGGGTTCGGGGAAGTCCACCGTGGGGCGACTGCTCGCGCAGCGGCTCAAGGTGCCTTTCCTGGAGGGGGACGACGTCCACCCCGCCGCGAATCGCGCCAAGATGGCAGCAGGGCATCCACTGGACGACGAGGACCGCCGGCTGTGGTTGCTGTCCCTGGCCGACTGGATCCGCCAGGCACGCGACGACGGCCGGGGCGGGGTGATGGCGTGCTCGGCCCTCAAGCACGGTTACCGGGATGAGTTCCGCAGGGCTGACGCCGGTGTGTGGTTCCTGTATCTGGCGCTCGACCGGGCGACCGCCGACCAACGGGTCGCAGGCCGCGTCGGCCATTTCATGCCCGCCCGCCTGGTGGGCTCACAGTACGCCATCCTCGAACCGCTGCGGTCGGAGGAGTCGGGCCTGACCGTCGACGCGACGGGTGACCCACAGTCGATCGTCGAAGAGGCGGCACGCGCGCTGCGGCAGCACCACTGAATGAACACCTGATCGATTTCGCCGGGTCGCCACCACCTGGCCTACCCGATAGTTTGGGAATTGGCCCAGAATGTTCCGATTGCCCGAGTGTCCGTGCAGAACATCACAGCCCCGGAGACCCCGGACGGGCGCCACGGCCAGGACAGCCGACGACTCCTAGAACGGGCACCGCCTCATGGCCGACGATCAGCACTACGACGTCATCATCATCGGTACGGGAGCGGGCGGCGGCACGCTCGCCCACCGACTGGCCCCCACCGGCAAACGGGTCCTGATCCTGGAGCGCGGCGGCTACCTGCCACGTGAGCGGGACAACTGGGACTCCACCGCCGTCTTCGTCAAGGGCCAATACCGCGCGCCCGAGTTCTGGTACGACAAGCACGGCAACGAGTTCCCCCCGGAGGTGAACTACTACGTCGGGGGCAACACCAAGTTTTACGGCGCCGCGCTGTTCCGGCTGCGGCCCGAGGACTTCGGCGAACTGCGCCACCACGACGGCATCTCCCCGGCCTGGCCGATCCGCTACGAGGACCTGGAGCCGTACTACACCCAGGCCGAGCACCTCTACCTGGTGCACGGCCGGCACGGCGAGGACCCCACAGCAGGGCCGACCAGCGCACAGTACGCCTACCCGCCGGTCGAGCACGAGGCGCGCATCCAGCAACTCAGTGACGATCTGGGGAAGGTGGGCCTGCATCCCTTCCACCTGCCCATCGGCGTGAACCTGACCCAGGACGAACACGGCCGGGCCACCCACGACAGCGTCTGCATCCGCTGTGACCGGGTCGACGGCTTCCCCTGTCTGATGGGCGCCAAGTCCGACGCACAGGTGATCTGCGTCGACCCGGCGCTCAGGTACGACAACGTCACGATGGTGACCGACGCGAACGTGCGGCGCCTGGAGACCGACCCGACCGGACGCACCGTCACCAGGGTTGTCGCCGAGCTCAGGAACGGAGTGACCGAGACGTTCGGCGCCGACATCGTGGTGGTCGCCGCCGGCGCGGTCAACTCCGCCGTGCTGCTGCTGCGTTCGGCCAATGACAAGCACCCCCGCGGCCTGGCCAACAGCTCGGACGTGGTGGGACGTCACTACATGCGCCACAACAACCTGGCGCTGATGGCGGTGTCGAAGGAACCGAACCCCACCAGATTCCAGAAGACCCTGGCGCTGAACGACTGGTATCTCGGCGCCGACGACTGGGAGTTCCCACTCGGGGGCATTCAGATGCTCGGCAAGTCGGACGCCGACCAGATCCACGGCGAGGCGCCACGCTGGACCGGGACCGTCATGCCCGACATGCCCTTCGAGGTACTGGCGCATCACGCGGTCGACTTCTGGCTGTGCGGTGAGGACCTCCCCCTGCCCGAGAGCCGGGTCACCCTCGACAAGGACGACGGCATCCACCTCGCGCTCGACGAGAAGAACAACATCGCCGGGCTCAAGCGCCTCCAGCACAAACTGCGCGGCATGCTCGGGCACCTGGGCATGCACGAGCACCACCTGCTGGATCACAGCATCTACCTGCACAAGGGCATGCCGATCGGCGCGACCGCGCACCAGGCCGGCACGGTGCGGTTCGGCGACGACCCGCGCAGTTCGGCCCTGGACGTCAACTGCAAGGCCCACGACCTCGACAACCTCTACGTCGTGGACACCAGCTTCTTCCCCAGCATCGGCGCGGTGAACCCGTCCCTGACCGCCATCGCCAACGCCCTGCGCGTCGGCGACCACATCACCGCCCGGCTGAACTGACAGGACCACCCGCGCCACTGAGGTCGGCGCCGCGCCGCTACTGGATGTCCCCGGGCGTTCTGGCGGCCCCGGTGTCCGCGTCGCTGAGCTCCTCCAGCTCACCCATCGTGTCGAGCCGGTAGACCAGCACCAGCGCCGGACCGACCAGCACGATCGCGATACCCGTGACGATCGCCAGCCAGCGCAGGGTGTGAGACGCGCCGGCCGCCTCCGCAACCGTCAACGAGGTGGGCAGCACATAGGGCCGCTGAGCGAAGCCCCAGGCGCCGACGGTCAGGGCGACGCTCGCCACGGCGGCGTGTCGGGACCAGCCGAAGGACCGGCGCCACAGAAGCAGCACCGTGACCAGACCGGCCACCGCGGCCAGAATGATCAACAGCAGGCCCAGACCCCGCGTCAGGCCGTTCCAGACGTACCGCGCGTCGTCGTGGGTGACGGGCAGGCCGATGAGGGCGAGCACGACGACCGCAGCGAAGGCGATCAGCGCCCGCCGCCGGAAGTAGTCGACGAGGTCGACGGCGCCGAACCGCAGGGCGTCGGAGCACAGGAAGACCGCCCCGAGGAAGGCGGTGGCGGCGACGGCCAGCAGCCCCGCGAGAACGGAGGTTCCATTGGCCCAGGCGTCCGCGGAGGCGGTCGTGCCGACCTGGACCCGCCCGGAGGCGATACCGCCGAGCACCGCCCCGAGGAAGAACGGCGTCACCAGCGACGAGAAGGCGAACATCGCGCCGTAGACGCGTTGTTGGGCCAGGCGCCGGGTCGGCTTGCGCAGGGCGAACCCGGCGCCGCGGAGCACCAGGCCCACGGCGGCGAGCGCGAGCGGCAGCCACATCGCGGAGAAGACGGCCTGGAACATCGTGGGGAAGCCGGTCCACATGATGACCAGAACGAAGATCAACCAGACGTTGTTCACCTCCCAGACCGGCGCCATGGCGTGGTCGATCAGCCAGCGGGGCCGTTTGCCGCGCTCGGCGCCGCCGGACAGCAGGTCCCAGAAGCCGGCGCCGTAGTCGGTGCCCCCGGCGCAGGCGTAGGCGGCGATCACGGCCACCAGTACCCAGGCGATGAACTCGGCCATCACGACGCACCGCCCGAGGTGTGGCCGGACCCGCCCTTGTGCGCGGCCCCGGCGGTTGTGGCCTCGGGCTCGCTTCTGGGCCCATAAGGGGTGTCGGTCTCCGGCGGCAGTTGAGCGCGCGCGACGGCCGTGCCCTCGTCGGCGATGCGCCAGCGGATGCGCATCTTCAGGACGACCGCGAGGAACGCGCCGAATACGGCCACGTACACGGCCATGACGATGCCGAGCATCGCCCACAGCGATCCTGCGCCCGTGCCGGTCACCGCCTCCGAGACCCTCATGTGGTTGTAGACGATCCAGGGCTGCCGGCCGACCTCCGTGGTGATCCACCCGCACTCCACGGTGACCAGGCAGGCGGCTCCGGCAAGGGCGGCGCAGCGGTAGAACCAGCGGTTGCGTGGATTGTCCCGACGTCTCAACCAGGACCAGGCGTACCAGAGGGCGAGCAGGATCAGCACGCTGCCGATGGTGACCATGATGTCGAAGGCCCAGTGCGCGATGGTGGCCTGGACGACGGTGGGGCGGTCGGCGGCCGGCACCGACGTCAGCCCCTTCACCTGGGTGCTGGGCTTGAAGCCGGCGAGGATCGAGTCGAGTTGGGGGATCTTCAGCCCGCCGGAGATCGTCCCGTCGCTGTTCAGCCGTCCGAACATGTACTCCGGTACGTGGGTGTCGGTCTTCCAGACGATTTCGGTGGCGGCGAACTTGATCGGCTGCTTGTGGAAGACGGCGCGGGCGGCGGAGTCACCGAGCATGAACTGGACCGGCGTGAGGATCGCGGCGACCGTGAACGGGACGGTGAATCCGAGCCGGTGGTAACGGTCACGGCGGCCCCGCAGCCAGCCGACCGCGTACACACCGGCGACCACATAGCCGGCGGTCAGGAGCATCGCGACCACGAAGTGCCAGTACTCCGGGCCGAACATCGGGGAGAAGATCGCCTGTTGCACGTTGACGTCGGTCGGCTTGCCCTGGGCGTCGAGGCTGAACCCCTGTGGGGTGTTCATCCAGGAGTTGGCCGCGATGATGCCGAACGCTCCCATCAGGGCGGCGAGCGGCAGCGGTACGGCGAGCCAGAAGTGGGTCCAGGGCTTGAGTCGGCGCCATCCGTAGAGGTAGATCGCGATGAGGACGGCCTCGAGGAAGAACGCCCACGCCTCGACACCGAACCCGAGCCCGAAGACGTCGCCCCAGCGGCCCATCATGCCGGGCCACAGCAGACCGAACTCGAAGGAGAGCACGGTGCCGGTGATGATACCGATGGCGAACTGCACCGCCATCACCGCCGACCAGCGCCGCGCGAGCTGGAGGGCGACGGCGTCGTTGCGGCGCAGTCCCCGGTGGTGCATCAGCAGCGTGATGAACGGCAGTGCCACCCCGAAGGGGACCAGCAGGATGTGCGAGGCCAGGGTGAAGGCCATCAGCTCGCGAGCCGGCAGGAGCTGGGCCGGGGTGCTGTTCGCCAGGACGACGGCGGTACTGAGCATGTGCGCCTCGATGGTCTGCCCTGCAGGGCTGGGCTGAGGAGGGACAGGTTGCAGAGGTGCGCCCGCAGAGGGTCGGCAGGGTGCCCGTCCTCAGGGAGGCGGTGGGGGTGCCTTCGGCCGGGGCGCCCGGGCGGCCGAAGCGTCTGTGTCGGGCATGTTGAAGGCGCGTTCGCGGCGCGAGCCGATGGCGAAGACGACAAACCAGCTGAGCACCGCTCCCAGCCTGCTGCGGAAGCCGGTGAGGAAGGCGAGGTGGATGAAGAGCCAGGCCAGCCAGCCGGTGAAGCCCGACAGATGCAACGGACCGGCCTTGACGACGGCCCGGCCGCGAGCGATGTAGGCGGCGCTGCCGAGATCCACGTACTTGAAGGGCTTCGGCTGTTCGGTCCTGCCCTCGACGGCGTGACGCAGGCTCCGGCCGGCGTAGGCGCCCGTCTGCATGGCGACCTCGGCCAGGCCGGGCAGCCCGTTCAGGCTCATCACGTCGCCGGTGACGCGGATCTCCGGATGGCCGGGGACGGTGAGGTCGGGTTCTACGAGGATGCGTCCGGCCCGGTCCTGCTTGGCGCCGGTCGCCCGGGCCAGCGCGGCGGCGATCGGCGGGGCCTCGACGCCTGCCGTCCACAGCACGGTGCGGGCGCCGAACCGGGTGGTCCTGCCGTCGTGGTCTTGTACGGTCAGACCGTGAGCGTCGACCTCAGTGACCCTCGTGCCCGTGTGGACCTCGACGCCGAAGCTCTCCAGGGTCCGGGCCGCACGGTGAGCCAGCGGAGAGCCGAACGCGCCCAGTACCGCGTCGGACCCCTCGAAGAGCAGCACCCGGGCGTCGGCGGACTCGATCCTCTGGAACTCCCGGTCGAGCGTGTGTAGGGCGATTTCCCGGATCTGGCCGGCGAGTTCGACACCCGTGGGGCCGCCGCCGACTAGCGCGAAGGTGAGCCACTGCTGCCGTTCCCGGTCGTTCGCCGCTGTCTCGGCCATCTCGAACGCCCGGTAGATCCGTCGGCGGATCTCCAGCGCGTCGTCCAAGGTCTTCATGCCGGGGGCGTGGGCGGCGAACTCGTCGTGCCCGAAGTAGGACTGGCGCATGCCCACGGCCACGATCAGATCGTCGTAGGGCAGCTGGACGATGCCGCCCCCGGGGCGACGGGCGTGCACCAGCCGGGCGCCAGCATCGACGTCTGTTGCCTCGGCGAGCACGCACCTGACGTTGTGGTGGCGGCGCAGAACTCCGCGCAGCGGTTGCGCGATCTGCCCCTCGGACAGGATCCCGGAGGCGCATTGATACAGCAGCGGCTGGAAGAGGTGGTGGGCACGGCGGTCGACCAGGGTCACGGCCACCGGTGACTTCCGTAGGGCACGAGCGGCGAACAGGCCGGCGAACCCCCCTCCGAGGATCACCACACGGCGGGGCGTGACATGGTCTTGCATCGCCGATCAGCCCCCGGTGGCGAAGCCGGGGAAGAGCGTCATCCCGCCGTCGACGTAAAGGGTGGTGCCGACAACGTAGTCGAGCAGGTCGGACGCCATGGCGACGACCGCGTTGGCGATGTCCTCCGGGTCGCCCACGCGGTGGTACGGGATGAGGCGCAGCAGATCGGCCTCGGCCTCGGGGGTGGACCAGGCGTCGCGGTTGATCGGCGTGCGGATGGCACCCGGCGCAACCGCGTTGACCCGGATCCGCTTGGGGGCCAGCTCCTGGGCAAGGGTCTGCATCAACATGCCCACCCCGCCCTTGGAGGAGGCGTAGTTGACGTGGCCCGACCACGGAACGATCTGGTGGACCGAGCTCATGCAGATGATCTTCCCGGCTGAACGGGAGACCTCCTCCACCACGCCGCGCCGCACGAACTCCTTGGCGGCCTCCCGCGCGCACAGGAACTGGCCGGTCAGATTGACGTCGAGGACCTTCTGCCACTGGGCGAGCGTCATCTCCGTCACGGCCGAGTCCCGCTGAAGGCCCGCGTTGGCCACCATGATGTCGATGGTGCCGAACTCCTCGACCATTCGCGCGACCATGGCCTTCACCTGGTCCTCGTCGGACACGTCGGCCTCGTGGGCGTAGGCGCGGACCCCAAGGCCCTCGATCTCCTTCACGACGTCCTCTGCCTCGCGCGCACCGACGACGTAGTTCACCACGACGTCCGCTCCGGCCCGGCCCAGGGCGACGGCGGTCGCCAGGCCGATCCCCGAGTTGGCACCGGTCACCAGCGCCTTCTGACCCCTGAGGAGTTGGGCGGGCATCGTCCCGCGGCTCTCGACCTTCGCTGCCACCACGATCTCTCCTTCGGCGTTCCGGACGACACGCACGCCGAGAACGCGCGACGCGCATGACAAGAGCCGGGAATAGTCCGGCCCGCCAGAACAAATCCAGGAGCCGTCGTACGCCCGACCCCCAGACGAAAGCACCCTGTGTCACGGACGGGACCGACCGGCGCGCCAGCGGAGCGGCATTCGACTGCACACGTCACGCAGTTGGACCACCGGCGGCCCCGGGCCCACGGCGTGGTCATCGCGCTCGGCACCCACCGGATCATCCACGGCCGCCACGGCACTGGGGGCCACGCAGGTCGGCATCGACGACGCGGCCAGTAACGCCGGGCCGGAGCCTGAGGCGATCACCCCGGTACGGGAGCGGGCCTCGCACATGGAGGGAGGACTGACATGCGGACCCCAACGAAGTCAGTCGCCGTGGGAGTGGCGAGGGCCCTGAGTGTGATCGCCACCGGCGTGACGGCGAGCGTCCCGGCCCGCTTCAGTTGAGCTTCGGTGGCGATGAATACATGGCCATTCGGGCCGCCGCGTACGACGGTGTGCAGCTTGGGGTCCGGACCACCTGCAAAAGCCCCCGCGCTAGTTGCTCGCGGGAAACCGTCCAGATCGAAGGGAATGGCGCCTGCGCTGACCTTTCCATACGGGTCAACGACGACGGCGCCACGACCAAGGGCCACGCCTTCGCCCCGCCCGAGGCGAGGTTCGTCGCCAACGTGAACATCTCCTGCTACGCCGTCTACGCCCGGGCCAGGTCTGATACGGCAGGTTGGGGGCGCACCTCCTTGAACGTTTCACGGCCGGAAGGGGGTGCGCTCCCACGAAACACCTGTAATATACAAACTGGACGGTTTTTTATTGGGTCTTGGGGTCCACCGACAAGGAGGAGGCCGACATGGCGAAACAAGAGCGGGCGGTCCGCACCCGGCGCGCGATCCTGTCGGCAGCGGCCCGGGTCTTCGAGGAACGCGGCTATCAGGCGGCCACCGTGAACGAGATCCTCGCCAGCGCCGGCGTGACCAAGGGAGCCCTGTACTTCCACTTCCCCTCCAAGGAACACCTCGCCGAGGGCGTCCTGCACGCCCAGGACCTCGACGTGCCCATCCCCGAGCGGGCCTGCAAGGTGCAGCAGATGGTCGACACCGTCGTCCTGCACGCCTACCGCCTGCAGACCGACCCCATGGTCCGCGCCGGCGTCCGCCTCTCCCTCGACCAGCAGGCCCAGGGACTGGACCGCAGCGGGCCCTTCCTGCGCTGGAGCGACGTAGGCGCCGAACTGCTGGAAAAGGCCCGCGCCCAGGGCGAACTGCTGCCCCACGTCACCTCCACCGAGACCGCCGACGTCCTCGTCGGCGCCTTCGCAGGCATCCAGGCCATGTCCCAGGCCCTGTGCAACTACCAGGACCTGCCCGCCCGTGTCAGCGCCCTGCTGCGCCACATCCTGCCCAGCGTCGTCGTCCCCTCCGTCCTCGCCGCCGTCGACCTCACCCCCACCCGCGGCGCAGCCGTCTACGCCGAACTGCAGACTCTCCACCCCGACCTCCCCACCCTCCACCCCATCCAGGAACCCGCACCCGTCAGCTGACCACCCCCACCAACACACCAGCCGGATCCCGCGCCCCCACGCCCCGGCCCTCGTACGGCCGCCGAAGGACTGCGTCAACTGACCACCCCCACCGGCACACCCGCCCCCACCACATGAGAGCCAGCACCCTGGCGCAGCCGCGAGCTGCCCAGCAGGGCCGCCCCCTTCCGCCCTCGCCACCGCCGACCCCACCGACACCGGCAGGGCCACCGCCCACCCCGAACTGCAGGCCCCATACCCCTCGTTGCAGCCAGCATCAGTCAAC
Source organism: Streptomyces sp. C1-1 (assembly GCF_050214755.1). NCBI lineage: Bacteria > Bacillati > Actinomycetota > Actinomycetes > Kitasatosporales > Streptomycetaceae > Streptomyces > Streptomyces sp. C1-1. The sequence continues at coordinate 9,966,620 of NZ_CP189826.1, read as the reverse complement.
TCCGGCGCACCCCCAGCCGCTCCTTCCCGAACCTCGCCACGGCCGGCCTCACCGAACCGCGAGGGCAACGGCCTACGCCGAACTGGTAGCCCTGCACCCCGAACCGCCCAGCCCGCAGCCAGTGCGGGAACCCGCACCGGTCAGCTGACCGCCCCGGCGAGCACACCGGCGGCCTCCACTTCAGCGCGCGGGCCGAAGAGTGCTCTCAGCGCAGCGGCCGGCCCGCCGGCCCCCGACGCCCAAGCGCCCGGCCCCTCAGCCTCCGACGCCCAGGCGATGTAGCCATCGGGCCGCACCAGCAGGGCGCTGGGAAGACCGGGCGCCGGCTCGGCGTGCACCACCCGCACCCGCCCCGCCCACCCCTCGGCCTGCTCAGCACAGCCGTCGGTGCAGCGGTTATCGCCGAAGAGCAGCAGCAGCGGGCGTCCCTGGCGCAGCAGACCGATCACATCGGCCTGGCCCTGACGGGTGTGCAGGACCGTGTTGTGGAGGAACGTTCCTTCCCAGGCAGAGCAGCCTGCATCGCGACCGGGCAGCACGGTGTCCTGGGCACTGACCATCGACGCCAGCACACCACTCTCCCCACCCTTCGCCACCAGCTCCCCGAACAGCGCCCGCAACGGCTCGAGTTCCGGGCCGGGCCGCATCAAAGTGAGCTGGGCACGGGTGTGGTCGATCACCCGCTGGGCTGCGGGCCGGCGTTCCAGGTCATAGGTGTCCAGCAGCCCCTCCCCCGCCTCACCACGCACCGCCAGCGCCAGCTTCCAGCCGAGGTTGACGGCATCCAGCACCCCGGTGCTCAGCCCCTGGCCGCCGACGGGGAAATGCACATGCGCCGCATCCCCCGCCAAGAAGATGCGCCCCATCCGGTAGCAGGCGGCCAGCCGGGAGAAATCACTGAACCGGCTCAACCACCGGCCCTCCCCCATCACGATGTCCCGGCCGGTGATCCAGCCCACCTCACGCCGCAACTCCTCCAGCACCAGCGGCCGCTCACGCTCGGGATGCGCACCCTGGCAGTTCAGCGTGCGCAGGCGGACCCACCCGCCCTCCAGGGGTTTGGCGACGATCCAGCCCCGCTCCGTGCGCCGCCAGCCCGCCTCCAGACCCTCGGCCCCCTCGAGGCGGACATCCCCCGCCATCGCCGACACCGTGGCCGGATAAGCACAGGAAGCGAAACCCGCCTCACGGCGCACCACACTGCGCGCCCCGTCCGCCCCCACCAGATAACGGCCCCTGCACACCACCGCCACGCCGCCCGGCGCCTGCGCGGTGACGCTCACCCCGCCCGGCCCCTGCCGCACCCCCGTCACCCGGTGCCCGCGCAGGATCCGCACCCCCGCCGCCCGCGCCCGCCGCTCGAAATGCCGCTCCAACACCTCCTGCGCACACTTCAACACCGGCTCCGGCTCCCCCGACGGCACCGAAATCACCAACCCCGCCATACCCGCAAAATGAAACACACTGCTCACCGGCACCCCGCCGCCACCCACCCCGGCCGCCCCGACCCCACCACCGGCCACCAGCCCGCCCAGATACCCCCGCCGCACCAGACACTGCACCGCCCGCGCATGCAACGTCGTCGCCCTCGGACACCCGGAGACCGCCGAACGCGACTCGATCACCACCGTGCGCACCCCCCGCCCCGCCAGCTCACAGGCCAGCAACATCCCCACAGGCCCCCCACCGACGATCACCACACGCCCCTCAACGCCGCGCACCATCCCGGACCTCCCCCAGTCGTGGACCAGCACACGAGCGACGAGGACGAAGGAGGCGCAGCACACCCAACCCCGGCAGCCACCCCACCCCGAACAACCCCAACCCCCGGGAAACCAACCGCCTTCCCCGAGGAAGTCGAGCCGCCCAGCCGCTCGTCCGTACGAGCGAACACCAGAAAAGATACCGGGTGAGCGGTTTTCTAGCAACGGACCCGCACCACCCGAAACCCACCACCCCCCACCCAAAAACCACACCCACCTCCCCCAGACCCCACACCCATCCAACGACCACGGAAAACACGCCAAATGCCCCACACCGCAATGGAGTTGCAGACCACCGAGCCCGCCGGAAGAACCCGCGAACAGCCCGCACCCACCTCCCACGAACAACCGACTGCAACGCCGACGGCACTCACGATCATCACCAACACGGCCAATATCAACGACGTCACCCAGACCCTCGCCTTACAGCCACTAACAACAGAGAGGTTGATCGTCGCTGATGGCTGTGTCCGGAGCCGGAGTTGAGCGTTCGGTCCGGTGTGGGGACATCGCCGTGGATCGTGTCGGATGAGCTGTGGGAGCACCTCGAGGCGCTGCTGCCGCAGCGTGAGCGGCGGTTTCGGTATCCGCGTCGCAAGCCGTTGTCGGACCGGGAGGTGTTGTGCGGGATCCTGTACGTGCTGCACACCGGGATCCAGTGCGAGTGTCTGCCTCAGTACCTGGGCTTCGGCTCGGGCATGACGCGCTGGCGGCGGCTGCGGGACTGGAACGAGGCCGGTGTCCGGCAACAGCTGCACGAGGTCCTGCTTGCCGAGCTCAATAGCCTCCCGGCTGGACCGGTCCCGCTGCGTGGTCGACTCTTCCCACGTCAGGGCGCTAAAAGGGGGCAGCACACGGGCCCCTCGCCGGTCGACCGGGGCCGGCCGGCTCGAAGCACCACTTGATCAGCGACGGGCACGGCACCCCGCTCGCAGTGTTACTGACCGGCGGAAAACGCAACGACGTCACCCAGTTGCTGCCCCTGCTCGACGCGATCCCACCGGTTCGCGGCCGTGTCGGCCGTCCCCGCCGCAGACCGGCCTCACTCTTCGCGATGGCCGGCTCGATGCCGTGGGCACGGACCACGTCGAGGCACACGGCATGGCACCGGACTGGGTGCCTACCGGTGGGTGGTCGAGCGCACCTTCGCCTGGCTCGTTGTGTCAGCCGTTGTTGGAGCTCGTTACAGAATGAGCCGTTCGCGACCGGCGGGGTTTCCGGCTCCGTCACTTTTCCCGGTGCGGCAACCTACCCATCGCCGACCGTTGGCCGCTCGGATAGGCTCCGCGGGAACCCTCAGGAGGTGTCATGGTGAAGGTCACCATCAGCCTGGACAGCGATTTGGCCATCGAGGTCATGCTGTTGGCCGGCACCAGGAGCCCGCAGGACGCTGTCGAGTTGATCGTCCGGGACTACCTGGCACGGGGTCACCGCACCGAGGCTCGTGCCGGTAACGCCGCCGACCAGGAACGCCTCGCCGACCGGCGGTCGGCGCCGGAAGAGGGCCGATGAGCACTTCAGGTGAAATCGGCGTTTCGGCTGGTGGTTGAAGGCTGGTAGGACACGTCGTCCATCGCGTGCTCGTTGATCAACCGGCGATAGATCCGGACCACCGAGTGACGCTGCTTCCTCGGCGCATCCAGATCAGCCAGCAGCATCTGGTCGATCACCGGCTTGAACGGATCCAGCTTGGAACGGCGAGGCGCGTACGGTTCCCGAGGTTGCGGCCACGCCGAACTCAGCGCCTTCTGAACAGTCCGCGAGCCCACCCTGTACTTGCGCTCCAGCGCCCGGTTCGACATGCCCTCGCGAGCGTCACGCCGCAGCGCGGCATACAACTCGACCTTCGACTGACCAGGCGGCATCGGCGGTGCTCCTTCACTGAGCACATTCACCTTGCCACCGCAACCCCGCGAGTGACACTACTTCTCACGAACAACTTCCCAGCTGACCAGCCGGTGACATCCACTCAGACGGACAACTGACAACCCACAAACACCGTCAGAGCCATCCTTGCGAAAACCATTGGTGCCCCGGCTTGCTCCGCTGATGGACTGACGTCCTACCGTGAGTCTGCCGCGTGACGGAGGTAGTGGTTGTGACGGGCTATGACGTGCTTGCCGAGGTGTACGAATGGCTCATCTCGGATGCAAAGTTGCCTCCAGCCGAGTTCGCTGCGTCGTTCGACGACGTCCTCAATCGCCTGCCGTCGAACGCTCACGTCCTCGACTGTTCGTGCGGAACCGGACAGTTGGCGGTTGGCCTCGCCGGTCGTGGCATCCAGGTGGTCGCGACTGACGCCAGCGAGGCGATGGTTCGTCGGACTGCAGAGTTGTCTGAGGAATTCGGGGCATCCGTCCGGGCCGTACGGGCGAACTGGGAAGAGTTGCCCGACCATTTCCAGGACAACACGTTCGACATGGTGTTCTGCGTTGGCAACTCGCTTCACCATGCCGCGGGCGCGACAGGCAGGGGTGCTGCTCTGGAGTCGATGTCACGGCTTCTGCGCCCCGGCGGGCGCTTGGTACTCACATCCCGCACTTGGGAACTCGTGAGGGCCAGAGGTTCCCGGCTGGAGATCAGTGACCGACTCGTCCGCCGGAACGGTCGCGATGCCGTCGTGGTCTACCGCTGGGAGATTGCGCCGCATTGGGAGGAGGAGCACCACATCGAGATTGCGATCGCGCAAGTTGATGCGACCGGGTTGGTTCTTGTCCGCTCGGAACTGCTGTCCTGCTGGCCCTACCGGTACGAGGAACTCGAAGTCGAGCTGCACCGGGTCGGACTCCAAACGGAACTGAGCACGTTCGATCTTGAGGCCGAGAACTACATGGTGGTCGCGAGCAAGGCATAGACACCGGACTCTCAGTCCCTGGCCGGACCGCGCGGTTGCTCGCAGGACGCTTGCGCCCTCTCATCGGTGCGGGTTCAAGTGGTCAACGCAACGCCTCGGACGAGGAGTGCTCGTCGATCAGACGGCGGTAGATCCGGGATGACGGTGTGGCGCTGTCTCCTGGTCGCGTCCAGATCAATGAGCAGGATTTCGTCGATCAGCAGCGTGAACGGATCCAGCTTCGACGGCCGCGCCGAAGCGGTTGTCGTGCGTGGCTGCGGCCAAGCCGAGGTCAGGGCCTTGTTCCACCGATGAGGGTTGTTCGCCTCCTGGGCCATGGCCCAGGATGGGCCGCCACCAATGCGGTGACCTGCATCGTAAGGGCGAGGAACGTCGGGGAACTCACGGCCGGGGCTCTGTCAGCCCGTTCCTGAGCCGCCCTGGTGCACCTGCACGGTGGGTTCGAGACCGCGGGCGTCGACAACCTCGCGCCAGGCGTCCAAGCCCGCTTGGAAGGCGACGATTCCGGCCTCCGGGAGGGCGATCTCGATCGCTTCGAGGATCTCCTGTGAGGTGACACCGAGGTCCAGGGCTACCCGGATGTGGCTCTGGATGTGTCCTTTGCCCGCTCTCATCACGGTCAGGCTCAGGATGAAGAGCAGTTCCTTGGTACGAGGGTCCAGGGCGCGAGGAGCGAGATAGGCGGCCCGCACCAGGGCGTTGGTCGCCTGCAGCACCTCGAAGTCGTGCTGGGCCATGACCTTGTGGTAGTCGAGAACGTACCCGCGTTCTCGGGCCATCGCGTCGATGTATTGCTGCGCGTTGTTCGGGGTCTGGGCGTCGGTGGACATTGTTCTCCTGGGCGCGAGTGCTGTTCGGCCGCCGCTTCCGCTCCGCGGCGCAGGTGTTCAGGACGGCAGGGCGGGCGTGAGGATCCTGTTGGACTGACGCACCAGCAGGTCTCTCACCTGGGCGCGGAATGCCGCGAAGTCGGGGTCGGCGGCGAGCTCGGCCCGCCTCTTGACCCGGTCGTCCAGCCCTTTGTAGCCCCACAGGTAGACCAGCGTGTTCAGCTCCCCCACCTCGGTGACGTAGAAGCCGAGCAGGTTCCCGAGGATGCGCACCTGGGGTTCGCGGCCGTACTCGTCCCACAGCTGGGCGTACTTCGCAGCCGCCCCGGGCCTGACCAGATAGTCGCGTTCCTCGATGATCACGACGCACCCCCGTCGACCAGGACGGCCGCCGGCCGGGTCGGCTTTCCGTCGTACGCGTCCGGCTGCCGCCGGGGGGACAGCAGCCGCTCGAACTCGCCGCTCATGCCCGCGAGTTCCGCGGTGTCGGCCATTGCCGCCACATAGCGGTCGGGACGGATCACGGCCACGGTGCCGGACTGAGCGGCGAACCATTTCCGCAAGGCGCCGTCGAGGTCCTCCAGGACGACCGAATCAGTGCCTGAGCGGAGGCGCTCGGCGCGCGAACGCCCTGAACGGGACTCGACGATGGTGACGTAGCAAGTGCCGATCCTGTCCCAGAAGGCACGGGACTCGGGGTCCAGGTGCACGAGAGGGTCGGTTCCGTAACCGACGAGGGTGAACCACTCACCGAGCATGTCGTCGAGCAACACCGTCCGCCCGTCCGCTGTCTCCACGTGCGGCTGGACGATCATCCGGCCGACAGCCGAGTCCTTGGCCACGGGCCGCCGGCTGTGCAGCACAACGCCCTCCGTGTAGCGGGGCATCGGCTTGAATCGCATCTCCAGAAGCCAGTCGCGCACCTGTGGCGCCACCGTGAGACCGCGGAGCAGAACGTCGCGGGTGCGTGCCGCCCAGGTGCTGGTCGACGAGAGCACGCGGCCAAGGGTGTCCGACAGTCCGACCATCGCCTTGGCGTGCTCGCGTCGCTCGGTGTCGTAAGTGGACAGGATCCGCGGGTGTGCCCGGCCCGTCACCACGGCGGCGAGCTTCCAGGCGACGTTGGTGGCATCCCTGATTCCGGTGTTCATGCCCTGACCGGCCCACGGGGGCATCAGATGGGCGGCGTCGCCCACCAGGCAGATCCGGCCGTCGAGGAAGCGGGCGGCGACGCGCGAGTGGTGGGTGTAGACGCGGGCCCGGACGATGTTGAGCGCCGTCGGGTCGGGCACATGGCCGGTGAGCAGCTCATGTACCTTCTCGGGCTGGAGCATCGCCTCGGCGTCCTCGCCGGGGAAGAGCATGAACTCCCAGCGCCGGTAGTTGTAGGGCAGGTCCACACAGACGTACGGCCGTTTCGGATCACAGTGCAGGCCGGTGTAGGGGGCGTCGAGCGGATCGTTGTCGCACTCGACCACCACCCACTTGCGTGGATGGGTGTCCCCGACCAGGGGGATCCCCAGGTGGGTGCGGATCGTGCTGCGGCCGCCGTCCGCGGCGACCACGTACTGGGCACGCACCAGCACCTTCTCACCCGCGGGACCTCTCACATCGAGGCGCACCTCGGTGCCGTCCTGCTCCAGCCGGACGAGTTCGTGGCCCAGCATCGGCCTGATCCGCGGGTAGCGTTCCAGGCCCGTGCGCAGCGTGGCCTCGGCCAGCTGCTGCATGAAGATGTTCCGGCGGGGCCAGCCGTATTCGTTGGTGGTGGGCCGGATGTCGGCGAAGCACCGGCCGTCCGCTCCGAACATCTTGAGCGGGACGTTGCGGACCGCGTCGGCGAGCATCTCCTCCGCGAGCCCGATGCCCTGGAAGCTGCGTACGCATTCGTCGTCCATGCCGACGGCGCGCGGGTAGTCGATGATCTCGGTGCTGCGGTCGATGAGCAGGGCCTGTACCCCGTACAGACCAAGGTAGTTGGCGACTGTGGTGCCGCAGGGTCCGGCACCGACGACGGCCACCTCGGTACGGATCTCGGTGGGTTCGCTCATGGGTTGACCTCCGGATCGGTCAGGAACTGTGCGATCTGGTGGTGGAACGGATCCGGGGCGTCGTCGTGGACGTAGTGGCCCGCGCCGGGAATCTCCACCGCCCGCACCCGTGGGTTGCGCCCGGCCATGGCCTCGGCGGTGGCCGCGGGCAGGAAGTCGGACGCTCCGCCGCGGATGACCAGGGTCGGGCAGCGCAGCCCGTCGACGTGGGGCCACAGGTCCACCTGGCGGGCAGGATCGGAATTCAGGCGGGCCTTCGCGATACCCGGCATGTCGAACTTCCATAGCCATCGACCGCAGGTGCCCGGTCGCAGCGTGTTGTTGAGCCGGGACTCCAGAGCCGCCTCGGAGATGCCGGGACGGAGCGTGCGCCAGTAGGTACGAGCGGCTTCGAAGTGGGGGAACTCCGCAGGGGTGGCGCCCATTTCGCGCTTGATGCGCTCGGCTCCCTCTCCGGAGATCGACGAACCGGGGCCGATGTCCTCGACGATCAGCGCGGTGACCCGCTCGGGGTGACGGGCCGCGTAGACGTAGGAAGTGGTACCGCCCATGGAATGGCCGAGCAGGATGAAGCGCTCCAGGCCCAGTCGGTCGGCGAACTGCTCCAGATCGCTGACGTACGCGGAGGTGTAGTACTCGCCCTGCGGGTCCCAGTCGCTGTCGCCCCGGCCGCGGGCGTCCACGGCGAGGATGCGGTGGCTGCCGGCGAGGCGGGCGGCCAGCGGGGCGAAGGTGCGGGCGTAGCTGCGCAGGCCGTGCAGCATGACGATGACGGGCCGGCCGGGCTCGCCCCACTCGACGTAGTGGGCACGCAGGCCGTTCAGCGTGATGAAGCGGTCCTTGCCGGTTGCGTCGGCGGCCGACGGGCCGTTGCCCGTCGCCTCGCCCCTGCCGTGGGTGCCGCTGTCCATCTCAGTGCAGCCCGTCCTGTCCCTGGATCTCGTCGGCCTTGATGCCCCCGAGTCGCGCGTGCAACCGCCCCCGGGTGGCGACGGCGAAGATGACGACGACCTCGTCCGGACCGGGTGTGTCGGTGAAGCTGACCGTGACGGTGTCGTAGTGGGAGCGGACGTACAGGGCGTCCTTGTGGGCCAGCGGCACGTCGATCACAGTCCCGGGCGCGCCGCGCTTGCCGGTCGAGGGCACCCACGACTTCCCACCGCCCACGGACTCGCGAACCGGGTCGGCGAAGACGGCGGTCAGAAAGGCGTTGCCGTGTTCGTACTCGCCGTTGACGCCGACCAGGCACGCCTTGCCGTAGCTCTCGAGGGCCAGGCCGCCCGCGGCCTCGGTGATGCGGCGGCCGAACTCCTCGCCCAGCTTGGGGGAATCGGCGACGATGTCGTCCAGGTTCTCGCTGAACCGGCCGGCGTAGGGGTTGTGGACGGCGGCTGCGATGACGATCTTGCGCACCGGTTCGCCGTCGGCGTGGGCTCCGGTCTCGTTGGCGAGGGTCTCCTCGACCTGAGTGAACCACTTACGGATGTGGTAGCCGGCGAAGTTCGGCTGGGGCACGGCGTTCTCCATGAGGTGGGAAGTGGGGCGGGGGTGTTCAGCTGTGGAGGGGCTCGACCTCGATCGGATCGCTGGGGGCGCCGTAGAGGCCGAGGATGCGCTTGCCCTCCTCGTCGTCGGTGACGGTCTCGTGGAAGAACTCGAAGCGGTTGCCGTCCGGGTCGGTGAAGTACAGCCCGAAGCCCACCTTGTGGTCCGTGGTCTTCACCACGGGCACGCCCTTGGCCAGCAGCATTCCGTACAGCCGCCGCCATTCGTCCAGACTGCCGTCGACCTCCAGGCCGTAGTGCTGCAGGCCGATGCCGCTCATCGCCGCGCCTTGCTCGGCACGGATGAGAGCGATGTCGTGGTGCTTCTTGCCGAAGGAAAGGAACACCCATTGCGGGCCCCGCGCCGTGACCTCCATGCCGAGCACGTCCTCGTACCAGGGGGCGGATGCCTCGGGGTCGCGGACGAACAGCGACAGGTGCGTGCGCACCACCCTCGGCTTGAGGTCGCGCACGCTCTCGTCACGGATCGGTGTCGGGTGCTGGTGTTCTTCCAGCGTGCGTTCGTCGGGGTCGATACCGGTCTGCGTGGATCCGTCGATGCTGCGGTTCATCAGTGTCCCTCCGGGGTTGCGGCGATGGCCGGGGTCCAGGCCACGTCGGTGATCTCGCTGAACTCGCGCCACTCCTTGACCCACGTACGTCCGGCGTCGGTGGAGCGGAACAGATGGCCGTACTTGGTACCGGCGAACGCGACCCGCGCGTCGGCGGGGTGCGCGCCGAAGGCCCAGACGGTGGAGTTGGCCGGCACGTCGAGCGAGGCTTCCTGCCAGGTCTGCGCGAGGTCGGTGGAGCGGAAGATCCTCGTCAGGGTCCCCGGCGTGGCGTCCCCGATGCCCAGCAGCAGTTCGTTGGTTCCCGGTATCTGCTTGACCAGGCGGGTGTAGTAGATGCCCCATTCCTTGCGGGTGTCCGTGCGGGTCCAGGTCCTGCCGTCGTCCTGGCTCACGAACAGGGCGTTGACGACGACGCACACGACGGTCTTCGGCGGGCCTTCCAGAACCAGGACACAGTGGATGTCGGAGTTGGTGACCCCGTCGGGCAGGGTCGAGGGTGTGCCGTCGACGCGGTCCCAGGTGTCGCCCCGGTCGCGGCTGCGCCAGAGGCCGCCCTCCTCGATGCCGAACCACAGGTTCTTGGGGTCGTACCGGTCGACGGTCGCGGTGAGAACGCGTGGCTTGCTGACTCCCGCGCAGAACTCGGGGATCTGCGGGGGCAACCGGTCCCAGTGGGCGCCTCCGTCGGCCGTACGGAAGACCGCGGCTCGCGAGGGCGCGCCGGTGCCGGCGATGATGAAGTCCGCGTCGTTCGGGTCGATCGCCAGTGACCAGATGGTCTGGTCGTTCATGGGCGAGTCGACGCGGTGCCAGGTGACGCCGGCGTCTTCGCTGCGGACGAGGCCCACATCGGCTCCGGCGTAGACCACGTTCGGCTGCTCTGGGTGCACGGCGAGGCAGCGCACGACGGCGTCGAATTCGAGAGCCTGCCCCAGGCCGAGCCGGTGCCAGGCAGCGCCGTCGTCCGAGCTGCGCAGCACTCCCTGGCCTGCGGTGGCGACGAGAATGGTTCCTTGCATGAGCTGACTCCTGTTTGGTCAGAGGAAGATGCCGCGGGTGAGACCGCCGTCGATGCCCAGCGACTCACCGGTGATCGCCGCCGCTCGCGGCGAGGCGAGGAAGCAGATGCTCTGGGCCACTTCCTGGGCCTCCAGCACGCGACGGATGGGGGTGCGGGCGGCGAAGTCGGCCTCGACCTCGGCCGCCGTGATGCCGCGCTTGGCCGCCTCTTTCTCGTACAGCTCGTGAATGTGTTCGGTCTCCACCACGCCGGGGTGCACGGTGTTCACGGTGATGCCGTACGGTCCGAGCTGGTCGGACAGGGCCTTGGTCATGTGGACGACGGCAAGGTTGCGCATGCCCGACAGCGCGTGGCTGGAACGTCCGGTCAGCCCGCCGATGTTGATGATCCGGCCGAAGCCGTTCTCCTTCATGTACGGGGTGACGGCCTGGGCACAGCGGAAGTAGCCGACGACCTTCGTATTGATGTCCGCCAGCAGCAGCTCGGGGTCCGCGTCCTCGACGCCGTTGCGCACCAGACCGGACGGGGCGGCCGCACCGTTGACGAGGATGTCGACGCGGCCGAGTTCGTCGGCGGCCGCGCGCACCATGTCGCGTACGGACCGGGTGTCGGTGGTGTCCGAACTGATCGGGACCACCCGGCGGCCGGTCTCGGCTGCTATCTCCTTGGCGGTCGTCTCCAAGGCGGGCAGCCGGCGAGCGGTGATCACCACGTCGGCGCCTTCCCTGGCCAGCTCGCGGGTGACGGCTTTGCCGATGCCGAGGCTCCCGCCGGTGACAATGGCGACTCTGCCGGTCAGTTCAAGATCCATCGATTGCTCCGAAGTGATGAGGTGTCAGTCGAGGTTGACCCAGACGCTCTTGACCTCGGTGTAGAGGTCGAGCACCTTGCGGCCCATTTCGCGGCCCCAGCCCGACTGTTTGAAGCCGCCGAAGGGGGAAGCCGGATCGGTCACGTTGAAGCAGTTGATCCAGACGGTGCCTGCCTGCAGGTCGTCGGCGATCCGGTGGGCGTGTCCGAGCTCGGAGGTCCAGATTCCGGCCGACAGGCCGAAGGGCGTGTCGTTGGCCTTGGCGACGAGGTCGTCCACGTCGCTCCAGCGCAACGCGGCCAGCACCGGCCCGAAGATCTCCTCCTGCACGATCCGCATGCCCTGGCCGGCCTCGGCGAAGACTGTCGGTTCGAGGAAATAGCCTCCGTCGTAGGGCGCCGCCAGTTCGGGTCGCCGGCCTCCCGTGGCCAGGCGGGCGCCTTGCTGCCGGCCGGATTCGATGTAGGAGGAGACCGTGTTGTGGTGCCGGGCGGAGACCAGGGGGCCCATCTCGGTGGCCGGATCGCTGCCCGGCCCGATCACGATCTTGCGGGCCTGCTCGGCGACGGCGTCCACCACGTCGTCGTAGATCGCGTCGTGGACGTACAGCCGGGAGCCGGCGGTGCACACCTGACCCTGGTTGAAGAAGATGGCCTGGGCGGCGGCCTCCGCGACGCTCTGCGGGTCCGCGTCGGGCAGCACGATGTTGGGCGCCTTGCCGCCGAGTTCGAGCGAGACCTTCTTCAGGTTTCCGGCGGCGGCCCGGACGATGGCCCTGCCGGTCTCGGTCGAGCCGGTGAAAGCGATCTTGTCGACGTCGTCGTGTGCGGCCAGGGCGGCGCCCGCCGTGGCGCCTCCGGTGACCACGTTGACCACACCGTCGGGCAGGCCCGACTCGGTCAGGATCTCGGCCAGCCGGAGCGTGGACAGCGGAGTCTCCCCGGCCGGCTTCAGAACGACGGTGCAGCCCATGGCCAGTGCGGGGGCCAGCTTCCAGCAGGCCATCGACATGGGGAAGTTCCACGGAACGATGAGGCCGACCACACCGACCGGCTGGTGGGTGGTGTAGTTCAGCACCCGCATTCCGCCGCGGGGGGAGACCGGGATCGTGCTGCCCTCCAGCTTGCTCGGCCAGCCCGCGAAGTAGCGGAACAGTTTGACGCTGGTTCCGACGTCGACGGCCCGGGCCACGGAGACGGGTTTGCCGTTGTCACGGGATTCGAGCAGGGCCAGTTCGTCGGCGTTGGCCTCGATGAGGTCGGCGATCCGGTGCAGCAGCAGGCCCCGGTCCATCGGGCTCATGCGCCGCCAGCGAGAGTCCTGCAGGGCACGTCGCGCGGCGGCGACGGCGCGGTCGATGTCGGCGCCATCACCGTCGCAGACCTGGGTGAGTACCGCGCCGGTCGCCGGATCGAGGGTGTCGAAGGTCCGGCCGGAGACCGCAGGCACCCATGCTCCTCCGACGAGCATCGTGCGTGGAGCGGACAGGTACCGCTGTACCTTCCCTTGGGCTTCGGCCAGATCGGTTCCGGGTGCTGAGGGCGAAACGGTGTCGTGCACGGGGATTCCTCTCACAGGACCATCTCGATGAGCCGGGGGCCACCGGCGGCCAGTGCCCGCCGCAGCGCGCGGGCCAGTTCGTCACCTGTTTCAGCCCGTCCGGCCGGGACGCCGTAGCCACGGGCAAGCCCCATCCAGTCCAGTGCCGGGTCGTCGAGGCTGGTCAGAGCGGTGGATGCGGGGCCGGCGCCGCTCGCGCCGTGGCGGGTCAGCTCGGTCCGCAGGATGTTGTACTTACGGTTGGAAGCGATCAGCGTGACGACGGACGTCTGCTCTCGGGCCATGGTCCACAGCGCCTGGATGGTGTACTGGGCGCTTCCGTCGGACTGCAGGGCGACGACCTGACGCTCGGGCGCGGCGATCGCCGCTCCGAGTGCGGCGGGCAGTCCCTGGCCGATCGCCCCTCCGGTGTTGGTCAGTGTGGTGTGGCGCAGAGCCTTCACCGAAGCCGTGAAGAAGGGGTAGCCGCAGGTGCCGCCCTCGACGGAGACGATGGCCTCCTCGGGCAGCAGAGCGGAGACGATCCGGCCGATCGTCCCGGGGGTCAGCGGGCCCTCCGGCAGATGCGCGCCGTCCGGCGTGGCCGCCCGGCCGTGGGTGACCACGGGCGCTCCGAGCGCGTCCGCCAAGTCCTCCAGCGCCTGTACGGCGTTGTCGCCCGGGGCCGCGAGCACCTCCACCGATCCGGGCGGGGCCAGCAGGCTGGGAATCCCTTCGTAGCCGAAGTAGGAGATGGGTTCCACGGCGCCGGCCAGGACGACGGTCCCCGCAGCGGCCAGAGCCTTGATCGCCGCTTCGGGGAAGTACGGCAGTCGGTCCAGGTCGGGCAGGCCGCCGCCGCGTTCGGCGGTCGCGGGGAACGTCTCGCTGTAGAGCCTGGCCCCGGTCACGGCGGCGATCCGCTCCGCGGCGCGCTGTCCCTGTTCCGTGAGGGCTCCCGCACCGAGGAGGAGCACGGCTCGTGAACCCCCGCGCAGGCGCTTGGCCAGCCGCTCCACCACGTCGGCGTCGACATGGGCCGGTGCCGGTGCCGGTCGCAGCGAGGTCTCGGCGAGCCTTTCGGTGACGGTCTGCTGCTGGAAGTCCACCGGAACGATCAGCGTGGCGCCGCAACCGGGAGGGGTCCGGGCCGCTGCGAGGGCCTCAGCGGTTGTGCGGGCCATGTCGTCCACCGAGCCGACCGTGCCGACCCATCCGGACACCGGTCGGGCCAGGGAGATGATGTCACTGGTGAGGGGCGCGTCGTAGGCAAGGTGCCAACTGGCGTGATCGCCCACGACGTTGAGGATCGGGGAGTGGGCCCGGCGGGCGTTGTGCAGGTTGGCCGCGCCGTTGGCGAAACCGGGGCCCAGGTGCAGCAGGGTCATGGCCGGCTTTCCGGCGATACGCGCGTACCCGTCGGCCGCGCCGGTGCACACGCCCTCGAACAGACCGAGCACAGGACGTACGGCGGGTACCGCGTCGAGCGCCGTCACCAACGGCATCTCGGTGGTGCCGGGGTTGGCGAAACAGACCTCGACGCCCTCGGCGGCGGCGGTCTCGACCAGTACGTGTGCGCCGGTCTTGTCCCCGCCCCGGTTCGTGGTGGTGTCGGTGATCGGATCAGTCATTGGACGGCAGTGCCTCTCGTGATTCGGCCGAGTCCTCCGGCTCGGGCCCAGCGGGCTTGGGGCGCGGTCGATCCGGAGCCGGAACGGGGTGGGCGGGGCCGGACAGGCGGACGAGCGGATGTCAGACGCCGGCGTCCGGCTCTCTGGTGGCCCCCGTCTCGCTCGCGTCCCGCGGCGAGTCGGCCTACCGGACGGCGCGGAAGACCTCGAGCAGGCGCCGCTCGGGCGCACGACGATCGGTGCTCATGATCCTGACGAGCCCACCGTGCCACTGATGATCGGTCATCCCCGGGTTGTGATCGCTCGACCCGTCCGGCCACATGATCTGGGGGCTTCCCTGGATCGCGACCCGCTCGCTCTCGCGGTAGTCGGCGGCAACGTCCGACCGCACGTCGGATTCCCGCCACAGATCCATGACCGCTTCGGGATCCAGTTCTGTGGTGCCCGCTGCCAGCTCCAACGCCCGGTACAGCCCGGCGGCGATGCTGACGTCCACGCTGTCCCGGAAGAACGCCAGGCGCAGCGCGTAGTCGACCTCCTCCGCGGCCACGACACCGTGGAGACGGCGGGCGGCGGACACGAGTTCGAACGCGGGGAGAAAGGTCGACGGCCAGGATTCGCCGCGATAGGCGGTGAACAGGTCGGGTTCGTGACTCGCGAGCGCGGCGGTCTCGGTGGTGACGATCTCGCGCGGCGTGCCGCGGCTGTTCACCCATTCAAGGGGCCAGGCCCGGGGCACGAAAACGACGTCGAGGCCGTGTTCCTGACGGGCCGTCCGCAGGCGGTGGAGCGCGACCAGCGCCCAAGGGCAGTGCAGATCCGACCAGATCTCCACCTGTGGGGCGGCATCGGAGGGGCTGTTACGCGACGACATGGCGAGTTGCTGCGAGGGCGACCGCGAACCGGGCGAGCCGCGTGCCTTGGAACCGGGCGCATTCCAGCGTCACGTCGTCGGGCATCGTGGACGGGAAGCCCGCCGGCCATGAGGTGCCGTACGGGTTGCCGCCGGCCGCGAACACGACGTCGTCGGTGTACCCCAGCGGGACGATGATGCTGCCCCAGTGATAGAAGACGTTGTTCAGCGACAGAATGGTCGACTCCTGGCCGCCGTTGCGCTCGGCCGAGGACACGAACGCCGTGACGGGCTTGTCGGCGAGCTTGCCGTCCTGCCACAGACTGCCGGCCGTGTCGAGGAACTGCTTGAGCTGGGCGGCCGGGGCACCGTAGCGGGTCGGGGTGCCGAAGGCGTATCCGTCCGCCCACTCCAGGTCCTCCAGCGTGGCCACCTCGACGGCATCGTGAGTGTCGCGTCGATGCTGGGCCCAGGCGGGGTTGGCCGCGATGGCCTGCTCCGGGGCGAGTTCGGCGACGCGGCGCAGGCGGACTTCGGCACCCGTCGCGGTGGCGCCGTCCCGGACTGCCTCGGCGAGGCGGTGGACCGAGCCGGTCGCGCTGTAGTAGGCGACGAGTATGCGAGCGGTCATGACGACATGCCTTTCAGGATGTTGCGGTGCGACTGCGACGCAGCCCGGGCGATGGGTTTCACAGAACGACCGTCACGGTCTTCTCTTCGGTGTTGGCCTCGATCCCCGCGCGGCCGAGTTCGCGACCGTGGCCGCTGAGTTTCGATCCGCCCCACGGAAGCCGGGGGTCCAGGGGTGACCAGCCGTTGATCGCGACGGCGCCGGCCTGGACGCGCCGTGCCACTGCGTGCGCGCGACTGAGATCGGAGGTCCACAGCGTCGCGGCGAGAGCGAAGTTGCTGTCGTTGGCGAGGGCTACGGCTTCGTCGTCCGTGTCGAAGGACATGATGGTGCCGACGGGTCCGAAGATCTCTTCCCGGGCGATGGTCATGTCGTTGGACGCGTCCGCGAACAGGGTCGGCTCGATGAAGTACCCGCTGCGCTCCGGTCGCCCGCCGCCGGCGACGAGTCGGGCGCCCTCGTCCCGGCCGATCTGGATGTAACGGGCGACCCGCTCGAGTTGCTTGGCGTTGATCAGCGCGCCCATCGTGGTGCCCTGATCGAACGGATCGCCCAGCACGGCAGCGTCCGCTCGGGCGACGAGCCGGTCGACGAACTCGCCGTACACCGAGCGTGCGACCAGGATGCGACTGCCGGCCGCACAGACCTGACCTTGGTTGGCGAAGATACCGACAGCCACCCCGTCGGCGGCCGCGTCGAGGTCGGCATCGGCGAAGACGATCTGCGGGCTCTTCCCGCCGAGTTCCAACGTCGTGGGCCGAAAGCCCTTGGCCGCCGCGATCGCGACGATGTGCCCGGTTTCCGGGCTGCCGGTGAAGGAGATCTTGTTCACGCCGGGGTGTTCGATGAGCAGGTTGCCCGTTGTCGCGCCGCGGCCGGGAAGGACGCTGAACGCGCCCGGCGGGAACCCGGCCTCGTCGATGAGCTGCGCGAGCAGCAACGACGTCAGGGGCGCGTCCTCCGGCGGCTTCAGAACGACGGCGCATCCAGCGGCAAGGGCGGGTGCGATCTTCCAGGACCCGATCATCGTGGGTGAGTTCCACGGCGTGATGGCCGCGACGACGCCGATCGGCTGGCGGATCGTGTAGCTCAGGGTCTGGCGGCCCATGTATCCCGGAGTCGGGATCGTGCGCCCCTCGATCTTGTCCGCCCACCCGGCGTAGTGCCGGAAAGTCTGCACGGCCTGCGGCAGGTCGATCACCCGAGGCTCGATACCGGGCTTACCGACTTCGAGCGACTCCAGATTCGCGAAGTCCTCCTTGCGCGAATCGAGCAGGTCCGCCAGCCGGCCCAGCAGCACACCGCGCGCGGCGCCGTCCAGGCGGCCCCACTCACCGTCGTCCAGCGCGGAGTGCCCGGCGGACACCGCGAGGTCGACGGTCGCGGCATCCGCCTCGGTGATCGACGCCACGACCCGTTCGGTGACCGGGTCGATCACTTCAAAAGCCCCGGCCTTCCCGGCCGTCTCCCATGTTCCCGCCACATATGGCACCGAGGGCACCGTGGCGGCCAGCTCTTCCGCCTCTGCACGCTTCGACATGTACGATTACCGTTCTACTGGACGATAGTCGGACGGTACGTGGGTTGGTGCGAGCAGTCAAGGGTCGTGATACTGGGCAGCGACGCCGGGGAGGCGCCGAATCGCCGGGATCGCGCCGAATTCGACCCGGTCATGAGCATCAAAAAACGTGACAGCATGAGCCGGCACACCTGGATCGACCCAAGGGGAAGGCGGCACGAGTGAGTTCAGGCGGCGAGACATCACAGACGCTTGACCGCGGACTGACCGTGCTGGCACTGCTGGCCAAGCACAGCGACGGCCTCACCGCCGCCGAACTCGCCGGACACATCGGGGCCGCGCGCGCGATCGTCTACCGCCTGCTGCGCACCCTCGAGGCCCACAACCTCGTCACTCGCCTCGACACGCGCTACGTCCTGGGATTCGGCCTCGCCGAGCTGGCCAGTCGGCTACGACCCAGGCTCCAGAGCGTCGCACTGCCGATCCTGCAACAGCTGAGCCAACGCACCAACAGCACCGCGCTGCTCAGCGTCGCCGACGGCGACCAGGCCCTGGTCCTGCTCACCGCGGAGCCACCCGACAGCACCATGCATCTGGCGATGCGGGAGGGCGCGCGGCACCCGCTCACCGTGGGCGCGGACGGCGTGGCGATTCTCGCCGGCCGGCCACCGAGCTCCTCCGACACAGAAGAAGTCCTGCGTGCACGCCGACAGGGATACGCCATCAGCGTCGGCGCCCTACAGGAGGGCGCCGTCGGCGTGGCGGCCGCGATACGCGTCTCGGACTGGCCGACCGCCAGCCTCGGTATCGTCCGGATCGGGGCCAACGCACCCGACCCCGCCGTCGCTGACCTGGTGACGAGCGCGGCCGCCCAAGCGGCTCAGCGGCTCACCGGCACGCCCGGATTCGACATGTCCAACGGTCACTAGACCCCTCAACCGATGACCTCAGCCGCGCCGAGCGGCTCATCGGCATGCCCGGATTCGGCGTACCCTGCGGGCGTCCGCATCGCCGTCGAGGCCGCCTCCCGGTGCGGTCGGCAGCGCCGAACGGCGCGTCCGCCCCATGGCTCTGCATCCGGAGTTAACAAGCCGAATGGTTGACATGCGAGCTCTATGACTCCACCATCTGCCCAATAGCGAACAGCGTGTACGAAAATCGTACAGCGTTCCATGGCCCCTTCATAGGGAGCGAACAGATGACTTCTCCGGACAATCAGTCGCTCGGACGCGCCAAACTCTCCATGACCGGCGTCCTGGCTCAATCGGTGGGTTTCATGGGGCCGGTCTTCTCGGTCGCGGCGTTGCTGCCGCTGATCGTCGGGCTGTCGGCCACCGGCCGCGGTGCGGGCGTCGCCACACCGCTGGCGATCATCGTTGCGGGCATGGGGATATTCGGCGCCGGCTGGATCATCGCGCAGTACGCCAAGCGGATCCACCTGTGCGGCTCGCTGTACGAATACGTCTGCGACGGAGCCGGACCACGTGTGGGCATCGTGGCCGGCTGGGTGTACTACGGCGCCATGCTGATACTCGGTGCCGCGACCTTCCTGGTGCTGGGCGGTCTCACCCAGTCGTTCCTGCAGAGCGCCTTCTCGCTCGACGTGCCCTGGTGGCCGCTCGCGCTGGCCTTCCTCGCCGTGGTGCTGGTCATCGTCGTCATCGGCGTCCAGGTCTCGGTCAACGCCCAGCTGGCGCTGGTACTGATCTCCTCCGCGGTCGTGCTGGGCTTCTCGCTCTACATCATCTTCCGGGGAGGCCTCGGCGGGCACAGCCTGTCGGCCAAGCCGTTCAACCCGCTCTCCATCAGCGGCCTGGACCTCCTCTACGGCGTGCTCTACGGCATCAACATGTTCATCGGATTCGAGTCGGCCGCCAACCTCGCCGAGGAGACCGACGACCCGAAACGGCATGTCCCGAGGGCCGTGCTCATGTCACTCACCATCGTCGGGGTGTACTTCGTCATCACCGCCTACGCCCAGGACATCGGCTTCGGCCTCGACGGAACGGCGTGGAAGAACAGCGTCTTCCCGCTTCAGACACTCGCCTCGGGCAGCGCCTTCGGCTCGTCCACGTTCGGCAACGTGGTTGCCGTACTGATCATCCTCGACGTCCTGGCCGTCGCGATCGGAGTCGGGGTCGCCGCCACCCGCGGCATGCTCGCCATGGCGCGCGCCGGCCGGCTGCCCGCTCCACTGGCCACGGTGCATCCCCGGTTCTTCACCCCCGTGGGCGGCGCCGTGCTGCTCGGCGTGGTGTCGGTCATCACCATCGTCCTGGTCCGGGTCAACCACGGAATCTTTTCCCTCGCCACCGGGGAACCGGGTGTTCTGCAGCCCGAGTGGTCACCGATGTTCGGCTGGATGGCAGGCTTCGGGGGCACCGGCCTGGCGCTGATGTATCTGGTCGTCAGCGCCGCCGGCGCCAGGGGGCTGTGGCACGAGGTCAACCGCGTGAAGCTGGTGATCGCCGCCGCCGCCGGGATCCTCGTCGCTACCGGAGCCGTGTTCGGATCGATCTACAAGGCGACCAGCCCGCTCAACACCGTCGCGCCGGCGCTGGGCATCTGGCTCCTTCTCGGCGTCCTCTGGGCCATTTTCGCCCTCCGCCGCCAAGGGCGCCCGGGCATCGAGTTCCCGGTCGCCGATCCCTCTCTGCTCACCAGCAAGAAGGGATAGCCGAAGGGCCAAGGCCCCACACTCGGCCCGGCAGTCCGAAGAACCGTCGATTGGAAGACGACCAGCATGACGCAGCAGTCCACCCCGGCCCACCCGTACGACCCGTTGTCCGCCCCGGAGATCGAGGCGGCCGTCGCAGCCGTTCGGGCCGGCAAGCCGCAGCTGACGGCCCCGCGCTTCCCCCTCGTGCGCCTCGACTATCCCGAAAAGCAGTCGGTGCGCGACCACGATCCGCACGCCCCGCTCGCCCGGTCGGCGTTCCTCGTCGTCTACGACCGCGCCGACACGGCCACCTACGAGGCGCGTGTCGACCTCACCCACGGGACCCTCACGTCCTGGACCCATCTTCCGGGCATCCAGCCGGCCATCATGATCGAGGAGATCATGGCCCTGGACGACATCGTGAAGAAGGATCCCCACGCCGTGGCCGCTCTCGAACGACACGGAGTCCACGACCTGGACCTGTTGCAGATCGATCCCTGGTCCACGGGAACGCTCCCCATCGACGGCATCGACGCGCGCCGGCGCATCATCCGGGCCAGCGCATATGTGCGGACCTTCCCGGAGGACAACGGCTACGCCCGGCCGGTCGGCAACCTGGTGTTCGTCATCGACTGCAACGAGCAGTCCGTGGCCGCGATCATCGAGGGCGACCCGATTCCCGTCCCCCCGGAGAGCGGGAACTACGACGTCGACAGCGTCGGCCCGCTCCGAACGGATCTGCGCCCGCTGGAGATCGCCCAGCCCGACGGCCCGTCGTTCACACTGGACGGACACGTCATCGAGTGGCAGCGGTGGCGACTGCACGCGCATATCGACACCGTCGAAGGACTCGTCATCAGCGATGTCTCCTACCTCGACGGGGACCGTCGGCGGTCGGTCCTGCACCGGGCGAGCATCAGCGAGATGGTCGTGCCCTACGGCGACACCAGCGACGACTTCTACTTCCGCAACGTCTTCGACGCCGGCGAGTACAACCTCGGCAAGACCGTCGGATCCCTGTCGCTGGGCTGCGACTGCCTTGGTGAGATCCGCTATCTGGACGCGGTGCTGGCCGACGAATCGGGTGTTCCGCACACCGTGACGAACGCGATCTGTCTACACGAGGAGGACTACGGAATCCTCTGGAAGCACTGGAACTTCCGCTATACGGACCAGGCCGAGGTCCGCCGCTCACGCCGCTTCGTCGTGTCGGCGATCCACACCATCGGCAACTACGAATACGGCTTCTTCTGGTACTTCTATCTCGACGGAACAATCCAGTTCGAGGCGAAACTCACCGGCATCGTGCAGACCCGGGCGATCGCACCGGGCGCCACCCCGCAGTACGGAGCCCTTGTGGCCCCGCAGCTGGACGCCCCCAACCACCAGCACCTGTTCAACATGCGGCTGGACCTGGAAGTCGACGGCCCCGACAACACCGTCGTGGAAGTCGACGCGGTGGGCATGCCGATCGGACCGGACAACCCTTATGGCAACGCCATCGTGGCGCGCAAGACCCCGATCGGCAACGAACGGGACAGCCGCCGGATGTGCGACCCGCTCACCGCACGCACCTGGAAAGTCATCAACCCCGGCGTGCTCAACCGCCACGGCGAACCGGTCGCCTACAAGCTCGTGCCCTTCGTCGGCCCGACCTTGCTGGCGGCCCCGGACAGCGATCTCGCCCGGCGAGCGGAGTTCGCCCGCACGCATCTGTGGGTCACCCGCTACTCACCCACCGAACTGCACGCGGCCGGTGACTACCCCAACCAGCATCCCGGCGACGGCATCGGCGAATGGGTCAAGCAGGAACGCGATCTGCTGAACACCGACGTCGTGCTGTGGCACACCTTCGGCACCTCGCACCTGCCACGGCCCGAGGACTGGCCGATCATGCCGTGTGACTACGTCGGCTTCTCTCTGAAGCCGGCAGGGTTCTTCGACCGGAACCCCTCGCTGGACGTCCCCCCGCCCGCCGGCCACGGCACCGCGCACTGCGCCCCCGGCCATGAGCCAGGCATCGAACAGGCCTCGTGACGTTCAAGGACCCCAGCGTTCCCTCGGCGGCGCCTGAATGAAGGGCGCGGCCACCGGCCGGCACGCGCGGTCGCCGGAGCCGTTGCGAGAACCGCCCTCCCACCGCGTGGGAGGGCGGGCGGCGTTTGCCAGGACACGGGGGCGGCGACACCGACCGCATTGGCTTCCGCCCACGGGCGCGCCGTTCAGGCGTAGGACGCCAGGAGTGCTTCCAACACCTGGATCTGGCGTTCGGCGGTGGTGGTCGTGGGGGTGAGGACGGCGTGAACCTGGAAGCCCGCGGCGACGGCGAAGAGTGTCTCGACGATGTCCTCGTCCGACGTGCTGGTCGTGATCTCGCCGTTTTCCCTGGCCTGGGCGAGGCAGTCGTGCATCAGCGTCCGCCACCGGTCCGTCGTGGCCTCGTGGGCGGACGACATGCGCGGGTCGCACAGTGCGCGGTCCCAGAACGCGACCACGACCCGCGCCTCCAGCAGCCTTGTGTCGTCCAGGGGCATCAGCTCGCGACAGAGGCTGCGCAGCGCGGCCAGCCCTCCGGTCTCGGCGACGGCGGGTTCCAGGCGGCCTTCGGTCGCTTCACAGGCGTACTGGAAGGCGGCGAGCAGGATCTCGTCCTTGTCGCGGAAATAGGGGGCGAGTCCTCCGTTGGCGAAGCCCGCCTCGGCCGCGAGTTCCCTCATGGTGACCGCGGCCAGGCCACGGCGGCCGATCAGCGACCAGACCGAACGGATGATCAGACGCCTCCGGGCGTCGTGATCGACGATCTTCGGCATGAGGGTCTCCCTTCCGACGTCCTGGGCCCGCCTCGCTTCCGGGTCATACGAGCATGGCCACCATGCCGATGACCATGAGCGCTGCGCCGGACTCCCGGTACACCCATACCAGAGGGGTGGACCGCACCGCCTTCGGAACGCGGGAACCGTCCGACAGCTGCCGGAACATGATCCGGGCCGCTCGTGCGGTCACCCAGACGACTGCGGTCAGGACGGCCGGTCCGGCGGCCATACCACCCGCCGTACCGCCCGCCATCCCGGCGGCCATGTGCGCGGTCGATCCGTCGGCGTGGCCCGCCATCAGCGCCATGAGCACTGCCATCGCGGCCAGGTCGATCACCTCGGCCCGGACCCGCCGCTCGACACACGCCCGGACGACGCTCCACGAGCAGGCGGCCACGACAGTCCAGGCACCCGCGGAGACCTGGTGGCCGGCCATCAGTGCCATCCCGCCCAGCGCGAGCAGTTGCGGCCACCAGTGATGCACCGGCCCGGGCAGGTGACCGGCAAGGCAGAGGAGAGCCCCCGCCAGGCCGGCCGCCGGCGCGATCTCACTCATCGCCGTCGTGGGCGCAGCAGCCGTGCGAGCCGGAGACGCTCGGGGGAACGTCGAGCGTCGGGTTGCGGTCGAAGAAGCCGACCGGCTTCAGCTTGAAACCGGTGCAGTCGACGGGCATGATCGGCCAGTCCTCGGGGCGGGGCGCGTGGGTGAGACCGAAGGTGTGCCAGACCACCAGGGACCGCCCGTCGATGTCCCGGTCGGCCGCGCTGTAGGCGGGGAGTCCGGCGCCACCTGGGTGCTGGTTGACGAAGTCACCGGCCGGATAGCGCTCGGCAGGATCGTAGGCCGTCACCCACAGGTGCTTGGTGGCGAACGCGGCGCGGGCCGCGATGGAGGATTCCGGGTCGGCGAGGAGGGTCGGCCTGCCCTCGGGGTGCAGTGCGTAACCGACCGGATTTCCGAGGAAGTTGAACGACGTGGGGTTGGTGATGTGCCAGACCCGGTCGACGCTCATGTCGGCGGTGCGCCGCGCTTCGCTCTCCTTCGTCAGCGGTGTGCGGCGATACGTGAAGGCGTTCCCGCGCGGATTGTCGGGGCGCCCCATCGGGACCCGGACGACGTCGACCTCCTCGACCCGGTTCGCCGTACCGTCGAGCGCCATGTCCAGGCGGGCGCAGAACAGGTGCTGGTGATAGGGGGCACCCAGGCCGGGCGCGATCTCGGTGGCGTACGGGTAGTCGCCACCGGGATAGGCGGAGGTGAAGACGACTCCGGTGGCCTTGGCCTCGAACTCGATGGTGCCGTCGAGGTAGAGGTACCAGTAGAAGCCGTAGTCGTAGTTGCCGATCGTGGTGAAGAAGGACAGGACCATACGGCGCTGGCGGCGGGTCTCGTTCGAGTTCGCCCACAGGTCGTTGTGCTTCCAGAGGATGCCGTAGTCCTCCTCGTGCAGGCAGACCGCGTTGGGCAGGGTCCGCGCGTGGCCCGCCTCGTCGGCGATGACCGCGTCGAGGTAGGTGATGTCCCCCAGACAGTCGCAGCCGAGCTGGAGGGCGTTGGCGGAGCGGCCGAGCAGATACTCGCCGGTGTCGAAGTAGTTCTGCCAGGAGCGGACCGGCGAGGGGTCGGCATAGGGCACGACCATCTCGGCGATGGAGGCTCGGTGGATGATCGGGCGTTCGCGGCCCTTGTCCCGGTCGTGGAAAGCCAGTTGGCGCAGAACCAGGCCCTCGCGCGCGTCGAAGCCGATCCGCAGGCTCCAGTTCTCCCACGTCAGCAGATTGCCTTCGAGGGTGAAGCTGGGGCCTTCGGGCTGCGTGATCTCGATGGGCTTCTGGGTGGTGCGGGCGGGGCCGGTGACGGCCGGGTCGTCGAAGTTCCCGGATCCGCCGGCGGGGATGGGCACCGGGCCGAGGTCGACCACGCGGTCGACGGTTCGGGCGAGCACGTCCACGTAGCCGACCAGGCCGTCGACGGGGCGGGCCCAGGCGTGATCCCGTGCGTGTTCCTGTACGAACGCCAGGCCGCGCAGAATGCGTCGGCCGGACTCGTCCGGATAGTCGTCACCGTAGACGCCGGCCGAGAGCGGGGCCACGCGCACCTGGGCCACGTCCAGGCCACGGTCCTTGAGCGCGGCCAGCCATCGGTCGTCCTGGGCCAGCACCTCTTCGACGATGCCGAACTCCTCTTCCAGCACGGGCAGTTGCCCGTCGACGACGGGGTCCGGCGTCCGGTCGGCGACCACCTCCCGCCTGGTGAGGGAGACGATGACGTCCCGCGCCGGCGCGCCCGCGACGTCATGGAGCAGCACACGGACCCGGCGGTCCACCTGCCGGTCGTCGGAGAGAGCGAGCAGATCGCTCTTGGGGGGCTCTTCGAGGCCCGCATAGGCGAAGCGCGAGGTGTCCGCGAGGACTCCGGCTCGGCCCAGCACCGACCGGACCTCCTCGATCTCATCGGCGGTCAGCTGGTCGAGTGGGTGTCGTGTGGCGCTCATGCTGGTCCTCCAAGAGTGCACTCGCCGTTCTTTCTACGTAGGTAGAGGAAAAAGGACGAGCGAGGTCTGGTCCAGACATCGGCGGGAAGTTCCTGTCGGCGCATCGGAGTCCGTGCACGGAAAGGCGGAAACATGTGCACGCAGCGGCGAGCCCGCGAGCGGCGGCGCGTCGCTGCTCGCGGCCCTGCCCGCAAGCCCTCGACGTCGCGCCGCCGGTCAGGCGAGGGCGGACACGCTGGTGACCGCATCGTCCACGGGACGGGCCCGGGAGCCCGTCCCGGCCGAGCCCCGCCTGCCGTGTCCCAGGACGACACAGCCGACGAACGCGGCGACCACGGTCAGTTCGAGGACCACCGCGGTGGTGCCGGACGGGGAGATCAGGGTCGTGAAGTTGTCCAGCGCTGGGGCACCCTGGCGGTTCGTACGGGACAGTCACCGAGGCAGGACGCCCGTGGTGCCCAGGGAGTGGATTAGCGGTTGATGCCGTTGTGGAAGGCGAGCACACCCGTCAGAGGCGAGGTGACGAGCAGCACCTGCATGGTGTCGGTGGCCCAGGATGCCAGCGTGTGCCTGATCGGGTCGAAGACCACCGCGGTGGCGTCGCCGCTCCGCAACGCCCGCGACGTCAAGCCCTGTACCTTGTCCGGTCCGTAGGGACGCCGGTGTCCATCCCCTGGACGGTACGGCGGCAGCCGCAGTCGTACGGACGGTGTGGAGTACCGTGGCCCCGCACCGGCCCCCGAAGTGCGGTGGCGTGCATCTGCTGTCGCCATTGCATGCACCTCGCACAGCCGCACGAGCGTCGCTCTCACGCCACGTCCCGGACGGACACCTTCCCGTCAGGCGTTACGCGAGGAAACATTCAGGCAATCCGCGATGAGCCGGCGCAAGATATCGTGCCGAGAGGCCACTACCAGGTGGAGCACGCCATGCGAACGATCGTGACCACCGAATCCGTCGCCCGGGCAGACCGGTTCGATCACTGGGAGCACGAGATGTCCCAGGTCTTCGCCGGGCTCGACACCCGGCCGGTCGCACGGAGTCCCTTCCGTGGGCACGCCACCATCGACTGCCTCGGACTGCTGCACCTGACATCCATCAGTTCGGTACCCCAGCGGGTCAGTCACACGGCGGGCACGGTGGCCCAGCACGAGGAGGACTTCTACAAAGTCGCCCTCCAGATCGCGGGCACCTGCGTGATCGAGCAGGACGGCGCATACGGCGCGCTGGAACCGGGCGACATCGCGCTGTGCGACACCACGCGGCCGTACTCCTTCACATACGGCACGGACTTCAGCACCCTGCTCATGCTGCTCCCGCGGCCGCTGCTGCCCGTGCGCCCCGAGGACCTGGGCGCCCTGACCGCCCGCCGGATGACCGCCGACGACGGCGTCGCAGCGGTCGTGGGCCCGTTCCTGCGGTCGCTGAGCGAGCAGCACCACGACTTCACGGGACCGGCCGCCGGCAGTCTGATGGACGGCGCCGTGGCTCTGGTCACGGCCCTGGTCACGGAGAAGCTGGCGCGGTCCGCGCTGACCACTCCGCAGGACGCGACCTTGTTCCGTATCCGCACCCATGTCGAGAACCGGCTGTCCGATCCCGATCTCACACCCGACTCGATCGCCGAGGCACACGGCATCTCCCGCCGCTACCTGTTCAAGCTGTTCGCCGCCCAGGACCTCACCGTCGCCGGCTGGATCCGCACCCGCCGCCTGGAACGCTGCGCCCGCGACCTGGCGAGTCCGGCCCGAGCAAAGGAGCCGATCAGCATGGTCGCCGCCCGCTGGGGCCTGCTCGACTGCCGCCACTTCAGCCGCATGTTCAAGGCGGAATACGGCGAAACACCACGGGACTTCCGCCGACGGGCGCTGATGAGCACGCCCACACCCGGGCCCTGACGGCGGCGGGCGGTCCGTGCCCGGATGGGACACTCGCCCCAATCTCGACCGGGAGACGACCGACCGGCCCCGGAAGACCGGTGGGCTTGACTGGCCGAGAGGTTGGGACGAGCAAGCAGAAGCCGCAGCTCAGGCGCCCTATCCCAACCTCCTGGAGGTCGTTCTCTTTCCGAATCTTGTGTGTGGTTCTCGCTGGTCAGACATGAGGTGGCCGCAGTCGCGGGAGTCTCGGTTCGTTGCTGGCCGAGATTTCGTGGGGGTGGCGGATGCCGTCGTTGCGAGCGGTGTTGGAAGCGCGGCGGAAGGCCGCGGCGGTGCGGGTAGAGGAACTCGAAGCCGAACCGGGGGGCGACGGTCGTGTGGCGGGAGATGTCCGTCAGTCGGCCCGCCCTGCGGCTTTCAGTGCCGTGCGGTTGGTGCCCACGCTTGAGTTCAGGAGTTCACGGCCGTGCTGCCATGTGCCCAGGCCGCTGGCGGAGTTGATGTGTCCGCACGCGCCCGCCAGATGCCATCGTGCTCCCCACATCGCCGCGAACCCGGCGGCCGCCTCGGGGGTGCAGTACGGGTCATTGGTGCTGCCCACCACCAGGGCCGGACACGGCAGCGGTTGTACCGACACCTCGATGAACGTCGCGGCCGCCTGGCGTGGAAACGCGGACACGAGCCCTGCTGGCCGGTCCTGCGCCACTGCTTCGGCGATGTCCGGCCGACCGCCCCGATGCTGGTGTGCGGTCTGGCCGACCCACGGATGAAGATCGAGATCGAGGTGTACGCACGGCGGCCCACCGTGTAGCCGTGCACGATCTGGCCAGCCGGGCGCGTCGGCGTGCAGGACTCCATCGGCCTGGAAGCATCGCCCTGAGACACCAGCCCCGTCATCGATGAGCGGATGGCGTCTCCGGGCACCTTCAAGGGCTGTCCCGTAACCACTGGTGGGTGATCGAGTCTCATTACCTGGGCTGCGTGCCGTGCAGGTAGTTCGTAGCCGCTGATCCTCGCTCCGGCTGTGTTGTCAGTGGCCCGAGATACGATCACGACCTCGATGGGCCGGACGGAGATCGTTAGGGACTCGCGGCCATGGGGGGTGGGTCGTACAGGCCCCGGCATCCAGCTCGGGACTGGAGGTAGCTTGCCGTAACCCCACCCCCCTTCCTCCCTGCGCCGTCCGGGCCGTATCAGGAAAGCCGTCTGCCGACGGACGCAGGAAACACCCAGGAGTGGAAGGAACAGTACGCACACCGGGCCGGTGTCGAAGGCACGATCTCCCAAGGCGTTCGAGCCTTCGGCCTGCGGCCATGCCGCTACCGCGGTCTGGCCAAGGCACGACTGCAACACCAACCCACGCCACCGCTATGAACTTCCACGAGGAATAGTCAAGATCTGTGGATCAAGATCTTTCGGTGCGTTTGTCGCATGAGCGAATCTGGTGGTCAGAGGTCGTGGCTGTTAGGGCGGGAGATGTCAGCTTCGGCGAACAGTCGGCGGTAGAAGGGGCCGAGGCCGTCTGGGATGGCCAGGGACTGGAACGCCTCCTGCGCCGGCAGAAGACGGCGGTGGGCCATCTCGAATCGTGGGTCCCACGGAGCCAGACGCACCTCTGCTCGCCACATCGACCGGACCAGCACCAGCCCTTCCTCCGGGCCTCGCACGCAGATGCCCCGGCTGAACCCGAGGAGTCGGCAGTCCATCACCTCGGCGCAGGCTTCCTCACTGACCTCGCGGCGCATCGTGTCGACCCACTGCTCATGCCGCTCGGGGCGACCGCCGGGCAGGCCCCACCGCTGTCCATCTGGGCTGACCACGACGATTCGATCGTCGGCGACGCACACCGCCTCCGCGCCGTGTGGCGTACCCGGCGGCAGGTCAGAAGGTGGATACCACGCAACGCGGCATTCCTGACCATTGATGGATGCGGTGAAGTAGGTGCCATTCCCAGCAATGTCGTTCATGGTTCCGTTCCAGCGATCGGTTCAAGCGGCTGTGGGGAATCCGCGGGCCACAGTATCGGGAGCCCTCAACACGTCGGCCAGGCCTACGCGTCACGCCGCTGGCTGCTCCGCTCCCCCGGCCGCTTTCCCGGCTGACCGGTGAGGCGGGCGTCGGCGCCATGGGCGCCCGCCTCACGTTCGGTCAGCGCTTGCGGTGGCCAAAGCGGGTGCCGTCATAGCTCTCGGCCTGGGTGTCGATGCCCGGGAACGTCCTCGCGCCGGTCAGGACCGGCAGCGCCGACCTGTCGTTCTTCAGGGTGTAGGCGTAGAACGCGCGTAGGTAGGTGACCGCGAGGCTCTGCTGCTGCGCGGCGGTCGGCCGCCCCGGCGTGTCCGGGCACGTGGTGTCGTCGCCGTCGGTCGGCCCTGGACCCGTCGTCCACTCGGTGTTGTAGAAGTTGTGGTTGCCCTTCGTCACCCGCAGCCGGAAGCCGCGTGCGCCGGCCCGGCCGCGTGCGTCATCGAAGTAGGCCTCGCCGCCCAGGGACCAGCACCCGGCCGAGATGACGGCGAGGGGCATCCTCGTCACCAGCGTGTCGTAGAAGCCGCTGGGCCCGGGCGAGGCGACGGCGGCCACGCCGCGGATGCGGACGCCGGCCGGCAACTCGCCGCGGTGGGCGTCGGCGGCCTGATACATGACGCCCTCGCCGCCGACCGAGTGGCCCATCGTGCCCACGCGACTCAGGTCGAGCCGGTTTTTGAAGTCGACCCGCACGGCCCGGCCGGTACGCGGATCGGTGAAGTGGCCGGCGAGCGGGCCGCCTCCGGTCGAATTCAGCTGCTGGAGCAGCCGAAGGTGCCGGTCGATGAGATGGGCGCGCTGCGGTGCGACACCCATGTAGTAGTTGACGCCGTTCGCGCTCGGTGACACCACCACGTAACCCTCCCGGGCCAGCGTTTCGGCCAGATAGTCGTAGCCCCGGTTGCTGGGATAGGGAGCCACCCCTGCCGGGCACGGCCAGCTCCCCCAGTCCGCGTCGTCGGCGGAGTAGCAGGAGAGCTGCTGCCCGTGCAGCAGGACGACCACCGGCATCCGGCCGGCCGACTTGAGCGGATAGTGGACCACCGCCCGGATCTCGGCGACGCCGTCCCAGTCCTGCGGGTCGGTGAACGCTTCGTCGCCCAGGTTGTACTCGACCACCCCGACCGCGTCGGCCACCTGCGCCTGCGCGCCGGGAACACCCGTCAGCAGGACGGCGACGAGGGCCGCGAGCGCGAGCCCGGCGACGCCGAGCCGCACCCGTAATACCTGGAACATGACCTGCCCCTTCGTGGTGTGACCATGACCGAAGGGACCCTAGGCATCACGTGTGAGGAAGACGTCAGCATGGCAGGGGCGGAAGCCCTGTGGAGGACTCCCGCCCGGGTCCTGCGCGGTTACGGCTCCCAGACCGGCGCCTGCCAGATCCGGCCGACGACGATCGTGCTCGTGGGCCGGGTCGGCGAGGTCCAGGACCGTTTGGTCCGACCAGGCCCGGAAGTCCCGGAGCCCCGTCGGTTCCGGGCGGTTCCGGGCGGAGGCATTTCCTGGCCGGTGATGTCGCCGTCCGGCGGCGCGGCATCGTCAGGCTGCGCTCTCCGGGTGGGTGAGGTTCGCTCCGGTCGCCGGGTCGAAAACGTGCGCCTTGGCCATGTCGACCAGCAACTCCACCGGTGCGCCCTCACGGGCGCGCGTGGCGGCGTCGAGGCGGGCCACGATCTGCTGGACCTCCGAGCCGGTGTCCCGCATACCCGAGTCAGCCGCCAGTTCCTCCAGTTCCGTGGTCGTCACGGACCCGCCCTCCGCGGTGAAGTACACGTACACATCGGAGCCCAGCGACTCCAGTACGTCCACGGTAGCGGTGAAGACCGGTCCGCCCCGGCCTCGTTCAGTGGACAGGGCCGCGTCCTCGAAGGCCTCGGGCCGCAGGCCGACGATGACGTCGCGGGGAGCGTTCTGCCGTTCCAGTGATTGCCTCGTACGGTCCTCGAGGGGCAGATCCCCGAGGGGCGAGTGCAGCACACCGCCCTCCAGGGTGGCGTTCACGAAGTTCATCGCCGGCGAGCCGATGAAGCCCGCGACGAAGAGGTTGCGCGGCAGGTCGTAGAGCTGTGCGGGCGTGCCGATCTGCTGGACCAGGCCCTGCCGCATCACGACCACCCGGTCGCCGAGGGTCATCGCCTCGGTCTGGTCGTGGGTGACGTACACAGTGGTGGTGCCGAGGCGCCGTTGCAGGCGGGAGATCTGAGTGCGCATCTGCACCCGGAGTTTCGCGTCCAGGTTGGACAGCGGCTCGTCCATCAGGAACACCTTGGGATCGCGAACGATCGCCCGGCCCATGGCCACCCGCTGACGCTGCCCACCGGAGAGATTCGCGGGCTTGCGGTCCAGGTGTTCGGTGAGGTCGAGAATTCGGGCGGCCTCCTCGACCTTTGAGTTGATGGTGGCCTTGTCCACCTTCGCCAGCCGCAGGGGGAATCCCATGTTCTCGCGCACGCTCATGTGCGGGTACAGGGCGTAGCTCTGGAACACCATGGCCACGTCGCGCTCTTTGGGAGCGAGCTGGTTGACGACCTGGTCACCGATGCGCAGGGTGCCCTCGGTGATGTCCTCGAGCCCGGCGATCATGTTCAGGGTGGTGGACTTGCCGCAACCGGAAGGACCGACCAGGATCACGAACTCGCCGTCGGCGATGTCGAGGTCCACCTCCTTCACGGCAAGGGATCCGTCGGGGAAACGCTTGGTGACTCCCTCGAGGATGATCTCGGCCATGGTGCTGACTCCTTGCCTTCATGCCTTCCGGGTCCGGGTGTCGCGGTCGGTGACCCGTGCCGGCGGCCTGCCTGCCGCGGTCGGCCCGGTCATCCCTTGACCGCCCCGGAGGTCAGTCCGGCGACGATCCGCCGCTGGAAGAGCAGAACGAAAATGATGATCGGAATGGTGATCACCACGGCGGCGGCGGCGATCGACCCGGTGGGCTGCTGGAACTGCGAACTTCCGGTGAAGAACGCGATGGCGGCGGGCACCGTGCGCGCGGCCGTGGTGGAGGTCAGCGAGATCGCGAACAGGAAGTCGTTCCAGCAGAAGATGAAGACGAGGATGGCCGTGGTGAATACGCCCGGCGCGGCCAGCGGCGCGATCACCAGCCGGAATGCCTGCGCGGGTGTGGCCCCGTCCACCTTGGCGGCCTTCTCCAGGTCCCACGGGATCTCCCGGAAGAACGCCGACAGGGTGTAGATCGCCAGCGGCAGGGAGAAGGTCATGTACGGGATGATCAGTCCCACCCAGGTGTCGAAGATCCCCACGATGCGTTCGATGTTGAACAGCGGGGACACCAGGGAGATCGGGGGGAACATGGCGATCAGCAGCGACATGCCGATGAGGACGCGCTTGCCGGGGAACCTCAGCCTGGCCACCGCGTAGGCGGCCATGGTGCCCAACACCACCGCGATCACCGTGGAGATCAGGGCGATACCGATCGAGTTGATCAGTGCTCGGGTGAATTCGGAGGTCTTGAAGATGCCCCGGTAGTTGTCCCAGGTCCATTCACTGGGAATGTAGTTGCCGTCGGTGAGGGTGCTGGGCTTCTTGAACGACAGCGCGGCGATCCACCACACCGGGAACAGGGCGTACAGCACCACCACCGCGTTGATGACGCCCCAGCGGGTGGCGTGCGTCTTTCCCACGGTGGCCATCAGCGCTTCACCTCCGCTCCAGGTGCGGCCGCGCCGAAGAGCTTGACGAAGGCGAAGGCGATGATCCCGACGGAGATGAAGATCAGGACCGAGATCGTCGAACCGATGCCCAGGTTGAGCGCGGTGAACAGATTGTCGTAACCGAGGATGGACACGGAGCCCGTGTCGTGGGCGCCCGAGGTCAGGATGTAGATGTTGTCGAAGATCCGGAACGCGTCCAGCGTGCGGAAGAGCAGCGCCACCAGGATGGCCGGTTTCATCAGCGGCAGCACGATCTTGAAGAACCGCTGCCGGGAGGTGGCGCCGTCCACCATGGCCGCCTTCAGGGTTTCCTCGGGGACCAGCGCGAGGCCCGCGAGCAGGAGGAGGGCCATGAACGGGGTCGTCTTCCACACCTCGGCGAGCACGATCAGCCACAGGGCGGACCACTGATGGGTCAGCGGGGCCGATCCGTTGGGCAACAGCGCCGCGAGGTAACCGAGCTGTGGGGTCCAGGCGTACTGCCAGGAGAAGGCGGCGACGACGGTGACGATGCCGTAGGGGATGAGGACCGCGGTGCGTACGGAGCCGCGGCCGAAGATGGTGCGGTGCATCACCAGGGCGAGCGCCATGCCGAGGACCAGTTCGATGGCCACGGACACGCCGGTGATGAACAGTGTCACCCAGAAGGCCTGCCACCAGAACGGGGAGGACAGGACCGCACCGTAGTTGCTCAGGCCCACGAACTTCGCCTGCCCTGGGAAGCGCAAGTCGTAGCGCTGGAGGGACAGGTAGATGGCATATCCGATCGGGTACGCCGTTACGGCGAC
The DNA here is from genome assembly GCF_050214755.1 of Streptomyces sp. C1-1. NCBI lineage: Bacteria > Bacillati > Actinomycetota > Actinomycetes > Kitasatosporales > Streptomycetaceae > Streptomyces > Streptomyces sp. C1-1. The sequence continues at coordinate 9,932,661 of NZ_CP189826.1, read as the reverse complement.
CATGACGATCACGGCCGGCGAGCAGAGCAGCCAGCCCAGCCGCCGCTCCTGCCTGGCGCCGGCCGAGAGCGCCGCCTGGTCTTGCTTCGTCTGCTTCGCCTCAGGGGGTGGCGGGGCTCCGGCCGGTTCCGTCTGCGTACTCATCGGGGACCGCCGCAGGATGAGACCAGCGCTCGGGGGCGCCGGCCAAGGAGGTCGTGGTTCACGGGATCACTCCCTTGGATTGCAGAGCATCGTCGATCTCGCCGCTGATGGTGTTGACCGAGCTTTCCGGCTTGATCGCGGAGGGCGGGGACAGCGTGTGGGAGACGGCGATCGACACGTTCTGGTAGGCGGGGGTCAGCGGCCGCACGCTCGCCGACTCCAGGGATGCGAGCACCTCCTTGGCGAACGGATACGCCTTGATGAACGGCCGCTCGTCGTACAAGGCACGCAGGGTGGGAGGCAGGCCGCCCACGAGCGCGGCGGTGCGCTGGTTCTGCCGGTTGCGCAGACACAGGGCCGCCTCGAAGGCCAGTTGGGGGTGGTGCGAGTAGGCGCTCACGGCCAGGTCGATGCCGCCGATGGTCGGCCGTGCCGGGCGGTTCGCGTCGACCCTGGGGTACGGCGCCCAGCGGAAGTTCTTGAACAGTGCCGGATTGTTCGCCTTCATCGACGGATAGACGAACGGATAGTTGAGCTCGAAGGCGGCATCCCCGGCCTCCATGGCGAGACGGTTCTGGTCCTCCATCTGGTTGGACAGGGAGGGGTCCGCGGCCACAGAGCGCGCCAGGTCGCGCATGATCCCGGCGGCCCGCACGGCGGGCGGACCGAGGGAGGGCTTGGTCGCCGACGGGTTGAGGATGGAGCCGCCCGCGCTGTTGATCAGCGTGTTGAACCAGACGGTCAGGCCCTCGTACTGAGCACCCTGGATCTCCACATAGTGCGGCTTGCCCTGTCGGGAGAGGTTACGGGCCATGTCCAGCATCTCGGCCCACGTCTTGGGCGGGGTGGGCACCAGGTCCTTCCGGTACCACAGAAGCTGGGTGTTGGTGTTGTACGGGACGGCGTACAGCTTGTTCTTCCAGGTCGAGGTCTGCAGCGGCACGCGCAGGGTGCCCTCGGTGGCCCTCTGCTTCGCCGCGCCGGTCCACTCGCGGATCCAGCCCGCCTGGGCGAACTCCGCCCCCCAGGTGACGTCCAGGCCCATGATGTCGATTGAGTTGTCGTGGGCCGCAAGCCTGCGGACAAGCTGCTGGCGCTGGCCGTCGGCGGCACGCGGGAGCTTGTTGTAGTTGATCTTGTAGCGGCCGTGGGATGCCTGGCTGCACCGGTCGGCCGCCTTCTGGAGCGCGCCTGAGTCGTCGGGGAAGTTGTACCAGTTCAAGGTGGGCCGACCGGACGCCTGCCCGCTGCCGCAGGCTGCGAGCGTCGACGCCAGCAGGGGCAGGACGGCGAACGCCCGTAGCCGTCGCATCCTCCCCTTGGGGCGCCTCCTGACCGAAAGCGGCCGAAAGCCGGTCTTCGCGTCCACGCGCTCCACACCTCGCTTCCGGGCCGGTGGTCACGGGAGTCGGATCCCGCACCGTTCTCTACCCAACGAACGCTAGACACTACATAGAGCAACAACAAGTACATATGCAGCAAATGACCTACATGGTTCATTGTGGGTACAAAGTGACGATCACCGTCGGCCAAGGGGCGCCTGCGGGCAGCTCGTGTCGATTCGTCTCCGGTCGTCGCCCGTTGCCGCGCGAAGAGGGCCACCAACCCGTCCGTGGCGCAGTGCAGTCCAAGCGGTGGCACCGCCGGGGCGAAGAGGCCGATGCGTTGGATTCCGGGAGGGGCCCCTCCCCGAATCTCCCGAAGCGTTGCGGCCGAGTGGGCGACGCGGCGGACCAGCGTGCCCAGGTCCAACGACGGCAGCTCCATCACCTTCACACGGTGAAGTCCGCGGCCCCGGTCTTGCACGTCGTCTCGCCGTCCTTCGCGGTGGCCAGGACGGCCACGTGCCACAGCCCCCGATCCGACGGCATCGGCGCGGGAGACGATGACCTTGTAGGCGCACCGCGCGGTGTCCGCGCCCGAGGGCTTGCAGACGGCCGACTCCTCGCCGGCCATCTCCTTGGCCGTAGGCCCCTTCTTCGCCAACGACGACGTCGCCGGCCAGGCCAGCACCCTCACACTCTCGACACCCGAGGACGCCGTGACGTCCGCGGTGAAGGCCAGCGAGCCGTCGCGATCCCCGACGGCCGCGGTACAGCGGACCGTGCTGCAGCCGCCGGTGCTGGCGCGCGTACTCAACTCCCCCATGAGTTGGGGCCTTTCACCCCTGGTCGGAGACGTTTTCAGTAGGACGAAGCGCACGCCTGTGCGGCCTTGTTGCGGATGGCGCCCTGCCCGCAGACTCGTCGTCATCCACTCTCCGGCCAACGTGCCGGCATCCGTCATCGGGTGCCGGCGCGTTCGCCGTGCTGTCTCGCCGTGGGACATGCGCCGGTCGGAGAGGGGCGGGGACGAAGGGGATCGATGGATCGGGACATGGTCGTGCTGGCGAAGGTCAAGTTGCTCAGTGCCAACCGTCGGGTGGTGCGAGGCGTCGAGGGACTGTGGATCTACCGCCTGCTGAGGCAGATCGAGCCGGAGGTGTACGGATCGAAGCTGGCGTACGTCCTGGTGGAGGAGAGCAGCTCACCCCTGGTGCGGGAGTTGCCTGAACGCAGGCTGGCCCTGCTCGAGGAGGCCGTGGAGGTGGCGAAGGCCCTCAGCCCGGCGAACCCCTACCGGGAGAAGGTGTTGCAGAGGGCACTGGCTGCGAGAGCTCGCATGCGGCCCTGAGGGGCACCTCGGGCTGTCTTAGCGCGTGCTTCCCCCACCTCGACGGCCCGGCGAATGGCGCGCTCAGGTCCCATCTCGGCTGGCCCACCTCGGCACTGATGAGCTTCCCGGATGCCCAAGACCGGCACCGGAGGAAGACCGCCCAGTACGGCTCGAGCAGTGACGGGACGGGGCAGGGAACTGGCTCGCGCGCTGCTCGGCGATGACACACGCCGTGCGAACTGGCGATAGCGGCCCCCGGTCCCGTCCAGTAACGGTTCACGTGAATCTGATGCCCGCGAGCTGGTGCGATTGGGCGATGAGGTCTCCGGCGCTGTCGCGGATGGTGCAGGTCTCGTCCACGCGGCCATGCGCTATGACGTTGGCCCGCAGCGTGATGTGCACAGGGCCGGGCGCGGGGATCGCGCGTATGTAGGTCGACAGCGAGAGCGTCGGGACCCAGCCTGTGAGCTGGATGTCGAACGTCGCGGGCGGGAGTACGTCGGCGGCGAGCAGCAGCGCGAGCGGGTCGAACGACGGCGTGCCCGGGAGGTTGAGCCAGCCGCGGATCTCGCCGAGTCCGCTGGGTTCACCGGCGGCGAATCCCAGCGACTCGGGTTCGACACGGACCTCGATCTGATCGAGCAGATCGACTGGGAAGATGTCCTTGGGCGGCTGGAAGCGCGCACATTCGGCGTACGGATGTCTGAGCGGCGGGCGATCACCGGACAGCCAGGTCCCGGACGGCGGCTCGGCCGCGAGCGTGCCGAGCATCACGAGGGTCTCCACGCACGGCTCGTCTGCTTGGCTGATCCGGGCGCGGACATGGGTGGTTGTCCGCCCGATGCGGAGCACTTCGGTGGTGACGTTCACCTTGTCGGGGCGGGGCGTTCGGATGAAGCTGCTCGTCGCGCTCAGAAGCTGCGTATGCGGTGCCACGACGCCTGCCGCGCGGCCCGCGACGGCCTGGAGGTAGCCGCCGTTCGGCTTGCCGACGACCGTCCACAGTGGGTCGAGATCGGCGGTGAACGCCCCGGGCCCCGTCCGTGTGATCGCGGTTGCCTCCACGAACGTGTGCGGGCTCACGACGCCGCCTCGGCGGCAGCGTGTGCCGGGGCGGCGACCGGCGTCGGCGTCATGAGCGGGGCGCTGAGGGCTGCGGCCGCCGCGACCGCAGCGAGCAGCCACCACGCGTGTTGGAAGGCGGTGTGCGCGGCATCGTATGTGGTGGGAGTGCCGAGGACGGCGACGACGAGGCTGACGCCGATGGCCGTGCCGATCTGGCGGCTCATGTTGACGATGGCGCTGCCGGTGGCCCCCTGGGAGGGGGGCAGGTCTGCGGTGGCGGCGGACAGGATGTTCGGCAGGGCGAGGCCGACGCCGGCGCCGCCGATGAGCCAGCCGGGCAGGAGCTCGCCGGCGTAGTCCGGGCTCGCGCCGACCTGGGCTGCTACGACAACGCCGCCGAGGCCGCACAAGAGGCATCCGGCGGACACGATGACGCCGACGGGGAGGCGGCGTGACAGGCGCGTGGACACGATGGCGAACAGCGGGACCATCAGCGGGCCGGGAGCGACCGCGAGGCCGGTCTTGACGGCCGAGTAGTGCCAGACCTTCTGCATCCAGAGGATGTTCGTCAGCAGCGCTGCGGCAAAGGGGACGGTGAACAGCAGCGCCGTGACGTTCGACCAGGCGAAGGCCTTCACCCGCATCAGAGCGGAGGAGATGACGGGGGCGGGGTGACGCGTCGAGGACAGCAGGAATCCGAGCAGGGCGACGACCGTGGTGGCCCAGGCCGCGTTCGTACGACCGCTGGTCCAGCCCCACGACGGCCCTTCCACGATCGCGAGGGAGAGGGCGCCCACCGAGAGGGCCAGCAGGATTGCGCCGACAAGATCGGGGTTGCGGGTGATCGAGGTGTCGCGCGAGTCCGGCACCCACAGGATCGCCGCGACCACGGCCGCGACGCCGACGGGGATGTTGACGAGGAACACCCACTGCCAGGAGGCCTCCACCAGCATCCCGCCGACGGCCGGGCCGAGCGCGGCGGCCAGTGCACCGACGGCGGCCCAGATGCGCACCCACGCGGCGCGACGCTCCGGTGGTGCCGAGGCGACCACGAGGCCGAGGCTCGCGGGCGTCAGGATCGCGGCGCCGACGGCCTGGAGCGCCCGGAAGCCGACCAGGGTCCAGATGCTGCCGGCCGCCGCGCACGCCGCGCTCGCGCCGGTGAAGAGGACGAGGCCGATGAGGAAGCCGCGCTTGCGGCCGTACCGGTCGGCGAGGCGGCCGGCGGGCACCAGCAATGCCGCGAAGATGATCGCATACGCGTTCAGGACCCAGGAGAGGTCGGTGATGCCGACTCCGCGGAAGTCTGCCCCGATCGCGTCGAAGGCCACATTGACGATGAAGACGTCGAGGCTTGCCATGAACGCGGCGAGCGTGAGCACGAAGAGGATCAAACCCGGCCGCTGACTTCTGTTTGCCATAGCCAGCGACCTTAGAGGGCTGGCTATGGGCAATACAAGTTAGGCTGAGGGATGTGACTCAGAACTCTGCGACCTTCGAGGACCGGCTGGCGGATCGGTCGACCTGGCGCATCGGTGACAACTGCCCGATCGCCAAGGCGCTCGACGTCGTCGGCACGCGCTCGGCCATGCTCATCCTTCGCGAGGCCTTCTACGGCACCACCCGCTTCGACGACTTCGCTCAGCGCGTCGAGATCACCGAGGCCGTCGCTTCGGCACGCCTGCGCGAGCTCACCGCCGCGGGCATCCTCATGCGGGTGCCGTACCAGGAGCCGGGGCAGCGCACCCGGCACGAGTATCAGCTCACCCCGATGGGCCACGACCTCGCGCCTGCGGTGATCGGGCTGTACGACTGGGGAGCCCGGTACTTCTCTCCCGGGGGCCAGGCACCGCTCGTCCTCACTCACCAGGAGTGCGGCGCGCCGGTGCAGTCAGAACTCACCTGCAGTGACGGACACCCCGTGGCCATGCCCGAAGTGATCATTCGCGCCGGAGCGAAGCACAAGAGCTGAGCCCGCGGCGAAACCACCAGCCGTGCCTGCTCCTCGAGCGACAGGCGACCTTGCCATTGTGGCGGGGCGTGCAGGGGGTGATCCGCTGGCGCCGGCGTCATGGAGGACGCGGGCGAAGTCGTGGGCGCGGTAGCAGGCGCCGTTGTCGGTCGCGATCCGCACGATCCCGGGGAACCCGTGGGCGGCGAAGAACGCCTTGGCCCGATTGGCGAACCCTCCGGCGCAGGGCCCCGCGCCGGAGGGTTCGTTGACCTCGGACAGGGCTGCGAGGAGCCCTCCGGCGAGCACCGTCAGCGGCACGATCAGCACGCGAAGCGCCCTCCCCGGCGCTGGGCTGCCGCGCGCCAACGACCGTACGGGCAGCGGTGTTCACCGCCGCTGCCAGGTGCGCGGCACCCCGTGACGGAAGGGGGGCCGGACGCCATGCTGTCCGGCCCCACCCTCGCCACCGCCTGCGTGGATGCGGTGGCTGCCGGATGGCCTGGCGCGTCGACGCGTCAGGTCATCCAGTCGTCTCCGCCCCGGTCGGCAGGGGCGGTTCCGCCTCCACGCGCTCCCACTCCTCGTCGGTGAGCAACCGGGAGCGGAGCAGGAACCGCACGCCCTCGGGGGCCTCCAGGGAGAAGCCGCTGCCCCTGCCCGGGACCACGTCGACGGTGAGATGGGTGTGGCGCCAGTACGCGTACTGGCCGGCGCTCATCCAGAACGGTGTATCTCCGGCGACGTGGCCGAGCAGGACGTCCGTGCCGCCGACGCGGAACTCGCCGCGCGGGTAGCACATCGGAGCGCTGCCGTCGCAGCAGCCGCCGGACTGGTGGAACATCACCGGGCCGTGACCGGCCGTCAGCGCCTCCATCAACTCGTTGGCCGCGTCGGTCAGTTCGACCCGCCGCACCCGGGTTCCCATCAGAAGAGGCCGACCTTCTGCTCCGAGTAGCTGACCAGGAGGTTCTTCGTCTGCTGGTAGTGGTCGAGCATCATCTTGTGGTTCTCGCGGCCGATGCCGGACCCCTTGTAGCCGCCGAAGGCCGCGTGAGCAGGGTAGGCGTGGTAGCAGTTGGTCCACACCCGGCCGGCCTTGATCTCGCGGCCGAGCCGGTAGGCGTGGTTGCCGTTGCGGGACCACACGCCGGCGCCCAGGCCGTAGAGGGTGTCATTGGCGATCTTCAGGGCCTCTTCGGGAGAGTCGAAGGTGGTGACCGAGACGACCGGGCCGAAGATCTCCTCCTGGAAGATCCGCATGTCGTTGGTGCCCTTGAAGACGGTCGGCTCGATGTAGTAGCCGCCTTCCAGGCCGGGGACCGTGCGGGGCCCGCCGCCGGTGAGCAGCTCGGCACCTTCCTGCTTGCCGATGTCGATGTAGGACAGGATCTTCTCGAACTGGTCGTTGCTCGCCTGGGCGCCGATCATGGTCTGCGGGTCGAGCGGGCTGCCGCCCTTGATGGCCTTGGTGCGCTCCAGGGCGCGGGCCATGAACTCGTCGTAGATCGAGGAGGCGATCAGGGCCCGGGACGGACAGGTGCACACCTCGCCCTGGTTGACCGCGAACATCACGAAGCCCTCGACGGCCTTGTCCAAGTAGGCGTCGTCGGCGTCCATGACGTCGGCCAGGAAGATGTTCGGGCTCTTGCCTCCCAGCTCCAGGGTGACCGGGATGATGTTCTCGCTGGCGTACTGCATGATCAGCCGGCCCGTCGTGGTCTCGCCGGTGAAGGCGATCTTGGCGATGCGCGGGCTGGAGGCGAGGGGCTTGCCGGCCTCGACGCCGAAGCCGTTGACGACGTTGAGCACGCCGGGCGGGAGCAGGTCGGCGATCAGGTCGATCACGTACAGCAGGCTGACCGGGGTCTGCTCGGCGGGCTTGATGACCACGCAGTTGCCCGCCGCCAGGGCCGGGGCGAGCTTCCACGCGGCCATCAGGATCGGGAAGTTCCACGGGATGATCTGGCCGACCACGCCCAGCGGCTCGTGGAAGTGGTAGGCGACGGTGTCCTCGTCGATCTCGCCGACCGTGCCTTCCTGGCTGCGCACCACGCCCGCGAAGTACCGGAAGTGGTCGACGGCGAGCGGGATGTCGACGTTCAGGGTCTCCCGGACGGGCTTGCCGTTCTCCCAGGTCTCGGCCACGGCGATCTTCTCGAGGTTCTCCTCGAGCCGGTCCGCGATCCGGTTGAGAAGGTTGGCCCGCTCGGTGGTGGAGGTGCGGCCCCAGCGGTCGGCCGCGGCGTGAGCTGCGTCCAGGGCCAAGTCGACGTCGGCGGCGGAGGAGCGGGCGACCTCGCAGAAGACCTTGCCGTTCACCGGCGACACGTTCTCGAAGTAGCGACCCTCCGCGGGGGCGACCCAGTCGCCGCCGATGAAGTTGTCGTATCGCGGGGCGAAGTTGACGATGCTGCCGTCCGTTCCCGGCTGCGCGTACACCATGGCGGCTCTCCTCGGTGGGCGATGGTGAGTGCTGTGGTACGACGGCCCTCGCCGTCGTGGTGCGCATCACTGTGGGCCCGTGAGGTTGGCGCAAGGTTGGCGCCGCCGGTACGCCGGTGGCGGCCGGTCAGCGCAGGGCGGTCGTGAGCCGGCCGGCCGCGATCGCCCGGCGCGCGTCGCCCGGACCGATCAGGCGCAGCGCGTGCTCGTGCACCTCCGCGTCGTACGGCGCCCGCTCGCCGTAGCGCAGGGCGTGCTCCGGGCGGACGCTCGCCAGGACCGCCTCCCGTACGGCCACCTCCAGACGGGTGCGCCACTCCTCGATGCCGGGAGCCTCGGAGCGAGGGAGCAGCGGACCGCGGTAGAGGCGCAGGGCCGTGTCCGTGTCACCGCGCTCCAGCGCGCGCAGCACGTCGACGGCGTCGCAGGACACGGGTGCGGTGAGTGCGTAGCGGCGGGCGGCGATGCCGCCGCCGAGGGCCCGGCGCAAGTGCGAGATCTCCGCCTTGAACGTCGAGGCCGTCACGGGCCGGTCGCCGTACAGGGCGTCGCGCAGCCGCTCCGAGGAGAAGCCGTCCGGTTCCAGCGCGAGGAGGGTGAGGATCTCCAGCTGCCGGGGGCGCAGGGCGAGCAGAGCGCCCTCGCGTACGGCTTTCTCCTCGCCCATGCAGGTCAGCCGTACCTCGGGCACGTCGTCCCGGGGCCCGGTGGGCAGTTCGGCGCGCAGCTCGGCCTCGATGACGGACGCCAGACCGCGCACCGTGGACATGGCCAGCGGGTGTGAGCGATCCCAGGTCGTGGACAGATCCAGGACGCCGAGGACGCTCCCGTCGGGTCCGTGGATCGGCGCGCCGTAACAGACCCAGCCGTGCAGCGCGGCCACCAGGTGTTCGGCCGAGAAGACGGTGCTGGGGCGGCCGGTGCGCAACGCCAGAGACAGTGCGTTGGTGCCCATGGCCTGCTCGTTCCAGCGGCCCCCCGGGGCGAAGTTGACCCGCTCGGCTCGCCGGCGCATGTCCTGACCGGCGCAGGTCCACATGATCGTTCCCGACTCGTCGGTGACCGCGGCGATGAACCCGGCGTCGTCGGCGATGCTGCGCAGTTCGTCGGAGAGGGCGTCGACCGGCCGGCGCAGCAGCGAGTCGGTCCAGCGGTGCCGGACCGTGCCGTCGTCGGCGACCGGCGCGCTGTCCCGGGCCGGGTCCACGCTGCCCAGGGAGCGCACCCAGGAGTCGGCCACCTCATGCCGCAGCGCCTCGTGGCCGCTCGGCGCCGAGCCCGTGGATTTCACCAGCGACACCGTCCGGGACCACTCCCCCTCGAGTGCGGCCCTGCGCTGCCGAAGGTCACTCCGCTGTGACATGTGCTTCCCTGTCGTAAAAAAGGGGCGAATCACAATTATTCGCCTCAACCATACAGAGCACACCTGCCCGGACAGGCAGGTTCCCCTGTCCGGACGGGCAGGTGCCGCGTCCGGTTGCAGGCCCCTAGCTTGTTCTGCGTTTGACGACAGTGTTATCGGCGAATGAAGCAATGAAATCAAGGTTTCGCACAGGTTGCGGACTGCACGCCCTTGTGGAGGTCACATGTCGCTCACCTCCGGTGCCATGGTGACCAGCGGTATCGACCCGAGTGCCGACTGGAGCCGTGACGAGCGCCACGGCGAACTCCTGGGGCCGCAGGAGACGGGCAACGAGGCTCTCCGGCAGTCCGCCAGGATGGCCAAGTTCCATGTGCCCGAAGTCCTCTTCGGGCCCGGCTCGCTGACCGAGCTCGGTCACTGCGCGCTCAGGCTCGGCGGCCGTCGGCCGTTCCTCGTCACCGACCCCGGGCTGATCGAGGCGGGCTGGGTGGACGAGGCGGTGGGCCATCTGCGCCGGGTCGGCCTGCGGCCCGTCGTCTGGCACGACGTGACACCCAATCCCAAGGACCACGAGGTCGAGGCCGGCTTCCAACGGTACGCGGCCAGCGGCTGCGACGTGATCGTGGGGGTCGGCGGCGGCTCCGTCATCGACGCGGCCAAGGGCGTGGCGATCCTGTCCAGCAACGGCGGGCGCATCCTCGACTACGAAGGCGTGGACCGGGTCGGCCGGCCGATTCCGCCCACCGTGATGGTGCCCTCCACCTCGGGTACCGGTGCGGACGTGTCGCAGTTCGCCGTCATCACCGACACCGCCGAACACATCAAGATCACCATCGTGAGCCGCACTCTGGTGCCGGAGATCTCGGTCATCGACCCGCGCCTGCTGACCACCATGCCGGGCTGGCTCAACGCGGCGACCGGCCTGGACGCCCTGACGCACGCCATCGAGGCGTTCGTGTCCCGGGCGCACAACCCGCTGACGGACATCCACGCACTCCACGCGGTGGAACTGATCACCCGGAATCTGGTGCACACCCACGTGCGGCCGAAGGACTTCGCCGCCCGGCTGGCCATGGCACAGGCCGCGCTGGAGGCGGGAATGGCCTTCACGAACGCGATCCTCGGGGCGACGCACGCGATGAGCCACCAGGTCGGCGGCCTGCTGGACGCCCCTCACGGCGTGGTCAACGGCGTGCTGCTGCCGCACGTCATCCGGTTCAACGCCGAGACGCGGCCGCAGCGGTTCGTCGCGCTCGGGGCGGCGGCGGGCATCGCGACCGAGGGCGTACCGCCCCGCGAGGTGGCCGCGCGGCTCGCGGACCTGGTGCGTGCGCTGGCGGACGACGTCGGTGTCCCCAAGGGCCTGGCCGGCCTCGGCGTCGCGGAGTCCGACGTGCCCGTGCTGGCCCGCACCACGCTGAAGGACGCCTGTATGGCGACCAACCCCAGGGAGGTCGACGTGCGGGACGTCGAGGCACTGTTCCGCCAGGCCCTGTGAGGAGGTACCGGTGAGCGTCCCCGAACAGCCCGGGCGCGCCCCCGACCTGGGGGTGCTCACCGGCCTGCGGTCGGGCAAGCGCTCGTACTACCCGGCCTACGTGCGCTCCACCGAGCGGCTGGAGCGGACCGTGGAGGCGCTCGACGGCATCTCCCGGGCCCTGGTGCGGACCGCGGAGGGGCCGCGTGCCCTGGTCGAGGCGGTCGTACGGGCCGCGGCCGAGCACCTGCAGGCGCGCTGGCTGCTGCTGGCGGTGGCGGACGGCGCGCTGCGCGCGGCCCGGCCGCGTTTCCTGCTGTACGCCGACGACGTACTGATCGACGACGAGACCCATGTGCCCGCGGAGGTACGGGAACATCTGCGCGTGCTGCGCACCCGGCCGTGGGAGGCCGCAGCGCCGCACAGCGGACCCGGGTGGGTGCGGGCGCCGATGACCCTGGACGGCGAACCGGTCGGCGGGATCGCGGCGCAGCCCGGCGTCGGCGTCGAGGTGGCGGACACCGACCTGGCGATCCTCAGGGTCCTGGCCAACCAGGCCGCCGTCGCCGTGCACAACACGTTTCTCTTCCACGCGGCGGCCACCCTGCGCGGGCGGACGGAGGAACTGTCCGAGGCGGCCGAGCGGCAGGCCCGTGACCTGGCGGCACGCAAGGCCGAGCTGGCCGAGACCCAGGCCCGGCTGCTCGACGCGATGCAACGTCAGGCCCTGGACGACGAGCGGCGCCGCATCGCACGTGAACTGCACGACAGTGTCACGCAGTACGTGCTCGGCGCGGGCATGACCGTCGAGGTGTGCCGGGCCGAACTGGAGGCGCTCGGCGGGCGGGCCGGGGAGATCGCCGAGCGGCTGGCCGGCGCCAAGGATCTCAACCGGCAGGCGGTGGAACGCCTGCGGGCCGCCATCTACGCGCTGCACCGCACCTCGCAGGAGCCGGCGGGCCCGCTCCCCGTGATGCTCGAACGGCTGTCCACGGTGCACCTGACCACGGACCTCGACGTGCGGGTGCGCGTCGACGGCAGCCCGCTGCCGCTGCCGGGCGAGGCCGAGCAGTCGCTGCTCCGGCTGACCGGCGAGGCCCTGTTCAACTCCGCCACGCACGGCAGGGCCGGCCGGGCGCTGGTCCGGCTGCGGTATCTGCCCGGCTCCGTCGTGCTGACCGTGTCCGACGACGGCGGCGGAGACCCGGCCCAACTGCGCCGCGCCCTGCGGCTCGCCCGGGCCACCGACCTGTCGGGGCGTCACCGGGGGCTGGCCAACATGGTCGCCAGGACTGAGGAGCTGGGCGGCAGACTGTCCATCCGCCGCTCGCGCATGGGAGGCGTTCTGCTGCGGGTCGACATCCCGCTGCCGGTGCCACAACAACCAGGAGGCAGCCGATGACCACCGAGCAGCAGACGACGGCTCCCGCGGCGGCCCAGCGGATCGTTCTGGTGGACGACCACGCGATCGTCCGTCACGGGGTGCGCTCCATCCTGGAGCGGGAGAGCGACCTGGAAGTGGTCGGAGAGGCGAGTACGGCAGCCGAGGCGACCGCCGTCGTCGAACGGACGAAACCGTCCATCGTGCTGCTGGACCTGAAGCTGTCGACCGGGACCGACACCGAGGGACTGGACCTGTGTGCCCGGCTGACCGAGCGGCATCCGGGGCTGGCGGTGCTGGTCCTCACCACCTTCCTCGACGACTCCCTGGTGGTGGAGGCCATCCAGCACGGCGCCCGCGGCTACGTCGTCAAGGACGTCGACACCACCGAACTGCTGCGCTCCATCCGTGCCGTGGCCCGCAACGAGAGCGCCTTCGACTCGCACGCCGCCGCGGCGATGGTGCGCGCCATGCGCGTGCAGCCCGAGCAACCCAGATTCACCGAACGCGAGGTGATGGTGCTGAAGCTGCTCGCCCGAGGGCTGAGCAACCGGGACATCGGGGCCGAGCTGTACATCTCGGAGACGACGGTGAAGTTCCACGTCCGCAACGTCATGCGCAAGATGGACGCGAGCAGCCGCGCGGAAGTCGTGTACGAGGCGAGCAAGATGGGCGTGATCTGACATCGGGAAGGGCGAGGAGGGCCGGAACCGGTGCGAGTGGTCCAGGCCCTCCTGGCGCTGCCTCAGGCCGGCCGTCCATGAGCCCGTCGGCCGAGCGGCAGGCCGCTTCCCGGCGGTGGCGGGCGACGGCAGCCGCCCGTGTCCGGTGTCAGCCGGGATCGATGATCAGCCAGCCGCCGTGACGGGAGCCGACGGAGAAGCGGTGGCCGGTGCGGCGGCCCATTTCGGCGAGCTGGTCCTCGTCGAAGCACCGCACGTGTCCGTAGGCGGCGGTCGGCTCGTCCTCGTACGGCACCGCCGCCACCACCCGTTTCCGGGCCAGCCGCAGCGCCTCCCGTACGACGGCCTCGCCGTGACCGGGGTCCAGGTGCTCCAGCACGTGGATGACCGTGACGGTGTCCACCGAGCGGTCCGGCAGTGGCACCCGCGCGGCATCGCAGACCAGCGTGTCCAGCCGCAGACCGCGCACCCGGGCCACGGCGTCCAGCAGCCTCATGGTGCCCCCCGCGAGATCCGAGGCGATCACCGTGTACCCCGGCTTCTCGGCGAACAGCAGGGGCAGGAAGCCGAAGCAGGACCCCAGGTCCAGCACCGTGCCCGCGCTGACCAGGTCCATGGCGTGGTCATACACGGGGGCGAAGCCGGCGATCGACGAGTGGTCGGCCGGTAGCGGGGCCTGCCGGGCCTCCCGGATGCGGGCCAGCGTGTTGCCGTAGAACGTGGTCCAGGCGGGCAGCGGCTCGTCCACACACGAGCGCACCACCCCCGTGAAGACGCGCTCGAAGATGTCACTGCCGGACAGCCAGCCGGGGGCGAACAACTCCTCGGCCAGCAGCCCCGCCAGATCGTTGTCCAGGTGCTCGGGGCGCAGCGAGTGGCTCAGCTCGACGCGTCGGCCGCGGCGGCGCAGGGCGAAGTGCTCGGTGCGGACGACCGGCCGGGGCGCCGCGCCGTCGCCGCGCGGGCTGCCGCGCACCACCCGGACCAGGTGATCGGCGTACACGCCCGGTCGGTTCGGCGCCAGAGGATCGATACGGCGCGCCGCGACGGCGATGGGGAGGCTGGGGACGCTCATGACGGCGACTCCTGGCGGCGGGTGGATGCTCTCATCGCCCGGTCGCCTCCGCCGCCATCCGGTGGCTCGTGCGCTGCAGTCCCGTGAGGTCGGCGACCACCCGGACGCGGTCGCAGTACTCCAGGTAGCCGGGCAGGTCGCAGGCGCCGAGGCCCCAGGAGTAGCGGGGTTCCGGGGTCAGCCAGATGGTGTGCCGCACCCGGCGAGTGATCTCGGCGAACGTCTCGGTCCGCGGATCGTTGCCGTTGCCGCGGCCGTCGCCCAGCACCAGGAGGGTCGTACGACGCCCCAGCGCGGCGGAGTGCTCGCCCAGCAGCAGCTCGAACGTCCTGCCGTAGTCGGAGCGGGCGTCCACGTCGAGGAGTCCGCCGGCCGGCAGTCCGTCGAAGACCAGGCCGAGCGCCCGCTCCAGCGGGTGCTCGGCGAACAGCTCGGTGATCTCGGTGGGCTCGTCGACGAAGGCGTAACTGCGGACCTGTCCGAACAGCGACTGCAGACCGTGCACCAGGTGCAGGGTGAAGCGCGCGGTGGCCCGGACCGACAGTGAGACGTCCGCGAGGATCACCAGGCGGGGTCTGTCCTCGGCGCGGGTGACGGTGACGGGCCGGAAGGGTACGCCGTCGTAGCGCATGTTGCGGCGCATGGTGCGACCCGGGTGCACACGACCGCGCGGGGTGGCGCGCTTGCGGCTGGTCAGGGCGCCGTGCAGGGAGCGGCCGACCCGGCGCAGCGCCTCCTCCAGCTGGGCGCGCTCGTCCTCGTCGACCGTCTCGATCCGGGCGCGTTCGGCGATTCGGGCGGACTCCACGGCCACCGAGCGGAGTTCGGCTAGCCGGTCCAGATGGCGCTTCAGCAGTTCGGGCAGGTTCTCGATCACGCCGGCCAGTTCGGCGTGCCGGAAGCCGGGTCGCTCTTGGGCTTCGTCTTCGGGATCGTCCGCGAGCCGGCCGAGCAGGGCGTCCTGATGGGCGACGGTCAGTGCCGTGTCGACCGGCTGACCGGTCGCCGCCGCGAGCCGGCCGGGAACGCCGGCGCCGTGCAGCCGCAGGGTCTCCAGCTGGACGGCGGCCCCCGGGTCCCGTCCGCCGGTGCCGCCGTCCTGGGAGAGGACGATCTCGTCGGTCAGTGAGGCCAGGTCGATCTTGTTGGCCTCCTGGTGGAGGTTGTATCGCTGGGCGAGGTCCTGCTGGTCGAAGAAGTCCCGGATGTCGGACGGTTTGCCGTGGCTGTGCCCCTGCTCCGGGGTCTTCGAGGGCTCGTCGGAGACGGTGAACGACTCGAGTTCGCCGGTGTCGGTCAGGTCGTCGTGCTCGTGGCCGTGGCTGTGCCCGTCGGGTTCCCCGGCCACCGGGAGGAGTGAGAAGTACGCGGTGAACAGGTCGTCGAACAGGGCGTGGTCGCGCCGGTCCTTCACCAGCGTCATGCGCAGTGCCTCCCGTAGTCCCGCCCGCTCGCCGAGGAGGCCGGGCTGGGCCGCCCCGCGCATGGCGTCCACGGCCTCCGACACGGAGACCCGCAGCCCGAACAGCCGCAACACGCGCACGAACCGGTGCACACCCGCTTCCATGTGCGCCTCCCCCGTCAGTCGGCGCGGCGCCGCGCAACGGCGGCGAAGGCGCGGGCGCCCTGGCCGCCACCGGCCGCGGGACGATGGGTCGGTCCGGCTCCGGGGGCGCCGTAGTAGCCCTCGTCGTGTCGGCCCTGCCGGTCCATGCCGGCTCGGACCGCGCGGCCGTCCGCCTCGTCGGGCTCCTCGTGTCCCGGCTCCTGGTGGTGGTGCCCGTGGTGGTGGTGCCCGTGGTGGTGATCGTCGCCGTCGTGCCGGTGCCCCGGCTCGGGCAGGACCCGGTTCGGGTCGATCAGGCGCGGCAGCACGTCCAGGGCGCGGTGCAGGTCGCGCTCGTACTTGAGCACGACGTTGGCCGTGTCGGCGAGCACCGCCGGGTCGAGTTCGTCGACGCCCAGCACGGCGAGGGTGCGGGCCCAGTCGACGGTCTCGGAGATGCTGGGACTCTTTCGCAGCTTCAGGTCACGCAGGCCCCGTACCACCTGCACCAGATGGCGGGCGGTGGCCTCCGCAAGCCCGGTGTCCTTGGACCGGACGATCTCCAACTCCCGCTCCGCGTCCGGATAGCCGAGGAAGAGGTGCAGGCAGCGCCGCTTGAGCGCGGCGGACAGGTCGCGGGTGTTGTTGGAGGTCAGCACGACGTACGGGGCGACCTTCGCGGTGTACGTGCCGATCTCCGGCACCGACACCTGGTACTCGGCCAGGCACTCCAGCAGTACGGCCTCCAGCGCCTCGTCGGCCCGGTCGACCTCGTCGATCAGCAGGACGGCCGGCTGCTCGCCGCGTACCGCGTCCAACAGGGGGCGCGGGGCGAGGAAGCGGTCGGAGAAGAACACGCTGTCCTGCTCCTCGATCCGCTGGACGGCCGCGGCGAGGTCGGGGGCGTCGGCCGTCAGATCGCCGATCTTGTCGCGCAGCATCTGGGTGTACAGCAGCTGCTTGCCGTAGTCCCACTCGTACAGCGCCCTGCTCTCGTCCTGTCCCTCGTAGCACTGCAGGCGCAGCAGGCGGCGCCCGGTGACGGCGGCGAGCGTCTTGGCGAGCTCGGTCTTGCCGACACCGGCCGGCCCCTCCAGCAGCACCGGTTTGTCCAGCCGGGTCAGCAGGAAAACGGTCGTGGCGAGCCGCTGGTCGGCGATGTAGCCGTGATCGGCGAACCGCCGGACCACGTCGTCGACCGAGGCGAACGCGGGAGTGTCGGGGGGCTGGGGTGTGGCGGGCACGGTTCCTCCGTCCGGTGGAGCGGGGGCGGGGGACGGCGGTGTCGTCGGTCCCCTGCCCCCTGTGGGAAGGCTCAGCGGGTTCGGGTCAGCCGAGCAGGTCGTCCAGGTCGCCGGTCATGCAGTGCTCCACGACGGGCCGGACGGTGTCGAACGTGCACTCCTTGGCGTTGCCCGGGGTGCAGGCGTCACCGAGGACGTGGTGCGTGATGCGGTCCACGTCGGCGGCGTCGCCGGTGATCACCTTGGCCTGTTCGTAGAACTTGGTCGGGCCCTGGCCGAGCCGGTTCTTGGAGTACGTGTCCTGATGGACGTCCGTGAACTTCTCCGGGATGCCGACGTCGCGCAGCAGCCGGATGCCCGCCGCGAGCGCCGCCTCGGCGGCCCTGACCTTGGTCATACCGTGCGTGTCCACGCCCATCGCCTCGGCGATGTCCGCGAACCGCTCGTAGTGGGCGGGCATGTTGAACGCCCACACGCGTGGCAGCGCGATGGCGTTGTTGAGGCCGTGGTGGGTGTCGTAGAAGGCGCTGACGGCGTGCGAGATGGAGTGGATGATGCCCAGGCCGCCGGAGTTGAATGCCTGTGCCGCGATGTACTGCGCGTACATCATCCCCTCACGCCCGGCCAGGTCCTGGCCGTTCCACACCGCTTGCCTGAGGTGCCGGGCCGTGAGGCGGATGGCGTGCAGCGCGTTGCCCAGCGACGGCTGGAAGTTGAGCCGGGAGACGTACGGCTCAGAGGCGTGCGCGAGGACGTCGAAGCCGCACTGCGCCGTGTAGTCCAGCGGGCAGTCGTAGTACAGCGTCGGGTCGTCGATGGCGAGCGAGGCCACCGAGGCGTCGTCGAACGCCACGTACTTGTGCGGGTTGTCGGGGTCGGTCGTGGTGTCGGTGATGACGTACGCCCACGAGGTCTCCGAGCCGGTGCCGGCCGTGGTGGAGACCGCGATGTGCGGCGGGTTCCTGGGGTTCTCGGACTTGTTGAAGCCTTCGAAGTCGTTGACGTTGCGGCCGTCGTGCGCCACCGAGACGCGGGCGCCCTTGCAGGCGTCGTGCGACGAGCCGCCGCCGATCGACACGAACGAGTCGCACTTGTTCTCCTGGTACAGCGCCACGGCGTCCATGACGTTGTAGTCCTTGGGGTTCGACTCGACCTTGTCGTACACCACGACCTCCAGGCCGTGGTACTTCATCGACTCGACGATCTTGTGCACGGTGTCGCTGCCGCGCAGCCCCGTGGTCATCACGAGTGTCCGCTTGAACCCCAGCTTCTTGGCCTCCGGGCCGATCAGCTCATGGGCGCCGGGGCCCATCAGCGCCCGGGGGAAGGGGTGGAACTCCTTGATCGGAAACGGCTTGAGAAGTTCTTCGACCTGCATGATCGCGACTGTCCTCTCCGCGCGGTGGGCCGCGCGTGGTGCGTCGACTGCTCCGTTGCCGGCGGCGCAGAGGTCCGTGGTGGAGCACGGATGGTCCGGTGGGAGCACGGACATGCCCTGTGCGTGGCGTGACTCACCTTCCGACGAAGGCGTGGCGGGGCGATACCGGCCGCCCGGACGGCAGCGGGGCGCGAACGGACGGGACGCACCCTGCCCGGTCGGAGGGGGCGAGCGGCGGACACCGGCATCGGCTGCTCACACCTGCCCGACCGGACAGGGTGACGGCGGCCGGAAGAAGGGCGAGACGGGGCGGCGGCCTCCGTAGCGTCGGATGCCGGCCGGTCGCCGCACGGCGGCACCGGATCTCCGTCGACTCCCCCACCCATTCAGGAGGTTGGCCATGAACGACAACCAGATCAGCGCCGAGCCGGACATCGCCGTCGACGAGGTGATCGAGGAGGTCCTCGTCGAAGAGGTGTCGATCGACGGCATGTGCGGCGTCTACTAGGGCCGCCGCCATGACCACCCTCCCGGCGGCCCCGGCCGGCGCGGCGTTCGACGCGGCGCGCCCCTACCGGCTGAACCCTTCCGTCGCGCTGCGTCCCGAGCCGTTCGGAGCGCTCGCCTACCACTTCGGCAACCGCCGGCTGTCGTTCCTCAAGGCACCGGAACTCGTCGAACTGGTCCGGGGGCTCGACCGGCACCCCAGCGTCGGGGACGCCCTCGCCGGCGTTCCCGACGACCGGCGGGACGCCTTCCTGCGGGCGCTGGCCTCGCTGGCCGCCGCCGACATGATCGTTCCCCAGCGCAGTGGAACCGGAGCGCAGTGTTGACTTCCTCCCCCGCCTAAAGGCGGGAGATTCCAGCGGTCGCCCGCTGGGGTTCCTGCTTCACCGACGACCGCCCCGTCCGGGAGGACTCCCGTTGAGGTCTTACACCGTCTCCACAGGCAGACGCCGCCAGCCCGGCGGCCAGAATGTTGCGTGCCGCGTTCACGTCGCGGTCATGCAGGGCGCCGCAGTCGACGCACGTCCACTCGCGGACGTTGAGCGGCATCTTCGCCGCGACCGTGCCGCAGGCCCCGCACAGCTTCGAGCTGGGGAACCACCGGTCGATCACGACGAGTTCACGCCCGTACCAGGCGCACTTGTACTCCATCATGGAGCGCAGTTCCGTCCAGGCCGCATCCGAGATGGCACGCGCCAGCCTGCCGTTCTTCAGCAGGTTGCGGACGGTGAGGTCCTCGATCACGACCGTTTGGTTCTCACGGACGAGACGAGTCGACAGCTTGTGCAGGAAGTCCCGGCGCCGGTCGGCGATCCGCGCATGGACCTTGGCCGCCTTGCGCCGGGCCTTCTCCCGATTCGCCGAGCCCTTCGCCTTGCGCGACACCTCCCGCTGCGCGCGGGCCAGGCGGGCGCGGTCGCGGCGCTCGTGCCGGGGGTTGGCGATCTTCTCCCCGGTGGACAGGGTCACCAGGGAGGTGACCCCGGCGTCGATGCCGACCGCCGCCGTGGTCGCGGGGGCCGGGGTGACGGCGTCCTCGCACAGCAGGGACACGAACCAGCGTCCCGCAGCGTCGCGGGACACCGTCACCGTGGTCGGCGCCGAGCCGTGCGGGAGCGGACGCGACCAGCGGATGTCCAACGGCTCCGCCATCTTCGCCAGAGTCAGTCGCCCGTCGCGCCACGTGAAGGCGGAGCGGGTGTACTCGGCCGACGCCCGGGACTTCTTCCGGCTCTTGAACCGGGGGTACTTCGCCCGCTTGGCGAAGAAGTGGGCGAACGCTGTCTGAAGATGGCGCAGCGCCTGTTGGAGCGGAACGGAGGACACCTCCGTCAGGAACGCCAGTTCCTCGGTCTTCTTCCACTCCGTCAGCGCGGCGGACGACTGCACGTAGGAGACACGGCGCTGCTCGCCGTACCAGGCCCGCGTGCGCTCCTCCAGCGCCTTGTTGTAGACGAGCCGGACGCAGCCGAACGTGCGCGACAGCTCGGCTGCCTGCTCGTCCGTGGGGTAGAAGCGGTACTTGAACGCCCGCTTGACCTGCTGCGCCATGCCTCACACCGTATCAACTTTCCTGTGAGCGGCGGTGGTTGTTCGGTGGTCAGTGGGCCCCGGTCCGCCCTGGCGGCGAACCAGCTTTCCCTGCCCTGCTCCGCAGGAGCTTCGTTTCTCCCCTACACGCGGCAGGTACCCATACCCCTGCCTGAAGGCAGGGGTATCCACGAAGGAGAGACATCCCAGATGACCACCCTGCACGAGCCCCCGCACGCCGCCGAGCGGAGCGCGGCCGGAGCGAACGAGGGCACCCCCGTGGCCGAAGGGGTACGGGGGAAGGTGCCCGCCCTCGTCGAGCAGTTCAAGGGAGGCCTCGCCGCCCCGATCTGTCTGACCTGGGAGTGGACCTACGCCTGCAACCTGTCCTGTGCGCATTGCCTGTCCTCGTCCGGGCGGCGCGATCCCCTGGAGCTGTCCTCGGACGAGATCAGGTCCGTGATCGACGAGCTTCAGCGCATGCAGGTCTTCTACGTCAACGTCGGCGGCGGCGAGCCCACGGTCCGCCCCGACTTCTGGGACCTCCTCGACTACGCGATCGCCCACCAGGTGGGGGTGAAGTTCTCCACCAACGGCGTCCGTCTCAGTCCCCGGCGGGCACGGCGGCTGGCCGCCACCGACTACGTGGACGTACAGATCTCCCTCGACGGAGCCACGCGCGCGGTCAACGACGCCGTCCGGGGCCCCGGTTCGTACGACATGGCCGTGCGAGCCATGGAGAACCTCGCGGACGCGGGCTTCCGGGACTTCAAGATCTCCGTGGTGATGACCCGTCACAATGTCGCGCAGCTCGACGACTTCGCCGTGCTCGCCGACCGGTACGGAGCCCAGCTGCGGATCACCCGGCTGCGGCCCTCCGGCCGGGGCGCGGACGTCTGGGACGACCTTCACCCCACCGCCGAGCAGCAGCGCCGGATCTACGACTGGCTCGTCGGCCACGGCGAGAACGTGCTCACCGGGGACTCCTTCTTCCACCTCAACGCCCTCGGTTCCGAGCCGATCCCGGGGCTGAACCTGTGCGGTGCCGGCCGGGTCGTCTGCCTGATCGACCCGGTCGGAGACGTCTACGCCTGCCCCTTCGCCCTTCACGACGCGTTCAAGGCGGGCAACGTCCGCTCACCGGGCGGCTTCGAACGGGTGTGGCGGGAGTCGGACCTCTTCGCCGACCTGCGCCGGCCGTCCTCCGGCGGGGCCTGCTCCGGCTGCTCCGCGTTCGACGCCTGCCAGGGCGGATGCATGGCCGCGAAGTTCTTCACGGGCCTGCCGCTGGACGGCCCCGACCCCGAGTGCGTCAAGGGCCACGGGGCCACCGCGCTCTCGGCCGTCGACCCGGCCGCGCTGCCGGGCCAGGGCAAGGACCACTCACGCCGCACGGTGGCGCTGGGCATGCCCGCCGTCCGCGCCCGCCGCTCCGACCGCTTCTGCGACGAGAGCCCGCTGGCCGGTGCCGATCTGGGCGGCCGTGTACCCGACGAGAGAGGAACGTCATGAGCAAGTGGATCGAGACGGTCGCCGAGGCCCAGCGGCGAGCGAGGAAACGGCTGCCGAAATCCGTGTACAGCGCGCTGCTCGCGGGCTCCGAGAAGGGCGTCTCCTACGACGACAACACCGCCGCCTTCGCCGAGCTGGGCTTCGCGCCGCACGTGGCCGGGCTGTCGGCCAAGCGCGACCAGGCCACCACCGTCATGGGACAGGACATCTCCCTGCCGGTGCTCATCTCGCCGACGGGTGTGCAGGCGGTGCACCCGGACGGTGAGGTGGCCGTGGCCCGCGCCGCCGCCGCGCGGGGCACCGCGATGGGGCTCAGCTCGTTCGCCGGCAAGCCGCTCGGCGACGTCCTGGCGGCGAATCCGCAGACATTCCTCCAGGTGTACTGGATGGGTTCCCGGGACGCGATGGCCCGGCGCCTCCAGGACGCCCATGCGGCGGGTGCCAAGGGCATCATCGTCACCCTCGACTGGTCCTTCTCGTACGGCCGGGACTGGGGCAGCCCCGAGATTCCCGAGCGACTGGACCTCAGGGCCATGACGCGGTTCGCCCCCGAGGCGCTGGCCCGCCCCGGCTGGCTCTGGGACTTCGTGAAATCCCGCAGCCTTCCGGACCTCAAGGCACCCAACATCGCCGAGCCGGGGCAGGAGGCGCCCACGTTCTTCGGCGCCTACGGCGAGTGGATGACGACCCCTCCGCCCTCCTGGGACGACGTGCGCTGGCTGCGCGAGCAGTGGGACGGACCGTTCATGCTCAAGGGCATCTGCCGGGTGGACGACGCGCTCCGCGCGGTCGACGCGGGCGTCACCGCGATCTCGGTGTCCAACCACGGCGGCAACAACCTCGACGCGACCCCCGCCCCGATCCGCGTTCTGCCCGTCATCGCGGACGCGGTGGGTGACCAGGTCGAGGTGCTCCTCGACGGCGGAGTCCGCCGCGGCAGCGACGTGGTCAAGGCGCTCGCACTCGGCGCCAGGGCCGTGATGATCGGCCGCGCCTATCTGTGGGGCCTGGCGGCGGGCGGCCAGACCGGCGTGGAGAACGTGCTCGACATCCTGCGCCGCGGCATCGATTCCGCCCTGCTGGGGCTCGGGCGTTCGTCGGTCCACGAGCTCACGCCCGACGACGTGCTCGTCCCGCCGGGCTTCACCCGGGCACCGGGAGCGGTCTGACATGCCCGACGCCCGGAGTTCGCTCGCCAACCTGAGCTGGCCCGACGTGGCGGACCGCCACCCCCTGGTCCTGCTGCCGCTCGGCTCCTGCGAACAGCACGGCCCGCACCTGCCCCTGGACACCGACACGGCGGTGGCCTCCGCGGTCGCCGAACGTGCCGCCGCCCGGTTGCGCGGCGAGGCGGACGTACTGGTCGCGCCCGCTCAGCCGTACGGGGCCAGCGGCGAGCACGAGGGGTTCCCCGGCACGGTGTCCATCGGCCACGACGCGCTGCGCCTGCTGGTCACGGAGACCGGGCGCTCGATGCTGCGCTGGGCGTCCCGCCTGCTGGTGGTCAACGGGCACGGCGGCCACCTCACCAGCCTGGCCGAGGCGGTCGCCGGTCTGCGCGGCGAGGGCCGCGATGTCGCCTGGTGGCCCTGCCTGCCGCCGGGTTCCGACGCCCACGCCGGACGCGCCGAGACGTCGATGATGCTGCGGCTGCGGCACGCGGCCGTCCGTGCCGAGCGGGCCGTCGCCGGACCCACCGAACCCGTTCACCTGCTGATGGACCGGCTGGTCGCCGAATCGGTGCGCGGGGTGAGCCCGTCCGGTGTCCTCGGCGATCCCGCCGGGGCCTGCGCGGGCGACGGCGAGCGGCTCCTGGAGCGGATGGCGGACCGCCTCGCCGAGGATGTCCGGGGCTGGCGGGTGAGCGCGCGGGGCCGGCTCGGCCGGCCCGAGAGGCAGCCGGTCACCACCCCCGCCGGGGACGGGCGATGACCGGCCGGCGGGTGGCCGTCGTCACCGGTGCCGCGCGGGGCATCGGGGCCGCCACGGTACGGCGACTGGCCCGGGACGGCTGGGCGGTGGTGGCGGTGGACCGCTGCGCGGACGACCCCGACGTGCCCTATCCGCTGGCCGAGCCCGGCCGACTGGACCTGCTGGCACAGGAATTCCCCCTGATCCGTACGGTCCGCGCCGACGTACGCGACGCCGCCGCGCTGCACCGCGCGGTGGAGCTGGCCGAGACCGAGTTCGGCGGCCTCGACGCCGCTGTGGCCGCCGCCGCGGTGATGCTGGGCGGGGACCCGGTGTGGGAACAGACCGACACCCAGTGGCGGACCCTGCTCGACGTGGACGTCATGGGCGTGGCCAACCTCGCGCGCGCCGCCGTACCCGCCCTGCTGCGCAGGCCGCACCCCCGGCACGGCCGCTTCGTCGCCCTCGCCTCGGCCGCCGCGCACCGCGGCCTGTGGCGCCTGGGCGCCTACTGCGCGGCCAAGCACGCCGTCGTCGGCCTGGTCCGTGGCCTCGCCTGCGACCTGCGTGACACCGGCGTGCACGCCGTCGCC
Organism: Streptomyces sp. C1-1; assembly: GCF_050214755.1. Lineage (NCBI taxonomy): Bacteria > Bacillati > Actinomycetota > Actinomycetes > Kitasatosporales > Streptomycetaceae > Streptomyces > Streptomyces sp. C1-1. The sequence goes on along the minus strand of NZ_CP189826.1, from coordinate 9,908,201 downwards.
GTCTCGCCGGGCTCGACCCGCACGGACATGCTGCGGGCCACGGCGGACCTGTACCACCTGCCCGACGTCGACCAGCTCGCCGCGCAGCAGCTCACCGGGCGCCCACTGGAACCCGAGGAGGTGGCGGCGGCGGTGGCCTGGGCCTGTTCCCCCGAGTCCTTCGCTCTCACCGGCTCCGTACTGCACGCGGACGGAGGGTTCACGGCATGACGGCACTCGCACCCCGCACCCCGGCTCCCCCGACGACGACGCCGCTGTCCTCTCCGGCGGACACCGCCCTGCCGGCCGGCCTCACCGTCGAACTCGCCGCGGGCACGCACCGGTCCCAGGACGGGCGGCTGCTGCTCGGCGGATCGCCGCTTCGCCTGCTCCGGCTGACCGCTCCTGCGGCACGCCTCCTGGACCGGGGCCGGCTCACGGTCACGGGCCCGGCGAGCGGCGCGCTCGCACGACGGCTGCTCGACGCCGGGATCGCCCATCCCCGCCCCGCACCGGTGCCGGTGAGCGACACCACCGTGATCATCCCCGTCAAGGACCGCGCCGACCAGCTGGACCGGCTGCTCGCAGCCCTGCGCGCCGACCCGCCGACCTCCTCCCTGTCGGTCCTGGTCGTGGACGACGGCTCCGCCGACCCCGCGGCCCTGGCCCGGGTGGCCCGCGCGCACGGCGCCGAACTGCTGACCCACCCGCGCAACCTCGGCCCGGCGGCGGCCCGCAACACCGGCCTGCGGCACGCCCGTACCCCGTACGTGGCGTTCTGCGACTCCGACGTGGTGCCCGAACCCGGGTGGCTCGCCGCCCTGCTGGCGCAGTTCGCCGACCCCGCGGTGGCGCTCACCGCTCCCCGCGTGGTCGCGCTGCCCGTCGCCGAACCCGGGCTCCTGGACCGGTACGAGGAGACGCGCTCGCCGCTGGACATGGGAGCCGGGGAAGGGCCGGTCGTGCCGGTGTCCGCGCTGTCCTACGTCCCCAGCGCCACCATCGTGGTCCGCCGCGACGCCGTCGGCGCCGGCTTCGACGACAGCATGCGCGTCGGGGAGGACGTCGACCTGTGCATGCGGCTGCACGAGGCGGGCTGGCGGCTGCGGTACGTGCCCACCGCGCGCGTGGGCCACCGGCACCGCACCGACCTGCGCGGCTGGCTCGCCCAGCGAGCCGCGTACGGTACCGGCGCCGCCGACCTGGCGCTGCGCCACCCCGGTCAGGTGCCGCCGCTGTATGCCGCCCCCTGGTCGCTGGCCGCCTGCGCCCTGCTGCTGCGCGGCAGGCCGGGGCCGGCGGCCGGGGCGTCGGCCCTGACCGCGGTGACCGCCGTCCGGGTGGCACGGCGTATGCCCGACGCCGACCACCCCTCCCGCGCGGGGGCGCTGCTGTCGCTCGCCGCGCTGCGCGGCACCGCCGAGCAGTTGCTGCGCTGCGCCACCCGGCACCACTGGCCCCTCGCGACCGCCGCCGCCGTGGCGAGCCGGCGCGCACGGCACGTGCTGATCGCCGCGGCCGTCGTCGAGGGGCTGGTGGACCACCGCCGCTCCGGCACCTCGCTCGGGCCCCTCCCGTACGTGGCGATCCGTCGCCTGGACGACCTCGCCTACGGCTGGGGCGTATGGCAGGGCGCCCTACGGCGCAGGACCACCGCACCGCTGCGGCCGCGCCTCGCCCTGCGCCTGGTGAGCCGATGGACCGCCGGAGGGCGGCCGTAGCCGCGGCCCCCGATCCGCCGCCAACCTCCCGCCAACCCTCACCCGCCACCGTGTCCACCTGGCGACAGCCGGCCGCGCCCTCGGACCGGCACCCGTGCCGTCAGCACCCGCACCCCACTGGAGGATCTGGTATGTCTCCGCGCTCTGCCCACCCCGCCCTTCCAGAGCACCCGCTCACGCCCCGGGGCGCCGCCGTGTCCGGACCGCCGGAGCGGGCCGTGGACGACCGCCTCGCCTTCTGGGCCGGGCAGGCCGGGCAGCTCCACTGGGACACCGGCTGGGACCAGGTGCTGGACTGGACGGACGCTCCCTTCGCCCGCTGGTTCACCGGCGGGAAGCTGAACGTGGCGTACAACTGCGTCGACCGACACGTCGAGGCAGGGCACGGCGACAAAGTCGCCTTCCACTGGGAGGGCGAGCCGGGTGACACCCGCACGATCACCTACGCGGAGCTGAGGCGCGAGGTCTGCCGCACGGCGAACGCCCTGCTCTGCCTCGGGCTGACGCCGGGCGACCGGGTCGCCATCCAGCTGCCGATGATCCCCGAGGCGGTCTTCGCCATGCTGGCCTGCGCCCGTCTCGGCCTGCCGCACAGCGTCGTGTTCGGCGGGTTCTCCCCGGCCGCCCTGCAGGCACGCATCGACGACGCCCAAGCCAGGCTGCTGATCACCGCGGACGGCCAGTACCGCCGGGGCAAGGCCGAGCCCATGAAGGCGAACACCGACGAGGCGACCAGGGACACCCCGAGCATCGAGCACGTCCTGGTGGTCCGGCGCACCGGCACGGACGTGCCGTGGACCGAGGGCCGCGACCTGTGGTGGCACGACCTGGTCGACGTCCAGTCCGACGAGCACACCCCCGAACCCTTCGACGCCGAGCACCCCCTGTTCATCCTCTACACCTCCGGGACGACGGGCAGCCCGAAGGGCATCCTGCACACCTCCGGCGGCTACCTCACCCAGGCCGCCTACACCCACCGCACCGTCTTCGACCTCGACCCCGAGACCGACGTCTACTGGTGCACCGCCGACATCGGCTGGATCACCGGGCACTCCTACATCGTGTACGGGCCGCTCGCCAACCGGGCGACCTCGGTCATGTACGAGGGCACGCCCAACACCCCGCACGAAGGGCGGCACTTCGAGATCATCGAGAAGTACGGCGTCACGGTCTACTACACCGCCCCCACCCTCATCCGCACCTTCATGAAGTGGGGCGAGCAGATCCCCGACCGCTACGACCTCTCCTCGATCCGCGTGCTCGGCAGCGTCGGCGAGCCCATCAACCCCGAGGCATGGCGCTGGTACCGCACGCACATCGGGGCCGGCAGGGCGCCGATCGTGGACACCTGGTGGCAGACCGAGACCGGCGCCGTCATGATCTCACCGCTGCCCGGTGGCACCTCCGAGCCCCCCAGGGCTGGGGCAGGGACCGACGCGAAGCCCGGCTCGGCCCAGGCGCCGCTGCCGGGCCTGTCCGCCAAGGTGGTCGACGACCAGGGCCGTCAGGTCGGCACCGGCGAGAGCGGCTATCTGGTCCTCGACCAGCCCTGGCCGTCCATGCTGCGCGGGATCTGGGGCGACGAGGAGCGGTACCGGGCGACGTACTGGTCCCGTTTCGCCGAGAAGGGCTACTACTTCGCCGGGGACGGCGCGCGCTACGACGAGGACGGCGACATCTGGCTGCTGGGCCGCGTGGACGACGTCATGAACGTCTCCGGGCACCGGATCTCCACCGCGGAGGTCGAGTCGGCGCTCGTCTCACACCCCGCGGTGGCCGAGGCCGCGGTGGTGGGCGCGTCGGACGCGACGACCGGGCAGGCCATCGTCGCCTTCGTCATCCTGCGCGCCGGCGCCGACCCGGACCTCACGGCGGCGCTGCGCGAGCATGTCGCACAGGAGATCGGCCCGATCGCCAAGCCCCGCCAGATCATGGTGGTCCCCGAACTGCCCAAGACCCGCTCCGGGAAGATCATGCGCAGACTGCTGCGCGACATCGCCGAGGACCGGGAGGTCGGAGACGTCACGACGCTCGCCGACGCCTCCGTGATGGACCTGATCAACGCCGGTCTCAGCGGCGGGCAGCGGGACAAGGCGAGCCCGGCATGAGCAGCGGCGGCCTGTCGCCCGGCCGGGCCGTGCGCCTGACCGGAGCGAGCGCCCCCGGCGGCCCCGACCGGGCCGTCGACACGGTCGTCGACCGGATCGGGCGCCTAGATCACCTCGCCCGGTGCGAGGTTCGGCCCGGGGCCCCGGGGATGCCGCCGGCCTGCGTGCGGAGAGCCGGCCGGCGCCGGATGGCCGCGCACGGCGGACCGGTCTTCGACGTGATCACGGATGCGGTCCGGGAGCGGTCGAAAGACACCGCCCCGGCAGGGCTGCCCGGGCTCGCCCGGTGGCCGACGGCCGAACCGACGCCAGGCACCGGCGTCCACACCGTCGTAACCGGTCCGTCGGTCGACGCGGACGCCTGCCGCAGGGTGAACGCCGACGCGCTGTGCGGCCTCCCCGGCCCGCCGCCCGCACCGGGCACCCGGGCCGGTACCGGTCCCGGCCGAGGGACCTCCGCGCCCGTCACGGGCCACCCGACCGGAGCACGCCGACAACGGCGAAGACCAGGAACGAAGACCAGGAACGACCACTGGAAGGCACGCGCGCGCTGATGCGAATCGTCCTCATCGGCCCTCCCGGAGCGGGCAAGGGCACCCAAGCAGCCATACTCAGCGACAGACTCGGCATCCCGCACATCTCCACCGGGGACCTGTTCCGCGACCACGTCACCCGCCGGACGACACTCGGGCAGGAAGCCAAGCGGTATCTCGACACCGGCGAACTCGTACCCGATCACGTCACCGGCGGCATGGTCCGCCAGCGGCTGGAACAGTCCGACACCCGGCGCGGCTTCCTTCTGGACGGCTTCCCGCGCACCCTGACACAGGCGCGGGAACTCGCCGCGATACTGGATTCCACCGGAGCCGGACTGGACGCCGTGGTGGAGTTCACCGCTCCCGAGGACATCGTGGTGAAGCGGCTGCTGAACCGCGGCCGGCCGGATGACACCGAGGATGTCATCCGCCATCGGCAGCGAGTCTACGAACGCCAGACCGCCCCTCTGCTCGACCACTACGCGGACATCCTGCTGACCGTTCATGCCGCCGGACCGATCGACGACATCGCCGGCCGGGCGCTCAGGGGACTGTCGAGAGAGCCGGCCCGGCACCCTCGGCGTGCACCGTGATCACCTCGTCCTTCAGCGGACGCAACCGGCCTCGCGGGACGCGGGGCCGGACAGTGGGGGGACATTCGCGGGGCGGGCGCTCGGGCGCGCCGGCATCGGGCGTCCATTGTGGGGCGATGAGCCGCGGGAGGGCACGCCGCCGGGGCGGCGTCACCGTCCTCATCGTCTCCGGCGGGTTTCTTGCGGTCACATGCTCCGTTCGAGGCGGTCCAGGCTTCCGCCGAGGAAATCCGTGAGGGTACCGGCGGGCGGTCTCCGCTCGGCCGAGACCCGGACAGGCCATTGAAGTGGAGCGCGTCGCCACGCCGTCGGGCGTGGAAGGGGCACGAGCACGCGCCGCGTCTGCTCGGCCCGGACGACGTGTGCTCACCATGCTCCGAGGAGAGTCGCCATGGTGTTCGGTCACGCGGGTACCGGCACGGAGCCTCTGGCGTACGCGTGCGCCAGACCTCCGGTCGAGAGCCTGCGAAGCGTTCAGTTCTCCTGTCAGTTGCTCTCCCGCAACCAGGTGCGGTTCATGGACAGCTTCTACGAGAGCATGGTCGTCCTTGTGCCCCAGGTGCGAGAGTTGCCGCCACGGGCAGGACGGTCGCTGTGCAACAGGCTGGCTCAGTCGGTGCTGTGGGCCGCACTGGCCCAGGACGCACCGGAGACCGTCGAGGCGACCCTGCGCCAGGTCGGCGGGCGAATCCAGCAGCAGGGGTTCTTCGACGGCTGGTGCTGGTCGTTCGGTGCGGCCCTGCTCGACACGGTGCGCCAGATACACAAGAGCGAGTGGGGCTCCCGGCTCAGTTCCGACTGGATAGCGTTCTACACCTGGCTCAGCGGGAACCTCCGGCTGGGCGCGGATGGCGCCCGGCCGGGAACGGATCACGCCCAGCCGCAGCCGGATCCCGGTCCGTGGCAGCCGCGTCGCGGTACACCGCGGGACGACGGCTCCACTTTGGCTGACGTCGGCACCGCGAGCGACCGGCCGCGGGAGCAGACACTCAATGGAATCCTCGCCGTACTGCGCTCCCGCCACTTCCCCGACGACGACCGCGGGCTCGCGGCGATCTGCACCCGGGTCGCCCTGCGCACCGGCGTCGACCTGCGCTCTCCCCGCCCGGACCAGCAGACCGACGCGGCGGTGGTCTCCAGAGTCCTGAGCGTCCTGCTGGTGCTGGGCTTCTCGTTGTCGTCCTCGCCGCACGACCTGCTCATCCACCCGCCGGATCCGGACGACAGCGGCTCGCAGCAGGCGGGCGGCGCGCCCGTCGCCACGGCGGGCCTTCGGCAACGCCTTCGGCGACTTCTGAACAAGGCAGACAAATGATGTTCTTCCCTCCCATCGTACCCGGCGCGGGCGTCGTACGCGCCCATGTCACCGGACCGGCTCCGCAGGCGGTCGACCGGCTGCTGGCACAACTCGACCGCGATCTGTCGGGACGTCGGGCGGTCGCGGTGATGTACTTCGCCTCCAGCGTGTACGACCCCGCCGATGTCGCACCCGTCATCAGCGCGCACTTTCCCGAGGCGGTGGTCATCGGCTGTTCCACCGCCGGGGAGTTCACCGACCTGCACAACGGGACCGGCGGCATCTCGGCCGTGGCGCTTCCGGACGGTCTGATCACCCAAGCGGTGGCGGTTCTCGGCGAGTTGGCCGGCGACGCGGGCGACGGCACCGCGGTCGCCGTCCGGTCGCTCGAGGACGCCCTCCAGGTTCAGCTCCGCCACCTCGACCCGGCCCACCACCTGGGTTTCGTGCTGATCGACGGCCTGCACGGATCCGAGGAGCAGGTCAACGAGATGCTGGGGAACGCGGCACCGCTGCTGGACTTCGTCGGCGGTTCCGCCGGAGACGACTTCGCCTTCCAGGGCACCTGGACCGCCGTGGGCCACGAGGTGAGCTATCACGGGGCGGCGCTCATGGTGTGCCGGACCGCCGTCCCGTTCCGGGTGGTCAAGTCATGCTCCTTCACCCCGACCGGCAGGCTCCTGCGGATCACCCGTGCGGACGCTGCGTCCCGGACCGTCCTCGAGATCGACGGGCGGCCGGCCGCGGAGGCGTACGCGGATGCCCTGGGCGTGAGCGCCGACGCGCTCGACGCCGCCTGGACGGAGTACCCGGTGGGCCTGATCATCGACGGCCAGCCGTGGGTCCGCAGCCCTCAGGCGGTTACGCCGGACGGTGGCCTCCGGTTCTACGCCGAGATCATGCCGGGGATGGAGGTCGAGGTCATGCAGGCGGGTGACCTCATCGCGGAGACCACCGCCGCCCTGCGCCGGACCCGCGCCGAACTCGGAGGGCGGCCCGGCGGCGCAGTGCTCTTCAACTGCTGCCTGCGCCGCAAGGAGATCGACGCCAAGAACCTCTCCGCGGACTTCGTCGCAGCCTTGGGCGGCGTCCCGTCGGCCGGGTTCCACACCTACGGCGAGAGCTGGCTCGGCCACGTGAACCAGACCCTCACCGGTGTCGTGTTCGGGCCCCCGGGCGAGGCCTGAGTCCGGCACCACGCAAGGAGAGCCACAGGAGCACGGCCTAGAACCCCGCTCCAGGCCAAGTGAAGGCATGCAGATGCGGCACTCCCTGGCCCAGGTGTCCGGGCAGCGCACGACAAGGGCGGCGACGTCGTCGAGCTTTCCGCCGCAGTAGTGGAGCAGGGCCGCGTGAAGCCGGTCGAGCGGCTCGCGGGGCGGCGTCCGGCCCTGCAAGGCGCTTACCGCGTAACCATTTTCGCAGGTCCGGGCGATCGTAGGCTTTGTCCGCGCAGGGAAGTCCGCCCAGCCCACTTTCTGACCCGCCCGGCCGCGTCGGCCGCCTGTCGTCAAACGATGGCGAGCGACGCGTCCCATGCGTCTTCAGTGAAGATCCGACTGGACCTCGGTCAGTCGATGCCTTCGACGATGCGGAAGTCGCGCTCGACGCCGTCGGAGAGGGCGGCCAGCGCCTCCTGGTAGGCCGCACTCTCGCGTGCCGCGACGGCCTGCTCGAAGCTGTCGAACTCGACCAGGACGATGCGCTCGGCGATTCCGGCGTCATACGCCACGACCCGACCGCCACGCACGAAGGTCCGACCGCCCCCGGCCTTGACGGCCGGACCGGCCAGCTTGTTGTAAGCAGCCAGCTTCTCAGGGTCTGAGATGGTGCGGTAGACGCTGACCCAGTAGCCCTTGGGCATGGAACCTCCAGTGTGGGGATGAGTGCATCTGACTTACGGGGTGGTCTCGGACGAGCGGCGGCGGGCGAGAGCGAGGCTTGTCAGCGTCGTGATCGCCATGGCGCCGATGCCGACCAGCGCCGCGGTGGTGTAGGCGCTGTCGTCGGGGAAGAGGTGGCCGGGGCCGGTGCCCGCGGCCAGGATCAGGCCGCCGAGGGCGCTGCCCAGGGCGTACCCGACGCTGCGCACGACGTAGTTGAAGCTCATGGCGCTCGACGTCTCGCTCTTGGGGGTGACGGCCAGGATGACGCCGGGCATCGCGGCCGAGAAGCCGCCGACGCCGAAGCCGAGCACGCCCATCGCCGCGAACAGTTCGGCCAGGTCCGACCGGGCCGCCGCGAACAGGGCGAACCCGCCGCCGACCACGATGGCGCTGCCGGCCAGGAGCAGGGAGTCGGCGCTCCGCGTCCGGACCCGTGGCGTGAGCTTGCCGGCGACGAACCCCAGCACGGAGAACGGGATGAGGACCAGCCCGGCGACGAAGGTCGTCAGCCCGAAGCCGTAGCCGGCGCCGTGCGGCGTCTGCGCGTACCGGGTGATGAGCGTGAGCTGGAGGTACATGCCGATCCCGCCGACGAACATGGCGAGGTTCGCCCCGGCGACCGCCGGGTGCCGCACCGCCCGCACATCGACCAGGGGCGTCGTGCTGCGCAGCTCGATGACGGCCCAGACGCAGAGCAGCACCACCGCGACGACGGCGAGGCCCGCCGCCACGGCGAGGTGCCGGCTCCACAGATTCCGTTCGCCGGCGAGGAACAGCACGAGGAGCAGCGCAGCGGCCAGGACGACCGCGCCTGCCAGGTCCACGTGGGCGGGGCGGCCTTCGGGGGCTTCGGGCATGGAGCGCCACGCGGTCAGGAGGGCGGCGGCGGTGACGACCAGGCCGAGGCCGTAGGCGGCCCGTACCCCGCCGAGCTCGGCGAGCAGTGCGGCCAGCGGGTAGCCGACGCCGGCCCCGATGATCGAGACCACCGAGATCAGGGCGATCACGGCCCCGCTGCGCTCCTCGGGGAGGTGGTCCCGGGCCACTCCCATCATCAGCGCCGTCAGCCCGAGCCCGAGGCCCTGGGCCGCCCTGCCGGCCAGCAGCCACGCGAACGGCAGCGGCAGCACGGTGAGCGCGCTGCCGGCTACGACGACCGCCAGCGTGGCGAGGATCGTGGCCCGCCGGTGCGGGCCGGCTCCGAGTCGGCCCAGGACGGGCGTGGCGACGGCGCCGCTGAGCAGCGCGACGGTCAGCGTCCACTGCGCGCTGCCGAGCGAGACGTGGAACGAGGTCGCCACGCTGGTGATGAGCGGCGTCCCGAGGCTGGCGACCGCCGCCACGACCAGAGCGATGAATATCAGGGCGGGGACCAGCAGTCGCGCCTCGGAACGCGCGACTGGGAAAGCCTTCACCGCGACCCCGCGGACCGGCTGCCCGGTCACTGCTTCGGCCGTTCGCGGTCCTGGTTTTCGAGCTCTGCCAGGTGCTTCAGCGCCGGAAGGGCCGCCACCAGCGACTCGACCTCGTCGCCGGTGAGCGCGCCGATCAACCGCTCGAACGCGTGGACGCCGGCCTTGCGCCGCGTCCGGACATAGGAGGCGCCGGCCTCGGTCAGGCACACCAGCGTGACCCGCTTGTCGGACGCGTCGCCCCGCCGCTCGACCAGGCCGGACTCCTCCATCACCCGGACCAGGGCGGTCATCGCGGGCTGGGTGACGCCCTCGACCGCGGCCAGATCGGTGATGCGCCGCGGGCCGGTCCGGTCCAGGGTGGCCAGGGTGGCGGCGGACGTCAGGCTCATGTCCCGGGGCAGGCGTCTCGCGGCCCTGGTGGCCAGGCCGTAGAGGGCCGCCCCGATGGCGGCGGACGCGCCAGAAGCGGTGTCTTGACGACTCACGCTCGAAGCATAACATTTTTATATTCATAGTTTATGGAAATGACCGACGCGGACTGGCGCGGGCGGCCTCGACAGCGTTGATCACGAGTACGACGGGGCCCAGTCTCCGCCCCGCCCCGTCACTCGTCACACTCCTCGCGAGCGATCACTGGCGCCGCCCAGCCCCGTCCGGGGCGAGCGGCCGCCACATGTTTACGGGCGGGCAGGCTGTTCTCCCGAACTGACTGAGTGCGAGTCAGCCCATGGACCGCACCGGCAGGCGCTGCTGCACAGGTGCCACCTGTCTGGGAGGAGGCCCCTTGGACGGCACCGTTCTGCCGATCCTGGAGAAGCTCCTCTGCTGCCCGGCGTTGATCAGGACACGTCGCGCCGCATGGTGGTGCCGACCGCCAGAACGGCGAACAGGAGCGTGTAGACCACCAGGACGCCGCCACCGCCCCAGCGTGGTAGCAGATCGGGCGTCATCATGGGCTGGGCGGCGGCGCCCAGGGCCTGACCGGCATTGAAGGGCAGCCAGCGGGCGAGATCGCCGATCAGCTGGCCGACGATGCCTTCCACCAGGGCGATCCATGCCAGGGCGACGGCGATGGCGCCGACGAGGCTGCGGATCAATGCTCCGAGTCCGACGCCGATGGCGGCGAACGCCGCGTTCCAGGCGATCCCGCCGCCGATCGTGGTCCACATCGCCGAGTCCGTCCAGGCGAAGGACGCGCCCTTGCCCGACCACCAGGCGGCCGCCACGCCGAGACCGACGAGAGTACTGACCACTCCGGCAAGTGCACCGAAGACCGCGTAGACCAGGAGTTTCGCGCCGATGACGGGCCCGCGCGCAGGCGTGCTCAGGTAGGTGTCCGTGATGGTCTGGTGCCGGTACTCCCCGGCGACCGCGAGGATCCCGAACACCAGGGTGAAGATCGAGGCCAGGCCGACGTGCGCGACTGCCTGACTCTGCGCGGTCGGGTCGAGCGGCTTATTGCCGGAGACCACCAGCCCGCTGGTACCCGCCACGACCAGCAGGGGGCATGCGGCCAGCAGCAGCCACGGGCTGCGGATGGTGCGCAGTTTCAGCAGTTCGGCGCGGATGAGGGTGTGCATGTTCGCTTGCTCCTCGCGTGCTCAGCCGCGGGTGGACGCCGCCTGGGCGCCGGTCGCGGGGTCGGTGTCCGGGGTCGAGGTAAGCCTGAGAAAGGCGCCTTCGAGCGTCTCCGTCTTCGCGCTGGTGAGATCGGTGAGCGTCCCGGCATAACGCAGGGTGCCGCGGGCAACGATGACCACACGGTCCACGGTCTGCGCGACCTCACTGAGTACATGGCTCGACATCAGAACGGTGCGGTTCTCGGTGGCCAGGCCCCGTAGCAGGTCACGCAGTTCAGCCATGCCCGACGGATCCAGGCCGTTGGCAGGTTCGTCGAGGATGAGCACCCGCGGGTCACCGAGCAGGGCGGCCGCCAGACCGAGCCGCTGGCGCATGCCGAGCGAGTAGCCGCCCACCCGCCGGTCCGCGGCGTCGGTCAGGCCGACCTGCTCCAGCACCTCCTCGACTCGCGCGTGCGGGATGTGCGCGGCCCTGGCGAGGATGCGTAGATGGTCGCGTCCGCGTCGGCCCGGGTGGAACCCGGTTGCCTCCAAGACGACGCCGACAGTCTTCCTCGGCTCGCTCAGCTCGGTGTATCGGCGCCCGTCGATCAAGGCCCGGCCCTCGGTGGGCGTCACCAGGCCGAGCAGCATGCGCAGCGTGGTGGTTTTACCAGCGCCGTTCGGACCGAGGAAACCGGTCACCACACCAGGTTCGACCTCGAAAGTCAGCCGGTCGACCGCGGTCACCTGGCCGTAGCGCTTGGTCAGGCCGTCCACCGTGATGCCGCCGCTCATCGTGGCCTCCGCTGCAGGATCGTCCTCCGGTGCGCAGGAGGCGGAAACGTCAGGTGCATGGGGATGCTCCCCTTCCATTGAGCTGCTCGACTTGGCCGGAACGTCCGGCACGGGGCTCCTGATCGCCCCCTCGTCACGCTTCCGTCCTCGCCGCCGCATGTCGTCGGCCGCGCATGGTAAAGGCGGCTACCGCGACCACGGTGCCGACCCGGTGGTCTACCGCGTCCGCGGTACTCCCGCCTGCTACGCGGGGCCGACGGCAGCCCTGGCGAGCCCGCTTATCGTGAGGACATGAAGGCCATCGCCCACCTGCGTCGCGTGGTCCGCCGACACGCGCACATAGCGGACGCGACGATCGCCCTGGCCGTGTTCACTGCCACCCTGCTGACCGCGTACAGCGGCCGCCCCGCGGGCGAGGGCCACCCGGCCCCCGCGATCGTCGCCGCCGTGCTCGGCTGCGGGGCGCTGGCCGTGCGCCGTCGTCGCCCGTTGTGGGCCCTGGGCGTCAGCGCGCCGGCCGCGGAGGTGTTCCTCGCCTGGAGCGGCGGCGGCGGAGTGCTGATCCTGCTGGCTCCGCTGATCGCCCTCTACACCGTCGCCGAACTGGTCGAACGCAGGTCCGCACTGTTCCTCGGGTGTGCCGCGGTGGCCGTGCTCGCCGCCGTCCACGCGGTGCACAAGCCGACGTTGCTGGGACCTCAGAATCTGGCTTTCATCGCGCTCGGCGGGCTGGCGCTCGCGGCCGGCGACTCGTCCCGCAACCGCCGTGCCTACCTCGCCGAAGTCGAGCAGCGCGCCGAACGTGCCGAACACGAACGCGAACAGGACGCCAGGCGCCGAATAGCCGAGGAGCGGCTGCGCATCGCCCGCGACCTGCACGATGCCGTGGGGCATCAACTCGCGCTCATCAGCGTGCAGTCCAATGTGGCCGGGCAGGCACTCGACAGCGATACCGCGGCGGCACGCGAGGCACTCGCCCATGTGAAGTCCGCCAGCCGCAAGGCCCTGGGAGAACTGCGCGACACGGTCACTCTGCTGCGGCAGCCAGGAGAAGCCGTCGCTCCCCTCGCGATCCCCGCGCCTGGGCTGGACGGGCTCGACGACCTTCTCGCGTCGTTGTGTGCCTCGGGCCTGAAGGTCGATCGTCTCGTCGAGGGTGCCGTGCTGACTCTCGCACCCGCGGCCGATCTCACCGCGTACCGGGTCGTCCAGGAATCGTTGACCAACGTGTACAAGCATTCCGGCGGACGGCGGGCACGCCTGACCCTCGACTACGGACGCGACGCCCTGCGCATCACGGTCGACGACCTGGGAAGCCGAGGATCAGGCCCCCGGCGCGATCTGGCCCCGGCCGCCGCCCCCGCCGGTCGGCACGGCATTGTCGGCATGCGCGAACGGGTCCTGGCCCTGGGCGGGCACTTCACCGCCGGCCCCCGCGCGGACGGCGCCTTCCAGGTGATCGCAGTCCTGCCGTACCAGCCCCTCGACCTCGCACCGGAGAACCGAAGGTGACCATCCGCGTAGTCATCGCCGACGACCAGCCTCTGGTACGCACCGGATTCAAGGCCTTGATCCAACCGGCACCGGATCTGGAGGTGGTCGGGGAGGCGGGCGACGGGCGTGAGGCAGTCCGTCTGGCCAGGTCCGCACGGGCAGATCTGGTGCTGATGGACATTCGCATGCCCGTCCTCGACGGCCTCGCCGCGACCCGCCTGATCACCGGAGACGAGGATCTCGCCGGGGTGAAGGTACTGATCCTCACCACGTTCGAGATCGACGAGTACGTCTTCGAGGCGCTGCGCGCGGGCGCCAGCGGCTTCCTCGGCAAGAGCGCCGACGCTGAGGAACTGCTGCACGCGCTCCGCACGGTCAGCCGGGGTGACGCGTTGCTGTCTCCTGCCGCGACCCGATCCCTCATCGCCCGCTTCCTCGCCGCTCCCGCTGCGCCACAGCCCCTGGACGAACCGGCGCGCCGTGGTCTGGAGTCACTGACCGGCCGGGAACGGCAGATCACCACACTCGTCGCCACCGGTCTGCCCAACGACGAAATCGCCGCGCAGCTCGTGCTCAGCCCTGCCACCGTCAAGACCCATGTGAACCGGGCCATGGTCAAAGTCGGCGCCCGCGACCGCGCCCAGCTCGTCGTCTTCGCCCACCGCAGCGGCCTGGCCCCATCGACGTAGCGTCTGCCACGTCCCCCGTCGCGACGAGAGCATGGTCTTTCACCGGCCGCAGGCGTACGACCGTAACGCAACTCCCCCACGGCGACAGGACCACCCTTCTCACTCCCCGACCGTCGATTGACCGGGGAGCTACCCCGCTGCCTGGCCTGCGCTTCACAGAGCCCGGCAGCCGTTGTCTCTCGCAGCAATGCGTCACCCTCGCCCTCGCAGGCCGGTTCGCGGCCCCGGCCATGGCTACAGGCGGTACTCCCTGGCCCAGGCGTCCGGGCAGCGCACGACAACGGCGGCGACGTCGTCGTCGAGCTTTCCCCCGCAGTAGTGGAGCAGGGCCGCGTGAAGCCGGTCGAGCAGCTCGCGGGGCAGCGTCCGGCCCTGCAGCTGCGTCCAGTCCGACAGAGGGAAGAACGTGCCGGTGCGGTCCCGGGCCTCCGTTACCCCGTCGGTGTACAGGAGCAGCTGGTCACCGGGGGTGAAGTCGAAGGTGTCCACGCGGTGGTGCTCGCCGACGAGCGTCGTCAGGTTGAGTGGCGGCGAGGGGGTGGTGGCCTCCAGCAGCCGGGCCTTGCCCTGGTGGACGAGCAGGGGTGGGGGGTGCCCGCAGCTGAGGAGTCTGACCTGACCGCCGTCCTGGGGGATTTCGGTGATGAGGGCGGTGGCGAAGTGCTCCGACCGGTCCGGAACGGGGAACGCGGCACTGTGACGAGTGATGGTGACCTCCAGGCGATGAATGATGCCGCTCAGATCGGGCTCGTCGTACGCGGCCTCCCTGAAGCAGCTGATCAGCGCGGAGGCCGCTCCGACCGCGGACAGGCCCTTTCCGCGCACGTCGCCGATGAGCAGCCGGATCCCGTACGGCGTGTCGGCCGCCTCGTAGAAGTCGCCACCGATCCGGGCCTCCTCCTGGGCCGCCAGGTACAGGGCCTCGATCTCGATGTTGTTCATGCAGCGCGGCAGAGGGCGCAGCAGCACCTCCTGAGCGGCCTCGGCGACAAGCCGGACGTGGAACAGCGTCTCCTCGCGCTGCAGCCGGACATGGCTGGCGTAGGCGGCCGCCAGGGTGACCGCGATGATGGCTGCCGACGTGTAGGGCGTACCCAGGTCGGTGTAGACGAAGCTGAGGCCGATCATGACCAGGAGGCAGAACAGACCGAGCAGGAGCGTGGGAAGCACGGGCCACATGGCGGCGGCGAGGGCGGGAGCGGTGGGAAGGAGGCGGCTGATGGCGATTTGCCGTGGCGTGGAGAACGCCAGAACGGCGATGAGGCCGGTGAGGATCACCGGTGACAGCGTGGCCGCTTCCCACCGGCCGCCGCGGAGAGGATGCCGACGCCAGGGCCGCCCAGTCCCGATCACAAAGTGCATCATAACGATAGGAAGCAGGCATCAGCCTCGGATGGAAGACGCGGCTGATGCTGGATGGTCAGACACGTGCGGCAGGATGCGTCGCCATCCGGCCCACGGACGGCGCGCGCCGGACCCGGCGCGCGGTCGCCGGCACCCCTCACCCAGCGCGCCGCCCGGGCCGTCCCCAGTCACAGCCCTCCGGTTGCTTGTCCCGCCGCGGGTCGCCCTCTCCGGACAGGCGTCGTGAGTCATACCAGGTCTGCGCAGCGGTGTTATCAAGGGTGTATGGAGGGATATCTCAGCCGATTGCGGACCTCACGTCCTCCGCCCGCCGGTGGCCGACGGACTCGGCGCCTGTCCGTACTGAGCCCGCGCACCGCGGCGGGGCAGGTGTTCCTCGTCCAGAGCGTGATCGTGGTGCTGCTGGTGGTGGCCGCGGTGGCGAGCATCATGCTGCAGGCGGCGCGCGACGCAGTGCGGCAGGGGCGTCGGGAGTCGGTGGTGGCCGCCCAGACGTTCGCCAGCGCCCCCGGTGTGAGCCTGGCGCTGCGCAGCCCGGACCCCACCGCCGTGCTGCAACCGCGAGCCGAGCAGGCGCGCAAGCGGTCGGGCATGGACTTCATCGTCGTCATGAGCACGGACGGAATCCGGTACACGTATCCCTACCCCGCGGAGATCGGGAAGAAATTCGTCGGCACCATCGAGCCGGCGCTCCACGGCCGTACCGTCGTCGAGCAGGCGGGCGGTCCGCCTCTGCCGGCGGGCAAGGGGACGGCCATCCAGGCGGTCGTCCCGGTGACCGACGCGCGCGGCCGGATCGTCGGCCTGGTTTCCGCCGGGATCACCGTCACGAACGTGGCGCGACTGTGGATGCCGCAGCTGCCGATCGTCCTGGGTGTCGGCGCGATCATGCTGGTGTTGGCCGCGGCGGGGACGACCGCAGTGTCCCGGCGACTGCTGCGCCAGACCCACGGGCTGGCCCCTGCGGAGCTGGGGCGGCTGTACGAGCATCACCAGGCCGTGCTGCACGCGGTGCGGGAGGGGGTGCTGATCACCGACGAGGACCGACGGCTGCTGCTGGCCAACGACGAGGCGAAGCGGCTGCTGGGTCTGCCGGCGGACGCACAGGGGCGGCACGTGCGGGAGCTGGGGCTTCCCGAGCAGATGGCGCGCCTTCTCGCATCCCCGGAGAAGGTCACCGACGAGGTGTACCTCGCGAACGACCGGTTGCTGGCGGTGAACAAGCGGCCTACGTTCCCGGAGGCCGGCCATGCGGGCAGCGTGGTGACGTTGCGGGACACCACGGAGCTGGCGGTGGTGTCGGGTCGGGCCGAGGTGGCGCTGGGGCAGCTGAAGCTGCTGTACGAGGCGGGGATGCGCATCGGGACCACGCTGGATGTGGAGCGCACGGCCCAGGAACTGGCCGACGTGGCGGTGCCCCGGTTCGCCGACGTCGTCGCGGTGGATCTGCTGGAGTCGGTGGTGCGCGGCTCGGAGCCGACGACGGAGGGCTGGCGCCGTCTGCGGCGGACCGCGATCAGCGGAGATCAGCGGATGCTGCCGGTGTACCGGCTGGGCGAAGTGATCACGTTCTCGCCGGAGACTCCGCAGATGCTCGCGCTGGAACAGAGCCGGGGTGTCCTGGAAGCGGACCTGCGGCAGGCCCAGAGCTGGCAGGAACAGGATCCGGAGCGTGCTCGAAAGGCGCTGGAGCTCGGGCTGCACTCCCTGGTGACCATGCCGCTGCGGGCGCGGGGGGTGCCCCTGGGTCTCGCGCACTTCTACCGGACGGAGGGCTCACCCGCGTTCGAGCCGGAGGACGTGGCGTTCGCGGAAGAGCTGGGCGCGCGGGCGGCGGTGGCCATCGACAACGCCCGGAGGTTCACCCGCGAACACGCGATGACGGTGACGCTGCAGCGCAGTCTGCTGCCGCGGGGCCAGCCGGAACAGGACGCCCTGGAAGTGGCCTGGCGGTACCTGCCGTCGGAGGCGGGAGTGGGCGGGGACTGGTTCGACGTCATTCCGCTGCCGGGCGGACGTGTGGCGCTGGTGATGGGCGACGTCGTCGGCCAGGGTCTGCACGCCTCGGCGACGATGGGGCGACTGCGCACCGCTGTACACAACTTCGCCACGCTGGACCTCCCCGTCGACGAAGTCCTCGGGAAGCTGGACGATCTGGTCATCCGCCTGGACGACGAGGACGACTCCGGCAGTACTCCCGACGACCAGGATGGGGTGGGGGTGACCGGAGCGACGTGCCTGTATGCGATCTACGACCCGGTGACGGGGATCTGCTCGATGGCCCGTGCCGGGCATCCCGGCCCCGTGGTGGTGAACCCGGACGGGACGGTCTTCTGCCCCGAGGTGCCGGCCTCGCCCCCGTTCGGCCTCGGGGGCTACCCCTTCGAAGCCGCCGACGTGCACCTGGCGGAGGGTTCCCAGCTGATCCTGTACACCGACGGGCTGGTCAAGAACTCCGCCCGCGACATCGACGCCGGTCTCGGCGCGCTGCGCCGGGCGCTGGGCGGGGCCGGGGCCGGGGAGCGCACTCCGGAGGAGACATGCCGGGCGGTGATCGGGGCGTTGAAGCCGGCCCGGCTCTCGGACGACATCGCACTGCTGGCGGCGCGGACCCGCCGGGTCCCGTCCTCGTCGGTGGCCGAGTGGGATGTGCCTTCGGACACGGCGGTGGTGCCCTCGGTGCGGGCCGAGTGCAGGACAGTTCTGAGCGGGTGGGGGCTGGAGGAGACCGCGTTCACCACGGAGTTGATCCTCAGCGAGTTGGTCACGAACGCGATCCGGTACGGATCGCCACCCGTGAAGGTGCGCCTGCTGCATGGACGCACCCTGATCTGTGAGGTGTCGGACGGCTCCAGCACCTCGCCGCGACTGCGGCGTGCGGCGACCACGGACGAGGGCGGGCGAGGGCTGTTCCTCGTGGCGCAGTTCGCACAGCGGTGGGGGACGCGGTACACGTCCCACGGCAAGGTCATCTGGGCGGAGCAGATCCTGCACGACGGCGCGTCCGGCCCCGCGGACCACACGCCGGTCGACGTTCTCCTCGAACAGTTCGGGGATCCCCTGATGTGAGGAGTAGGTGCCGGTGCCACGGGACGATTGTCGATTTGGATCGAACCGGAGGAAATCAGGCGATTGGAGTGATGCCGAGGCATGTTTGCGGGGAAGTTGGCGATGTTAACGCCACAACTGGATCACGAAGCGCTCGAAGAGCCGATATGCCTCGAAGCCTCTTCCCAATCCTCTTCCTGAGGTCCCACTCCCACGCACCTGATACGGCCCATGTCCGCCAACTGGTACTCGTCCCCGGCGGGCTCACGCATCAGGTTGACCAACTGGATCTGTTCGGAGGTGAAGCCCACGGATGTCGGTTCACCCATGCCGCGGAACTCATCGCCGGGGGCGTCCGGCATCGAGTCCCACAGCTCCACCCGGACCCGGACCATCTGGTCCTCAAGCGCACAAGCGACTACTCCGCAGCTCTCATCTCCCACCGTCGTCTGATGGGGTAGGGCACGGACGGCGGGGCCGTGGGCAACCGCCGTCCTGCCGCTGTCAGAGCCCTCCGGCATGCTCTGCGCATGGACGAGAACACCTTCTGGCAGCTTATCGACGACTGCACACCGTCCACGTCCGACCCGGACGCCGAACTACTCGCCACGGCACTGACAAACCGTCTCTCCGCTGGAACACTTGCGACGGTCAGCGGCTTCGCCGAGCAACTGTCATGGGCGCTCTACCGACTGGATCGCAAGGAGTTCGGGCACGACCTGTCGAGCGACGGCTTCCTCTACACCCGCGCAGCCGTTGTGGCCGCCGGCCGCGAAACCTACGAAGCAGTGCTCCGCGATCCGCAGCTGTTTGCTCCGTACGCCGAAGACCTCATCTGGGCAGAGAGCCTGCTCTACGTGCCAGACCAGGCATTCAGGCGCATCACGGGTAAGGAGTGGGATCGCAGCACCCGCTACTCCTACGAGTCCTACTCGAACACCGCCGGATGGGCTGACGAGTAGCACCAACAGCCCCAACTACACCAAGAGAAACGGCGTCCAAGAAACCCAACGCATCTCCTGCGCCAGTGGGTTGAGACTTCACACGCCTCCCCCAACGGCACGGGAGCCTCGCGCGTTGCCCACACAACCAACCTCACCCGATTGGGGGCCGAGCCGAAAACGCCCAGTACCGGGCTGTCACGTCGCGAGCAAACAGTCGAACGGCACACAACTAGGGCAGGCAAGCCTGCTGACCTTAAGGTCAGCAGGCTTGCACAAAGTGCACCCAGTTCCAATCGGCGGAATCATCCCCGGAGTTTGGTCGCTGACCCACGATCCGTAGCCGATCCACGGTTTCTCCTCAACCCCGCACCAGGACCACGCTATTGCGTCCCCCTCGCAGGATGCCGACTGGTAGGCACAGCTTCTCCGGTCTCCAGTCGCCGGAGCAACCTTTGCGCTCACCGGCCGCGCCTTGAACGCGACGGTGCAGGGGTGGCAATCCCGGCCCTGGCCGGTCGACCAGGGCCGGAACGGCCAGTTCCCCGTCATCGGCCGACTGGCCAGCATGCTCCGCCCGCCGATCAGACGGGCGGATCAGCGCAGTCCGGCGAACAGATCGTTCTCCGGTGTGGGCGCACCGGTGGCGTCCTGGACACGAACGAAGGTCTCCATACCCATCAACTCACCGAACCTCTCCTTGCCCATCTTGAGGAAGAAGATGTTCTCGCCCTGACTGGCGTGCGCAGCCAGCGCGTCGAATTTCTGACCGCTGAACGCGGTGGCGTCCACCCACGTGGTGATCTCATCGTCGGGGAGACCGATCTCCGCCAGCGCGGCGGCCTCCGCCGGATCCGGCTCCGGCATCTCATCCTGGAACTCGCGCATGACCTCGCCGAACCGCTGCATCATCGAGCGAGGCATGGTGGTCCAGTACACCTTCGGCGTCAGCCCGGACATCTCCAGCGCCGCCATGGTGATGCGGTGGGCCTGAATGTGGTCGGGGTGGCCATAAAAGCCGTTCTCGTCATAGGTGACGACCACATCAGGTCGGTAGTGCCGCATAAGTTCCGCAAGTCGGACCGCACCCTCAGCCACGGGGGTCTGCCAGAAGGATCCCGGAGCGTCGTTGCTCGGCCACCCCACCATCCCGGAGTCGGCGTAGTCCAACATCTCCAGATCGCTGACCTTCAGGACCCCACAGCTCGCTTCGAGTTCTTTGCGGCGCATCTCGGCGACCGCAGCCGGATCGTGCCCGGGGGCGCCCGGCTTGACACCCCCAGGTCCATCACCGCAACTGCCGTCGGTACACGTCACAAGAACCGTGCGGATCCCTTCCGCCGCGTACCGCGCCAGGACCCCTCCGGTTCCCGTGGCCTCATCGTCGGGGTGGGCGTGTACTGCCATGAGCGTCAAAGGCCGACTGGGCATCGATCAATCCTCCTGCGGAGTACGTCTTGGTCCAGGTGCGCGGCGGGGCGTGCCGCTGTCCTGAAGGTCCGGGCCACGGTGGGGCGGACGACCCCGTGGTCCCCGCCCGTGCGGCACCGGTTCCTCGGTCGATGCAACCGGCCGGCCGGACCGACTGTTCCCCACACGGCCGCTCGGCCTTCCAGGCGTCGGCGTTTCCACCCGACCGAGGCACAAGCGCGACCGAACGAGGCACAGGCGCGACCTGCATGTCTGGGCGCCGCGTCGGATTCGGCTTCCATCCGGCATCCGGAATCACGACGCCGCACCTCGTCGGCGCAATGTGCTCCCCTCCCAGCGGCCCGCTCCAGCCATACGAACACCCGTGATCGTCCCGGCCTCGCCAGTCAACGAAAGTCCGCGCTCGAACAGCGCCCCACTTCGGCGAGCGTCGTTGCGGTCCGGCGGGCGTCAGGTCACTGCGCACCCGTTCCGGCACCCAATGGACGATGATCCGGTCCGTCCAAGGGCAACCGGATACAGTGCCCGTGACGCCAGCCTGGTGGAAGAGGGGAAGCATGACCGACACCAGCAGCACCCGAACCACCGAGGGGGAAGCGCAAGTACCGCGGCGGAGCCGACTGCACCGAGTGATCCGCTACATCCCCCTGATCGCCCCCATCCTGCTGTGGGCTGTTCCCTGCTGGGTGCTGCTGTATACGGGCCAGCGCTGGTCGCTGCCCGTCATGCTGCTGGGCACCGCGCTGTTCGCCTTCGGCCTCGTGGGTATGCCGTTCGCGATGGCGCGCGGTCACGGCCGGCGCCAGCAGGACCGGGCGGCGATCGTCGGTGACACCCTGCTGGGGACCAGCTGGATTCTGTTCACCTGGTCCGTACTGCTGGGTGTCCTGTTGCGACTCGCCCTGACCGTGGCCGCTGTCGGCGGGAGTCAGGACCGGGCCCGCATCGTCGCTTGGGCCGTCCTAGGCGTGAGCGCCATCATGATCGGCTGGGGTTACGCCGAGGCCCGCCGTGTCCCACGCGTGCGCCGACTCGACGTGCAGCTCCCACGGCTGGGTGCCGGTCTGGACGGCCTCCGCGTCGTGCTCATCACGGACACGCACTACGGCCCACTCGATCGCGCCCGGTGGTCGGCACGGGTGTGCGAGAGGGTCAACACTCTGGAAGCCGACCTGGTGTGTCACACCGGCGACATCGCCGACGGCACAGCTCAACGTCGCCGCGCCCAGGCCGCCCCACTCGGGACCGTGCGGGCCACCCGCGCCCGTGTGTACGTCACCGGCAACCACGAGTACTACAGCGAAGCCCAGGGCTGGGTCGACCTGATGGACGAGCTGGGCTGGGAACCGCTGCGCAACCGCCATCTGCTGCTCGAACGCGGGGGCGACACCCTCGTGGTCGCCGGCGTGGATGACGTCACCGCCGAATCCTCCGGCCTGGCGGGCCACCGGGCCCACCTCGCCGGAGCCTTGAGCGGCGCCGACCCCGAGCTGCCCGTCCTGCTGCTGGCGCACCAGCCCAAGTTCGTCGACCGGGCAGCAGCCGACGGCATCGACCTCCAGCTCTCCGGTCACACCCACGGCGGCCAGATCTGGCCCTTCCACCACCTCGTCCGACTCGACCAGCCCGCCCTCGCCGGCCTCAGCCGCCACGGCACCCGCACCCTCCTCTACACCAGCCGCGGCACCGGCTTCTGGGGGCCGCCCTTCCGCGTCTTCGCTCCCAGCGAGATCACCCTGCTCATCCTCCGCTCCCCACACACGCCCACCTCACCCAGCACCGGACGGACCGACACATCCACTTGAAGCAGTCCACGGCCCAGGGGTGCGACGACCACACACGACCAGGCTCGTCTCAGCGAGGACAAGATCAGGACCCTCGCTTGGTCGGCTCCGCCGATGACGGGACCGATCGTCAAGCCACTGCTGGAGGCCTTCGCCGGCCACGGGAAGCTGAACGAACACTCCTGCGGCGCCACGACAGGCGTCGGTGACGTGCAAGGCTGCAGGTGCACATCTGCGCTGAAGGCGGCGGGCACCGCGCCGACAGGCCCGACGTCAATGATGATCCGCATCGACCGGTGGCCCCAAGAAGAGCGAGGCACGCACGCAGCACGATCCCGTGCTCTGCCTCGAAGGCAGGGACAGCCCCCCAGCCCAGAGCGGACTCCCCACCGTCATGAACATTGATCACGCCGACCCTGCTGAGTTGGCCGGGCTTCGAGTGGCGTTCAGCGTCGACGACCGAGCAGCCCGGTTCAGCCCTCAAGGGTGGCGAGCCAGTCGGTCAGCAGGCCGTTGACCTCCTCGGGGCGCTCCTGCTGGACCCAGTGGCCGCAGCCGTCGAGGAGATGTGCGCCCGACAGGCCGGGGAGGGTGGAGGGGTAGGCGTCGATGGCGTCGGACATCCAGGTGGTGGAGGCGTCCAGGGCGCCGCCGATGAACAGGGACGGCTGCTTGATCGCCGCTCCGCGGTGCGGGGCGAGGTCTTCCCAGTCCCGGTCCATGTTGCGGTAGCGGTTGAGGGCGCCGGTCAGGCCGGTGCGCTCAAACTCCCCGGCGTAGACGTCGAGGTCGCCCTCGCTCAGCCAGCCCGGTAGGACCCCCGTGGGGAAGCGGTCACGCATCCGACCGCCGGCGCGGGAAACGAAGTGCGGGTCGGACTCGCTCTGGTCTGGCATGGTGTCGGCGGACAGGGCCGCATAGAAACCCCCGAGCCAGCCCCGGACGTCGGGCTCGATCTCCGCCTCGGCGCGGCCGGGCTCCTGGAAGTAGGAGACGTAGAACTCCTGCTCCACGCCGCCGATCTGGCCGAAGATGTCGGTCGGGCGCGGGCCGCCGGGCGGCGCGTAGGGGACACTCAGCAGGCCGACGGCGCGGAAGACCTCGGGGCGCAGCAGGGCGGAAGTGGCGGCGATGTTGGCGCCCCAGTCATGGCCGACGACCACAGCGCTCTCCTCGCCGAGGGCGCGCACGACGGCGACGTTGTCCTCCACCAGGTCGAGCATCCGGTAGGCGTCGATCGCCTCCGGCTTGGAGGAGCGACCGTAGCCTCGCACGTCGATCGCCACCGCCCGGTAGCCGGCCGCTGCGAGGGCCGGGAGCTGGCGGCGCCAGGAGTACCAGGACTCGGGGAAGCCGTGGACGAGCAGGACCAGCGGGCCGGTGCCCTGCTCGACCACGTGCAGGCGCCCGGCCGGGGCCTCGACGGTGCGGTGGCGGAGCTCGGCGGTCGGCTCGGGCTGCATGGGCTTCTCCTCAAAACGCGGGCGGAGGCGGCTACCCATCGATCATGCGGCCCCGCACCCGCCCGGCGCGATCACCCTTGCCATTCTGGCAAACTTGCAGGACAGGGCGGTGGGGCACGGCAAGAAGGAGCGGGAAAGGTGGCAGTCGACGACGTGGCCGGCACAGTGGCCGCGATGGGGCCCCGGTTGCGGACCGCGCGCGAGCACCACGGCGCGACACTCGCCGGTGTCAGCTGTGCGACCGGCATCTCGACCAGCACGCTGTCCCGGATCGAGACCGGCCGGCGCAAGCCCACCCTGGAGGTGCTGCTGCAGCTGTCGAAGGCGTACGGCGTCTCCCTGGACGAGCTCGCCGGCACCGCGCCCGCCCCCGCGGCCGAGCCGCGCGCTACGGCGCCACTGAGTTTCGGAGATGACAAGGCGGTGGTGCCGTTGACCCCGTACGTCGGCGGCCTGCACGCCCACAAGCACATCCTGCCCCCCAACGAGGGTCCTCCCGCACGACCGCGGCAGGTCTCCCACGAGGGCTACGAGTGGCTGTGCGTCCTGTACGGGCGACTACGTCTCGCCCTCGGCGACCAAGATCTCGTCCTGACTGCCGGGGACGTCGCCGAGTTCGACACCCGCACCCCGCACGGGGTGGTGAACGCCGGCTCCAGCGGGCCTGTTGAGTACCTGATCATGTTCGGGCCCCAGGGCGAGCGCCTACGGCCACGCACCCCTCCAGCCGTTGGCCGCGGGATGCGCCAGCCGCATCGTGGCCAGTCCTTCCGCGAGGACGAGCCGTAGGCTCCGGAACCCGTTCCGACAAGGCGGGAGGGTGCGCGAGCCTGGCTACGGATGAGCTTCTGCTGCCGAGGTCGTCCGAGCTGCGTCGATGCCGGCCCGTCCTCATTCGGGGTGTTTGTGCAGCGCTGTGCTTGCGCGGAAGCGGATGCGCCCGCAGCGGTCCTTGTCCTCGACCGTTGCGTCGTCGGTGCAGCAGCAGTGCCGCGCCAGCCAGCGCAGGTCCGCCGGGTCGAGCCACAGGGCGATACGGCCTTGGGCGGCCTCAGCTTGCGGATCCGTGGGCTGTAGCGAGGTCATGACGCCTGACTGTATGCCAGCTCATGGCATCTGACGTCTGTCGTCCCGGGCCGGCTCATCGCAGATTGAGCCGCTGGACCGAGGAACTCACATCTCGGTCAGTACGCCTCCAGACCGAGGGTTCCGGTACATGCAGACCGATGGCGCGGAATGCTGCACGAGCCCTGCCGAACCTGCTGTGTACGGCTACTTCTTCGACGGCCGATCATCTGCCCGGCTTCGGCACTTGAGCGGCGGCTGCCAGGGGTCCTGGGTTCAGCCCTGCGGTTAGCCGCCCGCGGCGTCGACTTTGAGCACAGGGCGGTCTGCCGCAACGTCGTCCCGTCATCCACGCCAGCACACTGAGTGCACTGATCTCGGCGCCGCTGGGCCGGTCGTTGCCCTCGCCGTTACTGCCGGTCGCCGCACACAATTCGTGGTGATCAACGGCTCGCCCGCACGGCCACCTACGACGAACGCAACTGCTGCCCTGCCACGTTCGAGTGCCGCCATGCGTGCGAGTTCCCGTGCTCGTCGGGACGGCCCAGCGTCACGGGAGCCGTCGTGAAGAGTGACTCGGTGGCCGTCGGGGCGCCTGGTGAAGCGCCCCCGGGGGGCGCTTACGAAGGCAGGGTCCAATACTGGTTGGCCGCCCCGGTGCAGGACCAGATTTGCAGCCGCGTTCCGTTGGCCGAACTCTGTCCGGTGGCGTCAAGGCACTTGCCGGACTGCGGGTTGACCAGAGTCCCGTTCGCTCCCGGCTGCCACATTTGAGAGCCGGTGCCGTTGCAGTCGTACAACTGGACCTTGGTGCCGTTCGCGGTGCCGGCGGCCGTGACGTCCAGACACTTGCCGAACGCGGTCAACGTGCCCGAGCCGGTCACGGTCCAGGTCTGGGCGCTGGTGCCATTGCAGTCATAGAGCTGTACCGCCGTGCCGTTGGCGGTGGCCCCTCCGGCGACGTCCACGCACTTGCCGCCAATGCCGCGGATGGCTCCCGTCGCGCTGTGCGGTGGGGTGACCGGGCCCGACTGCCCGGCCGCCCACTTGATCTCCTGGAGCAGAAGCTGATTCTGCTGAGCGCTGGCGAAGGTCGACGACAGGGTGGTGTTCGTCGCGTAATCCATCGCATTGTGGCCGAAGTTGTTGTAGACCATGTGGTAGTTGCGGTTGGTCCAGACGATCGGATAGTAGCCGCTGTACCAGGTCTGGTCGGCATCGGTTCCAATGGGGAATGTGGACTGGTCCATGGACGCCAGAACGTCGATGGCAGGGTTGCTGCGTAGGTCGTTCGACCAGCTGTACCACTCACTCACCGACGAGGTGATCGTGGCGGGCAGGCCCGCTGTCGCCGCGTGGGATCCGTCCTCAATGCGCAGTGTCTCGTAGGTCGGGCCCCATGTGTTGCTCTTGAAGGTGCCGGTGCCGAGGAACGTGTTGTGATACCAGGGCCAGTCACTGGTGTCGTCGTTGAAGGCTGAGACGTGGAAGCCGACGAAACCGCCACCGCCGGCCATGTACGCCTGAAAGGCCTGCTGTTGGGATGCGGTGTGGGGGTAGTCATCAAGGAACATGACGACCTGATACGAGGCAAGGTCGGCCGCGTTGAGCCGACTCCAGTCCGTGGTGGCGGTGTACGTGAACCCCGTCTGCGCACCTGCCTGCGGAAACCACGTGTTGGCCTCGTGGTCGAAGCTGATGTGCGCTGCGTCGTACGTACCGTCATAGAAGGCCAGCACCTTGAACGGGGTGGCGGCGTGCGCCCGGTGCACGGGATTGGCCAGGAGGCCGGTGACCACGATGATCAGAGTCAGAAGTCTCAAGACAGTGCGAGGCAAACCCGCTTGCGCGCTGAATCCGGTCATGCGGAGGCCTTCCTCTTGTTCCGCTTGTGGGGGGTCGGAGTGCCTGCTGTGCTCGATTCAGAAGTCTAAATCGTGTCCATGTCAATGACCATAGGTCTGAACCAACCACTCCACGGCCTCCCCTCGGAGAGCCTCGTCTCACGCTCGTCGGCGCCGCTTCTGCCGCCAACGCAACGAAGAGGGGCCCGATTTGGCCGGGCCCCTCTTCGCCATGCCGGAGTCAGATGTGAACCTGCCGCCGGTGTGTCACACCACCTGCGCCGCTCAAGCCACCTGCACGCCCCGGAAGCCTGCGCTGCACACGTACGTCAGCCGCGGACGATGTTCTCGGCCTGGGGACCCTTCTGTCCCTGGGTGACGTCGAATGTGACCGCCTCGCCCTCGACCAGCTCCCTGTACCCGTTGCCGGTGATGTTGGAGTAGTGCGCGAAGACGTCGGGGCCGCCGTCCTGGGCGATGAATCCGAAACCCTTCTCGGCGTTGAACCACTTCACGATGCCACTGGCCATACTCTCGTCCTTCGATCTTGCCGGAAGTACCGGTCGGGGTGAGTAGCTGCGCCTTCCGATCCAGGAAGGCGTCCGGCGTCTGTTCTACCCCACCCGGGGTTGCGCCATTCGATCACTGGTGCTCGAGCATCGGACTCCGGCGCGGAGTCCCGTCACGCTCCGGGGCCGCTTCTTCATAGATCGCCGGGATCCGCTTCGGCATGCAGTCGTGTTTGGATCTCGGTGGCCCACTCCACAGCCCATGTCCTGAGGGCGTCGATCTGGTTCGGGTTGGAGGCCGTGGTCCACGTATTCCTGGTCGTCCCGACATTCCGCGCCGCCAAGGCGGTCACGGAGCTCTTCCAGGCTGAAGGCGCATCTGGCGTGGCGCCGTCCGAGGTTCTCAAGCTCCGCTGCTGATCGGTGCCGGGCGGCGGCGTGGACGTCGATGAGCTCACGGACTGCGCCTCGGTCGGCCGGAGCCCGCGCCTCGGTCCGATCACGTCGTCCAGCGCCAGCACCGGCCGTACCGGCTCGCTTTAAAAGGCTGCCAGTGGACTTCCTTCATAAGCGGAGATGCCGACGGACAGGGGCAGACCGGTCCGCTCAGTGATCAAGTGGACCCTCGAGCCGTACTTGCCCCGGTCCACAGACTTCGGGCCTGTCAGGTCCCCCCTTTCACAGCTCGCACCGACACGCAATCCATCGCAGCGGGACCAGTCCAGCTCACCGCGAGCACCGAGCTCATCGAGGACCAGGCGATGGAGCTTGGCCCATACTCCGGCCTTCGACCACTCGGTAAAGCGCCCATGGGCTGTCGCTTCCGACGCCCCGAACGAGGCGACGGCAGTTGCTGCCAGGTGCAGCCCGCTCAACAGCGCCGGGATCGAGATACCGCCGGTCACCGGGATGGTCTCCACCAGGCGCAGCGCCCCGTGCCGGCGGCGCGATGACGGCCGGGTGACGCCGGGCTGACGGCGCTTGCCTAGCGTCGGTCACGGCGGCTGGGTCCACCCCGAGGACGAACACACGAAGGAGACCCTCCATGTCGGTCACCAACTGGCGCTACTGCGGCAAATGCCATGCAATGTTCTACGACGGCAACCCGCAAAAGGGCACCTGCCCCACCGGCGGTGGGCACGAAGCCAGCGGCTACACCTTCGTCATCCCCAACGACGTGCCCGGCACACCCACCGCGCAGACCGACTGGCGCCGCTGCGGACGCTGCCAGCTCATGTTCTACGACGGCTACCCCCAAAAGGGCCGCTGCCCGGACGGCGGGGGCCATGTCGCCGACGGCAAGCACTACGTGCCGCCACACGACATCGCGGGCACGCCGACCGCCCAGACGGACTGGCGCTACTGCGCCAACTGCCAGGCCATGTTCTACGACGGCTACGCCGAGAAGGGCGTCTGTCCCAACGGCGGCGGGCATGCCGCCATCGGCTACAACTTCGTCCTCCCCCACGTCGCGGACCCCCACGCCCCCGTACCCATCGACTAGGAGTCCGTAGGGTCCCGGCGGGACGCCAAACAGCCGGGAAGCCCTGCCCGATCAGCTTGACGCGCGCTTCCCCGGACGCAGCCTCACAACCGACGGCGACAACGGCGACACGGCCCACCATGCGCCTGGCAGCAACAGTGATCACAACCCGTGGCACGGGCCGGAAGCGTCACCGCGCGTGACTCCACCCACCGTCCGGCGGGCGCCCTCGACATCCGGCAGGCCGCCGACCAGCTGCCCGACAGCCGCCATCCACGCATCAAGTACGTCATCGCCAACCGCCGCATCGCCACCACCAGCCAATTGCCCCGGATGTGCGCCCGGACGGCACAGGGCAGCTGATGTCCCAGTTCTGAACAGATTGCGTTGCGACGACTTCGTCGACTGCACGCTGCACGCTGCCGCCCGACGCCAACCGGACCCGCACCCACGCCTGGTGCCCCACGCAGGAAGGCGCGCGGCTGCCCCAGGACCTGCCCATCCTGCGGGAACGGCCGTCCCACCCCGTCGCCTCGACCACGGCAACGTCCCCGAAGGCCCCCCACATGCCCGCCGTCACACGCACCCACCGTGCCCTCCCCGCGGACGGGCTGCGGGCGGAGTAGAGTCTCGCGGACTGTGGAGGTGCACGATGGCCGCGCTGTTCTATTCCTTTATCGTCGTAGGCGTCGCGTTGACAGCATTTGCAGCTCTGCGGGAGCACGGAACACGGCTTGCGAAGGCGGCATCCTGGTGGTGCCTGGCAGTCGCCACGCTCCTCGGGCTGGGACTCATCGGCGTCACACTGCAAGTGGTCTTCGAGGCCTGAAAGACAGTTACCGACTTGGTGTTTTAGGGTCTGGGCGTCGTCGGAGCCGGGGACGGGGTGCGTCGTGACTGGTTTCCGGAGGCGTGCGGTATCCAGAATGGGGCGGCTGAACGCTGAGCAGCGCAAGCACCACGAAGAGTTATTGGCTGCACCTGGGTCACCGCGGTATCACCCCGAGTGTGAATGCGCCGAAGTCAGTAAACGGCACACCTGGCTGACGATCAGAGTCCCGTAGCCGTGCTGCTTTGTTCCGGGCCCGGCTGTGGGGGGACTCCCATGACTTGGAGGACTCGCCGGTGAAGGGCGGTCGCGTCGGCTGTCTGCCCGCCGACGGCTGTGCGCCACAGGAGGTACAACAGGCCGCTTTCGGCGCGCAGGCGCACGTCGGGCGCGGCGCCGGCCACTCTTTCCAGCCGGGCGGTGAGGCCGTCGATCATGGGGGTGAGCTTGGCCTCGATGGCCACGCGTGCCAGTTCCGAGTCCGGATCCGCAAGGCAGGCGGCGATCAGCCTGCCCAGGCCATGGGGCACGGCGTCGCCGATGCGTTCAAGGGCGGTGACCAGATCCGCAAAGGGATCACCAGTGTCATCCGTCTCGTGCTGGGTCACGTCGGCCCGGAGGGCCGCCATGACCAGCTCCTTCTTTCCTGCCCAGCGCCGATAGAGCGCACCGAGGCCGATGCCGGCCGACTCGGCGACGTCCTTCATCCGCAGTCCGTCGTAGCCGCGCTCTTGAAGGAGAACAAGGGCGTGTTCGAGGGCGACACGGTCGATGTCGGCTCGGCGGGGGCGGCCACGGTGTACAGGCTGCATCCGCTTACGGTAACGTAGATTATCGGAAATCACGATTACCGGAAAGGTTGTTCCTTTGACTCCCCCGAACCCAACCCGCGCACTCGTCCTCGGTGGTGGCGGCGTCACCGGCATAGGCTGGGAAGTCGGCCTGCTCGCGGGTCTGCTCGACGAGGGCATCGACCTTCGCACCGCGGACACGGTGATCGGAACCTCCGCCGGCTCCTTCGTCGGAACGAACTTCACCTCCGGCACGGACTGGGAAGCACTCTTCGCCGACCAGGCGCGCGCCGCCGACCACGAACCGGTAGTGCGGACCGACCCGGCCGTCTACGAGGGCTGGGCAGAAGCCTTCCGCTCCGGCGCGGGCGCACCCGAGGCGGTGGGCGCCGGCTTCGGCCGGGTGGCCCGCAAGTTCGGGGCGAACGTCTCCCCCCGGATGCGCCAGGCTGTGGTCCGCGCGCGCCTGCGCACTGAGCAGTGGCCGGCCACCATGCGGGTCGCCGTCACTGACGCAGACACCGGTCGTCTTGAACTGCTCGGACCCGCAGCGGGGATCGCGATCGAAACCGCCACGGCAGCCAGCGGTGCCGTTCCCGGTATCTGGCCCAGCGTGCACTTCGGCGGGCGCGAATGGATTGACGCCGGCATGGTCTCTGCCGCAAACGCCATCCTTGCGGCCGGCCACGACCGCATTGTCGTCCTGGCCCCCATGCCCGAGGGGCACGCAGGCATCCCCAGCGCCCAGGACGACGTCGCCCGCCTGAGCCAGAGTGCGCAGACCGTGCTTGCCACACCCGATGCCACCAGCCGCACCGCCATCGGGCCAAACCCCTACGACCCGGCCCGGGCCAAACTGGCCGCCGATGCCGGCCGGCAACAGGGCCGCACCCTCGCCCCCACCGTCGGAGCCGTCTGGGCATACTGACTTCGGCGCATGAGGGGTCAGTTCGGCCCGTCGAGAGCCAGGCCCGTCCCGGCAAGGAATCCGCCCGGGGTGCTACGCCGGTACTGCAGCGCCTTGAGCCGCCTGCGCAGCGAGTCTCCAGTTCGCTGAGGGCACGGTCGGCCAGGTTGGCCAGACTCCACTTGATATGCGCCACATGCCCTCCACCGGGCTCGTCAGGGTGACGCTGGGTAGTCGAGAGTCAGGCCGGTGCCCGCTATGAAGCCGTCGAGGGTGGCGGACCGGTACTGAAGTCGTTTGAGCCGGTTGCGGACCAGGGCCTCAAGCCGGTCGAGGGCGACCACAGCGATGTTGGCCAGGCTGCGCTTGACGTGCGCCCATACCCACTCGACGGCGTTGAGGTCTGGCGAGTAAGCGGGCAGCAGGAACACCATCAGCCAGGCCCGTTCGGCGATCAGCTCACGTATGGCGCGTGGGAGACGTGGGTGTTGAGCCGGTCCCAGACCAGCACGATCGACGCCTTGACGAGTTGGTGGACGCCGTCGATCAGCGCGATGAAGTCCCGCTCGCCCATGCTGCGGCGTCTGTCTTTGCCCGGTCGGTGGGTGCGCAGGCGATGGCACAGCCGGGTCCGGGAACCTGGCCGCATGGCGATCAGTCCGGCCACGGACAGGCGTCCCGAGCGTCTGCCGCTCACCGCCACGACCGGGGTTCGGCCGCGCCGGCCCCAGGTGCGTGCTTTGGGCGGCCGGCGGGTGAAGCCTGCCTCGTCCTCGAAGCAGATGTAGCCTCCGCAGGCCGCCCGGGCTCTTTTACCTCGGCCCAGGTCGCCTCCTTCCAGGCGGTGACGGCCTGCTCGTCGCGCTCGGCGACCCGCCGTGCAGGCACCTGCGGGCTGAAGCCGAGCCGGTGCATCAGCCTCGTGGCACTCCGCTCCGCGTGCCCCTTGGGCCTAGCAGGAGCACACCCGCCAGCAGCTGACGCCCGTGCAGAGGCTCCTGCTGGAGAGTGTGGGTGTCGCCCCGGACGAGGACGTGCCGACGCGCCCGGTGGTGCGCTCGCAGGCTAATCGGTGGGAGTCGAACCTCGCCGCGGCCCGGCAGTTCCACGCGCGTGAAGGACACCTCCGGCCCGCCCGCAAGCATCTCGAGATCGCGGACGGTCAAGAGACCAAGCTGGGGGCGTGGATCAAGTGGTCCGCCGTGGAGGACGTTTCGATGGTGTTCGAAAGGATGGCCGGTATTCACGGGCGACGCCTACCGTGTGGCGCCAAGAGGTCAACCTTGGCGAGTTGTATCGGTTGGCCAAGTGGCAGGTCCTCACGGGCGTCTGCTCGAACTGGCGTTGAAGTGGGGCCCCAGGCAGGGAGACTTCTGGATGCAGTTGCTCAAAAAGCAGGTGACCCGTACAGCTGTGGCTCTCGCTCTTGGGATTGGCGCGCTCATCGGCGGCTCCAGCACTGCTTCAGCTGCCGACGTCCACCCCCAGTACGTGACTTACAAGTGCGATGCCGGGCGAGCCTGCGTATACGATACTTCCGGAGGTGTCTGGAATATGGACGGCTGTGGAGACAACTGGATCTACGGCCGTTTCAACTATGCCAGGGCCCAGGGAAACAGTTTCACGGTGTATTACGTGAACGGCACGTGGGATTTCGTCTCGGCGTGGGGTCAGCGGACTTTGGACGGCGGCAACTACGTCGAGCGAGTGCAAGTGCATTGCTAAGCGCCGACGACAGAAGCAGCCCCCTTCAGTTTTTATGGAAGGGGGCTGGCTGCCTTCCAGGTCGGCCCCTCTTTCCCTCAACTTGTACCGGGGCACGGCCGTTGCCGGGGTTCGACGCCGCAAGCCCGGCCGGCCGCCGTCCTACCGGACCTGCCGCCCGGCAGAGGCTGCACCGTGGCCGGTGTGACGGCGGTCAGCTGGCCCACGCTGGGGATGCCGTACTCCCGCAGCGCCTCGGCATGGCGCGGACCAATGGTGTAGAGGGCCTCTACCGGCAGCTCGGTCGGTGACATCTGGGCGGTGCCGGGACTCAGGGTCCAGCCCGCGGGGGCTGTGGTGGAAATTGCGACCCGCGGGTCCGGACGCTGCGCCCGAACTGGTCGACGCCGGTCTCAATGGCGCCTCACCGAAGCGGAAGGCGAGGCCCGGCTCCTCAACGCCGTCGTGCGCACGGCGTATGTCCGCCTCGGCGCAGCAGCGTCTTCACCGCCTTCTGCTCCTGGATGGCATAACCAGGCCCGACCGAGCAGAGGAGCAACACCGAAGGCTCGGCGAGGAGTTCCTGGCCGAGCCTTCGGAGATGGAGAGCCGTAGAGTCCTAGATTGGCGCGGCGAGCCAGCGAGACGTGCCGATTTCGGGAGCAGGCCTGGCTAGCACTTCCTCAGCTTGTCCTCGCTGTTGTACCAGCCCCAGTCGTCGAAGTTCACCTTGCTCACCCAAACGTTCCGGTTCCCGGTGTCGTCGTCGGTCTTGAACCAGATGATGCTCGTGTGACCGTTGTTGGAGTACTGGACACCGTAGTCCCAGCAGTAGAAGTAGCTGGTCCCCTTGTACAACGTGCCCGCGTGCGTCGAGTTGTACGGATCGGGGCTCCAGTGCGTCCACTGGTCGATGACGGTGGTGAAGTTGAAGGCGGAGGCCGAGGCGGGCGCTTTGGGCACCTGAGGTGCCGCCATCGCCGGTGAGGCGGTGCCGAGCAGCCCCACCGTTGCCAGGGCCACAAGCGTGGCAGAAACGCGGGAACGTGGGCTCATGATTCCTTCTCCCCCTATGCATGCCGCCCAGTTGTGCCGGGCGGAAGTCCACCCCGGGTGGTCGATCCGGTCGGCTCAAGGTAAGACCGGCCCGCAGAGAGAGCCCAGCGTTTCGACACTCGTCGAAACGCTGGGCACTTTGATCACTCAGGGGGTGATGATCCGAGGATGGGCAGTGGCGCGGCCCAAGCCGTGGGCAGTCGACGACGAGCTGTGGGCGGTGATCGAACCGCTCTTGCCGAGGACTGAGCGTCGAGCCCTGGCATCCGGAACGCAAGCGGCATGCGGACCGGCTGGTGTTCCGGGGCTTCCTGCTGGTGCTGCACCCGTGATGATGTTCACCGCTTTTCGTGGCACGTCTCCATGACTTGGACCAGGGGTCTCTTCCAGCGGGTTCGTTGCGGCGGGGCATGACGGGCGGTCAGATCGCAGAGCGGAACTCGCGCAGGGGACGCGTCGGTGTGTGAGTAGCGCGCAGGTCCGTCAGCAGGCGTCGTACTTCCAATCGCCTTCCTCGAGCGTCCATGGCTGACGCTGCTGGTCGAACTTGGGCAGGCCCTTCACCTTGTACGAGACTCGGCCCATGTCTCCTGAGACGGTGGCGTGCACGTCCGTCGCCGGGTGGTCGGGGCCGTAGCCCTTCGCGGCCTGCTCCACAGTGGCCGCGTACCTGGCCGGGTCGGCCTTGGCTCGGCAACGCTTCGACAGGAAGGCGTACGCGCCCTTCCCCTCCCCTGCGAAGTAGAGGTCGGTGTAGGTTTCCGCGACGCGCTCCAGATCGACGGCGTCGGCCGGTGTCGAGGTGTTGCTCGGCTGCTCGGCAGCCGGAGTCGGCTTGCTGCTCGGGGCGTCAGCTTTGTCGTCGCTCGACGAGGAGCAGGCGGTGAGCGTGGCGAGCAGGGTGGCGGCGAGCGTGATGGTGGCGCGGGTGCGCATGTGTCCCCCCGTGGGCGTTGTGGTCTGAGGGGCATGGTGCCATGACGGCATGGGGCGGGCCCCACGCCCCCGGCCCTTTTGGGTTCCTCGACCTGCGTCTCATGCGATGAAACGCACGGCAGCAGTCTCCGTGTCACGGACGAAGGTCGGCGACTCAACCGTTCGCGTCGCGGAGCCTTCGCTGGATGCCCTTGAGGTGGCTGCGGTCCGCGGCTGGGCGTGGTCCGGTGAGGTGGTGACGCAGGTGGGAGACGTGGGCGGTCAGTACAGAACGTCTCCGTCTCTTCGTGGACATCCGGCAAAGCGGAACTCATCCTGGAACGGGGTCCAAAGGCACCGGGGCCAACTGGTGGCTTCCATGCGCGAGTGCATCGTCGTTACCGCCTGGTCGTCGCGACTGCTCAGCTCGTCGCTTGCGGAAGTGGCACGCCGAGACGAAGTCCGTGACCGCGACCGCGACAGTCACCGCTACACCGACGCCAGCACCGCCGGTTCGAGATCGGCTAGCCCGAGTTCGTCGTGAACAAGACCCTGCACGAACTGAGTTGGTCTCCCTGCCGGATCGTCACCTGGGGGAGCCGCAGCTCACGCTTCCTCCACGGATGAAAGGCGGAACGGGTCGAATCTCGTGTGGGTTCCGCCGGTCAGATGTGGGATCGCGGCTGTCACGGAAGCCTCGACTGGTTGCTGATGGAGTCGCCGTTGGGGTGTCGGATGCCGTCGATGGGGGCGGAACTGCAGTGCCTGCGGACGGACTTGGCACCCGCAGTAGCGTCCGGCGCGGTATCGCGGAGGAAGCCGGTGGGATCGCGCCGGGCTGAGCTGTATCGGGAGAATGCGACCGGGCTCGAGGACTTGTCGGTCGACTATCTGGCGGACCGCCGCGGCGGAGACCGGAGTGGACGGGCTGGGTGCTCGGCGGGCGGGCGTGGTGCTCGGCGGGCGGCAGTAGTGCTCGGCTGGGACAGCGCCTCCGCCTCACGCACGGCGCCAACTCTGTCGGCCCCGGCCTGGCTGACATCGGACGGCGCCGCTCTCGACCCCGGGACCGCTCGGGGCCTGTCCGCCGTCGCCTCCCATTTCCCGCAGGGGCCGGCGACTGGTGGCGCGCGCCGACGGCGGGTGACGTCGGCTCAGCCTTGCTTCACGTTCGGCTCATTGTGCTCGTCGAGGGCGCTGAGCTGTTGCCGTACCTGGTCAGCCTGCTCTGTGCGGTGCTGAGTGTCATACAGGTCGAGGGCCTGCTGCCATGTGACGCGGGCGGCGGCGGCCCGGCCGGCGGTGAGGTGTGTGTGGCCGAGGCGGTCGAGGGTGTCGGCTTCGGAGTAGGTATGGCCGAGGTCGCGGTACAGGGCCAGGGCCTGTCGGTAGTACTCCAGCGCTTCGGGGAGCCGGCCGGTGTGGTGGGCGATGTGGCCGAGGCTGTCGAGGGTGTGTGCCTCGCCTTCGCGGTCGTGGTGCCTGCGGTGCGCCTCCAGCGCGGTCTCGCAGGCGCCGCGCGCCTCGGTGTGGTCGCCGAGTCGGGTGGAGTACCAGCCGACCTGGTTGAGGGTCCGGGCCGCACGGACGTGGTTGCCGAGGGCCTGGAACATGTGGAGAGCGCGGGTGGCGTGTTCGCGGGCCGGCCGGTACTCGCCCCGCCGTCCCCACGCCCATGCCAGAGTGTGGTGGGTGCGAGCCTGTCCGGCGAGGTCGTCGGCCTGTTCGGCCAGCGCGAGCGCTTCCCTGAAGTGTTCCAGTGCCTCATCGTGTCGGGCGAGGTCGGCGTGGGCCACGCCGAGGTGCCGGTGAGCGAGGGCGCGGCTCTTGGGGTCGTCGAGGTGGTCGGCGGCGTTGAGTGCGGCCTCCCAGGCGGCGAGGTCTTCGCGGAGATGACCCCGTCGGACGTGGTAGGCGTCCAGCGCCAAAGCGAACTGCCAGACCGCGCGATGGCGGCCCCGGGCCACGGCAAGCCGGAGTGCGGTGAGCAGGTTGGTGTGCTCGGTGTCGAACCACGCCAGCGCGGAACCCTCGTCGTCGAAGGCGAGTGGCTCGACGCCGAGTTCGGGCTGACCGAGCCCCAACGCCTGGGTGTCCGGGTTGATCAGCAACTCGGCGTTTTCGGCGGTGTGCAGATAGAAGCCGAGCAGCCGGTTCAGGGCCGCGTCACGGGTGTGTGGAGAGAGGTCCTGTTCGGCCCGTTCACCGGCGTAGAGGTGGACGAGGTCATGCATCCGCCAGCGGCCGGGGACGCTCTGTTGTACCAGCGAAGCTCGCTCCAGAGCCCGCAGGACGGTGCGCGCCTTCGCAGCGGGTACGGCGGCCAGGGCGGCTACGGCCGGAACACCCAGTTCCGTGCCGGGCGCGCTCCCAAGGAGCGCGAACATCTCCGCCTCGGCGGCGGGCAGATCGGTGTAGGACCAGGACAGCACGGAGGAGAGGTCGGCGGTCGGGTCGCCTTCGTCCAGCGCGGCCAGCCTGGCGGTGCCGTCGCACAGCTCGTCGGCCAGCGCCCGCAGCGGGAAACCGGGGTGCGCGGCCGCGCGTCCGGCGATGATGGCCAGGGCGAGGGGGTATCCACCGCAGCGGGCCAACAGGTCGTCCACCGCTTCGGGTTCGGCGGCCAACCGCTCGGCGCCGAGCCGGCGCGCCAGCAGTTCCCGTGCCTCGGACTCCGGCAGCACGTCCACCGGAAGCAGATGGGCGCCGTGCGCGGTGACCAGCCCTGTCAGACGGTCCCGGCTCGTCACCAGGACCGCGCAGGTCGGGCTGCCCGGCAGCAATGGGGCGACCTGCTCCAGATCGTAGGCGTTGTCCAGCACGATCAACATGCGCCTGCCGGCCACACGACTGCGGAAGACCCCGACCAAGGCGTCGTCGTCCGCCGGAAGAAGGCCCGGCGCCACGCCCAGGCCCTGCAGGAAGGCCTTGAGGGCCGCAGACGGCGCGAGCGGTTCCGCGTCGGGCGCGAAGCCGCGTAGATCGATGAACAACTGCCCGTCGGGAAACCGGTCGAGGTGTTGTTGGGCCCAGTGCAAGGCGAGCCATGTCTTGCCGATCCCGCCGGCGCCGGACAACGCCGAGATGACCACCGTGCCGCCCGCTGCCGTCGCCTTGTCGAGGACGGCGGTCAGCGTGGCCAGTTCGGCAGTACGGCCGGTGAACGACGGGGGTGGCGCGGGCAGTTGGCGCGGTATCGACTCCGGCACGCCCGTGGTTCCCGGACTCGACACCGCCGGGTCGGCCGAGAGAATCCGCTGGTGCAACCGCCGTAGTGCCGGGGAGGGGTCGCTGCCCAGTTCTTCGGCCAGCATCGTGCGCATACGCTCGTAGGTGTCCAGCGCCTCGGCGTGGTGCCCTGCCTGGAACAGGGCCGATATCAGTGCCTCCCACAGCCCGTCCCGGAGCGGATGCCTGGTGAGCAGCGGCCGTACTTCCGCGACCGCGTCGGCGTGGCGACCGGCGCCCACCAGGGCCCGGGCATGACGCTCGGCCACCACCAGCCGACGCTCCCGTAATCGCACGATGTCCATCAGGAGCCACGGCCCCGGTTCGAGATCCTCCAGCGGCTCTCCCCGCCACAACGCCAGCGCCCGCTCGAAGAACCCGGCCGCGCCCACGAAGTCACGTTCCGCCAGTGCCCGGTCGCCGCGGCCCGCCGACTCCTCGAACGCGAGCACATCCACCTCGTCGGGTGCCGCGGCGAACAGATAGCCCGCCGGCCGGGTGACCAGCCGCTCGCCGCCCTCGCGCAACAACCGCCGCAGTGCGGCGACATATGTCCGGATGTTGGTGTCCGCCGAGGCCGGGGCCGTCTCCCAGACCGCCTCGACCAGGGTCCGGACCGTGACGACCTCGTTGGCTCGCAGCGCCAGTACCGCCAGCACGGCTCGCTGACGCGGCCCACCCAACGCGAGCACCTCGCCATCGTGGCGCACCTCCACCGGTCCCAGTAGCCGGAACTCCACCGATCCCCCTGGACGCACGTCACACCGGAAACAGACCCAGTCCACTAAAACACCGCACCCGGCGGCCGTGTACGGCATCTGTGCGCCATCTGTGCGCCCGCGGGACAACCTGGACCTGCGCGCCGGAAACCAGCACTCCGGGGCGTCAACCGGACCCGGAATCCCCGGACATCGCGGAAGGACCGACATGAGGACCCGAACGAAGTCACTCGCCGTCGGGGTGGCGAGTGCCCTGACCGTGATCACCGCCGGCGTGGCGGTGAGCGCCCCGGCCCAGGCCGCGCCACTGCCGGCTGCCAAGTCCATGACCGTCCACAGCACACGCCACGACGTGCGCCCGCTCGGCGTGGTGACGTGGACCCGAAGCTGCGGAACCACCTACGGAGGGCTCAGCACGAGCGCCTACGCCCTGACCAACAAGGGATCCGACGGTTCCTGCAAGGGGGACGCCTGGGTGCGGGTCAAGTGGCGTGGTTCGTGGAGCGGCTGGGTGCACAACGCCTCTGAGGCACGGATCAACGTGGGCTCCGGCCTTCAGGCCGCACAGCACAAGGGCTGCGCCGACTGCCACGTGTACACCACCTACCCCTGACGGCAGGGGATCGCCATAGCCGACGGGAATCGAGAAGCTCGCACCCCCGTGTCCGAGGACAGCGGAGTGCGCGGGCCGGAAGCGTCGGGGGGACCAACGCTCTCCGGCCGCCCAGCCATGGCGGCGCGGACCGGCGCCGCCGGAAAGTGAAGGGGGAATCGTGAACACTCGTAAGAAGACACTGACCAAGCTGCTGATCGTGACGGCAGCCGCGGCGAGCACGGCGGTGCTGGCGGCGGGACCCGCCCTGGCCGCCAACGACAGTACGGGCATCACCACGCCGGAAGGCTGCGGCCGTCTGGACTTCGACGACTACGGTCCGGGAGCTCCCGGCGGCGGGGACAACGACGACTACTTCGTGATCCACGACATGTGCGCTGACGGCGCCGGCGTCAAGGCGTACGCCTGGCAGAACGGCCACTACCTGGGCAGCCGGTACAACGGCAACGGCCTGGCCGGTGCCGCTGTCGTCTGGGACCCGTTCTTCAACGGCAACGTCGCTCCGCGCGGCAGCATCGGCATGAAGGTGTGCCTCGCGCACGGCGACGGCGACCCCGCGCCCTACGCGTGCACCTCCTACACCTTCACCAGCGTCGACGGCTAGGACGTGCCGCCGGCCCTTGCAGGACCGTCACCTCGGTGGGGGCGAGGGCGGTGTGCTGGTCGGGCATTCGACCAGCACACGAACCTGGGCACCGCGGTCGCGGTGCCGGGATCTCTCGATGACGGGCCACTCGAGGCCGGCGACATACGTCTCGCCTCACTGACGCAGCGCCACGCGGCCCGGCCACAGGTCGCGGCCCTTGGCGGTGAGCGGACTCGTGCCGGGGCCGGCTGCCGTGCCCCTGGGGACGGTCCGCAGGACGCGACCAGCTTGCGCGGCAGGTCGGCGATGACCGCCTCGGACAGACCCACACGGCGGCGGAAGTCGTCGAAGCGGCCCAGCGGCCAAAATCGCTCACGTCTGCTGGCACGCCACCTCTACGCGGAACGGTCGCGGTCATCAGCGGCGGCGAAGTCGTGACCGGCCGGGGCGGTCATCGCCTGCCCCGGCCGCAGCCCGCGCATCACCCTCGCCATCAACATGGACGTCGGCAATGGATCTTCAGCCCGCATGCCGACCCCCACGTGAAAACGATGGTCGTCGCCGCCTCGACGCCCTAGCTCGCACCCACGGCGTCAACATCGCGGTTCAGCGAAGTTGGTGGGGGGAGCGTGCTGGCCGAGCGCTCCACTGGGCTCGGAGACACGGCCGCCTCGGTCGGCCAACCACGGCTGGGTCAGCCCGGCTTGAAAGCCAGCGTCGCAAAATAGTGCGACAGGTAGGGAGCGGATGCGTTGGATTGGTGCGGCGCTTCCGCGAAGCCGGTGAGGATGAACCCCGCGGCGAGTTGCCCGCCGATCTGATCGGTGAGGGTGTGGCTGTATTCAAGAGCGGCATCCGCGCCGAACTTCGTGGCGCGTTCCTCGGCGGAGTAGCGCGTGACATCGCTGTAGGGCAGCTTGTGCACGACGATCAGCTCGCCGCGCTCGTCGAGCGCCTCGTGGTCGAACAGGTACACATCGGGGTTGAGGAAGCCCGCGAGCAGCCTTCCGCCCGGTCGCAGGACGCGGAAGCACTCACGCCACACCGCTGCCACGTCCGGTACGAACAGGTTGGAGACCGGATGGAAGACGACGTCGAACGTTGCGTCACCGAAGGCGCTGAGGTCGCGCATGTCGCCCAGGACGGTGCGCAGTTCGAGTCCGTCGCGCGCCGCCACCCTCTGGTCCTGGCCGAGTTGGCGGGGTGAGTTGTCGAATACGGTGATCCGCGCCCCTGCGGCGGCGAGGATCGGACCCTGCTGGCCACCGCCGGAGGCCAGGCACAACACCTCCTTGCCGGTCAGGTCCGCCGGCAGCCAGGAGCGGTCGACCGGCTCATGCCCGATGAGAACAACCGACCAGTCGCCCATGCGGGCGCGCTCGACCTCCTCAGAACTCACCGGCCTCGACCACTCGTTGCCCTCTTGGACATACTTGTCCCAGGCTGCCCGATTGTGGGCGGCCGGGTCGACAACACTGTCGGGCACGTTCAACTCCCTGCCAAAGCTACGCGACACCTGCGAGAACAACAGTCCGGTGCCACAAGCCAACACGATCGCATGATGCGGGCTCAACGAGATTAGCGGGCACCGAGGCGTCCACGGGCTCGACAAGTGGCCGCGCAGCGGGTGCGTGGGCGCTTGTCGTCGGAGTTGTGCACGCCGTATGTGTCGCGGGCGATGGTTTCGATGTGAACCGACACTGCCGTCGGTGAGCCGCGACGGCCCAGACGCGACGCCGCGCCCCTCTGGGGCTCATCAGATCCGAGGCCCTGATCGCCGCCGGGATCCTTTCGACAAGCTTGCGCGGTCATGGCTTATTGGGAGGCGGTCTCGAGTTGGTGACGGCTGCTGATCGCCGAGTCATCGGCTTACTGGCTCTCACAAAAGTGAGTTGATCATGTAACTGTCAGCTTGATCGCTCGTCGATGGGGGCATGGGGAAGCGTCAGTCGCGGCCGTGGGTCGTGTCGGACGAACTGTGATCGCTGATCGAGCTGTTGCTGCCCGAACCACCGCCGTACCCTCGCGGCCTCAGCGTGGCCTACGCGCGCGACTGCGTCGAATGTCCGGTGCGAGATAACGTGTGACGATCCAGCCTTTGTCTGGGCATACTGACAGCATGGGGACGGACCAGTCGGACGGCGAGCGCCCTTCAACCGGCGCTGCTGCCGACGAGCGCGATCGCGTGGCCGACGAACGGGAACGGACGGCCGACGAACGCGATCGCGTGGCCGATGAACGGGAACGGGTGGCTGACCAGCGGGAACGGACGGCCGACGAACGAGAAGGCCGGCTCGTCGGGTGGGAGGGACGGTTGGATGAGCGCTCCCGGAGGCTGGGGCAGACGACTCCCAGCCTCCGGGAGCGCTCATATGAGGCGATCGAGCGGTCTCGGCAGCTGATGGACGGCAGTCAGGCCCGACTGGATCGCAGTGAAACGGCACTGCTCCGCGCCGATGCACGCGACAACAGGGAGCAGGGTGCCGTCGACCGGGAGGTGGCTGATTCCCGGGCTCGCCACGCCGGCGAAGCGCCTACGTCGCGGGAAGTTCTGGAAGCCAGGGCGATCCATTTGCAGCGACAGCTCGCGGACGTGGCGTCCGCTCTGTGCGCGACCCAGGAGGCGCTGGCCGGTGAGTATGAGCGGGCTGCCGGCGAGCAGCCCGGGCTGGCCGCTGAGTACCGGCGGCTTGCCGAACTGGCTCGCCGGGCGGCGGCCCGTCTCCGCAACCCTGAATCTGCCCTTGATGAGGACCGCGGCTGAGCAGCCGGACCAGCAGCCTTGATCCGTGAAACCCAAGGCCCGCGTGCGGCGGAGGGTGGGCACCTTTCGTCGTATGGGTGCAGGGTCGGGCCAGGTGGTGGTGCCGGTGTCGGCCGAGGCGAGGGTTCTGGGTGGTGAAGACGTCGGCGAGCTGCGGAATGCGATCATCACCCTTGCGTGCCGGGTTCCGACGCGGCCAGCGCTGGTGAGGTGGGGTTCCAGGGAGTCGTCGTTGCCTGCGATGACCAGGTGTGCGATGTTGGAGTGGAGCCCGGACAGGGCTTCCGGACGAGGGGTGCCGTACCCGGTGTGCGACAAGACGGCCCGTACGGAGGCCGTCATGTCATGGCTCATTCTTATGTTCTCAGGTGTTCTGGAAGCGGTGTGGGCTACGGCCCTGGACAAGTCCGAGGGCTTCAGCCGGCTCGTCCCCACACTCACCTTCGCCGTGGCTCTGGCCGGCAGCATGGCGGGCCTGGCCTACGCGCTGCGGGACCTGCCCGTCGGCACCGCGTACGCGGTGTGGGTGGGTATCGGCGCGGTGCTCACCGTCCTGTACTCCATGCTCACCGGCGGCGAATCGGCAAGCACACGGAAGATCGTCTTCCTCGTGCTGATCGTCGGCAGCGCGGTCGGGCTCAAGGCCGCGCACTGAGGCCGCGCTCTCTCGACTGCGCCCTCCTGTGACCACGGTGCTGAAGCCCTCCAACTGCGTACCTCCGGCCAGCGGACATAGGGGGCAGGAAGTCCTGCGTCCGCTGCCGGAGGCACCTTCTCGGCCTCGAGGAAAGGTATCGATCACCTCGTATGAAGGCCCGAGGTCAGCTGTAGACGGTCAGTTCCGCGATTGACCACCAATTACTCGCGACGTTGCCGGTGTTGACGACCTTGATGTAGCGAGCCGTCTGGGTCGAGAAGGAAATCAACTCGACTCGCTGACCGTCCTCTATGGAAGAGACCTTGGTCCAGCCGGTTCCGTTCGTGGAGACGTACA
Source organism: Streptomyces sp. C1-1 (assembly GCF_050214755.1). Lineage (NCBI taxonomy): Bacteria > Bacillati > Actinomycetota > Actinomycetes > Kitasatosporales > Streptomycetaceae > Streptomyces > Streptomyces sp. C1-1. Next base: position 9,864,087 of record NZ_CP189826.1, on the reverse strand, counting down.
CGTCAGCGCTTCGCGCATAGTCACCGATATTGCTGCCGGAATCCAGCAGAATCTTGCCGAACGTCTGCGTCTGCCCCATGTCCACCTGGATCCACAGGCCGTCGTACTGGCCCCTTCCGGAGCTGTACCGGGTGCCGGAATCGCCGTCGAGCATGTTCGCGGGACCGTCGTTGTACGGGCTCGTGTCGGAGGTCGTGGCGGTCCAGCCCGTGCGCGACAGCGCGGGGCCCAGGTCTATGACGTCGAACGAAGCCGAACCCGCGTCCGCTCCGCCGGCGCCGTTCACCGAGACCTTGTACGTGCCCACCGGGAGTCCGGCCGGGACGTATGCGCCGATGCTCGTGTCCGACCAGCTGTCGATTTCTGCGAAGAGCTCTCCGAACCGCACCGTGCCCAGCCCCTGCGCGTCGCCGAAATGAGAGCCGCTGATCGTGAACTTGGCGCGCGGTATGCCTTGCTTCGGCTTCAGGCTGCTGATGACCGGTGCCGGGAAGCTGGACAGCTTCTGCGTGGTGAACATCGCCGACGTCCCGCTCGGCAGGGTGTAGGTGTACGAACCGTCGGCGGACACCGAGAAGCTGTGGCTGCCGGCGGTGCCGTTGAACACCGCGGTCACCTGCGCCCCTTCCTGACTGGTCCACGTCTTCAGCTGGAGGCCCTTGGGCACCGCTGTCGGGGCCGCGATGGAACCGGTGCCGCTCGAGGATCCGTAAACGTTGATTTCGGCGATGCTCCACCAGAAACCGGATGCCGCGACACAGACGATGCGAATGTACCGCGCCGTCTGGGCCGGCAACGTGACGGCTATCTTCCCTATGTTCCCGCTGCCGTTCGCGACCGCGCTCCCCCAGTCGGCCCCGTCGTCCGAGACGTATATCTGGTACTTGGTGACGTAGTCGAAGGAGTTGCTTTCTCCGGTGGCGAATACGATCTTGTTGAAGCTCGTCGGGCTCCCCAGATCGATCTGGAACCAGGCGCCGCTCGTCGTCCCCTGGCCGAGATTCCACCGGCTGTTGATGTCGCCGTCGATCGCGTTCGAGGCCGCACCCCAGTCCGGGCTCGACGAAGCCGTGGCGGTCCACTTGCCACGGCTCATTGATGTTCCGGGCGTCTTGATGGACGCTCCGATCGGCAGGGAGTACGTGAGCAGCTTGCTTCCGGTGCGCACGGCGTTCTGGTACTGCAGGAGTGCCGGGTCGTACGTGACCGTCATCGGCCCCAGCGACGACTTGAACGCGAAGTCATGGCTCGGGTCGGAGACATTGGTCGCCGCGGGGGTCCCGCCGCTGCGCCGGCCCGTGTAGGTGAACGTGACGGCGTCGCCGGCGTTCAGGGTGTAGTCGAAGGACTGTGTTCCGTCCGCCACACTGAAGGCCTTCGTGGCGCTCCCCGAGTTGTACGCGATCAGGACCTTCGAGCCGTCCGGGTTCTGGAACGCGACGCTCTCGATGCTTCCTTCCCCGAAGGTGTTCGAGTAGATGCGATGCGCTCCGGGTTTGACGAACCGGCTGGCGTGAGCGAGTGCGTAGTAGTCCACGTTGTAGGACACCTGGCCGCTGTCCGGATCCACCGTGACCAGTCCCCGGCACATGGGGATGCCATTGGTGTCGCTGTTGAGCGGCCCCAACTTGGGGTCGAGCGCAGTGTTCCAGAGCAACACGCCGTTCGCCCAGTTGCGCATGCCCCTGATGATCCACGTGCCGAGTGCGTCACTGAACGCCGTCTCGTCGTCCCCCTGCCAGACGCCTCCGCTGGCCTCCGTGATGTAGGTTTCCTTGCCCGGAAAGTCGTTGTGGACCAGGGTCTGGTACGTCGGGTTGCCGCTGTAGATGTGCCATCCGGTGCCCGCCGTGTGCTGGGAGGCGGCGGGGTCGCTGAAGATCGTCTCGGGGTACGAGGGCACATCCCAGTTGTGGTCCCAGGCCAGGATCTTCGTGGAGATGCGGTTGGCCGCGAACGCCTGGCCGATCTCCTGGATCACCGCCGATTCCTGGTAGGCGGACAGGAACATGCCGGGCCAACTGGGTGTGCCCATGGGCTCGTTCTGCGGCGAGATGTAGGAGACCGGCACACCGGCCCTGCCGTAGGCCTTGATGAACTTCACGAAGTAGTCGGCCAGCGTGGAGGCGTTCTCGCCCTTGAGGGTGCCTCCGATCATGGAGTCCGAGGTCTTCATCCAGCCTGGCGGACTCCATGGGTTGGCCATGATTTTGGCGGACGGGTTCTGTGCGAGCGCCTGCCGCAGGACCGGAATGATGTACCTCTCGTCGTGCTGGATCGAGAAGTTGGACAGCGATGTGTCCGTCTGTCCCCCCGGCATGTCGTCGTAGGAGTAGTTTCCGGAGGCGTTGAAGTCCGTGGCGCCCATCGGCGTACGAATCAGGCTGAGGCCGATGCCCTTCGAGGGGTCGTACAGCTTCTGGATCAGCTTCGCTCGGTCCGCGGTGGACAGCTTGTTGATGAGCCAGGCGGAAGAGTCGGTCATCGCCGCCCCGAAGCCCTGGATCTTCTGGTACTTGACGCTGTCGTCGACCTTGATCGTGAGCGGGTTGTCCGCGTTCTTCGTCCGGAACAGCACATCGCTCTGGCCGACGACCCACTTCTTGGCCGATATGTCGGTCAGCCAGACCTGCACGGACGAGCCGCGCGACGAGGTGGCGGCGCCGGCATTGCCGGAAACCTGGGTCCAGGCGGCGGCGACGCCGATGGCGGTGGTGAGGAAGTGACGTCGTCCAAGACCGTACGAGCTCATAGAGGATCCTCCTTCGGATCTGTTTGTTCAGGACTGTTCTGCGGCGCCGCTGGTCGGCGTCTTGATCACGAGTGGGTGCAGGTCCCAGGCGTCGGCCGTGAATCCGAGGCGTGTGCCCGGTGCGGTGCGGGCCTGAAGCCGCCACGGGCCCTGTCCGGTCGGGTAGAAGCGCAGCGTGAGGACCTGACCGGTGCTGGTGAGGAAGACCTCGGCGATGGAGTGGTCGACGACCACGCGCAGGTCGACCGGCCGGCCGGTGGGGCAGGGCATCCGGTAGGAGCCGCCGTGGGCCCGGCTGTCCAGGGAGGCGCGGTCGCGGTCGACGACCAGTTCGCCCGCGTCCGCGTCGAGGCGGAGGTCGAGGTACTCGGAGCCGTCCGGGGTGGTCAGCACCCGCAAGCCGGCGTCTCCGGTGAGCTCCAGACGGGCCGTCAGGTCGAAGGCGCGACCCAGCACTCCGAGGTCCACCGGCTCCGGGCCACGGGTGGCACCCTCGGCGTGCACGGTGTGCGCACCGCGCAGGGCGAGCAGTTCGGTGGCGGGCCGTTGGCGCAGGGTGCCGTCCCCGTCGACGTGGATCTCACGGGGTAGCGTGAGGACGCCGGCCCATCCGCCGGCGACCGCCCAGGCTTGGTCGCGGGCCTCCCATGACCAGCCCCACAGCAGCCATTTACCGCCAGGAGCGCGCAGCAGGGCGGGTGCGTAGAAGTCGGGGCCGTGGTCCGCCCACATCGGCGGGCCGGCCTTGAAGTGGCCGTCGTGCTCTTCGCCGATCAGGGCCGCGACACGCATCGGGCCGGTGGGTTGGGTCCAGGTACCGAAGATGAGAGCGCCGAGTCCGCCGGCCGCCGGGAGGTATTGGGGGCATTCCCAGCCATCGCCGCTGGACTGCCCGGTGCCCTCGACGGGCCCCGGGTGGCGGGCGACGAAGGGCCCTCGACAGATCCAGCTCTCCAGGTCGGGTGAGTCGTACAGGACCGCGGCGGCGCGGCCGTCCGACAGGGCGGCACCGACCAGCATCCGCCAGCCGTCGCCCTCCCGCCATACGTACGGATCGCGGTACATGGTGCAGCCGTCGGGCCAGGCCGGGATAACCGTTTCTCCACGCGGGCTGAAGGTCCGGCCGCCGTCGTGGGAGACAGCGCAGGTGACCGGCTGGTGCTGGGGCGAGCGGTCCTCGCGGTGGGCGGAGTAGAAGGCGACGATACGGTCGCCGTCCGAGACGGCGTTGCCGGAGAAGCAGCCGTCGGCGTCCACGCCGGCGGGCGTCGGGGACAGGGCGATCGGCAAGGGCTCCCAGGTCAGCAGGTCGCGGCTGCGGAAGTGGCCCCAGTGCATGTTCGCGTGCGTCGCGCCGTAGGGGTTGTACTGGTAGGAGACGTGGTAGTAGCCGTCGTGGAAGACCAGCCCGTTGGGGTCGTTGACCCAGTTGCGGGGCGGGCGCAGGTGCGCCACGGGGAAGTGAACGTCACGGGGTGTGGTGGACACACGCGGGCCTTTCGGTGGTTCAGAGGGGCCCGCCCAGCCGGGGTCAGGGATCGGCTGGGCGGGGGCTTCGAGCGGCCTTCGCGGGGCCGGCGACCGGAGTTCAGGCCCGGATGCGGAATCCCGAGCTGAGCTGGCGCTCCCGCCGAGAGCTGGGACCGACGCGCAGCACGAACTCGCCTGGCTCGACCACGCGGCGGTTGTCGGCGGTGACCAGCGAGCAGCGCGCGGCGGGAACGCTGATGCCGACCTCCAGACTTTCGCCGGGCGGGACCTCGGCCTGGGTGAAGGCCTTCAGCTCCTGCTCGGCCCAGGTGACGCTGGTGGTCACGTCGCTGACGTAGGCCTGGACCGTTTCCAGGGCGGCCCGGCTGCCGCTGTTGGTGAGCCGCACCGTGGCGTGGACAGTGCCTTCCACGGACACGTCGGTGTCGTGTACGACGAGGTCGGAGTAGGTGACAGTGGTGTAGCTGAGACCCTCGCCGAACGCGAACAGGGGGTCCTGGGTGAGATCGGCGTAGCGGTCCCCGTGCTGGCCGCGCACCTGGTTGTAGAAGACCGGTTGCTGTCCGACGTGGCGGGCGAAGGAGACCGGGAGCCGGCCGCTGGGCTCGATGAGGCCGAAGAGGAGTTCGGCGACGGCACGGCCGCCGCGCATGCCCGGGTTGAACGCCTCGATGAGCGCTGCCGCGTCGAGGGCCGAGTCCGGCAGGGTGCTCGGCTTGGACTGCACGAGTACGACGATCATGGGTGTGCCGGTGGCGGCCACCGCGTCCAGCAGGGCGAGCTGGCCTCCTTGGAGGTCGAGCGTGGCCGTGGAGCGCACCTCGCCGGTGAGCGCGATGGTGTCCCCCACGACGACGACGGCGTAGTCGGCGGCCTCGGCAGCGGCGACGGCCTCCCGAAGCTGTGCCTGGTCGACCGGGGCCGGAGTGAAGACGGGTGGCTGCGGTTGGCCGTCGGGCCCCATGGACCACGCGGTGGGGTCGAAGGCGAGGCCTTCGATGTCGGCCCCGCGGGCGTGGGTGACCCTCCAGCCGGACGGCGCGACGGCGCGCAGGCCGTCCAGCACCGTCTCCACCGACTCCCGCGGATGGCCTTCGGGCATCCACGGGACCTGCCCCGTGGCGCCGGCCCAGTCGCCGAGCATCGCCTGCGGGCTGTCGGCGTTGGGGCCGATGACCGCGATCGTCCGCGGCGCGCTCCCCCCTTGGGCGCGGCCGGTTCCGTCCGAGGTGAGCCCGCCTTCGAGGGGCAGGGTCCCGTCGTTGCGCAGCAGCACCAGGGAACGGCGAGCGGTCTCGAGGTTGAGGTCCGCGTGGGCGCGGCAGCCGATCACCTGCGCCTGCAACTCGGCGTCGGGCGCACGGGGGTCCTCGAAGAGCCCGAGTTCGAACTTCAGCCGCAGAACGCGCCGTACCGCGTCGTCGATCTGCTTCTCGGCGACCAGGCCCCGGGCGACCGCCTCCTGTGCGCCCTGGAAGAACGCCGGGGTGGCCATGATGAGATCGTTGCCGGAGTTGACGGCGAGCGCCGCAGCCTCGACCTGGTCGGCGCAGACCCGCTGGTCGTAGACCATCCGGCCGACGTTGTCCCAGTCGGTCACCAGCGTGCCGGTGAAGCCCCACTCGTCCTTGAGCACCTCGTTGAGCAGCCACTGGTGCGCGGTGATGGGCACGCCGTCGATGGACTGGTAGCCGATCATGAAGGTGCGGCACCCCGCCCGGGCCGCCTGTTCGAACGGGGGCAGGAACCACGAGCGCAGCTTGCGCGGACTGAGGTCGGCCTCGCTCGCGTCGCGTCCGCCGAGGGTCTCGGAGTAGCCCGCGAAGTGCTTGGCGCACGCCAGCACGGCCGTAGGGTCGCCCAGGCCCTCCCCCTGGTAGCCGCGCACCATCGCCGCACCCAACTCGCCGATCAGGTAAGGGTCTTCGCCGAACGTTTCGTCGATGCGACCCCAGCGCAGGTCCCGGGTGATGCACAGGACCGGCGAGAACGTCCAGTGGATACCGGTCGCCGCGATCTCGGTCGCCGCCGTACGGGCGACCCGATGGAGCAGGGAGGGATCCCAGGCGCAGGCCATGGCCAGCTGGGTGGGGAAGATGGTCGCGCCCGGCCAGAACGAGTGGCCGTGGATGCCGTCGTCACCGATCAGCAGGGGGATGCCGAGCCGTGTCCGCCGGGCCAGTTCGATGGCCTCCCCGATCAGCGACGGGGTGACGTGGAAGGCCGATCCGGCCCGCTTGGCCGACACGATGTCGTCGAGGTCCCCGTGTTGCGCGTCGAGCGTCAGCAGCTGCCCGACCTTCTCCGGCAGGGTCATCCGTGACAGCAGGTCCTCGATCCTCGCTTCCACGGAAGCTTCCGGGTCCAGGTACACCGCGGTGCGGACGGGCTGTCCCACTTTCGACTCCAAGTCATCAGGCGTCACAGGTACGGGAGTTGGGGACCGGCGGCGGGTGGCCGCCGCGGTCGAGGGCCGGTGGTCACTTCAGGCCGGTGGTGGCGATGCCGGCCACGAACTGGCGCTGGAAGCGGAGGAAGACGAGCATCACCGGCAGCAGGACGACCACGGCGCCGGCGAGGAGGATGCCGTAGCGCGTGAAGGACTGACCGCTGCTGGCCAGGGCGAGGCCGACGGGGAGCGTGTACTGGTCCTGGTTCTGGGCCACGACCAGGGGCCACAGGAAGCTGTTCCACGAGCCGAGGAAGGTGATGATCCCCAAGGTGGCGAGGGCCGGCCTGGTCAGCGGCAGGATGACCCGCCAGAAGATGGCCAGTTCCCGGCAGCCGTCGACGCGGGCGGCGTCGATGAGCTCGTCGGGCAGGGTGGAGATGAACTGCCGCATCAGGAACACCCCGAACGGGCCGGCCAGGAACGGCAGGATCAGCCCGAGCAGCGAGCCGGTCAGCTTCATGTTGGCCACCAGCACATACAGCGGTACGAACGTGACCAGGGCGGGGACCATGAGGGTGCCGATGACCAGGCTGAATACGAGGCGCCGGCCCCGGAAGTCCAGCTTGGCCAGGGCGTATCCGAGCATCGAGCAGAAGAGCAGGTTGCCCGCGGTGATGGCCAGGGACACGATCACGGAGTTCGCGAACATGCTCGTGAAGTCGAGACTGCGGAACAACTGGCTGTAGTTGGCGACCGTGGGCGTGGTGGGGACCAGAACGGGCGGCAGTCTGCGGATGTCGGCCTCGGGTTTGAAGGAGCCGGACAGCATCCACAGGAACGGCGCGATCATCAGCAGGAGGCAGCCGGTGAGCGGCAGATACAGCCAGGGGTTGCCCCAGTTCTGCCGGATACGGCGGCGGCGCATGGTCCGGTCCGTGTGATGGCGTCCGGTGCCGGGGTGGGTGAGGGTGCTCATGGGATCAGTCCTTGTCTCGCAGCACGCGGAACTGCAGAACGGTCAGCGCGACGATGAGGACGAAGACGACGTAGCCGGCGGCCGACGCCATGTCGTAGTTGCCGTTGCCGAACTGGTTGTAGCTGTACAAGGTGGCCGACAGGGTCGAGTCCAGCGGCCCGCCGCCGGTCATCACGAACGGCTCGTCGAAGAACTGCAGATAGTTGATGCCGGTGGTGACGGCGGTCAGCAGCAGGGCCGGGCGCAGGAGCGGAAAGGTGACCCGCCAGAACCGCTGCCAGGCCCCGGCCCCGTCGAGTGCGGCCGCTTCCATCAGCGACTGGGGCACGGACTGCAGCCCGGCCAGCATGATGATCATGACGGTGCCGAGGTTGCGCCACACGGCCATCAGGATCATGACGGGGAGCGCGAACCGGGTGTCCGCCAGCCAGGCCGGGCCGTTGATCCCGAACCAGGTCAGGACGGTGTTGACCAGCCCTGCGCGCGGGTCCAGGAGCGTCTTCCAGATCACGGCGACGGCGACGACGCTGGTGATCACCGGCAGGTAGAAGCCGACCCGGAAGACGGCACGGAAGCGGCGGATGCCGCGGTCGAGGGCGACCGCCGCGGCGAGCCCCGCGGCCAGGGTCAGGGGCAGACCGACCAGGACGAACACGCCGGTGTTGCGCAGGGCGTGAACGAACTGCTCGTCCTCGAAGAGCCGTACGTAGTTGTCGAAGCCGATGAACGACACGTTCAGCGGTGTACGCAGGTCGGCGCTCTCGGTGTCGGTCATGCTCATCAGCAGCGACCAGACCACCGGCAGCACCATGAAGGCCGCGAACAGGGCGAGGAAGGGCGCGCCGAGGATCCAGGCGGCCCGAGTCTGCGCGCGCGCCGTGCGGCGGACCGTGAAGCGCCGCCGGTCGGCGCTCCCGTCCGGCCGCCCGGTGCTCACCTCGTGGACATCGCCCCGACCGGGGAGCGTTTTCGTGGACATGGATGTCATCCGTCCCATAAGAGGGCTGCTGGAGGGCTGCTCACGCGCCGGCGCTCAGCGGCCGGTGCCGATGCCGGTGGCCTTGGACTGCAGGTCCTTCTGCACCTGGGCGACGGTGGCCTTGCCGAGGGACAGCTTCTCCAGCTCGGAGTCGATGGCGTCGGCGATCTGCTGCCAGGTCGTGATGGCGGGCGGCGCCTTGCTGACCTTCAGCTGCTCCTCGAACGCCTTCTTCGTCTCGTCCTCGGTCAGCTTCCCCTCCGCCCAGGCGGCGGGCGCGGGGGGCAGGACGCCGGTGGCCTTGCTGTAGGCGGCGAGGTTGGCGGGCGCGGTGAGGAACTGGGCGAACTTCCATGCCGCCTTGGGGTTCTCGGCCTCCTTGAAGACCGCGAGGTCGCTGCCGCCGGCGAACCCGGAGGGCTGCTTGCTGTAGGGCACCGGCATGGTCTTCCACTTGCCGTCCAGCTTCGGGGAGTCCTTGTGGAAGGCGCCACCGGCCCAGGCGGCCTCCTGGTAGGTGGCGATCAGCCCGTCCTGGAAGCCCTGGACGTTGTCCTCCTTGTCGGTCGGCGCCAGGTGCTGCCTGGGGACGCTCGCGTAGTACTCCAGCGCCTTGGCGACCTCCGGCGTGCCGAAGGTGAACTTCTTGGTCTTCGCGTCGTAGATGTCACCGCCCTGCTGCCAGACCATCGGCACCCAGAAGACCCAGGAGTTGAAGCCGATCAACCACCCGCTCGCGTAGCGCAGCTTGGGGTTCTGCTTGCCGGCGGTGGCCTGGATGGCCTTGAGGTCCTTCAGGTACCCCTCCCGGTCGCTCGCCAGGGGGCCCTTGATGCCGGCCTTCGTGGTGAGGTCGGTCCGGTAGTAGACCGCCGTGGTGTCGGCTATGAACGGGACGCCGTAGGAAGTGTTCTTGTACTTGGTGGTGTCCCACTGGCCGGGGTAGAAGTCCGCCGCCCTGAACGACGTGGGGGTGGCCTGGAAGGCGTTCATCGCGGCCATCTCGGCCATCCAGGTGGAGCCGACCACGGACATGTCCGGTGTGTTGCCGCCGGCGATCGCGGTGGTCAGCTTGTCGTGGGCCGAGGCCCAGGGCACCGGAGTGATCTGGACCTTGACGCCGGGGTTCTGCTTCTCGAACTTCTTGGCCAGGCTCAGCAGGGCCGGGTCGGTGTCGCCCATGGACCACATGACGACCTTGCCCGTGGCCTTGCCGCTGCCGATCTTCGCGGGTGCGTCCTTGCCGGGTCCGGAGTCGGCGCTGCGGCCGCAGCCGGTGGCCACCAGGGCTGCCGTGACGGTGATGCACAGGGCCTGGACGGTTCTGACGGTGTGCCGAGTAGAGGTACGCATGGGACGGCTCCTTGCCGTTGAGTAGAAAAGGGGCGCCGAGGAGGGCGGCGAGAGGTGGAAGCGGATTCACGCTCGGATGCCTCGACCCGTGAGGCGGTCCGTGTGCGGCGGCTTCGGCCGTCAGCCGCCGGTCGCGGCTGGAACGTCCGACCGGGAGTGGCCAACGGCCGGGCGGGGTGTGCCCGGCGTACCGATCGATGCGCCGGAGGCGGCTACGGAAACGGCCTCGACGGTGACGCGTGAAACCGGGTTCCGCGGGGATGCCGTGCAGCGGGCCGGCAGGCGAGCAGGCCGGTCTGGGCCGCTGCGCAAAGCGGCTTCGGGAAGAGGGGGCGACCTGCCGGCCGGCCCGAGCGCCGATTGAGTCGGTTCACTCGGCGGATGGGGTCCGTCTCCGCCTGCGGGGCTGGCCGGACGGCGGAGACGGACGGTTCGGTGAGAGGCTGACGCCGTGCGCCTCTCGATGACGCAGCGTCAGTTCGAGCTCGGGCCTGACGTCGAGCCCCGGATCACGAGGCTGGTGGGGACGATGCACGAGGGGGCGGCCTTCGGTGATCCGCGCACGTGGTCCAGCAGCAGACGCGCCGCCGCTTCACCCATCTCCCGCATGGGCTGCCGGATGGTGGTCAGTGCCGGGTAGGTGTACGACGCCATCTCGACGTCGTCGAAGCCCACCACGGCGACATCCTGCGGGACCCACAGACCTGCCTCGTGCAGTGCGGCGAGCACGCCTGCCGCAGAGGGGTCGTTGTGCGCGAAGACGGAGTCGAACTCCAGGCCGTCCGCGAGAGCGCGCGCGACCAGACTCCGGCAGCGTTCGAAATCGAAGTCGCCGCAGACGACGCCGCGTTGGTCGATCTCGATCCCGGCTTCGGCGTAGACCTCGACGAAGCCGTCCAGCCGTTCCTGGGTACAGCCGAACGTCTCGGGGCCGGTCACCACCAGGGGACGGCGGCGCCCGATGTCCAGCAGGTGCCGCGCGGCCTGCTGACCCCCCTCGCGGTTGGTGGTGGCCACGTAGGGGAATCCCGGCCGCTGGAAACGATCGTCGATCAGCACGACCGGCAGCCCTGCTTCGTGCAGCTCGGCGATGTACCCCATGGCCCCTTCGGGCTCTATCACCAGCAGACCGTCGAAGGACTTGGCGGCGACCTGCAGACCCAGCCTGCGCAGTGACTCCTCACCACGGTTCCAGGTCAGCATGCGCAGCCCGAAGCCCTCGGTCTCCAGTGTTTCGACGACTGCCTGCACGATGCCGGCCCAGGCCCAGGCCATGTCAGGGACCAGCATGCCGATCATCTGTGTGGTGCCGCGTGCGAGTCCTACCGCTCCGGCGCTCGGCACATAGCCGAGCTCCGATATCGCCTTGCGGACCTTCAGGACGGTGTTCTCGTTGATCTCGCCTTTGCCGTTCAGCACTCGCGAGACCGTCGTCTTGCTGACGCCGGCCCGTGAGGCCACGTCGGCGATGGTGACTCCCATGCCACCTCCTCTCACTCCACGCAGAGGCGGAAGATGTCCTCCCGCACCGAAAGGACCGATCGTACAGAGACCGCTGGAAGCGGTACCGGGAGCGGTGCCGGAACCGGTTTCGGTACCGGTTCCGGCAGTGAAGCACCGGGAGGCTCATCCCGTCAACACACCGGAAACAACTGGTTCACGGGAGGCCGTCAGCCCTCGGGGGCGGAGAGTTCACCGGACCCGCGGGCCAGGTAGCGAGTGGGCAGCACGCGGTGGCGGGCGGGACCGACCTCGCCCCCGAGCCGCTCGAACAGCAGGCCCGCGGCCTCCCTGCCGATGACGTCGTGATCCTGCGCGATCACCGACAGACCGGGTTCGAGCAGGTCGGCGAGGGGCAGGTCATCGAAACCGATCAGCGCCACGCGGCGCTGCAGCCCGAGCTCCTGCAGGGCCCTGCGGGCCCCGACGGTCAGGAGATTCTGGCCGGAGACGAAGGCCGTGGGCGCGTGCGCGAGCGCCAGGAGTTCGCGGGCGGCCTCCTGGGCGGCCTCCGCGCCGTGCAGGCCACGCCGCACGAGAGAGGGGTGCAGGACGCATCCCACCCCGGCGAGCCCTTCCACGAATCCCATATGGCGCTCTTCGGCGGTCCAGATCGAGCGGAGATCCCCGAGGAAGGCGATGCGCCGGTGACCTGCCTCGAACAGCGTCCGCACCGCCGCCCGCACACCCCCACGGTTGTCCACCGTCACGGTGTCCACCTCCGACGCCGAGGTGCGGCGATCCACGCAGACGACGGGTGTGCCGGCCCGGTGGGCCGCGTCGAGGTCGGCGTCGTTCCGGCCCGTGGGCACCACGATGAGGCCGTCGACCCTGCGGGCGGTGAAAGTCCTCAGCAGGTCGCGTTCGCGGGCCGGATCCTCGTCGGTGGACCCGGCGAGGAGCAGCATGCCGCGCTCGGCGGCGGCGTCCTCGACCGCGCGGTGCAGCGCGGCGGAAAAGGGGTTGGCCGCGTCCTCGAGGACCAGGCCGAGGGTGCTGGTGCGGCGGTCGGCCCGGCGCAGGCTGCTGGCCGTCAGATCCTGGCGGTAGCCGAGCGACTCGGCGGCGCGCGTCACCCGTTCGGCCAGGTCAGGGGTGACGGGCTTGCCATTGACGACCCGCGAGACGGTGGCGATCCCCACCCCGGCCATGGTCGCGACATCGCGCATGGTCGCCGGTCGCCGACCCGTGTCGTTGTGCTGGCTGGGCAACGTTTTCTCCCGGTTGTCGAGGGCTGGGGCAGACGGCACCGCGCAGCCGTCCCGATCCTCGCATTCAGATGTTTTCCTGCACAGGGTCTGGACTTCGGCGGCGCAGTGCCTCTACCTTCGGCGAAACGTTTCCAGCACTGACTGGAGCTGCCGGTGCCGTGCTGTCCCCGCAGCCGGGCCCGTCCGCGAGCTTGGACGAGGTCACGGACAAGCCGCCGCCCGCACCCGACACGCGTCAAGCGCCACCCGCCACGCGTCAGTCCCCTACGGCTGAGCCGAAGCCCGCACGCCCGCAAGGAGCGCCATGTCCAGAACCACTCGTCCGCGCCGCAGACTTCTGGCCGCACTGGCCGTCCTGTCCGGGCTCGGCCTGGTCGCGGCCTCACCGGCCTCTGCCGACACGCTCTACCACGAGCGGTACCGCCCCCAGTTCCACTTCACCCCGGCCCAGAACTGGATGAACGACCCCAACGGCCTCATCTACTACAAGGGCAAGTACCACCTGTTCTTCCAGTACAACCCGCAAGGCAACACCTGGGGCAACATGTCCTGGGGCCACGCGGTCAGCTCCGACCTCGTGCACTGGAAGCAGCTCCCAGTGGCCATCCCCCAGGACGACCAGGAGATGATCTTCTCCGGCAGCGTGGTGCTGGACAGGAACAACACCACCGGCTTCGGCACCAAGAAGAACCCGCCACTCGTCGCTGTCTACACCAGCGCGCAGAAGGCGTCCGGCAAGCAGCAGCAGGCCCTCGCCTACAGCACCGACGGCGGCACCACCTGGACCAAGTACGACGACAACCCGGTGCTCGACATCGGCTCGAGCAACTTCCGCGACCCCAAGGTCTTCTGGTACGCCCCCACCAAACGCTGGCTGATGGCGGTCTCCCTCGCCGACCAGCACAAGATCTCCTTCTACAGCTCGGCCGACCTCAAGCACTGGACCCACCAGAGCGACTTCGGCCCGGCCGGCGCCACCGGCGGGGTGTGGGAGTGTCCGGACCTGTTCCCGCTGCCGGTCGACGGCGATCCGAAGAAGACCAAGTGGGTGCTGGCCGTCAACCTCAACCCCGGCGGCATCGCGGGCGGCTCCGGCGCCCAGTACTTCGTCGGCGACTTCAACGGCAAGAAGTTCACCTCCGACGACGCCGGCACCACCTACACCCCGCCGAGCGGCACCGTCGTACAGGACTTCGAGTCCGGGTCGTTCGGCGACTGGAAGGCCACCGGGACCGCTTTCGGCAGCGCGCCGGCGACCGGGGCGGTGGACTGGCAGTCGGAGGTCACCGGCATCGAGGGCAAGGCCTTCGCCAACAGCTTCCACGGCGGCGACGGCTCCACCGGCACGCTGACCTCGCCCGAGTTCACCGTGAACAGCAACTACATCAACTTCAAGGTCGGCGGTGGCAACCACCCGTACGACCCCGACGCCGTCCTGGGCGACGAGCCGGCACCCACCGGTGAAACGCTCGCCGACTTCGAGGGCGGCACCTACACCAGCCCCATCGGCGACTGGACCACCACCGGCGACGCCTTCGGAACCGGACCGGCCCAGGGCACGCTGACCGGCCAGCAGCAGGTCACCGGCTACCTCGGCAAGGGGCTCGTCAACACGTTCCTCAACGGCGACGCGAGCACCGGCACGCTGACATCCCCGACCTTCACCATCGACAAGAAGTACCTGGACTTCCTCATCGGCGGCGGCTACCACCCCGCGAGCTCCGACGCTCCCACCGCCGTCGAACTCATCGTGGACGGCAAGGTGGTGCGCACCAGCACAGGCCCCAACGGCGAAGCCCTGAACTGGGCCTCCTGGGACCTGTCCGACCTGCAGGGCAAGCAGGCGCAGATCAAGGTCGTGGACGACAACACGGGCGGCTGGGGCCACCTCAACCTCGACCAGGTCGTCCTCTCCGACACCCAGGCGAAGCCCCCTTCCGTCGAGACCGGCGTGAACCTGCTGGTCGACGGCAAGGTCGTCCAGAGTGCCACCGGCGCCGACTCCGAGAACCTCGACTGGTCCTCCTTCAACACCATGGCCTACAAGGGCAAGAAGGCCCGGATCCAGATCGTCGACGCCAACTCCGGCGGCTGGGGCCACATCCTCGCCGACCAGTTCACCACCGCCGACAAACCCGCCCTCAACACCACCCAGCGCGCCCACTGGCTCGACTACGGCGCCGACTTCTACGCCGCCAACACATGGACCGACGCCCCCGGCGGCCGCCGCGTCATGATCGCCTGGATGAACAACTGGAACTACGGACAGGCCATCCCCACCACCCCGTGGCGCAGCGCCGACACCTTCCCCCGCCAGCTCTCCCTGAAGACCGTGAACGGCAAGGTCCAGCTGATCCAGCAGCCGGTCGGCGAACTGACCGCCCTGCGCGGCGCCCGAACCCGAGTGCCCGGCACGCGGGTCGCGAACACCACCACCCCGCTCGCGGTCCACGGCAGCAGCCTGGCCCTCCAGGCCGACCTCACCCCGGGCACCGCCGACCGCTCCGGCCTCGACGTCCGCACAGGCGCCGGACAGCGCACCCGCATCGGCTACGACACCACGACCGGCGAGGTCTACATCGACCGCTCCGCCTCCGGCGCGACCGACTTCGACCCCACCTTCACCGGCGTCCAGCGCGCCCCGCTCGACCTGAACGGCGGCCGGCTGAGCCTGCACGTCCTCGTCGACGCCTCCTCCGTCGAGGTCTACGCCCAGAACAACCGTGGCGAACAGGTCACCCTCACCGACCAGATCTTCCCCGACCCCGCCGGCACGGGTGTCGCCGCTTTCGCCGAAGGCGGCACCGCCACTCTCGACCGCATGCAGGCGTGGCAACTGAAGTCCATCTGGCCCTGACCCTGATGAGCCCTCAAGCCCGTGCGCCGGACGGCTGGAGCCGCCTCCGGCGCACGGTCGACATCGTCAACGGACCCACCTGCAACGCCGTGATCGTCTTTCGGCACTCTCTTGCAACGCTGCCGGCAGACAGGGGTACCGCCCAGGCGCATCGAACGAACACCAGATCAACTGACGTCAAGATCCTCCATCAGGCACCCACCCTTGCCCTTCCGCCAACACCCGCATGCAGCAACCGACTTCAGCCGCAGTGGTCGTCCGAGCAACCTTCTGTGGCCGGGCACGAGGCGGGCTGCGGAACCTCGACCAGCCCGGCCAAGTGTTCGACCTGCGGTGGCCGGCCGGACAGGACGCCTTCGCCGCGGCGACCACCCGGCGAGTGCTGCGGTGCGTTCCGGTGACGCCCATCCCGGTGAACCCCTCACGCAAGTTGGCGGTGCCGACCTTGTGCCGCAGCGGTCCACGCGTGCCTCGACCTCCGGCATCAACTCGCCTGTCACCATGGGCCGTTGCTGCTCATAGGTCGGGGCTTCGCGTTGTCGTTAAGCTCGACATACCGTCACCGTGCAGTGATCGAGTCCGGACGGGTCGGCCGCCGCACGGTAACGGCCCGTGAGGCCATGCCCTCCCCACTTGCCGTGATCTCCTCTTTGGCCTTCCCCCGGCCAAGACCACAGGCCGGGTGAACAGGACACGGGAAGGATCACACGTCCGTCAGTGGGAGATCCCGCATCCGAGAGCGGAGAGACGATCGGGCGGATGCGCGCGGCTTCGCCCTTTCGCCGTCAGAACGTGCCCCTTTCGGGCCCGCTGGAGTGCGGGGCACATGCGGTCCTCACAGCATGAGGTCTGGCGCCCCCACCGTTGCCGACGCGCACGACCGGTGCCTTTGGGATTGCCACCCATACCTGCTCGGAAGGACGACATGCCCATACGCAACCGCGGCACAGCTGCCGCCGCCGCCATGTTCCTGGCCGGCTTGACGATGCTGTGCGCGGCGCCGGCCCACAGCACGCCCGGCGTGGCCGCCCCCCGTCACAAACCTTCGGCGGGCCAGGACGGTCCCTCGCTCCTCAAGCGCTCACAGCCCGGTCTGTTCCCAGAACGAATGCCCGCCGAGCGGATGCCCCCACGCACGCAGAGCGGCACGCACACCATCGCCACCGGAAACACGCTGTGGGACATCGCCCAGCGCACCCTCGGCAGCGGAATGCAGTGGGACAGCGTCTACACCACCAACCAGCACACCATCGAGGATGCAGCCCGTCGGCACGGCTACATCTCCAGTGACCAGGGCCACTGGATCTTCCCGGGAACCCCGCTTGCCCTGCCCCAGCCCGAGCGCGCGCTGACGCAGCCGTCATCGCGGTTCGAACCCGCTCCATGCCCCACCACTTACGGACCACTGAAGGACACCCGCTGCGGCTTCCTCGTCGTACCGGAAAACCGGGCCCACCCGTCCATGCGAACCCTCCGCCTGGCCGTCGCGCTCGTGTCCTCAGCATCACCGCGACCGCACCGCGATCCCATCGTGTTCCTCACCGGCGGGCCCGGCGCGGACGCCCTCGGGAACATATCGGAACTCACCGACGCCGGTCTGAACCATGACCGCGATCTGGTCGTCCTGTCCCAGCGCGGGACGTACTCCTCCCAGCGGCCCTTGACGTGCCCTGAGATCGACCAGTTCTACGCGGACCGCGTCCACCTCCTCTACGACGCACCCTCCACCGGAGACCGGTACGCCCAGGCGGCGGCCCGGTGCCACGAGCGCCTGACAGCCCAGGGAGTCGACCCAGCCGCGTACAACACCAGCGAGAACGCCGCCGACCTGGCGGATCTGCGCAAGGTTCTGGGCATCCGGGAATGGAACGTCCTGTCGCACTCCTACGGGACGCAGCTGGCGCTTACCTACATGCGCATGTTTCCCCAGGGGATCCGCTCTGTGACCGTCGACGGCGTCGTGCCGCCGTCGGAGGCGACGCCCGGCTGGACGTGGAGCAGCATGCGGGAGTCGTTCGACAACATCGTCAGCGCCTGCGCGGCCCAGCCCTCGTGCCGACAGCGCTACCCGGACATCGGTGCCACCTTCTTGCGCATGGTGCGCCAGCTGGAGGCCAAGCCGGTCACCAGCTACGTCACAGTGCCGCAGGTCGGCAGGGTGAAGGTGGTCCTGGACGGCGGGGCGCTGCTGAACTGGCTGGTGCGTGCCAGCCACGCCCCCGACGACTTCCCGCTGGCCGTGGACGAGCTGGCCCACGGCCACCCTGGGCGCATCGCTGAGCAGTGGGCGTCCGCCTGGATTCCCGGCTCGCAAGGGATGTTCGCTCACGGGTTTTCGCTGAGCGTGTGGTGCAGCGAATGGGTGCCGTTCGAGACCCCCGCCGAGCAGCTCGCCAAGGGGCAGCGTGCCTTTCCCGAGCTCCCCCGCACGGTCCTGGCCCAGGCGCCGCAGCTGCCGTTCCTGAGGCAGGCATGCCAGCAATGGAACGTCCCGAAGGCACCCGACTCCATTCGTGCGGTCACTCGGAGCAGCATCCCCACCCTTGCCATCTCCGGAAGTTTCGACGCCCAGACCGGGGCACAGTGGGGGCGCTTCGTGGCCCGCACGCTCTCCCGCTCCACGGTCGTCACTCTGGCCGGTGTCGCCCACGGAACCTTCGACAATCCGTGCGGGGCAAAGGTGATCACATCCTTCTTCGACAACCCCGACAACCCCGACACGCGGTGCGTGAGCTCCGTGAAACCGCCGACGTTCATCATCGGCAGCGAGGGAGCCGGAACCCGTGGATGAGGATGTGCCGTCGGCCGGATCCGACACCTTGCGCTGCGCTCCGTCTGAACCGAGCGGCGCCATGAGGTGGTCTCGCCGCGGCTTTCTGGGCGCCGCGGCAGCGGTGGGCTGCACGACCGTCTCGCCGGGGCCGGCCACCGCCGCGGCCGCGTCGCCGCAATCCACCGTCCACGGCGGTGGCATCGGCCCCACCGGGAACTCACCGTTCAACGCCCTCGACGCCAAGATCCAGGCGAGCATGGAGGCGTACGCGATTCCCGGAGCGGCGGTGGGCGTGCTCTGGGACGGCCAGGAGTACGTCAAGGGGTACGGGATCACCAACGTCGACCACCCGGTCCCCGTCGACGGTGACACCGTCTTCCGCGTCGGTTCGACCACCAAGACCTTCACCGGAACGACGATGATGCGGCTGGTCGAGCGAGGCGACGTCGAACTGGACGCCCCGGTGCGCCGCTACCTCACCGATTTCGCGGTGGCCGACCCGTACGCCTCGGCGCAGGTCACCGTGCGGCAGCTGCTCAATCACAGTGCCGGGTGGCTGGGCGACGACTACCAGGACTTCGGTCCCGGCGACGACGCGCTGGCCCGCTTCGTGGCGTCGATGGCACGTCTTCCCCAGCTCACCCCTCCCGGCGAGGTGTTCGCCTACAACAACGCGGCGCTGTGCGTGGCCGGCCGGATCATCGAAGTGGTGACGGGCACGACGTACGAGGCCGCGGTTCGCAAACTGGTCATCGATCCGCTCGGACTCGGCCACAGCCGCTTCTCCAGCGATGAGATCGTGGGCTTCAACGTCGCGGCGTCACACGACGTGGTTGACGGCAAAGCCGTGCTGGAGCCGGCCTTCTGGCCCCAGCCCCGAAGCCTCGCGCCCACCGGCGGCCTGGTCTCCAGCGTGCGCGACCAACTGAACTGGGCCCGCTTCCACCTCGGAGACGGTACGGCCCCGGACGGCACGCGGCTGCTGAGCAGGCAGTCGCTGGAACAGATGCGCTCCAAACCCGGCCCCGGCGGCACCCTGGTCGTGGAACTCGACGGCATGGGAGTCACCTGGATGCTGCGCCCGACCGCGCAAGGAGCACGGATCGTGCAGCACGGCGGGACCTGGCCGGGTCAGATATCGGGCTTCCTGATGGTTCCGAGCCGCGGCTTCGCATTGACCCTACTGACCAACTCGCAGGGCGGGACGCGGCTCCGGGACGAGCTGTTCACCGACGACTGGGCCCTCAACCTGTTCGCAGGCGTGACCAACCTCCCGGCCACGGCCATGTCCTTGCGTGGCCAGGAACTGGCACCCTACGAGGGCCCTTACATAGCTCAGCGGATCAACGAAAAGGGTGACATAGAGGACACCGTCATCAAGCTGAGCCGGCACAACGGACGGCTGCGCGGGACCCAGACGACCCAGGCCACGCCCAGCGAGGCCGAAGCCGCCTCCGAAGAAGAGGACTCGAGCCAGGTCCAGACCGGCGACGTCGGGGCCGCCTTCTATCGAGCCGACTTCGCGCTGGACCTCGACCCCGACGGCCAGCCGGTCGGCACCCGCACCGACTTCGTCCGCGGGCCCGACGGGAAGGTGCTCTGGTGGCGCAACCACGGCCGGTTGCACCGTCACCAGACACACTGAGGGCCACCCATGGAGCGGGTTCGCCAGATCGACCGAACCCGCCTCATGCCGGCGTATGCGTAACGACCTACAACCACCGTCTTCGCGGCATCGTCGATGAACCTGCGCGTGGCAGCCGCTCTCGCTGAAGCGGGATACGACTTCCGCCTTGTCCTGGGGGACGGCGGACGCGGCCCCAACCACGGCGGGGTCCTGCTTCCCGGACGCTTCTGCGCTGGCTGTGGCGTCCCCACGAGGATTGATCGATGTACACCGGCCTCGTACAGGCCGTCCTCGCCCTTCGCATCACATGGGTCCGAGATTGGAAAGGCTCCGTATCTACTGCGTATGCCGCGAAGGGCTGTCAAACACGTCCCGAGCGAGCCGGACCATTTCACGCGGACAGGTCTTCGCCAGCTCCTGTAGAGGCGTCAGCCACGCCCCCGGACGAAGGCCTCGCCCAACAAATGAGCCGCCCGCGGCAGGCCCACTACCTCTGCCATGAGGGTCAGCGCCCGGACCTGCTGGTAGGGGTCGGCGATGGTGCGGACGATCCCTCGGCCAGCGTGTGATGACCGGCCCCGGCCACGGCCTTCGCCGCCTCGCAAGGACTCCGCAGTCATGGTGACCTTCCTGGGCTCGGCCAGGGCGAGCACGGCTCGTTGCCGACCTGCGCCTCCGGATGGAGGAAGGGATCTGACGGAGTGCGACGAAACGCCGCCGTGATGCTTCTCGCTTCCGCGACAAGCGGCAAATATGCCATGTCATGGACATCTTGCTCGTCGCCAGTGCGTTCAACAGCCTGTCCCAGCGTGTGTACGCGGAACTGTCGGACGAAGGGCACCGGGTGGACGTCGTTCTCGCCTCGCACGGCGCCGAAGCGATCCGGGCCGCCGTACACGAGGCACCCCCGGATCTGATCATCGCCCCGATGCTGAAGTCGGCGCTGCCTGAGGACGTCTGGCAGACATACACCTGCCTCATCGTGCACCCGGGGCCACCCGGCGACCGCGGCCCTTCCTCCCTGGACTGGGCCGTCGCCCAGGACGCGCTCCAGTGGGGAGTGACTGTGCTCCAGGCCGAGGCGGCGATGGACGCAGGGGACGTGTGGGCGACCGAGTCCTTCCCGGTGCCGCCGGTGGGCAAGAGCGACCTGTACCGCAACGAGACCTCCGACGCGGCATCGGCCGCCGTTCGGCTGGCGGTACGCCGGTACGCCGACGGATCGTTCAAGCCACAGCCCCAGAGCGATCCCGCCATCCGCGTGGTGTGGCGCGACTTCTTCCGCCAGGAGCGGCGAAGGATCGACTGGGAGAACGACGACACCGGGACGGTACTGCGCAAGCTCCGCGGGGCCGACTCGCAGCCGGGTGTCCTGGACGAACTCCTCGGCCGGGAGGTGTTCCTGCACGGTGGGCATCCCGAGGACGAACTACGTGGACGCGCCGGGGAGTTGCTCGCGACGCGCGCCGGGGCGGTGTGCCGGGCCACCCGCGACGGCGCCGTGTGGATTCCGGAGCTGCGGCCCCGCAAGTCCTCGGGCGACCCGGCTCCGTTCCGCCGCCCGGCGGCCTCGGTGCTCGCCTCCTTCCCCGCTCCGTCCGGCTTCACAGCGCAGGCGCGGAAGAAGGCGTGGCTGCCTGAGGTCACGGCTCCGCTGGAGTTGCCCCCCGGCCGGAACACCTGGACCGACATCCGGTACCGGCAGCACGGAGACATCGGCTTCCTGACGTTCTCCTTCCCGGGCGGGGCGATGAGCACCGACCAGTGCCGCAGGCTGCTCGCCGCCTACCGGCACGCGCTCGCCCGCCCCACCTCGGTGCTGGTCCTCGGCGGAGCGCGCGACTTCTTCTCCAACGGCATCCACCTGAACGTCATCGAGGCGGCCGCCGACCCGGCCGGCGAGTCCTGGGCGAATCTCAACGCCATGGACGACCTGGTCGAAGCGGTGTTGCGCACCACCGACCGGCTGGTGGTCGCGGCGCTCGGCGGCAACGCGGCGGCAGGCGGCCTCATGCTCGCCCTGGCCGCCGACGAGGTGTGGTGCCGCGCGGGCGCCGTCCTCAACCCGCACTACCGGCGGATGGGTCTGTACGGCTCCGAGTTCTGGACGTACACGTTGCCGCGCCGCGTCGGAGCGGACTCGGCCCAGCGGCTGACAACCGAGGCGCTGCCGATGAGCGCCGCCACCGCCGCGCGCATCGGTCTGGTGGACCACCTCGTACCGGTCGCGGCGCAGGCATTCGCCGCCGAGACCGAGCGCAGGGCCGCCCTTCTCGCCGCCGCCCCGGACCTCACGCGGCGGATCGCCGCGAAGGCTTCGGCGCGGCAGGCGGACGAACGGGAACGACCGCTCGCGGACTACCGCCGGGCGGAACTCGCCCGCATGCGCGCCATCTTCTTCGACCCGCAGGCTCCGTACCACGCCCTGCGGTCGGCCTTCGTCCGCAAGCAGCCGGGCACTTGCGTCCGGCCGCTGAGCGGGGGTGCCCGGTGATCCGCTCCGGTGCGCGGCTGCTGGTGGCGGGCGTCGGCAACATCTTCCTCGCGGACGACGCCTTCGGCCCCGAGGTCATCCGCGCCCTGGAGCAGCGCCCGCTGCCTGCCGAGGTCCGGGTGCGCGACTTCGGCATCCGCGGCCTGGACCTCGCATACGAACTGCTCGACGGCTACGACGTCGCGGTGCTGGTGGACGCCGCCGAGCGGGGCCACCGACCCGGCACCCTGTCGCTGATCGAGCCCGACCTCCCCGACGGCGGCTCGGGCGCGGCCCCGCCCGAGGCCCACGGCATGGACCCGGCGAAGGTCCTGGCCCTGGCCGCCCACCTGGGCGACGGACCGCTGCCGCGGGTCCTCGTCCTCGCCTGCGAACCCCACCTGCGGCCACGCGACGACGAGGACATCGTCCCCGGTCTCAGCACTTCGATGCGGGCCGCGGTCGGCCGGGCCGTCGAGGCCCTGCACGTGATGGTCCCCGAGCTGCTCGCCGACCCCGGGGCGACGCCCCCGTTGAGCCGCCCGGAGGAATCCGCGGCCCCGTCCGCGGCCGGGCTCGCCCGCACAGTGGCCGGCGGCGTCGAGGATCAGTAGCCACAGACCGCTTTGTCCGATGTACCCGGACCCAGAGTCGAGCCCACCGCGAGGAGCTGCGCCATGTGCGATTCCGTGGACGTCACCCAGGCCGTTCTGGCCAAGAACGACGGCCTCGCCGCGAGCCTCCGCGCCGACCTGGCCCGGCGCGGAGTGAGTGTCGTCAACCTGCTGTCCAGCCCGGGCAGCGGCAAGACGGAGCTGCTCGGCAGGGTGCTGGCCCGCGCGGTGGAGCGCGAGATCCCGGTGGCCGCGCTCACCGCCGACCTGGCGACGGAGAACGACGCCCACCGGCTCGCCCGTTCGGGAGCACCGGTGAAACAGCTGCTGACCGACGGACTGTGCCATCTGGAGGCCCGGCAGCTGCGCGGCCACGTGGAAAACTGGCTGCCCGAGGACACCGCGCTGCTCTTCGTCGAGAACGTCGGCAACCTCGTCTGCCCCGCCTCCTACGACCTCGGCGAGAACCTGCGGATCGTGCTCATGGCGGTGACGGAAGGCGAGGACAAGCCCTTGAAATACCCCACCGCCTTCGGCTCCGCCCATCTTGTGGTGCTCACCAAGACCGATCTGGCCGAGCCCGCCGGCTTCGACGCTGCGGCCTTCGACGCTCATGTGCGACGGGTCAATCCAGGAGTGGAGATCGTACGGTCGTGTGCCCGCACCGGCGACGGTGTCGACACCGTCCTGGAGCGCATCCTCGCCGTGCGGGACGGGGCCCCTGTGCACCGGCCGCCGCTCGCGCCGCACCCCCATGGCCACGTCCACGGACACGTGCGGCAGGACTCCGGCCTCGCGGCCGGCCGCAGCTCGTGACGGCGCCCGCCGCACAGGCGGTGCGCCGCCGGGTCACCGTGAGCGGCACGGTGCAGGGCGTCGGTTTCCGCCCTTATGTGCATCGCCTGGCCACCGACCTCACGCTCGGCGGGTTCGTGAGCAACACGGCGTTCGGCGTGCTCATCGAGGTGGAAGGCGCGCCGGAGGGCGTCGCGCGGTTCTGCGACCGGCTGGCCGCCGAGCCGCCGCCGCTGGCCGCCGTCACCGGCATCGGCGTCGAGGACGTGCCCGCCACGGGCAGTCGCGACGCCTTCATGATCCGTTCCACCGAGCAGTCCCCCGGACGCACCCAGCTCCCGCCCGACACCGCGACCTGCGCCGACTGCCTGCGCGAGCTGGCCGACCCGGCCGACCGCCGCCACCGGCACCCCTTTGTCACGTGCACCCACTGCGGGCCGCGCTTCACCATCGCCACCGGGATGCCGTACGACCGCGCGGTCACGACCATGACCGACTTTCCCATGTGTACCGCCTGCGCGCGGGAGTACGGCGATCCCGGCGACCGCCGCTTCCACGCCCAGCCCGTCGCGTGTCCCGACTGCGGTCCCCGGCTGCGCCTGGTGCCCGCGCCCGGCAGCGGCATCCGCCCTGCCCGGGACGCCGACGCCCTGGCGGCGGCGCGGGCGCTGCTGGCCGCCGGACGGATCGTCGCCGTGAAAGGTCTCGGCGGCTACCACCTGGCGTGCGACGCCACCGACGCCCGGGCCGTCGACGAACTGCGCGTCCGCAAGGCGCGGGGCGGCAAGCCGTTCGCGGTGATGTGCGCGGACCTCGTCGCCGTGCGGCGGATCGCCGACGTCTCCGACGCCGAGCGCACCGTGCTCACCGGCCCACGGCGCCCCATCGTGCTGCTGCGCCGCCGCCCGTCGGACCTCGCTGCGGGTGTGTGCCCGGGCAGCCCGCACCTCGGTGTGATGCTGCCGTACACCCCTGTGCACACCCTGCTGTTGGGGCTGCCCGGCGATCCGCCGAGCCCGCGGGTGCTGGTCATGACGAGCGGCAACCGCTCGGGGGAACCGATCGTGACGGACGACGCCGAGGCGCTGGCCCGGCTGGCCGGACTGGCCGACGCATGGCTGGCCCACGACCGTGCCATCGCCTCTCCGTGCGACGACTCCCTGCTGCGCGTGCGCCCGGACGGCACCGAGCAGGTGCTGCGCCGTTCCCGGGGGTACGTGCCCCGTCCGGTGCGCCTGCAGATCGCGCTGCGGCCCGCGCTCGCGGTGGGCGGCGACCTCAAGAACGCTCTCTGTGTCGGCGAGGGCGACCTGGCCTGGTTCGGCCCGCACATCGGCGACATGGGCGACCTGAGCACTCTGGAGGCGGCGCGCCAGGCGGAGGGGCACCTGCGGCGGCTGACCGGCGTCACCCCAGAACTCGTCGCCGCCGATCGACACCCGGGGTACCACTCGAGCCGGTGGGCACGGCAGCGGGCTCTCCAACTGCCCCGGACCACTCCCCTGTTCGTCCAGCACCACCACGCGCACATCGCCTCGGCGATGGCCGGGCACGGCCTCGACGGAGCCACGCCCGTGATCGGCGTCGCGTTCGACGGCACCGGATACGGCGACGACGGTACCGTCTGGGGCGGCGAAGTCCTGATCGCCGACTACACCGGCTACCGGCGCTTCGCGCAACTGGCCCCCGCCCCGCTGCCCGGCGGTGACGCGGGCGTCGCCAACCCGTGCCGTCTGGCGCTGGCCCGGCTGTGGGCCGCCGGTCTGCCGTGGGACGCGGACCTGCCCAGCGTCGCGGCCTGCACACGCGAGGAACTGTCGTTCCTGGAAAGGCAGTTGACGCGCGGGCTGGCCTGCGTGGCGACCTCCAGCATGGGACGGCTCTTCGACGCCGTGTCGTCCCTCGCGGGCGTGTGCCAGCGCGCGGGCTACGAGGCCCAGGCCGCCCTGGAGTTGGAGGCGGCGGCCGGTGAGGCCTGGGGCGCCGACGGCGCGGCGTACGCCTTCGGCACCAGCCCTCTGGGATGCGATCCGGCGCCCGTACTGGCGGCACTGGTGGCCGACCTCCGGCGCGGCACCCCGGCCGAGGTGATCGCCGCGCGCTTCCACCGCGGCGTCGCACGCGCCGTCATGGAGACCTGCCGCCACGCACGGCAGGCAACCGGCCTGACCACCGTCGCCCTCAGCGGCGGGGTCTTCGCCAACGCGCTGCTGGAGCAGGAGTGCACGCAACTGCTGGCCAGTGACGGCTTCACGGTCCTCCGGCACGGCGAAGTCCCGCCGAACGACGGCGGGTTGGCCCTGGGCCAGCTGGTGGTCGCGGCACACGAACGACAGAAGGAGTGACCCAATGTGTCTGGCAGTGCCCGGCAAGGTCGTATCGATCAACAACAGCGCCGATCCACTCACCGGATTGATCGACTTCGGCGGAGTGCAGAAACAGGCGTGCCTGTCGTACGTCCCCGAGGTGCGGGTCGGTGAGTACGTCATCGTGCACGTCGGCTTCGCACTCCAGCGCCTGGACGAGGAGTCCGCGCTGGCCTCTTTGCAGCTCTTCGAGGAACTGGGTCTGCTGGAGGAGGAGTTCGGCGACGCCTGGGAGCAGGCGGCGCGGGACGCGGGAGTCGCCGCCGTGACCGAGGACCCCCGAGAGAGCGAGGCCCGGTGAAGTACATCGACGAGTTCAACGATCCCGAACTGGCGCGGCGGCTGCTGAGCGAGATCCACGCCACCGCCACCCGGCCGTGGGCCCTGATGGAGGTGTGCGGCGGACAGACACACTCCATCATCCGGCACGGCATCGACCAACTGCTGCCCGAGCAGGTCGAGTTGATCCACGGTCCCGGCTGCCCGGTCTGCGTCACCCCGCTGGACGTCATCGACAAGGCACTGGAGATCGCCTCCCGTCCCGGGGTGATCTTCTGCTCCTTCGGTGACATGCTCCGCGTCCCGGGCACCGACCGTGACCTGTTCCGGGTCAAGGGCGAGGGCGGCGACGTACGGGTGGTGTACTCGCCGCTCGACGCGCTGGAGCTGGCCCGCCGCAATCCGGACCGTGAAGTGGTGTTCTTCGCCATCGGCTTCGAGACCACCGCCCCCGCCAACGCGATGGCCGTGCACCAGGCCCGCCGTCTGGGCCTGACCAACTTCAGCCTGCTCGTGTCCCATGTGCGGGTCCCTCCCGCGATCGAGGCCATCATGACGGCCCCGTCCTGCCGTGTGCAGGGCTTCCTCGCCGCCGGGCACGTGTGCAGCGTGATGGGTACGGCCGAGTACCCCGCGCTCGCCGAGCGTTTCCGTGTACCGCTGGTGGTGACCGGCTTCGAGCCGCTGGACATCCTGGAGGGCATCCGCCGGGCCGTGCGCCAACTGGAGCGCGGTGAGCACCGGGTGGAGAACGCGTACCCGCGGGCCGTACGCGAGGACGGCAACCCGGCCGCCGTGGGCATGATCGAGGAGGTGTTCGAGGTCACCGACCGCAACTGGCGCGGCATCGGGCCCATCCCCCGGAGTGGCTGGCGGCTGACCGAGGCGTTTCGCGGGTACGACGCCGAGCACCGCTTCGACGTGAGCGGCATCCGCACCGAGGAGCCCGCCGAGTGCCGCGCCGGCGAGGTGCTCCAGGGGCTGATCAAGCCGACCGAGTGCGCCGCGTTCGGCACCACCTGCACCCCGCGCACCCCGCTCGGCGCGACCATGGTCTCCAGCGAGGGTGCCTGCGCGGCCTACTACCTGTACCGCAGGATGAACGACCCGGCGGCGCCGGGTACCGGCGCCGCGCGCGAGGAGATGAACCCCGTTGCCTGAACTCGCCGAGACGACCGTCGACCCCGCGAACTGGACCTGCCCCGCGCCCCTTCGCGACCAGTCCGTCGTGGTGATGGGGCACGGCGGAGGCGGCGCCCTGTCCGCCGAGCTGATGGAGCAGGTCTTCATCCCGGCCTACGGCAACCCCACCCTCGCCGGGCTCGCCGACTCCGCCGTTCTCGAACTGGGCGGTGCCCGGCTGGCGTTCTCCACCGACGGCTATGTGGTCCGCCCGTTGTTCTTCCCGGGCGGCTGCCTGGGCGACCTCGCGGTCAACGGGACCGTCAACGACCTCGCGATGAGCGGCGCCAGGCCCGCCTACCTGTCCGCCGCCTTCGTACTGGAAGAGGGCGTGGAACTGAGTGTCGTCGAACGGATCGCGCGCGCCGTGGGCGCGGCGGCCGAAGCGGCGGGGGTCGTCGTGGCCACGGGCGACACCAAGGTGGTGGAGTCCGGGCACGGCGACGGCGTGTACGTCACCACCGCAGGGGTGGGTCTCGTCCCCGACGGGGTGGACATCCGGCCCCAGCGGGCGCGGCCCGGTGACGCCGTCATCGTCAGTGGCCCGATCGGCCTGCACGGCGTGGCGATCATGAGCGTGCGGGAGGGACTGGAGTTCGGCGTGGAGATCGCCAGCGACACCGCGCCGCTCGCGGACCTGGTCGCGGCGATGCTGAACGTCACGCCGGACGTCCACGTCCTGCGCGACCCCACTCGCGGTGGTCTGGCCGCGTCCCTCAACGAGATCGCCCGCGCCTCGGGCACCGGCGTCCGGCTGCGGGAGCGGGCGATCCCGGTGCCGGACGCCGTCGCCAACGCCTGCGGCTTCCTGGGCCTCGACCCCCTCTACGTCGCCAACGAGGGCCGGCTCGTCGCCTTCGTGCCGCCCACGGCGGCGGACGAGGTCCTCGCAGCGATGCGCGCCCACCCGCAGGGCGCCGGCTCCACGCTGATCGGGGAATGCGTCGCCGAGCATCCGGGCATGGTCGTCGTCTCGACGGGCCTGGGCGGCACCCGGGTGGTGGACCTGCCACTGGGTGAGCAGCTGCCGCGCATCTGCTGATCCGCACGCATCAGGCCCCGCCGGAGCCCGTCGCCCCAGCGGGGCCCGATGCGTGTCAGTCGACGCCGATGATCTCCAGTTCCCGGCCGCTGCGCAGCTCGCTGGAGGGCTGGTCGCAGCGCGGGCACCAGAAGAACGGGGGCATGCCCACCGCGAACTCCTCGGCGCACGGACCGCAGTAGGCCTGCGCGGGGACCTGCTCGACGACGAGGCGGGCCGCGGCGAGGGGGGTGCCGTCGCGGGCCACCTCGAAGGCGAAGTCGAGCGCGTCGGGCACGACTCCCGCCAGCTCGCCCACGCGCACGGTCACCGCCGAGACGGTCCGCGTCCCGTCCGCCCGGGCGAGCTCGTCGGCCCGCTCGATGATCGCGGTCGCGATCGACAACTCGTGCACGGCCGGCTCACGGGTAGCGGTGGCCGGCGCGCAGGCCACCGGCCATCCGCCAGATCCGCAGCTCACGCCGCAGGCTCGGGAACTCGTGGACGACCAGCGCCAGTGCGACGGCGCCCGCCAGTGCGCACTCGGCCATCAGCATCCGTTGCCCGGTCTTCCCGGCGGCAGCGGATTTCCTTGTTCGTTGGACCTTCATCGCAACGGCTCCCTGCTCTTCGTCATGCCGGAGGGATGTTCGGCATGACGTCGAGGAGAGCGTCGTGCCGCTTCCAATGGATACCGGTGGAGCGGCGCGCGTCGGCGGTGCCGTCCCGGTGGTGGCCGGTCTGGTGCTCGTACGGCCCTGTGTTGCCCTGACGGACGCCGGGTACGTGCCCGGTCGAGTCGGGCTTGGCCTGGGGTCGGCCGACCCTGATGTTCCCCATGGGTGCTCTCCTTCCTCGCCTCCGCGTCCCGCGCGGAGTGCGCGGCTCATGACTGCTCGGTGAGGTCCTCGAAGAACCGCTCGACGGCCGGCCAGACCCGGCCGCCACCGGACAGGCCACGCCATTCCCGGCGTACGACGGCGACCATCCGGTAGCAGTCGTCCACCGGCACGATCCAGTGGTGGTCGAGGCCGTGAACGGTGTTCACGAGCAGGGCCTCCACATCGGGTTCCACGGAGGCGAGCTGCGGACACGCCGCGACCATCCGTTGCCAGGCCCCCGCGTCGACCTCCCATCGCATGGCCCCGGCCGGGCTCGGGCCCTCGGCGGTCACCGTGCCGTCTGCCCGGGGCACGAAGAAGACCAGGCCGACGGGCACGCCCAGAACCTCAGTGTCCACCTTGGGGAGCCGGATCCGCCTGCGAGGAACGAGCCGGTAGCGCCCCTCGCCCCCACCGCCGTCGGCGAACAGCACCGAGCAGGGGCCGCAGGCGCAGCGCACCTCCCGCTCTGCCGTGGCGTACAGGTGGGCGTGCTCGTCGGGCACCGGCGCGGCGCACAGATCGCACTTCTCACCCTCGGCCGTCGCGCCGGCGTCGGCCGAGGTGCGAATGAGGCGGGCCAGGGCTCCGTCCGTGGTCACCGCGCGCCCCGGTGCGTGAGCGTGGTCAGGGGGACGAACGCCGAGGGCGTGACCTGCTCTGGTTCCACCGCGGACAGCTCCGGCGCCACGGCGAGCACCGCCTCCCGGACCGCGGCGGTGACGTCGGTCGTGCCGCCCCCGCCGCCGCACCCGGAACCGCAACCGCCGCCGGCGGCGGTCAGCCGGACCCGGCCCACCTCTCCCTCCACGCCCGCCCACTCCACGTCGCCGCCGCGTTCGCGTACAGCGGGCCGCAGCCGTTCGACCGCTCGGGCCGCCCGGCGGTCGACGGGCTCGGGATGGATGGCGTGCAGCACCAGCAGATGCCCGAGCAGCTCGTCGTCGGCGAGGCGTTCGGCCAGCTGCCCGTCCGCGTGGTCCATGACGCGGGCCAGCGCCTCACCGTAGACCTCGGTCAGCAGGCGTACGGCGTCGACCGCGGAGCGGGTGGTGGGGCCGGGCGCGGACTCGATCCCTTCCAGCAGCTGGTCGAGCCGGGCAAGCCGGGCCTCGACGTCGGGGTCCGCGAGTCGCTCGGCAGCGGCCTGCGCCTCAGCCATGGTTCGCCCCGTACGTCGGCGAGTGCAGGGTCGTCAGCGTCTTGCCCTTGCCGACGTACATGTGGACACCGCACGGCAGACAGGGGTCGAAGCTGCGCACGGTGCGCATGATGTCGACGCCCTTGAAGTCGTCCGGCCCGTTCTCCTCGAAGATGGGCTGCCCCTGGACGGCGTCCTCGTACGGGCCGGGGGTGCCGAACTTGTCGCGGGGGCTGGCGTTCCACGGGGTGGGCGGGTACGGGTGGTAGTTGGCGATCTTCTTGTCCTTGATCACCAGGTGGTGGGAGAGGACTCCGCGTACGGCCTCGTGGAAGCCGCAGCCGATCGCCTCGTCCGGCACCTCGAAGTTCTCGAACACCTTGGTGTCGCCGGCCCGCACCAGGCCCATCGCCTCTTCGAGGAACTGCAGGGCCATGGCGGCCGCGTAGGCGACGAAGTACGGCCGGGCGCGGTCCCGCTCGATGGTGTTGCTCCACTTGGGGATGCGCCACTCCAGGGTCGTCTCCGGCAGCGACTCGCCCTTGGGCAGCGAGATGCGCACGCTGTGGCCGGTGGCCTTGATGTACGGGGTGTCGACCAGGCCGCTCAGCGCGGTGGACCACAGCCGGGCCAGCGGGCCGCCGCCGGTGTCCAGGGCGAGGTGGTCCCCGGTGCGCTTGTCGAGCCAGCGCGGGCTCATCACCCAGCTGTACTTCTCGTCGAAGTCGCGCTTCTGCGGCACCGGGACGGTCGTCTGGTTCCACGGGTGGCGCATGTCGACAGGGTTGCCGAGCGGGTCGTGGGTGACGAACGGCTGCTCGTTGACCCAGTCCTCGTAGTAGGAGCTGCCCAGCATGATGCGCAGGCCGAGGTTGATGTCGACGAGGTTGTTGGTGACCAGTTCGCCGTCGACGACGATGCCCGGGGTGACGTACATCGCCTTGCCCCAGGTGTTCATGTTCTCGTAGCGGTAGTCGACGACGTCCGGGTTCTGCCAGGCACCCCAACAGCCGAGCAGGATGCGGCGGTTGCCGACCTGCTCGTAGCCGGGCAGTGCCTCGTAGAAGAAGTCGAAGACGTCGTCGTTCATGGCGACGGCCTTCTTGACGAAGTCGATGACCCGCATCAGCCGGCTGAGGTAGTCGGTGAAGACGGTCGGCTGCGGCAGCGTGCCGACGCCGCCGGGGTACAGCGTGGAGGGGTGGACGTGCCGCCCCTCCATCAGGCAGAACATCTCGCGGGTGACCCGGCTGACCTTCAGCGCTTCCTTGTAGACCTCGCCCTCGAAGGGGTTGAAGGCCTTCATGATGTCGGCGATGCTGCGGTAGCCGTGGATGTCCCCGCGGGGGGCGTCGGTGCGTTCGGCGCGGGCCAGCACGCCGGGGTTGGTGGCCTTGACCATCGCCTCGCAGAAGTCCACGAACACCAGGTTGTCCTGGAAGATCGTGTGGTCGAACATGTACTCGGCCGCTTCACCGAGGTTGACGATGTGCTCGGCCAGCCGCGGGGGCTTGACGCCGTAGGCCATCTGCTGGGCGTAGTCGGAGCAGGTCGTGTGGTTGTCGCCGCAGATGCCGCAGATGCGTGAGGTGATGAAGCCCGCGTCCCTCGGGTCCTTGCCCTTCATGAACACCGAGTAACCGCGGAAGAGTGATGAGGTGCTGTGGCATTCCACGACTTCCCGGTTGGCGAAGTCGATCTTCGTGTAGATGCCCAGGTTGCCGATGATCCGGGTGATCGGATCCCAGGACATGTCCACGATCTCAGGCGCCTTGCGCCCCTTGGGCCGGGCCTCGGTTGTGGTCATCGTTGTTGCTGCCCTCGCTGTCGGTGTTCCGTAGGTCTGTGGTGGGGGGGGTGCGCTTCGGGGGGTCAGGGCCGCCAGCGGGGGTCGTAACCGCTGGTGAGCTTCTGCTTGTTGTGGCGCCATCTGGGCTCGTGGTTGACGAGTTCGTTGGTGAAGCCGCGCAGGCGGCGGATGACGGCGCCGTACGGCTTGATGGCGAGCGACGACAGCGTGCCGCCGGGCGGCTCGTCCATGAACGGCATGAAGGCGTCGGGGAAGCCGGGCATCGTGCAGCCGATGCAGATGCCGCCGACGTTCGGGCAGCCGCCGATGCCGGCCATCCAGCCGCGCTTGGGCACGTTGCAGTTGACCACCGGGCCCCAACAGCCCGTCTTGACCAGGCACTTGGGTGAGTTGTAGTCCTCGGCGAAGGTGGCCTGCTCGTAGTACGAGCCGCGGTCACAGCCCTCGTGGACCGTCTTCCCGAACAGCCACTGCGGGCGCAGCATGTGGTCCAGCGGGGGTGGCGGAGCGGAGCCGGCCGCGTGGTAGAGGACCCAGATCAGGGTCTCCATGAAGTTCTCGGGCTGGATCGGGCAGCCGGGCACGTTCACCACGGGCAGTCCGCCCTGCGACCTGTAGTCCCAGCCGAGGTAGTCCGCGAGGCCCATGCAGCCGGTCGGGTTGCCGGCCATCGCATGGATGCCGCCGAAGGTGGCGCAGGTGCCGGCGGCCACCACCGCCCAGGCCCTGGGGGCGAGTTGGTCGATCCACCAGTTCAGGGTCTGCGGCTCGCCGGTCTCCGGGTCGTTGCCGAAGGACGTCCAGTAGCCGTCGCCTTCGATGATGTTCTGGTTGGGGATCGAGCCCTCGATGACGAGGATGAAGGGGCCCAGGTCGCCGCGTGCCGCCGCCCGGTAGGGGGCGAGGAAGTCCTCGCCGCCCAGGCTCGGGGAGAGCACCTTGTTGACCAGGTTCACCTTCGGCAGGCCCGGGATCAGGCCGAGTACCAGGTCCTCGATGGAGGGCTGGTCGGCGGCCGTCAGGGAGACGGTGTCGCCGTCGCAGCTCATGCCCTCGGAGATCCAGAGGATGTGGATCTCGTCGAAGCCCTGTCGGTCCTCGCCGCGGCTGGGTTCGTCGCTGACGTCGGTGGTGTCGCTGTGCGTCGCCATGTCATCGGCCTCCGCTGTGGGGGGTGTCGGAGTCGGTCGGCTCCAGAGGTTCGAGTTCGTCGGGCCGGAAGTAGTGGAAGCGGCCGTACCAGGTGTGCAGTTCGGACGCGGGGTCGTCGTCGAGGGTGACGGCGAGATGCGTGCTGCCGTCCACGTCATGGAAGACGGCGGCCACCCGGGCGGTCCGTCCGACCAGGAACATGTCCTGGGCGTCGGCCCCCCGGCCCCGCGGGCGCAGCCGTACGCGGCTGCCTCCCCCGAGGGGTACGCCGTCGACCAGCACGGTGTCGGTGGTCGGGGACAGACCTGCGTCCGCCCCCTCCTGCCACCAGGCGGGTCGCTCGGCGTCTGGTGTGCGTGGTCCGTCGGCTGGTGTGCGTGGTTCGGCGGCGACGGTGAACGGTCCGGTGGCAGGGGTGGTCGCCCCGGCGGCAAGGACGGCCGGTTCCGCAGCGGGGGTGACCGGCTTCAACGAGCGGACGGCGCCGTGCAGCCGCGCGAAGACCTCCGGGGGCATGGTGTCGACCCGGTCGAGGATCGCGGCGGCCCGCGGGTCGGTGGCGCGCGCCTCGCGCTTCTCCTCGTCCGTCAGCAGCATCGTGCGCAGCGTGAGGATCTCGTCGATCTCCGCGGCGTCGTGCAGGTCCCCCGGGCTCTCGGGTGCCACCTGCGGATGGTCGGGAAGGATGATCGGCGCGGAGAGAAGGAGGCCGCCGGTCGCGCCGGTGCCGGTGCCCTCTGCGGTCGGTTCACCTCCCAGGACGGGGAAGGTGAACTCGTTCCGGCAGGCGCGGGCGTGTTCGCGCAGCGATGCGGGCGGATCGATCAGCGAGACGAACTCCACACCCTCGTCGCCGGCGACAAGGGTGTGCGTGGCGATGAGCGCGCGGCGCAGCGCCTCGTCACGAGGGATCCGCGGATCGGGCGCGGGCCCGGTGTTCACGGTGCGTACCCGGAGCCGGCAGACGTCGTCCGAGAGCCGTTCGGCGCCGAGCGTGGTCTGCGCCTGTACCTCCTGGCGACGCCGGACCACCCGTCCGACGCCTCGGGGCAGAGGCTCGACGTCCGTCCCGCCAGGCGCTCCCGCCAGGACGGTGCGTTCACCCGCCAGGAGGTCATCCAAAGGGACGACGAGGTCGACCTCGCGCGGCACCGCCTCCTCGAAGGTCAGATGGGCCACGCCGTCGTCCGTCCGCAGCGACGCGACCGCACGGTGGCCGCCGTCCCGCACGGCCTCCTCCACCTGCTTGTGCTGCGTCTGCAGATACCGCACCCTGACCCGCACGACTGCTCCGGGCCGTCGGACGCGCAGCAGGCAGTCGGTCTGCTGGAACCAGGAGTCCGTGGATCCGGAGACACCCGGGACGACGGGACCGTCCGCCTCCACCCAGTCACGGGGGAAGAGCACTCCGAACTGCCACCGGACACGGTTCTTGGCCGACGACCGGCGGTAGGGGTAGAGGAGGTAGCCCTCGTAGAGGACCGCGTCGGCCACAGCGCTCAGCCGCTCGAAGTCGCTCCGGGAACGGTCCGGTGGCAGGTCAGCCCCGTCGCTCGTGGCAGCGTCCGCCGTGCCGCCCGCGACCAGTCCCTCCGGCATCGCGCCTCCTCGCCTCCGTGTGCACGCCCATGTCTTCCACCACGGTCACACCAGCCACGCGCCCTCGCCTTCTATGGCGCAGCATCACTGAGCCATTCGGGGGTCGCTCAAGGTGTTCGACGCCGGAGAATGCGGTGCCGGCTTTCGGAGCCGTCGGGCTCGGGGGCCGTCGACTCAGCCGAGGCGGCCGAGGAGCCACGTGACAGCCCAGCGGACGAACGTGCCGAGTGCCGCGGCCAGCGCGACCTTCCCCGCCTTGCCCGCGGTACGGCGTACCCGCCCAGAAGCGCGTTCAGGTTCCCTCATCGAGACCCTCCATTCAGTGAACAAATGGAAACTGACTGCTCAGACTAAAGCGGGACGCACAAGTGGCCTCCGGTCGGACACGACTCAACTGCCCGTTCTTTCTTGGGGACTTCCCACAATCTTCTGCTGCCAGATGATGTCCCCGTCGGCTGTGCAGCGCGCCGCGAGTGCACGTCAGAGTTGGGGGCGATGCGGGGGCGGGCCTACGGCGTGCCGGCCTCGCCGCGCACCCACCGCTGGCAGGAGTCACAAACCGCTCGTAGCCGAAAGGCCCGGGAGAGGTTTTCGTCTAAGGGGTGTTGAGCGGGGCGGACGGCCAGCTCAGCTCTTCTTGAGCCAGCGCATGCTGGACGGCGACCCCTTCCAGATCCGCCTCTCACGCACCATCACAGCCCCGACTGCCACGGGACTTCCCGGGAGAGGGGCACTGCGCATGAACGCCGCGCAACTGTTCGTCGCGGAGGGCACCTTCGGCGTCCTGGACGGCGGAGACATCCCCGTCGACACCGCCGACTGGTCCAACGGGCTGGCCGCGCCCATGTCGCACGGCGCCATCATCCTCACCGGCATCCACACCGGCGACGTCCAGGTAACGGCCGAACCACTCGACACGCCTCCCCCAGTCGGCGACACCACCATCTGGGAAGAGATCGTCGAGACCAGCGTTCACTGCCCGTCCGGCCAGCTGCTGGTGGAGTCCCTCGACCTCGGCCCCGCCGAGGAACTGCCCAACCTGGCCACCGGGGGCCCGGGCTGGTACCGCCTGCGCGTCCACGCACACGGCCGCGGCACCAACCCCGACGGCACCGACTCCGAACCCGTCGAGCGATACCTGCTGACTGCTTGGCCCGCGCCCCCACCACCACGGCCGTCCTCAAAAGGGTGCGGCCGAGAGATCTGAACCGACGCCGGGAATCAGGCCGCGATGAGCTCCTGCTCGCGGTCCGGCGTCTGGACCACGGGCTTCTTGTTCGGCAGCGAGAGCCGGAAGACCTTGTGCCACGCGGAGAACACCTGCTTGGGCAGCGGCCCGGTGACGTACTCCAGCTCGTACTTCTCGAACAGTGCGCGCACCTTCACCGCGACCTCGGCGTACCGGTTGCTCGGCAGGTCCGGGAACAGGTGGTGCTCGATCTGGTGCGAGAGGTTGCCGGTCATGAAGTGCATGGCCTTGCTGCCGCTGATGTTCGCCGAGCCCATCATCTGGCGCAGGTACCACTGGCCACGGGTCTCGCCGTTGATGGACCGGCGCTCGAAGACCTGCACGCCCTCGGGGAAGTGCCCGCACATGATCACCGAGTGGGACCAGATGTTGCGGACCAGGTTCGCGGTGAACGTGGCGGCGAGTGTGGAGAGGAACGACGGGCCCGACAGCAGCGGGTGGATCACGTAGTCCTTGAGCACCTGCTTACGGATCTTGCGGCCCACGGCCTTGGCCCGCGCGCGGAACTCCGGGTTCTTGCGGCGGCGCTTGTGCAGGTTCTTGCCGAGCTCCAGGTCGTAGGCGGCGATGCCGTACTCGAAGAAGCAGGCGTTGATGAAGTTCCACAGCGGCTGGCCGAGGTGGAAGGGGTGCCACTTCTGGTCCTCGTCGACGCGCATGATGCCGTAGCCGAGGTCGTTGTCCTTGCCGATCACGTTGGTGTACGTGTGGTGCAGCTCGTTGTGGGAGTGCTTCCACTGGTCGGCCGGCGAGACGTGATCCCATTCCCAGGTGGTGGAGTGGATCTTCGGGTCTCGCATCCAGTCCCACTGGCCGTGCAGGATGTTGTGGCCGATCTCCATGTTGTCCATGATCTTCGCCACGGACAGACCGGCGGTGCCGATCAGCCACGCGGGCGGGAAGATCGAGAACAGCAGCACGCCCCTGCTGACCAGCTCGAGCTTGCGCTGCGCCGAGATGACCTTGCGGATGTAGGCGGCGTCTTTCTCGCCCCGGCTGGCGATCACCTCGTCGCGGATCGCGTCCAGCTCGCGGCCGAGCTCCTCGATCTGCTCTGCGGTCAGGTGGGCGGTGGGGTCGATGGCGGTCAAGATGCTCCTACCGTTCGATGTCGCAGGGGCCCGCCGCGGCGGACACGCAGGTCTGGATGAGGACGCCCGGCTCGGCCTCGGTGACCTCGCCGGTGCGCAGGTCGCGGACGGCACCCGCCTTGAGCGGCGTGACGCAGCCGAAGCAGATGCCCATACGGCACCCGGAGGGCATGAGCACGCCGGCCTCCTCGCCGACGTCCAGCAACGGCGTGGCGCCGTCGGCGTCGACGGTCTTGCCGGTGGCGCTGAAGGTGACCTCGCCGCCGTCGCCGGTGGCGACGACGCTGGGGCGGAAACGTTCGGTGTGCAGGCGCTCTGGGACGCCGTGCTCGCTCCAGTGCTTCTCTGCGGCGTCGAGCAGGCCCGCGGGCCCGCAGGCCCAGGTCTCGCGCTCGGCCCAGTCGGGCACGAGCTCGTCGAGGCGGGCGATGTCGAGCATGCCGTCCGTGTCGGTGTGCAGCTCGGTCAGGCGCAGCTTCTTGTCCGCGACCAGGCCGTGCAGTTCGTTGCGGAAGATCACGTCGTGCGGCTGTGGCGCGGAGTGGACCATGACGACGTCGTCGAACTCGGTGTCGCGCAGCATGCCCATCACGGGCGTGATGCCGCTGCCGGCCGTCAGATAGAGCACCTTGGCGGGCTTGGCCTGCGGCAGCACGAAGTCGCCGGTCGCCTGGTCGAGCTGGATCAGCGTGCCCGGTTTCACCCTGCGGACCAAGTGATTGCTGACCTTGCCGTCCGGGATCGCCTTCACGGTGATCGTGACGCGGCCGTCCTGGCGGTCTGTCGGCGAGGTGACGGAGTAGGCACGCCACAGGCGCACCCCGTCGACGTCGACCCCGATCCGCACGTACTGACCGGCCGTGTGGCCGCGCCAGCCGCGTCCCGGCCTGATCACGATGGTCGCGGCGTCACCCGTCTCGGGGTGCACGGCCTCGATGCGCCCCCGCAGGTCAGCACCCGCACGCAGCGGGCTGACCAGGTCGAGGTAGTCCGACGGCAGCAGCGGCGTCGTGACCATCTCCAGCAGTTTCCACGCCCTGCTGCGGAGGGCTGTACTCGTCATGACTCCAGCTTGCTGTGCCTCACGGGGTAAAGTCCTGACCGAAGGACGTAAACCTGGTCGGCCGAATTGTTCGCAGGGAATAAAAACGTGAGCCATGCAATCCAGAGGGCCAGCGAACTGACCCTGGATGAGACGACGGTCACCGCACTTCGGGCCGCGCTGAAGACCACCGCCGACGAGGTGGTCCAGGCGATCATCGACGAGGTCCCTCCCTACGCCAACGCCCTTACGGGCCACATGGGCGCCACCATCCGCCGAGCCGTCCGCACCGCCCTGGGACACTACCTGGACCTCGCGAGCGGGAACGCCACAGGCGGCGACGGCGGCGACGCGGCCTACGAGCTGGGCCGCGGCGAGGTCCGCGACGGCCGTTCGATGGACGCCCTGCTCAGCGCCTACCGCGTCGGCGCCCGCGTGGCCTGGCGATGCCTGGCAGCGGGTGCCGTACCCGCAGGTCTGCCGGCCGCCGAGGTCGCCAAGTTCGCCGAGCTGACCTTCGCCTACATCGACGAGCTCTCCGCCGCGAGCGCCGCGGGCCACGCCGACGAACTGGCCGCCCGGGGCCGGGCCCACGAGCGCCACCTGGAACAGCTGGCCCGCGACGTCCTCGCCGGCGCGACCCCGGACGTGCTGCTTGTCTCTGCTCAACGGGCCGGGTGGCAGCCCCCGGTCTCGCTGACCGCGGTCCTGCTGCCCGCCGCCCAGGCCAGGCCCGCCTACCGCGCACTCGACCCGAGCACCCTCGTCCTCGACGATCTGCCGGACGCCACCGGTGTGCTGCTCGTCCCTGATGCCGACCGGTCCCATCTCATGCGGCAGCTGACGGAACGCACCGCCGTGGTCGGCCCGGCCCGGCCGTGGACTCGTGCGTCCGCCTCGTACGCACGAGCCGTACGCGCGCGCTCCCTCTCCTCTGATATTCGCGACACCGAGGACCACCTGCCCGAACTGGTGCTGAGCGCCGACGCGGACGCGTTCAAAGACCTGCGTACCCGAGCCCTCGCACCGCTGCGGACCCTGCCCGTCGCGACCGCACGGCGGCTGGAGGAGACATTGCGGGCGTGGCTGCTGCACCAGGGCAGGCGGGACGAGGTGGCGGCGGAGTTGTTCGTCCATCCCCAGACAGTCCGGTACCGGATGTCACAGCTGCGGGAGCTGTTTCCGGACCTCGCATCGCCGCAGCGGGTCCTTGAACTGACGCTGGCGGTCGGGCTTCGGGCCGGCTGACGCATGCCTCGACCGTCCACGACCGCGTCCGCGAGCGGTGCGGGAATCGTGCCTCGTTCTCGGTGCCGTCAGCCGGCTCATGGGGCCCGGGGAAGAACGCTGACAGCCGGCTGAGACCGGGTCGAACAAGGCCTCGGAAAGCCCGGGCGCCGTCTCTGAGCAGCGCGGTGGCGGATACCGCTCGACTGGAGCCGCTGGGCGATGCACACCGTCCGGCTCGACGGCGCGCTCATCGGGCATCTGGTCGGTGTACTGGGCCGCTACGTCCTGGAAGACGGCTTCACGTCGTCGTGGAGGGCGCTGTCCTGGCACGAGCTGCCCCGCGGGCGCGCGGCGGGCTGCCGCTGGGTGACCGGCGAGGCGGCCAGGCCAGGTCACCGGGGGCGAGGACCGGGCCGCTCGGCCGCCACCACCTCCGGCTGACGAGCAGACTGCCTGCCGTCGCTGAAACGGGCCGAGCCAGTCCCGGTCAGGCGCCGGCGCCGCCGTCGACCGGGACGATCGCGCCGGTCACCATCGAGGCGCGGTCACTGAGCAGCCACGCGGCGACCTCGGCGACCTCCCGGGGCTCGGCCATGCGACCGAGCGGAGTCGCCGCGTTGTTGGCCTCGACGATGCCCGGGGACACCGCCTCCCACGCGTCGATCATCTCCGTGGCCGTGCCGCCGGGGGTGATGCCGTTGACGCGGATGCCCTCCGGGCCCCACGTCACGGCCGCGGTCTCGGTGATGCTGTTGAGCGCGCGCTTCATGGCGCCGTAGGCCGGCAGGGCGGGGTTGGCGCGGCGGCTGCCGATGCTGGACGTGTTGACGATCGCGCCGCCGCCGGTGCGGCGCATGAGCGCGGCCTCGGCGGTCATGGCGGTCCAGTGCGAGCGGAAGTTCACGGCGAACTGCGCCTCGATGTCCTCGTCGCTGGTGGTGTCGAGCGGGCCTGGCTGCTGGATCACCGCGCCGTTGTTGAAGGCGCCGTCGAGCCGTCCGTGCAGTTCCTCGACGCGGTCGACCGCGGCGCGGATGCTCGCGGAGTCGGCGAGGTCCAGGGTGACAGCGTCGGCGACGCCGCCCTGGGCGCGGATCTCCTTCACGATGCGCTCCAGGGCGTCGGTGCCGCGGGCGGCGAGCACAACGGCGGCGCCCTCGGCGGCGAAGAGCCGGCCCGCGGCCGCTCCGATGCCGCGGCTCGCGCCGGTGATGAGCACGACCTTGCCGGTGAGCAGGCCAATGGGTGCGCTGGGTGTGGTGTGCGTGGTGTTCGTCATGACACCCAGCGTCCGGTCGGCCGCCGGCCGGATACAGGAACAGGCTGTACCAGGATCCGCCGCCGCGCAGCGGGCAGACTCGGGGTATGGACAAGCAGGAACTCGGTGCGTTTCTCCGCAGCCGACGTGAGCGGCTCCGCCCGCAGGACGTCGGCCTCCCGGCCGGACCGCGACGCCGCACCCCCGGTCTGCGCCGCGAGGAGGTCGCGGTCCTCGCGCACATCTCCACGGAGTACTACGTCCGGCTCGAGCAGGGCCGGGCGCCACGACCGTCGGCCGAGGTCCTTGCCGGAATCGCGGGCGCGCTGCGGCTCACCGACACCGAGTCAGACCACCTCCATGTGCTCGCGGGCACTGTGCCGGCGCGTGTCCATCTGCATCGGCGCGACGTCCGCCCGAGCATCCTCGCGCTCCTTGAGCGGCTCCCGCAGACTGCCGCCTTCGTGATATCCACCGCCTTCGAGGTCCTCGCGTGGAACGACCTCGCGGCCGCGCTCATGGAGGACTTCGCACCGCTCGCCCCCAGAGACCGCAATCTCGCGCGCCGTGCCTTCCTCGGGCCGCAGCGCGCGGATGCGCCGCTGTACGGGATCTCCGACGCCGCCGAGTTCCGGCACCACGTGGTCATGCAGCTCCGCGCCACTCTCGCCCGCTACCCGAACGATCCCGAGGTGACCGGCCTCGTCGACGAACTCCGCACCGGCAGCCCCGACTTCGCCCGGCTCTGGGAACGGCACGACGTACAGGCCGCGCAGGTGCTGACCAAGAGCTTCCGCCACCCGGTCGTCGGTGAGGTCACCGTCG
The DNA here is from genome assembly GCF_050214755.1 of Streptomyces sp. C1-1. NCBI lineage: Bacteria > Bacillati > Actinomycetota > Actinomycetes > Kitasatosporales > Streptomycetaceae > Streptomyces > Streptomyces sp. C1-1. The sequence continues at coordinate 9,822,168 of NZ_CP189826.1, read as the reverse complement.
ACTGCGACACTCTCACCCTGCCCGACCGCGACCAGTACCTCGTGCTCTACACCGCACCACCGGGATCCCCCGGCGCCGAGGCCCTGGCTCTGCTGAACGTCCTCGGAGCCGACGCCGGCGAGTACATGCGGTAGTCCGCCGTGGGAAGCGTCAACGCGCAAGCACACCCACCAACCAGCACCGGCCCCCGGCCGGCCCATCAGCAGCCCAGCCCACGATCAAACTCGGGTGCCCGCCGCTGCTGAAGTGGCCGCGTCGGGCACGCGGCGAACCTCTGTCGACGGACAACGCACGTACCGTTTCCGGCCTCGGCAACGCGCGCGCCGCTGGCGCCGGCGGTGTTCATCGTCGTTCGGCGATCAGGCGCAGGGCCGGCGCACGGCGGAGTCTGATGAAGGTGACGGCCAGAGCGACAGCCTGGAGGACGGCGCAGACCAGCAGCACCCTGCCCAGATGCTCGGCCGGGGTGAGGGCGACGAGGACACCGGCCAGGGGGAAGGGCAGCAACAGGATCAGCATGGTCAGCGAGAGCGTGGCGCCGAGTCCCGTCGACGGGATGATCATCGAGCGCACGGTACGCAGCACGACCGTAAGGCCACCGTCGCCCGCCATGAAGAGTGCGACCAGGATCGTGTAGGAGACGTAGGACGGCGCCAGCGGTAGGCCAAGGCAGGCTGCGGAAGCGAGCGTCGCGGACACGACGCCCACTGCCCAGAGGTCGAGCCAGCTCAGCGCCAGACGGCAGCAGGTGACCGCCAGCAGGGTCGCCACCGCGGCGGCGGACCACATGGTGCCGACGCTGGCGGAGGAACGGCCGAAGGTTTCCACGACGATGACCGGGCTGGCGGACTGCAACAGCCCGAGGGCAAGGTTCGAGCAGGCCAGACCACCCACTAGCCAGCCCAGCGCTGGCAGTCGCAGCAGCGTGCGCAGGCCCGCCCGCAGCCCGCCGGCCCTCCCCGCCGCATCCGGGGACGCGGCACGCAGCGGTGTCGGCGGGGTCTGCAGTCCGAGTACGGCGGCGAACAGGGACACCGCGCTCAGACAGCCGAGCATCCACCCGGGGCCGACCAGGAGCAGGAAGCCGGCGAGCAGCGGACCGATGACCGTGGCCGACTGGTCGATGCCGACGAGGACCGCCTGTATCCCGTGCGGCCGTGTTTCCCCGCGCCGGGTGACAACCGCGCCCACGGCCTCGTTGGCGACGAACCCGAACTGGGAGAGGGTCCCGGTCACGGCCGCCAGCACCAGAATGACGGCCGTCTCAGTCGTGCCCCGTGGAAGCATCATCAGGGCGATCGCCGACGCCGCCACCACCGTGGCCCGACCGAGGGATGCGAGGAAACACACGATGGCCGCGCCGCGGCGGTCCACCACGTTGCCCGCCAGCACGAACGCCCCGATCCGCGGCGCCCATTCCAGCGCGAACGCCAGCCCCGTCAACGAGGCGGAACTGGTGATGGTCAGGACCAGCAGCGGCATCGCGTACGTCGACATGGAGAACGCCAGCGCATCACTCGCACGCGGAGCATAGATTCGCCGAAAGTGACTGCCGGGTGGAACGGCGGCGTGCCGACCGGCAGGCCGGTCCTCGTGCACGTTGATGGCCACGGACAAGAGGCTTTCGGTGAGAGGTACTGAGAGAGGTACTGAGAGGCGGAAATGACGGCAGTTGCCCGCGCGGGGAAAGTGAGATGCGGCTATCGACTGTGCGGCGGCGGAATTCACAATGGTGACAGGGAAAAGAACTGGCCCGCGCACGCTGGCAGTTGACGGCTGAACTATACCGTCTCCACGCCACCCTCACAGGCGAGGTCGTCAGACTCGGCGGTATGAGGTCATATCCGCCGGATACCGATACTCGCCCGTTCAGGGTCCGGTTCGTTACGTACCGGCAATGACGGAATGACACCCTCCGTGGTGTAGTCGAGCAGTGGCCCGATTCGATGGAATTCGGAAGAAGACCGGCAATCGCCGGAGATACGGCGAGGACAAAACCTCCGCCAGGTCGGCCCCGCCCTCCCGGCTGACGGACATCGTGGTCGCGCTACTGCTGGCGGTGGCCGATGCCCTCGCACTGGCCGGTATCGGCCTGATCATGGCCCTGGGCGGCATGGGAAACATGGGCGACGGCTTGTCGGGAGCTCAACGACCTCATCACGGAGTCTCGTTCTCGGGGCTCGCGCTCGCCTGGATGATTCCCGCCGCCCTGGCACTCTCGACGTTCGTCCACGCAAGTCTGCGGATGCCGATCACCGCCACGGTGCAAGGACTGTTCCTCATCGTCGGGATCGCGCTCGCGTTCGCCGAGACGAACATGTTGCTGTCGATCGCCTGAACTGCTGCCAACAAAGCCGACGTCTGCCCGGCGGTGCGCCGGCCGGTCAGCAGCAGTCGGTGATGGCCCAACACCTACCCACGGCGGTCACGTCTCCTGCAACTCAGACCTCCATCTCCTGCCGAAACTGGCTTGCCAGAGCCTGCATGGCGGCCAAGTCCTCGCTCCCTGCGGCCAGTCGCCAGATCTCGGCAAACCACGGCGTTGGAGCATCCCTGTCGGCCGTCGCAGCAAGCGTGATGGCGATGAACCACCGCCCTTTCTGAGCCGTTCCGGGTCCGGTACGGACTCCGGACCGGACCCGGAACGATTCCAACCGCGCCGTGCCGGGATACTTGGCCAGTGAGCAGTGGCAAGGGTGAGTGCGAAGCGGATACTGAACAGTTGCAGCAAAGGGTCTACCTAGGTCTCCGTACGGGCGACCTCGACCCCCAGGACCTCGTCGCCCTCGCCTGCGACCTGCTCGACTGGCTCCCTTGCAGCGACGCCGTCCTGGACGTCGTCGAACTCAACCCGGCCGAGATGTCGCCGGAGGAGATGGCTGACCGGGCCCGGCGCATCCTGGACGACGTGGGCTTCGACCCCGGCTTCGACCTCGCCCCGGAGCGATCGGAGACGTTGCGCGCTGCGCTGCGGATCGTTGCCCGCGACCTGCGCCTGCGCGGGATCGAGGGCGAGCCGGAGATCGAGATCCTGCATGACTGGTTCCCGGTGGGAGCCGGCATCCGCCTTGCCGACGGCGAACGGCTCAACTGGGGCGGCCCCATCCTGCCGACCATGTGCGACGACCCGACCGTGGCACTGGCCAGCCTGGCGAGGCTGATCCAGGAGAGCCTGCTCGAAAGGACCTGGCAGGTCTGGCCGGTGTGCCCCGGCCATGACCTCGGCGTCCACGCCTCGGAGCGGCATGGTGCGGCCGTTTGGTGGTGCGCGGGCGATGACGGACACATCCTGGCACCGGTCGGCGAACTCGCGCGGGCCCTCGGCCATGGTCGCGCCACACAGGGCCGGCGGTGAGGTGCACCTCGTCGTCACCGATCGCGGAAGGCAGGCGGTGGGGGCGCACTTCCGCTGTTTGCGGGCGGCGGGGTGGCGCCGGCAGAGGTCGAAGCCTCTTGTGGCGAGGACGGCACACAGTCGCCGTAAGGCGTCCGCAAGGTCGCCAGCCACGCAGTTGGAGGAAGGAAGGTCTGAGCAACCGAAGTGGTTGGCCAGTCCCGTCAGGCGCCTGGCGATGATGTCGTTCATGTGAGTCTCCCGAAGTGAGTGTGGGGAGTGCCCAGTTCGGTGTCCGCGTCGTGTCGACGAGGAAAATACGGTCGGCGAGCCAGCGGGCGTGGGTGCTCGGTGCGATGCGGTCCTGGCCGCCGTGGAGCAGGAGCAGCGGGCAGGTGATGGTCCCGGGATCGGTGCCCCAGGGGTGGAGGTAGGCCAGGTAGTGGTCGATCGGTCCGCCGGGGCCGTCGGCCAGGGCCAGCGTCACCACCTTCTCGAACCAGGACCAGTCCCCAGCGAGCGCGGCGTGGTCGACCGCGGTGAACGTGGCGGGTTCATAGAGCGCCTCCTCCTCGTGGCGCACCGTGCGACGGTGACGTCGCGCAGCAGTGCGCAGGGGCCGTCGACCTCGGCTCAGTGCCTCTCTGGCCGTCAAAACGGCCCCGTCATCGACTGTGGCGCCGAACCCGCGCGCACCAACGACACGGTGCCCCGCCCAGATGCGTGAACAGGTGCTGTGCAGCACAGTAGAAACAGAGGCTCAGACAAGCTCGTACCGCCATTCCTCAAAGGCCTATCGAGCGCGGGCGTACCTATGAGTTCTGTCGGCATCGAGCGCCCCCGCCGTCGAGCCTGCGGCGCACTGTGTGGCGGTACGCGGATCCCGCGTGCCGCCGTGCTCTACGCGCCTCCCGTGCCGCGCTGCCGTACCCGGCCTTCCCGTGGCCGTGCCGCCGCGCAGGCATCCTCTCCGACTTCAGGAGTCCAGGAAGGTCGAGCGCACATGAACGCCTTTCCCAAGCCCGTCATGGACGCGATGGCCGATCGCACCATGCGCCTGCACCACATGCTGTGGCACAGGACTCGAGACTCGTGGGCAGATCTGACCGCGGGGGAAAAGAAAGTCTTCAGCGACCACGGCTGGGTGCCGCCCCGACCGTCCCTCGGACCGACAGATCCGGCCACCGGGAACAGGCCAGTGGAACTCGACAACAAGTCGGGCGAGGACTTCCTGTACATGCACCGGCAGATGATCACCGAGGTCAACGGCATCCTGGCCGAGGTGGGCGATCCTCAGTACCCGCGTGTGCAGGGGTGGGTGACGATACCGACGCCGGACGACCACGACTTCCCGGTCCCGCCGGCGTACGAGCTGCCGGGCGACCCCAAAGGCACCCAGGGTCTCCATGACGTCAAGTCGCCGGAGGCGTACGACCAGATCCACGCAGTGGAGACGCAGGTCACCGACCCGGCGGTACTGCGGCAGATCACGCTGGGCCGCCTCGGCGCCGCCGTCGAGTTCTTCATCCACAACGCCCTGCACATGCGCTGGTCGGCACAGATGCCCGAATACCGGCCTGGCGGGGACGAGTTCAACGTCGACCCCAAGTGGGACGACTCCGCCTACAACTGGCTCGGCGACACCTACTCGTCCCACGTGAACCCGCTCTTCTGGAAGATCCACGGGTGGGTGGACGCCAGGATCGACGACTGGATGGCCGCCAACGACGTGCAAGGGCAGGTGCCCTGGAGCTTCCATCCGCCCTGGAGCGGACCTGGGGGCGGGCACGACCACGGGCATCACCCGGTGGCCCATCTCGCGCTGCGAGCCCGGCCGGGCAGCGCCGAGGCCGAAGCGCTGCACTCGCGTCTGAGGGCCATGGATGCGACGGTCGAGGACCTGAAGCGGGCCGGCGTCCGCGAACCGACCCGCTTCCCGCTCCACAACGGCCGGCTCTGACCGGCCGGCCCGGTCGGCTACGTCCACCGCGGCGGAGGCGAGGTCACCCCGCGTCCCGCGCCGCGCACGGGCAGGGTCGCCCGAGGGCAGGGGCCAGGGGCCGAAGTACGCTCCGCCTCCCATGAAACCTCCGGGCCATTCGGCCGCGGAACTCGCCCCGGCCGGGCCCACCGAAGCGAGCGCCGTGTCCAATGCCATGATCTGTGGCATGAGCACAGACACCGGACACTCGGGGATCGTCCACTGGCGGCGCAGCGTGTGGAACGGCGCCCGCTCTGAGCCCGTGCTGGTTACCCTGCGCCCCGATGGCCTGCAGGTGCGGGACCGCTCCCTCGGCACCGTTCTGCAGGCCGACCCACGCGCGGTCACCGGCCGCCTCACCCGCTTCGGCACCCTCGTGCTGACCGTCGGCGCACGGCACTACGCCTTCGTCGGGCGGGGCGCCTCCTTGTCTCCCGCGCCGAGCGCCGAACAGCAGCGGGCCCTGGAGGACACCGGACACGGAGCACCGGGACCGGTCACGGCCGGTGGCGCCGTGGACCAGTTGCTCAACGGTGGCGCGGCGGCGCTGATGCGCGACTGGTACGCCCGACTGGCCGCCGCCGGAGCCCGGTTGAGCTGAACGGAAGCGAGGGAGCGGCCCCGACGGACCGATGACGATGCCGAAGGGTTGCCCCCTCAATGCGGCGCTAACTGCCTCTAACAAAAGCGGTTTGATCATGTGACTGTCGGCTTGATCGGTCGTTGATGTGGTCATGGGGAAGCGTCAGTCGCGGCCGTGGATCGTGTCGGACGAACTGTGGTCGCTCATCGAGCCGTTGCTGCCCGAGCCGCCGCCGAAGCAGGTGGAAGGCCGACCGCGGGTGCCCGACCGGCAGGCCCTGTGCGGCATCCTGTTCGTCCTGCACACCGGCATCCAGTGGGAGTACCTCCCCCAGGAGCTCGGCTTCGGCTCGGGCATGACCTGCTGGCGCCGGCTTGCGGCCTGGAACGAGGCCGGCGTCTGGGACCAGCTGCACCATCTCCTGCTGAACAAGCTGCGCTCGAAGAACCAGCTGGACTGGTCCCGGGCGGTGATCGACTCCTCCCACGTCCGGGCCGCACGCAGGGGCCCAAAAGCGGACCCAGCCCGGTCGACCGCGCACGCCCGGGCAGCAAACACCACATCATCACCGACGGCCAGGGCATCCCGCTCGCGGTGTCGCTGACCGGCGGCAACCGTAACGATGTCACCCAACTCCTGCCGCTGTTGGACAAGATCCCGGCCGTGGCCGGAGTCGTCGGCCGGCCGCGTCGGCGGCCCGACATGCTCTTCGCCGACCGCGGCTACGACCACGACAAGTACCGCCGGCTCCTGCGGCAACGCGGCATCCGGCCCGCGATCGCCGAACGTGGCCAGCCGCACGGCACCGGCCTGGGCACCTTCCGGTGGGTGGTCGAGCGCACCATCGCCTGGCTGCATGGCTTCCGCCGCCTGCGGATCCGCTGGGAACGACGCGACGACATCCACGAGGCCTTCCTCGGACTCGCTGTCTGCCTGATCACCCACCGGCACGTCCAAAGGCTTTGTTAGGGCCAGTAAGACCCGGCCGAAAGTCCCGACACAGCGCGGTGAAGCAGGAAGCCCACGGAAGGGGCAGCCGGCCCCGGCCGGAGTCCCTGGCCTTCAGGCCAGGGAGCACGTCAACCACTCCCCCATCCGGGACAGCCCACTTGGCGGTCAGGCCGCCGCGCGACCGACCAAGTGCCTGGCCGCGTGCCTGGCCAGGCTCGTCCGCCGGTCTTCCCGTTCGAGGGCGCCGGCGGCCCGCTGGTGAACATGGTTGACGGTGGGGGCTGTTGACAGATCTTTCCAGGACCCCGACCTGCGCGTTCCGCTCGCATGATCTGCCAGGTAAGGCGGCGGAAAGCCGTCGCGGCGTCAGCGGTGAGGGGTCAGGACCGCTATGTCCGCGCCGAAACAGACCACCAGCCGCCCGTCGGGTGCCACCGTCAGGCCCCTGACGCGGGACGGGAAGGCGTACGCACCGATCTGCTGCCCCGTGCCTGCGTCCCACATCCACACGGATCGGTCGACGCCGGCGACGACGACAGGACGACCGTCCAGCGTGCCGATGGCACCCGTACGCACCTCACCGGCGTCTCCCGTCAGCGGCGGTGCCAGCAGTTCGCCCGTGGCCAGGTCCCAGAGGTGGACTCCTTCTGCCCTGAAGCTGGTGAGGATGACGTTGCGGCCTTCGAGGGGCTCCAGGGCCAGGGCGCCTCGTTGCCGTGGCTGCACTCCGATCCATCGGCTCGCGATCAGGTCCCAGACGCGGCCTTCCTCGGTCACGCCGACGAAGTGGCCCTCGACGGACGCGAAGAACTCGATGGAGGGACTGAGGTACTCGCTGGTCGACTGTCCATGCAGCTCTTCCCGGGTGGTCAGGTCCCATATCCGCACCGTCTTGTGCCAGTCGTCGCGCGTGAGGAGGGTGGGGCGTCCGTCCACCGTCGCCGCCGTCAGGAGATCGACGGCAGTGGTGTGCCCGGCCAGGGGCTCACCGAGCTGTCCCTTGCCGTCGAGGTCCCAAAGCCGCACTCTCGTGTCCGAGCCGCCCGTGACGATGACGCAAGTGCCGTCCACGAGGGCCGTGGTGACGCCTCTCACGGAGCCGGCATGACAGGTCAGCCAGCCACCCTTCTTCCTCTCACCGTCGAGATCCCAGACCCGGACCGATCTGTCGTCGCCGCCGGTGACCGCGAGCTGGCGACTGTTCACCAGCACCGTCGACACTCCCCGCACAACCGCCTCGTGGCCCGTCAGCGAGGGCTGCAACGTCTGGAGGGTGGACAGATCCCACACCGCGACCGGCCCATGGTCGTACGCGACGAGGGCGGCGGGGCGGTCGCGGAGCACCCTCAGGGCCGCCGCCTGCACGAACGTGGCCGCGACGGGGTCACCGACCTGCTCGCGTGTGACCAGATTCCAGACGTGCACCTCGTAGGCGTTGGCGCTGACGGCCAGCGGGCACTCGGACGCCGGATCCGTCACCAGAAGGTGCGCCCTGGCGTTGAGGTCCAGACTGACGCAGCGCCCTGCCTCCCCGTCGCCGTCCACCGTCCGGTCGTACGCCGGGTCCCCGAACGCGGGAAGGTCGCCCGGGGCGCCGAGCTCCCGTCCCGTGGTCAGGTCCCACACTCGGACGGATTCCTCACCCGTGATCAGGTCCGTCGCCCCAAGTTCTCTGGAGTGGCTGGTGACTGCGACGGGACGGCCGTCCAACACCGCCGTCGCCAGAGCGGACACAAAGCCGGTGTGTATGGTCAACGGCTCACTGTGCTGGGAGAGAGTGGCCAGATCCCACACTCTCACCACGTCGTCGACGCAGGCGCCGACCACGACCGGCCGCCCCTCGATCAGTCCCGCGGCCAGCAATTTCACCCGGGAGTCATCGTCGGCGGAGCAGGCCCCGACCAGTTCTCCCCGCGCCAGGTCCCATACCCGAATAGCGTGGTCGAAGCCTGCGGTCACAGCGACGGGACGACCGTCCAACACCGCGGTCGCCAGTGCATCTACGGCGCTGGTCCGATCGGACACAGCTTTGCCGACTCGGCTGCCCGTGGCCACGTCCCACACATGCAGGGTGCCGTCCTCGCAACCGGCGACAGCGAGACCACGGCCCTCCACAGCCACGGTCGCCAGCACGCTGACCTTGGCCGGCACCGGCAACGCGTACCGCAGCCGGGAGTCCAAGTTGCCGCCGGTCGCCCATTGCACGACCCAGGGGTCATCCATCTCTTGGTCGACTGCGACCTGGGCGATGTTCCTCGCCAGCTCCCGGTTGCCGTACCGGGCGGCGTCCAGCGCCAGTACCTGCCGCCGCACCCCAGCATCGGCGTCACGATGCACATGTCCCGATGTCCGGTACACGGCAGCCGCGAGTATCTCCTCTGGCCCGGCAGCGTCGTCCAGGCCTGCGAGAACCAGCTCCGGGTCCCCGTGCACCAGCCATTCAGGGTCGGCCAACCGGCCGTCTACCGCTGCAACTTCACGGGCCGGGCGGCCGCTGCTTGGGAGTTCAACAGACATGACCGGCATGGTAATCACACCGCCTCTTGGCCAACGGCATCGACCGGTTGACGAGTGGAGCGGAAGTTATGGACAGGGTTTGCGGCTGTCCGTTGTCCGCACTGCCGGACTGCCGGACTGCCGGACTGGATGTTCTTACTGAGTTGCGCGACGCGGATCGCGGCGACGTACCCGCTCAAGCCGGCACCGAGGACGATGACGTCGTAGTGCGCGCTCATGTCGTGCCCCCTTTCCAGGGGGTTCGATGGTTGGCTCGTGGAGCGAGTGGTCATGCCGCGCGGTGGTGGGGTGCCAGCGTGGCGTGGATCTGGTCGCGGATGTCGGCGAGGACGGCTTCGTCGCTGCGGTGCAGGTACGCGGTGGCGGTGGTGCTGATGTGGATGATCGCGGTGATCACCCGCGCCAGCGTCGCCGCGTCGTCGGCATCGATGTACTCGTCGCGGGTGAGCAGGCCGGCGATGCCGTCCTCGAGGCGGCCGGCAAGGGCCAGGCCCGCTTGCCGGTAGGGCTCGGCCGGGTCGCCGAAGACGAGTTCGTGCAGGTATGTGCGGCCGTTCTCGATGTGCTCCCTCACGCACTCCACCACGGGACGGATGAGAGCGATGACCGGCTCCAGTACGCCCTGGCCGACGGCGGCGTTCGCGGCGGCGAGGCCGGAATCGATGGCGGCGGCGAACTTCTCGTTCTGCACCATGATCAGCAACTCGGCCTTCGTGGACGCGTACAGGTAAAGAGTGCCGATCGCGACGTCGGCCCGGTGGGCGATCTGCTGTGTCGTGAGCCCGCTGACGCCGTGTTCGGCGAACAGTTCGCGGGCTGCGGTCATGATGCGCTCGCGCTTGGCCTGTTTGGCCCGCTCGCGGCGCCCGATCGGCATGTGGCCGCGTCCCATGGGGTCTCCCTTGACAATAATTCTGAGTGTACTCATAATTGAGTTTACTCGGATTGGCCGAGTGAGGCGAGACCTCGGAAGCGCGCTGAATTGGCCGATCTGGTCTCGAACTTGGACAAAAAGGATGAAGGCAAGGAGAGACGTCCCATGAGAGGGTTCGTCGTCACCAAGTACAAGGAGCCGCTGCAGGAGGCGGACGTCCCCGAGCCCACCGTGGGGGAGCACGACGTGCTTGTGCGGGTGGAGGCCGCCGGGCTGAACCCGCTGGATGAGAAGATCCGAGCCGGTGAGTTCAAGCAGATCCTGCCCTACAAGCTGCCCCTGATCCTTGGCAACGACGTCGCGGGCACCGTCATCGGCGTCGGGAGAGCGGTTCGCGGCTTCAAGCCAGGAGACGAGGTCTACGCCCGGCCCGACCAGGACCGCATCGGCACCTTCGCCGAGCGCATCGCCGTCGCGGAGGGCGACCTGGCGCTCAAGCCCGCCTCGATCAGCATGGAAGAGGCGGGCTCACTGCCGCTGGCGGCGCTCACGGCGTGGCAGGCGCTGGTGGAGCGCGGGAAGGTGCGGCCCGGGCAGAAGGTTCTCATCCACGCCGGCGCCGGCGGGGTCGGTTCGATCGCGATCCAGCTCGCCTCGCACCTCGGTGCGAGCGTCGCCACGACCGCCAGCGGTTCCAACGCGGACTTCGTTCGCGCGCTCGGCGCGGACACGGTGATCGATTACCGCACCCAGGACTTCGAGCAGCTCCTGACCGGCTACGACCTGGTGTTGGACAGCCTCGGTGGGGAGACTCTCGAGAAGTCCCTGCGGGTGCTCAAGCCCGGCGGCAGAGCCATCGGGATCGCCGGTCCGCCGGACCCCGCGTTCGCCCGCGAGGCCGGCCTGAACCCGCTGCTGCGCCTGGCGGTCGCAGCCCTGAGCGGCAAGATCCGCAGGCAGGCCAAGAAGCTCGGCGTGACGTACGAGTTCCTGCTCATGCGCGCCAGCGGCGACCAGCTCCGCCAGATCACCACCCTGATCGACCAGGGCGTGGTGCGCCCGGTCGTGGGAAAGGTGGTCGGCTTCGACCAGACCCCCCAGGCGCTGCAGTCCCTGTCTCAGGGTGGCATTCGCGGCAAGGCCGTCATCAGCAACAGCTGACCCGCCGCGACCGCGACGGGCGACACGAAACACACAGCGACACAGAACACGCAAGGAGAATCCGTCATGAGCAGCACCAACACCCCGAACGAAGCCGTCATCACCTCCTACGCGAAGGCCCCGGCCCGCACCGTCAGTACCGGTGGCGTCACCTACGCCTACCGCGAGCTGGGCCCGAAGGGCGGTATCCCCGTCGTCTTCTTCGTCCACCTCGCCGCGACCCTGGACAACTGGGACCCCCGCATCATCGACCCCGTCGCGAAGGGCCGTCACGTCATCGCCTTCGACAACCGCGGTGTCGGGGCGTCCACCGGCCAGGTGCCGGACAGTGTCGAGGCGATGGCCGACGACGCCTACACCTTCATCAAGGCGCTCGGGTACGACAAGATCGACGTATTCTCCTTCTCCCTCGGCGGCATGGTCGCCCAGGCCTTGGTGGTGAAGCACCCCGAACTCGTCCGCAAGCTGGTCCTCACCGGCACCGGGCCCAAGGGCGGCAAGGACATCGACAAGGTCGCCCGAACCACCTACTGGGACATCCTGCGCGCCACCTTGACCCGCTCGGATCCCAAGGAGTTCCTGTTCTTCAACCGCAACGCCACCGGCAAGGCCGCCGGGCGCGCGTTCGTCAACCGGCTCAAGGAGCGCGCTGTCGACCGCGACGCGGAGATCAAGGTCAAGGCGTTCCAGACACAGCTGAAGGCGATCAAGAAGTGGGGGCGCTCCGCCCCCGACGACCTGTCGTCGATCACGCAGCCCACCCTGATCGCCAACGGCGACAACGACCGCATGGTGCCGTCGGTCCTGTCGGAGGATCTGCACCGGCGCATCAAGGACAGCGAGGTGATCATCTACCCCGACTCCGGGCACGGCGGCATCTTCCAGTACCACCAGGAGTTCGCCCCCGTAGCGGTCGAGTTCCTGGCCCGATGACCAACGCCTGACCAGGAAGAGAAGGGCAACACCATGAGCACGTCACCGGCCGGCGTACCCCTGGAAGTGAAGAAGCCTCTGTCCTCCTCGATCCTGCTGTGGGTGCGCACCGACCAGCCCCGCCAGACCGGCATGGACCACTGGAAGGGCCCGCACTCAGGGATCATCGCCGCCACCCCGGGCCTGGAGGAGTACCGGCAGCTCCACCTCGCCGAGCACAACCCGGGCCGGTGGCCGGCCACCGACGGGATCCAGACCGCGATCCCCGCCGACCGGAAGATCGACGGCGTCGCGGAAGTCACCTTCCAAACGGCGCTTGCACCTCTGAAAGGGCGCAAGCAGACGAAGCTGGCCTACGCCGACGAGATCAACGTGTTCCGCCGCACCCTGCTCTACGCCGGCCCACCGCGCTCATCCCGCTGGTACGACGTCGCAGGCCCCGGACAGACGATCGGTGCCCGCGCTCTGATCTACCTGCGCCGCAGAGACGGGGTCGGCGCCGGCGCCTTCCGGAAGTTCGTCAACGAGCAGCTCGCACCCGCGCTCGCCGGCACCGGAGTGCTGACGGAACTGCGCACGCAGACGTTCCTGCCCTGGAGCGAACGCAGCGGACACCGCGCCCGTCCTCTTTCGCCGCGGGGCCCACCTGATTTCCGACGTCTTCGGCACCGTGGTCGACCGGCGTACCAGCATCGCGGGCGAATTCGAACGCGTCGGCGCCCTCTCCGGGCACGGGCCGATTGGCCAGGACTCACCACCCAGTGGCGCAGCCTGTACCCGCCGACACCGCTGCGAGTGGCGGCGGGGGAAGTGCCCTGGCAGTGGACGAACTACACCGGATGATGCGCGGACGAGTGCGCGCCGAGCATGGCCTGACCAAGACTTCACCGAGACCGACCGAGCCGACCTCGCGATGCCTGGCACCGCCCGAGCCCGTGGCCCGACAGCCGCGATGGTCTGTCCCCACGGTGGTGCCCCGCTGCTGATCAGGCTGCTGCCGGATCGACCGCCGATGTCATCCGCCGCTCGACGGCCGCGACGGTGCATCCCTTCTCGACACCGGCCGGCCAACTGTTCGAACGCCATGGATCACGGGGTCCCAACGTGAAGAGATCACGTCGGGACCGAAGAACAAGCTCAGGCGTCCGTGCTGTGCAGGTCCGGGTAAAGCGCCTCGACCGGGCCGCTCAGAGCCGCCTTGACCCTCTGGGTCAACTCGTCGGCCAGGACCTCGTATTCTCCGGCCTCGACGGCGTCGTAGACCGTCGTCACCAGCTGCGTCGGCAGCATCTTGGGTCCGTCGGCGTGCGCGGCCATATCGGTGTCGACGTAGCCCATGTGCACACCCGTCACGTGGACGCCCATGGGTGCGAACTCGATGCGCAGCGAGTTGGTGGCCGACCACAGTGCGGCCTTGGACGCGCTGTAGGCGCCGCCGAAGGCATACCAGCTGGCAACGGAGTGCACGTCGATGAGGATCGACCCCTTCTTGGCGGCGAGGACCGGTGCGAAGGCGCGGGCGAGGAAGACCGGCCCGAAGAAGTTCGTCTCCATGTTCGCCCGGATGTCCGCCTCGGTGACGTCCAGCAGGCTCGCGCTCGGCGGGATGGCGCCCGCGTTGTTGACGAGCACGGTGACATCCGCCGCGGCGCCGACGGCCGCGGCGATCGACGCGCGGTCGGTGACGTCAAGGGTCAGGGGGACGATGCGTTCATCGTCCCAGGCGCGGGGGGAACGGGCGGTGGCGTACACCTTGGCGGCGCCCCGTGCCAGGGCGTCGTGGACGAAGTTGGGTGCCGATGCCGCCATTGGCGCCGGTGACAAGGACGACAGATCCGTCGAGAGAGGGTATTGATTCCTTCTTTCCAAGGGGAGGTGAAGTGCGCGGCGATGCACGGATGGAGCAATGACTCCTCGCCCGGCCATGGAAGAATGAGCGGAGCCACATTGGAGCCCACGCGGTAATGACTGCCATCACAACCGAGTGCAGTCAGAATTTACTCCTGGAGGACACCGCCCATGTCTGTCGCCTCCCAGTCGATCGGACGGCGCGAGCGGAACAAGCAGGAAAAGCTCGACCGCATTGTCGCTGCCGCCAGTGAGCTGTTCGCCGAGCACGGCGTCGATGAGGTCACGACCCAGCAGATCGCGGACAAGGCCGACATCGGCACCGGGACCTTGTTCCTTTATGCCAAGACCAAGGGCGAACTCCTCCTGCTTGTGCAGAACGCCAAGTACGCCGAAGCGCTCGAGCAGGGCCGGGCGGACGCCGAGACCGTCCCAGGCGTGCTGGACGCGGTGCTGGCGATCGTCCGGCCGATCGTGGAGTGCAACCGCACCCAGATCGACAACGGACGCACCTACCTGCGAGAGATGGCCTTCGGTGACCCCGAGGAGCCCCGGCACAGCGAAGCACTCGCCATCGTCGCGCAGGCCGAGGAGGCCATCGCCGCCGTGCTGCGCCGAGACGAGCGGGTCGCAGAGGGCGACGCCGCGACGCTGGCACACATCGTGTCCGCCGTGATGTTCCTCAGCATGGCGGCGAGCGTGAACATCGCCTTGAGCGTCGAGGAGATCGTGCAGGACATCCGGGGGCAGGTTGACGTCCTGCTGCCTCGCTGAAGCGCGGCTCATCACGACGCCGCCACCACTCGCACTCGAACTCCGCCCGGTCGTCCATGGACGCATCACGCCAGTCCCGCCTGCCTCGCACGAACCACAGGAAGTCGAAGTACGTGCGCAGGTCCCGGGCATGGGCGGCCTGGGTGTTCCACGGCGAAGACGCCAGCCACACCGAGAAATACCGGTTCAACGCCACGTCGTACCCGCCCGCCGGACTGATCAGGAAGGGCTGCCCCTGGGGCACCCCCCAGATCGTCCAACCCCTCACCGAGATAGGCGAACACGGAGCTGAACTCCCGCATGAACGGGGTCATTTCCCGCGGCCACGCCAGGTCTCGACGGTTGAAATGCGCTCGCCAACCGGTGATCGACATGACGCTGGGCGATAGTCCGTGGACAGCTCAACAGCGCATAACCGAAGACTGCCGGATACCAAGGCACCCGCTGATTGTCAGTGGCGCCTGCAAGACTCCTTGCATGATTGCGAAGCTGCCCTTGGACAGCCCTCGTTGGCGGGGTCTTGACGGCGTGAAGGTCGAGGAGATGCAGGTACTCCTGGAGCAGTTGGCCACCGCGGCTGCCACCGGGGGCGGCGATGCGTGGCGGCGGAGCTGGACGGATGTGTCCGGCGGCCTGATGGACGACGGGGTCCTCGCCGACGGGGCCTACGCGGCCCTCCCGTATGTCGTCGAGGCGGCAGCGGTCCTTCCTCCTGGGCAGACCGTGGACTTCTGGGTGGACCTCGGCTTCATGGTGAGCGCCGACTACCGGCCCCCCGTCCCGGCCGATCTTGAGGAGGGGTTCGGCGCCGCACTGCGGCTGGCCGAGCGGGCGGCCATCCGAAGCCTTCTCGCCGCTGGTGCGCCCGGGCAGGTTTGTGCCCAACTCGCCCTTGCTTGCGTGGCCTTGGCCGGCCACCCCATGGGCGAGGTGCTGTGGCAGCTCCCGGATGACCAGGAAAGCGACCTGCTGTTGTCGTGTCCCGCTTGCGAAAGCGACACGGAGATCCCCGACTTCTTCACGGACCCGGCGCGTTTGCCCTGCGAGGCTCCGCTGCTGCCCGAGCCCGCCCCCGTCCGGGAGGAAGGGCATCCCTGGAGTGAGGCCGCCACGGTATTGCGGGCGGAGGAGCTGGGGGAAAGGTGGGAGGCCTTCCTGCGGGTGGCGCGCGACGTCGCGGTCAGGGGGGTGCCCCCCGAAACACCAGGACAGGCTGTGCTGTGCCTGGTCGCCGGGCTGGTCGCCGTGAGAGGTACCCCGCAGCAGGCGGCAGGGGAACTGGCCAGCCGACTGATGTCGCTCACCGGGCACTTCCGGTGCTGGGACTGTGAACGGACGTGGACGATCGCGGACGGCCTGGTGGAGAGCCCGGACGGTGCGCTGCCTCAACCCCGTCCGGCCGGGGCAGGTACGGACTTTGACGGGTCGGCTGCCGGGAGGGAATCAGCGGTGGCCGGACAACCCAGCCGAGCGGCGACCCGGCTGCGGCAGGAAGACAGCGCCGTGGTCGCGGCCGACGGCACACCCTGGGGCCGTATAAGGGTGTTCTCCCAATCCGTGCCCGATTCGCCTGGGAGTATCGACGCCCTGGCGGTGATCTCCCACCCCTTCCGCGGGCCGACCCTCGTGGCCGGCGCCGGAGACAAGGGCGTGGTGTGTCTGTGGGACGTGACCGACGGCCGCCTCGTCCACGACCCGCTGCCAGGACATCCTGACGCCGTCCGATCGATGACCACCCTGCCCCTCCCCGACGGCCGCGTCCTCGTGGCAAGCGGAGGCGACAGCGGGACGATCGCCGTGTGGAACCCCCTCACCGGGCAGCCGGTGCGCGAACCTGCAGGCGACTGGCCCGGCGGGGTGACCGCGATGTGCACCGCCGTCGTCCCCGACGGCCGCACCCTGCTCGTCACCGCCACCCCCAAGGGCGCTGTCCGGATGTGGGAACCGGACAGCGGTGAGTGCGTCAGGCGCCTCAACCCCTACGGCAGTCCGATCCGGTCCCTCACCGCCGTCCCGATCTCCGCCCACCACACGCTGATCACCGCCTCGGACACCGCGGGCCGCGTTCACGTCTGGGATCCAGCCGTCGACGACCCCTGGGACCGCGGCGCGGCCGTGCAACTGAGCGCACGCGCCCTCGCCGATGCCGACCACCGGGCGGCGGCCGTGGAGGCTGTCCGGACACCCGACCGAACCCTGCTGGCCACGGCGGACGACCTTGGTGTCGTCATGCTGTGGGATCTTTCCACCGGTGACCCGGTCGGCGATGCTCTGCCCAGTTCCACAGGCACGGCCGGCTCGCCGCTCATCACCGCCGCCACCCCGCACGGCGGCCGCACGGTCCTGGTCATTGGCACCCGTCACGGTCGCCGGCTGCGGGTGTGGGAACCACAGACCGGGGCGCTGCAGCACATAGCCTTGGACGTGTCGCTCACATGCCTGGCCACCGCGGGTGCGCACCTGATCGTCGGACATGGCCGCGGAGTCCTCAGCCTCCCGCTCACCCGGCAGTGAACGCCGTCGGCCACTCCCCCGTCCCACCCGTCGCGCGGAGGAACGCTGGCGCCTGGAGACCGTCGGGGAAGTGCATGCCACGCCCGTGGTGGTGGACGGAACTGTGTACGTCGGCAGCGACGACGACTTTTACGTGTCCGTGACCAACTCCACCGCCTTCAGCCCCACCGACACCATGCCGCTGTCCGCCCGCGCCAAGCTGCTCATGAGCGTTCAGAGCATCGCGGCGCTCCTGACCTCCTTGCGGGTCATCGTCCGAGCGTCAGCATCCCGCACTGACCACCCAGCCGATGTTGATCTCGGCCGGCCTGGGGCAAGTGATGTCTGTCAGACGGTCCGCACGATGATGCCGTTGTCTGCCACGGGCCCTGCTGCCCGGCGTTTCCGTCATCGAGGGGCCCGGCCCCTCGGAGGAGACCGCGACGCCCCCGATCGTCGAGCGCAGCGGAAGCACGGGCCGGGTCTGGCTGCTGGCCGTCCTGGCCCTGATGGTCATGCTGTGCGAGGGCGCCGCCAACGACTGGAGCGCCGTGCACCTGAAGGACGTCCTGGGTGCGTCCGCCGGCTTGGCGGCCTTCGCTTACGGCGCCTTTGCCGCGGCCATGACCGTCGGCCGTCTGCTCGCCGACCGCTTGGTCATGCGGTTCGGTTCCGTGGCGATCCTTCGCCACGGCGCGACCATGGCCGCGATCGGCATCACCCTCGTGGCCCTCGGCCCGAGCGTGTGGGCCGTGTTCAGCGGCTGGGCGCTGTTCGGCCTGGGCCTGTCCGGATGCGTCCCTCAACTGTTCAGCGCGGCCGGGCACGCTGATCCCTCGGCCGCCGGTGCCAACGTCTCCCGCGTCGCCGGACTCGGCGACGTCGGCATGCTCGCGGGCCCCGCAGTGATCGGCTGGCTGACCCATCTCGTCACCCTCGGCCACGCCTTCGTGCTGTTGACCCTGTTGTGCGTGACCACCGCCGTGGGCGCCCGCGTCCTGCGCACCGAGTCCGACCGCACCCACGGGCAGGAGATGACAGTCGGCAGCCGTTGACCGCTTGTGCGGCACGGCTTCTGACAACCGTGCCGCACAAGCCCTCACCTCCCAGGTCACCGAGGAGCCCGACCGCTCCCCAGGCGTGACATCCGCTGCCGCATTTCAGCTTGCGGGGACGGTGTCCTCGAAGTTGGTACCTCCCGTGCGATAGGCGTTGATCTTGGCCGTGACCTGTGCCGGGGTCAGAACCTGGTCCTTGACGTGGAGGACGTAGTCGACCTGTTCGTCGTAGGAACGGGCCGTGGTGCTGCTCAGGCCGCCGAAGTCGATCAGCCACTGGTTGAAGTTGATCGACATGCCGCGCTCGGGCAGGTAGGCGGCGTCATGGGTGCCGAAGAGCTGGCCGTCGATGTAGTACTTGATGGTGGAGTTGTCGATGGTCAGCAGCAGGTCGTGCCAGCCGGCGTAGCTCTGTCGGGACTCGGTGTGCTGGTTGACCGCCTGCCAGGGGTCGGGGTTGTAGGTCTCCCAGGACGTCGTGTAGAGGATGTCGGAGGACTCGCCCCAGCCGCCGTTGGGGAGGTACTCGAAGTCGTACTCCGAGTAGTCGTCGGACATCGGGGCCTTGAGGTCGTTGATGGTGAAGAACGTCTGGACGAGGTGGTCGCCGTCGGGTCCGGAGACCGGCGCGTCGGCGAAGCGCACCCGAGCGGCATAGGTGCCGTTCTTGAACTTCATCGCCTTGGTGAGCACTTCGGTCTGCTTGGTGCTCTCCCCGGTGCCCGAGGTCGAGGTCCGCAGGTTCATCACGGAGTTGCCGCCGGTGCTGGAGAAGGTGACGTTCTCCGGGGCCCAGGTGGCGCCCGGCACTCCGGGGCCGCCAAAGTTGGAGCGGACGTTCCAGCCGTTCGCGGAGATCCTCGGATCGCTGGAGGTCGTGTAGTTGAAGTCGTCGAACAGGCTCTGCCCGCCGGTCGGGGGGTCGGTGGGCGGGTCCGTGGGCGGGTCGGTCGGGTCGTTGCCCTCGGGGGCGATGCCCCATACGCTGCTCCCCGCCAACTGGGCTGTGATCTTCGGCCAGTTCGCGTACGACGTCTGGGAGGCTCCGAAGGAGTAGTCGTCGCTCTGGTTCAGGGTCTGCCAGTCGGCTCGGTAGAACCGCAGTTGCATGTCTCCGGTGTCCTCGCCCGGGGCGAGGACACCGGCCCCCGAGGTGAAGCCGATGTCGAGGTAGCGGTCGGCGGAAGCCGTCGGGTGCGCGAGCGTGCCGAAGGTGCCGGTGATGTTGGCGCAGCCCTTCACCGCCCACGAGCAGGCGAAGCGGTAACTGGGGCTTCCTGCGTCGGCCTTGAAGTAGTAACGCACCTTCAGGCCGGAGAGCTGGACGGCGACGGAGCCGGTGTTCTTGACCTTGATCCAGGGCTCGACCTGGTCGGCCGTGGCGCCCGGGGCGCTGGTGCGGTACTGGACGGTCACGGGTTCGCCGGCGGCCGTGGCCGTGCCGGTGAGGGCGGCCAGACCGCCCGCTGCGGTGGCCATGGCGACGGCGGCCGCCACGGCGACGCGCCGTCTATGGGGAGCGGACGTGATGGTGGGGGTGGTGGGGGGTTCCATGGTGCTCCTTCCGGAGAAATCTGCCGTTCGGTTGGTCGGTGCGGCTCAGGCATGCCGGCAAAGGACGCCGAGGGAGATCACCCCCATGAAGATCGCTCCGCGAAGGCACCGAAAGAGACTTGACCAGTGGAGTAACTGGATAGGTGACCTCTTACTGGCGATGAAGGTGGCATAGACCAATCGAAGCGTCAACCCCTGGCGGGAGTAACGAATTTGAGGGGTAATCACCGGTGGCCCACCGCACGGCACCGCCTGATCGGACTACACTCCGGTTGACCAGCTCCTGGCCAGTGGTCAAGACCGAGGCAACTGGTCAGGTACGTTACGGGTACGGCTGAAGCGGGAGCGGCACGATGAAAGCTGGCGCGTCGGGGGCGGTCCTCAAGCGGGAGCGCGTTCGCGATCACATCCTGCAGCTCATCGAGGCACGCCGCCCAGGAGACGCAATTCCTTCCGAACGGTCGTTGTGCGCCGAGCTGAACGTGTCGCGGCCAACCCTGCGCGCGGCTGTCGACGAACTCGTCGCTGCGGGACTGCTGGTGCGGGAACACGGGCGTGGGATGTTCGTCGCACCCGAGAAGATCACCCAGGAACTCGTCTCCGAATCCCAGGGCATGACGCTCCCTCAGGCATCGGGCACCTGGTCCAGCCGCCTGCTGGAGTTCACCACCATCGCCGCCGGCGCCCGCGTAGGCCGCAAGCTCAGCCTCTCCCCCGCCGCGGACATCGTCTACGCAGCCCGGCTGCGACTCGTCGACGGCGCGCCTATGGCGATCGAGCACCTCCATATCCGCGCGGACGTGGTGCCCGCCCTCACCACACAGGAGCTCGAGGCGGGCGAGCTGTACGAGCACCTGCGCCAGCGCCACCACGTCCAGGTCAGCGATGCCGTGCAAAGCATCGAGCCCACGGTCGTCAGCCAGGCCGAGGCGCGCCTCCTCGAGGTTCCGCACCTCTCGCCCGCCCTGCTCTTCGAACGGCTCACCACCGACGACACCGGACGGCCCGTGGAATACGTCCACTCCATCTACCGCGGTGACCGCTACCGCATCGTCTCCCGCCTCACACTCAACTCCTCGCCCACGGGTGGACAGGCGCCCGCGACGGGCCTCGCCCCGGGCATGGAACCCGCCACAGACACCCGCTGGGAAGTCGCCCCGCCCACCCTGCGCTGAAGGCACGCCAACGTGGGAGCCGTCCTCCAGACGGATACCGGCCTCGGTCCCGCCCGTACAATCTGTTCCGAACGACCGGACGGACCGCAGGCCCTCCGGTCCCGCCGAGGAGACTCAGGGAGCACGCTTGCCCGGCCAGCGATCCATCACCGAAGCGGAAAAGCTCGCGGAGGCCAAGCTGGGAGGCGTTCCCGTGCGGCGCGAGCAGATGCTGGCCGTGGCCAACATCTATCGAGCCGCCTCCACTGTGCGGCACCACCTGGAGAACTCCGTGCTGCGCGGCTCGGACCTGACCTGGACCGCGTTCGTCGTGCTGTGGGTGGTGTGGGTCTGGGGGGAGTCGGAGACGCGGCACGTCGCCGAGGAGGCGGGCATCTCGAAGGGGACGCTCACCGGCGTCTCCCGCACGCTCGAATCACGCGGGCTGCTGCGTCGGTCCGCCCATCCCACGGACGGGCGGCTGGTCCTGCTGTCCCTCACCGAGGAGGGCGAGGAGTTCATGCTCCGGGTCTTCCCGGCGTTCAACGAGGAAGAGGCGTTCGTCACCTCCCGGCTGACCGACGAGGAATGCCTCAGCCTCGCCGACGGGCTGCGCCGAGTCGTGCTGCAGGTCGAGGAGCAGGGCGAGGACAGGCGCCGGGCTCTGCTGAACGGCGAGGAACCCGCGCCCCGCCGCAGCGGACGTCGGTCCCGGGGCTGACCGAGCCGTTCCCGGGCCCGCCCGTCAGCCGCACCTCCCTCGCCAGTGGACGTAGCGTTCCACCGGGTCGCCGTCGACCTGCCAGGGCCACGGGCACACCAGGTTCTCCGTGGCGTCGAAAGCCAGTCGGGCCTCTGCTGTCCGGCCTGCCTTCGCGAGGGCGTAGGCGAGCAGGTTGAGGTCGGCGACGCGGGCCGCGTGGCGCAGGTGCCCGGCCCGGAGCCAGTGGGCCGTGGTCCGGTCCAGGAGGCGCGTGTTCTGAGGCTGTTCCCAGTACCGGGCGGCGACCAGTGCGCTCAGTCCGCTTCCGGCCAGCTCGCGGTGGTATTGGTCGACGGCTGCCGTGAGCGGCAGGCAGGCGGGCGGCATCTGGGGTGGCATGACCGTGACGACGTCGTCGAGGAAGTCCCTTCGCGCCGCCTGGCTGCCCTGCCCGTCCGGCGACAGGTGGACGAAGATCGTCAGGTAGGCCTCGCGGTTCCAGGGGTCGCGGGCGGCGATCTCCTTCCAGACGGGCGTCAGTTCGGCGCTCGTACGTCCCTCGACGCACAGGGCCGCGAGCAGGGCCACCCATGGCGTGGGGTCGGCGGGGGCCGCCTCTGCGGCACGCCGGCACGTGTCCCGTGTGGCGGCCGCGTCGTCGAGCCGGCCGGTGAGACGCGCCGTGAGTACGTCGGCCCAGGCGTGCAGCACAAGGGCGTCGGCGCTGCGCGGATGTTTCAGACGCCAGCGCCGGGCGAGGGAGGGCGCGGCTCCGGCCAGTACCGTGACCCGGTGGCCGCGTCGGTCCCAGTCGCCGTTCGCCTCTCGCAGCAGCCGCTCGGCCTGGGCGACCAAGATGTCCTGGCGTCCCGCGCCGGGTGCGCCGGCGAGGGCGCGCAGCACACGGCCGAGCGCCACATCGTCGAGTTCCGGCGCCAGACGCGGGGCTTCGGCGGTACGGCGGCCAAAGAGCGCCATCAGCAGCGGCCTCGTCTCAGCGTGTCGCGTGCGCGGCGTGCACCAGCGCGTCGAAGAGACGCTGCTGGGCGGGGTCCTCGTGCGCGGTGTCCTCGGGGTGCCACTGCACGCCGACGAACCAGTCCCGGCCGTGGGAGAGTTCGACGGCTTCGACGGTGCCGTCAGCCGCGCGGGCGGTGACGGTCAGTCCCTCGCCGAGCCGGTCCACGTGCTGGTGGTGGTAGCAGGACGCCTCGGCCTTGTCGGCACCGGTGATCCTCGTCAGGGTGGAGCCGGGGGCGAAGGAGACAGGGTGCCGGACGTGCCGGTGTTCGCGCTCGGGACCGCCCATGTCCTGGTGCAGGGTGCCCCCGAGGACCGTGTTGACCACCTGCATGCCGCGGCAGACGGCCAGCGTCGGAAGACCGCTCGCGAGGGCCTGCCGGGCCACCTCGAGGTCGAAGGCGTCCTGCTCGTCGTCGACGTCGTAGACGGCCTCGTGCGAGTCGGCCGCTCCGTAGCGGTGGGGGGCGATGTCGCCGCCGCCCGGCAGCAGCAGGCCGTCGAAGCGGGCGAGCCGGGTGGCGACCTCGGCGGGGTCGGCGGTGCCTCCGGGTGCGTGCGGGTGGAGGGTGGCGGGTTCGCCGCCGGCCCGCCAGACGGCCTCGATCAGGGCACGGGCGTTGACCTCGGCGGCGTAGCGCAGGGCGGAGGTGGTGGCGGAGAAGCGGGCGGGGATCGCGATCAGCGGGCGGAGGGTCACAGCTGGATCCAGGTGGTCTTCACTTCGGTGTACTTCTCCAGGGCGTGGGCGGACTTGTCGCGTCCGTTGCCGGACTGCTTCATGCCGCCGAAGGGGACGGTCAGGTCGCCCTCCTCGTAGCAGTTGACCCAGACCGTGCCGGCCTTGAGGGCACGGGAGACGCGGTGGGCGGTGGACAGGTCGGATGTCCACAGGCCGGCGGCGAGGCCGTACTCGGTGGTGTTGGCGAGGGCCACCGCCTCGTCGAGGTCGTCGAAGGTGAGGACGGACAGCACGGGTCCGAAGATCTCCTCGCGGGCCAGCCGGCCGGCCGGGTCGACCTGGTCGAAGACGGTCGGTTCGAGGTAGACGCCTCCGGTCTCGGTGAGGGTCCGCGCGCCGCCGGTGCGCAACCGGGCGCCGTCGTCGACCGCGGTGCGGACGTGGCCGAGCACGCGGTCGAGGTGGTCCCGGCCGACCAGGGCGCCCATCTCGGTGGCGGGGTCGAGGGGGTCGCCGACGCGCAGTGCGCGGGCGCGCGCCACAACTGCCTCGGTGACCTCTTCGGCGATGGACGAGTGCACCAGCAGCCGGGAGGGCGCGGTGCACATCTCGCCCTGGTTGAAGAAGATGCCCCAGGCCGCGGTGGCGGCGGCCTTCCCCAGGTCGGGGGCGTCGGGCAGGACGATGTTCGGGGATTTGCCACCCAGTTCCAGCCAGACCCGCTTGAGGTTGGAGTCGGCGGCGTAGCGCAGGAAGTGGCGGCCGACGGCGGTGGAACCTGTGAAGGCCAGGACGTCCACGTCGGGGTGGAGCCCGAGGGCGCGGCCCGCCACCGGGCCGTCCCCGGCGATGACATTGAGCGCACCCGGCGGCAGCCCTGCCTCGAGGGCGAGTCGGCCGAGCAGGAGCGCCGAGAGCGGTGAGTTCTCCGAGGGCTTGAGCACGACCGTGCAGCCGGCGGCGAGGGCCGGGGCGATCTTCCAACCGGCGAGCGTCAGAGGGAAGTTCCAGGGGACGACCGCGCCCACGACTCCGGCGGGTTCCCGGGTGACCAGGGCGAGCGCGTCCGGCGCGGTGTGCGGGGACTCGTCGGTGAGCTTGTCGGCGAGCTGGCCGTACCAGCGGAAGGTGTTGATCACGGCACGCAGCTCGATGTCGTGGGCGTCCGTGATCGGTTTGCCCATCTCCAGGCTGACGGTGAGCGCCAGTTCGCTCCGGTGCTCCTCCAGGAGATCGGCGAGGCGGATCAGGATCCGTCCGCGTTCGGCGGGGGCCAGGCGCGGCCAGGGGCCGTGGTCGAAGGCCCGGCGTGCGGAGGCGACGGCCGCGTCCACCTCGGCGGCGCCGGCGTCGGCCACCTCGGCCAGGACCTGCCCGTCGCGGGGCGAGACGACGGGGAACGTGCTGCCGCCCCCGAACTCGTCGGCGCCGTCGATCAGATGGGCGGTGTGCGGGGCGAAGTTCTTGGCGCGGTGCAGCCAGTCGTCGTGGGTGGCGGGGGTCATGCGGTCCTCCAGACCACGTCGTTGAAGCGCTTACGAAAGAGAAGAGGGCACTCCCGCGGGCGCGCGCCCGTCCGAGGTACGGGCGCGCGCCGAGGAGAGGAGGGTCAATGCGTCAGGGGTGCGGCGCGTCGCCGGCGTATCCGCTCGTTGAGCACGCCGAGCGCCATGACGACGGGCACGGTGAGAACCAGCCACACGGCCGTGCTCGTCTCGCCGCCGATGAGGATGGTGAAGTTGGCGAGGATGAGCCAGATCGCGCCCGCGAGGCCGAGTGCGCCCAGCACCGGCGCGACGAGGGTGTTCCAGGTCCGGGAGTCCGTGCGCCGGCGGCGGAAGTACACCACGACCGACACCGAGGTCAGTAGGTAGAGCAGCATCATCGCCAGGACGGCCAGACCGCTGAACCAGGAGAACAGGGTCAGCACCGGGTCCTTGTCGGCCAGCGCGAACGGCACGACCAGGACGGCGGCGATCAGGGTCTGGACACAGCCGGCGATCCAGGGAGAGTGCCGGGGGTTGAGGCGGCACAGGCCCGCGGGAAGCTGCCCGTCACGGCTGAGGGAGAACAGGTAGCGGTTGGCGGAGTTGTGGAAGGTGAGGATGCCGGCGAACAGGGAGGTGGCCAGCAGGACCGGCAGGACGTCGTTGACCCAGCCGCCGAACTGGTCCGCGATGGGGGCGAAGACGAAGCCGGCGGAGTCCCCGGCGGCCAGCGCCTTGCCCGCCGCGCCGGGCG
Organism: Streptomyces sp. C1-1; assembly: GCF_050214755.1. Taxonomy (NCBI): domain Bacteria; kingdom Bacillati; phylum Actinomycetota; class Actinomycetes; order Kitasatosporales; family Streptomycetaceae; genus Streptomyces; species Streptomyces sp. C1-1. The sequence continues at coordinate 9,796,307 of NZ_CP189826.1, read as the reverse complement.
CGTGTGAGGCGCCGTATGCGGAGATGAGCATCCAGGAGGTGAGCGCGAAGAAGCCGGTGACCACGACCACCGACAGGTAGGTGGCCCGCGGCACGGTCTTCTTCGGTTCCCTGGCCTCTTCGCCGTAGATGGCGGTGGCCTCGAAGCCGAACATCGACGCCACGGCGAACATCACGGCGACTCCGGGGGCGCCCTGGAGCGCCGCCGACGTGGAGAAGCTGTCGGCCGCGCCGAGTCCTTCGGGGCCGCCGCCCTTGAACAGGGTGACGAGGGCGAAGACCAGCAGGATGCTGAACTCGGCGAGGACGAAGACGGCGAGGATCTTGGCGCCCATCTCGATGCCGGCGGCACCCAGTGCCTGGACGACCGCCATCGTGACCAGGGCGTACACCCACCACCCCAGGTGGATCCCGGTGTGGGCGGCGACGAGGCCGCTGACGATCGAGCCGTACAGGCCGTACATCGCCGCCTGGATGACGCAGTACGCGAACAGGGCGACGCTCGCGCTGCCCGCGCCGGCCGTCCGGCCGAGGCCCGCGCCGATGTACGTGTAGAAGGCGCCGGCGTCGACGACGTGCCGCCCCATGGCGACGAATCCCACGGAGAAGAGGAGGATGACGGCCCCGGCCACCACATATGCGGCCGGTGTGCCGGATCCGTTGCCGATGGCGATCGAGATCGGGGCAGCGCCGGCGATTCCGGTCAGCGGGGCCTGGCCGGACAGAACGAAGAAGAGGATGCCCAGGACGCCCAGGGCGTTGGGCTTGAGTGCGGCTGAAGTGGGGGCGTCCCGTACGGTCCGCTCCGCGGAGGCCGTCTGACTGTCCACTCGGATCACCTGCCAGAGAGGGGGAGGATCGTTTCAGGCCAAACGAGTTGCCTCATCCTGGGGCCGAACTATCCGTTTGACAAGGGGGTGGGAGCAGGGAATCCCGCCGCTCGCCGAATTCTTACAGCGCCGTGACCAGTGAGGGCCGGCAGCGCAGACGCCGGTACACGGCCAGGGCGTCGGGACAGCGCGGATCAGCGCTCGGCCCGGCCCTCCGCCAGTCCCTCCAGCAGGGTCCGCAACTCCTTCAGCGCCTCTTCGGTGACCTCACGCTCACCGAACACCAGCTGGTGCAGCACCAGGCCCTCCAGCGCCGCGAAGACCAGCCGCGAGGTGCCGCGCTCCACCGTGCCCGGCAGCATGCGCGACAGCTCACGCCGGGTCGCCTCGAAGTACTCCTCGTACAGGTTGCGCAGGTGCGGCAACAGCTCCGGCCTGCGTCGCGCCTCCAGCAGCAGCTCGTACTGGAACGCCTGCAGTTCGGGACCGGACTCGACCATCTGCGTCAGGCCGGTGGCGAAGTCGGAGGGCCTGCCGGTGCCGATGTCGAGGGCGCTGCTGCTCAGCGAGGTACGGATGGCGTGGGTGACGGCCTCCTCGATCAGCGCGTCCCGCGACCCGAAGTGGTGGACGACCAGCCCGTGCGTGACCCCGGCCTCCTCGGCGACGGCCCGGTAGGTGAGCTTGCGCAGGCCGCCCCGGGCCACCACGCGTACGGCGGCGTCCAGCAGGGCGGTGCGCCCCGTCCCGTAGTGCGTCACGCGCTTACGGCTACGGCGCTCACCTGCGGGCTCGACGGAGTCGGTCATGCCGACGACCCTACCGGCGGGGCTCCGGTCAGCGCCGCGGAGGGCGGATGCCGCGGAACTCCCAGTCGCCGCCGAGCGCGGTGGAGAGCACCTCCTCGGACTCGGTGGGCTGCGCCCCGACGTCCGAGCGGATGGCGGTGGGACCGGTGACGATGTGGTTGGTGAGCCGTCCCAGGCCCTCGGCCTCGACCTCGACGACGTCGCCGGGCCGGACGGGCCGGGAGTTGGCCGGAGTGCCGGAGAGCAGGACGTCACCGGGGTACAGGGTGATCGTGCGGGCGATGTCGGCGACGAGGTAGTGCATGTCCCAGGTCATCTCGTCGGTGGAGCCGTCCTGGACCACCTCGCCGTTGACGTAGGTGCGCAGCCGCTTGCCGTGGAAGTCCCAGTCGGTCACCAGGCCGGGACCGAGGGGGCACAGCGTGTCGGAGCCCTTGACGCGCAGCATCGAGCCGGCGTCGGTGTCGCGGAAGTCGTGCAGGCCGTAGTCGTTGGCGACCGTGTAGCCGGCGATGTACTCCCCCGCCTCGGCCGGCGCGATGTTCCGGGCGGTCCTGCCGATGACGATGGCGACCTCGCCCTCGTAGTTGAGCCACTTGCAGCCCTCTGGACGCACGATCGCGCCCTTGTGGGAGTTGAGGGAGGAGGTGGGCTTGTGGAAGTAGGTGGGGGTGCCGGGCAGGCCGATCCGGAATTCGTCGACCCGGCTGCGGTGGTTGAGGTGGACGGCGATGACCTTGGAGGGGACGACAGGCGGCAGGTGCCGCGCGTCGTCGATCTTGACGCGGCGGCCGTCTCCGGCGACGAGTTCGTCACCGTCCCGGACGGTCTCGACGACTGCGCCGTCGAGGAGGATGCGGCGGTACTCGGGCATGGCAGGAGCCTTTCTGCGGGGCTGGGCGGCGTCGGCTAGGCGCGGCTGTGCGGGGTGCGGGGTGCGGTCGGCGCGGGCAGCCCGTCGCCGGTCCAACCGTCGGCCGGGCGGTCGAACCACAGGTGGACCTGGCCGGTGCCGATGGAGTTCTCGTACTCGCCGTACTGGCGGGCTCTGGCGGTGCAGGCCTGCTCGCCGAGGGCGCCGGCCATCATCAGGTAGTGGAAGAACTTCGCCTCGGGCTTGTACTTCCAGAACGCGTCCATGGTGTCGAGGACCTTGTCGTGGCGGCCCTCCTTGAACCAGGCGATGCGCTCGAAGTCCGCCTCACGCGCCTCGGGCGTGAAGATGTGCGCCGGGTCGCTGGCCTCGTGGTCGCGCAGTTCGCGCAGCGGCCAGAAGGTGTGCGAGAGGGCGCCGGAGGCGATCAGCAGGACGCGCCGGCCGGGGGTGGCGGCGATGCCGTCGGCGAGCGCGCGGCCCAGGCGCAGGTGGTCCTCCATGTCGCCGGTCTGGCACACGCCGATGGTCACCCACCGCTTGTCCGGCAGGCCCTCGCCGAGGAATTTCCACAGGTTGATCGTGGCGTAGTAGATCGGCAGGTAGGCGTCGTCGATCGGGGTGATCCAGGTGCCGTGCTTGTCGGCGAAGGAGGCGATGTTGTGCGCGAGTTCGGGGTCGCCGGGGAAGTCGTAGGGCATGCGGCTCATGCCGCGGGGCAGTTCCTCGGAGGTGAACAGGCCGGCCCGGCGGTCCTGTGCGGTGACGACGAACTCGACGGTGGTGGCCCAGTGGGAGTCGAGGACGACGACGGTGTCGTAGTCGTCGCGCTCGAAGACGTCCTCGCGGAGCTGCTGGAGGCCGGTGACGAGGGTGATCTCCTTGCCCTCGTTCAGCTCCAGCCTGTCCGCCTCAGGCAGCACGACGGTGGGGACGTGGGCGAGCAGGCCCGCCCCGACGATCTCACCCATGGTCCTTCCATCCCTTCGGCGCGGTGACGGTGTTCTTGATGTCGCAGTAGAAGTCGAAGCTCCAGGTGCCGCCCTCGCGGCCGACGCCGGAGTGGCGGGAGCCGCCGAAGGGTGCCTGGAGGTCGCGGACGAAGAAGCAGTTGACCCAGACGGTGCCCGCGACCAGCTGTGCGGTGACCCGCTCGGCGCGCTCGGGGTCGCCGGTGGCGACCGTGGCCGCCAGCCCGAAGCGGGTGTCGTTGGCGAGGCGTACGGCCTCCTCCTCGGTGGCGAAGGTCTGGAGGGTCAGGACCGGGCCGAAGACCTCTTCCTGGACGATCTCGCTGTCCTGCGCCACGTTCGTGAGCAGGGTCGGCGCGTAGTACAGGCCGTCCCCGCGGTGGCCGCCGATGACCGCGTGGGCGCCGGCCGCGAGGGCCCGCTGCACGAAGCCGTCGATCTTCTCCAGCTGGCGGGGGTGGATGTTGGGGCCGATGTCGGTGGCCTCGTCTCGGGGGTCGCCTTGCGCGAGACGGATCGCTTTGTCGACGAATCGTCGAGTGAACTCGTCGGCGACGGTCTCCTCCACGAGGATGCGGGTCGCGGCCAGGCACACCTGGCCGGCGTTGTCGTACTGCTCGACGGCGAGGTCCACGGCGAGGTCGAGGTCGGCGTCGGCGAAGACCAGCAGCGGGGACTTGCCGCCGAGCTCCAGGCTCAGAGGCGTCAGGTTGGCGGCTGCCGAGGCGGAGATGTGCTGGGCGGTGGGCACGGAGCCGGTGAAGCTGATGCGCCGCACGTCGGGGTGCGAGGTGAGGGCGTCGCCGATCTCGGAGCCGTAGCCCTGGACCACGTTCAGGACGCCGGCGGGCAGTCCGGCCTCGGCCGCGATGTCGGCGAGCAGCGAGGCGGTGAGCGGTGTCCATTCCGCGGGCTTCAGGATCACCGTGTTGCCGGCGGCCAGCGCGGGGGCGACCTTCCAGGTGGCCAGCATCAGCGGCGCGTTCCACGGGGTGATCAGCACGCAGGGGCCGGCCGGGTCCCAGCTGACGTGGTTGGTGTGCCCGCGGGTGTCGAAGTCTTCGTGCTGCAGCGTCAGCAGCCAGTCGGCGAAGAAGCGGAAATTGTGGGCGACGCGGGGCATGACGCCACGGCGGTGCGAGCGCAGCAGGGCGCCGTTGTCGGTGGTCTCGACGACGGCGAGCTCTTCGAGGCGCTTCTCCACGCCGTCGGCGATGGCGTGCAGGATGCGGGCGCGCTCGGCGCGGGGGGTGGCGGCCCAGGCGGGGAAGGCGGCCTTGGCGGCGGCGACGGCCGCGGCCGCCTCCCTCGCGGTTCCCCGGGAGATCTCGCCCAGGGTGCTGCCGTCGATGGGTGAGACGTCGGTGAAGGTCCCGGTGGAGGCGACGCGCTCGCCGCCGATGAAGTGCCGGGTGTCGACGGCGACGCCGCCGACGGTGGTCAGGTGTGCGCTCATGGTCGCGGGGCTCCTGGAAGTCGTGGGGGCGGGTTCACTCGGCGCCGGACGTGCCGGACTCCAGCAGGCGTCCGCCGTCCCAGACCACGCCGACCTGCCGGTAGTAGGCGGCGATCGGCTCGCGGATCTCCAGGCGGGCCAGCTCCTCCGTGGGCGCCTCGAACAGCTCCAGTTCGGCATCACCCGCCCAGGGCTGTCCGCCCTCGAAGGAGGCGGCACCGGACTCGATGAGCTCGTCGAGGGCGAGGCCCTTGCCCTTTTCGATGGAGGGCAGCCAGCGGTGGTGGGCCATGGGATGGCCGTTGACGAAGCCGTTGGTCTCGGACGGCTCGCGCAGGGTGACGACCGCCTGGGCGAGGCGCCGGTCGGCGGCGGCGAGGGTCGCGCCGAAGCGGGCGCCGGCCTCGATGCGCGGGGCGGGCCCGTAAGGGTGCGGGCGGGTCTGGTGGATGGAGCCGAGCTTCTTGGGGTAGCCCTGGTGCAGCCCGCGGGCGATCGCGAAGTCCTTGTCGACCCAGATGAAGACGCAGCGGGTGTAGGTCTGCCCCTTGTACTTGCAGCGGACGACCGCGAACGCCTCCTTGTACTGGGCGAGCACCGGGTCCAGCAGCTCGTCGCCCGACGCGGAGCAGGACTGCCAGTCGGCCCAGATCAGCGCGACCGCGCCGGGGTCCTCGTCGGCGAGCTGGAGCGGCTCGGGCAGCAGCTCCCGTACGCGGGCCGGGTCGGTGCGGTACTCGATGGTGAGCAGGTCGCCGGAGTAGCGCCACGGCGGTGCGGGGATCAGCGACGAAGCACCCGTCGCGGTCTTGGGGTGGAAGTATCCACGGACACGGGTCACTGGGATTCCTTACGGGGTTGCGTGGAGCGTTACGCGGTGAGGGCGGGCTGCTTGAGCAGTTCGGCGCGGTGGCGGGCGGCGGCGGCAGCGGCGGCCTGACCGCCGAGGGCGACGACACCGACCAGCCGGCCGGCGACGTGGTAGCCGACCAGGACGTCCCCGTCGAGGTCGCCTTCCAGGACGCGTACGTCCTCCTTGCCGAGAGCGGGGGCGCCGAAGGACTGGAGGCGGAAGTCGTGCTGGTCGCTCCAGAACGTCGGCAGCGGAGCGAACGGCGCGAGGTCGGCCTCGGTGCCGTTCAGATGGGCGGCGAGGAGCCGGGCGGCGTGCTTGGCGGTGTCCGTGGGGATCGACCAGTGCTCGACGCGGCGCGGTACGCCGTCGTAGCGGGCGTTGGGGAAGCGGGCGACGTCGCCGACGGCGATCACGTCGGGGCGGCCGCCGACCCGCAGGTGCTCGTCGGTGAGGACACCATCGGTCAGGTCGAGGCCGTTGCCGTCGAGCCACTCGGTGTTGGCGACGGAGCCGACGGACTCGACGACGACGTCCGCGGCGAGCACGGTGCCGTCGGCCAGGGCCACTCCGGTGACCCGGTCGTCGCCTTCGAAGCCGGTCACGCCGGTGCCGAGGGCGAAGCGGACGCCCCGCTGCTCATGGCGGTCGCGCAGCGCTTTCGCCAGCAGTTCGCCGAGCGGGCCGACCATGGGCAGCGGCAGTGGGTCGACCACGGTGACTTCGGCGGCGCCCAGGGCCACGGCGGTGGCGGCCACCTCGCAGCCGATGAAGCCCGCCCCGACCACGACCACGCGGACGCCCGGCCCGGTCAGCGCCTCGCGCAGGTCCCGGGCGTCGGCCAGGGTCCGCACGGTGTGCCGGCCGGTGGCGGGCCCGGGGCAGCGCAAGCGCGGCGGACGCATGCCGGTGGCGACGACGAGGCCGCCGTACCGCAGAACCTCACCGTCATCGAGTTCGACGATCCGCCGGTCGAGGTCCGCGCGCACGGCCTTGGTCCCCAGCCGCCACTCGACGTCGGCGACGGCGGCCCGGGGCCGGAAGGCGAGCGACTCGAAGGACGCCTTGCCCGCCAGCACCTCCTTGGACAGCGGCGGCCGGTTGTACGGCATGTGCGGCTCGTCCCCGACCAGGGTGATCGGCCCGTTCCAGCCGGCAGCGCGCAGCTGCTCGGCGGCGCGCAGGCCGGCCATGGAGGCGCCCGCCACGACGATGGGTGCGCTCACGGCTCAGTCCTCGATCCGGATGGCCTGCAGCGGACAGACGTCGGCGGCCTCCTCGACCTCGTCACGCAGCGCGTCGTCGGGGTCGGGCACGTAGGCCAGGCGGCCGTCGTCGTCGAAGCGGAAGACGTCGGGGGCTGCGAAGACGCACTGGCCGTGGTCCTGGCACTTGTTCATGTCGACGACGACCTTCATGGCCGGTCCTCCTGGTACTGAGGGGGCGTCGGAGAGGGAAGAAGAAGGGGCCCGGACCACTCGGGGGCCGGGCCCCGGCCAAAGGGTGCGCAAGTCACCGCACCCCAACTCGTTTGGCTTCAAACAACATAGGAAGCCGGAGACCTCTGGTCAATAGCTATCCATGTGGATAAATTTTTGCGTCGACACCCTTGCGGGGAGGTGGCCGACCTCCCTACCGTTTGGCACCAAACAGAGCGGCTTCCTGCCTTCCCGCAGTGCGCAGTCGCCCTCACCCTCCCTTTCTCCCCCAGCGCCCAGAGCCCTGGGCGGCGCCCCCTTCCCCCGAGGAGACACCGGTGAGCGCATCCGACACCCCGCCCGTCCGCCGGCACATGGAACGCCTGGCAGCCGAGGGCATCGACGTGGTCCGGGTGACCTATCCCGACCTCATCGGCACCGAACGGGCCCGGGACGTCCTGCTGGACCACCTGCCCTCGGCCTGCGACCACGGCCTCGCCTTCTGCCGCGCCGTCTACCACACCAGCCCCCAGGGCGACGTCGTCCCCGTCTCCGGCGGGCTCGACGCGGGTCTGCCCGACATCTGCGTACGCCCCGACCTCGACACACTGACCGCCCTGCCGTGGGAACCCGGCGTCGCCACCTGCCTGGGCGACGTCACCGACCCGGCCACCGGACGACCGGCACCGGAGTCACCACGCGACCTGCTGCGCGCCGTCCTCGACCGGTGCGCAGCGCACGGCCTGCGCCCCGTCGTCGGCCCCGAGCTGGAGTACTTCCTGTGCGACGCGGCCGCGGACACCCCGACCGGGTGGCGCAGGTACAGCGACGCCGAGGGCGTCGTCTACACCGCGGGCCTGCGCGCCGACGACGACAACCACCTGCTGCGCACCCTGCGCCTGCTGCGCGACATGAACATCGGCGTCATCAGCGGCAACCACGAGTTCGACGGCGCGCAGTTCGAGATCAACCTGACCCACTCCGACGCCATGACGGCCGCGGACCGCGCCTTCCGCTTCAAGGCGGCGGTCAAGGAACTCGCCCGCAAGGAGGGCCGCCTCGCCACCTTCATGGCCAAGCCCTTCAACGGTGCGGGCGGATCGGGCTTCCACCTCCACCTCTCCTGCGTGGACGAGTACAGCGTGGGCGAGCACGGCGTGGGCGAGCACGGCGTGGGCGAGCACGGCGTGGGCGAGCACGGCGTGGGCGAGCACGGCACCAACGCTTTCGCGGATCCGTCCGCCCCCTACGGCCTGTCCGCCACCGGGCGCCATGCCATAGCCGGCGTCCTGGCCCACGCCCCGGCGCTGGCCGCGCTCGCCAACCCGACGATCAACTCCTACAAGCGCTTCGGCCCCGACACCCTCGCCCCCTGGCTGATCGACTGGGGCCTGGACAACCGCAGCGCGATGGTGCGCATCCCGCCCGAACGCGGCTCCGGTTCCCGCCTCGAACTGCGCCTGGGCGACGCGAGCGCCAACCCCTACCTGCTCATCGCGGGCACCATCGCGGCCGCCCTGTTGGGGGTGCTGGCCGGCGAGGAGCCTCCCGCCCCGCTGGAGGGCTACGGCTACGACACCACGAGATCCCCCGTGCTGCCGATGTCCCTGCCCGCCGCGCTCGACGCCCTGGAGGCCGACACGGCACTGACCGAGGTGCTCGGCAAGGACTTCACCACTTCCTACCTCGCGTACAAGCGCGACGAGGTCGCGCGCTTCCAACGGCATGTCACCGACTGGGAGTTCACCGAGTACGCCTACCACCTGTGAGTACGCCCACCACCTGTGACGCCGGCCCCACCCATGACGCTGAGGAGACCCACCGCATGACCACCACCACCCCGCCCCAGGCCGAGGCCGTGCGCGAGCCGCTGCCCCTGGCCGACGTCGACCTCGCGGACCTCGACAACTTCACCGACGGTGTCACCCCCTGGCGGATGTTCCACACCCTCCGCCACGAGGACCCCGTCCACTGGCAGCCCGAGGAGGCCCCCAACTCCGGTTTCTGGGCCCTGACCCGGCACGCCGACATCGCCCGCGTCGACCGCGACGCCGAGACCTTCACCTCCATGAAGTTCGTCAACCTGGAAGAGGTGGACGACGACCAGATCAAGAAGCGCGCCTCCATCCTGGAGCTGGACGGAATCCGTCACCGCGCCCTGCGCAGCCTGCTCCAGCGGCAGTTCGGCGCCGGCGTCATCAACAGCTACGCCGACTTCCTGCGCGGCCTGACCGCCACCACCCTCGACGCGGCGCTCGCCAGGGGCACCTTCGACTTCGTCAAGGAGGTCTCCGCCGACTTCCCGATCAACGTCCTGGCCCGCCTGCTGGACGTGCCCCCGGAGGACAACCAGCAGCTCATCGACTGGGGCAACCGGATCATCGGCAACACCGACCCCGACTACGCCGACGTCCTGCTGCACAGCGCGGAGAGCGAGCAGTACCGCGACCTGCCCTTCCGCTCCCCCGCCTCCCTCGAAGTCTTCGCGTACGGGCGGGAACTGGCCCGGCAGCGGCGCGGCGGCAACGGCACGGACCTGATCTCCCGGCTGGTCAACGAGACCCCACGCGACGGAGTCCCGCTCTCCCCGCAGGACTTCGACAACTACTTCCTGCTGCTGGTGGTCGCCGGCAACGAGACCACCCGGCACACCATCACGCACTCGATGCTCGCTCTCCTGCAGCACCCTGAGCAGCTCGCCCGCCTCAAGGACGACCCGTCCCTCATCCCGACGGCCGTCGAGGAGTTCCTGCGCTGGGCCTCCCCCGTCTACCACTTCCGCCGCACCGCGACCCGAGACGTCGAAGTCGGCGGCAAGCACATCAAGGAGGGCGACAAGGTCGTCATGTGGTTCGCCTCCGGAAACCGCGACGAGGACGTCTTCGGCAACCCCTACGACTTCGACGTCACCCGGCAGGACAACGACCACGTCACCTTCGGCAAGGGCAGCCCGCACCTGTGTCTGGGCAACCTGCTGGCCCGCACCGAGATCCGCATCATGTTCGAGGAGCTGATCCCGCGCCTGGCGGACATCCGTCTGGCCGGCGACGTCCCGCGCGTGCGATCCAACTTCGTCAACGGCATCAAGAAGCTGCCGGTCGAGGTCACGCTCGCCTGAGACAAGAGTCATCAGCCATCGGGCAGCAGCGCGGCAGGGGCGGTCCCCGTCCAGGACCGCCCCTGCCGCGCGACCGCAGTTCACAGGCGGGACAAGGCTGCCGTTACGCGACCGCCGAGGGCTGCCACGTCGCCTCGACCAGCGCTCGCTCGGTACCGGACAGATACACGGCCGCGCTGAGCCATACCCGCGCGTATGCGTCCGGATCGGCATGCCGGGTCCGGCCGAACACGTCGCGGCCCCGCCGGTCCGCCTCCGCGGTGAGCGCGTCCGCCAGGTCCGCGGCCGTCCGGAAGCCGCTGCGCCGCAGCGCCGCCGCACCCGAGGCCCGGTCACCGTCCCGGGCGGGCTCGGCGGCGGCCCGGCGGCCACCGGACACCGCGACCTCGACCAGCCGTCGCAGCCGCCACAGGGGCGCCTCGGCCACCGGATCCGGCGGCAAGGCGGTCGGACCCTCCACCGGCACCAACTCACCGGCCCGCGGAAAGTGCGCCCCTTCGAGGCGGTCGTAGCCCAGATCGGCGTGTCCCGACCACTCGGGCGGCAGCAGCAGCGTCGCCGTACCGTCCGGCACGGGACCGACCGCGAGAGGGCGCAGTGTCGCGGCACGGTCGGGGTCGAGGCGCCCTACGACGCGCAGCCGCAGTCCCGGACGCGAGGCGAGTTTGCGGAAGTTGGCCGCATGAGCCAGCTCCGGGTGGCCGTTGGCCGGCACGAGCCGGAGCAGGAGGCCTTCGGAGTCGGCTCCGTCGGGTGTCAGTTCCCTCGCGAACAGGTGGTCCTCGGCCGCCCCTACGACGACCACGTCACAGCCGATCAGTTCACCGGCCTGCGGCCCGGTCGGCTCCGGGTCGTCGCCCGGGGCGAGCTGTGCCGCGGCGGCCTGGGCCAGCGGCCGGGCGAACAGACCGGCGAGCGGGCCTGACGTCCAGGAGAGCCCCGCAACCGGGGTGGCCCGCACGCCCTTTCCCGCGCCGAGCCGGCCGTCCGGGGAGAGCGTCGCGCCGGAGATCAGCAGGCCGCCCCTGGAGAGCTGCGCGTGATCGAGGCTGCCGGAGCCGAGCGCGACGGTGGCCGTGGCGGCGCCGCGTGCCCGCGCCGGTCCGCCGGGCTTGACGTCGGACACGGACAACCAGCGTCCGTCCTCGGCGAGGACGTGGGTGACGACCCCGCCGTAGCCGGTGGCCGAGATCACCGGCTCCCGGCACACCCCGTGCACCTTGAGGCTTCCGCCGGGACGGTAGCTGCGCCGGGCGGTGCCGACCAGGGTCGGATCGGGATCGGACGCGCCGAGCAGGCCGCTGGTGAGCAGCAACTCCCGCAGCCCGGCGACCAGGTCGGCCAGCCGGTGGCCGTCATGGCGGGCGCGGGCGGCCCGCAACGCGCGGACGACCCTCAGGGCGGCCCCCTCGGCCCGATGCAGGCCGGCGAGCCGGGCGGTGTGCGCGGCCCGCAGCAGCTCCGCCTGCGGTACGGCGCCCGCACCGGGCACTCCGGCGGCCAGCACCGCCGCCGCGGCGGCCCACAGGCCGGATGCGGCGGTGACCTGCGCCGCGGTCGGGCCGGTCGGCGGTGCGACGTTGTCCGGCGTGCCGGACTCCTGTGCACCGCCGTCCGGTTCGGCAGCCTCCGCTCCACCTTCGAACGGCTGGTCCGGGGGGTCGGCGACCGCGTCGCTGTCGGCCACCGGCGCGGCCCCCAGGACCGCCGTGCGATGCAGGCACCGGGGGGCCAGCAGGCAGCTGCACTCGGCCTGCGCGGCGTCCGTGATCGCCCCCGACGGGCCGGGGGTGAGGGTGACTTCGGCGTCCTCGCCGCACCGCACGCGACGTACCGTGCCGTCCGTGGTGACGGGCAGCGTCGTGTATGTCTCGATCGTGGCGTCCAGCTTCTTGCGCAGCCGGGACGTCAGCTGCTCAACGGCGGCGGCGACCACCTCGGGTGCCACGGGGGGCAGTTCGGTGTTCATCGGTTCTCTCCCCGGAGGCGGTCGCCCACCCAGCGGGCCAGGGCGAGGGGGCTGAGGGCGGCGACCGGCATGCCGGCCGCGACGAGCTGCTGGGCCACCGGGACCGAGTAGCGAGGGGTGCCGGTGTCGTCCAGGGCGGCGCAGCCCATCAGGTGCACCCCGGAGCTCGCGAGGGCCCGTACCTCGCCGAGGAGCCCGCCGAGCGGGTAGCCCTCCTCGAAGTCGCTGACCACCACGACGAGGGTCCGGCTGGGGACCGTCACCAGCGACCGGGCCTGGGCCAGGCCGGCCGCGATGTGGGTGCCACCGCCGACCCTTACCTCCAGCAGGAGCGACAGCGGGTCGTCGACGCGGTCGGTCAGGTCGATCACTTCGGTGGAGAAGGCGAGGAAGTGGGTGCTGAGCGTGGGCACTCCGCCCAGGACGGCCGCCGTCAGGGCCGACCAGACGACGGACGCCTCCATGGACCCGGACACGTCGACCACCAGCACCAGCCGCCAGTCCGCCTCCCGGCGGGAACGGGTGCTGAACACCGGCCGCTCCGGGACGACCAGGGTGCGGCCGTCGTCGGTCCGGCGGGTGTGGGCGAGGTTGGCCCGCAGGGTGCGCGGCAGGTCGATCCGTCCTCCCGGGCGGCGGGTGGGACGTGGGGTGGCCAGTCCGGTCAGTGCCGGGCGCAGCCGGGTGGCCAGTTCCTTGGCGAGTTCGTCGACCAGGCGGCGCACCAGCGGGCGCAGCCTGGCGAGTTGCTGCTCGGGCATCCCGCCGGCCAGGGACAGCACGGAGGTCAGCAGGTCGACCGAGGGGCGTACGGCCTTGGGGTCGAGCTCGGCCAGGACGTCGGTGCGGCCCAGGTCGGCGGCCCGGGCCAGGACCTCCTCGCGGACATCGGCGCCGAACAGCGCGTCGAGTTCCTGCGCCCACTCGCGGGCGGTCGGGAAGGAGGCGTCCTGGCCGCCGCCCTGGCCGCCCTCCCGGCCGAGGTCCGAGGAGCCCTCGCCGCGGCCGGTGCCGTACAGCTCGTCGAGGGCGTGGGCGAGACGGCGGGCGTTCGGCGGCAGTTTGTCGCTCTCCCGGCCCAGCAGCAGACGCCAGCGGTCGGCCGGCGTGAGGTGCGGTGCGGGGCCGACCGGTGCCTCGGCGGGCGCGGATCGGTCGGACGGGGTCGCTTCTGCCGTGGTGCGCGCGGTGCCGTCCAGCCCCGTTCCCAGCGGCGGACGCAGCGATGTCACCGCCGCGCGGCCGGCCGCGTCGGCGGCCGTCCACAGGGCGAGCAGCCGCGGTGAGGCGCTGAGCGACAGGTCCAGACGGTCGCCGAGGCGCTCGGTCACCGTGGACAGCAGCCGGTCGCGGCCGGCGGGGCTGAGGGTGTCGAAGCCGCCGCGCAGGGCGGGAAGGCGGTCGAGGAATGCCTGGTCGGTGAGCGTGTCGATCCGGTGGAGCAGCGAGTCCAGCGCGGCCGGCGCCGCCTGCAGCAGTGGTGCGGCGCCGCTGAGCAGTCCTGTGAGTCGGCGGCTCATCGCGTGCCGGGCGTCAGGCCCGGTGGCGTTGTCGATCCAGCCCGCGGCACGGCGGCCGAGGGTCGTGGCGTCGTCCAGGTCGAGCAGGGCCCGAGCGGCGAGCGCGGCTCCCTGCATGAGCGGGGAGGCCTGGCGTGCGAGGTCGTCCAGGGCGTCGTCCATGCGCAGGCCGAGGCGGTGTTCGCCCGCCCGTGAGGCCAGTGCCACGAGGGCGTCGGCGTCCTGCGGGTCGTCACTGCCGGCCAGGCCCGGCAGGGATCGTACGGCCGACTCCAGCAGTTCCGCGGCGAGTTCGGCCGCGTCCTGCCGGCTCTCGGGTGTGGTGCCGGGCAGGTGGCCGCGCCGCAGGGCCTCCAAAAGGTCCAGGGCGGTGAGGAGTTCGGGCAGGGTGGCGCAGGCGGGGAGGATTTCGGCGGCGTCGGCGAGCCGCTCGGTCACCAGCGCGGGCAGGTCGCAGCGGGCGGCGTCGCCCAGTCCCGCCAGGACCAGGGCGCTGGTGGGTCCGCCCTCCGCCGCCTCCCTGCGGAAGGTCTCCCGCAGGGTGCCCTCGGCGGCCAGGGCCGCGGTGACGCCCCGGATACCGGCCAGGTCCAGGCGGACCGGCACCGCCGGCGTCCAGGCAAGCCGCCAACGGGTGGTCAGGGCGGCCGCGTCGCCGGTACCCGCCACCTGGATCGGTTCGCCGTACCCGGTGCCGCACACCGCCAGGCGCTGCAGAAGGATCTCGCGGCGGCCGTCGAGGGCCGAGCGCAGCGGGTCCAGCCGCAGCTCGCGCGATGCGGGGTCGTCCGGTCCGGGCAGCCGCAGCGCGGCGAGTTCGGCCTCGACGGACGGGCCGAGACCGGAGCGGGGCGTGCCGGGGGCGATGCGGCCCCGGTCCGTGCCGACGAGGACGGTCTCCAGCGCCCGGGCCAGTGCACGGCCGCGGCCGAGCGGCTCACCCTGCCCCATCACCGTCGTCAGCGCTTCCAGCACCTCGCCGCGGCCGGGTGCCGCCAGGCCGCGCAGCCGGGCCAGGTCGCCCGCCACCCGCAGGGTCTCGCGGGCCTCGCCCGTGCCGGCGACGTGTCCGGCCGCCCGCAGCTCGCGGCACACCGCGGTGATCGCCCGCGCGGCCGCGTCGTGCAGCCGCTCGGGGTCGCCGCCCGCGGTGAACACCTCCTGCTGCCAGCGCGGGTCGCGGATGCCCGCCGGGTAACCGGAGCGGGAGTCGAGCAGGTCGAAGGCGTACGGCACCAGGGAGGTGACCACGGCCGGGCCCTCCCCGGCATCGACCCGCCCAGCCCGTTCCGCCGCCTCCCACGTCGTCAACGCCGGGGCGTGGAAGGCTCCGACGACGGCCGCGACCCGGTGGCCGCCGGTCGAGGCGCGGGCGATCGTGGCGCGCATGTGAGCCTCACGCGCCAGATCGACCGGGGGCACGCCGCCCGTCGATTCGGCGTCACGCCGCAGTGCCCAGCCGACGCCCAGCGCGGCCCGGCGGACCGCTTCGGGGGCGCAGCCCGGGGCGAGGACCTCCACGCTGCGGTCCCACATGTCGTCGCCGTCGCGGCCGGTCGCGGACGCGGTCAGAGCCGCCGCGAACGCGGTGGGCGCCTCGGCGGACCGACCCCGTTCGCCCTCCCCCGCGACCGGCCGCTCGGCGCCCCACCTCGGATCGGACATCGGCAGGTCGCAGCAGACGACCTCCGCCCCGCGTTCCCGGGCCCAGCGGATCGCCGCGAGCTCGGGCGAGAAGTCGGCGAAGGGATAGAAGCCGAGCCGGCCGCCCTCGCCGGCCCCGGCCAGCGCGATGGGGGCGACGGTGCCCGGCGCGCCGAGATGCACCAGCCACGACTGGAAGTCGGCGGGCAGCTCCACGCAGACGACCTCGGCGCCGGCGGCGTCCAGCAGGGCGGGCACCGCGGCGGCGAGCGCGGGGCTGTGGTGCCGTACGCCCAGCAGGTACGGAGCGGTGCAGTCGGCGAGGGCAGTCAGGGCCGCCCGCGGTTCCAGGGCGAGCGTCACCGAAGGTTCTCCCGCAGGTCCCACAGGCGCCGCCAGGTCGCCGAGCCGTCCTCGGCGCGGCGGCGTACCGGGCCGTCCCAGTAGCCGAGCAGGCGCGCGTGGTCGGCCGGGTCGTCCTTGCGGACCACACCCAGCAGATGGCCGGGCACCAGGTCGAGGGAGTCTCCGCCGGGGAGATAGGCGGCGGCCACCCCGAGGGAGACGGCGACCTGGACCGCCTCCGCGGTGGACATCACCGTGCCCGGGCGTTCCACGTCCCAGCCCTCGGCGGAGCGTCCGGCCCGCAGGTCGCGGAAGACGGTCACCAGGACGTCGAGGACTGCGTCGTCGACGCCGAAGGCCGCGCCCGCCCGCGCGACTGCGGCCGTGGCCTGCCGCTTGACGAGCTCGGTCTCGGCCTCGACGTCCGCGATCGGGTGCACGGTCTCGAAGTTGAAGCGGCGCTTGAGCGCGGCGGACATCTCCGACACACCGCGGTCGCGGAGGTTGGCGGTGGCGATGACGGTGAAGCCGGGCGCGGCGGCGACCTGGGCGTCGTCGGAGCCGGACAGCTCCGGCACGCTCATCCGACGGTCCGACAGGATCGACACCAGGGCGTCCTGCACCTCGGGCAGGCAGCGGGTGATCTCCTCGACCCGGGCCACCTTCCCGTCGCGCATCGCGGCGAGCACCGGCGAGTCCACCAGGGCTTGCGGGGTCGGGCCCTGGGCGAGCAGCAGGGCGTAGTTCCAGCCGTAGCGCAGGGCGTCCTCGGTGGTACCGGCGGTGCCCTGCACGGTGAGCGCGCTGGTGCCGCAGACGGCCGCCGACAGCAGCTCCGACAGCATCGACTTGGCGGTGCCCGGCTCGCCGACGAGCAGCAGCCCGCGCTCTCCGGCGAGGGTGACCACGCACCGCTCCACCAGGGCGCGTTCGCCGACGAACTTCGGGGCGATGACGAGTTCGTCCGGCAGCCCCTCGGGCGGCTCGGGCAGCTTCAGGGCTTCGCCGCCGCTGCCGCACACGAAGGTGATCACGGCGCGCGGCGTCAGCAGCCAGCCGGGCGGACGGGGGCCGTCGTCGTGGGCGGCGAGGAAGGCGAGTTCGGTGGCGAAGCGCTCTTCGGCGGGCAGGGTCTGCCGGGCCGGAAGGGCCGTCACCGTGTCGGTCAGGGGCATGGATGTCCTTGCTCGGTAGATCGGTCGAAGTCGATGCGTGGGGGGTGCAGGCCGGGGGCCGCCGGTGGGCGGCGCCCCGGCCGATGGTGGGTCAGCGGCGGCGGCCCCGGCGGACCTTCAGCTCCTCGAACCGGGGAGCGTCGCCGTCTTGTACGCGCTGCCATGCCCTGCGGTACAGGTCGGCGGCCGGCTCGAACGGCACGATCACGCCGAACGGGACGTGTTCGTCGCTCACTTCGGCGAACAGGGGCAGCTTCCAGCGCTCCAGCGGCACCCGCGGGGCCGACTGCTCCACCCAGCCGCCGGGCAGGAACAGCGACCGGCCGGCCCGGGTGCGGCTGGCCTCGACCACGAGGTCGGTGGCGGCCAGTTCGGCGCGCGCCGCCTTCAGCCGCGCCGGCTTCCAGGCCGTCCACCGGGCCGTCATGCGGTCGGTCGGGTCGGGCATGGTCAGCAGCATCAGATAGAGGGTGGCGGCGTCCTCGCCCAGCCCGTACTCCTTGGCCACCTCGGTGACCAGCTCGGGAACCGAGCGGCTGGGATCCTGCGGCCACCAGGTGCCGTCCTTGCCCCGCTCCCCCGCGATCGGCTCGCCGGGGTCGGCGAGCAGGGCCGCGAACGCCTGGTCGCGGACCAGGCGCAGCGCCACCTCGGCGGCGTAGGGCCGCTGGTTGTCGACGCGCACCGCGGGCAGGTAGGGGTCCTGGCCGGCCTCGTCGAGGAGGTCGACGCGGATGGCCGGGGCGGGCTGGTCGTCGTGGGTGGCCAGGACGACGGCGCCGTACCGCTCGAAGCCCGGACCGGCCTCGGTGGGGGTACCGGCGGTCTTGCGGAAGTCGGGGAGGCTGATGTAGCGACCCAGGTCGAGCATGAGTCCGGGGTGGGCGAGCCGTTCGCGGACGGCGGTCAGCGCCGGGGGCAGCGCGGCGCGGACCGGGTCGCCGGCGGGCAGCCGGTGGGCGAGCCAGGCGGTCAGGCCGACCGCGCCGACCAGTGTCTCCGCGGTGAAGCCGTTCGTGTCGTCGCCGACGGGCCGCACCCGGTCGCCGTTGACCGCCCAGGTGAGGTCCCGGCTGAGCCGGGGCGAGGCGGCCGGGTCCACCAGGGCGGGCAGCGCCTGACGGATCGGCCAGGAGGCGTGCCGGAAGGCGCGGATCGCGTCACCGAGCAGTTCCTCCGGGACGGCGACTCGCTTGCCGACCTGGGCGTTCCACGCAGCGGCGGCGGCCGCCACGTCCGGGCCCTCGGTCCACAGCCGGGCCGGCTCGGCGGGCAGCAGCGCGCCCACGACCGCGGCACGCACCGCGCCGTCGACGCCGTGCAGTTCGTCCTTGGCGACCGCCGCCGGGGCCACCTTCACCCCGATGAGGGTGCGGGCCTCGGGCGTGAGGAAGGTGCGCTCGTAGACGTCGATCCCCGGCAGGCCGGCCACGACGAGCCGGGCCATCGTCTCGGTCACGCCGGTGAGACGGGCGAACTCCTCGGCGGCCTGCGGGAACCAGGGGGCCGGGCCGCGCTCGGCCAGTTCGGCGAGGAACGTCCCCATCCGGCCCGGGACCGGGCTCTCGCCCAGCGGTCGCGACTCAAGCGCCTTGTAGGGCTGCGGCGTCTCGAAGCGTCCGGACGGGTCGTGGAAGTAGCCGGTGAAGCAGGCGCCGTCGTCGTCGAGGGAGCGGCGGCCCGTGACGGCGATGAAGGCGCCGTCGGCCAGTGGGAGTACGCCGTTCCATGAGCCGTCGCGCCATGCGCCCGCGGCGGTGCGCAGTGGTGCCGCCTCCAGGTGCAGGTGCACCCTGCGCCAGGCGGTGGAGTCGTCCGGTGTCAGACCGAGGCGGTCGAACTCGGCGAGGAGGGTGCGCAGGACCTGGCGGTGCTCGTCGGTGGTGGTGGCGGAGGCCGCCCGGTAGGCCAGTGCGGTCGCCCGCTCCAGCAGCGTCTCCAGGTCGGGCTGTCCGGAGGGCAGCGGGTGACCGTCGAGGTGGAGGCGAACGTCCGCAAGGCCGGGCAGGGTGGTGTCGGCGCGTCCGGTGGCGCGGGCCAGGACGCGCAGGGCGCGGAAGGCGGTGTCGGCCTCGTCGTCGCGGTTCCACCAATAGCCGCGCGAGGAGCCGAGCCCGTTCATCGCCGCCATGAGGACGCTGTCCGCCGGTCCGGCCGGGCCCTCGTCCTCCAGGCCGCCCTCGAGGGCGCGGGTCAGCCGGGTGGCCGCCGCGTCCAGCACGGCCTGCT
The DNA here is from genome assembly GCF_050214755.1 of Streptomyces sp. C1-1. Taxonomy (NCBI): domain Bacteria; kingdom Bacillati; phylum Actinomycetota; class Actinomycetes; order Kitasatosporales; family Streptomycetaceae; genus Streptomyces; species Streptomyces sp. C1-1. Next base: position 9,777,097 of record NZ_CP189826.1, on the reverse strand, counting down.
GGGCCGCGGCGTAGCGGGCGACTCCGGCGATGCCCTTGACCAGCGCGTCGTGGCTGACCGGGAGGAGGGTGCGGATGGCGTCGGCCAGGGCTTTCCCGTCCTCGCTGTGCTCGCCGGACGCGGCCGCCAGCAGTGCCGCGGCCGTATTACGGTCGATGATTCGCAGCGCCTTCGACCCTTCTGGGTCACGGGCTGTCAGGCACTCCCAGAACTGCACGGGAGGCAGCAGCAGGGTGCCCTCGCCGAAGTCGCCGGGGGTGCGGTCGGTCTTGGCCCAGGCGGTCTGGACGCCGTCGGCGTCGACCAGTTCGAGCTGCCAGTTGTTGCGGACGACGGCCGTGGGCCGGTCCGCGCCCGGGAAGACGACCAGCGCGTTCGGCACACCGGCTGCGGCGGGCAGGGTGACGGTGTGTCCGGTGAGGTCCTCGGCGCGCCGCGAACCGTCGGGCAGTTCCACCACGCGCAGTCCGGTCAGGCCGTTCAGGGGAGCGCAGGTCGGAGTGGTGTCGGTGGCGGGAGCGGGGCGCAGTCTGCCGCCCACATAGCTGCTGCCCGTGGGAGCGTCGCGCAGGGCGTCGGCGAGGAAGGCGGGCTTGCTCATCCGGCCGCGCTCGTTCGTGGCCGGATCGTACTCGTACCAGCCGTGCGCCTCACGGTCCTCGGAGTCGGCGTGCCAGACCCAGTACGACGATCCGTCGAAGAGCAGTGGCCGTTCGTCGGGCAGGGTGGTGTCCCCGGCGTGCACGACACCGCGACCGGTGGTCCGGCCACCGTCCGCCAGCGGCAGGGTGATGGGGAAGTCGCCGCGGTACCAGTCCATCTCGGTGCCCCGGGTGGAGTGCGCGCCCTTGAGGGACTCGATGCGGTCGGCGCGCGAGTGCCAGTAGCCGCGCAGGCCGTCTCTGCGGGAGTTCCAGTACACGAGGAGTTCGCCGTCCACGTGGTGGAAGCCCGGGTCGCCCGAGACGTCGTTCGCCGGCAGGCGCAGGTCGTGGGTGAGCACGGTCCCGTCCGCGCCGATCACACGGGCCTGGGCGTTGCCGGCCACGACGAGGTGGGGCCAGGCGTCGGCGACCACGATGTCCTGCACCCGGTCCTTGGCGACGAGCTCGGCCGTCGCCTCCTCCCAGGCCGGCCAGCCCAGTTCGTCGAAGAGCCCGGCGCGCAGGGTGCGGGCCAGCACCGGCGCGAGATCAGTACCGACGGCGGCGCGGACGTCGTCCTCGGCCAGCGCCAGCGCCTCGGCGGGCAGCCACCCCAGCCGGGTCAGCGCGTTCGGCAGTCCGGGCAGACCCACCGCGGTGAAGCCACGGACCACGGTCCTCACCCACTCGGCCAGCCAGGGGCGGCCGCCGGGCGAGGCCGCCAGCAGACGAATGGCGCGCAGCGCCTGGTCGCCCTGGTGGAACCGGTCGGCGCCGCGCAGGAAGGCGTCGAAGAACCGGGCGTCGGCGCCGAGGTGGATCAGCTCCCGCTGTCCTTCGCCGATGGCCCACGCCGTCAGCGGCAGCTCCTGGTCCTTGCCGGGAGCGGCCACTGGCACGTCCAGGGAGAGCAGCAGGTCGATCAGGTCGATGTCGTGCGTGACCCTCAACCCGCGCCCGGACGAGGCGAGTTCGGTGCGCAGCCGGGCCGCGACGCGCTCGGCCAGCGGGTACAGCTCCGGCATCCGGGTGGAGCTGCGCCAGGACCGGGCCCGCTCCCGGAACGTCAGGAAGCGCTCCAGCCAGCCCGCGGTGCCGTCGCTCGGCCGCTGGTCGGCGGGCAGGGAGTCGTCCCACAGTCCCGTCGTGGCGCCGGACGTCTCCAGGACCTGCAGCCACATCGCGGGCATGTCCTCGTCGCCGCCGGCGGGGAACATGTCCAGCAGAGCGCCGCGCACCCGCGGCTCCCGCTCGGCCAGCGCCACCAGCGCGGCCCGGTGGCCCTTCCACCAGCCGGCCGCGGCACGCATCGTGGCCGGCAGGCCGAGCAGCTCGGCCAGGTAGTCCTGCTCGGCCCGGTCGGCGTCCCGTCCGGCTCCGCGGGCGAGCTTGCGCAGGTCGTTGGCCATCTGAGCGGACGGCGGCAGCCCGCCCGCGGTGCGGCGCAGGCACAGGCGGGTGAAGCGCTCCAGCGCCTCCTGCGCGGACACCCGGGCGGCCAGTTCCCTGCCGTAGGCGGAGAGCACCTTCACCGGCAGCGCGCCGGCCAGCGCGAACTCCAGGAACACCGCGTCCAGGCGCTCCTCCTCCACGGTCAGCCCGTGTTCTGCCTCCGCCTTGCGGGCGCGGGTGAACAACTGGGCGGCGTAGGTGGCGTTCTCCTCGGCGAGGAACACCCGGCCGGCCTGCTCGTAGAAGGTCGGCAGGAAGTGCGGGACCGACGCGGCAAGCCGCTGACCGAGCTCCAGGTAGGCGTCGAGCGCGGCCTTCGGGCGGGACTTCGCCTGCCGGGCCGCCCGCTCCAGATCCGGTACGACGCCCAGCGCGTGGTGGCCGTCCTCCGGGTGGTGCACCAGCACCCACTCGGGAAAGCCCAGCGACTGGCGCAGCCCGAGACCCACGACGGCCGGTTCCGCGGCCGGCTCCAGGCCCAGGAACCCGGCGGCCAGGTCCTCGGCGGCGCCCAGCTCACCGGCGACCAGACGGACCACCACACGGTCCTCAAGGCCCGGATGACGATAAGCACGCGCCGTCAACTGCACTGCCCGCTCGCCGGCCCCCTCGGCGTCCGGCGGCAGCACCCCGCCCGCGCTCAGCAGTTCCTCGTACGACACCTGCGTCCCCCCGCTCATGCGTTCTTGCCTTCCTCGATCGTGCGCCCGGCGTAGAGCGCCGCGGCCATCCGCATCCCCTCCGACCAGGCCACCGGGCCCACCTCCCGCAGCGGCAGGGCACGGCCGTCCTGGTCGTGCCAGGTGAGGCTGCCGGTCTCCACCGTGTCCTCCCAGTACGGCTCGCCGATCCACACGCCGGCCTCGACGGTGCGGCCGCCGTCGCGGACCCGGGCCGTGGAGTAGCCCCCCGAGACGCGGTAGCCGAGCGAACTCGCCCGTGCGGCCAGGGCGAAGCGGGAACGGAAGGAACCGCCGGTGAACTCGCGTATCTCGGTGGCCTTGGGGTCGAGTTCCTCGGGCCGTTGCCAGGTCGCACGGTGGATCTGTTCCACGCGCTGGACGATGCCCAGCTCCGCCGCGAACTCGCGGATGTCGTCGAGATCCGGGAGCAGCACCGGGTGCGGAAGCGTGACGGTTCGCGGGGACAGCCGTACCGTCTCGCCGTCCAGGTTGACCACGCGCAGTTCGCCGTCCTCCGTGGCCCCGCGCAGGAAACCGACCTCGTCGGGATCGTCGCCCACCACGGCGAGGTCGCGCAGCGCCGACTGCCAGGCCTCGTCCGGCCACACCCGGGCCAGCAGACCGGTGGGGACGGGCAGCGACGACACCATCCAGGCGTCGACCTGCGCGACGCATGCCGTGGCGTGCCGATCCAGCCATTCGGCGAACCGCCGCAGCCGGTCCACCTCAGGATGGTCGCGCAGCGCGCGCGGCAGCGATTTCAGCTGCCGCCCCGCGGCCCGGCCCGAGGTGGCACGCGCCGCCACCCGCCCTTCCACCAGGGCGACTTCGTACCCGTCACCCGCCGAGAGCCAACCCACGAGTCCCCGCCTTCCACATCAAGACAGCAAGAAGAAAGCACAGTTCAGCCGGGGGCATCCCGGCGCCAGTGCGACGATGTGAGGAACGTTAGCGGCGATCACTGACAATCGGTGGCGGGAGCGGGTCACAGGGCGTCTACAGTCCGGGGTGACGGGGTCGGCGGGCGGCTGCTGCGCTCCCGGTTTCGCACGGTGGGGAAGGCACGCGGGCGCGCCTGTCCAGCCGTGTGGTTTCAGCCAGGTGGTGGACGGTTGCTGGGTACGCGACGCGTGTCCGCGGGGCGACACGGACAGAACACGCCTGCGGCGCGCCTTGGGCGGACAGGAACACAGGGGGACGGGTATGTGACGTGGAGATCATCGTCGGGGCGCATCGAAAGAAGCTGCCATGGGCATGTATTCGGGCGTTTTGATCCCTCCCCCACGAGGAGTGAGCGCGTGATGAGCGCCCCCACCACGGCACCCATCCCCACCCCCACAGCCCCCGGCCGACTGCCCCTGATCGGGCACGGCCTCCGCCTCGTCCGCGATCCGCTGCCGTTCATCACCTCGCTGCGCGAACACGGCAGTGTGGTGCGCATACGCATCGGCCCCACATCCGCCTACGTGGTCACGGACCCCGCGCTGGCCCGGCGTGTCCTGGTGACCGACGCCGCCCACTTCCCCAAGGGCGGCAAGTACTACGACGCGTTGCGGGTCTTCCTCGGCGACGGGGTCGCGACCGTCGCCGACGGCGACACCCATCGGCGCAACCGCCGTCTGATGCAGCCCATGTTCAGCAAGGCGCACATCGCCGAGCGCGGAAACGCCATGATCGATCAGGTGCGGACGATGGTCGGCGCCTGGCCCGCGGCCGAACCGCTCGACTTGTTCGCCGGCATGAACGAGATCACCCTCGCGACGTTCCTCGTCGCCGTGTTCGGCGCGGACCTCCCCGCGCATCTGGAGGGCGAGTTCACCGCCCTCATGCCCGAAATCATGGGAGGAACGATTCGGCAGGTCCTTCTGCCGCCCTGGATCACGCGACTGCCGCTGCCCGCCAACCGCGCGCACGCCGACCGTGTCGCCCGCCTGCGCGCTCTCATCGACCAGGCCATCGACCACCACGCCGACGCCACCGCACCCGGATCCGCCGCGCCGGACGGTGCGTCGGGTGCCGAGGCATGCCCCCATGCGTCCCAGGCGCGGCGGCGACAGCCAGGAGGCCTGTTCGAAACCCTGATCGGTGTGGAGGACCAACTGGGCCGCCGCCAACTCCAGGACGAGGCCATCACCCTCCTCGCCGGAGCGATCGAGACCACCGGCACCACACTCGCCTGGGCGCTGTACGAGATCGCCGGCAATCCCGCCGTGGAACGACGACTTCGCGAGGAACTGGCCTCCGTCTGCCAGGACCGGCCGCTGCGCTACGACGACCTCGACCAACTCCCCTACGCGCGACGGGTTCTGCAGGAGGCCCTCAGAAAGTACGGGGTTTCCTGGATGGTGACGCGGACCGCCGCCCGCGACATCGTCCTCGGCGGACACCTCATACCCAAGGGCGCGGATGTCGTGTGGAGTCCCTACCTGCACCAGCACGACCCCTCCTACTACCCCGACCCCGACACCTTCGACCCGGACCGCTGGGAGACGGACCGCGTCGCGGCCACCCGAGGGTCCTTCCTCGCCTTCGGCGACGGCCGCCGCAAGTGCATCGGAGAGAACTTCGCCTGGGTGGAGCTCACCATCATCCTCGCGACCCTCCTCCAGCTCTGGCCCCGGTTCACAATGACCTCCCCTCCACCGCGCCCCCAGGCCGTCATCACTGTCAAACCCGACGCCTTGACCATGGAGTTCCATTCGGACCCGGGCGACTGAGGGGCCGGTCGAGCAGCCCGCACGGGTGCCGGCCCCGTTCCGCCTGGCCTCGGCCTGACGCTGGACGCAGGACCCGCCCACAAGCGCACTGAAGTGCTGAGAGGACGCGAGGTGACCATGGTCCCATCAACGAAATCCTTCTTCGAGGAGGTGCGGGCGGTGTACGCGGAAACCGCGACGGCTCTTGGGCTGTCCGGCCCGACCGAGACCGAGCGGGTCCTGCCCGTCTCCACGTACCGGGGCGGCGGGGTTGCGTACAGAGTCGCTCTCGACTTCAGGGAGGGCGGGGTGGAGTGCAGCGTCAGCTTCACAACGGATGCCGTGATGCTGACAGTCGACATCGAGCCGTTGGCCATCACCGCAGGCGTCGTGGAGAAGCGCGGTGGCATCTCCTACAGCGCCCGAAATCTCAAACAGATGCGAAAGTCTCTCCTGGGCCAGGCCGGTTACGTCCAGCGTGTGCATCCGCTCCTGACCGACGCCGCCACGATCGAGGACCTGATGAGGCGGTCCGGCGCCCGCGAGTGGCACGGGCACAGTTCCACACCTGAACAGTGAGATCGAAAAGGGCCCTCCCACACCCCCGGATGTCAAGGAAGGTTGCGACAAGCTTTAGGACCCGAGCGCCTACCCGCTACCGGCCCACTTCAGCCGACACGTTGGCAGTCAACCAGCTGAGCAGTGGCCCGAGTTGCTCATGCGTGGCCAGGACACGGTCGACGGCCTCCGGTGTCCGAAGCCATTCGTCACAGCCGAGGTGCCGTGTGGCGAGCAGCGATCGGTGGCGCAGCAAGTCCGCTCGAGGATGGTCGGTGGGGTGGTCCCGGGGCACGCGTTTGAGCAGGTCCCCGGTGATTTCAAACCCCTTGCTCCTCAGGTCCGAGACCAGGTCGCCCAGTTCGGTGCCGCTTGGCTCGGCGGCGACCGCCGCCCTGAACCTGGCGACCTGCACGGAGTCGGCGTACCACCACGCGCCCTGCACATGCAGGCCATCCAGGTTGAAGCGCAGGCCGATCTCGACGTTCCGGGCGACGCGTACGACAGCGGACTGGTTCTGCCACCACCACGATGTCTTCCCGTACCGCCACACGGAATGGTCCTCGAACGCGGGATCCGCCCAGGCCAAGTCGTGCAGAAGCGAGACCATCGGTTGCCGTACGAGGCGTTCGCGGTCCTTGCGAACCTCGCGCATCACCTCTTGCGACGGCTCACCGTCAAGACGCAACAGTACGTCGAACGCGGCCTCGTCCCAACCGGCGAACTGCCTTGGCCCAGCCATCGCTTCCGGTCCTCCGGTCTCCCTGTGCCGCCAGGACTCGCGGTGCATGCAGGAGGTGATGCTACGGCAGCCCGACACCGTTCAGCCCGCCTGCCGGACCAACTTCCCGTTGTCCGCGACGTCCTTGCGGGTCACCGTCAGATACACCACCAGGCCGAGGATGACCGCCAGGAAGAGCACGCTCGTGATGACGGTGCCGAGGCCGAGGCCGCCGTCTCCGGTCGGCTGGGAGAGGTAGTCGCCGATCGAGGCGCCCAGGGGGCGGGTGAGGACGTAGGCGATCCAGAAGCTCCAGACCGCGTCCAGGCCGAGGGTGAAGTGGGCGATGCCCACGGCGGCGATGGCCAGGGCGAACAGGATCGCGGAGAGCCAGTAGCCGAGGTCCATGCGCTCGGAGACCAGGTCGCCGGCCGCGGTGCCGAGGGCGAAGGTGAACAGCACGGCCAGCCAGTAGAAGGCCTCGCGGCTGGTGGTGTCGATGCTGCGGATGGACAGGGTCCGCTCCCGCCGGTACCAGACGACGAACACGACGGCGAGGACGACCCCGAACACCGTGGTGGTCGTCTCCAGCGGCACGCCCATGTTGTCGGTGAGGTTGTCGCTGATCAGGGTGCCGACGACGCTGATCAGGGCGACGGCGAGCCAGTACACACCCGCTCGGTAGGCGGTGGTGCGGAACTGCACGACCAGCACGACTGCGAGCAGGGCGCTCATCAGAACCGAGACACCCGTCAGGCCGAGACCGGCCTTCTCGTTGAGCAGGTCGGCCGCGGTCTCCCCGACCGTCGTGCACAGGACCTTGATGATCCAGAAGTAGACGGTGACCTCGGGAACCTTGTTCAGGCGGAGGCGGGGTGCGTGCCGCGTGGGACCGGTGGTGTCCCGCGCGGCTTCGGGTGTCTCGGACAGTTCGTAGGTCATGAGGCCCGACCCTGCCAGGACCTACCTGAACGCATCCTGACTGCGCGTGCTGCTCACCTCACCTGTGCCGGGTCGCGGTCCGCGAGGGCTCGACGCCCGAGGCGCGCACCGTGGTGTGGGCCGGTGTGCGGTGGTGCCGGGGTACGACGTCCTGGGGGAAGGTCAGCTGCTGGTTCATCCACTTCAGGGTGGCCGGCATCTCCCGCGTCCAGGTGGGGAAGTTGTGGCTGCCCTGATCGGGGAGGATCGACACCACCCGCATAGGTGCTTTGACCGCCTTGATGAAGGCCAGCGTCTGGGCGTAGCCCTTCTCGCCGTGTTTGCTGTCGGCGACCAGGACGGAGACCTGGGGTATGGGCAGGTGCTTGAGCCGCCACATCAGGTCGTGCCCGTTGATCCGGTTGACCCGGCCCAGCCCACTGCCGAAGAGGTTGCCGGTCGTGGGGTCGTCCTTGACCTTGTAGTCGGGCGAAAGCGCACCGGCCGTTGTGTACACGTGCGGGTCGCGCATCGTCAGCTGCAGGGCGCAGCTGGCGCCGGAGGAGTACCCCATGACGCCCCAGGAGTTGGCGTCGTGACCCACCCGGTAGGTGGACTTCAGGGCGTCGGGAAGATCCCTGGCCAGGAACGTCTCGGTCTGCGGCCCGCCGGGCACGTTCACGCACTCGGTGTCACGCGGTGGGGCGATCGTCGGCCGGATCATCACCATGATGGTCGGCTGCATCTGTCCGCTCTTCTGCAGCTGTCCGGCGGTCTGCGACACCCGCAGGTACTGGGCCAGGTTGAAGATGCTGCCGGGATAGCCACTGAGGGCGACGATCACCGGGAAGCGTTGCCTGTGGTACGCCTTCTGGAAGTACTGCGGCGGCAGGTAGACGAACGCCGGGTCGACCACGCCCGTGCGGCGCCCTATGACCTTCACGGACTCGACCCGCCCGTTCACCGCGGCGGGCCCGGTGGGCAGTCCGCTGACCCGGCTCAGCTGCTGGTCGCCGGCGGGCTGCACCAAGGGACCCTTCACGGAGACGCCGGTGACCGTCCCGTCGCCGTTGTGGCCGGCCGCCTGCGTGACGCCGACGGGAGAGGTGTCGACGTTGCCGAAGAGCTCGCCCCACGATCCGAAGAACTGGTACGACGAGTTCAGCCAGCAGGCGAACGTCGCGATGATCGTCACCTGGGTCACGCCGACGGCCGCAAGCCGTCCGAGCACCTGCCACAGCCCCTGCCTGGCCAGCCGTGGCCAGAGCCAGACCAACAGCGCCACTGAGACGGCGGCCAGTAGCGCCATCACGTACACGGTTGTCTTGCTGGTCAAGCCCATGCCACTCAGTCCCTGATTTCCTTGCCCGTGGTCGTTCTGTCACCAGGAAGAGGTTTGGTGACCCTTGTGCGTTCACCAAGAAACGCTCATGGAACAAACGAGCGGGCCCTTCCGCGTTTCCGTAGGAAGGGCCCGTCGCACTCCGAAGCAGTCGTCGGTCGTCAGCCGACAGCCCTCAGCCGACAGCCGTCAGCCGTCAGCCGTCAGCCGTCAGCCGTCAGCCGTCAGCCGTCGGCGAGAGTCCTGCGATAGGCGACGCAGCCCTCGTACGCCGGGAGCAGGCCCTGTGCCTCCGCGGCGGCGAGCGACGGCGCCTGCTCGTCCTTCGGGGACAGCAGCGGTCGGATGCCGGTCGGCCACTCGACGGCGAGGTCCGGGTCCAGCGGATGGATGCCGTGCTCGCGCTCGGGGGCGTAGCCCTCGGAACACAGGTAGACGACCGTCGCGTCGTCCGTGAGGGCGAAGAAGGCGTGCCCGAGGCCCTCGGACAGGTAGACGGCGTGGTGGGTCTGGTCGTCGAGCCGGACGGCTTCCCACTGCTTGTACGTCGGGGAGCCGACGCGGATGTCGACGACGACATCTATGACCGCGCCGCGCACGCAGGTGAGGTACTTGGCCTGGCTCGGCGGGACGTCGGCGAAGTGGATGCCGCGCAGGGTGCCCCGCCTGGAGACGGAGCAGTTGGCCTGCGCCAGGTTGAGGTCCTGGCCGGTCGCCTCACGGAAATCGGCGCCGCGGAACCATTCGTGGAAGCTGCCGCGGTCGTCGGGGAAGACCTTGGGTTCCAGTATCCAAGCGCCTTCGATGTCCAGTGGTCGCACGTGGTGATCCTTGTTCGCGTGGTTCGGTTACTTCTTCAGCGTCCGACGGAGCCTGCCCGCCGCGCGGCGCAAGAACGCCGGCCTCAGGAGGTGGAAGCCGAGCCGCCTCCGCGCGGGCTTCTTGGCTGCGCCAGCGAGGCGCTTGACTACGACACCTCCGCTCGCGCGGACATCGAGCGCCAGCGGGAGTGCCACCGGCTTGCCGGCTCCGGGCGACGGCAGGATCAGCTCCAACCGCCATTGGCCTCCCACCAGTTCCTCGAGCGGCAGGCCGGCCCTCAGCTCGGCCTCGCCGACCCCGCGGGCGCTCAGCGTGCCGGGCAGTACCACCGACCGGCTGGTCGCGGCCTCCGTCAGCCTCAGGTTCGCCTCGCTCTCGCCCCGGACGTGGAACGGCAAGGCAACGGTGAGGCCGCCGGGGTCCGTTGTCACGATCACATCGGCGGACGTGAGGCCGGCGAACTCGTACGCGATCCGTTCGGTCTGCTGGTCGACGTCGAGCGAGAGGTTGCCGTGCGGATCGGTCCAGAAGGGCAGGAAGAGACGGGCCGGAGAACCGGCAACGGCGGCGCCGCGTCCACGCCCGGCCCCTTCGCTGCGTACGGCACCGAGGCGGGCATCCTTGGTCCACCCGCAGGAGGTGATGCGGATGTAGACGTCCCAGACGCCCGCATCCAGTGCGGCGCCGTTCGCGGCCGACAACGGGTCGATCCGTGAGGTGGCTCGGAAGACGTGCCGGAAGTGTCCCTCCCGGCGCTTCACCGGGATCTTCTCGCGGGTGAACTCGACCGGCTGGAAGAACTCCGCGGCTGTCGCACGATCCCGCACGACGAGGTCGACCTTGGACTTGGCCAGCGGGGCGGAGGTGTCCGCGCCCAGCTGGGCGATGGCGTCCAGGCTGGTCTGCGGCAGGGGCGGGACGAGGAGGTCCTTCTCGCCGTCGGTACGGAAGACGATGGGTTCGCCGCCCGACTTGTACTCGGCGGTGTAACCGATCGTCAGCTTGCCGTCCTGCCAGCGGAGGTCGTCGAGGACGCCGGAGGGCTTGACCCGTGACTCCCACCGGGCGAACTCCTCGATGTCGGGGAGTCGGCCGGCCGCGATCAGGTCGGCGACGATCCGCTGTGTGGTCGGCAGACCGGCCGCGACTCCGGGCCCGAATCGCTCGACGACCACCTTGTGCATCTCGTCGAAGAGTTCCTGGCGGTAGTCGGCGGGCAGCTTCAGCAGACGCTGTCCGCGCATCCGCTCGACCATCTCGTTGCGCAGCCAGCGGCGGAAGAGCCGGTCGCGCAGCGGCCCGGGCTCGGTGAGTTCCTCGACGACATCGAGGGCCTCGCGAAGATTGTTGAAATAGCCGACCGGGTCGAATCGCTGGAAGCCCGCGTTGGAGGCGTCGTCGCGCTTGACGTGGTAGTAGCAGAGGTAGTCGCTGAGGACGGCGACATTGTCCGCCCGCAGATACGCCTCGGCGACGAAGACGTGGTCCTCCAGGCGGCGGCGCCCCTCCTTGTAGCGGAGGTCGTACTTGTCCAGGAACGCCTTCCGGAACATTTTGTGCGGGGTGAGACTGTCGATCAGCGGGGCGTTCTCGACATTCGCGTACGGCCGGTTCTTGCGGAACAGCTCCCGCGGGACCGGACGCCCTTTGCCGGCCATCTTGCCCACGATGACGTCGGCGCCGTTCTCCACGCCGTAGTCGTACATCCGCTCAAGGGCTTCGTCGCCCAGCCAGTCGTCGTTGTCCACGAACTGGATGAACTCACCCTTGGCGGCGGCCATACCGACGTTGCGGGGCTTGCCCGACCACCCGGAGCCCTCCTGGTGGATGACGTGCATGTGCGGATACTCGGCGGCGAGCCGATCCAGGCGCTCGGGGGTCTCGTCGGTGGACCCGTCGTCGACGAAGATCGCCTCGTACTCGTCGTCCGGCAGGCTCTGGCGCAGAAGAGAGGCGATGCAGTCCTCGATGTACACGCCCGGGTTGTACACCGGGACCACGACGCTCACTTTGATCGGCACGTGACTTTCCGCTCCTCCGCTACTCAGCGACTTCGTGACGGCCATCTCGGACTCCTCGCCCCGCACGGGTGACAGTCCTGGCCGCCGACCTGCCGGGCCATGCACAAGCACTCTTGTACAGACGGGACGAGAACGTCGGTAGTTCCGTTCGGGCAGGGGCCCCGACCACCCGTCCGGGCTCTTGCCTGGTCAACGGTTCGTTCGTCGGTTCGATGACAGCCTGGACACCGCTCCGGAGCGACTCCGCCTCCGCATCGACGAACCTACTACATGTTGTAGTGTTCAGTTGGCCGCTCCGACATCGGCTTGTTCCCCGGCCGACTCACCGTCATCACATCAAAGTGATGTCATACCGGACTCTTACTCATGGAAATCATGGAATATCCGACATGATTCGGCGACCTATGACACAGCGGATGGAGCCGTGACTTGACTGGATCTAGCATGCCGCGAATGAAAGCCCTTGTGCTGTCGGGTGGTTCGGGCACTCGCCTGCGTCCCATCACACACACATCGGCCAAGCAACTGGTGCCCGTCGCCAACAAACCCGTGCTGTTCTACGGGCTGGAGGCCATCGCCGATGCCGGCATCACAGACGTCGGGATCATCGTCGGCGACACCGCCGAAGAGATCCGGGAAGTCGTGGGTGACGGCTCGAAACTCGGAATCAACGTCACCTACATACCGCAGGACAAGCCGCTCGGTCTGGCCCACGCGGTGCTCATCGCACGCGAGTTCCTGGGTGACGACGACTTCGTGATGTACCTCGGCGACAACTTCATCGTCGGCGGCATCACGGGCCTTGTCGACGAGTTCCGTAACGAACGCCCCGACGCCCAGATCCTGCTGACCCAGGTGCCCAACCCGACGTCGTTCGGTGTCGCCGAGCTCGACGAGAGCGGCCGCGTCAAGGGACTGGAGGAGAAGCCGAAACACCCCAAGAGCGACCTCGCACTGGTGGGTGTCTATCTCTTCACACCCGCGGTCCACGAGGCCGTCCGCAGCATCGAGCCCTCCTGGCGCGGCGAGCTGGAGATCACTCACGCCATCCAGTGGCTGATCGACCAGAACAAGGACGTCCGCTCGACGACCATCTCCGGCTACTGGAAGGACACCGGGAACGTCGCCGACATGCTGGAGGTCAACCGCTCCGTCCTGGAGAGGCTCGAGCCCCACGTCGAGGGCACCGTCGACGACTCCAGCGAGATCATCGGCCGTGTGCGTATCGACGCGGGCGCCGAGGTCCGCGGGTCGCGCATCGTCGGCCCTGCCGTCATCGGACGCGGTTCGGTGATCAACGGCTCGTACGTCGGCCCGTTCACGTCCATCTCCGAGGGCTGCCGGATCGAGGACAGCGAGGTCGAGTACTCGATCGTGCTGCGTGACTCCTCCATCACCGGCGTCCGGCGCGTCGAGGCCTCGCTCATCGGCCGCAACGTGGAGGTCACCCCCGCGCCCCGCAACCCCGCGGTCCACCGTCTGGTGCTCGGCGACCACAGCAAGGTACAGATCTCCTCATGACGACAAGAATCCTGGTGACCGGCGGCGCCGGTTTCATCGGCTCCCACTACGTCCGCACCCTCCTGGGACCCGACGGCCCCGGCGACGTGGCGATCACCGTGCTGGACAAGCTCACCTACGCGGGCAACCCGGCCAACCTCGACGAGGTCCGCGACCACCCGGGCTTCGCCTTCGTGCAGGGCGACATCTGCGACCCCGAGCTCGTGGGCAAGCTGATGGCCGAGCACGACGAGGTGGTGCACTTCGCGGCCGAGTCGCACGTGGACCGCTCCATCGACGGCGGCGCGGAGTTCGTCCGTACGAACGTGGTCGGCACCCACACCCTCATCGACGCCGCACACCGGTCCGGCATCAGGACCTTCGTACACATCTCCACCGACGAGGTCTACGGCTCCATCGACGAGGGCTCCTGGCCGGAGACGCACCCGCTGCAGCCCAACTCGCCGTACTCCTCCGCCAAGGCCTCCAGCGACCTGATCGCGCTGTCGTACCACCGCACCCACGGCCTCGACGTACGCGTGACGCGCTGCTCCAACAACTACGGGCACCACCACTTCCCCGAGAAGGTCATCCCGCTGTTCATCACGAACCTGCTGGACGGCAAGAAGGTCCCGCTCTACGGCGACGGCGGCAACGTCCGCGACTGGCTGCACATCGACGACCACGTCCAGGGCATCGACCTGGTGCGCACCCGGGGCCGCGCCGGCGACGTCTACAACATCGGCGGCGGCACCGAACTGTCCAACAAGGAACTCACCTCCCTCCTGCTGCAGGCCTGCGACGCCGGCTGGGACAGCGTCGAGTACGTCGCCGACCGCAAGGGCCACGACCGCCGCTACTCCGTGGACTGCACCAAGATCCGGACGGAACTGGGCTACGCACCCCGCAAGGACTTCGTCACCGGCCTCGCCGAGACCGTCGCCTGGTACCGGGACAACCGCGACTGGTGGGAGCCCCTGAAGGAGCGAGCGGCACTGTGACATCCACCTGGCTGATCACCGGCGCGGGCGGCATGCTCGGCAAGGACCTCATGGCCCGCCTGGCGGCGGACAGAGAGCAGGTCGTGGGCCTGGCCCGCGGGGACCTCGACATCACGGACCCGGACGCGGTGCACGAAGCCGTCGCGAAGCACCGGCCGGACGTGACCGTCAACTGCGCGGCCTGGACCGCCGTCGACGACGCCGAGGCCCAGGAGGCCGAGGCCCTGCGGATCAACGGCCACGGCCCCCGGAACCTGGCAGCAGCCTGCGCCGAGACCGGAGCCAGGCTGCTCCAGGTCTCCACGGACTACGTCTTCGCGGGCGACGCCGACTCGCCCTACGCGGAGGACGCCCCCACAGCTCCACGAAGTGCCTACGGCCGCACCAAACTCGCCGGCGAGCAGGCCGTACTGGCCGCGCTCCCCGACTCGGGCTACGTGGTACGCACGGCATGGCTGTACGGAGCCGACGGCGGCAACTTCGTCCGTACGATGATCAAACTGGAGAGCGTCAAGGACACCCTCGACGTGGTCGACGACCAGCGCGGCCAGCCCACCTGGACCGTCGACCTCGCCGACCGGCTCGTCCGCCTCGGCCGCTCCGCACTGCACGGGGTCGCCCCGGCCGGGATCTACCACGGCACCAGCAGCGGTGAAGCCACCTGGTTCGACCTCGCCCGGGAGATCTTCGGGCTGCTCGGCGCGGACACCGAGCGAGTCCGCCCGACCACGAGCGCCGCCTACCCTCGCCCGGCGCCCCGGCCGAGCTACAGCGTCCTCGGCCACGACCGCTGGGCAGCCGCCGGGGTTGAGCCCATCCGGGGCTGGCGCGAGGCCCTGCATGAAGCGTTTCCGGCGATGCTTGCCGCCGAGCGGCCGTAGTCCGACGCAAGAAGCTCCGAGCCCGCGCTACCGGGATGCTGAACCGGCATGCTCTCGCGGCACCGCGGTGCCTTGTGGCCGGCTGCGGTTCCTTCAGCGATCGTCGGCTCCATGGTGATCACAACAAGGTTCCGGCTGATGCGGGCTGCACCCAGCCAAGGCCGAAGCCGTCGTCGCCCCGGCGTCCGCGGCGCATTGCGCACGCTCCGCGCTGTCGACCAGGCTCTCGCTGTCCGAGGCGGCGTTGGCCAGGCTGACGCAGCACAGGGTGAGCAGGAGTGCGCCCGCCACGAAGGGCAGGGAGCGACGCGGGGGCGGCGGAGACAGCAGGGCCTGCACCCGCTGGGGCACCGACCCGCCGGTCGCGGCCAGGGCGGCGGGCCGTACCACGGCCGCGGATGCGAGGGCCGCCCGTCCGACGGCGCGGGCGACGACCGTACGACTGCCGACGCGGGCGGCGGCCTCCTCGTCGGCCCAGCGCTCCAAGGCGAAACCACCCGCCTCGGCCAGCGGTCGCAGCAGCGGGGTGACGGCCGCCGTGAGCCGCCACACGGTCTGGAACAGGTGGTGGCGGCCATGGAGATGGGCCCGTTCGTGCGCCAGCATGGCCTCGCGCTCCGCGTCACCGAGGCAACGCAGCATCCCCCGGGACACCACGATCCGCCCAGGCGCGCCGGGCAGCGCGAATGCCTGCGGAACGTCGTCGTCGAGCACCGCCAGCTCGGTGTCTCCGGGCACCCGGCCGCATTCCCGGCGGGCCCACAGGAGGTGACGGACCTGGCGTACGGCCGCCACGCCCAGCGACACGAGCCCCACCACCAGGGCCAGGGCGCTGACGGCCGCGACGGACAGGAACACCGGGTCGTGAGTGCGCAGCGCGGCCACCGACCAATGCCCCTCCTCCGCGACCTCCGGGATCTGCGCGAAGGCGGTGAACGCCAGCAGGGCCAGCGAGCCGAGCCAGCCGATCGCCGTCACCACCGCCGCGCATGCCAGGGACCAGGCGGCGGGCCGCGGTGCACGTTGCCGAGCCACCCTAGGAGCGAGGCCCGCGAGGACCACGGTGACCACGAGCGGGACGTAGACGCTGATCGTCACCGGTTCACTGCCCGTCGTCGCGGCCGGCGTCCTGCCCGCCCAGCAGACGGTGCAGCAACCGCTCGTCCTCCCGCGACAGTTCGGACACGAAGCGAGACAACACCGCCTCCCGGTCCGAGCCACGCTCCAGCAGGCTGTGCATCCGCACGGCCGTCTCGGTCGCCTCGTCCCGGACGGGCTCATACGCATTGCCGCGGCCCACGGGATGACGTACGAGCATCCCCTTGTCGTAGAGACGCGACAGGATCGTCAGCACCGTCGTGTAGGCGAGAGCCCCGGGGAGACGTTCCAGGACCTGCCGAGCGGTCAGCGGCTCCTTCGCTGCCCACAGAGCGGCGAGAACGCCACTCTCCAGCTCCCCGCGCGCCCTTCTCCCGGTCGCCCCACCGCTTTCCTCGCTCCGCTCGCGCACCTGTTCACCGCCTTCCTGCTCGGCCGCCACCCTACCGGGAGTTACTACGTCCTGTAGAAGACGAGGGCGGCGATCACTTCGTGCGACGGTCTCCACCTTGCGGACCCGGTGATGCGGACCGCAACTCGCGAACTCGAACACGGAAGACACGCCAGCGCCGCTCATTGTCATGCACCAGCATCGCCGACTCCGCCATCAGGTCGGCCGCCCGATCCAGCAGTTCGGAAGCCGAGTACAGATAGGCGGGGGCGTGCCGTTCTTCTGCCAGGTCGGCCCGCAGTGCCGCGGGTGTGAAGTCGACCTTGGCCAGCAGGTCCAGGGCGCGCCGCAGCAGCCGCGCCATCAGGGACTGCAGTGCGGCCGACTGCCAGTCGTTGGAGATGATCCGGTGCCGTTCCCCGAGCAGGTCGGCCAGCGCGGGGTAGGCGGCCAGGCTCCCCGCGATCTCCCAGGCCTGCTCCATCGCCTGAGTCAGCCAGGCACCCGTCTGCTCGACGTCATCCGCGACCTGTCGGACCTCACGCTTCAACCGCCGCAATTCGGCGGGCTCGCCCTCACCCTCCATGAACAGCACTCCCGACTCCGCGACGAGTCCGGGGGCATTCAGGTCCTCCGCACCGCTGAATCCGACCGACGACGCCCGCTCACCCACGCCGGCCTCGCTCCACCGGTCAGCCAGCGCCTTGAGCACCCGAGAGCGCGCCTGCAGCTCACTGGCCTGCCGCAACGGCGCTTGGGAGTAGTACTCCTCGTGCTCGCGATGGAACCGCGCGAGATTGTCGATCAACCGCAGGAGCGATTCAGGAGGGCTGACCTGCGCTTCGTTCTCGGCCATGCCGACAGTCTGCACCGCGCCCGCGCCCAACGGATGGCAAGGCACGCGCCCACCGCTGCGGATTACAGCCGTGCGCCACACAGGGATGACTTGCGGAACTTTGCTGAACCCAACTGCGTACCGGAACACGGCATGTACAGCTGCGCCGGTGCCGCCCTGGAGGGACAATCCGTCGCGGGAAAAGTACGCAGTCGAGCGACCTCATCTACGCGGGAGGCTTCCGTGCCGGAGCAGGAGAGCGTTACGCCGCCCCAAGCCGAACCAGAAGGAGCGGGCACGACGCCGGAGCCCCCCGCCACGGCGGAAAGGGTCACTGAATTGGCCCAAGCGCTGCCGGATGAGGCAAAGCCCGACCTGGCCGCCGCCCTCGTCCAAGGAATGAGCACACGCGAGCAGCAGCAAGCGGCCTTCGGCAGTGTGCTTGACGCTCTGCCCGACGAAGGCAAGCAGGACCTTGCCACTGTGCTCATCAACGGTATGAACACGGACGAGCAGAAACGGGCCGCCGCCGGGCGTGCAGTTGACGCCCTGAAACCGGATCAGCGCCAGGAACTGGCCCGCAGCGTTCTGGGCCAGCCCAATGCCAAGACGGCGCAGACGCTCTGGTACATCGTGGTCTCCACGTTGGCTGCCGCAGTCTTCGTCTTCGGTGTGCTGGCGTTCGTGCTCATATACCAGAAGAAGCCGGCAGAGGCTCCGCTCGCTCTTGCCACCACCGCGCTCGGAGGCGTAGTCGGCCTTGTTGCCACCAGCCCAGGAGGCAACGGGTCGCACTGAGGCACAACCCACGACGTCGGCCGTGACGGCGGCAAGAGGCATCCCGGACATAAAGATCACCGCCTGCGGCCGACGCCTTAAGCGTGGTTTAAACGCGAATTAAACGTTCTTCAGTCTCCCCCACCCTCTCAAATAGCCGCAGGTCAGGGACACTTGGGGCTGCGCGTTCCGGTTGGCAGGGCAAATGATCGTGCGTATGGTCATGGCCCACCGGTGACGCCCGACGCAAAATTGAGAGCGCTCTCAGACGCCCCTTCCGTCCGCGCCCTCCAGCGAGAGCCGTCCACCGCCGAGCCGAACATCCCCAAAGACGAGGTGTGTTTCCCGCATGGCAGCTCATCGCGCACGCCGATGGTCGTACGGAGGGCTGGTGCTGCTGATCACCACCGCCCTCGCCTGCGCCATCCTCTTCAACACGACAGGTCCGGCCACCAACCGCGCGAACGCGGCCGCGGCGCAGACATGGTCCGAGGACTTCAACGGCGCCGCGGGCAGCGCGCCAGACTCCTCCAAGTGGACCCGGGAGACGGGCGGCGGCGGCAACGGCAACCACGAGTTGCAGTACTACACGAACAGCACCGACAACGCCGCGCTCGACGGCCACGGCAATCTGGTCATCACCGCCCGCAAGAACAGCGACCCGGGTCTGCAGTGCTGGTACGGCACCTGCCAGTACACCTCGGCGCGACTGAACACGGCCAAGGCCTTCACCCAGAAGTACGGCCACTTCGAGTCCCGCATCAAGGTGCCGCGCGGCCAGGGCGTCTGGCCGGCGTTCTGGATGCTGGGCGACGACCTCGGCAGCGCCGGCTGGCCGAACAGCGGCGAGATCGACATCATGGAGAACGTCGGCAGCGAGCCCGGCACCGTCCACGGGACGATCCACGGCCCCGGCTACTCCGGCTCGGGCGGCATCGGCGCCGCGTACACCCTGCCGAACGGCACGTCCTTCGCCGACGACTTCCATGTCTTCGCCGTCGACTGGAGCCCGTCCGCGATCAAGTGGTCGGTGGACGGCCAGGTCTACGAGACCCGCACCCCCGCCGACGTGGGCGGCAACAAGTGGGTCTACGACCACCCGTTCTTCATCATCCTGAACTTCGCCGTCGGCGGTGACTGGCCCGGCAGCCCCGACGCCACCACCTCCTTCCCGCAGACGATGACCGTCGACTACGTCCACGTCACCGCCTCGGACTCCGGCAGCACCGGCGGCACCACCCGCAGCGGCGCCATCAAGGGCATCGGCGACATGTGCGTGGACGTCGCGGGCGCCGCCACCGCCGACGGCACCCCCGTCCAGCTGCACGACTGCACGGGCGACGACGCCCAGAAGTGGACCCCGGTCAGCGACGGCACCGTGCGGGCCCTCGGCAAGTGCCTTGACGTCAAGGCCGGTTCACACGACGACGGCGCGGTCGTACAGCTCTACACCTGCAACGGCACGGCAGCCCAGCAGTGGACCTACACCGCCGCCCACGACCTGACCAACACCGGCGCCGACAAGTGTCTCGACGCCAAGGGCAACTCCTCGGCCGACGGCACCCCGTTGCAGATCTGGACGTGCACCCGCGCGACGAACCAGAAGTGGACCATCAGCTGAACGTCCCCGGCACACCGCCGGCCACCCCCCGCCCTCGCCCCATCCCCCGAGTGGCCCGGTCCGCCCGGCCGGCCCCCAAGGAGTCGTACGCATGACACCCCGCCACCAGCGCAACCTGACCCGCCGCAAGGTGCTGTTCGCCCTGGGCGGCGCGGCCGTCGCCGTCCCGGCGATCGCCGCCGTCGCTCCGCACGCCCTCGCAGGCCAGACCGACGCCGCGGCGAGCGACTCGCTCCCGGTGACCGTCGTCAACAACAGCGGTTCGTTCGCCGACACCTCCGTCCACCTCTACGTCGTCGGCAACCTCGACGGCAAGCAGGTACGGCTCACCCCGGACGGAACCGTCGCCCCCATCGCCCTGTCGGACAACGGAGCCGACGGCTTCACCGACTACGCCATCCCCCTGTCGAGCAGCGGCGACACCAAGCTGTCCCTGCCCTACATGTCGGGCCGCATCTACGTGTCGCTCGGCGAGAAGCTCAAGTTCAAGGCCGTCACCGACGGCAACGGCAACGCGGCCCTGCAGTACCCGGCCGGATGGGTCACGTCGGACCCCAGCTACGGCATCCTGCACGACTGCGCCGAGTTCACGTACAACGCGGCCGGGATGTTCTGCAACACCACCATGGTCGACATGTTCAGCGTGCCGATGAGCATCCGGCTCACCGGCGACAAGGACCAGACGACGGGTGCCCTGCGCGACGGCGGGCGCGCCGCCGCCTTCGCCGCCGTCAAGCGGGTCGAGGACTTCGCGCGGCTGGTCGTCGACGACACGCGGATCATCGCTCCCGGCCACGGCCTGGACGCGGGTCTCTTCGCCGCGGACTACTTCGCCCCGTACATCGACGAGGTGTGGAGCACCTACACCGGCAAGGACCTCAAGGTCACCACCAACGCCGGCACGTTCACCGGCCGGGTGCGCGGCGAGCGCCTCACCTTCGACGGGCCGGCCTCCGTGTCCCTCGCCAAGCCCTCGACCCGCGACGTCCTCTTCTGCGACGGCAACCTCGCCGCTCCCAACGACGGCACCACCGGCCCCGTCGCCGCCGTCCTGGGGGCGGGCTTCAACCGCTCGACACTCCTGGCCGACACCGCCCAGCCCGCCACCGACCCCGCCGCCTTCTACCAGGGCGACCTGACCAACCACTACGCGAAGGCCATCCACGCGGCGACCAAGGACGGCAAGGCCTACGGCTTCGCCTTCGACGACGTCGCGGACTTCGCCTCGTACATTCAGGACACCCGGCCGACCGGCCTCACGCTCACGCTGTCGCCGTTCTGACGGCGCCCCGCACGGAACCGCCACCAGGACCGGCCGTCAGTGCTCGTGCGGGCCGTGCCGGTGGACGGGGCCGTGCGCGTCGTCGCAGTGCTCCGCCGGTTCCGTCGAAGGCGTGGTGATCTGGAGCAGATCCTCCACGTCGGCGCCCTCGCCGAGGTGGTCGACCTGCAGGGTGGCGTGGCCGATGTCGTGCTTGACGCGCAGGAGCTGCTGGAGGTGACGGCGCACGGCATGGCAGTCACCGCCCGGTTCGACCAGGACGTGCGCGGAGAGGGCGGGCTCACCGGAGGTGATGGTCCACACGTGCAGGTCGTGGATCTCCACGACCTGCGGCTGGGAGGCCAGTTCGTCTCCGATCGCGTCCGGGTCGAAGCCGACCGGCGCGGCCTCCAGGAAGATCCGTCCGGAGTCGCGCACCAGCCCGTAGCCCGCCTTGAACATCAGGACGACCACGACAAGGGTGGCGATGGCGTCGGCGCGGTCGAACCCGGTCAGCACGACGATCAGCGCGGCGATCGCGGTGCCGATGAAGGCGAACAGGTCGTTCAGGATGTGCTGGTAGGCGCCTTCGACGTTCAGCGAGGTCCGGTTGGCCTTCGAGATGCACCAGGCGGCCACGACGTTGACGACGATGCCGACGAGCGCGGTGGCCAGCATGAGGCCACCGGCGACCTCGGGCGGGCTGATCAGACGGCGGACGGCCTCGTACCCCAGCCAGGCCCCGAGCAACAGCAAGGTCAGGCCGTTGGCCTGCGCGGAGAGGATCTCGGCGCGCTTGAGACCGTACGTGAAGCCACCGCGGGCCGGGCGGGCTGCCAGCCGCATCGCGATCAGGGCGAGCACGATCGAGGCGGCGTCGGTGAGCATGTGCGCCGCGTCCGAGATCAGGGCCAGCGAGCCCGCGATGATGCCGACGACCACCTCGGCCACCATGAACACCGTGATCAAGGTGAGGGCGATCGCCAGCCAGCGGCGGTCGGCATCCGCCGAGACACCGTGGGAGTGCCCGGCGTGCCCACCTACGCCGTCACCGTGCCCATGCCCCCCGTGCCCGTGCCCGGCCTCGTGGTCATGCCCGTGATCGGCGTCGTGCCCGTGATCGGTCATGTCGTACGACTACCCCCTCGCGTCGGATGTCTGAACCGCAGTGAAACGCATGGGCGGGGCCATCACCAAAGACTGCATCGGTGACCGTTGTCATCTCCGTCAAGAATCACCCTGACCTGCGAAAACGCAATACGACTGGATGAAAATGGGGCCGGTTTCCACTACACCCACCCGGTGCGACGAACGGCACCAGGTGACGGGTAGGTTCCAGGGCACCCCGATCCCGGACGCCCACGAAAGCCTGCCGATGCGACCGTTACCACCGTGCCGCGTGATCACGTGACCGGGCACCGAGTGCGTGCCGGAGCAGGCCGGGCGAGCCGCGCGGGAACCTGCGCGCGGGCCGGCCTGTTCGCCGTGCTCGGCACCGTGCTCGCGGCCTTCGGGCACCACGCGATCGCCGAGGGCGCGGCGCCGTGGCGGTTCGTGGGTGCGTCGGTCGCGGTCCAGTTCGTGGCCGTGTGGCCACTGGCACGTCGCCGCTACACGCCTGCCGCGACCGTCCTGTGGACGCTGGCGACGCAGGCGGGGCTGCACCTCACCCTGTCCTACGCGAACGGCGGCGCACCGGCCGCGATGCCGGGGCGCGGGATGCACGCCGGACACACCACGGCCGCGGTGGGGGACGGGCATGCCTGGCATCACGCCGGTACGGCGATGACGACCGTGCATGTGGTCACCGCCCTCGTGGTGGCCTTGCTGCTGTGCCGGGCGGACGCCCGGATGACGGCCGCGCCCGGCACCGTCGCCAGGGCAGCGGTGGCGGCACTGGCCCACATGCTGGCACGGCTGACGGGCAACACCGGCCGGCCGGTCTTCTCACTTCCCGGCCGGCGGCCGGGCGCTGCCTTCGAGGTGGCGACGCCCGCCTGGGACGACGTACTGGAGTACGCGGTGGTGCGCAGGGGGCCACCGCGACGGGAGTACCTCCAGCACGTCCTCCGGTCCCGGCCGCTACGGGACCGGTCCTTCCCGTACCAGCAAGGAGCACCCCTGTGTCCATGCCCACGCCCATCGCCCCACGCCCGGCGGCGCGCGCCGGCCGCCGTACAGCGCTCGCCTCTGCCGTCGCGATGACGGCGACACTCGCCCTGGCCGCGCCGGCCGCCGCCCACGCGGAGGTCGAGGCCGACACTCCGCAGGCGCTGGCCGAGAACGTCACCCTCAGCTTCGTCTCCGAGGCCGAGTCCGACTCGGCGGGCTTCACCCAGCTGCGCATCGTGCTGCCCGAGGGCATCACCCCCGGCGACGTGACACTCCAAGAGGCGCCCAAGGGCTGGAAGTTCAAGACCACCGACGACGGATACAGCCTCACCGGCCCCGCCCTGAAGCCCGGCGTCGACGCCGAGCACAAGATCGAGGTCCGGCAGCTGCCGGACGCCAAGCAGATCGCCTTCAAGACGGTCGAGACCTACAGCGACGGCGAGGTCTCCCGCTGGATCGAGCTCCCCAGCGGCGGCGCGGAGT
Source organism: Streptomyces sp. C1-1 (assembly GCF_050214755.1). Classification (NCBI taxonomy): domain Bacteria; kingdom Bacillati; phylum Actinomycetota; class Actinomycetes; order Kitasatosporales; family Streptomycetaceae; genus Streptomyces; species Streptomyces sp. C1-1. Next base: position 9,753,277 of record NZ_CP189826.1, on the reverse strand, counting down.
CCGAACAGCCTGCACCGGTCCTGAAGTTGAAGGCGGCGGCGCCGGGCGCCGAGCCGGTGAGCCCCAGTCCGAGCGCTGACGTGACCGAGGCCGCGACGCCCAGCCCGGCCCCGTCCACCAGCGAGTCGGACATCGAAGCCGCGGACTCCACCACTGAGGCCACAGCGACCGGGGCGGACGGCAGCAGCTCGACCGGCCTCGTCATCGGCGTGGTCCTCGCTGTGCCGGCTCTTCTCGGCGCCGGGGTGTGGTGGCTGGTGAAGCGGCGCGGCACGCCGTCGTCCGACAGCTGATCCACGCCGAAGGCGGCAACGACGCCGGTCGGTCCGAACCTCCACGGACCGACCGGCGTCGTATTCGCGACGCGCTGTGGAGCAACCGGCCGGGGCCGTCAGTGCTCGCCGAGGAAGATCTCCTTGACCTCGCGCAGCGCGTAGTAGACCAGTACGTATCCTGCGGCCGGGTCGGCCCACCACAGGCCGGCCAGGGAGTTCAGCAGGAGGCCGAGGAGTACGGCGGCGGCCAGCAGGCCGTCGATCAGCGTGACCCGGCCCTCGGTCCTGAGTACCGGATTGTCCAGCGCGGTACCGGTGCGCGCCTTGCCCGCGGCGAGCCCGAACATCACCGCGGCCGTCACGGCGGTCCAGCCGATGCCCAACGGCGAGTGGTGTGGACGAAAGCCGGTGGCCAGTGCCCAGGTGGACTGCACCAGCAGATACGTCGCCAGGAGCGCGAAACCGACACCGATCAGCCTCAGCGCCCGGCGCCGGCGCTCCTCACCCGTGCCCGACAGTTCCCAGATCACCACGGCGGAGGCGCCGATCTCGATCAGGGAGTCCAGGCCGAACCCGGCCAGCGCCACAGATCTCGCCGAAATCGCGGCGACGGCGAGCACCACGATGCCGATCACGTTCCAGCCGAGGGTGGCGTACTCCAGCGCGAAGCCGCGGCGGACGAGCGTCTGGCGGGCGATGTCATCAGTCCTGGTCACCGCGAGATCCTCCCAGACCCACCGGGGACCTGATCAGGGGACGGCACGAACGGGTCTCACGGCCGGTTCGACTCAGTGACTCGGTAAACTGCTCCGCCCCGCCCGGACCGGAGGTCGTCTCAGTGTTCACTGCACGGGTACTTGCCGGTGCTCCGTCGGCTCTGGTGATTCTCGTCCTGTCCGGCTGCTCTTCCCACTGGGGCTGCACCGACACGACCGCCGAGCGGGGTGAGGCCCGTGTCCGAGTGCAGGTCGAGGACACGTCCGGGCAGCCTCTCGGCGTCACCGCCGAGGTCGTCGACTGGCGCCTCGAGCCCCACCCACAGGTGCCGTCCGAAGGTGACCAGGTCCACTTCCACTACCGCTTCGACGGCGCCGACGAGACATCCGGCCCCGCGGTGGACGCATGCGCGGTCGACAAGGAGCGCGTGGCGTTGGGCTGCCGGACGGTCTATTCGTCCGGGGCGTGGTCCAAGCCGGACGGTTCCCTCACGGGCGACGACTGGCTCGCCGTCGACCACCCTGAGCAGGTTGCCGGAGTGCTGCTGATCCCCAACGACCAGTCCTACGACCGACGAACCTGCGAGCAGGACATCAAGGACGGCGGCGGGACGCATCCGCCGAAACCGGCCGGCAGGGGGGATCAACTGTGAGGAGGTGAAGGTACGTAAGCCGGGTCCGGTGAACCGGTGACAGGACGACCGGGCCGCGCTCGCACCTGCCTCCACGGTGGGCACCTCCCTGTCCGCTCCATGCCGCGTGTTGACCCTCTCTCCCCCCGAGGATCCAAGGTCGAGCAGGTACGCGCCACCGTGACCGCACTCGCCGCCCGCTCGGCCTCGGGCAGCGCGCTCGTCGTCAACTACCAGGCCCCGTCGGCGAAGGCGGCCGCGGGGAGACTGCTGACACGCGTGCTCGCCAGTTCCCTTACCTCGGGCGAGCCGTGGCGCTCGCTCTGGAAGCCGGAGCGGCTGGCCGCGCTGCTCGCGGAGCACGGCCTGCGGGTGGGCACGGACGACACCCTCCTCACTTTCGCGCGACGCTTCGCCGTCCCGGCCCGGGGACGGTCATCCTTGGGATCGGGGCGCATTGCTGTCGCGGAGCGCGGCTGACCGCAGCACGACGTGAGTTTCGTCAGCGGCACTGGGGAACGTGCGGCTTCCATTGGGACGGTGATCCGGTGGTCACATACCAGTCGTTGATGTAGCCGCCGTCGCTGTCGAAGTCGAGCGCGAACCAGTAGTGGTCTCCGTGGCCGTCCGCGTCACCGTCCCCTGTGGTCCAGCACGCCAGCATCATGGTGTCGCCGTTGTTGTAGCGGTGTCCGGTCGTCCCCGAGGCGTAGGTCGGCCCGTTGTGGGAGGCCAGGTAGGAACCGGCCGAGATGCCGGTCACGGATGCGCACCACACGGTGTGCCCGTCGTGGTCGCAGGCCCAGCCCGCGGCCGACGCCCGCGTGGCGACGGCGCAGACCGCGGCCGCGGCCATCGCCAATGCGCCGACCGACGCGGCGGCGCGACGGGACGCGAGCCCCTTCTTCAACTGTTTCGGCATGTGCCCCTGCCCTTCCGAGCGGCCAGTCTGAGGACGCCTGAACTTAGGTGCGTACGGGGGCGGTTGCCACCCTTTCCATGACCGTCGAAACGTCCCATGACGCGTTTCGGGTCGGGGGGTGGTGCTGGCACCACCCCCCGACTCGGGGCCTGGACCTCCTGTTTCGGGAGCGGCCCAGGAGGAGGGTTGCTCCCGTCGTCACGACGCCGGCCGACGAAGCCTGCGTCGACAACGGAAACGGGGAAATACGATGGCCAGTCACACGCGGCGGAGAATCCTCAAGGGCGCAGCGGTCGCGGCAGCGGGCAGCGTGGTCGGAGGCGGCCTCGGGCCCGGCTTCTTCACGGCTGCGGCGCAGGCGAGTGCCGCAGGCGCGAAGAGCGGTGGGAGCGGGGCGAGGCCGTTCCTGGAGGGGGCCTTCGCGCCGGTCACCGAGGAGTTGACCGCGTTTGACCTCAAGGTCACCGGGCGCATCCCGCGCGACCTGGACGGCCGCTACCTGCGCAACGGCCCGAACGCGCTGGGCCTTGAGGACGTCCGCGCTCATCACTGGATGCTCGGCGACGGGATGGTGCACGGAGTCCGGCTGCGTGACGGCCAGGCGGAGTGGTACCGCAACCGCTGGGTGCGGTCCTCGCAGGTGACGGCGAAGCTGGGAGAGACGTACCCGGGCCAGGTGCCGCCGGACGACTTCGCGTGCAACACGCACGTGATCCCGTACAAGGGCCGCATCCTGGCGCTGCAGGAGGGCGGGCCGCTGCCGTACCAACTGGACGGCGAGCTGCGCACCGTGCGCCCGTACGACTTCCGCTCCACTCTCCAGGGCGCGTTCACCGCGCACACCAAGTACGACGCGGCGGCCGACGAGCTGCACGCGATCGCGTACTACCCGACCTGGGACCATGTGCGACACGTCATGATCGACAGGACCGGCAGGGTCGCACGGACCACGCGCATTCCCGTCGCGGACGCGCCGATGATGCACGACTTCGCGCTCACCGAGAAGTACGTGGTGATCGTGGACGTGCCGATCACCTTCGACGCCGGCGCCGCGGAGGCGGGCGCGGTCGTGCCGTACGTGTGGAACGACGAACATCCCATGCGGATCGGTTTGTTGCCGCGCACGGGTGGCGCCACGCGCTGGTTCGAGATCGACCCGGTGTACTACTCGCACACGCTGAACGCCTACGACCAGGGCGACACGGTCGTGCTGGAGTACATCGGGTTCCCTGCGCCGTTCTACGCCGCCGGCCGCGGGATGGGCGGACCGTCCGCGACCGGTGCCCCGACGCTCGACCGCTGGACGATCGACCTGCGCGCGGGCCGGGTGCGCGGCAGCCGGCTGGACGACCGTCCGCAGGAATTCCCCCGCATCAATGAATCGCTCGTCTCCCGTCGGCACCGCTATGCCTACACCGCGAGCGCGGCCGAGATGTGGCGGGCGTACGAGACCGTCGACGGCGTACCGCCGGATGAGAAGTTCACCAACTACCTGGTGAAGCACGACATGCTGCGAGGCGGTAAACAGCTCCACCGCTTCCCCGAGGGCGCGGCGGTCAGCGAGCCGGTGTTCGTTCCGCGGCGCGGCGGGCGCGACGAGGACGACGGTTACGTTCTGTCGTACGTGAACGACCCCGATCGTGGTGCGACCGACCTGGTGATCCTCGCGGCGCAGGACTTCGGCGGGCACCCGCTGGCCCGGATTCACCTGCCCGGCCGCGTTCCGCTGGGGTTCCACGGCAGCTGGGTCGCGGACGCCTAGCCCTCGGCAAGTGCCTCGCCCGTCGACGGCGCCGCTTCAGCGGCTGGGTGGGGTGCCCAGGAACCGGTGGAGGGAGGTCGTCATGCTGGTGACGAATCCGTCGCGGGTCGGGTCGTCGAGGTGGTCCAGGGACAGGTAGGGGTTGAGGTCTTCCAACTCGACCAGAAGGAGGTCACCTTCCTGGGTACGGCAGGCGTCCACGCGCTGGATGCCGTGGTCTATGGTGTTCCAGTCGATGAAGCGGCGGGCGAAGTCGAGGTCGGCTTCGGTGGGCCGGTAGGGCTCAAGGACCCAGCGCCGTTCGATGTCGGGCGCGTGCAGGGCGTACTGGAAGACATCGTCCACGTAGTAGAAGGACACCTCGTAGCGGAAATCGATGCGAGGCTGGACCAGGATGTCGCCGTAGTCGAGGGTGGCCAGCCGTTCCTGAGGCACGAAGCCGAGGCCGATGGAGTCCGCCCCTGCCTTCGGCTTGACCGCGAACTGGTCGGCGTCGGGCAGGCGACCGAGGTCCTCGAGCCGGTCGATCGTGGGGATGACCGGGTATCCGGCTGCGGTCAGGTCCAGCAGGTACTGCTTGCCGACCATGTCGGCCCGGCCGGACAGCGGGTTGTAGACCCGAGTGCCGCGCGCCGTGGCCTGGTCCCGGAAGGCCTCGTATTCCTTCTGGTAGTGCACCACAGGGCCGCTGTTGCGGACCACGACCGCGTCGAAGGCGTCCATCAGAGCGGCGGCGTCCAGCGGGTGGCACAGAGCGACGTCGAAGTCGTCGCGCAGCCGCGAGGACAGGAAGATGTCCTCGTCGCAGTAGCGCCGTCCCCGGGCCTGGTAGGCGAGATCGGTCACGAACAGAACGCTGGGGCGGCCGGGCACGAAACATCTCCTGAGTCGGTGGCCACCAACCTACCCAGAGCGCCGAGCCGCCCGCACCTCGCTACGGCGGCTGGCGTCGGGTGCGGGTGCGGGTGCGGGTGATGTTCAGCTGGAATACACGCGGTTTCAAGATCGTGTCGGCAGAGTTCCGCCTCGTGCCTACCTCACCCTCGCGTGCCGGCGTCGCCTCTGCGTGCGCCGCGGCTTTGACGCTTTCAGGACTGCTCGCCACAGGGCTGGTCGCCGCTCAGCCGGCGGCTGCCGCGGACCCGGCCGGCTACCAGAACGTTCGGATCAATGAGGTCACCTCCTCGAACAGCGACACGGTGGAGCTGTACAACGCCGGCTCCACCGCAGTGAGCATCAGTGGCTGGAAGATGTCCGACGACGGCTTCTCGCCGCAGACGTTCAGCCCGTCCTCGAGCACGATCCCGGCAGGCGGCTTCGTCACCTTCAACTCGCCCAAAGGACTGGGCGACTCGGACAAGGTCGTCATCTACACGACCAGCGGCACAGTGGTCGACCGCGTCGAGTGGGCCGCCAACCTAGCGAAGCCGGCGATGGCGCGGTGCGGCGGCGACGGCACTGGGTCCTGGGTGACCACGACCGCGGCGTCCACGTTCGGCACCTCCAACACCTCGGGCTGCCCGTCCTCGACACCGGCGGCGAGCCGGGTGCGGATCAACGAGGTCACCTCTGACGGCGCGGACACCGTGGAGTTGTACAACGGGGGAACGAGCGCGGTCAGCATCGGGGCGTGGAAGTACGTCGACAACGACACCACCCACTCCCCCGTGTCGATCTCGTCTTCCTCCCCGAGCGCGAGCAGCATCCCCGCAGGGGGCTACGTCACCTTCAACTCCACCCTTGGTCTGGGCGACAACGACTCGGTCGTCCTCCTCGACGGCAACGGCAACACCGTGGACTCGGTGACCTGGACGACCGGTGGGGCCAAGCCGTCGGACGAGCGCTGCGCCAACGCCACCGGCTGGTTCCAGACCTCTACGACCGCGACACTCGGCGGCGCGAACTCCTGCTCGGGCAACGGCGGTGGTGGCACCGGCGGTCAACTGCTGGGAGGCGGTGGCTCGTTGACCAGCGGCTGCACCCCCGAGGCGCCGTCCGGTACGGGTTCCACCCCGGCGGGCACCCTGGCGTGGCCGGGCGGGCTGGACGTCACGATCGCCGACAACGTCTGCGCGTTCACCACGTCCACCGGCCCTGAAGGGCGGGACCTGAGCGGCCTGGCGTTCGATCCGGCGAACCCGTCGGTGCTGTGGGCCGCCAAGAACAAGAACTGGCTGTACAAGCTGGTCAAGAGCAGCGGCAAGTGGGTTCCGGATGCTTCGTGGAGCGCGACCGGGAAGCAGATTCGCTTCGCCGACGGCACCGGTCAGCCGGACTCCGAGGGTCTGACGGTCGGCGCCAACGGCCACATCTACGTGACCTCCGAGCGCGACAACGCCGACAACACCGTGCCGAAGGACACCATCATGGAGTTCGATCCGGCCGCGACCGGATCGACGCTCACGCCGATCCACCAGTGGGACATGACCTCGCAGTTCCCGCAGCTCGACACCGGCAGCAAGGACGACGCCAACCTGGGCTTCGAGGGCGTCGGATACGTGCCGGACACGTGGCTGACCGCGAACGGCTGGGTCGACCCGCGCACCGGCGCCGCATACGACCCCGCGAAATACCCGCTGCACGGTTCGGGCCTGTTCTTCGCCGGCTTGGAGTGGGACGGCACTCTGCACGTCTACGGACTCAACTCCGACGGCACGTACACCACCTTCGGCACGATCGCGACCGGCAAGGTCTCCGTGATGGACGTGATGTTCGACGCCGGAACCCAGCGCATCGTCGCAACTTGCGACAACACCTGCGGCGAGACCCACACCCTGATGAAAGTGAACGCCGGTGGCGCGATCGTTCCGGAGGCGACCTACACGAACCCGGCCGTGATGCCCACCGACAACCTGGAGGGCTTCGCGATCGCGCCGCCGCAGGCCTGCGTCAACGGCTTCCGCGAGGCGGTCTGGAGCGACGACGGCATCTACGGCTTCGGCACGGGAAGCTCCTCCTACGGACACGCCATCTACAGCGGTACTTTCCCCTGCTGATCCCGCCGAATGCAGGAGGTAGCACTGTGCGTGAGCCACCTACCACGTGGGGACGCCTAACTGATCATCACTCGAGCCGTGACGTCGCCATACCTCTTCACTGTGGCAGTTGTCCCGCTGCTCGTTCGGCGGCTGATGCCAGGAGCTGATGGATGACTTGGCATTTCAGGCTCAGGCCGATTCTGTCCTGTGTGACTCCACCCACGCGTAAAACGCCCGGGCTTCCTACGTCGGTGGCTGAACCGCCGCGCAGAGGGCCAGCCCGGCCCTGTTGAGGACGTTCGTAGCCCCGACGTGGTCCGCGTTCGCCGTGAACCCGCACGCCGTGCATGCGAACCTTGCCTGGGTGAGGCGGTTCCCCTTCGCGACGTGCCCGCACTCGGGGCACGTACGGGAGGTGTTGCGCGCGTCCACCGGGACCACGAGGCGACGGGCACTCTCAGCCTTGTTCGCCAGGTTTCCGAGGAACTGCGCCCAACCCGCATCGAGAATGCTGCGGTTGAGGCCGGACTTCGCTGCAGCACCGTTCGCCAGGAACACGCCGGGCTGCTCAGGATCGGCCTTCGGTGCGGGGCTCTTGGTAATACCCGCCGTGTTGAGACGCTCGTGCGCGATCACGTCGTGGTCTGTTATGAGCGTGCGGGCGGTCTTGTGGTGGAAGTCCGCACGCTGCCGCCGGATCTTGGCGTGCAGCTTGGCGACCCTTCGGGCCGCCGCGCGGTGGTGCTTGGTGCGCTGCCGGGTGCGCTTCGGGAACATGGCGAGGTTCCGTTGCGCCTCAGCCAGCTCCTCAGCCATCGCGGTGAAAAGGTGCGGGTTGGCGACGTGTTCACCGTCCGAGGTGGTCAGGAAGTGGGCGACACCCATATCGATGCCAACGATCGCCCCGGCGGGCGGCAGTTCTTCAACGGGCACATTGTCACAGGCCAGGACGATGTACCAGCGGGTTCCCTCTCGCTTCACCGAGAGGGTCTTGACCTGGCCGCGCACGGGCCGATGCTGGTGCACACGGACGTGCCCGACCCCCTGGATGCGGACGCGCGTGAGGGGGTCGTGGGGGGTGGAGTCCCATCGGCAGCCGTCGCCGTCCTTGGGGAAGGTGACGGTGTCGAAGTACCCTGTGCCCTTGAAGCGGGGATAGCCCGGTCTCTGCCCGGCCTTGACCCGGCGGAAGAACGCACCGAACGCCTTGTCCAGGCGGCGCAGGGTAGCTTGCTGGGAGGAGAACGACCAGCGGCCCTGCCGCTGCGGATCGAACGCCCGGATCTCCTTGAGCTGGGCAGACTGGTCCACGTAGCGGACGGTGGTCTTGGAGGCGTGCCGGTAAGCGTCACGGCGTTCCTGTAGGGCGCCGTTGTACAGGGAACAGTGGTCCCGCAGCATCTCGCCGATCGCGACCGACTGACGGCCCGTTGGGCGCAGGAGGAACTTGTACGCCCGGATCACGACCCGTCCACCCTCTTCCATAGGCGTTCCCACTGGGCGTTGAGGTGCCTCCCAACCGTGGCGGCCGACGCGGCTCCGACCGAGGCGGCGAAGTACGACGACGACCTCAGGGGGCATCCGCGACTTCAGGTGCGGAAACTCCTCGCGCAGCACGCGGGATGTGAAGCCCTTGAACTGGCTCGCCACGCACGGGGCAGACGACTTCGCACCGTGCTCGACGAACAGGTGTACCCGCTCGGGCACCCCTCAAGGCCGATGATCTCCCACCTGTGTTCGTCGGCCTTCTGCCGGATCAACACGTCCAGCCGTTCCGCGACCCGTCCGCCGAGGACCGGACGGCGGTCCTTCAGGCACCACACCGCGTGGAGCCCCAGGTCATACACACCGCCGGAGAATCGGTGAACCTTCCTAGTCGCATTCACACCGCGACCATACAAGCTCCGCCTTTCTACGCGGCAGAAAGGCTGACTCCAGTGGACAGTACAGATCCATGGACCCAGTTGAGGTCACAGCAGAACTCAGAGGCCCAACCCCACCCAATTAGATCGAGGCATCCCCTGGTTAGGTACTGATGGACTCTACGCTCCCCACAACACCTCTTTTCAGGGAGATCACATGGCCACGTTCGTACTCGTTCCAGGCGCCTGGCTCGGCGCCTGGGCCTGGGAGGACACCGTCCGCGCCCTGCGAGAGCACGGCCACACGGCTCTGCCGCTGACGCTGACCGGGCTGGCCGAGCGTGCGGAGGAGGGCGGACCGCGGACCGAGCTGGACACGCACATCGCGGACATCACCGAGATCGTCGAGAAGGGCGATCTGCGCGAGGTCACTCTGGTCGCCCACAGCTATGCGGCAGCCCCCGTCAGCGGCGCGGCCGGGCGTCTCGGCGACCGTTTGGAGCGCGTGGTCTACGTGGACAGCGCCCCGTTCGCCGAGGGGATGCGCATGCTCGACCTCATGTCGCCGGAGGCAGCGGATGAGCTGGGTCAGCGGGTCACGGCTCATGGTGACGGCCGGCGGTTGCCGATGCCGCCGTTCGAGGCCCTGTCCGGCAGTCTCGACGGACTGGACGAGGGCCGACGGGAGGTGCTGCGTGAACGTGCCACTCCTCAGCCGTTCGGCACCTACACCCAGCGGCTGGCCGGCCCGGTGGAAGTCGGACCCGGTGTGGACCGTGTCCTGGTCGCCTGCCACGACTTCCAGGGGTTGCTGGACAGCGGGGTGCCGATGCTGGCTTTCCTCAACCATGCGCCTTGGCGGCGTTTCGACTTGTCCACCGGGCACTGGCCGATGCTGTCGGCACCTACCGACCTTGCCGGCATCCTGCACACGGCCGTCTCCTGACCGGGACGGATGCGCGGCTCAATGCGTGAGCACGAGAGCGTCCGCCAGCTGCGGGCCCGCGCGCAGGCCCTGGCCGGCGGAGTGCGGGAAGCCTCCGCCGGGGCGGTCGTACGCCGGGTCTTCGCCATCCAGGCCCAGGACCGCACGGCCGCCGACCTCGGCATCCGAGTACGGGGACGGGGCATCACGGCTACCGGCATCCGCACCGCGTACGAGGAGGAGCGGAGCATCGTCCGCGGCTGGTTCATGCGTGGAACTCTGCACACCATCCCCAGCGAGGACCTCCACTGGGTTCTGCGACTGCTCGCTCCCCGGATCCTCGCTGGCACCAGCCGCCGCTACCGGCAGCTCGGACTGGACGACGATCAGCGCCGGCGCGCCGACCGCCTCATCCGGCGCGTCCTGGCCACGCACGGGCCGCTCACCCGCGCCGAGTTGACCGAGCACCTCACCACCCTCGGCGTTCCGGCGGACGGTCAGGCGCCCTTCCACCTGATCCGCCACGCCGCACTCGGCGGCGTCCTCTGCCACGGCCCGCAGCGTGACGGTGTCGCCACGTACGTGCTGCTCGACGACTGGCTGCCCACCGGCGTCTCCCGGCTGGAGGGAGCAACTGCCCTGACTGAGCTGGGCCGCCGCTATCTGGCCGCGCACGCACCCGCCACGCCCGAAGACTTCGCCGCCTGGTCCGGACTCCCCGTCACCTGGGCCCGCAAGGCCTGGAAGGCGCTGGCGCAGTCCGGCGCGATCACCGAACACGGCACACAGACCGTCCTGGCCGGCTGGGAGGAAGACCCCGAAGCCCCGTCCGGTATCCCCGATGTCCGCATGCTTCCCGCCTACGACAACTACCTCGTCGGATACCGCACCCGTGAGGCGTCCGTCCCCGACTCTCACCACGCCCGCGTCTGGCCGGGTGGTGGCGTAATCCGACCGACCGTCATCGCCGATGGCCTGGTCGTCGCAACCTGGACCCGATCCGGCGCGCGCTCCGTCCAGGTCGATGCGTTCGAGCCCCTACCGCCTCAGATCCTGCTCGGGGTCGACGCCGAAGCCGCAGCCATCACCCGCTTCCTGCAGTCCCACTCGCGACCGGATTCCGGTCGTCAGTGAGGTCGGCGTCATACCCGTAACGGCCGCTATCGCTGATCCCTGTTCGGGGCGATGCTTTCCATCCTGGTCGGAGTTCCGTTCGGGGCGAACGCGTTGTGGAAGGTGAAGGCCTGCGGCGCGGAGCCGTGGTCGTTGAGGTGCGCCAGCTTGGAAACGCCGTCCCGCCAGGAGGGTATCGCGCCGTCGTGGACCCACCAGAACACGTGATTCGGGTGCTCTGTCCTCTCGAACCAGTCGTAACGCCTGTTCAACGCCTCACGGTGGAGACCGGTGTAAACGGCGTCGAATGCGGAGCGCAAGTCGGTCCAGAGTGAGAGGGTCGCGGCAAGGGCGGTGGTGTCCGCTGTACGGCCCTTGGCGTACCACGTCGGTACGGCGAACTCTCCCCACGCACCCCAATCCGCATCGAAGAGCACGCCCCGCTCACCCTCAGCCGCTTCAGCATGAGCGACGTATCCGGGGTGCTGGCTGATCTTCCGGTAGACGGCCTCACCCGTCTCGTAGAACTCGCGCGTGAGAGGTGCGGGATCGGCGAGAGGTGATTTCAGGACGCCGAAGGTGTACAGGGCAATGTGGGGCATGCGTATCTCCCTGGTGGGCTGCGTGGCGGAGCCTGGTTCGGTGGCATACTCATCGCGTCCGGCTCGGCCTGATGGAGCCCGGCGCGATCGTGGCGACCTCCGAAGACCAGATGAAGGTAGCTGCCTCCGCGAGCCGTGTCGAAGTTGCGATTCCCCTGCAACACGTGGCTCTTGCACAGGTCCAGACGGCAACTGGGCGTCGGCGTCACCCGCATCCGTGAAAGTCCGCACTGGTCCACCACATGCCGAGAAACGAGACGGCGTGGGCGCCGCCGCAGGGTGGCGGTGGCCCGCTACAGTGCGCTTCCCTGCCCCTTCGCCACGGCACCGGACGCGTCGACGTTCCAGTCGAGGCGCAGGACCGCGAGGTCGTCAGTGTGCCGGCTGGCGTTGAGGGTGCGGGTGCGGGCGATGAGATCGTCCAGGTGGGCGCCGGGGTCTGGGGTGCGGATCGTGTCGATGATGCGCAGGAGGCCGTCCACGCCGAGCCGTGTGGTCGTGTTGCCCGCGTAGCCTTCGATGAGACCGTCGGTGTAGGCGATGAGCGCACCGCGGGGCGGGAGGGCGAGCTGGGTGGCGGGCCCACTTGCCGAGAAGGGTGCGATACCCAGCGCGACTCCGTGTGCGGCGGTGACCTCACCGGCTCCGTCGGGAGTGATGAGGAGGGGCTCGTGGTGGCCGGCCAGGTGCAGGGTGAGGCCGGCCTCTTTCGAGTCGAGGGTAGTGATGGTGCAGGTAGTAAAGTCACTGCCCGCACGTTCGGCGATGTGGATCTTCTCCAGCAGGTGGAGCAGTTGCTGGTTGCGGTGGCCGCCGAGGGTGAGTGCGCGACAGGCTATGGGCAGGCACACGCCGAGTGCCGCGCGCGGCGTCGGGGCCGTGGCCGCTGACGTCTCCGGTGACGGCGTGGACCTGTCCGTCGTCGGTCTGGACGACATCGAGGAGGTCACTTCCGAGCAGGGCCTTCGCCCGCCCGGGGTAGTAGCGGCTGGAGGCAGTGGCGGTCGTGCACGACAGGAGGGGTTCAGGCAGCAGGCCCCGTTCGAGACATGCGTTCTCCTCGGCACGCAGGCGGCCGATCTGCAGGGCGGCATTGGCGCGTTCGGCCTGCTTTCGCTGCATGGCGTAGCGCACGGCGCGCTGCACCAGGTCGGATTCGACCTTGCCCTTGAAGGTAGCCCTGGGCGCCGGTTGCGAGGGCGTCGACTCCGGCACGGGGTTCGTCCAGTCCGGTCAGAACGATGATGGCGGCGTGGGTGTCTTTCTGGATCGCCTTGACCTCCACCTGCCGGACGCGTCCGGCAGGTGGAGGTCAAGCAGAACGCAGTCGACGGTGCGTGCGGCCAGGACGCGGCGCGCGTCGGCGGCCGGAGGGCAGCGGGTGAGGGTGTGCGGCAGATCGATGTCGTAGAGAAGTTCTTCGACGAGGAGGGCGTCTCCGTCGTCGTCCTCCACCAGGAGCAGGTCGTACGACCCGTCGCGACCTCCGAGGGGGGCGGTCACGGCTGTCTCCTGTCCGCATCTCCCGTCGAGGCAGCCACGGCTGCCTCGGTCGTGGCAGACGCCTCGGCCATGGCATCCGTCTCGGCCTTCGCGACGGGCAGGGTGACGACGACCCGGGTACCCAGCCGGTATTCGGGGTCGATCTTGATCATGCCGCCGTGGAACTCCACGACCTTCTTGCACATGGCCAGGCCGATACCCGTTCCGGGGTGGACGTCCTTGGTGTGCAGTCGCTGGAAGAGGACGAAGATCTTCTCCTGGAACTCCGGCGCGATGCCGATGCTGTTGTCGGTGACCGCGAACTCCCAGACGCCGGTGTCGGGGACGGCGCTGATGTGAATGCGGGGTGGCCGGTCCGGGCTGCGGAACTTGATGGCGTTGGACAGCAGGTTCTGCCAGGCCGTGGTCATCGCCACCGGCAGCGGCGAGGACGGCGGCCGTGAGGCGCTGGGCGTGATGGTCGGTGACAGCGAGACCGAGGCGTTTTGGAGCGAGTTCCTGCGCTCCTTGCGGCGTCGGCGAGGTGGATGTCGACGAGCGCCGGAGCCCCGGAGACGATCACCAGGACGTTGCCGATGCGGAGGGCGGTCCGCTTGACAACGCTGCGCTGCCAGGGGGCTCGTCGAGCGCCTCGACTCCTCCTGACCGCGCGGCTGGGCGAGGACCGCGGCGCGGTCGGCACCGGGGTGGCCGCTCTGATCCGACAGCTGGAGCTCGCTCCGCCACCCTCCTGGGAGGTCCGCGTCCTGCCGCGAATCAGGAAAGAACACTAGTGGGCAAATTCATTCACCGATCATCCTGGCGTGACCGATTGCTTTATTTGCGTGATCTCTTTTTCGGATTGATCGCGCAACCCTTCGGAAAGAGCGGAATTTCAGCCAAAGGCGGGGGCGCGTGAGCCTAAGCTGTGCGACACCGGCGCCGACGATGGGGGCTCATTCCGTGGGCGGCCGAGAAAACGGGGAATTTCAGGGGAATCGGCGTGACACATTCAAGGGGGGTGTTCGAGCGTGCAATCGAATGTGTTCTCTCTGTTCGGTAGGCCACGGACGCGGACACGGACATACGTACGGGCACAAGCGCGCCGGAGCGCCTACGGACTCGCCGCCATGGCGCTCGCCGCGGTGGCCCTGCCCGGCGCGGCCCCGGCCGACTCCGTCATGACCAGCGCCGTGGCCGCCGACGACCCGGTCGACTACGCCGTCGCGGTGGACGAGTCGGCCAGTCTGGGCGCCGGCGACCTCGACCGGGAGAGGGACGCGGTCTCCTCGATCTCGGTCGGTGAACCCTCCGCACGGTCGCGGATGATGGTCTACGGCTTCGCCGACGCCACCACCGCCGGGCAGTCACCCGTCGACGAGGTCTGCTCGATGCGGCAGCTCGACACCGTGGGCCGGGAACGGATCGGCCAGTGCGCGGCCGGACTGAACCGGCGCACCGAGGCCGAGGGATCGGGGACCGACTTCATCTCCGCCGTACGCCAGGGCGTCACCCGTCTCGTGGAGGCCCGGGACCTCGGCCGGCCCAGGGTGCTGTTCCTGCTCACCGACGGACACCTCGACGTCCGCGACAGCTACCGCTACCGCGGCCTCGACCCCACTACCCGGGACGCCCAGGCCGACGCGGACCTCGCCCAGGCGCTCCGGGAAGCCAGGGACGCCAAGGTGCAGATCTGGCCCCTGGGCTTCGGGGACGACGTGGACGAGAAGCGGCTGGAGGAGATGGCCGCCGCCGGCTACCGCGACGGATGCCGCGACCTCCCGCAGACCCGCCCCAGGGCGGCCACCGTGCCCGGGGCCGAGCAGCTCGGCCGGGCCCTGCAGGCGGCGTTCGCCGCCGCACGGTGTCTCTACCAGGAGTCCGGCAGCCAAGGCCGCCCGCCCGCGGACCTCCACGTCCGGGTCTCCCCGCTGGCCACCGAGGGCACCATCGTCGTCTCCAAGGGTGATCCCGCCGTACGGGCCACCTACTACGACCCCCGAGGACGCCGAATAGACGACTCCGCGGACGCTTCGCAGACGGGCGGCTCCTCCTTCGAGTTCACCGGCCGCGGCAAGGCGGTCGAGTCGCTCCGCGTCACCCGCCCCCTGCCCGGGCGCTGGCGGGTGCACCTCGACGCACCGGAAGGCCACCGCGACCGGGTGGCCAGCATCAGCGCTCTATGGCGGGGCGCCGTACGCTCCGACATCCGCCTGGAGAAGCCCTCGCCCAGGGCCGGACAGCGCACCCGCGTCGAGGTCGAGGTGCTCACGCCCAACAGCGTCAGGCTCGACGCGCGGGATCTGCGCGGCATCTCCGTCGTGGGCCGGCTCACCGGTGACGGATTCCGCCGACAGGTGCCCATCACCCTGACCGACGACGGCACGGGACCGGACGAGAAGGGCTCCGACGGCGTCTTCTCCGGAACCGTCACCGTGCCTCGCCGGGCGACCGGGTCCCTGCTCTTCACCAGCACCGTCGAATCGGTCGGCCTCAGCCCGGACACCCGGTACTACCCGACCGGCGTCTCCCCGGCGAACTCCACGTTCGACGCCGTCCTCGACATCCCGGCCGCCGGAGTCCACCCCGGTGGCCGCGTGCCCGGCACGCTGAAGGTCGGCAACCGGGGCGGCACCGCGCACGAGGTGCTGCTCTCCGTCGCCGACGGCAAGGGCACCGGCCTGAGCGTCACCCCCACACGGGTGAGTGTCGAACCCGGCGCGATCCGCACCGTCCCCGTGACCGTCAAGGTCGCCGCGGCGGACGAACTCGGCGCCCCCATCGACGGCGACGGCACCGAACTGGGCGGCAAGGTCATCGCGGTGGAGGGCGGCCGCGTCCTGGACGACGCGCCGCTCGCCATCACGGTCACCGCCGTCCCCGGCGAGTTGGAGCAGCTCTGGGACCGGTGGTGGAAGGTTGTCATTCCCGCGGCGTTCGCCTTGGCCGGCGTGGCCGTGCTGCTGGTCTCCCGGCGTCGCGTCAACCGCCTGCGGATCGCACCCGCCGGACTCCTCTTCGAACTGCGGGACGCCGACGGCACCCTGGTCGGCAGCGGCAAGGCCAAGACCGGCCGCGGCAACTGGTACGAGTTCGACGTCGTCGACACGGCCTCCGACAGCCCCCGGATAGTACGGCGCTCCGGAGGGACGTACGCCGTGCGGCGCGGCCTCAACGGCGGAGTGGTCCTGCGGACCAGCGGCCACGGCGAACGCACCCTGCGCTTCGGGGAGGCCGTGCCCCTGCACGGCCCGCTCTCCCTGCACGTCGTCGAGAGCAAGGAACGCCGCCCGTCCGTCGGCCGGGGCATCCGCTCGCCACTGCCGGACAGGCGCCGCACCACGCGCCCCGCCGGCCCGCCGGCGGACTCCTACGACAACGGCGCGTACCCCCTCGGCGTCCCGGATCCGGCGGAGCATCCGGACCTTTGAAGTCCCGTGCCGAGCCCCTGTGCGGGTCTGTTGCGCACGAATGCACGAACCCACGTACTTCCACACCAGCGACCGGGACGTCAACCGTCCCGGCGGAGGACCACACCATGAAGATCTTCCAGCCGATGCTCTTCGTCGGTCTGGGCGGCACCGGCGGTCTCGTCGGAACCGAGCTGGAACGACGGCTGCGCGCCGAACTCTGCGGCCCCGACGGCACGGCTCTGAACAGCCTCGGCATCCCCCTGCGCTACCAGCTCCCCGAGTGCCTCCAGTTCGTGTACGCCGACTTCAGCGAGTCGGAACTCGCCCGGCTGCCTCACCTCAGTGCCGACGCCGGCCTGCGCGCCGCCTACAGCCGGACCGCCCGCGCCACCCACGACCTGCTCCCTGACCACGACAGCTCTCCCGAGGTCACCCGCGAACTGCGTGCCGTGATGCGGGACGAGGTGAGCGGCTGGCTGCCGCCGCGCGCGGGCGAGCCCAAGGTCACCCCGCTGCGCAACGGAGCGGGCCAGCTGCCCACCGTCGGCCGCGCCGCGCTGTTCGGCACACTGCGCAACGGCCTGGATCCCGTCATGGGGCCGCTGATGCAGGCGATCGACGCCATCAGCCGGTCCGGTGGCGAGCTCAGCCAGCTCGGCGGCGGGCCCATGTCCGGCTGCGACGTGTTCGTGGCCCACTCCGTGGCCGGCGGCACCGGAGCCGGGATCTTCCTCGACTACCTCCATCTCATCGGGGAGGCGTTCCGGGCCAAGAACTTCACCGGGGCCCGTATCTACCCGCTGGTGGTCATGCCCTCGGCCTTCCCGACCTCGGCGGGCGGCGGCCGCGAAGCCGAACTCAACGCCGCACGCGCGGTGGTGGACCTGTTCCGGCTGGTCGACGAACAGAACGTGCCCACCGCAGAGTCCGACCTCGGCGACTCCGACCTCGACGCGGCGATGCACATCCGCTACCCGGGCGTCCACCCGATCCGGCTGCGCACCGGCATGGTGCCCACCGCCTTCCTGTTCAGCCGTACCGCCGGCATCCGCCCCGACGACCTGCGCCGCTCGATCGTCTCCCTGGTGATGTCACTCGTCGGCACCGAACTCGGCGACGGCAGCGGGCCGCGTCCGCGCGCCGACGACGACTATCAGACGTTCGCCGCGAGCTTCATCAACCGCGGTCTCCACCGGGCCGCGCGGGCTGCCTCCGGGATCGGACACCGGGGCGTGTCGACCAGCCTGGTCGCCTCGATGACGGCACCCCTCGACGAACTGGCCGAACTGGTCTCCTCCCGGATGCTGGCCGCGTCGGTCCGCAGGCTCACCGAACCCACCGCCAACGCGAGCCACGAGTACGCGGGCACGGTCCGCAAGCTGTTCGCCGACTCCGGGCTGGAGGAGCTGTGGAACCGGGAGGCGCTGCCGGTGCCCGAACCCGATCCGCTGCCCCGCGGCGGTGTCGCCATCGAGCAGGCACTCCGCGACCGGCTCAGTGACATGCAGGCGCTGACGGAGGATCTGCGGCGCAAGGTGGATCGCCGGGCGCCCGTGCTGGCCGAGCAGTTCGCCCCCCGTCCCGCGCTGGAGCGGCTGCTGCGGTCCGTGGACATCTTCCAGGCAGACCGGGTCATCAAGGGGGTGCCGGGCGACCCGAATCCGGTCACCGTGCTCGGTTTCCTCGGCATGCTGGAGAACCGCAGCCGACAGCCCGCGCGCCCGGCGGGCGTCCACACACAGCCTCCGGCCGTTCCCCGGATCAGGGGCCGCATCGGCGGTCTGTCGAAGGCGCGTTGGGGCGACGCGGACGTGGCCGCGGCCGTCGAGGCGCAGGACCGCTGGTTCCAGTGGCGGTGCCGCACGGTCTGGCACGAGGGGTGGCGGCGCCAGGAACAGCGCTGGCGCCCGGCCGCGGCCGCCCTCAACACCGAGGTGACCCTGCTGGTCGAGGCGTTCCGCAAGCACATGGAGGAGGAGCCTCGGGCCTTCGACGAACAGGTCCAGGAGCTGTACGACGACCGCACGGGCGTCTCCTATCTGTTGCCCCCGCAGAGCAACCTGCTGGAGTTCTACGACGACCTGCGGGAACGGCTGGTCAAGCGGGTCAACCTGCGCGAGAACGACGACGAGTCGGCGCTGCTGCTCAAGCTCGTCGACGGTGACGCCTGGCAGGCCGCTCAGGCCGTCGGCCGACGCAACCCCGCCGCAGCCGTCGCCACTGTCAAGTCCGTGGTCGAGCAACGGGTCAAGACCCTCTTCGCGGAGAGCGGTGCGCTGGCCGACGAACGTCCGCTGCTGCCGTCCATGGCCATGCTGCTGAGCGCGGCGGCGGGGGTCGGCGACACGGCCGAGGACATCGGCAAGGGCGCGCTGGAACAGTTCCGGTTCAAGATCGCGGGCCTGCTGCCCCACGGGTTCGTGCCCGAGGGCGGGGGACCGCTGAAGATCCTCATCGTCTATCCCCGGATCCAGAACAAGAATGCGGTCGAAGAGTATCTGCGCAAGTCGTTGCTGCTGCCGCGCGACGGGAAGCGGTCCATCGAGTTCCGGGGGGTGGAGACCGACTCGATCACGGTGGTGCTGTTCCGCAGCGAGATGAGCCTCACCGAGGTGCCCGAGGCCCGTAACGTCCTGCGGCGGTGGGCGCGCGCCCGGGACGTGGAGCAGAGCGAGGACGTGCTGGGCTGGCGGCAGCGGCTCGGCTACCGCGACGACTGGCTGGCCAGTACGGAGGAGGACCGCCGGCACATCCTGCACCGGCTGCTCTGCGCCATGTGGAACGGCCAGGTCACCGTGATCGAGGGGGACGTCGAATCACCCCGGCGGATCCGGGTGCGGCTGTATGAGGAGGACGGACCCGACGTCCCGGGCATGACCCTGCGCCTGGACGACTACCAGGGCGAGATCTCCGGCTGGGCCGGGCTGCTGCGCTCCTACGAACGGTGGGCACTGCTCGACGAGGGACGCATCGTCGAGGACTACTGCAGCGTCCTCATGAGAGTCCAGCCGAACGGCCTCGCGTTGGCCGGCAGCACCCCGGACCCGCTCTACGTGCGGTTCGTCAAAGACATCGCCCGGCGCCAGCTGGAGCTCCTGGAGAAGCTGGAGCTCCAGACCGGGCAGTGGTCGGTCGAATGGATGCGCCCTCTGCGGCAGTTCTGGGCCGAGACCCTGCCGGGCGCCCTGGATGTGACCTTTACCGAGAAGCGGGCCCTCCAGCCGACGCTTCGGCTCCTCGAAGCCGCCGTACTGGGCCGACCTCCGTCTCCCGCCCACCCTTTCACGCACCCCGCGCCCCGCCAACGCGCCGAGGACGACTGGGGCACAGCGCCTCTGCGACACGAGCCCCGGCACGAGCCGGGGCCCTGGCAGGGCACGGGCACCGGTCACGAGCCCGACGTCCGGCACGAGTCCGACGCTCGGCACGAGCCGCGTGGTCGGCGCGGTGCGACCCCGCCCGCCGAGGCACCCTCGCCGGCCGCCGAGCCGTCCGCCCCGCGCCCGCCCTCCGCCCCGGGGGACGGCGACGACCTGTATGCCTGGCCGGAGAAACCCTCCTGGCCGGAACGGCTCACGGGCCCCCCGGCGACGGATGACGAGCACGCGGCCTCCACCCGCGCCGCCGCCTACCGTCCCGCCTCTGCCCCCGGAACCTCCGGCACCCCCGGGCCCCGGGACGGCCATGGCACCCCGAGCGCCGAATCATCGACCCACGAGGCCGAACCGAACAACACCGACAACGACTTCCCATGGGAGACCGACGCCTCCGACGACGCGCCCTTCCCCACCCCGGCGAACTCGTACGGCGCCGCGTCGCAGCCCGCCGAGGACCCGGACGGCGCGCAGGACGACGCCGATCACCTGTCAGCACACGGCACGGGGTCGGCCGCCGTGCCGCCCTTCGCGCACTATCCGCCGTATCCCGCGGCCTCGGGCGACGGCTGGCCCGACGGCAAGGACACGGGCTTCCCGTGGACCGCTGAGAACGACACCCAGGACCCCTCCGAACCCGACCCGGCGACCGGCAGGACGACCGAGCGCGGGCCCGCCGACGACCCGTGGGGTGACTCCGAGTGAGCCGGACGACAGGCGCGGCGCACGCCGTCATCGTGCTGGACCTGCGCTCCGGCGCCCACACCCTGGCCAGCCCCGGCGCACTGCGCGCGGCGGTCCAGGAGCAGCTGCGCACCGAGGGACTCCCGGAACCGGGCAACGGGCACTACCGCTTCCTCCTGCTGGACACGCCGCGCGGGCTGTTGGACCACCACAGCCTGTACGAGATGATCCTCGGCTACGGCACCAGGGCGTGGCTGCTCGGTCTGGTCGTCGGCGATCTGCCCGACGCCGAGGACGCCCTCACCGCCGCCCGGGACGAGATCGGGGGACGGTCCACAGCCGCCCCCGACGCTCCGAGCGCGTACCGGCGCCGCCTCGTGCGCCCAGCCGCCCTGCACGGTCCGGACGCCGGGCTGCTCTGGGCGGGCGACCTGCGCGCGGCCCGTACCGCCGGGGATCCCGTCCGCCCCGACGACCCGGAGGCGCTGGCCGTCCTCGTAGATCTGCTGCGCGGACTATTCGACGAGACCCTGGAGGCCCTCGCCCGGTTCCCCGAGGCCGTCGCCGTGCCCGGCGTCCACGTCCTGGAGCACGACCTGTCCGGCGCCGCCCGGGCCCGGGCCTGGCGGGAGGCGCTGACCCGGTTTGCCGGCGGGCACTACACCGGCGCCCAGCGCGCCGGGGACGACGACACCTCCCGGGTCGAACTCCCCAAGCCGGTGGACGAACTGGCCGCCGGCCGCCCGGCAGGCCCGGTGCCGGCCCACCGCACTTCCGGCGGCGCCGCGGACCGCGCGTACACCGGCTGCTCCAGCGCCCTCGACGAGGCGTACGCGGGCTGGGCCCAGCTCAGCGGATTCGGTGGGCTGCTCCTCGGCGCGGGCCGGCGCGCCTGCGAGGCGGCGCTCGACTCCGCCTCCCACGGGCTCAGCGGATACCGGGCCCTGGTCCTGCGGGCCCTGAACGACGGCGCCCCGGGCGCCGCGGCCGCAACCCCGGAGTCCACCCTGCTGCTGACCGAACTCGGCGTCCGGGTACCGCCGTACGCGGGCAGCCGGGAGGCGGTGGGCGACGGACTCCAGCGGCTGGCGGAACGCATGCTGGGCGAGCGCCTCACGCTGCGCAGCGTCGCCGAACGCTTCGCCGCCCTCTCCGAGCAGGTCGCGCCCGCCCCGAGCGCCGGACTGCTCATCGAGGCCGACCACCGCTGCCCGCCCGAACTGCCGCAAAGCGTCTCGGCGGAACAGCGCTTCGGTGTCGCCACCATCAGCTTCGGGCAGCTCGCCGGGGCGGGCGCGGCGGGCGCGCTGGCCGGCCTGTACACCTGGCCCGGCACACTCGCGGCCCTCGTCATCCTGGCGGTCCTCGCCGGCGGCGGCCTGCTCACCCGGGCACATCACCCCGGACGCGCCGACTCCGGCTCGATGCCGATCGGCGTCGCCGCCCAGGCCGTGGCCTTGGCGGTGGGCGCGGCCTGCGGACATCTCGTGACCCGCGTGGGCCTCGTGCCGTCCTGGGCAGCCCTGTGCGGTGCCCTGTTCGGGCTGGGGCTTGCCTGCGTCCTGGTGCTGGTCCGCTGGCGTCGTGCGGTGGACACGTGGTGGGAACTGACCGGGGCGGACGACGCCCGACGGGCGCTGGACGGCCTCGACGCGCTGCTCGCGGACGCCGTGTTCCGGCAGCGCTGGGCCGCCGAGGAGCGCCGCTACTGCGCCGACGCCGCCCGCATGGTCGCCGGAGTGCTGCGCGGCGCCGCGCTGAGCGCCGAGGAACTGGACGGCAGGCCGGAGGAGTCGGAGCGGGCGACGGCGGACGGCGGCTGGCGGGAGGCCGACCGGGCGGAGCCGACACCCGGCCCCGCCGCGGACTTCCCAGACGCCCGGGAACGGCCCGACTGGATGCCGGCACCGGACCCCTACAGCCGGACGTCAACCGCCGAGGGGCCCGAGCGCGAGACCGGCCCGACGATCGGCCCCCAGCGCACCGCCCCTGGCCGCACCGCCAAACGCGTACCGAGCTCCGACGCCCTGCTCGGCGCCGGTCCGCGCTGGCTGGACCGAGAGGCCGGCGAGGGCGGCCCCCATCTCGTGGACACCCTCGTTGACGACCTCACCGACACCCTCGTCCACGCGCTCGACCTCTACTGGGGCGTCGTCTCCCGGGGACAGGCCGGAGCCGGCGCACTCACCGACGTCGAGCGGCGGATCCGGCAGATGCTGGAGGTGACCCGCCGTCACCTGTTCACTCAGGGAGTGGTCTCGCCCCCGCCGTTCACCCGCTCGGCGGACCGGCGCGGCAGCGCCGAGGGCCTGCTCGGCATCGGGCACCAGCGGGTGGCCGACGCGATCGAGCTCGACCCGCAGGGCCGCCGCATGGTGGACCTGGCCTCGGCGGACCAGGCCCCGCTGCTCAGCCGGGATCCCGGCGCGGTGGAGTGGATCAGGTTCGCCCCGCAGGCCGTGTGGAAGAGCACCGACGGACACGGGGGAACGGGCGCCGGGGCCCGGGAGCCCTGGCAGGCCCCGGCCGTCGTCACCGAGGGCGTGCCCAGTCGTTCCGTGTGGACGCCCACCGGCCGGTACGCCGGGCTCCTCAAGCTGGTCCCGCTCCGGCTCGGAGTGGTCGCCTCGGTCCGGCTGCGCGAGTGGGCCGAGGACGCGCCGACGGCCCGGGACCGGCTCTCCTACGAGGAGGGCCTGTGAACGGGCGGACCGCCGGGGCCCCGGAGTCCGAGACGGCCGCCCAGGGCTTCCGGCCGCCGAGGGGCGGCACCGAGATGCCCCCCGACCTGTCTTTCACCACCCCGGGCGGTCGCCGCCACACCGTGCCCACCCGGATCGGGTCGGATCTCCGGCGGGTCGTCCGCCCGCCCCTGCTGGCCCGCAGGGTGCTGCTCGGCGACGCCTGGAAGGGCGTACAGGTACGGCTGTCCGCCACCGACGCGTCCGACCAGCAGGAGTACCTGACCCTGGAGGCCGAGGTGGGGGCCGCCCTGATGATCCACCGGGCCTTCGGCGGCAGCTCGTACCAGGGGCTCTTCCCGGTACCGGTCGGCTACGACATGGACGCCGCCGAACCCTTCTTGATCTACTCCGAGCCCCGCGGCGAGCCCGCCACCGGACTCGCCCACGGCATCTCCACCAGCGATCAGCGGATCATCGAGCGCGACCTGGTGCTCGCGGTGCGGCTGCTGGAGAGCATCGGGCTGGTGCACCGGGGCATCGTGCCCGCGGCCGTCCGGTGGGACGGACAGCGGGCACAGCTATGGGACTTGGCGGCCGTCGCCCGGATCGGCAGCCCGCGCACCCCCTGGGGCGTCCCGCCCTACGCGCCCCCCGAACAACGGTCCGGTGTCGGCGAGGCCGACGCCCGTGACGCGCTGTGGAGCACCGCCCAACTGATGTACCAGCTCGTGGCCGGCCGCCAGGGCAGACCGGACGGGCCGCCCGCGGATCTCGACGCCTACCGCTCGCTGGCCCATACCCTCGGCGGCGCCTTCGCGTCCCGCGCCGAGGGCCGGCCGACGGCCACCCACCTGCTTGGCCTGATCATGCCGGACTCCGATCCGACCGCCATGGTCACCGCCGTACCCGACCCGCTCGAACCGCACCGCAGGGAGTTCGACGCGGCCCTCGCCCGCAAACGCGCGGCCGCGGGCGCCGACGGGTTCGGTGCGCCCGGTCGGGACGCGCCGACGGAGCCCGACGGGACGGCGTGGTCCGGCGCGCCCCCTAGGGGCACCGGGCCGGCGGACGGCGAGCGCACCTCCCGGCGCTGGCTGGGCGGAGGAGCCGAGCGGGATCGCGGCAGAAGCGAAAGGGGACGCCGATGACCACCACCTCGGCCCAGCTCGAACCCGGCCAGGTGATGTGCCCGTACTGCCTCGAGATCGTCGTGTACGACGAACGGGCCCTGCACGTACGCAACGAGAAACTCCAGTTCGAGCGGCTCGACCTGGCCAGGCACACCAATCCGCTGCGGCGTGCCGACGTCCTGCGCGGAGCCTTCCAGCTGTGCGGCAACACCGCCGGGGTGAAGGCGCACTACATCCCCGTCCCCTACCTCGTTCACGGCCGCCCCCTGACCGTCGCCATGGTCGGCACGTCCGGCACCGGCAAGAGCCATCTGCTGACCCAGATGATCGCCGAGGTCACGGACGGCGGACTGGAGCCGTACGGAGTGCGCTGGCAGTCCGTCAACCCGGCCGACCACTCGGAGTTCATACGGGACCGGGTGGCCCTGCTGCGGGAGGGCAAGCAACTGGAGTCCACCGGACAGACCCCGTTCGCGGAGTTCGTCGAGGCGCTGCTCCTGACGGGCACGGACGGCCAGGTCAGGCCGGTGGCGTTCTTCGACCTCGGCGGGGAGGACCTGGTCCGGACGGACACCCTGCTGCGCTTCCTGCTCGGCGTCGACGCCCTGGTGTTCGTCGTCGACCCGCTGCTGGCCTGCGCGCTGCCGCAGCTCGACGAGGCCCGGGAGCAGTACCGGCTCGTCGTCAGCCGGAGCGACCCCGCCTTCGAGACGGTGCTGGACCGGCTGCCGCGCAGGGGGGCGTACCTCGACGTGGCCACGGCCCTGGTGGTGGGCAAGGCCGACCTGCTGCGGTTCGAGCCGCCCGTCGACCGCTGGCTCGGCCGGCCCACGACGGCGCCGTTCGACCCACACCGGATGCGTGAGGAGAGCCGTGACGTGTACGCCTTCCTGCGCCAGCACGCCGCGCCGGCCTGGCTGCGGCCGTTCGACAGCGCGCTGCGGTGCAGCCTGCACTTCGCCTCGGCAACCGGAGGCCAGCCGACCAACGGCTACTTCCCGCACGGGGTGCGGTCCCGGCGGGTGCTGGGGCCGCTGTTGTCGATCCTCGCCATGTGCGGAGCGCTGGGTGACAGCGCGCCGCGGCGGCCGTCCACGGCGGGGGCGTGACACGTGGTGAAGCGGCAGAGTGAACAGAGGCTGGATCAGGTCGTCTTCCGCTGGGAGGGCAACCGCCACCGGACCGGCACCGGCATCACCGCGGTGGCGTACTCGTGCGAGCGGGCCCGCGCCGAGGAACTGCACGAGGAACTGGCGCCGTTGCTCCAGACCGAGGGGACCGCGCAGCCGAGCCAGATCCGCCAAGTCCGCCGAGCCGACGGACAGATCGTCGTCATCAACCGCCGACGGGGCCCCGACGCCCACGGCAGGGCCAGCACGGAGTCGCACGCCCTGATCGGTAGCCGGGAGGTGCTGAAGGCCAGGGTGTGTCTGACGCTCGGCCGTCTGCCGCTGCCGCTGCCGGGAGCCGTCGACCGACTGCCCGGGACCGACCCCGCCCGCAGTTTGCGGACCCTCGGGCGCGACGACCTCACGGAGGTCGTCCAGCCGGAGTGGCAGCGCTTCACGGCCCAGGTGGAGACCGTGCGTGAGCCGCTCATCGTGGTCGCCGCCCAACTGCTACGCACCCCCGGTCACTTCATGTCTGTACGCATCCCGGAGTTCTCGGCCGACGGCACCAACGCCACCCCGCTGCTGATCTGGGGACTGTCCGGGCTCTTCGGCGGCTGGCTGGGGCGGGACTTCTGGACCTACGCGACCTACGACACCACGGACAGCCACCCGCTGCGCGTCATGGGTGTGCCGTCCTGGCGGACCTCGGCCGTCGAGGACCCCCGGCTGGAGCGGATCGCCCTGGCCGAGGCTCCGGACGACGAGGCCCACGGGATCGCGGAGGAACTGGTGCGCAGGTTCCTCTCCGAGCCGGTCAAGGCGGAGGAGGTGCACCAAGTGCTGAAGCTGTGCCCCGCCGGGGCCGACGTACCGCCGTGGCAGCGCCTGCGTGCCCTCAGGGAGCAGCTGCGGACTCGTCCGCTGTCGGCGGCGGGTGGCATGCCCGGCATCGACGGCCCCGCCGTGCCCCTGGGCGCCCCGGCCGTCGACCCTCGGCACCGCGTACTCGAAGGACGACCGGAGACGACCTTCGAGGGGATTGCCGACGGCGGGGCGGTGAGCGGTGTGCGCTTCGACGGCCTGTTGTCCGGCGGGGTGCGGGCCGATGGCCCGGCGTCCGTCGGCTCGGGGGTTGGAGGCCCTGTCTCGGCGCCGGACCGTTTCCACGAGCAGCCCGCCGTCCCGCCGCCGCCCCACTCGCTCGGGGTCTCGGAGTTCGCCGCGCCCCCACCCCCGTTCGCCCCGCCGGCGCGGGAGGAAACCGACGACGGCGCCCTGACGATCGGCACCTATCCGCAAGTCGTGCGGCCCACCGCGGACGAACCGCACCGGAACCCGTCGCCGTACGTGCCTCTCGAACCCCGCCCCCTGCCCGAGCCCCTCACCCGAGGCCGCGGCCTGCGCAACGCCCTCATGCCGCGCCGAGGGTACGGCAGCTCGTTCCAGGAGAACGGCGACCTGTCCGACGAGACCCTGCTCAACCGACTGGACGCCGTGCACTTCCCGAGTCAGGAAGCCGACCTGCTCTTGGACGCGCTGGCGTCCCGCACGACACGGCGCACTACAGGGGAGGCCCTTCGGCTCGGCCGCCGGATGCTCCGGAAACGGCTGTACCTGCGCCCCGACCGACGCGTCGGCGCAGAGGGGGCGGCCGAGCCGGACCCGCGGCACGCCGCGGAGAGGGCGTTCTGGCTGCTCCACTGGGCCGTCCTGCCCTACATCGGGCACAAGCCGCTCGCGGACCATCTGGTGGACCTGATCCGCCGTGCGTGTGAGAGGGACGGGCCGGTGGAGCGGCACTTCCTGCGGCTGATCGCCTTCGCACCCGCCTACGGCGTGCCCCAACTCCCTTCCGACGCCTGGTGGGAGCTGGTGCAGTACCTGGGCAGGGCGGACGCCGAGCCTCGTCCCGCGCTGCGGACCGGCGCACGACGGGACAGGGGACAACCCCCGCACTCGGACGACACGTGGAAGTTCTTCTGCATGGCGATGACCTGTGTCGCGGCCCTGCTATTCCTCCTGCTGATGCTCGCCGTGTGACGGGCAACCCACGAGCGAATGGAAAAGGACGACGTACATGACTTGTAAGGAAAGCCAGGGGGGCGGCTGCGCTGGAACACGGCAGCGGGTTTTCATCAGCCACGGCTCGGCGGACAGCCCGTACAGCTGGGAGGTTTGCAGGGAGATCCGAAAGGCACTGATCGGCGCCGGGTACGACGTGTTCCTGGACCGGCAGTCGCTGGACCACCAACAGGAGTGGAGATCGCAGATCCACGAGGAGCTGGACCGCTGCGATGCGGCCGTGTGTGTCCTCGCCTGCGAGGCACTTCCCCGGGAATGGCCCCGGCGGGAGGCGGAGATCCTGCGCCATCGCCACGACATGCAGGGCGTCTTCCTGCTCGTCGTCCTGCTCGACGGGGTCCAGCCGGGCGACCTGGACAAGGCCTGCCTCGGCGTCCTGAACACCAGACAGGCACTCAAGTACGAGGCGGGGGCCGGCCCGGGGGCCATAGCCGCCGACGTCGTCGAGGAGTTCGCCCCGTTGCCCGCGCCCCCCTGCGAGGGCCCGTCGATGTGCGACTGGGTCGAGCGGGTCTCGCAGCGCATCGGAGACGTGGACGGCAGGGTGCTGGAGGCCGCCGCGCGCAAACTCGGGCTGGAGCAGGAGGAAGCCCACCGAGCACGGATCTTCAACGGCGCGCGCTTCCTCGCCCGGACGCTGCTCGGTGCCGAACTCGGGGACAAGGTCCCGCAGGCCGTGAGCCATCTCGACCCATCCCTGCGCGGAGCCGGACCGAGCCTCGCGCAGGACCTCGCACCGAGCTGGGTGAAGGAGGAGGCGACCCGTGCCTTCGTCCCCGACGAGGAGACGGGGGAGGGCAGAACCATCCTGCTCACCGCACGCATCCAGAAGACCGCGGAGCACCACATCGGGCGCGCGATGCGCCAGGATCGGGCACGCTACGTCCAGACGTCGCTCGACCCGCTGCGGGCCGACGAGGCGATGACCGCCGTCGACGTCGTGGAAGGAGTGCGGCAGGCCCTGGAACGGCTGATGATCCCGGTCGGCGACGGGCCGTGGCCCGATCCGCAGACCAACGTGTTCGCCGTCCTGCCCGTCGAGCGGCGCGGCCGCCGAAGGCTCGCCGCCGTCGTCGAGGAACTCCGGCTCAAGGCTCCCTGGCTCCATGTCGTCGCCCTGCTGGAGGACACGCCGGACGACACCGAACAGCAGGAGTGGGGCCTCAAGAAAGCCGTCGTGGCCCGGCCCGCGCTGGATGCGGTCCAGGAGGAGAACGGTCATCGGCGCGTACACCGACTGAACCGGGCCGTCCAAGTGGAGTACACCGCCCCGTCCTGGAGCGCCGCATGCCGCTGAAGCACGACGTCTACACGCACATCCGCACCTGGGGCACCACGGACCGCGGCGACGGGTCCCGCTATCTCATGCCGGACGAGGGAAAGCTGGCCGTGCAGGTGGCGCTCGCCACCGGCCGCCCGCTGCTGCTGCGCGGCAGCCCAGGCTGCGGCAAGTCTTCGCTCGCTGCGCACATCGCGGAGCTGCGGGGCTGGCGCTACTACGAGCACGTGGTCACCTACCGCACCCAGGCCACCGACCTGCTCTGGACCTTCGACACGGTGCGGCGCCTCGCGGACGCGCAGGCTCACAACGGGGGCGGCCCCCTGGACGACTACGCGTACGTGCGGCCGGGGCCGCTGTGGTGGGCGTACGCCCGGGACTCGGCGCTGTGGCGGGGACGCGCGGGCTCGGACCGCGCGGACGTCGACCCGTGCCCCGAACCCATGCCCGAGACGAACGCCGGGCGCGACAAGGACTGCGCCGTCGTACTCATCGACGAGATCGACAAAGCGGAGCCGGACGTCCCCAACGGACTGCTCGTGCCGTTGGGCGCGGCCGACTTCACCGTGGCGGAGACCGGGAGCCCCGTACAGCTGGAACGGCAGACCACGGCCGGGCCCACCGCCCCCCGACACCTGGTGGTGATCACGACCAACGACGAGCGTGAGCTGCCGCAGGCGTTCCTGCGGCGCTGTGTCGTCGTCTCCCTGCCGTTCCCGGACAAGAACCGGCTGGTCGAGATCGCCCAGGAGCACCTCAGGGGCCGGGAGGCTCCCGATGGGTGGGAGCGGCTGGCCGAGGCGGTGGCGGCGGAGGTCGAGAAAGCCCGCATGCAGGCCCGCCGGGACGGGGTGCGGGAGCCGAGCACCGCCGAGTACCTCGACGCGCTGTACGCGTGCCTCTCGCTCGGCATCACTGTCTCCGGTGACCCGCGCTGGGAGCGTCTGCGAGACCTCGTCCTCCTGAAGAACCAGCAGCCAGGGGACGGTCCGACGGCGTGACGGGCGACAGCGACCGGCGCGACAGCCGGAGGACCGGTGGGCGGGGGCCCCACGACCGCCCGGACGTATGGCTCGGGGATCTCGCCATCGCCCTGGAGATGATCGACTGCACCGAGGAGGACCGGCTGCGTATCGTCTCCATGCTGGGGCTGAGGCCACGACCCGACGCGGCGCCGGGAAGGGGCGCGGGCCCGCGGCGGTCTCCCCCCACAGGACTCCATACCCCCTCCCTGCCCCCGGAGACGACGGTCCTCCGCCTCGATCCGGCCCCCGCGGTGGAGCCGACCCCGATCCCGGCGTCCTCGACGGACACGACCTCGGTCAAGCCACCCGAGGCGGACGGCCAGGCGAAGGCCGCACCGGTCCCCGCCCACCCGCAGCGTTCCGTTCCCGACGGCCCACGGAGCGAGCGCGGTCCGTCGCCGTCCAGGGGCCCCTCCCACTCCGGCGGTACGGGGACACGCCTCCGGGACGCCACCGGCACGCACGGCGAACCCGACCCGTTCCAGGAGCCGGTGCCCCCGGACCCCGAGCAGACCGCGCCGCCTTGCCCGTCGGCGCCGGTGGAATCCACCCACACCTGGCACCAGACCTGGACCCGCGCCCCGCTGCCCCGCCCCGAGCCCGACCGGATGGGCGGTCAGCCGCCGTACACCCCGTTGCTGGCACGGAGCTCGACGGTCGCACTGTTGGAGGCCGCGCTGTCGGACACCGCCCGGGACGGGGACGCCGACGTCGAGCAGGTCGTGGAGTCCCTCGCCCGGGGACTGCCGCTGGCCTTCCTGCCGCGGCGCGCGCGGCGGACACTACGGCACGGTGTGCAGATCCTCGTCGACCACGGCTCCGCCATGGAACCGTTCGCCCGGGACCAGACCGAGCTGTGCACCCGGGTGCGCGCACTGGTCGGCAAGGACAAGACACGGGAACTCCACTTCGCGTACTCCCCGCTCCGCGGCGCGGGCACGGGACCGTCGTGGACCTGGGGGGAGTACGCGCCGCCGTCCCGCGGGGGCGCGGTCCTCCTGCTGAGCGACTGCGGCACGATCGGTCCGCCGGGTGATCCCGCCCGCGGCACCCCGGAGGAGTGGCAGCGCTTCGCCGACACGGTACGACACGCCGGGGCCCGCCCGCTGGCCCTGCTCCCGGTGCCGCCGGGACGCCTCCCGGGGTGGCTGCCGGCCGTCATGCCCGCGCTGAGCTGGGACCGCGGCACCACGGTCGGCCGCGTGGCGGCCCACGTGGGAGCCTGGCGCGAGCGATGCGGTGCCCCCTTGCGGCCGTCGTCGAACCAGGGCGGACGGCCATGACCCCGCGCACCAGCCCTGGCGAGGGCGCCGAGGAGGCGTGGCGGGACCTACCGCCCGCCCCGCCGCCCCATGCGGTCGACCTGGCCACGCTGCTGAGCACGACGGTCCGGATCGAGCCCGAGCTGATCCGGGCCGTGCGGGTCACGCTGCTGCCGCAGGCCGACGTCGGCGCGGAGTCCGACCTCTGGTTCAGCGCCTGGACGGCGACCCGCAGCACCCGGGCCATGGTGCTCCGGGTGGACGTCCAGCACGCCCTGCGCCCCCAGTTGCCGGAGGTGCTCGCGCGCTGCGCGGCACCGCCGGGTGTCGCCCCGGCGGACCGGCTGTCCGAAATGATCACCAGCCGGCATCGCCACCTCTCCCCGCTCATGCGGATCGAGGAGGAGGCGCTGTGGCTCCTGTCGCGTGACGAGGGCGACGGAGCCGGAGTGCGCCAGGCCGAGGAGGCTCTGCGGTCCGTGCTGCGCGCCCTGGTCGAGGAAGAGGGCCGAGAGGCGATCGCCGACTGGATCGTCAGTGTGGCCCGGCGGCTGCCACCGAGGCTGCGGCACACGGTCACCGGCTGGCAGTTCCGCTCCGTCGCGTCGTTCCTGGAACCGACCGCCGAGACCGGCCCGCGCGACGTCCCCGAGATCGGCTGCCGGGACGTCGCGCTGGTGAAGAGGGCGGTGGCCGCGTCGGGGGAGGGCAAGGTACCCGACACCCTCGTCGCCGTCCGGCCCGTCGGAGACACGCTGCACATCGTGGGGGACCCCGAGGGCGAGCCGGGTGCCCTCCTCATCGGCGTCCCGGCGACCGAACCCCTGGTCCTCGAACTGCGGACCGGTCCGGACAGCCCCACCCGACCGCTCCACCTCGCTCCCGGCGAACACGTCGCGGTGTCCGGCTGCACCCCCGCCAGCCGTCTGACGACGGGGAACGGCCATGTTTACGCCCCCTTCCCCGCCCACCGCCCGCCGCCGGTACGGCATGCGGCGCTCCCCGGCGCTTGCCCGACGGTCTTCCTGCGGTCCGCCTCCCAGGACTCCTTCTCTCGGAAGGTCCGTGACCAGCTGAACGATCGCCTTCGCCGGCTCGGCTGCGAGGTCCGCGACCTGGAGGAACTGTGGCCCACGCACCACCGGACCGGTGCCGCCGTTCCCTGGCCGGAACGCATGGACGCCGTGATGTTCCTGCTCGACCGGGAACTGCTCGGCTCCCCCGCCGTGTACGACCAGGTCGAGATCCTCAACGCCTGGGCGGACCGGAACGGGGCGCCCAGACCCCTGCTCGTCCCCCTGCGGGGCTGCCTCCGGGAGGACAGGGAGATCCTCACCGGCCGGACGGGGACGCTGCGGCACCAGTGGGTCATGGCCGTCGAGGACCGCCTGTGGAGGTTCGACCACCCCTGGAGGGACGGCCACGCCCGGGAGACGGCCCAGCACATCGTCCCTCCGGACGGCGCCTTCCGGATGCGCCGCCTCGGCGGGACTGCTTTCCCGACGAGGTATCAACTCCTCGCCCGGGTGCTCGACAAGAACCTGCGGCAGTATGCAGCCGACGGTGACCGGACCGTCCTGGAGCGCGCGGCGGGCCTGTTCCTCCCCGACCTGGAAGCCCCGCTGCCCGCCGACGAGGCGGCGGTTCCCGCCCATCTGCTCCTGGCCCGGGCCTGGCGGCAGCTTGCGCAGCTTACCGGCGGTGTCGACGAGGCCTACGCCGCGGTGCGCCTGCTGCGGCAGGTGGTGACCCGGGCCCGGCTCGATGCCGGGCCGCCGGACGACCGAGGCGCGCCACCGCTACTCGGTCCGGCGCTGACCGAACTGCTGCGTGCCTGGTCGGACTACATGAGGCTGACCGACGGCCCCGTGTTGCCGGAATCCACGCTGGCCGGGATCGACGAAGCGGTGGCTCTCGCCCGTGGGGCCCTCGGGCCCGACGCGCGAAGCGAGACCCGTGTCGAACTGACCGCATGTCTCGCCCGCGTCGCGGCGAGCGAGATGTGGCTGCGCCGCCATCCCGCGGAGACGGAGGCGGTGGCCCGGCTCAACCTCGACGCCGCGGACTCCGGCCCCCACGACGAGCGGATCACTGCGGCCCGCACCGCCGCCCGGCTCGCCATCACGGCGGACGCGATGCCCCTGGCTGTACGGGCCCACGACCGCTGGTTCGCGCTGCTGGAGCAGACCGACTGGGACCACGCCGACCGCGTCGGACGCCCCGACGCGACGGAGGGCATGGCGGGCGCGGCGGAGAACGCCGCCGCCTGCGCGCTTGCGGCGGGCGAGCCGCCCGTCGAGGCGCTGCGCCTCCTGGAGCGGGGCCTCGCCGTCCACCGGGTCGTCCTAGCCGCACGCTCCCTGCACGGCCCGGACGCGGACTCCTGGCAGCCGCATTGGCGGCGACGCTCCGCTCTGCGCCGAGAACTCTCCCGGCTCTCCGCCCACTTGGTCGACGGGTTGCCGGGTGGGGCGGGCCGGGAGGGTCCGGTGGCCGTGCTCCTCGCGTCGGACCTGCGCGGTGACGCGCTGATCCTGGGCGACGGGACGCTCACCGCCGTATCCCTCCCCGGCCTCACCGCCGCGACCGTGCGCCGGTGGTCCCCGGGCGATCCGGACCTGCGTGCGGCACTCCGCCCGGTGGCGGAGCAACTCGAACGCGCGGCCCGGAACGGGGACGCCTCCTGGCCACGCCGGGTGTTCTGGTGCCCGACCGGGCCGCTCGCCCGTCTCCCGGTCCATGAGGCATGGTCGCCGACACGGGACGGCACGGGCGCCGTGCCCTCGTACGTCTCCTGCCTGTCCGAGTTCCTCGGCACCGAACACTCGAGCCCTGTATCGGCCGGAGTGCGCCCCGTGGTGGTGGTCTCACCCGGGGCCAGCGACACGGCCTGGGCGGCACGGGCCGAGGCGGAGCTGCGCGTCCTCGCGGGCACGGGCATGGATTTCGACCTCCTCACCGGCGGCCAGGCGACCCGCTCGGCCGTCCTCGAAGCCGCCGCCAGCGTCGAGGTCGTCCACCTGGTAGCCCGCTCGGTACCGCATTCCGGCGGCTGGGCGATCGCACTGGCGGACGGGCCGCTCACCGGCGCCGACATCGCCGCCGCCGACCTCTCCCGGACCCGCCTCACGGTCCTCTCCGGTTACGGCGAGTCCAGCGGCTCGGGCAGCGAGCCCGACCGGGACACCCTGGTCGGCGGCCTGCGTCGGGCGGGCTGCCGACACGTCGTCACCTCGCTCACCCCGCCTTGGACGTCCGCCCCGGGAGTCGAGGCCCTCATCACACGGTTTTACGGCGTCCTCCTGGACGGCGGCAGGATTCCCCGACCCGATCTGGCCCCCTTCGCCCTGCACCGGGCGAGCGAGGCCGCGCACCGGCCGGCACAGGACCGGCGCCCACCGCACCATGTCGTGCACATCGGCACGTAGACCGACCGGAGAGCCCGTGACTTCCACCAGCGACGTCGCCAGACCGTACACGTCCGACGAGATCAAGCATCTGGAGTTCATCCAGGCGGTGGTGACCCGCCTGGGCAACAGCTCGTTCCTGATCAAGGGGTGGACCATGACGGTCGGCGGAGTCTTCTTCGGGGTCCTGGTCAACCGTCTGAGCTGGCAGCTCGCGGCGGCGGGCCTGATCCCGGTGCTCGGATTCTGGCTGCTGGACTCCCACTACCTCAGGCAGGAGCGGCTGTTCCGCGAGCTGTACGACGACGTGCGGGGCCGTACCTCCGGGGTGCCGCCGTTCGCCATGGACGTCCGGCCCTATCTGCCTCGCGTCACCTTGGGCACGGTGGCCCTGTCCCGCACGATGATGAACTTCTACGGGGTCATCGCGCTCGTCGACCTGGTCTTCGTCGCGGCGGCGGTCGTCGCGGACCGCTGAGTCCTCGTGCGCCACACCCTGATCGTGCCCAGACAGCACATCAGGGACGTGTGGCAGCTGACGCCTGAGAGGGCCCACCCCGTGTTGGACTCGTCCTGCTGGTCGCACGGGACATCCGGGCGGCGCTCACGCCGGACGGAGTGAACCTCATCAACTCGGCCGGCGGCTTCCTCGCAGTCGGTCCTACCGGATCGCGTTGGTGGAGTGGCCGCCCGGGCATCCCGACGGCATCACGGCAGCAGACTTCGCCCGAGACCCCGGCTTCGCCTCGGCACGACCGAGGCGTCGACCGGCCGCATCGACCGCCTCGGCGCCGGTCGTTGCGCGCGACGTCATAACAGCGAGGGCAATGTCGTCAGTGCCGCTCCGCTCGCACCGAGGGCCGCCAGCAGCGAGCCGGGCCAGTTGCCCGACTCGGCGTAGGTCAGCAGGCCCGCCAGCAGTCCCACCACGACCGAGGCCAGCAGGATCAGGGCCCAGCGCAGTGACAACCGCTCCGGCGGGGGCGTGGGTGAGGTCGGTTCGGGCATACGGCTCTCCTGCGACTGCGTCAGGACGGGATGGGGCAGCCATGTTCCGGCTGCCGCGCGCCTGCACCGGCCCGATGCCGTCACCTCGGACGCGCACTCCGACCAGTGCTCCGGCACCATCGAGCATCTCGAATGTCGACCACGGTACGTATATGAGCACTATCAGAAAAGGCTTCTGATGCATCATCACGGGGTCCAACTGGTTGTTCGAGAGCAGTTGTTGCCGTGAACGCGCTCCGTCGTGCACCCCTGGAGCTCCCCGCACTCCTTTCACCTCATACCAGAGCACTGACCAGAGAAGCGCTGTGACCTAGCATCAGTGCCATGACTGGTCCCGAACCGGACCTGCCCGCAGGGTCCGAGGACGCGTTGCGGGGTTCTACGGCGAAGTTGGTCGGCCAGCTGGGATGTCAGATCGTGGAGGGCGGCAAGCCCCGCGACCAGCACCTGACGGTGGACGCCGTCATGCACGAGTTCGGGGTCACCCGGCCCATGGCCCGCGAGGCGCTACAGGCACTGCACCAAAAGGGTCTGGTCAATCTGCAGCCACGGATCGGCGCCACCGTACAGCCACTGGAACGTTGGGACCTGCTGGACGCCGACGTCATAGCCTGGCGACTGGAGGTGGCGCCCTCCAGTCAGATGCGGTCGCTCACCGAACTGCGCGAGGTGATCGAGCCTCGCGCCGCCAGGCTGGCCGCGATGAGCCGGTCCGCGGAGATCTGCCACGACCTGACCAGCCACGCCCGCTCCCTGCTCGCGCTCAGCGAGGACCCGGACTTCGCGCGCCGGAAAGAGGGCGCCCCGATCCGCCAGCGCTTCCGGGACATCGACGCCGCCTTCCACCGCAGCCTCCTCGCCGGCTCGCGCAACGAGCTCTTCCTGCGCCTGGCGCACCCGGTCGTGATGGCCCTCAACCACCGCATCGACCGGTGGTCCTACGGGGACGAGGAGCCAAGGCTGGCGCCCGTCCCGGCCGCCGTCGGTGCCGACATCGTCCAGAGCTATCCGGTACGGCCGCAGCCGATCGCCATGTGGCTGCACATGGGACTGGCCTACGCCGTCGACCAGGGGTTGGCGACGGCCGCGGAGGCCTTCGCGGAGGCCATCATGGCCGAGATCCGGCGCGGGCGACTGCACGACCCGGTCGTCCTGGCCCGACTGCGCGCCGGGCTGCGCCAGTTCGACGTGGACGGGCTGCCCGGCGCCTACCGGTCGGGTTTCCGCACGGCCATGGCCGCCGTCATCGACGCCGGGCACGTTCCCATCGTGGTCATGGGGGTCAGCGGATGCGGCAAGACCACCGTCGGCGCCCACCTGGCGGACTCGCTCCGCGTACCGTTCGAGGAGGGTGACCGGTTCCATCCCCCGCGCAACCGTGAGTCGCTGGCCAACGGCATCCCCCTGGACGACCGCAACCGCAGCCCATGGCTGGCCGCCATCGGCGACCGAATGCGGGCGGCGGCCCCGGACGAGGGACTGGTGATCACCTGCTCCGCCCTCAGACGCATCTACCGAGAACTGCTGCGCGTGGCCCGTCCGGACGTGTTCTTCGTCCACCTCGCGCTCACCCCGGACGAGGCGACGTCCCGAGTGGCCGGCAGGGAGGGCCACTTCATGCCCGCCTCCTTGGTGCCCACCCAATTCGACGACCTCGAACCGCTCGAGGAGGACGAGGCCGGCATGACGGTCGACGCGACCTTGCCACCCGAGCGGATCATCGCCGAGGTCCAGACCGAACTGGCCCGGCGCATCCGCGCCCACTGACGACTCCCGGCCCCGCCGGGCCCCGTCACCAGGCGCCGACGAACCGACCGAACAGAGGGGGAACCGACATGCGTATCAAGTCCGCCGAGGTGATCGTCACCAGTCCCGGACGCAACTTCGTCACCTTGCGCATCACTACCGAGGACGGCCTCGTCGGCCTCGGCGACGCAACCCTCAACGGCCGTGAACTGGCCGTCAGGTCCTACCTGGAGGACCACGTCCTGCCGCTGATCACCGACGGCGACGCCTCCCGCATCGAGGACACCTGGCAGTACCTCTACCGCGGCGCCTACTGGCGGCGCGGTCCCGTCACGATGGCGGCCATCGCAGCCGTCGACACTGCGCTGTGGGACATCAAGGCCAAGGCCGCAGGCATGCCCCTCTACCAGCTCCTCGGGGGCGCGTCGCGCACCGGCGCGCTCGCCTACGGCCACGCCTCCGGACGCGACGTGCCCGAACTCCTCGACTCCGTCCGCGCGCACCTGGAGGCGGGATTCCGCGCCATCCGCGTCCAAACCGGCATCCCAGGCCTCGACTCGGTGTACGGCGTGGCCACTTCCAGCGCCGGCGGCGGCGAGCGCTACGACTACGAACCCGCGCGCCGCGCCACCGGAGGCAGCAACCGCCCACTTCCAGCGGTGGAGACCTGGGACACACGCGCCTACCTACGGCACCTCCCCACCGTCTTCGAGGCCGTACGCGCCGAGTTCGGCCCCGAACTGCCCCTGCTCCACGACGGGCACCACCGGATGACGCCGATCGAGGCCGCTCGCCTGGGCAAGGCGCTGGAGCCGTACGACCTGTTCTGGCTGGAGGACGCCACACCGGGCGAGGACCAAGCGGCACTGCGCCTGATACGGCAGCACACGACGACACCGCTGGCCATCGGCGAAGTGTTCAACTCCGTCTACGACTGCACCACGTTGCTGCACGAGCGGCTGATCGACTACGTGCGCTCCGCGGTCACCCACGCCGGCGGCGTGACCGGAATGAAGAAACTGCTCGACCTCGCGGGCGTCTACGGCATCAAGTCCGGCATGCACGGCCCCACCGACATCTCGCCCGTGGGGATGGCGGCCGCGCTCCATCTCGACCTCGCTATACACAACTTCGGCATCCAGGAGTACATGCAGCACTCCGAACGGACCCTGGAGGTCTTCCGCACCTCGTACTGGTTCAAGGACGGACTGCTGCACCCCTCCGACACCCCCGGCCTCGGCATCGAGCTCGACACCGAGGCAGCGGCCCGGTTCCCCTACCAGCCGGCCTACCTGCCGGTGAACAGGCTCCGGGACGGCACGGTCCACGACTGGTAGCGGGCGGGCCCGAGGCTCCGGTGCAGCCCGACAAACGCTCCCTTTAACGTGACGCGGGTCCCCTCGTCTGCTGGACGGTGCCGGCGCCGCCTTCGTCCGTGGCTGGGTCACCGCCCAGTTCCGGGAGTCTCATCTCGGCCGTGTCCTGACCGGTGGCGGTCATGTGCAGTCGGAGCCGCTCGGTGAAGGTGTCGTACGGGTCGGAGAGTCCGGCATAGCCTGCGCCCAGTACGAAGACCTTGTGCCGCTGTGCCGCTGTGCCGCTTTTGCGTTCAAGGCTCTGGCGCCTCTTTCGTGTCGGACTTTCCCGCCGTGCGAACGACCACCAGACGCAAGCTGACGTTCCATTCGTGACACGGGCCGTGGACGCCGACGCGAAGACCGTCCGGATGGACGACGACGGAATTCTGCGCTCCGACACCCTGGTCTGCGGCCTGGGCAGCATCGCGTACACCGTCGCCGTTCCCGGCGTCGACGACCTCGCCTACACCCTTAACAACTCCGGGTGGGAGACCGAGCGCACTGCGCTGTCGGTGACCATACGATCGCATTCGTCGGTGGTCAGACCCGCGGGGGCGGCCACCGGTGAGACATGGGTGCCGCCGGTCCACAGCACCGCCCCCGCCGGGACGCTGCAACCGCCAGGGAACTCGACTCCGTCCGGCAGCGCCTTGGCGACTTCGACGCCGCTGTGTGTACCGACGCGCACGAGCCGAACGCGCGCCGCGTCCAGGTGGGCCCCTTGGCCTTCGGATGCAACGTGGCGATTGAGCGGTCCCGTTCGACTCGCCATCAGAGCGAGACCTACGTCGGGGCCATGGCTCCCCGAGCCGATCCTTACCGGAGCCCGCCAACGCGACGTCACGGAGCGCTTCTTCGCGGCGACGGCGGGCGGCGACATCATCTTCTCAAGGAGCCGCTCTCCCCAGGCGTGACGCTGTGGACCGATGGCGGCGGAAAGTTCCGCCAAGCCCTCGAACCGGTCGTCGGATCGAAGACCGTGGCCCGTTGGTCCGACACGCTCGCCACCTCGCCCTACCAGGGCATCGAGCCCGGCCAGATGCGGTCGGAGCTCACCTGGATCAACGGCAGTCCGGGCGTGGTCTTCCGCGGCCCGGACCGCGTGATCGCCACGCTGACCCTCGACGTCGATCCAGAAGGCCGCATCACGACCATTCACAACGTCGCCAACCCCGACAAGCCCCAGGCAGTCACCGCCGGCACTCAGTACTCGTCGATCACCCCAGCCGTCCCCAAGAGCTGGCCCCGCTCGCCTCGGACCGGTCCCGAGCCTGGCCGCCTCCTCCCCTGTGCACCGCATCCTCAACCGGCATGGCCCGCGCCCCCGGCCTGCCTCGACCAATCCACCGGCCAGCCCATTCGCCACTACGAACGCGACCGGCCAGCGAACTCATCCACGTCGACGTCAAGAGCTTGAACAGCAGCCCGAACTTCCCTGCCGGGGGGAGACCCGGCCGTGCGACGGAACTCCTGCTAAGGGAAGGGCAGTTGAGGTCCTTCAGGGCTGCCCGTTTGCCTGACAGGACGTCATTTGCATGCTTGGATATGGCATAGATTCACTGCATATAGCGAGATCTCTGGGTTGGGGGATGAATAATGTCTGATAACATCACATTCCATAACTATGGCGACAGCCACGGTCCTCAAATCGGCAAAGCCGAACGCGATGTGAACATCTCGACGCCCCGGTACGAGCAGCCCTCGGAGCCGTCCCTCGCGGACCACCTCACCGCCCTCCGCCGGGCCCTTGATGAGGCCCATGCGCAGAGCCAGGTCGACGACGGCACCTACGCGGACGCCCAGCAGGCCCTGGATGAGGCCGCCCAGCTCACCGAGCCCGACGACGAGGAACAGAAGAACGCCTTCATCCGCGCCCTGCGCAAGCTCAAGGGCCTGGTGGAAGACGTGAGCGGACTCGCGGGAGCCGTAGCCGGTCTAATCACCATCGTCACGGGGCGACGATGACCCCGCCGCCCGGTCCGCCGGACGGCGGAAGGCCGACGTTCAACAATTGGGGCACTTCGTGGGGGCCCCAGTTCGGAGTCGTCCACGGAAACGTGTACATGCCTGGCGCCGACGCACCTCCTGAGGAGCAGTTCACGGCCGGTGTGCGCGAACTGAACAGCAACAACCGGCTCAGCGCCCTGCGGTACCTCGAGAAGGCCTTCGACGCAGGGCGAACTCCAGCACGCGCCTACTACTTGATGCTGGCGATCCTCAGCGGCCAATCCTTCGAACTCCTCGGCGAGGAGAACATGGAGCGCCTCCGCCAAGTGGCTGCTTACATGGACGAGGCCAGTGGGCCGACAGGCGAAGAGGGGCCCGACGCATACCGGCCGGCTGTTCGCATCATCTGCCAGCTGCTGATGCTACTGAGTCGGCCACCGGAGGCCGAGAACGCGGACGGACAACTCTTTTCGCTGTTCAGCGGTATCGACGCACTGCCCGCGACCCGACGTTCGGAGGTACTGCGACATCTCCAGATGATCATTCACGGAGCGGCCCGGGACCGTCTGGACGCCTGGGACGCGGCGGAGGTGGCGGAGAAACGCTGTGCCGGCGACCGCCAGAACAGGGCACTCAAGTTCTTCATCCCCGACCCGGTCGAACCCAAGCAGCGCATTGCCGCCACTCCGGATGTCACCGGTGCAGACCAGGCCGCCCTGACGGCCGCCGCGGCTCTGGGTGCCCTCGGCCTGATCCTCGTCCTCGCGGTCCTCTTCCGGGGAAGCGTCGGCACAGCCGTCCTCGTCCTGCTGACCTGCGGCCCCGGCGGGACCGCCGCCGCGCGGTACGGCATGGAACGCCGCTGGCTCGGCGAACGCCTGGCGGACGAAGACCGCCGCCACTTCGCCACCCCGCCAGGATCACAGCCATGGCACTCGACCTGGGTGAACGGTGCCGTGCCCTTCAACCCGGCCGTGGTCCCCGGGGCTTACCGCATTGCCTGGCCCACCCGGCGACACGAGGATTTCCACGCCGACATCTCCAAGGTCATCGCCCAGCAGTTCAACCGCCAGTTCCGCGACGGCGAGGAGCTGTCCGCCTGGAGTCAGCACTCCGCCGGCGTACGTCTCAGCCTGGCCAACGAACTCACCATCGCCTATGGCGGCACGAATGATGTGTCGGGTCTGGAATGGCTCGTCGCGATGCATGCCGAGGAAACCGCCCTCGCCTGGCGCAACCGCACCCTCTTCGCCTACCAGCAGCAGCTGAGCGTCCCGCCGCAGATCTCCCTCGCCTTCTGGGTCGGCGTCGTCTCCTTCGGCATCGGAGCCCTCATCGGTATCGGCGACCTCCTCTCGGTGGACGCCGGCACCGGTTTCTGGGCCATAGCGCTGCTCGTCGTCGCAGGCATCCTGGCCGGCAGGGCGGGATACGCGGTCTTCGCCAAGCGCCGTACGCACACCGCCGACGTCCAGGCCTTCGGCCTCAGATACGCGAACGAACTGCGGGTCTGGCAACAATGGCGCGACTACCTCGCCGACCGCCCCACCGACAACGAGATGGCCAAATGGCTCGACTACGATCTCCGGGCCCTGCGCCGGGAATCACTCGACCACTACGGCCTCAGCCATTACGACGTTCGCAAGTACTTCTTCGTCACCGAAGCCAACCCCGGGTGCGCCAGGGCCCGCAACCTCTACGGCCCGCCCCGCTACTCGTCGTACATCATCCGCCTTTTCCTGCTCACCGAAGGCGGCGTCCGCCAGCACGAGTGGACCATGGACTTCATCACCGCCCGCCACAACCGGGAAGACCGCAGAGCCTTCCGCTACGACGCCATCGGCTCCGTCGCCGTCACCCAGATCGGCCTCCGCGGCGTCGGTGCACTCCGCAAGATCGTGCCCATCGGCAAGGAGGTCCCCGGCATCAGTGCGGGGACCCGTCCCCCGGACGAACTGATCCTCGGCCAAGCTCTGCGCCTCTCCCTCGTCAACTCTGAGAGCCTCGACATCGTCGTCGAGAACTTTCATGACTTCCTCGACCGCCTCTTGGAGAACCCAGAACAACTCTCCCAACTCGCTCTCGAATCCTCCGGGGTCTCCACCGCCCTCCGGATCCTCGAATCCGTCGCCGCGGAAGGCCGAGGCTGGTTTGCCGCCCAAAGGGCCTCCCTGGCACGCCGCCTGAAGGGCGCCAGCCTCCTCATGACCCCGGACGCACGCGGCCTCACAGCCGGCCCCA
The DNA here is from genome assembly GCF_050214755.1 of Streptomyces sp. C1-1. Lineage (NCBI taxonomy): Bacteria > Bacillati > Actinomycetota > Actinomycetes > Kitasatosporales > Streptomycetaceae > Streptomyces > Streptomyces sp. C1-1. The sequence goes on along the minus strand of NZ_CP189826.1, from coordinate 9,710,256 downwards.
ACGATGTGAATGACGGGAAGCCGCGTTGAGTTTCGGCGAGCTCGGCCAAGTCGCGCCGTGCCCGAACTTGCACGCGCCCGAATTCTCCGTTCCGAACTGATTGCGCTGCCCGACGGACCTTCGCACCAGCGGCTCGGCCACGTGTCACGCTACTGCGGAGAGCCGGGTACGCAGGTTGTGGAACTGCCGGGTCTGCATGATGAAGTGGGCGGGTTCGCCCAGCAGCAGGTCGAACGGCCGGGTGAGGCTGCGCGGTCGGCCCTGCCCACGGGTGCGGACCACCAGGCGCGTCATTCCGTCGGCGGTCGGCCGCAGATGGAAGCCCCAGACGCCGTCCATGCGCGCCACCGGACGAGGGTCCCAGTCCGGATCGAAGGAGTGACCAGAGGGCAGGCTGAGATCCGAACGCAGCACTAGCGTGCGGTTCGGCTCCAGGAGAACCACCGTGAACCACGCCTGACCGTCCCGTGTCGCGGGCAGTCGCTGCCCTTCCTCAAGGGTTTGCCACTCGGGCGCGATGCGATCCGCGCTGGGCTCTCCGAAGTGGTCCAGGAGGTCCCAGCTGTACCAGCCGGCGCGATCTCCTCCCATCTGCACCAGCCAGGGCCAGACCTTCTCAGGTGGCGCCGGAAGGGTGGTGGCCATGGTCGACGTGCCGTCGGCGTCGGGGAAGAGCTCGTCGCCGGGGTACGCGCGGTCGGTCTCGTCCGGAGTCGCGCCCCACGTCAGCAGGCGGGGGCGCAACCGCAGTGCGTAGAGAGCCAGAGCGGCGGAGGCCACCGTGAAGGGGAGCAGACGCGCTTGCGGTCGCCTGCGGCATGACTGCTGCTCGGTCATTGTGTCCTCCTGTCGATCGGGGCGTCCATGGGGAGCGTCGGGGCGTCCATGGGGAGCGTCGATGGAAGCGAGCCTTTCGCCGGATCCGCGGGGCACGTAGCGCGGCGGTCGTCCATGCGGTTGGCCGCGCGCCCTTGCCCGTACCAACCGCCGGCGGCTCCGTGCGGCTGCCCTCGTCAAGGCGCCCGTCGCCTCATTCCTGCATACCGGGCGGCGAGGGCCCGCGCGAGGGCCGGTCGGCCCCGCAGCGGGTCCCGTCGTCCCAACGGCCAGCCTCAGCCGACGGTCCGCCGCGGCCGCCCCGTTCCCGTCGGGTGGCTCCTCTTCGTCCACTTGGCCAGCAGCACGAAGACGAGCAGGACCACGCCGACGGTGAGGACAGGCAGTGGTGCGGCGAGCGAACCCGGCAGGTATCGCTCTGCCGTCTGCAGCACCGTCTGCACGGTCCCGTAGGCGCCCAGTGCCGGCAGCCACACCCGGTGAAGTGCCACCCGGCTGCCAGCATGGCTCCGGAGGTGACCAGGGCCAGCACATGCCCGGCCGGGACGTCCATGGTCATCTGGGCACCGAACAGCAGGCCGAGCGCGGCGGCTATCCCGTAATATTCGGCAGTCGCCGGTTCCTGGGCGCGGCGAGCGCCCATGAAGCGGCCACCAGCCAGACAGCGATTCCATGCGCCAGCAGCGGCGTCGTCACCGAGGCAGGCCACGCCCGTGACCGGGGCCAGGAGGCCGCGTTCTGAGGGACGAACGGCACGCTCCCACCGGGACCCCGGGACCGCGTTAAACCTTCTGACCGGCGCGCCGCCCGGAACACGGCTTCCGCATTCAGCCCGCGCTGGGCGGCAGCTGTGCCGGACTGACCAACTCCCCCAGTACCTCCGCCATGAACTGCACCAGCCACCGCTGGGACGGACTGCGTGATGCCTCGTGCCGGGCGTAGAGCGCCACTTCGATCGGTTCCGTGTCGAACGGGAGCCTGACGAGGCGGAGGCGGTGGGAGGCGGTGAACACCTCGCCGACGTACTCTGGGACGATCGCGATGAGGTCGGTGTGTTCCAGCAGGTAGGGCAGCATCGTGAAGCGCGTGGCATCGACGGCGACGCGCTCAAGGAGGCCGTGGGTGGCCAGGAGCGAGCGGGGCACGACGTGGCCGTGGGGGCCGTACACCGTGGCGTGCTGCTCGGCCGCGAGGTCGGCCAGCGTGACGGACGCGCCGCGGATGCGGGGGTGGTCGGCGGCGACCATACCGACGTAGCGCTCGTGGAAGAGCGGGATGCGGACGGTGCGGTGGGACGTGAGGACCGGGGTGGCGACGAAGGCGTCGAGTTCACCGCGGCGCAGCTGGCTCTCGGCGGCGTCCACGTCCAGCGCGCGGACGGTGAAGGAGACGCGGGGAGCGCTTTCGCGGGCCGCGGCGGCCAGCCGGGGCAGCAGCGTGGCCTCGCCCAGGTCGGAGAGGGCGACGGTGAAACGCCCTGACATGGTGGCCGGGTCGAAGTCGTCGTCCTGGCGGATCACGGCGTCCATGCCGGCCAGCGCGCGCTGCAAGGGCTCGTAGAGGCGCTGGGCACCGGCGGTCGGGGTCAGGCCGCGGCCGGTGCGTCGGAACAGCTCGTCGTCAAAGTGCCGGCGCAGTTTGGCCAGGCTGTAGCTCACCGTGGGCTGGGTGACGTGGAGGGTTTCGGCCGTCGCCGTGACGCTGCCGGTCTCGTAGAGCAGCACGAAGACGCGGGCGAGGTTGAGATCGAAGCTGCTCATATCGAGCGAGTCTATATCGCGGCCTGCCAACATTTATTGGTTCGAATGTCGTGCGGTGGTGGCCTGCGTCACTGCGACGCCGCTACGAAAGGAACATCTGTGCCATCCGTGCGCTGTGTCTGCCATAAGTTCCTCCAGCGCCAGGAGCTCACCACCGTCTTCGGTAATCCCGGCTCCAACGAGCTGCCCTTCCTCGCCGACCTGCCGGAGGGCTTCCGGTACGTCCTGGGGCTGCACGAGGGTGCCGTGGTGGGCATGGCCGACGGCTACGCACAGGCCACGGGACGTCCGGTGCTCGTCAACCTGCATGCCGCGTCCGGCTCCGGCAACGCGATGAGTGCCCTCACCAACGCCGTGGCCTCGCGCACTCCCCTGGTCGTCGTGGCCGGCCAGCAGGTGCGGCCGGCCATCGGGCCGGAGGCCAACCTCGCCAACGTCGACGCCCCGTCGCTGATGAAGCCGCTCGTCGGCTGGGCGGCCGAGCCGGCCTGTGCCCAGGACGTGCCCCGGGCCCTCGCCCAGGCCGTCTTCGAGGCGCAGCTGCAGCGTCGGCCCACCTACCTCTCCGTCCCCTACGACGACTGGGCGGTGGACGCGGACGAGAACGCGTCGGCCGTGCTGGACCGACCGGTGCTCCGCGCCGCGGTCCCCGGCGCGGAGCAGGGGCGCCGGCTGGCGGATGCGGTCGCCGCAGCGCGCAGGCCCGCGCTGGTGCTGGGCGGTGACATCGACTCCGCCGGTCTCTTCGACGACGCGGTGCGGCTGGCCGAGCGGCTCGGGGCTCCGGTGTGGGCGGCACCGTCGCTGTTCCGGCTGCCTTTCCCAACCGCCACCCGCAGTTCCGCGGTGTGATGCCCGCGGGCATCGAACCCGTCGCCCGGGCTTTCGCGGGGCATGACCTCGTGCTGGTGCTCGGGGCACCGGTCTTCCGCTATCACGAGTACCTGCCCGGCCGGTATCTGCCCGAGGGCACGCGATTGATCCAGGTCACGGAGGACGCCTCCGGCGCCGCCCGCGCGCCGATGGGCGAGGCTCTGGCAGCCGACCCGGCCGCCGTCATCGACCTGCTGCTCAAGCTGCTCGACGCGTCGACGGAGCCGGCGGGCGATTACCGGCCCGCCCCCGCGCCGGCCACCGCACAGGGGACGAGACTGCATCCCGAGGAGGTCTTCGCCTCCCTCCGGGACGAACTGCCCGAAGACACGGCGTACGTGGTGGAGTCGACCTCGACGAACTCCTCGTGGTGGCGCCAGATGGACCTGCGACGCCCCGGCTCCTACTACTTCCCGGCAGCGGGCGGACTCGGCTTCGGCCTGCCCGGCGCCGTCGGGGTCGCCATGGCCCAGCCCGACCGGCCGGTCGTCGGCGTGATCGGGGACGGCTCGGCCAACTACGGCATCACCGCCCTGTGGACGGCCGCCCAGCACCGCGTGCCCGTGACCGTGGTGCTGCTACGCAACGGCACCTACGGCGCGCTGCGCTGGTTCAGCGGCCTGCTGGGTGTCCCGGACGCACCCGGCATGGACATCCCGGGCCTGGACTTCACCCGCATCGCCGAGGGCTACGGCGTGTCCGCCCAGCACGTCGACAGCGTGGACGAACTACGGGCGGCGCTGTCCCGACGCCCGGACGGACCCCGGCTGATCCAGGTCGACACGGCGCTCACAACACCGTCCTGACCACGACGCCCACCCCACGCATACACCTCGCAGAACCCATCCCCCTCGGGTGACGGAAGGAAGACCGATGACACTCCTGGACAGCGACGTCTGGAGCAAGAAGTTCCTCAGCGACGGCTGGCAGGACGCCACCCGCGAACACCCGGTCACCGAACCGGCGACCGGCGCACAGCTCGGCACCGTGGGCCTGGCCACACCCGAGGACGTGCACCGCGCCGCCGCCCGGGCCGCCGAGGCGCAGCGGTCCTGGGCGGCCACGCCCCCGCGGCAGCGGGCGGCCGTACTGCGTCGCGCGGGCGAGCTGTTCACCGAGTACGCCGCCGAGATCGAGGACTGGCTGATACGCGAGGCTGGCTCGGTACGGGCCAAGGCGGCGCTCGAGGTGCAGCTAGCGATCGGCGAGTGCTTCGAGTGCGCGGGCCTGCCCACGCACCCTCAGGGAGAAGTACTGACGTCCGAGGAGGCCCGCTGGTCGTTCGCCCGGCGCCGCCCCGCCGGCATCGTGAGCGTGATCGCGCCGTTCAACTTCCCGCCGGCGGTCAGCGGTGGCGTCGTCATCGCCCGGATCTTCGAGGAGGCCGGGCCGCCCTCCGGACTGCTGCATCTGCTGCCGGGCGACGGCGCGGTCGGCCAGGCGGTCGTCGAGGCACCCCAGGTACGGGTCATCTCCTTCACCGGCTCCACTCCGGTCGGCCGCGCCATCGGCGAGCAGGCGGGCCGTCTGCTCAAGCGGACCCACCTCGAACTCGGCGGGAACAACGCGCTGGTGGTGCTGCCGGGCGCGGACGTGCAGAAGGCGGCCTCGGCCGGTGCGTTCGGCTCGTATCTGCATCAGGGGCAGATCTGCATGACCACCGGCCGCCACATCGTGCACAAGTCGCTGCTCGACGAGTACAGCGCCGCGCTGGCCGCGAAGGCGCGGGCGCTGCCCGTCGGGGACCCCGCCCGCGAAGACGTGGCGCTCGGCCCGATCATCGACCGCCGGCAGCTGGAGCGGGTGCACGGCATCGTCACCGACAGCGTCGCGGCGGGCGCGACGCTGGTGGCGGGCGGCGAGATCGACGGCGCCGGATACCCGGCGACCGTCCTGACCGGCCTCACCACCGACATGCGGGCGTGGCGCGAGGAGATCTTCGGTCCCGTCGCACCCGTCATCGGCTTCACCACGCTCGAGGAGGCCGCGCGGATCGTCGACGACTGCTAGTACGGCCTGTCCGTCGGCATCCTCGGCGACGTCGGTACGGCGATGAAGCTCGCCGACCGGATCGACTCCGGCAAGGTCCACATCAACGAGCAGACCGTCGGCGACGAGCCCAACGCGCCCTTCGGCGGAGTCAAGGCCTCCGGTACCGGGTCCCGGTTCGGCGGAGCCGCCGCCAACGTCGAGGCCTTCACCGAGACCCAATGGGTCACGGTCCGCCCGGACATCGCCGACTACCCGTTCTGATCCCCGCTCCCCCGTCCGCCCTCCATCCCGTCCCCCGTAGCCGCTCCAGAGGGAACGAAGCCATGACACCCACCACCGCGCCGGACACCACCGGCGCCGCCTCGAGAACGAGCACGTCCGACCGCAACGTCTGGACCGTGGTCCTGTGCTGGATCACCGTCATGCTCGAGGGGTACGACCTCGTCGTCCTCGGCGCCATCATCCCCACCCTGCTCAAGACCCGTCACCTGGGCATGACGGCCGCGGACGCCACCACGGTCGCCACGCTTTCGCTCGTCGGCGTCGCCATCGGCGCTGTCCTGGTCGGCCCGCTCGCCGACCGCTTCGGACGGCGGCTGCTGCTCATCGGCTCAGTGGTGGAGTTCTCCGTCTTCACCCTCCTGGTGCCCCTGGCCACCTCCGTCGGGATGTTCGCCGCGCTCCGGCTCGTCGCCGGTATCGCTCTCGGCGCCTGCATGCCGGCGTCGCTGACGATGATGGCCGAGCACATGCCCGCTGCACGCCGGGCTGACCATGACCGGCTACCACACCGGTGCCGTGATCACGTCCCTGCTGGCCCTGCAGGTCACCGACAACTGGCAGGTCCTGTTCTACGTCCTCGGCATCGCCGGACTCGTCATCGCGGCCGTCCAGTGGTTCCGTCTGCCGGAGTCGGAGGCGTTCGTCCGCGCCAAGGAAGCGCGCCCAGCGCGTCGCATTCGGCGAACTCCTACGGTAGACGCCGTTTCATTTGGTGAGGCGACGGTGGCAGATGAGGGCAGCGGCCATGCCGACGAAGGCGAGGAAGTGTTCGGCCTTGCGCTCATAACGGCGCTGGAGACGACGGCATCCGGCCAGCCAGGAGACCGTTCTCTCGACGACCCAGCGGTGTCGGCCGAGCCGTTTTGAGGACTCGATGCCCTTGCGTGCGATGCGGTGGCGGATGCCGCGCTTGCGGAGCCATCGGCGCAGATGGTCGTAGTCGTAGCCCTTGTCCGCGTGCAGTTTCGCCGGCCTTCGTCGCCGTGGGCCGCGGCGGGATCGGATGGGTGGGATCCCGCGTACGAGCGGTTCGAGGCCGAGGCTGTCGTGCATGTTGGCGCCCGAGATCCCCAGCGAGATCGGCAGTCCGTTCCGATCGGTGACCAGGTGGATTTTCGATCCCAGCTTGCCGCGGTCGGTCGGATTCGGTCCGGTCAGTGGCCCCCTTTTGCCGCCCGCAGGCTGACCGAGTCGATCGCGCACCGCGACCAATCCAACTCGCCCCGGGCGCCGAGCTCGTCGAGGATGACGCGGTGGAGCCGAGCCCAGACACGGTCCCGACTCCATTGGGCGAAGCGCCGGTAGACGGTGGGCCAGGCCGGTCCGAACACTGGCGGAAGCTGCCGCCACGTGCAGCCCGAGGTGGCCACGAAGATGATCGCTGCCAGACATTCACGGTCCCCCGCCCGCCGTCTCCCGCCACCTTGCGGGCGTATGACCTCCGTCGACGGGACCACCCGCCGAAACAGCGTCCACAACTCGTCCGGCACCAAACGCTCCACCAGATCAGTCATGCACGGCTCAACGAGTGATCACGCCATTAGAAACGCTGTCTAAGAGGTCGTTTTCATCTATCACGTCCGCTTATTAGGCGATTCCTTAAGCGGTGGGTGGCGGTGCAGGCGAGGTCGCGGAGACAGTGGATGCTGGCGAGTCGTGGGAGGTTGCGGATGGGACGGAAAAGGCCGTAATCCTGTCTCATCCCAGGATGCCCGGTCTTCGAGGACGTGTGCTTCGACCGCCGTTGGTGTGCGACTGGGCGCACTCGTTCGCAGCCAGTACGCCGGAAGCATGCCGAAGCGACGCCCGTATCCGAGTGATCTGTCCGATGCCCGTTGGGAGTTGATCGAGCCTGTGCTCTCGGCCTGGCGTTTCGAGCGCCGCGGCCGGGCCCTGGACTTCGGCCGGCCGCCCGAGCACGACCTGCGCGACATCATGGACGCGATCTTGTACGTGGACCGTACCGGGGTGCAGTGGCGCTACCTTCCGCACGACTTTCCGCACTGGAACACGGTCTACGGCTACTTCGCCAGGTGGCAGCAGGAAGGCGTGTTCGCCCAGCTCAATGGCTTGCTCAGGCAACTCTTACGGCAGAAGGAAGGACGGGAGGCCGAACCGTCGGCCTGCGTGATCGACGCGCAGAGCGTGAAGACCTCCACCAGCGTGCTCGTCTCCGGCCAGGGCATCGATGCCGGGAAGAAGATCGTCGGGAGGAAGCGGAGCATCGTCACCGACACGACAGGGCTCCTCCTTGCCGCGCTGGTCACCGCGGCGAGCGTGCAGGACTCCATCGCCGGCAACCAGCTCCTGGACCAGGTCGCCGCCGAACACCCCCGCATCCGCAAGGTGTGGGTCGACGGCGGCTACCGCCAGCACCTCGTCGAGCACGCCGCCAGCCTCGGCATCGACATGGAAATCACGCAACGCCCGCCCGGGACCAGGGGATTCACTCCGATCCCGAAGCGGTGGGTGGTCGAGCGGACCTACGGCTGGCTCATGCTTCACCGCCGCCTGGCCCGCGACTACGAAACCCTACCCGCCCGCTCCGAAGCCATGGTCCACATCGCTATGACAGACCTCATGGTCCGCCGCCTCACCAGCGAGAACATCATCTCCTGGCGCGACCCGATACTGCAGACCAAACAGCAGATTCCGGGATGAAACAACGGGAGAAAACGACCTCTAAAGCCGGCCTACCTCCGCGCCGGCATCGGCATCTGGGTCGCCTCGTTCATGGGCCTGCTCCTGGTCTACGGCCTCAACACCTGGCTGCCCAAGCTCATGAACGACGCCGGCTACCCCGTCCCCACGGCCGTCACCCAACTGCTCATCCTCAACGTCGGCGGCGTCGTCGGCCTGGTGCTGGGCGGGTTCGTGGCCGACCGGCGGGCATCAAGCACACCACGCTCGGCTGGTTCGCGATATCGGTGGCCATGCTGGCCTGCCTCAGCGTCAGGATGCACAGCGACCTGCTCCTCGACACCGTCGTCTTCCTCACCGGTGTGTTCGTCTTCTCGGCCCAGGTGCTGGTCTACGCGTACGTGACGAACTTCTATCCGGCCTCGGTCCGCGGCACCGCCCTCGGCTCGGCCTCCGGCATCGGCCGCATCGGCTCCATCGTCGGCCCGTCGATCACCGGTGTCCTCGTGGCGGCCGGCATCGGCCACCCCTGGGGCTTCTACTTCTTCGCCGCCGTGGCGGTCGCCGGATTCCTGGCCGTGCTCACCCTGCCCGGCCGGGCCGCCGCGGCACAGGCGGAGGCCACCGCGAACGCTCCGGCCGCCGAGCCCGCGGTCGGACCCGTGACAGGAGGGCGGTACGGCACCGAAAGGGCCGTACCGCCCCGCCCCCTGTGCTTGATGCGCTGAAGAACCCCGACAGCCACACTGAATCCATGGAATACGTCGGCCGGGTGCCCGCTCCGCCGCTCGACCAGTTCATCGACGACCTCTACTGTCTGACCGGGGTGCCGCACCACCGGCTGATGAACGTTCCGCCGATGCCGTCGGCACACTTCTTCCTGCACCTGAGCGGACCCGTCCGGCTGTGGGACTCCGACCGTTCGGTGCCACTGGCAGTCTTCACCGATGCGTGGTTCATGGGCGTGTGGACCAGGCGCTTCCTCTTCGAGTACCCCCCGCATGTGCGGCTCGTCGGCGTGCACTTCAAACCCTGGGGGATGTCCCCGTTCGTCGATCTGCCGGCCAGCGAGCTGCGTGACCGCTGGGCGCCGGCCGATGCCCTCTGGCAACGCTCCGCGGACCGGATCCGCAACCGGGTCGGCGATACCGCGTCGGCCGCCGAGACGTTGCGGGTGCTGGAGGAGGAGCTGCGATCACGACTGGCCGACGCCCCGGCACGTGGCCTCGACCTGGTGCAGCACACAGGCCGGCGTCTGGAGACCGCGCACGGCACGATCCCCGTCGCCGCGCTGGCCGATGCCGCCGGGGTGAGTGGCAACCACCTGGCCAACATGTTCAGGACTCATGTCGGGGTGACCCCCAAGCGGATGGCGCGGATCTACCGCTTCGCGCGCCTGATCCTCTCGGTGGACGCCCGGCGCCCCGTCGACTGGTCCGAACTCGCCCAAGCAGCGGGCTACTTCGACCACGCTCACTTCAGCAGGGAGTTCAAGGACTTCACCGGCCACACTCCCACGCAGTACCTGGCCCTGCGGCGTCGACTCCCGACCGGGCCGACAGGTCCGCACGACGAGGGCCCGATGCCGGCCGATTGATTTCTTACATGCCCGCACCCCTCCAGCCGCGAAAGGATTGCGGCGAGACCGCAAGGAGATGTCGAGGAGGGCCCGTGGGTACGGTGATCATGCACAGCGTGGTGTCGGTGGACGGCTTCATCGCCGACGAGAAGGGCGACGTCGGGCCCCTTCACGAGTGGTACTTCAGCGGGGACGTCCCGATCGAGGTGGGCGCGGACGAGCGGTACGACCATTCCGGGACCGGAAGTCGCATCAAGGTCTCACGGGCGTCGGCGGACTACGTCCGGTCGATGTGGGAGTCGATCGGCACCATTGTGATGGGCCGCAACCTGTTCGACCAGGTGAACGGCTGGGAAGGCAAGCCACCCGCAGGCGATCACGTGGTCGTCGTGTCCCACCGGCCCAAGCCCGAGGGGTGGCACCCCGAAGCGTCCTACCATTTCGTCGACGGCGTGGCGGCCGCCATCGACAAGGCCCAGGAACTCGCCGGAGAGCGGATCGTCGCGGTGAACGCCGGCGACGCGGGCGCCCAGATCCTCGCGGCCGGTCTCGTGGACGAGGTCGCGATGGATGTGGTCCCGGTGGTCTTCGGGTCGGGCCGACGCTATTTCGGCGGCATCGACGAGCAGCATCTGCTGGAGGACCCACACGTGGTCATCCAGGGCGACAGGGTGCTGCACCTGAAGTTCAAGGTACGACGCTAGAGATCTTCAACGACCGAGGCCGCCGGGTTGTGCCAGGGCAGCGGTCAGCAACGCTTGTGCCGACTCTCGCATGAGGGTCGCGGCCTCCGTCCGTGACACGGAGGCGATGTCGACCATCCAGACCCAGGCCTCGATTCCGGAGCCGGCGCGAATGGCCACGGCAAGTCGTCTGCGGTCGATGTGCGGGTGCGACTCCGCCAGCGGCGCCAGGGCATCCTCGATCCATGTGATGGCTCTCCCCTGCCGCAGGACCGGGCGGCCGTCGCGCGGCGTCTGTGGTTCCTGGTCCAGAGACAGCCGCAACGCCGCCCGCAGCTGCGGCTCCCACTTGCGCAGGATCTCCGTCTGCTCGGTCATCACCAGGTCGAGACGGGCGTGGACGTCATCGGGTGCGTCCTCGTCGAGGAGGCTGGGCCGGTCGATGGCCGGTATCGCGGCCAGGAGCAGCTCTTTCTGGTTGGGGAAGTAGCGGTAGGCCGTGGTGCGGGAAATGCCGGCGGCGTCAGCCGCCTGTTCGACGGTCGGGGTGCGTCCGTTCTCCAACAGGGAGCGGGCTGCTCCGACAAGAGCGTCACGGGTGCGCTGCTTCTGCCGGATTCGGCCCGTCGACTCATATGGTACTTCCATGCCGTCATGGTACCGTAGTCCCATGAACGATCCTGTGGTCACTGACCCGCAGCTGTATCGGGTCGTGTGGGAGAACGAACGCGTGCGGGTGCTGGAATACCGCGACGCACCGGGCGATGCGACGCACCTGCATGCCCATCCGGACACCGTCATGGTGACCTTGTCCTCGTTCCAGCGGGTGATCGCGGCCGGCGGCCGAGAGGTCCCCGTCACCCTGGAGGCGGGGCAAGCGCGCTGGCTGGACGCGCAGGAACATCAAGGCCGCAACGTCGGTCAGACGGCTACCCATTCACTGTTCATCGAGCTCAAGGAACCCCGGCCGGGCGCCCCGCGCCCGGATGCCGCGTTGGGACCGTCCGCTCCCTGAGGCGGCCCTCCCGGACAATGCCCCCAAGCGCATCGGGCAGGCTCATTAAGCGGATTCGTCCAGGAGCTGCGGGCCGTTGTTCCGGACATTGTTGACGGCAGTGGAGACGGGCCGGGCGTCAAGGTGGCCATCGGCAGGCCGGCCGAGCAGATCCCGCAGCCTGTCGGCGTTCTGGTGGGTGGGGTCGAGCCAGTCGTCGTAGTGCTCGGGGGTGAGGGCGAGCGGCATGCGGGGGTGCACGCGGCCTGCGGCGTCGGTGGCTTCGGTGGTGATGATGGTGCAGGTCATCAGCCAGGCCGCCGGATCGTCGTCGTCCTTGACGGCCGGATCACGCCAGTATTCGTACAGCCCGGCCAGCGCCATCACTTGGTCGTCCTCGGGATGGATGAAGTACGGCTGCTTGCGCACCTTGCCGGTGCCGGGGTCCTTGGTCTGCTGCCACTCGTAGAACCCGTCGGCCGGCAGCAGACAGCGGCGCCTGCCGAACGCGCTACGGAACGCGGGCTTCTCGTGCACGGTCTCGACCCGGGCGTTGATCATCCGCGCCCCGATCCTGACGTCCTTCGCCCACGACGGCACCAGCCCCCACCGCAGCGGCCGCAGCTCCCGCTCCACCACCACGTCGGAGGAACGCTGGCCGCGAGGGGCCCGCTCGAGGACGGCCCAGACGTCGTCCGTCGGGGCGACGTTCCAGTTCGGCGCGAGCGTCTCCTTGGCCGGCACGTCGGGCACGTGGAAGAGCGGGGCCAGCTCCTGCGGACTGCGAGCGGATACATATCGACCACACATACCGCCACTCTCGCACCAAGCCCGTGCCACGCAAGCACGCCGGTAGGGTGTCGCATCCGGCGGCCGCCACCGTCCGGTAGGTGCCGGCGGCCGGGGCGGGCGGGTCGGCATGCGGGCGAGCAGCAGCCTTCCGTCGTCGGTGGGCTGGAGGACGTCGACGAACAGAGACGGCAGGGCCGGCTCGCCGGGTGTCGGTCGCGTCAATCGCCGTCGTCGAGGGCTCGGTAGTCGCGGCTGTGTGGCAAGCCCTGCACCAACTCCAAGAACCCGTCGTGCAGTCGGCCGTTGGTGACGAGGACCGACATGTCGCCTTCCAGGACGGGCGCTCCGTTCAGGTCGGTCACACGGCCGCCCGCCTCCGTGATGATGACGGGCATCGGGGCGACGTCTTCGTAGCCCATCGGCGGTCCGGCGATGATGCCGGCATCGGCTCGGCCCGTGACCACGGCCACGATCATGCCGGTTGAAGGCAGCAGGAGTACCCGACGGTGGAGGCCGCAGAGGAGTTCCTCGGGCCAACCGGCCGGGTTGTGCATCAAAGTCCTTGCTCCACCCAGAGCGGTCCGTTCCGTGAGCCGGGCGCGGCGACCCGACCGCAGATCCGGGGTGGAACCAGGCAGCACCCAGCAGCCCAACCCACGGGCCGCCGCGACCATTTGCCGGCTCAGCGGCATGTTGATCACGCCTATGGCCGGTCCGTACTCGTCCTCGAAGGCGAGGTCGTTCGAGAACAGCGGCACTCGGTGGGTGAAGTACGTCGTGCCGTTGATCGGGTCGATGATCCATCGTCGTCCTGAGGACCCACTGGTCGAACCGCACTCCTCTCCGTAGATTCCGTCGTCCGGCGCCTGCTTGCTCAACTCGTTCCTGATCAGCTCTTCGACCGCCACGTCGATCTCGGTGACCTCGGTGCCGTCCTCCTTGAGACTGCTGTGCCAGTCATCCCTGAAGAAGCCTTGCGCCGACATCTGTCCCGCACGACCGGCCAGGCGAACGGCGAAGTCCAGAAGTTCCCGGTCGACGGGCGGAGCATCGAGGGCGTGGTCCATTCGTCGAGCCTTTCACGGGCCCGGCCCCAAGTGCCGCCACAACCACGGCCACTTCACCTGCGCTGAGAAAGCGACGCTCACGTCCTCGTCCTCGCCGGCAGCCGTGTGTGGCCCGCGTCCAGGCCGATGGACAGGCCCGTGGTCGTGACGTCGAGGCTGGTGGCTTTGAGGCCCAGGGGGTAGTCGGCGTCCGTGCGGGTCGTGAGCGTGTTCTGGATGCGGTCGAGGAATCGGGGCGGCGCGGGTCTGCCGAGGATCTCGGCGTTCTCGAGGTGAAGGGCCACGCGCCCGTCCTGCAGGCGGGGTTGTACGGTCGCCTGTCCGAGGCCGCCCTGGCCGAGGCCCAGGGTGATGGTGTCGGCCTTCTCGTCGAGGCGAACGTCCGTGACGGGAAGGCGACTTCCGTTAGTACCGGTCAGGTCCTGCAGGGACGTCGCGGGGATCTCGACGTGGGCGTGGACGGCGGCGACGGTGCCCGCGCGCTCCCCCGTCAGGCGTACGTCCTGAAGACGGGCGCGGACGGAGACGTCGGGGATACGGCCCAGGGTGGCGTGGTCGTTGCTGATGGTCACCGCGTCGAGGTGCCGGTCGAGCAGGGCGAGCAGAGCGGGGCCGCCGTCGATGTCGACGGTGCTGTCCTTGCCGAGGGCCCGGCCCGCCGCCGTGGCCAGGCGGTCCTGCAGCATCGTGCGGGCGGCGAGTTCGGCCGCGGTGGCGGCCAGCAGGACGACGGTCAGGGCGAGGGCCGTGATGGACAGCGCGCGGTGTCGGCGGAACGCGGCGCGGATCATCCGTTCGGCTCCTTGGCGAGGGCCGGGAGGGCCTGGCCGTCCGGGGTTCCAGCGGGTGCCGGGCCTTCGGGGTCCAGGTGCGGCAGGAGGCGGTCCAGCCACCGCGGCAGCCACCAGTTCGCCTGGCCGAGCAGGTACATGGTGGAGGGCACCAGCACGAGCCGGACCACGGTGGCGTCGAGGATGACGCTCACGCCCAGGCCGAGTGCCAGCATCTTGATCACCACGTTGGTGGAGAGCAGGAAGGCCAGGAAGACGCTCGTCATGATGAGCGCGGCGCAGGTGATGACGCGGGCGGTACCGGCCAGTCCGGTGGCGACGCTGCGGTGGTTGTCCTTCGTGTGCAGCCAGGACTCGCGGATGCGGGAGAGCAGGAAGACCTCGTAGTCCATGGACAGGCCGAAGACGATCGCGAACATCATCATCGGCACGTACGACTCCACGGGTACGGGCTCCTCCACACCGAACAGCGAGCCGCCCCAGCCCCATTGGAAGACCGCGACGACAACGCCGTAGGCGGCGCCGATCGACAGCAGGTTGAGCAGGGCGGCCTTGAGGGCCACCAGGAGGCTGCGGAAGACGGTGAGCAGGAGCAGGAAGGCCGCGGCGACCACCACCGCGACGATGACGGGCAGACGGTCCACGACCACGTCACGGAAGGTGAGTTGGGCGGCGGTGACACCGGTGACGTAGCCGTGGGCGCCGGTGCCGGCGAGGGCGTCTGGGAGGGTGTCGTCCTCCAGGCGGTGCAGCAGGTCGGAGGTGCCCTGATCCTGCGGGCCGGTGCGGGGTGTGACCGTGGCGATGAGCAGCGTCGGCTCGTTGCCCGCCGCGACCGGTGTGCTCACGTCGGCCACTCCGGGGGCCGCGGCGAGGGCGTCGTGCAGTGTCCGGGACAGCGTGGCGCTGTCGGTGTGCGCGTCGCGGAGGTCGGCGACGATGGTGAACTGTCCGTTGGTGCCCGGTCCGAAGCCGTCGGCGATCAGGTCGTAGGCGCGGCGGTCGGTGTAGTCGGTCGGGTCGGCGCCGTTGTCGACGTGGCCCAGTCGCATGGAGGCGGCCGGGATCGCGAGGACGGCCAGCGCGAGTGCGCCGACGGCGAGGAAGAGCCAGGGGCGGCGGCCCACGGTGGCGGCCCAGCGATGCCAGGTGTCGGCCGTGCCGGTCGGCTCGTCGACGGGGGTGCGCACCCGCCAGCGGTCGATGCGGCGGCCGGCCACCCCCAGGAAGGCGGGCGCCAGGGTGAGTGCGGCGACGGCGGCGATCAGGACGGTCAGGCCGGCGGCGACACCGAGGGTGCCGATGAAGGTCACGCCGGAGACGTACAGGCCGCCGAGGGCGAGGGCGACGGTGGCCGCCGCGACGATCACGGCACGGCCGCTGGTGGCGACGGCCCGGCCGGCGGCCTCCGCCGGGTCGTCGACGTCGCGCAGCAGCCGGCGGTGCCGGGTGATCAGGAACAGGGCGTAGTCGATGCCGACGCCCAGGCCCATCATGGTGGCCAGCGTGGGTGCGGCGTTGCCGAAGGTGAACGCCGCGGCCAGCAGGCCGAGCAGCGAGATTCCGGTCAGCAGACCGGCGACCGCCGTCAGCAGCGGCAGTCCGGCGGCGGCCACGCTGCCGAACCCGGCCAGCAGCACGACGATGGCGGTGACGAGGCCGATCACCTCAGACAGGCGGTCGGCGGCCTTCGGTCGGGCCAACTGCCCCAGTGGACCACCGTATTCGACCTCGACGCGGTCGGCGCGCAGGCCGTGCACGGCGTCGTCGACGCCGTCCAGGTAGGAGGGCGCGAAGCGGGCGGGGTTCTCGGTGAAGCGGACCGTCATGATGCCGGTGGTGCCGTCGGCGGAGACCGCGCCGGGTGTGTTCAACGGATCGGCCACCGTTATCACTTCGGGCAGCTTCCTCAGTTCGGTGACCGCGGTGTCCACGGCGCCCCGATGGGCGGCGAGGGACCCGGTACCGGTGTGCAGCACGATCTGCGCGGCGGTGCCGCGGACGCCGGCGGAGCCGTGCGCGTCCAGCAGGTCGGATCCGGTCTGCACGGAGGTGCCCGGGAGGGCGAAGTCGTCGTCGTAACTGCCTCCCCAGGCCCGGTCGGCGGCCAGTGCGGAGAGCAGCACCAGCAGCCAGACACAGATCACCCACCACGGTCGCCGTGCGCACCAGCGGCCGAGCCGGTGCAGCCGGCCGACGCGTTCGGGCGCTTCGGTGCGGGCGGGTTGCTGGGGGGTGACAGGTTGATTGGTCATGCCGTCGTTTCTTCTCAGCCCACGGCGTGCGGGGCGGTGGGTCGGTGATGGTGTCGGGGCGTGGCTGCGGGCGGGTGCCCGGGGGGGTGCGAGTTGCACCGGCGACCCTGCCCTGGGTCGCGGGTCGCGGGTCGCGGGTCGCGGGTCGCGGGTCGCGGGTGGGGTACACCCTGCCGGTGGTCGGCTGCCGCTCGATGACCGGGTCGGCACGGCTACGGGCGCGGCGTACGGCGTCGGCACGGGCGCGGCGTCGCCGGCACGGGCGCGGCGTACGGGCCGGCACGGGCGTACCGCTCGCGGTCAGCCGTGCTGCAGGGCTGCGGCGTGGCGCTCGGCGATGCCGCACCTGCTCGCCGTATCCGCCCGCGAGCGCCTTGTCGCGGATCGCCGTCCGTTCCTCTGCCCGAGCCTCGCCACTGAGGCCTCTCAACTCCGCAATGTCATGGCGTAGTTGTGTAGGCAGCGCTTGGAAGTGGCGCTGCGCGGCCTCGGCGCGGACTTTCACCGGGGTTCCGTAGCCGCCGGCCAGCGCGGCATGCCAGATCTTCGCCGCCGCCTTCTGCCGCTGCTCCGGCTGCATGGTGGGCAGCGCGCGCAGGTCTGCTCGCAGGTCCGCCGGCAGCATGCCCGGCACAGGACGGAACGCGGCGCCGGTGAAGCCGGTCGTTTCGGCGTCGGCGAGGGCGACCGCCGTGGTGGAGAAACCGGCCGATGTCGTGGTGTCCGGCCGGGCCACCGACGCCGTCCAGGCCAGTACGGCCACGGCGCCGGTGGACGCGACGGCCAGGGCGACGGTGGTGGTGCGGCGGGATGCGGCACCGAGCGTGCGGTTCATGAGGTCCTCCCCTTGATCGACGGCCTCAGCTTGGCCGCGCCTTGCGAGCGGAAGGTTCGACGAATGTTCGGGGCGTGTAAGGGCCGCTCGCGCGGACGCTCAGGCCCGGTGCAGGTGGTTAGCATCGAGGGCCGGGCTGGGGAAAGAGAGGCACATGCCGGAGAGCAAGGGGCTCGTCCTTGTCGTCGAGGACGAGCGAAACATCGCCGACCTGCAGCGGCGCTACCTGAGCCGGGAGGGCTTCGGCGTGCACGTCGAGAGCACCGGCGACGCCGCGCTGGCCGCCGTACGCCGTATGCGACCGGTCGCCGTCGTCCTGGACATCGCGCTGCCCGGCATGGACGGCATGGAGGTCTGCCGGCAGTTGCGCGAGGAGGGCGACTGGACGCCCGTGCTGTTCGTGACGGCCCGGGACGACGTGACCGACCGCATCCTCGGCCTGGAGCTCGGCGGCGACGACTACCTCACCAAGCCCTTCTCTCCACAGGAACTGGTCGCCCGCGTGAAAAGCCTGCTGCGACGCGCCGCCGGGCCGCAGCACCACCCGGTACGCCGGGTCGGACGCCTCGCCCTGGACACCGGCCGCCGCACCCTGCACGTCGACGACCGGCCGGTGGAGCTGACGACCACCGAGTTCAACCTGCTCGCCTTCCTCATGCAGCACCCCGGCCAGGTCTTCACCCGCGAGCAGCTGCTCGCCCAGGTCTGGGGTTACGCCGGCTACCGGGACACGCGTGTGATGGACGTCTACGTCTCCCAACTGCGCGGCAAGCTCGGCGACGCCAGCCCCCTGCGCACCGTCCGCGGGGTCGGCTACGCCGTCACGGACGCCGACGGCCGATGACCGCCCTGCGCCGACCCGGCCGGCACGGCTCCCTGACAGGGAGCATCGTGCTGCTCACCACCGCCGTCGCCGCCGTCGCCGTCGTGCTGACCGGGCTGTTCGCCTGGCGGGTCATCCGCACCAACGCCGAGAACCAGGAACGCGAGCAGCTCTCCCGCCAGGCCGAGGTCCTCGCCCGAACCCCGCCGCTGGCCTCCTGGATACTCGACCGGCAGGAGCGCATCGCCGGCGCCGACGACATCCGGCTCGCCCTCGTCCGCCCCTCCGGCACGGTGGACGGACCGGCGGCGGCCGCGGTGGACGACGTAGGCCGCAAGGTACTGCTGTCGGGGGACGCGCTGTCCACGACCGCACGGCTCGACGGCCGCGAGGTGCTGGTGGAGGGAGCGCCGACGCCCACCGGCGGCGGCCTGGTCCTCACCCAGCCGATGAGCGCCGTCGACCAGGCCACCGACCGGATGCGCGGCAGCCTCGTGCTGCCGCTCGTCCTGGGCCTGACCGGCGCGGCCCTCGCCGGGGCGCTGCTGGCCCGCCGCCTGGCCCGCCCGCTCGTCTCCGCCGCGCGGACCGCGCACCGCCTGTCCGAGGGCGAACGCGGGCTGACCGTCCCCGCCGAGGGTCCGGCGGAGGTGGCGGAGCTGGCCGGCGCGCTCAACACGCTGGACGCGGCACTGACCCACAGCGAGGACCGGCAGCGGGAGTTCCTGCTGTCCGTGTCCCACGAGATCCGCACCCCGCTGACCACGGCACGCGGCTATGCCGAGGCCCTCGCCGACGAAGTCGTCACCGGCGACGAGGTGCCCGAGGCCGGCCGCATCCTGCGTGGCGAGATCGAACGCCTGGAACGCTTCGTCGGCGACCTGCTGGCCCTGGCTCGCCTGGAAGCCGACGACTTCCGCCTCGACACCGACGAGGTGGACCTCGACGCGCTGGTGGCGGAGGCCGCACAGGCCTGGTCGGCCCGCTCCTCGCGACACGGGGTGGACTTCCGCGTCGAGCGCCCGGCGCGTCCGCTGCCTCTGACCACCGACGGCTTCCGGGTACGGCAGCTCGTCGACGGTCTCGCCGAGAACGCGCTGCGCGTCACCCCGGCCGGAAAGCCCCTCGTCCTGGCCGTACGCGCGGACGGTCCCGGCGCGCTGCTCGAGGTCCGCGACGGCGGCCCCGGCCTCACCGACGACGACATCGCGGTCGCCTTCGAACGCGGAGCCCTCACCGAGCGCTACCGCGGGATACGGCCCGTCGGCAGCGGCCTGGGCCTGGCCATCGCCCACCGCCTGACCACCCGGCTGGGCGGCACCATCACCGCCTCGGGGGAGGCACCCGAGGGCGGCGCCTGCTTCACCGTCCGGCTGCCGTCGCACCCCGATGCCCCTTACAGGCCCCGAACACTCCCCTGACACCCGCTTAGGACCACGCGCGCATGCTCGTGCCCACGGCCCCGGGCGAAGGAGGAGCAGCATGAGACGTGCGTGGGGGAAGAAGCCGATGCGTCGCCGCACCCCGACCGACGCGGAACGGGACGCGCCACGACGCCTGCGCAATGACCTCGACCGGGCCCTGTCCCTGACCGACGAAACCGCCCGGCGGACGGCCGTCGACCAGGTCGTCCAGGGGATCGCCGAGGGCAGGTACGGCCGGACCTTTCAAGGGCAGGCGCGACGGCAGGCGCAGCAGCAGTCGGACCTCGGCCCTCAGGCCCCGCCGCGGGCCAGCAGCGCGTGGTAGCGCAGCACCAGCCGTCCGTCCGGACCGGCGTACTGCGTGGCCAGCTCGTCGTACGCCGCCTTGATCCGGACGATCGTCTCCGGTGTCTGCCGGCTGACGGTCTGACCGATCATGCCCACACCGGCCGCCGCACCGCTCCACCACTCCGCGGGCGAGGCGATGTGATCCCAGGTCACCGGCGTGCAGGAGACGTCGGCGAGTCCGGCAGCGGTGAACAGGGTCGCGAACCCCTCGGCGGTGCGCGGAAATTCCTCGGCCGGGTCGAGCCGCGGCGCGTCCTCCGGTGGCCGCGCACCGGCCTCCTGGACGGCGCGGCCGAGGAGTTCATGTCCCGCACCGGCGGGGACGCACCAGATCGTCGCGGCGACGTGACCGCCGGGGCGGCACACCTCACGCATGGCCCGCACGGCAGCGGTGGGCCGACCGACGTGGTTGACGACGAAGTTCGCCACCACCGCGTCGAAGGTGTCGGCGGGGAACGGCAGATCGGGAAGGACGGCCTCGTGGAATTCGGCTTCCGGCGCCTGGAGCCTGGCCAGTTCGATCATGCCGGGCTCCGCGTCGACGGCGGTCACCCGCGCACCGCGGGCGCTCGCCGCTGCGGCGACGGTGCCGATCCCCGTGCCGACGTCGAGCAGCCGGGTGCCCGGTCCCACGCCGGCCGCGTCGAGCAGTGCGGGTGCCGTGTGGGCGCAGAGCTTGGCGAAGCTGTCCCGGAAGGCCGCGGCCCTGCCGGACCAGATGTCCCGTTCCGCCGCGTCGAAGTCCACCATGTCCGTCAGCCCCCTCTGCCGCCGTCCCGCCGCCGTCCCGCCGCCGTCCTGGCACCGTCCTGGCACCGTCCTGGCACCGGGTGATCGTTCGGGAGTTGGGACTGTACCCCGCCCGGGCTTGCCGGCAGGCGATCATTTTCGTACGGCTGCCGACGCGCCCCTGGCGGCGGTGTGGCTACCCCTGATGGGCTGTCTGGGTTCGGCGGCCGGGACGGGGCGAGTGGAAGTCGGTGCCCGGGGTACGGGGGCGCGGTGGTGCGGGGGCGGGTCGTAGTTGGATGCGGGCGTCGAGGCCGGTGCCGGGGGCGGGGTGCAGGGTGATGGTGCCGCCGGAGGCGTCGACGAGGTGGCGGACGATGGGCAGGCCCAGTCCGGTTCCGTCGTGGTGGGCGTCGGAGGAGCGCCAGAACCGGTCGAAGGCGCGCCGGCGGTCGGCTTCGTTCAGGCCGGGACCCTGGTCGATGATGTCGAGTCGGGTGCCGGGGGTGCGGTGGACGGTGATGGTCGTGCTCGGTGGGGAGACGCGCAGGGCGTTGGCGAGCAGGTTGTCGATGATCTGCTCCAGCGCACCGGGGATGGCCCACACATGCCCGACGGGCGCACCGGTGAGGTCGATGGTCACGAACTGTTCGGCGGCGAGGGACTCCCACATGGCGGCCCGGTCGGTGAGGACGGCGTCCAGGTCGACGGGTTCGGGAGTGGTCGCGGCGTTCTCCAGCCGGGCGAGGGCGAGCAGGCCCTGGACCATGCGGCCGAGGCGTTCGACCTCGCCGACGGCCTCGTCGAGGCCGGCGTGGGCCCGCTGGTCGAGGTAGGGCTCGAAGTTCTCCAGCCTCAGCCGCAGCGCGGTCAGTGGGGTCTTCAGCTGGTGGGAGGCTTCGGAGGCGAACGCCTGCTGTGCCTTGAGGAGGTGCTGCAGGCGGGTGGCGGTGTGGGTGAACGAGGCGGCCAGGCTGCGCAGTTCGGGCGGTCCGGTGGTGGCGTCGGGCGGGTTGTCCAGATGACCGTCGGCGAGCTGGGCGGTGGCGGCTTCCAGGGTGCGCAGGGGGCGGGTGATCCACCGGGCGACGCTGAAGGCGACCAGGCCGACAGCGGTGAGGATGCACGCTCCGGCCAGTGCGAGGGCGCTCCAGACGCGGTGGACGCGGGTGGTGACCTGGTCGAGGGGGTAGGTCAGGCGCAGTGTGCCGCGGATGGTGGTGCCCGAGGCGCCGGGCACGGTGGCCGACAGGACGTCCGTGCCGTTGCCGTCGACGGTGGTGGTGACGGTCGGCTGGTTGTTCAGGGCGCGGGCGATGTCCGGCTGACCGGTGAGGTTGATGCCGGTGGTGCCGAGGGGGTCGGAGTCGGCGAGGACGATGCCGCGCTTGTCGGTGACGACGACGTGGCCGCCGGTGCGCTCGGCGTATTCGCCGGCCACGTCGGGCAGCACGTCGAGCTGGCCCTTTTCGATGTTCTCTTCGGTGATCTCGGCGAGCATGGCGGCGTCGCGTTCGACCCGCTGGGAGGCGCGGGAGGTCTCGCCGCGGGCGTAGATGATGCCGAGCGGGATCTCCAGGACGGCCAGGACGAGCAGGGTCAGGACGAGGTAGCTGAGCATCAGACGGCGGGTCATCCGGCCGCCTGCGAGGGGTCGTTGTCCGGGAGGGTGAGGCGGAAGCCGACCCCGCGGGCGGTGGTGATCCAGCCGGGGTCGCCGAGCTTGCGGCGCAGTGCGGCCACGTGGGCGTCCAGGGTTTTGGTGGGGCCGAAGAAGTGCGGGTCCCACACCGTGTCCATGATCTGCTGGCGCGAGTACACCGTGCCGGGGTCCTCGGCGAGGTAGGACAGTAGGTCGAACTCCCTCGGTGTCAGAGCCACTTGCTGACCGGCGAGGTGGACCTCGCGGGTGCGGCGGCTGATGGACAGCGGTCCCAACGCCTGTGCGTCGGAGGCCGTCTGCCGCGTGTCGGGCGTCTGTGCGGGCCCGTGCGGCGCGTACGCCGGTGCCGCGGCGCGGCGGGTGACAGCGCGGATACGGGCGATCAGTTCCCGTACGCCGAAGGGCTTGGCGAGGTAGTCGTCCGCGCCGAGTTCGAGGCCGACGATCCGGTCGGCTTCCTCACCCCGTGCGGTGATCATGATGATGGGGACGGCGGAACGGGCCCGCAGGCTGCGGCAGACGTCCAGACCGTCCATGTCGGGCAGTCCGAGATCCAGTAGCACCAGGTCCGGTGCCGCGGTGGTGTCGGCGAGGCCGGCGGCGCCGGTGCGGACGTGGTCCACGGTGAAGCCGTAGCGCCCGAGTCCTTCGGTGAGGGGTGCGGCGATTCGTTCGTCGTCTTCGATGAGCAGCAGGCGCATGGTGCCAGGCTCGCACAGCCGTACAAGGGGAGTTGGAGGGTTCAAGGAAAGCCGCCTGGGACCGGTAGGCGAGCGGATGAAGGGCGCGCGGGTGTCGTCCGGCCGCACGGTGCAGGGGGTGCCCGGCCGGACGACAGGGGCGACGGCGGTGACCACAGGCGGCGGTATCCGACAGGGAGTCGGCCGTCACCGAGGCAGTGCCTCCGAGCGGTTCACTCCGCCGTCGTCAGCCGGCGTCCTCGGTCTCCTCGGTGCCCTCCTTCTTGGTGTCGGTGACCGTGAAGGACTTGTCGAGGTAGACCTCGATCGAGGTGCCGTCCGACTGCTTGACCTCCACGGCGTACATGCCCGGCTTCTCCGCGTCCTCCTCGGACTTCACCACCGTTCCCGGGTACTTGGCGAGCGCGGCGGCCTCGGCCTTCTGCTTGGTGTCCCCGGTCAGCGGCGGCTCCTTCCTGTCGTCGGTGTCGCCACCCGCGCCGTCGGCCTCGGCGCCGCCCGCACTCCGGGCCGACTGCTGGGTGTCCGCGGCCTTGGAGTTGTCGGAGCCCGAATCGGACCCGCCACAGGCGACCAGCGAGAACATCAGCACGGCGGCGGGAGCGGCGAGCAGGGCACGACGGGGCAGAACACGCATCGGGAAGTCTCCAAACGCTGGGTGTCGCTTGCGAGTTCGGAGACCTCGTGGACCGGGCCTCCGGGGGACGTCCACGACACTAGGAACCCCCTGTCGAGAGGCAGCCCAGCAAACGGAGAGCGAGAGACCAGCAGATTGCCAATGTTCCGCTTCTACCTGCCCTTCAGGTGTTCGGTCAGGCGTGACAGCAGGGGCACCGCCGCCGCAAGCGTCTTCCGTTCATCGGGATCGAGGGCGTCGTTGATCGCGGCACCGAGCCAGCCGGCACGCCTTTGGCGCTCCTCGTCCAGGCGGCCGCGTCCCGCGGACGTGAGGTGGAGCAAGAGCTTGCGCCCGTCACTGGGGTGCGCCTCCGCCTGTACGAGGCCCTGAGCGAGGAGTTCCTTGACCGCCTTGGCGACCGACTGATGGCTGACCCCGCGCTGCTGGGCGACGTCGGCGGTGGTCATCGGGCCGCTGCGGTCCAGGTAGCCCAGGACGGCGGCCTCGCCGGGGGGCATCGTGTCGGCGGTACGCACAGTGCGCACGAGTTGGCCGATGGCCAGGCGAAGTTCTTCAGCCAGCTGGCTGTCGTCCATGGCATCACTCTGTCCGCGCTTCACAACAAAACCGTACAGCCTGGCTCCACGTCACCGGTTCGAGGTACACAGGCTGGGTGTACAGTTAAGTTGTAGGAAATGGTTCACCCGCGAAGGACTCCCCCGAAGGACTCCCCCGAAGGACTCCCTGTGAAGCTCACCAAGCACGCCCACGCCTGCGTCACGGTCGAGAAGGACGACACCCGCCTGGTCATCGACCCCGGCACCTTCACTCCGGACGCGGCGGAGGCCGTCGCACAGGCTCAAGCCGTCCTGATCACCCATGAACACTTCGACCACTTCGACGAGAAGCTCGTCGCCGCCGCTCTCGCGGCCCAGCCTGAACTGCAGGTCTACTGCACAGCCGCCGTCGCGGCCACCCTCGGCAGCAACGGCGGCCGCGTCCACGCCGTGGCCGCGGGCGACACCCTCACCGTCGGCTCCATCACCGCCGGCGTCCATGGCCACCGCCACGCGCTGATCCACGCCGACATCCCGTGCCCCGACAACGTCGGCTACCTCCTCGACGACGGAGCCCTCTACCACCCCGGCGACGCCTACTTCGCACCCGACGCTCCCGTACGTACCCTCCTGCTGCCGACCAGCGGCCCGTGGACGAAGCTCGGCGAAGCGGCCGACTACGTCCGCGCCGTCAAGCCCGAGCGCGTCATCCAGATCCACGAGCTCATGCTCAGCGACCTCGGCCAGCAGTCCACCGCCCGAATCCTCGGTGAGCAGGGCCTGACCGGGACCCCGCTGGACCTCCTGGCGCCCGGCACCTCCGTCCAGCTGTGACAGCCGACAACGGGGTTCGGCTCACGCGCGCCCCACGGCTCACGCGAGTCCGGCAGACGCATGCGCGTCCCAGTCGGCACGACCGCCGGCGCCCAGGACACCCACGTCGGCGGCCAGGTCCGTCGTGTCCCGGCCGGCAGCGACGGCCACGACTCCTCGATTTCTCACTGGGCTCCGTTCGACTTCACCACGGCCAGCAGCGCGTAGGCGTCGCGGACGGTGGGATGCCCTTCACCGAGGTGCGCGGCGGCTTCCCGTATCACCTTCTCGGCGTGCGCCACCCCGCCGGGCTGGTCGAAGCCGAGCATGGCGTGCGAGACCCGCAGTCGTAGCGTCAGCGGGTGAGCCGCACCGAGACGGGTACGCGCCTCCTCCAGGAACGCGCCGCACTCGCGACGCGTCTGCGTCATCGATCTGCCGTCCCCCTCTCGCTCCCAGGCATGAATCCGGGCTTCGAGGTCTCCGGCGGCGCGGGCGGGGTGCGCCTCGCCGGACGGCACGGCATGCCGGTCACCGTCTTCCCGCGCGCCCTCGGCAACAGTGGCGGCGAGCTCACCGGTCGGCAGCGGGCGCGTCGCCGCGGAGTCGTCCTCTGGCGTCTCGCTGGTGTAGGCGAGCGTCTTGTAGAAGCGGGTGGCGGGCATCGTGGCGTGCGCGGCGACGAGGTTCTGAGCCTCCTGGGACAGCGGAAGAGGGCCGACCTCGCCCGCTGCCGCCCCGGGGACCAGGGCTTCGGCCACCTCGCCGGGCGTCGGCCGCCGAGCCGGATCCAGGTGCAGACACGACCGCACCACGTCGTGCAGCCCGGCCGGCAGCCCCCGCAGCTCCGGTGTGCCGGCCCGGATGTTGGCGACCACGGTCGCCGTGTCCTCGCCCCAGGGGCTGTGCCCGAGGGCCAGCCGGGCCACAACGGTGCCGAGGGAGAACACGTCGCTGGCCGGTGTGAAGACCGGCTGCTCGCGCAACTGCTCAGGAGAGGCGTAGGCGTAGGTTCCGGCGAACCCGCGGCGCGGCTCGGTGAGCCGCTCGATCTGGGCGATGCCGAAGTCGATGACGCGCGGCCCGTCCGCCGTGAGCAGGACGTTGCCGGGCTTCAGATCGAGGTGAACGATGCCCTGCGCATGGATGGCGGTCAGGGCAACAGCTATCCCGGCCCCAAGGCCGCGTACGGTCGGCTCGTCCAGTTCGCCGCAGTTCTCGAGGAGTTCCTGCAGCGAGGGGGCGGCCACATACGGCACCGCCATCCACGGCGTGTCACCACCGGGGTCGGCGGCGATCACCGGCACGGTGAAGCGTCCGCTGACCCGCTGGGCCGCCCGGACCTCGTGGGC
Source organism: Streptomyces sp. C1-1 (assembly GCF_050214755.1). NCBI lineage: Bacteria > Bacillati > Actinomycetota > Actinomycetes > Kitasatosporales > Streptomycetaceae > Streptomyces > Streptomyces sp. C1-1. The sequence continues at coordinate 9,683,847 of NZ_CP189826.1, read as the reverse complement.
GAAGCCCTGCTTGATCGAGGGGACATGCGCGTACTGCGCGTGCAGGGTCTTCACCGCGACCATCAGACCGTCGGGGTCCTGGCAGAGATAGACGTCGCCGAACCCGCCCCGCCCGACGCGCTCCAGCACCTCGTACGTGCCGAACGCCGACGGTCCGTCCGCGTCCTTGGTGGGCCGCGCGCGGCCCACGTCCCGCCACTGCCCGAGCGCTTCGGCTCCCGGGTGGAACGCCACCCCGCCGCGCACCGGTTGGGCGGCTGCCTGCTGCACGGCGTCCGGCTCCTCCGGAACGACGACGACTGGCGCGTACACGGGTTCGGTTCCCGTGAAGGCGTAGGCGTCGACCTCCACGTTCTCGGAGCTCATGCACGACACGTACACTCCGAGCAGCCCCAACTGCTCGCACATCTCCGCTTCCCGTGCCGTGGGTTGGCGGTCCGCGCGGGCGAAGTAGAGGGCCATCGCCTCGTACCGTTGCGCGGCCAAGTGACGTATCACGGCCGCCCACTGCTCCACAGTCACCTCGGCCGGCGCATGGTCGCCCGTGCCGTCGATGACGGCAGCGAGACCGGTGGCATGCGAGGCTTCCGGCCGACGGGCCAGCACGCCGCAGGCGGTCCCGGGCGCGGCCTGCACGTTCTGCGCCAAAAGTGTTCCGGTCCGCTGCCCGATGCGGAAGGTGACGCGTCCGGCGCTGCGGGCCAGTTCTTCCCGCTGGCCGCGGAGGATCTCGTACTCGCGGGTTCCCGGCCCCCGCCCCTGTAGTTCCATGCAGGCCAGGACCGCGTCGAAGCAGTCGGCAGCCTCCGCGTGCTCCCCCGCGTTCACGGCGGCCTTGGCCTGCGCGACGCGCGCGGAGAGAGTCTGGGAACTCGCTCGTCCGTAAAGCTCCTCGGACTGGGCCGCTATCTGCCCGTACAAGCGCCCGGCCCGACGGAAGTCACCGGACGCCTCCACTTCGGCCGCCGCCGCGATGAGGTTCTGCAGACCGTCGTGACCGCCCTCATTGCCGAAGGGAAGATCGCCGGCCAGCTCCGCATAGCGCTGGCGGGCGATTCCGGTCAGCTCGTGCGTCGGCCCGAGCTCCTGCTGCGCGCTGCGCAGCATCTCGGCGAACGTGCGCAGCGCGGCCGCGGTGTCACCGGCCTGCCGCTGCCAGTAGCCGACCTCGCACATGAGCGACAACGCCGTGGCGGGGCGGCCCTGTTGTACGGCCACCCGTCTCATGATCTCGTAACGCTGCACCGCCTCCTGAAAACGGCCGGCCCTGCCATACCAGTGCGCCAGCTGGTGCCGAGCCAGTTCGGAGTCCTGGTGGTGAGGTCCCTGGAGCCTCTCCCGGTCCGCGAGCAGTCGGGCGAACAGTTCCACCGCGTTCTCGGGTCGACCCGACTCGCCCGTCCAGTGGGCCAGTTGATGGCGCAGCGCCAGCGTCTCGACGGCCTCCGGCCCGAACTCGCGTACGGCTTCGGAGACTGCGGCCTCGTAGCGGCTCGCGGCCTCGGCGGCATTCCCCTGCAGACCCGCCTGCTCGGCCGCCGCTGCGCTGTCGGCCGGTGGTTGCGGAAGGCGCCCGGAAAGTGAGGACTCCTTCGCCTTGCGCCTGCCCCACTTCACCACAGAGCCACCCTCCAGGGTCGAAGCGCAAACCCGCGTCACGCGCACGGACATTCGTGCCGCTCCAAGCTACCCAAACTCTGACTCGAACTGATCGCTTCCGGGATCATTTCTGGATGACGTTCGCGCCTTGCCCCTGTTGGGGACATGGGGTGAAACGAGCTCATCGCAGACGCTCTGCCCGTCCGATGTCGAGGCACCGTGCGAGGACCCTGATGAACGCGCCCCCGCTGCAGCCGCGTCACCCCTCCTGTCCGACCGTGAGCGTTCCCGCGCGGTGCTCGTGGCCTCCGACGTCGGCGTGCGTCAGCCGCTTTTGTATGGGTATCCCGAGAACCTGACCGCCCAGCCGGCGGAGATACTCACCGCTCCGGCCCCCGATGGGGCCTTCCAACCCCAAGAGCACCGCACTCGTGTTGTACGTCGGGGTGCCCGGGCAGGTGGTGGTGCGGGGCGGCCGGGGCCTCGCCCTCGGGATCAATCGCGCGCCTTCGGCCGAATCCGCCGCGGGGCGCTCCCGTCTCATCCAGATGCCGTCCATGAACAGGAGTCGTGGTGATGCTCAGCCGCCGTGCCTGTCGTGCTGCCGATTGATCACCACATCACCTGTCCGTGCGGCCTCTGAAGAGCCGCGGACAGGTCGCCGTCCCGCCCGGGGCTCCCGTCCGCGACTACGCCCAGGCCGTCACACCCGTACGGCGTCCCTGGCGAGGGCGCCCGCGGCTCCCTCCCCCGACAGCGCCATCCGTTCCACCCGGTGGGCCTGGGCGAGGCCGCCCGCGTCGGCGAAGGTGAACGGGGTGGACGCGCACAGTCGTAAGAAGATCTCCTTGGCCCCCTCGTCGTCCGAGATCACACGGATGACCGGGGCCATCGACTCGGGTCCCCCGTCGAACGTCTCCCACCACACGTTCTTGAACGCTCCCACCAAGCGGGCCTCGGGGAACGCCATCGCGAGGTCCTGTGCCCCACCCGCCGCCCAGGGCCCGACGAAGTCGAGGTGGCCGCCCGTGAACGGGTTGGTGATGTCCACCAGGATCTTCCCGCGCAGCCCGGGCCGGCAGGGCCTGAGCCGCTGCACCGCGCCCTGCACACCGAGCACGGCGGGGATCACCACGGCCGACTCCGCCACGACCTCCCTGCCCTGCCCGGTCCGCACCTCGTGGCCGGCCCGGCCGAACATCGTCGCGAGCGCGCCGGCGATGCCGCCCGTGCCCAGAACACCGATCGTCGTCATGATGCTGCTCTCCCCCGTTGTCACCGCTGTCTCATGCCGTGCGCGTCAGCACCGGGCCGACGTCACCGCTGTCTCATGCCGTGCGCGTCAGCACCAGGCTGACGTTGTGCCCTCCGAATCCGAAGGAGTTGGCGACGGCCGCGTCCAGGCCGATCGTGCGGTTGTGCCCGGCGACCACGTCCAACCCGACGCGCGGATCGGGCTCGTCCAGGTTGAGGGTGGCCGGGACCACCCCGTGGTGCAGTGCCAGGAGTGCGGACATCGCTCCGAAGGCCCCCGAGGCACCGAGCATGTGACCGGTCATCGATTTCGTCGCGGTCACCGCCGGGTGCGGGCCGATCGCCTTCGCCACCGCCTCGGCCTCGGCGAGGTCACCGCCGGGGGTGGAGGTGGCGTGCGCGTGCACGTGCCCGATGTCGTCCGGTGCCAGGCCCGCGTCCCGCAGTGCCGCCCGTATCGCCAGTACCTGGCCCTCGCTGTCGGACGCCGAGATGTGCCGGGCGCTGGAGTTGACGGCGGCGCCCGCCAGCGTGCCGTAGACGCGGGCCCCCCGAGCCCGGGCGAAGTCGGCCCGCTCCAGGACCATGACCGCGGCGCCCTCGGCCATGACGAAGCCCGAACGGGCCGCGTCGAACGGCCGCGAGACCGCCGCCGGATCTCCGCCCTGCTGCGACAGCGCCTTCATCTGCGTGAACGCCGCCACCAGGAACGGGTGCAGGCATGCCTCGGTGCCCCCGGCGATCACCACGTCGGCCCGGCCCAGCCTGATCAGGTCCATCCCCAGGGCGAGCGACTCCGCCCCCGCGGCGCAGGCGCTGACCGGTGCGCGCGCCCCGGCCCGCGCCCCCATGTCCATGCTGACCCAGGCGGCCGGCCCGTTCGGCATCAGCATCGGCACCGCGTACGAGGACAGCTTGCGCGTCCCCGACCGCTCGTACAGGTCGTCCTGCCCGAGGGCGCTGAGCACGCCCCCGATGCCGGTGCCGACGACCACAGCAAGTCGTTCGGGTTCCACCGAGGGCTTTCCCGCGTCCTGGAACGCCTCGCGGGCGGCCGCGACCGCCAGTTGTTCCCCCCGGTCGAGTTTGCGGGCGTGCACCCGGCCGAGCACCTCCACCGGGTCCGTGGTCACCGTTCCGGCGATCCGCACGGGCGGGTCCTCCGGCCAGTCCTCGGGCAGGTGTCGTATGCCTGAGCGTTGCTCGAGCAGGCCCTGCCACGACTCGGCCGCGCTCCCGCCCAGTGGTGTGAGGGCGCCCAGCCCCGTCACGAGCACCCCCTCGTGCCGGTTCATCCGCTGTTCCTTTCCGTGTCTGCCTGTGTGCGGCGGCCGGTCGGCGGGGCGGCAGGCCGGTCCGCACCGCCTGTCCGATCCTGTCCTGCCCGCCCCTGCCCGGCCGCGTCCATCGCCGTGTCGTTCACGCGAAGACGATCGTGTGGTTGCCGTGCCGGATCACGCGGTCCTCGCTGTGCCACTGCACCGCGCGGGTGAGCACGGACCGTTCCACGTCCGCGCCACGCCGCTGAAGGTCGGCGGCGGTGTCCGCGTGGCTGACCCGGACCACGTCCTGCTCGATGATCGGGCCCTCGTCCAGCCGCTCCGTCACGTAGTGGGCGGTGGCGCCGATCAGTTTGACGCCGCGCTCCTTGGCCCTGGTGTACGGGCCGGCGCCGATGAACGCGGGCAGGAAGGAGTGGTGGATGTTGATGATCGGCACCCCGACCCGCTCGATGAACTCCGCCGACAGGATCTGCATGTAGCGGGCCAGCACCACGAAGTCGACGTTGCCCTCGAGCAGCCGCACATGCTCGGCCTCCGCGGCGGACTTGTCCGGGCCCGCGGAAGGGACGTGGAAGAACGGTATTCCGAAGTTGCGGACCTCCTCGGCGGTGTCCGGATGGTTGGAGATCACCATGGCGACGGTCACCGGCAGTTGTCCGCGCCGGTGCCGCCACAGCAGGTCCAGCAGACAGTGGTCGGACTTCGAGGCGAAGATCGCCACCCGTTTGGGCACCGCCAGGTCCCGCAGCGTGAACTCCAGCTCGAAGCCCCCGGCGAGCCGGCTGCGCAGGTCCTCCTCCACCGCGGGCAGAACGGCCCGCAGGTTGTCGAGACCGAAAACCGTGCGCTGGAAGAACGCCCCGCCCAACGGATCGTCCGAGTACTGGTCGAGGGAGACGATGTTCGCCCCGCGCTCGCCCAGCACCGATCCGACGGCCGCGACGATGCCCGGACGGTCCTTGCCCCGGACCACGAGGGACGCGTGCCCGTGGCCCGTGCGGTACGTGACGGCGGGCGCGACGGCCGTCTCGACGGCGAGCGACATGTCAGGTGCCCGTCTCGGAGAGAGACTCGGGGGTGGACACGCCGCGGAACGTCAGCGCCACGTTGTGGCCGCCGAACCCGGCCGAGTTCTTCACCGCGACGACCTGGTCGTCCCCCAGTTTCAGCGGGGCTCCGTGCACCACGTCGACGGAGAGATCGTCGTCGAGGCGGGTGAAGTTGCGGGTGGGCGGCACCAGACCGTGGTGCAGGGCGAGAATCGTGGTGATCGACTCGATGGCGCCCGCGGCCCCGAGGCTGTGCCCGGTCATCGACTTGTTCGCGGTCAGGGCGGGGCCCTGCCCGGCGTCGCCGAACACCGTCCGCACCGCGCGGGCCTCGGCCGCGTCACCGGGTAAGGTCGCCGTGCCGTTGGCGTTGAAGTGCGTGACGTCCGCGGGAGTGACACCCGCGTCCTTCAGCGAGGCGCGGATCGCCGCGACCGAACCGGTCCCGTTCGGTTCCGGCTGGACCATGTGGTAGGCGTCCGAGGAGATTCCCACCCCGGCGAGCTCGGCGTAGATCCGGGCGCCGCGCTCGCGGGCGTGCCGCTCGGACTCCAGTACGAGGATGCCGGCGCCCTCGCCGAGCACCATGCCGTCGCGCTGCGCGTCGTAGGGCCGGCACGCCGAGGCGGGGTCGTCGATGTGCTGGGACAGCGCCCGCATGGCCGCGAACGAGGACAGCACCATGGGGTGCAGGGGTGCCTCGGCGCCGCCCGCGACGACGATGTCCGCCTCCCCGCTGCGGATCAGCTCGGCCGCCGTCACCAGTGCCTGGGTACCCGACGAGCAGGCGTTGACCGTGGCGTGCACTCCGAAACGGGCGTCGACCAGCAGGGCAACGGCCGCGGCGGAGCCGTTGCCCATCGCCATCGGCACCGTCATCGGCGGCACCCGCCGCCAGCCGCGGGTCTTCAGGGCCTCCCAGCCATCGATGATCGCGGTCATGTCGCCGAGGGCTGCCGAGACGACCACGGCCACGCGATGCGGGACGACGGTCGCCCCGTCGAGTCCGGCATCCGCCCATGCCTCGGCGGCGGCCGTGACGGCGAGCTGCGCGGAACGGCTCAGCCGCCGGCGCTGCTGGTGCTCGAGACGCAGCCCGGGCTCCACCTTGATCCGGCCGCCCAGAACGGGCGGCATGTCCTTCGCCCAGGGCTCTTCTTCCAGCAGCGCTATGCCGCTGTCGCCGCGCAGCATCGCGTCCCAGGTGTCGGCGACGTCACCGCCGAGCGGTGTGGTCTCCCCCAGACCGGTGACGACGACCTTGGGTGTGTTCTCGTGCTGATGAGTGTTCGTCACTTTCGTGCCTCCTGGCCGAGCGTCGTGGCGAGCTTTGCGGAGTCCTTCTTGACCGAGTTGACGAGGACCTTCCTGAGCAGGGATTTCGGCATGATCCCGAAGTAGTCCCCGGGCTCCACCTCGAACGTCCAGTGCACGGTGGTGGTGCCGTCGGTGTTCTCGGCGTAGTCGTAGGTGCCGACGTAGCCGAACGGCCCGTCGAGGGTGTGGAACTTCGAGCGTCGGCCCGGCACGAACTCGTCGATCTCGACGGTGAACTCCATGCGCTTGCCGATCAGCTGGAAGGTGATCTCGTAACGGCCGCCGGCCCGCGGCTCACCGTTGAGCAGCTTCACGTCCACGCAGGCCGCCTGCCAGACCGGGTCCTGCGCCGGGTCGGAGATCTGCTCGAACGCCTCTTTCGGGGTGACGGGCAGGTGGAACGCGTACTCAGCTGTGACCGTCACGACGGTCTCCTTCCAGATCGGTCGCGGTGGGTGGTACGGGAGTTGTGTCCGGGCCGGCCGCCGGTGCCAGGTGCGGGGTGATCGCCCGTGCGGCGACCTCCGCGTGCGGCGGGTACATCACCGAGTTGTGGTCGCCGGACACGTCGATGACGTGCAGGGAGCCCTCGATCAGGGCCTCCCAGCCGAGCTTCCGGCCGTAGTCGGCAGGTTCGTCGGCCGCGCGCAGCAGCACCAGGTCCAGCGCGTTGGGCTCGGGCAGGTAGGTCTGCAGGGCGATGCCGTTGGCGAGGTAGGCCTCGAAGTAGCGCAGGATCTGCGCGCGGTCGGCGTCCTGGGCCAGGACGCCGATGGCGGCGGCCCGCTCCAGGATGTGGTCGAACGCGGCGTCGCCACCGAGCGCCCGCAGGTCCTCCGCCGGGATGTCGAGCGTCTTCCCGGCGGGGACGGCGAGGTCCCGGGCGAACCAGGACAGCAGTGTCGCGTCGTCCGCCGACTCGGGGATGTTCTCCTCGATCGGCGCCCGGCTGTCGATGCCGAAGAGAAGCTCGATCTCCTCGCCCGCCGTGCGCAGTTGTCCGGCGACCTCGTAGGCGATGACACCGCCGAAGCACCAACCGCCGATCGCGTAAGGCCCGGTGGGCTGGATCTCGCGAACATGCTCGAGGTAGCGCGTGGCCATCGCCTCGACGCTGATCTCGGCCTCGCCCTCGTTCTCGATACCGGGTGCCTCGATCGCCAGGACGGGGCGGCCCTCCGGCAGGTGGCGGGTCAGCTCGACGTAGCAGAAGACGGTGCCGCCGAAGGGGTGGAACAGGAACACCGGCCGGGCGTCCGGCTCTCCCTCGCGCAGCGTGACGACCGGGGTGCGCGAGGACTCCTGTCCGCCGCGCCGCACGATGGTGGCCAGCTCGGCGACAGTGCCCTGGCGCAGCATCACGGAGATCGGGATGTCCACGTCCCACTCGGCGCGGATGGCCGCGCTGAGCCGGACCGCGAGCAGGGAGTGACCGCCCACGTCGAAGAAGTCGTCGTGGATGCCGACCTGGGGGATGCCCAGGATCTCCGTCCACATCCGCACCAGCGTGATCTCGGTCGCGTCGCGCGGCTTCTCGAAACCGGCGTCCGAGGTGACCACGGGTTCCGGCAGCCGGTTGCGGTCGATCTTCTTGTTCGCCGTCAGCGGCAGTTCGTCGAGGACGACCACGATCCCGGGCACCATGTACGGCGGCAGCGCCACCGCGGCCGCCGACCTGATGTCCGCCGTCCGCAGGTCCGTGCCGGGTTCGGCCACCAGGTAGGCGACGAGCCGGTCCTCGCGCACCACCACGACGGCCGTGGACACTCCGTCGATCGCTTCGAGGACGGACTCGACCTCGCCGAGTTCGATGCGGTAGCCACGCAGCTTGACCTGGTTGTCGAGCCGGCCGTGGTGCAGCAGCCGCCCGTCGCTGGTCCAGCGGGCCCGGTCGCCGGTGCGGTACAGCCGACGCTCGGGAGCGGCCGGCAGTCCGGTCACGAACCGCTCCGCCGTCAGCTCCGGCCGGTCCCAGTAGCGGTCGGCGAGACCGTCACCGCCGATCCACAGTTCACCGGGGAAGCTCGGCTCGACGGCACGCCCCTGCGGGTCGAGGACGTACAGCTGCGTGTTGGCGAGCGGTGTGCCGATGTCGATGCCGGCCGCCGGTTCGACCAGGCCCGAGGTGGACCAGATCGTCGTCTCGGTCGGCCCGTACACGTTGCGCAGACTGGCCACCCGGCCGTGCAGGAACTCGGCCAGTTCCAGGGGGAGTTCCTCACCGCCGCACAGGACGTTCAGCCGTTCGGCCCCGGTCCAGCCTGCGTCGCGCAGCATGCGCCAGGAGGTGGGGGTCGCCTGCATCCAGGTGGCCTCGGACGCCTCGATGCGGGCCGCGAGCGATGCGCCGTCGGAGGCCGTCTCGCTGTCGCACACGATGACCTGTCCGCCGGCCACGAGGGGCAGGAACAGCTCCAGACCGGCGATGTCGAAGGAGATCGTGGTGACGGCGAGCATACGGTCGGCCGCCGAGAACCCGGTGTCCTCGTGCATGGCGTGCAGCAGGTTCAGCAGCGCGTGGTGAGGGATCGCCACCCCCTTGGGGCGGCCGGTGGAGCCGGAGGTGTAGAGGATGTAGGCGAGGTCCGCGGGGCCCGATGCGGGCCCCGCTGAGGACGCGCCGCCGCTCCCGAGGTCCTCCAGGTTCAGCACCGGCAGGCCCGGCATGTGGCTCTCGCTCAGGCTCCGCTGGCTGAGCAGGAGCCGGGCGCGGGAGTCCTCGGCCATGTACGCCAGCCGCTCGGCGGGCAGCTTGGGGTCCAGCGGCACGTACGCCGCGCCGGATTCCATCACTCCCAGCAGGGCCGCCACCAGCGGTGCGCCGCGCTCCACCATCACCGCGACGCGGTCCCCCACGGTGATCCCGGCGGCCCGCAGCGCCGCCGCGGTCTCCTCCACGGCCGTCAGCAGCCGGGCGTAGCTCCACTCCGCGCCGTCGGCGACCAGCGCGGTCACCTCGGGTGTTCGTTCGGCCTGCCGGCGAAACAGCTGTGCCAACGTGGACTCGGGCACCGCGCGTTCGGGACCGCAGCCCCACTCGGTGAGCCGCGCGCGCTGCCGGTCGTCACCGCGGACCAGGGTGCGCAGCGCGTCGTCCGGGTGGGCGACCAGGGTCTGCACGGTGGTGACGAAGGCGTCGGCCAGCTCACGGGCGGTGCCCGCCTCGAAGATGTCGGTGTTGTAGCGCAGGACACCGGCGTAGGCGCCCGCCCGCTCCGCGCCCATCTCGATCCACAGATCGGTCTGGCCCTCCTGCTGCGCTAGCGGATACGGGCGCAGGGTGGCGCCGGCGATGTCGAGTTCGGCGCCGGGCTCCGGTTCCAGCAGGAAGAACGCGTCCATGTCGTGCAGGAAGGGCAGCCGGTCCCAGGCGAAGCCCGCCTGGTACAGCGGCGTCCGGCTCGGATCCCGCGGCGGCGCGAGTTCCCGCACCAGCCAGGGGAAGGGCAGTTCCTGCGCCCGGGTGGCCTGCAGCACCCGCTCGCGGGTCGATGCCAGCAGCCGGCGGTACGTCGACTCCTCGTCGACCTCACCGCGTACGACGACCGTGTTGACGAAGTTGCCGAGCGCGTCGCGGAACTGGCGCTGCAACCGGCCGGAGGTCGGCGTGCCGACCAGGATGTCGTCCTGCCCGCTCAGCCGGCTCAGCAGCACGAAGTACGCGGACAGCAGCACGGTGTACGGCGTCGACGACGTCTCCCGGGCCAGGCGCCGTACCGCTTCCGTGGCCTCGGCCGAGAGGGCGAAGGGCGCGGAGCCGCCGTCGTAGGAGGGCGCGGGCGGCCGCGACCGGTCACCGTACAGATCCAGGCTCGGCGGTACGTCCGCCAGCCGCTTGGTCTCGGCGTCGAGCAGCGCGCGGGCCTTGTCGGTGGTGAGGAATGCCTGCTGCTGCTCGGCGTAGGAGGCGAAGGCGCCACCGTTGAGCGTGAACCGGTTCGGCGTGCCTTCGAGGCGGCTGCGCACCTCGGACAGCAGCAGGGCGAGCGACCAGAAGTCGGCCACGATGTGGTGCACGACGGCCGTGAACACCCAGGTGCGTTCGGCGGTGCGGTACAGGTGAACACGCCACAGCGGCGGCCGCGACAGGTCGAAGGGCTCCCGGCTGTCCGTGCGGACGCGGTCGCGCAGGGCGTCCGGGGCCAGGCCCCGGGCATCGGTGTACCGGATGTTGAGGGGCACTGTCTCCGGGGTGAACTGCAGGGGCCCGTCCGGGCCGCCCCGCAGACCGACCCGCAGGGCCTCGTGCTCACGCGTCAGGTCGTCGAGGATGTCCCGGACCTTCAGCCCCAGCTCCGGGTCGGCGGTGACCTCGGCGCCGAACACGATGTGGTAGGCCGAGCACTGCGGATCGGTCTCGTGGATGAACCAGAGGCCGGCCTGCTGCGCGTTGACCGGGTGGGTGGGTGTGGTGGTGTGCTCGGTCATCGCCGTCCGTCCGTCGCCTCGGCGAGCGGCTCACCGTTCAGCAGCTGCCACAGGGCCTCGGCCAGGCTGTCCACGGTGGGGTGGTCCCAGAGCAGGTCCACCGGCGGGTCGGTGAGGCCCAGGGCGTCCTCGATCTCCATGCCGACGGAGAGCGCCGCCATCGAGTCGAGGCCGTAGTGGGTGAAGGGCTGGTCGGTCTCCAGTTCGACGGGAGTGACACCGGCTTCGGCGGCCACCGCCTTGATGAGGATGTTCCGGACGTCGTCGAGCGTCAGGTTGGTGTGCGTGGTGCTCATTGCAGGTCGTGACCCTTCGAATGAGTTTGAAAGTCGGTGGTTTCAGGCGGTGGTGGCTTCGCGGGCGCCCGGGGCTGCCAGGCGCACCGTGCGCAGGGAGAAGAACTCGTGGTCGGCACGCTGGACGTTCATCCGGTCGACGAGCGCCCGGGCGGTCGCCGGGTCCAGGTCGCCGGTCTCGTACTCGCGGACCTTTCGGCGGTTCAGTGCGGCCTCCAGCCAGGCGCCGTCGGCGAAGAACGCGTCGAGTTGGTCCCGGTTGAACAGCCAGATCCCCAGCGCGGCGATTTTGGCGTGCAGGTCGCTGAGTTCCTCGGCGACCCGGATCAGGGCGGGCGCGGTGGTCTTGCCGGACTCGGTGGGCCGGGTGGCCGGAGTCTGTGCGGCCGGTGAGCGACGGATCTCAGTGACCCGGGCGAGCAGGGTGTCGAGCTCCTGCCGGAGCTGCTCGGCCTGGGCCCGCAGGGCCGCGAGACGGTCCTCGTCGCAGCCGGCCGACGGCGCCAGTCCGGCGAGGCGGTCGATCAGGGCGGGCAGGCTGGCGAAGGTGGCGTCGCGGCCGCGGCCGAACACGCTCACCCGGTGCGGCTCGAAGGCCGGCAGTTCGGCCCGCAGGTCGTACAGCGCGCGCCAGTCCTCGTCCCGGCCGTGGCCGTGCGCCTTGACCAGCGCGGGCAGTTGCAGGGCGACGCTGTCCAGACAGACCGGCTCGCTGCCGTCGAAGACCGAGACGACGGCGCCGTCCCGGAGCATCTTCTGGAACGTACCCACGTGTTCGGGGGCGCGCATGAAGTACCGGGCGCCGAGGGTGCGGGCGAGCGCCTTGGTGTTGAAGTCCACCATCCGGGCCACCTGTACCTTGGCGAGATTGCCCCAGATGCTGAACTGCTCGGTGTACAGGTGCAGTCCGCGCATCGCGACCAGGCTCTCGCACTCCGCCACCAGCAGGCTGAGGTAGGCGTTGGCGAGGGACTCCGAGACGTAGGGGATCTCGCTGGCCGGGCCGTCGTAGAGGATCCTGTCGGAGAGGAAGCCGGCCACCGTGCGGAGCATGGTGTCACCGGTGCCGAGGGACAGGCCGGTGCAGAACGTTCGGGTGATCAGCAGCCCCCGCAGGGCGAGTTCGAGCCCTTCGCCCTCTGCACCGAGCCGGGCGGAGGCGTCCACCCGGGCGTTGTCGAAGGCGACCCCGCTGATGTCGCAGCCGCGCAGACCGTGGGTGGGGACGCGGGGGACGCCGGTCACCGTGCCGGAGAGCACCTGTGACCGGTCCACGAGGAACATCGACTGCAGCCGCTTGGCGGGTGTGGTGTCGTCACCGGTGGTGCCGAGGACGACGACGTGGGTGGAGGTCCTCCCCCGGTTGATCGGCCACTTCTCGCCGGACAGGACGTAGTGTCCGCCGTCCGGGACGGCCACGAGACGGTTGGCCGCCAGGTCCGCGCCGTGCTCCGGTTCCGAGTAGGCGAGGCACGGGACGACTCCGCCGTGCAGGACGCTGGCGGCGTGCTTGGCCTGCTGTTCGGCGGTGCCGCCGATCCAGGCGAGCATCATCCACACCTGGGTGCTCTCGCTCACCGCGACATTCATGTCCCTGCGGGCTATCACGCGGGTGAGCATGAGGATGTCCTCGGCGGCTCGGAGATCCCCACCGAGCCACTCCGGAACGAAATATCGGTTGAATCCGAAACCACGCACGCGGGTGATTCCGGCGGCGGGCAGTTCATCCCGCTCATCCAGTTCAAGGGCGCCGGTAAATGAGATCGAATTCGATTCCACTTCCGGGTCGCCGAGCCAGTCCTCGAAGGCCTCGGCGAGATCAATGGAAGTGGCAGGTGGTTTCTCTGTGCCTAACTGAGTCATAGAACGCTTTCCATTCCAGACGTGACAGACGGAATCCATGCCGAGGCAGACGTGCACGCGGGCGCGCTCGCCTTGATACGGCAAAATGGAAACAGGAGTGGGCGTATGGTGACGCGCCTCGTTTACGCGCGTAGCGACGCGACGCGGCGCATCAGAAAAAGGACGTGCCATGGCCAGGCGTGCCGCAGCACTCCAGGCAGATCAAGGCATGTCAGAGCTCTGATCGGGCAGGGCAGGACCTAGGCCGACGGCATCGACCCGTCCCGCGCGAGCAGCACGAAGGATGTGCTTCCCCGATCGTCAGTATGGTCTGCGACAGCAGCCGAGCAGCAGATGAACCGTCATGTGATTACCCCCGTTTTGACGCGAATCAGGAGACACAGCCGCACCCGGCGAGCTCCTCATTGGCGTGCCTTGCTGAAGCTGGTCTGATCGTCTTCCGCAACCGCCGCCGGTTTTGTGGTTCCCCCATCCGGCAGAGGCTCGAATATCGATTCCTCGCGATGCGCCTCGACCACATTAAGTGATGTTCTGGCCAGGCACAGTGAAAGCGTAGCAGGTGCGTCACTTGGCGCCACGTGACCCGGATCACCCCCCTATCCGCGGCGCGAGGTTCGAGTGAACGATTCCGCTGCTGCGGGTTCACGCACGACCTGGCATCTCCGCAGTGAATACCTAGTTCCGCATCTGCGATACGGACCTCACAGTTCCGCCAGAAATCTCGCCACTTTGTCGGCGAGTCGTAGCGGAATGTTACGGACCAATGAATTCCAGCGCACGGAGTCGGAGGGCTGCGGCCCGGATCCAGCGGCCGGCCAAGCCGGGTGCCTCGTTCGGCCGGCGGCCGCTCGCGTCCGTCCGTGTGGCTCGCGGGCCCCGGGCCGCGCGGCTCGGGGGCCCCGCGCCGAGAGATGGCCCGGTGCCGCAACCCGGCAGGTCACTCACCCGTAAAACATTGTTATCTTCGATGGTGGAGATTCTGGACGATCGAAGGGAACCGGGTCATGGTGCGCAGCGCTAACGCCGAGCCGTCCGAGGTGCAGCTGTCCCCCCGGAAGGACTTCCCCATCGCCGAGCGCCCGGGCTACCTGCTCCACAAGGCCGGCCTGGTCCTGGTGGAGGACGTCGAGAAGGCGCTCGGCGCGGTCGGCATGCGCATCCGCTACTTCTTCGTACTGGCCGCCCTCTCCGGAGGCCCGGAACTGTCCCAGCAGGACCTGAGCCGCCTGCTGAACCTCGACCCGACCACCGTGGTCACCGTGATCGACGAGATGGAGCGCAACCAGCACGTCGAGCGCCGACGCAACCCCGCCGACCGCCGCCGCTACAACCTGATCCTCACCGACTCCGGCCGAGAGGCCCTCGCGACGGCCGACCGGATCGCCACGGAGGTCGAGTCCACCTTCTTCGGCACCCTGGAGGAGGGTGAGCGCGAGGCGCTGCGCGGGATGCTCGGTCGGCTGCTGGCCGGCCGCTGGCCCGCATCCGTCTGCTCCGACTGAGATGCCACCCACCCCCTGACGCACCACTCCGGGCGTCGGACACCTCGTCCGACGCCCTTCTTCACGCCCTCATCCGGTCACGCTGTGTAATGACCGCTTCACGTTCGCCAACCAACGCATGGATCATTGACGACGGAGTCTCCAATCATCTAGATTTCCATCATCGATAGATCCGCTTGATTGGAAGGTTGTCGCATGCCTGCAGAACGCGCACCATCGCCCACGAGGTGGTGGACACTCGGAATCGTCGCGTTGGGCTCGTTCATGCTGATGCTCGACCTGAGCGTGGTCGCCATCGCTCTTCCCCAGATCCACGAGTCCCTGGGCAGCAGCTTCGCCGACCTCCAGTGGGTCTTCGACGCCTACGCCCTCACGCTCGCGATCTTCCTGGTCGCGGCCGGCTCCCTCGCCGACCGCATCGGCCGCAAGAAGCTCTTCCAGGTCGGCTTCGCGGTGTTCACCGCCGCTTCCCTGGCCTGCGGCCTCGCTGACGGCGCCGGAGAGCTGAGCTGGTTCCGGGCCATCCAGGGCGTCGGTGCGGCCATCATGTTCGCGGTCGGCCCGGCCATGCTCAGCCACGAGTTCCACGGCAGGGAGCGTGCGACCGCCTTCACCGCCTTCGGTGCCGCGGTGGGCCTCGCCGTCGCCACCGGCCCGCTGATCGGCGGCTCGCTGATCAACGCGCTGTCCTGGCGCTGGATCTTCTACATCAACGTTCCGGTCGGCGTGATCGCCCTGCTGATCGGTGCCCTGCGTGTGCGCGAGTCGCTCAACCCGAAGGCCCACCCCACCGACTGGAGTGGCCTCGCCACCTTCAGCATCGCGCTCGGCGCTCTCGTCTACGCCACGATCCGCGGCCCGGTGGAGGGCTGGACCAGCGGCGTCACGTTGGGGCTCTATGCGGTGAGTGCCCTCTTCCTGCTCTTCTTCGTGCTGATCGAACGCCGCCTGGGCGAACGCGCGATGCTCGACCCGGCCTTCTTCCGCAGTCCCACCTTCGTCGGCATCAGCCTCGTCGCCATGATCGGCAACGCCGGCGCCCTGCCTTCGGTGTTCTTCGAGACCAGCTACCTCGAGAACATGCTGCACGTGGACGCCTGGGGCACCGGTCTGCGGTTCCTGCCGCTGACGGGCGCCATGTTCGTGGCCGGCGCCCTCGGCGGTGGCCTCATCGGCAAGGTCCCCTTCCGCGTCCTGCTCGGCGGCTCCACGCTCGTCATGGCCGTCGGCATCCTCTTCCTGAACCTGACGAAGGCCGACTCCTCCTGGACCGTCCTCCTCCCGGCTCTGATCATCGCCGGTGTCGGTATGGGCGCGTTCAACCCGGCCCGGGCCGCGCTGGCCATCGGCGTCGCCGAGCCTGCCAAGTCCGGTGTGGCGTCGGGCATCAACGAGACGTTCCAGCAGGTCGGCATCGCGGTCGGCATCGCGGGTGTCGGCGCGTACTTCCAGCACAGCGTGTCCAACGACTTCAAGGACTCCGCGGTCGGCAAGCAGATGGGAACCGACGCGGCCGAGAGCGCCGCACACGGCATCAGCGCCGGCGGCCTCGACACGGTCGCCCAGGCCGCCGGGCCGCTGCGCGACAAGGTACTGGCCACCGGTCAGGACGCGTTCATGAGCGCCTTCCACGGCGCGATGACGCTGAGCGCGATCCTCGGGTTCATCGCCGCGATCATCGGGTTCACCATGCTGCGGACGAAGGACCTGCACTCCAGCGCCCTGTCGACGATCCCGCCGGACGTCGACGAGGACGGCGAGGTGCGCCCGGACGGCTCGCCCGAAGTCACGGTGGGCGCATCCGCCTGACCTCGCACAGCCGGTCCCCCTGAGCACCGCCCCGACGGCCCGTCCCCCGTGCCGTCGGGGCGGTTCCGCGCATCACCGGACGTCCGCACCACGGATGTTCGCCATCAGCCCGGGCCGTTCGTCGACGACGAACACCCCGGGCAGTCCCCTGTCCGGCGCCGCCTGGATCCGCTCGCCGACAAGGTCGACGCCTGGATCCGCTCGCCGACAAGGTCGACCCGACCTGGCGCCCGGCGAGCCCTCCGGCAGGGGCCGTCCCATGCTACGAGTTCCGGACACAGTCCACGCGCTAACGCCTGATCTGCTGATAACACGTCAGATCGCCGGTGAAAATCATGACATGGCATGGATGCTCTGGGACGACGAGACCTCTTTCATCGGCCGGTCGAAGGAACTCGATCTGATCGGCACGACGATGAACCGCAGCCGACTCGTGACGCTGACGGGTACGGGAGGGGTCGGCAAAACCCGGCTCGCCGGGCGCGTCACGTCCCTCGAAAAGCCGCGCACCGACCGGGACGTCGCCTGGGCAGACCTGTCACCCCTGCTCAATCCGCAGCTCCTGGCGGCCACCGTCGCGGATGCGCTGGGACTGTCCGACCACACACCGCGACTGCCCACGGAAGCGATCTGCGCCTGGATCGGCGACCACCGCATCCTGCTGGTCCTCGACTCCTGTGAACACCTGCCGGCCGAGTGCCGCGATCTGGCCTGCGATCTCCTGACAGCGTGCCCTAACGTGAGGATCCTGGCCACCAGCCGAGAACCTCTGCGAGTGCAGGGCGAGACGGTGGTCGAGATCGAACCTCTCTCCTCCACACAGGAGGCGGTCGCGTTGTTCGCCGACCGAGCCGCGGCGGCGGGCAGCCCGCTCAAGGACGAAAGCGACCACCGACTGGCCGCGAGTCTGTGCGATCACCTGGACCGTCTGCCGCTGGCACTGGAACTGGCCGCCGCGCAACTGCGCGGCATGTCGCTGACAGAGCTCTGCGCAGGTCCGCTCTCAGCGGTCGACCTTCCCCCGGCGGCAGCGCCCACCCACCCGCCACGGCACGCCGCCCTGCGGACCACGATCGGCTGGAGCCACGAGCTGTGCACCCCGCTGGAGAGACTGCTGTGGGCCCGGCTGTCGTTCCTGCCCGGCTCCTTCGACGCCACCACGGCCTGGCAGGTGGCCAGCGGAGGCCCCCTCTCACCCAGCCGGGTCGCACACACCCTCACCTCCCTGTGCGACAAGTCCGTCGTCGTCCACCGGGCAGGCACGTACCGGATGCTGGACTCCGTACGGCAGTACGGCCGGATGTGGCTGCACGAGCTCGACGGCGAGCGGGAGCTGGCCCGCCGTCACGCCGAGCACGTACTCGCCCAGACCCGCCAGGCCCACCACGAGTGGTTCGGTTCCGCCCAGCGCGGCTGGTACCGGCGGATCGAGTTCCTCCACGCGGACATCCGGCTCGCAGCCGACCACTTCCTGGCCACCGACCCGGCCGCGGCCCTGGAACTGATCGGCAACGTCACCCTCTTCTGGGTCTGCTCGGGCTGCCTGTACGAGGCTCGCCGATACCTGGAACTGGCGACGGCGATGGCAGGAGAGCAAGGACAGGACGAGATCCGGGCGCAGGGGCTGTGGAGCCTGGGCCTGACCCTGACGCTGCAAGGCGAACACGAAGTGGCCCAACTGGTGGCCGCCGACTGCCGGTACGCCGCCGCGAACGCCTTCGACACCGAAGGACTGGCACGCGCGGCCTATCTGGACGGCCTGCTGCACCTGCTGCGAGGCCGCCCGCTCGCGGCGGCACAGGTCGTCGAGCCGATGACGTCCGGCACGGACGCCTTCCGCTCCGGGCAGCTGAACGGCCCGACGGCCATGTGCCGCCTCGTCCACGTCTTCGCCCTCACCGGGTCCGGACGCCTGCCCCAGGCCCGGCACGAAGCCCGCGAACTGCGCGACGTCTGCCGAGCGTCGGACGAGTACTGGACGCGCTCCTACGCCGAACACCAACTGGCGCTGATCTCCTTCCTGGAACGGCGCGCCCAGGACGCCGTCGACCACGCACGCGCCGCCCTGGACCCGAAGCGGCACATCGGGGACGCCTTCGGGATCGCCATGATCATGGACCTCCTCGCCATCTGCTTGACCGACACGGGAGACAACCACGCGGCGGCCTACGCCTTCGGCGCGGCGGCCCATCTGTGGGAGACCGTCGGCCATCCCCAGCGCGGCACACCGGAACTGGCGTCCCTGCGAGACGAATGCGAGGACACACTCATAGATGCCATGGGCGAAAGGGCCTACGACGACATCTGCCGGCAGGCAGCCACCTGTGACCGGCAGACGCTCCTGTCCTGGGCCACGTGCGGAGGACACCCGCCCGGGGCATGACGGCCCGAAGGATCACGCCGCTGGCAACCGCCGCTGGAATCCGCCGAGGAGACGGCCGCGCCATACGGGTCCGGGACCGGACGGTCCCGACAAGGCTTCCGCCGACGACGACTTTGGTCCTATCGTCTGAGCCCGTGATCACAAACGGCGTTCCGCAGGCCCAGACGGTCTACCCCCTTGCCAAGAGACGCGTGTGGGCCATGCTGGCCGGCTCTCTGGTCTTCGTCGCTGTGGGCATCGCTTTCCTGGCCGCCCACAGCACCGTCAAGATGACCGTGGCAGGAGCACTGGCCGTGCCCTTCTTCGGGTTGTGCGCGGTGCTCGTCGTCCAACGCCTGCTCCGCGACCGACCGGAGCTCGTACTGGACGACGCCGGAATGGAGCACGTAAGGCTGGGCCGCTTCGGCTGGGACGAGATAGCCGCCGTGCGGATACGCGAGCAGCACGTACGCAACACCTCGCAGCGGTTCATCGAGTTGGTGCTGCACGCCCCGGACGCCTATCTGACTCGAGCCCCCAGGCTCGTCCGCAGCACCGCGTCCATGAACGCACGCCTCGGCTTCGGCCCGGCCATCATGGCCACGAACACCCTTCCGGTGCCGCCCGAGGAGGTCGTGGAGGCGATGCGGCGCCACCACCCCGGACTCGCGATACAGCACTGAGCCCCCCGTCGACCGACCGGCCGGCCTTCCCTCCCCATGAGCCACGCGAGCTGAGCCGGTCGACAGCACCCGCTCCCCCTTTGCCCTACGGCACCTCTCCGTGAGACGGCCGGGCAACGCGCGTTGACACATTCCGATATAGGCATACGATGATGTCATGGCACGAGCGGCGACGACCTCGGACGCGTTCAACGCGATCGCCGAACCGCAGCGGCGACAGATCCTGGTACTGCTGCGGCGCGGCGAACGGCCGGTGACCGAACTGGCCCGGGACCTTGGGATGACCCAGCCACAGGCGTCCAAGCACCTGCGGGTCCTCCGGGAGGTCGGGCTGGTGCGGGTCCGCGGGGCGGGCAAGCAGCGGCTGTACGCCCTGGACGCCCACGGGCTGCGACCCGTCCACGAGTGGGTGGGCGGCTTCGAGCGGTTCTGGAACGAGAGCTTCGACCGGCTGGACGAATACGTGCAGGAGTTGAAGCAGACGAGGCAGGAGGAACCACACGATGGCGACGACCGGTAGCGGCGGCGAGCCCGCACACGAGACCACGGACCGCGAGATCGTGATCTCCCGGGTGATCGACGCCCCCCAGGAGTTGGTGTTCGAAGCGTTCACGCGGGTCCAGCACCTGTCGCGATGGTGGGGACCGAAGGGCTTCACCACCACGACGCGGTCCTTCGAGTTCCGCGTCGACGGCGAGTGGGACTTCGTCATGCACGGCCCGGACGGCACCGACTACCAGGAGTGGATCACTTGGCGGGAGATCGTCCCGCCGGAGCGGATCGCTCTGTCCCACGGCGAGTCCCGCGACGACCCCAACACCTTCGAGTCGGTCCTCACCTTCGAGGGCACCGCGGAGCAGACCCGCATCGTGATGCGCACGGTGTTCCCCACCAAGGAACTCCGCGACGAGGCGGTGGAGAAGTACCACGCGATCGAGGGCGGTGAGCAGACACTCGGCAACCTGGCGGCCTACGTCACCGAGGTCGCCCGGGAGCGGTCCACGGGCCGCGGGCCGGCAACCGCCGACGAGACCGTGACCGAGCACGAGCGCACGCAGGAAGGGACGGAACGCTGATGGCCGGGAAGGTGTTCTTCAGTGTGACGATGTCGCTCGACGGCTTCATGGCGCCCGAGGCCGTGCCCGTCGAGTACGTGTTCTCGCCCGAAGGCCGGAACGATCCGAGGACCCGGCGCTGGATGACGAAGTGGTCGGAACTGCAGGCGTGGCTGTTCCCGCAGCGGTTCTTCAGGGAGAACCTCCATCTCGGCGAGGGCGGTGAGGAAGGACTCGACAACGACATCGCACGGGCGACGTACGAGCGCACCGGTGCGAGCGTCATGGGCAAGCGGATGTTCGACGGCGGCGAGCTGGCATGGCCGGAGGAGGCGCCGTTCCACACCCCGGTGTTCGTCCTCACCCACACGCGGCGCGAACCTTGGGAGCGACCGGGCGGCACCACCTTCCACTTCGTCAACGACGGCATCGCCAGCGCCCTCGACCAGGCCCGCGAAGCCGCCGGTGACCGCGACGTCCGCATCGCCGGCGGCGCCGCGACGATCCAGCAGTACCTGGACGGCGGCCTGATCGACGAGTTCTCGATCACTCTCGCCCCCGTACTGTTCGGCACCGGCATCCGCCTGTTCGATCACGTGGACCCCGACCACCTCACCCTGGAACAGGCCCGCGCCGACGCGTCCTCCCGGGTGACCCACCTGACCTACACCGTCGGAAAGCGCTAACCCGCTCCCCCCCCCCCGCGACCGGAAATATCTCGATCGCTTCCGCCCGGAGACCGCGGCTAGCCTCGAACCATGAGCCCGGACATGGGAAACGGTCGGCCATGAATCGCTCACCGCTCTTCTGCGACGTCGCGTTGGCGGAGCGTATCGAGCGCGCCGAGGCCCAGCTGATGAGCGCTGCCGCGGAGGCCGCCCGGCTGCGCCGAGGTGACGACGCCGCGTTCGTGATGCGGGTGGCGGGCGGAGTGGCCACGTTCGCCGAGGACGACTCCCCCTTCAACAAGATCGCCGGCCTTGGATTCGCCGGGGTACCCGACGCGGCAGTGCTCGACCACATCGAGCGTGCCTTCGCCGAGCGTGGTGCTGCCGTGCAGGCGGAGGTGGCCCATCTGGCCGATCCGGCCGTCGGCGCCCTGCTCACCGAGCGCGGATACCGGCTGGTGTCGTTCGAGAACGTGCTCGGGCTCGCGCTCGACGGCACGTACGAGCGGATGACTCCGCCCGGAATCGAGGTCCGGGTGTGCCGCGACGACGAGTTCGACACGTGGCTGGACGTCGTGGCCGACGGTTTCGCTCACCCCGACGACCAGGGCGTTCCCTCGCACGAGGAGTTCCCGCGGCAGGCGCTTGCGAACGCCGAACGGGACTTCGCCGCGGCCGGCGTGGTGCACCACATCGCCCTGTACGACGGCACCGTCGCCGGAGGCGGCAGCCTGCGCATCGCGGACGGCGTCGCACAGCTCACCGGTGCGGCGACCGCCCCGGAACACCGCCGACGAGGCGTGCAGACCGCCCTGCTCTCGGCCCGGCTGGCCGAAGCGGCTGCCGCCGGCTGCGACATCGCCGTCGTCACCACCCAACCGGCCTCCAAGTCCCAGCAGAACGTGCAGCGCAGGGGGTTCGACCTGCTGTACACCCGTGCCGTCCTGGTGAAGCAGGTCGCATCGAGGGAAGCCTCCACGCCTCCTGCGACGGCCGCCGACCATGCGGCCAACACGAGCGAGGCCTGGGACGACGTGCGCGAGGCACGACGGCGCCGGGCTATCACCCGGAAAGGGTGATACACGCTCGCTCCGTCCGCCGGAAGACTCGGTGGGTGGTTTCAGCAGGTCGGGACCCAGGGGCCGGCCCGGTGAGATCTTCCCCGCCGGTGCGCGCCGTGCCATACGGGTGAAGCGTCCTGGCCCACCCCCGTGCGGCATGCGGCCACGGGCCGGGTGTCCTTGACTGGAAGTCGGTAGCCGCTGGTCCAGCACGGGAGAAGAGATGGCAGGACGCCTGAGGAAGAGCAAGCACCGGTGCACCGCGGCTGTGCTGCTGATGGCTTGTGTCGTGGCCGGCGTGACCAGTTGCTCCGACAACAACTCGCCGACGACGTCGGCCGGCCGTAGCAAGGCGGCCTCAGCGGCCTCCTCGGCGGCGTCGGCGGCCTCCTCCGCTGTGGCGTCCCTGGCCTCCCAGGGGGCTTCCGCGCTGGCCTCGGCCTCGGCGGAGGCCAAGCGCCGCCTGGACGAGGTGACGAACGGGCTCAACGCCAAGAACGACGTGAGCCTCGGCGCCCCGGCCTCGGCCGGCGACGGTCGGATCACCGTCGCCGTGACCGCGCACAACACCGCGGACTCGGCGAAGTCGTTCGTGGTCCTGGTGAGCCTTCACGACCGTTCGGGCAACCTTCTGGACACCGTCGTGGTGACGGTTCATGACGTCGCCACCGGTAAGGACGGCAGCGCCACCGCCCGCAGCAACCGCAAGCTCTCCGGTCCCGTCCGCGCCGAAGTCGCCAGGGCCCTGCGTTACTAGGCGCGGCATGCCGGATGTCGGCGGGCGAAGAGTCAGGCGAGAGCGCCTTGTCAGAACACTGACGTTCTGGCTGCGTCCCGCTTTCGCCCTGCGGGTCCTCAACCGCTTCCAGAGAATCGTGGGATTCGACCGCGCGATGGCCCTCGCCTCCAGCGCCCTGACCGCACTCATCCCCCTCGCGATCCTCACGAGCGCCGTCCTGAGCAACTTCGTGCACTACGACGCGGCCGAGCGCATCATCAACCGCTACGGCCTCACCGGCAAAGGAGCGGAGGCCGTCCAGTCGCTCCTTGGTTCGGCCGAGGGCGGCGGCGCGAGCGTAGGCCTCCTCGGAGTGGTGTTCCTGACGATCTCCGCGCTGAGCTTCGCCCGAGCAGCGCAACGCCTGTTCGAACAGTGCTGGGAGCTCAAACCCCTCAGCATGCGCAACACACGAAACGACCTGGTGTGGATCGTGAGCCTCGGCGCCTATGCGGCGGTCTCCGGCTGGATCCAGGCGGTACTCGGCGGAGGCCGACTCGGCCTGACGGCCGTGCTGGCCGAGGCGCCACTGACCGCTGTCTTCCTCGTCTGGAGCGGCCGCGTCCTGTCCGCCAAACGGATCAGCCTCTTCAGACTGCTTCCCTTCGGGATCATCACGGCGACACTGACGGCGGTCTACTCCGTGGGCGCGAACGTCTACCTGCCGAGACTGTTCAACTCCTACGCCGCCCGGTACGGAGCGATCGGTGCCGTGTTCGCGATGATCTCCGCCCTGTTCGGGGTCATGGTGGTGACGGTGGCTTCGGCGGCGCTGGGACGCGAGGTGCACGAGGAACTCAGCCGCATCCGCGCGGGCGACCGCCCGTCGGACCACGAGATCCGCCAGGAGTGGGACGGCATCATCGAACAGGCACGTCTGCGCTGGCGCACCGCGCGAGAGCAGGTCTCGCATCGCCGGCCCGAAGACTCGAAACCCCTGTAGAACCTGCGTTTCCCGCTGCCAACGGCTCCCCGTGATCGGCCTCGTGGCGGTCTCCGACGGGCAGACCGCCACCACGCACGCATGACGGCGAGGCCAGGCGCCCGTCAGCGCGCCGGTCCGGTGGTCGACCGCTTCATCGTGGGCTTGGTCGCCGCCGCGGCGGCCTGTGCGGTGATGTCGCCCTGCTCCGGTGACGGGGTTCTGGGCATGGACATCGAAGCCACCTCGCTGCGCAGTTGCTCCATGTCCAGCGTGTTCTGCGGGCTGGGGGTGCGCCGCGGCGAGTTGCCTGCCGACGAGGAGCGCTGGACGTCGTAAGGAATGCGCGACGGTCTGTCGAGTCCGCTGATGCCGGCACTGGCGGCCTGGGCGACACCGATGTTGGACGCCTGGACGAGGGTGATCTTGTCGCCGTGGAGGCTGGGTCCCAGGTCCATGGCGTCGTCCCGCTCGCCTCTGCGCCAACTGCCCTGGAAGGTCTTGGTCAGACCGAGCTGCGGGAGCACCTTCACACCGTTCACGTCGAACGCCTGCATGGTGATGGCGTCCCAGGTGGCGGGGTCCACGCGCGGCACCGGCATGGAGTCCTTGCCCTGGCCGTCCGGTGTCCGGGGCCGGCCGTAGACGAGGTGGATCGCGTCGGTGGCGGCGGCGATGTTCATCATGCCGATCATGTCGTTGCGGCGGGGGTCCCCGGGGTTGTACTTGGCGCCCAGCAGGTTGTCCTCGACCAGTTTGACGGTCTCGGGCCGGAACCGGGTGTGATCGTCCCCTTGACGGAAGGTGACGTTGCCCTTGAGCGCCTCGTTCTGGGCGATCTGCGCGAGGTAGCCGATGTACTGGCCGGCGGCCGCCTTGGCGAACTCCTGCCCCCGCGTGCCCTCGCGCGCGTACATGGCGAAGACGTCGAGGTGACGCGTGTACTCCGGCTGGATGTCCGCCTCGTCGAACCGCTCCGTCATCGGGAGGAAGTCGGTGCTCAGGACGTGCCGCAGGTTGGTCTCCTGGCCGTGCGAGAGGTCGACGATCTTCAGTTCGGCGGTGGAGAAGTCGACCGGCGCCACGGCCTGCGGGGAGAAGTCGGGGCTCTGCTGGACCGCCTGCCATTCCGAGTCCCGCATGTGGTGGTGGGACAGGTCCACGTTCAGGCTGGTCTTGGTCCCGGACGCCAGGTAGTACGCCAGGTCCTTGGTCGTGATGTAGCCGTCGTTGGCCGACTCCATACGGAAGACGTCGTCGAGGGTGTCGCTGGTGTACTTCGGTTCGAGGCCCCGGGCGAGGGTCCTGGTCTCGTCGCGGACGTGCTTCACCGTGTAGCCGTGCCTCTGCGCCTCCTCCGCGTACCCGGCGAGGAGACGCTGCTGCTCCTGCTGTCCGGTCTCCCCCGGACGCCTCGGGGGCAGCACCCACAACTCCTTGTTGGAGTTGGGGAATCGCGCGGCCATCTCCCGCATCCCCGCCTTGGCGTTCTCGCTCAGTTCACGGCCGTACCAGTGGACCAAGAGGTTCTCCGGCTCGTTCACCGGATCTCGTTCGGGCATGTCCGCTCCTGACGCAGGGGGCGGCCGCACGCCGCCGACTGCCGGACACAACGGACCGCGTCGGCCCGCCGGTTCAGTGCCCGGCTGAACCGACGACCGTGCCGGGCCGTCGTGTTGTCGACAACGACCATGATCGAGTGGACGGAGGAGCGCATGACCATTGCGCCGGAAGCGACGGGCGAGGCGACAGCCGAAGCCACGGAAGCGGCTGGACAGCAGCAACGGGACGGCCAGGAGGGCCCCGCCTTCATCCTCTACATGGGGGGATCCGAGTACGACGACGCCCTGCACCGGTTGGCCCTGTGGGTGCGCCACCTGCTGCTGCCCGTCTACGGCAGGGAGGTCACCTCCGCCACCCCCTGGTGCACGTCGTGGTGGAAGCACCCCGAGGCGGTGGCCCAGTTGTACGGGCTGTGGATGGCGTGGCACGACCTCACCGGCCCTGACGCCCCGGCGACCGGTCCCGCGACATGGCACCGCGACCACCTCGGCCACGTCATGAACTCCCTGCGTGATCCTTCTGGACCCTTCGCGGGCTGCAAGGCGGGGACGCACCGGGCCAAGGAAGCACCGGGCATGGATCCCTACCCTGGCTGAGCCCCCGGTGCCGGTGCACGGCAGACGCCTCGGCCGGGGCGAGCGACGGGGTGTCTCAAGCATGATCATCGAGCGATCCGGATCAGATCTGTGTCACGACCCGGCAACGGCCCTGTGACCACGGCAACCGCCGGTTGGCTGGAAATCGTTTGTGCCTGAGACAGTCACCCTCGACTGCCACTCACCAGACAGGATCACCATGACGACCTCCACGAAGTCCGACCGGCACAGACCCGGCACCGTTCTCCGTACGACCGTGATCAGCGCCTCCGCTGCCGTCCTCGCGGTGGTGCTCACGGCATGCAACGGAGACGGGACTTCGACAGCCTCCCCCGCCGACGGGAAGACCTCGACGGCGACGACGGGCGGCAGCAAGACCGGGGCCGGTTCCCCGACGGCCGGTGCCAAACCGGCGACCAAGCCCACGGGCAGCGGCGCGTCGTCGTCCGCAGCCCCCAAGTCCGTTTCCTCGGCACCCGCGTCGGCAAAACCCACCGCCTCCGGCACGGGCGGTGACGACGGCTGCGACCACAAGATGCCGATCTCACCGGACGAGGTGGCGGTCTACCGCTACACCCCTGAAGGCGGCTCCCTGAGCCTCATCGTCAAGTACGGCAACTGGGGCTGCGCCCCCGCCGACTCCGACGGCGCGCCCTTCGAGACCGTGGGCAAGGAGACGTACATGCCCATGGACCAGGCGGCGTACGTCACGGTCACCAACCCCATCGTGGAAAGCAGCGAGAACCAGCACATCGGTGTCCAGGAGTTCCTCGACTGGCTGGAAGCCAACCCGAACAGCGGGCTGGTCTTCAAGTACCACCTGGGCGCCGACGGGGCCATCGACCGACTGGACGAAGAGTTCGCTCCCTGAGCCACCGGCGACGCTGGTGTCTTCGTAGGAGAGCCGGCAGCGGCTGTGGCACGGCACCCGAAAGGGAGACCGGTAGGGTGCCGTGTCGCAACCGCTGTGGCTGAAAATGTGTCTCTCACCGCATGATGCGGCCGCTTCGGAGGTGGTCATGCACGACGGCAGGCCAACCGGGGGGATGATGTGAATACATGGGTGGTGCCCGGATACACCGAGTCGCACGAACTCGGGTCCGGGGCGAGCGGGCGCGTCGTATCGGCCCTGCACGGCGACACGGGCGTTCCGGTCGCGGTGAAGTACCTCAGCGAGTCCCTGCGCGAGCGCCCGGGCTTCGTACACGAGTTCCGGGCCGAGGCACGCCTCCTGGGCGGCCTGGAGAGCCTGCACGTGGCCGGCTTCTACGAGTACGTGGAGAGCCCGCACGGCGCCGCCATCGTGATGGAACTGGTGGACGGGGTCTCGTTGCGGACGCTGCTGACCCGGCAGGGCCCGCTCGATCCCGAGGCCGCGCTCGTCCTTCTCAAGGGATCGCTGCTGGGGCTGGCCGACGCGCACGGCATCGGCGTCGTCCACCGTGACTACAAGCCGGAAAACGTCCTCGTCGAGTCGGACGGATCGTCCAAGCTCGTCGACTTCGGGATCGCGGTGGACGCCGGAACCAGCGGCGGCGTGGCCGGAACCCCGTCCTACATGGCCCCCGAGCAGTGGACCGGCGAACCCGCCTCCTGCGCCGCGGACGTGTACGCGGCCACGGCCACCTTCTTCGAGTGCCTGACGGGACACAAGCCGTACTCGGGCGACAACCTCGCCGAACTCGCCCTGAAGCACGTCGATGCCCCCGTCCCCGTCGACGAGGTCCCCGAACCCGTACGTGAGCTGGTCCGCCGCGGTCTGGCCAAGGAACCGCGGGAGCGGCCGGCACAGGCAGAGGCCTTCGTCAGGGAACTGGAGACGGCCGCCTGCGCCGCCTACGGCCCCGACTGGGAGGAACGCGGCCGCGCCCGCCTCGCAGCCCTGGTGGCACTGCTGGCGATGCTGTTGCCGTCGGCCCGCGCTCCCCGAACGACCACGGACACCGCACGCACGGTCCTGAGCCGGGCACCGCACCACGGCGGGGCTCGGTCGTGGCTGCCCGGGCGACCCGGAATGCTCGTGTCGGGCAGCGCCGTACTCCTGGGCATCCTCCTCACCTACGGCATCCATGTCGCCCCGGGAGCCGCCGCGCAACGGTCCGCCCAAGCCCTGGCCACCACCAGCGCCGCCCACGGCGGAGTCGGGTCCCCAGGGACGACCGCGCCGCCCACGGGCCCGTCACCGTCGGCCGACGTGTCGCCTTCCCCGAGCCTTTCGCCCTCGGCCCCGGCGTCCACCGACGCCGCCGGCCCCACGGCCTCCGCCACCGCTCCTGCCACCGAGGAGACGACGCCCGGCGCGACGACCACGGCAGCGACGCCGACGGCCTCCTCCGCCACCTCGCCCGCTCCCGCCGCCGTCAAGAACGTCGCGGTGTCGGCCTTCCAGCAGACGGGTCCCACGACCGCCACGGCAATCATCGACGTCACCACGGACGGGACCGGGCCGGTCACCATCACCGTCTCGTGGTTCACGTCCAACATCGGCGGACCGCTCGGCTCCCCGGACGGCGCGTCACAGACCTTCGAACGCAGCGGAGCCGGCCAGTACACGCTCACCGTCCAGCACACCTTCCAGAACGACGGCTGCTACTGGGCGGTTCAGGCCACGACCACCCCGGCGGCCGCATCCGGCGGCGCCTCCCAGCAGATCCTGACCAGACAATGCGAGTTGCGATGACCGCCCACGACGACGTCACTCCCCCGGCCGCGGAGGAAGAAGAGGCGACGCGGGTGCTCGTACCCGCACAGGGAGAGGAAGCGACCCGGGCGCTCGCACCCGCAGAGGCAGAGGAAGCGACCCGAGCGCTCGCACCCGCAGAGGCAGAGGAAGCGACCCGAGCGCTCGCACCCGCCGACGCGCGTGCTGCCACCCTCCATCTCGATTCCATCGGCAAGCGGACCGTGAGCGACGATCCCGCCGGAGCGGACGATCCCGTCGACGCGGATGCGGATTACAGCGCCACCGTGCTGGCCAGCCACTGGATTCAGCGGCCCGAGCTCGACCGGACCCTCGTCGAGGAGACCCCGGAGAGTGTTCCGTCGGTGCGCCCTGACCGCGTGGACGGCACTGTGCTGCGTTTCGGCCCGGGCGTGACCGCCGCCGTCGAGCACCGCCTCCACCGAACGCTCGCCACCGCGTCACCCCCTCCCCCGCCACCGGCCCGGCGGCGGAGACTGCGCAGGCACGCGCTGCCGACCTTGGTGGTGCTCGCCGTCCTCGCCTTCCTGCTCTGGCAGCGCTCCGCGCCATCCGTGCAGGTCAGCGGAGTGGCCGTGACCGTACGGCCGGCGGTTCTTGGGTGTGACGACACCGCGGACGTCGTCGGCCTGGTCACGACGAACGGTCATGCGGGCACGATCTCCTATCGCTGGGTCCGCAGCGACGGCACCGCCTCCGGCGTGCTGCGCGAAGTGACGGTCCGGGGGCAGAAGAAGGCGCGTCTGCATCTGCGATGGACCTACCGGGGCAAGGGTCACCGCGCGGCACAGGCCGAGCTGCGCATCCTCTCCCCCGCCCACCGGGAGGGCACCGCCCGCTTCACCTACGACTGCTCCTGAAGGGGGCGGCGGTTCTCAGCGCTCGGTCCGCCGCGATGGAGCGTCGGGGCGGGACGGACGGACCCCGTCACCGGCTGCTCGCGCTGACCGCGATCGCGGGAAGGATGGCGAGGGCGAGGACCCCGCCGGTGAGGGCGAGCACGGGGTAGCCGGTGACGGTCACGACGATGCCGGAGCTCAGACCGCCGGTGGCACCGGCGATGGCGATGGCGACGTCGACCATGCCCTGGGTCCTGGCGCGGGTGGCCAGCGGCACGGCGTTGGTGGTCATCGCGGTGCCGGAGACAAGGCCGAAGTTCCAGCCCAGCCCCAACAGCGCGAGGGCCAGGGCGAGCAGAGCGACGGAGTCCCCAGGCGCGGCCGCGGCCGTGACGCCGGCGGCGAGGAGCGTGACTCCCGACGCTACGGCGACCGCTTTGGAGCCGTGGCGGTCGACGAGTCGGCCGGTCAGCGGTGAGGGCAGGTACATGGCGCCGACGTGGATGGCGATGACGAGGCCGGAGGCGGCGGTGCCATGGCCGTGGTCGTGCATGTGCACGGGAGTCATCGTCATGATCGCGACCATGACGAGCTGGGTGAGGATCATCGTCAGCGCGCCCGGGATCAGCCCTGGCTCGCGAGTATTCGCCGCTTTGGCTTCCGTCGGCTGCTGGAGGTCGAGGCTGCGGGCGAGAAGCAGTGGGTCGGGGCGCAACCGCACGGCGAGGACGAGTGCGGCGAGGGCGTAGGCGACGCCGGCGAGCAGGAACGGCCCGGCCAGGGCGGGGATGCCGAGGTGGTCGGCGAGGTTGCCGGTGGGTGCGGCGAGGTTGGGGCCGACGACTCCGCCGAGGGTGGTGGCGACCAGGACGGTGGAGACGGCACGGGCGCGGTGGGCGGGGGCGGCGAGGTCGGCTCCGGCATAGCGTGCCTGGAGGTTGGTGGCGGTGCCGGCGCCGTAGACGAACAGGGCGATGAACAGCAGGACGGGGCTGTCGGCGACGGCGGCGGCGATGACGCCCGCGCTGCCGACGGCGCCGGCCAGGTATCCCGCGGCGAGGCCTGGTCTGCGGCCGCGCGCTTGCGAGATACGGCCCACCGCGACGGCGGCGAGTGCCGATCCGGCGGTGAACAGGGCGCTGGGCAGGCCCGCGAGGTCGGTGGAGCCGAGCATGTCCTGCGCGAGCAGGGCTCCCACGGTGACGCCGGCCGCGAGTCCCGCCCCGCTGAGGATCTGGCTGCTGACGAGGGCGGCGAGGACGCGGCGCTGTGCCTCGGGCCGCGGGGACATACCGGCGGTGGCGTCCGCGGCGGTGCTTGTCACGGGGGGTGTCTCCCTATGGCTACTGGACGTCTATGACGAGATAGCCGTCGATACGGCGCAGGTGCTCGCTGTCGGGGTCGGGCGGGAGTGCGTGGCCGAGGTTGTCCGCGCGGACTTCGCTGATCCACTGGTCGTGCTGGTACTCGTGGTTGATCAGCGCTGTCAGCAAGTGACCCGCGACGACGGTGAGCTGGGTGGGGGCTCCGACACGGCCGGCGGCGATGTCGCCGATGCGGGCGTGAACGCGTTCGGCGACGGTGTCGCGGAAGGCGGTGAGCCGATCGACGGTGGGCAGGGTGCCGCGGAACTTCTCCGGGTTCGCCGAGTCCATCAGGGCGTCCAGTTCCGGGTCGGGGCTGGGTTCGGCCGCGGTGAGGTTGCGGATCATGAAGTGGGCGACGTGGGCCTGGTGCCCGAGGTGCCAGCCGATGGCGCTGGAGTTCTCGTGCGGGCGCCAGGTCACCTCGTCCGCGGTGAGGTCCTTCCACAGGTCGTCGGTGTAGGCACGGGCACGGTCGTACTCGCGCAGCAACGCGTCTGTCCGGAGCATGGGTTCGCCTCTTTCGTGGTCTGGGTCGCGGTCACCGCTCGCTCGGCGGCGGCGGCGAGGGCGCCCTCGATGTGCCCGGCGTACCGGGTGGCCGTCTCGGTCGAGGCCCAGTGCAGCCTGCCCTCCATTGCGGGCCATTGGTAGTGGGGGTGCCCGAACAGGAAGTGGTCGGTCAGGTGCTGGACCATGGGCGGCGCGGTCCACCGCTCGCCGCTCCAGTCCTGTAGGTGCAGTGTCTCGGTTCGGCGGCGGCAGGACCGAACAGCCTGGTCAGCCGGGCGGTGGCCCACGCCGTCCGCCTGGTGAGCACCCTCGTCGCAGGCATGCTGTCCCGGAACGAACGCCCCTTCCTGCACGTCGCCGAGACGAGCACCTCCGCGATCGCACCTTACGAACGGCTCGGCTTCGAAAGCCGCACGCACGTGACCTTTCGAGGGTTCCGGACGCCGTGAGCCGTGAGGCACCTCCCCGGTGTGGCGATGGGTTGCCGCCCGGAGAGGTGCCGATCAGCAGTACGCCCCCGCGCTGCGGGCCGACACCGCGGCCCGGGCGACGTGGGTGGCTCGGCCCGCGACCTCACCCCACCGACGGACTCGGGGAGACCGTACTGTGCGCCGGTGGGGTGAGGACCACCTGCGGCTGGCCCGCAACCGGCGGGGGCGGGGTCTGGGGTGCGGTGGTCTCCAGGGACAGGGCCTGGTCGAAATCGACCACGCCGGTCTTCTCCACGACCGTGATGTGATCCAGAACCGTGTCGTTCGCCAGATTGGCCAGGGCACGGACCAACGAGTTCCTCGTGGTGGTGCGGACGCTCGCGATCGTGGCGAGCATCTGGCCGTTCGTCGCGCGCAGGATGGTGGCCATGTCGGTGTCGAACTGCTTGCCGCTGTCCCCGTTCAGCCGTGACACGAAGCCCTGCTGCTGCTGCGAGGGCTGGTTCGGGAGCGTGATACCCAACTGACCGGCGGCGTTGCGGCCGGCGGCGTCCAACGCGGCATCCCCGTCGATGAGATGCTCCCCGGCCGTCCTGACCGCCTTCGTCGTGCCCTTCTTCAGCGCCAGCCGGCCGACGGGGTACTCCCACAGCCCGGCCGAGCGCACCTTGACCACGAAATCCCGGTCGGCTTGCGTCATCGGCCCGGTCGCCGGGTGAGCGATGACCAGCTCCGGTTCGCCGTTGACCCTCTGGACTCCGAGCATGCTGGGGTAGAGGAGGGACCCCAGGGTGGTGGCGAGGGCACCACCCACGAACAGAGCTCCCGCCGCTTTCCGTGAAACGAGCACCGTCTCTCCTGCTTCTGATTCGGAACCCGCACGCCCAGGGATACGGATGCCAGCACCACGAAAACCTTTTGGGCTCGTAATGAGTTCGCCAAGACGATGAGGATGCCTGGTCCACCGCCCGAAGGGTGCCGGTGGGCGAGCGAGCCCAGCGTCTTGAGTCCCAACCGCGAGAGAAGAAAGGGCCGTTGGCCCCTATCGACGGACCCAGGCAGGGACTGTTCGGCCCTATCGGAACCGGGGGTCCCAGCCTCGATCATGATGGCGACGGCCGGGAAGGGCTGGGACCATACCCGCACTTCTGGCGCTTCCCGGTTCGTCGGCGTACAGACCGGCCAATCAAACAAGGCATTCAGCGGTCTGGTTGAAGCTTTCGATGGGTTCCCGCCCGGCCTCCGGTGGGCTCCCGTCCGGCTTTTGGTGGATTCCCGCCGGCTGATGTCCGGCTCCAGAAGCTGGTTCAGTGGTGTTCCGCCGTGCCAGAAGCACAGCCGCCTCGTCGGCACGACTCGGCCACGCACTCCTCGAACCCCCCGAACAACAAACAACCTTGGTGGCTCGTGTGCCGACCGGGTCCCGCGTCAGAGGGTGGGACGGACGCCCGGGGTGTGGCCGAAGGTGCGGCGGACAGACCGCTTGAGTGTGCTGCCCGGCGGACGCGGCAGCCCGGCGCCCGGCGTCAGCTCCGCTGTTCCCCGCCGCTGCCGGGTGCCGTGCGTCCTGGGCGCCAACTCGCCTACAGCAGTGGTGAAGAGCCGTCGGGGGAATTGAGCAACGCCAGATGGGCGAGGTCCCGGGGCGGTGGGGTCGACACCGACCACAGCGGTGGCGGAGACCCGTCCGCCACCGCGGCCGGGGCGTCGGTGAGGTTCATGCGCTCGCGCAGGCGGCCGTAGAAGTCCATCGGAGTCAGGCGCACCGCCCGCAGCCGCCGCGGGGCGGCGTAGACACCGATCCAGTCCCCCGGATCCAGGACACCTCGCAACTGCCCGTCGATGCTGACGGCGGCCGGCCCAGAACGTTCCAGCACGCGCAGTCCGATGGGCTCGTCGGGGGCGGTGACAATGGAACGGTTGAAGGTCATGTGCGGGGCGACCGGGGTGAAGACGAGGGCCTGCGCACGGGGTGACACGACAGGGCCGCCGGCCGCGAAGCTGTAGGCGGTCGAGCCGGTCGGGGTGGCCACGAGCAGGGCGTCGGCGGAGTAGGAGGCCAGGAGGCGGCCGGAGACGTAGACGCCGACCGAGACCTGGCGGTCCCTGGCGAGCTTCTCCAGAACGATGTCGTTGAGGGCGGTGACGTCCAGCGGGATGCCCCAATCGGCGTCCACGTCGCAGTCGGGGCGCACTTGGGGCGGCGGCAGGAGTGGACCACGGCCGTACCGCACCCATGGCTCCATGTGCTCCGGCACCTCCAGGCGGCGGGAGGCTCGCAAGGCGAGCAGCATGCGGCTGTCGATCCTGATCCGGTCTTCGCGCACCGCGTCGAGTGCCTCCCGCACGTCGGCGGCCGACACCTCCGTCAGGAACCCCACCCGGCCCAGGTCGACGCCCAGGACCAGGGCGTCGTTCTTCGCGGCCAGCCGGGCACCGCGCAGGAAGGTGCCGTCCCCACCGAGGGTGACGACGAGGTCGGGGTCACCCGCTGCCTCGACCTCCTCGCGGGCGCCGCGCCGCCCGCCGTCGTGCCAGACGTCGATGTCCACGCATCGCACGGCGTGTCCCCCGCACCACGCGCGGACCACGTCGGCCGCCTCCACGGCCTCGGGACGCCCGCCGTGCACGACCAGACCGATCCGGTTCACTGTCACATCCGCCTCCGGGAGATCCCGGTCACCAGGTGGTGGCCACCGTAGGGAGTGTCGCCCAAAGGCGACCGTGGCGGGCGTAGCCACTGGCGCGTTGCGGTAGGCGGTTCGCGCGGCTGCCTTGCAGGGTCGCGGGCTCACGGCCCCGCTCTCGTCGAGGGGGTACGGAATCGAGCGCCCACCCCGACGCGTACACGCCTTCTTTCGGTCGCGGATGTAGCCGCCGTGTCAGCGGGAAGAAGAACCGAATACCCAAGGAGGCTGAAGTGGCAAGCGATCGGATCGGACTGGCTGAGGTGCTGACAGCGGCAGAGGACGCCGCTCCGGTGGGTTCCCTCGATGTCGTGGCACGCGATCTGCGCGACCGGTTCGACGCGCGCTACGTGTCCTTCCTGTTCGTCGACGTCGTGGGACGACGCCTGCTGCGGGTCAGCGACGAGACGGAGACACGGCAGGGGCAGCGCACCGATCAGGTGCCTCTCGTGGGCAGCGGGGTCTACGACGACGTCCTGCGCTCCCAGAAACTGGTGCAGGCGCCCGAGGGAGAGCAGGGACAACGCGTGCTCGCGCCCGTCACCAATCGCGGCGACGCCATCGGCGTACTGGAGCTGTTCCTCGACGAGATCACCGAGGACGTGCTGAACCAGGTGGAAGAGGCTGCGCACGCGCTGGCGTACATCATCGTCACGGACCGCCGCTTCACCGACCTCTACCACTGGGGCAACCGCTTCACCTCCGTCAGTCTGGCCGCGGAGATCCAGCGCCAGCTCCTGCCGTCGGCCCCTTCCTGCGAGGCCGCCCAGTTCGCGCTTGCGGGCGCGCTCGTCCCGGCCTCCGACATCGCCGGTGACACCTACGACTACTCCCTCGATCAGGACACCCTGCACCTGTCCATCACCGACGCCATGGGGCATGACGTCAACGCCTCACTCATGGCCACTCTGCTGGTCAACGCGTCGCGAGGGGCCCGCCGTGCCGGTGCCGATCTGGTCGAACAGGCCCGCCTGACCCACCAAGCCCTCCTCGACCACGGCCGGCGGACTTTCGCCACCGGCCTGTTCCTGCGCATCGCCCTCGACGGCTCCGGCTCTCAGCTCGTCAACGCCGGCCACCCCTGGCCGCTGCGGCTGCGCGACGGCAGAGTCGATGAACTGCGCCTGAGCGTCAATCTGCCGTTCGGTGTCCACGGGCAGGGCCGATACCAGGTGCAGAACCTGGACCTGCGCCCCGGTGACCGTCTGGTCCTCTACACCGACGGAATGCAGGACCGTCAAGCGGCGAAGGTCGACTTGCGCGACCTGCTGCGCTCCACCGCCGACGAGCACCCGCGCGAGGTCGTACGTACCCTGGTCGCCGCGGTCACCGATGCCTGCGACGGGTTCGTGCGGGACGACGCCACCGTCCTGTGCCTGGACTGGCACGGCCCCACTCACGCGGCCCGAAGCGACGACGCCGATCTCTGACCACCTGTACCGACGGTCACCGGATATCGGTCATCGACGCGCCGGCTTCTCCACCAGCTTCGCCAGGTGGTCCAGTGCCATGCGCTGACCCAGTTCGTTGTCCGCGGGCGGAACCGCGTCCGGGACGCCCTCGTGGTGGATGGTGACGCGCGTGCCGCCGCCCGGAGCGTCCACCAGCGTCGTCGTCAGTTTCATCTCGCCCGAGAGTGCGGGATCGGACGTCTCGAACTCGAAGACCTCCACCACCATCTCGTCCGGGACCAGGCGAAGGAAGCGGCCGTGATAGGTGTCGGTGTGCTCCGATGACTTGCCCTTGTCACCAGGGCTAGCGTCATCGGGGCTCGTGTACGTGAGCGAGATTCTGAATGAACCGCCCTCGCGTGCCTCGAATTCATGCACCTCGCTGGTCATGTTGTCGGGCACGCGCCACCGCGCGAGCGCTTCGGGATCGGTGAGCGCGCGGTAGATCGCCGAGCGGGAGGCGTCGAGGTGCCGAGTGAGCCGGGTCTCGTACATATCCGTCACACTACGTGCGAGCACTGACATCCATGCCGACGCTGGGCTACCGAGGGACGGCGACGACACGCAGCCCGCGCGGTGACACCATGCCGACCCGGCTCACCGGACGTCCGGAGCGACTCCCGGTGCCGCGGTGATCCGCGGTAAGCGGTGGCGTCCGACTACCCGGCAGGGGAGGTCTACTGGTAGCAAGGGGTCCCCTCAGATCCGGCGGACCGGCAGTCGGCGTCGGGAACGGGTGCGTGCCTCCGGTGCTGCGGCGAACGAAGGGCGGACACTCAGGCCGAAGGGGCCACCTGCGATCGATCACCCTGGTAGGAAGAGTTGTATGGGCGATCATTTCGGCGCGGCCATCCGGCGGTTCAGGTTACGCGCGGGGCTGACCCAAGAGGCTTTGGCCGAGCGTTCCGGCGTCTCGGTCAGCACCATCCGCGGCATGGAGACCGGCAAACGCTCCAACCCGCAACTCGCCTCGGTACGCCAGCTGACCGCCGCGCTCGACCTACGGCCCACCGAGCAGGAGGAACTGCTGGCCGCAGCGGGTGCGGCCGAGCCCTCGGTGATCCCGGTGCCGCGCCAACTGCCCGCCCCGCCAGTGCCGTTCGTGGGCCGCGACCACGAACTGGAGCGCCTCGACGCCGCCTTGACCTCAGGCTCGGGTGGGGCGACCACTGTGGTCATCTTCGCGCTGGCCGGCGCGGGCGGCGTGGGGAAGTCCTGGCTCGCCCTGCACTGGGCTCACCGAAACGCCCATCGGTTCCCGGACGGGCAACTCTTCGTCGATCTACGGGGTTTCAGCCCCGACAGCGACCCGATGGACCCGTCCGTGGCGATCCGCGGATTCCTGGACGCGCTGGGCGTCGAACCCAGCCGCATCCCCGTCGCCCCGCACGCCCAGACGGCGTTGTTCCGCAGCCTGGTGGCGGACAAACGGATGCTGCTGGTGCTCGACAACGCCGCCGACACCGCCCAGGTCACCCCGCTGCTGCCGGGCGGCGACACGTGCACCGTGCTGGTCAGCAGCCGCAACCGGCTGTCGGGCCTGATCACCGGACACGGCGCCCATCACCTGTCCGTCGGCATACTCACCGACGCCGAGGCCCGCGGACTGCTCACCGCCCGCCTGGGCACCGCACGCGTCGACGCGGAAACGGCTGCGGTGGACGAACTCGTCGGCCTGTGCGGTGGATTCCCGCTGGCGCTCAGCATCATCGCGGGCCGCGCCCACACCGACCCTCACCTGTCCCTGGCCGACCTCGCCGACGAACTGCGCGAGGACGCACTCGACGTACTCGACGACGCGGATCCCGCCGCGAGCCTGCCCGCAGTGCTGTCGTCCTCACACCGCGCGTTGGGTGACGAAGAAGCCGAGGTCTTCGCACTGCTTGCCATCGCCCCCGGGCCGGACATCGGCCTGGCCGCCGCCGGCAGCCTGACCGGCCTCGGCCGGAACCGGACCAGGGTGCAGCTGCGCAGGCTGGAACAGGCATCGCTGATCGGCCAGGACGCCGCAGGCCGCTACCGCATGCACGACCTGATCCGCCGCTACGCCACCACCGTCCACAACCTGGCCGACGGCACGCGCAAGGCAGCACTGCGAAGGGTGCTCGACTTCTACACCCACAGCGCGTACGCCGCCGACCGGCTGTTGGACTCCCACCGCGAGCCCATCGAACTCACTCCTCAGGCACCCGGCTGCCACGCCCAGACACCGACCGACATCCCGGCGGCGATGGACTGGTTCGATGCCGAGCACCACAATCTGCTCGCCGCCCAGGGCGCCGCGGTGGCACTCGCTTCCCACCGCACCGCCTGGCAGCTGGCCTGGACGCTGTACAACTTCCACTACCGGCGAGGACACCGCCACGACCAGCTCGCCGTATGGCAGATCGCGGTCGACTCCGCGGGCCGGCTGGCCGACCCCGGCGCCCAGATCATCACCTACCGGCTCCTCGGTCGCGCTCATGTGGTCCTCGGACATCATGAGAAGGCGATCGAAGCGCTCGACCAGGCGCTCGCCCTGAGCGAGCGGCAGAACGACCGCGCCCTCCAGGCCCAGGCGCACTACACCCTCGCCTCCATCTGGCCGGACGGCCATCGTGCGCTGGAGCACGCCCGGCGCGCTCTGGACCTCTATCAAGGACTCGATCAGCCGATCGCGGAAGCCAACGCGCTCAACGCCGTGGGCTGGTACGCCGCACGCCTCGGCCATTACGACACCGGCCGCGAGCACTGCCGGGCCGCCCTCACCCTCTACCTGCACCACAACGACGTGAACGGCCAAGCGCAAACCCTCGACAGCCTCGGCTACATCGAGCACCACAGCGGCCGCCACCAGCAGGCCATCGAGCACTATCGCCAGGCCATCGACCTGTACCGGGACCTCGACAACACCTACGAAGCCGCCGACACCCTCGACCGGCTCGGCCATCCCCACGCCGCTCTGGGCGAACACGACCAAGCACGCGCGGTGTGGCGCGAAGCGAGGGTGCTGTACCGACGACAAGGGCGTGCGCAGGAGGTCGAACACGTCCAGCGACTCCTGGACGGCCTCGGCGAAACCGGTCACGAGTGAACGGTGCGTGAGCTGTTCGGCCTCTGAGCACGGCGCCACGATGGTGAGCCAGGGCACCGGGTCTTCGACCCGCACCCCACTGCCGGTACCCGTCGGTCGCCTACCACGATCTCGAGTACCGCTGCCGCCCTCGGCCACCCCACTGTCCGCGAATGAGGCCGCATGCTCCGTATCCACTTCACCTCGTACGACCTGCAGAACATCCGGATCTCACGGCGGCCCGATCCCTTGTGGGAACTGATCTGTGCCGCATGCCGGTTGGTCACCCACCAGGGACCGCTCGAGTTCGGAGCGTGGCGTCGTTCCGTCCGTGAACGGCTCGTCGCGGACCCGACGGCCGGTCGCGCCCTTCACACGCTGCGGGCTCTTGTCCCGCCCGTCGGATACATCCCTGATTTCCTGACCCCGTCGGTCCCGGAAGGAGGCCTGTCCGCGGCCCTTGAGGAAGTGTCGAGCACGGCACCCGGTCGACTGCGGCACGAGTTGGGCAGGCTGGCTGCCGCCCGTTCCCTCCCCTCTTGGACCACGACACTCGGCCGACCGGGAGATCGCGGCATGCGATCGCTGGTGAAAGCCCTGGAGGTCTCGGCCAGGACACTGCTGGACACTCGCTGGACTCACGCCCGCAGAGCCGTCCGGGACGACGTCGACACTCGATCCCGCGTTCTGCTCGACAGCGGCGTCGTCGCCCTGCTGGAGAGTCTGCGTCCGCTCGCCCGGTGGAACGCCCCCGTCCTGGAAGTGGAGTATCCGACCCACCGCGACCTGCATTTGGAGGGACGCGGGCTGCGTCTCGTCCCGTCCTACTTCTGCTGGCGCAGGCCCACCGCCCTCGCCGATCCCGCGCTCGGCCCGGTCCTGGTCTACCCGGTCACCACCCGACCGTTCGACTCGATCAACCTCCACGACAACGGACTGGAGCGCCTGCTGGGACGTACCAGGGCCTCGGTCCTCACGGCGGTGGCCCGCGGCGGCCCACGGAGCACGTCAGAGGTGGCGACGGCCGTTGGCGTCGCCCTGCCCAGCGCCAGTTACCAACTCGCGGTCCTCCGTGACGGGGGGCTGGTGGAGAGTCGGCGCGAGGGGCAGTTCGTGCGGCACTCGGTGACGATGCTGGGCCACCGGCTCCTGGACAAAGACGAAGGAGAGTTCCGGTAGACGCGACAGCCGGCCGACGGCACCCCGGCATCGCTCACCTTGGGACACCGCGGAGGTTGCCCCGCTCACGAATTGAGGCCGGTGTCGCGACGGCGATACGGGTTTCACGTCCGAGGGAAGGCGTCCGACCGCGACGAGGAACCGTTGCGGTGACTCCGGCGCGTCGTCCATGCTCAACCGTCCGGCGGTGGCTGTTTCGACGTCCGGCCGCGTCGCCGGGGGGCGAGATGCGCCCAGGCGACACAGCCCGTCGCCGGTGCCCAGGGAGGCCGCACGGCGTTCTGCGACGGTGCTCCTCGGCTGCCTTTCGCCCCGCCCAGGGGTAGCCTGAGGCCACCGAGGGCTCTTCGCGCAGCGCGACAGGCGGTGCCGTTCCCGGCGAGTGACGCAACGGGTAGCCATCCCCGGCTCCCGGGACGGGACCGCACGATGGGATCCAGCCACATCGCGGACGAGGCCATGTCCACGGACGACGACGCCCACACGTACCGCATGCCTCTGCCCCGCCTCGTCCTCGCCCAGCACGTCGGGCACGGCCCGTTGGACGGGGCCTGGTGGCCGCGCTGCGACGTTCTGGAACTCGAACTACCCTCGCTCGTGGCGTTGTTGGAGCCGGAATGGGGCGCGAGTGTGCGCGTGATGGTGGACGCCTCCCAGTGGCCGGAAGCACCCCACACCGTCATGGCACCCGGTCGCGTAATCATCGTGGAGCGGACCGATTCCGCCACCGAGGTCGGCATGATCACCTTGGACTGCGAAACCGTGGGGCACTGGGTGCTTCTGGTCGTTTCGCACGCGGAAGCCGCCGACACGGGAGCCCGGATGTTGGCCGGGGCGGGACAGTAATTCGGAGTTCAAACCACCCGGCCCGCGAAATTATTCCCGGCCCGCGATCGACCACGCCGTGGTACTGTCGAATCAGGTTGCAGTTGTGGTTTGCCAAAAGGGTTCATTTTCCGACGGGTTGATCATCACGGCGACACGGGGTCCGCACCTGGCTGACCCCGGCACCGTTTCCGAAGGAGAATGACATGGTCACCGGCACCGTGAAGTGGTTCAACGCCGAAAAGGGCTTCGGTTTCATCGCGCAGGACGGCGGCGGCGCCGACGTCTTCGCGCACTACTCGAACATCGCCACTCAGGGCTTCCGTGAGCTGCAGGAGGGCCAGAAGGTCTCCTTCGATGTCGCTCAGGGCCAGAAGGGCCCGACCGCCGAAAACATCGTTCCGGCCTGACACCTGCTCTGACGCATTTTTCGCAGCTGGGGCCCGCACCTTGGGGTGCGGGCCCCAGCTCGCTGTATTGCCAGGGGGATTCACCTCCGCTGCTTTCGGCCCGTTATAGCGATTCTCTGCACCGTTCACCGGGCTGCGGGAATTCCTTGATGCGCGCCCGTATCGAGGAAGGTTCCGCATGAACCGAGCTAGCTATTCACGCACTACCCGTACGCACGACCGCTTCGACGGTGTGTCGACGCCAGAACGCACCGGACCCGATCACCGTCCCCAGGGCCGCGCGGCCCAACCCGCCACGTTCAACGGCGAGTCCGCTTCGCCGGAGACCGTCGACCGGGCGCTGCCCGCTGCCGGGTCGTTCGCCGGACTCGCCATGCCGGCGGAACTGCTGGCCGCGCTCCGCCACCGGGGCGTGACCGTGCCCTTCCCCATCCAGGCAGCCACCCTGCCGAACTCCCTGGCAGGCCGCGACGTACTCGGCCGTGGCCGCTCCGGCTCCGGCTCCGGCTCCGGCTCCGGCTCCGGCTCCGGCAAGACGCTCGCCTTCGGTCTGCCGGTGCTCGCCCGAACGGCAGGCCGACGCGCCGAACCGCGGCAGCCACTCGCGCTCGTCCTGGTACCCACCCGCGAGCTCGCCCAGCAGGTCACCGACACGCTCTCCCCGTACGCCCGCGCTGTCCGGCTCCGGCTGTCCACCGTGGTCGCCGGGATGTCGACCGGCACGCAGGCATACGCACTGCGGAACGGCGCGGAGGTCGTCGTCGCGACGCCCGGACGGCTCAAAGAGCTCGTCGACCGAGGTGACTGCCGACTGTGTGACGTGGCCGTCACCGTCCTGGACGAGGCGGACCGGATGGCGGACATGGGGTTCATGCCCCAGGTCACCGCCCTGCTCGACGAAGTTCGCCCCGACGGCCAGCGCCTGCTGTTCTCGGCCACCCCGGACCGCAACGTCGACTTGCTCGTTCAGCGGTACCTGAGCGACCCGGTAATTCACTCCGCCGGCCCCTCGGCGGGCGCCGTCACCACGACGCGGCACGACGTCCTCCGTATGCATGGGACCGACGGCCACCCCGCGTCCAGTGAGATCTCGGCACGGATGGCCGCGTGAGCGTATTCCTGGACACCGAGCCCGCGGTGGGCCGGCTCACCGGGCACCTTCTCGACAAAGGCGACGGCGGTTTGTCCGACGTCCTCTCGACACCATTCGAATCCGTACCACAGGAGGCAGCTTTGACATTGGTCCAGATGCATCGAATCCCAGCCGTACGCGACCTCACGACCAGGGCCGGCACCCTGGACACGACAGACTTGCGGGTCGGTGACGACATGACCGTCGAAGTGGCCCTGTCCGTCATGGTCGGTGCCGGCGTGGCGCACCTCCTGCTGTGCGACGCG
Source organism: Streptomyces sp. C1-1 (assembly GCF_050214755.1). Lineage (NCBI taxonomy): Bacteria > Bacillati > Actinomycetota > Actinomycetes > Kitasatosporales > Streptomycetaceae > Streptomyces > Streptomyces sp. C1-1. The sequence goes on along the minus strand of NZ_CP189826.1, from coordinate 9,640,909 downwards.
GACGACGAGCGCACCGGTTCGGTCACCTGGGCCGAGCTCGCCGCACACCGCGACAGCTACGCCTACACCGACCGCATCCGTCTGCGGGACGTCGTCGGCGCTCCTCTCACGGCCCCGGCCCCCTCCCCCTTCTCCCTTTGAGGCATCATGCGCTGTGTCATCGCCCGCTATCCGTTCGAACTGACCAGGGACGGAGTGCTGACCGCGATGGCAGGCGTCCGACCACAACCGGTCATCGGCGACGCCGTGACCATCGGCCGCCGCCGCTATCCCGTGATGCAGGTCGGTGAGGTCATCACCCGACAGGACCGCCGGGACTTCACCGGCGGCGAGGTGACCCGGGCCATGGCCCGACTGGGCTTCACATGCCACAGCCGCCCCGAGCCCCCTGCGCCCTCGAACACTGATGCGTTCACTCCCCTCCGGGTCGCCTCGGCATTGCTCGGGAGCCCCAGCCCACAGCACACGTGACGCCTCGGTCGCGAGGGGACACAGCCGCCCGTCGTGAACTCCGGTCGAACAGTTCGGGTTTGCGGAGGTGATCGGCCGGGTTGGGACGAGGGCTGAATGCCGGATGGTGTGTGCCCGCGCCGAGCTGAACCCGATGACCGGGGCTGCTGACGCGCGCCCTGGATGACGCGCGCGCCGGAAGCGGACGCGCCTTCCTCATCGTCGATCTCCGTGAGGTGGCCGTCATGGACGGAAGCATCCTGGAGCCGCTGTGCACGGCGGTCTGCTGGCTATGGGTCCGAGTTGGGGGCGGGGCGACAGGCTCGCTTCAGGTCAGCTCGCCTGCCGGACGGCGTTCGCGACCGCACCGCTGCGTCCATGTTCCCTACGGGCCGTCTCCAGCAGGCGCCGCCAGGAGATGACCGTCGGCCGTCGGCGCAGCAGAGCCCGGCGTTCCCGCTCGGTCATGCCGCCCCATACGCCGAACTCGATGCGCTGGTCCAAGGCGTAGGCGAGACACTCGGTCCAGACACCGCAGCCGCTGCACAGCGCTTTGGCACGGTTCTGTGCGCCACCCTCGACGAACAGGGCGTCTGGGTCAGCCGTCCTGCACAACCCTTGCTCACTCCAGTCCGTCTTCGCCATCTCGCTTCTCCCCTGATTCATCCTGCGAGTTGCCTGCTGCCCTGAGCAACAGGCATATGACGTTACGTCGTCGAGCGGATCGTTCCTGCAACTGCTCCTCTCCGTCACACCTTCGGGTGACCGAAGCTTGCCTCCTGAGAGGCGAGCGACTACGGGGCGCCTGAAGACGACTCCGCCGGGAGGAGGCGGGTGCCGTCGGTCGTGATGCCTTCGGCGTGGGCATCGCCCCGCATATCATCCTCGCTGTGACGGCAGGTCCGGAGGCAGCGCGCACCGAGTACGCCCAGCATCGCTGGGGCGCCGCCCGTGACCTCTTCGCCGCCGCGGCGAGCGCCGATCTCACCGCCGTAGACCTGGAACGGTGGGGGCTCGCCGCGTTCCTGACCGGGCATGACGCCGAGTCCGACACCGCGCGCGAGCGGGCGCACCACGCCTACGCGCGGGCGGGAGACGTCGACGGCGCCTGCCGCGCGGCGTACTGGCTGGCACTCGCACTCACGCTGCGCGGCGAGGCGGCCCGCGGCGGCGGATGGTTCGGACGTGTTCGCAGCGTCCTTGACGGACATACCGTGACCGACTCGGTGTGGACCGGGTTCCTGCTCGTACCCCGCGCCATGGCCGCGTTCTTCGCCGACGACCTACCGACCGCTCTCAGTGTCGCCGAGCAGGCGATCGGGTACGCCGGGCGGTTCGGCGACCCTGATCTGGCCGTCCTCGCCCACAACGCGCACGGCCAGGCCCTGGTGGGCAGCGGCGCCGTCGAAGCCGGTCTCTCCGAGCTGGACGAGGTGATGGTCCGCGTGACCACCGCCGAGGACGTCTCGCCGCAGCTCGTCGGCCTGGTCTACTGCGCGGTGATCAACACTTGCCGGGACGTCTTCGAGTTGCGCCGCAGTCGGGAGTGGACCAGCGCGCTGAGCCGGTGGTGCGCGGCGCAACCGGACCTCGTCCCCTACCGCGGGCAGTGCACCGTCCACCGCGCCGAAATCCTCCAGCTCACCGGCTCCTGGCCGGAGGCGGACGCTGAGGTCGCCCGCGCCTGCGCGCAGGCCGAGACCCTCACTGGTGACCCGGCCACCGGGATGGCGCTCTACCAGCGCGGTGAGCTGCTGCGGCTGCGTGGCGACCTCGTCGCGGCCGAAGCGGCGTACCAGGCGGCGATCCGCGTCGGGCACGACCCGCAGCCCGGCTTCGCCCTGCTACGCCTCGCCGAACGGCGAACCGGCGCAGCGCTCGCCGCGATCCGCCGCGCCCTCGACGAAGCGAGCCGTCCGTCACTGCGCGCACGCCTGCTGCCCGCGCACGTCGAGATCGCGCTGGCCGCCGACGACGTCGAAGCGGCACGGCGCACGGCCGAGGAGCTCGTCGAGGTCTCCGGCCGGCAGTCCGCCCCGCTGCTCGACGCGGCAGCCCAGCAGGCCGTCGGTGCCGTCCGGCTCGCCGAGGGTGACCCGTCCGCGGCGCTGCCCTGCCTGCGCCGCGCCCGGTCGCTGGCCCAGGCGATTCCGGCCCCTTACGACGAGGCCCGCTGCCGCACCCTGATCGCCCTCGCCTGCCGGGCTCTCGGTGACCACGAGAGCGCCGAACTCGAATTCGGCGCGGCCCGTTGGACGTTCGAGCAACTGGGTGCCGTACCGGAGGTCGAGCGGATGGACGGCCTGGCCCGCCGGTCCGCACCACCCGCCCGTCCCGCTGGGCTGACGCTGCGGGAGGTCGAGGTCCTCAGGGCGGTGGCGACCGGCGCCACCAACAGGGCGATCGCCGAGGCGATGTTCCTCTCGGAGAAGACGGTCGCCCGGCACGTCGCGAACATCTTCACCAAGCTCGACCTGTCGTCGCGGGCCGCGGCCACCGCGTTCGCCTACGAACACCACCTCGTCTGAATCCAAGGGCGATCTGCATAGTTCTGCCGATGCGGACGACCACGTCCAACTCCTACGGTCACCACAAACGATTCGACCCGGGAGCCGACATGAGCAGGGGATATGCCGTCGCGTACGCACTGAACCTCACGCCTTGGGAGCGGGCCGGCACCAGCGGTGCGGCCGCCCTCGACAAGCTGATCGCCCGCGCCGAGACCGAACTCGGCGGACCGGGACGCGCACTCGACCTGGGCTGCGGATCCGGGCTGCACCTGGTCACCCTCGCCCAGCGCGGTTGGCGGGTCACCGGCGTGGAGCTGATCGGCAAGGCCGTGCGCCGCGCCCGCGCCCGCGTGGCCGACGCCGGCGTCGAGGCATGTGTCCTTCAGGGCGACGTCACCGCGCTGGACCGCACCGAGGTCGAAGGTCCGTACGGCCTGCTGCTGGACATCGGTTGCTTCCACGGCCTGGACGACGAACAGCGGGCCGCCATGGGGCGTTCGGCCACCGCGGTGGCGGCGCCGGACGCTCTGATGATCCTGCTCGCGTTCCGGCCGGGCGCCGTGCCGAAACCACTGCCACGCGGCGCCGACGCCACGGACATCGAGACCGCGTTCCCCGGTTGGCGTTTCATCGACAGCGAGCCGGCACCGACCGAGGGGATGCCGGCGCCGCTGCGCAAGGCGGCGCCCACGTTCCATCTGGTACGGCGCACCGGCTGACACGCTCTGCCAGAGGGAAGACTCCGGTCCTCTCAGCCGAGGCCGATACCTGGGCGTCGCCGTCGTGGTCCTGCCCTCGGACGCCTCTAGGGGCCGGAAACCGAACCTGGTCTTCGTGAACGCATCCGCGCGTCGCCTCCGTTGCCAACGTTCCCATGGGAACGTTGGCCATCCGGCGCCTGCCTACCCTCTCTGGGTGCTGGAAGCCCCGTAACAGCAAGGTTGTCAGTGCGTGGACTGCGCTGTGCGCTACTTGGAGCACTACGGCCTGTTGCGCCGACGCCGACCGGACGGCCGCTACGAACGCGTGGCCCCCCGCCACAGCTGGAACAGCGACAACACGGTCAGCGACCTCTTCCTCTTCCAGTTGCAGCGGCACTCCGACCACCACGCGAACCCGCTGCGCAGGTACCAGACCCTCCGCCACTTCGACGAGGCGCCCCAACTCCCCTCGGGCTACGCCACCATGATCGTGCTGGCCTGGTTCCCGCCGCTGTGGCGCCGGGTGATGGACCACAGGTTGATGGCGCACTACGACAGTGACCTGACCCGGGCAAACCTCCATCCGCCCCTGCGACGCCGCCTCTTCGGCGGCACGGAGGCAGCGTCCGCCGCGGCACCGGACACCCGGCCAGACGCTCGCCACGCCGGCTGACGGCTGAGCAGGGCGAACCAGTACGCGATGCCGATCAGCACTTCCAAGGCCGAGGAGGAAGATCTGTGGCCTTTGGAGGAGGCTGATGACTCAAAGGCGGTGCTCCGGCACCCGTTCAAGCCCCTTTCCCCGGGAACGACGGACTGTCAGTTTCTGCCGGTGACGGTTCGGTGGAGGTGGTCGAGGGCGGAGGGGACGACGGTGCTGCGGTGCCACGACAGCCACAGGCCGACCTGCCTGCCGAGTTCGTGCAGCGCGCCGAGGCGGTCAGGCGACAGATCGTTCAGCGGCCGTTCGTGATGGGAGGAGATCATGCCCCTCACCGCGCCGTTCGGAGCGAGCAGCGGCACGCTGTGACAGGCCTGACTGCCGGCGTCCAGGATCGTCTTGCGGGAGCCTTCGTCGAAGACGTCGGAAGCTGCGACATCCTTGACGGTGACTTGCCGGACCTCTTCGGCGGCCTGCGCGCAGGAGGTCGTAGAGGTCGCGACGAACGCGAAGTAGTCGGTGAAGGGCCGGTCCAGGCCGGTATGCCTCTCCATACGCAGGATGCCGTTCTCCACCAGCTGTACGTTGCCCATCTCGGCACCCGTGAGGCGCAGCGTCTGCTCCAGGGCGGTCTTGAGGACAGCGCCGTAGCCGACTCGTCCCGGTCCGCTCGCCCGCAGCGCGGGCATCGACGGCTCCGGTCTGCGAGGACGGCTCGGCGCCCAGTGCGGGGCCTGCGCCTCGGGGGTGGGAAGGCGCACCGCGACGTCGGCAAGGACATGGAGCTTGATGTTGAATCGCTGAGAAGTAGTGCGCAGCAGGTCGAAGGCCTCCTGCCGGGAGGGGATCCCGTAGCGCGACATGAGCAGTTCCTCGGCGCGGGCGACACCGGTGTGGGCCAGTCTCCGGTTCCGCTGCCCGATCGCGTCCTCCCCGGTGTCCTGTACGGCGTCCTCGGTGCCGGGGTGCTCCCCGTCCGACGGCTCGACAGGACTACTGGGGTACTCGCTCACGTCGGGCCTCCTGATCTTCGCTGCGGCCGTACGACAGCACACGGCTGCGCCGCGCGCACGAGCGCATCATGCGGTGCCTCCGGCCGAGACACCTGGCCCCACTGTATGCATGCCCGCGCTACAGCTCTCAGGAGAGGTGTGCTGACTTGGCCCGGCAGTGGCATACAGGGGGCGAGGAGGATGGTTCAGGGCGAGGTTGGTTCGTCGAGTCCGTGTGCCGACCGGTCTCCGGCCTACGCGCCTGGTGGGAGTCGTGATCCGGCCCTCGGCGAGTGCGAGGACGTCGTGGCGAGTGGCTGCGGTGCACGGCCCGAACCGACCGCAGGGCTTGACCGGTCGGCGGCCGTCTACGCGGTCAGCCAGCGGTGCAGGGCTTGATGAACCTCTGCGGGCAGGGCGCTGATCTGGTCGATGGCTTCGCAGTCGCCGGGCAGCGGGGCGATGCCGGCCGCGGTGAGCACCGCGTGCAGTTCCAGCCGGCGCAGATCACGCGGCTCGATGTGACGGGGCAGCCGGTGCGCGGGGTTGGGGGGCGGCAGCAGGTGGTCGTCGGTGTGGAGAGTGCTGATCAACGAGTCGGTCGTCAGGGTCATACCGCGCTCCTTGCTCACGGGGGGTGTCGTTGTCGATGTGGGAGAGGCGAGTTGGCCGGTTGTCAGTTGCGGTCTGCGCGAGCTACCACGCGAAGGATGCAATCCGATGGTTGTCATATCCGCCGCTGTGCAGGCGGCGACAAACATGCGGCGCTGCATCACGATCACGATCACGGGCGCTGGGACGCGCGCCCTTCCGGTCGGCGGAGGCAGGCGGCCGCCTCCTCTGCGGCCTGCATCTGGGCGCACCAGGAACACTCCGCATCGGCTCTCGCGAAGCAGCCGTCGTCATGAGCAAAGGGCTCGACCTGTCCGGCGCGCACGCCGGAAACGTACTCATCGTGCTGGGGGTGCTCGTTCATGACGTTGCCAACCGGCACCGGCCCGGCCTGGTTGCTGTCCGTGACAGTGCGCCCACGGTCCTGCAAACACCTCGTGACACTGTGGCCACTACGCAACATTCGTGCGGCGCGCGTTTGAGCACAGGGTTCTGCGACGAACCGACTGATCTGGTTCAGGTGCAAGGAGCGTGCGGCGTGGGGCGCGGCAGCGTGAGAATCCCATCGACCGTCTCTGCCACTCGGGCCTGTTCTTTGAGTGCGTCCAGCCGTTTCAAGAGGGCGTAGCCCTCTACGAGGACGGTCTCGTGTCCGCCGTAGGACTCCAGGTTGATGACGGCAGCCTCGACATGCCGGATCTCGGACACGAGCATCGCCACCGCGTGGCCGCGAGCGACCGCTGTTCCGACGCGGGGGTAGAGCATCGGCAGGAGTTCGACACCGCTTGCGTTGCGGATCGTGTCGGCGTCACTGCCGCCGATGGCTTCCATCCGCTTTCTGGCATGTTCGATCACGCGGACGAGGATGCGGAAGTCCGCCTGACTCAGCTCAATGGCCGCGGGGGCATCTTTGAAGTCGGAGGCAGGTTCGTCCCGTCTTCGCTTCGAGAACCACGCCACTGATGCTCCCTCGTAGACAACCGGAACCCTGAGAGATTTATATGCCAACCATTGCTGGATAGAAACTATCCGTACGCGATCAGTCGTACTCAACGGGGTCGGTGGCGCTGACCGAGTGGTCGAGATGGGAGTGGTCGCGACGGAGTGGTGTCGGTCAGACCCGATCCGGGTCTTGCTGTGCCGGCGGTAGGGCCCGGAGCCGCTGTTCCGTGCGCTCGAGCCAACTCCGGTACCACTGGGCGAAGTTCTGTCCGGACGGCCTGATACCCAGGTCCGCCGGCCTCAGGTCCTCCCAGATGGCACCCCGGTGCGGGCCCGTCATCACCAGCAGCGACGTGTAGCCGCATCCCTGCTCGCTGAGGAACACCGCTCCGGCCTCCTGAGCGTCACTCAGCTCCTCGTAGCGTGCGTCCCATGCCGCGTACGCGCGACGGAACGCCTCGTCGGACGCGAAGGCGTCCGTCTCGGGCTCCTGCGTCTCGAGCGAGTCGAGTTCCTTCTGCAGCGCCTCGGCCACGAAGGGCTGTCCGGCGAACCGGGCCATGGTGGGCTGCCCGGGGAAGGCGAGTCCGACGCCGCGCCATTGCCACCCGTCGTCGCCCGAAACCGGCGTCAAGAGGCCGTAGTCGGGGCCGGCGCCGCCGCCTCCGACACGGAGCAGAAAGCTCCGGTACTCCACCGGCAGGCCGATCCCCAGGTCCGCCTCCAGCGCCCGCAGCTCCGCGTCGTCCATGACCGGACTCAGCCGAAAGCCGTGGCCTCGCGCGCCGAAGATCTTCGACGCCCCGGGGTGGTCGGCCAGTCGGAGCACCCGCTCCCTGACCCCCGCCCACATGTCCTCGATCATGGGCACACGCTAGTGGTACACCAAGCGCGGAGACACGCGATTTTCACTGCGCTGGAGTTCGACTTTCGCAGCGCTGCAGTTCGACACATTCCATCGGCCGCCGGCCGTACGTCGCCCGCCAAGGCCACCGCCGTGTCGCCGTCACGTGGCGGTCGGCCAGGTCCGCAGCAAGGCGGCGATCCTCCCGGCGGTGCAGGTGGGATCGAGCAGCAGGTCCTTGAGGGCGACGGCGTCCTCGCGGGCGGGCTTGACGGTGACGCCGGCGGCTTCCAGGTACATGACGCCGGAGGCGGCGGCGACGGCCATGTTGGAGCGCTCCAGCCAGCGGCACCGGCCCAGCGTGTGCACGAGGGCGGCGGCTTTGGCGTAGGGGCCGTCGTAGACGGGCTGCTCGAACAGCTCGGCCCGGTGGCGGGCGACCGCCGAGACGGGAACGCCGTAGTCGTCGGGAGCCGGATCGTCCGCCCCGGCGGCCTCGGCGACCTGAAGGATCCAGGGAACGTCGATGTGCAGGTCCATCAGGCCGCGCGCGCTCCCCCGGGCGACTGCTGGGCCTCTTCGGCCTCGTCGAAGACGCTCTGGTGTTCGGCCAGGAAGCGGGAAGCCGCGTCCACCGCCCGGGCACGCAGACCGCTGGCATCGTCCTGCACCAGCCTGGCGAGGTAGTCGCCGATACTCAGCCCCAGATCGGCAGCGCGTTTCCGCGCGAGCTCCGCCACGTCCTCGTCCACGCGGGCACCCAGCTGTGTCTTCGCCATGCACCACATGGTAACAGCTGTTACCGCACAGAGAAGCCGGAGCCGTAAGCAACACCGTCGGCGCACCCGCTTTGGCACCTCGGCCACACTCGCCACACCCGCAACACCCAAGGTCAGCGCGGGAACCGGGCGCCACCAGGCACTTCCCCGGAAGCCGCTGCGCGGGGCCCGCGGGCCGCATAACGTGCGGAATCCCGAACCGCTCCCCCACGCCCGCGGTCCGCACCTCTTGGGCCCCGACCACCAGGAGATCTTGGGATGTCGTCCGACAGCTCCGAGTTACACCCGGCGCAGCACCGGCCCGCCCGGCACGCCTTTCCCACCCGGGGCCCGGGCCCTCAGTCGCATCGCGCGAGCGAGGTCCGGGTGCCGGCCCGCGTCCGTTCGTGGACGGGCCCACACCGCGATCTGCGGTTGCTGCGACGGGCGAGCCGCCGACTGCGCCGTGTGGCGACGTTCGCCGCACTGGGCTACTTCGCCGTCTTCCTCACCCTGACCGTCCGGCTCCCCTCACTCATGACCCGCCCCGCACCCGGCGGGCTGCCCACCGGCCTTCTGCTCGCCGTCGCCCAACTCCCCGTCACCTGGCTGGCGGTGCTCCTCTACGAGTTCACCGCACGCCGGTACGTCGACCCCCTCGCCCGGCGCGTACGCCGGTACGCGTGCGGCGCCGACGACGGGGAGGGGCGGCCGTGACGGACTTCTCCGGCACCGCGCAGTCCTGGTCCCTCGTCGCGTTCTGCACGGTCGTCACCCTCACCCTGCTGCTGTGCGTACTGACCGGCCCGGACCGAGACGACCTCGCCGAGTTCTACACCGGCTACCGATCCCTGTCGCCCCTGCGCAACGGCCTGGCCATCGCCGGTGACTACATCTCCGCAGCCACCGTGCTCACCATCGGCGGCGTCATCGCGCTGTGCGGTTACGACGGTGTCGTACTGGCTCTGAGCACCTTGCTGTCGCTGCTGCTGCTGATGGTGTTGCTGGCCGAACCCCTGCATCACACCGGCCGGTTCACCATGGGCGACGCGCTGGGCCGACGCCTGTCGGGCCGAGCCGTGCGCATCACGGCCTGTGTGGTCACCCTGACGTCACTGGTGCCGATGATGGTCGTACAACTCGCCGGTGTGGGGCAGTTGCTGGCGTACGTGCTCGGCTTCACGGACAGTGCGATGCGGACGGGTTGCGTCATCGGAGCCGGCGCGCTGATGATCACGTATGCGGCCATCGGGGGCATGCGGGGCACGGCGCTGATCCAGATCCTCAAGACGGTGATGCTGCTCGGGTCCGGGCTGATCGTCGCCGGGCTCATCCTGCACACCTTCGGCTGGAACCCGCGGAGCCTCTTTCAGACAGCCGCGCGGCACAGCGGAGCCGGTGACGCCTACCTGCGCTCCGGTCTGCAGTTCGCGGGCGGCCCGCACAGGGACCTCGACATGGTCAGCACCCAGTGCGCCATCGTGCTCGGGGGCGCCTGTCTGCCGCACGTCACCATGCGCATGTACAGCGCGGGCAGCGCACGCCAGGTCCGGCGCGCGATGAGCTGGGCGGTCTCCACGGTGGCCCTGTTCATGGCCGTCGTGATCGTCATCGCCGTCGGAGCGACGGCCCTGATCGGGCGTACGGGCGTCACGGCCGCGGACGCACACGGCAACACCGCCTATCTGCTGGGCGCGCGGGCCGCGTTCGGGATGCGGCTCTCCCATGCGGAGAGCCTGTTGTTCACCACGGTCACCACGGCGATCTTCCTGACGCTGCTGGCCTCCGTGTCCAGCATGACGCTCGCCTGCGCCAACTCCCTGGCCCACGACGTCGCCGCCACGCGCCGCCCCATGGGGCCGCAGCGGGAGACGGCACTGGCCCGGCTGGCCGCACTCACCGTGGGTCTCCCGGTGATTCTGCTCGCCGTGGCGGCCCAGCACCGCAGTCTCCAGCCGCTCGCCATCCTGTCCTTCTGCCTGGGCGCCTCGGCCATCGCCCCCGCGCTCGTCTTCAGCCTCTTCTGGCGCCGCTACACCCGCACCGGCCTGCTGTGCACCCTCATCGGCGGCACGCTGAGCGTTCTCGTCCTCATCACCGGCACCAACCTCGTCTCCGGAAGCCCGCAATCGGCCTTCCCCGAGGCCGACTTCAACTGGTTCCCCTTCACCACCACCGCCCTGGTCTCGGTACCGGTGGGCTTCCTGTGCGGCGTACTGGGCACCCTGCTGACGCGCAGACGGGCACACGTGCGAGAAGGAGACCGCTACGAGGCGATGGAGCATCTTCTCCTGGCCGGGCCGTCGGGGCCCGGGACGGGATGAGCGGCACCTCACCCGGGGTCGAAGGAGGCGCGCCCGCATTCGCGTCTCATCCGAGCGTTCGACCGCGGGGCACATCTTGCTCACCCGGGGGAACGAAATGAGAGCGCGGTGCTGTGGCCACCGCATGGCCGGGGCCCCGCACGGGCAGCACTCGGCCGATCCCTACGCCGTTTCGGCCACCACGGAGCACGCACGTGAGCGATGTCGTCTTCACTGCCGATTTCACCTCCGAACGCCAGTGGGTCGCGGGGCGTTCGTGGGCCTATCCCGACGGCGGCCCGACCAACCCGGGCGACAACAAACTGGACTACCTCACCGCGGACCCGGCCTACTCCCGCACCGGCACGTTCCGCGCCACCCGTCGAACGGACGGCTGGTGGAACGCCGGTCTGCTCACCACGGAAGGAAGCGACGAGGGCTTCATGGTCCGTACCGGCGACCGGCTCCAGGCCCGGGTCTGCCTGCCCACCGGGCTCGGCGCCTGGCCCGCGATCTGGACCTGGCGGGACGGAGGCAACGAAGTCGACGTCTTCGAATACCACCCCGACAACCCGGACCTCCTGGAACTCTCCAACCACGTGCGGCAGGGCCACAGTTACCTGCGGCACCCCGCGGTGGGCCCCGGCGCGACCATCGACCTGCAGGTCACGTTCGGCCGCCGCGATGTGGTGTGGTCCCTGAACGGGACGCAGGTCTTCGCCGACGGCCACGGCGTCGGAGCCCGCTGGCACGCCTACCTGATCGTCAACCTCTCGGTCTGCGCGGGCCGTTACCACCCGCGCCCCGACCCCACGGCCACCGAACTGTCCTACCGCGTCGAAACCCTGACCGTACACCGTCCGTCGGCGCCCACCGTGCCGCACCCGGCAGTCCCGGACGCCCGCAGCGAACCGGCGACGGAAACCGGCTCCTCGTCGGGGATCGGCACCGGCCCGGCGTAGCAGGCGGCTCTGTTCGTCGGGTCAGTTGATGCGGACGATCTTCCAGAGCTGGTCGTCGACGCTCGGGTCGTTCCACTGGATGACGGCGGCACCGTCGCTGGTGGAGGACTGGGCGACGCCGACACTGAGACCGCTGCCCGCGTTCTTGACCTTGTAGTAGCCGCTGCCCGCGTCGGTGAGCGGTGAGCGTCCACTTCTGGGAGTCGCCGCTGGAAGGTGTGCTCTGGACGACGGCGGCCCCGGCGGCCGTGGAACCACTCGCGATGTCCAGAGACACCGGGACCAAGCACCTGCGCCACCCCGTGGTCGGGGACCTGTATCTCGACTGGAACGCCGTGACCTGGGCCGCCGACCCCGACCTGCAGATCATCGTGTGGACGGCGGAAGCCGGCACCCCGACCCACGACAGCCTGCGCCTGCTGGCGTCCTGGGCTGCGGACCCCACGGGAACGGTACACCGGCGCGTTTGATCATGGCCGGCGGCGGTCCTCGGCGCACCTAGAATGGCGCGAGTGACGGCAAGCTTCAGTGATATCGACAAGGCAGCCGGTGTGCTGCGCGCCGGCGGCCTGGTGGGCCTTCCGACCGAAACCGTCTACGGACTGGGCGCCAACGCCGAGGACCCCGCCGCCGTCTCGCGCATCTTCCAGGTCAAGGGACGTCCGCCGTCCCACCCGCTGATCGTCCACATCGGTGGCGCGGAGCAGCTGGACGACTGGGCGAAGGACGTGCCCGAAACGGCTCGCCTGCTGGCTGAGCACTTCTGGCCCGGGCCGCTCACCCTGGTCCTGCGGCGCGGTCCCCGCGTGCCTCTTGAGGCGACGGGCGGCTTGGAGACGGTGGCCGTGCGCGTGCCCGCGCACCCCGTCGCCCTCGCGCTGCTGTCGGCCTTCGGTGGCGGTGTCACCGCCCCGTCCGCCAACCGCTTCGGCTCCGTCAGCCCCACCACCGCCGACGATGTCCGCGCCGAGCTCGGCGATGCCGTCGACTGTGTGCTGGACGGCGGCCGGTGCGAGGTCGGCGTCGAGTCGACCATCGTCGATGCCACGGGAGAGCTTCCCGGCATCCTGCGGCCCGGCGGAGTCACGCGAGAGGATCTCGAAGCGGTGCTGGGGTATCCGCTCGCGGTTCCCACCAGCAGTGACATCCGGGTGCCGGGCCAGCATCCGTCCCACTACGCGCCACGCGCGCGGGTCGTCCTCGTGGAGCCCGAGGACGTCGTCGCCGAAGCGGAGCGCGCGCAGGCAATGGGGCACCAGGTGGGCGTCTTCCTTCCGTCCTCCTTCGCCGACGGCTCGCTGAAGGCCCACGCCGTGGTGCCGGTCCCCGATTCGATGAGTGACTACGCTCAGGGCCTGTTCGGGTTCCTTCGCGAGCTGGACCGACAGGGCTGCGACCTGATCGTGGCCTCCCTGCCGGTGGAGGAAGGACTGGGCTTGGCGATCGCCAACCGCCTCCGCCGCGCCGCGGGGCCCCGAAGCAGCGTCTGACGGACGCCCCCGTGACCAGGACGCCCTCTGCGTGGGCCTCGGCACCCCGCGCCGGTGCCTACCTGGTGAGATCCGTCGGCTTGTCGAGCCGTGACAGCTTCTGCGGATTGGATGTCGCGTAGATCCGGGTGACGCGCCCGTTCTCGACCACGAGGCTGACCGCGGCCCCTCCGCTGTCGGACGCGATCCGGATGGCGGGGGCGCCGTTGAGCCATACCGCCGTGGTCTCGAAGGCTGCCCGATCGGTGCCCGCGAGCATCTTCGCCACCAGCTCGGCACCGTGGAGGGGGGCCGGAGCGGCGGCCGTGATCCCACCGCCGTCGGCGATGAGGACCACATCCGGCGCCATGATCTCCAGGAGGTCCTGGATGCGCCCGGTGTGCAGCGCGGCGATGAAACGGTCCACGACGGTCCTGTGCTCCGACCGGCTCACTTCGACGCGTGGCCGGCGAGCGGCGACGTGCGCCCGGGCCCGCCGGGCGACCTGCCGGACCGCGGCGGGGGTCTTGCCCACGGCTGCGGCGACCTCGTCGTAGGGCATGTCGAAGACCTCGCCTCCCGCCAGCGTGGCACCTGGCTCGCCTTGGTCAGGTCCAGGTTCGCGTTCCGCGCCTGGAAGTAGCCGACGTCCAGGCACCAGCTGCAGCCGACCTGCGACGCGACGGCCATGTGCGCGAACGACTTCAGGCCCGGGTCGACGCCGTCCCAGGCCCCCACCCTCGCACCGAACTCCAGGTTGTCCTGCGTCACCCGGGGACTGTGCCAGGAGACCTCGACGTTCTCGGGCACGAGGCCCAACTGCTTGATCATGCTCTGCGCGAGCTCAGCGGGGAGCTCGGCCTTCGGGAGGCGCAGTGTCATGTCGTGTCTCCTTGTGTGGGTGCCGGTGAGGCTGTTCGGCATGAAGACACCGCCCGGCCCACACGTGTGACACCCACGGCCGCCTCGCCCCCGCAGTCGGCACGGACGCCTGCTTATCGCGTGGGGACCAACGGAAGATCGTCGGTGTACGAGTTCACCGGCTTGGCGACTTCCCCCACGGAACGGGCGTCGAGCGCGACGGACGCGGTCCTGGTCCCCAGGGTTCCGCCGGGGTGCCAGGTACCCGTGACGGACACCCAGGTGTCGGCGGGCGGGGCCGAGCCGTAGATCCGTAGCTTCACGGACTGGGCGTCGGCCGCGCAGCAGGAAATGATGATGCGGGTCAGGTACCAGCTGCCACGCTGTTTGCCGGGCGTGACGAGACCGCTCAACTGGACCGTGCGTCCTTTGATGGCCCGCGTACGGTCCTGCTGGACGCGGAGGGTGAAGTCGGTGAGCGTGATCGGAAGCGGCGAGGTGGCGGGCAGCGGGTCGAATCCGTCCTGGTGTCTGACCGCCTTGGCCGGTTCACGCGAGGCGGTGTACGCGCCGAGGGCGGGCGGCGCGTAGAGGAGCAGGCTCAGAGCCGGGAGGAACAGCAGCCACGCGACGAGGGGTGCGCCGGAATGGTCGTGCCCGTGGCCGCCCTCGCCATGAGAGGCGTGCTCGTCGTGCTTGTCGCTCCTTCCGTACGACACCGCGTCCGCCACGCCGAGCAGGATCAGGACGACGCCGGAGGCGATGAGCAGCGGGCGCATCCCCTCCTTGACATAGCGCAGGTACAGGTCGGTGAAGAGGGCGATGTGCAGCAGGCCGATCCCGCTGAGGGCGAGCAGGGTGATCTGGAGCGGACGTCTCACAGCAGTGCTCCCCCGATCAGCGCGCTGGACAGGATCGCGACGACGACCGTGGCGGCGGAGAACCGGATCGCGAAGGCCCGGCCGAAGGTGCCCGTCTGCAGGGCGATCAGCTTCAGATCGACCATGGGGCCGACCACCATGAACGCCAGGCGCGCGACCGGCGAGAATCCGCTCAGTGAGGCGGCCACGAAGGCGTCCGCCTCCGAACACACCGCCAGCACGATCGCCAGCCCGGCCAGGAACAGCACCGACAACCAGGCCGAACCGGAGAAGGTCTCCAACACGGAACGGGGCACCGCCACGTTGAACGTGGCCGCCGCCATCGCGCCCACCACCAGGAATCCGCCGGCGTGCAGGAAGTCGTGCTGGAAACCGGCCCGGAACTCCCGCCACCGGTTGGCCCCGGTCTCGTGGCCGGTGTGCCGTACGGCCGGGCGCAGCCATTCGGCGCGGCCCAGCCACAACCACAGCCAGCCCATCACCGACGCCGTGACCAGCGAGGCCAGCAGCCTGGCGGCGACCATGCCCGGCTGCCCGGGGAAGGCGACAGCGGTGGCCGTCAGCACCACGGGGTTGATCGCCGGCGCCGACAGCAGGAACGCGAAGGCGGCCGCGGGCGTGACGCCCCGGCCGATCAGACTGTTCGCCACCGGCACCGACGCGCACTCGCAGCCCGGCAGGACCACTCCCGCCAGACCGGCCACCGGCACGGCGAGCACCGGGCGATGCGGCAGCACGCGGCTGAACACCCGAGCGGGCACGAACGCGTTGATGGCACCGGACAACGCGGTGCCCAGCAGAAGAAACGGCAGTGCCTGCACCGTGACGGCGAGGCACACGGTCCGCCACGCCTGCATCGCGGGCGTCTGCAAGCCCTTGCCCACGAGGTACAGCGCCGTTCCGGGGACGATGGCCGCAGCCAGAAGGACGAGCGGCCAGCTCCGGGGCCAGCCGGGGGCTGCCTCGTCCTTCGCCGTTCTGTCCGAATCGGCCTGCTCGGCCGCCTCCGCCCGTTCCGCTGTTCGCTGCATCGCCGCTCCGCCTGTCGGGTGATCGGGGCAAACATAGCGGGCGCCTACGAACACGGATCAAGAACACGCCGACCTCGGCGACGACGCCACCGCACGGCACCACAGTGCCCCGGTGAAGTCGGGGACCGGTCGCCCGGTCCCCGGTCACGCACCGGTCAGGTCCGGTAGGCGTAGTACGCCGAGTTCGGATACGACGCGACGATGCTGGCCACCGACCTGCGGTAGGTGTTGGTGGAGTGGTACGTCACGTACGGCACGCCCTGGGGGCTGCGGTAGGTGACGATCATCGTGTGGTCCTTGGACCCGTCCTTGTCGAAGTCCATCTGCAGCACGTCGCCGACGTCCAGCTGGTAGACGTTGGCAAGGCTGGTGACTCGCTTCGAGTTCAGAGCGAACCAGGAGAACTCGTTGACGCCGACGAACGAGTCCGACTGGATGTCGGAGTTGCCGAACCACTTCGTGTAGTCGTACACGTAGCCGGGAACGTGCTTCCAGCCGCCCGCCTTCAGCGACTGGCTGACGAAGTTGGTGCAGTCGCCTCCGCCACCCTGACCGTTGAAGTTCGGGTAGGCGGGGTTGTAGTTGCTCCAGTACTTCTCCGCGTACGCGGCCATCGCCTTGTAGTCGTAGCCGCTGGCGGAGAAGTTCTTCGGGTTCGCCGGCGCGGGCCACGTGGTGGCGGAGCGAGCCGCCTGCGGCATGTTGTCGTCGGCGGTGGTCGGCGCCGCCTTGATGGACGGCTTGGCCGGCTGGTTGACCGCGAGGTAGCCCGCGTCGGTCTCCCGGATGTTCGACAGCTGCCAGTTGCCGTTGGCGTCGGCCGTGAAGGTGAGCCGGTGGTGAGCCTGGAAGCCGGTCGTCTTCGGCTCGTTGCCGCTGACCTTCTTGCCGCCGACCTTCTTGTAGGTCAGCGTGGTCGTCTCGGTGACCTGGACCGTGGCGTGCCGGCCCTGGACGACCGTCTTGTCCAGCGAGACCTTCGTGTTGCCCGCGCTGTAGCTCTCACCGAGCGCCCGCAGACGGGACTTGCGGTTCCGCAGCTGGGACAGAGCGGACTTTTCGCCGTCCGACAGCGTGGAGGACATGCTCACGTCGCCGGAGAAGCGGGACGACAGCGGCTTGTGCTGCCCCTTGCCGCTGTCCAGCAGAGCGTCCGTACGCTCGGTGAAGACCGCGTCGGCCAGCCGCTGGAAGGTGGCCTTGGTCGCGGGGTCCACGGTCGGCTGGTCGGTCCCGACCGCTGCACCCGCACTCCAGTTGGGCAGCAGCGCCGCACCGGCGACCACCGATGCGGCGGCCGCCGTCACTATGGTCACGTGACGCCGTCTGCGGCTCAGTTTCCTTGATTTCACTCGATTTTCCCCTCTGCCGGCACACCGATGTACGTGCGGGCGACGGAATCTTCGCACGCCGTGTGTAGCTGCTGTGAAGGGGGATGCGTCAGTGAAACCGGCGAAGTAGCCGCCGACGCACGGCCGTCGACCACGCCGGGTCCGGATACGTCGACCTGGCCGACGCCGCCCTGCGCGACAGGCCACCGTTCCGGCTCCCCCGCGAAAAGCGTTGGACGGGCGATGCCCGGGCTTGTAGCTTGCAGTGGATCGTGACACCACCCGAGGAGGTGAGACCCATGAACGCTGTATCGACGTGGGTGCTCCCCCGTGTGGTCACGGCCGGCGACTGAGGTAGGTGTCGTCGGGAGCGCCCCCACCACAAGGCACTCCCGAAAGGCAACACCAATGGACTCTGTGCAGTTCACCGCCGAGCCGTCGTCGAAAAGGACCCCAGGGCGCGCCGTCCACACGCCCCTCATGTACGACGTGATCATTGCCGGGTGCGGGCCGACCGGCGCGATGCTGGCCGCCGAACTGCGGCTGCACGATGTACGGGTACTCGTCCTGGAGCGGGAGACCGAGCCCGTGTCCTTCGCCCGCATCGTGGGTCTGCATGTGCGCAGTGTCGAGCTGATGGCCATGCGCGGACTCCTGGAGCGCATGTTCGCCCACGGACGGCAGCGCCCGGCCGGCGGCTTCTTCGCCGCCATCGCCAAACCCGCGCCCAAGGACCTGGATTCCGCGCACGCCTATCTGCTGGGCATCCCGCAGCCGACCGTCGTCCGCCTGCTGGAGGAACACGCGGTCCACCTGGGTGCGCAGGTCCGGCACGGTTGTGCGGTCGCCGATCTGGAGCAGGACGACGAGGGTGTGACCGTCGAACTGGCCGACGGCGAACGGCTGCGCTCGCGCTATCTCGTCGGCTGCGACGGCGGCCGTAGCACGGTACGCAAACTGCTCGGCGTCGGCTTCCCCGGCGAACCCTCGCGCAACGAGACGCTGATGGGCGAGCTGGAAGTGGACATGCCGCAGGAGGAGATCGCCGCCAGGGTGAACGAGATCCGCGCAACCCATCAGCGATTCTGGCTGCGGCCGCTCGGCGAGAAGATCTACAGCGTCATCGTGCCCGCCGCGGGGGTCGACGATCGCGCGGAACCGCCCACCCTCGAGGATTTCAGACAACAGCTGCGGGCCGTCGCCGGAACCGACTTCGGCGTGCACTCCCCGCGCTGGTTGTCCCGCTTCGGAGATGCCACCAGGCTGGCCGAACGTTATCGGGTCGGGCGGGTGCTGCTGGCCGGCGACGCGGCACACATCCATCCGCCCACCGGCGGACAGGGACTCAACCTGGGCGTCCAGGACGCGTTCAACCTCGGCTGGAAACTGGCCGCACAGATCCGCGGATGGGCACCGCAAACACTCCTGGACAGCTACCAGAGCGAACGTCGTCCGGTCGCCGAGGACGTACTCGACAACACCCGCGCCCAGATGGAACTGCACTCCACCGAACCGGGCCCGCAGGCCGTGCGCAGGCTGCTCACCGAACTGATGGACTTCGACGGGGTGAACCGCCACCTGACCGAGAAGATCACCGCGATCGGCATCCGCTACGACTTCGGCGCGGGCCCGGACCTGCTCGGCCGCCGCCTGCGGGACATCGACGTGAGACAGGGCCGTCTCTACGATCTGCTCCACCGCGGCCGCGGTCTGCTGCTGGACCGCACCGAACGCCTCAGCGTCGGTGGCTGGTCGGACCGGGTCGACCACGTCGCCGATCCCACCGCGGCACTGGATGTCCCGTGCGTCCTGCTGCGCCCCGACGGCCACGTCGCCTGGATCGGGGACGATCAGCAGGACCTCGACGGCCACCTCTCCCGCTGGTTCGGCACACCCACCGACTGAGGACGGCGGCAGCGTCGGATCCGGTTCACGCCGCCACGAGTCTCTCGAAGAAGAACTCGTGCTTGAGGAACGACGTCTCGTGCTCTCCCCCCGGGTACGGGGGGATGAGCTGAGCGGCCTGGAAGAGGCGCCAGCCGTCCTGGAGTGCGGCGACGCCGGTCTCGTACGGCGGCTGGTCGTCGTCTCCGGTGGTGGGCCGGGTCGTGCCGGTGCCGTCGTATCGGGCCCATCCGATGACCGGGGAGTCCAGGGCGGACGTGCCCAGGTACAGGACGAGGACCTGCTGCCGTACGGTGTTCGGGCTGGTCACGCGTGGCTCCTCTGCGCAGGTCGGTTCGAGATCCGGGTGGCCCAGTACTCGATGTCGAAGTCGGGGTCGGCGGACAGGACCCGCCAGAGCCTGATCCGGTTGTGGATCTCCAGACGGCCGGTGGCCTGCTCGTACCAGGGGAAGGTCCGTCCCAACTCCTCGCGCACAGCCGGGTCGTGGAGGTCCGTGGTGTCCCACAGCCGTGTCTGCGGCACGGTCGGGTTGAAACGGATCTTGTACATGTGCCGGACGGTGTCGCTGTCGTTGCGGCGGCCGCCGTGCCAGATGCCGTGGTGCAGCAGCATGACCGTGCCGGCCGGGCAGGTCAGCCGGGTCTGGCCGCGCAGGTTCTGGTACCGGCCGGTGTCCGACTCGTTGATGCGCCGCAGATGGCTGCCCGGGACGATGAGCGTGCCGCCCATGTCCGCGGTGACCTCCTGCGGGTAGTACATCAGCTGCACGTCGAAGGCGTCGGTCCGCAGGTCGATGAGGGCGTCGGCGTGCAGGGGCTGCGCACTGCCCTCGTGCGGCTCACGCGTGTGCACGAAGTGGTGGTCGACCGTGGGATCCGGGCCCACCAGGCTCTCCAGAGCGCCCGCGACCGACGGCAGTTCGACGAGCCGCCGGGCGAAAGATCCCTCGGGGAACGCCTTCGGTACGGCCGTACCGTACGGAACCGGTGCCAGTCCCTCGGCGAAGACGCCGAGCGCCTCCTCGTTCAGTTCACGGGGCACGACGCCGTCCAGGCGCAGGAAACCGTGTGCCACGAACCGCGCCACCTGGGCAGAACTCAGCAGTTGTCGTGTGGTTGACATACGGCAACCGTAGAAAGAGACGTCTGGGCTGTCGTGGGCTGTAATCAGCGATCGCTGGTAATTTTCCGCCATGACGCACTTCGTGGAGCTGGCCCTCGACCTGCCTCCGCACGTGAAGAACGCGGGGGTGGGCATCCACGGGCACGCCGGGCCTCACGAGGTGTTCCGGCTGCCGCACCTGTGGCAGCTCCATCTCTACGCCTACTCCGGGACCTTGGAGTTCGACGGCTTCCGGCATCCGATCCGCCCCGGACACGTCAGCCTCGTACCGCCCGCCACAGAGGTCCACTTCCACTACGACCGGACGCCCTCCCAGCACCTGTACGCCCACTTCGCACTGCCCGGAAACGGCGAGCGGCGTCACGTCCCGGCGATGCAGGACGCGGGCGCGGACGCCGCGCTGCTCACCGCGATGCTGCGGCAGACGGTGGCGGCGGGCACGCACTCCCCCGCACGCGCCGCCGCGGAACTCTGGACCGTGCTGTGGCGCATGACCGCCCTCGCCCGCACACCCGGAAACGGGGAGGGAGCCCGGCACCCCGCCCTGCGGGCGGCCATGGCCCACATCGAGCAGCATCTGGCGGAGCAGTTGAGCGTCCCGGACATCGCCCGTGCCGCCGGAATCTCCCACACTCAGCTCACGCGCCTGTTCCGCAAGGACACCGGGCTCACGGTCATCGGCTACATCCGGCACCGCCGGATGGAACGCGCCCGGCACCTCCTGATCGCCACCACGCTCGCCATCCCGGCGATCGCCGCGACCGTCGGCATCCCCGACCTGCAGGCGTTCAACAAGACCTGCCACCGGGAACTGGGCGCCTCACCACGTGCCGTGAGGCGCTCAGGAGGATGAGGAGGCCGCCTGCCTCGGGTGTCTACCGGTTGACGGACCGCATGCCCGCCTCGTCGTAGCGCTCACCGGCCGCCTCCGGCAGCTCCGCGTCGATGCGCGCCAGATCGTCCTTGGTCAGGACGATGTCGACCGCTGCGGCGTTCTGCTCCAGATAGGTGCGGCGCTTGGTGCCCGGGATCGGCACCAGGTCGTCGCCCTGTGCCAGCACCCACGCGATGGCCAGCTGAGCCGGCGTCACGTCCTTCTCGGCGGCGATCTCCTTCACCTTGGCCGCCAGCCGCAGGTTCGCCTCCAGGTTGGCGTCCTGGAAGCGGGGGTTCTGGCGGCGCCAGTCGTTGGCGTCCAGGTCGTCCGGGGAGGTGAACCGCCCGGCGAGGAAGCCGCGGCCGAGCGGCGAGTACGGTACGAAGCCGATGCCCAGCTCCCGGCAGGCGGGCAGCACCTCGGCCTCCACGTCCCGCGACCACAGCGAGTACTCGCTCTGCACGGCGGTGACCGGATGCACGGCGTGAGCGCGCCGGATGGTCTGCGCGCTCGCCTCGCTCAGCCCGATGTGGCGCACCTTGCCCTCGGCGACCAGTTCGGCCAGCGCGCCGACCGTCTCCTCGATGGGCACGTTCGGGTCGACGCGGTGCTGGTAGTACAGGTCGATGTAGTCGGTCCCCAGACGCTTCAGGGAGCCGTGGACGGAGCTGCGGACGTGCTCAGCCGAGCCGTCCTGCGGCCCGACCGTGCTGATGTCGCCCGGGACGGCGTCGTCCATCCGGTAGTTGAACTTGGTGGCGATCACGTATTCGTCGCGATGCCCTCGGACCGCCTCGCCGACGAGGGACTCGTTGGTGAGTGGCCCGTACATCTGCGCGGTGTCGAGGAAGTCCACTCCGAGGTCGAGGGCGTGCCGGATGGTCGCGATGCCCTCCGCCTCGTCGGTGGACCCGTAGAAGGCGGACATCCCCATGCACCCCAGGCCGATCGCCGATACCCGCAAATCCCGCAGACTACGCTTCTGCATGTCGTGTCCCAGCCTCTCCTGGTCCTTGTGCGCCGTTGCGTCCTCGACGCTATGACTTGGAGCGCACTCCATGGCAAGTCCAACGTGCTCGATGTGCTTCACACATGCTCACCGTCTGCATCCCCTGCGCGGGGTGGGGGTGAAGCAAGGGGGAGGACAGGGACGGCAGAGGAGAGATCGTGAACAGCACTTCACCGGCCGGTGATCACCGATGACGAAGTGGGTGCCCCTACCCGACGGTGGACGGCCCTCGGGGACTTCCTGTTCCCATGCCTGGACGGCCGACCCGGCGCAGCTGAGTGAGACCTGCCCGCCCTGCGCGGCGCGCGGACGGGCACCGGACGGTCTGCTGCTCTGCCTGACCTGCGGTCACGTGGGCTGCAGCGACGGCTCCCCCGGCGCTCACGCCACGCAGCACTTCGACTCCAGCGGCCACCCGGTGGCACGCTCCCTGGCACGCGGCCAGGAATGGGCCTGGTGCTACGAGGACGAGGTGTACCTGGACCCGCTGCCCGAAGAAGTCGTGCCACACCCCGCCCCGCGGCCGCCCGAGTCCGTCTGGGACTACCCGCGGCCGCCCGCCGTACGGGAGGACGACCGCCTCGTGCGTGTCGAGTGCGCCGGCCATGTGGTGGCGGAGACCAGGAGGTCGGTCCGGGTGCTGGAGACCAGTCATCCCCCGGTGTTCTACATCCCTCCGGAGGACGTCCGTACGGAGTTTCTGCTCCCGGCGGTCTCGGGCCGGACCTGGTGTGAGTGGAAGGGCTCGGCCCGCTACTGGGACGTCGTCGTGGGAGACGACGTACGCGCCCGCGCCGCTTGGAGCTATCCCCGTCCCGAGCCCGACTACGCGGCTCTCACCGACTTCTTCGCCTTCTACCCGAGCCGCATGGACCGCTGCGCGGTCGCCGGAGAGGACGTCACGGCCCAGGAGGGCGACTTCTACGGCGGCTGGATCACGTCGGAGGTGCGGGGGCCGTTCAAGGGCGGGCCGGGCACGCGGTTGTGGTGAAGCGGCGGGGAGGCTGCTCCGAGCCACGGCACGGCTCCTCCCCTTGTCGACAGCCCCGCGCAGCCGCCCGTCAGCCCGTGTGCAGGGCGGCGTACTCGGCGGCCAGTTCGTCCGCCATGCGTGCCACGGAGAACCGCTCGGCGACCAGCTTCCTGCCCGCGGCCGCGTAGCGGCGTCGGTCGTCGGCGGAAGCGGCCGTGATGCGCCGTAGGCCCCGCATCAGCCCTGCCTGACCGGAGGTGTCCATCAGGATGCCGTTGACCTGGTCGCGGAGGTAGTGCGCGACTCCCCCGCGGCGGGGACCGGCCACGGGAAGGCCCGCGTCCATCGCCTCCAGTACCGCGATCCCGAACTCCTCCTTCGCACTCGGGCACACGTACCAGCAGCAGGCGTCCGTCGTGCGCTGCGTCAGGGCACGCTGCAGGCGGCGTACCTCCGCGTTCGGCAGGGCGGGCAGCAGCGCCAGCCGTCCGGCGGCCTGCGGGCACGCGGCGAGCAGTGCGTCGATACGGCGCCGGATGTCGTCCTCGACGGCCGTGCCGGCGCCGGGACTGCCGCCGACGAGGACCAGGGTCGTGGTGCGGTGGGCGCCCGTCGCCAGCCAGGCCCGGACCAGGAGGTCCTGCTGCTTGACCGGGTGGAGTCGGCCCACGCACAGCAGCACGGGCAGTTCACGGTCCCGGGGGTCCAGGGCGTCGGGGCGTGTCCCGTCCCGGTAGAGCCGTTCCAGCGCCTCGCGCCGCCGGTCGTCCTCGTCGGGTGCGGGCCGGTAGGGGGCGATGCCTTCGGGCGGCGCGCTGGGCCCGCGTCCTTCGTTGAGCCGGGCGAGGCCGGGGAAGTGGCGGACGAGTTCGCGTGTGCCGCCGCGTCCGGGGATGCCGACGACCGTGTCCGCGCGCTCGACGAGCCGGTCGGCCAGGAACACCCGGTGCAGATCGTGCCGCAGTGCCTCCGCCGCCGTCGGGTCGGCCGGATCGCTCGCGGCATGGCGCTCGGCGAATCCGCGATGCGGGTCGGGTGTGGCCGTGAAGACCAGCGCGGCGCTCAGGCGCTCGGCGGCGTCGGCGAGCGCGAGGCTGCCGTCGTCGGCGTATCTGACGTGCAGGACGTCCAAGGGCCGTGGCATTCCGCCGAGCAGACGGGCCGCCCGCCAGGTGAGTGCGGGGCGGTGGCGGTGCATCTCCGGCTGGGCGGGGGCTGAGGGCGTGTCCACGGGAAGCCGCAGGACCCACTGCCCGGGCGCGCGTTCGTGGGCGAGCCGGTCGTCGGCCGCCAGGTCCTCGTGCCCGGCCGTCACGACCGTGATCACGCCGGCTATTCCGTCGGTCGCGGCCAGTCGGTCGCCGAGCCCGCCCAGCAGCACCGCCAGTCCACCGCTCAGTCCCTGCCCGGGGGTGTCCAGGCCGCCCAGCAGCATGCTCTGGGCGACCAGCCGGCCCGCGGGCCCGTCCCGCTCCGGGCCGAGCACGGGCGCCGGCGGCGCCAGCAGAAGCCGTTCGTAGACATCCCCGGCCTCGGAAGGGCCGGGCAGGTGAGCCGAACCGCCGGGGAGCTGACGCAGGTACCGCCACGCGGAGTGGCGTACTGCCCGGTGGGTGCTCTTGCGCGCGAGGGACGCGCACGCGGACGGGGTGAGGGGATGCAGGCCGGCGGCCACCGCGAGGTCCAGAAGGTGGCCCGCGGCCGGTCCGTCGCAGGACTCGCCGAGCATGGCGCGCAGCACGTCCTCGGCGTGCCGGGGGCCGTGCCAGCGCACGGTCTCCGGCCACAGCTCCGTCAACACGGCCATGAGCCGTGGGTCGCCCTCCCGGTGGGCGAGCAGGGCCTCCGGCGTCAGCGGTACGCCCAGGCGGGCCGCGCGGCGCAGTCCCGCCACGGCCTTGTCCCGGCGGGCGACGCCGGGCCCGTCGCCGGGCGGCACGGCCCGTGGCCGCAGCCCGTACTCGGCTTCCAGCAGCCTCGCTAGTTCGCCCGTCGCGCCCGGAAGGCGTCGGTCGTGTCTCGGCTCGGGGAGGTGTGCGGTCCAGCCGGAGCCGTTGAAGAACGCGGTTCGGGCGGTCACCAAGGGGTCACGGTCCCCGTGGCCGACTCCTGCTGACCGTCCGGGGTCGTGGGCCGCCGAGGGGGGTGCGTAAGCGGTGCCGGCCACGGGTTCTCCTGTCTCAGGGACGGCGCTGACCTCTGTGGTTCCCGGGGTGTCGGCCTTCTGGATGCACCTGCCTGCGGTGCTGATCGCCACAGCGTCCGACCTGCCCGAACGTGGCTACGATGCGCTGGCGCCGCTCCGACGGGCAGCGGACGGAACATGTCTGGCCGAGGGGTTCGCATGCCGCGTGTCGTTGTCGTCAGTCCGCCCTTCATGTCCCATGCGCGGCCGTTGTCGGTGCTGGCCGGTGCCCTGCGCCTGCGCGGTGCGGACGTGTACTTCGCCTGTGCTCCGGCGTTCGAGCACCTGGCCCGGGAGGCGGGGGTGGGCTTCGAGTCGCTGTCCGTGACGCGCAACGCCAACACCGGGGTGGCCGAGGCGACCGAGCAGGGCGCTCGGGAGGCTGCCCGGCTCGCGGAGTTCCTCGACGCCACCCGGGAGGGTGCCGTAGCCGCGTTGCTGGCCCAGGCCCGCCACCGGCGCGCGGACATGCTGGCCGACCCGGACGGCGTGCTCGACGCGCTGCGCTCGGCCGACCGGCGGCTACGACCCGACTGGTACGTCGTGGACCAGCTCAGCTACCCGGTCACCCTGGCGCTGCACTGCCTGGGACTGCCGTACGCGACCTTCTGCCCCGGGCATCCCAGCTACGTGCTCTGCGGTCCCGATGCCTACTTCGGCGTCCCCTACGCCTGGCCCGACGCGCTGCGGCCCGATGCGGAGCGGCTGCGGGAACTGCAGGCCGCGGCGCGGCAGAACGACGAGGCCTTCACCGCCCTGTTCGCGGCCTTCGCCCGGCGACAGGCACCCTCCCGGCCGGCTCCGGGCCGGGCCTTCGCCCTGAGCTCACCGCACGCCGTCGTCTACGCCTACCCGGCGTTCCCGTGGCTGCCGGCGCCTCCACCGGGCCCGGCGCGCCTGTTCGCCGGGCACATGGCCGCCGTCCCGGACCCCCTCGACGCGGAATGGGACGCGCGGCTGAAGATGCTGCGTACGAGCGGAGAGCGCGTCGTCCTCGTCGCGCTCGGCACGTTCCTGTCCGCGCGCGACGACGTCCTGCGCACCGTCGTCGAGGGACTGCTCGAGGGCATGCCGGAGGTGTCGGTCGTCGTCGCGGCCGGAGAACGGGCCGCCGCGCTGGACGACCTCGCCGGCGCAAGGGCCGTGGTGGTGCCTTCGGTGCCGCAGCGTGCGCTGCTGGAGCGTGTGGACGCGATGGTGCATCACGGTGGCAGCAACTCCTTCACCGAGTGCCTGCGGGCGGGTGTGCCCGCGGTGGTACTGCCGTTCTCCAGCGACCAGTTCTCCGTGGCCCGGGACGCGGAGCGCGCGGGCGCCGGTGTGGTGCTCGACCCGAACAGGCTGTCGCCGGCCGACGTCCCCGCGGCGCTGAAGACACTGTGGCTCACCGTGAGCCCGCGCATGCCCCAACTGGCCGCGTCGGTACGGCGGCGGGGGCCCGGGTGGGCGGCCGGGAAGCTGCTGGCCGCCATGGGCCGGCATTCGTCGACGGACTGATGCGCACCGCCGGCGTGCCACGGTGGGTCAGCCGAGCCGCGTGCCGGACGCGGGCAGGGGCACCGGCGCGCCGAAGACCACCGGAACGCCGGGCGCGTACAGAACACTCACGGGCTCGCCCTGCGGCCTCGACAGACCCGCCGCCGCGACCAGGTCGTCCTTCCACCCCAGCAGGGTGCACCTGCGGAAGGACCAGGCGGGGTGGGCGTTGGGCAGGTAGTAGGTGCGCCCGAGGAACCGCTCGTGCAGCCCCCACCGCTGGGTGAGGAACGCCTCGAGCGGTCCCGCCGCCACCGGCTCGTCCTCCACGTCCAGCCACACACGTGCCCCCGCACGCGCACCTTGGCGCCGATTCGTGCTGTACAGCAGCCGGTTGTCGAACCACTGGCTGCTGATGCGGGACCACCGGTAGGGCAGTCCGAAGGCGCCACGCGCGGTCAGTACGGGCAGCAGCCGGTCGCAGTCGAGCGAGCGGAAGACCACCCCGCGTCGGCCCGAGGCGTCGCGGCTGTAGAGCCGGACGTTGACCTCGCCGAAGCTCCCCAGGTACGGCAGGGCGGGCGTCCGGCCGAAGGCGAGGTCGTCCATGCGGAAGAAGACCAGGCCGACG
This sequence comes from Streptomyces sp. C1-1, assembly GCF_050214755.1. Taxonomy (NCBI): domain Bacteria; kingdom Bacillati; phylum Actinomycetota; class Actinomycetes; order Kitasatosporales; family Streptomycetaceae; genus Streptomyces; species Streptomyces sp. C1-1. Next base: position 9,613,420 of record NZ_CP189826.1, on the reverse strand, counting down.
TACGCCCGGCCCTGGTGCAGGTCGGGCACGGTGCCGGCCGGCAGCAGCCGGGCCACCTCGAACGGGTCGGCCGTCCAGTGCAGGAACACCAGGTCCCACCACTGCTGCCGGAACAGCACGCGCCGCACCGTATGGGGAGCCAGAGGTGTCAACGCCTCCGCGGGCCGGGCGTGGTGGGACGGAGGGCTGTACGCGAGACGTATTCTCGGCATGCCCGCCCTACCGCACCACTTCGAGCGCCGTACCGGAGCCGGGGCGCACCAGTTTCGCCCCTTCGGAGAGCGCCTGCACGATGGTGTCCACGGCCTCCTGGACCGCCAGGCCCCGCGGCAGCGGCGGCGCTTCGCCCACGACGGCGCGCCCGGCGAAGCCCGTGTCCATGTGAGGCAGGTTGATCTCCAGCACGCTCACTCCCCTGCGCCGCTGCTCGCGGCGGACGGCGGTCAGCCAGGTGGCCAGCGCCGCCTTGGCGGCGGCGTAGTCCGCCATCCGGGCCGGTGCCGACTCGGCCACGATCCCGGTGACGGCGGCGAGGACACCGCCCTCGGACACCCGGTCCACGGCGGCCCGCAGGAACGCCATGGGGGCGAGCGCGTTCACCGCCATCAGATGTTCGGAGACCGCGTCCTCCACGTCGCCGGCCGGCCCGAAGGCCGCGACACCGACGCACACGACGACACCGTCCAGGCCGCCGAGCTCCGCCAACCTCTCTTCGTGGACGGGAGGTTCAGCAGCCGCCGGTCGAGGCCGGGGCACCGATGCCGATCTGGAGCGTGGCCGGGGCGGCGCAGCACCCGCCGCCTTCACCGCCCTGTGCGGCGTCGGGGTCGTCGAACAGACCGGCGCCACCGCACACGCCGGTTTCCGGCAGGGTCAACTCGACGCGTTCGGCGGCCTCTTGGTCCCCGGCGATGGCGGCGGTGATGGAGCGGACCTGCTCGTAGCCGGTCATCGCGAGGAACGTGGGGGCACGGCCGTAGGACTTCATGCCGACCAGGTAGACGCCCTGCTCGGGATGGGAGAGCTCGTTGACGCCGTGCGGGTAGACGGTGCCGCAGGAGTGGACGTTCGGGTCGATCAGCGGGGCCAGCGCGGTCGGGGCCTGCAGGCGCTCGTCGAGGCCCAGGCGGACCTCGGAGAGGAACGACAGGTCGGGGCGGAAGCCGGTCAGGACGATCACCTCGTCGACCGGGTCGAGGCGGCGGCCGTCCTCGGCGACCAGGACCAGACGGTCGTCGCTGTCACGCTCCACGGCCTCGACGCGGAAGCCCGTGGCCGCGCCGGCGTGTCCGCTGTCGACGGCTGCTTTGGCACGCAGCCCCAGGGCGCCGCGTGCGGGGAGCTGGTCGGCCTCGCCGCCGCCGTAGGTGTCCGTGCCGATGCCGCGCCGGAGGATCCACACCGCGTGCGTGGCGTCGTCCTCCTCCGCCAGGTCGGCGAGGTGGGCCAGGGCGGTGAAAGCCGAGGCGCCCGAGCCGACGACTGCGGTCCGCTTGCCTGCGTACCGGGCGCGGACGGACGGGTCACTCAGGTCGGGTACGCGGTAGGAGACGCGGTCGGCGGCGGCCTTCTCGCCGAGGGCGGGCAGTCCGTCCGCTCCCATCGGACCGGGGGTGGACCAGGTGCCGGAGGCGTCGATGACGGCGCGGGCGGTGATCCGCTCCTCGCGGCCGTCCGTGGTGCGAAGGTGCACGGTGAAGGGCTGCTCGTCGCGGCCGGAGTCGACGATGCGGTCTCGGCCCGCGCGGGCGACGCCGGTGACCGTGGCGCCGTAGCGGACCTTGTCGCCCAGGACGTCGGCGAGCGGCTGCAGGTACTTCTCGGCCCAGTCGCCGCCGGTCGGGTAGGCGGCACTGTCGGGGCGGGTCCAGCCGGTCGGGGCGAGCAGCTTCTCGGCGGCGGGGTCGGTGACCTCGGCCCAGGGCGAGAACAGCCGCACATGCGCCCAGGCCCGTACGGCGGTGCCGGCGGACGGTCCGGCCTCCAGGACCAGCGGTTCGATGCCGCGCTCGACGAGGTGGGCAGCGGCGGCCAGGCCGATGGGACCGGCGCCGACGACCACGACGGGCGGCTGGTCGGTCGCGGGCACGCTGTTGATGGGCACAGCCACGGGATTCCCCTTTGCTTCGACATTCGTCGATGAGTACGCGGCCAGCATGGCAATGGATTCGATGAAAGTCAATATAGACGTTAATCGAATCAGTAAGGTTGGTTCGACATGTGTCAACATAGATGCATGTCGAACACCAAGGTGCTGCCGCTGCTGGAGCCCGCCGTCGGTGAGGGGGCGGCACCATGCTGCCCGCCCCTCACCGAGCGCCCGTTCACCGCGGACGAGGCGGAGACCGCCGCGCGCATGTTCAAGGCTCTCGGTGATCCGGTGCGGCTGCGGCTGTTCTCCGCGGTCGCCTCGCACGAGGGCGGCGAGGCGTGCGTGTGCGACATCTCCGACGTCGGCGTCTCACAGCCGACCGTCTCCCACCATCTGAAGAAGCTCAAGGACGCCGGCCTCCTCAGTTCCGAACGGCGCGGCACCTGGGTCTACTACCGGGTCGAGCCGTCCGTACTGGCCACGATGGGCAGGCTGCTGACGCTTCCGCCGTCGGCGACGTGAGCGGGATGCGGGGCTCCACGCAGCCCCGGTCCTTCTGTCGCCCACGCCCACCGCGGCGGCGCCCCGACGCCGGAGTGGTCCGGGCAGTCCCTCAACCCTCCTGCGGCGCGAGGACGCGTTGCCGGGCGGCTGCGAACTTGCGCCGCCAGGCGAGGGAGACGTAGACGAGCGCGACCAGGACGGGTACCTCGATCAGCGGGCCGACGACGCCGGAGAGTGCCTGGCCGGACGTGACTCCGAAGGTGGCGATGGCCACCGCGATCGCCAGCTCGAAGTTGTTGCCCGCGGCGGTGAAGGCGAGGGTGGCGGTGCGGTCGTAGGCCAGGCCGATGGCCTTGCCCAGGGCGAAGGTGCCGAACCACATGATCGCGAAGTAGGCCAGCAGCGGCAGTGCGATGCGGGCCACGTCCAGGGGCTGGGAAGTGATCGTCTTTCCTTGCAGTGCGAACAGGACGACGATCGTGAAGAGCAGGCCGTACAACGCCCACGGGCCGATCCTCGGCAGGAAACGCGTTTCGTACCCTTCGCGGCCCAGCTTCCTTTCGCCGATGCGGCGGGTGAGGAATCCGGCCAGCAGCGGGACACCGAGGAAGATGACGACGTTCAGGGCGATCTTCCCCATGGAGATGTCCAGATGCCGACCGTCGCCCAATCCCAGCCAGCCTGGCAGCAGTTCGAGGTAGAACCAGCCGAGCAGGCCGAACGCGAGGACCTGGAAGACGGAGTTGAGCGCGACCAGGACGGCGGCAGCCTCCCGGTCGCCGCAGGCGAGGTCGTTCCAGATGATGACCATGGCGATGCAGCGGGCGAGCCCGACGATGATCAGGCCGGTGCGATACTCGGGCAGGTCCGGCAGGAAGATCCACGCCAGCGCGAACATCACGGCCGGGCCGATCAGCCAGTTGATGACCAGCGACGAGATCATGAGCCGCCGGTCGCCGGTGACGGCGTCGAGTCTGTCGTAGCGGACCTTGGCCAGGACCGGGTACATCATGATCAGCAGGCCGACGGCGATCGGCAGGGATACGCCGCCGATCTCGACCTCGGCGAGGGCGTCGTTCAGGCCGGGTACCGCCCGGCCCAGACCGAGGCCGGCGGCCATGGCGGCCAGGATCCAGACCGCGAGGAATCGGTCGAGCGTCGACAGCTTCGCGACGACCGAGGACTCCCCGGTGGTCGTGGCTTCTGTGCGGGTCACGGGCAGGCCCTCTTGTTGTCGGCGGCGCGGCGGGCGGACTCGGCCAGTCCGGCGAACTGGCCGGCGAGCGAGGCGATGACGTCGGGACGCAGCCTGTAGTACAGGTACCGGCCACACGGTTCGGTCTCCACGACCCCCGCCTCACGCAGCACTCTCAGGTGGTTGGAGACATTGGTCTGCTTCGCACCGGTCTCCTCGATGAGGTGGGTGCTGCAGAGCGTCTCCTGGGCCAGCAAAGTGACGATCCGGAGGCGGAGCGGGTCCGCGAGAACCCGCATCAGGTCAGGGTCGACCGAGGTCATCATGGGCTGATACTGTCACATCATTCTGCACTGATACCAGCCAGCACTGATCCGCGGGATGCGCATCGCCGCAGTATCCTGCCGCTCCTGCGTTCTTGGTCCATCGACGAAGGAAGAACGATGTCCTCCAGCCCGCTCGCGTCCGTGCTGTTCGTCTGCGTCCACAACGCCGGGCGTTCGCAGATGGCCGCCGGATTCCTCGACCACCTGGCGGGCGACCGGATCGAGGTCCGCTCCGCCGGCTCCGTCCCCGGTGACCAGGTCAACCCGGCAGCGGTCGAGGCCATGCGGGAGGTCGGCGTCGACATCGCCGCGGCCACGCCGAAGATCCTGACCACCGAGGCCGTCCAGGCGTCCGACTACGTCATCACCATGGGCTGCGGCGACGCCTGCCCGGTCTTCCCCGGTAAGACCTACCTCGACTGGGCCCTGGAGGACCCGGCGGGCAAGGGCGTCGAGGCCGTACGCCCCATTCGCGACGAGATCCAGAAGCGCGTCGAGGCCCTGATCGCCGAGATCGACACGCTGTCTGGAAGCGCCGAGTGACGATCTCGATCCGGCCCGCCCGGGACGAGGAAGCCGGCTTCCTGACCGAGCTGGCGCTTCGTTCGAAGGCCCACTGGGGGTATGACGCCGAGTTTCTTGCGTCGTGTCGCGAGGAACTCACCCTCAAAGGTCCCGAACTCGCCGGCCGTCGCACGGCCGTTGCGGAGCGCGACGGCGACGTCGTGGGCTTCGTGACCTTGGAGGGCGAGCCACCGCAGGGGGTCCTCGGCATGATGTTCGTCGAGCCCCGTGCCATTGGGCAGGGTGTCGGCCGACTGCTGTTCACTCATGCGGTGGAGACTGCCGAGGCGCTGGGCTTCAGCCGGTTCACCATTGACGCGGACCCGAACGCGGAGCCTTTCTATGAGGCCATGGGAGGCGTCCCGGTCGGCCGTGTGCCGTCCGGGTCGATCCCTGGTCGGACCCTCACCCAGTACCTGCGCAGGATCCAGAGCTGAAGTCCCGCCGGTCGGCCGACGTCCCGCCTCACCCGTTCGCACGGGCGGGACACGATACCTGTGCGACGAGGGGGCTACGGCAGTACGACGATCTTGCGTCCCTGGCCTGCAGCGAACTGGTCGAGCGCCTGCGGGTATTGAGTCAGGGGCATGCGGTGGCTGATGAAGATCTGGGGATCGAGGACTCCCGTCGCGAAGAGTTCCGCCGCCCGCTCGTAGCTGTGCAGGACGGCCATGGAACCGGTGATGGTGATTTCCTGGTTGTAGATGCGGTACGGCGAGATGGTGGCCGTCGTCGCGTAGTCCGAGACACCGAACTGCAGGAAGGTGCCGGCCTTGGCGACGCGTTCCAGGCCGTCCTGGATGGCTGCGGCGTTGCCGGTCGCGTCGATCACCACGTCCCAGCCCTGCGGGTGGCCCAACTCGTCGGCGTTCGCGGCTGCTTGGGAGCAGCCCAGCTTCTCGGCGGTCGCCAGGCGCTCGGCGTTGATGTCGACGACGTCCACCGAGGCGGCGCCGGTGCGCTTGGCGAGTTCCAGCATCATCAGGCCCATGGTCCCGCTGCCGTAGATCAGCACGTGCGCGCCGAGTCTGCTGTTGAGGACGTCGTAGCCGCGCACGGCGCAGGACAGGGGTTCGATCAGGGCCGCGTCCTGGACGTCCACGTGGTCGGGCAGCCGTACGCAGTTGGCGACGGGTGCCACGGCGTACTCGGCGGCGCCTCCCGCCACGGTCACGCCGATCGCCTGCCAGCGGTCGCACAGGTTGTTGCGGCCGACCCGGCAGTAGCGGCACTCGTTGCAGTACAGCGAGGGGTCTACGGCGACCCGGTCGCCGAGGGCGAGTTCGGTGACCTCGCTGCCGAGGCCGACGACCTCGCCGGCGAACTCGTGGCCCGGGACGACGGGGAGGGTCGGCGCGAACTCCCCCTGAAGGATGTGCAGGTCGGTTCCGCACAGTCCGCAGGCCGCCACGTCGACCACGACTTCGCGCGGCCCGGGAGTGGGGTCGGGCACCGTGGTGACGGTGACCTGGCCGGGGGCTTCGATGACGGCGGCTTTCACTTGACTGCTCCTAGGGACAGGCCGCGGACCAGTTTGTCCTGGGCGGCGAAACCGGCGATGAGCACGGGCAGGGACACCAGCGTGGCGGCGGCGCAGAGCCGGGCGAGGAAGAGGCCCTCGCTGGTGATGAAGCCGACCAGGAAGACCGGCGCGGTCGAGGCGTTGGTCGCGGTGAGGTTGACCGCGAACATGAACTCGTTCCAGCTGAAGATGAAGCAGATCAGCGCGGTCGCGGCGAGCCCGGGCATGGCGACGGGGGCGACGACCCGCCACAGCACGGTGAGCAGGTTGGCGCCGTCGACCTCGGCGGCCTCCAGGATCTCCTTGGGGACCTCGGCGAGGAAGGAGCGCATCATCCACACCGCGATGGGGAGGTTCATGGCGGTGTAGAGGACGATCAGGGTCCAGACGTTGTCGAGCATCCCGGCGTCCTTGACGATCAGGTACACCGGCAGCAGGGCCGCGATGGCCGGCAGGAACTTGGTGGACAGGAAGAAGAACATCACGTCCGTCCACTTCCGCACCGGCTTGATGGACAGCGCGTAGGCCGTGGGGACGGCCAGGGCGAGGACCAGCAGGGTCGAAATGACGCTGGCCATGGCCGAGTTGAGGAGGAACGGGGTGATGTCGCGGCTGAACAGCAGCTTGTACTGGTCGAAGGTGAGGGGCGCGAGGAGGCTGGGCGGGTTGGTGGCCGCGTCGGCCTCCTGGTGGAAGGAGGTGAGGACCATCCAGGCCACCGGCGCGAAGAACGCCAGCGTCGCGAGCCAGGCCACGAACGTCCACAGCGGGGACAGCTTCGGCGCACCGCCGTGGTCGTCTCGGCGGCGGACGAGTTTCCTCAGCCTCGCGCCGGGCAGGGTTGTCGCTGCGTGAGCGGTCATCGGGACACCTCCTCGCGGAACAGGGACGCGATGGTGCGCAGCGCGAAGGTCGCGATCACGATCGAGCCCAGGACGACGACCACGCCGGCGGCGGCCGCCTGGCCGTACTCGTACTTGCGGAACATGGTCAGGTAGATCTCGTAGGGCAGGTTGGTGGTCTGGGAGCCGGGGCCGCCCTGGGTGATCGTGTAGACCGCGTCGAAGGTCTGCACGACGTAGATGGTGCCGAGCAGGACGCCCAGTTCGATGTACTGGCGCAGGTGCGGCAGCGTGATGTGGCGGAAGGTCTGCAGCGCCGACGCCCCGTCCATGCGCGCCGCCTCCAGCACGTCTCCGGGCTGGGCCTGCAGACCGGCCAGCAGGATCAGCATCATGAACGGCGTCCACTGCCACACCAGGGAGATGACGACGGCGGGCATGGGATACGACGAGACCCAGTCGACCGTGGGGCCGTTGGCGGCTCCGAACAGGCGCCATAGGGCGTTCAGGGTGCCGTTGAGCAGCCCGTAGTCGGGGTTGTAGATCGCGTGCTTCCACAGCAGCGCCGCCGCGACCGGCATGACCAGGAACGGCGCGATGAGCATCGTCCGTGCCAGGCCCCGGCCGACGAACCGCCGGTCCAGCAGCATGGCCAGACCGAGGCCCAGGACCACGCTGATGAGCACCACCGACGCGGTGAGGACGACGGTGTTGAGGACCGCCGTGCGCAGCCGCTCATCGGTGAAGACGAACTTGAAGTTGGACAGGCCCACGAAGTGCCGCTCGCCCGGCTTGAGGATGTTCCACTGCAAGGTGGAGATCACGAGCGTGGCCACGAAGGGCAGTTGGGTCACGATGATCGTGAAGACCAGCGCCGGCAGCAGCGGGAAGCGGCGCTTCCACGCGCCGGCGCCCTGGGATGTGCGCGGGCGGACGGGAGGGGACGCTGTCTTGGGTGGGGCGGTGAGCGTGGTCATGAATGGTTCCTCCGCCGATGACGGCCGGGGTGGGGAAGCGGTGCCCGGCCGATGCGGGGCCGGCCGGGCGGTGAAGGTCACTTCTGGTAGTTCTTGGCGACGTCCGCGGCGAGCTTCTGGCCGTCGTTCAGCGCCTTGTCCACGCTGGTCTTGCCGGCGATGGCGGCGGAGATCTCCTGGGTGACCTTCGTGCCCAGGTCCTGGAACTCCGGGATGGCCACGTACTGGACACCGACCGTCGGGCGCGGCTGGACGCCCGGGTTGGCCGGGTCGGCCTGCTCGATGGACTTCAGGGTGATGTCACCGAACGACCCGGCGGCCTTCTGGTACTGCGGAATGGCGTACGTGCTGGCCCGCTTGCCGGAGGGAACCCGGGCCCAGCCCAGCTTCTGGCCGACCAGGTTCTCGTACTTCTTGCTGGATGCCCACAGCATGAACTTCGCCGCGGCGTCCGCGTTCTTGGTGGTCTTGGGCATGGCCCAGGCCCAACTCCACAGCCATCCGCTGCTCTTGGTCTGGGCGGTCGGGGCGTAGGCGTAGCCGACGTGACCGGCGATCTTGCTGGACGCGGGGTCTTCCAGGGATCCGGCGGCGCTGGTGGCGTCGTACCACATGGCGACCTTCTTCTGGCTCATGGCGTTGAGGCACTCGGTGAAGCCGGACTGCGCCGCGCCCGCCTCGCCGTGCTTCTTGACCAGGTCCACGTAGAAGTTGGTGGCCTTCTTGAACGCGGGGCTGTCGACCTGCGCCTTCCAGTCCTTGGTGAACCAGGTGCCGCCGAAGGTGTTCACCATGGTGGTCAGCGGTGCGCCGAGCTCGCCCCAGCCGGCCAGACCGCGCAGGCAGATACCCCGCATGCCGGGCTCGGCGCCGTCGACCTTGGCCGCGATGTCGGCGACCTGCTGCCAAGTCGGATGCTCGGGCACCGTGACGCCCTTCGCCTTCATGACGTCCTTGTTGTACATGAGGAAGGACGACTCGCCGTAGAACGGAAGGGCGTACAGCTTGCCGTCGGCGCCGGACAGTGACTGCACCATGGGCTTGAGCAGATCGGCCTTGTCGAAGCCCGTGTCCTTGTCGGCGTAGGAACCCAGTTCGTGCAGCCAGCCGTTCTTGGTCCAGATCGGTACCTCGTAGGCGCCGATGGTGGCGACGTCGTACTGGCCGGCCTGGGTGGCGATGTCCTGGGTGACCTTGTCGCGCAGTTCGTTCTCGGGAAGGATGGTGAAGTTGACCTTGATGCCGGTGTCCTTGGTGAACGTGCTCTTGGTCAGCTTGGCGATGTCCTCCATCTGCGGGTTGCCGACCATCAGCACGTTGATGCTCTTGCCGCCGCCACCGGAGCTCGACGAACCACCCGCGCCGCTGCAGGCGACCAGCAGTGAGCCGGCGGCCGTGGCCGTGGCGAGGAGTTGGATCATTCTCCGTGTACGCATGACTGACTCCAGGGGTGTTCGAGGGCATGGGGAACCAGGCCCAGGGCCTTGAGGGTGGGATGTGCGAGAGGTGGGCTGCGGCTCAGGCCTGGATGACCTGGGGGCCCAGCAGTGCGTAGCGGCGGGCCTCGGAACTGTGCAGTCCCGTGTCGGTGACGATGGCCTCGAAGTCGGTGACCTGCGCGAAACGGCAGAAGCTGACGGCACCGAACTTGGTGTGGACGCCGGAGAACACCCGGCGTTCGGCGACCCGCATGACCTCGGCCTTCAGTGCGCCGACCGCGGGGTCGGGAGTGGTGAGTCCGTACTCGCGGGAGATGCCGTTCGCGCCGACGTACGCCAGGTCGATGACGAAGCCGGACAGCATGCGGGTGGCCCAGTGGTCGACGGTGGCCAGCGTTCCGCCGCGCACCCGGCCGCCGAGCAGCAGCACGTTGATGTTCTCGGCGGATGCCAGGGCGCCGGCGGTGGACAGCGAGGCGGTGACCACGGTCAGTGGCCGGTCGCGGGGAAGGGCGGCGGCGATGAGCTGGGGGGTGTAGCCCTCGTCGATGTAGACGGTCTCCGCGTCGCCGAGGAGTTCCACCGCGGCGGCCGCGATGCGGGACTTCTCGGGGACGTGCATGGTGGTTCGGAAGGCGAGCGTGGTCTCGAAGCCCGCGCTCTCCACGGGGTGTGCGCCGCCGTGCGTGCGCCGGACCAGCCCGTGTCTTTCCAGTGCGTTGAGGTCTCGCCGCACGGTCTCCTTGGAGACTTTCAGCTCGACGGCGAGTTGCCCGACGTCGACGGAGCCGTCACGGCGTGCCGATTCCAGGATTCCACGTCTTCGTTCCTCGGTGTCCACGGCGACACCTCCGTTCCACGGCTCCGCGTTGTGTGCCCGAGTGGGCCGAGTCCGGAGCCCGTCCCGTGCGGCCTCCGGTGGCCAAATTTCTACAAGGGGACAGCGGCTACTGACCAGGCTCGTCGTAGCGAAGTTCGTGACCGAATGTGACCGTCTTTCGGAGCACGGAATCCCTGCTCGCCGCGGTGGAGCGCGTCGGGGAAAGGGGAACGGGTGACTGCTCGAGGACTGATGCGTGCCCGTTGGGTGCCCGTTTCCGGATGGATCAGGACCGGGGACGGGGACGCGGGGGCGGAAATCCGGTCACCTGAGCCGGCATTCCGTGATCGCCCCGAGAGCCACGGGGACACACGAACGACCCCGGCAGGGATGAGGGCCGCTGCCGCAGGTGTGGTCGTCCCTGTCAGGCGCTCGACGCGATCCACGCCTCGTTGCTGCGGTGCCGGTCCAGGCCCACGGCCTCGAACTCGTCCCCGGCCAGGCTCGCTCGTGCGCCCAGCCGCTGGAGGGCCTGGGAGATGGGGCTGACTGCTCTGGAGAACCGCTTCTTCGCCGGATCTTCCAGCGGTCCCAACGTGAGTGCCCCGTCGGCCCAGACAGCCGCTCGTTGCTCGCCGGCCCCACCGAAGTACTGGGACTCCACATACGCGACGGGTCCCGCGGCGGACCACTGGGCCAGCATCTTGTCGAAGCCGCCCGGCAGCCGCCAGAACCCCAGGGCTGCTTCTTCGCTGCCGTCCGTGACGGCGTCGAAGACCTCATCGGTCATCGGCATCAGTGCCAGACCCTGACGAAGAGGCGCCACCAGGGCTGCAGGGACCTCCCGCGACGCGGCCCGCAGCAACTCGTTGCCCGCGATCACCGCCTGCAATGCGTAACCCACCTCGAACCCTCCACGCGGGTTTCGTGTCCTTCCGGCTCACCCCTGGTCAGGCGCGCACCGGTGCCCGCTCGTCGAGCAGTCCTTCGCCTCGTAGGTCGTCCCAGACCTGGTCCGGGAATTCCGTGGCGAACGCGGCGACGTTGCGGTGTACTTCCTCCGCGGTGCGCATGCCGACCACGATGCCCGAGACGGCCGGGTGGAGCAGGGGGAAGGCCATCGCCAGGGCCGGGAGTGTCACACCGTGTGCTTCGCAGACGTCAGCGATGCGGTGGGCGCGTTCGATCATCTGTGGTGCGGCGGGGGCGTAATCGAAGGTGGCTCCGACCGAGGGGCGGGCCGTGGCGAGGAGGCCGGAGTTGAAGATCGAGGCTGCGAGGACCGAGACTCCCCGATCGGTACACGCGGGCAGCAACTCGTCCAGGGCGCTCTGGTCCAGGAGCGTGTAGCGGCCGGACAGCATCACCACATCGACGTCCGACTCCTCGACCAGCCGGGTCAGCTTGCCGGGGTGGTACATGCCTGCGCCGATCGCGCCCACCACTCCCTGGGCGCGCAGCTCGACGAGGGCCGGCAGGCCCTGGCTCAGCGCGTCCTCGAAGTGCTCCTCCGCGTCGTGCAGTAGCAGCAGGTCGATACGGTCGACGCCCAGCCGCTCGAGCGAGTCCTCCACACTGCGCAGCACACCGTCCCGCGAGAAGTCCCACACTCGACGGTGCGTGGCGGGCACCGCGAAGGCCTCGTCCGTGCGGCCCGCCGGATCCTGCGGGACCAGCAGCCTGCCGACCTTCGTCGACAGGGTCGCCTCCGCCCGCGGCCTGCTCCGCAGTAACCCGCCGACGCGGCGTTCGGAGTGTCCGATCCCGTAGTGCGGAGAGGTGTCGAAGTAGCGAATCCCGCTGTCCCAGGCCGCCTCGAGGGCCTCCGCGGCGGTCTCGTCGTCCAGCGGGGCGAACAGGCCGCCGAGCGGACCACCCCCGAAGCCCAGTTCCGTGACCTGCACACCGCTCTTTCCGAGCCGCCTCAGCCTCATCCGACGTTCCTCTCACACGGCGGGTGATCCGCGATCATCCTGCCGTGGCCCGCGCACCTGTCTCAAAGGGGTTTGTCGAGGTGCGGGATCACCGCACCTCGAGGGATCATGTGGTTCTTGGAATTGCCCATGTCCCACTGAGCGGCTCGGCTCCGGCCGCCACCGTCTGAACCTCCGCTCCGAGGCGTGACTCCGCGGGCCGTCCCCCTTGCACTGGCGGAAGGCAGGACGACCCAGGAGGCGTCCGACGCGCTCCTGGGGCGGATCCGCACGACGGCCGATGCCGCCGACTTCACCGGAGTCGACCTCGTCATCGAAGCGGTCTTCGAGTCGGCACCGCTCAAGCAGCGCCGCGGCCTACGGCGAGCGGTTCCTGCCGTCCGCCTCGCTGGTGGAGCGCGCCGAGCGCGGTGAGATCCTTGCCTGAGCGCGCCCCGGCCGGAGCCTCGCTGCGCACCCGGCTCACCGAGCTCCTGGGCATCGAACACCCCGTCGTCCAGGGGAGGATGATGTGGGTCGGCCGGGCCGACCTGGCCGCCGCCGTCTCCGAGGCGGGCGGCCTGGGCATCGTCACGGCCCTCACCCAGCCCACCCCGGCCGACCTCGGGCGCGAGATCGAGCGCACGCGCAAGCTCACCGACAAGCCGTTCGGCGTCAACCTCACGATCCTGCCGACGATCACGCCCCCGCCGTACGACGAGTATCGGCGGACCATCGTCGACTCCGGGGTGACGATCGTCGAGACGGCGGGGTCGAGCCCGGAACCACACATGGAGTTCTTCGCCGGACACGGCGTCCAGGTGATCCACAGGTGCACGAGCGTCCGGCACGCCGTCACGGCCGAACGACTCGGTGTGGCAGCCGTCTCGATCGACGGATTCGAATGCGCGGGGCACCCCGGTGAGGACGACATACCCGGGCTGATACTGATTCCCGCCGCCGCGGACGCGCTGTCGATCCCTGTCATCGCTTCCGGCGGCTTCTGCGACGGCCGCGGCCTGGCGGCCGCACTCATGCTGGGCGCCGACGGGGTCAACATGGGCACCCGTTTCCTGTGTTCGACGGAGGCACCGGTCGCCGAGCCGGTCGAGCGACGGATCGTCGAGGCCGGCGAGCTCGACACCGACCTTGTCTTCCGCGAGCTGCGCAACACCGCCCGAGTGGCCCGCAACTCGGTCAGCGACAAGGTCGTCCGGATCCTGGCTGACGGCGTTACGTTCCCTGACGTCCAGCACCTGGTGGCCGGTGTGCGCGGGCGCCGGGTCTTCGAGGACGGCGACCTCGAAACCGGCATCTGGTCCGTCGGCCTGTCACAGGGACTGGTGCGTGACATCGCACCGGCGGGGGATCTGGTGGAACGGATCGTGAACGAGGCACACGACGTGATCGGCCGAGTGTTCGAGCTCTTCGCCGACGCCGAGCGGGCACAAGGGCGGACCGTCGTCCCACGCACAAGCGGAGTTCAAGGCCTGTCGCGCCGGTCAACTCGCCCTCCAGCAGGGCGCGTTGTTCGTTTCCGAGACACTTCCGGCCTTCACGCGTGCTCATCAGGGCATGGCATGCGCACCGCTGCACACAACTTGCTCCCTGACCACGGCAAGGCACTCATTTGTTGGATTTCAGCCATCCGGTAGAGAACAATGCACATGTCTTCCGTACTATCGCTAGGACGCAGGTGTGCAGCAGTAACCGCTGCCGCAAACCTGGCTATCAGGATGAACAGCACACGCATGAAATTCCGCACATGCCGCAGCCTGCTACCCACCGGCCGTGGCGCCCGGGAAAGGGTGTGAGCACCATGTCCGAAACCACGACGAGTACCACCGAGTTGACCTCGCAGTACAGCACACAGGTGGCCGGCGACCTTGAGCGCAACCTCAAGGAACAGGAGCGCGTACAGGGCGAGATCGAGGCACTGCAGGCACAGTTGTCCGCCCTGCAGCAGGACCAGACCGTCCTGGTGAACATTCAGCAGGCTCTCGGGGGCCCGGCGGCGTCCGTTCAGCCGGAGGCGGAGGCCGTCGCGGCGGTTCCCGCTCCCCGCAAGCGGAAGACATCGGCCCGACCGGCCGCGAGCAAGCAGGCCCGCGCCGCCAAGTCATCCGCCCCGGCACGTAAGCGGGCCGCCAAGAAGACCGCCGTCGCGTCGCCGGCCGCGCCGTCGCCCTCGACCAAGCTCGTCGATCTCGTCCGCCAACACCTGACCGAACTGCACGAGCCCCGCTCCGCCGCCGAAATCGCGGCCTCTCTGGAACAGCAGCATCCCGAGCGCGAGTTCAAGGCCAAGATCGTGCGTCTCACGCTGGAAGGACTCGTGGCCAAGAACCAGGCCCAGCGCACCAAGCAAGGCAGGTCCGTCTTCTACACCACCCCCGAGACCGCCGAGGCCGCCCAGCGGGACGAGGCGGCGGAAGAGCAGCCCGCCTGACGTCCGTCGGCAAGCCGCTGCGGCGGCTTCCAGGTGATCACGGTGCCGCGCGGAAGGCCCACGCACTGCCGCACTCGACCAGACCAGCGCCCTGGTCGAGTGGGCCACCGTGTTCCACCACCCATACGGCCAGCGGCCCGCGCACCCCGCACCGCTCGGGGGTGTTGGCTCATCGGTCCAGGCGAGGCATCCGGACGACCGCGGTTCCTCCGGCCAGATCGACCGTGGTCCTGTTCGGCGGGGCTCCGTCGTCCTCGTTGTCCGGCATGACGAGTGCCGACTGCCGTTCCTTCAACTCGTTCTGCTTCCCGGGCGAAAGACTCGCGTGCAGCTGCTCGAATCCGGTCGCCGATATCTGCCCCTGCCGTACGCTGTTCCGCCACGGCAGCACGCCGGCCCGTCCCGCGCGCAGCATCAACTGGTCGGCGAAGGCCAGCAGGGTCAGGACGACGACCAGGCCGGGCAGAGTCATGAAGAAGACGAATCCCATGACTCAGTATCCCCGCGGCTCGATGTCGGCGGTCAACCGTCGACGACGCCCCAGCGCCTCCACTTTAGAGCTCGCGCAGATAGGCGGCCTGGGGAGGCCCGGCATGGAGGCAGGCCAGATCCCGGCGATCATGGAGTTGCGACGCTCTGTGACCACTGGGAGACCTGTGCCCGTTCTTCCTTCATGGCTGACCGACCCGCTGTGGGACCAATTCGCGGCGTTGTTGCCCAGGCATCCCACGATCGATCCGTGCCAGTGCCGTCGCCTGGGATCTCAGCGCCGCTCACCAGGGCACGGGCGTTCCGTCCCAGGAGAAGAAGCCACCGGTGGGGCCGTCGTCTGGCAGCAGGGCCAGGCGGGCGGCTCCCTGGGCGGCCTCGGCCGGGTCGTCGCCGGCAGCGGCGGCCAGGGGGTTGAGGTCGGTGGCCCGCATGCCGGGGGCGAGCGCGTTGACCTTGAAGCCGTCCTCGGCCAGCGTCTGGGCGTAAAGGACGGTGAGGGCGTTGAGGGCGGCTTTGGACGACCGGTAGGCGGCGGCGCCACCGCTTCCCGGGGTGAACTGGGGGTTGGGGTTCGTGCTCCAGGTCAGCGATGCGGTGCCACTGGAGATGTTGACGATGCGCGGATGCGGGGACCGGCGCAGGGCGGGCAGGAAGGCATTGGTCACCGCCACCACCCCGAAGACGTTGGTCTCGTATGTGCGCCGGAACTCCTCGACGCTCGTGTCGGCCGGCGGGGCGAGTGACGGTGAGATCCCGGCGTTGTTGACCAGCACGTCCAGACGGTCCACCCGGCTCGCGGCCCGTGCGATGCCGTCAAGATCTGTCACGTCGAGGACCAGCAGGCGGGCGCCTGCGCCGATCTCCTCGACGGCTCGCTGTCCGAGCCCGCGGTTGCGTGAGCCCACGTACACGGTGAGGCCCTCGGCGGCCAGGAGCCGGGCGATGTGCTTGCCGATGCCCTTGTTGGCACCGGTGACAAGAGCTGTGCGATCGTTCATGGCAACTACCGTTCCCTGGCTGTGCGCGCCCTGCCAGGGACAACCTGTACCAGGCAGTGAGAGGAAGCGGCATGGCACGGCAAGAGCTGGCCCGCTTCCTGCGGGACCGCCGGGCGGGCCTGCGTCCACACGAGATCGGCCTGACGGCGACGGGCACCGATCGCCGGACACCAGGCCTGCGCCGCGAAGAGGTGGCGGAACTCGCCCACATGTCGGTCGACTACTACACGCGGCTGGAGCAGGCCCGGGGCCCGCGGCCGTCCACCCGGATCCTGGACGCGTTGTCCCAGGCACTGCGGCTCACGCCGGCCGAGCGCAGCCACCTGTTCCGCCTGGCGGGATCGAGCGCGCCGCCCGGCATCAGCGCCGTGCGGCGGGTACGCCCGCATGTGGCCGGGATGCTGGAGCGGTTGCCGGAGACCGGTGCCATCGTCACTGATGCGGCGTACGGAGTCGTCGCCTGGAACCCCCTGGCCCAGGCACTGCTCGGCGGCGATCTCGGAGGCGGGAGGATGAACCTGGCCCGGCGCCGCTTCCTTGGCCAGGGGCGGATGTACGAGAGCTCCAGCGCTGAGGAGTTCGGGCACATCGTGGTGGCGCGGCTGCGACGGGCCGCCGACCGCTACCCGCATGACCCGCAGCTGACCGCTCTGCTGGCCGAACTGCACACCGGCAGCGAGGAGTTCCGACAGATATGGCAAACGCGTCCGGTCCACGCCCCCGGGCACCGCACCAAGATCCTCGATCACCCGGAGACCGGCACGCTGCGGTTGAACTGTGACGTCCTGCTCGTGCCCGAGGATGACCAGGAAGTCGTCCTGATCACGGCCGACCCCGGATCACCTGCCGCGCGGACCCTGCACAGGCTGGCCAGGCAGGCGACCTGAAACATCAGACTGGCACAGGCCTCGCCAGTGGTTACAGAACGTCGCAACTACATGATCACTGGGGCCTGGACCCACCCACTTTCCACGCTGCCTATCTGCGCGGGCTCTTAGTCCGTACCAAGAAAGGCAACAAATAATGTCATATCCTCGCCAAAACCGGTCCACCTCCACCTGTGCCCGGCGCGCTCACCCTGGCGGTGCGCGGCCTCCGCACTGAGCGCGCTCGTCCTCACCCTCGGCGTCCTGCTCGGTCTCCCCACGGCCTCCGAGGCAGCCGGTTCGCTCCCGTGCGACATCTACGCCGCGGCCGGCACCCCGTGTGTGGCCGCGCACAGCGTCACCCGCGCCCTGCTGTCCTCGTACAACGGGCCGCTCTACCAGGTGACCCGCGTGTCCGACGGGGCCACGGCCCACATCGGCCTGCTCGCGCAGGGCGGTTACGCCAACGCGGCGGCGCAGGACGCCTTCTGCGCGAACAGCGGCGGCTGCCGCATCACGAAGATCTACGAACACAGCAGCCGCCACAACGACCTCACCCCCGGCACCGCCGGCACCGCCGGCACCGCCGGCATAGGCGCCGACCGCGGCGCCGACGCCTCCGAGATCTCCGTCAGCGCGGGCGGCCACAAGGTCTACGGCCTGTGGATCTCGCCGGGCGTCGGCTACCGCTACACCGGTGTCGCCTCCGGCGTCGCCGTCAACGGCCGGCCCGAAGGGGTCTACATGGTGGCCAGCGGCACCCACGTCGGCTCCGCCTGCTCCTTCGACTACGGCAACGCCGAAAGCACCCCGGCCGACACCGGCAACGGACACATGGACGCCGTATCCATCGCCACAACCGGGGCACGTTCTTCGAGGGCGTCATGGTCTCCGGCTATCCCACCGACGCCGCCGAGAACGCCGTGCAGGCCAACGTCACCTCCGTCGGCTACAGCGGCGAAACCGACGTACCGAACGGCCCCCAGGGCACCATCACCGGACCGGGCGGCAAGTGCGTCGGCGTCGCCGCCGACGACACCGGCACCAACGGCGCCGCCGTCCAGCTGTGGGACTGCCAGCCCTATGCCGAGGACCAGCACTGGACCCACAACCCCGACAACTCCCTATCCACCCTCGGCCGTTGCCTGGACATCGTGGGCAACGGCACGGCGAACGCCACCAAGGTGGAACTGTGGGACTGCAACGGCCCGCAGATCTGGGACTGCAACGGCGCCACCGCCCAGAAGTTCAGCCTGAGCTGACCGAGTAGGGCGGGCTCGCCGCAGGAGTGCTGCGCCAGTCGTCGGGCCTTTCGAGCACCATCGAAATGGTTCAGCCCTGTCCGCTCTCCACCGGATAGTGACGCCAGTAAGGGGACCGGCTCGGCAGTAGGGGGAGACATGCGCAAGATCTTCCGCGGCGCCGCCGCCTTCGCGGCAGCGGCAGCGGCTGTGATGGCGATGAGTGGGGTGGCGCAGGCGAAGCCCGCAGACGGTGACTACCAGGGCTGTCCTTACGGTGCCGTCTGCATCTACGGCCGGGACGTCAACCCGTGGGCCGATCCTCATCCGACCAACGTCTACTGGAGCTACGGGGCCCACAACCTCAGTAACCAGTACGGTGACCACTGGATCGTCAACAATCAGTACGGCGGCGCCAGCATGAGCACGTGCACGGGCTACAACGGCGTCGGTTGTCACGTGGCCCTCGAAGCGCAGTACTCCCAGCACTTCGACTTGACGCCGATCAACTCGATAACGCTCAATCCGTAGCGCGACCGACATGCACGCGGGTGCCCGGGAATCGTCGAAGGACGGTTCCCGGTACTCGTGTTGCCGACGTGCCGTCATGGGGTCGTGTGTTCTGTGGGGAGGGACACGTCCCGCTCGTCCCAGGAGGTGAGCGCCTCATCACTCGAGGGACAGGTTGACCGAATCATTCCCTACAAGGACATTCCATCCCGACGTTAGGATTCGGTCAGATAGGTGTGCAACGGGGGAAAAGAAATGCATCGAGGTTCCACACTGTCAGATGTCACATCCAAAATCCGAAAGATCCGGACACCTGGGCCGCAGCGCGCACGCTTCCGCTACGTCAGAAGCGTGCCGACCGAACGCCGGCGGGACGTCGCCGTGGCACTCCTGCTGCTGTGCATGACCTACGTCCTGCTCCCGCTTCGGGGTCTACCTCAGACCGAACGCTCCGGCTCCGTGGCGGAGTGGCTCCCGGAACAGGTGCTGATCTGGTGCCTGCGACTGATACCCCTCGTCCTGCTGCTCCCCCTCTACGTGACCCTGGTCGGCCGATTACGCGGAACGCGCGTGGTCTCCTGGGCGCGGGCGAGGGTGCTGCTGGTAGGCGCTCTGCTGCTCGCGCTGTTCGTCTTCTCGGCCCCGCTGGGCGCGGCGTTGCTCTGCTTCGTCGGCGGCCGCCTGCTGTTCAGGCTGGACCGGACCGACCGCCGCTCCCCCGACGCACGGGAGGATTCCGAAGGCCCGGTCGCCGTCGCGCGTGCGGAGGAACGCCATCGGCTCCGCCGGGACCTGCACGACGGTCTCACCCCCGTCCTGACGGGGCTCAGGCTGATGCTGGACACCGCGGCGCGCCGGCTCGACCACGATCCGCGGGCCCGCACCCTCGTCGAGGATGCGGCCGCAGGCGCCCGCCAGGCGATGGCCGAGACCCGCCGGGTCATCGACGGGCTGCCCCCCACCGACCTCGACGCGGCACAACTGCCAGCCGCGCTCGGCCGGTTGGCGACACGCATGACGGGACCTGTGACAACGGTGTCGGTGGCCGAGGATCCCGGCCTGCCCGGGGTGCTGCGAGCGGAGACCGAGACGGCCGCCTATCGCATCGCCGCAGAGGCGGTCACCAACGCCGTCCGGCACGCGCACGCCCGGCACGTGGAGATACGCCTCCGCGCCGCCTCGGACGTCCTGGTTCTGGACGTCGTGGACGACGGGGTGGGACCGTCACCGGCAACGAGACGTCGTCACGGAACCGGCCTGCCCTCGATGACGCGGCGCGCGGCGGAGGCCGGTGGCTGGTGCGCGGTGCGCGCCCGGGCGGGCGGCCGCCGTGGGACGGATGTCCACGCCGAGTTGCCACTGAGCCCCCGATGAAGCCGCGAGTCTTCCTGGTGGATGACCACCCGCTCTTCCTGACCGGCCTGCGCGTCGCGCTGGAGGACGCCGGAATCGCGGTGGTCGGCGAGGCGCACACCGGGAAACAGGCGCTGGACAGCCTGCGGGCGCCGGACTTCGCGGCCGATGTCGTCCTGGTGGATCTCCAGTTGCCCGACCGGTCGGGTGTCGAGGTCATCCGGTCGTTGGTGCTCGACGCGGAAGCGGGGAAGCGGACGCCGTACTTCCTGGCGCTGTCGGCCTCCGAGAGCGACTCCACGGTCGTCATGGCGCTACGGGCGGGCGCGCACGGTTATCTCGTCAAGGAGACGCCGGGCGACGACCTGGTCCGGGCGGTACGGGTGGCGGCCGGGGGCGGCGCCGTTTTCAGCCCGGCGGTGGCGGGGCGGTTGGCCGCGCTCTTCTCGGCGGTGCACGAGCTGCCCAGCCGGGCCGCCCTGCCCGAACTCACCGACCGGGAAAGGCAGGTCCTGGATCTGGTGGCCCGTGGGCACAACAACCGGCGGATCGCTCGTGCGCTGATGCTGTCGGAGAAGACGGTGCGCAACCACGTCTCGCACGTGTTCACCAAGCTCGGGGTCGGGGACCGTGCCGCGGCGGTGGTGCTGGCGCGTGACGCCGGTCTGGGTCAGTGAGTGCCCGGGCCGGTGTCCCTCGCCGGGGCGACGAGCCCGGTTTCGTAACCGACGATGACCAGCTGTGCCCGGTCCCGGGCGTCGAGTTTGCTCAGCAGGTGTCCGACATGGGTCTTGACGGTGTGCAGGCTGACCCGCAGATGGTCGGCGATCTCGCGGTTGGACAGTCCCCGGGCCACCAAGGTGAGCACCTCCCGCTCCCGCTCGGTCGTACCGTCGAGCGCACGGGACGGCCGGCGGGACGACTCGGGCCGGTTCGCGAACTCGGCGATCAGCCGGCGCGTCACCGAGGGCGCGAGAAGTCCCTCGCTGGCCGCGACCAGGCGCACGCCGGTCAGGAGCTCAGCCGGCGGGGTGTCCTTGAGCAGGAACCCGCTGGCTCCGGCCCGCAGCGCCGTGTAGACGTAGGAGTCCAGGTCGAACATGGTCAGAATGAGCACCCGCGGCCCTCCGGCGGCGGCGCAGATCCGACGGGTCGCCTCGATTCCGTCCATCCCTGGCATGCGGACATCCATGAGGATCACGTCGGGGTGTTCCGCGGCGGCCAGTTCGACGGCTTGTCCGCCGGTGGCGGCTTCTCCGACCACCCTCAGGTCCGGTTCCGCGTCCAGCAGCATCCGGAAACTGCCGCGCAGCAGTGCCTGGTCGTCGACGACCAGTACCCGGATGGGGTCGGTCACGTGGGCTCCCCCTCGCTGTGGGCGGTGGGCCCGTAGGGTATGCGGGCCAGCACCCGGTAGCCACCGTCGAGCCGGGGGCCGGCCTCGAACTCCCCGCTGTACGCCGCCACCCGCTCCCGCATGCCCGTCAGCCCGTGTCCGGTCGCAGACCCGCCGCGACCCGGCGCGGCCCGTCCGTCGTCGGTGATCTCCACCGTCACCACGTGTTCCTCCGCCACGACGCGCGCTTGGCAGCGCGCCGGCGCCGCGTGTTTCACCGCATTGGTCAGTGCCTCCTGCACGATGCGGTACACGGTCAACTGGACACCCTCCGAGAGTATTTCGGTGCCCGTGGTACACAACTCCACACGTAGGCCCGCCATCTCGGCCTGCTCCACGAGAACAGTGAGACCGTCCAGCGCGGGAACGGGACGCAGTTCGGCCGCGCTCTCCGGCTCCTCCGCGCGTAACACGCCCAGGAGCCGGCGCAGTTCCCCCAGCGCGCTCCGGCTGACCGTCTCGATCGCGGCCAGCGCCTCGTACGCCGCCTCCGGGCGACCGCGTCCCAAATGGTTGGCGACGCCCGCCTTGACGGCGATCACCCCCACGCTGTGGGTGACCACATCATGCAACTCCCGTGCGATCCGGAGCCGTTCCTCGGCCACCGCGCGCTGGGTGACCTGGTCGGCGAGCCGCCTGGCCGAGGCCCGGCGCTCCCGCACGGCACGGCCCACGGTCCAGGCCCCGCCCAACAGGGCGCATCCGACGACCAGCAGCGAGGTACCGTCCCGCCACCGTCCCGGAGAACTGCCCAGCAGGGCGGCAAGCAGAGCCAGCACGCTCACCGCGCCGATCACCGGGGTCGGCAGCCATCTCCGTCGCGGCTCACCTACCGCGACCGTGTACAGGGCGAAGGAAGCCGCCACGAACGGCTCGTGCACGACGCCGTAGAAGGCCGAGAGCACGGAGGCAACGGTCACCAGCGCGAACACACCGCGCGGCCAGACCCGGCGGACGGCCCCGGGCAGCCCGATCGCCGCCGCCAGCACCAGTAGCACCCACAGCGGCGCCGACCGTGCTCCCACCTGCGACGGCCGCCCGTGCGCCGAGACCGTGAAGCCGGCCAGCACGGCGCTGAACACCAGACAGGCCAGGATGTCGGCGGCGATCAGCCCGCGTCGACCGAGTGGCGGCACAGGCGTCCACCGGGAAGCCAGGTACTCCATGTCCCGACCGTAACCGGGCCGGCCCGCGCCGCGCCTCGCCCGCCGGTATGTCACTCCCCGGTCTGACACCCTGCGTCCGCGCGGTTCACCGTCGTCCCTCAGGTCGACGGCGTGAATCGGAGGCCGGTCCGATGTGCCGCCGCCCTGTGCTGCAGGAGCGTGGACGGATGATCGAAGTGCGTGAACTGACCAAACGCTACGGGCGTACCGTGGCCGTCGACGGGCTGTCCTTCCACATCGAACCGGGCCGGATCACCGGCTTCCTCGGCCCCAACGGTGCCGGCAAGTCCACCACGATGCGCATGATGCTGAGCCTGGACCGGCCCGACCGGGGAAGCGTGCTGTTCGACGGAAGGCCCTACCACCGCATCGCGGAACCGCTGCGGCACGTGGGGGCACTGTTGGAGGCCCGGACGCTGCACGGCGGCCGCAGCGCCCACGACCACCTGTGGTGTCTGGCCCGCGCGAACCGTGTCCCGAGGCGCCGGGTCGACGAGGTGATCGCGCTGGTGGGTCTCGACGACGTGGCCCGGCGGCGCGCCGGCGGCTTCTCCCTGGGCATGGCCCAACGCCTCGGCATCGCCGCTGCCCTGCTGGGCGATCCGGCCGTCCTGCTGCTCGACGAACCGGTCAACGGCCTCGATCCCGAAGGCATCCTGTGGATCCGCACGCTGATGAAGCGCCTGGCCGCCGAGGGACGCACGGTCTTCGTCTCCAGCCACCTGATGAGCGAGATGGCCATCACCGCCGACCACCTCATCGTGATCGGCCGGGGCCGGGTGCTCGCCGACACCGGCATGGACGACTTCATCGCTCGCAACTCCCGTGGCCGAGTACGGATCGGCACCCCCGAGCCGCAGCGGCTGCGCGAGGTACTGAGCCGCGCGGGCATCGACGCCGAGCCGACGCCGGACGGGGGCCTGGAGGCGACCGGCGCCCGGCCGGCCGCCATCGGCTCCCTGGCCGCCGCCCACGGGATCACACTCGACGAACTGAGCCCCCGTCCGGCCTCCTTGGAAGAGGCGTTCATGCGGCTGACGGCGCAGACCGTGCAGTACCGCGCGGCGGACGCGGAGGCCGGCGAAAAGGAGACACTCGCATGAGCAGGTCGTCCCTGTCGGCGGTCATCGCCGCCGAATGGATCAAGATCCGGTCCGTGCGGTCGACCCCCTGGACCCTGGCGCTGGCGTTTGTCACCACCGTCGGCCTGAGCGTGGCCTTCGGATTCGCAGTCCGCACCCTGATGGCCGACCATCCGGTGAGGAACTACGACCCCGTCGCCACCGGCCTCGGCGGTTTCCTCTACACGCAGGTGGTGTTCGTCGTCTTCGGGGTGCTGGTGGTCAGCACCGAGTACACCACCGGCATGATCCGAGCCTCCCTGACCGCCGTACCCTCGCGCGGGCTCTTCTACGGCTGCAAGGTCCTCGCCGGCACCCTCGCCGCGCTCGGCGTGTCGGTGCTCACGGTGTTCGTCACCTTCTTCGCGGCCGAGGCGGCGATCGGCGGACGGTACAACGCATCGCTCCAGGACCCCGGTGCGCTGCGCGCGGTCCTCGGCATGTGCGCCTATCTCACGCTGCTCACCGCGTTCTCCATGGGGGTCGCGGCGATGCTGCGCAGCTCGACCCTGTCCCTGGGCATCCTGATCCCGCTCTTCTTCGCACTCTCCCGCCTGATCGGCAAGATCCCCGGCCTGCTCACCGTCACCCGGTACCTGCCCGACCAGGCCGGCCTTCGGGTCATGGCGGTCGTGCCCCAGGGGCCAGGACCCGGCCCCATCCCCGGGCTGCTGATCCTGGTGGCCTGGACCGCCGCGGCGCTGCTGGGCGGCTACCTCGTACTGGTCCGCCGTGACGCCTGACCCGGCCCGAGCAGGACACGGACGGTGCCGGCATCCCATGCGCCCGGGACAACGGGCTGCCTAGCTTCGGCCGTGTCAGCGAGGACCGGCAACGGCCCTCACCCCTTCCTTCACGGGACGGAGAACACGCATGACCGAGAACGAAGGCATCTACGAGCCGCCTGCCCTCACCGAGATCGGCGACTTCGCGGACCTCACCATGGGCCTCCCCAACGGAAACGACGACTGGTTCGGCCTGTACGCCTGGCTGGGCTGACGCTGTCCGCCGGTGACCGCGGGGCCGCGGCCCCGCGGTCACCGGTGCCATCCCCGACGTCGCGACCCTTCCTGCACGAGAAAGAGCTCACGCATGACCCAGAAGCAAGACGTCCACGAGCCACCTGCCCTCACGGAGATCGGCGACTTCGCCGCCGTCACCCAGGGTGCCGTGCTCCCCGGCGACGACTGGTTCGGCTGGCAGTCCTACCCGGGCTGACGCCATCCACCGGTGGCCACGAGGGCCACCGTCCAGCGGCCACCGGTGCCGTCCGAAGGATTCCACGGAAGGGCAGTCGACCGTCATGACCACGGATTTCCTCATCCTTCCCGACTGTGACGGGGCGGAGGGCCCGGCCCGACGTGTCGTCGCGTCGGGTGCCGGCCAGGTCGTCCCGCACGCTTCCGGGCGGCCCTGGCTGGTGCCGATCGGCGCTTGGAGCGCGCCGGACCTGACCCTGGTGACCGCCGGTGACCGGCGGCTGGCCGTCATCGGCCGTACCCGGCTGGACCCGGACACGGTGGCCCGGGCGCTCGGCCGGGCTCGCGGCCCGCAGGACCTCGACGCGGTGGCCCGCGCGCTGCCGGGCGGTGTGCACCTCGCTGTGTCCTTCGGCGGCCGAACCCGCAGCCAGGGTTCCGTGTCGACGGCACGCCAGCTCTTCCTCGCCCGGGTCGACGGAATCACCGTGGCCGCCACGACTCCGCGCCCCCTCGCCGCCCTCACCGGCGCCGTTCTCGACGAGGCGAGTCTGGCGCTGCAGTTGGTGAACCCGGTGGTGCCCTGGCCGCTGGCCCTGCGCACGTTGTGGACCGGGGTGTCCCAACTGCCCAGCGGGCATTGGCTGGAGACCTCACCCGACGGCACACACCGCACGGTGCCGTGGTGGCAACCCCCGGCCGCCGAGCTGCCGTTGGAGGAGGCCGCCGACCGGTTGCGCGAGGCGTTGCGGGACGCGCTCGCCGTACGCGCCGGCGCGAGCGACGGCATCGGGGCCGACCTCTCCGGCGGACTGGACTCCACCAGCCTCTGTTTCCTGGCGTCCGAAGCCGGGGCCAGGCTGCTGACCCATCACTGGCGGCCCCGGGACCGGGGGAACGACGACACCGTCTGGGCACGGCGGGCCGCGGACCGGCTGCCGTACGCCCGGCACAAGGTGTTCGAGGCGCACGAGGCGCCCGGCTGGTTCGCCCGCCAGGACGATCCCGACGGTCTGCGGGACGACGCCGAAGGCCTGTCCGCGTGGAACCGCAACCGCACGCAGATGGAACACCTGGCGCGGCTGGACGCGGCGGACGGCTGCGACGTGCACCTGATCGGGCTCGGCGGCGACGAGTTGTTCGGAGTGATCCCCACCTATCTGTGGACCCTGGTCCGCCGCAGCCCGCTCCTGGGGCTACGGGTCGTACGGCGTCACCGGGCCGTGAACCGCTGGCGGGCGGGCGCGACCCTGCGTGGCCTCACGGACCGCTCCTCCTTCGCCCAGTCCCTGGCACAGGCCGCGGATCTCCTCCAGGCCCCGCAGCGCGGGGCGTTCGAGCCGGCCCTGGGCTGGGGCTTCGCGCCCCGGCTGCCGTCCTGGGCCACGCCGGACGCGGTGGGCACGGTCCGCCGCCTGATGCGGGAGGCCGCCGACGGCGACCCGGCACCGCTGGGTCCGGACCGGCTCACCCACCAGATCCTGGAGCTGACCGTGCTGGCCGGGTGCACCTTGCGGCAGATGCGGCTGGGCCTCGCACCGTTCGGCGTCGAATGGGACGCCCCCTACCTCGACGACCGGGTCGTCGAGGCCGCCCTGTCCGTACGCGTCCAGGACCGGGTCACCCACGGGCGCTACAAGCCCGTGCTCGGCGCCGCCCTGCGAGGTGTCGTGCCCGAGGAGATCCTGCAGCGCCGCAGCAAGGGCGAGTACACCGCCGAGGTGTACGACGGAATGCGCCGCAACCGCCGCTTCCTGCTCGGGCTCTGTGACGACCTGCGCCTGTCCCGGCTGGGTCTGGTGGACGCGGACCGCCTGCGTGCCGCACTGCTGGCGCTCGGACCCGAGAGCCGCCACGTCAACCCCTTCTACAACACCTTGGCCCAGGAGGTCTGGCTCCGCTCGCCGAGCGCTGCGGCCGACCCGGCCGAACTCCCGGCAGGAGACGCTCGATGACCCTCGCTCTGACCCCCGACGTCACCCTCACCGACGTCGAGAACGGCCTGGTGCTGCTCGACCAGCGCAACGGCCGGTACTGGCACCTCAACGGCACCGGTGCCACGGCGCTGCGCATGCTGCTCGACGGCAGCTCCCCCGAGGACACCGCCCGCAGACTGGGCGACCAGGCCCCGGACGGGGCCGGGCGGGCCCTTGCCGATGTGCGCTCTCTGGTGGACGGGCTGCGACGGGCACGTCTGGTGGTGACTCGATGAGCATGCCCGTGACATACGAGGCGGGAGTGCGCCTGTCCTGGCATCGGCAGGTCACCGCCCGTTGGGCGGTGGTGACGGCACGTCTGCTGATCCTGCTGCCGCCACGCCGACTGGCCCGCGTCCTGAGGCTGCTGAGCAAGGGAGCCCGGCCCGCCACCACGGCCCAGGCGCTCTCGGCACGGCAGGCGGCCGTGACGGTCAGCGCCCGGTGCTCGGGGCAGGGCTGTCTTCAACGGTCGGTCGCCACCGTGCTGCAGTGCCGGCTGTGGGGCAGGTGGCCCGACTGGTGCACCGGCATCCGTACGCAGCCCTTCCGCGCACACGCCTGGGTGGAGGTGGACGGGGTCGCAGTCGGCGAACAGGGCGACATGACGCCGTACCACACCACCATGACCGTACGCCTGCGTCCGGGAAGCCGCTCGTGACCGTGGGCGGGGCACCGGCCGTGCTCGCCGAGGGCCTGCGCAAGGCGTACGGCCCGGCCACCGCGGTGGCCGGGCTCGACCTGACGGTGCCCGCGGGGCAGGTCTTCGGCTTCCTCGGTCCCAACGGCGCCGGCAAGTCCACCACCATCGCCATGCTGTGCACACTGCTGCGCCCGGACGCCGGGCGCGCCGCGGTCGGCGGGCACGACGTACTGCGCCACCCGGACCAGGTGCGCCGGGCCATCGGGCTGGTGTTCCAGGAGACCACTCTGGACCAGGACCTGACGGCCGAGGAGAACCTGCGCTTCCAGGCGGATCTCTACGGGGTCCCCCGGGCCCGGGCCCGCGCGGCGATCGACGACCTGCTCGCGATGGTGGGCCTCACGGAGCGGCACAGGACGCCGGTACGTGCGCTGTCCGGCGGGATGCGACGGCGGCTGGAGATCGTCCGGGCACTGTTGCACGCCCCGCGGGTGCTCTTCCTGGACGAGCCGACCACCGGACTCGACCCGCAGAGCCGGGCCGTCGTGTGGGAGCACCTGCACCGGCTGCGGCGCGAGCAGGACATCACCGTGTTCCTGACCACGCACCACTTGGCGGAGGCCGAGCACTGCGACCGGATCGCGATCATGGATCACGGCCGGCTCGTCGCGGAGGGCACCCCCGAGGACCTCAAGGCCGCGGTCGGTCCGACCCTCGACGACGTCTTCCTGCATCACACCGGCCGGGCCATCAGGGACGGCAGCGAGGCAACCGACTGGACGGGGGCGAGGGGATGACCACGTTCGCCGGCACACCGCCACCTGCCCGGAACCGGGCCGCGGGGGACCTGCGGACGATACGCGTTCTGTGGCAGCGGGAGATGATCCGGTTCGCCAGGCGCCGGGTGCGGATCGCGATGGGGCTGGTCAGCCCGCTGATGTTCCTGCTCGTGCTCGGCACGGGCCTCGGCTCCGCGATCGGCGACGGCGACGACGCGGGGAGCTACCGCGCCTATCTCTTCCCCGGCATGTTGTTGATGGCGGCTCAGGCACCCGCGCTCGCCGTCGGTGCGTCGATCCTGTGGGACCGGCAGTCGGGGTTCCTGCGGCAGATGCTGGTGGCCCCGGTCCGCCGTCCCGCGCTGATCGCCGGGATCTGTCTGGGTGGCGCCAGCACGGGCGCGGCCCACGGCGCGCTGGTCCTGGTGCTCGCCGGAACGGCGCACGTCCCCTACGACGCCCGGCTGCTGCTGGCGCTGGTGGAGGTCGGCCTGCTCTCCTTCGCGTTCACCGCACTCGGCGTCCTCTTGGCGGTGTGCGTGCGGCGACCGGACACCTACCAGGTCGTGGCCGGGCTGTTCCTCATGCCGCTGCTGTTCCTGTCGGGCGCGTTGTTTCCCGTGGGCCGGTTGCCGGCCTGGCTCAACGCGGCGGTACTCGTCAATCCGCTCACCTACGGCATCGACGCGTTGCGCCGCACCCTGTCGGGTTCGCTGGACCTGGGCGGGGTGGCGCGCGGGCCGCGTTGGAACGGGTGGGCGCCGCCGGTCGCCCTCGAACTGGGCATCGTCGCGCTGCTGGCGGCCGCCGCACTGGCCGTGGCCACCAGCAGGTTCTCCCGCACCGGCTGACGGCGCACCGCCCGCACCCGAGTCAGCGCGGGACTGCCAGACCCGCCAGTTCGAGCAACAGCCGCTTGACCCCGGTGGCGGCCACGGAGGTGCGGGCCGCGCTGCGGTCCGAGCACAGCAGCACCGGGCCGTCCTGCGGGCGCGCGGGCAGCAGACCATGGCTGCCGCGCACCTGGGACGGGTTCAGGGAGACCACGTCCATCGTGTACCGCAGGCCCAGCCTCTTGCGCACCAGAGCGGCCGCCGCGTTGGCCCTGACCCACCGCCTGGTGTGGTCGAAGAACAGCTCCGCCGGGTCGTACCCCGGCTTGCGGTGGATGTCGACCAGCCGGGCGAAGTCCGGGGCGAACGCGTCGTCCAGCCAGTAGTAGTACGTGAACCACGCATCGTCGTCGGCCAGGACCACCAGGTCACCGGAGCGCGGATGGTCGAGCCCGTGCTCCTTCTTCGCGGCCTCGTCCAGGACCGCCTGCACGCCCTCCAGACCGGCGAGCATGTCGCGTACGCGGGGAAGATCGGTGGCGTCGCGCACCTGGACATGGGCGACCTGGTGGTCGGCGACGGCGAACGCCCGTGAGGTCCACGGGTCGAGGTACTCCATGCCCGCCTGGGTGTGGACCTCCAGCAGCCCTGCCCGTCGCAGCGCGCGGTTGATGTCCACGGGCCGCTGTACGGGGGTGATGCCGTATTCGCTCAAGGCGACCACGGTCGCTCCCTCCCGGCGGGCGTCGTCGACCAGTGGCGCCAGTGTGCGGTCCAGGCCCCGGGCCGCCCGAGCCGCCTGCGGGCCGAGGGGTCCGTGGCGCTGCAGGTCGTAGTCGAGGTGCGGCAGGTAGACGAGGGTGAGGTCTGGACGGCGAGCGCGCAGTAAGTGCCGGGCGGCGTCGGTGATCCAGCGCGACGAGGCCAGCCCGGCTGTCGGTCCCCAGTACCGGAAGAGCGGGAAGTCGCCGTAGCGGCCCACGAGTTCGTCGTGCAGGCCCGGCGGTCGGGTGTAGCAGTCGGGCTCCTTGCGGCCGTCGGCACGGTAGATGGGGCGGGGCGTGACGGTCCAGTCCACGTCCGCCCCCATGGCGTACCACCAGCAGATGTTGGCGACCGTGTAACCGGGCCGGGCGCGGCGGGCGGTCTCCCAGACCTTTTCGCCACCCACCAGCGCATTGTGCTGCCGCCACAGCAGTACCTCGCCCAGGTCGCGGAAATACCAGCCGTTGCCCACGATGCCGTGCCCGGCGGGTGGTTCACCGGTGAGCAGGGTCGACTGGACGGAGCAGGTGACGGCGGGCAGCACAGTTTCGAGGCGCGCCCCGAACCCCTCGTCGCGCAGTGCGCGGAGCCGGGGCATGTACGACAACAGACGCGGCGTGAGCCCGACCACGTCCAGCACCACCAGTCGCTTCACGAGGTCCCCTTTCCCAAGGTGTGGTCAGTGCCGCGCACTTCGCCGAGGCCGAGCGCGACGAGCGCGTCCTTGGCCCAGGCCAGTTCCGCGGCGATCCCATCGATCAGGCTCTGTCCACCGGGCGACGGTGCGCCGGGCAGCACGGGCCAGGTGTACGTCTCCACCTCGACGTGGTCCGTCAGCGCCGTCGGGCCGCCCAGCAGCGCGGCCAGCGCCCGCAGAAGTTCCGGGCGGGTGGTGCGCAGCGGTGGCGGGACGTCGGCATGCAGCGGCACATGAAAGTGGACCCGCCAGGGCGCGGTGCCGGGCAGTGCGCCGTCCAGCGCCTCGGTCAAGTCGTCCACGCCTCGTACGCCGCCCCGTGCGGGCGGTGTGCGGGTCTGGTGCAGGAAGCGCGGTTCGGCGAAGTCGCGCAACGCCGCGCGGGTCGCCGGATCGGCCGGGAGGCCGGCGTGCAGGGCGCAGGACGCCTGCGCCTTGACGATGGGCAGCGCGGCATCCGCGAGCCGGGCGCAGGCGGCGTCGGGGTCTTCGAACGCGACGGCGAGATGACAGGTGTCGAGGCAGATCCCCAGCCAGCGGGAGTCGACGCGGGCCAGCCAGCGCCTGGCCTGGCGGGTGTCCTCGATGACACAGCCCGGCTCGGGTTCCAGCGCGACCCGTATCGTACGGCCGGTACGGTCGCGTAACGCCTCCAGGTCACGGGCCAGTTGGTCCAGGTGTCTGCTCGCGAGCGCGTGCCGGCCGGTGGACCAGGGGGTGCGCCAGGCGAGCGGAAGAGTGGAGACACTGCCCCGGGCGGCGTCCTCGGGCAGCAGGGCCGCCAGGACCCGGGCGCAGTCCAGCGTGTAGGCGAGTCGCGCCTCCTCGGTCCAGTCGGGCCGGTACACCGCGTGCTTGACCCGGGGTGCGTGGAAGCCCGCGTAGGGGAAGGCGTTGAGCGTGACCACCTCCAGGCCGCGGTGGGCGAGCTCCCCCCGGAGCCGACCGAGGAGGGCCGGATCCGTCGCCAGCAGGTGGGCGACGGGCGCGGCGAGCCAGAGTCCGACCCCGAGCCGGTCGCTGCCGAGTCTGCGGCGGACGGGTTCGGCACAGCGGCCCAGTTGGGCGACGACCCCGTCCAGGTCCTCGGCCGCGTGGACGTTGGTGCAGTAGGACAGGTGGACGACGGTTCCGTCCGGATGTCTCAGTCGCACGCGTCCTCCTGCCCACCGCGTTGCACGGAGTTGCCCGCGAACACCTGGGCCGGCGTCGTGTCCCGATCGTCGGATCGGAGTCGGCCGCTGCGCCCGTAGAAGGCGACCGGGTTGTGCCAGAACACCTTCTCCACATCGGCGACGGTGAACCCGTCGGCCAGCATGGCGTCTGCCGTGCGACGGGTCTTGAGCGGGTCGCTGCGGCCCCAGTCCGCGGCCGAGTTGACCAGGATGCGGCTGACGCCGAACTCCCGGATCACGGCGACCGTGCGCGCCTCGCTCATCTTGGTGTGCGGATAGACGGAGAAGCCCATCCAGCATCCGCTGTCGGCGACCAGAGGGGCCGTCAGCTCGTTGAGGTGGTCGACGACCACCGCGGCCGGGTCGATGCCCGACTCGCGGATCACGTCGAGGCTGCGGCGTGTGCCGGCTGCCTTGTCCCGGTGTGGGGTGTGCACGAGGGCGGGCAGGCCCATGTCCACGGCGAGACGCAGCTGTGCGGCGAAGGCGGCGTCCTCTTGTGGCGTCATCGAGTCGTAGCCGATCTCACCGACCGCCACCACACCGTCCTTGGCGAGATAGTGGGGCAGGAGGCCGAGGACCTCGGTCAGTCGCGGATCGTTGGCCTCCTTGGGGTTGAGGGCGACCGCGCAGTGGTGCCGGATCCCGAACTGCGAAGCACGGAACGGCTCCCAGCCGATGAGACCGTCGAAATAGTCCACGAAGCTGCCCACGCTGGTGCGGGGCTGGCCCAGCCAGAAAGCCGGCTCGACCACGGCGCACACGCCCGCGGCGGCCATCCGCTCGTAGTCGTCGGTGGTGCGGGAGGTCATGTGGATGTGCGGGTCGAACAGCCGCATCAGGGCCGCCTTTCCGTCGTGAGGGATCGTCGCGCTCAGGGGGCCGCCGCGCGGGTGGCGAGGAAGTGCGCGACGTCCTGGGGAACCTCGCGGCCGGCCACCGCGCGTTCCTCCGCGTAGGCGGCCAGCATTCGGGCCAGTTCGCTGTCGGCACGCTCCTCGAGGCCTGCGACCCCGCTCAGCGGGACGCCGGTGAAGGCACACTTGAGCACCGCCTGCCGGAAGGCCGGCTGGGCGAGGTGGCGTGCCGCGTAGCCGCCCAGGGCGGCGGCCAGCAGCCGTGGGTCGTTGGTGCGGATGGCGTCCTCGATCAGGGGCAGCGCGGCGGTATCGAGATCCGCGCCGATGTGGAGCCGGTCGAGCGCTTTGAGCACCGCGCACCGTTCGGCGGCGTCACCACGCCGGTAGAGCCGGTCCAGTACCCCCGCCAACGCTTCGCCGCGCAGCGGAAGGGACGCGAGGAGGACGCCGCGGGCAGCCTCGTCGACGGTCATGGTCCCGGTCCCGGTCAGCTTGCTCCGCCCGCAGTGCCGCCCGACCGCCGGGAACAGCAGGTGGACGTCGTCGGGGACGAGCCGGACCCGGCCGGCCGCATCCTCCAGCCATTCCCGGGCAGCGGGGGCCAGGGCCGCGGTCAGGGCGGTGTACGACGTGAGTCCTCGCTCCGCCGTGCTCATGACGCCACCTCGGCGCCGCCCCAGGCGGTGCGCAGGAAATCGAGGGAGCGCCGGGCCACGAGCGGGGCGTCGTGGCTGTGCCGCGGCAGCTCCACACCGACCAGGCCGCCGTAGCCGGTCTCGGCCAGTGCGGACAGCACCGGTGGGAAGTCGATCTCACCCGTACCGAACTCCAGATGCTCGTGGGTGCCTCGGCGCATGTCGTCGATCTGTACGTGGGCCAGCCGCTCTCCGGCCCACCGGACGCAGTCGGGCACCGGCAGGGTTTCCGTGCAGCGACAGTGTCCGATGTCCAGGGTCAGGCCGAACGCCGGCGGGTCGCCGAGCCGCCGCCTGGCTTCCTGGTAGCGGTCCAGGGTGTCGACGAACATGCCCGGTTCCGGTTCGAAACCAAGCCGTACCCCCAGCGCGTCCGCCTCCCGCACCACCCGGTCGCATCCGGCCAGCAGCCGCTCCCAGGCCATGGCTTCGGGCAGTTGCGGCGGGGCCGTACCGCTCCAGAACGACATGACCGGCGCCCCGAGGTCCGCGGCGATCCGCACGGCGCGCAGCAGCAGGTCGACGCGGCGACCCGCCCCCTCGCCGGACAGCAGGGTGGGCCGGTGCTTGTGCCAGGGGTCCAGCAGATAGCGGCCGCCGGTCTCCACCACGACGGCGAGGCCGAGTCCGTCCAGCCGTCGCGCCAGCCGGTCGATCCGCCGACGCAGATCGTCGGCGTAGGGGTCGAGATGGCGGCGGTCGAGGGTCAGCGCGACCCCCTCGTAGCCGAGGCCGGCCAGCACCTCCAACGTCTCGTCGAGGGTGTGGTCGCCGAAGCCGTTGCTGCCGTAGGCCCAACGCGGGGGTGTCCCGTGGGGCGGCGCCGTTCCCGGTCGTACACGGGCCGGGGTGTCGGTCATGTGGGAGAGACCTTTCTGCCCAGCCGGACCACGAGGGGGTGGCCGGCGATGACGGTGAGCGCCGTGCCGGGCGATCCCGCGGCCGCGATGAGCGCCGCCTGCAGAGGCAGGAGCCCGTGGATCCCGGCGGCCACCGCCGTGCGGATGCGGGGCGCCGCCGGGTCACGGAGCGCGGTGAGCTGGGGCCGGGCGCACCACAAGAGGTAGGCGAGGGCGGCCGGGGTGACGAACCGGCGCTGCCCGCCGGCCCTGCGGGTCGCCAGCAGCACCGGAACGGCTGCGACCGCCCCCGTCACGACGAGCGACTCGCACAGGACGGCGGGCGGTGCGCCCGTCGTCTCGTAGCGGCTCAACCGGGTCACCGCGGCGGTGTGGGCGGCCACGGTGAGCGCGGCGGGCAGGGCCTCGGGGCGGCCGCCCGCGCCGGCGAGCACGTTGAGGGCGCGGGCGGCCGCCATCGTGGCGGGGCCGATCGCGGTTCCCTTGGCGACGAAGTCGTACGCCCACACCGTTGCGGCCAACAGTCCGGCAGGCGTCCGTTCCCGGTTCAGGGCCAGGCCCGACACGGTCAGGGCAGCGGCCAGGCAGAAGGCCTGACGTGGTGTCACCTCCCCGGCGGGGATCGGGCGGGTGGGCCGCTCCCGCGCATCGATGTCCCGGTCGGCAAAGTCGTTGAGCGCCATGCCCGCCCAGTACAGGGCGATCGAACCGGCCGTGGCACGGGTGAGCGAGCGTCCCGGCGGTCGGCCCGCCAGCGCCGCCCCCGCCAGGAGGTCGCCCGGCACGGTCAGTGCCGCCGGGGCCCGCACCAACCGGCCCCAATGTCGCAGCTCCGCCGCCGCCCGCTCGGCGCGCGCAGCCCCACGGGCCGGGGACACTCCGGCCGGGCTGTGCCGTCGGTGCCGGGCGCGGCCCGTGAACCCCGACCGAGGCATCAGGACCCGACCGCCGTGCCCAATCGGCGCGCCCAGGCGAGCAGCGCCGTGTACTGCTCCTCCAGAGAGTGTCGGCCCCCGCCTGCCGGGTCCTTGAAGAAGAAGCCCAGCTCGGAGACCGCCCCTCGGACCCCCGCGCGATGGGCCAGGGACATGAGGCGGGCGAGGTCCAGCACCAGGGGCGCGGCCAGCGCCGAGTCACAGCCCTGCCAGGTGAATTGCATCGTCATGCGCGTGCCCAGGAACCCTTCGAAGGCGATGTGGTCCCACGCCGTCTTCCACTCGCCCAGGTCCGGCAGGTGATGGATGTGCACTCCGCCTTCCACTGGATGCCCGAGCAGATGCTCCAGGACCAGACCTTTCGACGCGGCCTTGCTGCGCGCCCGCTCCGGGGCGGCCAGCGCGGCACCGTCGCCGCCGCCGAGCAGGTTGGTCCCCGACCAGCTGGTCACCCGCAGCGCACGTCGGGCGAACATCGGGGCCAGCACCGCTTTCACCAGCGTCTCGCCGGTCTTGCCGTCGCTGCCCGCGTACGGCAGCCCCCGTTCGTGGGCCAGTTCGTCCAGCGCCGGGAACCGGGCACCGGTCGACGGGGTGAAGTCGACATAGGCGCACCCGGCGCGGAAGGCCGCGCAGGCGTACAGAGAACTGGCGGGAAGCCGACTCGTGCCGTCCGCCAGCGCCCGGCGCAGCCTCGACAGCGAGACGCCGTCCGGCGAGCGGGACGGCCGCGGTTCCGTGGTGGCAACGTTCACCACCACGACCCGGGCGAGATCCAGGCGGTCGCGGAACGCGGTCAGGTCGGCCGCGAGCCGCTCGATCTCCGCCGCCTGGCGCCCGCCGGCCGCGTCCTCGACGCCGATCCGCAACTCGCCCTCGGCGGCGAGCAGTTCATGATGGACCAGGGCGGGCAGCTCACGTGGGAAAACCCCGGCCGCGGCAAGCTGCTCGGCTCGTTTGGGCAGGGGGACCTCTCCGATGTCGTGCCCACCGAAGACCAGGTCACCGAACCCCGGAAGCGGCAGCTCCTGGAAGGGCTCCCCGCAGGTCACACATCCCGTGGCCGCTGCGCCGGCGCGCACCGCGGCCGCGCCCACCATCGCTGTGGTCGCGACCGATCCCCGTCCGCCCACCAGCCAGACGCCGGTGCGCTCGCCCCTGGGCTCCTGAATGTCCTTGTGTACGGCGCTCATGTCTCAGCCGATGCCCTTGGGGAACGGAACGGACTGGAAGTCGCTGTCGAGTTCCTTCGCGGAGCGCCGCAGCCAGTACGACGCCTGCTCGAACACCACCTTGCGCGGCAGCGGTGGGTTAACGGTCTGCGAGGCGGGCCGGGCGATGGACTGCAGCGCCCAGGCCAAGCCCTGGAGCGGGGCGATCTCGGCCCACCGCTCCCGGTCGATGCCGAGGAGCATCATCGCCCTCAGGTAGGCATGCCACGTGTGATAGCCCTGAGGACCGTCCATCGTGTGCACCGGGGCCCCCACCGAGGCCCGCCGCGGGTCGTACAGGATGCCCTGCCCGAAGGCCGACCAGGCCAAGGTGAGCCGAGGGTCCCTGCGGAAGTAGAGGGAGTCCACGACATCGAGCTGCATACGGGAGATCACCCTCAGCGGCTGCTCCATGGGCCGCGCCCACGTCCGGTAGTTCCCCGGGTACTCGGGGAGCTTGGACATGGCCAGCCAGGTGTCCTTGATGCCCTTCTCCAACGACCCGGCGTATGCGATGACCGCCTTGTACGCGTCGAGCGTCGCCTGGGTCGGGTGGTAGAGCGACACCTCGTCCATCTGGTACCAGAACTCATTGGCTCTGCGGTCGCCCAGCATGCCGGGCACCGGCGGCAGGGCCTCGGCTCCTCGCCGTCCCGCGGCCGCGGCCGGACCGGCCACCGTCGCGGTCAGGCCGAGGGCCAGCGCCGTCCCGGCCCCCGCACGTAACAGCTCACGCCGCCCTACGGGGCGCGTCGTCCTCTGGGTCATGCTCACTCCTCAGGTCAGACCTCATCCGGCCCCGGCCGTGCCAGGTGCCGCCGATCAAGATGCAAGGGACTAACGGCGGTCCAGTTCCGCCTCGATGTCGTACCGCTGGACCCAGGAGACGTCCTCGACCAGCCCCCGCACGCCGCGCTCGTCTCCCGGCCCGGCGAACCGCCCGCTTCCTCCGTCCCGTGCACCGAGCTGTACCCGGGTGGTGTGCGGACGGCGCAGGGTCTCGTAGTGCCGCAGCGCCGAGGCAACGCGGCCGGTATCGGTGGCCCGGGCCAGACAGTGGGCCAGGGCCACGCCGTCCTCGACGGCCTGGTTCGCTCCCTGCCCGTGGTGCGGAAGCATCGGATGGGCGGCGTCGCCGAGCAAGGTCACCCGTCCCCTGCCCCACAGGGCCAGGGGCTCGCGGTCCTGCAGGGTCCAGCGGTGGGTCGTGCGCACCGCCTCGGTCAGCTTCCTGACATCGGGACACCAGTCCGCGAACGCCGCGCGCAGATCGGCGGGGTCGCCCCTGGCGCTCCAGGACTCCCGGTCGCGCGCGGTGGCGGGCACGATGGCCACGTACGCGATCTGCCGCCCGGCGCGGACCGGCGCGCACAACAGACGCACGGTCGGACCGGACCAGACCAGCAAGGCGTCGGTGGGGAGGCCGGGTAGCGCGTCGGCGGGCAGCAGGCCACGCATCGCGACGGTGCCGGTGAGGAGCGGCGTGCCGACGCCGTGCAGGGCGGCACGGACCGCCGAGTGCACGCCGTCCGCGCCCACCAGCACGTCCGCCTCGGTATCGGGGCGGTCGGCGAAGTGCAGCCGGACCATGTCGTCCCCGGTCGTGAAGCCGGTCAGCCGGTGCCCGGGTCGCACGGTGCCCGAAGGCAACCGGTCGATGAGCATCCGGTGCAGGTCGGCGCGGTGCACGGTGTAGTAGGGGGCACCGAAGGAGGCCTCCCAAACGCCGCCCATCGGCTGCCGCACCCGTATTCGGCCGTCACTCCAGTCCCGCACCTCCAGCGCGACCGGACGCACCGCCACTCGCTCAAGGTCCTCGGCGAGGCCCAGCCGGCGCAGCAGTCGGCTGCCGTTGGAGCCCAGATGCAGGCCCGCGCCCACCTCGCCCGGCTCCGGCGCCTGCTCGTAGAGGTCCACCGCCAGGTCCCTGCGTGACAGCGCGAGGGCGGCGGCCAGCCCTCCGATTCCCGCGCCGATGATCGCCGTCCGTACCGCAGTCCGCACCACGAGACGCCCTCCGTTCCCCCGTCGCGGTTGACGCTAGGCGATCCCGTGTCCCGGGCACCTGGGTACCGCGTCCCGTGCCTGTCCCGCACAGCCCGCACAGCCCGCACAGCGCGGACAGCAACGGGCAGGCGCGCGGACAGGCCGGCCGCGTGGCCACCCCTGTGGGAGAGTGCCGTCCAGTCAGGCAAAGCGCGTAGGACGTCGCGCCCGAAGGAAGCAACGGTCCGATCGCTGTTGTGTCAGCGGCGCGGGCGGTCGGTGGAGGCGGCGCTGTGCGAGGTGTCGGTATCGGTGAGGGTGATACGGGCGGTGATGCGCTTGCCGACCGGTTCGCGCTCGGCCTCGACGCTGCGGGCGAGGGCCGTCACGATCTCCAGACCGTGCTGCCCCACCCGGTCGGCGTCGGCGGCCCGTGCCACCGGCAGCATCGGTTCCGAGTCCCACACCACGACCTCGACCACCTCACCGCTCACTCGCAGGTGCAGCAGGATCGGGCCCGGCGCGTACTTGCAGGCGTTGGTGACCAGCTCGCTGACCACCAGCTGCGTCAGGTCCGACGCCCGGGCGGAAACCTCCACACCGCGCTCGGCATGGGCCCGCGCGAGGAAGTCCGCCGCCATATGACGGGCCTTGGCGATGCAGGCGCCGTCCCCGTCCAACGCGACGGACGTCTGCAGGTCGCGCAGGCCGTGCCGGAGCGCGGTACTGTCACGGCCGACCGCCGGCCCTGGATCCATCACCGTCGCCTCCACTCCCCGTTTCACACCTCGCGTGTACCCGTGCACGCGGGCCTGACCCTCCGTAACCCTCGGACGGCCCACCCCGTTCGTGCATCACCCGTACCGTGTGACGCAGCATTCTGGCCCAAGGTTTCGCGTCAGTGTCACCGGCATGGACGAGGAAACGTGAGCGTCCCAACCAACTCCCCCGCCCGCGCACCGTCGTCGACCTGAGCCTGAGCAGCCCTCGGCACATGACAAGGGGAGGGCTGCCGCAGAGTGGTGCGCTGTGTGGTGCGCGGTGTGCCGCAGCGACTCGGGGATGGCTGTGGCACCCGCGCATACACACCCCGGGGCGCGCCAGGAGGATCACGCCCGGGGTGATCATCGAATGCCCCGCCCGCACACGGCCAGTCTGCGCCGAATGGGGGAACTTCCTTCTCGTCCCCCGGCAGCACCGGATGCCTCCTCTGACAGCGCCCAAAGCCGGGGCGCGGATCGTCGTCACACACGGCGCACGGGCGATGGCACGGTACGTCTCACCCCTGCACAGCCGCACAAGGGTGTCCAATTCCCGTGGATTGAAGGCGAGTTGAGCCACACCACTGGAGGCCGGGGCCGACCCTTCGGCCCTGTCACGCGCCACGAATGTCTCCTGCCTGAACCGTCTGCCGCGGGTTCACTCGCGGCCCCGCGGTCGGATACAGCCTGCGAGGAGCGCGAGGTGATGAACAGTGTCCGCGCACCTCAGCAAAGTGCCTGGCAGGAGGACGAAGGGAAGACATACGGAACATTCGATGACCAGTCCAGACACCCTCCCGAACGGTGGGGGTCCGTCGGGTGGGTCAGCGGTGGTGCGGAGACGTCAGGTAGTGCGGCGCAGAAGCTCCCTGCCGTAGTCGTTGCGTCCTGCTGTCCACGCATGCCCGCCCGTCCATTTCCGCCGAGCGGCCTTCCTCCGGTCCCGGTGTCGCGCGCGGCGCTGCCGTCCGTGTGCGTGGAAATGAGAGGCGAATGAATCGTGCTCGGAAGAAGATGGCGCCTGGCCCATCCGGCTCCGGTCAACGGGGCATGTGACGGCCCAGTTCCCCGGCCCTCTCTCGCAGTCGCGACGCCCAGGTCTCTCCTTCCGGCGGAGCGGACAGCCCGGTGGGCGCCGATACCTGCACGTCGCTGAGCTCGCCTTCAGGGGTGGCGCCGAGACGGGCCCAGTCCACCTTGATGCCGGCCCGCTCGGCCAGGGCCAGCGTCGTGGCGGTGAAGCCTTCGGAGAGGGCCAGCATGATGGTGTGGCTGGTTCTTCGGTGCTGAGCCAAGAGGGCGTTGACAAAGATCTCGAACGTGGCCGGATCTATCTGGCACTCGTCGTTCTCCATCGATCCGATACCCGATGCGAATCCCAGCTCCTCCTCGAAAACAGCCACTTGCCGCAGAAACAGGCGGGAGGCTCCATTGGACGGGTTCCACAGGGTCTCGTCGCCGACGTCGAAATACTGGCTCATCGCAGCACCTTCCCGTTGATCAAGGTGGGCCAGCGTAACCAGCAGGGGGTTCCCGTGTCGGGAATTGCGTCCTCGCCGAGCGGGCGTAACCGGACGAGGGCCACGGCCGGTCGTCGCCGGTGCGGTCCGCGCCGGTTGCGCAGACACGAAGTCGCGGTGGCTGCGACCGTCCGTCGCCGCCCCTCCCCCGGGGCTAGTCTGCGTCGGGTGAACGCAGACGATGCGAACCGGCGGTGGACCCGGGCCATGCCCGAGGCCTACGAACGTCACCTGGTACCGGTCCTCTTCCGTCCCTTCGCCGCCGACCTGGCCACCCGGGCGGCGGCACTGCGGCCCCGTACGATCCTGGAGCTCGCCGCCGGAACCGGAGCGCTGACCTCGGCCCTGCTCACCGCCGTGCCCGGGGCATCGATGGTGGCGACCGACCTCAACGAAGCGATGGTCACCGCGGGCTCCGCACGCGAGCCGCGCGCGCACTGGCAGCAGGCGGACGCCCAACAACTCCCCTTCGAGGACGGCGCTTTCGATCTCGTCGTGTGCCAGTTCGGAGTGATGTTCTTCCCCGACAGGCCCGCCGCCTACGCCGAGGTGGGCAGGGTTCTGGCACCCCGGGGCCGGTTCCTGTTCAGCAGTTGGGGCCTGCTG
Source organism: Streptomyces sp. C1-1 (assembly GCF_050214755.1). Lineage (NCBI taxonomy): Bacteria > Bacillati > Actinomycetota > Actinomycetes > Kitasatosporales > Streptomycetaceae > Streptomyces > Streptomyces sp. C1-1. The sequence continues at coordinate 9,572,133 of NZ_CP189826.1, read as the reverse complement.
GCCGCGCACGGGTTCGACGCCGCCTTCCAGGGCGCTCTGGAAGAGTGCCTGCCCGGCGAAGCGCCCCCGTTCCTGAGGGACGTGCCCCACGGCTACACCGATCCGGCCGTCGTCGCCTCCGACCTCGCGGCCGCCGGGCTGACCCTGGCCGACGCCGAGGAGATCACACTGGACGGCGTCGCGGAGTCGGCCGCGTCCGTCGCCACCGGCTTCCTCAACGGCACACCGGTCAGCGCCGCCCTGCGGGCCCGCCCGGACGCCCAGACCCTCCGGACGGCCGTGACGAAGAAGATGACGGACCGCCTCGGACCCGGCCCGGTGACCGCACCGATGACCGCGACTCTCTATACGGCACTGCATCAGGCATGACCCTCCCCGCTCCGGGGGCCACAAGAAGGAGCCGGCCAAGGGCGACAAGGTCGCCTGGAGCAGTCACGGCAGCGAGACCAGCGGCACCGTCGAGAAGAAGATCAGCAAGCGTACGAAGGCGGCCCGGCGCACGGTCGACGCCACTCCGGAGGAGCCCCAGTACGAGGTCCGCAGCGACAAGTCCGGCCGTACGGCGGTACACAAGCCCTCCGCCCTGAAGAAACTTGCGCAAGGTGAACGGCTACATCCACCGCCATCTCGCCCAGCGCCCCGAGGGGGACGTACGCGACACGCGCCGGCACCACTCACCGGTGCACTGGGGCCACGATCCACTGGACGACAGCCGGAACCAGCACGGCGGTCGGCGATTTTTGGCCAGCCGTTGTCCAGTGCTCAACAGTCGGCCAGGACACGGCTGTTGCGGGTGAGTGATGATCAATAGCCTGGGGCGACAGGTTCGTCACTGCCCTCAGGGAGCTCCATGTCCACCGCCCAACAGGTCCCCGACATCCTCTCGCCCGAGTTCGCCGCGAACCCCTACAGCGCCTACCGCGTCATGCGCGAAACGGCTCCGCTCATCTGGCACGAGCCCACCCAGAGCTACATCATCTCGCGCTACGACGACGTGGAACGCGTCTTCAAGGACAAGAAGAACGAGTTCACCACCGACAACTACAACTGGCAGATCGAGCCCGTCCACGGCAAGACCATCCTCCAGCTCAGCGGACGCGAGCACGCGGTGCGGCGGGCGCTCGTCGCCCCGGCCTTCCGCGGCAGCGACCTGCAGCAGAAGTTCCTGCCCGTCATCGAGCACAACTCCCGTGCCCTGATAGACGCCTTCCGCCACACCGGCTCCGCGGACCTGGTGGCCGACTACGCGACTCGATTCCCCGTCAACGTGATCGCGGACATGCTGGGCCTCGACAAGGCCGACCACCCGCGTTTCCACCGCTGGTACACCTCGGTCATCGCCTTCCTCGGCAACCTCTCCGGCGACCCCGAGGTGACCGCGGCCGGCGAGCGGACCCGGGTGGAGTTCGCCGAGTACATGGTCCCCATCGTCCGGGAGCGCCGCGAGAAGCCCGGCGACGACCTGCTGTCCGCGCTGTGCGCCGCCGAGGTGGACGGCGTGAAGATGAGCGACGAGGACATCAAGGCCTTCTGCAGCCTGCTGCTCGCCGCGGGCGGCGAGACCACCGACAAGGCCATCGCCAGCATCTTCGCGAACCTGTTGCTCCACCCCGACCAGCTGGCGGCCGTCCGCGAGGACCGCAGCCTGATCGCCCGCGCGTTCGCCGAGACACTGCGCTACACGCCGCCCGTCCACATGATCATGCGCCAGTCGGCGACCGAGGTCGAAGTCAGCGGCGGCACCATCCCTCCCGGAGCCACCGTCACCTGCCTGATCGGCGCCGCCAACCGGGACGAGAACCGCTACGGCGACCCGGACCGGTTCAATATCTTCCGCGAGGACCTGACGTCGGCGACCGCCTTCTCGGCCGCCGCGGACCACCTCGCCTTCGCGCTCGGCCGGCACTTCTGCGTGGGCGCACTGCTCGCCAAGGCCGAAGTCGAGATCGGCGTCGACCAGCTTCTCGACGCCATGCCCGACGTGCGGCTCGCCGAGGGGTACGACCCCGTGGAGCAGGGCGTCTTCACCCGGGGCCCACAGTCCCTGCCGGTGCGGTTCACACCGGTGACCGACTGACCCCTGAGCACGACCAGCGGGTGGGCGCCCCACAGCCCACCCCGTCCCGCGCCGGCCCGGACGCTACTGCACCACCGGGGTGAACTGCACCGGCAGCGAGGTCAGCCCCCGCATCCAGATGGACGGCCGCCAGGTCAGCTCCTCCGGCTCCACCGACAACACCAGGTCGGGCAGCCGCTCCAGCAGCGTCTCGACCGCCGTACGGGCGACGACGTCGGCCAGCAGTGGAGCCGGGTAGGGGCAGCGGTGCTCGCCGTTGCTGAACGACAGGTGCGCGGCGTTCTCCGCCCCCACATAGGAGTCGGGCCAGATCTGCGGGTCGGTGTTGGCCGCGGCGAGCCCGAGCACCAGACAGTCGCCGGCCCGGATCTGCCGCCCGCCGAGCTGGGTGTCGCGCACCGCCCAGCGGCCGATGAAGTTCTGCGTCGGCGTGTCCAGCCACAGCACCTCGTTCAGCGCCTCCCCCACGCTGAGCCGGCCGCCCGAGACGTTCAGGGCGAAGCGCTCGTCGGTGAGCAACAGCCTGAGGGTGTTGCAGATCCAGTTGGCCGTCGGCTGCTGGGCGGCTGCGATGACGGAGATCAGGTCCTGGACGATCTCCTCGTCGGTCAGCCCGGCCGGATCCAGCAGCATCCGCGAGGTGACGTCCGGTCCGGGCCTGTCCCGCTTGTCCTTCACCAGCTGCTGGATCCGCGCGCCCACCCGCCCGTACGCGGCCACCGGGTCGTCGCCCTCCGCCGCGTCGAGGGAGATCCGCAGGTCCTCGACGAGCTGCTGGGTGTCGCCGCCGGTTGCCGGCATCCCGCACATCCGCACCGCGGCGCGCATCGCCAGGGCGTGCGCGTAGGCACTCATCAGCTCCGCCTGACCGCTGCCGGCGAAGTCCGAGATGAGCCGGTCGGCGATCTGCTGGCAGTCGCGGGCCAGCTCGAACTGGTCGACGCCCTCCAGCGCCTCCGTGATCACCCCCGCCCGCCGCCGGTGCTCCGCGCCCTCGGTGAACAGCACCGACGGCTGGTATCCGACGAACGGCAGCAGCGGCCAGTCGGCCGGGATGTGCTCCCACTGGTTCCAGCGCCGCGAGTCCCGGGCGAACAGCTCGTCGTGGCTGGTCACGTAGCTCACCTCGGAGTAGCCGAGGACCAGCCAGGCGGGGATGTCCCCGTCCAGCAGCACGGGCGCCACCGCGCCGTGGTTCCTGCGCAGTTCGCGGTAGAGCTGCGACGGCGTCTGCTGGTACTCCAGACCCGCCAGGCGCACCGCGCCCGCGTGGGCGGGGCAGCCCGCTGGAGCCTCGGGCGGGGAGGAGGATCCGGCGTCGGTCACGATGTCGTCTCCCGGGTCATGGCCAGTTCGTAGAGATGGTTCACGAGGGTGATCAGCACGTCCTTGCCCGATGTCCTGACCCGCGCGTCGCAGTCGATCAGCGGCACGTGCTCCGGCAGGGCGAGCGCCTGGCGGATCTCGTCCAGGGAGTACTGGCAGGGGTCGTCGTCGAACCGGTTGACGGCCACGACGAACGGCGTCTTGTGGTGTTCGAGACGGTCGATGGCGTACCACGAGTCGTCCATCCGGCGTGTGTCGACCAGGACGACCGCGCCGAGCGTGCCGGAGAAGAGCCGGTCCCACAGGAACCAGAAACGCTCCTGGCCCGGAGCGCCGAAGAGGTAGAGGACCATGTGCTCGTTGAGGCTGATCCGCCCGAAGTCGAAGGCCACGGTGGTGGTGGTCTTCGCCGCCACACCGTGCGTCTCGTCGACGCCGACGCCGGCCTGGGTCATCACCTCCTCGGTGTTGAGCGGCCGGATCTCGCTGACCGAGCGGACCAGGGTCGTCTTGCCGACTCCGAATCCGCCCACGACGACGATCTTCAGGCCGGTCTCGGCAGCGTCGGCCAGGGGCGTTCGCCGGGAAGGCAGCTCAGAGGTTACGGAGCCCATGGAGCACCTCCTTGAGAAGGGCGGAATCGGGGAGCGAGGCGATGGACTGCGCGGCGCGCGGGTGGCGGGCGGTGATGCGGCCCATGGCGAGCAGGTCGCCGAGCAGGATGCGCACCACGGTGATGGGCAGTCCGAGTTCCGCCGCGATCTCGACGACTGCCGTGGGATGTCGGCACAGGTCGAGGATGCGGGCGTGCTCCGACTGCATGCCGCCGGTCGGCTCGCTCTCACTGACCACCAGGGTGACCAGGTCGAAGGAGTCGTCCGCGCGGCTGCGTCCGCCCGTGACCGTGTAGAGCCGGTCGGGATCACCGGTGTCCACGGGCTTGCGGGTCACGAGGAGGCACTCTCCTGGACGCGGTTGCGCGGCTCGGCCCGCAGGTGCTCGCCGATCTGCTCCACCAGCTCGGTCATCTGGTGGCCGACCACGCCGGGATCGGCGTTCTCCTCGGCGAGGACCGCGAGATGCGCGCCTTCACCGGCCTCCACGATGAACAGCAGGCCGCCGTGGAACTCGGTCATGGAGTGCCGGACGCCGCCGGACCCGTCGCCGAACTCGACGGAGGCTCCCTGGGCGAGGGCCTGGATGCCGGAGCAGATCGCCGCCAGCTGGTCCGCCTGATCGAGCGTCAGGTGCTCGGTCCAGCACAGCTTGAGGCCGTCCCGGGACAGGACGAGGGCGTGCCGCGTGCCGGGGGTGCGCTCCAGAAGGTTCTTCAGGAGCCAGACGAGGCTGTTGTCGGTGGTCTGCATGGTGGGTGATGGGGCGGCTGTGCCCGGCTGTCCGGTCACCGACCCGTTCCTCCAATCTCATGAGGTCGAGCGGGGGCATGTGCGCCAGAGCCCTGGGCGCCGTACGGGATGACGTGGGCCTACGCGGTGGGCGGCGGCTCGTCCTCGGGGCGGCCCCCGGAGCCGGCGGTCCCGGTGCCGGACCGGCGGCCGCGGTGGAAGGCGCCGAAGCTGGCGCCCGCGTTGCGCGGGGCGGGACGTCCGCCCGACTGGTCCTCGTCCGGGGCGGGGGCGTCGGCGCGCGCCCTGCGCTGCTGCCGCTCCTGTTCGGCCTCGGCCATGGTGCGGCCGGGGGCGCGGACGGGCAGACCGTTCGGCGTCGAGCCGGCGGCCCGCTGGTGCGTCTCGGGTTCGGGGAGGGCCGGTTGTGCGGCGGGCCGCGGCACGGTGGCGGACGGCTCCGGGGCGGCGGCCCCGGGCGCCGCGGCCGGAGCCGCGGCCGGACGGACGGTCCCGCGCGGTGCGGGTTCGCGCTGCTGGGCGAGCAGTTGCAGGGGCAGGAGTACGACGACGCCGGTGCCGCCGCGCGATGAGGGGCGGTAGTTCACGCTGATGCCGTACTTGACGGCGAGCCGGCCGACCACGGCCAGGCCGAGCCGGGTGCCCTGCAGCGTGGCGAGGTCGGTCATCCGTCCGGTGACGGCCTCCTCGGCGCGCCGCATGGCCGCGTCGGCCATCTTCAGGCCGCTGTCCTCGATGGTGACGACGATGCCGGCGCTGCGTTCCTCGACGTACACATGGACTTCGTCGATCGGCGGCGAGAAGTTGGCGGCGTTGTCCATCAGTTCGGCGAGCAGGTGCATGACGCCTTCGGCGGCGAAGCCGGAGATCGCGGCGTTCGTCGGGCAGTGCAGTCGCACGCGCTGGTAGGCGGCGATGCGGCCGACCGCGCCGCGCAGGATGCTCTCCATCACGATCGGCTTGTTCCACGCACGGCTGGCGCGGCCACCCATGAGCAGGGCCAGCCGGTCGGTCATCAGACCCAGCTGCGAGGTGCTGTGGTCGAGCTTCAGCAGGTCGCCGAAGACCTCCTCGCCGTGTCGCTCCTGCATGTCCCGCAGGTCGGCGAGCATGCTGACGGACTTGGCCTGCACCCGGCTGAGCGCCTTGGCCGAGGCCGCCTGCGCGGCGGCGGCCCGTCGTTCGCTCTGGGCCAGTTCGCGCACGAACGACTCGGCGGGCCGGTACAGCAACGGAAGCCGCGGCCAGTCCAGTTCGCCAAGCACCGTGTCGGCGGAGTTGCCCTCGCGCAGCATGGCGACCGCGGCGGGCAGGGTCTCGGTCGTCAGCCGTTCCAGTTCGGCGGCGCCCGCCTCCAACTCGCGCCGTATCTGGTGCCGTTCGGCGTCCAGGGCCACGGCGTGCCGCACGTCCTGCTCCACCGTGGAGGCGAACGCGTTGACGATCAGCCGCAGTTGCGGCTCGGAGGGCATGGGCATACCCGCCAGCGCCTCAGCGGGGTCCGCTCCGTCCCGCAGCCGCTTGGCGAGCGCGGGCAGTGTCACGTTGCCCAGGTGGGCGGCCTCCGCGGACTGCTGCGACAACTGGGCCTTGAGCTGGGCGACTTCGGCGGTCAACGCCGTGGTGGAGCGGCCTGAGCGGCGGAGCAGCAGGGCGCTGGAGAGTACGGCGACCGCCATGAGGAGCCAGGCGACCAGGGCCGTGGCGACCGTCCAGGTACGGGCGCTCGCGGGCGCCATCGCGACGGCGGCGCCGGCAGCGGCAGCGCCCACCAGCAGTACGGCCAGAGGTGCGACCGGCACGGCACGGGGCGGCTTGGCTGACCCATGCTGACTGGGCGGTGCAGGCACTGACATTCAGCGGTCCTCGGTCCTGGGAACGGGAAAAGGGGCTCGGCCGACACGCGACGGTTCGGTCCAGAGGACCGAACACCGGCTCATGCTAGTCATTCCTCCACACCCCGAGATCGGACAAGCTGCTCAGTCCGCCCAAGATTCGATTTCGTCGCGATCACGTCGCTTCGACAGTTCGACGTGATAGTGACCGTTCCGCATCCCGAGCGCCCGACACACCCCCGGATGTCCGATCAGGACAACCACACCGACCCGCCAGAAGGCGACCGGATTCGCGCAACGGAAAATCTCGTTCACGACAGGAACGTTGGTTTTCGGCCAACTGAGCACGCGGAACTACGCACCGGCGTCAACACCTTCGGCGTCACCCGCACCCACCGGGAGCGCGGCACGGACGTGTTCACGCGACCTCGAGTACGACCTTGCCCTGGATGTGCCCTCGGGCGGCGCGCTCGTGTGCCGCCCGAGCATCCGCGAGGGCGAACGTGCTGTCGATCGCGACACGGACCGTGCCCTTGTCGAGGAGGCGTCCGAGTTCGGCGAGCTGCGCGCCGTTGGAGCGGACCTGCGCGGTCGAGACCGTGACGCCCAGCTTCGCGGCCTCCTTCTCGTCGAAGTCTCCGGGAAAGACGGGGAACAGTGAGCCGCCACGGATGAGCGTACGCAGGAAGCGGCTGCTGTCGGGGCCGCCGACGGTGTCGAGCACCAGGTCGAGGTCGTGCACGAGGTCCTCGGGACGGTGCCTGGTGTAGTCGATGAACCGGTCGGCGCCGAGCTCACGGAGGAAGGCTTCGTGCGCGCCCGATGCCACGGCGATGACATGGGCGCCCTTCCATTTCGCCAGTTGGAGCGCGAGGTGGCCGACACCTCCGGCGGCTCCGTTGACCAGCACCGTGGTGGCGGCGTCGAGGCTCGTCGGGCGATGCCGGGCCTGCTGGAAGGGCGAGGGGTGGTCGTGGCCGACCTCGATCAGGAACTGCCATGCCGTCAGGCCGGCCATGGGCACCGCGGCGGCGTGCACGTGGTCGACGCCGGCCGGTTTGTGCGCGAGATCCGATGCCGGCGCGGCCACGTACTCGGCGTACGCACTGCCCTCGAAGCTGGGAAAGCGCAGCATGCCGAAGACCTCGTCCCCGGCGGCGAAGCCGTCGACGTCCGGGGCGACGGCCTCGACGACGCCCGACACGTCCGTGCCCGGGATCACCGGCAGAGCGACCCTCGCCCCCTTCTCACCCGGCATCTCGGTCAGCCCGCCGCGCAGGTACCAGTCCGGGGGATTGACACCGACCGCGTGGACGCGAATGAGCACCTCCCCCGGTCCCGGCTCGGGAATCGGCACCTCTTCATAACGCAGCACCTCGGGTCCGCCGTGTTCGTGGAGCCGGACGGCCTTCATGGTGTGTGTCGACATCGGTCTCTCCTGCCCGCACTGCGAGATAGGCTTATTCGGATCAGCGATCCACATAAATGGACCACTGATCCGAATATATGGACCACTGATCCGGATAGCAAGAGGGACAGATGCGGGCCGACGCCAGGAAGAACCGCGACCACCTGCTCGCCGCGGCAGGCAGCGCCATCACCGAGCAGGGCGTCGAGGTGTCCCTGCGCGACATCGCGCGCAGGGCCGACGTCGGACTGGCGACGCTGCTGCGCCACTTCCCCACACGCGAGGCGTTGCTCGACGCGCTTCTGCGGACGAGCTTCGAGGAGCTCACGGCCAAGGCGAACGAGCTCGAGACATCGAGCTCGCCCGAAGACGCTCTCGTCTCATGGCTGCACGACTGCGTCGCCTGGACGACCGAGTACCGGGGCGTGACCGAACTGATGGCAGCCGCGATCGACGACCACGAATCCGCACTCCACGCCGCCTGCGTGACCCTGCGCACGGCCGGGGCGCGACTGCTCGCCCGCGCACAGGCCGCGGGCCACGCGCGCGACGACATCGACGGCGCCGATCTGTTCGCACTGATCGCCGCACTCGCCTGGCTCGGCGACCAACCGTCGCTGGCGCCACGCGCCGATCACCTCTTCGACGTGGTCGCGGGCGCGATCCTGACGACCGGATCGTGATCGTCCAGGTCTTGCCGCACCCCCCGCTCGACGGCCCTGACCAGGCCCGTTAGCTCAGCGAATCTCACCGATCCCGGTATGCGAGATTCACTTGTCCAATATATGAACATCCTCTTGGGGTGAGCGCCTCCTTCTGTCACGATCCCTAGCAAGCAGGTAGGAAAACTAGGGATCCGGGGGTGGGTATGAGAGCGCGCGACCTCGCACAGCTGTCGCTGCCTCTGCTGACCTCGCGGCGTCACATCGACCTCCGCCGTACGTCCAGCGCCATCTGTTGCCCTGTCTGAGGCCGTCCACCACACCGGCCACCCCCAGATCAGCGCACCAGGGCTCGACGCCCCGTCGCTCCGTACGCTCTTTCCCTTCCTTCCCCTGAGAGGACACCTTCGTGTCTGCCGCAAGACCGCTCACCACTCTGCGCACCCTCGCCGTCATCGCGACGCTCCCCCTCCTGCTCACCGCCTGCGGTTACGGCTCGAAGGCAAAGAGCGACGACACCGCCAAGGTCGCCGCCGGCGCGAAGAAGATCGACGGTCTCGGCTCCGTCAGGATCGGCTACTTCGGCAACCTGACCCACGCCACCGCGCTGGTCGGCCGTGAGCAGGGCCTGTTCCAGAAGGAACTGGGCGCCACGAAGGCCGAGTACGCCACCTTCAACGCGGGTCCCTCGGAGATCGAGGCGCTCAACTCCAGCTCCATCGACATCGGCTGGATCGGCCCCTCCCCCGCGATCAACGGCTACACCAAGTCCAACGGCAAGAGCCTGCGCATCATCGGCGGTTCGGCCTCCGGCGGGGTGAAGCTGGTCGTCAACCCCAAGAAGATCAAGTCGCTCAAGGACGTCAAGGGCAAGAAGATCGCCACGCCCCAGCTGGGCAACACCCAGGACGTGGCCTTCCTCAACTGGGCCGCCGAACAGGGCTACAAGATCGACCCGCAGAGCGGCAAGGGCGACGTGACCGTCGTACGCACCGACAACAAGATCACCCCGGACGCCTACAAGTCCGGTTCCATCGACGGTGCCTGGGTGCCCGAGCCGACCGCCTCCAAGCTGGTCGCCGAGGGCGGCAAGGTCCTGCTGGACGAGTCCACCCTGTGGCCCGACAAGAAGTTCGTGATCACGAACATCATCGTGTCGCAGAAGTTCCTCGACGCCCACCCCAAGGCCGTCGAGGCCGTGCTCAAGGCCTCGGTCGAGAGCAACAAGTGGATCAACGCCAACCCGGACGCGGCGAAGACCGCGGCCAACAAGCAGCTGACCGCCGACTCCGGCAAGGCCCTGCCCGCGAACGTCCTGGACCCGGCCTGGTCCTCGATCAGCTTCACCGACGACCCGCTGGCCTCCACTCTCAACACCGAGGCCGCCCACGCCGTCAAGGCCGGACTGCTCACCAAGCCCGACCTGAAGGGCATCTACGACCTCACGCTCCTGAACAAGGTCCTCAAGGCCGAGGGCGAGAGCACGGTCGACGACGCCGGTCTCGGCGTCGGCTGACACAGGTTCCGACGAGATCCCAGGAGGTGACGACCATGGCCACGATCACGACGCTCGCCAAGGCCGACGAGACGGTCGAGCACGCCGCCCGCATCGAGCACGTCTCGAAGTCCTTCGCGACGCCCGGTGGGCAGCAGCTCGTCCTGGACGACATCAGCCTCGATGTCGCCCCCGGCGAGTTCGTCACCCTCCTGGGCGCCTCCGGCTGCGGCAAGTCCACGCTGCTGAACCTGGTGGCGGGCCTGGACCGGCCCAGCGCCGGCACCATCACCACCGACGGCCGCCCCGCGCTGATGTTCCAGGAACACGCCCTGTTCCCCTGGCTGAGCGCGGGCAGGAACATCGAACTCGCCCTCAAACTCCGGGGAGTGGCCAAGCCCGAGCGGCGCGAGCGGGCCGAGGAACTGCTGGAGCTGGTACGGCTCAAGGGCGCGCACGGCAAGCGGGTGCACGAGCTGTCCGGCGGCATGCGCCAGCGCGTGGCGCTGGCCCGCGCACTGGCCCAGGACAGCCGGCTGCTGCTGATGGACGAGCCGTTCGCCGCGCTGGACGCCATCACCCGGGACGTGCTGCACGACGAACTGACCCGCATCTGGGCCGAGACGGGCCTGTCGGTGCTGTTCGTCACGCACAACGTGCGCGAAGCGGTGCGGCTGGCCCAGCGGGTGATCCTGCTGTCCTCCCGCCCGGGCCGGATCGCCCGCGAGTGGCGGGTCGACATCCCGCAGCCGCGCCGCATCGAGGACGCGCCCGTGGCCGAACTGTCCCTCGAGATCACCGATGTACTGCGTGGGGAGATCCGCCGTCATGGCCAGCACTGAGACGACACCGGCCCAGGACGCCGGGAGCGTCGAAGCAGGCCTCGACGCCCTGGAGACCGCGGCCACCGGACGGGCGCCGTTCCGGAAGACGTTCGTCGACAAGGTCCTGCCGCCGGTCACGGCGATCGCCGTCGTCCTTGTCGCCTGGTACGTGCTGTACCCGATCGTCGACAACCCCTCCAAGCTGCCTTCGCCGGGCGCGGTGGCCGGCACGTTGAAGGACTCCTGGCTCAGCGGCACGCTGCTGGACTACATCTGGACCAGCGTCTCGCGCGGCCTGCTCGGCTTCTGCCTCGCGCTGCTCATCGGCACCCCGCTGGGCCTGCTGGTGGCCCGCGTGAAGTTCGTCCGCGCCGCCATCGGACCCATCCTGTCCGGCCTGCAGTCCCTGCCCTCGGTCGCCTGGGTACCCCCCGCCGTCATCTGGCTCGGCCTGAACAACTCCATGATGTACGCCGTCATCCTGCTCGGCGCCGTCCCCTCCATCGCCAACGGCCTCGTCTCCGGCGTCGACCAGGTCCCCCCGCTCTTCCTGCGCGCCGGCCGCACCATGGGCGCCACCGGCCTGAAGGGCACCTGGCACATCACCCTGCCCGCCGCCCTGCCCGGCTACGTCGCCGGCATGAAACAGGGCTGGGCCTTCTCCTGGCGCTCCCTCATGGCCGCCGAGATCATCGCCAGCTTCCCCGACCTCGGCGTCGGCCTCGGCCAACTCCTCGAAAACGCCCGCACCGCCTCCGACATGGCCATGGTCTTCGAAGCCATCCTGCTCATCCTCTTCGTCGGCATCGCCATCGACCTGATCGTCTTCAGCCCCCTCGAGCGCTGGGTCCTGCGCAGCCGCGGCCTGCTCGTGAGGAACTGACCGAACGGCCCTCGACCACCACGACCCCACCGAGGTCCCCAGCACCTCGGAACACGCGCACACAGCACCGGCTCGCAGAGGCATGACCGCCCCACCGCGAGCCGGTGCTGTCATGTGCGGAGAGTTCGCCGTGCCGCCGGACGTCACGGGCGACGCGAACCGTGGAGAGCACTGGCAGATCTCCCCCGTCCCGCCACGAAACCGCAGGTCAGCAGCTCACCTGTTGATGAGTCAGGTGGCGCAACAATCCAGCAACACCCCATTCCCTACCGGATAGGTATGGTCCAGAACATGTCCTCCAGCGACCGCGTCCGAGACCACGCCGGCCAGGGCGCGAGCACCGTCGCCGCCCACCGTGCGCGGCGCCGGCTGCGCGCGGACCGGGCACGCCAACTCGCCGACCTCCTGCGACACCAGGTCCTCGGCGGCGCCTTCCCCACGGGCCCTCTTCCCCACGAGTCCGTCCTGGCCACCGACTACCGCGCCTCCCGCAACACCGTCCGCGAGGCCCTCGACCTCCTGCGCGCCGAAGGCCTCGTGGAGCGCCTCCCCGGCGTCGGCACGGTCGTCGTGGCACAGAAGTACCCGCATGGACTCGACCGGCTGATGGGACTCGCGGAGACCCTGCGCGAACACGGCCGCGTCACCAACGAGGTCCGCACGATGGGCCCCGTACCCGCCCCCGCGCCGGTGGCCGACCGCCTCCACCTGCCGTCCGGCACCGACGTCCTCTACATCGAACGCCTGCGACGGCTGGGCGGCCTGCCTCTGTCCCTCGACCTCACCTACATCCCCCTCGACGTCGGCGCCGCCCTGCTGGGAGAGGACCTGGAGAACACCGACATCTTCCGGCTCCTGGAGACCCTCACCGGCCGGCCGCTCGGACACGCCGAGATCAGCCTGGAGGCGGTGAACGCGGACGCCCACTCCGCCGCCGTACTGCAGGCCCCGCACGGCGCCGCCGTACTCATGCTGGAGCGCCTCACCCATCTGTCCGACGGCCGGCCCGTCGACCTCGAGTTCATTCGCTTCCGCGGCGACCGCATCACGATGAGCGGCATGCTCCACCGGTCGCTGTAAGACACCTACCCCGCCTGCACACCTTCCTGGAGACAGCCATGCCCTTGGCGCCCCAGCGGGCCGACGTGCCCGTGACCATCGACGAGTCGAAGTGCATCGACGGCTGCACGCTCTGCGTGGACATGTGCCCGCTGGACTCCCTCGCCATCGACGACAGCACCGGCAAGGCCTACATGCACGTCGACGAGTGCTGGTACTGCGGCCCGTGCGCGGCCCGCTGTCCCACCGGAGCCGTCACGGTCAACATGCCCTATCTGCTCCGGTGAGAGGTCCCGACCACCATGAAGAACACAGCAGTCGCCGCCGCCGTCGTCGTACTCCTCGCACCGCTCACGGCCTGCGGTGGCACCGCCGCGGCCGGAGGTGACGGCTCCACCGTCACGGTGACCGTCGGCTACCAGTCCAAGACCATCAACACGGTCACCGCGGGAACCCTGCTGCGCTCGCTCGGCTACTTCGAGAAGCAGCTCAACTCCCTCGGTGACGGCCGCACTTACAAGGTCGACTGGCAGGACTACGCCACCGGCGCCCCCATCACCGCCCAGATGACCGCCGGGAAGATCGACATCGGCTCGATGGGCGACTTCCCACTGCTCATCAACGCCGCCCGTGGCAAGCAGCTGAACCGCCCCACCCGCCTGGTCTCGGTCACCGGCTACAACCTGCGCGGCGGCCTGAACACCATCGTCACCACTCCCGGCTCCAAGCTGGCCTCCCTGAAGGACCTCAAGGGCAAGAAGGTGTCCACGAGCATAGGCTCCGCCGCCGACGGCACGCTCGTACGGGCCCTGCAGCGTGCCGGCATCGACCCGGACAAGGGTGTGGAGAAGCTCAACCAGCAGCCCGCGGTGGGCGCTTCCGCCCTGAGCGCGGGCAGCGTCGACGCGCTGTCGCAGTTCGTGGCCTGGCCCGGGCTGCTCGCCTACCAGGGCAAGGCCGAGGCGCTGTACGACGGCGCCCTGCTGAACCTGCCCACCTTCCACGGCGTCACCGCCCGCGAGGACTTCGCCAAGCGCGAACCAACCGTGCTGGAAGCCTTCCTCAAGGCCCAGGCGCAGGCCACCGACTACCTCGACGCCCATCCCGTGACCGCCGCGCAGAAGGTGGCGAAGGCCACCGGCCTGCCCGCGGAGGTCGTCTACCTCTACAACGGCGCCCACGGCATCTCCACCTTCGACCCGGCCGTCAAGCCGCAGCTCGTCGCCGCGCTGAAGCGAGACGTGCCGGTCCTGAAGGCGGCGAAGCTGACCGGCGACGTGGACGTGGACTCCTTCGTCGACGACCGGTACGTCAAGAAGGCCCTCGGAGCGTCGTACGGCAAGGCGCTCGCCGCCACTCCCCCGCCTGCCGCGAGCGAGGCATGGCCGAAGGGCGCCGGACAGACCATTGCCTTCAAGTCCCCGGCCCAGCTTCTGAGTTACGTGTCCGCGCACCGGGACGGCATCCGCGCCGCCTATGTCCCCGACGCCACCACCGGCACCCTGTGGTTCGCCGACAAGGCGGTCTGGGTGGCCGACGGCGACCGGCTGCTGCCCTTCGTCGCCCCGGCGACCGCACACGGCTACGTCCTCGCCCATGCCGGCGCCCGCGTCATCACCTACGCCGACGCCCTGGAGCGTGCCTCGTGACCCGGTACGCGCTGCGGGTGACCGCCCTCGCGGCCGCCCTCGGGCTCTGGCAGCTGCTGACCAGCCTGGACGTCGATCTGTGGCTGCGTTTCTCGCAGTTCCCCACGGTGACCGACGTGGCCCACACCTTCGCCGACCGCCTTGCCGGGGCGGACTACTGGACGGACCTCACCGACAGCCTGACCCGCATCGTGACGGGCTTCGTGCTGGCCGCGGTGGCCGGCGTGGCGTTGGGCGTGCTCGTGGCGCGCTCCACGCTCGCCGAGGACCTGCTGGGTCCGCTGCTGGAGGTCGTCCGCCCGATCCCCGCCATCGCCCTGGTCCCCGTCGCGATCCTCCTCTTCCCCTCCAACGAACAGGGCATCGTCTTCATCACCTTCACCGCGGCCTTCTTCCCGGTCCTGGTCTCCACCCGGCATGCAGTTCGGGCGCTGACACCGGTGTGGGAGGAAGCCGTGCTGACCATGGGCGGCGGCCGGTGGCGCGTCCTCGGCTCGGTCGTGCTGCCGGGTGCGCTGCCCGGCATCTTCGGCGGCCTGTCGGTCGGCATCGGCGTCTCCTGGATCTGCGTGATCTCCGCGGAGATGATCTCCGGACAGTACGGGGTCGGCTACCGCACCTGGCAGGACTACACGGTCGTCGACTACCCGGGCGTCTTCGTCGGCATGGTCACGATCGGCGTCCTCGGCTGGCTGACCTCCACGGCGGTGGAACTCCTCGGCCGGCGGCTGACCCGCTGGTTGCCGCGTACGTCCCAGGTCACCGGCGCCCGGCCGACGCCCTCACGCCCGCCCGCCGGCCCGTCCCCCGCCCCACAGCCCTCCGGCACCGAGGAGGCACGCGATGAGCACCTCGTCTGACACCGAACCCGTACTCCGTACGACGGACCGGGCGCCGTCCCTCGCACGCGGCACTGGCCTCACCCTCCGCGCCGCCACACTCGGCCGCCCCGACGCTCCCGTCCTGGCCGACGTCGACCTGGACATCGCGCCCGGTGAGATCCTCACCGTCGTCGGCCCGTCCGGGTGCGGCAAGTCGACCCTGCTGCGCACCCTCGCGGGACTGCTGTCCCCGCTCGCCGGACGGATCGGCCAGGACGGGCAGCCCCTGGCCGGACCGTCCGCCGAACGCGCCCTGGTCTTCCAGGAGGACGCCCTCCTGCCCTGGCGCACCCTGCGCGCCAACGTCGAACTCCCGCTGGCCGTCCGCCGTGTCCCCCGCGCGCAGCGCCGCCTCCAGGCCGAGCAGTGGCTGGCCCGCGTCGGACTGGCCGACCTGGCGGGGCAGTTGCCGCACCGGATCTCCGGCGGCCAGCGTCAGCGCGCGCAGTTGGCCCGCGCCCTCGCCGGGGCGCCGCGCGCCGTCCTCATGGACGAACCCTTCGGCGCGCTCGACGCCCAGACCCGCTCGGGCATGCAGGACCTCCTGGTGGAAGTGCTGCACGGCACCGGCGCGACCGTCGTGTTCGTCACCCACGACGTGGACGAGGCCCTCTTCCTCGGCGACCGCGTGGCACTCCTCGGCAACGGCCGGCTGACCGCCGTACGAGACGTACCGCGTCCGCGCGATCGCACGGCCCACGACGATCCCGCGCGCGTGGCGCTGCGGCGCGAGGTCCTGTCCTCGCTCGGAACGTGATCCGCAACGTGAAAGGCACCCTGGTGGACACTCCCCTGCAGATTCCGGTCCTCAGTGACGCGGAGGAGATCTCCTGCGACGTCCTGGTCGTCGGCGGCGGCACGGCCGGCACCATGGCGGCCCTGACCGCCGCCGAACACGGCGCCAATGTCCTGCTGTTGGAGAAGGCCCACGTACGCCACTCGGGCGCGCTCGCCATGGGCATGGACGGCGTCAACAACG
Source organism: Streptomyces sp. C1-1 (assembly GCF_050214755.1). Taxonomy (NCBI): domain Bacteria; kingdom Bacillati; phylum Actinomycetota; class Actinomycetes; order Kitasatosporales; family Streptomycetaceae; genus Streptomyces; species Streptomyces sp. C1-1. Next base: position 9,555,688 of record NZ_CP189826.1, on the reverse strand, counting down.
CGGTCGTGCCCGGACGTGCCGAGCCCGACGACTACGTAGCCGAGATCACCCGCGCCAACGACGGCGTCGTCGACCAGTCCACCGTCCGCCAGACCGCCACCCGCGGCTTCGCCATGGTGCAGCGCCTGGAGTCGTACGGCGTGAAGTTCGAGAAGGACGAGCACGGCGAGTACGCGGTCCGTCAGGTGCACCGGTCGGGTTCGTATGTGCTGCCGATGCCGGAGGGCAAGGACGTCAAGAAGGTCCTGTACCGGCAGCTGCGGCGGCGCGAGATGCGGGAGCGGATCCGCATCGAGAACCGGGTGATGCCGGTGCGGGTGCTCACCTCCCAGGGGCGGGCCGTGGGTGCGGCCGGCTTCAACACGCGCACGGGCACGTTCGTGGTGGTGCGGGCGGGGGCGGTGATCCTGGCCACCGGCGCCTGCGGCCGCCTCGGCCTGCCCGCCTCCGGCTATCTGTACGGCACGTACGAGAACCCCACGAACGCGGGCGACGGCTATGCGATGGCGTACCACGCGGGCGCCGAGCTGACCGGCATCGAGTGCTTCCAGATCAACCCGCTCATCAAGGACTACAACGGCCCGGCCTGCGCCTACGTCGCCAACCCCTTCGGCGGCTACCAGGTCAACCGGCACGGCGAACGTTTCGTCGACTCCGACTACTGGTCGGGCCAGATGATGGCGGAGTTCGCGGCGGAGGTCGCCAGCGACCGGGGGCCGGTCTACCTCAAGCTGAGCCATCTCCCCGAGGAGTCGGTCTCGGCCCTGGAGTCGATCCTGCACTCCACGGAGCGGCCCACCCGCGGCACGTTCCATGCCGGCCGCGGTCATGACTACCGCACCCATGACGTCGAGATGCACATCTCCGAGATCGGCCTGTGCGGCGGCCACTCGGCCTCGGGGGTACGGGTGGACGACCACGCCCGTACGACCGTCCCCCGCCTCTACGCGGCCGGCGACCTGGCGTGTGTGCCGCACAACTACATGATCGGCGCGTTCGTCTTCGGCGACCTGGCAGGCGCGGACGCGTCCCAGTACCGTTCGTACGAGGGCGAGTTGCCCCAGGAGCAGCTGCGCGAGGCGCACGAACTGGTCTACCGCCCGCTGCGCAACCCGGACGGGCCGCCGCAGCCCCAGGTCGAGTACAAGTTGCGCCGCTTCGTGAACGACTACGTGGCCCCGCCGAAGTCCGGGGCCCGTCTGTCGCTGGCCCTGGAGGCCTTCGAGCGGATGCGGGCCGACATCGCCTCGATGGGCGCCCGGACCCCGCACGAGCTGATGCGGTGTGCCGAGGTCGACTTCATCCGCGACTGCGCGGAGATGGCCGCGCGGGCCTCGCTGGCCCGTACGGAGTCGCGTTGGGGTCTCTACCACGAGCGCATCGACCATCCGCGGCGCGACGACACGTCCTGGCTGCACCATCTCGATCTGCGCAAGTCACCTTCCGGGGCGATGGAGTTCACGGTCCGTCCCGTGGCTCCCTACCTGGTTCCGGTCGAGGAGTTCACCCCGGTCGGCGGTGCCTCCCGGCACCTCGGCGAGGTCCATGCCGAGCCGGTGGCCACGGCGGGGGCGCGGGAGGTGGCGCCGATGGCCGCAGGCCCGAGAACCGGCGCGCGGGACGTGCAGTCCGCGGCATCCGGCCCCGGCGAGATCGCCTCCCCCCGGCTCCTGACCCTGCTCGCGCTGGCCGATGAGGAACCCGAACTCTCAATCCTGCAGCCCTATTTGACCGACCCTGACCCGGGCGTCCGGCGGACCGCTGTCTCGGTCCTCACCGAGACCGTGCCGCCCGGCACGGGACAGGCGCTGGCCGACGCGCTCGCCGACCCCGACGCCCAGGTCCGGTCTGCCGCGGCGGCATCCCTGCGCGAGCTGGTCGAGACCCTGCCGCCCGAACCCGCCCTGCGCCACGCACTCACCCCGGCGCTCACAGAGGCCGATCCCGTCGTCCGCGCCGCGGCCCTCGACGTCCTGCGCGCACTGCGCCTGGGGGACGCCGGGCTGTTCGCCGAGGCCCTCGCCGACTCCGACGTCGCGGTACGGATCGAGGCGGTGCGTGCGCTCGTGTCGGTCGACGCGGCCGAGCCATTGGCGCGTGCGGCGCACGACGCGTCCCGCGAGGTCCGCGTCACCGTGGCCAAGGCGCTGGCCGGCGTGGGCTCCTCGACGGTCGCACCGGTGGCGTTGGACGCACTCACCGAGGACAGCGACCCCCTGGTGCGCGGTGCCGCGTTCGGCGCGCTGGCCTCCATGGGCTGCCCGGCGCCCCTCACCGTCCGCGCGGTGACCGCTCTGTCCGACCGGGCCTGGCAGGTCCGCGCCGGCGCCGCCACGGCCCTGTCCGCCGCCGACCCGGCCACCGCGGTCCCGGCGCTGGCGAAGGCACTGGCCGACTCCAATGCCGACGTGCGCAAGGCCGCCGTACTGTCCCTGACCCGACACCTGCCGGTCCCCGAGGCCCGAGCCGCCCTCGCCACGGCCACCACGGATTCGGACGCGGACGTCAGGGCCTACGCGGCACGGGCGTCGTGACCGAGTCGGCCCACGATGTCAGTCGGCGTCGAGCTGGTGGTCGGCCCAGACGTAAGTCTCGGGCAGCAGGTCGGCAATGTGGACGGTGCGGGTGCGGTCCCCTTCACCGACGATCACCTTGAGCGTGGGGAAGTAGTCCAGCAGCGCCTGGCGGCACCGCCCGCACGGAGGAACGACCCCCCGGTCACGGTCACCGACGGCCACGATGGTGTCCAGCTCGTAGACGCCCTGGGCGGCTGCCGCGCCGATGAGGACCAGCTCCGCGCACGGACCTCCGGTGAAGTGGTAGGCGTTGACCGCGGTGACGATCCGCCCGTCGCCGGCGCGGCCCGCGGCCGCCATGGTGTGGTTGTCCCCCCGGCACCGCGTGCGCGCGACCTGGGCCGCGGCCTGGATCAACTCGTTGTCGACCTGCTGGATCTGCGTGGTCATCATCTCTGCCTTCGTCGCCTTCGCGGCCACGTTGGCCTGCGCGAAGCGGGTCTGGCAAGTGATTATCGACGGCTCGCGACGGGAACCGCGGGCCCCCCGTGACCGTGAGCCGGCCTCGGGCCGGGCGACGCCCTACCGGTCACGCCGGAAGCGTGAAGGGTGGGTGGGTGCCGTTGAGGAAGTAGTCGCCGACCTCGCGCAGTCTGTGGGTGAGGGGTTCGCGGAGGGTGTGGGTGCGGGCGTTGCGCCAGAAGCGGTCGAATCCGAGGCGGGAGGAGGCGGCAGGGGCGCCGATGGCGTCCAGGGCGCGGGTGGTGATGTCCTGCACGGCGCGGGAGGCGGTGGCCTCGGCCGCGCCGGCGAGGACGGTGATCTCCGCGCACTCCTCGTCGTCGAGGGCCTCGCCCCGGCCGAGGCCGCGCAGCAGGGCCTCCACCGCCTGGTCGGCGAGGGCGGACGCGGCCCGCGCGGCGACGGCGAGTTCGCCGTACGCGACCAGTGCGTGGGGGTCCTGGGGCGGGCCGTCGGGCCAGGGCTGTGCGGAGAAGGGCTGCCAGGGGGACTTCACGACCCGGCCGTACTCGCGGACCTCGTCGAGCATTCCCTCGGCGACGCCGAGACAGAACTGGGCGGAGACCAGGCGCGCGGTCGGTGCGGCCAGGCAGGCGAAGGGCGACAGGACGCCCTCGTCCGGCGAGAGGGAACCGAGTACGTCGTCCGCCGCGACCGGCACGGAGTCGAACTCCACGCTCCCACCGGCCGCCAGCCGCTGGCCGAAGGTGTCCCCGCCGCTGCCGGTGACGACGCCCGGGCGGGCAGGGTCGACGAGGACGGCCAGCGGCTCGCCGGTGCCGGATCTGAAGGCGCGGACCAACAGGCGGTCGGCGATCCCGACTCCGGTGGCGAACCTCTGGTAGCCGTCGAGCAGATGGCCGTCCGCCGTGGGAATCAGCATGAGCGGCGGTTCGTGCGCGGCGATGCCCCCTCCCCAGCACCACTGCCCCGCCGCCGACTCCCTTTGGATTCGGGCGGCTTGGCCGGGCCCGGCGAAGAACCGGGCGCTGAAGGAGAGGAAGTAGTGGCTGCCCAGCAGGTGGCCGATGGCCCCGTCGGCCGCGGCGACCGTCCGCACGACCGTGCAGGCCGTGCGCCAGTCCGCGCCCCCTCCCCCGTACTCGGCCGGCACCAGCACCGACAGCAGTCCCGACTCGCGCAGCCGGGTGACCTCGTCGAGCGGCGCCTTGCCGGCCTGCTCGCGTTCGACCGTGTCCGTGGCGAGATCGTCCGCCACCTCACGGGCGATGTGCGTCCAGTCGGCCTGCGGCCCGGGCGCCGCTTCGGTCGCCTCGTCCGCCGTGACCGTCACGCGCGGACCCGCGTCGTACGACTGCGGCTGTCGCCACAGCTCAGTGATGTGGTCATCGGGTCTTCCTTCACAGGGCGAAGCGAACGCGGCATGGAGGTGGCGGGGTGTGGTGGCACGTCGGTTTCGTCATGCTCACCCTCCCCGCCGACCCCCGTCAATACTTTCCTAGTAATTCGATAGGAATACTAGGGATAGAAGCGCGATCTGGCTGGTTCACGCTCATCGGGGGCGCGTTCAGGCGAACGGCACCTGCGCGGCGGGCGCGGCGGGCCTGTCGAAGGGGTGCCGCCACAGGCCGTGCGCGGCGAGCCTCGGCAGCACGCCCTCGCCGAACCAGTACGCCTCCTCCAGGTGCGGGTAACCGGAGAACACGAACTCGTCGATACCGAGGGCGTGGTACTCCTTGATCCGCTCGGCGACCTCGTCGTGGCTGCCCACCAGGGCGGTGCCCGCGCCACCGCGCACCAGGCCGATACCGGCCCACAGGTTGGGGTGGATCTCCAGGCCGTCCCGATTGCCGCCGCCGTGCAGGGCGAGCATCCGTTGCTGTCCCTCGGACTCGCTGCGGGCGAGCCCGGCCTGCACGGACTTCACGGTCTCCGGGTCGAAGCCCTCAAGGAGCCTGTCGGCCTCCGCCCAAGCCTGCTCGGAGGTGTCGCGCGTGATGACGTGCAGCCGGATGCCGAAACGCAGGTTGCGCCCTTGCGCGGCTGCCAACCCCTTCACCCACGCGATCTTCTCGGCGACCTGGGCCGGGGGCTCGCCCCAGGTGAGGTAGACGTCGGCGTGCCGCGCGGCGATCTCACCGGCGATCGGCGAGGACCCGCCGAAGTACACCTCGGGGACCGGGTCGGGCACCCGGGCCAGCCTGGCGTCCTCGACCCGGAGATGCTCGCCGTGCAGGTCGACGGCCTTCCCCTCCCACAACTCCCGTACGACCTGCAGGAATTCGCCGGTACGGCGGTAGCGGGCGTCCTTGTCGAGGAAGTCGCCGTAGGCCCGCTGCTCGTGGCTCTCGCCGCCGGTGACGACGTTCAGCAGCAGCCGTCCGCCGCTCTGCCGCTGGAAGGTGGAGGCCATCTGGGCGGCCAGCGTCGGCGAGACGAATCCGGGGCGGAAGGCGACCAGGAACTTCAGTCGCTCGGTGTGCCGGCTGACCAACGCGGTGGTCAGCCACGCGTCCTCGCACCAGGCGCCGGTCGGGGTGAGTACGCCGACGAAGCCCAGTTCCTCGGCGGCGCCGGCGATCCGGCTGAGGTAGGCGACCGTCGGCGGCCGGTCCCGTCCGGAAGCGGTGGCGGGGGTGCCGTGACCGCCGCCGACGACATGGCGGCTGTCGCCGTTGGTGGGCAGGAACCAGTGAAAGGTCAGGGACACGCGGGGCTCCGATCGGCCGGTTGTCGGTGTGCGTCACACAAGGCAGCGGCGGGGTGCACCTCGCCGCGCCGGTCATCCGGTGGCCGCCAGCAGCGTCGTACGACCGCCCAGCGCGGCCGAGAACTGGTCCGTGACCTGGAGCAGCGCCTCGGCCGAACCCGGCGCGACGGTCAGCGTGCCGTCGTCGCCCACCGTGATGTCCTTGTCGAGGGTGAACCAGCCCGGGGTGATGTGGGCGGGCCCCATGGAGGCCAGGACCGGGCGCAGGGCGTAGTCGATGGCCAGGACGTGGGCCGTGCTGCCGCCGGTGGCCAGCGGCAGGACCGTCTTGCCCACCAGCGCGTACTGCGGCAGCAGGTCCAGCAGCGCCTTCAACAGCCCGGAGTAGGCGGCCTTGTAGACGGGGGTGCCGATCACGACGCCTTCCGCCTGCTCGAACAGGGCCGCGGCCCGGGCTATCGCGGGATGGCCGAAGTCGGCGTGCAGCAGGGCCTCCGGCGGGAGCGTACGCACGTCCAGCGGGATCACCTCGTGACCCTGGGCCGTGAGCCGCTCGTCGAGGTGGCGAAGCAACCGTGCGGTGCGGGAGGTGGCGGAGGGGCTTCCGGAGACGGACAGGATGGTGGCCATGGGAGGACCTTTCGGTTGGTCGGGGTGGGCTTCGTCGGGGACACGCGTGAGCATCAGCTCGGCGGCTGGGACGAGTGGCCCCTGCGGCGCCATTCCTCCGCGAGCAGTTCGTACGAGCGGACCCGGTCCTTGTGGTCGTGGGTGATGGTCGTGATGAGCAACTCGTCCGCGCCCGTGGCCTCCTGGAGCTGTTCCAGCTGGTCGGCCACCCGGCCCGGCGAGCCGACGAACTGGGTGTCGAGGCGGTCCTGGACGAGGGCCTGGTCCTCGTCGGTCCAGCTGTGGGCGCGCGCTTCCTCCGGCGTGGGGAACTCGATGGCGCCCTCGGCGGTGCGGATGCTGCGGACCCAGGGGCCGTAGCCGGTGGCGAGTTCGCGGGCGGTGGCGTCGTCGTCGGCCACGACGATGTCGGCCGAGACGCTGACGTAGGGCTTGTCGAGCACCTCGGAGGGCTGGAAGAAGGACCGGTAGCCCTCCACGGCCTCCAGGACCGTCCCGGGGCTCACGTGGTAGTTCGCCGCGAACCGCAGGCCGTTGCGGCCCGCCACGGCGGCGCTCTGGCCACCACTGCTGCCCAGGATCCACACCTCCAGATCGGCGCCCTCTCCCGGCACGACGTGCGCTTCGGCGCCCTCCGGGGAGCGGTAGGTGCCGGCGAGCAGGGCGAGGATGTCGTCGATCTGCTCGGTGTAGTCCTGCGATTCGGCGCCCGGCAGCAGAAGGAGCTTGCGCTGCAGGGCGATTCGGGGTGAGCCGAGCAGATGCGCGAAGGAGAAGGGGGGTGGGATCAACAGGCCGTTCGGGGTGCGGCCGTCGACGACCGGGGTCGCCGTGGGCGGCGTTGCGTCCGACTGGGCCGGCGGGCGGCCCCCGGAGCGGCCGAGGCCCAGATCGAAGCGGCCCGGGTGCAGCGCGTCGAGCAGGCCGAACTCCTCCACGGTGGACAGCGCGGTGCGGTGCCCGAGCTGCACGGCCCCGGAACCGAGCCGGATGGTCGAGGTGGCCGATGCGGTCAGGGCCAGGACGACGGCGGGCGAGGTGCCGGCCACGCCCGGGTTGAGATGGTGCTCGGCGAACCAGTAGCGGGCGTATCCCAGGCGCTCGGCCTGCTGTGCGAGGTCGATGGAGTTGCGCAGGGCATCGGCTGCCGTCGAGCCGGACGGGATCGGGACCAGATCGAGAACGCCGAGGGCGATGTCAGACATGGAGGGACTCCTGGGTGAGTGGTTTGGTCGGAAGCACAGGTCCCCCCGCGGACGGCGGGTCCGGGAACTTCACGACGCGACCCGGTCGTCGGCTGCGTCGGGGTGCGCGAGCCCCAGGTGGTGACGGAGGGTGGGACCCTCGTATTCGGTGCGGAAGACGCCCTGTTCCTGCAGGAGCGGGACGACCTTGTCGGCGAAGTCGTCGAGGCCGGTGGGCGTGATGTGCGGCACGAGGATGAAGCCGTCGCTGGCGTCGGCCTGGACGTAGTCGTTGATGGTCTTGGCGAGGGTCGTCGGGGAGCCGACGAAGGTCTGTCGGTTGCCGGTGTTGATCACCAGGTCACGGATGGACCAGTTGTTGGCGGCGGCCAGCTCGCGCCACTCGCGGGCGGTGGCCAGCGGGTCGCGGTACATGCGCACCTGGGCACGGCCCTTGGAGATGTGGTTGTCGCTGACGTCCGGGTCGATGTCGGGCAGCGGACCTTCCGGGTCGTAGGAGGACAGGTCCCGGTTCCAGACGAACTCCAGGTGCTTGATGGCGGTGGCGCCGCTGACTTGCTGGCGGCGCACCTCCCTGGCGAGTTCCTCGGCCTCGGCGTCGGTGTCGGCGAGCGCGAAGGAGGCGGCGGGCAGGATCAGCAACTGGTCATGGCGGCGGCCGTACTTGGCGAGGCGGTTCTTGACGTCCGTGTAGAAGGCCTGACCGCCCTCCAGGGTGGCGTGTCGGCTGAAGATGGCGTCGGCGCTGGAGGCGGCGAACTCGCGTCCCTCCTCGGAGTCGCCGGCCTGGAAGATCACCGGGCGGCCCTGCGGGGAGCGCGGGACGTTGAACTGGCCGTGGATGTCGAAGTGTTGTCCCGTGTGGACGAAGGAGCCGGCCTTCGCGTCGCGCAGGAAGACACCGGTCGCCTGGTCGGCGACGATCTCGTCGCCGTGCCAGGAGTCGAAGAGCTCGTTGGCGGTGGCCAGGAACTCCTTGGCGCGGGAGTAGCGCTCCTCCTGCGGCAGGAAGCCGGCGCGGCGGAAGTTCTCGCCGGTGAAGGCGTCCCAGGAGGTGACGACGTTCCAGGCCGCACGGCCGCCGGAGAGGTGGTCGAGGCTGGCGAACTGGCGGGCCACCTCGTAGGGCTCGTTGAAGGTGGAGTTGATGGTGCCGGTCAGGCCGAGGTGCTCGGTGACGGCGGCGAGCGCGGCGAGGACGGTGAAGGTGTCGGGGCGGCCGACGACGTCCAGGTCGTAGATCTGTCCGCCCTGTTCGCGCAGTCGCAGTCCCTCGGCGAGGAAGAGGAAATCGAACCTGGCGCGTTCGGCGGTCCGGGCGAAGTGGGCGAAGGAGCTGAACTCGATGTGGCTGCCGGCCTTCGGGTCGCTCCACACCGTGGTGTTGTTGACGCCGGGGAAATGGGCGGCCAGGTGGATCTGCTTCAGCGGCTTGCTGGTCATGTCGGTGCGGGTCCTTCCGGCTCAGGCGGCGGCGTAGCGGTTGGCGGGGCGGGGCAGGCCCAGCAGGCCGCGCAGGGTGTCGGCTTCGTAGGCGGTGCGGAAGACACCCCGGCGCTGGAGTTCGGGGACCAGGCCGCGGGTGATGGCCGGCAGGTCGTGTCCGGCGACGGCGGGCCGCAGCCGGAAGCCGCTCAGCCCCTGCGCCGCCAACTCCTGCAACACATCGGCGAGTTGAGCGGGCGTTCCGGCGAAGATCCGGGCGTCGCTGGTGTACGGCTCCCCCGCGAGGGCGTCGAGCCGTGCCCGCCGGTCCTCCGCGGCGGCCTGCTCGTCGTCCAGGAAGACCACCAGGTCACCGAAGACGTGCAGGGGCTCACCGGCCCGACCGGCCGTCTCCTGCTCGGCACGGATCTCGGCGACGATCGCCCGGGCGTGCTCGGCGTCCTGCGGAGTGACGTAGCCGATGTCGGCCTGGCGGGCCACCAGCCGGTACGGAACGGTCTGGTGGGCGAGCGCGGTGACCAGGGGCTGGCCCTGGGGCGGGCGCGGAGTGATGGAGGGTCCCTTGACGCTGAAGTGCTTGCCCTGGAAATCGATGTAGTGCAGCTTGTCGCGGTCGATGAAGCGTCCGGTGGCGGCGTCCCGGATCTCCGCGTCGTCCTCCCAGCTGTCCCAGAGCCGGCGCACCACCTCGACGTAGTCGGCGGCCTCGTCGAACAGGTCGGCCACCTGCTCCTGCCCGGCCGGCGTCTGCAGTTCCCGCAGGCTCAGTGGGGGAAGGGCGCGGCGGCCGAAGTGGTCGGCCTCGTGCGGCCGGGCGGAGATCTGCACCCGCAGGCCCGCGCGGCCGGTGCTGACGTAGTCGAGGGTGGCGATCGCCTTGGAGATGTGGAACGGCTCGGTGTGGGTGGCGATCACGGTCGGCACCAAGCCGATGTGCCGGGTCAGGGGTGCGATCCGGGCCGCGGTCAGTACGGCGTCCAGCCGGCCGCGGACCTGGTCGGTACGGCCGTCGAGTTCGCCGATGGGGGTCCCCCCGTTCGAGCGAAGTCGAGACTGGGAGAGGGAGGACTGCAGGCCGAGGCCGTCCTCGAAGGTGACGAAGTCGAGCAGTCCGCGCTCGGCCTCGGCGACGAGGTCCGCCCAGTGTCCGGCGGTGAACAGGTCGCGGGGCCGGGCGACCTGCTCGCGCCAGGAGGCGGGGTGCCATCCGGTTCCGTCGAGGGCGACGGCAAGGTGCAGCGGAGAGGGAGGAGTTTCGGACACGAAGGTGCCTTCCTGGAGGTTCGGTGAGAGGGACGTCGGCATGCCTATGCCGTTCTTTCCAGGGCCGCGGCGCCGGTGTGCCGGACGAGCGAGAAGACGGTGCTGCAGCGCAGGGTGAAGCCGATGGACTCGTACAGCCGGATCGCGTTGGCGTTGGCGGCCGCGGCGTGCAGGAAGGGGTGTTCGCCGCGCTCCTTGATGCCGGCGGCCACCGCACGGACCAGACGGGTGGCCAGCCCCCGGCCTCGGTGGTCGGGGTCGGTGCACACGGCGCTGATCTCGGTCCAGCCGGGCGGGCGCAGCCGCTCGCCGGCCAGGGCGATCAGCCGGCCGCGGTGGCGGATGCCGAGGTAGGTGCCCATCTCGACGGTGCGTCGCCGGTAGGGGCCGGGCTCGGTGCGGGCGATCAGGTCGAGGATCTGGGGCACGTCGTCGGGGCCGAGGAGTACGGCCTCGGGGTCGGGCTCGGCGCGCAGGGACGTGTCCACGAGCTGGACGCCGTGTCCGATGCTGACGACCTCCCAGCCGCCCGGCGCCTCGGTGACGCCTCGTACCGCGGCGGTGCCGCCGGGGCCGACGAGTCTGGCCAGGTCGGCCCAGGCGCGGGGGTTGTCCTCGTCGGAGAGGGCGTGGAAGGGGGCCACGTCCCGGTGGTAGCGGGCGGCGTGGCCGATGCGTTCGGCGAAGTGGGCGTGGGGGCCGGTGAGGGCGGCCCAGGCGGGGTTGTCCAGGACGTGCGAGGAGGTGGCGTCGATGGTGGTCACGGACATGGCGTGGCGGTCTCCGGGGTGCGGCTCGGGGTGTCCGGCGTGCCGGGGACTCCACCGCGGGGTGGTGGCGGAGTTCCCGGCACGCGGTGGTCAGGAGTTGTCGAGCGGGAGTCCGGGCGGGTTGACCTCGGACTTGGCCACGGCCTCGTTGGAGAGGTTGTAGGCCTTGAGCCACTCGGCGTACTGACCGTTCTTGATCAGGTGGTTGATGGCGTCGGCGAGCGGCTTGGCCAGGCCGCTGTCCTTCTTGGCGGTGGCCGCGATCAGCCCCTGCAGGCTCGCGCCGGCGCCCGAGTAGGTGCCCGCGGTGCGGGTGGCGTTGGGCGTGTTCGCGGTCTGCCGATTGTGGTAGGCGATGCCGGGGTTGGGGCCGAAGTACGCGTCGATCTTCCCGCCGGACAGGGCCAGGTAGACGCTGTTGCTGTCCTGGAAGTACTTGACGGTGAGCTTCTTGCCCTCCTTGGCCAGCTTCGCCTTCCACTCCAGGAGGATCTTCTCCTGGTTGGTGCCGGAGCCCACGGAGACCGTCTTGCCGGCGAGGTTCTCGTAGGTGCCGTCGAAGTTCCAGGCGCTCTTGTTCGGCACGGTGAAGGCCAGGTTGTCCTGCCGGTAGGAGGCGAACTCGTACTTCTTCTTGCGCTCTTCGGTATCGGTGACGTTGGAGAAGGCCACGTCGACCTTGCCGCTGTCGATGCCGACGAAGAGGTTCTCCCAAGTGGAGTTCTTCACCTCGGGCTTGAGGCCGAGGACGGCGGCGACAAGGCGGCCGAAGTCGGGCTCCGCGCCGGTGAGGGTCTTCTGGTCGCTGCCCACATAGGCCAGCGGTGGGAAGCCGGCCGGCAGGGCGCCGATGCCGATCTCCAGCTTGCCGCTCTTCTTGAGGGCGGCGGGCAGTTCGGCGCTGATGGACTTGACCTCGGAGACCTTGATGGCGGTCTGCTTGGCGGCGCCGTTGGAGACCTGGCCGATGACGACCTCGCCGGACTTGGCGGCGCTGTCGGTGGTGGTGGCCGCGTCGCTGTCGCCACCGCAGGCGGCGAGCCCGGTGGCCAGGGAGGCGACGGCGGTCGCCGCGGTGATGCCGCGTATCAGGCTGCGTCGGGTGAAGTGGGTGCGCATGGCCGTTCCTTGTCGCTCAGGGGCGGTGATGAGAGTGGTGGCGTGGGGGGAAGTCGTGGGTGCGCAGGGTCAGAGGACCTTGCTGAGGAAGTCCCTGGTCCGCTCGTGCCGCGGTGTGTCGAGGACCTCGGAGGGCGGCCCCTGCTCGATGATCTTGCCGCCGTCGATGAAGACGACCCGGTCGGCGATCTCGCGGGCGAAGCCGATCTCGTGGGTGACGATGACGAGGGTGGTGCCGCTGGACGCCAAGTCCCGGATGACGGCGAGGACTTCGCCGACCAGTTCGGGGTCCAGGGCGGAGGTGGGTTCGTCGAAGAGGATGACGCCGGGGCGCAGGGCCAGGGCGCGGGCGATGGCGACGCGCTGCTGCTGGCCGCCGGAGAGCTGGCGCGGGTAGGCGCCGGTCTTGTCGGCGAGGCCGACGCGGCCGAGGAGTTCGCGGGCCAGTTCCTGCGCTTCGGGCCTGCCGAGGCGGCCGGTGGCGACCGGGGCCGCGGCCACGTTGTCCAGGACCGTCAGGTGCGGGAAGAGGTTGAAGTTCTGGAAGACGAACCCGATCCGTCCGCGCTGCGTGAGGATGGCCCGCTCGCTCAGCTCCTTCAGCCGCTCGCCCTGCCGCTTCACGCCGATCGGCTCGCCGTTGATGCTGACGTGGCCGATCTCGGGCTTCTCCAGGTGGTTGATGACCCGCAGCAGGGTGGACTTGCCGGAGCCTGAAGGGCCGAGGATCACCGTGACCTCGCCGGGGCGGACGGTCAGGTCGACGCCGTCCAGAACCCGGTGGGTGCCGTACCACTTGTGCACGTCGTGGACCTCGACGGTGGCGGCTTCGACGTCCGCCAGGGCGTCGAGGGTCTTGGCGGTCATACGGCGGCCTCCCGGCGGATGCGGGCCCGCAGGTCGGTGAGACCGGTGCGGAGCTTCTGCAGTCGCGTCGGCGGCAGGCTCCGGGTGGCACCGCGGGCGTAGTACCGCTCGACGTAGAACTGGATGACGGAGACGACGCTGGTCAGGATCAGGTACCAGACGGTGACGACCAGCAGCAGCGGCACGATGTCGCCGGGGTAGGTGGAGCCCATGGTCTGCGCGGAGCCGAACAGGTCGAGCAGGGAGACGTAGAAGACCAGCGAGGTGCCCTTGATCAGGCCGATGAGCTGGTTGACGTAGTTGGGGATGATGGAGCGCAGCGCCTGCGGAAAGACGATTCTGCGGAACTGGTAGCCCTTGGGGAGGCCGAGGGCCGCGGCCGCCTCGTGCTGGCCCTGGTCGACGGAGAGGATGCCGCCGCGCACCACCTCGGCCGCGTAGGCGGCCTCGTTGAGGCTGAGGCCGACGACGGCGACGACCATGTCGGTGGCGAGTTTCGACTCGTCGAAGGAGAAGAAGGCCGGCCCGAAGGGGATGCCGACGCTCAACGTCTTGTACAGGGCACTGAAGTTGTAGAGGAAGATCAGTACGACGATGAGCGGGATGGAGCGGAACGCCCACACGTAGGTCCAGCTGACCGCACGCAGCACCGGGCTCTTCGACAGCCTGGCCAGGGCGAGCAGGATGCCGCCGATCAGGCCCAACACGGCGCTGTAGGCGGCGACTTCGAGGGTGATGAGGAGGCCGTCGAGGATGGTCGGCCGCAGGAACCAGTAGCTCCAGCGGTCCCACTGGTAGAAGGGGTTGGTCACCAGTCCGTGGACGAACTGGGCGACCAGGATCAGGACGACCGCGGTGGCGATCCAGCGTCCCGGCCGCCGCAGCGGCAGCACCCGCTGGGCGGTGAGGACCTTGGGCGGTTCGGCGGCGGTGGGCGCCTCGGGCAACGTGACGGTGGCGCCAGGGGGTTCGCTCATGGTGGGCTCCGGCTGGGTGGGCACACCCCGGAGGCGCGGCGGCGTGCGGGGACGCACACGGCGGCGCAGGACCGGGGGTGGGGAGGGCAACGGCACACCGCGCGGGCGGTGTTCGTCGGGGAGTGCGGGGCTGCGGGGAGGGTGTCAGCCCCGACAGCGGGCACGGCCCGATGCGGTACACAGTGCGCTGTTGACGCGGAGCAGATCGACGGCGCGGTTCGCGACGAGCACGTTCGCGTACGTCCGTACGCAGCCCTGGGAACGGCGTGCGGCCGTTCTGGGAGCTGCGTACATGGCGTCACCGTCACTGTTCCGGCCCTGTGGGCCTCGCGCTTACCGATGTGTCATCGGCCGGGTCGTCACCTGGGGCACCCCACCGCGGTGCGAGGGTTGCCGGTCAGCAAGCCAGGGCTTGTCGCTGACACTCATGACCGTTCTGGGCCGTAGTTAAGACAACTGCCCGAACGTATGTCAACGCCGGTCCAGCAGGTGGAACGGCTAACGGGTCGAGTGCGCCGCCCAGTCGAGGATCTGGACGGCCGATCCCGCGGCCTCCAGCCCCCGGCACTGGGCGTGGTGACGGCGGTCGATGCCGTCGAGGTCGAGGTGGGCGCCGAAGGCCGGGTGGGCGGTCAGACGGCGGGCGTAGGACCACAGTACCGGGTGGCCGGCGATGCGTTGGACCGCGGCGGCGTCGAGGTGGTGGCGGTGCACGGTGTCGAGCCGGACCAGCGCGACCCACAACTCGACGTCGGCGGCGGTGACTTCGTCGCGGAGCAGGTAGGTGCGGCCGTCGAGCCAGCGGTCGAGGGCGCCGAGGGTCTGCAGCAGCGTGGCCAGTGCCATGTCACGTTCCGCCACTTCCCCGCCCACGGCCCCGGCCCGCTGCGCCGCCCGCTCGATCCCCTCCACGCACATCCGCTCCACGGCCTCGATCTCCGACTCCGCGCCGCACGGGTAGAGCGAGGAACCGCCGGTGTCGAAGCGGTGGGCGAGGTCGCGCATGATGTCCCGGTCGTGGGTGCTGACGATCCGCCCGGACCAGCCGTCACTGAGCACCGGCGCCGCGGCCGGGCCGCGGTAGTGGTGCGCGCTCGCCTCGTACAGCGGACGCAGGGCCGAGTGGCCGCCCTCGGGACAGTCGGGGACGGCGGGCAGATAGGTCACCGGACAGACGGCGTCCAGGCCGAGCAGGGTGTGGGTGACGGCGATGCGCAGCCCGTCGGGACACGCGGTCGACAGATGGAGCCGGTAGCGGCCGGGAACGGCGTAGTGGCCGCTGCGTGCGTCCCTGCCGATGCGGCCACGGAAGGCGGGCGCGGGCCGGACGGACACGTGGGCGGCCGGCGAAGTGACGGTCATGACTCTCCCCGAAAGCGGGCGCGGACGTACGCGCGGCGGATGCGACATCGGGCTGGGCCCCGTGGCCGCATCCCCTCCTCCACCCGGCGGGCGGGCCCGGCACTCGGTGCCGGGCCCGCCTGGGCTACGGGGATGCGACGACGGAACCCCAGGAGCGGGGCTCACCTGGGCACGCCGAACGGCACGACGTTCCAGGGGAAGCCGTCGGCGCGGGAAGGGCGCAGGTCAGCCCATGGGGCCGAGCGCGCTGCAGACGCGGAGCAGGTCGATGTGACGTCGGGAGGTCAGCAGAGGCGAACGGCTCACTCGGACGGTGACCGGATCAAGGCGCCTCATATTTCCCTACCTGTTCACTAGGATTCCTTACTGAGTGTCGATCTGACGGCCACCGACGTCAAGGGGGCCGTCCCGCATCGCGGACATCCCGGTGGACGGCGGCTCGCTCGCTCAAGGCACCCGGCCGGCACGGGAGGGGTCAGACATGGAACTGGTTCGCCGGGACCGGGAGCCCGTAGTGCTCGCGGAGGGTCGTGCCCTCGTACTCCTCTCGGAACAGGCCCTTGCCGCGCAGGATCGGCAGCACCTGCTCGACGAAGGCCGCCAGGCCGGACGGCAGCGCCGGGGCCATGATGTTGAAGCCGTCCGCGGCACCGCCCTCGAACCTGGCGATGATCGTGTCCGCGACCTGCTCGGGCGTACCGACGAACTCGAAGTGCCCGCGGCCGCCGCCGAGCCGGGAGATGATCTCCCGCACCGTCAGCCTCTCGCGTGCCGCCAGGTCGATGATGAGGTCGGAGCGGCTCTGCGAACCCTCCAGTTTCGGCCTCGCCAGGATGGACTGCGGTAGCGGCCGGTCGAGTTCGAAGACCGACGGCTCGGTCTCGAACACCGCGGCCAGCTGGCGCAGCCCGTACTCCGGGATGCGCAGCTCGTCGAGCTGCCGTGCCAGGGCGCGGGCTTCCTCCTCGGTCGACCCGATGTAGGGGACGATGCCCGGCAGGACGATCACACCGTCCGGATCGCGCCCGGCGGCCCGGGTGCGTGCCTTGATGTCGGCGTAGAAGGCGGCGGCGCGCTCGTACGTGGTGTGCGCGGTGAAGACGGCCTCGGCGTGACGGGCCGCGAAGTCCTTGCCGTCCTCCGAGGAACCCGCCTGGACGAGCAGCGGGTGACCCTGCGGCGGGCGCTCGACGTTGAGCGGACCGGCGACCTTGAAGTACGTGCCCTCATGACCGAGCCGGTGCAGCCGGGCGGGGTCGGCGTAACGCCCGGCCGCCTTGTCCGCGACGACGGCCTCGGCCTCCCAGCTGTCCCACAGCGCCTTGGCGACCTTCAGGAACTCGTCGGCGCGGGCGTAGCGCTGGGCGTGACCGGGGCGGTCGTCGAGGCCGAAGTTGGCGGCCTCGACGGCGCCCGCCGAGGTGACGATGTTCCAGCCGGCGCGGCCGCCGCTGACGTGGTCGACGGACGCGAGCCGGCGGGCGAGGTTGTACGGCTCGTTGTACGTCGACGACACCGTCGCGATGAGGCCGATCCTGCTGGTCGCCTGCGACAGCGCTGTCAGCAGCGTGAGCGGCTCCAGCTGGCCCGGCGGCCGGAACTCGCCGGTGCCGATGAGGGCCGGACCGTCGGCGAGGAACAACGAGTCGAACTTGGCGCTCTCGGCGAGGCGCGCAAGTTCGATCCAGTGCCGCAGGTCGAAGTCGGCGCGGGGATTGCTGTGCGGGAGCCGCCACGCCGCCTCGTGGTGGCCCGCTTCCATGAGGAAGGCGTTGAGGTGCAGCTGCCGCCGCCGTCCGGCGCTCATGAGGTGACCTTGAGCTTGGAGCTGTCGTAACCGGCCGGGAGGAGGTTGTCGGTGATCGACTCGACGTCGACCTTCGTGGTGATCTGGCCCGCGTCCAGGAAGGCGTCGGCGAGGTTCTGCTCCAGTTCGATGTCCGACTGCGCCACCGGGGTGACCCGGTTCGAGTAGGCGGCCAGGGACGCCTTGGCGTCGGCGAGCGGGATGCCCTGCTCCTTCGACAGTGCCTGCGCGTACTTGTCCGGGTTCTTGACGGCCCAGGCGAACTCCCGGGACAGCCTCTTCAGGACGTCCGTGAGAGCCGCACGCTTGGTCCTGTCCTTCAGCGAGGAGTCATTGGCGACGTAGTAGCTGCTCGTCTGGTCGATCGGGGGCAGCCCCTTCACCAGGATTCGGGCACCGTTCTTGACCGCGATCGCGGACTGCGGGTTCCAGATCGACCAGGCGTCCACCTTGCCGGTGTTGAACGCGGTCGCGCCGGCCGCCGGGTCGAGGAAGACCAGTTTCACGTCCTTGGGGGTGAGGCCGACGCTCTTCAGGGCGTTGAGGGCCAGACCGTGGGCCGAACTGCCCTGCGGGACGGCGATCTTCTTTCCCTTGAGGTCCGCGGCCATCCTCAGCTTGGAGCCTTTGGGCACGATGATGTTCTCCACCGCCTGGTCGGGCGTGAGCGAGCGGTTGACGGCCACGATCTTGAAGCCGTACTCCTTCGCGGCACCGGTGATCGGTGGTACGTCGCCGACGCTGCCGAGGTCGATGTCGCCCGAGGCGGCGGCCTGCACGAGCGGCGGGCCGTAGGTGAAGCGGGCGAACTTCACCTTGTAGGGGGCGTTGTCGAACACGCCGGTGACCTTCGCGAGTTCCTGGCTGCCGTCACCGCCGTTGTCGCCGATGGTGAAGGTGTACTTGCTCCACTCGGGGTGCTTGACGTCGCCGGCGTCGGCCGCGTTGCTCAGAGGCGCGGCCGTGTCCGACGACGACGATCCGCAGGCGACGAGAGTGCCCGCCAGGGTGAGCGAGCCGATGGTGGCGATGAGTCTGCTTGTTCTTCTTCGCATGGTTGTCGTGCTTTCTGTGCCGGGTGAGGGTGTTGGGGGAGGTCAGTGGCGGCCGGCGAGGCCGAGGTCCGCCAGGAGCCGTGCGCGGAGTTCCTCGCGGGCGACGCTCGCTTCGCGGTCGGGGGCGGGGAGGTCCACCTCGTGCGAGGCGCCGATGCGGCCGTTGCCCATGACGACGATGCGGTCCGCCAGGGCGATCGCCTCGTCGACGTCGTGCGTGACGAGCAGCATGGCGGCCTGGTGCCTGCTGCGCAGCGCGCGTACGAGGTCGTGCATGCGCAGCCTCGTGATGGCGTCGAGCGCCGCGAACGGCTCGTCGAGCAGCACGAGTTCGGGTTCCGAGACCAACGCCCGGGCGAGCGACACCCGTTGGGCCTCCCCGCCCGAGAGTTCCTTCGGCCACGCCTTCTCACGGCCCGCGAGTCCGACCTCGGCGAGCACGTCGCGGGCCCGCTGTTCGGCGTCGGACCCGTACAGTCCGAGCGTGACGTTGCGCAGCACCCGCTGCCACGGCAGCAGCCGGTCGGCCTGGAAGACGATCGCGCGCCGGGCCGGGACCTCCACCCGCCCGCCGTCGGGCCGGTCGAGGCCGGCGAGCAGACGCAGCAGGGTGCTCTTGCCGCAGCCCGAGGGCCCGAGCAGGATCACCAACTCCCCGTCCGAGATGGTGAGGTCGAGGCCGTCGAGCACCGTCCGGTCACCGAACCGGCGAACCACCTGCTCGACGACAACTCCGGTCTGCTGACGAAACCGCGGTGCGATCGTGCTGCTCATGACGCCTCATAACCGGGGCGCCACCGCAGCAGCACCCGCTCGAGAGCCCGGACGAACTGGTCGGCGAGCAGACCGAGGAGCGAGTAGATGACCAGCCCCACGAAGACCTGGTTGGTCTGCAGATACGTCTGCCCTTGGGTGATGAGGAAGCCGAGCCCCTTGTCGGCGTTGACCGTCTCGGCCGCGACGAGGCCCAGCACGCTGTACGCGAGGGAGAATCGCAGGCCGACCAGGAACCCCGGCAGGGCTCCGGGCACCAGCACGCGCGTCACCAGGCGCCAGTTGCCCGCGCCCGTCGTGCGAGCCATCTCGATCAGCCGCTGGTCGACGCCCCGGATCGCGGCGAACAGGTTGAGGTACATCGGCACGCCGGCGCCGAAGGAGATCAGCAGCACCTTGGTGAGTTCGTCGATGCCGAACCACACGATCATCAGCGGCAGCACGGCGAGGAGAGGGATCGTGTTGAGCACCTGCACGAGCCCGTTGAACAGGTACTCGCCGCTGCGCAGCAGGCCGCCGAGCACGCCGGTGACGATGCCTGCCGTCAGGCCGATGGCGAGACCGATACCGGCCCGCTGCAGCGAGACGGCCAGGTCGGGTCCGAGGACGCCCTGCTGCCACAGGTCGACAGCCGACCGCACGACCGAGGTCGGCGCCGGAGCGTACGTCTTCGACACCACCCCGGCCCGGGCGAGCACCTCCCAGGCGATGAGGACCACGACCGGGGTCGTGTAGATGCCCAGCGGCCAGCGCAGGCGCTCGCGCAGTCTGCTGAAAGGTGTTCGGCGGCGGGCGCCGCGCGGCAGGAACACCTCCCGCGCGCTCGTCGTCCCGGCGGCCGGACGCTCGGTGGCGGCCGGTGCCTTGAGGCCGAGCTCGGTCATGCCGCCACCGCCAGCAAAGCGCTGTAGTGCGAGGAATCGCCGACGAGCTGCTCGCTGCGGCGGCCGTCGGCACCGGTGGGCACCTCACCGGCGACCGTCACCCTGTTGAGGCGGCGCGGGTGGCCGTCGTAGTTGTCGACCCCGTAGTGCTGGGTGATCCGGTTGTCGAAGATCAGCAGCTGGTTCGGGGACCACCTCCAGCGCAGGATGTTCTCCGGACGCGTCACGTACGACTGCAGGACGCGCAGCAGATCGGCCGACTCGCCGCTCGAAAGGCCGACGATCCGCTTGGCGAACCCGCCGATGAACAGGCCGCGTTCACCCGTCAGCGGATGTACCCGCACGACCGGGTGCTCCGCCTCGTACGGCGTCGAGACGAAGACGCGGTCGTACTCCTGCCGTTCGGCGGTCGCGGCCGGGGGTCGCGCGTAGTCGTACTGGTTCGTGTGCACGACGCGCAGTGAGTCCGCGAGGGAGCGCAGCGCTTCGGGGAGGTCGCGGTAGGCCGCGGCGGCGTTGGCGATGAGCGTCTCGCCGCCGTACGGCGGGACCACCACGGATCGCAGCGTGGTCAACTGGGGCGGGTTGACGACGAAGGTGACGTCCGTGTGCCATTCGTTGGCCTTGGAGGTCTCACTGTCGACGGCGAGCACGTTCGTCGTGCCGTCCGCCGCCGGCACGTTGGGATGAGCGGTCGTCAGCTCGCCGAACCAGCCGGCCACGCGCTCCTGGTCGGCGTTGTCCAGGCGCACGTCGTCGAACACGATCGCCTTGTGCTCGTTGAGGGCGTCTCGGAGCGTGGTGATCGTCGAGAAGTCCGGCGACGTCGTGAGGTCGACGCCCTCGACGACTGCGCCGATACGGCCGGTGAGCTTACGGATGGACAGAGGCATGAGGGGTCCCTCTCGGACGGATGGACACACCGAGGTGTGCCGACGGTTTGGTGCCGGCGCTGACAGTGCGCAGGACTGATCGACCGGCGTACGGAGTCGTCCGGGCCGGTTCAGAGGATGTGCGTACTCCCGGATCGCCACGGCCGTTGTCTCAGCGACCGCGCTGACGTACGCCGACGCGCTCCCCGCTCGTACGGCGCGAAGAGCTCACAGGGAGATGGGTACTTCGATCCCGTGGGGAGGCAATGCGGAAGGGGCGGATTCACACGCCTCGGGCCGCCGCGGGCCGACTACGCGCCCCGCCGCTACCGACGACCACTCGCCGGGTCAGCGACAACAAAACGCGCTGGAGACGTGCGCCAGATCGATGTGGCGCCGCCGAGTCAGGTCCACGCGCGGGTTCATGGCAGGGGAGTCCAGCAGACACCCACCTCGTCGGTCAATGCCTACCCGGTCGGGTCTTGCATTGCGGACACGCAGTGCCGCACACGTCCGGTCGGATGTGACTCCGCCATGTCCGACCTTGACACTCGCCGGGGCAGGCGACGTACGTTGAAAAGGAAATCCCTGACCACCGGAGGCTTTGATGCACGTACTGGGCGCGGCACCGCGCGGTACGTGCACCGGTGCGCGACTCATCACCCGACGGCATGTCGACTTCTGCCGTACCTCCTCCGCGGTCTGTCCTTCCGTACACGTCTGACATCTGCCGGCCGTCCCGCCGGCCGTCCCCTCGTGGCCCTGTCGCCGCGAGTCCTCCTGTGTTTCCCGGAAGGAACCCCGTTGTCCAGCCCTGCCCTGCACCTCGCCGTCGAGATCGACGGTGACGGAACCCATCCCGCGGCCTGGCGCCGCGCCGCCCACTCCCCCGAACAGCTGCTCACCCCGGGCCGCGTGGCCCAGGTCGCCGCCGTCGCCGAGCATGCCGGGTTCACCCTGATCACCTTGGACGACGGCGTGCTGCCGCCCGGCGCCGCACCGGATTCGGTGGGCCGCATCGGCGCGGTGGAACGGGCCGCCTTCGAGGTGGCGCTCGACACGCCGGAGTCGACCGGCGCCGAGCGCGTCGGCGACCTCGAACGGCACGCACCGTGGACGGCGGAGGCACACGGCTGGTCGCTGCGCGAGACCGTCATCGCGCTCGGGCCGCAGCGCGGACACGTCGGCACTCCGTCCGGCCTGGCCGACAAGTTCGCCCACTTCGTGCGGCACGGCGCGATCGACGGCTTCACCATCACGCCGTACCTCGTCCCCGACGGCCTCGACGACATCGTCGACCTGCTCGTCCCGGAACTGCAGGAACGCGGGGTCTACCGCACCGAGTACACCGGCACCACCCTGCGCGAACACCTCGGCCTGCGCGCACCTCTCGACACAGGTCCAGGACACATGACTGACAAGAAGTTGTCACACGCGGACCGGAATGCGGCTGCGTCCGGCGCCCGTTCTGGATTGACATGACTGTTGGAGTAGCGCTCAACGCGGCCGACGCGCCCAACCAGGTCGACGCCACCGTTCAACTGGCCCGGGAGGCCGCGGAGTCCGGACTCGCGTCGGCCTGGTTCGGGCAGACCTTCGGCGCGGATTCACCCCAGCTCGCGGCGATCGTCGGACGCGAAGTGCCCGGTCTGCAGGTCGGCACGTCGGCGATCCCCGTCTTCGGCCGGCACCCGCTGCTGGTCTCCAGCCAGGCCCAGACCGCCCAGGCCGCGACCCACGGCCGCTACCACCTCGGGCTGGCCCTGGGCACGAAGCTGCTGACGGAGACCGGCTTCGGCCTGCCCTTCGAACGGCCCATCGCCCGACTGCGCGAATTCCTCACCGCCCTGCGCCAGTTGACCGAGACCGGCACGGCCGACTTCCACGGCGAGCTGCTCACGGCCACCACCCCCGTCCCGGCGCGGGTACCGGGCGCGGAGAGAGGCGTGCCGCTGCTGGTCGCCGCGATGGGACCGCAGGCGCTGCGGGTCAGCGGCGAGCTGGCGGACGGGATCCTGCCCTACCTGGCGGGACCGCGCGCCCTGGCGGACCACATCGTGCCCGCCTTGCACGCCGCCGCCGAGGCCGCGGGCCGCCCGGCACCCAGGGTCGTGGCGCTCGTGCCCGGTGTCGTCACGGACGACGTGGACGCGGTGCGGGCCAGGTTCACCGAGAACCTCGCGTTCTACGAACAGATCCCGTCCTACGCCCGTGTCATCGAGCTGTCGGGCGGCCGGCGAGCCGCCGATCTGGCGGTGATCGGCGACGAAAAGACCGTCGAGGCCGAGGTACGGCGCTACCGCGACGCCGGCGCCACGGAGGTCGTGTTCTCGTCCACCGAGATCGCCGGAGAGGCGGACCGCCGACGCACCTGGCGGCTCCTGGGCGAACTGGCCCGCTGAACACGCCCGTCGAGCCGGGCGCCCGCCGCCGGCTCGCACCAATTCACCCCCGATCCAGAGGAGATCGCCCATGACCACCGAGGCCACCACGACGGACCTCCATGCCTTCACCGAGACATGGCTGGAGTGGTATCGCGCCCAGGAGGCCCGGCTCGCCGACCCGCACGGGTTCCTGGCGGTCACCGGCCTGCACTGGCTCGACGACCGGCCGCAGCGCTTCCCGGACGCGCCCGGCGCCTGGCACACCGGCCCCGAGGGGGTCGTCGTAGCCCTGGACGACGGCGAGGAACTGGCCGTCGACGGAACGCCGGTGCGCGGTGAGCACCGCTTCGGTGTGATCCCCGAGCGCGGCGGCGTCAACGCCGTCTGGGGAGACGCCGTGATCGAGGTCGCCCGGCGCGGCGGACACGACATCGTGCGACCCCGGCACCCGGACGCACCGCTGCGCACGGCCTTCACCGGAACGCCCGCCTACGCCCCCGACCCCCGCTGGGCGGTGACCGGCCGCTACATCCCCTTCGACGCACCGCGGCCGACCACCGTGGGCGCCGCGGTCGAGGGACTGGAGCACGTCTACGACGCTCCGGGCAGGATCGAGTTCGAGCTGGACGGGCGGCAGCTGTCGCTGACCGCGTTCCCCGGCACGGGCGGCGGCCGGCTGCTGGTGCTGTTCACCGACGCGACCTCCGGCGTCACCACGTACGCGGCCAACCGGGCCCTGAGCGTGGAAGCGCCCGCCGCCGACGGCACGGTCGTCCTGGACTTCAACCGGGCCTCGAACCTGCCGTGCGCCTACACCGACCTGGCCACCTGCCCGCTGCCCCCTGCCGAGAACCGGCTGCCGGTGGCCATCGAGGCCGGGCAGAAGATCCCCCGCGAACGTGGCGGCTCCTGAACCCGGCCCGGCCGCACGAGTTGAGGACCACGACCGCATGACCACACCCACCATCACCTCGCTGGCCTTTCTCACCCCCGGCAACTTCGCCGACGACGATCCGTACACAGGTCTGGAGGAGACACTCCAACTCTTCGAGTACGGGGAGCGGTTGGGCTTCGACGGTGCCTGGATCCGCCAGCGGCACCTCGAACACGGCGTCGGCTCGGCCGCCGTGTTCCTCGCCGCGGCCGGCCAGCGCACCGAGCGGATCGAGCTGGGTACCGCGGTCATCCCCATCGGATACGAGAGCCCGTTCCGCCTGGCCGAGGACCTGGCGCTGGCCGACGTACTGTCCCGCGGCCGCCTCCAGGTCGGCTTCAGCACCGGCATGCCGCACGCCGAACTCCTCGGCGACCTGGTGTACGACGGGGACTGGCGCGGTTTCGACCTGTCGTACGGCAGGATCGCCCGCCTGGTCGACAACCTGCGCGGCGACCACCTCGGCGGCCCGGACACCGTGATCCACTCACCCGGCAACATCCAGCGACCTCGACTGCAGCCGCACAACCCGGGTCTGGTGCAGCGGATCTGGTACGGCGGAGGCAGCCTGCGATCGGTCCGCTGGGCCGCCCAGAACGGTCTCCACCTGCTGTCCGGCAACATCGTCTCCGGCGCGGACAGCGACGACTTCACCACCGCCCAGCTGCGACTGCTCTCCGAGTACCGGCGCGGTCTGGGCGACGCCCGGCGGGCTGCGCGGGTGGCGCTCGGGCGGGTGATCGTGCCGTTCGACAGCGCCGACGCCGCCACCCGGGCCCGCTACCGGGACTACGCGGCCGGTCGGCACGAGCGCACCCTGAAGCCGCAGACCGTTGCGTCGCCGGGCGCGAAGCGGATCCTGTTCGCCCCGGACGTGGTCGGCACCGCGGAGCAGATCCTGGAGCAGCTGGCGGCCGATCCCGTCCTCGCGCAGGTGTCGGAGCTGCGCCTGGAGCTGCCGTACGAGTTCCACCGCGAGGAGTACGAACAGATCCTGCACGACGTACGGCACTTGATCGCCCCCGAGTTGGGCTGGCACCCCGTTCCTCAAGCGCCCCATGATGTGTAGGCAGTGGCAGGTCAGGAGTGGGGGGCGTCCATGGAACGGACCTTGGAACGGATCTTGGTGGTGGGCGTCACCGGCGCGGGCAAGTCCACCCTCGCCCAAGCCCTGAGCAGTCGTCTGGACCTGCCGCACCACGAGATGGACGCCCTGTACTTCAACGGCCCCGACTGGGCCGTCAACGACGCGCTCACCGAAGACGTGTCGAGGCTCACCGCCGAGCCGCGCTGGGTCATCGACTCCATCGGCTATCCGGAGGTCCGTGACCTGCTGTGGAACCGGGCCGACACGGTGATCTGGCTCGAATATCCCAAACGCGTCATCATGCCTCGCGTCCTGCGCCGGTCCTTCCGGCGCACCGTCACACGCGAGGTCCTCTTCGGCGGCAACAGGGAGACCTGGAAGGACTGGCTGAGCCGGGAACACCCGGTCTGGTGGGCATGGTCCCAACACGGCACCCGCCACCGCGAAATCGAGCGCCGGGTGAACGACCCCCGCTTCGCCCCGCTCCATACCCTCCGCTTCGCCCATCCCCACGACACCGCCGCCTGGCTGACATCGCTGTGAGGCGCGGGCGGGGCAGGCGGTTCCGGTGTCCCTCGCGTGGCCCGCGCCGGCCGCGACCGGCCCCGATGACGGCGACGCTGCTACGGCGGTCCCGCCACCGGACGGAAACGGGGTTCCCACGAAGCTGTCGTCGGCGATTCCGCTCGGGGCGCTGAACCATGTCACTCTGCCTCGCCGCAGCTCCCGTACAGGCTGGCGCGGACATCTCCGCGCAGGACTGCGCCAGAGGCGGCGGGGTGATCATCATCAACGCGGTCGGGGACGGCACGTTCACCAAGTACTGCGAGGGCGTCACCCACGACGGCGAGACCATCACATGAAGGGATGACGCTCCGCCCCGTCACTCATGTGCGCGCTGCTGCCCTCGGCCCTTTCGCGTCTGGCCCGAGGCGTCCGCAGGGGACTTCTTCTTGCCTGCCGCCTTCCCTCGGGTCCCGTCGGTTGTCTTGCCGTCACCAGAGGTCCGGGAAGCGGGATCGGTCAGGTGCCGCGTTGGATGGTCACCCGGGGATGAGAGGGCACTGCTGTCCGGAACCGTTGCGCGGAGGGGCCGGGCAGCGGCCGAGCGGGAGGACGGCGAGGTCTTCGGTTCGGCGGGGCTGCCTCCGTCGGCGGGGGTCTTCGGGGACGTGGAGGGGGCGGAGTGATCACTGGCGGACGGAGCCGCTTCGCCGTTGGCGCTGTGCTGTGAGAAGCCGTCGGTGGCGATGAAGCCGGCGGTCATCACGGCGACCAGTGCGGCCGCTGATCCGCACATCGCCACACGACTGCGGGCGAAGACGGGCCGGGATGCCGCCCGGGGAAGACCGGCCGCAGCGGCCGCGGCACCGAGCGGCTGTGCGCTCGGCAGCAGGCTGCGGTGCGTACGGCCGCTGTCACCGTCCCTGTCCCTGTCCCTGTCCCTGTCCCTGTCCCTGTCCCTGTCGTGCGCGGTCGACCCCGATACGGCGCTGCTCATGACTGAGGCCACTGGCGGAACCGCGTCCGCAGCGGGCGTGACGTCGGCCAGGTGGGCCAGTGCCGAAGCGCAGTCGCGTGCCGTGGGGCGGTCGTGTTCTTCCAGAGCGGTCATCCGGTGCAGCAGGTCACCGAACGCTTCGGGCAGGAAGTCGGGGAGGGCGGGTCGGCGGTGCAGTCGAGCGATGGCCGCCTCCAGGGGGCCGCCTTCGTATTCGAGCCTGCCGGTGACGCACTCGAGGAGGACCAGTCCGAGGGCGTAGACGTCGGCAGGCGGCCCGACGGGCCTGCCGAGTACCTGCTCGGGGGACAGATAGGCGGCCGTGCCGACGAGGGCGCCGGTGGCGGTGTATGCGGTGGAGTCCAGCAGCCGGGAGATACCGAAATCGGTGAGATGAGGACTGTCGGAGGCGTCCAGGAGGATGTTCGACGGTTTGACGTCCCGATGGATGATCCCCTTTTCGTGGGCGTGGTCCAGGGCGTCTGCGAGGTCGGCCCCGAGCATGGCGGTGACTTCGGGCGACAGCGGGCGCTCGGCGATGCGGGTCTTGAGGGTGGGGCCGTCGACGAGTTGCATGACGAGGTAGGCGTCGCCGTCGTGCCTTCCGGCGTCATAAGCGGTCACCAGCCCCGGATGCTGCAACTGGGCCAGGATGACCGCCTCGCTGCGGAAGCTCTCCTCGGTGTCGAAGCCGGTACCGGCCCGGAAGATCTTCACGGCCACGGGCCGCCGCAGTTGCAGGTCGAAGCCGCGGTGCACGTCCGCCGCGCCACCCCAGCCGATCATCCCGTCCAAGCGGTAACGGCCCGCCAGTATCCGGGCATTGCACCGCGTGGGCCCTCCGTCGTGCCTCTCACGCAACCTCAACTCACCCTCCCCCTGCGTCACAGAACAGAACCGGCAGGCACCCTTCGTCGGCCGGCCACCGAACGCAGGTACCCATCCAGCAACCTCTTGCACAGCGGCGGGCGAATCTTCTGGGCCACGTCATGAATTCCGCGACGCGCAGGACCGGGTCCTGCCCGAGACAGGTCGGGAGGGAGCACGGTGAGGGAGATGCCTGAAACAGCGCCGGGCCGCCGGCCCCTGGCTCTGAGACCAGGCGGCCGGCGGCCACGAAGGAGGCGAGGTGTCCTCTGGAAGCTTGAGTCAGGTCGGGCTCCGCTCGAGGAGTGTCACGGTCACCAATAGTGGCGTCGGCCGGCGACGGCGTGCCCCATGGATCCCAGGAGCCAGAAGACGGCGCCGACCACGGCCAGGATGATGCCGATGGTCCACAAGATCGATATGCCGGTGAGGAAACCGACGATGAGCAGGATGATGCCGAGCGCGATCATGACGTACCTCCTGGCGTGACCGGACGTTACCTCCCGAGTGCCCCGAAGCGGCGCTATCACGCCACCCCTCTGACGCCTGCTGAAGCCTTGGCCATCAGAGCAGGTGGGTCGCCCGTCAAGCCGGCGCATTCAGCCGCGCCACGTCGTCAACGGACAGGGACAGCTCGGCGGCCTCGAGGTTCTCGGCCATCGAAGACATGTACCTGCTCTTCGCCACCGCCCCCACCGGCCGGCCAGCCGCCGTCCGCAGCCGCTGGCTCACTCTGTTCCTGACCGGCCTCACCACGCGCGCCCGAAGCGTCAACACTGAAGGGGGTGTCGTGCCCATTGCCTTCTGCACAAGGTGACGGTAGGAACTTGCTTCCGCACAGGGCGACGGTAGGAACCCCCTTGCCGCGCGGCGCCCACTCAGGCACGACCACTCAGCGCTCGTCAGGAGGCGATCCGTGCCACGTCAGCGTCCGCGCCCCCGTCAGCTCGACTCCCCGCTGCTGCCCAAGATCTTCAAGTACGCGTCCAGGGCCCAGGTGTGGGCCTACCGCCGCACGCGTGGCCGACTGGGCGGAAAGTGGCGCATCGCGGCCGGATTCCGTAAACCCGTACCCGTGCTTCTCCTCGACCATCGCGGCAGAAAGTCCGGCAGGCTCCACACCACTCCGCTGCTCTACATGAACGACGGGGCGGCCACCGTCGTCGTGGCCTCCCAGGGAGGACTCCCCAAGCACCCCCAGTGGTACCTCAATCTCCGCGCCCACCCGGACACCCACATCCAGATCCGCGCCGACCGCAGACCCGTCCGAGCCCGCACCGCGGACCCGGAGGAGCGCTCCCGCCTCTGGCCATTGCTGCTCGACGTCTACGCCGACTTCGAGCTGTATCAGTCGTGGGCCGAACGTGAGATCCCTGTCGTGATCCTCCAGCCCCGTTCCGGCGGGTGACGCCACGCCCCCTCAGGCGCGCTGTACCGCGAACATCTCCAGGTGCCCACAGGTCGGACAGCGGTAGGCATCGATCTGCCAGTGCGGCCGGCCCATGCGCCTGGCGCCGCCGAGCGGGCCCCTCTCAAGGGCGCCGGCGATCCAGCGCGCGTATCCGCGAGCGCCCTGCCCGGAGTCCTCGACGAAGCCCGGCTCCAGCCCCACCGCACCACATTGGGTGCACCGTATGTTGTTCATCGTCGGAGTGTAGACATCCGGGAAATCAAAGCAATAGGCAGCCGATTACCGGTTCTTGGCGAAGTATTGCCTCCGACTTTCTCCGACTTCTCCGCCCGATGTGCATGGCACCCTCGTCCATGGTCAACGATCAGTCATGAAACGGCCTGCACCCGGCTCCGTCAACTGACCCACAGATAGCGCGACTTGCGGCACGACCAGCCGAAACGGGCCGGGCACCACACGCGAGCGACCGGGCACGGGAGGGTGGCAGCAGCGCCCCTGTGTAAAAGCTGTCTGCTTCCATTGACCTGCGCCTGTCAAATCTGATTTGCTCTGCCGCGTCTGACAACGCATCACCTTTCCAGCGTCAAAAGGGGCAGCGCGACCCTTCTCACTGCCCTTTTCCTTCGTTCAGGTCAGGACTGGATTCCCCGCAGATCGCAACGCCGCGCGTCAATTGCCCAACTGCCGTGCACACCGCCGCCCGTGCAGTGACGCAACCGTCGCTCGGCTCCCTTGTCCTGCTCTGCGACGAAACCGGCGTCGAGGTCGACGTCCGGTGGCGGCTGTCGGGTGATGCGCCCTGTCTGCGTCCCATGCAATCCACCTCCCCGCACCGACGGCGGAGGTCCACGCGAAGAAAGGTTCCCATCACCCATGGGTACTCCCCACATAGGCGGCGCAGCCCGAGCAACCCTCGCCGGTCTCGCGTCGTTGTCCCTGGCCACCGGCCTGGCACTCGCCATCACCCCGCAGGCGACAGCCGCCCCCCAGGCCACGGTGCACGCGGCGAGATCCAACCCCTACAGCCCTTCGTACCAGCACCCGTACCGGCACGGCGCCCTTCCCACCATCCAGCGCAACGCCAAGATGAAGTCGTGGGCGGCCAGCCACCCGGCCGCCGCCGCGGCGACCGGCCCGCAGACCCTGTCCTACGGCGGCGGTATCGACGGCATCGGCGTCCAGAGCGGGCACTCCAAGGTCTACCTGGTCTTCTACGGCTCACAGTGGGGGACGCAGAGCACCAACGGCAGCGGTGACGCCACGTTCTCCGGCGACCCGGACGGCGCAGCCCCGGTCGCCCAGGAGATGTTCAAGGACATCGGTACCGGCAACGAGCGGTGGTCCGCGGACCTCACGCAGTGGTGTGACGGGCCGAACGTGTCGTCGGGCGCCACCAGTTGCCCGTCCAACGCGAACTTCATCCCGTACCAGAGCGGCGGCGTGCTGTCCGGTGTCTGGTACGACAACTCGGCGGCCTCCCCGAGCGCCGCGACGGGACACCAGCTGGGCGCCGAGGCCGTCAAGGCGGCCGGGCACTTCGGCAACACCACCGCCGCGTCCAACCGGGACGCCTACTACGTCATCCTGTCGCCGCACAACACGAACCCGGACAGCTACCAGGGCCAGTACTGCGCCTGGCACGACTACAACGGCGACAGCACGCTCTCCGGCGGACCCGTGTCCTCCTCCTACGGTGACATCGCGTTCAGCAACCAGCCGTACAACATGGACTCCGGTTCGGGCTGCGGCGTCGGCTTCGTCAACTCGCCCGGCACACTCGACGGTTGGACCATGACGCTCGGCCACGAGTGGCAGGAGATGATGTCCGACCAGAACCCGGCCGGCGGCTGGACCAACCACACCGGCAGCTCCTACGACGGCCAGGAGAACTCCGACGAGTGCGCCTGGATCTCCCCCGGCAGCACGGGCGGGGCGGCCAACGTCACCATGGGCACCGGCACCTTCGCGGAGCAGGCGAGCTGGTCCAACGACACCAACAACTGCGCCATCACCCACGCGATCGTCGGCGGCGGCAGCAGCGGTGGCGGCGGCACCCTCACCAACGGCACCTTCGAGACGGGCAGCCTGTCGAGCTGGACCACCAGCGGCAGCACCTCCGCCACCACCTCGGCGGCGCACAGCGGCAGTTACGGAGCGATGGTCGGCTCGACCAGCCCGACCAACACCTCCTCGCTCACCCAGTCCTTCACCGCCCCGTCCGGCACCAGCAAGGTCTCCTTCTGGTACAACGTCACCTGCCCGGACACCGTGACCTACGACTGGGCCACAGCCACCCTCCAGGACACCACGGCCGGCACCACCACGACCCTGCTCGCCAAGACCTGCACCCAGGGCGCAGGCTGGAAGCAGGTCTCGGGCGCCGTGACCGCGGGCCACAACTACACGCTCACCCTCACCAACAAGGACGACAACTACGCGGGTGACGCGACCTACACCTACTACGACGACGTGACCGTCTCCTGACACCTCGCACCGCACGGTGGGGGCGGGCCGACGGCCCGCCCCCACTCCCGTCCGGGCCTCAACCCCGGGCGGTAACCATCGGAGGGCCCCTTGTCTCTGTCGCCGGTCCCCATCACCCTTCCCCGACACACACTGCGCGCCGGGCTCGCCGCCGTGGCCGCGGCAGCCGCGATGGCCGCTCTGGGCGGCTGTTCGTCCGGCACGGCGGGGTCCTCTTCCTCCACACCCCCCACTCCCCCGCCGTCCGCGTCCGGCTCCGCCGCCCACTCCGTCGTACTCGACGAACGGGCACGTGGAACCACGGTCCGAGTGTCCACGGGCACCCACCTCGCGGTGCGTCTGCACAGCGCCTACTGGTCCACTCCCGCGGGCTCGAACCCCCGGGTCCTCGACCCCGTCGGCGGCGGAACGACAGCCGCCACCACCTGCCCGCCCGGCCGCGGCTGCGGCATCTCCTCCGCGCAGTTCACCGCACTGCGGCCCGGCACAGCGCACATCACCGCCCGACGTCACTCATGCGGCGAGGCCATGCGCTGCTCGCCGGGGCAGGAACGCTACGACGTGACCGTGACGGTCACCGGATAGCGCAGCCGGCGCTCGGGCACGCTCGCCAAGAACTTGATCCCTTTCGCATCCCGTTCGGCAAAGTCGCCGGATCATGGGCGCGCCCTCCCTACAGTGGCGCCATGAGTGATCACGCCGAAGCGCCTGTCAAGCCGGTCGAAGCCTTCGAACCCCCTTACTACGTAGCCGTCTTCACCACGGTGCGAACCCAGGACCAGAGTGGCTACGGCGAGACCAACGCACGCATGGAGGACCTGGTGAAGGACGTACCCGGCTTCCTGGGGATGGATCACGCGCAGACTCCCGGCGGGCTCGGCATCACCGTCGGCTACTTCCGCGACGCCGACGCCCTCACGGAGTGGCGGAGCAACGCCGAGCACCGTGCGGCGCAACAGCGCGGGCGGGCCGAGTGGTACCAGAGCTACACACTGCATGTGGCGAAAGTGGAGCGCAGCCACGGCTTCACACGAACGACGGGCCCGCAGAGCCCGGCAGCAGGCTGACCCTCGTGGCGGACGGGGTCGAGTTGCGCGTCACCCAGGGACTGCCCGAACCGCTGCTGGAGGAGATGCGGGCGCGCCGCCACGACCTCGTCATCGCCACCCGCCGGCCCCACGGCGGCGCCCTGGAGTCAGTGCCGCTCGCGGACGAGGAGTATCTGCTCGTCGCGGCCCCGGCCTGGAGCGAGCGCCTCGCCGCACACCCGAAGGCCGACGATCTCTGCACCGCACCGCGCGAGGTGCCCATGGTCACCTACGCCGAGGACCTGCCCGTCCTGCGCCGCTACTGGCGCACCGTCTTCGGCAAGCAGCTCGCTACCCGCGCCGCCGTCTCCGTGCCCAATCTGTATGCGGTCTGTCCGCGGTCCTGTACGCGGTCGATGCCGGCGCCGGTTACAGCGTGCTGCCCCGCTCCCTGTGCCAGGAGCACCTCGACTCCGGTCGCCTCGCCCTGTTGCACGAGCCGGAGGTTCCGCCGCTCGACACCCTGTCCCTCGTCCAGCGCCCCGGCGCCGAGGCCAACCCCCATGTGCTCCGGGTCCGCGAGACCCTCCTGCATGCGGCTCGCAGCTGGTAGACGCGGAGACGATGCCCGGCGCGCGATGCCCCGCATGACCGCGTGCCCCGCTCCTGGGTCGGCAGGGCTTCACGTGTCGTCTGTGGCCCCTTTACCTGTCTGCGCGGGAACCGGCTCCGTCCCCGGGCCACCCGGTTCCGGGTCGGCCGGCGCGCGCCCCACGTCCGACAGCGTTTCGCGGGCCCGTGCGTCGACGAAGCGCGTCACAAGGTGTTGCGCGGCACCGAAGATGACAGCCCACGCCATGATCTGTGCGCTGGAATCCAGGTCACTCAGGCCGGGGATGAAAGCCCCCCTGATGAGCAGCACCCCGATGAAGGCGGTCAGGGCCCCGGTGGGAAATTTCAGCAGGGCCGCGGACAGCGGCAGCATGTAGGGAGTGCTCGTCCCTTGAATCCGGCGCAAGGACGCGATCACCGTGAGAGCAGCGCCGGCCAGCCCTGCCGCCTCGGTGACGAGCACGTCCGTGTGCTGAGCGTAGTCACTCGGAACATCGCTCCAGTTCCGAGGGAACTCTCCTGAGGGGCACGCGGCGTTGAGCTCTCCCTTGGGAATGAAACACAAGTTCAGCGAACTGGGGCAGTACCAGCCCCAGAGCGCGAGCCCAGCCGCACCGAGGAGCACGAAGAAGGTGGCGATCCGCAGAATGACGCTGAGGCTGCGAACCCTCCTGACCTCGGCGTCCAGCGCGTCGTACGCGGCACTCAGAGCCAGGACGAGGAGTCCTCGGTCCCCGGGCTGAGGCCCTTTCACCTCCATGCGCTCCGCGACCGCCTCCGCCCTCACCCGAAGCGGGTTGCCCGGACCAAGATGCTGTTCGACATAGCCCAGCACATCGGTGCTCCGGCTGATCAGGTCCTCTTCCGAGCACAGCCCGAGCAGCATGACGTCGGTCGCGCGCAGGTTTGCCCAGGTCCTTTCGAGGGCTGCGGCTCCGGAGAAGAGGCGGCGCGGTGCGCAGATGGCATGGCCTGCCTCTTCCAGATGCCGTGCGATCCCCTCCAGCGTCTTCTCCCGCTGTCGTTGCTCGGCCTGGTCCTCGACCGTCCGGCATCTCTCGCGATCCGCTTGCTGCTCAAGGTAGAGAATGCGTGCGGCGGCCCGTTCTCGCCATGCCGTCCTGTGAACTCTGGACTGCTCTTTCGGGATCTTGGGGAGCTGGACGACGTTCTTTCGTCCGGTCGGCTCGTAGGGATGATCCTGCTTCGGCACGTCCGGCTTCGCCGTGCGTCCGAACAAGAGCGACGTAACCCACAGGAAAACGAAGGCGATTGCATTCCCTCTGAGTTTTGTCGGGCTTCGCGAACCTTTGACGGCTTTCCCCTTGGTCATCCCGACCTCCAGCAAAGGCTCCCCCTCTCAGCATAGGACGGTCAGCCAACAGGAGCGCGGCAGGGGAGGGTAATGGCAGCAATTGCAGAGCGCCCGACTGGGGAATAGCGTGGTTCAGCAGGCATCTCGCCTTTCCCCGCGAGCCGTTCAAGTCTCGCGAGCCGTTCAAGTCTTCGGGAGCCGCTATGACGATGCTGCTCATCAACGGATCGTTCCAGATCACGGGAACACAGCCGGACGGCGACACCATTCACTTCACTCCCAACGACCCGACAGAATGGGCCCTGGTGGGCAGTGGAGGCCGCGCCGTCAAGCACGATGTGCTGGGGCGCGCCACGCTCCGGCTGGACGCGATCGACGCGCTGGAGACACACTACGGTGCCAGCCGTGTGCACCAGCCCCTCCACTTCGCCCATGCCGCACGTGACGAACTCCAGAGCTGGCTGGGGTTCACGAACGTCCAGCAAGGGCCGGACGAGACCGTGACGGCGGCGACGCCCGACACGGTGCCCGGCTTCATCCTCACCAACGGCGCCGACATCCATGGCCGTTGTGTCGCTCTCGTCGGACGCGGCACCCCCGAGGGCCCCAGCGGTACCGATGTCGACGTCGACGCCGACCTGCTCCGGACGACGGCGAACCATCACCTGATCGCCACCGGCCTGGTCTACCCCACGTTCTACCGAAGCCTGTTCCCCAGCCTGCGCGCCGAGTTGACCGCGGCCGTGCGGCAGGCACGGACGGCGCCGGCGCAAGGTCTGTGGCCGAGCGACACGACCACGACCGGGGCCAAGGTCACGGGCCTGTCCTCGCTCACCGACGACGTCGTGATCCTGCCCAAGCTGTTCCGGCGGCTCGTCGACTACCTCCAGCTCGACAACGGCTCGCTGACCTGCTTCCCGGCCTATCTCGCCGGAGTGCAGGACCGCTTCACCATCGCGACCACCGGCAAGCGCTGCACCGGCCTGAACACCGTGGTCGAAGTCACCAACGGTCAGATCGTACGGATGACTCAGGCACCCGAGGACCTGGTGTTCGAGGAGGCTTGACACGGAGCGCGGCGACCGCCGGCAGGCCCGGTCATCCATCAAGGGTCCGGGCGACGGCCGCCGCACCCGGTCATCGCCTCAGACGACAACACGCTCGGTCATCGCCGTAGACGATCATGTCCTCAGACGGCTTCTCCCACGTTGTCGTCGCCGTAGGACTGACTGTGCACGGCTACGGCTCCACCTGACGGCGTCCAGGAGATACGCCCGTGCTGGAAGAGGCTGTAGCGGGACTGCGGTGAGCCGCTCTCGTCGGAGACCGGGTAGCCGAGGTAGCTGCGTTCCCAGCCCATGCTCGCCCACAGGTCCCGTATGGTGCCGTGGACTTCGTGCGAGTCCGTCGCCGGCGTCCAGTAGACCGAGCCGCCTTCGAAATGGTTGTAGCGGCCGACGCCGTCAGGGGTGCCCGTCTCGTCGGTGACGGGGTAGCCGAGGAATCCGCGCGTCCCGCCGAGTCGCGCGTAGCAGACCCGGATGCTGCCGTGGACCTCGTGGGCTCCGGTCTGCGGCGACCAGAAGATCGAGCCGTTCTGGTAGTCGCGAGACCGGCCGCGGCCGTCGGGCTCGGGCATCTCCGCCGAACCGCCCCCGGCATCCACCGGCGCGCCGATCCACGCCACCTGGGTCCACTTGTCGTCTATCGCTGTCATGACTTCTCACCCGGCTTTCCGAATGGTTCTTCAGAGTCCGCACCGGGTGAGCGGCCTCATGCGGGGAGTCCAGCGCGGCAGCCCCGGACTCGTAGCGCGGAACGCCGCCGTTCGCACCCGGATGACATGCCATCAGTTCGCCGACGGACAACGCGGCGCGAGTCCGTCCGATGGTGAGGGGACCGTCCGATCGTGAGCGCACCGTGCGTCGGCAGAGCCTGAAACCCGTCACCGCCCCTCGTATCGAGTCTGATCCCGGTCACCTCGGTCCGCAAACCCGCGATTCCGGTGTTCTTCGGCCGGCCATCGTTTCAGTTGCAACCAATTGAGATGACCGTTCAACGGTTTACGCTCTAACCGACCCGCTGGTGCATGATTTGCATGGTCTGGTCGCAGCGGCTGAAATTGATGACATGGGCTCCCAAGAGGCTGCCCGGGCCATGGCGAGCGAGGCGATCAATGACGTCCCCTCCCCTTTTGCGCTTGCTCGGCCAGTTCCGGCTTGAGTGTGACGCCAAGCCTGTCGAACTGAGCCGTAACGGCCAGCGTTTGCTGGCGTTCGTCGGACTGCACCGGCGCGTGTCGCGCACCGTCCTGGCCGGGACGTTGTGGCCAGAGGTCACGGAAGAGCACGCCAGGGGCAGTCTGCGCACCACTCTGTGGAAGCTGCCCAACTGTGACCAGGCGCTGATCCGGTGCAGCGGAGACTCGCTGTCGAGCGGGACAGCCATGCATGTCGACGTACACGCCTTGATCGAGACGGCATTCGATGTCGTGCAGGGCTGTGCCCGCCCGTTCGACGCCCATCTCCCGCCGGGACTGATCGGCACGGAGGAGCTGCTGCCCGGCTGGGACGAGGAGTGGGTGCTGCTGGAGCGCGAACGCCTGCGGCAGCTGCGTCTGCATGCGCTCGACTCCCTGGCCGAGACCCTCGTACGGGAGGGGAAGTCGGCGTTGGCTCTGGAGGCGGCATGGGCGAGCGTACGCTCGGAGCCGCTGCGGGAGAGCGCGCACCGGGCCGCGGTTGCGGCGCACCTCGCGGAGGGCAATCTCTACGAGGCGGTCCG
Organism: Streptomyces sp. C1-1; assembly: GCF_050214755.1. Taxonomy (NCBI): domain Bacteria; kingdom Bacillati; phylum Actinomycetota; class Actinomycetes; order Kitasatosporales; family Streptomycetaceae; genus Streptomyces; species Streptomyces sp. C1-1. The sequence continues at coordinate 9,518,541 of NZ_CP189826.1, read as the reverse complement.
TCAATACCGCTCGTTCCGACGGCTGCTGCGCGAGGAGCTGGGCGTCGAACCGTCCCCTCAGTTCACGCGGATGCTGGCTCAACACGGGATCGTCCTCTTCCGGTGAGGGTCGACGCGCTCTTCCGGTGAGGGTCGACGCGAGAGGGATGACGGAAGACTGACGACAGGCTGACAGCGCGCTGACGGCACGTCCGTAGCTTCGTCCGCGGGACCCTCCACGCGAACGGAGAACGACATGACCGCCACGGCGACCATCGACGAGATCGTGTGCCTACGGCCGTCGACCTCGACCGACTTCTCCCTCGCGGGAGTGATCGACAGCGTCCTGCAGCCGGTGTACAACCTGCCGGGCGCCGCTCTCGTGCAGCAGCTGACCGGTAACCAGGACGTGGGCCAGATGATCCAGTCCGCCCTCGACGAGGAGCCGGACGATCTGTACGTCACCACCGATCCCAGTGCCGGAGCGGACCACGCGGTGTGGCCGGGCAACTCGACGTTCACCGCCGCCGCCGGGGCACAGATCCCCCTCGGGATCCAGCTCACGGTGGACGGTTCCCAGGAGGTGTTCCTGTGGGACCAGGACGACGTCTCGGCAGACGACCTGCTGGGCTCCGTCACGATCAGTGAGGACGAGCAGGGCGGCGGCAGCCTCTCGAAACTCGCCCACTCCGAGGAAGAACGCTCGTACTACTACGTCCAGTACCACGTCGACTGAACACCGACTCCACTCGGAGGTCACCATGTCGTGGCGCGTGGCAGGCAGCCTGGAGACCCTTCTGCGTCAGATCGACGCGAGCTTCCCGGGACGCAGCAAACTCTCCGACGGCGGCATCGGCGACGCCGCTCACCAGACGCGCGACAGCGATCACAATCCCTGGTACGGGCCCGGGATCGTCACCGCTCGGGACTTCACCCACGATCCGGCCCACGGCCTCGACATCCAGGTGGTCGCCGACCAGCTGCTGGACAGCCGCGACCCGCGGATCAAGTACGTCATAGCCAACCGTCGGATCGCCACCCGCCGTGACTGGCAGTGGGGACCGTACGACGGGGCCAACCCGCACGAGAAGCACTTCCACCTGTCGGTGGTGGCCGATCCGCTCTGCGACGACCCACAGGACTGGAAGCTGCCCGTCCTGGGCGAGACCCCGGACGGTGGGGGTGACGCCGCGACCACCGACTTCGTCACCTGGGGCACCGGAGTCAACGTCCGGGCGGAGCCACGCCTCGACGCCCCGGTCGTGGCCGTGCTGCCCGGCCCGACCCAGGTGACGGTGCAGTGCCAGACCAGGGGCGACACGGTCAGCACGGCGGGCCATGTCAACGACGCCTGGTCCTTCGTCCCCCTGCTCGGCGGATACGTGTCCAACATCTTCATCGACCACCCCGCCGCCTGGCTTCCGGGTGTGGGTGAATGCTGATCTGGAGGACGGCATGGCACCGGTCGCGAAACTGCCCATCGTCTACGTCCGGGGGTACGCCGGCAACACCGCCGGCATCGACAAGGCCGTGACGGACCCCTTCTACGGGTTCAACGAGGGCTCCACCCACATCCGTATCGGAGCGGACGACGAACCGTCCTTCTACCAGTTCGAGAGCCCTTTGCTGAGGCTGCACCTGGACGAGGGCTACCACATCCTCGTCGACGGAGGCCAGGAGCTCTACCTGGCGACCCACGACACGATTCCACCGGACTCCATCTGGATCCACCGCTTCTACGACACATCCGCGACCACCTGGGGAGTCGGCCCTCGCGAGTTCCGGCTGGAGACAGCCGCGCAGGACCTGCTGACCCTGATCGAGACGCTCAAGGAGAAGTCCGGGGCACCCGGGGTCCACCTGGTGGCCCACTCCATGGGCGGGCTGGTGTGCCGCTGCCTGATCCAGAAGATCATTCCGGATCTCGGCCATGATCCGGCCGACTACGTGGGCAAGCTGTTCACCTACGGCACCCCGCACGGGGGCATCGCCTTCGACGTCGGCTTCGGCGTGCTGGAGCGGCTGCGTGATGTCACCGGCATCAACGGCGCGGACATCTTCGGCCCGGAACGGATGTACCAGTACCTCACTCCGAAGGCGCTCACCGACCCCGACGGACCGCCGCAGTCCTGGGACGCCCGCGCGATGCCGCCCGACCGGCCGTTCGCCTTCCCTCTCGGCCGGGTCTTCTGCCTGATCGGCACCGACCCGACCGACTACGAGGTGGCGCACGGCCTGTCGTCCGCCACGGTCGGGCCCCGGAGCGACGGTCTGGTGCAGATCGACAACGCCTACGTCCCCGGCGCACACCAGGCCCATGTGCACCGCAGCCACAGCGGATCCTACGGACTCGTCAACTCCGAAGAGGGCTACCAGAACCTGCGGCGCTTCCTGTTCGGGGACTGCGAAGTCGCCGCGGAACTCGTCCACTTCCACCTGCCCGAGCGCGACAACACGACCTGGCAGGCGGAGGTGCGTCTGTCGGTGCGCGGCCTGCAGATCGTCAACCACGAACGGACGAGCGCCCAGTGGTGCCCCATCCAGCTGTCCGAGAGCACGACGGGCACCGCCGACGGCGAGACATGCGTCCCGCTGGTGGACACCTTCCTCAACAGCGGCCTGCGGACCGGCGATTCGGGCACCATGCGGTACGCGCTGCACCTGCGCATCCTGTCGCTGCACCGTCATGACGGGCTGCTGAGCTTCAACGACCACCTCGAGCAGACCGCCGACTTCGACGACATCCTCGTCGTCGACGTGGGGGGTGGCGACGATCCGGCCGCCATGCCCGTGCTCCGGGCCACCTGGAACTCCACCATCAAGGGCCCGATCAGCGACTACCGGCCCGACGGCGGCAGCAACCTCGGCGACGAGAACCCCGCTGAGGGTGTCTGGGTCCACCACATCGAACTGCCCGCCACCGCCGCCCCGATCCTCGGGGAGGAGGCGCGGATCCGGCTCACCGTCACCCCCTGGGACTGACGGCACGAAAGGAGGCGAGCCGGCATGGTCACCGTCGCCCTGTCCAGAGTCCGGTTCGGTGAGACCAACGAGGACGTCCGAACCGTACAGAAAGCCCTGATCGCCCGGGGCCACCCCATCCCCGGCGGCCCCACCGGCTTCTTCGGGGAACAGACCAAGGCCGCCTACCGCGCCGAACAACACGCCCAGGGCTTCACCGGCCACGACGCCGACGGCATCCCCGGCTGCGCCTCCCTCACCACCCTCGGCCACCACGCCCACTTCGACGTCGACTGCGCCCGCGCCGCCCCGGCAGGCGGAAACGGGCGGCTCACCCTCGGCCAGGTCACCTATCGGGACCCCGGGGACGACTTCGGGCAGGCCGCCATGCGGCGCTACGCGCAAAAGGCCTGCCAACTGACCGGCATGGACGAGAGGTTCGGCGTTCCGGCGCTGGTGACCATCGCCGGGCGGGAGTCCGCCCACAACCACCCGAAGTACCGGGTGAACCTGAACGACGTCAACGCGCGAGGCCCCAAGGTGGCCGACGGGCACCCTCAGAACTGCTCCCGAGGCGCCACCCAGTGCATCCCCACGACCTTCGCCGCCTACCACCAGGCGGGCACGGCCACCACACCGTACGACGTGGTCGCGGACATGTGCGCCACGATCAACTACGTTCGCGACCGGTACCACGTGGACCGGGCCGGCTCGAACTTCGCGGCGCGGGTGCAGCAAGCAGATCCACACCGGCCCCCACGCGGCTACTAGGAGCCCGTCATGGTCACCGTCGCCCTGTCCAGAGTCCGGTTCGGTGAGACCAACGAGGACGTCCGAACCGTACAGAAGGCCCTGATCGCCCGGGGCCACCCCATCCCCGGCGGCCCCACCGGCTTCTTCGGGGAACAGACCAAGGCCGCCTACCGCGCCGAACAACACGCCCAGGGCTTCACCGGCCACGACGCCGACGGCATCCCCGGCTGCGCCTCCCTCACCACCCTCGGCCACCACGCCCACTTCGACGTCGACTGCAGCAAGGCGCACACCCCCGGCAAGGGGCGGGTTCCCTCTCCGGTGCCGGAGCACAAGGTGACCTTCGCCTTCTTCGCACGCGGCCCCTACGCCTGGAAGCCCGACGGCGTCGGCCGCCACACGGGCGAGGACTTCGCCGCCAGACCGGGCGTGCCCGTGGTCGCCGTGCGCAACGGCACCGTCGCCTGGTCGAACGGCAACGGCGGGGCGTACGGCCAGTGGATCGGACTGCACGCCGACAACGGCCATGTCTACACCTACTGCCATCTCTCACAGCGCCAGGTGAAGGACGGTCAGAAGGTCACCGCCGGACAGCAGCTCGGCAAGGTCGGCGCCACGGGCAACGCGACGGGACCGCATCTGCACTTCGAGATGTCGAAGGGCTCCAGTTGGTCCTACGGCAACGTCGCGAAACCCGTCTGGTGAGCGGGCCCGAGGAGGCGCGCGATGGCGCAGCACAACCCCTACCGAACCCCTGCGCGGCCCGGTGAGCCCATGCCGTTCCGCTTCAGTGCCTGGCAGAGCGGCTACGACGCGGGCATCGGCACGCCTCCCGACGTGCCTGCGACGCCGCTCGTCCGCAACCCCGACTACGCGCGGGCCTGGGCCCAGGGCGCTGTGGCGGGCAACGCCGACGGGCGGCGTGAGGGCTGGCGGTGGGCGTACTTCGACGGGGGCGTCCGGCCCGACCCCGGTGAGGGGGCCGGAGGCCCGTACGGGCCCGGGGACAGCGGCGAACGGCTTCCGCAAAGTGCGCACTACGCGCAGAGCTGGCCCTGCGTGGGCGAACTGCCGTTGCGGGCGGTCCTGGCGCAGTTCGCTCCCGGCAGCGACGACGAGAACGGCCTGACCGGCACCCTGCTCGCGCAGGTCTGCGCGGACAAGGGCGTGGACCGGCTGTACCTGCCGGTCGGCCTGTCCTCTTCCGAACCGGACCCGCAGCCGACGGGCGATCCGCTCGCCGACGCCGGTTACTGGCACGGCGCGGTGTCCGAGTCCTTCGCGGAGGCCGGCGAAGAAGCGTTCCAGTGGGTGACCTCCTCCCGGATCCCGCGTCACGTCGGCCTCGTTCGGTACGTACCCGCGGGCGAGCACCACTTCTTCGACCTCCTCCCGGAGGGCAGTCCGCTGCCCCCGGGCCGCTGACGGCGAGGTACGGCATGGCTGGAATCTTCGGACTGGATCTGGAACGGCTGGCCGACGACCAACTCCCCACCACCGTGGACATCGACAGTCCGCTCCCCCCGGTCCGGCTGCGGGGCAGGCTGCAGCGGCAGCAGTTCCGGTCGTTCTCCGGCGTCCTGAGCGCGGCCATGCCCGCCGCGACCGTGACCGCCTTCGGGCAGCTGGACCTGGCCGCGCCGGGCGGCCCGGCGTTCATCGCGCTCATGGGCGCGACCTTCCCCGATCCCGGCCTGCAGCTCGGCCTGGGCTTCTCGCTCAGCGGCGTGGGCGGGGTGGTGGGCGTCAACAAGGCGGTCGACCGGGACGCCCTGATCGCCGCCATCGCCGACGGCACCGCCGGTGACCTGCTGTTCCCCCCGGATCCGGTGAAGGCCGCGCTGCGGGTCGTTCCCCGGCTGCCGGCCCTGTTCCCGACCGCGCCGGGGCGGATCGTCGTCGGGCCCATGTTCCAGGTCTCGTGGGGCGACCGGATGGTCTCCCTGTCGACGGCCGTGATGGCCGAGGTGCCCGATCCCGTGCGCCTGTCACTGCTCGGCATCCTGCGGGTCGCCGTACCGGACCCGGCGGTGCCGCTGATCGACCTCAAAGCCACCTTCGCCGGACAGTACGACAGTGCCGAGCCCAGCGCCTTCCTCATGGCGAGTCTCACCGGCTCGCACATGGCCGGAGTGCCCCTGGACGGCGACGTCCTGGTCCTGAGCCGGGGCGGCGCCGACTCGGCCTTCATCCTCAGCGCGGGCGGATTCCACCCGGCGTACCCCATACCGCGCGGCGTGCCCGCGCTGCACCGGCTGTCCATGAACCTCTCACCGGTGCCCTGGATCCAGCTGCGCTGCCAGGCGTATTTCGCGGTCACCAGCAACACCGTGCAGTTCGGGGCCCAGCTCTCCCTGGTCGCCGAGATCGCCGACTGCGGGCTGCGCGGGCTGTTCGGGCTCGATGTGCTCATCCACCTGGAGCCCAGCCTTTCGTTCACGGCCAACATGCGTGGCTCGCTGGCGGTCGAGGTGTTCGGCGAGACCCTGATGGGCGTCGCGTTCGACCTCACCCTGGAGGGACCCGCTCCCTGGCACGCGGTGGGGCGGGGAAGCATCGACCTGTTCCTGTTCAGCGCGTCGTTCGACTTCGACGAACGCTGGGGCAACCCGCCGCCCGCGCTGCCGGTCCCGCCGGCCGACCTGGAAGCCCGGCTCAGGGAGGCGTTCTCCCGCCCGGACACGTGGAGCGCGCACCCGCCGGCCGACCTGCGGCGCTCCCCGGTGCTGCTGTCCCCCTCCGCCAACCGGCTGATCGGCGACGGCAGCCGGGTGCACCCGCACGGCAGTCTCGCCGCCCGGCAGCGGGTACTGCCCTTCGGCGTGGACATCCAGCGGTACGGCCGCTCGGCCGTCGAGCCCGCCGAGCGCTGGGACGTGGCCTCGGCCACCCTCGGCGCGGCGAACGCGACCGGCGGGACGATCGCGGACGAGTTCGCTCCAGGCCGGTTCTTCAAGCGCAGCGACGACGAACTGCTCGGCAGCCCCGCGTTCGAGACCTACCGGTCGGGTGTCCGCCTGGTGGCCGACACCTCGGGACCGGCCGACGGCGTGTTCGTCAGGGCCGGCCTCGACTGGGAGACCAGGATCGTCCAGGACCCGGTGCCCGCACTGCGCCCCGAGGGACTGCTGCGGGCCGCCCGGATCGCCGCCCTCCTGGAATCCGAGCAGGTGGCGGCAGCCGCGGGCTCCGTCCGGGACTCCCACTGGTGGCCGGCCGTGACCGCCGGACTGAGGGTGGCCGCCGAACCGCCGGTCGTGGCCGCGGACACCTGGGCGATGGTCGCGGCCGGCGAACCCGCCGGGCCGGAGGCCAGCACGGCGGAGCTGCGCAGACACCTGAGCGGTGAGGCCGGGATACGCGCGGTGGAGGCGTGGGAGGTGTCGGGCTGATGGCCGAGGAACTGGAATTCGCCCCGTTCATGCAGAGTTCCGTCGGCGCGGCGATCGAGAGCGACGTACCGAACGGGCCGGCGATTCTCAGGCCCCGGCTGTCCCTGGCCGGACCCGGCCGCCAGGTGGACCTGACGGCGCCGGGCGGAGCCCTGCGCATGCTCGGCCCCGAGGGCGTCGTCGGCATCGACGTCCGGCACGTCCTGCGGGTCGATCCACCGCCCGGCATCCAGGACACCGAGCCGAACTACATGCCCTGCATCGAGTTCGACGTACCCGAACTGCCGTGGCTGTTCACGCCCGCGCGGCCCGCCGGGGACCGGCTGCGGCCCTGGCTCGTGCTCACCGCGATCGAGACGGACGGCCATCCGCTGCAGAGCGGCCTGCCGTTGCCCTTCGTCGACGTGGACGCCGCACTGCTGCCGCCGCTCGAGCAGTCCTGGCAGTGGGCCCACGTCCAACGGCCCGCCGGCCAACCCGGACCGCTGACCTCACGGCTGCTGTGCCCGCTGCACCTGAAGGCGGACACCGCCTACACGGCCTGTGTCGTGCCCGCCTTCGCGGGCGGGGTGACCGCCGGCCTCCAGGGCGGTCTCACCGACGTCGAGCAGCATGGTGACGCCTGGCGGCGCGATCAGGGCACGGTCCGGCTGCCCGTCTACCACAGCTGGCAGTTCCGCACCGGCGACCCGGGGGACTTCGAGCAACTGGCCACCGCCGTCGTGCCGTTGTCCGACAGCGAACGCGCCGTCCTGGCGGGCCGGACGGTCGACATCACCGAACCCTGGCCGGACGGCGCCCCGCTCGCCTCCGACGGCCCGCCCGGAGCCCGGCAGACCATCACCGTGCAGGGTGTCCTCAGCCTGGTGGACAGCCCTCCCGAACAGGCCGGAACCGCGCTCGCCGACTTCGCGCGGCGCGTGCGGGAGCACATCGCGCAAGGCACCGGGGACACCGTCGCCCCGCCGCTGTACGGCGGTCACCCCGTCGTGCGCGAGCGGATCGAGGACGGCGAGCGGGGCTGGCTCGCCGAGCTGAACCTGGACCCCGAGACACGGATCGCGGCCTCTCTGGGAACCGGCTGGGTGCGCGACAACCAGGAGTGGCTGATGGCCAGGGCCTGGGACCAGGTGGGCGTGGTGCGCGAGGCCAACCGGCTGCGGCGCCTTGCCGCCTTCTGCGCCGAGGTGTCCGCCTCCGTGCACCGGCGGTCCGTGCAGAACCTCTCCCCTGCCGAGGCCCTCGGCATGGCGGCCCCGGTCTGCGAGCGTCTGCGGACGGAGAGTGGGCTGCCGCTGCGGACCGAGGTGGCGGTCAGCCCCGCGCCGGAGGCGCTGGTCACACCGGCCCTGCAGCGGCTCCTGCGGCGCCGCGGGCCGGTCGCCCGTCGGGCCGCGCTGGACACCGAGTCGTACGTCCGGCGCACCCTCACCGGCGACCTCCTGCCACCGCTTCCCGCCGCGCTGGTGACACGGCCCGAGCCGTCCGCGCCGCCGGCCGAGGCGGAGACGCCCGACCTGACCTTCACCGTCGACAGCGCCCTGTATGCCACCGCGACCAGGCGGGACACCCAGCGGATCAAGGTCCTGTCGGCGATGGCGCTCTCGGCCCGGGCCAACGACCTCGGCGCTCAGGCCGACACACTGGGCGCGATGCTGACCGGTCCGACCCTGGCCGTCCAGCCCGACGGTGACCTCGGCGCCGACGAGATCAAGAGGTTCAGGGCACTGTCCGGCCCGATAGGACCACAGATCGCGGACCAACTGGCCGCCTCGTTCGCCGAGCACTCCGCGGACCAGACGCTGAACGTTCCCGAGCAGGACGTCGCCCTGCCGGCGCAGCCCTCGATGTCCGACGATCCGGCGGCACACATCCTGGAGTTCGGCGTGCCCGTGGACGCGGACGCGCTGCAGGGGCGGCTCGCCCGGGCCCTCGACCCCGGTCCCTTGCTGACGGCCCGCCTGGACAGCACCGTCGCCCAGGAACCACAGTCCCCGCTCGCGATGCCGCCGACGGTCTCCGATCCGGTGATGGCCTGCCCGGACTTCGCCGCGCCCATGGCCATGGCCCTGAAGGACACCGCTCCCGAGTGGTTCCTGCCCGGATCGGCCGACATCCCGGACGACCGCGCCGTCCTGCTCCGCGCCAACGCGCCCTTCATCGCCTCCTTCATGGTCGGCGTCAACGACGAGATGAACCACGAGATGCGCTGGCGCGAGTACCCCACCGACCTGCGCGGCAGCCCCTTCACCCACTTCTGGCCGCGTCCGGACAGCGAGCCGGACATCCCCCCGGTCCACGGCTGGCTGCCGGAGCTGGGCCTGGCCGCCCAGCTCACCGGCAACGCCGGCGGCGTGGACGTACTGCTCATCCGGGGCCGACTGGTGCACCGCTACCCGAACATGATCGTCGCGGCCGTGCCCGCCCAGTCCGTGACCGAGAGCGGCGACCTGGCGGAGAACACGTGGGAACGCCCGAAGATGGTGCTCACGCTCGACGAACGGACCTGCGCCTACGCCTTCGACCTGCCCGGTGACATCCACGACTGGTGGTTCGTCCTCGCCGAGAACAGCTACCGGATGCGGTTCGGCTTCGACACCACCGCGCAGGAGTACCAGCACTGGTCGGACCTCACCTGGCCGGTGGGCGAGGGAGGCTTCGCCGATCTCGGAGCGATGCCCGCCCTGCCGGACCAGGAACGCGACCATCCGCCGCCGGCGTGGAACGCGGCGACGATCGCCATGGTGGCGTTGCAGCGGCCCTTCAGGGTCGTCACCTCCGCCCGCAACCTGATCGGAGCACCGCGGTGACCGTGAACCCGGATCTGGCCAAGGCCCACCGCGCCGTCAGTGACGCCCGGCTCGCCCGGGACTGGTCGCGCGCCGGACTCGCCATGTACGACAAGCGCATCCAGTCCGGGGAGACCGGTCTGGACGCCGAACACCTCGCGCAGGGCCAGCAGGCGGCGACCGACGAGACCTCCTACCAGGCGGCCCGCGAGGCGTACACCGAGCTGGCCCAGGAGGAGCCGCAGCTCTGGCCGCACGAGAGCGCCTCCGACCCGCTGCTGCTCCTGCCTCTGCGACTGGAGACCGTCTACCGCAACGCCGGGGAGGCCGCGCTGGAACTGTGGATCCGTGCCTACCCCGACGAGATCCACGTCGACTCCCACGAACCCGCTCTCACCCCGGCGGAACGGATCGCCGCCGAAGCCTACTGGCGGGAGGTCTGGGCCGCGGGCCCCAACCAGCAGCGCCGCAAGGCCGCCTGGAGCACGCTCGTCACCACCATCGGTCCCGGGCGCGCCGTGTGGGCGGTCCACGCGCTGCGCCCGGGACTGCAGCAGCCCCCGTCCACGGAGACCCCGCCCGGCGGCAACCCGCCGTCCCCGGAACCCTGGTCGGTACAGCCGGAGCGGCGTGACGGCGCCTGGACCCGGCCGTCACGCAGCTCCGTGCTCCCCGACCGGCTGGTGTTCTCCGGTTACGAGATCGTCGGCGACGGACAGATCGGCCTGGTCTGGCGGCAGGAGGGCGCGCCCATCCCCGAGGTGCTCGACGTGGGGCCCGGCCCGGACAGTCCGGTTCCGCCGGCGTGGCTCTGCGACTTCGAGGAGGCCGTCCGCGTGGGCATGGGGGTCAAGGTCCCTGTCGAGGACGGCATGCGAACCGACTTCCCCCTGGTCACCGTCACCGGGGTGCGCGGCGGGACCTCCGAGCAGACCTCCGAGCTGATCGGTTCGCTGCTCGACGCCCACCGCTGCACCGACGGCCTGGCCGTGCTGCCCAACGGCACACCGACCAACAACACCGAGGCGACCAGGTCCGCGTGGCGCACCCGCATGCCGCCGCCGAGCCCCGAGCAGACCGACGCACAACGCGCCGCGTTCGTCTCCGGCGGCGCGCAGGCCGCCGCCCGCGTCGCCCGGGCCCTCGGCCCCGCCGCCGGGCGCGTACTGGCCCAGACCGCCGACGGCCTCTGCGACGACGACCACGACCTGCTGCTGCAACTGCACGCCGGGATCGGCGCCATGGCGGCCTCGTCCACCAACTGGATGAACTACGACGGCGATGCGCAGGTCGATCTGGTCTTCCTGGTCTCGCACTTCGCCGAGTACGTACGCGCCCGGGGCCCGCTGCCCACGCTGCGCGTCGGACGACAGCCGTACGGCATCCTGCCGGTCACCTCGCTCGACCTGTGGCACGGTACCGAGGTCGACCTGAGGATCCTCGACCACATCCAGGGCTTCCGCACCTTCGCCGAGTCCCAGGGCTGGCGCTGCCCGAGGGTCGGCGGCGGGGGCGACTCCGACCAGGTCATCAACGACATCCTGCACCGGCTCCCCGCCTCGCGCCGACTGCGTTTCGTCCAGCAGGAGCCGGTCAATCCGCCGTTCCAGCCGGCCCCCGACAACCCGATCGGCGGCATCCCGTACATGAGCGGCTTCGCCTGGCAGCAGCAGCCCGACCCGGAGGCGCTGCCCCTGCCGCTGGAGTTCGCCGTCGCCACCGAGACCACGCCGGAACTCCAGGAGGTGCTCAAGAGCCGCCCGCTGCGCACCCTGTGCGACCTGTGGCAGGAGGAGGCCCGTCTCACCTCCCTCCATCAGGAGATCCCGCCCGAACTGGGCGAGAAGATGCGCGGACTGGCCCCCGCCCTCGACAACGTGGGCACCGGCCGGATCGGGCTCTGGTACCACCTCGCCATGATGGTCCTGTGGCTCTACCGCTTCCGTCTGCAGGAGCGCTTCGACTCCGAGGGAGCCGTGGATCCCCTGGTCGCCCTGACCGACGGCAAGGTCACGGCGCAGCCCGGCACGGTCCCGCAGTTCTACGACTGGGCGGCCATGGCCTTCCGGCAACTCGCCGCGACCGAGGACATGGCGGGCGCGGACCAGCCACGCCTGGAACGGCTGCTGTGCGAGGTGCTGGACACCCAGGCCCACCGTCTGGACGCCTGGATGACGTCCGTGGCCACTGCCCGGCTGACCCGCCTGCGCGCCGACCGCCCCGACGGCACCCACCTCGGGGCGTACGGCTGGGTCACCGATCTGCGGCCGCGGGACTCGGAGCAGCAGCCGGTGCCGACCGACCCGGAGGACGACACGAACGCGCCGCCCCCGGACGACGCCCAACCCCAGGACGGCCAGGAACCTCATGGCGACGGCTACCTCCTGGCCCCCTCCATGCATCACGCCACCACCGCCGCCGTCCTGCGCTCCGGCTGGCTCAGCCACGCCCACGCACAGGCCTTCGACATCGATCTGCGGGCCGACCGGGTGCGCCGCGCCCTCACCCTGGTGGACGGCGTCCGATCCGGCCAGTCCCTCGGCGCGCTGCTCGGCTACCGGCTCGAACGCGGCCTGCACGACACCCAGTCGGACCAGCTCATCGCCGTCTTCCGCGCCGCCTATCCCAGCGCGCACGTCGTCGACCCCGAGGCACCGCACAGCCAGGAGGCGTTGACCGCGATGGCCGCCCGCGACGTCGTCGACGGCCAGGCCCTGCTGGCCGACTGGACGGCACACGGCGGGCAGTTGCAGGACCTCGACTCCCTCACCTCGCAACTGACCGACGCGACGCGACCGCTGCTGGACGGGGCGAGCTCGCTGGTGGCCGATCTGGCAGATGCCGTGGACGCGGTCGGGGACCTGCTGCTCGCCGAGAGCGTCCACCATCTCGTCGCGGGCAACCCGATGCGCTCCGGTGCGGCCGCCGACGGGATCTCGCGCGGTGAGAACCTTCCGCAGGACTTCGAGGTCGTCCGCACCCCGCGGGCCGCCGTCGCCCTCAGCCACCGCCTGGGACTGCTCGCTCCCACTGCCGGCACGGGCGGCTGGCACGCGGACCGGCCGCTGGCCGTGCTCGAACCGGCACTGGAACGCTGGTGCGAGCACCGCCTGGGCGACGCCTCCGGCTGGAGCTTCGGCTTCGGCGACCCGGCCACGCCCACCACGGTCGGTCTCGCCGACCTCGGACTGTGCGCCCTGGACGTGGTGCTGGACGCCGGACCGGCCGAAAGCGACCGAGCGGGCGCCGCGCCCGCCGGAACGTACGGCACCGTGATGCACCGGCTGCTGCAACAGTCACCGGCAGGCGCGAACGTCACCGACTCCGGTGCGGCCCGCTTCGCCGAACTCCGGCTGCTGTGCCGTGGCCTGGCCGACGTGCTGCGCGCCGGCCGCCCGTTGCTCGTCACGGATCTGGATGCCGACGCGGGCGACGACTGGGGCGCCGCCGACCTGGCCGAGCTGGCGGCGCGCGTCACCGTCTGGCACGGGACGGTCGCATCCGCGCTGGCCGGACTCCGGGAGGCGACCACGTCGCTGCCGGGCACGGCGCGGGAAGCGGCCAAGGAGCTGGACACGCTCGCCGACTGCGGGCTCCCGCACGCGGCGCCACCGGTCACCCTGTCCGCGGACGACCAGACGGAAGCGCTGCGCGCCCACGCCTCCGCCGTTCTCGACCGTTTCGAGGCGACTCCGCTGCCCGACCTCCCCGGCCCGCCTCCCGAGGACCCGTCCGCCGTCCTGAAGTGGGTCACGGCGCTGCGTACGGCGGTCTCCTCCGTCCTCGGCCGATCCCTGCCCTTGCTGCCGACGCTCCGGCTGGCGGCGACCGCCGCCGGCGCGGCCCTGTCCGCGCCACCGCAGGGGGCCGAGGAGGACACGGTGGCGGACTGGCTGCTGGAGATGGAGCGGGTCCGGCCCATGGCCCGGACCTTCGGTGACGCGCTGACGGCCGCCGAGGTGCTGGCCGAGACGCCGGCGTGTGCCACCACGGTGGCCCAACTCCCCGCCGGTCAGCAGTGGATCGCACGCGGTCCGGCCCCCCTGCCGTCCCGCACACGTCCGGCTCCGCGCCACTGCGCGGTGCTGCGCACCGACGGCCCCGCCGACCCCGGGCAGGTCGCCGGCCTGGTCGTGGACGCCTGGACCGAGAGCGTGCCCGAGCCCGCCGCCCCGACGAACGCCGACGGCCAGGGCCCGCAGCCCGACCGTGAGGATCGAGAGGAACTGGGCGGGCTCGCCTTCCACTACAACCAGCCCGACGCCCGCGCTCCGCAGGCGTTGCTGCTGGCGCTCCCGCCCGACCGCGGGCGCGGCTGGCGCATGGAGGACGTTCACGCCGTGGTCGAGGAGACCTTCGCCCTCGCCCAGATCAGGGGCATGGACCTGAACGACTTCGCCGAACTGCGCGGCCTGCTGCCGGTGCAGTGGACGATGCCACCACATGGATCGGGGCTGCTATGACCATGTTCCGTTACGAGCCCCTGCCACGCGACACCGGGATGGAGGAGGCTCTCGCCGCCCGCACCGCCGATGCCGCGTGGTTCCTGGCCAGGCAGTACGCGCTCGGGGAGTTCCGGGGCGAGGACGCGGCCTCGCCGGTCTCGGTCTCGCTCGCCCGGGAGACCCATCGGCTGGACGGCTGGCGAAGTGGCGTGGGGGCCGAGGGCGGCGAGTGGCTGCCGTACGACCCGGCGACGATGGTGCTGGAGGAACTGGTCGAGAGCGAGCCCGTGACGGGCCCCGACGCCCGGCTGACGCTGTCCGGGGCTCTGCGGTGGCAACGCGCTCTGGCGGCCGCCGGGTTGATCGCCCTGCTGCCGGCCTTCGCCCAGGTCTGCCCGTTCGCGGCCGACGGCCCGTTGGCGCCGACCGGGCTGTCCGCCGCCGTACGGGAACGGCTCCCCGACCCGGTCGCCCTCGCCCCCTGGCTGGCCCGCCTCGCGGAACGCGACGCGACGGCCGCCAAGGAGTTCGACGCCCCCGACACCGCCCTGGAGGCCCTGGCCACCGCCGCGGCGGCCTGGCTCTCGTGGTGGCATGCCCGGGTGCCGTCGGACCTGCCCGTCGGACCCCCGAAACCGCCGCCGTCGTGGAACACCCGCCGCATGGAGTACGCGTTCGAGGTCCGCGCCTCCAGCCTCCCGGGCCTGGAACTGCGCGCTGAGGAATACCGCGGCGGCCACCTCGACTGGTGGGCCCTCGACGGCCCGGTCCAGCCCCTGCCGGTCTCGGAAGCAGCGGTGACCCGCGACCGGCGCAGAATCGTCCCGACCCCGGCGGTCTACGGCGGCATGCCCGTCTCCCGCTTCTGGGAGATGGAGGACGCCCGCATCGACTTCGGCTCGGTCGACGCCTCTCCCGCGGACCTCGGCCGGCTGATGCTCGTCGCCTTCGCGACGGTCTACAACAGCGACTGGTTCTGCGTCCCGCTGCCCCTGCCCGTCGGTTCCCTCAGCAGAATCGTCGACTGCACCATCACCGACGTCTTCGGCGGCGCGACCACCCTGCGGCACGCCACGGCCGACGACAGCATCGTCTGGAATCTGTACGGCATGGGCGGCCCCGGCGCGAGCGGGACCGGCGGCATCCCGCCCGCCGCCGGCATGACGCAACCGCCCTCCCCCTGGTTCTACCGACCCGCCGCACTGCCGGCGGGGCAGGAGAGTCCCCCGGTCGAATCGGTACTGCTGCTCCGCGACGAACAGGCCAACCTGGCCTGGGCCGTGGAGGAGTCCGTCGCCGACCAAGCCGACGAACGCGTCGACCGCTACGACCGCTGGGTCGCCACCGCCCCGCCTCCGGCACCGCCCCCGCCCGACGGCAGTCCGCGCTACCGCGTGGTCACCGAAGTCCCCTCCCACTGGTATCCGCTGGTGCCGCAGGCCCTCGCCGACCAGGAGTCGATCCGGCTCCGTCTGGTCGGCCTGGCCCGCGGCGACGGCACCCCGCGGCCCCCGTTGGGGAAGCTGCTCGGCGAGACGGACTGGCTCTACGAGGAGGAGGTGCCCCGCTCCGGGATCCGGGTCGAGCGCGCCCGGCAGTACACGCGCTGGCAGGACGGCAGGACGCACGCCTGGACCACCCGCAGCAGGGGCAGCGGCACGGGCGGCGGATCTAGCGGGCTGCGTTTCGACGTACTGGAAGAAAGCTGAGCGGGCGACGCCGCAGCTGACTTTCCATCAGGAGGACACCATGGGCTGGACCGACGTATCCGACGTGGAACCGGGCGACGTCATCAGCATCCTCGGCATCGACCATGTCTTTTTCGAGGAAGTGATGCGCACAGGAGGAACCGCGTCGTGGAACGACCAGAATCCGGGGAACATCATCAGCTCCGGCGAGGCGGAGCAGTACGGCGCCTACGCCGGAAAGCACAACGACATATTCGCCATCTTCCCGGACGAGGCCACGGGTTTCACGGCCGTCCGCCGATACCTCGAACACCGCGGCGGCAAGACGGTGCTCGACGTGATGCGGGCCTACGCTCCCGCCGGGCACGGCGCGAACGACCCCCAGGCATACGCACAACGCATCGCCGACGCACTGCAGGTCGGCACCGACACCACCCTCGCCGAACTCGACGACGACCAGAGGACCGCCTTCGCCGAGGAGATCCAGCGAGTGGAGGGATGGCGCGGCGGCGAGGAGCACGGTCCGGACGATCTCCCCGATGACCTGGCGCAATGGCTGACCGACCACCCGAGCCGCGAGGAACGCCTGGAAGCCGACCAGCCCTTCGCCAGGACGGGGACCGTCGCGGAGGGCGTTAAGAACATCCAACGGCGGCTGAACGAACTCGGCTGGAGTCCGCCGCTGGACGTCGACGGCAAGTTCGGCCCCCACACCGCGGCGGCGGCCAGGTGGTTCCAGACGGACAACGGCCTCACGGCGGACGGCATCGTGGGCAACCAGACATGGCGACGGCTCATGGACTCACAGGGCTGACCCCTGAGGCCGGGCTCGTCGCCCGGGCGCTGATCTCCCTCTTCAGGATCTTGCCGCTCGGTCCCATCGGCAGCGTGTCCATGAGGCGCACCACGCGGGGGTACTTGTAGGCCGCGACCCGGTCCTTGACGTACTGGCGCAGCTCCTCGGCCGTGGCCCGGGCCTCCGGGCGCAGGACCACGGCGGCCGCGACCTCCTCGCCGAGCTGCTGGTGCGGTACGCCCACCACGGCGGCGAGGGCGACGGCCGGGTGCTCGTGCAGGACCTCCTCGATCTCGCGCGGGTAGACGTTGTAGCCACCCCGGATGATCATGTCCTTCTTGCGGTCGACGATGTAGAAGTAGCCGTCGTCGTCCCGCCGGGCCAGGTCGCCGGTGCGCAGCCAGCCGTCGGGGATGGCGGCCGCGGTCTCCGCGGGACGGTTCCAGTAGCCCTTCATCACGTTCGGGCCGCGCACGGCCAGCTCACCGATCTCGCCGGCGCCCGCGTCCCGGCCCTTGTCGTCCAGCAGCCGGACCTCGACGTCCTGGATGGGGGTGCCGATGGAGCCGGCCTTGCGGGGACGGTCGAGGTGGTTGAACGTCACCACCGGACTGGTCTCGGACATGCCGAAGCCCTCCAGCACCGCGCAGCCGAAGCGCTTCTCGAAGCCGTGCAGGACCTCGACCGGCAGGGACGCGCCGCCGGAGACGCACATCCGCAGGCTGGTCACGTCCGCGTCGGCCGGATGCTGCAGCAGGGCCGCGTACATCGTCGGCACGCCGCCGAAGACGGTCGCCCGGTCGCCGGCGATGGCATCCAGCACGGTCTGCGGGTCGAAGCGCGGGACGAGCGTGAGCGAGGCACCGCTGCACACGGCCACGCTCATCGTGCAGATCTGGCCGAAGATGTGGAACAGCGGCAGACACCCCACCACCACGTCGTCCGGAGTCATCCGCGTGACGTGCACCTTCATGACCTCGGTGTTGTGCCGCAGCCCGCCGTGGGTCAGCGCGGCACCCTTGGGCTTGCCGGTGGTGCCGGAGGTGTACAGCAGGACGGCCACGTCGTCGTCGGCGGTGCGGGCCACCTCGGTGCACGGCTCGTGCCCGGCCAGCAGCGCGGCGAACGACGCCGGCTCCACCGCCACACGTCGCACTCCGGCCGCGGCGGCCCCCTGTGTGCCCTCGCCGGGCGCCTGGTGCCACTCGAACAGCAGCACGGCGCCGGAATCGGTGAGGTGGTAGGCGGTCTCCCGCTCCTTCAGCAGGGGGTTGAGCGGCACCACGATCGCCCCTGCGCGCAGGGCGCCGTAGTAGAGGACGACGAATTCGGGGACGTTCGGCAGCATCAGGGCGATCCGGTCTCCGGGGCGTACGCCCTCGGCCCGCAGCAGTGCGGCCGCGCGGGCGCTGCCGGCGTCCAGCTCCGCGTAGGAGGTGATGTGGTCCCCCAGCCGCAACGCCGGACGGTCGGGCCGCGCAGCCGCGGTCTCCACCAGGAACTCCGACAAATTGGCCACGCCCGCCTCCATGAACTCACCGTCGAGATCTGTCGTACACGCGAACGCCATGGTGCTCAGACCGCATGTCAGCAGCTATGGACGCCATGACACCATTGCCCGCCTCCATCTGTTCCCGGGAACAAAAAGGTGGCGTTAAGCTGCGATGATGGAACTCTCGGAGGTGATCGCGGCGATCCAGGCCCAGCTTCCCGGGCTGGGCGAGCGGGTCGCGGACCGCATTCGGTCGGACGTCCCCGCCTACCGCAACGAGTCACTCATCCCGTTCGACTCGCTGTGCCGGTCCTGCACCGACAACGCCGATCTGGTGCTCAGGCAGTTGCGCCGTACTGGCGCGCCCGATGCCGAACCCGCCCGGGAGACGGGCCGGATCCGTGCCGAACAGGGCATGCCGCTGGCGGACGTCCTGCACGCGTACCGGATCGGCTTCGAGTTCCTGTGGTCGGAGATCCTCTCCGAGGCGCGCGCCCACTCCGCGGTCCCCGACGCCCAGCTGGTGGACCGCTCGGCGCAGATCTGGCAGCTGTTCGGCCTCTACGCCCAGGCGGTGGCGGCCTCGCACCGGGAGACCACCGCCGAACTGGCCGTGCAGCGCGGCGCCCGCCGTTCGGCGCTGGTGGAGGCGCTGTTCACCGGCGTGATCGGGGACCGCATCACGCTGTGGGACGCGGCCCGAGAACTGGGCCTGCCGGAGCGGGGACCCTACGCCGTCGTCGCGGCGGCGGCCGACTCCCCCGGCGAGGAACCCCTGCCGGGCGTGGAGACCTCGCTGCGTCAGGCTCACCTGCCGTCCGCCTGGCGGCTGCTGCCCGACCAGCAGATCGGCGTCATCGCCCTCACCACACCGGACGCGGAGGTCACCGGTCTGCGCATCCTGCGCCGCGCCGGCGCCCGGGTGGGGGTCAGTCCGGGCTTCACCTCGCTGCGCGAGACGCCCCAGGCCCTGCGCTTCGCCCGGCTGGCACTGGCCGGCCTGCCGGGCGACGGACCGGGGGTGGCCCGCTTCGACGACAATCCCCTCGCCATGCTCGTCGCCGCGGCTCCCGCGGAGGCGGCTCACCTGATGAACAGGGTCCTGAAACCCGTACTGGACCTCCCCGGCCTCGAACGCACACGTCTCATGGAGACACTCGAGAGCTGGTTCGCGGCCGGCGGATCCGCTGCGACGGCGGCACAGCGCCTCTACGTCCACCCCAACACCGTCCGCTACCGCCTGCGCCGCGTCGAGGAACTCACCGGCCGTTCGCTTTCGGACCCCCATACCGTGGCGGACCTCGGCGCGGCACTGCTGGCGGCAGGGCGCAGTACGGACGCCGGCCGTATCGCGTCGGCGGGCTGAGGCGGGCACTGCGTCACGCTGCTGCCCTGGGTGGTGACGTTGCCGTTGTCGAGCCGAACGCCATGGAACATCCCCTGAAAGCCGATTCCTCGGATCTCGCACGGGCGAGGATCCGTGCCACCCACCGGACATGGACCAGGGCCCTGTCCGGTGGGTGGGGAGGAGCACCGGAAGGGCCCTGGCGAATGCGGTGGAAGCGGGCCGCGTCACTCCAGCCGGTCGAGGAACGTGAGCACGGAGGCGTCCTCCTCGATCAGTGGGGCGAGGGCGGCGTTGAACGGGGCGCCGTAGGGAGCCTTCAGGTGCGCCTGGAAGGCGTCCTCGTCCCGGTACACCTCGAAGATCCAGAAGGCGCGCGGGTCGCCGGCTCTGGTGTAGCTGTCGAAGGCGAGGTTGCCTGCCTCCGCGCGCACCTTCTCGGCGTAGTCCCGCAGCAGGAGGGCGACGTCGGCCTCCGCCCCCTCACGGGCGGTGAACTCGGCGTACAGGGTCTTCTTCACGAGGTCGTGCTCCTCTGCCTCAGCCGGCTTCCGGAACGAGCTTCTTCGCGCCGGTCATGATGGCCACCGCGTCCTCCATCGAGTGCGACTGCGGAGTGATGACCCCCGCGCACCCGCCGAGGCGCTGGATGTGGATGCGGTCGGCGACGTCGAAGACGTTGGGCATGTTGTGGCTGATCAGGATGACGCCGAGGCCCTGGTCGCGCAGGTCGCGGACGAGCTTGAGCACCTGGCCCGTCTCGCGCACGCCGAGGGCCGCGGTGGGTTCGTCGAGGATGACGACCCGGCCGCCGAAGGCACCCGCCCGGGCGACCGCCACGGACTGGCGCTGGCCTCCGGAGAGGGTCTCGACGGCCTGGTTGATGTTCTGCAGGGTGCTGATGCCCAGCCGTTTGATGTGGTCGGCCGCCTGCTTCTTCATCTCGCCGGTGTCGAGCATGCGGAACACCGAACCGAGGACACCCTTGCGGCGGATCTCGCGGGCGAGGAACAGGTTGCTCGCGATGTCCAGCGCCGGGGCGACCGCCAGGGTCTGGTACACGGTCTCGATGCCGGCCTCGC
Source organism: Streptomyces sp. C1-1 (assembly GCF_050214755.1). Lineage (NCBI taxonomy): Bacteria > Bacillati > Actinomycetota > Actinomycetes > Kitasatosporales > Streptomycetaceae > Streptomyces > Streptomyces sp. C1-1. Next base: position 9,497,819 of record NZ_CP189826.1, on the reverse strand, counting down.
GGGCGTCCTGGGGCCGCTTGAACGCGACCTCCTTGCCGTCGACGAGGATGCTGCCCCGGTCCGGGACGAGCGCTCCGGACAGGCACTTGATCAGGGTCGACTTGCCGGCGCCGTTGTCGCCGATGACGGCGAGGACCTCGCCGGGGTAGAGGGTCAGGTCGACGTCGTTGAGGCCGACGACCCTGCCGAAGACCTTGACCAGGCCCTTGGCCTCGAGCACGGGGGCGGTGGTGGTCGTCACGACTTCACACTCCGGATCCACTGGTCGACGGAGACGGCCGCGATCACCAGGACGCCGACTGCGAGGACTTGGTAGTTGGGGTCGATGCCGGCCAGCGCGAGGCCGTTGACGAAGACCTGGACGATGAGCGCGCCGATCAGCGAGCCGACCACCACTCCGCGTCCGCCGAACAGGCTGGTGCCGCCGATGACGACGGCGGTGATGGACTGCAGGTTGGCGTTGAGACCGCTGTTGGGGTCACCGCCGCCGACCCGGCCGACGAGGATCCAGGCACCGACGGCGATGGCGAACCCGCCGACCACGTAGGCGCTCAGCAGGACCCGGTTGACGGAGATGCCGGCCAGGCGGGCGGCCTCGAGGTCGTCGCCGACGGCGTACAGGTGCCGGCCCCAGGCGGTGTAGCGCAGGGCGTAGCCGATCACCACGTACAGGGCGATCATGAGCAGGACGCCGTAGGTCAGGTTCAGCTGTCCTATGGAGATGGTCTCGCCGCTCCACATCAGGATGTTGCCCGGTTGCAGGGAGACGGTCTGGCCCTTGGCGTAGATGAGCGTGATGGCGGTGAAGACGCTCAGGGTGCCGAGGGTGACGATGAACGGCGGCAGCTTGATCTTGGTGACCAGCAGTCCGTTGACGGCCTGGGCGGCGACGGCGACGGCCGCGCCGGCGAGCAGGGCCACCACGCCCGGAAGGTGGTTGTCGGCGACGAGCTTCGACATCAGCAGCGAGGCGAGCACCATGACCGCGCCGATGGACAGGTCGATGCCGGCGGTCAGGATGATGACGGTCTGGCCGACGGCGAGCGAACCGATGACGGCCACCTGCTGGGCGACGAGCGACAGGTTCTGCAGCGCGTAGAAGCGCTCGTTGACCAGGGAGAAGACGATCGCGGCGAGTACCAGCACGATCGCCGGGCTGAGGGCGGGCTGCCGGTGCAGCACCGAGTGGATGCGCTGGGCCGGGGTGGCGGGCCGGTTGAGGAACTCCTCCGCCGGTGCCGGTGTGGCTTGACTGTCCACGTGGGTGGTCACAGGGGGTCCTTCCGGAATTCTTTCCGCGTGCGGGCCTTCGTACGAACTCATGGGCACGTGTGGCGCGGGCGCGCCGCCGGGGTCGGGGACCGGCGGCGCGCCCGGCACGGCAGGGGTCAGCTGCCCCAGCAGGCGGACGCGGCCTGCGACGGGGACTGGACCTTGAGGCCGCCGACGGACTTGGCCGCGGCCAGCGCGGTGCCGGTGTCGAAGAACGTCTTGCCGTTGGTGACGCTGGGCTTGCTGCCGCCGCGGGCCAGCTTCGCGATGGAGCTGACGCCGAGGGCGGCCATCTTGCCCGGGTACTGCACGGCGTCCGCGGCGAACACGCCGCTGGTGACGTTCTTCAGGCCGGAGCAGCTGCCGTCGATCGCGTAGATCGCGACGTTCTTCTGCTTGCCCGCGGCCTTCAGGGCGTTGTACGCGCCTTCGCCCGCGGGCTCGTTGATCGCGTAGACGACGTTGATGTCCGGGTTGGAGGAGAGGCAGTTCTCCATGGCGGTGCGTCCGCCGTCGATGGCGCCCTGGGTGGGCTGGTGGCAGGCGATCTTGTACGTGCCGCCCTTGCCGCCGGTGTACTTGCCGGACTTGGCCTCCTTGCCGTTCTCCGTCTTGCTGCCCGGGTCGATGCCCATGCCCTCCAGGAAGCCGTGGTCGCGCTGGATGTCGACGGAGACGACCTGGTTGTTGAACAGGTCGAGCATCGCGATGACCGCGGGCTTGCCGTTCAGGGCCGCCGCCGCGTACTGGCCGTCGAGCTTGCCGGCCTGCTCGTTGTCGGTGGCGTAGGTGATGTCCGCGACGCTCGGCGGATTGGGCGCGGTGTCCAGGGCTATCACGAACAGGCCGGCCTGCTTGGCGCGCTTCAGCGCGGCGTTGACGGCGTCGCCGTTGGTGGTGATCAGGATGCCCTTGTCACCGCGCGAGATGGCGTTGTCGATGGCGGTGATCTGCGTCTGGGTGTCGCCGTCGGAGTTGCCGGCCGCCACCGTGAGGCTCACGTTGTCCTTGGCGGCCTGGGTCTTGGCGTCCTTCTCCATGCTCACGAAGTACGGGTTGGTGAGCGTCTTCAGAATCAGCGAGACACCCACCTTCCCGCCGCCGCCCGAACCGGACGAGGAGGAGCCGGAGTCGGAGGAACCGCAGGCCGCGAGGGTGGCACCGAGGCACACAGTGACCCCGATCGCTGCCGCCCGGGTGCGCCGACTGCGGCGGCTCGACGCCTGGCTGGAGGAGATGTTCATGGCTTGATCCCTTTCGGAGCCGTCCCGTGGTCCACGCTGAGACAACGTTGACTGACCGGGATACTGGGCCCGTATGGACGAGTACGTCAAGGCACTGGTAGACATGCGTCCGCAACGAGTGGGTAACGCGCAACCGGTTGGAGACAACGATGACTCAGGGCGAGCCGCCGCCACGGGCACCCCGCAGCCGCCCCACCATGCGTGAGGTGGCGGCACTGGCCGGCGTGGCCATCAAGACGGTCTCGCGTGTGGTCAACGGGGTCCCCACCGTCGATCCGGCCATCGCTGCCCGGGTGCGCGAAGCGGCCGACAAGCTGGGCTACCGGCCCAACCTGACCGCCAGCAGCCTGCGCCGCGGGGACGGGCGTACCGCCACGGTCGGGATGCTCGTCGAGGACGCCGCGAACCCCTTCTCGGCCGCGCTGACCCGTACCGTCGAGAACGTGGCCCGCGGGCGGGGAAGCCTGGTGCTGGTGGGCAGCCTGGACGAGGATCCGGCCCGGGAACGGGAGCTGGCCCAGGCTCTCATCGACCGCCGCGTCGACGGCCTCGTCATCGTCCCGGCCGGCCGTGACCACAGTTACCTGATCAGCGAACAGCGCTCGGGCACCTGCGTGGTCTTCGTCGACCGCGAGCCCAGCCTGCTCGACGCGGACGCCGTCGTCTCCGACAACCGGCAGGGTGCCGTCACCGCGATCGAGCACCTGCTGAAGTCCGGCCACCGCCGCATCGCCTACCTGGGCGACGAGGTGACCATCTCGACCGCCGCCCAGCGCTTCGACGGCTACCGGCACGCGCTGCAACTGGCGCACATCGAGTACGACGCCGAGATCGTCCGGCACGTCGGCTCCAGCGAGAGTGCCGCCATCACCGCCGCCCAGGAACTGCTGGCGCTCCCCGACCCGCCCACGGCGCTGTTCACCAGCCAGAACTTCGTCACCATAGGCGCCGTCCGCGCACTGCGCGCCCTGGGCCTGCAGGACACCGTCGCCCACGTCGGCTTCGACGACTTCCCGCTGGCCGACATCCTCAGTCCGGGCATCTCCGTCATCGCCCAGGACATCGAGCAACTGGGCAGGACGGCCGCGGAGATGCTCTTCCGCCGACTCGACGGCGACGAGTCACCCACCAGCACCGTCACCGTGCCGACGCGTCTGATCGAGCGGGGCTCGGGCGAGATCGCAGTGGGAGCAGCCCTTGGCTGACATGACGCGCGCGGCGTGAAAGCCACCCGGCATACGGGGGGACCGTGTGCTTCCCCCTCCGCTCACTTCCTGCTCGTCGTGCGCCGCGCGTCGGCGCGTGCGTCGAGGCGGGTGACCTGGGCGACGGCGGTTTCGGCCTTGCGCCGCGCATCCCGCAGACGCCGGTCCGCGTCGGCGGCCTGGTCGCGGGCGTTGCCTGCGGTCGTCTCGGCCTGGCGCCGCTGCTCTTCGAGGTTCGCGAGTTCCTCGCTCAGTTCGCTGATGCGCTGCTCGACCGTCCGCACCGCGGCCTGCGCGTCGTCGGCCTGCCGGTCGGCGGCGGCGGCCTCCTCCCGCCGGGCGTCGAGGACGCGCTCGGCCTCCTCCGCGTCCCGCCGGGCTTGCTCGAGCCGTCGGCGTCGCTCTTCGTCGGCCTTCTGCCGGCGTTTTTCGGAGGGCCGGGCCTCCTTGCGCGCGGGAGCAGCCCGGGCGGGCCGGGCGGTCCGTGGACGGGCGACGTCCGCCGCGGCCGGGAAGCCGACGGTCTGGTCGAAGGCCTTGACCAGGTGTCCGGCAGCCCACTCCCGCGCGGCATCGGGGTCGGCGAGCACGGCGTGGAGGATGCCTTCGACCTCCCGTTGGACGTCCTCGCCGACCGGGTGTCCGGCCTGGGCCGTCAGTTGGCGGGCCTGCCGCGACAGCGCGTTGATCACAAGGTGCTGCTGCCTGCTGAGCTCGCGCAGCTGCGCCCCGTCCAGGTCGCGGTGAGCCTGTCGCAGGCCTTCGCCGACGCGCAGCAGCGGTTCGATGTCCTCGGGCCGCTCACGGACGAGGAGGTTGCTCGCCCAGGCGGCCAGGCTGGGCCGACGCAGCTTGCCGATCTTTCCGGCGAGCGCGCGGTCGCCGGCGCGGCGGGCCTCGGCCGCACGGGCGTCCCGCGCGGCGGTGAAGTCCTGCGGCCGCAACCCGTACAGCTCGTCCGCGACGCTCTCCAGGTCCACCGCTTCCCTCCGTACCGGTCACCACCATGCCGAGTTTCACGACTTCAGAGTCATATGCCGGTATTGCGCTCACCTCCAACGGAACCACGAGGCGCCGCACCCTTCTCGGCTGCCCTGTCCGCACGGCCGCACCTCGGCGGATTCCGGGCGGTACGTTGTCCCGATGACCGAGTCCCCGCCGCCGGGCGGCACCATTGTCGACGCGGGCGAACTGAACGCCCGGTGGGCCGACGCGTGGACGCCGAACCAGGTCGCGGAGCGGTTGGCCGGGGTCGGCACGCCCTGGTGCGTCGTGGCTGGTTGGGCGCTGGACCTGTTCCGAGGTGAGCGGTCGAGGCCCCACGGCGATCTGGAGATCGCGGTGCCCGCGGCAGGGTTCGCCGAGGTCCGCGACCGTTTCTCCGAGTACGCGTTCGACGCGGTGGGCCGGGGACGGATCTGGGCGGAGGCGGGAGCCGAGGCGCTCGCCGCCACCCACCAGACCTGGCTGCGGGACCGGGCGAGCGGTCGGTTCCTCTTCGACGTCTTCCGCGAGCCGCACGAGGGCGACACGTGGATCTGCCGCCGCGACGAGAGCCTGAGACTGCCCTACGACGTCATCATCGAGCGGACCGCAGAAGGCATCCCCTACCTGGTGCCCGAGCTGGTGCTGCTGTTCAAGGCCAAGGACACACGGCCCAAGGATCACGCGGACTTCGACGGGGTTCTGCCACTGCTGAGCCAGGCGCGTCGCGACGCGCTGAGCAAGTGGCTGTCGCGCATGCGTCCCGGACATCCTTGGCCGGCGGCACTGAAACGGTAGTGCCCCGGCTCAGGCCACGGGTTTCGTCTCGTCGTCGAGGCAGATGCCCAGCTCGTCGGCCGGCGTGGTGAGCGCCGCGCCCAGCGGAAGGTCGACTCGTGCGACGGCGTGCCGGTCGCCGCGGGTCGCGTCCCGGTTGATGATCAGCACCCGCTTCCCGGACTGCGCGGCCACGGACGAATCGCAGTCCGGACATCACCGTGAGCGAGGAGCCCAGGACGAGCACGGAGTCCGCCGCGCGGACCAGCTCGCGGCAGTGTTCGACCCGTCGTGGCGACACGGCCTCGCCGAAGAACACGACGTCGGGTTTGACGATGCCGCCGCAGTGGGCGCAGGGGACCACTCGGTGAAGGAAGCCGAAAGCGACCGGGGCGGCGATGAGGATGAGGAGCAGAGCGAACATGGCGGGCCTCCCCGGGAGTTGGGCACGGCACCGATACCGGGGACTGAGGCCTCACACCACAGAGTGTGCGACGTCAGGGCGTCTGCCCGGCGTGGATGGCTGCTTGACACCTGTCGGGGAACGACTACGAGGGGTAGCGTGCGACATGCCGCCCCTGCCCCCGGCAGCGTCGATCACCTCTCGCGCTCCTTCCGGGGGCGCACCCCGCGCATCGGTGCCGGGACCCGCCGCGTCACGAGCGAGTCCGTTCCCCGCACATTTCTGCGTCACGCGATCCCGGCGCGCCCGATGTGCCTCAAGCGGGCAACGATCTGCTGCCCGCTGCGTCGCACGCATCCCAAACCAGGCGGCACGCATGTACGCGCTGATCGTTCCGGCTTCAACCCCCTTTGTCCTGCTCGCCGTCGTGATGGCCCTGTCCTGGTGGGAGGACCACATCCTGCCGACGTCGCCGACCGAGCCGGCCGAACCACCCGCCGAGGCTCCGTTCACCCCGGCGGCCCCTGCCCAGGTCCCACAACTCCTCAGTGTCGACACCGCATTGACAAGGGAGGATGCCGGGCGTTGATTGGCAACACGGCGTAGGGCCATGCCACTCCGGATCATTCGGCGCGCAGCATTCCACCTTCCCGCTTCGCCTGGACCCCGCGAATGTCAGAAAATCCCCGCGATCTGGAGGCCACCTGTGGTGGGTCGCCGCCGCCCTGCTGATCGTCTGGATCGTCGGCTTCGCCATGCGGGGGCGCAGTGGTGGCCGCCGCCGGTACAGCCGCAGGTAGTCCGCTCCGCAGCTCGATCCTGCCCACGGGAACACAAGCGGCCTGTACGGCGATCACACGCGGGAACCCGCTCACCAGACGGGCAGGAGGCGGCCATGCGCGTCGGACGGACCATCAGGCACAAGGCACAGGCGTTGAAGGGCCACGTCACCGACCGCATCGGCCGAGCCAACCGCAACAGGCGACTGCAGCGGCACGGCAGGACCGACCAGGTCTCCGGAAACCTGAAGCAGTCCGGCGACAAAGGCCGGTGGCGAGGACATCGTGACGTCGTCCACCACACAAGGTTGTGGCCGGGGTGCGAAGTCCGCGGCCCGTTCCACGCTGGTGGTCGGTTTCGCGGCCATGGCGCTTTGACGGGGAGCCCGCGCAGTGCTCACCACGGTGCCCCGGCGGAAGGCGGTTTCGCGACTCCTCGACGGCGGGCGGGCGGTCTTCCACGCTGCCGTTTGCTGGGCCACAGCGGTGTATGCGGCCGGTGGCGGCCAGGGCTCCAGCGGCAACGAGCAGTCGCAGGACTGGACGGCAGCGGCGCTCAAACTGTCGTACGGCCACGTATAGGTGGGAGCCGCGGGCTGTCTCTTGATCGGTATCGGCGCGATACTCGCCGTCCGGGCGGCCATGCGGCGCTTCCTGCGGCAGCTGGACACCGCCGCCATGAGCCGTCGTACGAAGCAGGCCATCACTGCTCTGGGCGTGGGTGGAGGCGTGGCGCGTGGCGTGGTGTTCGCCGCGCCCGGGGTCTTCGTCCTGGTGGCAGCCGTCCGCTTCGATCCGGACGAGCCCAAGGGCGCGGACGCGACGCTCCGGAGCTTCGCGCAGACACCGGCGGGACCGTGGCTCCTGGTCGCCGTCGCGATCAGGCTGATCCACTGCGGTGTCCTCGCCTCGGCTCGCTGGCGCCGGGCTGTGAACGCTGCCCCGAACCACTGCCAGAGCCGCTTCGGCAGCGTCTGCGGAGGCGACAGCCGCGCCAGGGTGGTCAGGCCACCAGCCCGGGGAGGGGTTCGGAGTCGTCGATGAAGGCGCGGGCCACATCGGACAGTCGCCGGTTGTGGGCGCGGGCGTAGCCGCGCAGGGTGGTGAACGCCCGTTCCATGTCGACGCCCTGGCGTTCGGCGAGTTTGCCCTTGGCCTGTTCGATCAGTACGCGGCTGTTCAGCGCGGTCTGCAGCTGTTCGTTGAGCACGGTGCTGCGCTGGGCGGACCGTTGCTGTAGGAGGCTGATGGTGGCGACGTCGGCCAGGGCCTGGGCGATGAGTGTGGCGGGCGGGTCGAAGGGGCCGGGGGCGGCGCGGAAGAGGTTCAGGGCGCCGACGGTCTCGTCCCGCAGACGCATGGGCAGGGCCTGGACGGCGCCGAACCCGCTGCGGTGGGCCGCCGTGACGAAGCGCGGCCAGCGGTCGACCTCCCGGGTCAGGTCGGGGACGATCACCGGTGCGCCGGTGCTGAAGCACTCCAGGCAGGGGCCCTCGTCGTTCTGGAGCTGGAAGAGCTCCAGCAGGCGCACCTGTTCGTCGGAGGCGGCCATCACGCGCAGTTTGCCGTCCCGGTCGGCGAGCAGCACCCCGGCGGCGCTCGCATCGAGCATGCCGACGCAGCGGTCGGTGAGCAGGCGCAGGAAATCGATGAGGTCGAAGTCGGCGACCAGGTTGTCCGCCAGCTCGACGAAGGTCTTGGCCAGGAGCTGCTGATTCATCGTGACACCCTCGATTGAGACTAGTCCCGCCGGGAGCGGGAGGGAAGCGCGCACGTGCGTCGGCCCGAGCCGATGGGTCAGTTGCCGTGGTCGGTCCGTTTCGGTTCCGTGTCCGGGGAGAAGCGGAGCCGGTGGGCCACCACGTCGGCGGCCACGTCGGCGAGCCGGCGCCCTTGCGTATAGGCGTAGGCGCGGAGCCGGACGAAGGCTTCGTCGATGCCGACGCCGAGCTGGACGGTGAGGATGCCGGTGGCCTGGTCGATCTCTGCCCGGTATCCGCCCAGGTCCTCGATGCCGTGGTCCGGTGACGGTGCGCCGGCCTGCGCGCCCGTCTCCTCGATCCGCGCGTCGAGCAGGAGCAGCGTCGCGAGATCGGCGAACGCCAGCGCGTCGGCCAGCTCCTCCGCGTCCAGCACGGTCGGCACGTCGGCGTACAGGTCGAGGACTCCCGGGCTGATCGCCCCGATCTGCAGGGGGAGTGCGAAGACGGCGCGTGCCCCGGCATCCAAGGCCGCGTCGGCGAACACGGGCCAGCGGTCCTGCAGCCCGCCGGTCAGCAGATCGGGGGCCAGGACGGCCGAGCCGTGGGTGAAGGCGTCCACGCAGGGTCCCTCGCCCAGGGTGAGCTGAAGCTCCTCCAACTGCTCGCTGATGTCGTCGGTGCTGCACAGCGGATGGCTTGCGGTGGTCTTGGACATCGCCGATACCCCGGCTCCGCCGACCGGCAATGCGGCCACGGCGGCGGTGCACACGTCCACCACACCGACCGGGGCGCCGCGTCGGGCCGCCTGCTCGGCGACGAGCACCTGGATGCGGGCCGAGCGGCTGTCGGCCCTCATCCGGGCCACCGCGCCCAGGCATCGTGGGCCAGGCCCTCCAGCCGCGCCGTGGTTCGTTCACGGCTCACGCGGCGCAACCGCACCGCGTCCACGGTGGACGACTCGCCTGCATGCGGCTCGTGCGGCTGCCCCTGCCTGGGCCGGGCCTTCACCGCACTTCGCCGGAGAGGACGGCCACCAGCGGGACACTCCGGTCCGCCAGGGCTGGAGCAACCGGGTCGGGGATGTCCCCGAGAGGGGGTGGCAGATGGCCGAGCGGAAGGCCGAGAAGCAGGACCCCGCAGCCGGTGAGGTCGAGGATTCGCCCCAGTGACTGTGGCGGGTTGTGCAGACGTAGGATCCCGCCGGCCTCCTTGGTCCGCTGCGCGGCGTAGAGGAAGGCGTTGAGGCCACTGCAGTCGCAGAAGGTCACAGGGGTGAGGTCGACATCGACGATGCGGATGCTGTCGCTCAGACATCGCGTCAGCGCTGCGCGCACCAGCGGTGCCGATTCCAGGTCGATCTCACCAGCCAGAGTGATCAGCGCCCGTTTCCGTCGGTCATGACGATAGATGGTGAGCCGTGGGAGGGGCATGACGCCTCGGTTCAGAAGACCATCCGGCAGCGACACGGGAACGCCGGGGGTCCGGCTCCTCTTGGCGCGCTGCTGGCAGGGGCATACGTGCGGCGGAGGCGGAACGACGGCCGGTCCGAGGGCCTGCGCAATAGGTCATAGGGCCCGCCCGGTTCTCTAGGGGATGCGTTGGGTGACGGACGAGAGGTCCGCTCCACGCAGCCATCGGTGTCGCGAAACGACAAGCCACCGGGGTCTGGGACGCTTGTTCGTCATGCTAGTCCTGCCCCAGCGCGGCAGACGGCCCGAAGCCGCCCCATCTCAGGATGTGGACAATGCCGAAGGTAACGGCACGCTCACACCCGGTGCCCCGCGCGCTACTTGGACCCATGTCGGAAAGGCCGCTGCTGGTGTCGGAGTCAGGTCCGGATCTTCACAAGGGCTGCGACAGGAGGATGTCGGGGCGGACTCGGCCGTCGTTGCCGGTGCGGCTGTGTCGCCTTCCGCGGATGCCTTTTCGAGGTGAGATCGGGAATCATCTGTCGCGCCTTTGCATGATCAATGTCGATAGCGATTGATGTCACTGCGCAGGGGGCTGATCACTGACGCCAGCAGTCCCCCGTGGGTGAAGGCTGAGTAGGGCGGGGCTGGTGCGTCCTGACCGAGGTGAGTTTCCGGCTGCAGCGGGCCTCCGGGCCACAGGGCCAAACGATCTCTGTGCTCGGCCACGGGACACAGGCGGTCTCCAGGGCCGGCCCAGCGTTACTGCAGTGCGTGGACCGCTGCTGAGAACACCGGAGGCATCCAGGATGCTGCGGGGACGATGAGGCGGGCGGTGCCGGGACGGCGGCTCGCGGCCAGCAGGGCTTCGGTCAGCAGTCGGTGGCGGCGGGTCAGCCGGGCCCAGGTGTGCTCGTACGCGTCCGCTCGTCCGGCGGCAAGGCAGCGGACGGCGGCCCCGGCCGTCGCCAGTGCGAGGGCGATGCCCTCGCCGGTGAGGGCGTCCAGGTAGCCGGCGGCGTCGCCGACGAGCAGGACACGGCCGGCGACTCTGTGCCGCACCCGCTGTCGCAGTGGTCCGGCGCCGCGCACCTCCGTCGTGGCTGGGCCGCGCAGCGAGGCGGTGAGGGCGGGGAAGTCGGCCAGGTGCTCGTCGTAGCCCCGACGGTTGCGGCTGAGGACCGCGACGCCCACCAGGTCGTCGCCGACCGGTGTCACATAGGCTTCGCCGTGCCGGGACCAGTGGACCTCCACGAAGTCCGTCCACGGTTCGACACGGTAGTGCCTGCGCAGCCCATAGCGGCCGTGGGGGCGGCCCGGCAGTTCCAGCCCCAGGCTGCGGCGCACCGGGGAGTGCAGGCCGTCGGCGGCGATCAGCCAACGCGCTGTGGTTCCGGCGGCGGTGACCGTGTCCGCGTTCTGTCGCACCTCGCCGACCTTGCCCGGCAGAATCCGCACGCCGAGGCCGAGAGCGCGCTGGTGCAGTGCGGCGTGCAGCGTCGTACGACGGATCCCCAGCCCGCTGTGGCCGCGGAAGGACGCTTCGGCGCGGACGGCACCGTCGACGTAGCGGATGCCGCGCAGTTCGCGGCCACTGGCCTCGACGCCCAGTGCTCTCAGCGCGGCGACTCCGCCAGGCATGACGCCTTCTCCGCAGGCTTTGTCCACGGGCGAGGTCCGGGGTTCGACGACGACGGCCTCCAGGCCGGCGAGCGCGGCGTGGATCGCGGCGGCCAGACCGGCCGGTCCACCGCCGGCCACCAGTACGTCGATCACGCCGGAGCGGTCGTGGTCGGCGCGGTCGCGGCGGCCAGCGCCCGGTTCTCGCAGCGAATGCGCACGGTGAGCAGAACGGCGTTGAGCACCGTGAACACGGTCGCGGTGATCCAGGCGGTGTGCACCAGGGGCAGGGCCAGGCCCTCGGCGACGACGGCCACGTAGTTCGGGTGCCGCAGCCACCGCCACCGGTAGGGACCGCCGGTCACCAGCGGCAGGCCGGGTACGACGATCACCCGGGTGTTCCACCGGGGTCCCAGGGTGTGGATGCACCACCACCGCAGCGCCTGGGCGCCCGCGAGCACGGCCAGCATCGGCCAGGCCAGGGCGGGTACGAAGGGCCGGTCGGCCAGCCAGACCTCGGCCGGGCAGGCGGCCAGCAGACCGGTGTGGAGAGCGACCATGGCCGGGTAGTGGCCCTGCCCGGTCACGGTCGCGCCGCGGGCGGTGCTCCACCGTTCGTTGCGGCGGGCCACGACGAGTTCGGCGACGCGCTCGGCGGCGACGGCGGCCACCAGCAGTCCGTACCAGATCATGTGTCCTGTGTCCTTCGTGATTCTTCGTCGGTTCGAACTACCAGTGCAGCAGGACGAGTTCGCAGGCGAAGCCGGGCCCCATGGCCAGCAGTACACCCGGTGTGCCCGGCGGTGGGCGGCGTTGGGCCAGGGTGTCGCGCAGTACGTGGAGCACCGATGACGAGGACAGGTTGCCGACATCGGCCAGGTGACGCCAGGTCACATCGAGTGCGTCGTCGGGCAGGTCGAGGGCGTCGGTGACGGCCTGAAGGACCTTGGGGCCGCCGGGGTGGCACACCCAGGCGGTCACGTCCTTCGGCTTGATCCCGTGGTCGCCGAGGAACCCCTCGACGTCATCGGCGAGGTAACGGCGTACGACGTCGGGGACCTGTGGGTCGAGGACGACCTGGAAGCCTGAGTCCTTGATGTCCCAGCCCATGACGCGGCCGGTGTCCGGGTACAGGTGGCTGCGGGTGTCCACGATCGTCGGGCCGGCGGTCACGTCCGGGCGATCCGGGCGGTTCGCGCCGCAGGCGACGACCGCGGCGGCGCCGTCGCCGAACAGTCCGGTGGCGACCATGTTGGCCATGGAGGCGTCGTCGCGCTGGAAGGTGAGCGAGCACAGCTCGACGGACAGCAGTACCGCCACGTGGTCGGGCCGGCCCAGCAGGTAGTCGTGCATACGGGCCAGGCCGGCTGCGCCGCCGGCGCAGCCCAGGCCGAACAGGGGCAGCCGTTTGACATCCGGCCGCAGTCCGAGGCGGCCGACCAGCCGTGCGTCGATCGAGGGGGTGGCGATGCCGGTGACGGAGGTGAAGATCAGCAGGTCCACGTCGGCTGCGGACAGACCCGCCATGTCCAGTGCGTCTTGGACGGCCTTGGCACCCAGGTCGGTGGCAGCGGCGATGAAGACGTCGTTGGCGGCGCCGAATCCGTCCAGTTCCCCATACCGTTCGAGCGGCAGCGTCATGTGACGCGCGCCGACCTTGGCGCTGCGGTGCAGCCGGTCCAGAACCCTGCGGTCGGTTCCCTCCGGCAGGCAGGTGCGGGCGACCATATCGGTGATCTCGGACTGGGTGCGACGGTGCGCTGCGAGGGCACCGTGAACGGCGGCGATCCGCGTCATATGGTTCCCGTCCGGTTCCCACTCGGGTGAATTGCTCTCCACGTGTTCCCCAGACCGGGACTCCGACACCATGGATCGCCCGTCCGGCCGCTCACCCCGGAGCATGGGGCGGCCGGGTGGGGCCCGGGCGCCTACGATCGGCCGGGTGGGCACTTCCGAGCAGTCGACGACCGGCGGCCCCGAGGCGAGTTGGGCCGGCCGGGTGGCTGGTCTGGCCGGGGCGTGCCACCCCGGGCCTGTCGTGGCGGTCACCGCCCTGATGGCGGCGCTGGCCGTCACCGCCGGCCAGAGCGCCGCGCGTTGCGTCCTGACTGCCGCGGCCGTGCTGACCGGGCAGTTGTCCGTCGGTTGGTGCAACGACGCGTTCGACGCGTGCCGGGACATCGCGGCCGGGCGCCGGGGCAAACCCGTCGTCGACGGCACCGTCGGCGTGACGGAGGTGTGGGTGGCCGCCTATGCCGCACTGGCGCTGTGCGTGCCGCTCTCGCTCGCCTGTGGCCTGTGGGCGGGTGCCGTTCACCTGACCGGTGTAGCGGCGGCGTGGGCCTACGACCTGCGGCTCAAGGCGACAGTATGGTCCTGGGCACCCTATGCGGTGGGCTTCGCCGGCCTCCCGGCGTTCGTCGCGCTGGCCTTGCCGGGGCAGCCATGGCCGGCCTGGTGGGTTGTCACCGCCGGGGCGCTGTTGGGGGTCGGCGCCCATCTGGGTGACGTACTGCCGGACATTCGCGGGGATTTGGCGACGGGAGTTCGGGGATGGCCGCACCGGCTGGGCCCGCACGGCACCCGGCTGCTGCTACCGGTGCCGCTGGTGGCCGCGTCCGCGGTTCTGGTGCTGGGTCCTGCCGGGCCCCCAGGCAGGTGGGGACTGGCGGCGCTCGCGGTGGCCGGCCTGGTCGCGGTGGCGGGGACGGTGCTGGGACACCGCTGGGAGCGGGTGGCGTTCGCGGCGGCGGTCGCCGTGGTGGTGGTGGACGTGGCGCTGCTGCTTCTGCGCCACACCGGGATCACCTGACCCAGCCTCAGTCCACGGTCATCGCCAGCGGCTCCTTGCCCGCCGGCCATTCCATGTCCTTCGGCAGCAGCGGAAGGCCGCCGACCCGTGCCGCCGGTCGCGCCCTGTCGTGCAGGGTGGGAGGTAGGTCCTCCAGCGGCGCCAGGTAGACACACGCGCGCAGGCGTCGTATCAACTCCCCTGCCACAGCCGCGGGTACGCCGTGTTCCCTCGCCAACTCCCGTACGGAAGCCTCATCGATCATCGTCATGGCGGAGATCGTGCCAAAGCCCACTGACAACCCGGCCGCCGCTCGTCCTGCGTCGGGAGAGGCAGGGCTGAGCCGACCCGTCGGGGGTAACCGAACCGACAGCGAAGGACAAAACCACCGCAGGGAAGGAGCGTCATGCCAGGCATGATGGAGCGCATCAAGCAGTTCGCCAGGAGTCCCCAGGGCCGGCGCGCGGCCGAGCAGGCGCGGCGGGCCGCGGCCGATCCGCGGCGTCGAGCCCAGGCCCAGCGCCTGCTGGGCAAACTGCGTGGCCACCGTTGACCGCCGAGCGCCGACCACCGCACAGCCCCGCGCACTCACCCAGGACGGGACATGCCTGAAGCACACATCGGGAAACCACGGAAGGCGCCACAGGAGGGTTCGTCGCTGCGAGCGGTCGGCTGGGCCCGCTCGCTGCCGCTGCACAGTGAGGTCAGAGCGGCCCGGGACTGGGCGCGCGACCATCTCAGGGCGCTGGGATGGACCACGACCGCTCCCGAGACGGTGGACGCCGTACTGCTCACCGTCTCCGAGCTGGTCACCAACGCGCACGTCCACGCGCACAGCAACGCCCAGTTGGTGATGACCTGGGACGAACAGTGTCTGCACATCAGCGTTCACGACGCGTCCAGCGAGCCTCCGGTCCCCCGCGGCGCCAGCACGGAGCGCGTCGGCGGACGCGGCATGTTCCTCGTGGACGCCCTGGCCGACGAGTGGGAGGCCAGGTCCTGCCGTCACGGCAAGTCGGTCATCGCCTGCTTCCACGCGCCCCGGCAGGCCACGGAAGCCACGTCGTAAGCACGGGAAGCCATGGCGTAAGCACAGACCGTGCGTCGGGAACAGAGGCGAAGGGCCGCCGCCGGAAGAGGCCCTTCGTCCGCATCGTGGGGTCCATCGGCTGTGCCCCGGGCGCGATCCTCGGTGATGTGATGCGCACGTGCGCTCCGGCCTCACCGCGACGGTGAGGCCGGTGCCGACGGTACCGGCGGCGGCGCACGTCCTTCGGAAACCGACAGGAACGACAGGAAGCACTGCCGATGGTCCGCCCAGCCGTTCTCGCTCCCATCGTCTGCGTCCTGGCCTCGGGCGCCGCGGTGATGTCCTTCGCCCGGGGGTCCTGGCTGGGCGTGGTCTGGCTGCTGCTCGCCGGACTGACGTCGAACATGGCCTGGTACTACACCCGCAGGGCCCGGTCGGGAGCGCGGGCGGCCGGGGCCGGCGGCTGCGCCGGTGGCGGGTCGTGCGGCGCCTGTATGAGAAGGGCCTGCGAATGACCGACAACTACCACGCCCTGCTCGCTCGCCGGGAGGCAATGCGCCTGCGCGACCGCCTGCTCACTTCCGCACCACGCCCTGGAAAGGGCGGCGGCACTCCCCCGGGGCCCGCGTTCCTCACCGACTCCCGCAGGACCGAGGTCTACGACGGGGCCGCGGACCAGGAGGTGATCATGCGGAACCTCGAGCCGGTCACTCCGTTCGGCCACCTCATCGACCATCTCTACCAGGCCATGTTCGAGCGCCACCCCTACCTGCGGAAGCTGTTCCCCGACTCGATGGAGTTCCAACGGGTCCACCTGGAGCGGGCGTTCTGGTACCTGATCGAGAATCTGCACCGGCCCGAGGACGTCACCGCCTTCTGCACCCGGCTCGGCCGCGACCACCGCAAACTCGGAGTGCTGCCGGTGCACTACGGGCTGTTCGAGGAAGCCCTCGTCGAGGCGCTGCACCGGACCGCGGACGGCCGCCTCGGCGTGGACGTGGAGCGGGCGTGGCTGCGCATGGTGCGGTTCGCCGCCGCGGCCATGGTGGACGGCGCGAACGAGGCGCTGGCCGAGCCGACGTACTGGAACGGCACGGTCGTCGACCACCAGCGCCGCCGTCCCGACCTCGCCGTCCTGCGCGTCCGGACCGCCGAGCCGTACCCGTACCGCCCCGGCCAGTTCGCGACCCTGCAGACACCCCTCCTGCCGCACACCTGGCGCCCCTACTCGCCGGCCGGCGCACCGGGCGCGGACGGCGAACTGGAGTTCCACGTCCGGCGCACCGGACCCGACGGGGTGAGCGACGCCCTGGTGACCCGCACCGGCGTCGGCGACACCCTGCGCCTGGGGCCCGCCCAGGGAACGACCACGCTGGACGACGACCTCGCGCGCGACGTGCTCGTCGTGGCCGGCGGCACCGGATGGGCCACCGCCAGGGCCCTGCTGGAGGACCTGGCCGTACGGCGGCCACCGGGCCGCCGCGCCCACCTGTTCCTCGGCGCCCGCACAGCCGACGATCTGTACGACGCGCCGGCCCTGGCCCGGCTGGAGAGCCACTGCGCCTGGCTGCGGGTGGTGCCCGTCATCGACGAGGGACCCGGCGGTCCCGAGCGGGCACCGGTCACCGAGGCACTGGCCGGGTACGGCGACTTCAGCGGCCACATGGCGTACGTCAGCGGCCCGCCGGGGCTGGTCGGCGCCGCCGTACGACGCCTGGCCGACCTGGGACTCCCCGCGGACCGCATCCGGTACGACCCGGTGACGGCCGGTGTTCCCACGCGGCCTCCCTCAGGACCGACGGGCACCCAGGTCTGACGGGACCGTACAGAGCTCTCACCCCCAGGTCGCCGGGCGACGACGCGCCGTCGTACGAGGAGTCGCCCCGCCCCGTCATGCCCTCGCTGCCAGCGGTCGCCACGCGTCCCAGGTCTCCAGCCGCCGCCGGTAGGCGGCCTCGACGACCGGATAGGGGTAGGTGCCGAGAAACAGGCGCAGCGGCGGCTCGTCGGTGTCGACCAGTTCGAGAATGACATCGGCGGTGGCCCGCGGATCCTGCGGCGCACGAGCCGTGGCGCCGGACCGGCGTGCCTCGCGGACGGGCTCGTAGGCGGCGATGGGCCGGGCGTGCACCGCGGAGGCTCCCGACCAGTCGGTGCCGTAGGGGCCGGGTTCGACGATGGTGACGCGGATGCCGAGCGGGCCGACCTCCTGGGCGAGCGCTTCGCTCATCCCCTCCAGCGCCCATTTGGAGGCGTTGTACAGCCCCAGGCCGGGGAACGCGGCGAGCCCGCCGAGGCTGGAGACCTGCACGATGTGACCGCCTCGCCGGGCGCGCAGGAAGGGCAGGGCGGCCTGCGTCACCCACAGCGGACCGAACAGGTTGGTGTCGAGCTGGGCACGAGCCTGCTCCTCGGTGGTCTCCTCGACCATGCCGAACAGGCCGTACCCGGCGTTGTTGACGACCACGTCGAGGTGGCCGAAGGCATCGACGGCTCGCTGCACGGCGGCCGTGGCGGCACCGCGGTCGGTGACGTCGAGGGGCAGGGGAAGGACGTCGTCGCCATAGGCGTCGACGAGGGGCCGCAGCGACTCGGGGCGGCGCGCCGTGGCGGCGACCCGGTCGCCGCGGGCGAGGGCCGCCCGCGCCCAGATGTGGCCGAGGCCACGGGACGCGCCGGTGATGAACCATGTCTTCTTCGTCATGTCTCCACCCTGCGAGGCCCGCCTGACCGCAGCCAGCACCCCCGGAGGGTTACCCTTCGAGACCATGGCGAGCGACAACGTCCTGGGTGAGTTCCTCAAGGCCCGGCGGGGACGGGTCCCGCACTCCCGCTCCGACCTGCCCGACAGCGGCCGCCGCCGCGTCCCGGGACTGCGCCGGGAGGAGCTGGCGCGGCTGGCCGGGATCAGTGAGCCGTACCTGACCCGGCTGGAGCAGGGCGTCGACCGGCACCCGTCACCCCAGGTGCTGGGGGCGCTCGCGCGGGCGCTGGACCTGGACGCCGACACCACCGCGCACCTGTTCGCGCTCGCCGACCCGCGCCCGGTACGGCCCCCGGAGACCGAGGTCACCGCTGACGTGCACCGGTTGCTGGATGCCTGGACCGGCGCGCCCGCCTACGTACGCAACCGCCGCTTCGACGTACTGGCCGCGAACAAGATGGCCCGCGCCCTCGCCTCCATGTACGAGCCCGGGCACAACCTGGCCCTCGACATGTTCTTCGATCCGCTGATCCGCCAACTCCTCCCGGACTGGCCCGACATCGCCGCGCAGACCGCCGCGGCCCTGCGCGCCGAGGCCGACCCGCACGACCCCGCGACCCGGTCACTCATCGCCGAGTTGGAGGACAGCGAGGACTTCCGCCGCCTGTGGGCCCGGCACGACGCACGTCCCTCCCGCGACGAACTCAAGCGGTTCGTCCACCCGGTCGTCGGTGAGCTCGCTCTACGACGGCAGGCGCTCACGGTCGGCGGCGCCGAACAGCAGGTCGTCATCGCCTACCAGGCAGCCCCAGGAAGCCCCTCCGAGGCCGCCCTCGCCCGGCTTCTGTGAGCCGGGCGAGGGCGGCGACGATCTCGTCGTCACCGCCCGGTCGGCTACTGGAAGGCGACCGTGATCGGGCTGTGGACGGAGCGCTCGGGGAGGGTGATCGTGAGTGTGCCGGTGGAGCTGTTCCAGTGGTAGTCGCGCGGGGTCAGGCGGACACCGGTCGCGGTGACCTTGGTGGGCGCGTGGGCCGTTCCGAGCAGGGACAGGGTCCACTGGCGGCTCTTCGCCTGGCCGTGGAAGACGCCCGTCGTGGGGGAGATCGACACGGTCTGGCGCCGGCCCTTGTGGCCGTAGCGGACGGTTGTCGTGGCGGTGTGTCCCTTCCGCAGGGTGGTTCCGTCGTCCTCGTACAGACGGTACGAGCCTGACGCGCCGGGGGCCACGGTCAGGGTGACGTCGGTGAGCGGGTTGCGGTCGTTGTCGGTGACGTCATGGGTGCGGGTCGGCAGGATGGCGCCTGCCTTGAGGAACACCGGCATGGTGTCCAGGCCGGTGGTGATGTCCTGGGTGGTGCCGCCCTGGTAGGTCTTGCCGGTGAAGTAGTCGGTCCACCGGCCGGGCGGGAACCACACCGTGGTGGTCGCCGTCGTGCCCGGTGTCGTCACCGGGGCGACCAGGACGTCGGCGCCGTAGAAGTACTCGCGGCCGGCCGTCTCGTAGGCCCGCGCCTCGGCCGGATACTCCAGGTAGGTGGGGCGGACGATCGGCACGCCGGTCCGGTTTGCCTCCTCGGCCAGGCCGTACGTGTAAGGCACCAGGTTCTCGCGGAGGTTGAGGAACCTGTCGGCCGAGTCGCGCGCCTGGGTGCCGTACTGCCAGGGCAGCCGGTCGCTGTGGTTGCTGTGCAGCCGGTCGATGGGCTGGAAGGTGCCGAACTGCACCCAGCGCGCGTACAGGTCGTCGGGGAGCTTGTGCGTGGTGCGGGTCTGCCCGCCGTCGGTGTACGTCTCCGAACCGGTCAGCCCCGTGGTGTCGTTGTGCCCGCCGATGTCGTGCGTGATGGCCGCCATCCCGGTCGCGGCGGACTCCCCCGGCGTGTAGCCGACCTCGAATCTCAGCGTGCCCCAGGTGGAGGCGGTGTCGCCGGTGAAGTGGACGGTGGTGCGCTTGTCCGCCCACGGTCCGGTCGGCAGCGCCTGCTGGCCGCTGTACCCGCCGGCCTGCAGCGAGCCGTACGCCCGGGAGAGGACGAAGCCGCGGCCGAGCGTCTCGCCGGTGAGGTCGGCGTACTGCTGGTTGATCCAGGCGTCCGGGGTGACGCCCTCCTGCGACGACTGGGAGGCGTCGCAGCACCAGTCGAGCCACCAGAAGTCGTTGCCCTGGTCGTCCATGGTCCGGTGCAGGTCCAGGTATGCCTTGAGCTGGTCCGGGTCGCCGAAGTCGAAGGTGTAGCAGTTGTCCTCGACGGAGGCGGCCGCGGCGCAACCGCCCTTGGTCAGCTTGCCCTTGGCCGTTGCCTGCGCCTGGGCGAACTGGGGGTCGGACGCCAGGATGCTGGGGTGCACGTTGAGCGTGTTGTGCAGGCCCTGCGCGGCGGACCAGTCGAAGAAGCCCTTCGGGTCGGGGAAGCGGCCCCGGTCCATCTCCCAACCGCTCCAGTCGTTCACGGCCTTGAAGTCGGTGTCGGTCACCAGGACGTCCAGCGGCACGTGTTCGGACCGGAACGCCGGGAGGATCTTGTTCTCGTAGTCCGCCGCGGTGCGGTCGATGTACTCCGAGTACCACACGCCGTACGCCCATTGCGGCAGCAGCTGCGGCGGTCCGGTCAGGGTGGCGAGGTCGGTGAGTGCCTGCTTGTAGTCGTGTCCGTAGGCGAAGACGTAACCGTCCTGGTAGGGCGCGCCGCCGTGCGAGGGCCGGGGGGTGGCCTTCTTCGACGCGGTGTCGTAGAGCGCCGACGGGGTGTCGTCCAGGAGGTACCAGCCGTCCCGGTGAAGCAGTCCGGGGGTGGTGACCGGGGTGCGGTTGTCGCCGTTCACGCCGTCCAGCCCACGACGGTAGCCGCCGAGCGCGAGGTGGGGCGCCGGCGCGGAGTGCCGCGGTGCGGCCACCGAGAGGGTGTCGAGGTTGACATGGCAGCTCGCGGTTTCCGGACAGTCGAGCGTGACATCGTCCTCGCCCGCCTTCAGGGCTATGGGGACCGAGGCGGTCTGCCAGTCGTCCCAGTCGGCCGTCGCGGGCAGGGACAGGGCTGCGGTGGTACCGCCGGAGGTGACGGAGGCGGTACGGGTCTGGTGGAGGCCGTCGCTCCCGGTGCCATTGGCGTAGCGCACGCGCAGGGTGTAGGTGCCGTCGGCCGGGACGCCGACCAGGTGGGTCGTCAGGCTCGATCCCTTGTTGAGCTCCGCGACGAACCCGTTGCCGGCGTATCCCGTGTGGTCGGTGGCGGTGACGGCGGTGCCGCCGATCCGCCCGGCTTCCGCCTCGCAGCTCGTGTCCACGGGGCAGTCGGTGATCGCCGTGCTGGAGACCGGCGGGTAGGAGGCGCCGGGGCGGACCAGCGCGACGCTGTCGACGTTGACGTCACCGCTGTCCGAGGCGGTGCGGGTCAGAGCGATCGTGTGGTGGCCCGCGCCGAGGTCGAGGCTCGCGGTGGCCAGGTTCCAGGTGTCCCAGTCGGCCGTGGTCGGAAGGGTGACGGTCTGTGGGGCGCCGCCGTCCACCGTGAGGGTGAGTGTGCGGGTGCGGGTCTGGCCGTCTCCGCCACGGGAGTTGGCGTAGCGCAGGGCGAAATCGTAGGCGCCGGAGGTCTTGACATCGATGTCAGCGGAGGCCGAGCCGCCGGTGCCCTCGAATCCCGCGGCGAAGCCGGTGCCGGTGTGGCCGGCATGGTCCGAGGCCACGGAGAGACCGTTCAGTTGCAGGTTCTCCGCCTCGCACAGCGCGCCGACCGCGCAGGTCAGCCGCTGCCAGGGGGCGGCGGTCACCGGCGCGTCGCCCGCCGCGAGGCGGAGCGAGAGGTTGCGGGCGTCGAACGGTCCCGAGCCGACCTGGTAGCGCAGGGTCAGCGCACTCGTCTTGATGGTCAGCCAGCCGCCGGACGTCGTGGCCGTGTAAGCGGCCGGGGTGAAGCCGTCGCGGCCGATGGCGTTGAACGTCCGGGCATCGGTGAACTTGCCGTCCCCGGCGTACTCGGTACGGATCAGCGTCGGCGAGAGGATCTCGAACCGCGCGTCCCCCGACGTGACCGTGGGAATGCGGGCGGTGTGCGAGCCGCCTGCCGACGCGGGTCCCGCCCCCGTCAACGCCGTTGCGGCGGCGACCGCCAGGGCCGCGGCCCCGCCGAGCCGCCGCCGTACGGATCTGAGCCGTCGCCTCGTGGATACGGCTGTCATGTCAACTCCCCTTCCCTGCAACGCTGCCTCGTTCCTGGGTCGTTGGAACTACACGAGTGGCGTGAGAGTACGTCCTGGGCAAGGGTGTCGATAAGGGGCTGCACAACGTTGTCATCGCGGATGCCCGTGCAGGGGAAACGATTCGCGGCGTCCAGGGGCTACCGGTGGTGTGGGGGATGCGGCGGCGGGGGCGGGATGGTGGCCAGGCCGGGTGCGGGTTCGGGCCAGACCAGGAGGACGGGGCAGGGCGCGTGGTCGACGACGAAGCGGCTGGCCGGGCCGAGGCTGTGCGGACCCAGGTGGCTGCGGTCGCCGTCGCGGGCGAGGATCAGCAGGTCCGCGTCCTCGGCCGCGGCGACGACCTCGCGTTCGACGCGTCCGGTCCGCTCGGTGGGGGTGCAGGGCCGGTCGAGGCGCTCGGCGGCGGCCCGCAGGAGCTCCTCGGCGGAGGCGGCGGCGAGGTGTTCGACGCGGGTGCCCGGATCACGTTCGCGGTGGCCTCGGCCGAGCAGCCCGGCGAAGGCGCCGTGCGCCACCTCCGGCAGGTCGGACGGGGTGACGTGCAGCAGTACGACGTCGGCGTCCGCCGCGGCGTGCCGACGCGCGGCGTCCACACACGCGGGCCAGGTGCCCTCGACGACCCAGACGACAACGGCCATTCAGTCAGTCTCCCTCACAGCTCGGCCATGGAACACGAACCTCACTACGATCATCCGTCATGGACTGGCTCGAGCGCACCGCCAAGCTCAGGCAATGGACCAGAAGCGGCACCCGCGCCCCGCACAAACCCCTCCTTCTGCTGTATGCCCTCGGGCGTTTCCAGCACGACGCCGACGGCGCACTGGCCTACACCGCGGTGGAGGAGGACCTGCAGCGGCTGCTGACCGAGTTCGGCCCTCCTCACAGGACCTCGCCCGCCTACCCCTTCCACCATCTGGTCAGCGACGGTGTGTGGGAGGTGCGGACCGACCGCGGGCCCGGCAGCCCCGGAAGCGGTGTGCGGGACCTCCGGGAGACCGGTGCCGCCGGACGGCTGGCGCCGGACCTCAGAGCGGATCTGCGGCGCGACCCATCGTTGCTGGGCAGGATGGCGCGGCTGCTGCTCGACCTGCACTTCCCTCCCTCCCTGCAC
Organism: Streptomyces sp. C1-1; assembly: GCF_050214755.1. Classification (NCBI taxonomy): domain Bacteria; kingdom Bacillati; phylum Actinomycetota; class Actinomycetes; order Kitasatosporales; family Streptomycetaceae; genus Streptomyces; species Streptomyces sp. C1-1. Next base: position 9,474,584 of record NZ_CP189826.1, on the reverse strand, counting down.
GATGATCTGTGCGAAGCGGTCGGCCTGGAACCGGAGTTGACGGAGACGGCGCGGGCGTCGACCGTGCGCGGACAGCGGGACCGGCGCATGCGCGAGCGGGTGCTGACCGCGTACGAGTACCGGTGCGCGTTCTGCGGATACGACGGCCGCATCGGCACCGTACCCGTCGGGCTGGAGGCCGCGCACGTGCGCTGGTGGGCGTTCGACGGCCCGGACGACGTGGACAACGGAGTGTGCCTGTGCTCGCTGCACCACAAGCTCTTCGACAAGGGTGTCCTCGGCGTGGGCGACGGCCACCGCATCCTCGTCTCTCAGCGCTTCGTCGGCCACAGTCCCGCCGCCCACGCCCACGTCACCGCTCTCGCGGGCCGTCCACTCCTCGGCCCGCAGCCGGGTGCGCCCTCGGTCGCCGACTGGCATCGCGCCTGGCACTTCGCGCAGGTGTTCAAGGGCTCACCACGATCGGCCGCGGTCCAGGGGTCCACCGGCCCGCGTTAACAACGCTCGTGATCAATACACCCAGCCGTCGAAGAACGCCGGCGTCGCTCACGGGAGCGGACATGCGGGTAACCGAAGAGGAGGATGGGCGGCGGCACCGACAAGACGAGGAGACCGACGTGGAGTTCGATGTGACCGTGGAGATCCCGCAGGGTTCGCGCAACAAGTACGAGATGGACCACACCCTGCACCGCATCCGCCTGGACCGCATGCTGTTCACGTCCACGCAGTACCCGGCCGACTACGGCTACATCGACGGCACCCTCGGCGGCGACGGCGAGCCGCTCGACGCCCTCGTGCTGACCGGCGACCCCACCTTCCCGGGCTGCACCATCGAGTGCCGGGCCGTGGGCATGTTCGTGATGAAGGACGAACACGGGCCGGACGAGAAGGTGTTGTGCGTCCCCGCCCACGACCCCCGCTACGCCGACGTGCAGGACATCACCGACATCCCCGAGTTCGACCGGCGGGAGATCACCCACTTCTTCGAGGTCTACAAGGACCTCGAACCCGGCAAGGACGTCGAGGGATCCCACTGGGAGGGCCGCGAGCAGGCGTACGCGGAGATCGACGCCTCCCGCGAACGCGCCGCGCAACCACCGGCCGAGCGCACGTGAGCCGCCCCTCCGGCCCGCCGTCTCCCGGCACCCTGATCCTGCTGCGGCACGGACAGAGCGAGGCCAACGCCGCCGGTGTCTTCGGCGGTTGGGCGGACTACCGGCTCAGCCCGCACGGCGCGGAACAGGCCGCCGACGCGGCCCGGTTGATCGCCGAGGCCGGCCTCCTGCCGGACATGGTGCACACATCGCTCCTGCACCGCTCCATCCGCACCGCGCAGATCGTCACCGACCGCCTCGACCGCGCCTGGATACCGGTGCGGCGCACCTGGCGGCTCAACGAACGTCAGTACGGCGCCCTGACCGGACAGAGCAAGCGGCGGATGCGGCAGGACGCCGGCGCCGAGCGCTACGAGCGCTGGCGCCGCTCCCTGCACGCCGTTCCGCCGCCGCTGTCCGAGGACCGGCTGGCCCTGCTGCGGGCCGATCCGCGCTATGCCGCCCTGCCGGGCGAGGCCATCCCGCCCGTCGAGAGCTTCGCCGACCTCCTCGCCCGGGTGAAGCCGTACTGGAGCGACGTCCTCGCGCCCGGGCTCGCCCACGGTGCCACGCTTCTGGTCGCCGCTCACGGCAATTCCCTGCGCGCCCTCGTCACTCTGCTGGACCGGCTCGGCGAACCGGCCGTCCGCGCACTCAACATTCCCACCGCGGAACCGCTCGTCTACCGCCTCGACCCCGGACTGCGGCCCCTGTCCCCCGGTGGTTCCTACCTCGCCCCGGACCGGGCCCACGCCGCCGCGGCCGCGGTCGCCGCAGAGGGCCACACCTGACGACGGCGGCCCCGTACGCCGAGGAGCGGTGACCCGAAGACGGGTCACCGCTCCCCCATGACGCCCGCGAGGTCAGTCGCAGTCGCGCACCTTGATGGTGCGGATGCCGCGACCGTGGGAGGCCGCGTACAGAGTGCGGCCGTCAGGGCTCAGCTTCAGCTGGAGCACGGCGACGGCCGGGAGCGAGCCCACGCGCTGCCACCGGGTGTGGCCCGGCGCGCGGTAGACGACGCCGAGGTCGGTGGCGACGGCGAGGCCGCCGTTCGGCAGGACGACCGCCGAGTTTGTCGGCACGTCGGGGAGGTCGGCCGAGACATCCTTCCAGGTGCTGCCGCCGTCGGTGGACTCGAAGACGTGGCCGACGCCGGCGCCGGGGCCCTCGGTCCAGTGCCGGGAGAAGCCGTTGACGGCGAGGAAGACGTGGTCGGCGTTCTTCGGGTCGACGGCGAAGCCGCTGAGGTAGCGGTTGGGTACGGTCCCCTCGGCCGGCAGGGTGATGTCGTGCCAGCCGGTGCCGTCCGCGTTGCCGACGGAGATGCCGCGGGCGAAGCCCTGGTTGTTGCAGGGGCCGCACCAGGCCGCGTACACCTTGCCGCCCGAGGCGGCGACGGCGGTGGCGGTGCGCCCGGCGCCGAAGTCGTGGACGCTCTTCCACTCGGAGCCGCTGCGGATGGCGTAGCCGTGGGTCTGCACCCAGATGTGCCGGCCGCCCGCGACCCAGGTGTCGCTGTCCTTCATGTCCGCCGCGAGCGGGGCGATGAAGCGGGCCTCGCTGGTGGCGTTGTCGGCGGGGGCGACGTTGTACGAGGTCGCCTTGGCGGGGTCGGTGGTCCAACTGCCGTCATTGACTGCGCAGTTCTGGGTGATCTGGACGGCGAGGTAGACGTACTCCTCTGCCATGTTGCAGCCGTTGGCAGGGTCGGTGAGCGTGTCGCCGCCGTCGCCGCCGAAGTTGGAGCCCATCACCGTGTCGTTGCTCCGCAGGACGGACTGGCCGTTGTCCTGCAGGCCGCCGGTGACGGAGACGCCGCCGTGTTCGAGGTCCTTGCCGACGCCGACCGAGTAGTACTGCAGGGCGTCGATGGTGCCGTCGTTGAGGGAGGTCCAGTCGGTGGCGTGGCCGGAGGCGTCCTGGGAGCCGTCGACGGGGCGGCGGTAGGCGCCGCCGTCGTTGCCGACGTACACGAAGCTCTTGCCGTGGTAGCGGCCGATGGCGACGCCGTGCTGGTCGGAGTGGGTGGTCTGGTTGCAGTCACCGGTCTGTTCGGCCGGGTCGATTTTCCAGCAGGAGAAGCCGAAGTTCCAGTACGGTCCGACGGTCGACCAGGTGGCGCCGCCGTCCTTGGACTCGTAGACCTCCTCCAGGCCCGCGTACACGTGCTTGGGGTTCGCCGGGTCCACGGTCAGGAACTGGTTGTACCAGGCCTGCACGCCCGGCATGTAGCCGCTGGAGGTCAACGCCGAGCCGTCGGCGGCCAGTTGCTTGTAGTCGGCGACCTTCGTCCAGGGTCCGAACGGCGAGGCGGCGCTGTAGATGCCCTCAAGGCCGCTGTCCGGGTTGGACGCCATCTGCTCGGGCGACTGGTCGATGGCGTAGTAGCGGGAGCCGTCGGAGGCGTGGGCGAAGGTGACCGTGCCGACGTTGTCCGCGTCGGTCGGCAGGTCGCCGAAGCCGCTGGTGATCCGCGTCCAGGTGCCCTTGGCGTCCCGGGTGTAGAAGCCGTTGTAGTCGTCGCCGCTGCGCCAGCCGACCGCGAGGATCACCTTCGAGGGGTCCTTGGGATCGATGGCGATGTCGTTGGTGATGTTCTTGTACGCGGCCGAGTCGTCGTCCGCCTTCGAACCGCCCGGCAGGTAGTCGGGGTTGGGAGCGAACTCAAGCTTCCAGGCGCCGGTCAGCTTCTTCGTGGAGTGGCTCCACACGCCCTCGCTGGTCGCGGCCCACACCTTGCCGCCGCCGAACCGGAGTTGGCGGATGGTCGTCGACTCCAGTTCGTCGCCGCCGACCCGGCCGCGGACGGAGAAGGTGCCGTGGTGCGGGTGGGAGAGGGCGTAGACACCGCTGCCGAGGTAGGCGTCGGCGTTGGTGTTCGCCTCGCCCGTACCCAGCCACAGCCGCCCGGCGCCGTCCAGGGCGAGCGCGCCGGTCGACTGGGAGGGAAGCTTGTCACTGATGGGCTTCCAGTTCCCGCCGCCCCGCTTGGAGCGCCATACGCCACCGCCGGCGCTGCCCGCGTACACGTATCCGTCGTCGTCGGCGGCCATCGCCGCCATACGGCCGGTGACATTGCCCGAGCCGCCGCTGGAGTTGGAGTCGATGTCCCGGTAGCGGGAGTCGTCTGAGTTGTATGGCAGGCCGGTGATGTCGCGCCAACTGCCGCCGGTGCTCGGCAGCTTGGTGAGGCTGGTCCATGCGGCACCGTACGCGCCGGGGGCGACGATGCCCGGCGAGGTGCGGGCCTCGGCGTACTGGTCGGCGCCCTCGGCGATCTCGTCCGCCTCGTTGCCGCCGTCCCCGTCCTCGGCCTTCGCCTTCGGACTCATCGTCCCCACCGCGTGCGCGCGTTGCGCGGCGAGCCGGTCGAGCGCACGGACCCCGAAGGGGTTGCCGTTTCCGCCTGGCGCGGCGCCCGCGGGTATCGCGACGAGGCCGGCGGATGCAGTGATGGCGCAGATCGTGAGCCATCGTCTTCTACGGGTTGGTGCTGGCACCAGGTCCTCCCAAACGGACATCGAAAAGCCGTCGGCTGAGACCCGATCATGGAAGTGGGGGCGCGCACGACGGCTTGGCGGATCTTTGACCAGAACCTGTCACTGCATGGTGATCCGCCCTCTCGTGACAGGAGGACCGGGCGCGGTGCACGCCCGCCTCTCGGCGGACGTGCACCGCTCACGCGTCGACCGGTGCCGGCGGCCCCTACTGTCCGAAGCCGTAGGCGAACAGGTGGTCGGTGCCCGTGGAGCCCGTCACCGGCAGGGTGATCGATGCCACCTGCTTGGACGCGTCCAGCGGAACCTTCGTCGCGAAGACGTACGTCTTGACGTTGTTCCGGCCACCGTCACCGGTGTCCCGGTAGCCGGTCGTGACGGCCGTCGTGTTCGCCGGGAGCGGCTTGCTGGATCCACCGTTGAGGGTCCAGTCGGAGAAGCCGACCGTCGCCTTGGCGGTGGTGCCGTCGGTGTAGGTGACGGTCACCGTTCCCGACACTCCGCTGCCGTCGGTCGGCGCGTTGGTCGCCGCGCCCAGCAGGCCCAGCGACGCGCCCGATGTGCCGGCCGGCACCCGGATGGTCTGGCCGGCCATCTCCAGGTTGTCCAGCTGACCGGCCGTCACCTTCGGCCACTCGTAGGAGATGCCGTCGGCCGTGACGGTCGAGCCGCTGGTGACGCCCGCCGCCGCCAGCGCGTTCTGCGAGAACGCCCAGCCGCCGTTGTCGAAGCCGCCCGAGAAGGTGGCACCGTCGGGGTAGATGCCCTCGTTGGTGTCGTACGGCCACAGCGCACCGGCCTTGGCCACGGCCACGCGGAGGCTCGCCCCGCCAAGCGCCGCGCCGGTGCCGTGGTCGGACAGGGCGAAGGTGACCGGAGAGGTCCCCTCGCTCGTGCCCACCGTCACCTTCACCTTCGCCTCGGCGCTGCCCGAGGCGGGCACCGTCAGCGAGCCGGACGAGGTGTCCAGCGTGACGCCCGAGGGCGCCGTGGCCTTCCAGTCGACCGTGACCGCCTTGCTGCCGAGGTTGGTCACGTCGAGTGTGGCGTCACCGGACGCGCCGGGCTCGAGCACCAGGCCGTCGCTCGACGGACCGGTGGCGGCCAGCACCCGGCCGCCGCCCGTGGTGTCCGACGGCGGCACCGCCGACGGGCCGGACGCCCACGAGGTGTTGGGCTGGGCGCCGAGCGTGAAGTCGAGGCTGCCGGCCCCCTTCAGTTGCCGGTACGTCAGCCACGAGGCGTTCCATGCCTTGCCCTTGACGTCGAGCGACTGCACGTAGGGCGCGTCGGTCGCCGCCTGCGGCGCGTTGATCCGCACCGTCTTGCCACCACCGAGGGTCACCTGGGCCACCGGGAACACCGGACTGCCCAGCACGAGGGTGTCGGCGCCCGGGGTCTCGGGATACATGCCGAGCTCGGACCAGACGTACCAGGAACTCATCGCGCCGAGGTCGTCGTTGCCGAAGGAACCGACCGGGGCGTTGAAGTACAGGTCCTGCTGGGCGGCGCGGACGGCCGCCTGGGTCTTCCACGGCTGCCCGGTGTAGTCGTACTCCCAGGGGATCTCGACGCTGGGTTCGTTGCTCAGGTCGGCGTCGGTGTTGCCCGGGTGGGTGATGTCGTCGAGCAGGCTGTCCAGGTAGGACGAGTACGCCTTGGCGCCGCCCCGGGCCTGGATGAGCTGCTGGAGGTTGAAGGGGACCATGGGCGTGTACTGGGCCGAGGTGCCCTCCACGAAGCCGTTGGAGGTGCCGGGGGTGAAGCCGTTCGCGAACTGGCCGTCCTTGTTCCTGGCCTGGAGGTACCCGGTCTGCGGATTGAAGACGTTCATCCAGTCCTGTGCGCGGGCGGCGAACTTCTCGTACACGTCCGTCTTGCCCAGCGATTTCGCGAAGGCGGCGAGGGCGTAGTCGGCGGAGTCGTACTCGAGTTGGGTGGAGACGGGGCCGTAGAAGTTGCAGCAGCCGTAGTCGTTCTCGTCGAGCGGGAGGTAGCCCTTGGCGTCGCGTACGGACTCGCCGGGGCGGTCGTTGTTCGGGGCGGTGGCCTCGTGCTGGAGGGCGGCGAGCGCCTTGCCGGTGTCGAAGTCCGTCGCGCCGAAGGCGTACGCGCCGGCGATGATGCCGGCGGCCGGGTCACCGACCATCACGTAGCTCTCGCCGTTGTTCGAGGCCCACTTGGGCAGCAGGCCGGTCTGGTCGTACCCGTTGAGCATCGAGGTGACGACGTCAGCGGCCACCTTCGGCTCGACCATCGCCATCAGCTGGGTCTGGGAGCGGTAGGTGTCCCAGCCGGAGTAGTTGGCGTACTGGGCCTGCTGGCCCTTCGCCAGCTTGTGGACCTGATTGTCCATGCCCATGTACTGCCCGTTGGCGTCCGAGAAGACGTTGGGGTGCAGCAGGGCGTGGTAGAGCGCCGTGTAGAACTGCGTCTGCTGGTCGGAGGTGCCGCCGCCGACACGGACCCTCTTCAATACGGCGTTCCAGGCGTCGTGGTTGGCCTGCCGGACGCCGTCGAAGTCCCACTTCTTGATCTCGGTCGCGAGGTTGGCCGCGGCGTTGGCGTCACTCGTGTAGGAGATGCCGACCTTCGCGTTCACCGTGGGGGTGGAGGAGGTGTCGAAGGTGAGGTACATGCCGTTGGCGCCCGTCGTGGGCGGCTGGGCGGCCTTGGCGGAGGACTGGTGTACGGCGCCTGCGCTCGGCGCGGGGGACGGCGTGCCCGAGGCCTTGTCACCACTGCCGTGGATCGTCGGGGCCGGCCTCGCCGGAACGGTGAAGTGCTTCTCCTTCCGGGGCGCCGGCTTGGACGCCTCGGGGGCGGCCTGCACCTTGCCCGCCTTGAGCGACTTGGCGTCCGGGTTGATGGTCCCGCCGACCCAGGTGCCGCTCGCGGTGAACGGCTGATCGAACTTGACGTCGAAGTGCAGCGTGTACCTGTTGCTCGCCCCGCAGAAGTGACCGCTGTCGATCGCACCGCTGATCTCGTGGTCGTTCACCACCTGGACCCGGGTTCCGTCCACCTGCGTGGCCCCGCCGCTGAGCTTGAACAACAGATTCGCCTGCCGGCCGGTCGGGAAGGTGAAGCGGCCCAGGCCGGCGCGAGTGGTGTCGGTCAACTCGGTCTTGACACCGCCGGCGTCGGTGACCTTGTAGTACCCGATGCCCGACTGCTCGTCGGCGTGGCTGAAGGCGACGGAGGTGTCGCCGAGACTGCCCGACAACGCACCGGTCACCGGCAGGACGGGCAGGTCGCCCGCGACGGGGCATCCGGGTCCCGAGACATGGGTGAGGCCGAAGCCGGAGATCTTGTTGTCCTTGTATTCGTAGCCGCCGCCGTCAGGCCGGTGGGGGGTCGTGTCGGGGCCCCACTGCACCATGCCGGCCGGCATGTCGGGTCCGGGGAAGGTGTCCACGGCACCTGACGTGCCGATGAGCGGGTTGACGAGGGACGCGGGGTCCTTCACCAGGGTGGGCGTGCTGGTGCCCGCGGCCTGGGCGCTGCCCGCCGTCGTGAGCGGCAGGGCGGCCATGCCCAGGACGCAGACCACGGCCAGGCGTTGACGGAGTCTCTTTCGGTTGCGTTGTGCGGCTGAACGTCGGGGTCTCACCATCGGTCGCCTCCGCGGCAGTTCGTGCTTCGCACATCAACTGCCGGCGCCCCGAGAACCACGGAGCACCGGCCGAAGGCAACGGTCCCGGGCCGCCTCGCCGGCGGCCTGACAACGTTGCCATGGACAAGTGTCGAGTGAAACGCCAGTGCTGATGGCGTGTCAACGAGGCGTACGGAGCTTTCTGGGTAAGAAGTTCTTTGCAATCGATCCGAGCGGAGGCCGGCTGCCTTCCCAACTCTCGGCGCGGGAAGGGGCCTTGCGCGACACGGACCCGCCGTGCCGACGAGAGCCGCGACGACGGCGGTGAGGCCGGAGGCTACTGTGGCCGTGCCACGCGAAGGAGACTCGACATGGCGATCCAGCGGATGGACAACGTCCTCATCGTCGTCGACGACATGGACGCGGTCATCGCGTTCTTCGTCGAACTGGGCATGGCGCTCGAGGGCAGGGGTCCACTCGACTGGCCCGGGGCGGAACGGGTCATCGGCCTCCAGGACGTCCGGCAGGACATCGCGATGCTGCGCGTCCCGAACGGCCACGGCCGCGTGGAGCTGGCGAGGTTCCACCGGCCGAAGGCCATCACCCCCGAGCCGAAGCACGCACCCGCGAACACGCTCGGCCTTCGCCGCGTCATGTTCGCCGTCGACGACATCGAGGACGTCGTCGACCGCCTACGGTCCCACGGCGCCGAACTCGTCGGCGACATCGTGCAGTACGAGAACATCTACCGGCTCTGCTACGTCCGCGGCCCCGAGGACATCGTCGTCGGACTGGCGGAGGAGCTCGGCTGAAGGACGCCGGTTACGGTCGCCGGCCTCGCCTGCTGCGACTCGGCCCCCTCAGGCCGGCCCGGTGGAGCGAAGCCAGGCGAGCACCGCGAGGACCCTCTTGTTGTCCTGCCCTCGGCGCTCGCTCTCACGGGAGTCGTTGATGCCGAGTTTGGTGAAGATGGCCCGGACGTGGTCCTCCACGGTGCGGTGGCTGAGATGCAGACGACAGCCGATGCCGACGTTCGAATGGCCTTCTGCCATGAGGGCCAGCACGTCCTTCTCCCGCTCGGACAGCGCCTGCAACTCGTTGCTGCGCTGGCGTGAGTCGACCAGGCGGGCGACGACCAGGGGGTCGATGACGGTTTCACCGCGGTGTACGCGCTCCAGGGCGGAGCGCAGGTTGTCGACGTCGGTGACATGGTCCTTGAGGAGGTAGCCCAGCCCCTGCGCGCGTTCCCCGAACAGAGCCATGGCCTGAGGCGTCTCGTTGTGCGCGGACAGAACCAGCACGCCGACGCCGGGATGGGTCTGCTTGATGTGCCGGGCGGCCAGAACGCCCTCATTGGTGTACGTAGGCGGCATGTGGAGGTCGAGCAGGACCACGTCGGGCGGGTCGCTGCTGATCCGGGTGATCAGTTCACTGCCTGTGGGCGCGGAGGCGATGACGTCCATGCCGGCCGTGGCCAGCAACGTGACCAGGGCCTGACGGAAGATGCCACTGTCTTCGGCGATGGCTACGCGCACGGCAGTACCACCTTGACGATGGTGCCCGCGCCCGCCGGGCTGGAGAGCTCTATGCGCCCACGCAGGGCTCCGACCCGGTCGGTGATGCCGGCCAGTCCCCCGCCCGGATCGGCACAGGCACCACCGGTGCCGTTGTCGCGGACGACACCGGTGAGGTGAGTGGTGTCGTCGGTGACGTGGATGCGTATCTCGGTGGCCTGGGCATGTTTGACGACATTGGAAAGGGCTTCGCACAGCGCGAAGTACATGGTGGACTCCACATCGCGGGGAAAGCGGCGGCGCGTGGCGTGCAGGTGGACGCGGATGCCGAGCCGTTCGGCGACCGGCTCGAGGGCGGCCGCGATGCCCTCCTGCACCAGGACGGCGGGGTGGATCCCACGGGCAAGGGCACGCAGGTCGCTCAGGCACTCGAGCAGTTCCAGGCGACATTCGCGCAGTTGGGGACGCAGGGCGGGGTCGCCGACGGTGTTCTCGAGGATTCCCAGGTTCACACCGAGGGCGAGCAGGCGTTGCTGGGCGCCGTCGTGCAGGTCGCGGGCCAGTCGCTCGCGTTCGGCGGCTTCGGCGCGCACAAGGCGCTCTTGGGCTGAGCGGACCTGCTCCAACTGTGCTTGGACCACGGCCTGGAGCTGTGCTGTCTCGATGGCGCGGCCGGCCGCTACGAGGGCGGCGTCGACCAGCGAGGCGTGCGCCTGCAGACCGATGGCGCAGTCGACGACGGCCAGGGGCGGCCCGTCGGCCGTGGTGACCGTCCTGCGCCATCGGCCCGCAGCGGCGTCCTGCAGCACCCCGGCCCGCAGGTCGAGAGGACGGCCCGCGTCGTCGGCGTAGACCTGGTGCGGGGGGATCCAGAACCACACCTGCAAAGTGGCGTCGTGCAGGACGTCGCGCAGGGCGCTTTGCACGCGTTCCACGGACGGGTAGCTGGTCAGGTGCAGGATGCGGGCAGCCGCGGTCAGTTCCCTGAAGCGGCTGCGCAGTGCCGTGGCCAGGAGAGCGGCGGGGACGGCGAGCGAGAAGGCGCCCTGGATGACGTAGAGGTGCAGCAGTTGGGGCAGTTGAATGACGTCTTCCATGACGGACTGCTCGGTGATGGCGGCGGAGATCCCGACGAAGGCGATGGCCACCATCACGGGCACGGCAAGGGCTCGGTCGAGCCGCCCCATGCGTGGCAGCCGCAGAAGTAGCGCCAGGGCCAGACTGGCGGCCAACAGCAGGTACAGGACGGTCATCACCTGCAGCACCTGGTGGAAGACCTCCCTGCGGGCCGTCACCGTGAGCCATAACGTCCCGGGGCGGAAGCCCGACCATTCCGGGCGTGAGGTGGTGCAGATGACGACCTGGCCGCCCCACAGGATCAGGATGGCCTGCACCGCCCACGCCCGGTCGACGGCGGCGGTGAGCCGGCCTGCGGGGTAGATCAGGACCGAGAGGCCGACCACGAGGTAGAAGGTGGCCTGCGCGAAGGCGGAGACCAGGGGCCATACGCCCCGGTCCCAGCTGGCGGACCAGTTCACCGCCCAGGCCAGCGCGGCGGCCAACAGCAGCAGGCCGCTCGCGCGGCTGGGCGCCGCGGTGGTGAGCAGACCACCGGCGGCCGCGAAGGCACCACAGCTGAGGAGTGTCACGGCGGCGGCGAGCGGATGGCTGCTGAAGTAGGGCCAACCGGCGACCAGTGCGATGGCGACGGCGACCGGAGCCGGCACGAAGGCTCTGGCCAGGGCCCCGGTCAGCCAACGGCCCGGGCCCGTAGCGCGACGGCTGGGAATCATGACGGCCACTCCCCCATGGTCAACTCCGCCGCCCGGTCCGCACCACCGTCCCATCCCGGGTTCCGGCACCGGGTTTCCACGGTGCCGCCTTCCTCTTCCGGGCGCCATGTTCTTGCCGCCCGCAGCCAAGGCTTCCCTGAAAAGCGCTGCACAGGCTGTCGCGCGGTCTTCCATATCGTCCCGGATCACGGCCGCGTGGGGGACGAATTCGGCAGATCAGTGGCATGACCCGCGATCGACCGCCCTTCATTTCGAACACCCGGCCGCCATTCAGACACGCGTTCCATCCCTGGCTTTCCGGCGGGCCGTGGAGCCGCGCGACAGGCGGGGTTTCTTCGCCGGGAAAACCCGGTGAAGTCCCCGGTTTGTCCCTGATGTCCTGGCAGCTCGCCCGAAGCAATGATTGTCGCCGGGGAGATTCCATCTGATCCGGGGGATGCAAGTGACAGACACCAACACCAATACGGCAGAGGGCACTTCGATGCCTGAACAGCAGGGGGAAAGCGAGGGACGGAGTGGCCTCAAGGGCAGAATCGCCATTGCCGTGATCGGCGCTCTGGCCGGCGTGGCGGCGGCGACGATTCCTGTGCTGTTGAATCAGCCCGGACGACCGACCGGCACCTCGGCGAGTTCGAGCCCGGCGACGGATGATCCGTGCGATCTCGATCGGCTCGGTGACTACTGGGTCCAGCCGCCGTCGCAGCGCTACAACGAGACGCTGTTCGCCAGCCGCCAAAGGCCCAGGGTCTTCTCGCAGGTGAGCCCCGACAGCAATCCGGAAGTCAGCGTCAAGGGACAGCTGAGTATCGATGTCCCAGCCGGCCAGGTCCTCTACCTCATCAGACGCCCTGACCCCAAGACCAAGGACTCGTTCGGAAATCCGGGCAACAACCGGTACTACCCCGCCACGTCCGTCACCCCGACATCCGCCGGCTGCTGGGAGGACGACAACCGGCCTGTCGGATATCCAGGCGTCAAAGGGATCGGGCAGATCTACCTTCTGGTCCTTGTGAGCCGCGACCAGGCCGCCGAGTTCCCCGCCGACCGCAGGGCCAAGGACTGGGACGGCTACAGCCAGGACCAATGGCGCGCGATCAACACCATCAACGTCATGAGCTTCAACGTCTCGACGACCTGAGGCACCGTGTGATGCTGGCGTCATGACTGATCACCGCGGGGTTTCCGTCGTTCGATGGCCGGGGCCGGGGCTTCTGCCCGAGGGTGGGCCGGCGACGTTGTTGGCGGCCTACCATCTGCAGACGCAGGCCGAGAAGGGCGAAGGCGTCGCCCATGCGAACGAGTTGCCGGACCGCTACCGGGCCGAAGTCGTGGATCCGCGGGCCGCGTTCGTCGACGATGTCGTGCTGCTGGCGTTGAGCGGGGACATCGCGGTGGGCTGTCTGGTTCTCACCGCCCCTGTCGACGGGCGAGCGGAGATCAAGCGGCTCTGGACGGACCCGGATCACCGCGGCCTGGGCATCGCCTCCGGCCTGGTCGGTGCCGCCCTCGCGCAGGCCGAGGGACGCGGCGTCGGCGTGGTGCGGTTGTCGGTGTGGAGCTGGCGGGCGGGCGCGGTGGCGCTGTACGAGCGGCTCGGTTTCACCGTCTCCGAGTCGTGGGACACGAGGGAGCAGCTCATCTGCATGGAACGCGTCATATGACCGGTTGCGGAAGCCCGTTGACTGCGGCTTCACCGCCTGACACGCAGCCCTGAGCCGGTGGGCGGGGACGGCCACCCTGTGCTGTGACCGTCCCCGCCCACCGGCTCGGAAGCGTCCGGCTGGGTCGTCGGCGTCACTCCACCGTGAGCAGGCCGGCGCGCAGCCGCTCCAGCAGACGGCTCAGCAGCCGTGAGACATGCATCTGGGAGATGTTCAGGCGCTTGCCGATCTCGGCCTGCGTGCGCTCCTCCACGAAGCGCATGTGGAGGATCAACCGGTCGCGTTCGTCGAGGTCGGCGATCAGCGGCGCGAGGGAGTGGAAGTCCTCGACCAGTTCCAGCGCGGTGTCCTCGTTGCCGATGAAGTCCGCCAGCACGCTCTCGCCGTCCTCGCTGGTGGAGATGGCGGCGTCCAACGAGGAGGAGGTGTAGCCGTTGGAGGCCAGACGGGCCTCGATGACCTCCTCCTCCGACAGGCTCATCAGTTGCGACAGCTCCGCCACCGTCGGCGTGCGGCCCAGCCGGCTGCTGAGCTCCTCGGTGGCCTGGGCCAGCTGGACCCTGGCCTCCTGCAGGCGACGCGGCACGTGGACGGCCCAGGAGGTGTCACGGAAGAACCGCTTGATCTCGCCGACGATGTAGGGGATCGAGAAGGAGGTGAACTCCACCTCGCGGGACACCTCGAACCGGTCGATCGCCTTGATCAGGCCGATCACACCGACCTGGACGATGTCCTCCATCTCCTGGGGTCCGCGGCTGCGGAACCGGGCGGCCGCGTACCGCACCAGCGAGATGTTCATCTCGATCAGCGTGTTGCGCGCGTACTGGTACTCCTGCGTTCCCTCTTCCAGGACCGCGAGCCGCGCCAGGAACTGACGGGTCAGCTCGCGGGCGTCCTTCGGGGCGATACGGGAGGCGTCGACGCCCTCCGACAGCTGTCCCGTGCCGACTTCCGTGGTCAACGCCGCCGTCATGATGAATGTCTCTCCCTCGTCCTCGATACGGCCGTTCAGCCGCTCGCGCTGCCGAATACCCCCGATTCTCGGTCTAACGCAGTATCGGATGCATGTACGTGCCTCCGGCCGAAAATCGCCCCTCTGGTCAAGCACCGGCCCAACCCCGCTCCACCTTCGAACTGGCCACGATCTAGCATTATTTAGGGGCTCATGAGACATTTGCACCCCCTTCTGTGCCAGCCTCCTCTTGGCCGAGACGCGACCGGTCGCATCAGCCCCGTGCGGCGGCGCGGTCGGGCGGCGCTCACGGTGTGAGCAGGCGGTCCTGTTCCACCAGCGGTGTGCCCTCGTGCCAGTCGAGGGCCGTGCCGAAGCGGACGAGCTCGCCGTACAGGGCGGGGTCGACGTGCTCGGCGAAGACCAGGTCGAGCACCGCGGCCGCGGCCCGGGCCGGTGACTGGGCCTGGCTGTAGTCGCTGAACCAGGGGCGGGAGGTGGCGGTGTCGACCATGCCGGGGCACACGGCGGCGATCAGGGTGCCGGTGTCGAGGTCGCCGTCACGGCGTTCGGCGGCGAGGGCGCGGACTGCGGCGACCTGAGCGACCTTCGAGGGCACGTTCACCCACACCGGCCAGCCCGCTTCCTGGGCGGTCCTGTGGTGAATGGCGCTGCGCCACGACTCGACCGCGTACTCGACCTGCTCCAGGTCGGCCCCGTCGAACAGGTGGTGCAGCCGTGAGTCGAGGTGGCCGAGGGTGCCCAGGCTGCTGGCCACGACCAGCAGTCGGCCGCCCGGCCGCAGGACGGGGCCGAAGGAGCGCAGGATCGCGTGCGTGGCGGTGTTGGAGACGTCGATGAACTCGTCCGCCCGCGCCGCCTGCGACTCCTCGGGCAGCACGCGGGCGACCGCGTTGGAGATCACGACGTCGATCCCTCCGTGGCGGGACCGGACCTCCTCGGCGAGGCGGGCCACAGCGTCGGTGTCGGTGACGTCCAGGACCCGGCCCTCGACACGGGCCCGGGTGCCGGGCAGCTGGGCCACCTCGTGGGCGGCCTCCGTCACCCGCTGCCGACTGCGGCCCGTGAGCAGGACCAGGTCGTCCGGGTTCATGCGGGCCGCCAGCCCCTCGACGAGAGCGCGGCCGAGTCCCTGGTTGGCGCCCGTGACGAGGGCGAGGCGCGAAGTCTTCATGCCGGCAACGCTAGGAACGCCACGTCCATGAGTCCAACGAAACTTCGGCACACGTGGTATGCGTAAACGTCATGGACTTCAGGGATGTGTCGCTGACCGCGCTGCGTGTCTTCCGTGCGGTCGCCGAGCAGGGGACCTTCACCGCGGCCGCCGTCTCGCTCGGCTACACCCAGTCCGCGGTGTCCCGCCAGATCGCCGCGATCGAGCGGGCCGCGGGCGCCGAGTTGCTGCAGCGGCGGCGGGACGGCGTACGACTCACGTCGGCCGGCCGTGTCGTCATGCGCCGTGCGACGGTCGTGCTGGACGAGATCGACGCGACCGCGCGCGAGCTGTCCGGCCTGCCCGGGCAGGGCGGCACCGTCCGCCTCGGCTGGTTCCCCAGCGCCGGTGCCGTGCTGGTACCCCGCGCCCTGGCCGCCCTGCGCCGCACGGACCCCGGACTTCAGGTCGTCGGCCGGGAGGGCAGCACCCCGGCGCTGGTGCGCGCTCTGCGGGCCGGCAGCCTCGACCTCGCGCTGCTCGCCTCCGCGCCGCCGTTCCGGCCGCCGGACGCCGAGTCGCCTCCGCTGGCTCTGCAGACACTCACCGAACGCGCCCTCTGCCTGGCGGTGCCCGCCACCCATCCCCTGGCCCGTGGCGACTTCGTCGACGTGAGCGATCTGCGCGGTCAGCGGTGGATCACCGGTTCCGCGTCGGGGGAGGACAAGCTGATGGGCGTGTGGCCGGGGCTCGACGAGCGGCCCGAGATCGCGCACACCGTCCGCGACTGGCTCGCCAAGCTGCAGTTGGTCGCCGCGGGCTGCGGACTGACCACCGTGCCCGCCGGGCTGGCCTCCGTCGCGCCACCGGGTGTCCGAGTCCTGCCCGTCCGCGGCGGCCCCCAGGAACAGCGGCGTCTGTTGCTGGCGCGCCTCCCTCACCCGCCGACCGATCCGAGCGGCCGGGTGGCGGCCGCGATCCGTGCGGCGGCCCTCGACGCCGACACCCCGGGGCCGCACTCGCCGCCGTCGTGACGACACCGCGGGCAGCACGATGCAGAGGGCTTCGGTTCAGGCGCCCGGCGCCAGGCACCTCGGTTCAGGCGCCCGGCGCCAGGCACTTCGGTTCAAGCGTCCGTGTCAGACACTTCGGTTCAAGCGCCCGGCGTCAGACACTTCGGTTCAGGCGCCCGGCGCCAGACACTTCGGTTCAGGCGCCCGGCGCCAGACACTTCGGTTCAAGCGTCCGTGTCAGACACTTCGGTTCAAGCGCCCGGCGTCAGACACTTCGGTTCAGGCGCCCGGCGTCAGACACTTCGGTTCAGGCGCCCGGCGCCAGGCACCTCGGTTCAGGGGTCCGGCGTCAGGCAGGACGGCAGCGGGCCGGTGGAGGGCGGCGGGTCGGCCAGGCGGGCGGCGGCGCGTTCCGGGCCGAGGAAGGGAACGAGGACGGAGAAGGTCAGCACGGGCAGCAGGGCGGGCAGTTCGGTGGTCCGGCCCGCGGCGATGTGGCGGTAGATCGCGGAGTAGACCCCGCCGACGACCGTGTCGACCACGTCCTGGGCGGGCACGGGCAGTTCGGTCTCGGGCGCGTCGGTGAAGAAGTGCCGGAAACGGGCCAGCAGTTCCTCACGTGCCGCCCGCCCCGCGGGCCCGACCGCGTCGATCTCCACGATGGCCATGGCCGCGAACGCCGGCGCCTCGGCGAGGATGCCGAGCAGCGCGCCAAGCCCGGCCCGCACCCGCCCGGGCCAGTCGGGGCCCTGGCCGTGGGCCTCCTCCATCGCGTTGAAGACCAGGGAGGTGCCGTGGTGGTGGGCGGCGAGGAAGACGTCCTCCTTGCCCTTGAACAGCTCATAGAAGACCGGCCTGGTCACGCCCGCCGCCTTGCAGATGTCACTGACCCGGGTGCCGGCGTAACCGACCTGGGCCACCGTGCGGACGAAGCCGTCGAGCAGCCGGTCGCGCTGGTTGGCGGCGACCGCCTCGGCCGAGGCCCGGCGCGGTCCGGGCCGCAGGGAGCGCTGCGGGTCGCGTCCCGTACGCGTTCCGGGCAGCACCAACACAGGTGGCATCGAGGAGCTTTGTGCCATCGCGCACCCTTCTTTCTCACCAACTGGCGTGCAGTGCCTTGACGTTGAATACCCGTCAGGTTTACAACCTTCACAGGTTTTCCACTCGGTCGGACCGGCGGCGACACGCCATCGGAGCCGTCAGTTTCACGCACCCGCAAGGCCGCAACAAGTGTGCCCGCGTCCCCGACGTCGGGCCGTACACCCGCACCGGTCCGTCGTTCCCCCTCCGGGAACGGCCGCGCGGGGTGCCGCTCCCCCACCCCGTGGCGGAGCGGCACCCCGCCCTCTTCGCCACCCCCCGTACCAGAGGACCTTCCATGCGCAGACACATGGCCTCCGCCATCCTCGCCACCACCGCCCTGACGACCCTGGCCCTCCTCCCGGCCACCGCGGCCTCGGCGGACGGTTCCGTGCTCACCTACGGCAGCGCCGGCGGCAACGCCGTCTCCGTCGGCGACGTCCTCACCTCTTCGCTCGCCTCCGGCACGAAGGCCACCCTCGCCACCAGCAGCGGCGGCTCCTCCGGCATCACCTGCACGGGCTCGAGCCTCTCGGCCACCGTGACGGACAACCCGGCCGCCCCCGGCACCGCCACCGAGTCCGCGACCGCCCAGACGTTCAGCGGCTGCACCAGCAACGTCTTCGGCGTCACCGGCGTGCGCAGCATCACCGTCAACGGCCTGCCCTACACCACCTCCGCCGCCTCTGACGGCAGCGTGACGGTGACGCCCGCCTCGGGCGGCACGATCCAGACCACGGTGGTGCTCTCCACCCTGCTGGGCTCGGTCACCTGCGTCTACCAGGCGCCCAGCCTGTCGGCGGTGAGCTCCAACACCAACAACAGCCTGGCCTTCTCCAACCAGGCGTTCAGCAAGGTGTCCGGTTCGGGGCTGTGCGCGGCCAGCGGCTACTTCTCCGCGACGTACGCCCCCGTGGTCGACAGCAGCGTCAGCGGCTCCCCGGCCGTCTACACCAACTGACGCCCGGAAGCGTTCACAGCACCGCCCCGCAGTCGAGCACGACGAATGCGGGGCGGTGGTACGTGGAACCGGGTTCCCGGGGACGGGCGACCCGGTTTCCGACGCGGGTTCAGGCGCTCGTGTGGCGTATCGCGGGGGCCCGCCGCGGCGCGGCCCGGTGGGCCGGCCCGGCCTCGCCGTTGCTCTCGAGGCCCCGCAGCCATCGGCAGGCCAGCCCCAGCAGGACGGCGAAGACGGCCAGGAGCAACAGGGACGTCCACATGGGCCGGCTGCCGGGAGAGTCCCATCCCGTCCAGATGCTCGATGCGGCCCACAGCACGACGCCTGCCGTGTAGAAGGCCCGCATGCGGCGCAGTTGCCTCGCAGCCGGCAGCGACGAGAAGTGATCGGTGTGCGTTGCCATGCGCCGCGAGTACCCCCGTCTCCGTCATTCACCGCCACGGATCGAACTCGGGGCGTGACCAGTCACTCGCGCTGGTTGAGTCCCCGTGATCGAGGGCACCCGGCGATGGCTGTTGCCCCAGTCGGCCGACGAAGCACGGGAGGCACCTGTGGCCGTACGCCATCGTCTGATCAAGGTCGCGCCCGAGGTCGTATGGGACCTGCTGTCGGACCCCAACCGGTACGCGGACTGGGTCGTCGGCACCTCCAGTTCCCGTCCGGTCCGCGGTACGTGGCCGCAGACAGGGGCTGCGATCCGCTACGAGGTCCACCTCGGACCCGTGTCGCTGTCCAACGAGACGACCGTCCGCTTCCGGGACCCCGGTGCCCGCCTCGAACTGGAGGCACACGCGGGCATCCTCGGTACGGCACGGATCGCGATCGAACTGCGGCCGTGGGGTGAGTACTGCCTGGTGATCGTCGACGAGCACCCCTTGCAGGGAGCCGGCGGCAAATGGCACAACTTCGCCTTCGAAGCCCTCATCCACCTGCGCCATCGCGCGATGCTCGGACGCCTCGCCCGGCTGTGCGAGGACCGGGCCGGCGACGCACGCCGCGCCCGCGGTCCGGCACCGGTCGGCTCGGCGACGGCGGAGACGGAAGGCGGGACGTGAGGTGACCGACGCCGTAGTGGTCGGGGCCGGCCCCAACGGTCTCGTGGCCGCCAATCTGCTGGCGGACGCCGGCTGGAGCGTGCTGGTGCTGGAGGAACAGCCCGAACCGGGAGGCGCCGTACGCCACGACCGGGGGGTCGACCCCGCGTTCGTCAACGATCTGTTCAGCTCCTTCTACCCGCTGGCGGCCGCGTCCCCCGTCCTGAGCGCCCTGCGGCTGCAGGACCACGGGCTGCGCTGGAGCCACGCGCCCAGCGTGCTGGCCCACCCGCTCACCGACGGCCGGTGCGCCCTGCTCGACCGGCGCATCGACACCACGGCCGCCTCCCTCGACGCCTTCGCGCCCGGCGACGGCGCCGCCTGGCGCCGCCTGCACGAGATCTGGGAACAGCTGCGGCCCGACCTGCTGAGCGCGCTGTTCACCCCCTTCCCGCCGGTCAGGGCGACGGCCCGGCTCGCGCTCCGGTTGCGGGCGGCGGGCGGGCTGCGCATGGCGCGCACCCTGGTGCTGCCGGTACGCCGTATGGGCGAGGAGGAGTTCGAGGGGGAGGGTGGCAGGCTGCTGCTCGCCGGGAACGCGCTGCACGCCGACCTCGCGCCGGAGGCGACCGGCAGCGGAGGCTTCGGCTGGCTGATGGCCATGCTGGGCCAGACCTACGGCTTTCCCGTCCCGGTCGGCGGATCGGGCGCCCTCACCCAGGCCCTGACCAGGCGCCTGGAGGCCGTCGGCGGACAGGTGCGCTGCGGACAGCGCGTCACGTCGATCACCGTCCGCGACAGGCGGGCGGTGGGTGTGCGGACGGCCGACGGCCGGGCGATCGCGGCCCGCCGGGCGGTCCTCGCGGACGTGTCGGTACCCGCCCTCTACGGCGAGCTCGTCGCCCCTGAGTATCTGCCCGACCAGCTCCTGGCCGACCTGCGGCGCTTCCAGTGGGACTTCGCGACGTTCAAGGTCGACTGGGCGCTCGACGGCCCGGTGCCCTGGCAGGCGGAGCAGGCGGCACGCGCGGGGACGGTGCACCTGGGCGACGGCATGGACGAGCTGACCCGTTTCGCCGCCCAGATCGCCATGCACCAGGTCCCGGACCGGCCCTTCCTGCTGTTCGGCCAGATGACCAAGGCCGACGCGTCCCGCTCCCCCGGCGGCACCGAATCGGCCTGGGCCTACACCCACGTACCGCACGAGATCACCGCGGACGCCGGCGACGACGGCATCACCGGACAGTGGAACACCACCGACCAGGAGCTCATGGCCGACCGGGTCGAGCAGCAGGTGGAGCGGTTCGCACCGGGTTTCCGCTCGCTCGTCCGCGCCCGCCGCATCCTGGCCCCGCCCACCCTCCAGGCGCTCGACGGCAACCTGGTCAACGGCGCCATCAACGGCGGCACGACCGCCGTCCACCAGCAGCTCGTCTTCCGGCCCGTGCCGGGCACCGGGCGGCCCGAGACACCCGTCGCGGGCCTGTACCTCGCCTCCGCGGGGGCCCACCCCGGCGGCGGTGTCCACGGAGCGCCGGGCGCCAACGCCGCACACGCGGCCCTGCGCCGCCATCGGCCACCCGGCCTGGCCCGCGCCCAACGCCTGCTGACCCAGCGCGACCGCACCGGAAAGAAACGCTGACCCCGCCGCCCCGGCGCACACCACGGCGGCAACACCTGGAGAGCGCATGAACCACCACCGGACACCCGCCGACCCGCACCACCGGCGCCCCGACGGCACGAACGACAAGACCGTGCAGGCACTGGCCGCCCTGTCGAAGGCGCTGGAGACGACCGAACGGGCCAGAGGCCGCCTGTACGACTTCCACCAGCTCACCGGCTCGGCGGACTTCCAACTGGACGACGCGGTACGGCTCCTGCGGGAAGCCGGCCACCACGAGTGGGCCGAGAAGATCAGCAACGAGATCCTGGGACGCAACGTCATCCCCGGACACTGGACGTACCAGATCGTCGAGGCCTACAACGCCACCTACTACCGGCCCTTCACAGAACTGGAGGCGGGCGCGAAGGGCGAGCTGGCCGAGCACCGGGACCACGTGTACGAGGCGGAACTCAAGGAGGAGCGCCGCACGCACGGTCACCCGGACCACACCGCACGGCCGCCCCTGCCCCGGGAGTGACCCGCATCCGAACCAGGCACCGGAGGCGAAGCACATCGAAAGGACATGCTCGCCTCGAGCCGGAAGGAGTGCCCATGGCGACGCGCAGCAGTCCCCTGGCGGCCCGGACGACGGTGGTGACCGGAGCAGCCCGCGGTCTCGGCGCGGCGCTGGCCCGCGAGTTCTCCGCGAGGGGCGGCCGGGTCGCCCTGCTGGGCCACGAGAAGGCGGCACTCGACGCGGTCGCGGCCTCCCTTCCCGGCCCGGCACTGGTGGTGGAGGCCGACGTCACCGACGTCGACGCGCTCCGGACGGCCGCTCGTCAGATCCGGCGCCGCATCGGACGGCCCTCCGTCGTCGTCGCGAACGCGGGCATCGCCGAGGGTGGGCCGTTCGCGTCCTCGGACCCGGCCACGTGGAGTCGTGTCATCGAGGTCAACCTCGTCGGCAGCGCCAACACCGCCCGGGTCTTCCTGCCCGACCTGGTGGCCACGGCCGGCCACTTCCTGCAGGTGGCCTCCCTCGCGTCGATCGGCGCGGCACCCCTGATGAGCGCCTACTGCGCCTCCAAGTCGGGTGTGGAGGCGTTCGCGCACGCGCTGCGGGCCGAGGTCGCCCACGAAGGAGTCAGTGTCGGCATCGCCTACCTCAACTGGATCGACACCGACATGGTGCGCGACGCCGACCGGCACGCCGTCCTGCGGGAACTGCGGGCCCACATGCCGCCCCCGGCACGCCGCGTCATGGCGGCGGACGTGGTCGCGGCACGGCTGGTGCGGTCCGTGGAGCGGCGCCGCACGGCCGTCTACGCCCCCGCCTGGCTGCGTCTGACGCAGCCGGTCCGCGCGGCCATGCCGCCGGTGGTGCTGCGACTGTCACGTCGGGAACTGCCGCGGCTGCAGGAGCGGCAGCCCTGGCAGCACACCGGTCCGCTCGGTGCCGGGGGCCAGGCCGACCGGGCCGCGGCCCGCTCCACCGCCTGAACACGGCGCGGACATCCCGCCCGCCGCGAGCACAGCGAGGAACGACCACCATGCAGACGTTCCTGCCCGACCCCGACTTCAGGGCCTGCGCCCTCCTGCTGGACCGCCGCCGCCTGGGCAAGCAACGCGTCGAGGCCCTGCAGGTGCTGCGGGGCCTGACCGTGCCGGGCTACGGGTGGCGCCGCCACCCGGCCGTGCGGATGTGGACCGGCTACGAGGAGGCGCTGGTCCGCTACGGCCTGGAGATCTGCCACGTGTGGCGCGAGCAGGGGCACCAGGACAGCTGCGCCGCCTCCCTCGTCGCCGGCCTCGCGGCACACCGCCCCGGAGCGCCGGTGCGCGCCCAGGCGGACCTGGCCGCCGGCCACGAGCTGCCGCCCTGGCTCGGCGACGAGGCCTTCCACCGCAGTCACCGCTCCGCCCTCGTCCGCAAGGACCCGGAGGTCTACGCCGGCCTGTTTCCCGGCGTGCCCGACGATCTGCCCTATGTGTGGCCCGCCTCGGACCGCCAGGACGTGCCCGCGAGCTGAACCCGCCGGCCGCGGTCACCGGGGCGGCGCGGAGCCCTGCCCGCGGGCCGCCAGGGTCCGCAGCAGTCGGCTACGGCCGCGGTCGGGCACGGTCCACAGCGGGTGGCCGCGTACGCCCCACGACTGAAGAAGGGCGTTGGCCGCGAGGAATCCGCTGGTGGCGGCCCGTTCCATCAGGGCGACCGGCAGGTCCGTACGCACCAGATCGCCCGCGAGGACCAGGCCGCTGGTCGGGGTGCGCACGCCCGGGCGGTCGTCGTAGCCGCCGACCGGGAAGAGCGGGCAGTCCTCGCGCCACTCGTGCCGTTCGTCGAGGATCCGCGCGTCGCGGGTCTCGGGGTAGACGCGCCCCAGCTGCTCGATCAGGCGCTTGGCCTCCACCTCGGGGTCGGCGTCCTCGGGCAGCGCGTAGCCGTGCAGTTCCACCACGGACCCTCCGGTACGGGAGGCCCAGCGGGCGGCCTCGCCCTCCCAGCGCTCCAGGACACTGACGTTGTCCAGCGGCCCGTATCCGGCCGTGCCCAGGAATCCGGGCCGGCGGCGGTCCACGGGGCGGTCCAGCCAGAGGCGGGAGACGAGGAAGGGTGGCGCGGTGCGCAGTCGGCGGACACGTTCGCGCCAGGCGACGTCGCAGAGGCCGGGCGAGCGGCCGAGCAGCGAGCGCAGCCCGGGGGTGTCGAGGGCCAGGACGACCGTGTCGTGCCGTGTCGCCCGCCGGTCGGCGAGGACCGTGAAGGCGCCGTCCTCGGTGGGCGCGACCTGTTCGACGGGCATCGAGGTGCGCAGCGTGACCCCGCGTCCGCGCAGGTAGCCCGCCAGAGGCTCCCACAGGGCGGTCGGGAAGGGCTCCCCGGGCACGTCGAAGAGCAGTCCCTCGGCGCTGCCGAGGAAGTAGATGTGGAACATCAGGACCATCTCGGCGGCCGACAGCTCCCGGGGGTCGGCGAAGAAGCTGCGAGAGAAGACCTCGAAGGCGAGGTGGCGCGCGGCCTGCGGGAAGCGCAGGGAGGCGAGGAAGTCGTAGGCGCTGACGGCGTCGAGACGGTCGTAGACCTCCGGGACGCGGACGTCGAGCAGCGGGAGTGCCGCGGCGGGGTTCATGCGGATGAGGTCCCGCGAGCGGAAGGACGGACTGAGCGCCACGAAGCCCAGTGCGCTCAGCGGCGGGGTGCGCGGGACCCTGCGGAAGCTGTCGTGCGCTCCGGCGCCGTGTCGCAGCGGGTAGTCCGGGAGTCCGGTGAACCCTGCCAGCGTCGGGTCGGTACGGCTCAGCAGACCGCGCAGGTTGTAGTACTGGCGGAAGAAAGCGTGGAAGCCGCGGCTCATGGTGGCGGTGGAGCCGTCGTGCAGCTCGACCGGCCAGCCACCCACGCGGCCGCCCAGGTACGGCTCGCGTTCGTACAGGGTGACGTCGACACCGCGTTCGGCCAGTGCCGTCGCTGCGGCCAGCCCCGCGATGCCGCCGCCCACCACGGCCGTACTGCGCCGTGCTCCGCTGACGCGGGCCGAGCCGGGTGGCGGGGGCAGGTACCGGGCGCGCCGGTCACGGCCGGGGCGCGCGCCGGGCGCCGTCGGGCCGGTCATCGCGCCGCCCGCGCCGTGGCGTCGGCGCGTCGGCCGACGACGGTGTGCGTGATGCCGGTCTGCCAGCCGGGCAGCGGCAGGGCTCGTACCTGGTCGAACCCCGTGGCCCGAAGCCGGTCGGCGAACGCGTCGACGGTGTCGAAGTCGACGACGCTGCGCCACAGGTGGCGATACAGCTCCCCGTCCCCCAGCGCGGTGGCGACGGGCAGGACCAGCCCCCGACACACGGCCGTCCATACCGCGCGGTGGGCCGGGCGGCCGCTGAGGGTGTACTCGTGCACGGCGAGCCGCCCGTGCGGGGCGAGCAGGTCGTGAACGGTCGACAGAACGGCGTCGGGGTCCGCGACGTTTCGGAAGAGGTAGGCGGCGAACACCGCGTCGAAGGGGCCCTCGACGCCCGCGTCGGCGAGTTTCTCCGCCGGGGCGCACAGGAACCCGACGTTCGCCGGCCAGGGCTTGGCCACAGCACGCTCCAGCATTCCGGCGGAGGCGTCCACGGCCGTGATGTCGGCGTCGGGCAGGGCGGCAAGGAGGGCGGCGGTGGACGCTCCCGTGCCACAGCCGAGGTCGAGGACGCGCAGCCCGGTGCCGGGGCGGGACAGGCCCAGTCTGCGGGCCGAACGGCGCAGATGCGCGTGGTAGCCGGGGTTGGCCGCCACCAGCGTGTCGTACGAGTGCGCCGCATGGTCGAACGCGGTGGCCAGGTCCGCGTCGCGCAGCAGGGTCATGCGTTCTCCTGGGTCGGTGGGGCGGGCGGGGCGCACCGCGGGTCAGTAACCGGTGAAGGGGCGCCGGGGCAGCCGCGGGACTTCCGCGGCGGCACGGAGCATGGGCAGGACGGGTGTGTGCAGGCCGATGCCGAGGTCCTCGGACAGCCGGGTCGTGCCGTCCAGGAAGCGCAGCAGGCGCGCCATGGGTACACGTGCGAACAGACCAGAGAAGAAGGCGGCACCGTCCACCAGACCGCTGTCGAGCGCGTGCAGCAGCACGGCGTCCATGGCGCGCGAGCGCGCCGAGTGGGGCTGCGGCGGCACCGGCCTGCGCCCGCGGCGCAGGGCCGCCGCCACGGCCGCGGTCTGTCGTTGCAGGCCGGCGAAGGTGTAGCCGGTCGAGGGCCGGGTGGCTCCTCCGGCCGCGCCGATACGGAAGACGGACGGCGCCGTCTGGCGCGCGAATCGGGCGTCGGTCATGGGGATGACACCGGTCTCGGTCCCCACGATCTCGTAGTCCTTCAGACCGAGCACGGAGTCGGTGTAGTGGCTCAGCGCCGCGTCGTAGGCGTCCTTCGACAGGATGGACGGGGAGAACTCCGTGTACTCCACGAGTGCCTGCCGGGTGCCGGTGGGCAGGACGTAGCCGAAGGAGAGGCCTTTGGCGGGCTGGGCCGTGCGGAAGTCCATGAGTTCCGCACGGGACGGGTCGAAGGCCGGGCGGGGCGTGCGCAGGAACCAGCCACCGAAGTGCTGCAGCAGGGTGGTGCGGGCCGCGGGCAGGCTGCCGGGCGGACGCGAGTCGAACACCCAGCGGGCCCGCACGGACCGCTCCCGCCCGTCCGCCGCGTGTGCGTGGATCTCGGCGCCTTCGGGGAGTGCTTCCACGTGGTCGACCGTGGCCTCCAGGCGCTCCACGCGGCCGCTGCGGGCGAGGTCGCGCCCGACCAGGGCCTCGAAGTCCTCGGAGCGGATCATCTTGTAGCTCAGCGGCGAGATGTCGTCCTCGATGGGGTGGCCCGTGGGCGGGTGCACGCGCAGCCGCCTCCATGACGCGGTCAGGGCGGCGTCGTAGGGTCCGCGGCCCGCTTCCCAGAAGCACCAGGTGCGCTGGGGCGGCCGCAGGGGGCCGGGCGGGGCGTCCACCAGGATCGCGGACAGGGGGCGGCCGGTCAGGGGGCGGGACAGACGGTGGGCCAGGGACAGCCCCGCCGCGCCGGCTCCGATGATGGCGACCTCCGCCTCGAGCACGACCGCATCAACCCCTCTCGTGTCACTGGTCGGCCTGTCGACAACATTTCCGCAGCGGTACCCCTGCGGATGCGGTGGTCACCCGCCGACGAGGGGTGAATTTCCGGCGTCGTCCGCGTCGAGGCGGCGGGCGAGGCGGTGCAGCCCCCGGCGGACGTGGCTCTTGACCGTTCCCAGCGGCCATCCGGTGAGCTGGGCGATCTGGGTCTGGGTGAGGTCGTCGTGGAAGGCGAGGTTGAGCACGCGGCGCTGCGGGGCCGGCAGCCGTGCCAGTTCGTCGTCCAGGAGCACTCGGTCGAGGGAGGCCTCGGGCCGCACCATCTCCTGGTGGGCCGTCACCAGCAGTCTGGCGCCCGCGGCTGCCACGAGTTCGGAGCGCCGGGTACGGGCCGCGAGCGCGTCGGCGATCTTCCGGCGGGTGATACCCACGAGCCAGCCCGGCAGGGTGCCGCGGTCGGGGCTGAATCCCGCGCGGCCCCGCCAGGCCGCGAGGAACACCGTCTGGGTGACGTCCTCCGCGTCCCTCGCATCTCCCAGGGAGCGCTTGGCGAGGCCGTACACGAGCGAGCGCCAGCGGTCGTGGACGACCTCCAGGCATGCCTCGTCGCCGGCAAGGAATCCGTCCACGAGATCGGCGTCGTCGAGGAGGTCTGCTCGGGTCTGGGGGGCGGTCGTCATGACTACTCCTCTGCTTCGCCGGGTGGCCGCCTGGAGCGACTTTGACCACTCCACCCTCCGAAATCGATGCAGCTAGAACAACTTGCATCGTCTGTGCGTCGAAAAGAGCTGCCCCGTGACGCGCGGCCATTCCTGTCGCATCCGCGAACAGAACCCCGGCTTGCGCCGTCGCACCAGCTCAGTGGCGAGCAAATGTGTTCGCGCAAGCACACCGGTCAAAACCCCGCAGCACTCCGCGTCGTTTTCCGGATCGCGCCGCATCCGTCCTGGCGGCCCGGCCCGAACCGATGACGACGAAGCCAGCTCTGATCACGAGGATCTCGATGACGGGAACCGGCATGAGCCCCACCGCGGCACAGGAACACCGCCCTCACGGCACTCTGCGGCCCAGCGCACATCCGACCGGCTCGGACGCTCTGCGTGCCGTGGACACGGACGTGCCCGGCGCCGTACGCGGTGTGCTCGCCGAGCTGCTCGCCCGGCGGCTCGCGGCGGCCGAGGCCATCGACCCGCTCTTCGCGCGGGACCTGGCCGCCCGGGTCGCGCGCTTCACGGAGGACGGCGGCAAGTTCAGCCGCTCCCGCCTGGTGTGGTGGGGGATGCGGGCCTGCGGCGGTGACCCGTCGGTGCTGCGCGCCACCCTGCGCATCGGCGCCGCCCTGGAGCTGATCCAGACCTGCGCCCTGGTCCACGACGACGTGATGGACGGCGCGCCGGTGCGCCGCGGACGTCCCTCACTGCACGCCGAGATAGCGGACCGGTACGCGAGCGAGACCTCCGGCCCGCGCGCCGCGCGCCTGGGCCAGGCGTCCGCCATCCTGGCCGGCGATCTCGCCCTGGCCTGGGCGGACGACGTGGTGGCGGACACCGAGCTGTCCCGGGCCACCGCACGCGAGGTACGGGACCTGTGGCGCTCCATGCGCATGGAGATGGTCGCCGGGCAGTACCTGGACGTCCACGGCGAGGCGACCTCGGCGCGGTCGCTCTCCCGGGCGATTCGCGCCGCCTGCCTCAAGAGCGCCCTGTACTCCGTGGAACGCCCGCTCGCGCTGGGGGCCGCACTGGCGGGAGCCACTCCCACCACGACCCGGGCACTGTGCTCGGCCGGCCGCTGCGTAGGCATCGCCTTCCAGCTGCGCGACGACCTCGTCGACGTCTACGGCGACCCCCGCGACACCGGCAAACCGCCGGGCGCCGACATCCGCAGCGGCAAACCCACCTACCTCGCCGCCGTCGCCCAGGCGCGGGCCGAGTCCACGAGCGACCGGCACGCCCTCGACGTACTGCGCGGGACGCTCGGCCGGGGCGACCTCTCCGACGCCGAACTGGTCGACGTACGCGAGGTGTTCGAGGTCACCGGGGCACGGAGTACGGTCGAGGCCAAGATCGACCGGCTCGTGGCCCAGGGCCTGCGCCATCTCGACTCCGCTGTGCTCGCACCGCATGCCGGAGACAGGCTCCGCGCGCTGCTGCGCTCCGCGGCCGGCGCACCACCGCCCAAGGCGCCCGACGCCGCCCCCGACGACGTCGTCCCCGTCTCCCTGTCGCTGACCGCCATGGACGAAGGGGCCCACCGATGACCCGTACCGTTCCCGGGCGCACCGACCACGTGGTCGTCGTGGGCGCCGGCCTTTCGGGGCTGGCGGCCGCCCTGCACCTGCTCGGCGCCGGCCGCCGGGTCACCGTGGTGGAGCGCGACGAAGAACCCGGCGGCCGCGCCGGACGCCTGGTGCGCCGCGGCTACCACATCGACACCGGCCCCACCGTGCTGACCATGCCCCACCTCGCCGACGAGGCCTTCGCGGCCGTCGGCGAGAGCCTGCGCGACCGCGTCGACCTGGTGCCGTTGCACCCGGCCTACCGGGCGCGGTTCGCCGACGGAAGCACGCTGGACGTCCACACCGACGCCGAGGCCATGGAGGCGGAGGTCGAACGCTTCGCCGGAAAGCGCGAGGCCGCCGGATACCGCAGGCTGCGGGTCTGGCTCGAGAAGCTCTACCGGGCGCAGCTGCGGCGCTTCATCGACGTCAACTTCGACTCCCCGCTGCAGCTGCTCACCCCCGACCTCGCCCGGCTGGCCGCACTCGGCGGATTCGGCCGACTGGACGCGCGCATCGGCCGCTTCCTCGACGACGAGCGACTGCGCCGGGTCTTCTCCTTCCAGTCGCTCTACGCGGGTGTGGCGCCGGAACGCGCCCTCGCCGCCTACGCCGTCATCGCCTACATGGACACCGTGGCCGGCGTGTACTTCCCACGCGGCGGCATGCACGCCCTGCCCCGGGCCATGGCGGACGCGGCCGCGGAAGCGGGAGCCGACCTGCGCTTCGGACAGACCGTCACCCGTCTGGAGCGTTCGGGCGAGCGCGTCACGGCCGTCGTCACCGAGGACGACCGGATCCCCTGCGACGCCGTCGTCCTCACCCCCGACCTGCCCGTCACCCACCGCCTGCTCGGACGCACCCCCAAACGGCCCGTGTCCCTGCGCTTCTCGCCCTCCGCCGTGATCCTGCACGCCGGCACCGACCGCACCTGGCCGTGGCTGGCCCACCACACCATCTCCTTCGGCGGAGCATGGAAACGCACCTTCCACGAACTCACCCGGACCGGCCGCCTGATGAGTGACCCCTCCCTGCTCATCACCCGCCCCACCACCACCGACCCCACGCTCGCGCCACCCGGCCGCCACCTGCACTACATCCTCGCCCCCTGTCCGAACACCCGACTGGGACCCAGCGCGACCGCCTGGGGCGACCTGGCCGCCGACTACCGGCACGGCCTGCTCACCGAACTCGACCGGCGCGGCCTGGACGGCATCGCGTCCGCCATCGAGGAGCAGTGCCTGGTGACCCCGGCCGACTGGCAGGCGCAGGGACACGCGGCCGGATCGCCCTTCTCCGCCGCCCACACCTTCGCCCAGACCGGACCGTTCCGGCCGCGCAACCTGCCGCGCGGCACGGTCAACGCGGTCCTCGCCGGGTGCGGCACCACGCCGGGCGTCGGCGTGCCGACCGTCCTGCTGTCGGGCAAGCTGGCCGCGGCTCGCATCACCGGCGGCCAAGGCTCTCCACGCGCCGGTGCCCGGCCGCGGCCCGCCGCCCGCCGGGAAGGGAGGCCCGCGTGACGGACCGCGAACTCGACGCAGCCGGCATCACCGACCCCGGCCTGCGCCAGGCGTACACCCAGTGCCGACGGCTCAACGCACGTCACGGCAAGACGTACTTCCTCGCCACCCGGCTCCTGCCGGTGCAGCGCAGGTCCGCCGTGCACGCCCTGTACGGATTCGCCCGCTGGGCCGACGACATCGTCGACACCCTCGATCCGGCGGCCACGGACCAGGCCCGCCGAGCGCAGCTGACCCGTCTGCAGCAGGACCTGCTGGCCGGACTGCGCGACGGCGACAGTGCCGAGCCCGTCGTGCGCGCCCTGGCCGACACCGCCCGCCGGTACGCCATCGACCACCGGTACTTCAGCGACTTCATGACCGCTATGCGCGCCGACCTCGACGTCACCGACTACGCCACCTACGCGGACCTGCGCCGCTACACGTACGGCTCGGCCGAGGTGATCGGGCTTCAGATGCTTCCGGTGCTCGGCACGGTCGTACCGCGCGAGGAAGCGGCACCGCACGCGGCGGCGCTGGGCGTGGCCTTCCAGCTGACCAACTTCCTGCGGGACATCGGCGAGGACCTCGACCGCGGCCGCGTCTACCTGCCCGCCGACCTGCTGGCCGCCCACGACGTGGACCGGCACCTGCTGCGCTGGAGCCGCGACACCGGACGACCCGACCGCCGCATCACCGCCGCCCTGCGCGACTTCGCGGACCTGACCCGCCGGGTCTACGACGAGGCGGCCCCCGGTCTCAACATGCTCGAACCGGTATCCCGGCCCTGCATCCGCACGGCGTTCGTGCTCTACGGCGGGATCCTGGACGCCGTCGCCGCGGACGGCTACCGCTCGGTGCAGCGCCGGGCGGTGGTCTCCCGCCGCCGACGCGCCGCCGTGGCCCTCGACGGCCTGACCCGCGTGGCCGCCGCCCGGCTGCGCGGTCGGGCGGCCGCGGTCCCCGCCCCGCCCCCGCACCCCGCACCGCCCACACCGGCGGTCACGCCCACGCCCGAGCCGATGCACGAGAAGGTCACATGAAGCCGCGCCGCTACCCCCTTTCCCTGCGGCGGAACCCGCCGCGCTGGGAGAAGCAGCAGCCCACCTGGCGTCAGGCCCGTCCCGGTGCCATCGCCGAGGCGCTGAAGCGGGCCCAGGCCCGTCCGTCCGGGAACTGGTACGTCGTCGGCGCGACCCGCGACGTACGCGAGGACCGGCCCCTGTCCGGCACGGTGGCCGGACACGAGGTCGTGGTGTGGCGTGCCGCCGACGGGCGGCTCGTGGCGGGCCCCGGCATCTGCCCGCACCTGGGCGCCCCGCTCGCCGACAGCCCGGTGCGCTGCGGCACGCTCGTGTGCCACTGGCACGGCATGGCCCTGGAGGGCACGCCGTTCGCCGGGTGGGACCCGGTGCCCGTGCACGACGACGGGGTGCTGGTCTGGGTGCGCCTGGACGCGGTCGGCGGCGAGCCACCGCTGGACGCGCCCGTCGTCCCCGCCCGTCCCCGGCTGTCGGGTTCCGTCGCCGCCGTGTACAGCGGAATCGGGGCCTGCGAACCCGAGGACATCGTCGCCAACCGGCTCGACCCCTGGCACGGAGCCTGGTTCCACCCGCACTCCTTCGTCGACCTGACCGTGGCCGGAACGCCCGGCACGGACACGTCGGACGACGACGGGTTCACCGTCGACGTGTCCTTCAAGGTCGCCGGGCGGCTCGTCGTACCGGTGCGGGCGGTGTTCACCAGTCCCGAACCGCGCACGATCGTCATGCGCATCACCGACGGCGAGGGCCGCGGATCCGTCGTCGAGACACACGCCACGCCTCTCGGGCCGGACGAGCGGGGGCGGCCGCGCACCGCCGTGGTGGAGGCGGTCGTGGCCTCCTCGGAGCGTCCGGGCTTCGCCGTGGCCCGCACGGCGGCACCGCTGCTGCGCCGGCTCATGGTGGCGGCGGCCGGCCGGCTGTGGCGCGAGGACCTGGCCTACGCGGAGCGGCGCTGGCTGCTGCGCTCCACCGGCCGCTTTCCGGGGTGAGACCTTCGAGGGACACTCGATGGGAAAACAAAGCGAATTCCCGGCCGTTCCAGGATCAAACAGCCTTGAATTCCCTGCGTAAGGCGCATCTTCCGGGGCACATGAAGCGCCGGAGGTGTACAACAAATGGTTCCTTTGCTTCTTGTTCTGCTGCTTGCTCTGATTCTTTTCGGTGCCGGTTTCGCACTCAAGGCACTCTGGTGGATCGCGGTCATCGTCCTGGTCCTGTGGCTGCTGGGATTCGTGGTCCGGCCGGCCGGGAACGGCGGCCGCAGGGGCCGCTGGTACCGCTGGTAGAGGGAGCGGCAAGACAGAGCGGGTCCGCGGCCGCACGGCCGGCGGGCCCGCTCGCCCGCTATGCGACGCTCGTCCCGTAGAAGGGACCTCGGCTGATGAGACTCATCCCCTTCGGCGGCCCCGGACTGCGACAGCAGCTGGGCCAAGGCCTTTTCACCCGTGTCGCCGGCCCCGACGGCCCGCGCAACCGCGCCCGTATCCACGGCACTCCGGGCCCGCGCTGGTTCGGGCCGGAGCGGCCCATCCGCCGGGTGCACGGAGACGCCTCGATGTTCATCGGCGGACTGTCCGCCCTGCTGCTGCAGTCCCTGCACCCCCACGCCATGGCGGCCGTCGCCGCCCACTCCGGCTACCGCGGTGACCCGTGGGGGCGGCTGCAGCGCACCAGCACGTTCCTCGCCACGACCACCTTCGGCACGGTCGAGCACGCGCAGGAGGCCTGCGCGCAGGTCCGGGCGGTGCACGAACGCGTCCGGGGCCTCACCCCCGACGGCGACGCCTACCACGCCGCCGATCCCCATCTGCTCGGCTGGGTGCACGCCGCCGAGGTCGACAGCTTCCTGCGCGCGCACCAGCGCTTCGGCACCGCGCCCCTCTCCGAGGACGGCTGCGACGGCTACATCGCCGACACCGCGCGCATCGCCGCCGAGCTGGGCGTCCTCGACCCGCCCCGAAACCGCGCGGAACTCGCGCGCCTGCTCGACGACTACCGCCCGGAGCTGCGAGCCTCCCCGCAGGCCAGGGAGGCCGCCCGCTTCCTGCTGCTCAACCCGCCCGTCCCGCTCGCCGCCCGGCTCCCCTACGGGGTCCTGGCCGCCAACGCCGTCTCCCTGCTGCCCGACTGGGCCGCCCGCGAACTGCGCCTGCTCAGGCTGCCGTTGGTCGACGAGTGGTGCGTCCGGCCGCTGGGGCTCGCCGTCACCTCGGCCGTGCGCTGGGCCATGGCGCCGTCGCGACCGGCGACGACTTCACCCGCGAGCTGACGGCCACGCCGACCCGTGTGCGGTTTCACCGTCGTCCGCCCCGACCTGCGCGGATACGGCCGGTCGACCGGCCGGTTCGCGCTCGCCGGGCGCGATCGCGGGGGGCGCCGTCGCGCTGCGACTTGTCCTCGGCCATCCGGACGTCGCCACGCGCGTGGCACTGTTCGACTGCCTGCCCATCACGGAGCACCTGTCCCGTATCACCACCGAGTTCGCCACCCAGTGGTGGCACTGGTTCTTCTTCGCGCAGCCGGACATCCCCGAGCGCGTCATCAACGCCGATCCCGACAGCTGCACCGAGTGAGGCGTACGACGAGACACCGCCCGTCGCCACCCGCCCGCTGAGCCTCCTCGTTTCCCGCACCGGGTGCCGGGCACCCAGTGGCCATGGAAAAGCGTCCCGTTCCGGTACGCACCATTCTCGCCGCCATCGGTCTGGTGCTCACTGCCTACGTCGCACTGCAACTGGTGGTGCAGACCCGCCGGGTCCTGGTGTGGATGGTGATCGCGCTGTTCTTCGCCGTCGCCCTGTACCCGGCGGTCGACGCGCTGGAGCGGCGGGTCACGCGCTGCCGGCGTTCGGTGGCCACGCTGCTGGTCTTCCTGCTGGCGGTCGTGGTCGTCGGTGGCCTGGTGGCGCTCTTCGTCACTCCGCTGGCTCAGGAGGGCACCCGGCTCGCGGGCCGTCTGCCGCACATCGTCGAGGACGCCCGCGCCGGCCGCGGACCGGTCGGGGACCTGCTGGAGCGCACCCATGCCCTGCGCTACGTCCAGCAGCATCGCGGTCAGATCCGCTCCTTCGCCACCGGACTGGGCACACCCGCCCTGGCGTTCGTCCGCAGCGCGGCGACCACCGTCGCGGGCGCCGTCACCATCTTCGTCCTGGCCTATCTGATGGTCCTCGAAGGACCCAAGGTCGTCCGCGGCGCGCTCGCCCTGACCGACGAGACCCGCGCCGCACGCATCCGCCGCGTGGGAGCCGAGTGCGCCCGGACCGTCAACGGCTACCTGACCGGAAACCTGCTGATCAGCGTCATCTGCGGCGTCCTGACCTATGTGATGCTGCTGATCGCCGGAGTGCCGTTCGCCGGGCTGCTCGCCCTCTTCGTCGCCATCGCCGACCTCATTCCCCTCGTGGGAGCCACGCTGGGCGCCGTCGTCGCCTCGGCCGCGGCGTTCATCCATTCCCTACCGGCCGGCATCGCCGCCATCGTCTTCTTCGTCGTCTACCAGCAGGTCGAAAACCATCTCCTGCAACCGGTCATTCTGTCCCGGACGGTGAAACTCAATCCGCTCACCGTTCTGGTCGCGATTCTGCTGGCCGTCGAGATCGCGGGAATCCTCGGAGCCCTCCTCGCCATTCCCGTCGCCGGAATGATCCAGGTCATCCTTCGCGACATCTGGGCACACCGCGAAGGCCGGCCGCTGAAACTGCCGATGCGGGGCGACGCGCCCCACGCGAAGACCGCCCGGGCCACCAGCGACGCCGACTAGGCGCCCACCTCTTCGCGCGACAGACCAGGGCCGGCGACGACGAGCCGGAGCGGACCTCGACCTCGTCGTACGGCATGAACTGCGGGTTTGCCGTCCGGAAGGTCGGGCGGTCCCGCCGGACCGCCCGACCCTGGAGGCCCCTGACGGATCAGGGGGCGTCGACGAGACCGTACGCCGGTACGGTCACCGTGCGGGCGCCGGTCGTGCCGCCCAGGACGACCTTGCGCAGGGAGACGTTGTTCGTGGTGCTCGTCTCCTTCAGCCGGTGGTCCGGGTTGGCGATGACCTGGATGTAGTACGTGCCGTTCGGCAGGTCGGTGACGTCGAACGACTGGCCGGGCCGGATCTGGCTGTAGGTGTCGCCGTTGCCGACGTCCAGTACCTCCCGCACGGACACCGAGTTCTCCTCACCGCAGGCGGTGGCGAGGTCGGTGTTGCCCGGGTGCCAGTTGGCGTTCTTCACCGTGTAGTCGATGGCGTCGGTGTTGGCCAGGCAGAACGCCTCCTTGCCGCTGCGGACGATCTCTCTCTTGTCCGCACCCAGCAGCCGGTAGCTGGCGAAGTCGTGGAAGTGCCAGTGCTGGTGGCCCTCCCTCGGGTCCCACTCCATGCTGCCGGTGGGCGTGTACCCGACCTGCTTGCCCTGGGCGTCGTAGAAGTACTGGTAGGCGTCCATCGTGGCGGCGCCGGGCTTGCGGAAGCCGTCGACGACCAGCGGGGAGGGGCCGCCGTTCCACACCGTGGCGCCGAAGGCCAGGTAGTCCTTGCCCGCGGCCGCTCCGGCGCTGCCGTCGGAGCCGTCGTTGATGGAGATGCCGTACGCCGGCAGGGCCCGCAGGTCGGGCTTGGGCAGGGCGGCCGCGTCGGTGCGGGCGCCGGTCGGGCGGTGCTTGTTGGGCTTCAGCACGCGTGAGGCCGCGCCCGCGGAGGCCTTCCCCTTCACCTCGCCGTCGGCGGCACGGGTGTGCGGGGCCAGGCCCTGGCCGCCGTCGCCGGCGTCCTGCACGGTCACCTTGATCGTCTGCGGTTCGTCGGCCATGCCGAAGAGGTCGCGGTACTTCTTGGCCACGTGCACCGTCGCCGTGTACTCACCGGCGGCGAGGTCCGCGGGTTCGCTGTTCCAGCCCTGGGTGACTCCGGCAGCCCAGCCCTGCTCGGTGCCCCATACCCCGCCGAGGGTGAAGGGGTTGTCCGAGCAGCCGCCGGGGTAGCGGGAGGTCGCCGGGGCGTCCGGGCGGATGCGTCCGGCCCGGTTGTTCGGGCAGAAGGCCTGCTTCGTGCTCAGCACCTTCCTGCCCCCGGCGTCGGTGACCGTGACGTCGAGGAATCCGGGCAGGCCCGAGAAGTCCTTGACCAGGCCGGCCGGAAGGGTCTTGGCGTGCGTGGTGGAGCCGCTGCGGGTGATCTGCTGGGCGACCACGGGATCGTTGTAGGACTTACGGGTCACCCGGAACTCCAGGGCCGCCTTGTCGACGGAGATGTAGGTCCCCAGGTCCAGGTAGACGCCCGGCTCCCCGCTCCACCGTTCGAGGGTCACGGACTTGGACGCGGCGATCAGTTTGAGTTTCGGGGCGACGGGAGTCGCCGCTCCGGCGGTGGGAGCGACCCCGGCCGCGGTGGCGGCCATGGTGAGCGTCGCGGCGGTGACGATCGCCGAACGACCTAACGTGCTTCTGTGGTACGTGGTCATCAAATCCTCGTTCACAAGTGCCTGCCGGCATCTGGCGGATGGTGAGGCACGGCGGAATCTGTGTGCCATATGTGAACAGTGGCGCGGGAGCAGGTTGGTTGCCTCATCATGCCGACCAACTGCTATACGAAATCGCTCAGTTCACATGGACGTCGATCGGCCGGCGGCTCGTCGACTGCGAGGGTCGGCCGTTGCAGGCCCCGCAGGAGGATGTACAGCAACAGGGCGCCCATGACGACGACGCCGGCCCACATGGCCCGCTGCCATCCGTCGACGAAGGATTCCTGTGCGGCGCGGACCAGGCTCCGGGCGTGCGGGCCTGCCGTGCGGGAGGCGTCGACGGCGTTGGCGATGCCCTCGCGGGCGGTGTCGGCGGTCTCTTCGGGCACGCTGCCCAGCCGGGTGTCGATGGCACTCCGGTAGCCGGCGGGTCTCTGGAGGAGCTGGCCGCTCGGGCCAACGTCAGTCAGTCCACCCTCAGCCGGATCGAGAACGGCCGGCGCCGCCTGGCCCTCGACCAGTTGGTCACCCTCGCCCGCGCGCTGGACACCTCGCTCGACCAGTTGGTCGAGACGGCCACGGACGACGTCGTGTCGAGCCCGATGATCGACGCCACCCACTCCCTGATGCGCTGGCCGATCAAGGCCGATCCCGGGATGACCGTCGTGCGTCAGCGCATGACCGACCCGCCGCCGGACAGCCCCTCACGCATGCGTGCGCACCCGGGCCGAGAATGGCTCGTCGTGCTGTCCGGGACCGCGATCCTGCTGCTGGGAAACCGTCGCCTTCGGATCGAGACCAACCAGGCCGCCGAGTTCCCGACCATGCTGCCGCACGCCATCGGGGCCGAGGGCGGACCGTGCGAGATCCTCGGCATCTTCGACCGAGACGCCCGCCGCGGACACCAGCGCGGCGAAGAGGCCACGCGACCCCAGTCGGAATGACGGCGCCTCCAGCCTCTTAGCGGCGGAACGGAATTCCTTCGAAACATTCGATTGATCAATTCCCTTGAGTTGATCTATTCACCGCTTCTCACTCTTGGCCAAAAGTGATCTGACCGTAGCGAACCAATGCCGAATGTTTCGAAATAATCACCGAAACTATTGACGCTTGACGGGTGCAGGCCAAAACTGGCGGACCGAACCACAACCCGGCCTCTCTGGACGAGGAGGACCCGCACATGACGCACGAGATCACCCGCAGGGGCGTCGGCACCCTGCTGCTGGGCGGCGCGGCCGCGCTGGCACTTCCCGGTACCGCCCGGGCCGCCACAGTCGTCACCACCAACCAGACCGGCACCAACAACGGCTTCTACTACTCGTTCTGGACGGACGCCCAGGGCACGGTCTCCATGACCCTGAACTCCGGCGGCAACTACAGCACCAGCTGGCGCAACACCGGCAACTTCGTCGCCGGCAAGGGCTGGAGCACCGGCGCCCGCAGGAACGTCACGTACTCGGGCAGCTTCAGCCCGTCCGGCAACGGCTACCTGTCGCTGTACGGCTGGACGTCCAACCCGCTGGTCGAGTACTACATCGTCGAGAACTGGGGCACCTACCGGCCCACGGGAACGTACAAGGGCACCGTCAGCAGCGACGGCGGGACCTACGACATCTACCAGACGACCCGGTACAACGCCCCGTCCGTCGAGGGCACCAAGACCTTCAACCAGTACTGGAGCGTGCGCCAGTCCAGGCGCACGGGCGGCACCATCACCACCGGCAACCACTTCGACGCCTGGGGCCGGGCCGGTATGCCGCTCGGCAGCTTCAAGTACTACATGATCCTGGCGACGGAGGGATACCAGAGCAGCGGCAGCTCCAACATCACGGTGTCGGGATGAGCGGCGGGACCCGGCGCTCGCACCACCCCGTGACGACGGCGCTCACGGCCGTCACGCTGGCCGCCGCGGCCACCCTCGCCGTCCAGACGGCACACGCCGTTCCGGCCCGGGCCGCCACCTGCAACGGCTATGTCGGCCTCACCTTCGACGACGGCCCGTCCGGCAACACCCCCAACCTGCTGAACGCGCTGAAGCAGAACGGGCTGCGGGCCACGATGTTCAACGAGGGCCAGTACGCGGCCGCCTACCCGGCCCAGGTCAGGGCCCAGGTCGCCGCAGGCATGTGGGTGGGCAACCACAGCTACACCCACCCGCATCTCACCACGCTCGGCCAGGCCCAGATCGACTCCGAGATCTCACGCACCCAGCAGGCCATCGCGGCGGCGGGCGGCGGTACGCCCCAGCTGTTCCGGCCGCCGTACGGCGAGACCAACTCCACGGTCCGGGCCGTGGAGGCCAAGTACGGCCTGACCCAGATCATCTGGGACGTGGACTCGCAGGACTGGAACGGCGCCAGTACGGACGCCATCGTGGCGGCCGCCGGACGACTGACCAACGGCCAGGTGATCCTGATGCACGACTGGCCGGCCAATACGGTCGCCGCGATCCCGCGCATCGCGCAGGGACTCGCCGCTCGCGGCCTGTGCGCGGGACGGATCTCGCCGCAGACCGGCCGCGCCGTAGCACCCTGAAGTCACCCGTAGTACACAGCGACCGCGCATCGGAAGCAGTGGCGTCCGTCCGCCGACGTCTCCGATGCGCGGTCGCTCATGGAATCTCGCCGGCCAGCCCAGCAAGACCAATGTCACCAAGGTCGCCCTGTCCGTTCTCCCGCGCTGCGCCGACGGGACCGGGCAGCGCGTGTACCACCACAGCGGCGCCGGCACCCGCCGACGAGAACCTGTTCGGCTTCGGCCGGGACGCGTTCACCGCCCGCCGCCTGGCCGGGCCGATCGACAACAGCGGAGTCCAGCGCCGCCGCAACGCCCAGCGCACCAGGCAGGCGTGGGCCTTGTACCGCAGCCGGATCGAGAAACCGAACGGCGCGGCCTCCACCCTGTTCCGCCGGACGCGCTGGCGATCGACGAACAGCGCGAGGTGTTCCGGCCGACGCTGTGGCACCAGCGGCCCGAAGCAGCGGCGGGCGGTCAGCCACTGGAGCAGGTCTGGTTCACCGGCGTGCACTGCGACATAGGCGGCGGCGAGCGGGAGACCGGGCTGTCCGACATCGCCCAGGTCCCCCTGACGGCCGCCGCGGCCGGCCTGATCCCGCAACGTGGGCCGCGGCCCGCGACACCGGTCCGATCCGACGCGTCCAAGTGACGTGGATCACTAAAGATCTATGTGCCGTACGCAACTGCGCCCCCGTCCATCACTGTCTGACAGGAAGGCGGGCCCGTCAGGGCCGGGGAGCAAGAGAGAGCGGAGCAAGGCGTGGGACGGCGCAAAGGCAGCATAGGCATCGCACTCGTCACGGTCGCGACGCTGATGGGCGCGAGTGCCTGCGGCGGGGGCGGCGGCGACAAGGCGAGCGCGAGCGACGGGAAGGCGTCGGGCAAGGCGAGCGCGAGCAGCTCGCCCAAGCCGACGAAGCCCGCGGGCCCGCCGATGCTGCTGGACACCATCACCCCGCAGACGGGGAACACGGTCGGCGTGGCCATGCCGATCTCGGTGATCTTCACCAACCCGGTGGCGGCGAAGGCGCGGGCCACGGTCGAGAAGCACATGAAGGTGAGCGCCTCGCAGCCGGTGGCCGGCGCCTGGCACTGGATGGGCGACAGGCGCGCCGACTGGCGGCCGAAGACGTACTGGCCCTCCGGCACGACCGTCAAGATCGACGCCGATCTGAAGGGCGTCAGCAACGGCAACGGACGCTACGGCGTGCACGGCTACACGCACACCTTCAAGATCGGCGACGACGTGCGCGCGGACGTCTCGGTGACCGGCCACACCATGAAGGTGACCCGCAACGGCAAGCTGGTGCGCACCCTGTCGATCAACGCGGGCAGCGCCGAGTACCCGACGTGGAACGGCACGATGGCCGTCATCGACAAGCAGGAGAAGGTCCACATGACCTCCTGCAGTGTCGGCATCAGCTGCGACAAGGGCAGCGCCAACTACTACGACCTGACGCTGCCCTGGGACGTCCACCTCACCCAGTCCGGCACGTACGTGCACTACTCGACGGGCGACCCGTACCCGGGCAGCGGCAGCGCCCGCGGCTCGCACGGCTGTGTCCACCTGTCCATGTCGGACGCCAAGTGGTTCTACGGCCAGGTCAAGCAGGGCGACCCGGTCACCATCACCGGCTCCCCCCGCGCCAAGGCGCCCGCCGACAACGGCTACGCCGACTTCAACCTGTCGTGGGACCAGTGGCTGACGGGCAGCGCCGCCGGGGAGCAGACGACCGCGACCCTGTGACGGGGGGCGGGCCCGCCCCCGCGCGGGCCCGCCTGTCTCAGTGGATGACGGGGGTCTCCGGGAGGTAGTCGTCGGCGTGTTCACCGGTGACCAGGTACACCACCCGGCGGGCGACGGAGACGGCGTGGTCGGCGAAGCGCTCGTAGTAGCGGCCCACCAGGGTGACGTCGACGGCCGTCTCCACGCCGTGGTGCCAGCGTTCGTCCATCAGGTGCTGGAAGATCATGCGGTGCAGCTCGTCCATGCGGTCGTCGTCCCGCTCCAACTGCAGGGCGGCGTCGACGTCCTGGGTGATCAGGACCTCGGCCGCCTGGGCCATGAGGCGCTGGGCGAGCTGGCCCATCTCCAGGATCGTACGGCGCAGGTCCCGTGGCACGGCGTGCTGCGGGTGCCGCCGCCGGGCCAGCTTGGCCACATGCTGGGCGAGGACGCCGCAGCGCTCCAGGTCCGCGCTCATCCGCAGTGACGTGACCACCACGCGCAGATCCGTGGCGACCGGCTGCTGGCGCGCCAGCACCGCGATCGCCTGTTCTTCCAGACTCCGTTGCAGCTCCTCCACCTGGCCCTCGGTGTCGATCACGCTCTCCGCCAGCCGGAGATCGGTGTCGAGCAGGGCGCCGGTGGCGCGGCCCATGGCCGAGCCGACGAGGTTCGCCATCTCCACCAGCGCCTCGCTGATCGACTCCAGTTCCTTGTGATAGGCCTCCCGCATCGTCCTCATCCTCCAGTCCCACAGCACGTCCGCAACGCTGCCCAGACTCGCACACACCCTCGACGCCCGCTGCGCCCGCCTCCACTCGCCGCCCGCTCGGCTACCCGACGGTGTGCAGGATGCGAAGGCGGCCGGGGTTCGCCGGATCGCGGTCGACGACCTGGACCGGCGCCCAGGCCCACTGCCAGACGCTGAT
Organism: Streptomyces sp. C1-1; assembly: GCF_050214755.1. Classification (NCBI taxonomy): domain Bacteria; kingdom Bacillati; phylum Actinomycetota; class Actinomycetes; order Kitasatosporales; family Streptomycetaceae; genus Streptomyces; species Streptomyces sp. C1-1. Next base: position 9,432,586 of record NZ_CP189826.1, on the reverse strand, counting down.
GCCGGGCGTGCGGGAGAACCGGATCCGCCCGCGGGTGCCGTCGACGGCGACGCGCGGCCAGGACGCGGCCGTACGCGCCCGGTCCGTGCCGTGCGCACGCAGCATCTCGGCGAGGACGACGACCGTGTCGTAGCCCTCGAAGGCCACGAACGAGGGCGCTGCGGCCAACCGCTCGCGCAGCGCCGTCCCGACACGGGCGCCCAGCGGGGTCGGCCGCTCGGGCAGGTAGCGCAGGAAGGAAACACCGGCACCGTCGTCGCCCAGGAGTGCCGTCCATTCGGCCAGCTCCGGTTGCCCGGCCGGAGCGCCGAGCGTGAGCCCGGCGAGGCGCGGGTCGGCGCGGACGGCCCTGACGATCGGCACGGCCGGTTCCGGGAAGCCGACCAGCAGGAGAAGGGCGGTCGCGCGGTGGGCGACGAGTTCCTCGCACAGGGCGGCGGGAGCGAGCGTACGGGCATCGAACTCGGTCAAGGTGGCGCCGTGCGAGGTGAGGTGGTCCCGGAGGATGCCGGCTCCGGAGGCCCAGTACACGCTCGGTTCGGTCGCCACGGCGACACGGCCGTGGCCCGCGCCGAGGAGGAAGTCCGCGTAGCCGCGCCAGCCGTACGACTGCGCCGGGGAAAGGCGCGCCACCCAGTCCGTCGGCTGCTCGGTGAGCGTGTCGAGAACCGCCGACGAGCAGAGATAGGGCAGACCGAGGGCGTCGGCCCGGGCCGCGGCAGCGCGGGCGACGACGCTGTGGTATTCCCCCGCCAGGGCGGCCACGCCCAGGTGGGCCAGTTCCTCCACGGCCGCCGCGGCCCTGCGCGGGTCGGCCGCGGTGTCACGGACGACCAGCTCCAGTGGCCGCCCGTCGATTCCGCCGGCGTCGTTGACCTCCTCGGCGGCCAGTTCGAGTCCGGCGAGCAGGTGCCGGCCGGCCTCGACCCAGCCGGGCCGGGTGAGCGGAACGAGGACACCGATCCGGACGGCCGGTTCGGTACCGGACGGTGAGGGTGATGTGTTCATGCGTCGGATTATTTCCCCGCCGCACCGCCGGCACGGGAAACGTGGATCTTCCCGCCCGTCGATCAAGCCGGTGCCAGACTCGACCGCCATGAGCGACTGGTTCCTGCAACGGGGGAACGGAGTCCGTGCTGCCCTCGCCCAACGGGTCGGCCATCGCCGCCGCGGCCACCGGCTCGACGGTCGTGGCGGGCTGTCTGCGCAACGCGGCCGCTGTGGGCGCCTGCCGGCGCGGCAGGGTCACGGCACCGCGGAGCGTCCCCTCGCGGTGATCGCCGCGGGTGAGCGGTGGCCGGACGGGAGCCTGCGCCCGGCGCTGGAGGACCTGCTGGGTGCCGGGGCGATCATCGACGAGCTGGTGTCGCACGGTGCCGGCCCCCTCTCCCCCGAGGCGGCCGCCGCGCGAGCCTGTTTCACCGGGACTCCGGACGTCGCCGCCGCCGTGGCTTCCTGATCCTCGGGCCTCGAGCCGGCCCGAAGCGGCTTCGCCGACGACGTGGCCGTCGCGACCGAACTCGACGCGTGCGCCGGCGTGCCCGTCCTCGCCGACGGGGCGTTCCACGACGGCACGGGGTCATAGGCGCGCGAGGCATGGGGAGTTCGGCCGGATCACGCTGGTCGCACGTACGGATCGTGACGGTACGTGCCGGGCGGTCTCGTGCGACGACGCTACGGCCGAGTAGCTTGCCGTTCGTACGTGATGTTCCCGATCTTCGGAGGCTGCGATGGGACACCCCGATCCCTTGGCGATCGACCCGAACCCCTTAGTGATCGACGCGACCGGCGGCGACATCCACGGCGAGGCCGCCCGGATCCGCGGCCGCGGACCGGTGACCCCGGTAGCACTCCCCGACGGCGTCGAGGCATGGGCCGTCAGCGACCCCGGCCTGCTCAAACGCCTGCTCACCGACCCCCGCGTCTCGAAGGACGCGCGGCGCCACTGGACCCGCTTCATCAACGACGAAATCGCGCCGGAATGGCCCCTGTTCAGCTGGGTGGCCGTGCAGAACATGTTCACCGCGTACGGGGGCGAGCACAAACGCCTGCGTGCCCTGGTGTCCACGGCGTTCACCGCACGCCGTACCGCGGCGCTGCGACCGAGGGTCGAGGAGATCGCCGAAACCCTGCTGGACCAGGTCGAGTCGGCCGGCGAGGGCGGGCGCCCCGTCGACCTGCGCGAGGAGTTCTGCTACCCCCTGCCGATCCGGGTGATCAGCGAACTCCTCGGTCTGCCCGAGGAACTGGGCGCGGAACTCCGGGCAGTCGTGGACGGCGTCTTCCACACCTCCGCCACACCGGAGGAAGTCACCGACACCTACGCTCGGTTCTACGCCGTTCTCGCCGAACTCGTCGCGCTCAAAAGGGACTCGCCCGGCGACGACCTGACCACCGCCCTCATCGCGGCCCGCGACGACGAGGGCGACACCCGCCTGAGCGAGCAGGAACTCCTCGACACGCTGATGCTCATGGTCAGCGCGGGTCACGAGACCACGGTCAACCTCCTCGACAAGGCCGTCCACGCCCTGCTCACGCACCCCGACCAGCTCGCCCTGGTCCGCGGCGGCGGCGCCTCCTGGGACGACGTCGTGGAGGAGACCCTGCGCGTCGAGGCACCGGTCGCCAGCCTGCCGCTGCGGTACGCCGTCGAGGACCTGGTCATGCGGGAGTTCGGTGGTCCCGAAGGGGTGGTGATCGGCAAGGGTGAGGCCATTCTCGCCGCGTACGCCGCCGCCGGCCGCGACCCCGGCCGCCACGGCGACGACGCGGACCGCTTCGACGTCACCCGCGTCGACAAGGAACACCTGGCCTTCGGTTACGGCGCGCACTTCTGCCTGGGCGCACCGCTGGGACGACTGGAGGCGCGGATCGCGCTGCCCGCGCTGTTCGCCCGCTTCCCGGAGCTCCGACTGGCGGTGTCCGAGGAGGAGTTGGAGCCGGTGGACTCATTCATCTCCAACGGCCACCGATCCCTTCCGGTGCGCCTGCGCTGAACACGGCCCTTGTCGCGAGCGGCGTCGGCGGGTCTCACCGCAGATGAGCGGTGTCGATGATCGTGGACTCGGTGTCGGAGCCGGTCACCAGGATGTAGCCGGGGTTGCCGTTGCGGTCCACGTAGCAGGTGAGGCCGAACGAGGTGACCACGGCCTGACGGACCGGATGCTTGGCGACGGCGTCGCGGCACTCGGACGCCGTGGGCAGATTCTGCGAACCCCATTCGGCCAGCTTGCCGTTCGTGGCGTTGAAGAAGCCGCCCGAGACATAGATGGCGTCGGTGGTCGTCCCCGCCCGTGAGGGTGGGGTGTGGGAGAAGTCGTACCCGACGGGTGCGCCCTGGTTCCCGTCCTCCATGTGGAAGCCGCGTACCAACGCGGTCGACACGGCGGGCGCCGGGTCGGAGAGGGCGGTCTTGGCGGCGAGGCCGCCGCCTCCGACGACCGCGAGAGCCGCGACGCCGGCGATCACGGGGTGTGCGGCGGTCAGGGAGAGCAAGGGGCCGATCACGGGGATCGAGAACTTCAGGTGCGTGTTCTTCTGGTTGATCGTGGCATGGTCGCCCGCGGTGACGGTCGCCGAGGAGTCGTGGACCCGCGAGCGGTGCCCGCCTGTCTGCGGGGGCAGGTAGGTGTTGTTCTGGACGTTCCCGTCGCCGACCTGGGCGCCCTTGGTCCGGCTGTTCTTCATCAGCGGCCGCCTTGGTGGAACGTGTTGTTCTGGGTGGTGCCGTTGCCGACCTGTACGCCCTTGGCATGACCGAGATCGATCCCGCCGGCCGAGAAGTGCGCCGCGGCCGGGGCGAGGAGGACCAGCAGTCGCTGGGCGTGCTCCATCACCTCCGTGTCCACCGCTCCCGTCACCACGAGCTCGCGGACCAGCCCCTCGGCGGGCGCTCCCGGCCGGCGCTCCAGGGCGCTGATCTGTTCCAGTGCACCCGGGCGGCCGGAGAGACGGTTGCTCAGCGCTTCCCTGAGCGCCCGATAGGAATCGGTCACGGCGGCGGAAGCGGCGCCGCTGAAGCCCGCCGCCGCGCCCGTGACCAGGGCCTGCACTACCAACGTCGCCGGATCCATCCGCGCACCTCCGCACAGCTTCCTCGGGATCACGCGAAGACGATCACCCGGTGTGACAACATGAGGAAGCTATCCGGCGGTCGACCGCAACATCTCGGTTTGCGACCAAAAGCCGTTTATCGCCCGTTTACTTACTCAATGTCGGCAACGTTTGTCGCTTCTCCGCCGCCGACCGGGGCCTCCGCCCGGTTCGTGGTCTGGGCGAGGACGTCACGGAGAGCGGCCGCTATGACCCCCGGCGCTTCCAGGGGGATGAGGTGCCCGACGCCCGGAATCGTGGTCAGGGTGGCCTGCGGAATGTACGGCAGAAGGCACTCGCGCAGGGTCTGCGGCGGTTCCACCACATCCTTCTCCGCGGCCAGCACCGTCACCGGAACGTCGATGCCGCGCACGGCAGTTGTGATGTCCTGCGCGATCCCGCGCAGCGGCCACTCCTGCCGGGCCGCGGCCCCGGCGGCGAGGCTGTCGCGCACCGCGGTGCCCAGTACCGTTTCCGGCAGTGGGGCGGCGGTCAGGACATGCTCCAGGGCGTGTCGCACCGTCTCGGGAGAGTCGTAGGCGTGGGACAGGCCCCGACGGTACTCCTCGGTCACCGTGGCGGGCGGCTTCGGCGGCGCCGGGGCGACGAGGACCAGCCCGGCCAGTCCGGCAGGGCGACGCGCCGCGACCAGCTGGCTCACCTTGGCGCCCATCGAGTGGCCGACCAGGACGTACGGCCCCGACACGCACGTGTCGACGACGCGGGTGAGATCGTCGGCGAGCCGGTCCAGGTGACAGGGCCCGGGCAAGGCCCGCGAGGTGCCCCAGCCGCGCTGATCGAAGCGGACCGTCGCCCGGCCAGGCGGCAACCGGTCGATGACGCCGTTCCATGTCTGCGCGGAGCCGCCCCAGTAGTGGGCGAACACCAGCGCCGGTCCGCTCCCTCCAGCGACGCGCGCCTCCAGCGATCCGCCCGCAACGGTCACCGGGATTGTCGTTTCCGTCATCGTCACACCTTTCCAACGGCTCGGCGGAGCGACCGCTCGTCGCCCTGCCGTACCCTCGAACCATCATTCGGCCTGCTCATCAGGTCCAAGACGACGGTATGGGCAGCCTCGCCGACCCCTCGGCGAAAAAGGACACGATGATTGTGGAAAACGGACTCGACGCGGTACGACAGCTGCGCTACCTGCCTGCCATCGGGTCACCCCACGGCGTGGAGGTGCTCGATTTCGCCGGACTGCGCTCCATGGACCCCCGTCGGCGGCGCGCGCTCCCGCAGCGCCCCGACTTCCATGTCTTCGCCCTCGTCCGCTCGGGCACCGGAAGCCACGAAGCGGACTTCCACAGCCACCCGATGGCCGTGGGCAGCGCCGTCTGGATCCGGCCCGGCATGGTGCACCGCTGGAGTGACGTGGACGCCTGCGACGGACCGCTCGTACTCTTCCGGCCCGGTTTCCTCTCCGGCTTCACGGTCGCGGAGACCGCCGCCCCGGTGTGCTGGCGGATGGACGAGCAGCGCCTGGACCTCGCCCTGCTCGCGGTCGAGCACCTGGTCCGCGAGCACGACGCGGCGGCACACGCGCCGCACCTGGCGTCTCCCGCGCTGCTCTCCCACCTGCTGGCCGCGCTGCTCCTGCGCGCGCTGCCCGAGGTACCGGCCGCGACCGACGCGCCGATAAGCGGCACGGGGCACACGGATGTCTTCCGCGCCTACCGGAGCGCCGTCGAGGAACACTTCACCGACTGGCACCACGTGGCCGACTACGCCCGGGCGCTCGGCTACGACGTGCGCACCCTCACCCGGGCGACCCGGGCCGCCGCCGGCACCGGCGCCAAGACCTTCCTCGACCAGCGCATCCTGCTGGAGGCGAAGAGACTCCTCGCCCACACCGACCTCCCCGTCACCGGCTGCGCCCGACGCCTCGGCTTCCACGACGTCGGCAACTTCACCACCTTCTTCCGACGCCAGGAGGCCGTGCCTCCCGCCGCGTGGCGCACGGCGTACGGCTCGGCCGGTCCCCCGTACGCGGAGAAACCGGCCCCGGTGAAGCAGCAGCGGACGCGGGATTCAGGTCGGGTCTGAGGGGACACTCCTGATACAGCGCTCCCTCTTCCCTCACCAGACGACCCGCTCCGTTCGCGGCCGAACCGAGCACGGAACCACCGATCGGCTGTCCTGGAGGAACCTCATGTGCCGCCTCTTCGGTCTCAGCAGCGCCCCGCTCCGCACCCACGCCACGTTCTGGCTTCTCGACGCCCCCGACAGCCTCAGTCGGCAGAGCCACCGCGACCCCGACGGCACCGGTCTCGGCCTCTTCGCCGCCGACGGCACCCCGCGCGTGGACAAGGCCCCCATCGCGGCCTACCGCGACCGCGCCTTCGCCCAGGAGGCCCGGCAGGAGGAGTCGGCGACCTTCGTCGCCCACGTGCGCTTCGCCTCCACCGGCAGCCTGGACGTCCGCAACACCCACCCCTTCGAACAGGACGGCCGCCTGTTCGCGCACAACGGGGTCATCGAGGGCCTCGACCGGCTCGACGAGCATCTGGGCAAGGACCGCTCGCCGGTCCGCGGCGACACCGACTCCGAGCGGTTCTTCGCCCTGATCACCCGGGAGACACGACGGCACGACGGTGACATCACCTCGGGCATCCGGGAAGCCGCCCGCTGGATCGCCGCGAACCTGCCCCTCTACGCCCTGAACCTGATCCTCGTCACCCCACGGGAGCTGTGGGCACTGCGCTACCCGGACACCCACGACCTGTACGTCCTGGAGCGTCCGGCGGGCGGCCCGCACGGCAGCCGGCACCTCGACCACAGCGGCACCCACGGCCGCATGCGCGTGCACTCCGCACACCTGGCCCAGCACCCCGCCGTGGTCGTCGCCAGCGAGCGCATGGACGACAACCCCAACTGGCGCCCGCTGGAGCCCGGTGAACTGCTCCACGTCGGCGCCGACCTCCACGTCACCCACCAGGTCGCCCTGCCGGCTCCTCCGGCACACCTGCTCACCCTGGAAGACCTGCACCCCGACGCGGCCGCCTCCCAGAAGGCCGCCTGACCGCTTCTGAGGTCCCCCCATCCGGATCCGCCTGAGTCAGGTCGAGCGGGCGAAGGACGCGAGCCGGGCGGCGAACGCGGTGACGCGGTCGCGCAGTTCGTCGGGGCGTTCGATCACGAACGGACGGTCGAGCGAGGCGAGCGTCGCGGGCAACCACTCGAGGCGCTCGGCCCGCAGCTCGACGCGCAGCCACCGTCCGTCGGTGCCCGTAGGGGGTTCGCACTCCTCCAGGGTGGCGATGCCGGCGGGCAGGCGGGCGCGGATCTGCTCGGGCGTGCCTTGGATCCGGACGGTCACCTCGTGCCGGTACTCGGCCGTGGCGAACCCCGAGAGCAGGCGTTGTGCGGGGGCGGAGCCCGCGGGCGCCTCGAACGTGCCGGGCAGGGTGCGGGCGTCCGCGACGCGGTCGAGTCGGAAGGTCCGGTCCTCGCCGATCCCGGCGTCCCTGCCCGTGACGTACCACCGGCCGGAATGAGCGACGACGCCGTACGGGTGCAGGGTGCGTTCGCTGCCCCGTCCGTCGCGGTCGGTGTAGCGGATCGAGACGGGGCGGCGGTGGCGCACCGCGTCGGTGACGGTGAGCAGGACACCGGTGTCCGGGGTGGCGGCCTCGCCCGGCCGGTCCGTGAAGTCGAGCGACTCCAGGAGCGCGTCCAGGCGGCGGGCGGTGTGCTTCGGCAGCACCCGCCGGATCTTGGCCGATGCCGTCTCGCTCGCCGTGTGCTCCGGCGTCAGCCCGGCCCGGCGGCCGGCGACGAGTCCGAGCAGCACGGCCAGCGCCTCGTCGTCGCTGAGCATGAGCGGGGGAAGCCGGTACCCGGGGGCGAGCCGGTAGCCGCCGTAGCGGCCGCGCACCGATTCCACGGGCACTTCGAGGTCGAGCAGCTGGTCCACGTACCGCCGCACGGTCCGTCCCTCGACCCCGAGCCGGTCGGCGAGCTCCGCCACGGTCCGGGTGCCGCCCGACTGCAGCAGTTCGAGGAGTGTCAGCACACGGCCGGTGGGTCCAGGCATGCGCACAGCCTAGGTGAATACAGGACCGATTCTGTCCCCTATTGCTCCTAGGCTGCGGAGTGCGGCGCCTCAGCAGCGCACAGCAGTCCTGACCAGCCAGGGAGATCACCATGGAATTCGTCTCGATCCGCATCATCACCGGCGACGTCGCACGTCTCGTCGAGTTCTACGAACGGGCCACCGGGCTGCGGGCGGTGCGGGCCACCGAGGACTTCGCAGAGATCAGGACCCCGCACGCCACCCTCGCGATCGCCGGCACCCGTACCGTCCCCCTGTTCGCCCCGGACTCCGCCCGCCCGGCGGCCAATCAGAGCGTGATCACCGAGTTCCTCGTCGACGACGTGGACCGCGTGCACCAGAGACTGACCGGGTACGTCACCGACTTCGTCACCGAGCCCACCACCATGCCCTGGGGCAACCGGTCGCTGCTGTTCCGCGACCCCGACGGCAACCTCGTCAACTTCTTCACCCCGGTGACCGCGGCCGCCATCGAGAAGTTCCGGAGTATCTAGCGCTCGCCGCCGGAGTGCGTTTCCGGCTCCTCCTCGCCGCGTGCGCGGGTGTCCCGGTCCGGCGCGTCGGCCAGCGGGCGTTCTTCCTCGGTCTCGTCGTCGCGTTCCCCCTCCGCCTGGGAGGGAGTCGTCCAGGGCGGGTCGTAGTCGGGACGGGATCCGGGCGCCTCGGGTGCCGTCTCGTCGTCCCGCTCGCCCTCGGCCTGGGACGGTGTGTGCTCATTCATCGGCTGACCTCCGCCAGATCGTCCGGCGTCAGGGGCGGCCCGGGTGCCCGACCCGCCGGCCGCCAAACGGTTCGCCGCACCGAAGAGGCCGGCCTTCACGGCCGAAGCCGGACCCGGACCCGGTCCCTATGGTCCGTCCTCCTCCGGCAGGTCGTCGCCCAGGGTCTTCGTCGGCGGCTCGAAGCGCACGCGGACCTTCTGGAAGCCCTTGAAGGTCTCGGTCTCGGCATACGACCGGTAGGCGCGACGGTCCCCCGGACTGAGCAGCACCCGGTCGGTGAACGGGGTCAGCAGACTGCGCGGCCAAAGACGCATCACACGGACCGAGCTCACCTCGGCCGTCGTCAGGAAGATCAGGGCGCCGAGGTACAGCCAGGCCAGCAGGCCGAGGACGATGCCGAACATGCCGTAGGTGGCCGTGGCGCCCCGCAGGACGTGGTCGACGTAGTACGAGCCGCCCCACTGCAGCAGCTGCCAGGCGCAGGCGCCGCCGAGCGTGGCGCCGTAGAGCCTTCGCGCCGGGAGCCGGCGGTGGGTCAGCACCCTGTGGGCGAGCAGGAGCAGAGCGGCGTTCAGGACGGTCGTCCCGAGCACGGCGCCGACCCGGATGCCGGTGGCGAGGCGGGTGCCGAAGACGCTGGCCGCGGACTCCGCGGCGGTCAGCCCGGTGGCCACGCACAGGCCGACCGCGAGGATCGACAGGAACAACAGGCCCTTCAGCCGTGAGCGCAGAGGGTCCGGCCGGGCGTGCCGGGGCACCGCCCAGATCTTGTTGAGGGCGTACTGCGCGGCCTGGGCCACGCCGAGCGCGCCGTAGATGCTGCCCGCGACACCCACCGCGAGCGCGGCACCGCTGCCGTGGAGGGAGTGGACGTTCTCGCCGATCTGGTCGCCGATGACGGGAAACTCGCTGAGCGCGGAGTCGATGACGCGCTGCCGCAGTCCGGGGTCGCCGTGGAGCAGCGTGCCCAGGACGGCGACGAGGATCAGCAGCAGCGGGAAGAGGGACAGGAAGGCGTAGTAGGCCAGCAGCGCCGCGAGGTAGGTGACCTGGTCGTCGTAGAACTTGTAGACCACCCCGAGCGGCAGGCCCACCCAGCGGTGGCGTCGCTGGTAGGCATCCACGCGGGCCAGAAATCCCATGGGTCCGCCCGACTCGAGGTCAGCTCGTCTCCGCCGGCCCGAGGGCCCCGAGCTGCGTGCACGCTTCCATCCACCTCACCCCTCCAGTCGCCGGCGTTCCGGCCCGACACCTTGGAGTACCCGTATGAGTGCAGGTCAAGCGGCCGCGACGCGAGCGGCTTCCCCGTCTTCGGGCGGGCGTTCCCGGCCACGGGACTCGGGTAACCCATCGCAGGTGCGGCCGTCTCGGTGTCCTGATGTCAGTGGCCACGCACCGCGCGCCCGCACGCCGCCCGCTGGAGGCCGACGCCGGCGGCGTGAGCCCCCGGCTGGTCGTCCGCGCCCGCACGGACGCGCCATCGACGCGGCCTTCGTGGCGGCGGCCTGGGGTCGACCGCCGCGTCCGCGCCGAAGGCGTCCCCGGTCAGCGGTAGTCGGGGTTGGGGGCGTCGAAGCGGCAGCCCGCGTCCCATTCAGAGCGCTGGTTGCCGTGGGCCGGGATGCCCTTGGCGCGCTTGAGCATGGCGGCCAGGTGCATGAGGTTCCAGGTCATGAAGGTCGTGTTGCGGTTGGTGAAGTCGTTCTCCGGGCCGCCCGAGCCGGGGTCCAGATACGAGGGCCCCGGTCCCGCCGGCCCGATCCAGCCGGCGTCGGCCTGCGGCGGGATGGTGTAACCGAGGTGCTGGAGGCTGTAGAGGATGTTCATCGCGCAGTGCTTCACGCCGTCCTCGTTGCCGGTGATCAGGCAGCCGCCGACGCGGCCGTAGTAGGCGTACTGGCCTTCGGCGTTGAGCAGACCCGAGCAGCTGTAGAGCCGTTCGATCACCTGCTTGGTGACCGAGCTGTTGTCGCCCAGCCAGATCGGCCCGGCGATGACCAGGATGTCGGCGGCCATGACCTTCTCGTACAGCGCCGGCCACTCGTCCGTCGCGAACCCGTGTTCGGTCATGTCCGGGTAGACGCCGGGGGCGAGGTCGTGGTCGACGGCACGGATCACATCCGTGCGCACTCCCCGCGACATCATGATCGCCCGGCTCTTGTCGATCAGGCCCTGGGTGTGGCTCTGCTGGGGTGACGGCTTGAGGGTGCAGTTGATGAACAGGGCGGTGAGGTCGTCGAAGCGATAGCTGTCGTCGGTAGCGTTCACGGTGACTCCTGGTGCGGGTGACTGCGGCCTCTGCCGGGTGGGGCGGTTTCAGCCGCAGCCTCTCGCGTGGATCTCCGTTTGTCGCGCTTTGTCGGTCATCCGTCATCATTCCGACCGATCTCGCGCGCCCTCGGCCGGCCGTCGGCCGTGGCCCGGTCAGTCGGTCTCCAGGCGGCGGACGTCCTCCTCGTCCCAGGTCCGGGTGTCGCGAGGCTGGGTGTAGGGCTCCCGCTCGGGCGGCAGACCGCCGGCGATGGCCCGCTGACGCACGCTCTCGGCGTCGAACTCCAGGCCCAGGAGGATCGCGAGGTTGCTGATCCAGAGCCAGACGAGGAAGACGATGACCCCTGCCATGGTGCCGTACGTCTTGTTGTACGAGGCGAAGTTGGCCACGTAGAACGCGAAGCCGGCGGAGGCGGCCAGCCAGATCAGCAGGGCCAGCAGGCTGCCCGGGGTGATCCACCTGAAGCCCTTGACCTTGGCGTTCGGGGTGGCCCAGTACAGGATCGCGATCATCACCGTCACCAGCAGGACGAGGACCGGCCACTTGGCGATCGCCCACACCGTCAGCGCGGTGTCACCGATGCCGAGTGCCTGCCCGGCCTGGCGGGCCAGCCCACCGGTGAAGACCACGATCAGCGCGCTGATCACCGCCAGCACCATGAGCACGACCGTCACCCCGACCCGTACCGGCAGTACCTTCCACACCGGCCGGCCCTCCGGCATGTCGTAGACGGCGTTCGCGGCGCGGATGAAGGCGGCCACATAGCCGGACGCCGACCAGATCGCCAGCACGATGCCGACCAGGGCCATCACCGAGCCGACCCCGGAGCTGTTCTGCAGCTGTTCCACCGCCCGGGTGATGATGTCGCGCGCCGAGCCGGGGGCCAGCTGTTTGAGGTTGGAGAGCACCCGGTCCGTGGCGGACTTGCCGGTGATGCCCAGCAGGGACACCAGCACCAGCAGAGCCGGGAACAGGGACAGTACCCCGTAGTAGGTCAGCGCCGCCGCCCGGTCGGTGAGCTCGTCGTCCTTGAACTCCTTCAGGCTGCCCTTGAACACCGCACCCCAGGCACCTTTCGGCATTTTCGTCGGGGTGTCGGGGGCAGCCCGTTCGACCTCCCCGTCCGGTCCTGCCTCCTGCGGCGAAGGCACCCGGGATTCCGGGTGGTCGTCGCGGTGGTCCTGATCTTTACGTCCCGGAAGATGCAGCTTCGCCATGCTCGCCGGGTAACCCGGCGACGCCGCCTCAAGCCGGGGTATCCGAAGGGACGGCATCCCGGGGCGACGTCCCTTGCCGGCTCAGGGCCGTGGCGTTTCCGGCGGATCCAGCGTGAACACCGTGATCCACTCGGCGTCCGCGGCGTGGTAGCCGAGTCCGACCAGGGCCTCGGAGGCGGCACGCATGTGCCCGGCGCCGTAGACGACGGCGATGGAGAAGGGTCCGGTGCGTCCCGCGTAGGCGGCGTCGAGGTCGGTCAGGGCCTTGGTCAGCAGCCGGTCCCGGCGTCGTAGCACCAGGTCGTCCAGGCCCGGCCAGAGGTCGGCCGCGGCCTCCTCCCCCTCGCTCATCAGGTCCTCCACGGTGAGGTGCCGGGCGAGCCAGCGGCGGGTCCCCAGCAGGCGCATGCCGGCCGTGACGGCGGGGACCAGGGTGGCCACCATCGCGCGTTCCTTCCACGGCAGGCGCCCGTACCCCTCCTGGAACCGGGCACCGCTCATGTCCGGGCACACCACCGGCAGCCCGAGCGCGTCGAAGTCGAGGTCCTGCACCACCAGACCCAGGCGTTCGTGACCGTCCAGCCGGCGGTACGAGGAGACGAGGGCCTCGGCGCCGGGCGAGCCCTCCCCGATGCCCTCCGCGACCACCAGGTCGCAGGTGCGGCGCAGCCGAGCCGCCACCTCCCGGTAGAAGGCCGCCTCCGCCAGATGGACCATGGGGAAGAGCACGAACGCCAGACCCGTCCCCGGCCGCACGAACCGGATCACGGCCGATCGCACCCCGGCCAGCCCGGTCACCTCGATGAACTGCACGCCCGCCCCCTCCGATGTCCGGCCTCTGCCTGTCATCACGCGAAAGAGCCCTCCGGAAGTTGCCGGGCGCCGGTCCGCGCACCCACCTGGGCGCGGGGCGCAGCAGACTCTTCGTCAGCTCGCCGCGCGGTGAGTACGATGATCGAATACTCGGCCCGTTCCGATACCCGCCCCGATGGAGCTGCCATGACGACCGGCCCCCAGTCCTCCGCCCGGATCGACACCGGCCGACCGCACCCCGCGCGGGTCTACGACTGGCTGCTCGGCGGCAAGGACAACTACCCGGTCGACGAGGCCGTCGGGGAGCGACTGCCCCCCGAGGCACGGGACGCGGCCCGGCAGAACCGGGCGTTCATGCACCGGGCCGCCGCGTGGCTCGCCGCACAGGGCATCGACCAGTTCCTGGACATCGGCACGGGGATACCCACCGAGCCGAACCTCCATCAGATCGTGCAGGAGATCGGGCCGGCGGCGAAGGTCGTCTACGCCGACAACGACCCGATCGTGCTGCGCCATGCCGAGGCGCTGCTGATCAGCCGCCCCGAGGGGGTCACCGACTACATCGAGGCCGACGTACGGCACCCGGAAGGCATCGTCGAACACGCCCGGCACGTCCTCGACTTCGACCGGCCCATCGCGTTGTCGCTCATCGCGCTGATGCACTTCATCACCGACGAGCAGGACGCCCACGGCATCGTCCGCAATCTGGTGGCGACGCTCCCGCCGGGCAGCTACCTGGTGCTGTCGCACGCCGCGTCGGACCTCTTCCCGGAGCTCGCCGAACGCGTCACGGCCGAGTACGCGAAGGGCGGCATCCAGCTCGGCTTCCGCACCCGCGCCGAGGTGGAGCGCTTCTTCGACGGTCTGGAACTCGTGCCGCCCGGCCTGGTCACCGCCACCGAGTGGGGACCCTCCACGCCGTCCGCGGAGGCGGAGGGCAGCGGCATCTACGCGGGTGTGGCCCGCGTCGGCTGAGACCTCAGTCGGCCAGGGTGGCGGCGAGTTTCCTGGTGGCGTCGACGACTTCGGCGTCCCCCTCGGCCAGCAGACGCGGGATCACGCCGCGTTGGGCCCTCACCGCGCTGCGGGCCGCGCACTCCCATTCGACGTGGTCGCCGTGATGACGGCGAAGCTTCGGATAGGCGGCGACGGCGCTCTCCCACTGACGGGCGTCGGCGATGTTGCGCAGGAGCCGGAGGATCTGCGCCCGACAGGTGGTCTGCGGGCGTTGCGCGAGGTCCCACAGGAAGGGGACCGTGACAGCGGTCGCCTGGCCGACGACGAAACCGTACTGGCAGATGCGGTGTTGCAGCCGCTCCAGCGCGTTGCGGGCGGCGGGCTCGTCGCCCGAGGCGACGGCGGCGAGCAGGAAGGGAATGGCAGCGGCCGACCCCGAGACGTCCTCGATGTCGCGCCAGCGGACCAGGCCGACGTCCCGGAGTCCTATGGGGAGCCTGCCCTCCGCCACCGGATACCGATCGCCGCGGACCTCGACTTGTGACGTCATGTCAGGCGGGCGCCTCTGTGGCCAGGATGGCCCAGACCGTCTTGCCCGTCGGGGTGTAGCGGGTCCAGCCCCAGTGCTGCGCGAGGGCCTCGACCAGGAACAGACCGCGTCCGTGCTCCTGGAAGGAGTCCGGGGTGTGCGGGCTCATGGGGACGGCGTCGCTCCGGTCGGTGACCGCGCACACCAGATGAGACGGCCGGCGCGTGAGCCTCAGGCGCACGTCGGACTCTCCTTCGTCACCCGCCCCACAGCGCCGGGCGTGCAGCATGGCGTTGGCCGTCAGCTCGGAGACGACTGTCAGGGCGTCGTCGACGCACCGGTCCAACCCCCAGTCGGTGAGCGCGCGTTCGGTGAACGCGCGCGCCTGGCCGCATCCGGTGAGACCACCGGACAGGCACAGCTGGACCGTCCTGGGTGCGGCGGACCGGGCGGTACCGGTGACTGCGGCCCGTCCCACCGGGAACGCAGTGGGACCGGACCAGGGTGCTGGGTGCGCTGGGAGCGACACGGCATCTCCTGAGGTGACGTCAGGACGGGGCGGCATGAAGGTCGGCGTCGTGGTTAGTATCCACCTTGACAGCGACTCCGTGCAATTTCACGAGAAATTGCGCGCAGTTCCAGCCAGCCAGCGCCACTTGGGACCGGGCCGCCTCGAAAGCGGGCGACCGCGTGGCGCGACACATGCGAGGAGAGAGCCGTGTCATCGATTCCGAACGGGGTGCGAGCCAGCTCACTGGACGTCCGCTGGCTCAAGAGCCGGCACAGCAACGCCGAGGGCAACTGTGTCGAGGTCGCGGCCCTGGCCGAGGGAGGGGTGGCGATGCGCAACTCACGTGACCCACATGGGCCCGCGCTGATCTACACGCCGGCCGAAGTGGCCGCGTTCCTCGCGGGCGTCAGGGACGGCGAGTTCGACCACCTGCTGTGACGGCACGGACGTAATCTCTTCGGCCTGCACCTACGGCAGGAGGCGCACAGATGCGATAATGCATACTGTTGCCCACTGCCCACTGGGAGTCAGGATGCCCTCCGAGTCACCCCGCGTCTCCCGCCTCGAACCGTACCTGGACCGCACCGAGCCGGCGCCGACCCTGCTGAAGATGCTGGTCGGCGTACAGCTGGCGGGCTTTCGCGAGGACGCGGGGCTCCAACAGGAACAGGCCGCCCGTGCTGTGGGGTTCAGCCCGGCGAAGCTGTCGCGCATCGAGGCGGGCAAGGGGCGCAGGCCGCCCACCGAGGCGGATGTGCGAGCCCTGCTGGAGCTCTACAAGACGGAGGAGTACGAGACCTCGGTACTGCTGCAACTGCTGCGGCGGGCCGGGGAACCGGGATGGTGGCAGCGCTTCGACAAGCGCCTGATGCCCGAGTGGTTCGACCGGCTGGTCGGACTCCAGGAAGCCGCCGACTCCATCCGTACGTTCGAGATCCAGTACGTTCCCGGACTGCTGCAGACTCCGGCCTACACCCGTGCCGTGGTGCAGCGCGGGCTGCCCTCCGCCCCGGCCCGCGAGGTGGAGCGACGCGTCGAACTGCGCATGAAACGGGCCGAGTTGCTGCGGCGGGCGGACCCGCCACAGCTGTGGGCGGTCGTCGACGAGTCCGTGCTGCTGCGCGTCCTGGGCAGCCGGGAGATCATGCGCGAGCAGCTGGAGCATCTGATCGCGGTGGCCCAACTGCCGCACGTGACGGTTCAGATCGTGCCGCTGGACGTGACCAACGCCTCCGCGCCGGCCATACCCGTCACCTATCTGCGCTTCGGCGGGCTCGACCTGCCGGACGTCGTCTACCTGGAGCACATCAAGAGCGCCACGTTCCTGGAGGACCGCGACGAGACGGAGCAGTACCGGGTGACGCTGGACCAATTGGCCGACGACGCCCTCGATCCCCGTCAGTCCCTGGCCCGCCTGCGCGAGACGGTCGAACAGCGCTACGGCGACGTGTGAGCCCTGCGGGCCGGCGGCGGCACAGCATGGCATGAGCCGCGCTCCGGTGAACGGCTACCGGATCCGGCCCAGGCCGCCGAACTCGATCCACTCCTGGGTGGCCTGGCGAGGAGCCACGTCGGTGTCGGGCCGCCAGGTGGACACCTCCACCAGACCCGGCTCGAGGATCTCCAGCCCCTCGAACCACACCGCGACGTCCTTCTCCTGCCGCACCCGGCCCCAGTGGCCCTGCGTCGCCTGGTCCATGAAGTTCGTGACGAAGTCCCGGACCTCCGCGTCCTCGCTGACCAGCTGACACATCAGCAGACAGCTGCCCGGCACGAGCCGTTCGGTCACCCTGTGCACCACCGCGAGGGGCCCGTCGGTCTCGCTGTCCGGGATGCAGTGGAACACCGAGTTGAACAGCACCGCCACCGGCTGCGAGAAGTCGATCAGCCGCTTGGTGTCCGGATGGGAGAAGATCTCCTCGGTGTCGCGGAGGTCGGCCTGGATGACGGCGGTGCGGTCGTTCTGGTCCAGCAGGGCGCGGCCGTGCACCAGGACCATCGGGTCGTTGTCGACGTACACCACCCGTGACTGCGGATCGATCCGCTGCGCGACCTGGTGCACGTTGTCCTGGGTGGGCAGACCTGAACCGTGGTCCAGGAACTGCCGGATGCCGTACTCCTTGGCCAGCTGTCCGACCGCCCGCTGCAGGAAGCGCCGGTTGTTCAGCGCCAGCGCCCGCGTGCTGGGCACCACCTTGTCCAGTTCCTCGCAGGCGGCCCGGTCCACGGCGTAGTTGTCCTTGCCGCCCAGGTAGTGGTCGTACATGCGCGCGGCCGTCGGAACCGTGGCATCGATCTTGGTGGACAGCCGCTTCCCGGACTCCATCGCTCCCCCAGCCGCAGGTCGCGCACCGAAGTCTCCGGCGCGCCAGGCAACCCATCCTAGGGAGAAGGCACTTGACTCGGCCACCTCCTTGGCCCGGCTGCCCCCTCAGATGTGGGAGGGGGCAGGCAATCGGCGTCCGGCCCCCCTCGCGGGACCTTCGGCCCACTGTGCGTGGCCCGGGCCGTCGCGAGGGTGGGGCCTGACGGGCACCGCGTGAGCGAACCCGAATGGTCCCGCGCGGTGGAGAGACCGCAGGGGGCTGCCATGACACCTGGACACAATCTCGCCGCGCGGCTGGGCGGCTGGAGCGCCCGTCATCGGGCCGTCGCCGTGGTCGGCTGGCTGGTCGTCGTCCTGGCGGCCACCCTGATCGGCTCCGCCGCGGGGCAGCAGCGCATGACCGACCAGCAGTACGCCACCGGCGACACCGCCCGGGCCTGGCGGCTGCTGGACCGCAACGGGCTGCTGCCGCCCGCCCGCGAGATGGTGCTGGTGCACAGCGACACCCACCTCGCCACCGCGGCCGGATTCAGGGCCACCGTGCGGCAGCTGACGAACGGTCTGCGGGCCACCGGCGAGGTGACCGATCTGCGCGACCCCTACACGGCCGGTCTGGTCTCCCGCGACCGGCACAGCGTGCTGGTGGAGTTCTCCATGACCGGCAAGGCCGGCACCGCCTACCAAAGGGTCGAGCCGGTCCTGCGCTCGGTCGACCGGGTACGGGCCGCCCACCCCGACCTGCGCGTCGAGCAGTACGGCCAGGCGAGCGGCAGCAAGTGGTTCCAGGACACCGTCCTCAAGGACTTCCACCGCGCGGAGTGGACGGCGATCCCGCTGGCGCTCGGCATCCTGCTCGCCGCCTTCGGCGCCCTGCTGGCCGCGACGCTGCCGGTGCTGCTGGCGATGACCGCCTTCTTCGCCGCCGACGGCCTGCTCGCCGTGATCAGCCACCGCATGCACGTGGACGACACCACCAGTTCGGTGGTGCTGCTCCTGGGCCTGGCGGTCGGCGTCGACTACTGCATGTTCTACCTGCGCCGGGAGCGCGAGGAACGGGCCAACGGGCGGGACCCGGCCACCGCCCTGCGGATCGCCGCCGCGACCTCGGGGCGGTCGGTACTGGTCTCCGGCCTGACCGTGGTGGTGGCGATGTCGGGCATGTTCCTGTCCGGCATGCTGCTGTTCGACGGGTTCGCGGTGGGCACGATCCTGGTGGTGCTCGTCGCCATGCTGGGCTCGGTGACCGTACTGCCCGCCCTGCTGTCCGTGCTCGGCGACCGCGTGGAGCTGGGGCGGATCCCCGGTCTGGGACGGCTGCGCCGGCCCCGGGGCGGCAGCCGGGTGTGGGGCGCGATCCTGCGCCGGGTGCTGGCCCGTCCGGCGGTGTCGGCCGTGGCTGCCGGAGCGTTCCTCCTCCTGCTGGCCACCCCCGTGCTCGGCATGCACACCGAACGGCTCAGCCTGGACAAGCAGTTGCCGTCGGACACCGCCATCATCCAGACCTACCGGCACATCGGTGCCGCCTTCCCCGGCGGGGCCGGCCCGGCCCAGGTCGTGGTGGAGGCGGACGACGTGCGGGCCCCGGCTGTACGCGCGGCGCTTACCGACTTCACGGCGGCCGCCCTGCGCACCGGGCTGGTCAACCGGCCCGTCCAGACCACCGTCCACCAGCGGCAGAACGTCGTCGAGATCAGCGTGCCGCTCGCGGGCAGCGGGTCCGACGACACCTCGCGCCGTGCCGTGCGGGCCCTGCGCGCCGACGTACTGCCCTCGACGCTGGGCAAGGTGCGGGGGGTGGAGGCGCACGTCGCCGGTGACCTGGCCTTCTCCATGGACTTCAACGACCGGTTGCGGCGGAGCATCGCGCCGGTGGTGGCGTTCGTGATGGCGGTCGCCTTCCTGGTGATGCTGGTGTCGTTCCGGTCGGTGACCATCGCCGTGGTGTCGATCCTGCTCAACCTGCTGTCGGTGGCGGCCTCCTTCGGCGTGATGGTCGCGGTCTTCCAACACGGCTGGGGCGCCGGGTTGTTCGGCACGCACGGCGTGGGCGCGATCGAGTCGTGGCTGCCACTGTTCGCGTTCGTCATCCTCTTCGGGCTGTCGATGGACTACCACGTGTTCGTGGTCTCCCGGATCCGCGAGGCGCACGACTCCGGTCTGCCGACCCGGCAGGCGGTCACCCACGGCATCCGCAGCACGGCCGGAGTGGTGACCAGCGCGGCGGTCATCATGGTGGCGGTGTTCGCCGTACTGGCCACCCTGTCGATGCAGGACTTCAAGCAGATGGGTGTCGGGCTCGGCGTGGCCATCCTCCTCGACGCGACCGTCGTACGGGGTGTGCTGCTGCCGTCGGTGCTGTCGCTGCTGGGCGAACGGACCTGGTATCTGCCCCGTCGACTGTCGTGGCCGCGGGGTGGCGGGGACAACACCGACGGCCCGGCCGTTCGAGGCTCGTGAGCGGCCACGCCGAGCAGCGGTCAGGTGTCGCGCCGGGCGGTGAAGTCGTGCGTTCCCGGGCCCAGTCCGGAAATGGTCACCCTTCCGTCGACGACACCGACCCCGTCGGTCGCGGCGTGGCGTCCGTCCCACAGCGTGCGGCCGCGGGCCCGCACGGTCAGCCGTCGGCCGTCCCCCGGCAGGACGAGCGTGCCCCGCGTCTCCTTCGGCACGTCGAGAACGATGTGGAAGGTTCTCCCGGAGTTCTGCCAGGCGACCCGCAAAGCGCCGTGCGGAGTGGGTAGTTGGCCTTGCGCCCAGGCGACGTCGCCCGGTTGCGGACGCACCTCCCAGGTGGCGTATCCGGGTGAGGTCGGTCCCGCCCCCAGCAGATGGTGGGTCAGGGCCGGCAGGACACCGGTGGACCAGCCGTGCGCCATGCTGGTGTAGGCGTCCTCGTACAGGGATCCGCCGGGGCCGACGCCCTCCCAGTTCGTGATGCCGGGGTCGTGCCCGTCCATCCACCCGTAGGTGCGCCGGATCTGGTCGAGGGCGGAGTCCGTACGCCCGGTGCGGAAACGGGCCACGATCTCCGGGTACGACGTGAAGGCGTACACCCGCTGGGCCGCGCCGTCGAAGAGCGTGTCGTTGTCCATGAACGCGTTGCCGTAGGGCAGTCGGGTGGTGGCGTCGAGATGAGCGAGGGCCGATGCCGCGCGCCCGGCGTCGGCGACGCCCGCGGTGACGGCGAGGGCGTTGCCGTCCTGGGCGTGGCGCGCGGGCCCGGTGGCGGAGTCCAGGTAGGCGCCCGCGTCGGCGTCCCACAGATGCGTGTTGACCGCGTCCGTGACCGCCTCGGCCCGGTCCGTCCAGCGGGCCGCGTCGGATTCGTGGCCCAGCAGCCGGGCGAGCCGGGCGGCGTCCCTGAGGGCCTGGACGTACAGGACGTTGTAGTAGGTGACCCGGCCGGTACGGCCCAGGAACGCGTAGTCCCCGTATCCGCCGGTGCCGTTGAGCCCCTTGCTGAGCAGGCCGGTCTCGTCGGTGACGCCCGGGTACCAGGTGTCCAGCACCTTCCGCAGGTTCGGGTGGTAGCGGGCCGCGTAGGCCCGGTCCCCGGTGTACAGCACGTAGTCCCAGCTGCAGGTGACCCACCACAGGGGATAGTCGAACAGCGGGAGGGTGTAGGAGGAGATGGAGGCGGGCGGTATCCAGCCGTCGGCGCGCTGGTGGTCGGCCAGATCGGCGAGCACGTTGCGTGCGGCGGCCGCCGCGTCGTCGTGGGTGAGGTACAGCGTGCGCCCCGAGACGGCCAGATCGCCCACGTACGGGTCGCGGTCGCGTTTGGCCCCGTCGTGCAGGACGAGCCTGCCTTCGAGCGAGGCGCTCCAGGCGCCCCGCGGATCGACGTCGTCCTGGCGGAAGGTGTCGGTGACGAGTTCGTTGGTGTAGGCGGCGCCGTACCAGTAGCGGTTGAGGTCGTCGTCGGAGCAGAGGAACCATCCGCGGTAGGTGCCGGGTGTGCCCCGGTAGGCGGTGAAGTCCAGGCTGACGGAGTCGATCCCGACCGTCCCCCAGGGCTGGGCCGCGGGCGCGTCGGACGCCAGGGCGTCCAGGGTGATCCGCAGGTAGCGGAAGCCGTGCAGGCCGTCGGCATAGACCTTGTCGCCCGCCTGGAAGCCCTTGTGGTCGGTCCAGTCCGCGCCCTGCGGCGGCACGGCGAACTGGTCGGTGCCCTGGCCCGCGCCGCCGGACTGGTCGGAGCGGGTGAAGTCGGAGCGGTCGGTGAGGAAGCGCCGGGTCTCGGAGAACGCGAGGCGCACTCCCGGCGCGTTGTCGGAGGCGGAGGTGAAGCGGACGCGCGGGTACCCGACGACGACCTTGCCGAAGTCCACCGTGACGCCGGGCGGCGGCGCCGGTGGTTCGACCGGCTCGGGCCACACCTCGTTGATCCTGGTGAACGCTCCGCGCGGAGTGTCCTGGACGGCGGTCACGGTGATCCGGACCCGGCTCGCCGGTACCGGGGTGGAGAAGGGCACCGCCCGCTGGATGACATCGTTGTCGGAGACCGTGGCGGCGGTCGTCCAGGCGCCGTCCGCCCACACGTCGACCGTGAACGCGGTGGGCACCCCGTCACTGTTGGAGATCACCGTGATCCCGGACAGCTGCCGGGTCTCGGGCAGCGTGATGGTGAGGACGTCGGGGAAGGCGGCCGGGGTGTCGTCGTTCCAGAAGGTGTCGGGATCACCGTCGACGGCGTTGGTGGCGTCGTAGGTGCGCGGTCGCCCGTCGTTGCCGTTGTTGCCGGCGTGCGCGCTCGAGGCCTCGGCCGTGGTACCCGCCGGCCAGCGGGGCGCGGGGGCGGGCCGCGGGCGGCGCAGCACGGTGACGGCGCCGCCGGGCTTCAGCAGCGCGTCCGGGTCGTGTACGTCGCCGGTGGCGTCGAGCACCCGCTCGGGCCGTACGGTGCGGGACGCGGGCCCGTGCACATAGCGCTGCCAGCCGGTCCCCGGGCGCGGGGCTGCGGTCGTGGTGCCCGCGTCGGGTGCCGCGGCGGCGGGGGCCGTACCCGGGGGGCCGATGGTCAGGGCTGCGGCCGCGGTGCCCGCCGCGATGACGGCGCGGCGGCGCGGGCCGGGTGGTACGGAGTTCTCCGACGTGCTGCTCGATGTCATGGCACCTCGTCCTCGAGAGCGGCTTCTGGCCCCTCGGTGCATTGAAACGATTCAATACGCCGAGGCAGGGCGACGCTATCCCATGACCCGAACCGCGTACAGACACCGCGCAACTTCTCTGTCCGGACGAGGCGTTGGCCGTACCAGGACCGCCGCCGGTCCGGCCCGGGGACGACGGCGCGTTCCCGGCGCGCCCGTGCTCAGCGCGCGATGCGGTGCCTCCAGCCCCCTCGGCGGAAACGCACGGCGGCGTAGGCGAGATCCGCGAGCAGCACGATCGCGCCGATGATCAGCAGGTAGAACAGGCCGTGTGCGGCGAATCCGATGATGCCCAGGACGAGGGCCACGAGGACGAGGAAGAGAAAGAGGCTCATCAGTGCTCCCGGCGACTTGGGTGGATCACTGGTGTCAGCGGCGGGCGAGGCGGCGTTCGCCGCCGCTTCCCGGCACGTAGTCGAGTTCGTAGTGCGCGAAGATGTCGGGCTCGTCCGAGGCCGGCAGCTCACCGTCGGTGTCGATCGTGGGGGCCTTCCTCACCACGTCCCTGGGATGGACGATCTTGAGATAGCCCGGTCCCACGGTCGCGCCGGACAGCGGCGCGAAGACCAGGCGCCGGCGCGTGGGAAGGCCCACGGTCACCGTCGCGAAGTAGGGCTGGTCGGTCGCGGTGTCCACGTAGATCGCCTCCAGGACACCGATCTTGTGCCCGTTCGGGTCGACCACGTCGTGGCCACGCCATTCACGGATGTCGCTTGCCTCGAACATCATGAACCTCCGCCTTGGGGGTACCCCGGACAACTCTGCCGATGTCTCGCCGGACGTCTCGTCCGCTGACTTGGACCCGCGTCCCCGGCCGCTGTGACGGCCGGCCGTGCCGCAGGGCCTCAGTCGCCGGAGTCGATGCCCGTGATCACCGCCGGCCCGAGTGGCGCACTGCCCTCGTCGAGCCCGACGGAGTCCAGGGCCGCCTCCGCGTACCGGCGGGCCTCCCGTTCGGCCTCCGGGCCGCTGGCCGCGTCGACCGTGACGCGGACGGTGAAGGTGCCGTCGTCGTTGACGGTGAGGACGTCGAGATCCTCCGCGTTGCCCATGTGCGTGTGGTGCGGGTCCGCCGGGCGCAGGGCCCGGGCGAGTTCGGCCTGTGTCTGTTGCCCGGCGTCGCCGGTGAACGTCCCCGGCACCGAGATGACGTACGTCGTCACTGTGTCTCCTCCCTCGGTCCCTTTTCCGTCTACCCCGGTCCGCTGTCAAGATCCCCGGCGCTTCCACTGTCGCCCGTCGGCGCCGGGTTCGCCGCCCGGGACCGGTGTCAGAGCCCCGTGAGAGCGTGGGGAGACCGGCACCGTGCGCGTAGAGCCGAGGAGGGCGGCGCCATGGCCGACGTCGACGCGCAGTTCCTGCGCGGCCTGTTCGACGAGGAGGGCAGCCTGCACGCGGGCGGCCGCACTGCGCTGTACCGGCTGTACGGCCTGGAGGGTCTGCTGTATGTCGGGATCTCCGTGGCCCCGCTCACCCGCGTGCGCACCCACTTGCGGGAGCAGCCGTGGCGATCACTTGTGGTCGGGATACAGATCGACTACCCGGAGGACGCGGAGGCCGCCGAGCGCGAGGTCGTGTGGAGCGAGCACCCCAAGTACAACGTGATCTTCAACGGCGTGCGTCCGCCCCCTGCTTTTGACCGTGTCGCCCGGCTGCGGAACGAGTTGTCCGTCGAGCGGCGGCGGTTGGCGGAGTTCGAGGCTGCCGTGCCCGAGTCGACGACCCACCTCCGGCTGATCGTTCGCGCGATCGAGGCGAGGAAGGCCAGGATCGCCAGGCTGCTGGCACGCATCGGGGAGGCCGAGGCCGGGCGCCACGAGCTCCCGGAGCAGGTGAGGCGGGTCGAATGACCGCCTCGGCGCCCTTCCGGGCAGAACGATCGGCACCGGTCCGAGCCGGCCGCGCTTTCGCCGTCCGCGGACCGGATGCAGCATGGAAGTGCCGCTGGTCGGAACCCGGGAGTTCGGCGTGGCCGGAAAGCAGCGCCTGATTCCACGGACGGTGGAGGTGGTTTCCGGATGACAGCCGATTCGTTCCCGGCCGAAGGGGATGCGCACGGCATCGACACACCCCCACCCACCCGGCTGCTGGACGTCCTGAGCGTGGCCGCGACGGTCGTCGACGCCGACGGGCGCATCGTGTTCTGGACCCCGCAGGCCGAGGAGCTCTTCGGGTACAGCGCGCAGGAGGCGCTGGGGAAGTACGCCGCCCGGCTGTTCATCCACCCCGAGCACCTCAAGGCCGTGGTCAGGCTGTTCACGGAGGTGCTGGAGACGGGCCGGAGCTGGGCGGGCGCCTTCCCCATCCGGCACAAGGACGGCAGCACCCGGCTGATGGAGTTCCGCAACATGCGGCTCCAGGACGATCTCGGGGACCTCTACGCTCTGGGCATCGCCGCCGACCACAACCTGCTGCAGCGGGTCGAGACCGACCTGGCGCTGTGCGAGAAGCTGATCGACCAGTCGCCGATCGGCCTGGCCCTCCTCGACCCCGACCTGCGGCACGTCCTGGTCAACCCGGCGCTGGCACGCATCGACGGCATGCCCGCCGAGGACCATGTCGGCCGCGGGCTGCGGGAGACCCTGCCGCTGCCCGACATCGACACCATCGAGTCCGCGCTGCGCCGGGTGCTGACCACCGGCATGCCGCTGCTCGACCAGTACCACGTGGGCCGTCTCTCGGTCGACGCCGAGCACGACCGCGCCTGGTCGCTGTCCTTCTACCGGCTGGAGGACCCCGGCGGGCGGGTCCTGGGCGCGGCACTGTCGGTCGTCGACGTCACCGAACGGCACCGTGCGGCGGCCGAGGCCGACCGGGCCCGGCGCCGGCTCGCGCTGATCGCCGACGCCTCCGTGCGAGTCGGCACCACGCTGGAGGTGGAGGAGACCGCCCGGGAACTGGCCGAGATCACGGTTCCCCAGCTCGCCGACGTGGTCGCCGTGGACATCCTCGACTCGGCGCTGGCCTGCCGCCGCTCGCGCAGGCCCGACGACGGTCCCGAACTCTTCCGCGCCCTCGCGCTCAAGGCGGCCCATCCGTCCGAGGCGCTGCGCGCCGCCGACCCTCCGGGCGGCCTCGCGGCCTACGACGGGGACCGGCTGGTCACGCTGTGCGTCCACTCCGGCCGCCCGGTGCTGGTGCGGCACGTCGACGCCCAGGACCTGCCGCGCATCGCCCGGGACGCCGAGGCCGGGTCGCTGCTGGCCCGCGCCGGGGTCCACTCCTACCTCGCGGTGCCGCTGATCGCCCACGGCGAGGTGATCGGTGCGCTCGACCTCAAGCGCACCAGCAACCCGATCCCCTTCGACGAGGACGACGTCGTCCTCGCCACCGAACTGGCCGGACGCGCGGCCGTGGCCATCGACAACGCCCGCTGGTTCCAGAGCGTGCGCAACACCGCCCTCACGCTGCAGCGCAGCCTGCTGCCCGACCATCCGCCCGAGCACTCGGGCCTGGAGCTCGCCTCCCGCTACCAGCCCGCCCAGGCCACCAGTGAGGTCGGCGGCGACTGGTACGACGTCATTCCGCTGAGCGACGAAAAGACGGCCCTGGTCGTCGGGGACGTCATGGGCAACGGCATCGACGCGGCCGCCACCATGGGCCGGCTGCGCACCGCCACCTGCGC
Organism: Streptomyces sp. C1-1; assembly: GCF_050214755.1. Taxonomy (NCBI): domain Bacteria; kingdom Bacillati; phylum Actinomycetota; class Actinomycetes; order Kitasatosporales; family Streptomycetaceae; genus Streptomyces; species Streptomyces sp. C1-1. The sequence goes on along the minus strand of NZ_CP189826.1, from coordinate 9,406,318 downwards.
CTACGCCGACCTCGACCTCGCCCCCGCCGACGTGCTCCAGCACCTCGACAAGATCACCTGCGATCTGGAGCACTACATCGTCACCTGCCTCTACGCCGTGTACGACCCCCGCACGAGGCTGTGCCGACTCGCCAACGCCGGGCACATGCCACCCGCGGTCGCCCACCCCGGCCGCGCCCCGGAACTGCTCGACCTGCCGTCCGGCGCGCCGCTCGGCGTCGGCGGCATCCCCTTCGAGGCCTCCACCGTCCGGCTAGACCCCGGTGACCTGCTGGTGCTCTACACCGACGGCCTCGTCGAGACCCGGCACCACCCCATCGACGACCGGCTCGACGCCCTCTTGAGCTTCCTCGACGAGCCCCAGCGTCCCCTCGAGGAAACCTGCGACCTCCTGCTCTACGGTCTGCGGCACCCCGACGACCACGACGACGTCGCACTGCTGATCGCCCGGGCCGTCTAGGGCCTGTCGTTTGGATCAGGTCGGCCGCAGGAAATCGTGCGTTCCGGCGGACCCGAGCGGGGTCTGGTGCGTGCGGCTGCCAGGCGGAGGAGGGAGTCGACGCGATGGGGGCCCCCGCTCGAGCGAAGCCGAGAGTGGGGGAGTCGGCGAGTGACGACAACGCGGCAGATGCGCGTGCCAGGGCCCGCGACGCCGAGTTGATCCAAACGACAGGCCCTGGCCGTCTGGGCAGGACACCCGCTTGCTCGTGACCTGGGCCGACGTGGCGCCGGTTCAGCCGAGGCGTGCCCCGACGTCGCCGTTGACCGTGGTCATCGTCATGTCGGGGCCCCGGCCCGCCTCGCTCGTGGGCACCTCCGTGATGGCGCGGCCGTTGTCGGTGTCCGCCGTCACGCGGTAGGCGGGGGCGCCGTGCGGAACGGTGACGTCGACCGAGCCGTTGGTGGTCGTCGCCGTCACGCTCGACGGTGCCGTGGCGCAGGCGAGGACCACGTCGCCGTTGGTGGTCGCCGCGCGTACCCGCTGCGCGTCGAGGTCCGTCGCGTGCACCGACCCGTTGCGGGTGGCCAGTCGTACGGACGCGTCCTTGCGTCCGGAACGGGTCACCGTCATGTCGCCGTTGACGGTCGTCAGGTCCAGTGCGGCGGCGACTCCGGCGGCGTCGATGCCGGCGTTGCGCGCGCTGACGGTGACGCTCAGGCCGTCCGGCACCTTCACATAGGGCATGCGCGGGCACGAGCCGTCGGTCCGGGCCCCGTCGCGGCACGAGAGATCCAGGGTCCAGGTCCGTCCCCTGTGCGACCACTCGGCGTCGACGCGGTCGTCGACGGTGACCCGGTGGCCGTCGGTGGGGCGCAGCCGTAAGCCGTTGTCGGTGGTCACGACGAGGCGGCTGCCCGGTGCGTCGGTCGCGGAGGTTGCCGCCGTGGCCACGGCCGGGGATGCGGCGTTTCCGTGGTGGCCGCACGCCGCGCCGGCGGGGAGCACGGTCAGGGTGACGGCCAGGGACAGGACTCGCCTTCTCGACGTCGCCTTCATGGTCGTACGGCTTCCCCCGCATCGCGTCCTCATGGCCACCACCCCCCGGCGCGGCCCGCGTCCCGTCGTGATTGGCTTGCCCCCATCACCGCGACCGATACGCGGTCTTCGACGGACAGAAGGACGTTGCAGCCATGAGCCAGGCGTACGAGTACAAGGTCGTCACCTTCCGGGAGTCGCTCATCGGCGACGCGCTGGACAGCGACAAGCTGGAGAAGACGCTCAACAAGCAGGCGGAGGACGGCTGGCAGCTGAGGGCCATCACCTCCGCCGACGTCAAGGGCCGCATCGGTCCCGGGGCGGTGGAGGGCCTGCTCCTGACCTTCGAACGGCCCCGCGCGTAACTGCGGGTCATCGGGCGGTCATCGCCGCAACAGTTCGAGCAGCGGTGCCGCGGGCAGGGGGTGGCGGGTGTCCCCGCGCGGGCCCGTCGTCGTGTTCGCGGTCAGCAGTGAGTCCAGGACGGCCTCCTCCACCGCGTCGAGGACCGCGGTGAACAGGGGGTCGAGAGCGTCGTCGGGTACGGCGGCGGGGCCGGCGGGCGTACTCAGCGGGCGGGTGCCGAACGCGATCCCGTAGTCGCCGCTGCCGTGGCCGTACGCGGCGCCGGCCCTGGCCAGTGCGTACACCGACCGCCGGGCGAGCCGGGTCAACTGGCGCGCGTCCAGGGGCGCGTCGGTCGCGGCCACGACCATGCAGGAGCCCTGCGCCGGGCCGGGTTCCGGGGTGGGGAGGCCGACGTCGGCGGGGGTGACCGGGCGGCCCTGGACGCGCAGGGTGCCGTCGAAGTTGGCCTGCACCAGGACGCCGAGGGTGGCCCGCCGACCCGCGAGCGGCACCCGGCGGGAGGAGGTGCCGATGCCGGACTTGAAGCCGAGCGCGACCGTCCCGGTGCCCGCGCCGACGCATCCCTCGGCGACCGGCCCGCCGGTGGCGGTGTCGAGGGCGGCGCGGACGTGTTCCTCGCGCACCGGGCGGGAGCGGATGTCGGACAGCAGGCCGTCGTTGCACTCCCCCACCACCGGGTTCAGGCTGCGGACCGTCGCCGCCTCGGTCCGTTCCAGCATCCAGCCGACCAGGGCGTCGGCGACCCGGAAGGCGGACAGGGTCGAGGTGAGCAGGATCGGCGTCTCCAGGGCGCCGAGTTCGGCGATCTGCGTGGTGCCGAGCAGCTTGCCGTAGCCGTTGCCCGCGAACACGCCTGCCGGCAGCGGGCTCGCGGGGCCGACGCCGTCGGGCACGATCGCGGTCACGCCGCTGTGGACCCGCGGGGGCCGCATCAGTGTCGTGTGACCGACACGGACGCCGGGCACGTCCGTGAGCGCGTTGTGGCGCCCGGTGGGCAAGTCCCCCACGCCCAGGCCCAGTTCACGGGCCCTGCGCGGGACTTCGGGTGACGGGGGCGGATCCGGTGCGGGCACGCGCATGACCGGCACACTAGCGCCGCCGCCCGGCACCCGTGCGGCACGACGCCGCTCAGTCGTCGACGAACTGCCGCAACTTGTCGGCGGTGCCGTTGAACTTGTCGTGGTCACCGACCGTCTGCCCCGACGAGGTGTACTGCCACATCGTGTACGACGACCAGCCCGCCGGCAGTTCCCCCACGGACGAGGCGTACCGGGCGACCCACAGGGGGTTGGAGCCGAAGCCGGCGTAGTCGCCGGTGCAGCTCGACCACCAGGAGGCGGAGGTGTAGATGACGGCGTCGCGGCCGGTGCGGGAGCGGTAGCGGTTGAGGAAGTCACGGATCCACGTGACCATGCCGCTGTCGGACTTGCCGTAGCAGGAGTCGCCGTAGGGGTTCCACTCGATGTCGAGGGCGCCGGGCAGGGTCCGTCCGTCGCCGGACCAGCCGCCGCCGTGGTCGACGAAGTAGTCGGCCTGTGCGGTGCCGCTGCCGGAGTCGGGGGTGGCGAAGTGGTAGGCGCCGCGGATCATGCCGGTGTCGTGGGCGCCGCCGTACTGCTGGTCGAAGTAGGGGTTCTGGTAGGACGTGCCTTCGGTGGCCTTCGTGTAGGCCCATTTGACGCCGTTGCTCCACAAGGTGGACCAGGTGACCTCGCGCTGGTGGCTGGAGACGTCGACGCCCTCGGCGTGGACGGCGCGTGTCATGGGCGGGGAGCTGTCGGGACTGCCGGCGATTCCGTCGTGGGCCATGACGCCGATGCCCATGTAGGCGGTGCCGCGCTCGGGTATGGACTCGGCGGAGGCCGGGGTGGCCGTCAGGGCGGACAGGACGGCGAGGAGGCCGGTCAGGGCGGCGACGAGACGTCGGCGCGCGCGGCCGTGCTGAGCGGATATGGATCTTCGCATGCCATCCATCTGACCCTCGGCGGCGGGACACCGCACGTCACGTTCGCCCTGGCGTGGCAGGTCCCCTCTCGCCGCTGCGGAGCGCCCGGCGTTCATCCGCCCCGCAGCCAGGCCCGGGTGCCGAACGACGTGCACGCCCGGGCGGCCGTGGCGGCGGAGGCGTGCAGCGCCTCGGCGAAGCCCTCTGCCGTGATCCGGCCTCGCGGCGCGAGGTGATGGGCGAGGGCACCGTGCAGGACGTCGCCCGCGCCCAGGGTGTCCACGACGCGGACCGGCGGCACGTCCACCGTTCCCCCGCCGTCGGGGCCCTGCCACACCACGGGCTGCCCTCCCCCGGTGACCGCGGTCCAGGGGACACCGAGCTCCCGCAGGAACCGCAGGGTGTCGGCCGGTGTGCGCGTTCCCGGCGGCCGGAAGTCGGCCGAGCAGACGGCCACGTCGATCGACGACAGCAGCGTCGGCGTCCCCTCCTTCCAACTGCCGCCGTCGAACAGGGTGGTTCGGCCGGCCGCCCGGGCGCGGCGGGCGGTGGCCACCGCCAGTTCCATGTGGTGGCCGTCGAACTCGACGAGATCGCAGTCGGCCACCAGCGCGTCGAGGTCGGCGGGCGGCGCGAGACGGCGGCCGGTCGCGTTGGTGGAGGCGACCGCCCGGTCCCCGGTCGACGCGGTCACCAGGACGGACGACACGGCGGGCGGTTCGGCCGAGTCGGCCGCGAGGTCGGACACGGTCACGCCGAGCCGGCGCAGGTCCGCCGCGACGGCGAGGCCCAGCGGATGGGCGCCGACGGCGGTCAGCAGTCTGGCCGAGCCGCCGAGATGGCTGAAGGCCACGGCCGCGTTCGCCGCCGGGCCGCCTGCGCAGACCTCCTGCCGACGGGCCGTCAGCTTCTCGTTGGGGCCCGGTGTGCGATCGACGAGCTGGATGACGTCCAGCGTGCACAGGCCGACGAACAGTCCCGCGGGACGCCTCTCGTCACCGGCTCCACCCACCAGCACCTCCTGCCGCCCGGGCACGGCGTCAGTGTACGAAGCGGCGTCGGGCCAGGGCCCGGGACGACACCCCGAGCGGCGCGGTTGCCGGGCGTCCGCCCGCCAGTGGCGGACACCGTGGCCGCCTCCGGCCGTCACGGCTCCTTGGTCTCGGATTCGAGTGCGGCCCGGGTGGCCGCGCCGTAGACGCCGGACTCGTCCTGGAGGATGACGCGGGTGAACTGGTAGCCGCGGACGGCGTTCTCCACGTCGCGGTCGAAGTTGCCGTCGGCGGCACCGTCGTAGTAGCCGACCTGCTTCAGCCGCAGCTGTAGTTCGACGACTTCCGGCCCCCTGTCGCCGTAGCGCAGGACGGGTGGGCGGCCGCCGGACTCGCTCGGTGCGGGGGCTCCGGTGGCCGTGCCGGTGCCGGTGGGTGTGCCGCTCGGGGTGCCCGAGCCGGTGGGGGTGGCCGGGCCGCCGGTCGCGGTGGCGCTGGGCGAGGAACTCGGGGTCGTGGACGGCGACGCCGAGGGCGCCGTGGTCGACGGCTGCCCGGAAGCCGGACCGCTTGCCGAGGGCCGCTGGTCCGGCAGGCCCGCCCGCACGCCGTCCGACACGGAGTCCTTCCGTGCGGGGCTGTCGTACCAGAAGATGCCCCCGACGACTCCGCCCGTCACGAGGACGGCCGCCGCGGCGCCCACGCCCGTCACCAGCAGCGCCCGGGACCGCCGACGGGCCGGGGCCGCGTCGGCCGGCGACGGCGGGAGCGGCTCCGTCGGCTCGGCACCTGCCGCGAGCAGATCGTCGAACTCCCCCGGAATGTCGGGGTGTTGTGGTGCTCCGTCGGCGCCGGACTCGTCGCCCGGTCCGGATACGACGTCTATCTCGACGTACGGCCGTATGCGCACCGGGTCGAAGTCCTCCGCGGCCGCCGCCTCGGCCGTGCGCGTCTCGCTGCGGACGTCGGCGGCGCGGACTGTGCAGGAGCAGGTCGGAGTGCCGTCCGCCGCCCGGGGTTTGCCGCACTCCGGGCAGCCGGAACCCGCCTGTTCACTCACACGTGCTTCCTCTCCGTACCAGCTCCAGATCCTAGACAGGATTCCCACACGGAATCTTCAAGATCTCCCGGAACTCGGAAGGAGCACGTTCGAAGGGTCGAAAAACGGCCAGAGCAGGAAAGCTCTCGCCGAGGCCGCAACCTGCGCGCGGCGCCGTGATGCCGCCGGACCACGGCGCCGACCGGCGGTCTGTGACCCTTAAACCTTTGGCCAGAACTTGTCGATGGGTTATTTGCGGCGCGCCTTGAAGGGTGCGAGCGCCGACGGGCGGATGTCGCTCAGACCCTCCCAGCGGGCGGCCACCAGGACCGCGGACGCGGCACCGGTGCCGAGCACGGCGCCGGCGATGACGTCGCCGGGGTAGTGAACACCCGTGTGCACGCGTGAGTAGCCCACGGCGCAGGCCAGCAGGCCGAGAGGCAGGGTGGCGGCCGGGAACGCGGTGCCGACGGCCGCTGCGAAGGCGACCGCCGAGGCCGTGTGCCCCGAGGGGAAGGAGGCGGATTCCGGCATGGGCACATGCCGTCCGGGAAACGGCGAGTCCTCCGCGCGGTGGGGGCGCGGTCGCCGGACCAGACGCTTGCCGAGCAGGTTCGCCGTCGCCGAGGCGACACCGATCGCCGCGACTCCGAGGGCCGCGGCGCGACGCGAGCTGCCCGGCCACAGGGCCAGCGCTCCCGCGACCGCGAACGAGATCTTGGAGTGGTCGGCCGCCGCGGACAGCCGCCGCAGCGCGGCGTCCAGTGTGGGTGTTCTGGTGACCGTCACGGCCTCGTAGAGCGCTTGGTCGAGGGCTGCGAGATCGTGCAACAGTCCTCGCGGCACTCGTTGTTCGCGCGGCGGGCAGTCGGTCATCGCTGTGCTCCTGGTTCCTTCTCGCGTGGGTCGGGGGTTCGGTCGAAGGCGAGGCGCACCACCCGTCGCCAGTCGACGGACGGTGCGATGTACGGGGCACCGGGGCGGTGCCGGGGCACACGTACCCGCAGGACGCCCGGCCGAACGGCGCACACGACCGGCGGGGGCAGGGTGAGCGCCTCACCGTCCACGGCCACCGGGATGAGCTCGTCGTCGGACTCGACCACGACCCGGCGGGACGTCAGTGAGGTGATGCCGCTGGCCCGCTCGCCCAGCAGCGCGAGTTCCGCGGCGCGTGCCGCGCTCTCCACCCGGACGGCGATCACGCCGAGCGTGCCCGTGTCGAGCCTGGCTCTGCGGCCGCCGCCGAGCGGATCGGCCCGGGCGTAGGGGTTGTTGCTGACGAGCACGGCCTGCGGGGCCTCCACGACCTGGTCGTCCGTCCGTGCGGTCAGCGGGGCCGCCGCGTCGCCGGTCAGCAGGTCCGGCAACTGCTCGAGCGCCGTGGCCGCCTTGGCCTCACGGTAGTCGGGGCTCTGCACGATCTGCGCGTACGTCCCGAACGACGCCGTGTTGACGAACGGCAGGCCGCCCACCTCCCCCAGGTCGACGCGGAGTTCCACACCGTCGGACAGGGCGTCCAGGCTCTTCGCCGGATCGTCGCGGTCCAGGCCGAGGTCCATGGCGAAGTGGTTGCGGGTCCCGGCGGCCACGACCACGAACGGCAGCCCGTGCTCGGCGGCCACGCTCGCCACCAGGGCCTGGGTGCCGTCGCCGCCCGCCGCGCCGAGCAGGTCCGCGCCCTCGGCGACCGCCTGGCGGGCCAGCGCCACGGGGTCGGGGGCGGTGTCGAGGTCGAGGAGTATCACCCGGGCGCCCAGCGCCTCGGCCCGTTCCACCAGGCCGAACTGGCCGACCTTCCCGCCCCCCGACCGGGGGTTCATGATCAGCACGGCGCGCCGGAACGGCCGGGCGGAGCGGTGACGCATGCCGTGCGGTGAGCGCAGTCGGCGCAGGGCGCTTCTGGCGCAGGCCACCGCGGTGGTCCAGGCCGCCACTGCGGCCACGGCCACCACCCACAGGCCCGAGACCGCGTACAGCACCAGGACGCCGATGGGTGCGCCGATCGCCAGCAGCGCGCCGAACAGGCGGGCCGGGCCGCGGTGCGCCAGGGCCCACCACAGGCCCGCGCCGGCCAGGGCGAGCCCGGCGAGGCCGAGCAGGAGTATCAGCCACTGGCCGGCTCCGGCCAGTACGGCCGCGACGGCGCCGGCCACGCAGAGCAGGGCGAACCGCGCCAGGGCGCGCGCCGACAGGGGTGTTCTGCCGGAGCCGTCCGGCTCCGCCGCACTCGTCGTTCGGGTCGCGTTCAATGTCGATTCCCGTCACGGCCGGATCGGACAGTCGTCGTCGAGCGGGTGAATGGCCTGCACCCCGAAGTGGATCAAGAATACAGGCCCGGGTGTCTCGGCCACGAGGCTATCCCGATTCCCGGAACAGCTTGTTATGACCGCTGTCATGACGGATGCTGCCCGGGAAGGCCAAGCGGGCGAGCGGGAGGAACCGGCATGGTGACGCAGGCGGCACGGGCCATGTGGGAGCGGTTCGAACCGGTCCACGATCTCGTGTACTTCGCGCCCGAGGCCCGCCGGGCCGCGGACGGACTCGGGATGCGCGGATTCTGGATGGGTTACTTCGCGCTGCGCGCGGCGCCCCTGGGGCCGGTGCCCGCCCCGGTCGTCACCGCGTGCTTCTACGTCTTCCACCCCGACCGGGTGGCGCGGGCCCTGCCCGACGCCTGGCAGTACGCCGCTCCGGACGACGTCCTCGACGCGCGGGAGTCGGCCATGGACGCGGCGATGACGCGGCTGTTCGGTCCCGACGCCGTCTCCTCGGCGCGGATGACGGAGGCGGCGGACCTGGCGTGGCGGGCCGCCGAGGCCGCGGACACGGCCGGCCGGCCGCTCGCCGCCGCCAACCAGGCCATCGACCGGCCCCGGCAGTCGTGCGCCCGGCTCTGGCAGGCGCTGACCACGCTGCGGGAGCACCGCGGGGACGGGCACGTCGCCACCCTGGTCGGCCACGGCGTCGCCCCCGTGGCGGCGATGGTGCTCAAGGCGGCCGCCGGGGAGTCCGACGCGGCCCTGCTGCGGGAGGGCCGCAAGTGGGACCAGGCGGACTGGCGGGCGGCCGAGAAGAAGCTGCGAGAGCGGGGCTGGCTGGATGAGGACGGGGGGCTGACCCCGGCGGGCGTCGCGGGGCGCGCGGCGATCGAGGCGCAGACCGACGCGCTGGCCGAAGGACCGTGGAGGACGCTCGGCCAGGAGGACACCGCCCGCCTGGCCGACCTGCTCGACCCCCTGGCGGCCACGATCCGAGACTCCGACCTGCTCCCGGCCGGCAACCCGGTCGGGGTCACCGGCGCGGGGAAGGGCGTGTGACGCTGCGCCGCCCGGGCTTGCGGTCGGGTCATCGCAGGGGCGGACGCGTGAGCGCCGGTCCTCGACCCGCCGGCGCCGCAGGCTGCCGCCCTCTCATCCCGGCGCGGGGACGGCGGTGCATGGGCCGTCGGAGGGCACGTGATCCAGCACCGCCCGGGCTTGCGGTCGGGTCATCGCAGGGGCGGACGCGTGAGCGCCGGTCCTCGACCCGCCGGCGCCGCAGGCTGCCGCCCTCTCATCCCGGCGCGGGGACGGCGGTGCATGGGCCGTCGGACGGCACGTGATCCAGCACCGGCCGGGACCTCGTCCCGCTCACCCCGGCGCCGCGACGGTGGTGCGTTCGTGTTCGGACCAGGCTCGGTCGCGCAGGTCCGGGGAGAGGAGGAGTTCCACCGCCGTGCAGGCGAGTGCCTCAGTCGCCGCCAGCATCACGCGGCGGCCGCGGTCGGACGCCACGGCGGCCGCGAACTCGGGGGTGTGGTCGGAGCCGTCCTCACCCATGACGGCGACGAAGGGGTGGATCGCGGGAACGCGGCCGCTGACGTTGCCGATGTCGGAGGAGCCAAGGAACACGCCGGGCTCCGGAGGCGTGAGGTCGATGCCCGCGCGGGACAGGTGGTGGGCGAACCGTCCGGACAGCACGCCGCTGTCGCGGAAGTGCTCGTAGCGGGGCGTGGCGCGTTCCACCGTGACGGTCGTGTCGGTCGCCCGGGCCACTCCGTGCGCGCAGGTCAGCAGCTCACCCGCGAGGTCCTCGAGCCCGGTGGTCGTCGCGGCGCGCAGCCCGAAGAGCCCTTCGGCGTACTCGGGAACGATGTTCGTCGCCCGGCCGCCGTCGGTGATGATGCCCTGGACGTGCGAGCCCTGCGGCAGTCGCCGCTCGACGACCGCGAGGGTGTTGAACAGCTGGATGAGCGCGGCGAGGGCGTCGATGCCCTCGGTCGGGTTGCCGGTGGGGTGCGCGGCGCGCCCGTGGAAGCCGACGCGGTACTGCGCCTGTGCGGTCAGCGGCGCCCACCGCCAGCTGTGGACTCCCGGGTGGAACATCAGCGCGGCGTCGAGGTCCTCGAAGACGCCCGCGTCGGTCTCGATGACCTTGCCGCCACCGCCCTCCTCGGCGGGGGTTCCCACCGCCCACACGGCGCCGTCCCCGTCGCCCAGCACGGCCCTGGCCGCGAGGGCGGCTCCGAGACCGGCCGCGGCGATGAGGTTGTGGCCGCAGGCGTGCCCGAGGCCGGGCAGGGCGTCGTACTCGAGCAGCAGGGCCACGGCCGGCCGCCGGGGCGTTCCCGACCGTGCCGCGAACGCGGTGGGCAGACCGGCCAGGTCGCGCTCGACGGCGAACCCCTCCCGTTCGAGTTCCGCGCTCAGCAACTCGGCCGCCCGGTGTTCCGCGAACGCGTACTCGGGATCGCCGTGCAGCGTCTGTGCCGTCTCCCACAGCCGCTCCGCCCGTACGGCCACCTCGCCCGCCACTCGTCCGACCGCCTCGTCCACAGCGTGCCCCACATCGGCCTCCCGTTCGCCCTCCGCGTCGATGTCGTAGGTGCGGGTTCCAAGGACGAGGAACACCACACCAGGAGCGCTCCCCCGGAAGCGGTGCGTTAGCCCGCAGGGCGCCAGGGCACTCGAGGGCCGTGGCGGATCCGGACCGGGAGCCGCCACTTCCTGGCTGGAGGTGAAGAGCATGGGACACGGCGGAAACGTCATCGACGAGCTGATGACCGACCATCGCGAGGTCGAGGAGATCTTCGGCCGGATCGAGGCCCTGCCGACGGGACACAAGGACCGCAAGGTGTACGCCGATCAGGCCACGATGGAGTTGATCCGGCACTCGGTCGCCGAGGAGGAGTACCTCTACCCGGCCGTGCGCGAGCACGTCGCGGGCGGGAACGCCATCGCGGACAAGGAGATCGAGGACCACTCCGAGGCCGAGCAGATCATGAAGGACCTGGAGAGCTGCGAGGCGGACCACGGTGAGTTCGACCGGCTCATCGGCAAGCTGATGACGGAGGTCCGTTCGCACATCGCCGACGAGGAGGAGAACCTCTTCCCCAAGCTGCGGGCCGCGTGTGCTCCGGAGGCGCTGGACAAGCTCGGCGACAAGATCCGTCAGGCCAAGAAGATGGCGCCGACCCGGCCCCACCCCTCCGCACCGGACACCCCTCCGGCCAACAAGCTGCTCGCACCGGGCGCGGGCCTGGTCGACCGGCTGCGTGACGCGCTCAGCGGCCGCGGCAAGCTCGACCACTGACACAGGCCGCGCCGCGTCACACCCCCGGGAGCCCGCCGTACGACCGGCGGGCTCCCGGGGGTGTGCTTGCGCGTGGTCAGGCGATGAGGGCCCGGCCGGGCTTCAGCAGGTCCAGGAGCTGGTCCTGGTGGAGCGAGGCCACGGGAGCGAGCAGATCGGGGTGGCGCAGGAGTGCCGCGGCACGCCGGTCGGTGGCATCGGGCGCGAGCAGGCGGCGGAAGCGGACCGGTGTGCCGGCCGCGTGGCTGCCCTCGGCGAGCGCGGCCACCGCGAGGCCGGCCAGCTCCGGGTCGGTCAGCAGGGCGGCCGCCCAGCTCGCCACGACCTCGTCGACCCAGGTGCGCCAGGCGTGGGTGTCGTCGTCGCAGTGCGTCCCGGCGTCGGCGCCCGTGATCCAGTCGAGCCGGGAGGATCCGCCGGGGCCCGCGATGCCGACGAGCGCGGCGTCCGTCGGGGTCGGATAGCGCAGCCACGCGGCCACCGTCACGGCCTGGCGTGCCTGTACCTCGCACAGCGCCGAGGCCAGCGCGCCGCCGCTCGCCGGGTAGGCGCGCGTGAGCCATTCCGCGGTCGCCGCGATGAGCGGGGAGAGGTCAGTGAGCACTGCGAGCCGTCCGTACTGCGAGGGAGCTGTGCGAAGACGGTAACTTGCGGCCCCGGCGCGACGACATGACTCTCGGCCGCCCGGACGCGTGGGATCGGCCACACCCACCACGCCGGTCGGCCCGCCGGACACGGACGGTCGGGGGCCCGGGCCTCCGTGCCGGACACCGGACACGTCGAAGGCCCGGCGCCGTGGTGTGCACGGCGTCCGGGCCCGGTGCGGGCGGCGGTGATCAGCCGCCGTCGAGGCGTGCGCGCAGCAGGTTCTTGCCCAGTTCCGCGCCCTTGCGGCTGTCCGCCTGCGCCTTGCGGAACAGGTCGGCCACCTCGCTGTCCTTCTCGCGCTCCGCGTCCTGGATGTAGCTCTCCAGGCGCAGGGCGTTGCTCAGGCATGCCTCGACGTACCAGATGAGGTTGTAGTCCTTGTCCGGCGTACCGGTCACGCCGCCGGTCTCCGTGCTGCTGGTCATTGAGGCCCTCCTCCAGCGGTTGTCGTTCCGGAGAGGCCCGAGTACCCGTCCCGCGCCGGGCAATCAGCCGACGTCCCAGAGGAATCGGTGGGTGTGGATGCCGAAGTAGGGGAAGGACTGGATCTCCCGGACGCCCTCGACGGGCCGTACGACGTCGTTGACGAAGTCGAGGAGCTCGCGCGGGCCGGGGGCGACCACCTCGGCGAACAGGTCGAAGCCGCCGGAGGTCAGCACCGAGTACACGACCTCGTCACGGCGGGCCAGTTCGTCGGCGACCGCGCGCGGGTCGCCGTCGACGGCGATGCCGAGCAGGGCCATGGCCTGCCCGCCCATGGCCATCGGGTCGGTGACGCCCACGACTTGGACGGTCTTGGAGTCCAGCAGCCGCTGCAGGCGCTGGCGGGCCGCCGACGCGGACAGGCCGACCTTGGGGCCGAGGTCGGCGTAGGCGATACGGCCGTCGGTCTGCAGTTCACGCAGGATGGCCCGGTCGATCTCGTCCACGTTCCTCGTTCTCCCTCGTCCGGTCGGCTCGTCCGACCCTATCCGCGGCGAATCGTCGTGCCGGTTCGGCCGGTGTGCGGGCTCACCGCACCAGGTCGGCCAGCGCGGCGGCGAAGTGCTCGGTGTGGGTGTCGACGTCCCGCTCGGTGGTGTCGGGGCACATGAGGGCCATGTTGTGGAACGGGGTCAGGAGGATGCCCCGGTTGGCCAGGTAGAGGTGGAGGAAGTCCTCCAGGACGGGGTCGGCGGCGGCCGCGGACTCGGTGCCGGTGCGCGGCGCCGGGGAGGCGAAGCGGTACTCGGTGCGGGCGCCGAGGCGACTGACCGTCCAGGGCAGGCCGTGGGCGTCGATCCCTGCGCGGACGCCGGCCTCGAAGCGTTCGGAGAGCTTGGCCATGTGGGCGAACGCGTCGTCGGTCAGGACGTGTTCGAGGGTGGCGCGCATCGCGGCCACCGACAGGGCGTTGCCGGCGAGGGTGCCGCCGACGCCGCCCATGTCGATCAGGTCGAGGTCGGTGCGGCCCAGGAGCCGGTCGGCGAGTTCGGCGGACAGACCGTAGGCGCCGGCCGGGATGCCGCCGCCGATCGCCTTGCCGATGGTGAGCAGGTCGGGGTCCAGGTCCCAGGCCGCGGTGCAGCCGCCGGGGCCGGCGGAGAAGGTGTGGGTCTCGTCGTTGATCAGCAGCGTGCCGTGACGGCGGGTCAGTTCGCGGACGCCTTCGAGGTATCCGGGCTCGGGCAGCACGATGCCGATGTTGGTGAGCGCCGGCTCCATGAGGACGGCGGCCACGTCGCCGTGGGCGAGTTCGCGCTCCAGCTGCTCCAGGTCGTTGAACTCCGCGACGCGGCTGGTGAGCGTGACGTCGCACGGGGCACCGACGTTGCCGGGGCGGGCCTCCCCCCGTCCGTCGGGGCCCACCACGATGAGGGACTCGTCGACGCTGCCGTGGTAGCTGTAGCTGTTGAAGAGGATCTTGGGGCGGCCGGTGACGGCGCGCGCGAGCCTGATCGCCCAGCGGTTGGCGTCGGTCGCCGTCAGCGAGAAGCTCCAACGGGCAAGGCCGAAACGGCGGGTGAGCTCCGCGCCGACCCACTCGGCGTCCTCCGTCGGCAGCATCGCGGTGGCGCCGCCGAGATCGGCGAAGCGGTGCTGGACGGCGTCGGCCACGGCGGCCGGCGAATGCCCGGTCATCGCACCCGTGTCGCCCAGACAGAAGTCGATGTACTCGTGCCCGTCGATGTCCGTGACGCGGGCGCCCCGGGCGGCCGCCAGGTAGCGCGGGAAGGAGCCGGCCGTCTTGTTCATCCACGTCATCGGCACCCGCCCGAAGAGGTGGTCGGCGCGCCCGTAGGCGTCCTTCGAACGCGGGCAGCGGCGCACGGCCTCCGCCGTCTCGCGGGCCAGCAGGTCCTGCAGGCGGGAGCGGTCCATGGATCACCTCGGGGCGTGGGCGCGAACGGTCGAACAATCGGACGGTACGACGGAATGAGCGGTCAAGGCAAGACATAGCGATGGATTCGCGCGTCGCAACGATCGAATCGCGCGCCGCGCAGCGCCTGCACCCGGAGGGAAACGCACGAAGGGCGCGACCAGTCCCCCGTTCCGGTCGCGCCCTGCTGGTCGCCGAACTTACGTGACCTGCGGATCCGTTGGATACCGCGTCCGTGCCCGCTGCGAGCACCGCGAGGCTCACCCGTGCACAGGTGAGTCCGGATGATCCCGGTTCGCGCGGTCGAGGACCGGCCCGTTCAGGTCGCCGAGTGCGAGGTGGGCCAGGACGACCTCGTAGAGGTCGCTGCCGCCGGTCAGCAGCTGGCGTTCGAGAACGGGTTCCGCGCTGCGGACATGCTCGCGGACGGTCTGCGCGTGCATGCCGAGGCTCTGGGCCGCGCGCTCGGCGTTGCCTCCGGCGGCGATCCAGGTCCGCAGCGTGCGCCGCAGGTCGCGCGCGTCCGTCTCCAGGCGGGCGAGCAGGTCGTGGGCCCAGGTGCGCAGCGCCGGGCCGGCCAGCAGCTCGGCGAGCCGGGCCCGGTCGGCCTCGGCACGGTCGGGCCGGCGGTCGTCGTCGGCCAGGCCGACCTGGGTGTTGAGCGCGAGGTGGACCACGGCGCGGGCCGTGAGGTCGGAGAAGTCCGCGTCCAGCAGCGCCTCCACGCGTTCCATGCGGGCGCGGACGGTGTTGCGGCTGACGCCCAGCACCTTGGCGGCGCTCACGGCCGTGAACTCCAGACCGAGCCGGGAGGTGGCGAGGAGCTCGGCGCGGGTGTGGTGGGCCAGGGTGTCGAGCGGTTCCAGCAGGGAGGCCGTCCAGGCACGCAGCACGGCCGGGTCCATCAGGCGTTCGGGGTGGGTGCGTTCGGCGTAGACGGCCTGCTTGTCGGGGCGGAAGCGGGCCACGGCGAGCGCGCTGACGGCCTGCCCGTACGCGGTGGCGGTGCGGGCGAGGCTGTGCGGGGCGCTGCCGCCCAGAAGCAGTCCGGGCCACCGCCCGGTGAGGGCGCGCAGCGCTTCGGCGGCGGCGTCGTGCGGGGCCACGACGATGACATGGGCGTCCATCGCGGGGCAGCGCACCACCAGCGCCCGCTCCCGGGTGGCGTCGAGACACTCCTCGGCGATGTGGTCGCGTTCCCTCGCATCGCCTTCCAGGACGTAGACGCACGCGGTGTCCGTGTCGAGCAGGCCGGGCCACAGACCGGCGGCCACGCGGCGCGCGGAGACGGTGTCCTCCACCATCAGCAGTTGCAGGATCGCCAGGCGCAGGTCGGAGGTGGCCCGCCGGAGCCGGTGCGCCGCCTCGTTCGTCTCCCGTGCCCGGAGCAGAAGCGCGACGACCTGTGCGGTGTGGGTGACGATGTCCGAGGCCCGCCGGTCGAAGGGAGTCGTGCGGGACACCGCCAGGACCCCGGCGGTGCCGGAGTGCGGCAGCTCCACGCCGACCAGGCGCAGGTGGCGGCCCGGGTCGCCCCAGGCGGCGGAGGCGATCCGGCCCGCGGTGATCTCCGCGACCAGGTCGGCGTCGAGCGGGACCGGGACCCCCGCGAGCGGGGTGCCGTCGCCGTCGTGGAGACAGGCGGTCCCCCGCACGGCCTGTGCGAGCCAGGCGACGACCCCGTCCACACCGCGCCCGGTGGGCCGCATCTGTTCGAGCAGTTCCCGCGCCCAGGAAGCGTCGGCGGCGGCGCCCGTCGTCTGCTCGGGACGGGCGTCGTCCGTCGGGCCAGTCATGTCGCCCTTCTCCTCGTTCATCGCATCGGCCTCGGCATGTCGCGGGGACGTTACCCCACGAGTGCCCGACGGCCGTACGAGTACCGTCCCGCTGAACCGGGATTCAGGAGCCGCGCTTACCGAAGGCGCCGTCCTCGGCGAAGGCCAGGTCGGCGAAGCGCTCGCCGATGCGCCGGTGGGTGGTCGCGTCGGGGTGGAGGTCGTCGGGCAGCGGCAGTTCGGCGCTGTCGGCCTCGCCGTAGAGGCTCCGGCCGTCGAGGTAGTGCAGGTGCGGGTCGTCGGCTGCGCGCTGCTCGACGATACGGGCCAGTTCCTCGCGGACGACGGTCAGGGTGAGTTTCCCGTTGTCGCGGTCCGCCGGGTCTCCCGCGGCCTGGAAGCGGAGGCGGCCGGCGCTCAGCGCGCTCATGTCCCAGGCGGTGGGGCCCGGTGTGTCCTCGTGGATGGGGCACAGGATGGGCGAGACGACGAGCAGGGGCGCGGTGGGGTGGCCCTCGCGGATGGTGTCGAGGAATCCGTGGACCGCCGGGGTGAAGGCGCGCAGCCGCATCAGGTCGGTGTTGACCACGTTGATGCCGAGTTTGACGCTGATCAGGTCCGCGGGCGTGTCCCGCAGGGTGCGGGCGGTGAAGGGGTCGAGGAGGGCGCTGCCGGCCAGCCCCAGGTTGATCAGTTCGACGCCGGCGAGCGAGGCGGCGAGGGCGGGCCAGGTGGTGGTGGGGCTCGCCGCGTCGGAGCCGTGGCTGATCGAACTGCCGTGATGCAGCCAGACCTTGCGTCCGTGGTCGGGTGCCGGTTCGACGGGAGCGTTCGTGCGCAGGGCCACGAGCCTGGTGGTCTCGTTGTGCGGGAGCCAGATCTCGACGTCCTTGAGCCGGTCGGGCAGGCCGGTGAAGCGGAGGGTGCCGGGCTCGCCGGATCGCAGTTCGGTGCCGCCCGTGCTCATGTCGATGGTGACGGTGTCGCCGCCCGCCACGGAGGCCTGGCCGGCCGGGCGGCCGTCGACGAGGAGGTCGTACAGGCCGTCGGGGCGGGCCGGGGCGCCGGTGTAGGCGCGCTTGAGGGGCAGGGCGTCGAGTTCGACGGCGGTGGCCCGGGTACGGAGGACCAGCCGCACACCGGACGGCTGGGACTCCGCCATCGCCAGCTGTCCGTCGTCGTACTGGGCCCGGGCCCAGGCGGGCAGCCGGTGCGGCAGCACGCCACGCTCGGTGTGCTCCACGTCGATCGCGCCGCGCAGCAGTTCGGCGGTGACGGGCGTGGTGATCCAGTCGTGCTCGGTGTCCATGTCCTCAGCCTGTCGATCAAGGGGTGGGGGTGGCGGGCCAGTTGCGCAGCAGGGCGTCGAGGGCGTCGAGGATGCGCGTCCAGGACTCCTCGGAGCCGGGGGCGCTGTGGCTGAAGCCGCCGGCCGTCTCCAGACTCGAGTAACCATGGAAGACGCTGCCCAAAAGCCGTACGGCGTGCGTCTGTTCCGGCTCCGGCAGGTCGTAGCCGCGCAGGATCGCCCGCGTCATGCGGGCGTGGCGGACGCCCGCGCTCGCGGCCGCCGTCTCGGCATCGAGCGGGAACCGGGCCGCGGTCGCGCGCCCGGGGTGTTCGCGGCCGTAGTCGCGGTAGGCGTTGGCGAAGGCGGCCAGGGCGTCCTTGCCGGCCCGTCCGGCCACCGCGTCGGCGGCCCGGTCGGCGAGTTCCTCCAGGGCGAAGAGGGCGATCCGGGTCTTGAGGTCCTGGGAGTTCTTCACGTGCGAGTACAGACTCGCGACCTTCACGTCGAAGCGCCGGGCCACCTCCGAGACGGTCACGTGCTCGAACCCGACCTCGTCGGCCAGCTCCGCGCCCGCCCGGACCACGCGTTCCGTGGTCAGCCCCATACGCCCCATGGTCAGCCCTCTTCCCTCGCCTGCATCGATTATGCGTTTGCCTAAAGCCTTTAGGCAAATTAGCGTGACATTATGGAACCGCTGACCGAGCAAGAGATCCGCGCCGCCTTCGTGAACTGCACCAAGGGCGAGGCGAAGCGGCTGCACGTGCCGCGCGACCTGGCCGACCGCCCCTGGGAGGACCTGGACTACCTCGGCTGGCGCGATCCCCAGGCCCCCGGCCGCGCCTATCTGGCCGCCGAGCTGGACGCCCGTCCCGTGGCCGTCGTGCTGCGCACCTCAGGCGCGGGCTCGTGGCAGACGCGGCGCAGCATGTGCTCGATATGCCTGACCGTCCACTCCGGTGGCGTGTCCCTGATGGTCGCGCCGAAGGCGGGCAGGGCCGGACAGCAGGGCAACTCCGTGGGCGCCTACCTCTGTGACGACCTCGCCTGCTCGCTGTACGTGCGCGGGAGGAAGGACGCGGACGCCGGCGGGCGGATGCACGAGACGATCACACTGGAGGAGAAGATCCGGCGCACCGTGGCCAACCTCGCCGCGTTCGTCGCCAAGGTGCGCACGGCATAAGCTCGGCGGATGGCGAAGTACTACGACGTGCACCCCGACAACCCCCAGCCGCGCACCATCTCGCAGGTCGCGGAGAGCATCCGGTCGGGGGCGCTCATCGCGTATCCGACCGACTCCTGTTACGCGCTCGGCTGCCGGCTGGGCAGCCGTGACGGCATCGAGCGGATCCGCACCATCCGCCACCTGGACGACCGGCACCACTTCACCCTTGTGTGCCAGGACTTCGCGCAGCTCGGCCAGTTCGTGCGGATCGACAACGACGTGTTCCGCGCCATCAAGGCGTCGACGCCCGGCAGCTACACCTTCATCCTGCCGGCGACCCGGGAGGTGCCGCGCATGCTGCAGCACCCGAAGAAGAAGACGGTCGGCGTCCGCATCCCCGACCACGTCGTCACCCAGGCCCTCCTCGCCGAACTGGGCGAACCCCTGCTGTCCAGCACGCTGCTCCTGCCCGACGAGGAGGAGCCGATGACGCAGGGCTGGGAGATCAAGGACCGGTTGGACCATGTCCTCGACGGGGTGGTGGACTCCGGGGAGTGCGGTACCGAACCGACCACCGTCATCGACTTCTCCGGCGGCGAGGCCGAGATCATCCGGCGGGGCGCCGGGGACGTCACACGGTTCGAATGAGCCCCTCCGCCTGAGTCAGGGGTCGTGTCGGCCGGGTCGGTGGCACGTGCAACGATGACCGGGCCCGGCCCGCGGGGCCGCGCAGTTGGTCGTCGCCGAGCACACAGAGAGGCACCCCCCATGACCTCCGTACAGGGAACAGCCATCGACATCGCCACCGAGGACGGCGTCGCGGATGCCTATCTGACGCATCCCGACGACGGCCTGCCCCACCCCGGCGTACTCCTCTACATGGACGCCTTCGGCCTGCGTCCGCATCTCGAGTCGATGGCGGACCGGCTGGCCGAAGCCGGCTACACGGTCCTGGTGCCCAACGTCTTCTACCGGCACGGCCGCTCACCGGTGTTCGACCTGCCCGAGTTCATCGATCCCGCGGCCCGGCCGCAGATCTGGGAGCAGGTCGGCCCGGTGCTGATGTCCCACACCTCGGACCTCGCCATACGGGACGCGGGCACCTATCTGCGGTGGCTGGCCGACTCCCCGCTCGTGGCCGACGGCAAGGTCGCGGTGACCGGCTACTGCATGGGCGCGCGGCTGGCGCTGTACACGGCCGGCAGTTACCCGGACCGGGTCGCGGCGATGGCCGGCTTCCACGGCGGCCACCTGGCCACGGACGCGCCGGACAGCCCGCACACGGTGGCCGGGAACGTCAGCGGCGAGGTGTACTTCGGACACGCCGACGAAGACTCGTCCATGCCGCCCGAGCAGCAGCGGCTGCTGGAGGAGACCCTCACGGCGGCGGGCGTACGGCATCGCTGCGAGGTCTACCCCGGCGCGCACCACGGGTACACGCAGGCGGACACGGCCGCCTACAACAAGGAAGGCGCCGAGCGGCACTGGGCCGCACTGCTCGACCTTCTGGGACGCACCTTCTGACAGGTCGCCACACCTTCCGACAAGTCGCTTCAGGCGCCCGCGGGTTCGTTCCGCGGGCGCCCGCGTTTTCCCTCATGGCGATCTTATTGACATGCACGCAACCTGAGTGTCACTTTGAGAGCGCTCTCAGAACAGGTACGGACCAACACGGACCAACCCCTCGAGTGACCCCACACACGGAGGTGGAGCGTGCGCCACAAGCTCTCTCGACGGCTGCCGGCCCCCATAGCCGCCGCCGCACTGATCGCCGCGGTGATCGCCGTCCAGTCGCCCACGTCCGCCGAGGCGGCCGTCCCCACGACGATCCCGCTGAAGGTGACCAACAACTCGGGCCGCGGCGACGCGGTCTACGTCTATACGATCGGCACCCTGCTCTCCACGGGCCAGCAGGGCTGGGCGGACGCGAGCGGCACGTTCCACGCGTGGCCGGCGGGCGGCAACCCGCCGACTCCCGCACCGGACGCGTCGATCCCGGGTCCCGCCGCCGGGCAGTCGAAGACGATCCGGATCCCCAAGTTCTCCGGCCGGGTCTACTTCTCCTACGGCCAGAAGCTGGTGTTCAAGCTGACCACCGGCGGTCTGGTGCAGCCCGCCGTGCAGAACCCGACCGACCCCAACCACGACATCCTCTTCAACTGGTCGGAGTACACGCTCAACGACTCCGGTCTGTGGATCAACAGCACGCAGGTCGACATGTTCTCGGCGCCCTACGCGGTGGGCGTGCAGCGGGCCGACGGGAGCACGGTCTCCACCGGGCACCTCAAGTCGGGCGGGTACAACGGCGTTCTCAACGACCTGCGCGGCAGGTCGGGCGGCTGGGCCGGGCTGATCCAGACCCGCTCCGACGGCACCGTGCTGCGCGCGCTGTCCCCCGGCCACGGGCTGGAGTCCGGCGCTCTCCCGGCGTCCGTCATGGACGACTACATCAACCGCGTCTGGCAGAAGTACGCCTCGTCCACCCTGACCGTCACCCCGTTCACCGACCAGCCGAACACCAAGTACTACGGCCGGGTCTCGGGTGGGGTCATGAACTTCACCAACGGCTCCGGCGCGGTCGTCACCAGCTTCCAGAAGCCGGACGCCGACAGCGTCTTCGGCTGCCACAAGCTGCTCGACGCCCCCAACGACCAAGTCCGCGGCCCCATTTCGCGCACACTGTGCGCGGGCTTCAACCGCACCACGCTCCTGACCAACACCAACCAGCCGGACACCTCCTCGGCGAACTTCTACCAGGACGCGGTGACCAACCAGTACGCCCGCGCCATCCACGCGCAGATGGCCGACGGCAAGGCCTACGCGTTCGCCTTCGACGACGTCGGCAACCACGAGTCGCTCGTCCAGGACGGCAGCCCGCAGCAGGCGTATCTGACGCTCGACCCGTTCAACTGATGCCGAAGGGCCTCACCCCGTGCGGGGTGAGGCCCTTGTGCCGGTGCGGAGGGATCAGCTGGTCGTCAGGGCGGTGTCGTCGACGACGAAGCTGGTCTGGAGCGAGGAGTCCTCGACACCGCTGAACTTCAGGGTGACGGTCGAGCCCGCCAGGGACGACAGGTCGAAGGACTTCTGGGCGTAGCCGGAGGCGGCGTTGAGGTTCGAGTACGTCGCCAGGGTGGTCGAACCGGCGGTGACCGTCAGCTTGTCGTACGCGGTGCTGCTGGTGGTCTCCGACGTGTCGATGTGCAGATAGAACGTGAGCGTCGCCTTGCAGCCGCTCGGGATGGTCACCGACTGCGACAGGGTGTCGGTGTGGGTGGAGCCGTACCCGTCCAGCCAGGCGTAGTACGAGCCGCCGTGGGCGCTCTCACCGGTGGAGTTGGTGATGACCCCGCTGGAGGCGGTCCAGGTGGTGTTGCCCGACTCGAAGCCCTGGTTGCCCAGGAGTTGGGCCGAGGTGCAGGTGCCACCGCCGCTGGAGCTCACCGTCCAGGTGAAGGAGGCGGTGCCGGTCGCGCCCGTGCTGTCGGTCACCGTGACGGTCGTGCTGTAGGTGCCGGCCGTGGTCGGGGTGCCGGAGACGACGCCGGTGGAGCTGTTGATCGACAGGCCCGTCGGCAGTCCGCCGGCGGCGTACGTCAGCGAGCCGCTGTTGGTGCTGCTGGCCGAGATCTGCAGGCTCACCGCGGTGCCGACGGTGGAGGACTGGCTGCCCGGGTTGGTGACCGTGACGCCCGACGAGGGCGGGGTGATGTGGCTGCCGACGTTGATGCCGGCGAAGGCGTTGCCCACCCCGGCGTACTGGGTGGAGCCGGTGCCGTACAGCGCGGCTGCGGCGTTCAGGGCGGCGGTGCGGGCACCGGCGTAGTTGGTGCTGGACGTCATGTACGTCGTCAGCGCCTTGTACCAGATCTGCAGGGCCGCGGCCCGGCCGATGCCGGTGACGGCGACGCCGTCGGAGGTCGGGCTGTTGTAGGTGACGCCGTTGATCGTCTTGGTGCCGCTGCCCTCGGACAGCAGGTAGAACATGTGGTTGGCCGGACCCGAGGAGTAGTGCACGTCGAGGTTGCCGACACCCGAGTACCAACTGTCCGCGGAGCCGCCGTCCTTGCTCGGCTTGTCCATGTAACGCAGCGGCGAGCCGTCGCCGTTGATGTCGATCTTCTCGCCGATGAGGTAGTCACCGACGTCGCTGCTGTTGTTGGCGTAGAACTCCACGCCGGTGCCGAAGATGTCGGAGGTCGCCTCGTTCAGGCCGCCGGACTCGCCGCTGTAGTCCAGGCCCGCGGTGTTGGAGGTGACACCGTGGCTCATCTCGTGGCCGGCCACGTCCAGCGAGGTGAGGGCGTGGGTGCCGCCCGAGCCGTCGCCGTAGGTCATGCAGAAGCAGCTGTCGTCCCAGAAGGCGTTGACGTAGCTGCTGCTGTAGTGGACGCGGGAGTAGGCGGCGACACCGTCGTTCTTGATGCCGGAGCGGCCGAACGTGTTCTTGTAGAAGTCCCAGGTCATCTGGGCGCCGTAGGCGGCGTCCGCGCCGGCGGTCTGGGTGTTGGAGCCGGATCCGGTGCCCCAGACGTCGTCGGAGTCCGTCATCAGGGTGCCGGTGCCCGAGGTGCCGTTGTTCAGGTTGTACGTCTTGTGGCCGCCGCGCGTGGTGTCGTACAGCTGGTACGTCGAACCCGAAAGCGTCGTGTTCAGCGTGACCGTGCCGCTGTACTGGGTGTTGCCGGTGCCGGTCTCGATCGCCTGGAAGCGGTGGAGTTCCTTGCCCGTGGTGGCGTCGGTGATGACGTGCAGCCGGCTGGGGGTGCCGTCGTCCTGGAAGCCGCTGACGACGGTCTCCCAGGCGAGCCTCGGGGTGCCCGTGCCCGCCCAGATGACCTTGCGGGCGCTGTCGGCCTTGGGCTGCTTGGCGTCCAGGGCCTTGGCCGCCGTGAGGGCCTTCGTCTCGGCGGCCGACTTGGCGACGTCCGCCGTGGTCGAGGCGACCTTGATGGTGTGCTTGTTGTTGAACGTCGTACTCACCGTGCCGGCCGCGAGGGAGGCGGGCGGGGTGTGCACGACCAGGTCGCCGCCGAGGACGGGCAGCCCGGCGTAGGTGCGCTCGTAACGGGTGTGCACCGTGCCGTCGTTGTCCTTGACGACGTCCTTGACGACCAGCTTCTCCTTGGCGCCCAGGCCGAGGGTGCGGGCGGTCGTGCCGGCCTTCCCGGACGCGCTCCTGATCAGAGCGGTGCGCTGGGCCGGGGAGAGCTTCGCCTCCAGGCCCCCGGTACGCAGGGGGGTGGGGTGGGGGGCTGCGGGCTGCGCGTTCGCCGGGACCGACTGGATGCCGACGGCGAGGAAGGCGGCGGTGGAGAGCAGGGCTCCCACCGCGGTCCGCTTGCGGGGAATGCGTCTCACTCGTTCTCCTACTGCGGTGGCCGCGTGGGGCGGCCGATGACAGACCGGACAGACGGGCGTACTGACCGGGACGAGCCGAGCTGTGCGGGACCGACTGCGTGTCGAGAACGTGGGGGGTGTGTGCGGCGGTTGGAGGGAGAATGGCAGGTTGACCGTGGCATGTCAGCGACGTCGGGGCTAATCGAGGGTTATCCCTCTGCGCCGGGGACATCGCGCGGGAAACCCCGAACTCCTCCTGATACGAAGTGATTTCACCTTCATGAGGATCTCGGTCAACTTCGCGGAAGGGGCGCCGAAGGCGTCCCGCGGCCGTCGGAGGCGGAAATCGGTTGCGGCGTGGTCGTCGGGCCGGGTGGGGTGACTCCATGGACGGCGTCGCCGAGGAAGCGCAACGGAGCGGGCCGGGACGGGAGGGTGCGCTCGTCCCGCGACCGGCCGCGTGGCGCGGGACGGCGGTGCTGGCGGCGCTGATGCTGGCCGCGTTCACCTTCAACACCGCGGAGAACCTGCCCGTCGGACTCCTGGAGCCCATCTCCCGGGACCTCGGCGTGTCGGTGTCGGCGGTCGGGCTGCTGGTCACCGGCTACGGCGCGACGGTCGCCGTCGCGTCCCTGCCGCCGGCCCACGGCGTACGGACCGTGCCCCGGCGCCATGTGCTCACGGGCGTGCTGGGCGCGCTGGTGCTGTCCAGCGCGGCGGCGGCGTCGGCGACCTCGTACGGGGTGCTCCTCGCGGCGCGGCTGCTGACCGCTCTCGCCCAGGCGCTGTTCTGGGCGGTCATGGGCCCGGTCGCGGTGGGGCTGTTCGCTCCCGGGGTCCGTGGCCGTGTCGTCGGGGCCCTGTCCGTCGCGGGTTCCCTCGCGCTGGTGCTCGGTGTGCCCTTCGGGACCTGGCTGGGCCGGTGGAGTCGCTGGCAGCTGCCGGTCGGCACGCTCGCGGTTCCGGCGCTCGTCTGCCTCGTGACGGTCGCCGCCCTGCTGCCGACCTCGCGCCCCGAAGAGTGGTTCGGTTTGAAGGGGCGCGGAACGACGCCACGGCGCCCCGTCCCACGTCGACGGGTGTGCCCCTAGGCTTGCAGCCCGGACCGGAACGGCTTGAGGAGTGCAGACGTGTTCGACCCCGCGGTGGAGTGCCCCTATCCCGACGGTGACCGGCCCGACGCGGCGCCCGAGCCGCACGCGCTGCTCGCACCCGTGCTCGGGTTCCTGGGCCGGTGGCACGGGCGGGGCCACGGCGGCTATCCCACGCTCGACGGGGACTTCGCGTACGCCCAGAACGTCGTCCTCAGCCACGACGGCCGGCCCTTCCTGCGCTACGAGGCACAGGCCTGGCTGCTGGACGCGGACGGTACGCCGCTGCGGCCGGCGGCGCGGGAGAGCGGCTGGTGGCGGCTGCAGCCCGACGGGCGGGTGGAGGCGCTGATCACCCAGCCCACCGGCATCGCCGAGATCGCGGTCGGCCGCGCGGCCGAGGGCACCGTCGAACTCGCGACACACCAGGTGGCGCTCACCCCGACCGCCAAGCGCGTCGACGCCACCGGCCGCCGCTACACCCTGACCGACGACGGCACGCTCGCGTTCGAACACGAGCTCGCGGCCGTCGGCCTGCCGTTGCAGCATCACCTCTCCGCGACCCTGCGGCGCGTGAAGTAGAGCGTCACGGGGCCGAAGGTCCTCACCGGCGGGCCGCACGGGAGTCGCCGCCGGGACCCCTGGCGCCCATGATGGAGGAACAGACACCTGGCTCTCCGGGTGCGCATCCGCGGAGGTGGACCGACGACGTCGCCGGGCTTTCGGGCGGCGTGCGGCGCGTGACGCCGGGATCGAAGGCCGGCCTCCGCCCGGGGAGAGAGGGAGGAAGCCATGAAGATCGCAGTGCTGACCGGCGGCGGTGACTGCCCCGGTCTCAACGCCGTCATCCGCAGCGTCGTCCGTAAGGGCGTGCAGGACTACGGCTTCGAGTTCGTCGGTGTGCGCGACGGCTGGCTCGGCGCGCTGCGCAACAACATGATTCCGCTGGACGTCTCCGCGGTGCGCGGCATCCTGCCGCGCGGCGGAACCATCCTCGGTTCCTCCCGCACCAACCCGTTCAAGCACGAGGACGGGGTGCGGCGCATCCGGGACACCCTGGCCGCACACGACGTCGAGGCGATGATCGTGATCGGCGGCGAGGACACGCTCGGTGCGGCCACGGAGCTGAGCCGTCAGGGCATCAAGCTGGTCGGCGTACCCAAGACCATCGACAACGACGTGGCCGGCACCGACTACACCTTCGGCTTCGACACCGCCGTCGGCATCGCGACCGAGGCCATCGACCGGCTGCACACCACGGCCGAGTCGCACATGCGGACCCTGGTGGTGGAGGTGATGGGCCGGCACTCCGGCTGGATCGCCCTGCACGCCGGCGTCGCGGGCGGCGCCAACGTGATCCTCCTGCCGGAGCGGCCGTTCGACGTCGACCAGGTCTGCGCGTGGGTGAAGAAGCGCTTCGAGATCAACTACGCCCCGATCGTCGTCGCCGCCGAGGGAGCCGTTCCCAAGGAGGGCGAGATGGTCCTCAAGGACCGGTCGCGGGACGAGTACGGCCATGTGCGCCTGTCCGGCATCGGCGAATGGCTCGCCCGCGAGATCGAGGGACGCACCGGCACGGAGGCCCGAACCACGGTCCTCGGCCACGTCCAGCGCGGCGGCACCCCGAGCGCCTTCGACCGCTGGCTGGCCACGCGCTTCGGCCTGCATGCCGTGGACGCGGTCAGGGACGGGGCCTTCGGCACCATGGTCGCCCTGCGCGGCACCGACATCGTCCGTGTCCCGCTCGACGAGACCCGGGGCAGGATCAAGGTGGTCGATCCGGCGCTGTACGACGAGTTCGAGGTGTTCTTCGGCTGACGCGAGGGCCGTTCGACCTCCGCGAGGTGCCCAACGGGCTCTGCCGCGCCACCACGCCGCGCCGCACGGTGGCAGTGGGCCGAGAGACGGCCGTACGACGCCCTGGGGGTGTGACCATGACCGACATCCAAGACTTGCTGGGTGACGAGGCGAAGGACCTGCTGACCCATGTCGCCCTGGGGATTCCCAAGGAGGACCTGGTACTGCCGGGCCACGACTTCGTCGACCGGGTCGTGGCCGCCACCGACCGCTCGCCCCGCGTGCTGCGCAACCTGCAGTCCCTCTTCGACCACGGCCGGCTGGCCGGCACGGGGTACGTGTCGATCCTGCCGGTCGACCAGGGCATCGAGCACTCCGCGGCGTCCGCGTTCGCCCCCAACCCCCGGTACCTCGACCCCGCGAACATCGTGGAACTGGCCGTCGAGGGCGGCTGCAACGCCGTCGCCAGCACCCTGGGGGTGCTCGGGGCCGTGTCGCGGCGCTACGCGCACCGCATCCCGTTCATCGTGAAGCTCAACCACAACGAGCTGCTGACCTACCCCAACCACTACGACCAGGTCATGTTCGGCAGCGTCCAGCAGTGCTTCGACCTCGGCGCGGCCGGTGTGGGCGCCACGGTCTACTTCGGCTCCGAACAGTCCGACCGCCAGCTGCGGGAGGTCGGCGAGGCCTTCGCCCGCGCCCACGAGCTCGGCATGTTCACCGTGCTGTGGTGCTACCTGCGCAACGCGGCGTTCAAGAAGGACGGCGTGGACTACTCGGCGGCGGCCGACCTCACCGGCCAGGCCAACCACCTCGGCGTGACCATCGAGGCCGACATCGTCAAGCAGAAGCAGGCGGAGAACAACGGCGGCTACCGCGCCCTGGGCTTCGGCAGGACCGACCCGCTCGTCTACGACACCCTCACCAGCGACCACCCGATCGACCTCACGCGCTGGCAGGTCGCCAACTGCTACATGGGCCGCGTCGGGCTGATCAACAGCGGGGGCGCGTCGGGCGGCCAGGGCGACCTCGCCCAGGCCGTACGGACCGCGGTGATCAACAAGCGGGCCGGCGGCACCGGCCTGATCACCGGCCGCAAGGCCTTCCAGCGGCCCACCGCCGAAGGCGTCGAACTCCTCCACGCCGTGCAGGACGTCTACCTCGACGACAGCGTCACCATCGCCTGAGGCTGACACCCCGGACACGGCGACCCCGGCGGAAGACCCCCGCGCAGAACCGTCCGACCGGCCCCGGCAAGGCCCGATCGACCCACGCCCCGCCGCCCTCCCCCGCGCGACGATGACAGTGCGGGAGCGGGAGGCGGGGCACGCGCACCTGTCCCCACTCCCGCCGGCCGGGCGTCCTGAGGCGGTGAGCCCGATGAAGGAGACGTTGAGTCTGGGGCGGATCGCCGGCGTCCGCGTCGGCCTGAACTGGAGCGTGCTGGTCATCATCGCGCTGGTGGCCGTCACACTCGCCGAGGGCCGCTTCCCCGACGCCCACCCCGGCCACCCGGCCTGGGCCTACTGGGCGTCGGCGCTGTCGGCGGCGGTGGTGTTCCTCGCCTCGCTGCTCGCGCACGAACTCGCCCATGCCGTCGTGGCCCGCCGCAACGGCGTGCAGGTCGACGGCATCACACTGTGGATGCTCGGCGGCGTCGCCCGGCTGCACAGTGAGGCGCCCACGCCCGCCGCCGAGCTGCGCATCGCGGGGGTGGGGCCGCTGACCAGCGCCGTGGCGGGCGCGGGGTTCTTCGGGCTGGCCGTGTGGCTGGACGCTCTGCACGCCTCCGGGCTGGTGGTCGAGGCGGTCGCGTGGCTCGCCGCGATCAACTTCGTGCTGGCGGTCTTCAACGCCCTGCCGGCTGCCCCGCTGGACGGCGGACGGCTGCTGCGCGCCTTCCTGTGGCACCGCACCGGGGACCGGATGCGGGCCACCCACGGCGCCGCGGCCGCCGGCCGCGCGCTCGGCTGGTTCATGATCGTGACGGGGTTCGCGGCCATGGTCCTCACCGGCGACCTGTCCGGGCTGTGGCCCGCGCTGATCGGCTGGTTCCTGGTCGCCACCGCTACCGCGGAAGAACGCCAGACACAGCTGCGCGGAGTGCTGGACCAGATTCCCGTCGGCCGCGTGATGACCCGCGACCCGATCACCGTACCCGGCACGACGACCCTCGCGGCCTTCCTGTCCGAGGGCCCCTTCGGCCGCTACCGCCACTCCGCCTTCCCCGTCCTCGCCCCGGACGGCACCGCCGCCGGACTCGTCACCGTCCGCCTCGTCGAAGACATCCCGCTCCGGGCCCGCTCGACGACGACGATCGCCGAGGTGATGCGTCCGCTTCGCGAGGTGATCACGGCCGCGCCGGACGACTGGGTCGTGGACCTCCTGCCCCGACTGCAGACCAGCCGGGACCGGCGCGCCCTCGTCCTCGACGACGGTCACGTCGTCGGCATCGTCACCCTCGCCGACATCACGCGCGCCCTGTCCTGGCTCACCGCGGCCACCCGGCCACAGACGTGACCGACCGGTCGGCGTCGAACCGCGGACGGGTCCGATCTTGGCCCGAACTCGTCACTCGGTGACCGACTTTCACCGCCATCACTCCGGACACGAACGCCTACCGGCGGTAACTTTCCCCTTCACGCAGTCCTTACCCATGGACCTTGCTTCACTGAACGCCTTGACTCTGGGGGGAGTTGACGCATGCAAGGCACGGTTGACGGGTTCCGCTACGGCGCGGTGACCCCGGTGGCGGCCTATCTGATGGCCTGTCTGGGAGGAGCGCTGGGACTGCGCTGCATCGTCCGGTCCCTGCTCAACGAACAGTCCTGGAAGGGCGGTTGGCTGGCGCTGGGGGCCGCGACGATCGGCTGCGGCATCTGGACGATGCACTTCATCGCGATGCTCGGCTTCCAGGTCCACGAGACCGGAATCCGCTACGACACCGGCCTCACCCTGTTGAGCCTCCTCGTGGCGATCGTCGTGGTCGGTGTCGGTGTGTTCATCGTGGGCTACCGGGGCGCCGGCACCGCGACGCTCGCCTTCGCGGGTGTGGTCACCGGTCTGGGGGTCGCCGCGATGCACTACCTGGGCATGGCGGCGATGGAGCTCAACGGCGACATCCGCTACGACGCCGTCACGGTCGGCGTGTCGGTGCTCATCGCGATCGTCGCCGCGACCGCCGCGCTCTGGGCGGCCGTCACCGTACGGGGCTTCCTGACGAGCCTGGGGGCCAGCCTGGTCATGGGTGTGGCGGTGTCCGGGATGCACTACACGGCCATGGCCGCCGTCAGCGTCCATGTGCACGGCTCGGGGGCCGCCTGGGCCGGGGACTCGCCCACCTCGCTGCTGCTGCCCATGCTTCTGGGTCCCGCGGTGTTCCTGCTGCTGGCCGGTGTGGTGGTCATGTTCGACCCGCTGCTGGTCCTGGGCGACGGCGACTGGAACCGGTCCGCGGCGAACCGGCGGAGCCGCGCGGAGGCGACGGCGCCCGAATCGACGCTGCCCCGCGGCGGTCGCCTCGTCGGGCGCCCCGCCCGCACCCCACGGGCACCGCAGGCCCGGTCCGCCGCCTCGAACGGATACGGCACCCCGCAGACCACGCCGCGATGGGCGCCACCGCCCGGCAGGCCGAGGAGCGACAGGCCACGGCCGTGACGCCCGGTCGACCGGCTGTGCGGGCTCAGTTGGGCGCACCCGGCGGCACCCTCGGCAGCGGGTCCAGGCGGACCGCGTCGGGGTCGGCCAGGACGCCGCTGATCAGGTCGGCCGCCTCGCGCTGACCGTCGTGGCCGCCCTGCCGCAGCTCGGCGGCGAACCGGCGCAGGGCGCTGCGCAGTGCCGTGCGCACGGCGGCGTGCAGGGCGCCTTCCCGCAGGACGCTCAGCAGGTGGTTCAGCAGCGTCCAGGCGGCCGTGTACTGGACGGCGACACCGCCGGGCAGCTCCGTCGGCACCGGGTCCGTGCGCCGCCAGGTGACGGTCAGGAGCGCGTCGACGACCTCGGTGACGCCGGGCGAGGCCGGATCGGTGGCGTGCTGCCAGGCGACCCGGTTGAGGCGGGCCGGCTCCAGGAGCTGTTCGGTGACCAGGGTGACGGCGGCGCGGACCGCGTCGAGCGGGTCGAAGACCCGTCCGGCGGCGCTGTCCAGGTACTGCTCGGTACGGCTGTAGCGGACCGCGGGCGGGGTCACGGTGCTCAACGCCGCCTGTGGAAGTCCGAGTTGTTCGGCACGCAGGAGCTGGGCCAGGGCGGTCAGGGCCGTGCGCTGGGTGGCCGCGTCCACGGCCTCGGTGCCGCGGCCGTCCTCGCCTGCCAGGCCGTAGGCGTAGCGGACCCCGCCGACGAGCCGGGCCACGGCGATCACCTCGTGCCGGTGCAGGAGGTGCAGGAGGGTCAGCCGTTCCTCCAGTTCGCCGGTCTGCCGGTCGGGCGCAAGGACGCCGCGCGAGAACCTCTCCAGCGCGATCCGGCGGGCCCGCAGCATCGTCTCCAGGGCCTGCGGCGCGTTCCCGCCCGTCGCCCAGGTGACCGCGTCCGCGTGGGCCGCGTGCGGGCCCTGCGCGTCCTCGTCGGAGACGAAGCGCAGGTCCGATCGGGCGGCCTCGGCGCGCAGTTGGGCGAGGGCGGCGTCCTCGTCGGCGAAGTGCCCGTAGGCGTGGGCGACGAGGAAGTGGTCCCAGGGGCCGAGTCCGGTGCTGTACGCGGCGGACAGGTCGATGCGGTCGTCGTCGGTGACGG
The DNA here is from genome assembly GCF_050214755.1 of Streptomyces sp. C1-1. Lineage (NCBI taxonomy): Bacteria > Bacillati > Actinomycetota > Actinomycetes > Kitasatosporales > Streptomycetaceae > Streptomyces > Streptomyces sp. C1-1. The sequence goes on along the minus strand of NZ_CP189826.1, from coordinate 9,374,719 downwards.
TGGCGCGGGCGTGCGGGTAGTCCATGACGGACGGCTTCGGGTGGGCCGTACTGGCGAAGTTGTGCATGAACCCGAGCGCGTGGCCGATCTCGTGGGCGGCCAGGTGGCGCAGTCGCGCGAGGACCAACTCCTGCACGGCCGCGAGCCGTTCGGCTTCGTCGGTATGCCCGTAGGGGGCGAGCAGGGCCTCACCGAGGGCGCGGACCTGCTCCAGGCGCTGGGAACCGAGGCGGACCCGGGCGTGCAGGATCTCGCCGGTGCGGGGGTCGGTCAGCCCCTGCCCCAGCGACCAGCCGCGGCCCGAACGGTGCACCCAGACCACGGCGTTGACGCCCACCTCGTACGGGTCGAACGTCTCGTCACCGGCCTCGACCCGGTAGGCGTCAGGCAGTCCGATCAGCGCGAAGGCCTCCCGCCACCAGTTGCCGCCCTCGATCGCCGCCGAGCGGAAGGGCTCCGGGACCGCCGGATCGACCCGGAACACGATCGGCTCGGCATCCGGACCGGCCCGGAAGCGCGGCTGCATCCTCACCTGCGTGTCACCCGCGCCGACCCGGCCGTGATCGGCGTAACCGACGCCGTACCCGCCGGAGTTGGGGTGGAAGCGGCGAACGGGCAGCGGTTCGGAGGGCAGGCGGACCAGGTTGAGCTGCTGGACGACGGTCAGGGCCCGCGGGTCGGCGGCGACCGCACGCACCGCCGTGCCGCGGCCGGGTCCGGCGAGGGTGAGCAGGGCGGGCAGCCGGGTGGCGGACGGGCCGGTGCGGCTGTCCGCGACGAGCGGCAGACTGCGGGAGTCGTCGACGGCGTACTCCCCCTGGTCCTCGTCGTACAGGTGCTCGGCGATCCGGTCGTGGTCGGCCAGGGCGAGGCCGGTGGCGTCCACGACCGCGGCGCCGTTCTCCTCGCGCAGCACCGGCCCGCTCCACACCACGGACACCGGGAACGACTCCTGCCCTGCGCGCACGGCGGCCGCGTCGCCGTACGTCTGGAAGTGCTTGTTCCGGACGACGAAGAGCACCCGGTCCCCGATCCGCCGGAACTCGGCGAGCCGCGCCTTGCCCGCCCTCCCCCGGTCCAGCCACAACTCGCTTGAACCCAGCCCCTGGGAGAGGGAGACGGTGAGCAGGAAGGGCTCGTCGAAGTGGCGGATCCCCAGCAGCAGCCGGTCGTTCGGCCGGTCCGGGTCGGGCACCAGGTCGATGAAGTCGGCGGTCATACGGGGCCTTTCGCGCAGACGGGGCTCGGTCGTGATCCTCTCTCAGGCACGGCACGGCCGCCATGGCGACGCACCCCCCTCTCGTCCGCCGCTTGATCGTTGTTACCGTGCACCGGTGTCTGACTCCTCACGCGATACCGCCGAGGGCGCCGGCTGGGGCGCCGCACAACCCGGCGAGTACAAGCGGCTGATGCCCGCCAAGGTCGAGAAGCTCTCCTGGCTCGACCCCAGGACCTTGTGGTCCGCCCGCAACGGTGTGCTGGCCTCCTGGTTCGGCGACCCCACAGGCCACACCCGCGGCCGCTGGGTGGCCCAGCGGGAAGCGGCCGGTGCCCCGGCCGACAAGGTGATCCCGCGCGACGACCCGGACCGCTTCTCCTTCATGGTCATCGGCGACACCGGCGAGGGCGACGAGCCCCAGTACGCCGTCGTGCCCGGCTTTCTGAAGACCGGTCAGGGCACGGACTTCGCGGTCGTCACCAGTGACGTCATCTACCCGGTCGGCAGCGCCGACGACTACGGCACCAAGTTCTTCCGCCCCTACCGGGACTATCCGGCGCCGATCTACGCGATACCCGGCAACCACGACTGGTACGAGGGCCTCGGCGCCTTCATGCGCGTCTTCTGCGGGGACGCCCCGCCCCTCGCTCCGGAGCCCGCACCGCGCCCTCTCACCCGGGCGTGGTGGAGGTCGCTGCTGTGGCACCGGCCCCGTCCGACGGACGGTCAGCACCTCGACGAGGCGCGGCGGTTGCGGTCCGCCTCCGCCCAACAGGCCGTCCAGCCGGGCCCCTACTGGGCGATCGACGCCGGCCCCCTGCGGCTCATAGGCATCGACACGGGTCTGCTCGGCACCATCGACGCCGAACAGGGCGCCTGGCTGCGTGAGGTCTCCCGGGGGCCCCGCCCCAAGATCCTGCTCACCGGCTCGCCCCTGTACGTGGACGGTGAACACCACCCGTGCACCATCGAAGGGGGCGGCGGCACGGTCGACGACATCGTCCGCGACCCCGAGCACCACTACGTGGCCGCGATCGGCGGCGACATCCACAACTACCAGCGCTATCCGGTCCAGGTGGACGGCCGCACCATCCAGTACGTCGTCTCGGGCGGCGGCGGGGCGTTCATGCACGCCACCCACACCATCCCCCGGGTGAACATCGCGAACGTCACGGAGAAGGACTTCCGTTGCTACCCGCTGCGCGGTGACTCCCTGGCCTTCTACAGCCGGCTCTACGGGCGCCGCCTGCGCCTGCGCCGCTTCTTCACCCTCACCGAGGCCGAGGCCACGGCGGTCGTCGCCGAACGCCTGGGCATCACGCCCACGCGCGCGCCCGGCGGCCCCGTCCGCGTGACCCGCCGCATCCGCCTCGTGGCGAGCCTGCTCGGCGCGGGCGGCCGCCCCGACCGCACCTCCCGCTTCCGCCTCCCGGTCCGCAAGATCTACACGCAGCTGTTCTCACCCGGCTCGGCCACCTACAGCCCGCCCTTCTTCAAGCAGTTCCTGCGCCTGGACGTCACCCCCGACGCCGTCCGGCTGCGGTGCTTCGCGGCCACCGGCAACCTCGCCCAGGAGATCGAGCCGCCCGTCGAGGACGAGGTGTCCATTCCGCTGGCCTGAGAATGCGCTCCCGGTGCGGGGAACACCGGCCGCGGGGACCTGGTTGACACTGCCGTACTGCTTGATACGTCAAACACCTACGGAGAAGCCCGTGCCGCCGACCTCCCGTCCCCTGCGCAAGCTCGGTTTCCTGACCATCGGCCTGTTCGACGAGGAGGACCCGCGCCGGGGCCACGAATCCACCCTGGAGATCATCGAGCTCGGTGAGCGGCTCGGCTTCGACAGCGCCTGGCTGCGCCATCGGCATCTGCAGTACGGCATCTCCTCCCCGGTCGCCGTCATGGCGGCGGCCTCGCAGCGCACCAGCCGCATCGAGCTCGGCACCGCGGTCATCCCGCTGGGCTGGGAGAACCCGCTGCGGCTGGCCGAGGACCTGGCGACCGTGGACATCCTCTCCGGCGGCCGGGTCAACCCGGGCGTCAGCGTGGGCCCGCCGATGCACTTCGACCAGGTCAAGCAGGCGCTCTACCCGGACACGGCCGACGCGGAGGACTTCTCCTACGAGCGCGTGCGGCGGCTGCTGGACCTCGTACGCGGCAAGAGCGCCAGCGACTTCAGCGGCGTCGAGGGGTTCGAGACGTTCTCGGACCGGGTGCAGCCGCATTCGCCGGGTCTGGGCCGGCGGATGTGGTACGGCGGCGGCAGCCTGAGCTCGGCCCGCTGGGCCGGCGAGAACGGCATGAACTTCCTGACCAGCAGCGTCGTCAAGGCGGAGGGGACGGACGGATCGGACGGGTCGGGCTACGACTTCGCCGAGATCCAGCTGTCCCACATCCGCGCCTTCCGCGCCCGTCACCCCGACGGCGAGAACGCCCGGGTCTCCCAGGGCCTGGTGGTCATCCCCACCGACTCCGCCTCGCCCGAACAGCGAGCCCGGTACGAGGAGTACGCGGCTCGGCGCACCCCTCGTACGACGTCACCGCAGGGCCCGGCGCGGCTGCTGTTCGCGCCCGACATCGTCGGCACCTCCGAGGAGATCGCCGAGCGGCTGCGCGCGCATGCCGCGTTCCGCGAGGTGGACGAGGTGGCGTTCGCTCTGCCGTTCACCTTCGCACACGAGGACTACGTGCAGATCCTGACCGACATGGCGACGCGGTTGGGCCCGGCGCTGGGTTGGCGGCCCTCCGTCTGACGCTCACCACCTGCCCGGTTCGGTGCCGACCACAGGCTGCGACGGCCTGCCGTCCACGCCGACCGGTACGTCGCCGGTGAGCATGACCCGGTGCATGATCCGCGGGAAGCCGAGGTGAGCGTTGTCTCCGGGCGCCAGGTGGATGGTGGCCCGGTTGTCCCAGAAGGCGACGCTGCCCGGCTCCCAGCGGAACCGCACGGTGTACTCCGGCCGCACCGCCTGCTCCAGCAGCATCTCCAGCAGAGCCCGGCTCTCCGGCCGGGAGACGTCGACGATCTGCTCGACGTAGTAGCCGTTGACGTACAGCACCCGCTCCCCCGTCTCCGGGTGCACGCGCACCAGCGGGTGGACGGAGGCGACCTGGTGGTCCAGCAGATGACGCAGGTACGCGTCGTCGCCGGGCCTGGGCTGGTAGCCCACCCCGAGCCGGTGCTCGGCGCGCAGGGTGTCGACGAACCGCCGCACCGGCGCGGACAGTCCGGCGTAGGCGGCCGCCAGGTTGGACCAGGTCGTGTCGCCGCCGTACGGCGGTACGGTCTCGGCGCGCAGGATCGTCGCGGCGGGCGGGTCGATCCGGGCGCCGTGGTCGCAGTGCCAGCCGCGCAGCAGGGTGTGGCGTCGGCGCTGCAGCCACTCCTCGTGCTCCATGCCGAAGCGTCCGCCCAGTTCCAGCCGGTCGGCGGTGGTCTCCACCTCGGGAAAGTCCGGTGGTGAGGCGCTGCCCCGCCTGCCCGGGACGACGGGATCGCCGAAGCGGCGCGCGAAGGCGACGTGCCGGGCGTGGTCGAGCCGTTGCCCGCGGAAGAACACCACCTTCCAGCGCAGCACGGACGCGCGGATCGCGGCGACCACGGCGTCGTCGAGGTCGTCGGCCAGGTCGACGCCGGCGATCTCGGCTCCGATGTGTCCGGCGACCGGCTTCACCTCGACACCCGCGGCCCGCTCCGCCTCCGCGTCCCACTCCGTCGTCATACCCACTCCGTCACTCGTGCGCATCGGCTCCCCTCACGCCCTCATCCCCACCTGTGCGTTTGATCAAGCACCCTGCTGTCCGTGACGCTGGAGGTCCGGCACCGTCGAGGGAAGGGTCTCCCCGTGGTCAGCATCCCGACGCACTCGCTCAACGACGGCACACGGCTCCCCGCGGTCGGCCTGGGCACCTGGCCGATGAGCGACGCCGAGGCGGAACGCGCCGTCGCCGAGGCCCTGGGCCTGGGCTACCGCCTGGTCGACACGGCCACCAACTACCGCAACGAGTCCGGAGTGGGCCTCGGCATCGCCCGCGGTGGGGTGCCCCGCGAGGAGATCGTGGTCACCACGAAACTCCCGGGCCGCGACCACGGCTACGAGGAGACCCTCGCCTCCTTCGAGGACTCCCGCCGCCGGCTCGGCCTGGAGTACGTGGACCTGTATCTGATCCACTGGCCGCTCCCCCGGGTCGACCGGTACGTCGACTCGTGGCGGGCCATGATCAAGCTTCGCGAGGACGGCCTGGTCCGCTCCATCGGCGTCTCCAACTTCACTGCGGAGCACATCGAGCGGCTGGAGAAGGAGACCGGCGTCCTGCCGTCCGTCAACCAGATCGAGCTGCACCCGCTCTTCCCGCAGGAGGAACTGCGCGCCTTCCACACCGCCAAGGGCGTCCTCACCGAGAGCTGGAGCCCGCTGGGCCGTGGCAGCGACCTGCTCGACGACCCGGCGCTCGTGTCGATCGCCGAGGATCTCGGCGTGACCCCCGGCCAGGTCGTGCTGCGCTGGCACACCCAGCTCGGGGCGGTGCCCATCCCGAAGTCGTCGGACCCGGGGCGGCAGCGCGCGAACCTCGACGTCTTCGGCTTCGAACTGGACGCCGGGCAGATGCGGGCCGTCGCCGACCGTGCCCACCGCCGCCTGGGCGGTGACCCCGAGGTGCACGAGGAGTTCTGAGGCGCCCGCGGGGTACTCGCAGGCCCGCGAGGCAGAACGCACGGAAGGAGCCGGACGTGGGTGACCGGGACCGGCTGCGGGAGTACCGCGGCAAACGCGATTTCCGGCGGAGCGCGGAGCCGGAGGGCCGGTCCGCTCCCGCGGACGGCGAACCCCGCTTCGTCGTGCAGATCCACGACGCGTCCACCATGCACTTCGACTTCCGGCTCCAGGTGGGTGACGTACTGAGGTCGTGGTCCATCCCGAAGGGCCCCTCCGACGACCCCCACGACAAGCGGCTGGCCGTGCCCACGGAGGACCATCCGCTGCAGTACGAGGAGTTCGAGGGCGTCATCCCGGAGGGCGACTACGGCGGCGGCACCGTGATCGTCTGGGACCACGGCACCTACCAGCCGCTGAGCCACGACCGCAACGGGCGGCCCGTCGACTTCGAGGAGTCGCTGGAGCACGGGCACGCCCGATTCCGGCTGAAGGGCGCCAAACTGCACGGCGAGTACGCGCTCACCCGATTCCGCGGCGGGAAGGACGGGGACGGCAGGGAGTCCTGGCTGCTGGTGAAGGCCGGCGGCGAGCGGGCCCACGGGCACGGGACGCCGGATCCGCGGCGGGCCCGCTCGGTGACCAGCGGCCGTACGCTCGCACAGGTCGCCGCCGACGACGGACGGAAGTGAACGGCCGTGCCGGGTCCGCTCTTCACCGAGTGGACGCGGGACGGGATGCTGCGCCATCCGCGGTTTCTGGGGCTCAGGGACGACAAGAAGCCGGCCGACGTGGTGCGCGAGCGGCCGGCCGCCTGAGCGAACCGGCCGACACTTGGCCGCATTGACGCGTTCCGGCCCCAACAGGCCTTCCGGGCCTCTATGTTCACGGCCGTAACCGATCTTCGCCCCTCGCCCGGAAGGCCGTTCAACCATGCGTACCGCACTCCGCACCGCCGTCGTCGGCGCGATCGTCACCGGTTCGGTCCTGACCTGCGGCACCGCCGGGGCCACGCCGCCGGGACCGGGGGTGACCGCCAAGCTGATCAGTACGACCACCGTCGGGGACACCGACTACGTGCTGCGCGAGATCACCGTCCCGCCGGGCCAGAGCACCGGCTGGCACTACCACGACGGCGTGGTCCGCGGCTTCGTCCGCCAGGGCACCCTCAGCCACTACCACGCCGACTGCGCCGAGGACGGCGTCTATCCGAAGGGCACCACGGTCCGCGAGCCGGGCGGCCCCAGCGACGTCCACCTGGGGCGCAACGAGGGCGACACACCGCTGATCCTCGACGTGCTGTACGTGCTGCCGCACGGCGCGCCGTACTCGGAGGACGTCCCGAACCCGGGCTGCTCGTTCCAGTGATCACACCGGGGTCGGCGGCAGCGTCTGCTCGGCCCAGATGGTCTTGCCGCGCGGGGTCTGCCTGCTGCCCCAGCGCTGGGTGAGCTGGGCGACCAGCAGCAGTCCGCGGCCGCCCTCGTCGAAGGCGTGCGCCCGCCGCAGGTGCGGCGAGGTCGAACTGCCGTCGGACACCTCGCAGATGAGGGCACGGTCGCGGATCAGGCGGAGCTGGACGGGCGGGGCGCCGTAGCGGATGGCGTTGGTGACCAGTTCGCTGACGACCAGTTCGGTGACGAACGCGGCCTCCTCCAGCCCCCAGGCGATCACCTGCTCGGTGGCGGCCCGCCGGGCGGCGGCGACCCGCTCGGGGTCCGGGGTGATGTCCCAGGTGGCGACCTGGTCCGCGCCAAGCGCCCGGGTGCGGGCCAGCAGCAGCGCGACGTCGTCGCCCGGCTCCTCCGGCAGTACGGCCTTCAGGACCGTGTCGCACAGGGTCTCGAGGGTGTCGGCGGGGGCGGTGAGGGCGCGACACAGCTCGGCGATGGCGTGGTCGACGTCGCGGTCCCGGTCGTCGATCAGGCCGTCCGTGTAGAGGGCGACGACGCAGCCCTCGGGCAGTTCCAGCTCCGTCGCCTCGAAGGGCAGGCCGCCGACGCCCAGCGGCGGTCCGGCCGTCATCCGCACGAGGCTCGCCGTGCCGTCGGGACGCAGCAGCGCGGGCGCGGGGTGACCGGCCGCGGCGAGCGTGAGGCGGCGCGAGACGGGGTCGTAGACGGCGTAGAGGCAGGTCGCGCCGAGTTCCGCCACCTCGTCGCTCCGGTCGTCTGAGGCGAGGTGGGTGACCAGGTCGTCGAGGTGGGTGAGGAGCTCGTCCGGGGCGAGGTCCACGTCCGCGAGGGTGCGTACGGCCGTGCAGAGACGGCCCATGGTCGCCGAGGAGGGGATGCCGTGGCCGACGACGTCGCCGACGACCAGGGCGACGCGGCTGCCGGACAGCGGGATCACGTCGAACCAGTCGCCGCCGATGCCGGCCAGCGAACCCGAGGGCAGGTAGCGGTGGGCCACGTCCACCGCCGCCTGTCCGGGCAGGCCCCTGGGCAGCAGGGTGTGCTGGAGGGCCAGGGCGGTGGTGCGTTCGCGGGCGAAGCGGCGTGCGTTGTCGATGCAGACGGCGGCACGGCTGGCGAGTTCCTCGCCGAGGACGGCGTCGTCATCGGCGAAGTCGTCAGGGTTGGCGATGCGGACGCCGACGACGACGCCCAGCGTCGTGCCGCGGGCGCGCAGCGGCATCGCGAGCATCGAGTGCACGCCTTTGCGGTACGGACGGCCTCCCGGCGCCCGCGCGTTGCGTTCGGCGACCCAGCGCATGAAGTCCGGCTCGCCGGCCTGGCTGACCACGGCCTTCCCGGCGTGCAGTGCCTTCGCCGGCGGGGAGAACGAGGGATAGACGTCCGTCTCGCCGACGTGCACGGCGGCCTCGGGGGTGCCCCCGGTGACCGAGCCGTGGGCGACGCGGCGCAGCACGACGTCGTTCTCCAGCATGCCCGGTCGCTCCTCGGCGCCCAGCACCCAGTCGAGCAGGTCGACGCTGGCGAAGTCGGCGTAGCGCGGCACGAGGAGTTCGACGAACTCCTCGGCGGTGCGCACCACGTCCAGGGTGGTGCCGATGGAGGCCGCCGCCTCGTTGAGCAGGGCCAGGCGTTCGCGGGCCCAGTACTGCTCGGTGCTGTCGAACGCCGCCAGGGCGACCGCGCGGACCTCGCCGGCGGCGTCTCGCAGGGGCCACATCTCGGTGGTCCAGGCGTGGTCGCGGTTGAGGGCGGGGGCCCCGGCGTAGCTCTCGTAGCGTGTCGGCCGGCCCGTCTCGGCCACCATGCGCAGGTGGGCGAGGAAGCCGCGGCTGTGCTCGGCGTCCTGGACGGTGTCCGCGAAGAACCGGCCGGTCAGGTCCTCCTCCGACACGCCCATGACCCGGCAGGCGACGTCGTTGAGCCGCAGATAGTGCTGGCGGGTGTCGAAGACGGACATCGACATGGAGGCTCGCTGGAAGGCATCGGCGGCCAGCGCGGTCCCAGGGTCGTCCGGCGGCTCGGCGGTGATCACGTAGCCGCCGGGGTCGCCGTTCTCTCCGACGACCGGGCAGGCGCTGAGCCGGAGTGCCACGGTGGAACCGTCGCGGTGGCGCAGTACGACGGTGCCCTGGCCCGCTGCGACGGCCTCGGCGGGCGCCTCCTCGGCGAGCAGGTCGCGCGCCGCCCGCCCGAGGGCCTCCACCGCCGGGTATCCCGTCAGGCGCCGGGCGCCCTCGCTCCACCCCGTCACCATGCCCCGGGCATCGAGAATCGCCGCAGCGGAGGCGTGCTCCATATTCCACAGGATGGTGCTTTTGTCGTACGGCTTCAACCGAAACGGAGGACCGGTGAAGCCCTCCGTTCCACCACGGTCACTTCTGTCGTGCGGCCCGCAGGACCTCGAGGGCCCGGTCGGCGTGGGTGTTCATGCGCAGCTCGCTGCGGACGACCTCGAGGACCGTGCGGTCCTGCCCGATGACGAAGGTGACCCGCTTGGTGGGCGCGAGGCTGAAGCCGCGCTTGACGCCGAACCGCTCGCGGATCGTGCCGTCGGGGTCGGACAGCAGCGGCATGCCGAGAGTGTGCCGGCCGGCGAACTCCTGCTGCCGTTCGACGGTGTCTCCGCTGATCCCGACCGGCCGGGCACCGACGGCGGCGAACTCGGCGGCCAGGTCGCGGAAGTGGCAGGCCTCCGCGGTGCAGCCCGCCGTGAGGGCGGCCGGGTAGAAGAAGAGCACGACCGGTCCGTCGGCGAGCAGTTCGGACAGCGTGCGAACGGTGCCTGTCTCGTCGGGCAGTTCGAAGTCATCGGCCTTGTCGCCGACGTTCACGGACTGGCTCATGCCGCGCCCTCCCCGCTCTTGGCGACGCTGCGGGCCCACAGGACGAGGGGCAGCTGCAGCGGCAGTCGCCCCATGGCCGCGGCCTTCTGCGGCGCGGGCCGGTCACGCCAGTCGACGGCCATCTTGACGTTGGCGGGGAAGACACCGACGAAGAACGCGGCCGCGGCGAGGGCCGCCGCCTTCCTGGTGCGGGGCAGCGCGATGCCTGCCGCGAGCGCGAGTTCGGCGGCGCCGCTGACGTACGTCCAGGTCCTGGGCGCACCCGGCAGGGAGCGCGGGACGATCGCGTCGAACTGGCGGGGAACGGCGAAGTGGGCGGTGCCCGCGGCGGCAAGCAGGCCGGCGAGCAGCAGGGGCGAGCGTTCGGACCGTGACACGGTTCCTCCTCTGATGACCTGCCGGGCGATGTTACCGGAGGGTAGAGAGGGCCTGTGACCGGCCTCCCCCGAGGGCGGCCCGGGCGGTGCCGGAGGGCCGACGCCGGGGCCCGTCAGAGGGTCGACGCCGGGGCGGTCGGCTGCTCGGCCTCCTCGTCGATGGCGTGGGCGAGGAAGTCGTCGACCATGCGGTGGAAGAGGCCGGCGAGCTGCCGCAGCTCCTCCGGCGTCCACTCCGACAGGGCCAGCTGCATGCCTCGGGCGCCGGCGTCGCGGACCCGCGCTATGGCCTCGCGGCCCGCCTCGGTGAGCTCGATGCGCTGGGCGCGGCGATCGTCGGGGTCGGGGACGCGGGTGACGTAGCCGGACTTCTGCAACTGCTGCACGGTGCGGGTGACATGGGAGGCCTCCACGCCCAGCCGGGTCGCCAGCTCCCCGGGGCGCAGCGGCTCCGAGTCGGCGACCTGACGCAGCAGCGCGACGGCGGCGCGGTCCAGCGGCACACCGGCCAGCGCCATCAGCCGCTCGTGCCGGCGGGCGCGGGTGCTCAGGTAGGTGATGCGGGTGAGCGCGCGCTCGATCTCGATGACCTCGTCGGACGCGGGGGTGTCGGGGAAGCCGGGGAGGGGTGGTGTGGGCATACGTCCACGCTACCATCTTGTTGCGTAACTCAAGTAAAATGCCGCGGGCGTCACGCCACGGGTGCCAGCCACAGGCCGACGAGGGCGTCGACGAGACCGGTCGCGGCGTCGTCCCAGGTGGCGCGCGGGGTGGGCCGGTTCTCGGCGAGCGCGCGCTCGCGCTCGGCGGGCATCTGCACGATCAGATGACGGGCCATCTCACCCCGCTCGGCGCGGACCTCGGGCGGCAGGTCGGGCAGACAGGCCGTGAGTCCGTCGATGATCTGCCGGAGGGACGGGGAGGTGAGCGACTCCTCGACGACGATCTGGTGCAGCACCGGGTCGGTCATGATCTGCGCGCAGAAGCGGGCGTACCAGGTGGGGCCGCCCAACTCGCCGAGGTGCTGCGGGACGGGGCGCACCAGACAGTCCACCCAGTCACGTACGTCCGGCGACTCGCCGATGCCGGCCAGCAGCCGGGCGCGGATCTCCTCGATCTGCGTCGCGTGCTTGCGGACGATGGCGCGCACCAGGTCGGCCTTGGTGCCGAAGTGGTAGCCGACGGCGGTGTTGTTGCCCTGCCCTGCGGCCTCGCTGACCTGACGGTTCGAGACGGCGTTGACCCCGCGCTCGGCGAACAGCCGCTCGGCGGCGGTCAGGATCAGCTCCCTGGTCGCGCTCACCTGTTCCGCCCGCGCCGTTCTGGCCGCCATGCTCACCACCGCACCGGGACATCGTTCCGCCCGCGGCGGCCAGTCCCTCGAGCCGTCGCAGGTCCGCCGCCCGTGCGGCGGGTTCCAGCTAAGGAAGCCTACGCAATGGCACGGGGAGGACGGCCTACGGCTCCACGCCGACCCGAGCACGGTCGGGCCTCGAGGAGGACCCGAGGGATCTCAGGCAGGCTGCAGCCCTTAAGCTAAGTCAATCACCTGCCTTAAACCTTGGTCGCGGATCGGTTTCCGGCTCCTCCCCCTGCCCATGGAGGCTTCTTCATGTCCGACGTCCTTCCCAGCCCGGCGAGCCCGGGCGGACCGGCCGCACCGCGGTCGAACGCCGTGGTGGCCGTGCTGGCCTTCGCCGGCATCGTCGTGTCGCTCATGCAGACGCTGGTCATCCCGATCGTGCCGGAGCTGCCGAAACTGCTGGACGCTCCCGCCGCGGACACCGCCTGGGCCGTGACCGCCACGCTGCTCGCCGCCGCGGTGGCGACGCCCGTGGTGGGCCGGCTCGGTGACATGTTCGGCAAGCGGCGCATGCTGCTGGTCAGCGTGGTGCTGCTGGTGACGGGGTCGGTCGTCTGCGCGCTCAGCGATTCGCTGGTTCCGATGATCGTGGGGCGGGCGGTGCAGGGCCTGGCGGCGGCGGTCGTGCCGCTGGGCATCAGCATCATGCGCGACGAACTGCCCACCGAGCGGCTGGCCGGAGCGACGGCGCTGATGAGCGCCTCGCTCGGCGTCGGCGGCGCCCTGGGCCTGCCGACGGCGGCGCTGATCGCGGACCACTACGACTGGCACGCGCTGTTCTGGAGCTCGGCCGGCATGGGTGTGGTGGCCCTGGTGCTCGTCCTGCTCTTCGTGCCCGAGTCGCAGGTGCGCTCCGGCGGCCGCTTCGACGTCGTCGGCGGCGTGGGCATGGCGGTGGGGCTCGTGTCCCTGCTGCTGGCGATATCCAAGGGCGCCGACTGGGGCTGGACCGACGGCACCACGCTCGGCCTGTTCGCCGGGGCGGTCGTGGTGCTGCTCGCGTGGGGCCTCTTCGAACTGCGCACCAGCGAACCCCTGGTGGACCTGCGCACCACCGCCCGCCGTCAGGTCCTGGTGACCAACCTCGCCTCGATCGCGATCGGCTTCTCGATGTTCGCGATGTCCCTGGTCCTGCCCCAACTGCTGCAGCTGCCCGCGCAGACGGGCTACGGCCTCGGCAAGTCGCTGCTGACCGCCGGTCTGGTGATGGCGCCGTCCGGTCTGGTGATGATGGCGTTCGCCCCGGTTTCCGCGGCCGTCTCCAGGGCGAAGGGACCGAAGGTGACGCTGATGATCGGCGCGCTGATCGTGGCCTGCGGATACGGCCTGAACATCGTGCTGATGTCCGCGGTGTGGCATCTGGTGCTGGTGTCGTGCGTCATCGGCGCCGGTATCGGTTTCACCTACGGCGCCATGCCCGCCCTGATCATGGGCGCCGTGGACCCGTCGGAGACCGCGGCCGCCAACAGCCTCAACACTCTGATGCGGTCGATCGGCACGTCCGTGGCCAGTGCCCTCGCCGGTGTCGTCCTCTCCCACCTGACGATCGACCTCGGCGGTTACTCGCTGCCCTCGCAGAACGGCTTCAAGGTCGTCATGGCCCTCGGCGCCGGGGCCGCGCTGCTGGCCTTCGCCGTGGCGTCGTTCATCCCGAGCCGCCGCCCCGTCGCCGTGGACGCGTCGACGCCCGCCACCGAGCCGTCGGTCGACGCCTCCAAGGTGGGCTGACCGCCGCCCCCGATGGCCGCCGACCGACGGTCCGCGGCCATCAGCCGGCCCCCTACAGGGGCACAGGCCGTGCCTCAGCGGACCGGGGCCCCCAACACGCCGCCCGGTCAGCCCGCGGACAGTTTGTCCAGCCACTGCCCCAGCAGGGCCGATTCGGCCGGGGTGAAGGACGGGGACCGCGCGGCGCGAAGCCGTGCCGCCAGTGTGGCGGCGGCGACCGGGACGGCCCTGTCCCCGTCGTCCGCCTGGCCGTCGGAGGCGTCGGTGGACGGGCGGGTGACCGAGTCGAGCACCGCGTCGCGCAGCCGCTCGGAGAACCCCGGGTCCGGGTACTGCTCCGGCCTGGTGAGTATGGACAGGGCCGCCCCGACATTGGCGGACATGATCATCTGCGTGGCGAGGGCGGGCGGCACGGTGAGCCGGCCGGCGGCGGCACAGCGCTCGAGGATGCCGTGCAGCAGGGCGTGCGCCTCCTGCGCCGCCGCGGGCGGGACCGTCAGCTCGGGCGAGTACATCAGCCGGTAGTGGTTGGGGTGCTCCAGTGCGAAGCGCATGTGGCTGTCCCAGCCGCTGCGGAGGTCGGCGACGGGGTCGTCGCTGGGCCGGGCCGCCCGCTTGGAGGCGAGGTAGGCCTCGAAACCCCGGTCGACCACGGCGGCCAGCAGCCCCGCTTTGTCCCCGAACAGCCGGTAGAGCATCGGCGCACCCACGCCCGCCGCCTCGCACACCGCCCGCGTGGAGACATCGGCGACCGATGCCTCGGCCAGCAGGTCGGTGGCCGCTTCCAGGATCTTCTCCCGCGCATCCATGGGACCACCGTACGCCATTCGTAGCACCGATACGAAATCGACGATACCAACGCTACGGAACTGTGTTATCGTCGATACGAATCAGTCGTAGCAGCGCTAACAAAGGATGCAGCCATGACCACTCAGCCCCAGCAGGACCGGCGCGTGGCGATCGTGACCGGTGGATCACGCGGTATCGGGCGGCAGGTCGCCCGGCGGCTCGCCGCAGACGGGTTCGCGGTCGTCGTCGGGTACGCGGGCGGCAAGGATGCCGCGGACGAGGTCGTCCAGGCCGTCGAGGCGGCCGGCGGCACTGCGTTCGCCGCCCGCGCGGACGTCGCCGACGAGGCCGAGGTCGCCGCGCTCTTCGACCTGGCGGAGGCCACCTACGGCGGTGTCGACGCGGTCGTGCACGCGGCCGGAAGGATGCCCCTGTCCCCCGTCGCCGAGCTCGACCTGGGCGAGCTGGACGCCCTGTACCGCACCAACATCCGCGGCACGTTCGTGGTCGACCAGCAGGCCGCGCGCCGGCTGCGCCCGGGCGGGGCGCTCGTCAACTTCTCCAGCTCCGTGGTGGGACTCGCCTTCCCCGGCTACGGCGCCTACGCCGCGAGCAAGGGCGCCGTCGAGGCGCTGACGCTGATCCTGGCGCGGGAGATGCGAGGCCGTGACGTCACGGTCAACGCCGTGGCACCCGGCCCGACGGCGACCGGCCTCTTCCTCGACGGCAAGGACGAGGAGACCGTCGCCCGGCTGGCCGCGCAGCCGCCGCTGGAACGCCTCGGGACACCGGAGGACATAGCCGGCGTCGTGTCCTTCCTCGTGGGCCGCGAGGGCCGCTGGGTCAACGGACAGGTGCTGCGGGCCAACGGCGGCATCATCTGACGGCACCCGTTGGCAGCGCCGTTCAGGGGAAACCGGTGGGCCGGGCGCGTTACGGCACGCGACAGCGTCGACAACTCACCCGTGACCCTCCCCCTGATCCCGCCCATGCTCGCCACCCCGGGCACACTGCCGCCCGTGTCGCAGGACGCCCGCTGGGCCTACGAGACCAAACAGGACGGCCAGCGGGTCGTGGCCTACCTCGAAGGGGACGGCGGTGTGCGGCTGCGCGCCCGGTCCGGAGAGGAGATCACCGCCGCGTATCCCGAACTTCGGGAGCTCGGCGCGGCACTGGGGACCACGGCCGCGGTGCTGGACGGGGAGGTCCTGGCACTGGACGAACACGGCCGCGCCGACTTCCAGTTGCTGCAGTCCCGCATGGGACTGGCCCACGCGCCCGCCCGGGCGGCGCGGCAGGCGGCCAAGGTGCCCGCCCACCTGGTGCTGTTCGACGTGATGCACCTGGCCGGCCAGGCTCTCACCGCGTTGCCCTACGTCCGCCGCCGGGGGCTTCTGGAGGAGTTGGGGCTCGACGGGCCCTTCTGGTCCACGCCCGCCGCGCTCGTCGGACACGGACGGCAGGCGCTGAACGCCACCCGCGAGCACGGCATGGAGGGCCTGGTCTGCAAGCGGCTGGACTCGGTGTACGAACCCGGGGTGCGCTCCCGGGCCTGGATCAAGATCCGCAACATGCGCAGCGAGGATGTCGTCGTGGGCGGCTGGTTGGCGGGCAAGGGACGGCTGTCGGGACTGCCCGGCGCGGTTCTGGTCGGACAGCGGGCGGCGGGGCGGCTGCGGTACGTCGGCGGGGTGGGCACCGGCTGGAGCGAAGCCGAGCGCACCCGGCTCGCCGGGCTGCTGCGGGATGCCGAGACCGCCGTGTGCCCCTTCGATCCCGTCCCCGCGGTGCCCGGCGCCCAATGGGTGGTGCCCCGGCTGGTCGGCGAGGTCCGCTACAGCACCCGCACCCGGGCCGGCATGCTGCGCCAGCCCTCCTGGCTGCGGCTGCGACCCGACCTGACCCCCGAGGAGGCGGCGGCCGACTTCCCCGACGACCTCATCTGATCCACCGCCACCATCGACGCACCGGACGGGCAAGGGCGATGACGTTCCCGACGCCGCAGGTGGCGGCTCTGGGCGTCCGTGACGACGAAGCCCTGGCGGAGGCCCGGCGGGCGATCGGAACGAACGCGCCCACCGCCTGACGCCGACGTGATGCCCGCCCGAATAGGCCGGTACGGCACGAACGCGCCTCTGTGGAGGTCTATCGTGTCCGCATGTCCGTCCCCGAACTGATCCGTATCGTCTCCCGCGACTCGCCCATGGCGCTCGCCCAAGTGGAGCGTGTCCGCGCCGAGTTGGCGGCCCTGCACCCCGGTGTGCGCACCGAGGTCGTGCCGGTGAAGACGACCGGCGACAAGTGGATGGGCGTGCTGTCCCAGGTGGAGGGCAAGGGGGCGTTCACCAAGGAGGTGGACGCCGCGCTGCTGGCCGGCGAGGCCGATCTCGCGGTGCACTGCGTCAAGGACATCCCCGCCGACCGGCCGCTTCCGGCGGGCACGACGTTCGCCGCGTTCCTCAAGCGCGACGACGTCCGCGACGCCCTCATCCATCCGGGTGGTCTGACGCTGGACGAGCTGCCGGAGGGCACGCGGATCGGTACCTCCGCGGTGCGCCGCGTCGCCCAGCTGGCCGCCGGCCATCCGCACCTGGAGTGCGTGCCCTTCCGCGGCAACGCCAACCGGCGGCTGGCGAAGCTTGAGGCCGGCGAGGCGGACGCGCTGCTGCTCGCGGTGTCCGGCCTCGAACGCATCGGACGCCAGGACGTGATCACGGAGATCCTCTCGGCGGAGACGATGATGCCGCCGATCGGTGCGGGCATCCTGGCCCTGCAGTGCCGGCAGGACGACACCGATCTCATCGACGCGGTCAGCGGCCTCGGGGACCCGGACACGCACCGGGAGGCGACCGCGGAGCGCATGTTCCTGCACGTGCTGCAGGGGCACTGCAACAGCCCGATCGCCGGGTACGCGCGCGTGGAGCACGGCGGCGAACTCTCCCTGCGGGCCTGCGTGTTCACTCCCGACGGCAAGACGCGTCTGAACGCCCACGAGTGGGCCGGCCGGCTCGACCCGGCCACGCTGGGCACGTCGGTCGCCGTGGCGCTGCTGCGTCAGGGTGCCCGCGAGATCATCGACGGCATCCCGCACTGAGGCGGGAGCGGATCAGGCGGTGCCTTCCTCCGCCTGTTCGCGCAGGAAGGTGCTGACCTGGTGGGCCAGGACGTCCCGTGCGGAGACCGCGTGGGCGCCCACCGCGTCCTCGTGCAGTCCGATGCCGCCCGCCCACAGCCGGCGGTCGGCCCAGTCGTCGTCGACCCGCAGCTGGATCTGCACGTCGACCTGGCTCAGGGAGGCCTCGGGACCGGCCGCGAACAGTACGGCGGTGGCCCGGCGCAGCGGGTAGACGTCGAAGCCCTCGATGAACTGCGAGTTGCGCCAGTCGATGAACGCGGCCTCGCCGTCCGGGCCGACCCGCACGTCGATCTGGCCGTCCTCGAGGTGGATGGTCGAGGGCCGGTCGCCGCGGTTCTCGACGGTCACACGGACGCTGAAGTAGGTGAGGCCGGCGGCCGCGTCGTCCCGGCCGCGCGGCGGCTCGGCGGCTTGGAGACGGTGGACGCGGACACGCAGACCGGCATGCTCGTCGTACTCCTGCCAGTCCCCGACCACGTTCGGCTCGTACACAATCCACCTCTTCGACCTCAGAGAGCTGCTTCCTATCTGTGCGCTCAGCGCACTGTCAAATGAGCAGAATGCGCTGTGGCCAGCGAATTCACCCCCTTTGATCACTGATCAAGCCGTGCGCAGGAACAATCGGCGAAATGTGTCACGCGTACGCGGGACGGTGCGTGCCGCACATCACGTTCCGAACGGCGTGATCACCGGGCGAGCCGGCCCAGCAGTGAGGAGGCGGCGGTGATGCCCAGCGCGGCGGCCACGAGGAGGACGGCGAGGTCGAGGGCGACGTGTGCGTGGGTGCCGAGGAGGAGCCCGCGCAGGGCGTCCACTTGATAGCTCAGGGGGTTGAACTTGCTGATCGCCTGAAGCCAGCCGGGCATGATGGACACGGGGTAAAGGGCGTTGGAGCCGAAGAACAGCGGCATGGTGATGGCCTGTCCGATGCCCATGAGCCGGTCGCGGCTGAGGACGACGCCGGCGATGGTCATGGACAGGCAGGAGAAGAAAGCGGACGCGAGGACGACGATCGCCGCCACGCCGAGGAGTTTGAGCGGGTTCCAGGTCAGCGCCACGCCGAGCAGCGCGGCGATCACGATGACGACGACGGCCTGGATCAGTGACTTCACGCCGGCCGCGAATGCCTTGCCGGTGATCAGCGCCGAGCGTGGAGTGGGCGTCACCAGGAGCTTGTTCAGGATGCCGGCGTCGCGCTCCCAGATGATCTGGATGCCGTAGAAGATGGCGATGAACATCGCGGACTGGGCGATGATGCCCGGTGCCAGATAGTCGACGTAGGGGATGCCGTCGGTCGGGATCGCCTTGATCCTGGTGAAGGTCTGGCCGAAGATCAGCAGCCACAGGGCGGGCTGCACCGCACGGGTGTAGAGCTCGGTGCGGTCGTGGCGCAGTTTCTGCAGTTCGACGGCGCACATCGCCACCACCCGGGCGGGCAGCAGCCGCCAGCCCGCGCGGGGCTCGGGCGGGCGCAGCAGCAGATCGATGCCGTCTGCGCGCTCAGCCGACACGGTGGGCGGTACGGCGGGTGCTTCGGACATCACGGAAATCTCCTGACTTGTCGTCGAGGCCGCTGCCGGCGACGTCACGGAAGACGTCCTCCAGGGTGGGCAGGGTGTCCGCCCCCCGGCGCTCGGCGAGGCCCCGGCGCAGTTCGGCCGGGGTGCCTAGGGCACGGATTCGGCCGCGGTGCATCAGGCCGACGCGATCGCAGTACTGGTCGGCCTCGTCCATGTAGTGGGTGGTCACCAGCACGGTCATGCCGGTGGCGTCGCGCACGGCGTTGATGTGCTCCCACACGCCGGTACGGGCGATGGGGTCGAGGCCGATGGTCGGCTCGTCGAGGATCAGCAGCCGGGGCGCGCTGACCAGGGCCTGGGCGAGTTCGAGACGGCGGACCATGCCGCCGGAGTAGGTGCCGGCGAGCCGGTCGGCGGCGTCGGTGAGGCCGACGGCCGCCAGGGCCTGCGCGACGCGCTCGCCGCGTTCTCGGCGGGAGACGTCGAAGACCCGGGCGAACAGGGCGACGTTCTCTCGTCCGGTGAGCCCGGCGTCGGCGGAGAGCTGCTGCGGCACGTATCCGAGCAGGCGGCGGACGGCCATGCGCTCCTTGGCGGCGTCGTGGCCGAAGACGCGCACCATGCCGGCCGGGACCGGAAGCAGGGTGGTGATGCAGCGGATCGCGGTGGTCTTGCCCGCGCCGTTGGGGCCGAGCAGTCCGAAGACCTCGCCCTCCTCCACCGACAGTTCGAGGTCGTCGACCGCGCGGGTCTCACCGAACTCGTAGGCGAGCCGGGTACAGGTGACGGCATCGGCCGGTGGCGCGTCCGCGATCTCTGGGGCATCAGCGCCGACCTGGGGCGCGCCCGCGTCGTTCGTCATGACTCCTCCGCCTCCTCGTGCAGGTTCTCGGCCAGCTTGCGCAGCGCGGGGAGGGCGGCACGCAGCGCCTCCCGGTCCGCCTCGTCCAGCCCGGACAGCCCGTCACGGACGAGTTCGCCGCGCCGTTTGCGCCACTCCGCGAGCCGCGCCTCGGCGGCGGGCGTCGGCATCAGCCGGGCGGCCCGCCGGTCGGCGGGGTCGGTCTCGCGTACCAGATAGCCCTGCCGGGACAGCTGGTTGACCAGTGTGGACACCGAATTGCCCGCCAGGTGGAGGTCCTTGGCGGCGTCGGAGATGCCGACGCCGGGCCGGGTCACGACCAGGCGCAGCAGTTCGACCTCGGCACCGCGCAGCTGCGGGGCGATCTGCCGGCGCAGTCGGCGTCTGAGGAGCCGCTGGACTCCGACGAGGGCGTCGACCAGCTCGTCCGGGAAGGTTTCCGATTCCACACCCCGAATTTACCTCTGTAGCAGAGGTAATGAACCCAAGGAACGGTCAAGCGGGAACACAGCCACCGCCTCAGGTCGAACGAAACCCATCGAAATGTCTGTTTTGTTTTGGATGTGCCTATCCTGGGCATGTGCATTGCGTGCTTCGGACAGGAGGCACGTCCGTGGGAGCCGGCCAGGCCCCGGATGTCTCCGCCGGTCCGAGTTCCGGTCCTCCCATGGTGTCTGTCCACCCGGCACTGCCCGAGGGAGGTGCGCGCGATGCGCGTCACCACCGGTAGAAACAAGCCCCACCCGCACGACGACGCCCCCGACACGGCTTCGGTCTTCGAACGGCTGGCAGGGCTCCCCGACGGTCCCGAGCGCAAGGGGCTGCGAGACGAGCTGGTGCGGGTCTGGCTGCCCATGGCGGAGCGGATCGCCGTCCGCTTCAAGGGGCGCGGGGAGACCCTCGAAGACCTCTACCAGGTCGCGGCCCTCGGTCTGGTCAAGGCCGTCGACCACTACGACCCGACCCGCGGGTACGCCTTCGAGGCGTACGCGGTGCCGACCATCACCGGCGAGATCAAGCGGCACTTCCGCGACCACATGTGGACGCTGCACGTACCGCGCCGGGTGCAGGACCTGCGCAACCGGGTCCGGCAGGCCGCGAAGGAGCTGTCCCAGACCATCCCGGGCCGGCCGCCGACCGTCGCCGAGATCGCCCTGCACACGCGGCTGAGCCAGAACGAGGTGCGCATCGGCATGGAGGCCCTGGAGTGCTTCTCCGCCCTGTCCCTCGACGCCGAGATGCCCGGCACGGACGGCTACGCCCTCGCCGACGCGATCGGCGGGCCCGATCCGGCGTACGACGTCGTCGTCGACCGCGTGGCGGCCGCGCCCTGCCTGCAGGCGCTGCCCGAACGCGAGCGCACCATCCTCTACCTGCGGTTCTTCCGCGGCATGACGCAGAGCCACATAGCCCAGCAGCTCGGCATCTCCCAGATGCACGTGTCCCGCCTGCTCAGTGGATGCTTCGCCCAGTTGCGGGAGGAACTCCTCGCGCAGACCGGCTGAGCCGCACCGCGTCCGGCCCCGCGCGAGCCGGACCGCTCACTTCTCCGGCGCCTCCCCCGGTATCTGCGTGGGGCCGAAACGGTCCAGCGCGTCTTCCAGCTCCGCACGGATCTCCGCGGGCATGACCCCGGTGCGGCCCCAGAGCAGGATGAGCTCCGCCACGTTCCGCAGCTTGATGTTCGTGTGCTGGGAGACCTCTTTCAGCACCTGCCAGCCCTGATCCGGGCCCACGCGGCCGAGCGCGACGACCATGCCGATCGCCTGGTCGACGACGGCGTGCGAGGCGACCGCCTCCTTGAGCTGCTGCACTTCCTCCTGCAGCTCGAAGATCCGCTCCGAGCCCCCGTCCCTGGGCATCGCACCTCCCCGGCACATGGTCGAGACACCTTCGGTCCCCTCCATCCTCGCCACTCCCCCAGACCCGCGCCACCGGGCCTGTCGGCCGTTTCGCGGCCCCGTCAGGGGTACTCGGCAGGCGCACGGGGCGGTTCCGGTTGGACACTGGTGGCAGACCGGTGACGGCCGGTCGACGAGACCAGGACGCGACTGCCATGAGCGACGACACGACACGCCCCACCGCCACCACCGAGGTGGTCTCCTCGCACTCCGTCTTCGGCGCCCCCTGCTGGGTGAGCCTGACCAGCCGTGATCTCGACGTTGCCGAGGACTTCTACCGGGCCGTGCTGGGCTGGCGGCTGCGCTCCGCCAAGCTCGGCGACCACTTCCGGATCGCCATGGTGGGCGATACCCCGGTGGCGGGGATCGCCGCCGTGGCCTCCATGTGGCAGATGGCCGTGGCGTGGACCCCGTACTTCGCCGTGCCGAGCGCCGACGAGGCCGCGGCCCGCGCGCAGGAACGCGGCGGTACGGCGGCCGTCGGACCCCTCTCCTTCCCGCCCGGCCGGGCGGCGCTGCTCGCCGACCGGGACGGGGCGACCTTCGGGATCTGGGAGGGCGAACTGTTCTCCGACTGGGAGAAGTGGCGCGCGGCCGCCCCGGCCTTCATCCGGCTGCACACCCGCGACGCCTTCGACGCCGCCATCTTCTACGGCGAGGTCCTGGAATGGGCGACCGAGCGCCCCGGCTGCTGCGAGGTCCGCTACGAGGGCGGCGAGGTGGTGCTGCGCAGCCGGGGCGACATCGTGGCCCGCATCGAGTCGGGCGCGCTGGGGGCGGCCCCCGACCCCACCATCCGCCCGCACTGGCAGATCCACTTCGCGGTCGACGACGTGACGGCCTGTGTGCGGGCCGCGGAACGGCACGGCGGCAGCGTCCTGTCCAAGGGCGGCGACGAGGCCGTGCTGCGCGACACGGACGGCGCGCAGTTCACGGTGACCTCACGCAAGGAGCGCTGAGCCTCAGCGAGCGGTGCGCGAGGGCCGGGTCAGCAGGACCAGGCTGCGCGCCTCGACGGTCGTCTGCGCGCCCGCCTTGTGCTCGGTCTCGTCCGGGGGCCCCTGCGTGATCGCGGTGTCGAGGAGTGTCGTCCACCGTTCGCCGTAGGAGACGTCCGGGAGCACGAACACCATCGGCTCCCAGTAGCTGTTGAACAGCAGCAGGAAGGAGTCGTCCACGACCGGGCGGCCGCACGGGTCGTGTTCGACGATGGCGTCGCCGTTGAGGAAGACCGCGACGGAGTGCGCGTCGCCGCGCTGCCAGTCCTCCTCCGTCATCTCCCGCGCGTCCGGCGCCAGCCACATCAGGTCGGGCAGCGGCTGGCGGGGGTGGGTCGCGGTCTCCCCGCGGAAGAAGCGCCGTCGGCGCAGCACGGGATGGGCGGCGCGCAGCCCGATGACGTAACGGGTGAAGTCGATCAGGTCGCGCTGTTCGCCGGTCAGCCGCCAGTCGATCCAGGAGACCTCGTTGTCCTGGCAGTAGGCGTTGTTGTTGCCGCCCTGGGTGCGGCCGAGTTCGTCGCCGTGGCAGAGCATCGGGATGCCCTGGGAGAGCAGCAGCGTGGCAAGGAAGTTGCGCTGCTGTCGGGCGCGCAGCTCCAGCACGCCGGGCATGTCCGTCTCGCCCTCGGCGCCGCAGTTCCAGGACCGGTTGACGCTCTCGCCGTCCCGATTGCCCTCGCCGTTGGCCTCGTTGTGCTTGTCGTTGTACGAGACCAGGTCGCGCAGGGTGAAACCGTCGTGCGCGGTGACGAAGTTGACGCTGGCGCGTGGGCGGCGCCGGTTGTGCTGGTACAGGTCGGAGGAACCGGTCAGCCGGGAGGCGAACTCACCGAGCGTGTGTTCCTCCGCGCGCCAGAAGTCCCGTACGGCGTCACGGTACTTGCCGTTCCACTCCGACCACAGCGGCGGGAAGTTGCCCACCTGGTAGCCGCCCTCGCCCACGTCCCACGGTTCCGCGATGAGTTTGACCCGACTGATCACCGGGTCCTGCTGGATCAGGTCGAAGAACGCCGACAGCCGGTCCACCTCGTGGAACTGCCGTGCCAGGGTCGCCGCGAGGTCGAAGCGGAAACCGTCGACGTGCATCTCGGTCACCCAGTACCGCAGCGAGTCCATGATCAGCTGCAGGACGTACGGGTGCCGCATCAGCAGGCTGTTGCCGGTGCCGGTGGTGTCGTAGTAATGCCGCCAGTCGCCGTCCACGAGGCGGTAGTAGGAGGCGTTGTCGATGCCGCGGAAGGACAGCGTGGGGCCCTTCTCGTTGCCCTCGGCGGTGTGGTTGTAGACGACATCGAGGATGACTTCGAGGCCGGCCGCGTGCAGCGCCTTGACCATCGCCTTGAACTCGGTGACCTGCTGGCCGCGGGTGCCGTGGGCGGCGTAGGCGTTGTGCGGGGCGAAGAAGCCGATCGTGTTGTAGCCCCAGTAGTTGGACAGACCGCGGTCGCGCAGCACGCCGTCCTGTACGAACTGGTGCACCGGCATCAGTTCGACGGCCGTCACGCCCAGCGAGGTCAGATGGTCGGTCACCGCCGGGTGGGCGAGACCCGCGTAGGTGCCGCGGAGCTCGGCGGGGACGTCGGGGTGGGTGCGGGTGAGTCCGCGGACGTGGGCCTCGTAGATGACCGTCTCGGCGTACGGATGCTGTGGCGGCCGGTCGTCGCCCCAGTCGAAGTCCGTGTCCGTGACCACGCCGAGCATGGTGTGGCCGGCACTGTCGGCCCGGGAACGGCCGTGCGACGCCCGTTCGAACAGGGAGGCGTGGTTGTCGACCTGGCCGTCCACCGCCCGGGTGTACGGGTCGAGGAGCAGCTTCGCCGGATTGCACCGGTGGCCCAGCTCGGGCTGCCACGGACCGTGGACCCGGTAGCCGTAGCGCAGGCCGGGGCCCGTCTTCGGCAGGTAGCAGTGCCAGACGAAGCCGTCGACCTCGGTCATGGGGACGCGGCGCTCGGTGCCGTCGTCCTCGACGAGGACCAGTTCGACGTCTTCGGCGACCTCGCTGAAGAGGGCGAAGTTGGTGCCCTCACCGTCGAAGGAGGCTCCCAACGGGTAGGGGTGCCCGCTCCACACGGGCACCCCTGCCTTGCGGCGTCGCTTGGCGGTCACCGGGCGGCCTCCAGAACGCCGCTCGACTCGCCCGCGAGGGCCGCGACCGGCACCTCGCGGGGCACTTGCCGCACCGCGCGCAGGCTGGGCGCGGGGGCCACGGGGACCAGCGGCACGCGTTCGCCGGCGCGGGCGCGCTGCGAGAACCAGATGACCTTGCTGCCGGTGTCGGTGGCGCAGCACCCCCAGCCGTCGCTCATGACGGCGATGTGCTCCAGACAGGCCCGCAGGTCCTGGTCCGGGCGCAGTTCGCAGTCGTTCTCCCCGATGGCGGTGATCAGGTGCTGGCCGTTCCACCACAGCTCGATCGACGTGTTCTTGTCCGTGGCGTGCTCGTCGATGGCCCTCAGCAGCAGCTCGGCGCCGCGGCAGACCGGCTCGACCAGTGTTTCCAGGTCCCAGAGCCTGAGGTGTGCGGCCAGGATGCGCCTGACCTGTCCGACCCGCTCCGGACTGACTTCCACGTCGAGGTGGTAGTAGCAGGGCACTGCGGTCTTCATCTTCGTTGGCTCCTCACCGGCGAAGCTCCCGCTCCTCCTCGTCCCGGGCGGGACGGGCCACCGAACGCGGAGCGTGAGCACTGATCGCTTCTGAGTCACCTCAAGCGTGGGATCGGTACGCCATTCGTGCAACACGAGCGCGTTGTTGAAGCCCCAACAAGACGTTGCGTGGCCATACATGCACCATGTGTGAAGACCTCTCTCTGCCCGTGCTTGTCACATCCCGGAAGGTGAACGGCGTCATGCTGCTACCGGCCAAAGCCGAAGTGGCCCGGCAACTGCGGCGGTACCGGGCCTGGGAGCGCGTCATGCTCGCCTCCCCCACCGACCGCACGGTGCGAGCCACCTTCGAGGACTCCGGCTACACGCTGTGTGTGCTCATGGGCAAACGCTGTGCCCGCGAGGCCGCGGACGCCGCCGAGCGCTATCTGCGCAGCAGCCTGGTCGCCTACCTCGGGGAGCAGAACGAACGGCCCCGGGCGGGCACCGCCTAGACCGGGGGTCCGCCGCCGGCGGACCGGTATCACCCGCGGGGAGGCAGGTCCTTCCGGCGCGGCTGGATTTCCCCGATCGGGCGAACGGCCCGGTCCTGAGCACGGCGGAGGCGAGACCCATGAGTTCCATCCCGGCCATCGGCCGAATTCCGGTGCGTGATGTCCGCCCGGTCGTGGAGTGCGGAAGACGTCCGGCGAAGGCGGTCGCGGGTGAGACCTTCGAGGTCACCGCGACCGTCTTCCGTGAGGGCCACGACGCGGTCGCGGCCAATGTCGTGCTGACCGACCCGGAGGGCACGCACGGCCCGTGGACGCCGATGCGCGAACTCGCCCCCGGCACCGACCTGTGGGGCGCGGAGGTCACGCCCACCTCGGAGGGCCGGTGGACCTACCGCGTGGAGGCCTGGAGCGACCCGGTCGCCACCTGGCGCCGGATCGCCCGCATCAAGGTCCCGGCCGGCATCGACGTCGGCCTGGTCCTGGAGGAGGGCGCCGACCTGTTGCAGCGGGTGGCCGCCGGGGTGCCCGCGGGAGCCGGACGCGCGGCCGTGCTGGCGGCGACGGAGGTGCTGCGCGACGACTCGCTGCCCGTCGCCACGCGCCTCGCGGCGGCGTTGACGCCGGAGGTGGATGCGGTGCTGGCGGCGCATCCGTTGCGGGAGCTGGTGACGGCCTCGGAGACGCTGGCGCTGCTGGTGGAGCGGGAGCGGGCGTTGTACGGCGCCTGGTACGAGTTCTTCCCGCGTTCGGAGGGCACCGCCGAGGAGCCGCACGGCAGTTTCCGCAGCGCCGCCCGGCGGCTGCCGGCGATCGCGGCGATGGGCTTCGACGTGCTCTACCTGCCGCCGGTCCATCCGATCGGCACGACGTTCCGCAAGGGCCGCAACAACACCCTCACCCCCGGCCCCGAGGACGTCGGGGTGCCGTGGGCGATCGGCTCGCCCGAGGGCGGCCACGACAGCGTCCACCCGCGGCTGGGCACGATGGAGGACTTCACCTGGTTCGTGGACCAGGCCCGCGCCCAGGGCCTGGAGATCGCCCTGGACTTCGCCCTGCAGTGCTCCCCGGACCATCCATGGGTGCACAAGCACCCCGAGTGGTTCCATCACCGGCCCGACGGCACCATCGCCTACGCCGAGAACCCGCCGAAGAAGTACCAGGACATCTACCCCATCGCCTTCGACGCCGACATGGACGGCCTGGTCGCCGAGACACTGCGGGTGCTGCGGGTGTGGATGGCGGCGGGGGTGCGGATCTTCCGGGTGGACAACCCGCACACCAAGCCGGTGGTGTTCTGGCAGCGGGTGATCGCCGAGATCAACGCCGCCGACCCGGACGTGATCTTCCTGGCCGAGGCGTTCACCCGCCCGGCGATGATGCGCACCCTGGCCCAGATCGGCTTCCAGCAGTCCTACACCTACTTCACCTGGCGCACCTCCAAGCAGGAGCTGACCGACTACCTCACGGAACTGTCGACGGAGACGGCGGCGTACATGCGGCCGAACTTCTTCGTCAACACCCCCGACATCCTGCACGAGTACCTCCAGCGCGGCGGCCGGCCCGCCTTCGAGGTCCGCGCCGTCCTGGCCGCGACCCTCTCGCCGACCTGGGGCGTGTACTCCGGCTACGAGCTGTGCGAGAACGTCCCGCTGCGCGAGGGCAGCGAGGAGTACCTCGACTCGGAGAAGTACCAGCTCAAACCACGCGACTGGGAAGCCGCCGAACGCCAGGGCCGCACCATCACCCCCCTGATCACCAAACTCAACACCATCCGGCGCCGTCATCCGGCCCTGCAGCGTCTGCGCAATCTGCGCTTCCACGGCACCGACAACGACGCGGTCATCGCCTACAGCAAGACCACGGGCCAGGACACGGTCCTCGTCGTCGCCAATCTCGACCCCCACCACACCCAGGAGGCCACGGTCTCGTTGGACATGCCGCAACTCGGCCTGGAGTGGCACACGTTCATGTCCGTACACGACGAACTGACAGGTGAGACCTATCACTGGGGCAGGAACAACTATGTGCGGCTCGAGCCCGGACGGGCCCCGGCACACGTGCTCCACATCCAGAGGTCGTCAGCGTAGTCACCTATCGGAGGGCCAGAGCCTCATGACTGTCAACCAGCCCGTCCCGGACACGTTCGAGGACACCCCCGCCAAGGACAGGGACCCGGAGTGGTTCAAGCGCGCGGTCTTCTACGAGGTCCTCGTCCGCTCCTTCCAGGACAGCAACGGCGACGGCGTCGGCGACCTCAAGGGCCTGACCGCGAAACTCGACTACCTGCAGTGGCTGGGCGTCGACTGCCTGTGGCTGCCGCCCTTCTTCCAGTCACCGCTGCGTGACGGCGGATACGACGTCTCCGACTACACGGCCGTCCTGCCGGAGTTCGGCGACCTCGCCGACTTCGTCGAGTTCGTCGACGCCGCCCACCAGCGCGGCATGCGGGTCATCATCGACTTCGTCATGAACCACACCAGCGACCAGCACCCGTGGTTCCAGGAGTCCCGCCGCGATCCCGACGGCCCGTACGGCGACTACTACATGTGGGCCGACGACGACAAGCAGTACGCGGACGCCCGGATCATCTTCGTCGACACCGAGGCCTCCAACTGGACCTTCGACCCCGTGCGGGGCCAGTACTTCTTCCACCGCTTCTTCTCCCACCAGCCGGACCTCAACTACGAGAACCCGGCCGTCCAGGAGGAGATCCTGGCCGCGCTGCGGTTCTGGCTGGACCTGGGCATCGACGGCTTCCGCCTCGACGCCGTGCCCTACCTCTACGCCGAGGAGGGCACGAACTGCGAAAACCTTCCGGCGACCCATGAGTTCCTCAAACGCGTCCGCAAGGAGATCGACGCCCAGTACCCGGACACGGTGATCCTCGCGGAGGCCAACCAGTGGCCCGAGGACGTCGTCGACTACTTCGGCGACTACGAGTCCGGCGGCGACGAGTGCCACATGGCGTTCCACTTCCCCGTCATGCCGCGCATCTTCATGGCCGTCCGGCGGGAGTCGCGCTATCCGGTCTCGGAGATCCTCGCCAAGACGCCCGCGATCCCGTCGAACTGCCAGTGGGGCATCTTCCTGCGCAACCACGACGAGCTGACCCTGGAGATGGTCACCGACGAGGAACGCGACTACATGTGGGCCGAGTACGCCAAGGACCCACGGATGCGCGCCAACATCGGCATCCGCCGGCGCCTGGCCACCCTCCTCGACAACGACCGCAACCAGATCGAACTGTTCACCGCCCTGCTGCTGTCCCTGCCCGGCTCGCCGATCCTGTACTACGGCGACGAGATCGGCATGGGCGACAACATCTGGCTCGGCGACCGCGACGCCGTCCGCACCCCGATGCAGTGGACACCGGACCGTAACGCGGGTTTTTCCTCCTGTGACCCCGGGCGGCTGTTCCTGCCGACCATCATGGACCCCGTCTACGGCTACCAGGTCACCAACGTCGAGGCCTCCATGTCCTCGCCGTCGTCCCTGCTGCACTGGACACGCCGGATGATCGAGATCCGCAAGCAGAATCCCGCGTTCGGACTGGGCACCTTCACCGAACTGCAGTCCTCCAACCCGGCGGTGCTGGCTTTCCTGCGCGAGTACAAGGACGATCTCGTGCTGTGCGTGCACAATTTCTCCCGGTTCGCCCAGCCCACCGAGCTCGACCTGCGCGAGTTCGACGGCCGGCATCCGGTGGAGCTCATCGGCGGCGTGCGCTTCCCGGCCATCGGCGAACTCCCCTACCTGCTGACCCTCGCAGGCCACGGCTTCTACTGGTTCCGGCTCTCCCGAGTCGCATCCCGCATCGGCCGACGCCTTTGATCGTGTGCCGAGGAAAGGACGCGTCACCATGCCGAAGACCGCATCACTGAGTCCGAGACAGGCCGTCGTCGCCGATCCCATGGCCTCGCTCGACGGGCTGCTGCGCGAGTGGCTGCCCAGGCAGCGCTGGTTCGCGGGCAAGGACCGGCCGGTCACGGAGCTCCGCCTGCTGTCCCTGACCGAGGTGTTCCCGGGCTGTCTGCACCTGCTGGTGCAGGCCGGGCCGGACTGCTACCAGGTGCTGCTCGGTGTGCGGGAGCACGTCTCGCCGCGTCTGGGCCGGGCCCTGATCGGCAGGGCCGAGACCGGCCCGCTGGCCGGCCTGACGGTGTACGACGCGCTGCAGGATCCCCGGTCGGCCCAGCTGCTGTTGGAGCGGCTGCGGTGCCCCGGCAGGTCGGGCCCGCTGCTCTTCGAGGCGGCGCCCAGCATGGCGGTGCCCGCCGGGCTGGTCCCGCGTGTCCTGGAGGCCGAACAGTCCAACTCGTCGCTGGTGTACGGCGAGGAGTTCATCCTGAAGGTCTTCCGGCGCATCCAGCCGGGCGTCAATCCCGACCTGGAAGTGCCGGGCGCGCTGGCCGGGGAGGGCTGCCGGCGGGTGCCGGCGCCGGTGGCGTGGTTCCGGACGACGTACCCGCACGAGGCGACGCTGGGAGTGCTGCAGCCGTTCCTGCGGGGTGCCTCCGACGGCTGGACGCTGGCGCTGCGCGCGCTGGCCACGGGCGACGACTTCGCCGCGCAGGCCCGCGAGCTGGGGCGGGCCACAGCGGAGGTGCACCTCGCGCTGGGCGCCGCCTTTCCCACCGGCACCCATGACGAGGGGGCGCGCACGGCGGCGGCGATGTCCGAGCGCCTGGACGCCGCCGCCCAGGCCGTCCCCGCGCTGCGCCCGTACGTCCCGGGGCTGCGCACCGCGTTCGGTGCCCTGTACTCGTGCGACCCCGGGCCGCCCGCCCAGCGCGTCCACGGCGACCTGCACCTCGGCCAGGTCCTGCGGGCCGGCCGGGACTGGTTCGTCATCGACTTCGAGGGCGAGCCGTCCCGGCCCCTCGCCGAGCGGCGCGGCACCCAGTCCCCGGTGCGGGACATCGCCGGGATGCTGCGCTCCTTCGACTACGCGGCACGGCAGCGCCGCCCCTGGCGCCCGGAGTGGGCGCGCCGCTGCCGGGAGGCCTACTGCGCGGGCTATGCCGACCGGGCCGGCTGGGACCCGCGCAAGAAACACGGACTGCTGCGTGCCTATGAGACGGACCGGGCGGTGTACGAGGTGCTCTACGAGGCCCGGCACCGACCCGACTGGCTCCCCGTACCGATGGCGGCGATCGAGCGTCTCGCCGTAAGAGGAGGCTGACACCATGGCTCTGCGCGAGACCTCGCTTCCCGAGCCCTCAGGCCCTGCCCTGCCCGGGGCCGCCCCACCCCTGGACGACGGCGATCGTGAGCGGCTGCTGGCCGGCCGCCACCACGATCCGCACGCGCTGCTGGGCGCCCATCCGGTCCCCGGCGGCATCGCCTTCCGGACCCTGCGGCCCTACGCCCGCGCGGTGAGCGTCGTGATCGGCAGGAAGCGGCACCGGCTGACGTCCGAGGGCGACGGTCTGTTCTCCGGCGTGCTCCCCCTGAAGTCGATCCCGCCGCGGTACAAGCTGGCGGTGAAATACGAGGACGGGGAACACCAGACGGCCGATCCGTACCGCTTCCTGCCCGCGCTCGGCGAACTGGACCTCCATCTGATCGCCGAGGGACGGCACGAGCAGCTGTGGAAGGCGCTCGGCGCCGAGCCGATGACCCACGAGGGCGTGGCCGGCACCAGGTTCACGGTGTGGGCGCCGAACGCCCAAGGGGTGCGTGTCGCCGGGGAGTTCACCTGCTGGGACGGGACGGCCCTGCCGATGCGCTCGCTGGGCTCCTCCGGTGTCTGGGAGCTGTTCGTGCCGGGCATCGGTGAGGGCGCGCGCTACAAGTTCGAGATCACCTCCCGTTACGGCCACCGCTTCCTCAAGGCCGACCCGATGGCGCGGTGTGCGGAGGTACCGCCGGACACGGCATCGATCGTGCACGCCTCGCACCACGAATGGGGTGACGCCGAGTGGATGGCGCACCGCGGTGACGTCCCGGTGCACGAGGCGCCCTTTTCGGTGTACGAGGTCCACCTTCCGTCCTGGCGGCCCGGGCTGACCTACCGTCAGCTGGCAGAGGAACTGCCGTCGTACGTCAGGGATCTTGGTTTTACGCATGTCGAGTTCATGCCGGTCGCCCAGCACCCGTTCGCCGGTTCGTGGGGCTACCAGGTCACCGGGTTCTACGCGCCGACCTCCCGGCTGGGTTCACCCGACGATTTCAAGTACCTGGTGGACGCCCTGCACCAGGCCGGCATCGGAGTGATCGTGGACTGGGTGCCGGCCCACTTCCCCAAGGACGACTGGGCGCTGGCCCGCTTCGACGGGGACCCGCTCTACGAGCCCGGGGACGCGCGGCGGGCCGAGCACCCGGACTGGGGGACGTACGAGTTCGACTACGCGCGCACCGAGGTGCGCAACTTCCTGGTCGCCAACGCCACGTACTGGTGCGAGGAGTTCCACATCGACGGCCTGCGGGTCGACGCCGTGGCCTCCATGCTCTACCTGGACTACTCGCGTGACTCCGGCCAGTGGGAGCCGAACGTGTTCGGCGGGCGGGAGGATCTGGCGGCGGCGGACTTCCTGCGGGAGATGAACGCCACCGTGTACCGGCGCAACCCCGGGGTCGTGACCATCGCGGAGGAGTCGACCGCCTGGGACGGCGTGACACGGCCGACCGACAGCGGCGGCCTGGGGTTCGGGCTGAAGTGGAACATGGGCTGGATGCACGATTCTCTGCAGTACATGAGCAAAGAGCCGGTGCATCGCAAGTACCACCACAACGAGATGACGTTCTCGATGGTGTACGCCTACAGCGAGAACTACGTGCTGCCGATCTCGCACGACGAGGTCGTCCACGGCAAGCAGGCTCTGGTGTCGAAGATGCCCGGCGACTGGTGGCAGCGGCGCGCCGGTCACCGCGCCTATCTGGGCTTCATGTGGGCCCACCCGGGCAAGCAACTCCTCTTCATGGGGCAGGAGTTCGCACAGGGAGCGGAGTGGTCGGAGGCGCACGGACCCGAGTGGTGGCTGCTCGATCCGGACTACGTGGCCGAGGCCGACCACCGAGGGGTGCGGGACCTGGTCCGCGACCTCAACCGCGTCTACCACCGCACGCCGGCCCTGTGGCAGCGGGACACCGACCCGGCGGGCTTCCGGTGGGTTCTGGGCGACGCGGCCGAGGACAACGTCTTCGCGTTCCTGCGGTTCGCCGCCGACGGCAGCCCCCTCCTGGCCGTGTCGAACTTCTCGCCGGTCGTCCGGCACGACTACACGCTGGGCGTCCCCGACGACGTGCCCGTCTGGCGCGAGGTCCTCAACAGCGACGCCGCCTGCTACGGCGGCGGTGATGTCGTCAACGCCGACGACCTCAAGCCGGAGGACGGAAGGATCACCCTCACCCTGCCGCCGCTGGCGACGGTCTGGCTGGCCCCCTTGGCGTGACCGTCAGGGGGTACCCGTGGACGTCGTAGACCCCACGAAGTCCCGGAGGCAGCTCAGGTGCGCACTGTCGGAGTGGAGGAGGAACTCCTCCTGGTGGACCCGGAGACGGGTGAACCCAAGGCGCTGTCCGGTGCCGTGCTCGCCCGTGCCGCGCAGAGCGGCACGGACGAGGGTGTGTTCGAGAAGGAGCTGTACGGCCAGATGCTGGAGTTCGCCACGCATCCGCAGGCCGACATGAAGGACCTCGGCGACGAGATCGTCCGGTGCCGCCGGGAGGCGGCCCGGCACACTGGGGAGATCGGGTGCACGGTGGCCGCGCTGGCCTCCTCACCGCTGCCCGTCAGCCCGTCCGTCGGGCGGGGCAGCCGCTACCAGTGGATGGCGGAGCAGTACGGCATCGCCGTACAGGAACAGATGGTGCTGGGCTGTCACGTCCATGTGGCGGTCGACTCCGACGAGGAGGGCGTCGCGGTCCTGGACCGGATCCGGCCGTGGCTGTCGGTCCTGGCCGCGCTGAGCGCCAACTCGCCGTTCTGGCAGGGCAAGGACTCCTGCTACGACAGCTACCGCAGCAGGGTGTGGTCGCGCTGGCCGTCGGCCGGGCCGACGGAGGTGTTCGGCTCGGCCGAGCGCTACCACCGGCGGGTGGCGGACATGGTCGCGAGCGGCGTGATCCTCGACGAGGGGATGGTCTACTTCGACGCCCGGCTCTCCCAGCGGTATCCGACGGTGGAGATCCGGGTGGCGGACGTGTGCCTGCGGGCGGAGACGGCCGTACTGATCGCCATGCTGGCGCGGGGGCTGGTGGAGACGGCGGCGCGGGAGTGCCGGGCCGGTGACCCGCCGGTGGATCACAGTGTGAGCCTTTTGCGGCTGGCCGCCTGGCGGGCCGCGCGCTCCGGCCTCGGGGAGGAACTGCTGCATCCGTCGACCATGCGCCGGCTCCCCGCCGAGACCGTGGTGGCGGCGCTGTTGCAGCACGTCGAGCAGGCACTCGGGGAGAGCGGGGACCTCGAGCGGGCCCGGGCGGCGTGCGACACACTGCTGGACGGCGGCACCGGCGCGCGGGTCCAGCGTGAGCTGCTGGAGCGGACCGGGAGTCTGCGAGAGGTCGTGACCACCTGCGCGCGCCTCACCCAGGAGTGAGGCCCCGCGGCGTCTCGCGCGGCCCCGCCTCGGGCATGCTGCTCTCCGCCGGCGGGGTCTCGCCGGGCGGCACTCCCCCGCCGGGCTCCAGGCCTGTGGTGCGTTCGGGTTCCGGATCGGGACCGACGTAACTCATGGCGGCCGAGTCCCCCGATCGCCACCAGATCATCACGGGTCCGCAACTTCGCACGTTCCGGTCACCATCCGCACGCACCTGAGCTAGATTCGAGCACCGCCGACAACGGAACCCGTCGGCATGGTCACCCTCCGTACAGCTCAGGAGCAGCGCATGCGCGACGTCGCCCTCGCTCCCACCACCGTTTCCCCCCTGACCGGCGGGCTGGCCGACAGCATCTTCGACGCGGCGGCCCTCGATCCCACCCTTCCGCTTCTCGCCCGCCGGGCCGACCCCGCCTCCAGCACGTGGGAGGAGGTGACCGCCGTGGAGGTGCGCGACGAGGTCGTGGATCTGGCCAAGGGGCTGGTGGCGTCCGGGATCTCGCCGGGCCACCGCGTGGCGATCATGGCGCGGACCCGCTACGAGTGGACGGTGCTCAGCCACGCCCTGTGGACGGTGGGCGCCGAGGTCGTGCCGTTGTACCCGACCTCCTCGCGCGAACAGGTGGAATGGGTCCTCAGGGACGCGGGCTGCGTGGCCGTGGTGGTGGAGGACGAGCAGGCGGTGATGACCGTCGGCTCGGTGTGCGGTCAGCTGCCGCGGCTGCGCCACGTCTGGCAGCTGGACGCCGGGGCCATGGACGACCTGGTCGAGCGGGGCCGGTTCATCCCGCTGGCCACGGTCGAGTCGCTGCGGCGCATCGTGCTGCCGGACTCCGCGGCGGCCATCAGCTACACCTCCGGCACCACGGGACGGGCGCTGGGCTGCGCGCTGAGCCACCGCAACCTGGCGAGCGCCTGCGACACGCTGCTGACCGGCTGGGGCCACACCGTGGTCCCGCCCGGCGAGCGGCAGGCGTCGGTCCTGGCCTTCCTGCCCTTCTCCCACGTCTACGGCCTGCTGGTGCAGACGCTGTGCGTGCGCGGCGGCATGCTGATGGCGCACGAGCCGGACATGAGCGAGGAGGCCCTGGCCGCGTCGCTGCGCACCTTCCGGCCCTCGTACCTGTGCGCCGTCCCCTCCTTGCTGGAGAAGATCTACAAGAACTTCCTGCGCGCCGCCCAGGAGGCCGGCCGCGGGGCGCTGTTCGAGCGGGCCGCGGACACGGCGCGGGACTTCGCCGCGGCGCTGGAGCGGCAGCGGCTGGGCGGCGGTTCCGGTCCGGGGTTCGACCTGCGGCTGCAGCACGCCCTGTTCGAGCGGACGGTGTACCGCAAGCTGCGCGCCGCGCTCGGCGGCCGGGTGCGGCGGGCGACGTCCGGCGGCTCGTCCCTCAGCCGGGAGCTCTCCCTCTTCTACGAGGGCATCGGCATCTACGTCAACGACGGGTACGGCCTCACCGAGGCGGCCGGCGGCGTCACCGCGCAGCCGCTGGGCCGGGAGATGTCGGGCACCGTCGGGCAGGCCCTGCCGGGCACCGACATCATCGTCGCCGACGACGGCGAGATCCTGGTGCGCGGTCCGTCGGTGTTCCAGGGGTACATCAACGCCGAGGCGGCGACCCGGTCCGTGCTGCGCGGCGGCTGGCTGGCCACCGGGGACCTCGGGCGGCTCGACTCGGACGGTTATCTGACGATCACAGGTCGCAAGAAGGACATCATCGTCACCAGCAGCGGCAAGAACGTCGCGCCGGCCGCCCTGGAGCAGCGGCTGAGGATGCATCCGCTGATCCACCAGGCCGTCGTCGTCGGGGACAACCGGCCCTGTGTGGGGGCGCTGATCACCCTGGACCCGAAGTTCCTGGCGTACTGGCGGGGGTCTCTGTCGTTGCAGAGCGACATGCCGAGCCACCAGGCCCGTGAGGAGAACGCGCTGCGGGAGGAGATCGGGCGGGCCGTGGCCGCCGCCAACAGTGCCGTCTCACGCTCGGAGTCGATCCGGGTCTTCCGGGTGCTGCCGGAACAGTTCGACATGGCCAACGGTCTGATGACCCCGTCCATGAAGCTGCGCCGGGACGCCATCGTGCGGCACTACGCCTTCGAGATCGACGCCATGTACCAGGCCCGCTCGCGACCTGCGCGGCAGACCGTGCCGGACGAGCTGTCGAGCTGGGACGAGACCGACAACGTGTTCCGATGAGCGGCCGTGACGTACGGTGTTCGTCACGGCCCGCCGGTTTCGGTACGCGTAGCCGTCGCGCACTCGGGAACCAGGTAACGACAGGGACACAGGGGCGGGGCAGTGACGTGACCGCCGAGCGGGAAGGCGAGATGGCAACCGATCACCGTTGGCACGGAAGTCCGGTCTCCGGCAACATGCCGGAGCGCGTCGCGCGCTATCCGGGCGAGCTCCACAATGTGACGGACGCCCGTCTCGACGCGGAGCAGTTCCTCGACGATCTCGCCCAGGTCACTCCACCGACCGCGCCGGAGCACTGGGACGACATACTGCTCGTCGTCACGGAACTCACGGCCAACGCGGTCCAGTACGCGCCCGGGCCCATCGAGATCCGGCTGCGCCCGACCTTCGACGGGGTGCATCTCGTCGTCCACGACACCAGCAGCACTCCCCCGGCCCCGCGCCCCTTCCACCGGGACGGCAGCGGCGGGGTCGGCTGGCACCTCGTACATGCGCTGTGCAGCCAGGTCAGCGTCGTCACCAACGACGCCGGGAAGGACATCCACGTCTTCCTGCCCTGGTGAGAGCGTTACGGCAGGGCGCGCAGCGGCACCAGCACGCTGATCGTCTTGCCCCCTGCGCCGCGCCGGTCGATGACGATCTCGCGCGCCAGGCGGATGATGAGCGGCCAGCCGTAGCCGTTGCCGTGGTGGCCCACCGGCAGGGCCCCGGAACCGTAGGCGACTT
Source organism: Streptomyces sp. C1-1 (assembly GCF_050214755.1). NCBI lineage: Bacteria > Bacillati > Actinomycetota > Actinomycetes > Kitasatosporales > Streptomycetaceae > Streptomyces > Streptomyces sp. C1-1. The sequence goes on along the minus strand of NZ_CP189826.1, from coordinate 9,337,338 downwards.
CCGGGATCTCGTCGCTGTTGTCGTGCACGGCGAGCCGGACCCCGTCGGCGGTGACGGCGATCTCGAAGGCCGCCAGTCCGTCGCCGTGCCGGATGGCGTTGGTGACCAGCTCGGACACGACGAGGAGCAGGTCGACGACGTCCTCTTCCCGTGCCGTGCGCGATGCCGTGTCCCACTGCTGCCGCACCACCGACCGGGCGTACTCGCGTGCCGCGGCCGCGGTCGTCACGTGCGGCGCGGCCAGTGTCCCGCCCGGCATGCCGCCGTTCCCCTCGGCCGTCTGGTCGGGCCGGCTCACCGTTCCGTCACTGCCCAGGGCATCTCCACAGCCGACCGGACGTCCGGGGCGAGGACGAAGAACCTCGCGGTGCCTGTCACTTCAAACAGCCTTTCGATGCTTTCGTTCAGCGGTCCCGCCACTACCAGCGGCCTGCCGCTCGCCAGGTGGGCCTGCTGCGCCTCCAGCAGCACATGCAGGATGGCGGAATCGGCGAACTCGGTGGCCGAGAGGTCGACGACCGTGCGCACGGACGACGCCCGCTCCGCCGCGTTCAGCGCCTGCGCGAGTCGCGGGGCGCTGTCGACGTCGACGTCACCGCGCACCCTCACGACGGTGACGTCCTGTTCTCCCTCTCGTACGTGCTGCTGGACGACGGCAGGACACCGCTCGTCGGACATACGACGTCCCTTCCCCGATCTCTGCCGCTTGCTTCACACGAGCAGTTACCCGGCCCGCCCGATCGCATTCGACACGACTTTCCGGCGGCACCGGACTCAGCCCGTCCCCGGACGCCCCTGACCGTCGGAGTCCTGCTCATGGGCGGTGAGATGGCCGAGTGTGCCGGTCATCACCAGGACTCGTTCCAAGGCGAGGGGGCGCGCCTGCAGGAGGAGACGCACGCCCGCTTCGTCGGCGCGGCGCCGAAGCAGCAGCAGGGCGGACAGGCCGGAGGAGTCGACGCAGCGCAGGCCGGCGAAATCGAGGCGCACCACCTCGGCGGGCCGGTGCCGCGCCGCGTCGCCGGGGGCGAACAACGGCGTGACCTTGTCCACGAGTTCACGGTGCGTCTCGTAGTCGAGGTCGCCTTCGACACGCACCACCACGCCGTCGGGTGCATGGTCGACCTCGAGGCCGAACAGCGGTGGGTGAGGGTTCGTCATACGTGCTGTCCGTCTCCTGGCTTCCTCGGTGCCGACAGGTGTGTGGCGAGCGTTTCCCGTGCCGCTCGGAGAATGCGGGTGGCGCGGGGGAAGTCCTTCAGCCGGCGGCCGATCAGCTCGAGCGCCGGGTCCAGCGAGCGCCCGGGCACGTCGCGGGCCGTCAGGACGTCGGCCGTCCAGGCGATGAAATCGCGGAACAGGTCCTCGTCGTCCACGTACAGCGCCGCCGCGAGATGGTCGAGGACGTGGCCGATGTCCTCGGCCGTGCGCTGCCGCTGCCGGTCGCTGTAGGCGCGCATCGGCGGGAAGCGCTCCTCCAGCCCCACGAGGGTCTCCTTGAGCAGCTCCCGCCGGGTGCCGACCACCATGGTGTACTCCTGGTCGGTCAGGTGGGGCAGGTCGTCGACGGTCTGCCGGACGGCCAGCGGGTCCGGCCGGGCGAGCCCCCGGTCGAGTACTCCGGCGGCCTCGCGGGCGTGGGCGGCCCAGGCGTCGGCGCCCAGGGCGCGGGCGTGGCGCCCGTCGGCCCCGAAGGCCGCGCCGCCCGCGACGACCGGCACCCCGACCGCCTGGCAGGCCGTGATCGCCGCGTGTGCCGTGGGCAGATGGGGGGAGAGCGTGGCGGACAGGGCCACGACCCGCGAGCCCGTCTGGTGCAGATGTGCGATCAGGTGGGGCGTGGGCACCTGCGCGCCGAGGAAGTCGACCTGCCAGCCGCGCCGGCGCAGCACCTCGGCGAGGAGCCTGGCCGGCAGCGCGTGCCACTCTCCGTCCACGCAGGCCACGGTGATCCGGGACCGGCTCGGGGCGGAACCGCGGTGCTCGGGGTGGTGGGCGAGGGCGGCCACGACCCGTTCGTGGATGGCCGTGGCCGCGTGTTCCTGGGCCACGGTGAGCCGGTTCGCCGCCCATTCCGTGCCCACCCGCAGTTGGACCGCGGCAATCACGTCCAGCAGTGCCGTTTCGGCGTCCAGGCCGGACTCGACGGCGTGGAGGACGGTGGCGCAGGCCTCGTACTCGTCGCCGGCCCGGACCGCGGTCCACAGTCGGTCGCGGACGGCGGTGAGGCCGGGGCGCGTGGCGCTGACAGCGGTCATGCCGTGTACCTTCCCCGGGTGTGGCCGTCCACCGCGCTCAGGTGGGCGTGGCGGGGAGCGGTCACTGCCACCAGGGCCATGTCGTCGTGCGTTCCGTGGCCGACCCACTGCTCGGCCAGCATCCGCACATGGTCGACCACGGCTTCGGCGGGCATGCCCGCGCAGTGGGCGAGCGCCTCCTCGACCCGCTCGTGGCCGAACATCTCGTCGCCGAGCGGGCCGCCCCGGGCCTCGGTCACCCCGTCCGTGAACATCAGGCAGGTCTCCCCCGGGGCGAGTTCGACGTGCGCGGTGGTCGAGGTGATGTTCCAGAAGACCCCGACCAGTGAGCCGCGCGTCTCCACGCGCTCCACCCGGCCGTCGGCGCGGACGACCAGCGGCGGCGGGTGCCCGCCGCTGGTGACCCGCAGGTGCACCGTCCGCCCGGCGCGGCGCACGGAGGCCAGCAGCAGGGTGGCGAACCGGGTGTGATGGGAGTTGATCAGGGCGCCGTTGAGCAGCTCCAGCAGCCGCTGGTGGTCGTCGGCGAGCGGCAGCAGCGCCTGCAGCGTGTTGCGGATCTTCCCGGTCAGTACGGCGGCTTCCAGGCCCTTGCCGCACACGTCGCCCAGCACGACCATCGTCTCCCCGTCGGCGTCCGTGCCGGGGTGGACGTCGTAGAAGTCGCCGCCCACCCGGTCGCTCTCCGCGGACGGCCGGTAGGCCCCCGCGTACTCGACTCCGTGCACGGCCCTGAGGGTTGGCGGCAGCAGGTCGCGCATCAGGGTCCTGGTGATGGCCGCCTGCTCCGCGTACATGCGGGCCGCGGACATCGCCGCTCCGGCCCGGGCCGCGAAGAGCCGGGCGAAGATCTCCTCGCTCTCCGAGAAGGCCTGCCGGTCGCCCGCGCGCAGGAGGATCAGGGCGCCGGCCGGCACCCCGTGTCCCGGCAGCGGGGTCACCACGGCCGAGCCGACGCCGGGCAGGTCCTCGGGCACCAGCCAGGCGGGGATGCCGGCGGGGTCTATCCAGCGCGAGGGCACCGGGGGGAAGCCGCGGAGGGCTTCGCCGAGCCCGGGGACGCCGGTCGGCTCGGCCTCCACCAGCCGGTGGACGATCCGGCCGTCGGCACCGGAGTGCGTGACGGGGAACCTGCCGCCTCTGGCCGGGGCCACCACGACCGCCGCGTCCGCGAGGTGCTCGGCGGCGAGGGAGGCGGTGACCTCCATGCACCGTTCGAGGTTCAGTGAGGCGAGCAGCGCGCTGGAGGCGGCGGCCAGGAACGTGGTGCGCCGGCGCTCCTCGTCGAGGCTGACCTCGGCCTTGCGGCGGTCGGTGTCGTCGACCAGCCACCACATCACGTTGCCGTCGTCCATAAGGGTGGGGCGGCCGCGGAAGACGCGGTCGCCGAGACAGCCGTGCGCCACCGAACCGGCGGCGTCCCCGCTGTGCGGATCGGGGGGCAGACGCTCGTGGGCGCTCGCGATCCAGGCCGGCGCGACGTCCGCGAGGCGCGTTCCGATCGCGGCCGTCGGCAGCAGTGCGGCGGCGGCCGGATTCAGGCCGACGACACCGCCCTGCGGGTCGGCGACCAGTACGGGATAGGGCGCGGCACCCCAGGCCCCGCCCGGTGGGGCGTCGCGCGGGCCTGCGAGAGAGTGCTGGGATGTGTCCACAAGCAAGGCACGCGGTGGCGCGCCCACCGCCTTCCGGGACGAGGACTGTTTCCTTCCGACAACTCTCTCCCGAGTGACGCCGTGACGGCAAGGGGCCACGGGGAAACCACCCGGAAGGGGACATGGGTGGCGGTCGGCGGCGTCCCGGAGGGATCAGTTCGGCCCGGCGGCGGCCGCGTAGGACTCCCAGCGGACCTCGGGCCACAGGTCGGCGGCGAGTGCGAGCAGCCTGGACGGCTGGGGCCGCAGGCCGGCGACGCGCAGCAGGCCGCCGCGTCCGGCGACGGAGTGGTCGACGGTGCGCAGGAGGTGGAGCAGCGACGAGTCGACGAAGTCGACGCGGGCGAGGTCGAGGGTGAGATGCCGGACAGTGAGCGGCAGCCGGGCCGCGGCGCTCTCGATGGCGGGCCGCGCACGGTCGTCGATGTCGCTGTCCACGGTCAGGGTGGCGGTGCGACCGCCGGGGCTCAGTGAGACACGAGTGCCCATTGTTTCGGGCCCCCTCTCCATGGGGGTTGGTGGCCGTCGCGACGGCCGCTGGGCGGCTCCACCGTGTCACGTGGCGGAGCCGCGCGTCGAACGGCTCATGAGGATGCGAGGCATGACGTGGGCATTCAGGGGTAATCGCGGTTCCGCGGTGCACACCGCTCGCCGTAGTACGCGCTGTTGTTGGAGGTAGACGTGTCCGTTGCCCACAATCCCCTGTCCGTCGAGGTCAGCCTGCCCCGTGAGGATGTGGCCCTGATCACGGTGCAGGGTTACTTGGACGCCGACACCGCGACCGAGTTCCAGCACCATCTCGCCAACCAGCTGCATCACGGTCGCCGGCACTTCCTGCTCGATCTCTCGGAGGTGCCGTTCATGGACTCGTCCGGGATGAACATCATTCTCCGCGTCTACCAGCAGGCCCGTGAGCTGCCCGGCAGTGTGCACATCATCGCGCCGACGCCCGCGGTGCGGCGGATTCTCGACCTCACCGGAGTCAGCATCACAGTCCCGGTGTCGGAGAGCACGGAGGAGGCCCTTGCCCTGGTCGACCAGCCGCAGTCCTGACAACTGTTGCCGTTTGACAACTGTGGGTGCAGGCAAGAGAGTGGGCTCGCACGTGGGCGGGAGAGATCGGGATGAGACGGGGTCAGGCGGTGACGGCGGCGGACTCGCCGTCGTCGTGGATCTGTGCCGCCGCGGCGGCACAGAAGGCCTCCAGCCCCCTCAGCAGGGCGGATCGCCGGGCGGCCGGCATCTGTTCCAGGACGGACTGCAGTGCGCTCTCGCGACGGACCCGCAGGCCGGTCAGGAACGCCCGGCCGCGGCGGCTGAGATACAGCTCGAGCTCCCGTCGGCTGGCGGTGGCGGCCCTGCGCTCGACGAACCCCACGGCCTGCAGCCGGTCGCACAGCCGGCTGGTCGACGGCGGGGTCGAGCCCAGCGCGTCCGCGAGCGTACGCAGGTTGATGCCTTCGTTGTGCTCCAGGATGAACAGGACACGCAGCTGGGAGGCGGAGACCGGTGCCGTCGAGGCCCGGCCCCACAGGACCTCAAGAAGCTCGGCCGCCTCGGAGGTCACACGCGCCACCTCCTGGGGCTCCGGGCGCGGGTGCGAGATCGTCACCCGCACACCTTCTCAGGCTTGCCCGCCGCTGTCAGCCCGCCCAGGTGCGCGGCGCACGGGACCGGGCGCGGTCCGCAGGGAACGGGTGACGCCCTCGCGGCGTCACGGACGCGACGGCGCGCTCTCGCACGGAATGGCATGACGGACGACGTGAACAGACTCGTGGCCGCCGGGCGCGCCCTGCGCACCGCGGCTCCGCACCGACTGGCGGCGACCGTCCGCGAAGTGCTGTGCGGTCAGTACGGCGCCGAGAACGTGGAGTTCCTCATGGTGGACTACGGGCTGAAAGTGCTGCAGCCCGTGTCCGCGACGGCGGACCCCGCCCAGGCGGTGCCCGTCCACGGCAGCGCGGCGGGACGCGCGTTCGGGGCCCAGCAGCCCTTCGTGATGGAGGACGACGCCGGGCGGGCCTGGATGCACCTGCCCGTCACCGTGCGCGGCGACCGGCTGGGCGTGCTCAGCGTCACGCTGCCGCCCGGCGCGCGGCCCGAGGCCGACATGGCGGAACTGACCGAGCTGGCCCAAATCCTGGGGCACGAGGTGCTGGTGGCCGAACGCGACACCGACGTCTACCGGCGGGCCCGGCGCAGGAACCGGCTCACGCTCGCCGCGGAGATGCAGTGGCAGTTGCTGCCGGCTCGCTCCTCCGCCGGGCCGGAGTACGCCCTCGGGGCCCAGCTGGAGCCCGCCTACGCGATCTTCGGTGACAACTTCGACTGGTCGGTGTCGGCCGACCGGCTGCTGCTGTACGTCACCAACGGCATGGGCGAGGGCATGGAGGCCTCGCTGCTGACCAGTCTGGGGATCAACGCCCTGCGCAATGCGCGCCGGGCCGGCATCCCGATCGCCGACCAGGCCGCTCTGGCCGACCAGGCGGTGTACGCCCGGTACCGGGGCCAGGCACACCTGTCCGTCCTGCTGGTGGACCTCGAACTGTCCTCCGGACGCGTGCGGGTGGTGGACGCGGGATCGCCGCGGATGCTGCGCCTGCGGGACGGAGCGGTGACACCCGTCCCGCTCGAGGCGCAGCTCCCGCTCGGCATGTTCGAGGAGACCGACTACACGGCGCAGGAGTTCCGGCTGCGGCCGGGCGACCGTCTGCTGTTCGTCAGCGACGGGGTGCACGCGGTCGCCGCTCCGGGCGGTGAACCGTACGGAGAGCGCGCCCTGACCCGGGCCGTCACGGCCACGAGGCTGCTGCCGGCCGCCGATGTGCCGGCCGCGGTTCTGCGGGAGCTCAGCGGCCATCGTGGCCGGCCGGAACCGGACGACGACGCGCTGGTGGTCTGTCTGGACTGGTTCGGCAAGCAGCCGACGGGCGTGTGAGCCCCGGACTTCTGTAACGACACGGGCTCGTTACAGTTGTCGCCCGGCAATGGTTTGCGTCGCCCCGGCCGTTCTGCGGCCGCCGCGGTCCACGCAACGCGGACGACTCGGAAGAGGAGAGAGCAGGTGCCGGAACACCAAGCGGCAGTAAGTCAGGGAACGTCGGCTCGGCAGGTCGGGGAGTTCCTGTACCGCCATCGCGAACGCATCGCCCAGCGCTGGGCCGACGAACCCCTGTTCCGCAGCGTGTTCACGGTCTCGCGGGACGAGGCCGTGGAGGCGGCGCGGGCGGTCGCCGAAGCACTTGCCCGGGTGGCCGAGTCGGAACGCGTGCACGACACGGACGCCACCGGCTTCGTCGTCGTACGGGAACAGCTGGCGCGTATGGCCGCCGCACGTTCGCGCGCCGGGGCCTCCATGGCACAGGTGTCGGGCGAGGTGGAGGCCCTGCGCCCGCCCGTGGCGAGTCTGCTCGTCGAGGAGTGCGCGGACCTGCCCGCCGACGAGGTCCGGGAGTACGCGACCGCGCTGACGGTCCTGATGGGGACGCTGCGGCTGGTCGTCCTGGACACCGCCCTGTCCGAGGGGCAGGCGCTCATAGAGCGGCAGCAGCTCCAGCTGCTGGAGGTGGCGACCCCGGTGATCAGGCTGTGGGACGGCGTCGTGGCCGTACCGCTGATCGGGACGCTCGACAGCGCGCGCAGCCAGGTGGTGATGGAGACACTGCTGGAGGCCATCGTCGAGCAGCACGCGCGTTTCGCGATCCTCGACATCACCGGCGTGCCGACGGTGGACTCGCTGGTGGCCCAGCACCTGATGAAGACGGTGGCGGCCGCCCGCCTGATGGGCGCGGAGTGCGTCGTGTCGGGCATCCGCCCCGCGATCGCGCAGACCATCGTCCATCTCGGCCTGGACCTCGGCACGGTGATCACCCGGGCCGGCCTCGCCGACGCGCTGGCCTACGCGCTGAACGAGCTCGGCGTGGGCATCGTCGCACCGGCGCCCGGAGGTGCGGGGGCGCGATGAGCGACCGACTCCAGCACGGCGTCACGAGCCATGTGCCGGTACTCCGCCTGGGCGAGGTCCTCCTGGTCACCCTCCAGGGCGACCTGCACGACAGCGACGCGCAGCGGCTCCAGCAGGACATCTGCGAGGCCGTCGCGAGCAGCGGGGTCACCGGAGTGGTGATCGACATCTCCGCCGTCGAGATCGTCGACTCCTTCCTCGGCCGGGTGCTGGCCGAGATCGCGGCCAACGCCTCGCTGCTGGCCGCCCGGACGGTGGTGGCGGGCATGCGGCCGGCGGTCGCGATCACCCTGGTGGAGCTGGGGCTGACCCTGCCGGGGCTGCGCACGGCCCTCACCACCGAGGCGGCCGTGGAACTGCTGACGCACCACCACCCGGCGGTCGGCCGCGGCAGGTTGCCCCAGGAGCACGGTTGATGCCCTCGTCCACGGCCGTCGAGGCGAGCCTGCCGATCCACTCGGAGATGGATCTGGCCTGGGTGCGCCAGCATGTACGACAGGCCGCCGCTCGGCTCGGCTTCGGTCTGGTGGCGCAGACCAAGCTGGTCACGGCCGCCAGTGAGCTGGCCCGCAACACGCTCGTGCACGGTGGCGGCGGCCGCATGGAATCGGCGGCGGTGACCCGCGGACAGGCACACGGCCTCCGACTGGTCTTCTCCGACGAAGGGCCCGGCATCGCCGACCTGGAGCGGGCGCTGGCCGACGGTTACACCTCGGGCGGCGGACTGGGCATGGGCCTGGGCGGCGCACGGCGCCTGGTGCACGAGTTCGCCGTCGACAGCGCACCCGGGTCGGGCACGAAGGTCACGGTCGTCTGCTGGGTCACGCCTCCGCCCCGTCCCTGCGGAGGCCCGTGATGCCACGCGTATGGGACGTGCCGGTCCACGACCCCACCCGGCTGCGCGACGCCCGGCTGGCCGTGGCGGAGGCCGCGGACGCGGCCGGACTCGACGAGACCCGGACGGCGGACGCCGCGCTGGTGGCCACCGAACTGGCCACCAACCTGCTCAAGCACGCCGACGGAGGACGGCTGCTCCTCGACGTCGTCCCTCCCCCGGAACCGGTGGAGGGCGGCGGCCCGACCCGGTTCGTGCAGATCACGGCGCTGGATCACGGGCCCGGCATCGCCGACGTACCGGCCGCCCTCGACGACGGCTTCACGACGGCCAGGTCGCTGGGCGCGGGTCTGGGCACCTGCCGGCGCGTCGCAGACACATTCGCCCTGCACAGCACACCCGGCCGGGGCACGGTGGCACTGGCCCGAATCGGTCCCGGCGCGCGCGGCGCCGCGCCCTCGGCCTGCGGGGTGCGGGCCGGCGGGGTGAACCTCCCCTACGGCGGGGCCGAGCACTCCGGCGACGCCTGGACCTGCGTCCGGTCCGGTGACCGGGTGACGCTGATGCTGGCCGACGGCCTCGGGCACGGCCCCCTGGCCGCCCACGCCTCCACGGCGGCGGTCGACGCGCTGCGGCGGTCGGCCCACCTGTCTCCGGCAAAGGCCCTGGGCCGGCTCGACGCCGACCTGCGCGGCACCCGGGGCGCGGCCGTGGCCGTCGCCCAGGTCGACACCGTCGCCGGGACGCTCCGCTTCGCCGGGCTCGGGAACGCGAGCGCCTGGCTGTGGGAGGACGGCGCCTGGCACTGCCTGCTGTCCCACCCCGGCATCGTCGGCGTCCACCGGCCCAAAACCCTCGTCGACCGGCAACGGCGCTGGGGCGGCGACCGGGTGCTGCTCCTGCACAGCGACGGCCTCCCCGGCCGCCGCACACCGCCGTCCGCACCGGACCTGCTGTCGGCCGACCCGGCCGTCATGGCCGCGGTCACCCTCCGCGACAGCGGCAGCGCCGCCCGGCCGCCCCGCGACGACACCACCGTGGCCGTTCTGTCACCGGCACCGCGGGAGGGCCGATGAAGCGCACCTGGCGGATCGACACCGTCACCGACGCGGCCCAGGCCCGCATCGCCACCGCCCGCCTCGCCGCGGCGTACGGTCTGACGCCGCTCGAACGCACCCGGCTGACGACGGCGCTCAGCGCGCGGCTGCGGCAGTGCCTGGCCAAGGGCGGCTCCTGGCGGCTGACGCTGCACGTCACCGCCGCCGAACAGGCGCAGCTGCACGTCACGGTCACCTCCTCGCATCCCGCCGAGCATCCGCCGTGGCGGACGGCCGTCGCCTGCGCCGCGCAGCCGGTCGCGGACGACGGGGTCGCGGCCGGGTCCCCGGCGGATCTGGCCGAGTCGCTGATGGGCGCCGACGAGGACACGGCGCTGCTGCTGGCCAAGCTCACCGAGCAGGAGCAGCTGGTCGCCTTCCACCGGGAGGAACTGCACCAGACCAACCAGGGTGTGCTGGCCCTGCACGCGGAACTCGACGCCGCCGGGCAGGCCCAGCAGAAGGCCTTCGCGGCCGAGCGCAGGGCCCGTCAGGAGGCCGAGAGCGCCCGCCGGCGCCTGACGTTCCTGGCCGACGCCAGCGCCGCCCTCACCTCTTCCCTCAACCACGACGAGATCGTGCGCCGGCTTCCGGAACTGCTGGTGCCGGAGTACGCCCGCAGCGTCGACGTCTGGCTCTTCGACGGCGGCGACGACCGGCGCCCCCCGGGGCCGCGTCCGGCCGTCGCCGTCCTCGCGGCCCGTACCGGACGCCCTCAGTACGCGGCCCGCGAGCCGGGCCTCCTGCCCGGCGTCGACGACCAGCCGCCCTCGGCGCTCGACCCCGAACAGCCGCTGCTGTGCCTGCCGTTGCCCACCCGCAGGGCGCCGCTGGGCGTCCTGACCCTGACACCGCCCGGCGACCGCTGGGAGCCGGACGACGCGGTCATGCTCATCGAGTTCGCCCGGCGCGCCAGCATCGCGATCGACAACGCCCGGCGCTTCGAGCGCAACCGCGACATCGCCGAGACGCTCCAGCGGGCCCTGCTCACGGACCTGCCCGCCACACCGGGCCTCCACCTGGCCGCCCGCTATCTGCCCGCCACCCACGGGCTGAACATCGGCGGCGACTGGTACGACGCCTTCCCTCAGCCCGACGGCTCCCTGATCGCCGTCATAGGCGACGTCACCGGGCACGGGCTGCACGCGGCCGTGATGATGAGCCAACTGCGCACCGCCCTGCGGGCGTACGCCGTGGACGGCGGCAGCCCCGGCACCCTGCTGACCCGGCTGCACACGTTCCTGCACCACCTCCAGCCCGACCTGTACGCCACCGCCGTCATCGCCCGTTTCCAGCCCGGCCGGCCCACTCTCACCTGGGCCGCCGCAGGTCACCCGCCGCCGCTGCTGCGCACCCCCGACGGGCAGGTGCACACGCTGGACGCCAAACCGGGCGCCATGCTGGGCATCCCGCTGCAGCAGCGGATCGACGACCACACGGTGGACCTCCCGCCCGGGTCGACGCTGGCCCTGTACACGGACGGGCTGGTCGAACGGCGGGCCGCGGGGATCGATCCCGGGATAGCGCGCCTGGCGACGTCGCTCGGCGGTTTCCGGCCGGACGAGCTCGAGCGGGACCTGGACGGCTCGGCCGACCGCATCCTCGACCCCCTGCTCGTCGACTCCGAGCGCGACGACGACGTGTGCCTGCTGCTGTGCCACACCACGGAGGGCTTCGTCTAGGCGCGGTCCGGTCATCTCCCTTCGGCACGGTCCGGTCATCTCCCTTCGGCACGGTCCGGTCATTTCCTTCACCTTTCACCCGGTGCGTTTCCGCCCCCGCGGGGGCAGGGTTGTCCCGACGCGTTCGTCTGCCTGCCGCGCCCGGCTGGCGGTACGGCTCAAGGCACGGTGGGATCGATGTGGTGCAAGCAGAGATCCAGGGCAGGCGAAGGGCGTTGGAAGTGACCGCCTGGAGCCGCAGAGAGGGATGAAGAACCGTGACACGACCCAGGATCCTGGTGGTCGGCGCAGGTTTCGCCGGCGTGGAGTGCGTGCGCCGTCTGGAGCGGAAGCTCGCGCCCGACGAGGCCGACGTCACCCTGGTGACGCCCTTCGCCTACCAGCTGTATCTGCCCCTGCTGCCCCAGGTCGCCTCCGGGGTGCTGACGCCCCAGTCGATCGCCGTCTCCCTGCGCCGCAGCAAGCGGTACCGCACCCGGATCATCCCGGGCGGCGCGATCGGCGTCGACCTGAAGGCGAAGGTGTGCGTCATCCGCACCATCACCGACCAGATCGTCAACGAGCCCTACGACTACATCGTGCTGGCGCCCGGCAGCATCACCCGCACCTTCGACATCCCGGGGCTGACCGACAACGCCTTCGGCATGAAGACCCTCGCCGAGGCCGCCTACATCCGCGACCACGTCATCTCGCAGCTGGACCTGGCCGACGCCAGCCAGGACCCGGCCGAGCGCGCCGCCCGGCTGCAGTTCGTGGTCGTCGGCGGCGGATACGCCGGCACCGAGACCGCGGCCTGTCTGCAGAAGCTCACGCACGCCGCCGTCAAGCGCTACCCGCGCATCGACCCGGCACTGATCAAGTGGCACCTGATCGACATCGCGCCCAAGCTGATGCCCGAGCTGGGCGACAAGCTGGGCCGCAGCGCCCAGAAGATCCTGGCGCGGCGGGGCATCGACGTGTCCCTGGGTGTCTCCGTCGAGAAGGCGGGCCCGGAGGAGGTCACCTTCACCGACGGCCGGGTGGTGCCGACGCGGACCCTGATCTGGACCGCCGGCGTCGTCGCCAGCCCGCTCATCGGCACGCTCGGCGCGGAAACGATTCGCGGGCGGCTCGCGGTGACCGCGGAGATGTCGCTGCCGGGCGAGGACGGGGTGTTCGCGCTCGGCGACTCCGCCGCGGTGCCCGACCTGGCCCAGGGCGACGACGCGATCTGCCCGCCCACCGCCCAGCACGCCATGCGGCAGGGCCCGCAGGTCGCCGACAACATCATCGCCACGCTGCGGGGCCGGCCGATGCAGCCGTACCACCACAAGGACCTCGGCCTGGTCGTCGACCTCGGCGGCACGGACGCCGTCGCCAAGCCGCTCGGCATCGAACTGCACGGTCTGCCCGCCCAGTTCGCGGCCCGCGGCTACCACTGGGCGGCGCTGCGCACCAACGTGGCGAAGGTCCGCGTGGCGACGAACTGGACGCTCAACGCCATCGCGGGCGACGACTTCGTCCGTACCGGCTTCCAGGCCCGCAGGCCCGCCAAGCTCAAGGACTTCGAGTACACCGACGCCTACCTGAGTCCGGAGCAGGTACGGGCCCAGATCGAGGGTTCGCGTCCCGAGCAGAAGTGAGGGCGGGTGCCGGCCTTCCCGGCGGGCCGTGTCATGCTGGATACGGATCTTGAGGTGAAGCGGGAGTGAGTACGGCGGCGTGAGGGCAGCGGTGGGGTCGGTCCGGGCGCGTCTGCGCGATCTCGTCGCTGCCAACGACCCGGGCCTGCTGCGCCTTGCCGCGGGCCTGCGGACGGTCGGGGCCATCGCCCTCACGCTCGCCGTGCTCGGCCTGGTGGGAACCGACGTACGCCATCTGGTGGCCGGTGCCATCGCGGCGATGGTCTCCACCTTCGCCATCCGGGAGAAGCAGCGGTCGCGGCAGGCCGTGACGCTGGCACTCGGCCTTCCGGTGGCCCTGGCCTCACTGACGCTGGCGGCGGTCCTGAACTCCCGCGTGGGCGGTGACGTCGTCTTCGTCGCGCTGATCTTCTGCGCCGTCTACGCCCGCCGCTTCGGCGACCGCGGCACCGCGCTCGGGCTGATCGGCTTCCAGGTCTACTTCATGTCCCTGTTCGTCGGCGCCACCGTCTCGGCCCTGCCGCAGCTGTACGGGGTGGTCGCGGTGGCGTTCGCGAGCAGTGCCCTGGTGCGTTTCGTACTCGTGCCCGAGACGCCGGCGGGCATCCTGGCCCGGCTGCGCGAGGCCTTCCGGGCCCGGCTGGCACAGCTGGTGACCGCGCAGCTGGAGCTGCTCGACGCCGGTCCGGAGGAGATCGACGGGGCCCTCGCGGACGTCCGTGACGGGACCGCGCGGCTGCACGAGACGGCCATGATGATCCAGGGCCGGCTCGAGGACGGCACCGACGACGAGGCCGTGGCCCGGCTGGTGCAGCGCCGCATCGCGGACGCCGAGATCGCCGCCGAGCGCCTGGGCCTGCTGCTGCTGACCGCGCGCAGCGCCGAGCGGGCGGACACCCTCACCCTGCACCTGCCGGGCGCGCCGGCCCCGGAGGGCGGCCTGCTGCCGGTGCGGGAGGAGTCGACCACCACACTGCGCCGGGACCTCGAGGCGCTGCGCATGCTGGTGCTGCGTCCGGTATCGGCCGACACCGGGACCGGTCTGGCGCAGGTGCGCAACCGGCTGCTGGGCTACCGGGACGAGGAGAACCTGCCGAAGGCCTCATCCGCCGTCCAAGACGTCTTCCGGGGCGTCGGTGAGGCGGCCCGGGCGGTGCTGGGGCTGCGGATCGCGCTCGGCGGGGCCCGGGACGAGGCGGACGACTCCCCGTCGACGGCGCGCTCGCGCGAGGAACTGGACGCCGAGGACGCGGCGATCGACGGCGGCGAGGAGGCCGCCGAAGCCCCTGCCACGGGGTGGCAGCGGCCCACCACACGTGCCGCCGTGCAGGTCGCGGTGGGCTCGTCCCTGGCCATCGTGGGCGGCGAGTTCCTGTCCAGCCAGCGCTGGTACTGGGCGGTGCTGACCTGCTGGATCGTGTTCATCAACACCGCCTCGACGGGCGAGATCCTGGTCAAGGGCTACCGGCGGCTGCTGGGCACGGTGCTCGGCGTCGTGGCCGGGCTGCTCCTGGCCGGCCTGGTGGGCCATCACACCTGGACGGCGTTCGCGCTGGTGCTGCTGTGCGTGTTCGCGATGTTCTACACGGCACCGCTGTCGTACACGCTGATGTCGTTCTTCGTCACGGCGGCCCTCGGCGTGCTCTACACGCTGCTGCACACCTACAGCCTGTCGGTGCTGGTGCTGCGGGTGGAGGAGACGGCACTCGGGGCGGCCTGCGGGATCATCGCCGCCGCGTTCGTGCTGCCGGTGCACACCGACCGCCGTACCAACGACCTGCTGGGCACCGTGCTGGACCGGCTCGCCGAGGTCACGGAGGCGGCAATCGACCAGCTCAGCGGCGGGCCGCCGGACGATCTGCTGGACCGGGCACGGGATCTGGACCAGGCGCTGGCCGACCTGCGGGCCGCCACCCAGCCGCTCACGCACCCGGTCACGCCGCTGCGGACCCGCCGCAACACCGCCCGGTACGTCGTCGCCCTGCTGGAGACCTGCGCGTATCACGCGCGTTCCCTGGCCGCGATGGCCGAACTGCTGCCCACGCATCCCTCCATCGCGGCGGACCCGCGGCTGCGCCGGGCCGGGCAGCGCATTCTGGACAACATCGCGGCGATCGCCGCGCGCGCCGCGGACGAGAGGGCCTCGGCACAGGTCGAGACGGGCGCGAGCATCGCGTCCCTGCTGGAGTCCGAGCTGCCGGGCGTCTCCCGGTACGGGCGGATCACCGACCGGGTGCTCAGGCACCTTCAGCGGCTGGACGAGGCCGTGGTGGGCCTGGCCCGGCCGCTGAAGGTGCCCGTGGCGGCGCCGAAGCGGTGAAGCGCGGTCAGAAGTCGGTGGGCAGACCGCTGACCTCGGCGATGCCGCGCAGTTCCTCGTTCTGACGGTGCCGTTCCCGGATGAAGTCGGCTATCTCGCCGAGCCGTACCGGGTCCGAGGCGGTGTCCGCGTCGGTGACCACCCGGACCGGGCCGGTCTCCTCCAGCTGGATCTCGACGACCTCGTTGTCCAGCCTGCCGGTGACGGCCGCGGCGATGACCAGGGCGGCCTCGTCGCGGACCTCCTGGGGCATGCCGTCGGCCTGCTCGCCGTCGAGCGCGAAGTCCAGCGCGGGCAGCTGCTCCTGGTCGATGGCCCGCAGGACGGGTTCGACCAGGTCGAGCAACTGCCGGTAGTCGTCCGTGTCCATCCGGTTGCGCAGGAGTCCGAGGTACATGTCGACGGGCCGGTGCTCGGGTGAGAACTCGGATTCGTTCATCTCGTGCGTGTGCCCCGCATCGCGCGGGTCAGACCCGCCGCCAGCGGGCGAGTGCGAACGAGAAGACTCCGAAGAGGACGAAACCCGCCGCGACGCAGACCAGCAGCCACGGCCCCAGCGGGGTGTGGGCGAAGGAACGCAGGGTGTCGTCGAGTCCCTTGGCCCGGTCCGGCCGGTAGTCGACGGCCGCGCGCACGGCGAAGCCTCCGGCGACGGCGAAGACGAGTCCGCGCGCGGTGCCGCCGGCCACACCGGTGATGTCGACCAGCCGGCTCGCCCACCGGGGCATCCGGGCCTGCTTGAGCTTGCGCCGGTAGTCCCGCCGGATGGCGCGCACGCCCACCCATATGCCGGCCACCACGACGCCGGCTCCGGCCACGCCGACGAGCCACTGGCCGCCGGGCCAGTGCATGATGCGCGCGGTGATGTCGCGGGACCGGGCGTCGCTGGAACCGCTGCCGCTGCCGTGCGGGCCGGCCGCGAAGGACAGCACGGAGTAGGCGACGAACGAGTAGAAGACACAGCGGCCCAGCGCGAGCAGTCGCTTGTGCGCCTTGCGTCCGTCGGCCCCCGCCGCTCCGAAGACCGCTTCGGACAGCCTCCACAGGGCCATTCCGACGAGCCCGAGACCCAGCGCCCACAGCAGGAACTTGCCGAACGGCTGGCGGGCCAGTTCGGCGACCGCTCCGCCGCGGTCGGCCTGCCGGCGTGTGTCGCCGAAGGCGATCTGCAGGGCGATCACCCCGACCAGCAGATAGATCACTCCTCGCGCGGTGAGCCCCGCCCGTGCGGCGCCCTCCGTCATCGAACCCCGCGCCGTCCGCTCGGCCTCGATGCGGCCGGAGCGCGCCATGGCACTCGCGTTCATGTGCACCTCCCGTTCGTCCGGATGCCCCGCCGCGGGGCGAGCACGCCCAGCACTTCGGGACCCGCGTGTGCGGGGCGCGGATCCACTCGCCCCGAATCCACTCGCCCCGAAGGTGTCGCCGCACAAGGCGGCAGCCGCGCCCGTGTGCGTGTGGGACGCGCCACGGGCGCGGCTGCCGCCTGCTGCCCTCCCCGCCCCGTCGGGCGGGGGTCGCGGTCACTCGGCCATGGGGGCGGCGGTCGGCCGGTGGCGAGGTGCCATGGACTCGGCCGCCAGAAGACGGTGGGCGGTCTCCAGGGCCCGTCTGACGTCACGCGTGCCCGTCGTCACGCACAGGGTGTAGGCCAGGTCCTGCGCGCGTGGACTCGACCAGCCGGTGCCCGTCTCGGCCTCCTCGGCCAGCAGGGCCTCGTACTCCTCCACGAGTTTGCGCAAAAGGGCGGGATGAGGGATCAGCATCGCTCTCGCTCCTTCTCGGTTCCGATGGGCTCAGGCCGCGCTCCACCCGCTTCCGCCGCCCTTGCGGCCGCTGTGGCCCATGGCTTCGGCGCGTACCCGGGCGCAGCTCCGGCTGATGAGGCGGGAGACGTGCATCTGGGAGATGCCGAGCTGGTCGGCGATCCGACTTTGTGTCATGTCCTCGAAGAAGCGCATGTAGAGGATGGCGCGCTCGCGCTCGGGCAGGCGACGCAGGCCCTCCTTGGCGGACTCGCGGTCGATCACGACGTCGTACGACGCGTCGGGCGCGCCCAAAGTGTCCGCGAGGCTGTAGCCGTCGTCGTCGCCGGAGAGTTCGGCGTCCAGGGACAGGGTGCTGAAGCTTTCGAGGGCTTCCAGGCCGCACTGGACCTCGTCCTCGGTGAGCCCGGTGTGGGCGGCGAGGGCCGCGACGGTGGGTTCGGGGCTGCCCGGCGTCTGGGTGAGTTCGCGGCGGGCCACGCGAACCTTGTTGCGCAGTTCCTGGACGCGGCGGGGCACGCGCAGCGCCCACATC
The DNA here is from genome assembly GCF_050214755.1 of Streptomyces sp. C1-1. NCBI lineage: Bacteria > Bacillati > Actinomycetota > Actinomycetes > Kitasatosporales > Streptomycetaceae > Streptomyces > Streptomyces sp. C1-1. The sequence continues at coordinate 9,319,604 of NZ_CP189826.1, read as the reverse complement.
CGGTCCCGGAAGTGCCGCTTGACCTCACCGGTGATGGTGGGCACGGCGTAACTCTCGAAGGCCCCGCGCTCCGGGTCGAACCGGTCGATGGCCTTGACGAGGCCGAGGGCCGCGACCTGGCGCAGGTCCTCCACCGACTCGCCACGGTCGCGGAAGCGGCCGGCGATGCGGTGGGCCATGGGGAGCCAGGCGGTGACGAGTTCGTCGCGCACGGCCTCCCGCTCGGGGCCGTCTTCCAGGACGGCCAGGCGGGCGAAGAGCTCCGCCGTGTCGGGGGCGTCGTCGTGGCGCCGCGCGGCGGCGCTCTGGGGGGTCTGCGTGACGGGACGGCTGGCCGACGTGTCGATGAGCATGCGGATTGGCTCCTGAACGAGGGGTTTCAGGGACTTACCGCGGGGTCGGTCGCCACCCGGACCGATGGGAGGGCCCGGGGCGGTCATACCGCTCCCGCAGGGCGCCTCCGGTCCGAAGCACGAACCTCCGTCTGCCCTGCCCTCGGAGGAACAAACTCCGCTCCTCGAAATAAATGTGACCGGGGGTTCCGCTCAGGTCAGCGGGACCACGGCGGTGATGCACTTGCCGCCGGCCGGCAGCTCGGACACGCGCACGTCACGGGCGAGCCGGCACACGATGGGCCAGCCGCGGCCGCCCACCCGGTACCGCCCGTGGGCGTCGACCGCGGGCCTGGCCACCGGTACCTCGTCGCTACGGTCGCTCACCGACACGCACAGACAGGGTCCGGCGACGTCGACGTGGAAGTCCGTGACCCCGCCGCCGTGCAGGATCGCGTTGGACGTCAGTTCCGAGGCGACCAGCACGGCGTCGCCGAGGGCCTGCGGATCGCACGAGGTGTGCGTCATACGGCAGCGCTCGGCCACCGCCCGCTCCACGGCCCGGCGCGCCTCGGCCGGCCTGCACAGCCGCGTCGGCCCCGAGCCCTGAGCACCCGACGATTCGTAGGCTGATTCGGTCGTGCGCCTCTCGCACATCGCCTGGCTCCCTGTGGGCTGGTGGATCTGACTCCTGGATCGGTGAAAGGCACGGCCCGTCCCCGCCGCCCCGCGTTCGGCGCAGCGGGTGCGCGCCCTGTCACGGAAGGTCTTCTCGCGCTGCGTGGCAAGGGTCTCTTCTCTCGGCTCACCTGCATAAGCCCTGCCAAACCTCTCGGCCGGGACCTCGATCCGGGCCATGGCGCGGCGCGAGAGGGGTACAGGGATCGAATGACCGATGTCGTGGACTCAGACGAACTGCTGCGCCGACTCCAGCGCGCCCGGGCCTGCGCGCAGCAGGAGGAGCGGGCCTGGCGGGACCGGCGGGAGGACCTCGGGGCCGCCGACCCCGACCCGGCTCGCGACGCCGTGGTGCGGGCGCTGGCGTACGAGGCGGTGGTGCGGGTGCTGGACGAGGTCCTGACCCCGGGGAAGCACGGCGAGCGGAGCTGACCGGCCCGCTGTCCCGGCCGGCCCGCCGATAACGCCCGCGGCCGAGGGAACCCGGTGCGCATGACGGCTGATCACCACCGAGCACCCGTACTGGAAGCCCTGGTCGACCACCACCGGCGAGTACAGGTGGTGGTGGCCGACGCGGAACCCACCGAGTGAAACAGGTCACTCGACCCGGTTTCCGCTACGCCAAACCCACTTGAATGGTTTATCGTTCATTCATACGTGGTGACGGAGTGGATCGTACCGTCCTCCGACATCACCGCTTACGGCCCTGGCTGGCCTCCCCCGTCCAGCCAGGGCTTTTTCATGCCCTCGGGCCGATCGGGGAAGAAAGCCGCCGTCCGCCGAGGTGCTCTCGCCGCCTGCAGCGGCTGAAATGGGCTTAGGCAGACACCGGACCCCCGCCGGCGAGGAGCCCCGCGCCATGACCAAAGCCATCAAACTGCTGAACGCCCTTCCCCCGCCGCAACGCCAGCGCCTGATGACACTCGCCAGGGAGGTCTCCTTCCCGGAGGACACCCGGATCTTCGAGGCCGGGGGCCGGGCCGACCGGTTCTGGGTCATCCGCTCGGGCGCGGTCTCGCTCGACCAGCGGGTCAACTCCCTGCAGCGGGTGACCGTGGCGAGTCTGGGCTCCGGCGATCTGCTCGGCTGGTCCTGGCTGTTCCCGCCGCACGAGTGGGACTTCGGCGCCGAGGCGTTCAGCCCGGTGCGCGCCTACGAGTTCGACGCGGCGCAGGTGCTGCGGCTGTGCGAGGAGGATCCGCAGCTGGGGATCGTGCTGGTGCGCAGCGTGGCCGAGATCCTCGCGCACCGGCTGGAGATGACGCGGGGCAAGCTCATGGAGCAGTACACCGCCCAGCGGCGGCGCGCCCTGTAGCGCCTCAGACCCGGTAGCGGCGCAGCGCCGGCACCGCGGCGGCCAGGGCCAGCATCACCACGACGACCAGCAGACCGCCGCCCGCCACGGCCGCGCGCGGGCCGAAGGCCGATCCCGCGGTGCCGTGCAGGACGTCGGCCAGCCGCGGACCGCCCGCGACGACGACCGTGAAGACGCCCTGCATACGGCCGCGCATCTCGTCGGTGGCGGCGGACAGCAGGATCGCACCGCGGAAGACCATCGAGACCATGTCGGCGACGCCGGCCACGGCGAGACAGGCGGCCGCGACCCACAGGTTGCCGCTCAGTCCGAAGCCGGTGATCGCCAGGCCCCAGGCGATGACCGCGCCGATGACCATCACGCCGTGCCGGCGGGCCCGGGAGAAGGTGCCGGAGAACAGGCCGCCGAGCACGGCGCCGATGGGGATAGACGCGAACAGCAGGCCGAGGGCGAGTCCTTCGCCGTAGGAGCCGTGGGTCTCGGCGGCCAGCTGCGGGAACAGGGCGCGGGGCATGCCGAAGACCATCGCGATGATGTCGGCGAGGAAGGACAGCAGCAGCACCTTGTGCATGGAGATGTAGCGGAAGCCCTCGGCGATCTCGCGCACGCCGGCCCGCCGGGCCGTGGCGCCCGCGAGCGGCGGCAGCGACGGCAGCCTGTAGACCGCCCACACGGTGACGCACAGCGCGAGCGCGTCGATCAGGTACAGCTCCGGCAGGCCGATGACGGGAATCAGGGCGCCGGCGAGGAGGGGGCCGACGACCTGGCCGGTCTGCATGACGGTCGAGCCCAGGGCGTTGGCGGCGGGCAGCTGGCCCTCGGGCACGAGACGGGCGATGGAGGCGTTGCGGGCGGGCGCGTTGAGTCCCCAGAAGGCCTGCTGCATCGCCAGCAGCACCATCAGCACGGCCACCGACTCGAGCCCGGTGACGGCCTGGAGCCAGAACAGCAGCGAGGTGACCGCGATACCGGTGTTGGTGATCAGCAGCAGCTTGCGGCGGTCCATGCTGTCGGCGACGGCGCCGCCCCACAGCGCGAACACGATCAGCGGGAGCAGACCGGCGAGACTCGCGGCGCCGACCCACGCCGAGGATCCGGTGATGTCGTAGATCTGCTTCGGCACGGCGACCGCGGTGAGCTGGCTGCCCACCGCGGTGACGATCGTGGAGGACCAGAGCCTGCGGTAGGCCGGGATGCGCAGCGGGCGGGTGTCCATGGCCCAGCGGCGCCAGCCGCGCCGGGGCGGGTCGGTCGCGACGGGGTCCGGCGTCTGCGGTTCGGTGCTGCTCTCGCTGGTGTCCACGGGCTTCCTGGTTGCTCGCTACATCTATCGGGTGCAGGGTTCACTATCGCAGCACCGGACGGGAGTTCGGGACACACGGTCTCAGCGGGCGGACGGTCTCGGCGGGCGGACAGTCTCGGCGGGAGGGCGGTCAGGCCCTGACGAGGAGCATGCCGCCGATGCCGATCATCGTCGCGGCGACGAGACCGTCCAGGACCCGCCAGGCCGACGGCCTGGCCAGCACGCGTCCGAGCAGCCGCCCGCCGAAGCCGAGCGCCGCGAACCAGCACAGGCTGGCGAGGACGGCGCCGAGGCCGAAGGTCCAGCGCAGCGCGCCACGGTGGGCGGCGATCGAGCCGAGCAGGAACACCGTGTCGAGGTAGACGTGTGGGTTGAGCCAGGTCAGCGCCAGACAGGTGAGCACGGCCCGCCTGCGGGAGCCCGTCGCCTCACCCTCCGTCCGCAGGGCGCCCTGCGGCCTGAACACCCGCCGGGCGGCCAGGGCGCCGTAGCAGAGCAGGAAGGCGCCGCCGATCCAGCCGACCGCCGTCAGCGCCTGCGGGTACGCCACCCCGACGGCGCCGACACCCCCGACGCCCAGGGCGATGAGAACGGCGTCGGACAGCGCGCAGATGCCCACCACGGCGAGGACGGCGTCACGGCGGATGCCCTGCCTGAGGACGAAGGCGTTCTGGGCGCCGATGGCGACGATGAGCGAGAGGCCGGTACCGAATCCTGCGGCCGCGGCGGTCAGGGCGTTGGTCATGACATCGACGCTAGGGAAGCGATCTCCCGGCGTACAGCTAAAGATTCTTACGTATCATTAGCGGATATGAAGACGGAGCTGACCGAGCTTCCGCTCGACCAGGTGCGCACGCTGCTGGCGGTGGTGGACGAGGGCACCTTCGATGCGGCCGCCTCCGCGCTGCACGTGACGCCGTCGGCGGTCAGCCAGCGGGTCAAGGCGCTGGAGCAGCGCACCGGACGAGTACTGCTGATGCGCACGAAACCGGTGCGGCCGACGGAGTCGGGCGAGGTCGTCGTGCGGTTCGCCCGGCAGCTCGCCCGGCTGGAGCGGGACGCCCGGGCCGAGCTGGGGATGAGCGGGGCGGGTGAGCCGACCCGGGTGTCGATCGCCGTGAACGCCGACTCGCTGGCCACCTGGCTGCTGCCGGCGCTCACCCGGGTACGGCACGAGCCGCGGCTCTGCTTCGAGCTGCGCCGCGAGGACGAGACGCGCACCGCGTCCCTGCTGCGGGAGGGCCTGGTGATGGCGGCGGTGACCTCGTCGCCGGAGGTCGTCACGGGATGCTCGGTGCAGGCCCTGGGCCGGATGCGCTACCTGCCGGTGGCCAACCCGGACTTCGCCCGGGAGCACCTCGACGGGCCGCTGCGGGACGTACTGGCCGCCGCGCCCACGGTGGCCTTCGACCGCAGCGACGACCTGCAGGACGCCTTCGTCCGCCGGCTGCGGCACGGCACCGGGGGCGCGAGCCGGGTACGGCACTTGGTGCCCACCTCCGAGGGGTTCGCGCAGTCGGTGGCGGCGGGCCTGGGCTGGGGCCTGGTGCCCGAGGTGCAGGCCGAGCCGCTGCTGCGGGCCGGCCGCCTGGTCGACTTCGCGCCGGGACGCTGGCTCGACGTCCCCCTGTACTGGCAGCAGTGGAAACTCGACTCCCCCGCCCTCGCGACGGTGGCCGAGGCGGTCACCCGCGCGGCCGCGGAGGCACTGCGCGCGTGAGGCCGTCCCCCAGCGCCTCCAGCCGCGCGGCGGCACTGTCCAGCAGCATCTCCAGCGCCGTCGGATAGGCGCTGTCGACCATCCGTGCGCTCAGCAGCGGGGCGGCCTCGGCGATGCGCGGATGGGTCGCGGCGGGCAGGCGGGCGTAGGTGGAGCGCCACATGTCCTCGTCGGCACGCAGCGCGGCGCTCGGCAGGGTCAGGGAGGCGGCGTCGAGGGCGGCGAAGGCCAGGGTCTGGTCGATGAAGGCGTGATAGATGCGCACGGTGTCGGCGAGCGGGAAGCCCGCGGTGCGCAGGATGTCCAGGACGGTCTCGTCGGCGGCCAGTTCGTTGGCCCGGCCGGTGACCCGGCTCGTGGTCAGCACGGCCGCCTGCGGATGGGCGACATAGGCGGCGTGGATGCGCAGGCCGACGGCGCGCAGGTCCGCCCGCCACCCTCCCGTCGGCCGCCAGCCGTCGAGGGCCTGCCCGATGAGGGCGTCGCCGATGGCGAGCGTGAGGTCGTCCATGCCGCGGAAGTAGCGGTAGAGCGTGCTCGGGTCGGCGTCCAGGGCCAGGCCCAGGCGGCGGGCGGTCAGGCCCGCGCTGCCGTGTTCGCGCAGCATCCGCAGCGCCGTCTCCACGATCAGCCGCTCGGACAGCACGGTGCCGCTCTTGGTGGGCCGGCGCCTGCGCCGCTTCTCCTCGGGCACCACGGCCTTGGGCATCGCCGCTCCCCTCTCCGCTCTTATGCCAACGCCATTGACCTTACGGGAGCGCCGGGCGTTGTATCTGCGGCGGGGCCCCTCCTTCTTCGACCCCGATCGACAGGGAGTGCTTGTCATGCGTGTACTGCTCGTGGGCGCCGGTGGCGTCGGCACCGCCATCACCCGGATCGCGGCCCGCCGCCGGTTCTTCGACGCGATGGTCGTGGCCGACTACGATCCGGCACGCGCCGAGGCGGCCGTGGCCGCGGTCGGCGACGACCGGTTCGGCGCGGCGCAGGTGGACGCGAGCGACGAGACGGCGGTGACGGAACTGCTGCGCCGGCACGCCTGTGACGTGCTGCTCAACGCCACCGACCCGCGTTTCGTGATGCCGCTGTTCCGGGCGGCCCGCGCCGCCGACGCCACCTATGTCGACATGGCGATGTCGCTGTCGCACCCGCATCCCGAGCGCCCGTACACCGAGTGCGGGGTCAAGCTCGGCGACGACCAGTTCGCGCGGGCCGGGGAGTGGGAGAAGGCCGGCGCGCTGGCCCTCGTCGGCATGGGCGTGGAGCCCGGTCTGTCGGACGTCTTCGCGCGGTACGCCGCCGACGAGCTGTTCGACGAGATCGAGGAGATCGGCGTGCGCGACGGCGCGAACCTCACCGTCGACGGCTACGACTTCGCCCCGTCCTTCAGCATCTGGACCACGATCGAGGAGTGCCTCAACCCGCCGGTGGTATACGAGGCCGGGCGCGGCTGGTTCACCACGGAGCCGTTCAGCGAGCCGGAGGTCTTCGACTTCCCCGAGGGCATCGGTCCCGTCGAGTGCGTGAACGTGGAGCACGAGGAGGTGCTGCTCGTCCCGCGGTGGGTCGACGCCGGCCGCGTGACCTTCAAGTACGGCCTGGGCAAGGAGTTCATCGACACGCTCAGGACGCTGCACCTGCTGGGCCTGGACAGCACCGCGCCGGTGACCGTGCCGGGCCCGGCCGGACCGGTGGCCGTCTCACCCCGGGACGTCGTCGCCGCCTGCCTGCCCGACCCGGCGACGCTCGGCGAGCGGATGCACGGCAAGACTTGCGCCGGCACCTGGGTCCGGGGCACGAAGAACGGGGCGCCCCGCGAGGTGTACATCTACCACGTGGTCGACAACCAGTGGTCCATGAAGGAGTACGGCAGCCAGGCCGTCGTCTGGCAGACCGCCGTGAACCCGGTCGTCGCCCTCGAACTCCTCGCCGACGGCGCCTGGTCGGGCTCCGGCGTCCTCGGTCCGGAGGCGTTTCCGGCCCGCCCGTTCCTGGATCTGCTGACGGCGTACGGCTCGCCGTGGGGCATCCGCGAGGAATGAACACCGATTCCGTACAACTTCCTTTGTTTCACATGCGCATCGACAGGTGACCCGAAAACGAGTAAGCCATTCGCGAGGGCACGTACGACTCGATCGCAGGTGACTTTTTCATGGACTACTGGCGAGACCAGGCCGCGTGCCGCAACGAGGACCCCGAGCTGTTCTTCCCGATCGGCACCTCCGGCCCCGCGTTGATGCAGACAGCACAGGCCAAGGCGGTGTGCGCCCGCTGCCCGGTGCAGGAGCAGTGCCTGGAATGGGCGCTGGATCACGGGGAGATCCTGGGTGTGTGGGGCGGCACAGGCGAGAACGAACGACGCGCCCTGCAGCGCAGGCGTCGGCGCACGGCCGCACGCAACGGCTGACCGGGGGCGTGCTCAGCGCCCGGGCGTCTCGGTTCCCGGCAGGCGGAGGGTGAACGCCGCTCCCCTGCCGGGTTCGCTCTGCGCCGTGGCCGTTCCGCCGTGCGCGGCGACCAGGTGGCGGACGATCGGCAACCCGAGGCCGCTGCCTCCGGTGCGTCTGCTGCGCGACTTCTCCGCGCGCCAGAACCGCTCGAAGACATGCGGCAGATCGTCGGCCGCGATGCCGCTGCCGGTGTCCGTGACGGTGAAGACGACGTCGTCGCCGTCACGGCGGGCGGCCACGGTGACCGTGCCGCCCGCGGGGGTGTGCCGCAGGGCGTTGGAGACCAGGTTGCCGAGCGCCTGCCGCATGCGCACCGGGTCGGCGTCCAGCCACGGATCGCCCTCCACGTCGGTGCGCACCTCGACGTCCGCGGCGCCGGCCGCGACGCGGTGCGCGGCGGCGACCTGGTCGAGGAGTTCCTCGGCGCGTACCGGCTCCCGGTGCAGGCGCAGAGTGCCCGCGTCGGCGGCGGCGAGGTCCTGCAGATCGTCGATGATGCGCTGGAGCACCAGCGACTCCTCGTGCAGGGAGCCGAGCAGGGCGGGATCGGGGTCGACGACGCCGTCCCGGGTGACCTCCAGCCAGCCGCGGATGTTGGTGAGCGGGCTGCGCAGTTCGTGCGCGATGTCGCTGACCATCGCCTTGCGCTGCTCCTCCAGTCGTTCCCGGCGCTCGGTGAGGTCGTTGAAGGCCTCCGCGAGGATGCCGGTCTCGTCCCGGGTCGTCACCGGAACCCGTACATGCAGCTCCGGGGGCTGCTGGGCGGCCGCCGTGAGCGCCCTCAGCGGGCGGACGAGCCGGGTGGCGACGACGGCCGTGACCGCGACGGTGACGGCGAGGACCAGACCGACGACACCGACGATCTTGGCCTTGTTGGCCGGGGACATGTCGAAGCGGGGCGGGGTCGTCTCGTCGCCGCCCAGGTACAGGTCGGCCACGGGGGCGACGTACGGGTCGAGTTGGGCGCGCAGGGCGTTGTCGGTACAGGCCTGCACGGTCTTCAGGTCCTTGACGTCGCCCGTACCGGCGTACTTTCCGATGACGTAGCGGCTCAGCGGGTCCTTGCCGGTCGGGTTGACGAACAGGTACAGCCGTGCGCCCTTGCCCCAGCCGTTCTCGCGCAGGCAGGCGAGGGCGGCGTCGCTCAACGCGTCCAGGGCCTTCCGCTCGGTCCGGACGGGTGTGTTCAGGCCGTAGCCGCACTCCTCGGGCAGGGACTGGGAAGCGTCCTTGCCGTCCGGATCGAGCAGCACCGCCCGCCCGCTCGGAATGTGCACGATCTTCGTGTCGATGCCGTACCGGGTGAAGCAGAGGCGGAGTTTCCGGGTCAGCGCGTCCTGTTCGGCGCGCTCGCCGGCCGTGAGCCGGTACGGCCCCACGGCGCGCGGGTCGACGCCCCTGAGCTGTGCGCCGGACTGGGTGTAGGTGTCGGTGTGCAGGGGGTCGACGGTGGCGGCGGCACCGAGCGGCAGGGCGGTGCCCTTGCGTGCCGAGTCGGCGATGAGGGCGCGGTCGGTGGTGGTCAGGGCGATGCGCCGCCCCGTCCGGGTGGCGAGGCGGTCGACGAGGGACTGCACGCCCTTCCAGTCGGGATGGGTGGCGGCGTACCCGCTGAGCTCGGCCAGGATCTTCATGTCGTCGGCGAGATCCTGGCCCTGCTCCTCGCGCAGGGCGCGCGTGGTGGTCTCCACCGCCAGCCAGGTCGTGGCCGCCACGGAGCAGACCGCGATGAGGGCGGAGGCGAACAGCAGCCGCACCAGCAGGCGTTTGCGCAGCGGTATGCGGCGCTTCACGGCCGGCCGCCGCTGAGCTTGTAGCCCACTCCGAACACCGTCAGCAGCCGGACCGGCCGGCGCGGGTCGGCCTCTATCTTCTTGCGCAGGTTCATGATGTGCACGTCGACGGCCCGCTCGGTGGAGGACCGGTCGAAGCCGCGGGTGGCCTGCAGCAACTGCCGCCGGGTGAAGACCCGTTCCGGCTCGCCGGCCATGGCCAGCAGGATCTGGAACTCGGCCGGCGTGCACTCCACGGGCTCGCCGTCGCAGCGCACCTCGTGCCGCTCCGGGTCGACGGCGAGGCCGGCCGCGCGAACCACGGAATCCTCGCGCACGCCCACCGTCCGCCCGCTGCGCCGCAGCACCGTGCGGATCCGGGCCATCAGCTCGCGCGGACTGTAGGGCTTGGTCATGTAGTCGTCCGCACCCAGCTCCAGGCCCAGCAGGACGTCGTCCTCCTCGGAGCGGGCGGTCAGCATCAGCACCGGGATGCCGTCGCCGTCGGGGTCCGCGCCGCGCAGCACCCGGCACACCCCGAAGCCGTCGACGACGGGCAGCATCAGGTCCAGGACGACGAGGTCGGGCCTCAGCCGGCGGGCGGCGTCCAGCGCCGCCGCACCGTCGTGCACGACGGTGGCCGTGTGTCCCTCGGCCAGCAGGGAGCGGCGTATCAGTTCGGCCTGCATCTCGTCGTCCTCGGCGACCAGCACATGTGCGCACACGCGGCGGAATCCTAGGCGCTCAGCGGGCGAGGGCGTCCGCGTCGCCCATCACGACGACGGGGTGGCGGCCGGGGTCGAGGGCGCGCAGCAGCTCCTTCATGTGCTGTTCGGCGATACTGACGCAGCCGTGGGTGGGGCCGCCGTGGTCCACGTGGATCCATACGCCGCCGCCGCGCTTCGCCCCGAGCGGACGGGTCCAGTCGAGGGGCGAAGTGCCGGGCTCACGGTTGTAGTTGATGGCGACGACGTAGTCGAAGGAGCCCGCGAGCGACTCCCCCTCGAAGCCGGTGCCGGGCGAGGTGAAGCCCCAGGAGTGGTGGTACGGCAGCCGGGTGCCGGGGTCGGCCCGCAGGCCGCCCGCGTCGGTCAGGCCGTAGACGCCGATGGGTGAGCGCAGGTCACCGGCCAGGTGGTGGTCGCTCCAGCCGCGCAGGGCGTTGTGCGCGGGCCAGGTGGCGCCGGCCTGCCAGCCGGTGGCGGTGCGTTCGTACAGGACGAGCGTGGACAGCGGGGAGTTCCTGCCCCGGCCGGTGATGACGACGGCCTGGCGGGTCGCGGCGGGTATCGCGGCCAGCGTCTTGGGCCCCAGGCCGGGCAGTCCGCTCGGGGCGGACTCGGCGGTCGTCCCGGAGGAGGGGCCGGGGACCGGCATGGCCGGGGATGTCGTCCCCGGCGTGGCGGCGCCGGAGGGGTGGCCCGGCGAGGCCACGGCCCCGCCGCCGCATCCCGTCAGCAGGAGGGATGCGGCGAGCAGGACGACATGGTGTCTGCGCGTGATCATGAACGCATCCTGGCGCAGACTTGTAAGGAACTGGTCAGGAACTAGGCCTTGTTCGGCTTGCCCGGCGCGTAGAGCCAGGTCTGGAACAGGCTGTTCAGGTCCTTGCCGGACTCCTGTCGGGCGAGGTTCACGAACTGCTCCGTCGTGCCGTGGCCGCCCCGGTGCCGCCCGGCCCAGTCCCGCAGGATGTGGAAGAACACCGGGTCGCCGACGGCCTTGCGCAGTTCGTGCAGGGTCATGGCGCCGCGGGCGTAGACGGGGTTGCCGAAGATGTGCTTGCCGCTGCCGGGGTCGCCGGGCGGGAAGGCCCACAGGCTGTCGCTCGCGGGGCGGGCGTAGAGGTTGTCGAAGATCTTCTGCGCGGTGGGGGCGCCGTGCTGCTCGCTGTAGAGCCACCCGGCGTAGGTGGCGAAGCCCTCGTTGAGCCAGATGTCCTTCCAGGAGGTCAGGGAGACGGAGTCGCCGAACCACTGGTGGGCGTTCTCGTGGACGAGCGTGCCCAGGTCGGGTGCCTGGTCGTACAGGGGACGCGACTGGGTCTCCAGGGCGTAGCCGACGGTCGCCTTGTCGACGATCGAGCCCGCGTCGCGGAACGGATAGGGCCCGAAGAGCTTGCTCTCCCACTCCAGGACGGCCGGAAGTTGCTTCAGCACGGGCGCGGCGGCGGCCGCCTCGCGCGGATCGACGGCGTTGTAGACGTGCAGGCCGTCGCGGGTGGTGTACTGCTCGACCTTGAACTTGCCGACGGTCGCGGTGGCCAGGTAGGCGGCCATGGGTTCGGTCTGGCGCCAGTGGAACGTGGTGCGCCCGTGCGCGGTGCGCCGGCTCAGCAGCCTTCCGTTGGAGACGGCGGTGCGGCCCTTGGGGACGGTGATCGTGATGTCGTAGGACGACTTGTCCTTGGGGTGGTTGTTCGCCGGGAACCAGGTCATGGCGCCCTGCGGCTCACCGGCGACGAAGGCGCCGTCGTCGGTGGCGATCCAGCCGTCCGCCGAACCGTCGGGGTCGGTGACCTTCTTGGGGACGCCGCTGTAGGTGACCTTGACGCGGAACTCCTGGCCCGGGTGGAGGGTCCGGCGCGGGGTGACGACGAGTTCCTGGCCGTCGCGACGGAAGCGGGCGGCGTCGCGGTCGACCGTCAGACCGGTGACCTTCAGTCCCTTGAAGTCCAGGTCGAAGCGGGTCAGGCGCTGGGTGGCGCGGGCGGTGACGACCGCCGTGCCGTCCAGGTGGCGGCTTCCGGTGTCGTAACGGAGCGTCAGGTCGTAGTGCTCGACGTGGTAGCCGCCGTTGCCGGCGAGCGGGAAGTACGGGTCGCCGACGCCGGAGGTGCCGGCGGTGTCGGCGACCGCCGTTCCGGCGCCGACCAGCAGGGCCGCGACGGCGACGGGGACCGTCAGGGTGGTCACGGTGGTACGTCTGACGGCCTGTCGGCGGGTCTGGCTCACATGCGCTCCTTGGGGGGTGGCGAGTGACGAATCCGCCCCAGGTTAGGGCCTGTCGTCACATTCCCGTCGTCCGCCCGGAGGGCGGGCCAGGCGGGAATGTGACGACAGGCCCTGGGTGCCGGGCCGCCCGGTTTCCTCCTCCATTCGGCCAAGTCACACAGGGTCACCCCGCGCTCCCCGATTACGCTCGAAATCACCCACCGCCACGGAGAAAGAGGCCGAAGTGAGCGTTCGTCTGCGCCGTGTCTACGAACCCCCCGAGCCGGACGACGGCGTCCGTGTCCTGGTCGACCGGTTGTGGCCGCGCGGCCTGTCCAAGGACGCGGCGCACATCGACGAGTGGCCCAAGGCCCTGACGCCGTCGACCGAACTGCGCCGCTGGTACCACGCGGGCGAAGGCTCCTACGAGGAGTTCGGCAGCCGGTACGAGGCGGAGCTGGAGGCCCTTGAGGCCGCGGAACTCCTCGATCACGTGCGGGAGTTGTCGGAGGAGGGGGCGGTGACGCTGCTGACCTCCGCCAAGGACCCCGAGCACAGTCACGCCGCCGTGCTGGTCCGCGTGCTCACCTCCCGTTCCAGGTAGTTCTCCGTGACGGCCAGTGCGGCCGCCATGATGCTCAGCTGGGGGTTCACCTCCGGGCAGCCCGGCAGCACGGAGGCGTCCACGACGAGGACGCCGCGCACGCCCCGCAACCGCCCCTCGGGGTCGGCCGGGGCCCGCTGCGGATCACCGCCGGCGGCGACCGTGCCGGTGGGGTGGAAGGCCGACAGGTGCAGATCGCGCGGGGTGACCGTGTCGAGCAGGGCGTCCATCTGGGCGGGAGTGCGGGCCCGTGGTGCGCGCGGGATTCCGGTGAGGACCTCCTGGGCGCCGGCCGCGAAGAGGATCCGGCCCATGGCGCGCACGGCCGTGATCAGCCGGGCGCCGTCCCGGGGATCGAGGCGGTAGCGCACGAGTGTCCGGTCGCGACCGTGCACCCGGCCCGACGGCCGGTCGGCGATCATGGCGCCGAGGACCGCGAGCCGGTCGGCGGTCTCCAGTTCGCGGCGCAGGGAGCGTCCCAGGCCGGGCAGCACGAAGCTGCTCATGCCGGGCGGACTCGCGGTCGCCTCGATCAGGATGCCGCGGGCGTGCAGTTCCTCGATGCCCACGCTCTGCAGAACGCCCGTCCAGGAGTCGACCGGTTCGGCGAAGCGGCCCGCGACGCTGGTGGCGGGATGGACGCTGAGGTTGCGGCCCAGGCGCGGGTGGCCGCCCAGGCCCGAGCGGCGCAGCAGCGGTGGGGTCTGCAGGGCGCCCGCGGCCGTGACGACCAGGGGGCTGAGGATCTCCAGTTCGCTGCCGTCGGCCCGGCGCGCCCGGACGCCCGCCGCCCGTGGCGGGCCCGGGCCGTCCCGGTCGAGCAGGATGCGCAGCACGCGGGCGCCGGTGACGATCCGCGCTCCCGCGGCGCACGCGTCGGGCAGCACGGAGAGCTGGACGCTCTGCTTCGCGCCGGTGGGACAGCCCACCACGCACTGGCAGGAGCCCTTGCAGCCCGGTGCGTTGCGGCGCAGCGGTCCGGCCCGCCAGCCGAGCCGTTCGGCTCCGGCGAGTGCCAGCAGACCGTTGGCGCCGAGGACGTCCAGGGGCTGGGTGGCCACGCGCAGGGTGCGTTCGATCTCGTCGAGCCGGGCCGGGAGTCCGTCGGCGAGGTGGAAGCCGTGGCGGCTGCTCCAGCGGTCGACGACGTGGTCCGGAGTGCGGTAGCAGGTGCCGGAGTTGACGACGGTGGTGCCGCCGACGGCCCGTCCGACCGGCAGCAGGAGGGGCGGGTCGCCCAGGGCCGCGCTCGCGCCGCCGTCGCGGTACAGGTCGGTGAAGCGCTCCAGTGGTGCGCGGGCGCCGAAGGACGCCGTGGTGTGGTGCTGCCCCTCTTCCAGGACGACCACGTCGAGTCCGGCACGAGCGAGGGTGCGGGCGGCGACCGCTCCACCGGCGCCCGATCCCACGACGACCGCGTCGGCCCGGGCACGGGTCGGCCATTCCTCGGCCGGGACGCAGTCCAGGGGCGGGTCGGCGGTGGCGGCGCGTGGCCGTGCAGCCGGGGTGCGTTCGGTGGCCGCGGCGAGCAGGACGGGGATTTTCAGCAGGTCGAGGGCCGGCAGGAGCCGGGGGCGTGCGGCGAGCGAGTCGAGGACCGCCTGCCGCTCGTCGGGTGTCAGGCCGCTCAGCCGACGTCCGCTGTGCAGGACGGCGTAGGCGTCCACGACGCCGGCACCCGCGCGCACCGCGGTCCGCACGGGCGCGGGCAGAGCGGACAGGAACGCCTCCAGCCGCCCGGGCACACGGGCCTGCCATGCTTCGTCGCCGGTGTCGGCGAGCAGGGCGGCGACCAGCCCGGGCGCCGTCACCGGTCCCCCACTTCGGCGTGCGCGGTCCCGCTCAGCGTCCAGGCGGACTCCGTGCGCCAGCGCCCCCACCAGCGTTCCAGCAGGATCGTCGCGTCGGCGCTCTCGCTGTTGCGGCACACCGCCGGGGCTCCGTCCGGGTCGCGGTAGTCCAGGGCGAGGGTGCGTTCGGCGGGCTGGGTGACGTCGACGCGGACGCGGCGCAGCAGCGTGCGGCCGGTCACCGTCCAGCGGGGCAGACCGATGTCGGCGCGGAAGCGTCCGATGCCGAGCAGGCCCACCGCGGAGCGCTCCGCCCGGCGCGGCCAGGTGCGGCCGCGGTGCCTCAGGCGCAGGAAGACCAGCGGGGGCAGCCGCCGCAGCAGGGGCCTGGTCGACACGGCGGCGACCACTTCCAGCACGCCGCCGTCGCCGAGGTCCGCGTGCAGCCAGGCCCAGCGGCGGGCGTTGCCGTGGCCGTGGATGCGGGCGGAGGCTCCGGGAGCGCCGTGCAGGGTGAGCGTCCGGTCCTGGTCGGCGAACGTTCCGTCGTAGGTGGCCCGGGCCGCCGGGAGCATGTGGGCGGCGGGGAGCAGGGGGCGCCGCCAGGACCAGCGGGGGAAGGTGAACAGGGGCTCCGCGACGGGCTGTTCGGAGAGGTTCCAGCTGAGGTCGCCGGCGCTGCCGCTCAGCCGCCCGGGGACCGCCGCGACGTCACCGGCCGCGAACCCGTGGGCGGGGCCGGTCCAGGGAACGGGGCCGAAGCGGGCGTGGGTGACCTTGCCCTCCGGTGGGAAGACGGCCGCCCAGCCGTGCGCCACCGGCGCCGATCCGTCGGTGGGCGCGACCAGTTCGTGGTGCAGCCAGATGCCGGTCCCGGTGGCCGGGTCGGTCAGCGTGGTGTACCAGACCTCGGTGCGGCCGGGGCTGCCGTCCCAGCGCGGTGCGAGGTGGTCGGCGAAGTCCTCCCGCCGGGGGAAGCGGAAACTGAGCAGGAAGGGCGCGAGGCCGGTCGCGAGGGGGAAGCGGAGGGTGCCCTGTCCCACCTGTGCGCCGTCCTCGTACAGCGAGAACGGCAGGACCGTCATCGACCGCACCGGGTGCCGCGCGGTCACCGACTTCCAGCCGTCCAGGGTGAGGCGGCGGCCCTGCGCGGTGAACGAGAGCCGGTAGCGGATGCGGCGGCCGACGAGCGGGGAGATCTCCAACTCGCCGGTGGCGCCCGGATCGTCGGCCAGTCCGGCGACGCGGACGCGGCCGTCGATCCGGGCCCGGACGGTGCGGTGCGGGCGCAGCACCTCCTCGGCCCGGGCCCGCAGGTCGAGGCGGATGCGGCGGACGGGGTCGGTGGCGCCGAGCCGGACCGTGCCGAGCATGGTCTCCGTGAACCGGGTGCCCCTCATGCCAGTCCCTCCAGCATGATCCGCTCGGTGTCCCGCAGATAGGTGTCGGCGGCGGCGTGCGCCCGGCGGCCGTCGCCCGACACCACCGCGTCCACCACCGGGACGAGCCGCCGGTGGGCGGCTTCGGCGTCGGTGAAGGGCCCGCGCAGGGCGGCTCGGACGGGGACGTAGGCCTTGAAGAGGGTGTTGGTCAGCAGCGCGTACACGCGGTTGCCGGTCGCCCGGGCGAGGGCCCGGTGCACCTCGATGTCGGCCAGCTGCACGGCGTCGGCGTCGGCGGCCTCCCGTACGGCCTCCAAGAGGCGCCGCAGTTCGGCGTGTTGGGCCCGGGTGGCTCGCGCGGCGGCCCGCTCGGCGATCAGGGCGCCGATCGAGCGCCGTACCTCGAAGATCTCGTGGACCCACTTCGGGTCGTGCCGGACGAGCATCGGCAGCAGGTCGGCGCCGCCCTGCCGGGCGTAGTCGAGGACTTTGGTGCCGACGCCGTGGCGGGTCTCCAGGAGTCCGGCCTGGACCAGCCGGCCGAAGGCGTGTTTGAGGGTGGTGCGGGTGACGCCGTAGCCGTCGGCCAGCCGGCGTTCCGGTGGCAGATAGCTGCCCGCCGGATGCCGGCCGGCAAGGATGTCCTCGCGCAACCGCTCCTCGAGCACGTCCACGATCGTCTCGCGGGGCAGTGCCTCCACGGCTGTCTCCTCACGTGCAGTGGCTCAGTGGCTGAGCCACTCAACCAAGTGGAGTGCGGGCGGGTCAATCCCCCTGCGACGACGCGCTGTTCACAGAAAGGTGGGCGGTCGGCCGCCCGCACCGACCGCCCACGACGCCTGTGCCGGTCAGCCCGTCTGTACGCCCGCCGCCCGCCCGGCCGCCCGGCCCGAGAAGAGGCAGCCGCCGAGGAAGGTGCCCTCCAGGGCGTTGTAGCCGTGCACGCCGCCGCCGCCGAAGCCGGCGACCTCGCCGGCCGCGTACAGGCCGTCGATCGGGGTGCCGTCGGCGCCGAGGGCGCGGGAGTCGAGGTCGGTCTGGATGCCGCCGAGGGTCTTGCGGGTCAGGACGTGCAGCTTGACTCCGACGAGGGGGCCGGCGGCGGGGTCGAGGATGCGGTGCGGGGTGGCGACGCGGCCGAGGCGGTCGCCGATGTAGCGGCGGGCGTTGCGGATGCCCTGGATCTGGGCGTCCTTGCTGTAGGGGTTGGCGAGTTGCAGGTCGCGGGCCTCGATCTGGCGGCGCAGCTCGGCCGCGTCGAGGAGCGGCTTGTCGGTCAGCTCGTTCATCTTCGCCACCAGCTGCTCCAGGTTGGGGGCGGTCACGAAGTCGGCGCCCTTGCGCACGAATGCGTCGACCGGGCCCGGGATGCCCTTGCCGAGGCGGTTCTTGAGGACGGCCGCCCGGTCCTTGGCGGTGATGTCGGGGTTCTGCTCGGAGCCGGAGAGCGCGAACTCCTTCTCGATGATCTTCCGGGTGAGGACGAACCAGGAGTGGTCGTAGCCGGCGATGTCCTCGGTGGTCCGCAGGTGTTCGAGGGTGCTGAGGGTGTCGTAGCCCGGCAGGCACGGGTCGGGCAGCCGGCGGCCGAGCGCGTCGAACCACATCGAGGACGGGCCGGGCAGGATGCGGATGCCGTGGCCGGGCCAGATCGGGTCCCAGTTCCGTACGCCCTCGGTGTAGTGCCACATGCGGTCGCGGTTGACCAGGCGTACGCCCGCCTCGGCGCTGATGTCGAGCATGCGGCCGTCGACGTAGGCGGGGACGCCGGTCACCATCTCGGCGGGCGGGGTGCCCAGGCGCTCGGGCCAGTAGCGGCGCACGATGTCGTGGTTGGCGCCGATGCCGCCGGTGGTGACGACGACGGCCTGGGCGGTGAGTTCGAAGTCGCCGACCCTCTCGCGGTTGGAGGCGACGCCTCGGGCCGAGCGGTCCTCGGCGAGCAGCGTGCCGCGCACGCCGCGGGCGGCGCCGCCCTCGATGACGAGCTCGTCGACCTGGTGGCGGTGGTGGAAGGTGAGCAGCCCGTCGCGGGCGGCCTGCCTGGCGGAGTCCACGAAGGGCTCGACCACGCCGGTGCCGGTGCCCCAGGTGACATGGAAGCGGGGCACGGAGTTGCCGTGCCCGTCGGCACGCAGGTCGCCGCGCTCGGCCCAGCCGACCGTCGGCAGCAGTTTGATGCCGTGCCCGTCCAGCCAGGCCCTCTTCTCCCCTGCCGCCCATTCGACGTAGGCGCGCGCCCAGCGCACCGCCCAGGAGTCCTCGTCGGCCACCCGGTCGAACCGCGCGCTGCCCTGCCAGTCGCTCCAGGCCAGGTCGAAGGAGTCCTTGATGCCCAGGCGGCGCTGCTCAGGGGAGTCGACGAGGAAGAGCCCGCCGAAGGACCAGAACGCCTGGCCGCCGAGGTTGGCGGCGTTCTCCTGGTCGACCAGGGCGACGCGCCGCCCCTTGCTGGTGAGTTCGTGCGCGGCGACCAGGCCCGCGAGGCCCGCTCCGACGACGATGACGTCCGCATCCATGGCGACCGTTCCCTTTCTCAGTGGCCTCGTTGAGGGCTGCCGCTGCCGTCGGTCAGCAGGGCGGTGAGCAGTTGCTTGAGCCAGACGCGGGCATGTTCGACGTCCTTGTCCAGCAGGAGCTGGGTGGTGACCCCGTCGTAGGCGGCGACCACGGCGTGCGCCGCGCCGTCGATGTCGCCGAGCACGGCGGGCGGTTCGGCCAAGCCCCGGGTGCGGGCGAGTCGGTCGGCGATCGCGCCGCGCAGTCGGGCCCGGTGCTCCAGGAGGGTCTCGGCCACCTTCGGATCGCGGGCCGCGTGCACCAGGAAGTCCGTCTTCACCAGGAGCCAGTCGAGGTCGAGGAGCAGCACCTCGGTTACGCGGTCCACGGCGGCGGGCACGTCGAGGTCGGGGCCGTCCAGGGCGAGGGCGCCGGAGACCTGCTCGGCGATCAGGTCGGCGCGCTGCCGGTAGAGGGCGAAGAACAGCCCGTCCAGGCTGTCGAAGTTGGAGTAGAAGGCGCCCCTGCTGTAGCCGGCGGCCTCACAGACCTCCTCGATCGAGACCCGCCCGAAGCCCTTGGCGGCGAACACCTCGAACGCGGCGTCGAGCAGGTTCGCGCGGGTGCGCACCCGGCGCTTCGTCACGCGCCGCGTGGTCTCCTCGGTCACCAATGGCCCGCCTCCGTTCGATACGTGAATGTATCCGATACACAGATGTATCGAAAGGCTCGCGCGGACATTCAAGGGGAACACATTTTCGAATAAGGAGTACGCTGGACTCATGACCACGCACCTCCAGGGCTCTCTCTTCGACCAGACCGACCAGCTGCGCCTCGGCCCCCTCGACGGGATCCGCCGCACGTCGCTCGGGTTCGGCGCCTGGATCGACGTGCTGCCCGGATGGCTGTGCGGTTCGGACGCATTGTTCGAACAGCTGGCCACCGAGGTGCCCTGGCGGGCGGAGCGCCGCCAGATGTACGACCAGGTCGTGGACGTACCCCGGCTGCTGGCGTTCTACGGTGTGGACGACCCGCTGCCGCACCCGGTGCTGGACGAGGCCCGTGCGGCCCTGTGCGCGCACTACGCCGACGAGCTGGGCGAGCCGTTCACCACGGCCGGGCTGTGCTACTACCGCGACGGCCGGGACAGCGTGGCCTGGCACGGCGACCGGATCGGCCGGGGCGCGCGGGAGGACACGATGGTGGCCATCCTTTCCGTGGGAGCCCCGCGCGACCTGCTGCTGCGGCCGGTACGCGGCGGCGAGAGCGTGCGCCGGCCGTTGGGGCACGGCGATCTGATCGTGATGGGCGGCTCCTGCCAGCGGACCTGGGAGCACTGCGTGCCCAAGAGCACGCGGGCCGCGGGACCGCGGATCAGCATCCAGTTCCGCCCGCACGGCGTGCGCTGAGGCGGAGAGGCGGCCGCTTCGGGCGCACGCGGGGGCGGCCTCCGGCGGACGGTGCCGGAGGCCGCCCTTCCTCCGCCGACGACCGTGCCCGACGTTGGCGTGGACCCGACGGCTCCGGTCCCGCCCCGGTCTGCTTTGCTGATCCCGTCGGACAGCAGCGGAGGACTTGGGGCGGTCATGCGGGCAGACGTACGGCAGGTCGCCGACGGCATTCACCTGGTGCACGGCAGCAACACCAACTGGGTGATCCTCACCGAGGGCGACGAACTCACCCTGGTCGACACCGGCTATCTCGGTGACCGGGAGCAGGTCCTCGCCTCCCTCGCGGCGGTCGGCGGCTCGCCCGAGGCGGTCGCGGCGGTGCTCATCACCCACGCGCACAACGACCACCTCGGCTCGGCCGAGTACCTGCGCTGCACCTACGACACGCCCGTCTATCTGCACGAGGCCGAAGTGCCGCACGCCCGCCGGGAGTTCCTGCACCAGGTGACCGTCGGCCAGATCGCCCGCAACGGCTGGCGGCCCGGTGTGCTGCCCTGGGCGCTGCACGCCCTGCGCTCCGGCGGCATGACCGACGTCCCGGTCGCCGCTCCCGAGCCGTTCCCCGCGCCGGGCGCCCTGGACCTGCCCGGCCGGCCGGTCCCGGTGCACACACCCGGCCACACCGACGGACACGCGGTCTTCCACCTCCCGCACGCCGGCGTGGTGATCGCCGGTGACGCGATCGCCACCGCCCACCCCACCTCGCGTCTCAGCGGACCCCACCTGCTGCCCGACATGTTCCAGCACGAGCGCGCACGGGCCGTCGCCTCCCTCGACGTCATCGCCGCGCTGGACGGCGATCTGCTGTTGCCCGGTCACGGTCCGGAGCATCGCGGTCCGATCCGTGAAGCGGCACTTCAGGCCAAGGAGCGTGCACTCTAGGGTGAGGTGACGATCACGGCGAGGCGAGGACACGCGACCCATGGCACTGCAGATCAGCGCGACGAACCCGGAGCACCCCGCGCTCCTGCTGGAACTGCCGTGGCACCTGCCGCTGGAGGAGTGGCCGGAGAAGTACCTCGTCCCGCTGCCGCGCGGCATCTCCCGGCACGTGGTGCGCTACGCCCACGCCGGGGACGAGGTGATCGCCGTCAAGGAACTCGCCGAACGGCCCGCACTGCGCGAGTACGAACTTCTGCGGGACCTGGACCGGCTCGGCATCCCCTCGGTCGACCCGCTGGCCGTGGTCACCGGCCGCACCGACGCCCAGGGCGACCCGCTGGAACCGGTACTGATCACCCGTCATCTGCGCGGCTCGCAGCCGTACCGCTCGATGTTCGAGACGACCATGCGCCCGGCCACCATGCACCGCCTCATGGACGCCCTCGCCGTGCTGCTGGTCCGCCTGCACCTGGCGGGCTTCGCCTGGGGCGACTGCTCCCTGTCCAACACCCTCTTCAGGCGCGACGCGGGCGCCTACGCCGCCTACCTGGTCGACGCCGAGACCGGCGACCTGCACCCGCAGCTCAGCACCGGCCAGCGCGAGTACGACCTCGACCTCGCCCGCGTCAACATCAGCGGCGAGCTGCTGGACCTGGAGGCGTCCGGGGCGCTGCACCCCTCGGTGGACCCGGTCGAGTTCGGCATGGAGATCTGCGCCCGCTACCGCGGCCTGTGGGAGGAGCTGACCCGCACCTCCGTGTACCCGGCGGGCAAGTACCAGTACATCGAGCGCCGCATCCGCCGGCTGAACGAACTCGGCTTCGACGTCGCTGAGATGCAGATCGAGCACTCCTCGAACGGCGACACGGTCACGTTCGTGCCCAAGGTCGTCGACGCCGGCCACCACCAGCGCCAGCTGCTGCGCCTGACCGGCCTGGACACCGAGGAGAACCAGGCCCGCAGGCTGCTCAATGACCTCGAGAGCTGGATGGCCACCCAGGACGACTACGCCCCGGGCGACCCCCTCGCCGCCCGCCCCGAGGTGCTGGCCCACCGCTGGGTGCGAGACGTCTTCCGGCCCACCGTGCGCGCCGTGCCGCTCGAACTGCGCGGCTCCATGGACGCGGCGGAGATCTACCACGAGCTGCTGGAGCACCGCTGGTACCTGTCCGAGCGGGCGCAGCAGGACATCGGGCTGGACACGGCGGTCGAGGACTACATCACGAACATCCTGCCCAAGGCGCGCGAGACGCTGCAGCCCACGACCGGCGAGTGACCTCAGGCGTGCGGAACGACGGCCACCGGGCACTCCGCGTGGTGCAGCACCCCGTGCGCCACCGAGCCGATCCGGGCGCCCACGGCCGTACGGTGCGCCCGGCGCCCGACCACCATCAGCTGGGCTCGCGCCGCCACCGACAGCAGCACCTGCCCGGCGCTGCCCATCTCCACGTGCTCCACCACCGGGACGTCCGGGAAGCGCTCCCGCCACGGCCGCAGCGCCGCCGCCAGCGCCTTCTTCTCGAACGGCTCCAGTCCCCCGGCCTGGTCGAGGATCTGCATCGAACCGGGGCTGTAGGCGAACACCGGCGGCAGCGTCCAGGCCCGCACCACCCGGACGCCGGCCCCGCGGGCGGACGCCGTCTCGAAGGCGAACCGCAGCGTGTCGGCGCTGTCCTCCGGATCGCCCTGCTGGCCGACGACGATCTCCCGCCCCGCGGCCTCGGCCGACGGCTGGTCACCGGCGCGCACCAGCACCACCGGCCGGCCTGCCTCGGCGATCACCTGCTGGCCCACGGACCCGAGCAGGAAGCCGACGACCGGCCCGTGCCCGCGGGAGCCGAGGACCAGCATCTCGGCCTCGGCCCCGGCGCCGACCAGCGTGTCGACGGTGTCCCCCTCCAGGACGTCGGTGATCACCTCCAGACCCTTGTGCCGCGCCTCGACGGCCCGGGCCGCGTCGGCGACCGCGTTCTTCACCCATCCGGCCTGGGTCTCCCGGTCGCCGGCGTCGATCGCCTCGTACGGCTGGAACCGCCAGGCCTGCACCAGCCGAAGGGCGAGGTTCCGGCGGACGGCCTCCCGGGCCGCCCACTCCAGCGCGGCGAGGCTCTCCTCGGTTCCGTCGACCCCGGCGGTGATCGGACGCGTCATGCGGTTGCCTCCCAGTGTCGTGCTCACGTCGGTCGGGCCCAGTCTTCACTAGACTGTGCCCGTGATCTTGGAATGGGAACAGGTGATCGTGGACGCCGCCGATCCCGTGGCCCTCGGCCGCTGGTGGGCCGAGGCGCTGGGCTGGGTCGTGGTCGACGAGTCGCCCGACGAGTACGAGATCCGGCCGGCGAAGGACCGGTTGCCGGGACTGCTGTTCGGGCGCTCGACGGACCCGAAGACCGTCAAGAACCGTCTTCACCTGGACTTCCGTCCCGAGGACCAGGAGGCCGAGGTGGCCCGGCTGCTGGCGCTGGGCGCACGGCACGCGGACGTCGGGCAGACGGGCGACGAGCCCTGGGTGGTGCTGGCGGACCCCGAGGGCAACGAGTTCTGCGTGCTGGGGCCGAGGCGGAGCTGATCGTCCGCCGTCCGTCTCATGGCGGAGCGAAGCGGGACGATCGAACATACGATGGGCGGAAGCCGACGCGGTGACCGCTTCCCGCGACAGCGCTCGCCGGCCGTCGGTCCGATCCACTCGGGGTGGGAGAGGTATGGCACAGGCGTCCGACGCCGCACGGACCGTGATCATGACCGTGGACGACGACCCGGGAGTCTCCCGTGCCGTCGCCCGTGATCTGCGGCGCCGCTACGGCGAGTCGTATCGCATCGTACGCGCCGAGTCCGGCGAGTCCGCGCTGGACGCGCTGCGCGAGCTGAAGCTGCGCGGCGACCTGGTGGCCGTCATCCTGGCCGACTACCGGATGCCGCAGATGAACGGCATCGAGTTCCTGGAACAGGCCCTGGACGTGTACCCCGGCGCCCGCCGGGTGCTGCTGACCGCCTACGCGGACACGAACGCGGCGATCGACGCGATCAACGTCGTCGACCTGGACCACTACCTGCTCAAGCCGTGGGACCCGCCGGAGGAGAAGCTCTACCCGGTGCTGGACGACCTGCTGGAGGCCTGGCGGTGCAGTGACTTCCGGCCGGTGCCCAGCACCAAGGTGGTGGGGCACCGCTGGTCGGCGCGCTCGTCGGACGTTCGGGAGTTCCTGGCCCGCAACCAGGTGCCCTACCGCTGGTACTCCGCGGACGAGCCGGAGGGCAGGCGGCTGCTGGCGGCCGCCGGGGTGGACGGACAGCGACTGCCGCTGGTCATCACCCCCGACGGCACACCGCTGGTGGAGCCGGAGGCCCCCGAACTCGCCGCCCGGGTGGGGCTCGCGACGACCCCGGCCGCCGACTTCTACGACCTCGTCGTCATCGGTGGCGGGCCGGCCGGGCTGGGCGCCGCGGTGTACGGCGCCTCCGAAGGACTGCGGACCGTTCTGGTGGAGCGGTCGGCCACCGGTGGACAGGCCGGGCAGAGCTCCCGGATCGAGAACTACCTCGGCTTCCCCGACGGCGTGTCGGGAGCCCAGCTCACCGAGCGGGCGCGGCGCCAGGCCGCGAAGTTCGGCGCCGAGATCCTCACGGCGCGCGAGGTCACGGGACTGGAGGTCAACGGGGCCGCCCGCACGGTGCGGTTCTCCGACGGCTCCGCGGTCGCCGCGCACAGCATCATCCTCGCGACCGGCGTGTCCTACCGGCAGCTGACGGCGCCGGGCTGCGACGACCTCACCGGCTGCGGGGTGTTCTACGGCTCCGCGCTGACCGAGGCCGCCTCCTGCCAGGGCCAGGACGTGTACATCGTCGGCGGCGCCAACTCGGCCGGGCAGGCGGCGATGTACCTGTCCAGGGGCGCCAAGTCGGTGACGCTGCTGGTGCGCGGCCCGGACCTGGCGGCGTCGATGTCGTACTACCTGATCCAGCAGATCAACGAGGCGCCGAACATCTCCGTGCGCGCCCGCACGGTCGTCGAGACCGCGCACGGCACCGACCACCTCGAACAGCTCACCCTGCGCGACGTCGACACCGGCGAGACCGAACTCGTCGACGCGCAGTGGATGTTCGTGTTCATCGGCGCGGCCCCCCTGACCGACTGGCTGGACGGCACGGTCCTGCGTGACGAGCACGGGTTCATCCTGGCCGGACCCGACCTCACCGCGGACGGGCGGCCGCCCGCGGAATGGGAGCTGGACCGGCCGCCTTATCACCTTGAGACCAACATTCCCGGCGTCTTCGTGGCGGGCGACGCGCGCGCCGAGTCCGCGAAGCGCGTCGCGTCCGCCGTCGGAGAGGGAGCCATGGCCGTGATGCTCGTCCACCGGTACCTGGAGCAGTCGTGAGCGGGCGGGCGCTGCCCTGCAGCCCGCAGGAGATCGGGTCGCTGTTCCTGTTCGAGAAGCTGTCCGCCGAGCAGCTCGGGCAGCTGTGCAGCGCCGGCCGGGTGGAGAAGTTCGAACCCGGGCCCGTCTACACCGAGGGTGACCCCGCCACCTGCTTCTACGTGATGATCGAGGGCACCGTCGTGCTGTCCCGGCGGGTCGGCGGCGACGACGTGGAGGTCACCCGGACCTCCCAGCGCGGCGCCTACGCGGGCGCCATGCAGGCCTACCTCGGCGACCGGGTCCGGCAGGTCTACCACAACTCCATGAGGGTGACGCAGCCCTCGCGGTTCTTCGTGCTGCCCGCCGAGAAGTTCGCGGACTTCATGGAAGAGAACTTCCCGATGGCGGTCCATCTGCTGGAGGGACTGTTCTGGGGCTCGAAGAACACCCAGCGGGCCGTCGGCCAGCGCGAACGGCTGCTGGCGCTCGGCTCGTTGTCGGCCGGTCTCACGCACGAGCTCAACAACCCCGCGGCCGCGGCGGTCCGGGCCACGGCGACACTGCGCGAGCGGGTCGGCAAGATGCGGCACAAGCTCGCCGTGATCTCGCAGAGCTCCTTCACGCCCGAGGACATGGCGAACCTGATCGACATCCAGGAGCGCACCGCCGAACGCGTCGCCAAGGCACCGGTGCTCAGCCCGCTGGAGGCCTCCGACCGGGAGGACGCCCTCGCCGACTGGCTCGACGACCACGGCATCCAGGAGGGCTGGCGCATCGCCCCCACCTTCGTCCAGGCCGGGCTCGACGTGGACTGGCTGGAGCAGGTCGCGGCGGCCGTCAACGAGGAGATCCTGCCGAACGCGATCGGCTGGCTCAACTACACCGTCGAGACCGAGCTGTTGATGGACGAGATCAACGACTCCACCACCCGCATCTCGCACCTCGTCGACGCCGCCAAGCAGTACTCGCAGCTGGACCGGGCGCCCTACCAGGTCGCCGACGTCCACGAACTCCTCGACAGCACACTGCTGATGCTGTCCGGGAAGACCGGTGAGCGGATCAAGGTCGTCAAGGAGTACGACCGGACGCTGCCGAAGATCCCGGCGTACCCGGCGGAGCTCAACCAGGTGTGGACCAACCTGATCGACAACGCCGTCTCCGCCATCAACAGCACCGGCGGGGACGGCACGTTGACCGTACGGACGGCACTGGAGAACGACCGTCTGCTGGTGGAGTTCAAGGACACCGGACCGGGTGTGCCACGGGAGATCCGCGACCGTATCTTCGACCCGTTCTTCACCACCAAGCCGGTCGGCGAGGGCACCGGTCTGGGGCTGGACATCTCCTGGCGGATCGTCGTGAACAAACACCACGGCACACTCCAGGTCGAGTCCGAACCCGGCGACACCCGTTTCCAGGTCCTGCTTCCGTTGACGGCCACGGCCGACGAGACACCCGAGGAGAGCGCATGAGCAGCGGGGACGGTATCGATCCCGGCGTCCCGCCGAGCGGCACCGGCTGCGTCGAGTGCGAGGAGGCGGGCGGCTGGTGGTTCCACCTGCGGCGCTGCGCGCAGTGCGGGCACATCGGATGCTGCGACGACTCGCCGGCCAAGCACGCCACCGCGCACTTCCGGGAGACCGGACACCCGGTGATCCGCAGTTTCGAGCCGGGCGAGGAGTGGTTCTGGGACTTCGAGAGCTCGCAGCTGTACGAGTCGGGGCCCGAGCTGGCGCCGCCGGCGAGTCATCCGGCGGAGCAGCCCGCGCCGGGACCCGCGGGGCGGGTGCCGGAGGACTGGGCGCGGGTTCTGCGCGGCTGAGCGACCGCGGACTCGGGGGGTTCTTCATGACGGCGTGTGCGGGTGGTCCGTGGCCCGTCGCGCCGTCGTCCGCGCCCTTCGGGTCGGCACACCCGCTGTCAGTGGTGGGTGCCAGGATGGGCGTGTGACTGAAACCGGCTTCGCCACTCCGCTGATCGGGCGCGACGAGGATCTCGCCCGGCTCGACGACGTACTGGAGCGTGCCCGGCGGGGCGAGGCGGGAGCCGTGCTCGTGGCCGGGGACGCCGGGGTGGGCAAGACCCGGCTGCTGGACGAGGTCGCCCGGCGGGCCGCGGGTGCCGGCACGACGGTACTGACCGGGCACTGCGTCGACCTCGGTGACGTCGGCCTGCCCTATCTGCCGTTCACCGAGGTTCTCGGGATGCTCGCCGCCGACGAGCGGTTCGCGTCGGTGCTGGCGGCGCATCCCGTGGTGGACCGGCTCCTCGGCTCGGGCTCGGAGGCGGTGCGGGACGCCGGCGGGCGGCTGCGGCTGTTCGAGGGCATGGCGCAGCTGCTGGCCGACCTCGCCGATCGCGCGCCCGTGCTGCTGGTCCTGGAGGATCTGCACTGGGCGGACCAGTCGTCCCGCGACCTGCTGCGCTTCCTGCTCAGCCGGGGCGTGCTGCAGCGCCCGGCGGGCGGCGCCCCCGCCCACCGGCTCGCCGTCCTCGCCTCGTACCGCTCGGACGACCTGCACCGCCGTCACCCGCTGCGTCCCCTTCTGGCCGAGCTGGTACGGCTGCCGGCCGTGGAGCGGCTCGAACTGCGGCCCCTGGCCGACGCCGAGGTCACCCGCCTGGTGCGGGCGCTGCGGACCAGTCCGCTGCCGGAGGTCACGGTTCGCCGTATCGTCGAGCGGGCCGAGGGCAACGCCTTCTACGCGGAGGAACTGGTCGCCGCCACCGGTTCGGAGGCCGGCGGGGTGCCGAGCGGCCTGGCCGACGTGCTGCTCATCCGCGTCGAGCAGCTGTCCGACACCGCCCAGCAGGTGTTGCGCACGGCCGCCGTCGCCGGCCGCCGCGTCGAGCACGATCTGCTGCGGGCCGCCGTCGGGCTGCCCGAGGACGAACTGGAGTCGGCGCTGCGCGAGGCCGCCGGACATCAGCTCCTCGTCCCCGGGGACCGGGACACCTACGCCTTCCGGCACGCGCTGGCACGGGAGGCCGTCTACGCGGACCTGCTGCCGGGGGAACGGGCGCGGCTGCACGGCGCGTTCGCCCGCCTGCTCGCGGGGCGCGGCCGCTCGGGAGAGACCGCGGCCGAGCGTGCCCACCACTACCGTGAGAGCCACGATCTGGCCGAGGCGCTGGCCGCCTCGCTGGAGGCCGCCGACCACGCCCAGCGGGTTGGCGCGCCCGCCGAGGAGCTGCGGCACCTCGAAACGGCGCTCGACCTGTGGGCGTCGGTGGACGCGGCGGCACGGCCCTCCGGCGAGGGCGTCGACCGGGTGACGCTCACCCTGCGGGCCTCGGCGGCCGCCGCGCACGCCGGTGAGACGCACCGGGCCGTGTCCCTCACCCGGGCCGCCCTCGCCGGAATCGGCGCTGACGCGGACGCCGAGCTCGCCGCCCGGGTCCGCTACACCCTGGCCGGCAACCTGATGAGCGTCGACAGTCTGACGGCCGCCTTCGCCTACAGCAGTGAGGCCCTGTCGCTGATCCCCGCCGAGCCGCCGAGCCGCACCTGGGTGTGGGCCGCCGCCACGCACGTCATCGCCGCACGCCACATCGGCGAGAACGAGGTCGCGCTGCGGGTGGCACGGCATGCGCTGGGCGTCGCCGAGGAGCTGCGGGTGAAGGACGCGCAGGCCGACCTCCTCGTCTCCCTGGCCGTCCTGGGCCCCGGCGGTCGTGCCGGGGCCGCGGGTCGGGCCCGGCTGGCGGAGGCCCGGGAGCTGGCCCGCGGCGCGGGCAACGCGCCGGTGGAGCTGCGAGCCCTGTTCAACCTCGCCATCGGCTGCTTCGAGTCCGGTGACCTCGAGGGGTGTCTGCGCTGGGTGACCGAGGGCCTGGAGCGCGCCCGGCGGGCCGGACTGCTGTCGTCGCCCTATCCGCTGGAGATGCGGTACCTGCATCTGGTGGTGCTGTACACGCTGGGCCACTGGGACGAGTGCCTGCGGGCCGCGGCCGCCGACGCGGCGGTCCTCCCGGCGGCGGGCGGGTACGCGATGGCCCCGGCCCTGTACGTGGCGGTGGCGCGCGGTGATCTGGAGGCCGCCGAGCGGGCGCGGTCCCTGCTGGAGGGCCCGTTCGACTGGATGGCCGCGTTGGTCGCCGGGATCGCGCTGACCGAGGTGGCCGTGCTGCGCGGCGATCCGCGGGCGGCCGTGGAGCGGGTGCGGGCCACGGTCGAGGCGCTGACCGACGAGTCGGGCACGCGCCCCGACGTGACCGTCCGGCTGGCGGCGCTCGCCCTGTCGGCGGTGGCCGACGCCGCCGTGGAGCTGCGGTCGGCAGGCGGCGAGTCCCACCAGTGGCGGGAGACCGCCGACGAGCTGGTCACGCTGGCCCGCGAGGTGGCCCGGCGCGACGAGGACGACCCGCCGCAGGGCCCCGAGGGCCTGGCCTGGCTGGCCCGCGCGGAGGCGGAGTGGACGCGGGCGGTGTCCGGGCCGGACGCGACAGCCTGGGAGAAGGCGGTCGCCGCGTTCGACTACGGGGACGTGTACGAGCGGCTGCGCTGCCAGGTGCGGTACGCGGAGGCACTGTTGGGGGCCGACCAGCGACAGGAGGCCGCCGAGCAGGCCCGTGCCGCGCGGGCGGTGGCCGAGCGGCTCGGCGCGGCTCCCCTGCTGGAGCGTCTGGACGGGCTGATACGCCGCGGCCGGCTCGCCGCCGCCCCGGCGCACGGGGAGCGCAGTTCGCCGCTCACGGCCCGCGAGCAGGACGTACTGCGGCTCCTGGCCCGCGGCCGCAGCAACCGGCAGATCGGCGAGGAGCTGTTCATCACCGGCAAGACGGCGAGCGTGCACGTCTCCAACATCCTGGCCAAGCTCGGCGCGGCGAGCCGTACGGAGGCGGTGGCGATCGCCTACCGGCAGGGTCTCGTCGCGCCCGAGCACCAGGCGTCCGGCTGAGCCGCGATCCTCACCTGCGTCCGGCGCAGTCGAGGCGCGAGAGGTCGACGGCGTCGGCCATCGCCTGCATGCCCTTGTCGTTGGGGTGGATGTGGTCGCCGCCGTCGAAGAAGGGCAGCATCCGTTCGGGGTCGTAGGGGCTGCGCAGGATGTGGTCGAAGTCGGTGACGGCGTCGAAGTCCCCGCTCCCGCGGAGGTAGGTGTTGACCTCCTGTCGTACTGCCTCCGCCGCCGGGTCCCACTCGGACCAGCCCTTGAACGGGGCGACGGTGGCGGCGACGACGCACTTGCCCGCCGCGTGGACCCGGTCGGCGATCTCGCGGTAACCGGCGATCAGGTCCTGGGCGGTGACCCCGGTGTGGGCCTTGATGTCGTTGACGCCCTCGAAGAGGAAGACGGTGCGCACGCCCGGCTGGGAGAGGACGTCGCGCCGCAGACGGTTCAGGGCGCTCTGGCCGGCGCCGTCGGCGAGGACCTTGTTGCCGGAGATCCCCTCGTTCGCCACGCCCTTGACCCGGGTGTGGGCGGTGCGCAGGCGGCGGGCGAGGTAGTCGGGCCAGCGGCGGTCGAGGTCGGTGGTGGACTGCCAGCCGTCGGTGATGGAGTCGCCGAGGGCGACGACGGCCGCGGTGCCGGTGGGCGGGCGCACGGAGACGGCGTCGAGGTAGGTCCAGGAGCCGGTCGTCTCCGTCCAGGAGCCGGCGCTCTCCTCGGCGGTGTGGTCGCCCTGGGTGGCGTAGGAGGTCTGCATGGCCATCCAGTGGCCGGTCGCCGGGCCCGCGGCGTCCGGCGTGTGGATGCTGACCACCAGGTCGGTCGCGGCCGGGAGCCGGCCCGGCAGCGGGTCGCTGAGCGCGACGCCGCCGGCGGGGACCACGACGGAGCGTGCGCCGGAGAAGGTCAGGGGGCGGTTGCTGCCGTGGACGAGTTCGGCGCCGTCGCGGCGCAGGCCGGCGTAGACGCTGTCGAAGGTCACGGGCCGGTCTCCGAAGGCGTTGGAGAGCCGGATGCGCAGATCGCCGCCGCCGACGCTGGTGTGGACGACCAGCCGGTAGCTGCGGTCGGCGACGGCGTCGCCCATCCGGTCGGCGCTCGCGCCCCAGGTGACCACGTCGCGCCGGTCGGGGGCGCCGGTGACGGTGAACGGGTGCCGCACGTCGGACGCGTGCACCGGTGCCGCCTGTACCGCGCCGGCCAGCACCAGCAGGGCGGCCAGCCGGGCGGCTCGCGCGAATCGGCCCCTCACCGCACGAAGTCCTTTCCCTTGAGGATCATGGATGCGCCGGGTTCCACGATCACGGTCCGGGATGCGCCGCGGTAGGCCACCGTCGTGCTGCGGCCGCCCACACTGCGGATCCGCACCTCGTCCGGCCTGCCGTCCGTCCAGCGTAGGTCGACGACGAATCCGCCGCGCGCCGGAGCCCCGGTGAGGGAGCCGGAGGCGGCCCAGGCGTCGGGCAGGGCCGGGAGGAGTTCCAGGTGGCCGGGACGGGAGTAGAGGAGCATCTCGGTCACGGCGGCGGGGGTGCCGAAGTTGGCGTCGATCTGGAAGATGCCGTCGCCCGGGCCGAGTTCGTAGATGTCGAAGAGGTTGGGGGCGGTGCCGTTGCCGCCGCCGGCCGACGGGCGGAGGTTGTTGACGAGGAGCTGGTAGGCGTTGTCGGCGTTCTTCAGGCGGGCCCAGCACAGGCCGCGCCAGGCGTTGGCCCAGCCGAAGCTGTTCATGCCGCGCGCGGTGAGCAGTGCGGTGGCGCCGGCCACGATGTCGGCCGGGGTGGAGCCGTCGGGGCGGATGCGGTCGCCGGGGAACAGGCCGACGAGCGGGGAGAGATGACGGTGGGTGGTCTCCCCGAGGTTGTCGGGGGACATCCACTCCTCCAGCCAGCCGGTCTTGGGGCTGACCTGGGGCAGGTAGAGGCGCTTGCGCAGGCCGGCGACGGTCTGCGCGTAGCCTCCGTCGCGCTTCAACGCGGCAGCTGCCACGCAGTAGTTGCCGAACAGGGCGTGGACGAGCTCCTGGGCGTAGGTGATGCCCTTGGCGTCCAGGGGGCCCTGTTCGGGCGACCAGTCGCTGTCGGCTATGAGCACCTCCCGGGACGTCCCGGGCAGGGTCGTGGTCAGCAGCCGCGCCTCCCAGAACTCGCAGGCGCCCTTGAGGAGCGGGTAGATCTTTTCCAGGTGGGAGCGGGAGAGGGTGTACTCGTAGTGCTCCCAGAGGGTGTTGCACAGCCAGGCGTTCCCGGCGGGGTGCCACCACCAGCCGCCTCCGCCGTAGGGGTTGGTGGAGATGGCGACGGTCCAGCCGGCGTTCTTGCCGGTGGAGTTGCGGTAGCGGTTGCGCGGGTCGTTGAACAGGCGGTGGGTCAGGTCGGTCCAGGACGGCAGCTGGGCGACGCAGTAGTCGGTGAACGCCTCGAAGCAGCGGGACAGGCCGACGCGGTCGGCCATCCAGTAGTTCATCTGGATGTTGATGTCGGTGTGGTAGTCGCCCATCCACGCCGGGTCGTTGCCGTCGAGCCACAGGCCCTGCAGGCCCATGGGCAGGCTGCCGCGCGATCCGGAGATCATCAGGTAGCGGCCGAAGTGCACGTAGGCGGCCTCGAGTTCGGGGTCGGGCTCGCCGTCGCGGGCGCGGGCCCGGATACGTTCCCAGGTGTCCAGGGAGCGCTGCTCGGGGGTCGAGGTGCCCAGGGTGAGACCGAACGCGCCGGATGCCGCGCGGTAGTCGGCGACATGGGTGCGCAGCAGGGTGTCGGCGGAGTGGGCGGCGGCGTCTCGGACCTTCGTGCGGGCGAGACGGCGGGGGTCGAGGGAGGGGTGGCGGTATCCCTTGGCCGCGTCGGGCGCGTAGTCGGTGCCGCCGCTCACCACGACCGTGAGGTCCTTGCAGCCGGCGAAGGAGATGTGCCCGCCGTCCACGATGACGCGGCCGGTGGTGCTTCGGGCGGTGACGGCGGCCCCGTACTTCAGGCCGTTGGGGAAAGCCGCTCCGAAGGAGACCGCAGCGTCCTCGCCGTGCGTGCCGGCCAGCGTGACGGTGCCGGTGTAGCGCCCTCCCCCGCTCTGGGTGAAGTGCAGGACGACGACGTCGTCGGGGCGGCTGGCGAATATCTGCCGCCGGTAGGTGACGCCCGAGCGGACGTACGTCGTGGTCACCACTCCCCGTGCGAGGTCGAGGGTGCGGCGGTAGCCGGAGACGGCGCCGAGGTCGTGGTCGGGGATGTCGACGGTGAGCCTGGCGAGCAGGGTGAGGGAGCCGAAGTCGTCGCGTCCGTAGGGGAACTGGCCGTCGGAGTCGAGGGTGTCGTTGAGGCCCCCGGTCCACATCGTGGCGTCGGTGAGGAGGAGGAGTTCGTGGCCGGGGTCGTTGCTCGCGAGGGCGCCGAGGCGGCCGTTGCCGACCGGGAGCCCTTGTTCGATCATGGAGTTGTCGTCGGCGGGTGCCTGCCACCACAGTTCGTGGCGGGGGTCGGCGCCCTGGACGGTCTCGGCGGTGGCGGGCCGCTGGGGTGCGGCCGACGCGGTGAAGGCGGGCAGGGTGGCGAGGGCGGCGCCGGTCGCGGTGGCGAGGGCGAGCACGTCGCGTCTGGGCAGCGGGGTGTTCATGGCGGCTCCTGGTGGCTCGTTCAGGACGACTTGGGTACGTCGATCCGGTCGATGTCGGGCGCGTAGCCGTTGCCGCTGTCGAAGGTGATGGTGTTGGAGCCGGCCTTGAGGGTCAGCGGCACGCTGACCGTTCCGGTCGTTCCCCAGTCGCCGGTCGAGGGGAACTTGTGGTTCGTCGCGCCGCCGCCGTCCACGGATACGGCCGCCGAGCGGGCGTCACCGCTGACGTAGGCGATCTTCACCTGGTAGGTGCCCGCCTTGGGGACGACGATGTCGTTGAAGGTGAGCTTGCCGCCGAGGTAGAGGTTGCCGACCTTCTTGGCGCCGGAGCAGGCGGAGCAGTCGGCGACGGAGGCGTTGCCGCCGAGAGTGTTGCCGCTCGCCTCGGCCTCGTAGCCGGTGTACGCGAGCGTCGCGCCGTGCGGGGTGACGGTGAACAGGCGGGAGCCGTGGGCGGGCAGGGCTTCGGTGATCCTGTCCTTGAAGCTGCCGAGGTTCTCGTGGTTCCACAGGTCGCGCACGGCCGCCTTGCCGGTGAAGCCGAGGGAGGCCCAGGGGGCGGAGACGGCGGCGGGGCTGTCGGCGAGGTTGAACAGGGCGACGGTGTAGCTGCCGTCGGGGTTCTTCGCGGCCCACACCTGCTGCGGGTCGGAGGGGGTGATCGGGCGTGCGGGCGGGGTGGCGCCCTGGTTGAGCGCGATCACTTCCTTGTTGGTGAGCAGGGAGAGGCCATAGGAGTCGAGCCGTGTGAGGTCGTCGCCGGTGTAGAGGGGCGACTTGGCGATGGCCCAGAGGGTGGCGTAGCTCTGGCGCTCGGCCTTGGTCAGGCCGTCCATCGCGCCGTTGCCGACGTCGAGGGAGTCGAGGTCGTTCCAGCCACCGGGGCTTGCGTGGCGGGTCCAGCCGGGAGCGTCGTCCCA
The DNA here is from genome assembly GCF_050214755.1 of Streptomyces sp. C1-1. Taxonomy (NCBI): domain Bacteria; kingdom Bacillati; phylum Actinomycetota; class Actinomycetes; order Kitasatosporales; family Streptomycetaceae; genus Streptomyces; species Streptomyces sp. C1-1. Next base: position 9,284,708 of record NZ_CP189826.1, on the reverse strand, counting down.
GCGGTCGTCGACGGAGTTCTCCCAGCTGACGAGCGTGTTGCAGTAGCACTCGACGTCGGTGTCGATCCGCCAGCCGTTGGAGTACTTCTTCCAGTCGTCGGCGTGGCCGATGTCCAGCGACCAGGAGATCTCGAGGTGGATCGGGCGGCCGGTGGCTGCTATGGCCTTGTGCCAGGCGGCCACGTCGGCAACGTTGTCGTACTGGTCGCCGCTCTTTCCGGAGCCGGGGCCCACACCGTCGAGCTTGAGGAAGTCGTAGCCCCAGCCGGCGATCGACTGGGCCTGGGAGTCTATGTACTTCTGGGTGCAGGGGCGGGAGAAGTCGAGCTTGTAGGAGCTGTCCCAGCCGTTGGTGGTGCGCAGGTCGCCGTAGACGATGTCGGCGGTGGTGCAGCCGTCGGCGTTCCAGATCGGGGTCTTGCCGTCGCCGAACGCCTCCTTCTCCAGGCCGGCGGGGAGGTAGATGCCGGCCTTGAGGCCCTTGGCGTGGATGCGGTCGGCGACGGCCTTCATGCCGCTGGGGAAGCGCTTGGGGTCGGCCTTCTGGCGGCCGTACTGGTCGTACTCGGGCTTCCAGTTGTTGTCGCGCCACCAGCCGGCGTCGATGTTGACGTACTCGTAGCCGTACTTCTTGAGCTTGGCGGCCAGGGCGTCGGTCTGCTTGGTGACGTTGGCCTCGGTGAGGTAGCTGTAGTCGCCGTCCGGGTTGAGGCCGGGGTACTTGGAGGACTGCATGCTCCAACTCGACCAGCCCATGTAGGGCTTGGCGGCGATCGGCGCCGGGTCGGCGGTCGCGGCGTGGGCCGCGGGGGCGACGGTGACGGCGCCCGCGGCGAGGGCGAGGACCACCGCGGTTCTCAGGGCGCGTGCGGGCAGGACGGAGTACGAGGATGACCGCATGGGTCGTACCTCCAGGGGGAGTCGGTTCAGCGGCTCGGATGCGGGTCGTCGGGGGTGATGAAGGACTGGATCGCGGTGGCGGCGGCCCCGCGGGCCCACTCCTCGAAGGGCAGCGGGCGGGTCTGTACGTCGCACTGGGCGGCGGAGCCGAATGCGGCCGCCGTGAGGGTGTCGCGGATCTGCTCGGCGAACAGGTCGTAGGCGGCCAGGCCCTCGCCGGAGATGATCACGCGTTCGGGGCCGAGGAGGTTGGCGACGGTGGCGATGCCGCGGCCGATGGCCTCGCCGGCCCTGGCGTACACCTCCCGAACGCCGGGGACGCCCCGGTGGGCGAGGGTCACGGCCTCGGTCGCGTCGCGGACCTCGACGCCCGTGGCCTCGCGGACCTGGCGGACGATCGCCGCCTCCCCCGCGATCGCCTCCACGCAGCCGCGGTTGCCGCAGTGGCAGGGCGGGCCCGCCGGATCGACGGTGACATGGCCGATCTCGCCGGCCACACCATGGGCTCCGGCGACGACCCGGCCGTGCACGACGAGGCCGCAGCCGATCCCGGCGCCGACGGTGACCACGGCGAAGTCGGACAGGCCCACGCCGGCGCCGAACCACTGCTCGGCGACGGTGAGGGCGCGCACGTCGTTGTCGACGGTGACCGGCAACCCGACGGTCATGGCGACGAGTTCGGCGAGGGGCACGTCGTGCCAGTTCAGGAAGGGCGAGTAGCGCACGACGCCTTCGGCGCGGTCGACGTCCCCGGAGACGGCGACACCGAGGCCATGGACGCCGACGCCCAACTCGGCGGCTTGGGAAAGGAGTTCGCCCACGAGGTCCGCGATCGCCGTGAGGACCGGCTTGGGGGCGCGGTCGGCGAGCGGCACGCGGCGGGCGCCGCGGGTGCGGCAGCACAGGTCGGTGAGGACACCGATGATCTCGTCGCCGGTCACCTTGACCCCGAGGAACAGCGCCCGTCCGCCGTCGACCCGCACGGGGTTGGCGGGCCTGCCGAGTGCCGGGCGCACCTCGTCGGCGGCGTCCTCCACCAGGTACCCGGCCTCGATGAGCGGCTTGACCGCCTTGGTGACGGCGGCCGGCGACAGCGCCGTGCGCCGGGCCACCTCCAGCCTGGTGAGGGGCCCCTGGGACAGGACCGTGGTGAAGATCTGCGAGGCGGCCGGCGTGTTCGCCGGGAACGTCTCGACGCGAGGGGTCGGGCGCATGGCCGGAACCTATTCCCCTTCTTTTCCGTCGTCAATAAAAGAAGCAGGATTGGTCTGTGAGTGGACTGTCAGTGCCGGACGGCACAATCGCCGCATGACGACGATCGATTGGGCCGCGCTGACCCACGCCTACGGCAGCGCCGAGGACATCCCGGGGCTCTTCGCGCGCCTGGGCGGGTCCGAGGACGACAAGATCTGGTCACAGCTGTGGTCCGCGCTGTGCCACCAGGGGTCGGTGTACGAGGCGAGCTGGGCGGCGATGCCCGTCCTCGCCGACATCGCGCGGGGCCGCGCGCCCGGCGAGCCGATACAGGCCGTACTCATGGCCGGGCTGATCGCGACCGACCCGGACACCGGGGAGCACGAGCGGTACGCGCGCGAGATCGCCGAACTCCTGGAGGTGGCCCGCGGTCTGCTGGGCGTCCCGGGTCCGGGACCGGGCGACTTCGTCTATCTGCAGATGGCGCTGCTCTCCCTGGAGGACGCCGGCACCTGGGCGGAGGCCCTGGAGGGGGTGGCCCACGAGGAGTACGAGCTGGAGTGCCCCGAGTGCGAGGAGGGCCTCTACGTGGCCTTCGGCTCCTACGGGACGTTCACGTCGGCCGGTGACTACGTGATCTCCGGCGCCCCGGAGGCCAAGGGCCGGGGACACCTGACGCCCGCGCTCCCGGAGCGGCTCACGGGCATCGGCGCGCGCCTGTACGGCGAGGCCGTGGCGGCGGGCCACGCCGAGGTGGCCCGCGCGCTGACGTACGTGTTCGGCAGGGCCCACTGCCCCTCCTGCGGCGCCGAGTTCGGCGTGTCCGACGAGGTGGAGAGGCAGTGGGTGTGACGGAGGCGGTGCGCCGTCAGTGCCGGTCGGCCGGGGTGTTGGCCTCGGTGACGTTGACGGCGGCCCAGGACTGGTCCACCGTCGTGTACTCGACGCTGTTCGCCCCGTACAGGTCCTTGGCGGCCTGCAGCGTCGCGACGCGCGCGTCGTGGAAGTCGGTCGTGGAGACCATGTAGCGGGTCAGGGCGCGGTAGTAGATCGCCGTGGCCTTGGTGCGGCCGATGCCCTTGACCGTGGAGCCGTCGAAGGTCGGCGAGTCGTACTTGACGCCGCCGATCGTCTTCTGGCCGCTGCCCTCGGCGAGCAGGTAGTACGCGTGCGAGGAGACGCCGGAGCCGGCGTGCACCTCGGCGTCGTACACCTCGGGCGCCCAGTAGTCGACGGTGCCCTCGAGCCTGTCCAGGGACGGGTGGTCGAGGCGGCGCAGGAACTTCTGGGCCAGGCCCATCTTCTCGCCGATGAGGTAGTCCGGCTTGTCCGTCGCGTTGTTCGTGGCGAACTCGACGTTGGAGGCGAAGATGTCGGCGAGGGACTCGTTCAGCGAGCCGGGCTCGCCGAACTGGTTGCCCTGGGAGTCCATCCGCGTCGGCTCGAGCTTGGCGGTGGCGTCCACCACGCCGTGGGTCAGCTCGTGGCCGGTGACGTCCAGGGCGACCAGCGGCTTCTTGAACATGTCGCCGTCGCCGTCGCCGTAGAGCATGCAACCGCAGTCGGAGTCCCAGAAGGCGTTGGCGATCTGCTTGCCCCAGTGCACCATCGCCTTGGCGGGCTTGCTGTTGTTGGCGATGCCCTTGCGACCGAAGGTCTTCTTGTAGAAGTCCAGGGTCTTGGTGATGCCGTACTGGGCGTCGGCCGCGGCGCTGTTGCGGCTCGTGGTGGCGCCGTTGCCGAAGACGTCGTTCTTGGTGGTGATCTTCGTGCCGCGGCCGAAGCTCTCCGTGTAGCTGCCCTTGGCGTCCCGGGTCTCGCTGCCGTAGCGAGTGGGGTCCTTCAGCAGGAAGGTGGTGCGGGCCGTCTGAGTGGTCTTCAGCGGAACCTTGCCGACGAAGAGGGACTTGCCCGTGCCGTTGGCCGTCACCGGGTAGCGGGTGGCGGCGGCCGCCGATCCCGCGAGGAGCCCGGCGCTCTGCGCGCCGGCACCGGTGACGGGCGCCGAGGTCTCGCCGCGCTCGCGCAGGGTGTCGAGCAGCTTCGGCGAGAGGAACTCGTCGTTGTCCGGCGTGTTGCTGCGCACCTTGCCGCTCATGGCGTCGATGACGACCGTGCGGGAGCCGGTGCCCTCCGTGGTGGTGCTGTCGGTCACCGAGACCCGGTAGGCCAGGGCGGAGGCTCCGTCGCGGGCGTCGACGACGAGTTCGGCCGGGCCGGCGTCGCCCTTGGCGACCGACGCCGCCTTCTGCTCCGCCTGCGCGGCGGAGAGCTTCGCGTCGGCGGTCGGGGCGGCCTTGACGGTGTGGTCGGCGGCCCGCGTCACACCGGCGTACGAGAGCTGCCGGGTGAGGTGGACGACGAGGTCCCCGCCGAGGACCGCCAGGCCCTGGTGCGTCCGGGTGAACCGGACGTGCCGCGCCCCCTCGGGATCGATCATGACGTCCTGGGCCTGCAGGGCGTCCCCCTGGGAGACGCCTGTCGCCGTGGCGTGGGCGAAGGCGGCCGACCTGGCGGCCGACACGACGCCGGCGGCCGAGGTGTCGGCGGCGGTCGCGTGGGTCCCCGTGTCCGGGCCCGCGAAAGCGGTGCCCGCAAGGCCGGTGGCGGCCGTCGTCACGGCGACGGCGACCGCCACGCTGCGTATGTGCGGTCTGCGCACTGGTGAGGGTTTCCTTCCTCGCAGAGCGGTCGGGATCACCAACCGCCCTGAGGCACGGCGCTGTTGGGCGCCATGGGGCTGGTCGGGCCCTGGAACGGAACCCTTTCGGATGAGTCATGCACATGTAAAGCCCAAATGATCGCTTTCCATGCGATACAGGGCAATACTTTGCAAATCCACACCGCTCGGTGACCGGAGGGTCACCAACTGTGTTCCATCTGTGGAGATGTGACGAGACGGAAGCAGGTTGCCTCCAGTGAATGTGACTCATCTCGCAACAAGGGGAACGGCCCTGGGCGTGGCCGCGCTCTGCCTCCTCGCCGGGACCGCGCAGGCCGCCCCGGCCGGCCGGCTCCCCAAGCCCGATCTCACGGGTGTCGACAGCGTGTTGCGCACCGCGCTGCGCCAGGGCGCGCCCGGGGCGATCGCCAGACTCGACGACGACGGCACGGTCCGCACGACGGCCGTCGGCGTCGCGGACCGAAGCACCGGACGGGCCATCTCGAACGCCGACCGGTTCCGCATCGGCAGCGTCACCAAGGTCTTCTCCGCGGTCGTGCTCATGCAGCTGGCCGACGAGGGGAAGCTGAGCCTGGACGCCTCCGTCGACCGTTATCTGCCCGGGCTCCTGCCCGACAGCCGGATCACGGTGCGTCAGGTGCTGGGCCACCGCAGCGGCCTGTACGACTACACGAACGACATGTTCGCCAAGTCGGTCTCCGGCTTCGAGTCGGTCCGCTCCAAGGTCTTCACCTACCGCGAGCTGGTGGACCGCTCGCTGCGGCACGCCCGCACCAACGCCCCCGGCGCCGCGTACGCGTACTCCAACACCAACTTCGTCGTCGCCGGGATGCTCATCGAGAAGCTCACCGGCCACTCCGTGGGAACCGAGTACGCGAACCGCATCATCGGGCCGCTGCGGCTGCGGGACACGTTCTACGTGCACCCGGGCAAGGACATCCCCGGCCGGTACGCCCGCGGCTACCTCACCCCGGACTCGGCGGGCGCCCCGCTGGTCGACGCGACGCGGCAGACCGTGTCCTGGGCACAGAGCGCCGGCGCGCTGATCTCCAGCACACGGGACCTGGACACGTTCCTGTCGGCCCTGCTGGGCGGCCGGCTGATGTCGGCCACGCGACTCGGGCAGATGGAGCGCATGATCCCGGTGAACAGCACCCAGGCCTACGGACTCGGGCTGCGCCGCCGTGACCTGTCGTGCGGTGTCTCGGTGTACGGCCACACGGGCGCCGTCCAGGGCTACTACACCTACGCCTTCGCGACGAAGGACGGCCGCCGCAGCCTCACCGCGCTGGCCAACACCTCCAACAACGGCGCCGTCCTCAACACCATGCTGGGCACGCTGGAGTCGGCGTTCTGCGGCAAGCCGACGAAGGTCCGGCGCGGCTCCGCGGCCGTGGAGCGCCACGAGGACATGGCTCCCGAGGTCGCGCGGGACTGACCGGAACCGGCGGTGGACCGGTGCGTGCGCCGCCACCGCGAACCGTGCGCCACCCGCCGCCGGAGCAGGGGCGACGGGTGGCGCGGCGTTGACCGACACTGGTACCCATGACGCGCATGTCCCGTCGTACCGCGCTGCTGGGCGCGGTCGGCTGCCTGTGCGGGGCGGCGGGCTGCACCGACCGTTCGCCCCGGGCCGCCGCGCGCTCACCGGCCACCGCCCGGGCAGCGTCCGCCTCACCGTCGCCGCGTACGCCACAGGGTGCCGGCCTGCCGCGCACCACCCCGTGGCGTCCGACCTCGGCCGAGGTCACCCCCGCCGCGAAGCTTCGGGCCGTCCGGCTCGTCGAGGTGGTCGGCTCCTGGCGGCCGGGGGAGTCCGGCACCGCCGCGGCCAGGTCGCGGGTGGCCGCCCTCCGCCTCGACCCGGCCCTCGTCGGCCAGGCGGGCCCCCTGCTGCCGAAGGCGGACGCGGCCGCCGTGCAGGTGATCGACGCCCAGTACGGCGGCATCCTCAGCGACTCCGCGAGCGTCCTGGTGGTGTGCCGTCAATGGACCCGCAGCGCGGACCGGGTGAGCGCCGGCGGGACGACCGTGGACGTACGGCTGGTCCGGGCGGCCTCCGGCTGGACGGTCACCGCCGTGCACCCGGCCCACCCGGGAGCCGCCGAGTCGCCACCGCCGTCCCGGGTCCGCGAAATCCTGTCCGACCCGCGCATCGAACTGCCGGCGGCCGCCCGGGCGGACCTGCGCAGCGGACAGGTCCACGACAGCGTCCTCACCGCGATGCTGCGACTGGCGGGCACCTACCGGATGTCCGTCAGCGTCGTGCGCTCCGGCCATCCCCTCGATGTCTTCGGCACCCGCCGCCCCAGCGACCATCCGCGCGGGCGGGCGTTCGACGTGTGGCGGATCGACGGCCACCCGGTGGTGGACCCGAGCACTTCGCGCGCGCTGATCGAACGCTTCATGCGGGACGCGGCGGCCGCCGGCTCCTACAACGTCGGAGGCCCGCTCCGGCCGTCCGGCGGCGCCGCCGCGAACCAGTTCTTCAGCGACGCCACCCACCACGACCACGTGCACGTCGGCTTCCGAACCTGAAGCAAGCACTCCGGTCCGCGATCTTGGCGGAACGGATCCCTCCGGGACAGGATGCCCGCATGAAGGGTTCCCTCTTTTCCAGCGAGCACATGGTGCAGCCGGCCACCGCGCCCGGCATGACCGTCGAGAACGCCAAATGCATCAAGTACGCGGTCAGCGGCGAGATGCTCGCCCGCCAGGGCGCGATGATCGCCTATCGCGGCAACCTGCAGTTCGAACGCAAGGGTCAGGGCGTCGGCGGCATGCTCAAGCGCGCGATGACCGGTGAGGGGCTGCCCCTCATGGCGGTGCGCGGACAGGGCGAGGCCTGGTTCGCGCACGAGGCGCAGAACTGCTTCATCGTGGACGTCGACCCCGGTGACGAGTTCACGGTCAACGGCCGCAACGTCCTGTGCTTCGACGCCTCGTTGTCGTACCGGATCTCCACCGTGAAGGGCGCGGGCATAGCCGGTGGCGGACTGTTCAACAGCGTCTTCACCGGGCAGGGCAGACTCGGCCTGATCTGCGAGGGCAACCCGCTGGTCATCCCGGTCTCGGCGCAGTACCCGGTGTTCGTCGACACCGACGCGGTCGTGGGCTGGACGGCCGGTCTGCAGACCTCGCTGCACCGCTCGCAGTCCATCGGCTCGATGCTGCGCGGCGGCTCGGGCGAGGCGGTGCAGCTGATGCTGCAGGGCGAGGGGTATGTGGTCGTACGGCCCAGCGAGGCGACCCCGCAGAAGACGCAGCAGCACTGACGCCCCGTCGGGTGATCTACGCCTCACAGGCAACCTCCCCGACGCGCACGACGTCTTGACCGACATCAGGTGATGCCCTGGCCCCCGGGCCAGGGCACTTTCTTCGACGCTCTATACACGCCATGTATACGCAGAGTGTAGAGATGGCATGTAGACACGGCGTGTATAGCGACCGAAAGGGATGCATGTACGGCAAGGCATTCGCTCCGGAGTACCAGGGCGCGCTCACCACTTTGTCCGTCAACGCCTCACTGACCGACGTACTGGACGCCGGGACAAGGCAGTTGAGGGAGGCCGAGCGCGACGGTCGGCACGGGGAGGCGGCCCGCTCCGGCCTCGCGGTCGCCGAGGCCCAGCGCCGGCTGGGCCGGATCGGGGACGCGGACCGCGCCTGGAAGGCGAGCTACCGCGCCGCCCGGCAGGCCGGTGACACGGCGGCGATGGCCTGGGCGCTGTGGAGCGGCGGCACCCTGGCCCGGCAGCGGGGCGCGTTCCCGCTGGCCCGACGGCTGCTGGCACTGGCGGCCGAACTCGGCGAGCGCGGCGGCGACGTCGTCGTGCGGGGCTACTCGCTCGCGGGGCTCGCCGAGACCGGCCGCATCCAGGGCGACTACGAGGAGGTCGCGCGGCTGCACGAGCAGCTGCTGGCCGAGGCACGGCGGCGCGGCGAGGCACGGCACACGGTGTGGGCGCTGGAGGGCATCGCGCAGATCCACCGCAACCGGGGGGACTACGACACCGCCTACGCGCTGTTCGAGGAGGCGGCCGGGATCGCCGCGCAGGCCGACGACCGGCGGGGACACGCCTGGGCGCTGCGCGGCCTGGCCGACATCGTCTCGGTCCGGGACGGCGACGTCGAGCGGGCGCTCGGGCTGCTCTCGGAGGCGGAGCGCACCTGCCGCGCCATGAGCCTGTCCAGCGCCCTGGCCTACAACCACAAGATGCGCGGCAACGTCCTGTACCGCGCCGGGCGTCACGCCGAGGCCCGGGACCTGTACGAGCGGGCGCTGGCGGAGTTCCGGGCGATGAGCGAACCCCGCGGACAGGCACTGGCGCGGCTCGGGCTGACCAAGTCGCTGGCCCGGCTGGGCCGCGACCGCTCGGAGACCGCTGCCGAACTCGCTTCGCTGGCGGACGAGTTGGACCGCATAGGTCTCAGGCACGCCCGGGAGATGGTGGCGCGGGCGCAGAAGGAGCTCCTGGATCCCGAATCACGGCGGACCGCGCCGCGGTCCACGCCGGAGCGCGTCCGGGCGGAGGCGGCACGGTGACGGCGGCCTCCTCGGCGCTGTCCGCGCCGCTCTCCCCTGCGCTGTCCGCGCCGCTCGACACGGGCCGGATCCTCGAACGCTGCCGGGAGCTGGTGGGGCCCGCGCTGGCGGACGCGGTCGGGCGGCTGCATCCATGGGTGGGTGAGATGGCCGCGTACTCCTTCGGCTGGTGCGAGGTGGGCGGCGCGGCGGCCGTCGCGCCGGGCGGCAAGGGGGTGCGGCAGGCACTGGCCGTGCTCGGCGCCGAGGCGTCGGGCGCGCCCGGGCGGGCCGGTGTGCCGGCGGCGGTGGCGGTGGAACTCGTGCACGCCTTCTCGCTGCTGCACGACGACATCATGGACGGCGATCAGGCCCGGCGCGGCCGCCCCGCCGTCTGGCGGGCCTACGGCACAGGACCGGCCGTCCTCGCGGGCGACGGGCTGTTCGCCCTGGCCGTCGGGACGCTCGCCGCGGCGCCCTCGGGCGGGCGGGCCGTGCGGATGCTCTCCGTGGCCCTGGGCGACCTGGTGCACGGGCAGGCGGACGACCTGCTGTTCGCCGGGCGGCCGTGGACGGGTCCCGAGCGGGTGCGGCCGGAGGAGTACCGGTCGATGGCCGAGGGGAAGACGGGTTCCCTGCTGGGCTGCTCGCTCGCGCTGGGCGCGCTGCTCGGCGGTGCGGCGCCGCCCACGGTCGCCGCGCTCGACCGGGCGGGGCGACGGCTCGGGGTCGCCTTCCAGATCGTCGACGACATGCTGGGCATCTGGGGCGACACCGCCGTCACCGGCAAGCCCGTCCACGCCGACCTGCGGGAACGGCGCAAGACGTTCCCCGTGCTGGCCGCGCTCGCCTCGACCGGCCCCGAGGCCCGCCGTCTCGCCGCGCTGCTCGAAACGGGCGACGAGCCCGAGGAGGCCGCCGCGCTGATCGAGGCGGCCGGCGGGAGATCGGCGGCCCTGGCCGAGGCCCACCGCCTCATCGCCGCCGCCGAGACCGCCCTCACCGGGGCGCCACTGGAGGACGGGGCCCGGGAGGAACTGCGGTCGCTGGTGGGATTCCTGGTCCGCCGCGAGCGATGAGTCGGACCGGGGTCCGGGGTGTTCCCTCTGCGCGCCGGGGACGGGGCGTTCCCTCGACGCGCCGGGGGCCGGGGTGTTCCCTCTACGCGCCGGGGACGGGGCCGCTCCCTCGACGCGCCGGGCCGCCGTGGGGCCGCCCGGCCGCCGGACCGGCGTGGGCCCGGGTTGACCAGGGGCGTCCCCCGCGTCAGGGTGCAGACGGTGCGGATCGTCGCCCCGCGCCGGAAGGATGAGCACCTTGATCGGGATCTCGGAGATCGAAGCCACGGCCGAGCGCATCGCCGGGCATGTCGTGCGCACCCCGACCCTGCCCAGCCCCGGCCTGTCCACGCTGCTCGGCGCCCCGGTCACCGTCAAGCTCGAACTGCTGCAGCGCACCGGGTCCTTCAAGGCACGCGGAGCGACGGCCAAGCTGCTGTCGCTGAGCGAGAAGGAACGCGCGGCCGGCGTGGTGGCGGTCAGCGGCGGCAACCACGGGATCGCCCTCGCGGTCATGGCCGCCGCCCTCGATGTGAAGGCGACGGTCGTCATGCCGCGCTCGGCGCCCGCGCGCGCCGTCGAGATCGCCCGGGAGTCCGGCGCGTCGCTGCGGCTGACCGACGACATGGCCGGGGCGTTCGCGCTCATGACCCGGTTGCAGGAGGAGGGGCTGACACTGGTCCACCCCTTCGACGACCCGGTCGTGATCGCCGGCCAGGGCACGGTGGGGCTGGAGTTCGCGGCCGACGCCGGCGAGCTCACCGACGTCCTGGTCAGCATCGGGGGCGGCGGGCTGATCTCCGGCGTGGCGGCCGCGCTGCGCGAGCGCCGGCCGGATGTGCGGATCTGGGGCGTGGAGACCGAGGGCGCCGAGGCGATGTCGCGGGCGCTGGCGGCGGGCGGCCCGGTGCCGGTCGCCCTGTCGTCCCTGGTCTCCACGCTCAGCGCGCCGGCGGTGTCGGAGCTGACGTACGAGCACGTGTCCGCGCTGGTCGACGAGGTGCTCGTGGTGCCGGACCGGGAGGCGGTGCGGGGCACGCTGGATCTCGCCGACCACGCCAAGGTGTGGGCCGAGCCCGCCGCCGGCTGTCTGCTGCCGGCGACCCGCCGGGTGCTCGAGCGAGTCGGCGAGGGGGCCCGGATCGGGCTCGTGGTGTGCGGGGGCAACGCCACGACCGGTGATGTCATGGGCTGGGCGGAGCGCTTCGGTCTGCGCTGAGCTCTCCGCGCCGCACCATCGGAATACCACCTCTTGAATTACGTTCAGGAAAAGGGGACTTCCGCTAATCGGCCAACTCGGCGTGAACAAAACGCTTCAACGACGGGCGAGTTGCAGATTCTTTGAACACATACCGTCGTGCTCCCCGTACCTCTGAGTGAAAGGTGAGAACCAGGGGTTCGGCGAGGGATGTCCATGGTCAAGGCGCACGTCTTCACACACGAGTTGGTGGCCGGAAGGTACCGTCTCGTCGATGTCGTCCATCGCGAGACGAACCGCGTCTGCTGGTACGGCAAGGGCGTGGAGGGCGCCCAGCGGCCCTATCTGCTCACCGAGATCACCCTTCCGGCCGACCCGGAAGGGGAGGCGGCGCCCCGGGCGAGCGCGACCGTCATCCGGATGTCGGAGACCATGGGGCTGCTGTGCCCGGGCAGGGTCGCCACGGTCGTCGACGCCGTCGAGGAGAACGGCACCCTGTGGACCGTCACCGAGTGGATCGACGGCACCCCGCTGGGCGAACTCCTGGCCCAGCAGGGCACGTTCAACTACGTGCGGGCCGCACGCATCGGCCTGGAGCTGCTGGACGTGCTGGAGGCGGCGCACGGCGAGGGCATCACCCACGGCGAGCTCAGTCCGGGACAGGTGTTCGTCCCGGACCGCGGCCCCGCCGTGGTCACCGGCTTCGGGCTCGCGGGCGCCACCCTGGCCCCCAGGCTCACCGCACCGTCGTACGCCTCCCCCGAACAGGCCCGTGACGAGCGGATCGGGCCGGCGGCCGATCTGTGGGCCCTCGGCGCCATCCTCTACACGATGGTCGAGGGACGGCCGCCCTTCCGGGACCGGGACCGGCCCGAGGCCACGCTGAGGGGCGTGGACCGGCTGCCGCTGCGCACACCGGTGCACGCCGGCCCGCTCACCCAGACCGTGCTCGGGCTGCTGCGCAAGGACTCGCGGGAACGGCTGACCCGCCATACGGTCCGTGAGGCCCTCGACCGCGTGCTGACCGAGGACCCCGACACCCTCGCGCAGGCCGCCGTGCCCCGGCCGCGGCTGCGCGGCGTCTACACCGCCGCCGCCCACGCAGTACCGGGGTGGAACCGGACCACGCTGGCCGCCGGGACCGCCCTGGCCGTCGTCACCATCGCCGTCGCCGCCCTCGCCGTCACCCACGAGCTGCCCGGGACCGACACGTCCTCGACCGACGCCGGCTCCCGGCCTACCGCCTCCGCTCCCCCGCCCCCGCCCTCGGCCTCCGACCGCACCGACGGCAAAAGCAGCACCCCTTCCGTCTCGCCCACACCCACCCCGTCCCCGGGTCGCACCTCCTCGGCATCGCCCTCCGCTCCCCCGTCGTCCGCCGCCCCGCGGCAGGTCTTCCACCGGTACACCGCGCCGGAGGGCTTCTCCGTCGACCTCCCCAGCGGCTGGAAGCGGACCGAAACCAAGCGCGTCGGCGACCTGTCGTACCGCGTGACCTTCGGCGCGAAGGGCGATCCGCGCTCGCTCGCGGTCACGTACAGCACGGTGCTGGGCCCCGACCCCGTCGCCGTGTGGCGCGACGACGTCGAGCCCGAACTGCAGAAGCAGGGCGGCTACCAGCGGATCGGCGCCATCGAGGCGACCACCTACCAGGGCCACAAGGCCGCCGACATGGAGTGGTATTCCGAGGTCGACGGCGTGCGGACGCGGACCTTCGGACGCGGTTTCCTCCTCGGCGGCGGCCGCGGCTTCTCCCTGCGCTGGACGACTCCGGCCGACGACTTCGACGACACCGTCAACCAGCAGGCTCTGAAGACCTTCCTGGCGACCTTCCGGGTGCCGTCATCCTGAGGCACGGGGCGCGCGCATCCGGCGCAGCGGTGTGCTGCGCAGCGGTGTCGTGTGCCAGCGGGCCGCGAACGTCCTCTCGGGCAGGGAGCAGGTCACGGTCAGCCGGTGGGGTGTCTCCAGGAACACCAGATCCACGGCGAGCGTGTCCGCGTCGGCCCAGCCGCCGCTGACCGCGACGGGCAGCGGCTCCTCGGCGACGGTCCAGCCGCTCGCGCCGAGCCGCAGTGCCAGTGGCTCACCGTCCTCGGTGAGCGTCAGGCTCCAGCCGTCCGCGGCCGGCGTCACGGCGACCGCCGTCAGCTTCGGCAGACCGGCGCAGGCGCCGCCCCGCGGGGTGAACTCGGCCCCCGTCCACCGCGCCGCGCGCTCGGGCGGGGCGGGCTTGCCCGCGGCCGGCGCCAGCGCGAGCCGGGAGAGCCGCTCCCGCAGGCCCGCGTCCGCCTCTTCGGCGCCGGTCAGCGGTCCGGACCGGAAGGCGGGCAGCAGGTGCTCCCAGACCAGGTCGAGCAGCTGAGGCATCTGCTCGGTGGCGGCGGTGGTCGCGATCACGGCGTCCTGCTCGGGCAGTACCAGGCAGTACTGGCCGTAGGCCCCGTCGCCGCGGTAGCCGTGCCGGGACATCCAGAACTGGTAGCCGTAGCCCCGCTGCCAGTCCGAAACGACGGGCGCGCCGCCGGAGTTGTCGATGTGCGGGCGCGTGGCCTCGGCCACCCAGCCCTCGGGCAGCAGGCGCCTGCCCTCCCAGACCCCGTCGCCGAGGTACAGCTGGCCGAGCCGGGCGACGGCGTCGGTGCAGGCGTGCAGCCCGCTGAAGCCGATCTCGCGGCCGGCCCGGTCGGACTGCCAGGCCGCCTCCCCGATGCCGAGCGGATCCAGCAGGCGCGGGCGGAGGTAGTCGGTGAGCGACTGTCCCGTGACCCGCTGCACGATCGCGGCCAGTGTGTACGTGGTGGGCTGGTTGTACGCGAAGACGGTCCCGGGCTCACGCTCGGGCGGTACCAGCAGGAAGCCGCGCACCAACTCGTCGCGGTCGGCGGCGAGCGCCCGCTCCAGGGTCTCGGCCTCGTGCCCGCTGGACATGGAGGCCACGTGTCGCACCAGCATCGCTCGGCTGCGCGGGTCGGTGATGTCGGCCTCGAACTCGGGGAAGTACGAGATCACCGGATCGTCGAACCGCAGCAGCCCCTCGGCGGCGGCGAGGCCGGCGGCCGTCGCCGTGAAGCTCTTGCTCAGCGAGTACAGCAGGTGGGGGCGGTCCGCGGTGTACGGCGCCCACCAGCCGGAGGCCACGAGCCGGCCGTGCCTGACGATCATCAGGCTGTGCGGCTCGATGTCGGGGGCTGCTTCGAGGGCGTCGAGGAAGGCGTGGACGCCGACGGCGTCGACACCCTGGGCGGCGGGATCGGCGGAGGGCAGCGGGGGAACGGTCATGACCGCATCCTCGCCAATGATCGCTGGATTATCGAGACCCGTTTTCCGTCGCCCACGCAGGGGACTCGGCCCCCATGGTGCGAATCGGATACACGATGATGACCGAGCAGGCAGGTCCGCGTGAGCTGGTGGACCATGTGGTGCGCGCCGAGGAGGCCGGCTACGACTTCTCGGTGACCTCGGACCACTACTTCCCGTGGCTGCGCTCGCAAGGACACTCCCCGTACGCGTGGAGCGTGCTGGGCGCCGCCGCCCAGGCGACCTCGCGCATCCCGCTGATGACGTACGTGACGTGTCCGACCGTCCGCTACCACCCGGCGGTCGTCGCCCAGAAGGCCGCCACGATGCAGCTGCTGTCCGAGGGCCGGTTCCGGCTCGGGCTCGGCGCCGGGGAGAACCTCAACGAGCATGTCGTGGGCGGGGGTTGGCCGGCGGCCGACGTACGCCACGAGATGCTGGAGGAGGCGGTGGAGGTCATCCGGGCGCTGTTCGAGGGCGGCCACGTGAACCACCGCGGCAAGCACTTCGACGTGGAGTCGGCACGGCTGTGGGACCTGCCGGACGAGCCGCCGCCCATCGGCATCGCCGTGTCCGGCGAGCAGTCCTGTGCCCTCGCGGGCCGGCTCGCCGACCTGGTCATCGCCACCGAGCCCAAGGAAGGGCTGCTGACGGCGTTCGACCGGCATGGCGGCGAGGGCAAGCCGCGGGTGGGCCAGCTGCCCGTCTGCTACGACCCCGACCGGGACGCGGCCGTCAAGCGGGCGCACGCGCAGTTCCGCTGGTTCGGCAACGGCTGGAAGGTCAACTCCGAGCTGCCGCACCCGGACGCGTTCGAGTCGGCCACCCGGTTCGTCACCCCCGACGATGTCGCGGCGTCGATTCCGTGCGGCGACGACCCGGAGGACTTCGTCGAGGCCGTACGGCCGTACGCCGAGGCGGGGTTCGGCGAGATCGCGCTCGTGCAGATCGGCGGCGAGTCGCAACCGGCCTACCTGGACTGGGCGGAGAAGACGCTGCTGCCCGCGCTGCGCGACGCGTTCGGCTGACGGTCAGCACGCCGACGCCCGGCCCTGCGAAACCATGGCCAAGCGGTGCATATAGGCTGCCGGTCTGCACTTCGCAGCCCGACAAGCTTTGCACAGGAGAGTCATCGGTGACACTGGCGATCGACCCGTCCGAGGCGTCTGAGACCTCTGCACCCGAGCCGGCCCCCGCGCCCCTGTCCGACCTCGTGGCGCGCGACGCCCGCGAGTTCGGGGTGTACGCGCGCACCGGCGGATGGGCCTTCGGCCTGATGGTGGCGCGCAGCGTACGGCCCGGCGGTCAGGGCGCGGACGAGACGCCGAAGGTGTCCGCGAAGGAGTTCGCGGAGCTGGCCGGGTGCTCCCCGGAGCGTGTCATGCGCTACTACAAGGCGTGGGACCGGGCCGCCGACGACGGCCTCGTCCCGCACTTCGAGGCGCTCGCGCCGGGCCAGGAGGTGGAGCTGCCGGACGCCGACGTGTGGCTGGGCTACTACGTCTCCCGCAGCAGCGCCGGCTCCGAGCGCGGCACGGCCATCGCCGAGGCCGCCGAGGCCGAGGGCATCCGGCCCACCAAGGCGCTGGAGGTCGCCGAGAACCCCACCGCGCTGCGCGCCGCGATCCTCGCCGACCCCTCCACCGCCCGCGCGGCCCGCCAGGCGCTGCTGGACCGCGTGCGCGAGGACCCCGACCTGCAGGCCGAACTGGCACGGGACGTGGTGCGCACCGACGACCTGAAGAAGGCCGTCGCCACCGAGAGCCGGGCCGCCGACCGGATCGGGTACGTCCGCCAGATCGCCGAGTCGGGGCAGGTGAAGACCCCCGCCGGACAGACCATCGACGCTCCGGTCGACGTACGCCAGGAGGCCGAGCGGCACCTGTCGCTCATCGACGAGCTGGACGAGGACGAGGACACCGGCGAGTGGGCCACCGAGGCCTACGACAGCATGAAGTCCCTGGTCGCCGAGGCCGTGGAGGCCGATCCCGAACTGCGTGTCACGGAGCGGCGGACGAGGTTCTACAGCAGCCTGCAGAAGGCGACGAAGGCGTTCGAGGAGCTCACCTTCGACGATGTGCAGGAGTTCGTCGAGGACGACATGGTGCAGCAGTTGGAGGAGCTCCAGCAGGCCATCGCCTCGTGCCTGGACGCGCTGCGCGGCGCGAAGGACTGAGGCGCACATACCCGGGCGGGGCTGAGTAGCGGTACTCATGCCCCCGGTCGGCCGCCGCGGTCAGCATGGGGGCTCCCAGTCAGGAGGAGCCCCCATGTCGATCGCTCTGCGTCCAGCCGTCCCGCGACGGCACCTGCCCGCCGTGGCCGTCGCCGTGACGGTCGCCGGTCTCGCGGTGTCGGCCTGGAATCCGCACGATCGCACGACCTGGTTCCTGGAGACGGTGTGGGTGCTGGTCGGCCTGCCCGTCGCGGTGCTCACTGGGCGCCGGTTCCCGCTCACGAACCTGCTGTGCTGTCTGCTGGCCGCGCACGCGCTCGTGCTGGCCGTGGGCGGCCACTACACCTACGCGCAGGTCCCCGTGGGCGACTGGGTGCGCGACACCTTCGGCCTGTCCCGCAACCCCTACGACCGCTTCGGCCACCTCATGCAGGGCTTCGTGCCGGCGGTGCTGGTGCGCGAGCTGCTCAGCCGCACCTCGCCGCTGCGCGGCAGCCGCTGGCTGGCTCCCCTGACGGTCTGCGCCTGTCTGGCCTTCAGTGCCGTCTTCGAGATGCTGGAGTGGCTGGCCGCGGTGGTCGGCGGGCACTCGGCGGACGCCTTCCTCGCCACGCAGGGGGACGTCTGGGACACCCAGTGGGACATGTTCTGCGCGCTGATCGGCGCGACGGTCTCGGTGCTGGTGCTCTCCCGGGTGCACGACCGGCAGCTCGACGCGCTGGGCGTCAGCGCGTCGTATGGCGGCGCAGCGTCCACATCGGCACCACGAACCAGCACAGGCCGTACCACGCGACGACCACGCTGACGATCCAGGGAACGATCGCGTTGTGCGTCGCCACCCGCAGGACCAGCAGCAGCGAGGACGTCATGGTCGCGAGCAGCAGCACCAGGCCGGCCAGGGTCATCCGGGAGGCCCACTCCACGGCCTCCGCCTTGACCCGCCGCCCGGACACCAGTCGGTGCAGCGAGACCGGCCCGATGAGCGCACCCGTCGTGGCGGCGCCCAGGATCACCGTGATGATGTAGATGGTCTTGTCCGTCTGTTCCAGCGAGGCGTACTTCTGCTGGAACACCACGGTGAGCAGGAATCCGAACAGGATCTGCACGCCGGTCTGGGCGACCCTGACCTCCTGGATCAGCTCACCCCACTTGCGGTCGGCCCTCTCCTCCTCGGTCTCGTGCCGACCCCACTCGTTCATGTCCGCACTGCTTTTCGAGACCGTCAATGTTCCTCCTGCTCCTCGGCCCGCGCCTCTCCACGTCCGGGTTCCCCGACCGCGCGGTTTTGACCGGGCCTTTGCGGAAAACGGCGGCTGTTTGGACGATCTCGGGACGGTTACACGGTGCTGACGGCCCACGACGACCATCCGAGGAGTCCGACGATCATGTCCGGCACCGAACTCACGCTCACTCTCAGCGGCGCCACCGCCGCAGACGCGCGCGCCGTCGTGCACGTCCTGGAACCGGCCTTCGGCAGCCCGAAGGAGGAACTTCCCGCCGACGACCGCGTGACGGTGTACACGGCGAGGTTCGCGCACGATCCGGGAGCCGAGCCGGCCGGGAGCGCCCCGGCCGGCGGCAACGGGCATCTGTCCGGGGCGGTCACGGTGACCGTCCAGGGCGCCCCGGACGCGGTGGCCAGGGCGCGCGAGGTGCTGGCCCGCTCGTTCACCGCGCAGGACCAGGGCGCGGTCTCCGGCGACCAGGAGCAGGAGAGCCAGCTGCTCCTGGAGCCGTGAGCGGGCGGACCGCAACCGCTACCAGCGGCCCTCGACCTGGTCCTTGATCCGGCGGTCGTAGAGGTCGCGGATCGCGGCGAGGGTCTCGTCGGAGAGTTCCGGCAGCTTGGCGGCGGCCGCGTTGGCGCGGGCCTGCTCGGGCGAGCGGGCGCCGGGGATCACGGTGGTGACGCCGGGCTGCTGGACGATCCAGCGCAGGGCGAGCTGCGCCGGGGTGTACCCCTCGGGGGCGAGGGCGGCGAACTCGGCGGCCGCCTCGACGCCCGTCGTGTAGTCCACGCCGGAGAAGGTCTCGCCGACGTCGAAGGACTCGCCGTGCCGGTTGTAGGCGCGGTGGTCGTTCTCCGGGAAGACGGTGTCCTTGGTGTACTTCCCGGACAGCAGGCCGGAGGCGAGCGGGACGCGGGCGATGATGCCGACGCCGGCCTCCCGGGCGGCCGGCAGGACCTCGCGCAGGGGCTTCATGCGGAACGGGTTGAGGATGATCTGCACGCTCGCCACACCCGGCCGCGCGATCGCGGTCAGCGCCTCCTGGCAGGTCTCGACGCTGACGCCGTAGTGGGCGATGCGCTCCTCCTCGACGAGGGTGTCCAGGGCGTCGAACACCTCGTCCGTGGAGTAGACGGCCGTGGGCGGGCAGTGGAGCTGGACCAGGTCGATGCGGTCGACACCGAGGTTGCGCCGCGAACGGTCGTTCCAGGCGCGGAAGTTGTCGAGGACGTAGTTCTCCGGGATCTGGTCGGCCCGGCGGCCCATCTTGGTGGCGACCAGTACGTGCAGGTCCGGTCGGCCCGCCAGGAACGCGGCGATGGTCTGCTCGCTGCGTCCGTCGCCGTACACGTCGGCGGTGTCGAAGAAGGTCACACCCGACTCGGCGGCCGCCTCCAGGACCGCCAGGGCTTCCTTGTCGTCGACGTCTCCCCAGTCGGCGCCCAGCTGCCATGTGCCGAGACCGATGACGGAGGCGTGCTGACCCGACCTGTCGAAAGTGCGCTCGTCCATGACGTCAGTCTGTCATTCACCGCACCCCAGCGCGGAACGAGCCGCTCCGGTGGACTCCTTGCCCATCATTCACTCACACGAGTGATGCTTCCGGTCAGCGGGTGGACTCGTGTCACCACGGGCCTAGCGTGGCCCCGTGACTGATCGTTCAGTGAGCAACTTCCCGTCAGGGGACGGGGACGACGCCCCGTGGAGCCGCCGCGGTTTCCTGCTGTCCGCCGCCGCCCTGGCCGCCCTCCCCGTCCTGGTCGCCGCCGATCCGGCGGTGGCGGCGCAGGAGCTGCCGGACTTCCCCGAAGGCGTCGCGCTGTACCGCTCGGCCTACCGCAACTGGGTGGGCGAGATCACCTCCGACGGCCTGTGGGCCTGCGCTCCCGAGAACCCCGGCCAGGTCGTCGACGTCGTCAACTGGGCCTGGCGGAACGGCTGGACGGTGCGCGCCCGCGGCGCCTCGCACGGCTGGTCACCCCTGACCATCACCGCGCACACCTCCTCGGACGCCCGCGTCCTCCTCGTCGACACCGCCCCGCACCTCACCGGCCTGAGCCTCGACTCGGCGTCCGCCGTCCGCGCGGAAACCGGCGTCACGATGGACGCCCTGCTCGGCCATCTGGAGGAGCACGGCCTCGGGGTCACCGCCGCTCCCGCCCCGGGCGACCTCACCCTGGGCGGCGCGCTGGCCGTCGACGCCCACGGCACCGCCGTACCGGCGAAGGGCGAACAGCGGTCGCCGGGGCACACCTACGGCTCGCTGAGCAATCTGGTGCTGTCGCTGACGGCGGTCGTGTGGGACGAGGGCTCCGGGGCGTACGCGCTGCGGACCTACCGCCGCGACGAGGCGGACTGCGCCGCGCTGCTCACCCATCTCGGCCGTTCGCTGGTGACCGAGGTCGTGCTGCGGGTGGGCGCGAACGCCAACCTGCGGTGCGTGAGCCGTACGGACATCCCGGCGGCCGAGCTGTTCGCCGCGCCGGGGTCCGACGGGCGCACCCTCGCGGGCTTCCTCGACCGGGCGGGGCGCGTGGAGGCGATCTGGTTCGCCTTCACCGAGGTCCCGTGGCTGAAGGTGTGGAGCGTGGCGCCGACCCGGCCGCTCACCTCACGGCATGTGACGTCGCCGTACAACTACCCCTTCTCCGACAACGTGCCGACCGTGGTGGCGGACCTGGTGGGGCGGATGACCTCGGATGCCGCCTGGTACCTGGCCCCGGTGCTGGGCAACGCGCAGTACGACGCGGCCGCTGCCGGGCTGGTGGCGACGCTGTCCGCCGACATCTGGGGACCGTCGAAGAACACGCTGCTCTACATCAGGCCGACCACCCTCCGGGTCACCGCGAACGGGTACGCGGTGCTCACCGCACGGGCCCAGGCGCAGCGTGTGGTCAGCGAGTTCACGTCGTTCTACCGCGAGCGGCTGGCCGCGTACGCCGCCCTGGGCCGCTACCCGGTCAACGGCTCCGTGGAGATCCGGGTGACGGGTCTGGACGATCCCGCCGACACCGAACTCGACGGCGCCCGCGCCCCGTTGCTGTCGGCGCTGCGGCGCGACGAGACGCGTCCCGAGTGGGACACGGCGGTGTGGCTGGACGTGCTGACACTGCCCGGCACCCCGTACGCGGAGGAGTTCCTGCGGGAGCTGGAGCGGTTCCTGCTCCATGAGTACGACGGCGAGGACGCGCTGACCCGGGTCGAGTGGTCCAAGGGCTGGGCGTACACCGACGACGCGGTGTGGAGCGACGAGGAGGTGCTGGGCACGGTGATCCCCGGCTCCTTCGGCGAGACCGCCTGGGGGCAGGCGGCCGGGATCCTGGACCGGCTCGACCCGCACCGGGTCTTCGGCAACGGCTTCCTCGACCGCCTGTTCGGATAACCGGTTGCCCACGCCGGGCGCGACTGGAAGGGTCGTGATCATGCTTGCCTTCACCGCGCCCGACGGTACCGAACTCGCCTACCACGTCCTCGGGGACGACGGCCCGCCCGTGGTCTGTCTCCCCGGCGGCCCCATGCAGGCGTCCGCCTATCTCGGCGAGCTCGGCGGTCTGTCCGCGCGCCGTCGGCTCGTTCTGCTGGACTTCAGGGGCACCGGGGACTCCGCGCTCCCGGAGGACCCCGCCACCTTCCGCTGCGACCGGCTGGTGGACGACGTCGAGGCCCTGCGCGTACACCTGGGCCTGGAGACGATGGACCTGCTCGGACACTCCGCGGGCACCAATCCGGCCGTGCTGTACGCGGCCCGCCACCCGCAGCGCGTGGACAGCCTCGCGCTGATCACACCCAGCGCAGGGGCCGTCGGGCTCGCGGTCGCGCCGCAGGTGCGGCGGGAGACCGCGCAGTCGCGGCACGACGAGCCGTGGTTCCCCGTCGCGTTCGCCGCCCTGCAGGACATCACCACCGGCCGCGCCACCGCCGACAGCTGGGAAGCCATCGCGCCTTTCCTGTACGGCCGTTGGGACGACACGGCCCGTGCCCATCACGCCGCCGGAGCCGCGCAGAGGAATGACGAGGCCGCCGCGGTCTTCGGCGGGGAGGGGGCGTTCGACCCGGCCGCCACCCGGGCCGCGCTCGCCGGTCTGGCGGCGCCGGTGCTGCTGCTGGCCGGTGAGGTCGACCTCAACTCCCCGCCGCCCATGGTCGCCGAGTTCGCCGGACTCTTCACCAAGGCCGAGTCCGTGGTGCAGCCGGGAGCCGGTCACTTCCCGTGGCTGGACGATCCCGAGCGCTTCGTGGCTACGGTCGGGGAGTTCCTGGCGTGAGGTGCCCCTGGACGAGCGGCGCGTACCGCTCCACGATCTCCTCCAGCTCCGCCGCGCGGACGTGGGGGCCGCGGGCGAGACCGTAGATCACGCCGAGACCGAGCAGCGCGGCCACCGCGAGTTCGGCGCGCAGGCCCGCGTCGGCGCCCGTGAGGCGCTCGGTGAGGCGCTCGGTGACCTGGGTGCGGAAGTTGGCGCGCAGGATGTCGCCCTGCTCGGCGTGCAGGGGCGCGAACACGATGCGCAGCAGCGGGTCGGCGCCGTGCCGGGACTGGCCGATCAGCACATGCCGCACCATGTGCCGGCCGAGGTCGTCCAGCGGGGCGTCCAGCAGGGCGTCCGCGTCGGTCTCGAAGGACATCACGCGGGCGAAGAGGGCGTCCTTGTTGCCGAAGTACTTGAGGATCAACGGCGCGCTGACACCGGCGCGTTCGGCTACGGCCTTGAGGGTGATGTCGGCGTGGGCGTGCCGGGCCAGCAGATAGCGGGCGGCCTTGAGGATGGCCGCCTTGGTGGCCTCGGCGTCCCGGCGGGCGGGCGCGGTCGTGGTGGGGGGAGTGCTCACGGCACTCATGCTCCCTCCAACGCCTCGTCCCGCGCATCCAGGGTGCCGCTCCCGGCCCTGCGGGAACCGCGCCGCCCGTCGTCGCCGGGGATGGTCAGCGCGGTGGCGCTCGCCACCAGGGCGACGATCCCGGCCACGGTGAAGGCGAGCAGGTAGCCGTGCAGGGTGGGCACCGGGACGCCGCCGACCGGGCTGGTGTGGTGGACCAGGACGGCGGCCACGGCGGCGCTGGAGGTGGCCTGGCCGATCGTGCGCATCAGGACGTTGACGCCGTTGGCGGACGCGGTCTGCTCGGCCGGTACGGCGCGCAGGATCAGGGTGGGCAGCGCAGAGTAGGCGAGGGTGGTGCCGGTCGCCACGATCGTCGCACCCAGGATGATCATCCACAGGTCGCGGCTGTCGGCGATGCGCACCGCATAGCCGCAGGCGATGACCGCGGCCCCGAGGGCGAGCGTGACCCGCGGGCCGCGCGCGGCGGAGATCCGCGCCGACAGCGGTGAGAAGACCAGCATCGTCACCCCGCCGGGCAGCAGGCACAGTCCGGTCTCCACGATCGACAGCCCGAGGCCGTACCCGGTGGCCTTCGGTGCCTGCACCAGCTGCGCGGTCACGAGGGAGTTGGCGTAGAAGGCGAATCCGGTGAGCAGGGCCGCGACATGGGACAGGCCCACCCGGGGCCGCGAGACCAGGCGCAGGTCGACCAGCGGCCGCTCGGTGTGCAGCTGCTGCCACCACCACACGGCGAGGACGACCACGGCGGCGACGAACAGGCCGACGACCCGGGCACCGGTCCAGCCCCACTGCCCGCCCTGGGACACCGCGAGCAGCAGGCAGACCAGTCCGGCGGCCAGCCCCAGGGTGCCGGCCACGTCGAACCGGCCGGGCTCGCGCACCGGCGACTCCTTCACCGCCCACCACACCGCGGACACGCCCACCGCGCCGAGGACGCTGGTCAGCCAGAACATGGTGTGCCAGTCGTAGTACTGCACGACCAGCGCGGCGAGCGGCAGGCCGAGCGCGGCGCCGATCCCGACGGTGGAACTCATCAGGGCGACCGCGGAGCCCCGGCGCTCGGGAGGCAGCTCGTCGCGCAGGATGCTGATCGACAGCGGCACCACGGAGGCGGCGGCGCCCTGGAGGGCGCGCGCCGTGATGAGGACCGCGATGTCGGAGGACAGGGCGCACATCACCGAGCCGACGGTCATCAGCAGCAGCGCCGCGGTCAGCACCCTGCGCTTGCCGTACATGTCGCCGGCCCGGCCCAGCACGGGGGTGAGGACCGCACCGGCCAGCAGGGTCGCGGTGACCGTCCAGGACACCGCGCCGGCCGAGGAGTGGGTCAGGCGGGGCAGGTCGGGCAGCAGCGGGACGACGACCGTCTGCATGACGGCCATGAGGATGCCGCCGAACGCCAGCACCGGGATCGTCAGCCGACCGCGCAGCCCGGGCCGCACTGAGGGCTGGGCTATCGGTGCGGGCTGCTCCATCGCTACTCCAGCGGGTGGCACGGAAAAGAAACGGGTGAATGGCTATTCACCATAACTGGTGAATAGCCATTCACCCAAGGCGTGCAGGCCGTCGGCTCACCCAGGAGGCGGGGCAGGCCGTCGGCTCACCCAGGAGGCGGGCCGCCCGTCAGCCCTGCTTCCGCGAGGCGAGCTCCCGCGCGTGCACGGTCCGCGCGACCTTCGGCCCGAGCCAGCGCTTGAAGCGACGCAGCGCTTCGAGCCGCCCGGCCGCCCGGTCGATCCGGTAGTAGAGCTGCGGTGGGACGTACGGCAGCAGGGGCGAGTGCCGCTGACCGAGCAGGGCGAACATCTGCTCCGGGGGCAGGTGGATGTAGCGGGGCAGGTTCTCGTACCACCGGGCGCTGTACCGGGCCGCGCTCTGGATGGACAGCAGCTCGGCCTTGCGTTGCCGCTCGTAGCCGGCCAGGGCCTGCGGCAGGGTGGGCTGTTCACGCAGGGCGTCGGCCAGCGCGATGGCGTCCTCCAGGGCGAGGGTGGTGCCGGCGCCGATCGAGTAGTGCGTGGTGTGGGCGGCGTCACCGATGAGGACGAGGTTGTCGCGGGACCAGGTGCGGTTGGTGAGGGTGCGGAAGTTCAGCCACTGAGCGCTGCCGTCGGCCGAGGAGCGCCCGATGAGGGGGTGACCGTCCAGCACGTCGGCGAAGAGCTTCTCCAGCAGCGCCAGCCCGTCCGCCTCGTTCGCGCTGTCGAGCCCGAGGCCGGTCAGGGTCCCGGGGGCGCACTCGACGACGCAGGTGCTGCGTTCGGGGCCGAATGGGTAGCCGTAGCACCAGATCCAGCCGTGGTCGGTCTCCACGAAGGCGAAGGTGAAGGCGTCGAAGACCTTGGTGGTGCCGAGCCAGATGTAGGCGTTGCGGCCCGCGCTGACCTCGCTGCCGAAGTGGTCGGCGTGACGGGTGCGCAGGGCGCTGTTCACGCCGTCGCCCGCGACGACCAGGTCGGCGGCGGGCAGGTTGCCGTCGGTGATCTCGTGCTCGAACTCCAGCCGCACACCGAGGGAGCGGGCGCGCGCGGCGAGGATCTCCAGCAGCCGGTGGCGGCCGATGCCGAAGCCCTCGTCACCGCCGTGCCGGGTGGTGAGGTCCCCTACGTGGGCGACGCCGGCGTTCCAGCGGACGGAGGCCCGCTCCAGTGCGCGCGCCGACTCGGGGTCGTGCTCGTGGAGCTTGTCGAGCAGGCCCCGCCAGTACGTCACGCCCCAGCCGTAG
The DNA here is from genome assembly GCF_050214755.1 of Streptomyces sp. C1-1. NCBI lineage: Bacteria > Bacillati > Actinomycetota > Actinomycetes > Kitasatosporales > Streptomycetaceae > Streptomyces > Streptomyces sp. C1-1. The sequence continues at coordinate 9,258,878 of NZ_CP189826.1, read as the reverse complement.
GTCGACCCTTCCGGATCGCGTTCGTGGACGGCGATGTCGTGGGACGGGTCCTGCCGTTTCAGCAGGATCGACAGATACAGGCCGGCGGGCCCGCCGCCGATGCAGGCGACCTTCACGCACACCCCTAGGAATTACCCAAAGCGGTCATTTGGCAACGCAGGGTAGCAGGGGGCCCTAGCGGCGCCCGGCGTTCGAGATCACGTCAGTTTCCCGAGGTGAGGCGGGCCACTGGCGACACCCTCGGCCAGGAAAGATCATCCGGAACACGAGTTCCCGGAGAAGGAATTCCCCCTTCCGGGGTGACCGGGCCCTTCACACAGCAAGATCAACTTCGTTCAAGCTTGCACGACATTTGGGCAATTGTCCTGATCGCAGCCAACCGGTCTCGGGGGATTTCTCCCGCTCTCGTCAGGGCCGATAGGCATGCCGGGTCGTCAATCGAACGAATCCCCGGGAGATCCCGTATGCCAGAACTCAGCCGCCGCCGCGCCCTCGGCACCGCCGCCGCCCTCACCGCGGCCGCCGCGGCCCACACGCTCAGCGCGCCCGCCGCCTCGGCCGCGCCCGCCGACCACCACCACGACTCCCCCGAACCCTTCGACGAGGTCTACAAGGGCCGCCGGATACAGGGCCGCCCTGCCTCCATGCCGGAGCACCACCACCACGGCGGCGGCTTCGAAGTGCTCGTCGACGACGTCCCGTTGCACGTGATGCGCAACGCGGACGGCACCTGGATCAGCGTGGTCAGCCACTACGACCCGGTCCCCACACCCCGTGCCGCCGCACGCGCCGCGGTCGACGAACTGCAGGGCGCGGTGCTGCTGCCCTTCCCCGCCAACTGACCTTTCCCGTACGACACTTCGGAGCCATCACCACCATGACCGTCCGCAAGAACCAGGCCGGCCTGACCGCCGACGAGAAGCGCCGCTTCGTCGCCGCCGTCCTGGAGCTGAAGCGCACCGGCCGCTACGACGCCTTCGTCACGACGCACAACGCCTTCATCCTCGGCGACACCGACAACGGCGAGCGCACCGGCCATCGTTCGCCGTCGTTCCTGCCCTGGCACCGCAGATTCCTGCTGGAGTTCGAAGGAGCGCTGCAGGCGGTGGACGCCTCGGTCGCGCTGCCCTACTGGGACTGGAGCACCGACCGCTCCGCCCGCTCCTCGCTGTGGGCGCCGGACTTCCTCGGCGGGACGGGGCGCAGCCGGGACGGGCAGGTGATGGACGGCCCGTTCGCCGCGTCGGCCGGCAACTGGCCGATCAACGTGCGCGTCGACGGCCGTACCTTCCTGCGCCGCCAACTGGGGGCAAGCGTACGGGAGTTGCCGACGCGCGCCGAGGTGGACTCGGTGCTGTCGATGGCGACCTACGACATGCCGCCCTGGAACAGCGCCTCGGACGGCTTCCGCAACCACCTGGAGGGCTGGCGGGGCGTGAACCTGCACAACCGGGTCCATGTGTGGGTCGGGGGCCAGATGGCGACCGGCGTCTCCCCCAACGATCCGGTGTTCTGGCTGCACCACGCCTACATCGACAAGCTGTGGGCCGAGTGGCAGCGGCGCAACCCCCGTTCCGGCTATCTGCCGACCGGCGGGACACCGGACGTGGTCGACCTGGGCGAGGCGATGAAGCCGTGGAACGACACCCGGCCCGCCGACCTGCTGGACCACACCGCCCACTACACCTTCGACACCGACTGACGGCCGCGGTCGGGTGGTTGGACCCGCAGGTCACGGGTACCCGCGACGGACACAACCGACAGCAGAGCGAAGGAGGGGTTCACCCGTGTCGCAGGTCGAGGAATCCATCGAGGTCGGCGTCCCGGTGCGCACCGCTTACAACCAGTGGACGCAGTTCGAGTCGTTCCCCGAGTTCATGGACGGCGTGGACCGCATCGAACAGCGCACCGACACGCTCACCCACTGGGTGACGAGTGTGAACGGCGTTCACAAGGAGTTCGACGCCGAGATCACGGAACAGATCCCCGACGAGCGCGTCGCCTGGACGACCGTCGACGGTGAGGCCAAGCAGGCCGGGGTGGTGACCTTCCACCGCCTCGACGAGGACCACACCAAGGTGATGCTGCAGATGGACTTCCACCCGGACGGCATCACCGAGAAGGTCGGCGACAGGCTGGGCTTCGTGAAGCGGCAGGCCAAGGGCGACCTGGAGCGCTTCAAGAGGTTCATCGAGAACCGCGGTCAGGAGACCGGCGAGTGGCGCGGCGCGGTCATCTGACCGCCGGCCGTCACCCGGCCTCGGCCGTACGGCACTCCGGGTGCCCCCAGCCCTGCGCGTTCTTGGCGATGGGCTCCCCCGCGGCGTAGGAGCGGCCGCACAGGCAGCGGCCGGGGAACTTCGCCTTGATCGTGCGGGAGGACGAGGCGCCACCCTTGCGCGCCGCGCCGGGCTTCCGGCGCGGCGCGCCCGTCTTCGCCTTCGGCGTGTCCGGGGAGGGAGGCGGTTCCGGCGAGCCGAGAACGCTGCCCGCCGCCTCCTGCACGGTGGCCGCCTGGCTGGCCGCCCGGTCGGCGAAGTCGTTGAGCGGATCGCCGTCCACCTGGTGGGCGGGCACATAGCGGAAGTCCACCGAGCGGCCGTCGAGCAGCTCGTCGATGCGCACCACCAGCTCCTGGTTGGCGACCGGCTTGCCGGCGGCCGTCTTCCAGCCGTTGCGCTTCCAGCCGGGCAGCCAGGTGGTGACGGCCTTCATCGCGTACTGCGAGTCCATCCGCACCTCGAGCGGCACGGCCGGGTCGGTCGAGGCCAGCAGTCGTTCCAGGGCGGTCAGTTCGGCGATGTTGTTGGTGGCTCTGCCGAGCGGCCCGGCCTCCCAGCGGGCCGGGGTCTCCGACTCGTCGGCGACAACCCAGGCCCAGCCCGCCGGCCCGGGGTTTCCCTTCGAAGCCCCGTCGCACGCGGCCACAACACGTTCACGCATGTGCCCGATCATGCCATGGCCCGGCGGGCCACTCGCCCACGGTTCAGGAGACGTCCGTGACCTGCGGCATCTCCCCGACCGTCGTCGTGATGTCGATCACCGAGAAGTTGGCCCCCTGCGGGTCGCTCAGCGCCGCGAACCGCCCGAACGGGCTGTCCATCGGCCCGAACCGCAGCACGCCACCCAGCTTGGTCGCCCGGGCGACCGCGTCGTCGCAGTCGGCGACGCTGAAGTAGACGTTGATGTACGGCGGCACCTCCGGCGGGAAGTCCTCCGTCATCTTCATACGGCCGAGGACCGTCTTCCCGTCGATGTCGAACATGCGGAAGTCGATCGCGTCGTCCTGCATCTGCTTCGCCGTGTAGGAGAAGACCGAGGTGAAGAAGGTGTCGGACCGTTCGGGCTCGCGGGTGAAGACCTCGGCCCAGCAGTACGCGCCGGGCTGCTGCGGCGAGGCCTCGAACCCCTCGTGGACCCCGGCCTGCCACAAGCCGAAGACCACCCCGCTGGGATCGCGGGCCAGGCACATCGTCCCGAACTCGCCGACCTTCATCGGCTCCATCAGCACCTCGCCGCCGTTGTCACGGATCCTCCCGGCGGTCGCGGCGGCGTCCTGCGACGCGAAGTACAGGCACCACTGCGAGTAGCCTTCCTGGCCCGGCATCGGCGGTACGACGGCGGCGACGGCCTTGCCGTCCGCGTAGGCCTGGGTGTAGTTGCCGTACTCCGACGACGCCTCGCCGAAGGTCCAGCCCAGGACGTCGCCGTAGAAGCTCTTGGCTCCTTCGACGTCACCGAACATCGCATCGGCCCAACAGGGGGTTCCCTCAGGTTGCACGGCCATGGCTGCGGCCCTCTCCTGTGTCGGCGGTTGGTCCGTTTCCTCACGCTAGTCACCCGTCCGCCGAAGCGCGCGCCGAACGCCCGGACACGTCCCACACTGGTCGGGACAAGGGTTTCGGCGCTCGGGACGGGGTGCGCGATGGCTGACGCAACGATGCGCGCGTGGTCGGTGGTGGTGCCCGGCCCGGTGGAGGAGGAGGGAGGGCTCCGCCTGGTGGAGAAGCCGGTTCCGGCGCCCGGGGACGACGAGCTGCTCGTGCACGTGCGCGCGTGCGGGGTGTGCCGCACCGATCTGCACGTGGCCGAGGGCGATCTTCCGGTGCGCCGGCCCGGTGTGACGCCCGGACACGAGGTGGTGGGCGTCGTGGCGGGGCGCGGTGCGGGCGTCGAGGGCTTCGAGGTCGGTGACCGGGTGGGCGTGGCCTGGCTGCGGCGCACGGACGGCACCTGTGCGTACTGCACGCGCGGGGACGAGAACCTCTGCCCGGCCTCCCGCTACACCGGCTGGGACGCCGACGGCGGTTACGCGGAGTACACGACCGTGCCCGCGGCCTTCGCGCACCGGTTGCCGGCCGCCCTCGGCGACGTGGCCCCCGCTCCCCTGCTGTGCGCCGGGATCATCGGCTACCGCGCCCTGCGTCGGGCCGCGCTGCCGCCGGGCGGACGGCTCGGGCTGTACGGGTTCGGAGGCAGCGCCCATCTGTGCGCGCAGGTGGCGCTGGCCGAGGGCGCCACCGTGCACGTGCTGACGCGCGGGGCGGCGGCACGGCGGCTGGCGCTCGACCTGGGCGCCGCCTCGGCGCACGACGCCTACGACATGCCGCCCGAGCCGCTGGACAGCGCGATCCTCTTCGCCCCGGTCGGCGACCTGGTCCCGGTCGCGCTGCGCGCCCTGGACCGCGGCGGCACCCTGGCAGTCGCCGGCATCCACCTCAGCGACATCCCGTCCCTGCGCTACGAGACCGAGCTGTTCTACGAGAAGCAGGTGCGCAGCGTCACCTCCAACACCCGTGCCGACGCCCGTGAGTTCCTCGCGCTCGCCGCCCGGCACGGCGTACGCGCCACCACGCACACCTACGCCCTGTCCCGCGCCCACGAGGCGCTGCGGGACCTGAAGGCGGGGCGCTTCGACGGGGCGGCGGTCCTGGTCAACGACCTTTCCTGAGCGCGCCGGCCGGGGGCGCGGACACGGCCCGTGCGCCCGGCGTGGGATCACACCCGCCCCGCGAGTCCACCGAACCGCACCGCCTCGAACACCCCCAGGCCGAACTCCTCGCCGACCGTCTCGGCCCCCTCACCTCCGACGACCGTGCCTTCGACGCGGGCTGTGGACGCGGTGGCGGCAGCGTCGTGGCACATCTGTGCCACGACGCTGCCGTACGGACGGCGTGACGATCTCCGCCAAGCAGGCCGAGTTCGCCGCGGCACGGGCCCGCGAGCGGGGCATCGACGGCAAGGTGCGCCACCACCACCGCAACATGCCCGACACCGGGTTCGAGACCCGCGCGTGCGCGGCCCGCGCTCGGAGTACTTCCGGGCGGTGGCCCGCCACCGGCTGGTCCCGGTCCATGTGCGGGACCCCACCGCCGAGACCGTCCTGTACTGGGAGCTGCGCCGGCAGGCCGACCACCTGGTCACGGGGATCGAGGACACCTTCCTGACCGCCTGCCGCAACGGCAGTCTCCGGTATCTGCTGATCGCTGCCGACCGCGTGCAGACCGGGACCGGGCGCCCGCGAACTCCGTTGCCTCTCTTCCCCCTTGGGCCCTCCTGTGCTTGCCTGGGGAGCCGTTTTTCGGTTGCCGGGGCGGGAGTTGCCGCATGCGCGGACCGTGGATCGTGGGGATGCTGCTGGCCGGTGCGCTGCTGCTGGGCGCGTGCGGCGACCCGTCGTCCGGGCCGGAGGCCGCGCCGCCCTCCCCCGCCGTACCGGGGGCGTCCGCCGCGACCACGCACCAGCGGGCGCCGGCCTCGCCCGGCGTCCCGGCCGTCGGGCCCCGGGTGCTGTACCTGGGCGACTCGCTGGCCATGGAGGCCCAGAACGTGCTCGGGCAGCAGCTCCGCCACGACCTGAACGCGACGTACACCAGCGCCCCGTACTCGGGCACCACACTGTGCGACTACCTGGAGGGCACGGGGGCGCGCTCGCTCGTACCGGACGCGGACAAGGCCGCCGCGCTCGTGCGCGCGCGCCATCCGGACTACGTGGTGCTGCAGTTCTGGGGCAACGCGTGGGGCTACACCTGGTGCATGGACGGCATCACCTACAACGCCTCCCCGCAGCGGTACTTCGGCCGCTACCGCGCCGACCTGCGCCGGCTGACCGAGCAGATCGCGGCGGCGGGCGGGGAGAAGCGGCCGAAGATCGTGTGGGTGCTGCAGGGCCCGGACCCGATCACCCCCGACCGCGTGCGGCGCGTGAACGGGATGTACGAGCGGCAGGCGGCGGAGTCGGGCGACCTCGTCGCCGACGCGGGCCGCACGGTCGCTCCGGCCGGCGCCCGCTACACCTGGACCCAGTACCTGCCGTGCACGGCGTACGAACGCAAGCACCCCGACTACTGCACCCAGCCGGGCCGCGACCGCACCGCACTCCACCTCGACTCGGACTTCCTGCACTTCTGCCTCGCGCCCACGACGCCCACCCCGAAGCCGTGCCCGGTCCGCTCCCCCGGCATCCTGCGCATCTCCCGGCAGATCACCGACGTGATCCACGGGGCCGTCGGCCGGTGATCTTCCGCGCCCACGGCCCCGCCACGCCGTCACTCCGCGGCCGGCCGGCGGCCGATGGTGGAGTACGTGAAGTGGCTGCGCACCACCAGGCGGGGGTCGGCGGCCAGCCGGGCCACCTCGTCGAGCTGCTGCGGGGTCATGCCGGCCGCCAGGAAGTCCTCCCTCGCCTGCGCGACGTTGGCGGCGATCAGCAGCGCGCCCGCCGTGCCGCCCGGCCAGGAGCGGGCGTGCATGACGGTGTCCACGTCGGTCAGCCCCTCCTCGAGCATCAGCGCGGGCACCCGGCCCGCCCAGCTCGGGTCGTTGCCGTGCGCGGGCAGGACATGCTCGACCAGCAGGGTGTGGTAGGTGTCGATCAGCTCGGCCGCCTCGGGGCTCGGGGCGGCCAGGACCATCTTGCGGAACGTCGCCTCGAAGTCCTCCACGACCAGCGCTCCCCCGGGCGCGAGCGCGTGGGCGAGGCGCGCGAGGATCGCCCGCCGCCCGGGCAGGTGGAGCAGTACCAGCCGGGCGTGGATGACGTCCCACGGGCCCTCCGGCACCGGTTCGCCCTCCAGGTCGTGGCGCAGCACCTCGTACGGTGGATCCACCGGCAGATGACGGGTGTTGAGGTCCGTCGCGAGCACGCGGCCGGTGGGCCCCGTCGCGTGGGCGAGCCAGGCCGCGACGCTGCCGCCCCCGGCGCCGACCTCCAGGCACCGCCTGCCGGTCAGATCCCCGAGCCCGGACAGCCGTTGGACGGTGAACTCGTCCAGCAGAGTGGCGAGATGGACGTGCCGCCCCACGGCTTCCGGGTCGTCGTTGTCGAAGGCGTACGTCGGCGAGTTCGCGGACACGGGCAGCTCCTGCGGGCGAGGGGCGGTCAACTGGTCTGCATCGCCGCGAAGTCGACGACGTCGTCCGGTGTCCTACCCACTCGGCGGACGACGCCGTCCTCGCCGCGTGCCGCCTACTCGCCCTCGTACGCCCTGCGCAGGGCGGCGATGTCGAACTTGCCCATCGCCATGAACGCCTTGGTCGTGCGGGAGGCCTTCTCCTGGTCCGGGTCGCTGATCATGTCGATGAGGGTGTCGGGGACGACCTGCCAGGACAGGCCGTACTTGTCCTTCAGCCAGCCGCAGGGGCCGGGCTCGCCGCCGCCTTCGGTGAGCTTGGTCCAGTAGTAGTCGATCTCCTCCTGGTCCTTGCAGAAGATCTGGAAGGAGACGGACTCGTTGAACTTGAACATCGGTCCGCCGTTGAGCGCGACGAACTTCTGGCCGTTGGCCGTGAACTCCACCGCCAGCACGGAGCCGACCGGTCCCGCTCCCCCTTCGACGTTGCGGCCGACGCGGCCGATGCTGGAGTTCTTGAAGATCGACACGTAGTGGTGGGCGGCCTCCTCGGCCTGGCCGTCGAACCAGAGACACGTGGTGAATCCGTCGGTGGTCATGGGCACCTCCTGGGTGTGGAACGCGGTCACCTCTACCGACCGATCCTCGGCGCAGAACTCATCGGTGGGGCGGCCGATTAATCCATATGGACCCGTCTCCGTCGCGATCTAGGCTCCCGCCATGACGTCATCCCCCGTGGACCCCACGGACCCGGTCCGGCCCTTCCGGCTCGACATCCCGCAGAGCGAGCTCGACGACCTGTACGACCGCCTCGACCGCACCCGCTGGCCCGACGAGCTGCCCGGCACCGGCTGGGCCTACGGCGTCCCGGCCGACTATCTGCGCGAACTCCATCACCACTGGCGGAACGTCTACGACTGGCGGGCGGCGGAGGCCCGGCTGAACGAGTGGCCGCAGTTCACCACCACCATCGACGGCTCGAACGTCCACTTCGCCCATGTCCGCTCCCCCGAGCCCGACGCCACACCGCTGATCATGACGCACGGCTGGCCGGGTTCGATCGTGGAGTTCCTGGACGTCGTCGGGCCGCTGACCGACCCCGCCGCGCACGGCGGCGACCCGGCCGACGCCTTCCACGTGGTCGTACCGAGCATCCCGGGGTTCGGTCTGTCCGGGCCCCCTGCGGACACCGGCTGGGAGGCCGCGCGGGTCGCCGACGCGTGGGCCGAGCTGATGCGCCGGCTCGGCTACGAGCGGTTCGGCGCCCAGGGCGGCGACTGGGGCGCCGCCATCTCCCGCGAGCTGGGCCGGGCCCACCCCGACCGGGTGATCGGCGTCCATCTCAACCTCCTGCCGGGCGGGCAGCAGGCCACCGAGCCCACCCAGGAGGAGCTGGACGAGCTGGACACCGAGGAGCAGGAGCGGGCGCTGCTGTCATGGCGCCGGTGGAGCGAGTGGTCGCGCGAGGGCACCGGGTACGCGGTTCTGCAGGCGACCCGGCCGCAGACCGTGGCGTACGCCCTGACCGATTCGCCCGTGGGTCAACTGGCCTGGATCGTGGAGAAGTTCCAGGAGTGGACGGACTCGCAGCGGCTGCCCGAGGAGGCCGTGGACCGGGACCGGCTGCTGACCAACGTGATGCTGTACTGGCTGACCGGCACCGCGGGTTCCGCCGGCCGCATCTACTACGAGCGCGCCCACGCCCCGGTGGGCGGCGCCCGTCCCACGGAGCCCTCCACCGCGCCCACCGCGCTGGCGCTCTTCCCCGCGGAGCCGCAGCTTCCGTTGCGTCACAAGGCGGAGCGCACCGAGAACCTGGTGCGCTGGACGGAGTTCGACCGGGGCGGCCACTTCGCCGCGATGGAGGAGCCGGACCTGCTGGTGGGGGACGTGCGGGCGTTCTTCCGGCAGCTGCGCGAGAAGGGCTGAGAGCCGGACTCTGCCGGTGGCGAATCTGCCGCGGGCAGAGAAACCGCATCGGTGCCCGCCCGCGGGCCGAGAGTGAGGTCGACGGCATCACCGCACCGTAGGGAGACCCGATGACTTCACTCGCAGCGCTCACGCCCAGGGCCGAGGAGGGCGACACCGCGCCCTCCCGGTTCGACGACCATCTCGCCGCCCAACTGCTCGGCCAGCGGATCGTGTTCCTTGGCACCCAGGTCGACGAGGTCTCCGCCAACCGGGTCTGCGCCCAGCTGCTCCTGCTGTCCGCCGAGGACCCGCGCACCGACATCAGCCTGTGCATCAACAGCCCGGGCGGCTCGGTGTACGCGGGCCTGGCCATCTACGACACGATGCGGCTGATCCCGAACGACGTCTCGACGCTCGCCATGGGCTTCGCGGCCAGCATGGGCCAGTTCCTGCTGTGCGGCGGCGCCCCGGGCAAGCGCTACGCCCTGCCGAACGCCCGGATCATGATGCACCAGGGCTCCGCGGGCATCGGCGGCACCACCGCCGACATCGAGATCCAGGCGGAGAACCTGGAGCACAGCAAGCGCACCATGGAGCGGCTCATCGCGCAGAACACGGGCCAGAGCCCGGAGACCATCGCCCGGGACGGTGACCGCGACCGCTGGTTCACGGCCGAGGAGGCCAGGGAGTACGGCATGGTGGACCAGGTCGTGGAGTCGCTCGCCGACGTCCGCCCGGCCGCCTCGAAGCGACGGATGGGGCTGTGACATGGGCAACTACACGATTCCGTACGTCGTCGAGCGCACCGCGCACGGCGAGCGGTCCTCCGACGTGTTCAGCCGGCTGCTGTCCGAGCGGATCATCTTCCTCGGCACGGAGATCGACGACGGGGTGGCCAACGTCGTCATCGCGCAACTCCTCCATCTGGAATCGGCGGCCCCGGAGAGCGAGATCGCGATCTACCTCAACTCCCCAGGCGGTTCGTTCACCTCGCTGATGGCGATCTACGACACGATGACCTTCGTGCAGGCGCCGATCTCGACGTTCTGCGTCGGGCAGGCGGCATCCACCGCGGCCGTGCTGCTGGCCGGAGGGGATCCCGGGCGGCGGTTCGTGCTGGAACACGCGCGCGTGCTGCTCGGCCAGCCCGCCAGCGGAGGCAGCCGGGGCGCGATCTCCGACCTGACGCTCCAGGCCAAGGAGATGGTCCGCATCCGCTCCCAGGTCGAGGAGGTGCTCGCCCGCCACACCCACCACGACGTCGCCACCCTGCGCGCGGACATGGACCGCGACAAGGTGTTCACCGCCGAGGAGGCGGTGGCCTACGGGCTGGCCGACGAGGTGCTGAGCCGGCGGCTCGTCGCGGTCTGAGGCGCCGGCCCGTCCCGCGTCGTCAGGCGGCCAGGCACAGTCCGTCGTGGCGCGGGCCGGACGTGCCCCGGCCTCGGGCGGCGTGCCGGCTGGTGAGGCGGGTCAGCTCGCCGTGCGCCAGCGACAGCAGATCGCCGAGCCCCAGTCCCAGGGCGTGGGCGGCGGCCGCGAGGACCTCGGACGAGGCCTCCTTGCGGCCGCGCTCCACCTCGGAGAGGTACGGCATGGAGATCCGGGCCGCGTCGGCCACGTCCTTCAGGGTGCGCTCCTGGGCGAGGCGCTCACGGCGCAGCACGTCACCGACGAGGTCACGCCACAGGGGTTCCCTCGGCGCGGGGGCGGCCGGGGCCGCGGGGACCGGTGGTGCCTGGCGTGGCGGCGGGGCGGCCTGAGCACCGGCCTGCGGGCGGCGCAGAGGAATGACGCGGGCTTCGTTCGGCGCTTGGCTGCTCACCCCCTCAGACTAAATTCCCTCGCCGTGTTGGGAAGGGATCGGCATTCTGCCCTGGGTGAATCACCGAGGCGGAGGATGCCATGACAGCGTTGCGGGAGACGTTCAACCAGGACGCCGAGTTGTACGACCGGGCGCGGCCCCGTTATCCCCCGGCGCTGGTGGCCGAGTTGGCGCGGGTCGCGGGCCTGGGTCCGGACAGCAGGGTCCTGGAGATCGGCCCGGGCACGGGTCAGCTCACGCTGCCGCTGGCGGAGCTGGGATGCCGGGTCACGGCGGTGGAACTCGGTGCCGCGATGGCGGCCGTGGCCCGCCGGCGGCTGCGCGACCATCCGCGCGTCGACGTCCGGGTGGCGGAGTTCGAGAGCTGGCCGCTGCCCGAGGAACCGTTCGACCTGGTGGTGTGCGCCACGGCCTTCCACTGGATCGATCCGGAGGTACGGATGGTCAAGGCGGCCCGGGCGCTGCGTCCGGGCGGACGGCTGGCCCTGGTCCTCACGGAACATGTGGCCGGCGGCACGGAGGAGTTCTTCGCCCGCGTCCAGGACTGCTACGAGCGATGGGATCCGGCCACCCCGCCCGGCCTGCGTCCGCAGCCGGCGTCGGAGATCCCCGCCGGCACCGCCGAGCCCGCGGGCTCCCCCCACTTCGAGGGGGTGACGGCGGCCCGCTTCACGCAGGACATCACGTACAGCACCGACCGGTACATCGACGTCCTGCTCACCTACTCGAATCACCGCGCCCTCGACGAGCCCGCCCGCCGGGGTCTGCTGGCATGTATCCGCAGTCTGATCGACAATGGGTTCGCGGGCAGTGTGACCAAGCGGTACCTGCACGAGCTGGTCGTCGCCACCCGGGTCGCCGGATGATTTCGCGCCGCTTCGAAAAGCGGTGGGAGTGAGCTGCCCGACCGGGGGTACCCGCATGGCGAGGACACATGGCAGACAGACGCCGGACCGTGACTCGTGGGAGAGGGACAATGAATACCGCCGTGAATCGGTCGAAGACAGCGATCGTCCAGACGACCGCCGGGACCGGCACGGAGAACGGTGCGCTGCCGGGCATAGAGGAGCCACGCTCGGTGGCGCCTCGTGACGCACGGGAGCTGTCCCGTCAGTTCTTCCAGCGCCTGGCCGAACTGGAAGAGGGCACGCAGGAGTACCAGTACGCGCGCAACACCCTCATCGAGATGAACATGTCGCTGGTGCGGTTCGCCGCCGGGCGCTTCCGGGGGCGCGGGGACGAGATGGAGGACCTCGTCCAGACGGGCATGATCGGTCTCATCAAGGCGATCGACCGGTTCGAGCTGTCCCGCGAGGTGGAGTTCACGTCGTTCGCGCTGCCGTACATCGTCGGCGAGATCAAGCGGTTCTTCCGGGACACCACCTGGGCGGTGCACGTGCCGCGGCGGCTTCAGGAGCTGCGGGTGGAGCTGGCCAAGGCGCGCGAGGAGCTCGGCAGCCGGCTCGACCGTGAGCCGACGGTCGCGGAGCTCGCCACGCTGATGAACATCTCCGAGAACGAGGTCGTCGAGGCGCAGATCGCGGCCAACGGCTACAACTCCTCGTCCCTCGACGCCGCGCTCACCGGTGACGGGCCGGAGGGCGGCGAGGCGGTCCTGGCGGACTTCATCGGGGTGGAGGAGGACGGGCTGCGGCTCGTCGAGGACTTCCAGTCGCTGGCCCCGCTGATGGCGGAGCTCGGTGAGCGCGACCGTCAGATCCTCCACATGCGGTTCGTGGAGGAGGCCACGCAGGCGGAGATCGGTGAACGGCTCGGCTGCTCGCAGATGCACGTCTCCCGGCTGATCAAGAGGATCATCGCGCGGCTGCGCGAGGGGATGCTGGGCGAACTCGGCTGCGCCTGAGAAACCGGCACACGAAGAGGGTGACCGTCGCGGATCGGCGCGGCGGTCACTTTCCGCTGAGCGACACCACCGCGCTGACGCGCTTGCCGACGGGCACTCTCTCGACCACGACCCGGCAAGCCAGCGCGTGGACTATCTCCAGGCCGTGCCGGCCGACCCGCTCGGGATCACGCGGGAACCGGCGCGGCAGGGCGGCGCTACTGTCGTAGACGCACACGGTCACGGCGGCGTCCGTGCCCTCCAGCTCCAGGATGTACGGGCCATTGCTGTGCCGGTCGGCGTTGGTGACCAGTTCGCTCACGACCAGCAGTACCTCGTTCTCGGCCCGCTCGTCCACGGCGGCGCACCACTCGGTGCGCAGGCTGCGGACGAAGTGCGCGGCGAAGGACCGGGCCTCGGCGATGCAGCCGGGTTCGCCGGTGTAGTGGGCAGCCCGCCTCAGTGGTTCCACCGGCACGTCGAAGCCTGCTGATATCACTGCCCCGCCCACGTGGTCGTTCATGCGTTTCTCTCTCGGAAGCCGGACTGGCCGGACGCTGTTGCACCAGTGCTGATACCCCGAGGCGGGCCGCGCAGTCCCCTGTCGCGGGTGATGTGTCCCCTTCGGCTCACGCCGAGGGCGTCGTGGCGGAGGAGACGGGTGCGCTCACTGTGGTGCTGCCGGAGGCGGGCGGCGGCTCGGGCGGGGACGAGCCGGGTGAGCTGGGCGGCTCGCTGGAACTCGAGGGCGGCGTGGGGCCGGGCGACGACGAGGACGGCGGCGTCGGCGTCGATGTCGACGGGCAGGGGCTCGTCGTCGCGGTGCCCACGCCCGGCGTCGGCGAGGAGACGCACGGGGACGGGGAGTTCGACGACGAGGGTGCCGTGGGCGTGGTCACGCTCACGGACGGCGAGGGCCGCACCGGCGGCTTGGCCGGGTGGTCCTTGTGGCCGGTGTCACCGCGGTGCCGGGAGATCCACTGGTCGTGGTCCGGGTCGTAGATCACGAAGACGTTGATGATCTGCGGGGCGGGCGTGACCACCACGACGTTGGAGGAGCGGTACGACGGCCAGGAGTCGCCGGTCTGCGTGGGCGTGGTCTGCTGGGCGACGGGCGGGGTCAGCGGGTTGCCGCAGGCGCAGCGCGTGCGGGGCACGCCGTGGCCGTCGACGAGGACGGCGGTACCGGCCTGCAGGACGGCCTGGTAGCCGGTGGCGGTGCCGTCGCGATAGCCGTGGTTGGTGACCCGGGTGTCCATGCGCAGCTGTACGGGGGTGAGGCCGCGCAGGTAGGCGGGGACCTGGGAGGGCTGGATGCCCTCGGCGGAGGCGAAGGCCCGGTTCTTCGCCGGGACCTCCTGCAGGTAGCGGATCTGCTTCTCAACGTCGCAGCTGGAGACGTTGCGGCTGCCGCCGTACAGTCCGGGCGCCCCGCCGTCGACGCCGCGTACGGCGTTCGCCGGGGTCGATTCGGGGGCCGTCGGGGAGGCGGAGACCGTGGCGGTGGAGCTGTCCTTCGCCGTCGAGGGGGTGAAGGGGTCGGGGCCGGTCTTGCCCGCGGCCTGGAGGAAGACCTCGCCGTTCTTGCCCGAGGCACCGTTGTCGGACCGGGTGAGGACGACGGCCAGGACGACGGCGGCGACGATCGCGGTGGTGAGGACCGCGACCCGGGGTGCGGACTTCCACCAGGGGCGGCGGGGTTCCGGCGGGGGCGGCGTGCCGCCGCTGCTGCCGGGCGGCTGGGAGGGCGGGCCCGAGGGCGGCTGGGAGGGGCCCGAGAGCGGGCCGGAAGGCGGTCCTGTGGGGCGGCCGGACGACGGCGGTTCGACGCTCACGAGCTCTTCTTCCCGACGTGATGGTGCGGCGGCTTGCCCCGAGTTCCGCCGTTTTCCTACCTCTCCTCCTTATTGTGTGCTCCGGTTCCGTGCCCGTCGCAAGCCGACGCGGACGGACCTCCCGGCGGGCGGGGCGGGCCGGAGCTGCTTAGCGTGGCAAGGGTGAGCCCGCGAGCCCCCTCCACCCCGGCCGTGGCCCGGCACGGCTGGGTGCAGGCCCTCGTCGCGGTGCTGGCCGCGCTGATCGCCATGGGTGTCGTCGCCGCGCTGGGGCTGTGGGCGGCCGGGGCGACGGACCTGCCGGACGGGGCCTTCCCCCGGGTGGTCGCGGCGACCGTGGTCACCGCTGTGGGCGGCACCGTGGAACTGTCGGGCGACGCCGGTGCGCTGGCCGGCGCCGACGCCGGGCTGACCGTGATCCCGCTGTCCGTCACCCTGGTCGGCGCCCTCGTGCTCGCCGCCGGTTTCCTGCGCCCGCTGCGGCATCGGGCGGTGGCGGGCGCGCCGGAACTCGCCGGCTGGGCCGCCCGCGTCGCCGTGCTCTGGCTGCTCGCCCTGCTGGGCCTGGCCCTCGGCGCCCGCCACACCTTCACCCTGTCCCTCGGCGACAGCACCATCAGCGACATCGGCGGCCTGTTCGGCGTCTCGCCGAAGGTCGGGTTCACGACCGACGTTCCGCTGACGCTGCTGTTCGGGCTGCTGTGGCTGGCCGGTGTGCTGGTGCTGGCGCTGCTGGTCTCGCGCGGGGCTCCGCTGCCGGGGCGGCTGCTGCGCTTCCAGGAGTCGGTGCGCCCGGCCGCGTACGCGATGGTCGCGCTGCTTCTGGCGTACGTCGCTCTGGGCGTCGTCGTCGGGCTGGTCGTGGCGGTGACGCGCGGGCACCGCGCCGAGACGCTCGCCGTGATCCTGCTGGGCCTGCCGAACCTGGCCTGGCTGGCCCTGACCCTCGGCCTCGGGGTGACCTGGAACGGCCGGGTGCAGGGCCCGTTCGGGCTGCCGATGCCCCATGTGCTCGACGAGGTGCTGCGCACCAAGGAGGTCTCGGCCCTCAATCTGGGCACGCTCTCCGAGCACGACGGGCGCGTCTGGTGGCTGCTGGTGGTCGACGTGGTGCTGCTGGTGGCGGCCGCCTTCGTGCTGGCGGCCCGCTCCCCGGCCCGGATGCGGGCCTGGCAGCATGCCCTGCACATGGCGGTCGCCCTGGCCCTGACCGTGCTCATGATCTGCCTGGTCGGCCGGATCTCCGCGCACTTCGGGCTGTCGGTGCTCGGCATCGGCGACCTGGGCGGAGGACTGTCCGGAACCGTGTTCCTGCGGCCCGAGGTCTGGTCGGCGCTGGGCCTCGCCCTGTTGTGGGGGCTGGCGACCGGATTCCTCGGCGCGCTGCTGGCGAGGCCGGTGCGGCGCCGGGGGCCGGCGGAAAAGAGGTGGGAAGGATGACGTCGTCCGTGGGAGTGTGCGCCGAGTCGAGGGAGGGGCACGACATGGCGCTGGCGATCGAGGACCGCGTGGCCGTCACGGAGCTGGTCGCGCTGCACGGCCATCTGGTCGACGAGGGGGAACTGGACCGCGCCGACGAGGTGTTCACCCCGGACGTCGTCTACGACCTGTCCGACTTCGGCCAGGGCGAGGTCGTGGGCCTGGCCGCCCTGACCCGGGCGGCGCTGGCGCTGGGCGCGGCGAACCCCGTGGCGCACCACGTGACCAACGTGGTGGTCGAGGAGGTGGCCGAGGGCCGGGTCCGGGTCCGTTCCAAGGGGCTGGGCATCATGGCGGACGGGTCGTGCGGCTCGGTGACCTACGAGGACGTGGTGGTGCGCACGGAGGCCGGCTGGCGCATCGGCCGGCGCAGGTTGGTGGCACGGCGGGTGCCGCTCAACGGGCTGGGCCAGGAATCCTGAAGACCGGCTCGGCCCAGCGTGGCGGGGGTTGGGGGCGCTCCTCGCCCGCGCTGCCGGCCCGCGGCTCCACCACCGTCGGCGGGTGGCCGGCCGCCTCACGGCCGGCCAGGGCGGCGCGCAGCGCCGCGACGAAGGCCAGGCAGGAGTCGTGGCGGTCGTCGGGGCTCTTGGCCAGGGCGCGGTCGAAGACCGTGTCGACGGCGGCGGGGAGGTCGGGGCGGAACTCCGTCAGCGGGGGCGGCTGGTCGTACTGGTGGGCCCAGAGCAGCGCCATGTCGTCGTCGCGGCGGAAGGGCGGGCGGCCGGCCAGGGACTCGTAGACGACGCAGGCGAAGCCGTAGACGTCGCAGCGGCCGTCGACGGGGCGGCCGGAGATCTGCTCGGGGGCCACGTAGTCGAGGGTGCCGACGAACTGTCCGACGGTGGTGAACCCGGTCAGCGACAGTGACTTCTTGGTCAGCCCGAAGTCCGTCAGGTAGGTGTGCTCGGGGTGGTCGCTGTCGGTGCCGCGGGCGACCAGGATGTTGCCGGGTTTCACGTCCCGGTGGACCAGCCCGTGTTCGTGGGCCGCGTCCAGCGCGGAGGCGACCTGCGCGGCGATGCGCAGGGTGGTCGAGGGCGCGAGCGGGCCCCGGCGGTCGAGGAGGTGGCGCAGGTCGCTGCCGTCGACGTAGCGCATGGCGATGTACAGGACGCCGTCCGTCTCGCCCGCCTCGTAGATCGGCACGATGTGCGGGTGGTCGATCGCGGCGGCGGCCCGGGACTCGTGGGTGAAGCGGAGGCGGAAGGTGTCGTTGCGGGCGAGTTCCGGGGCGAGCAGCTTGAGTGCGACGGTGCGTTCCAGGCGCAGGTCGAGCGCGCGGTAGACGACGGCCATGCCGCCGCGGCCGATCTCCCGCTCGATGCGGTAACCGGCCACCTGGCGGCCGACCAGCTCGGAGGGCCGGCCGGAGAACAGACCGGTGTCACGGGCCATCGGGCGTCACGACCTGGGTGGGCGCGTGTCCGGGGTCGGCGACGGCGGAGCGGGGCCCGTCGTCGGTCGCGTAGGTGCTCAGACGTGCTCCGTCGCCGTAGACCCAACGGCCCTGCTCGGTGTCGTAGAGCCAGACGGACTCACCGTCGACGACGATCCCGATGCGCAGTCCTCGGGTACGGCCGCGGAAGGACTCCCCGTCCAGGCCGCCGCCGGCGAGGTCCTCGACGGCGGCGCGGTAGCGGGCCAGGGTCTGTTCCGCGCGGGCGAGCAGGGGGCGCGGGTCGGGCGTGCGGGCCTGAGGGCCGCCGGCGGCGGGCGGGTCCTGGGGCACGGCGACCAGGAGGCGGCCGTCGACCCAGGCCGACCAGCCGTTGGCGCACAGGACGTGGGCCCAGTCGCCGCGCCGCTCGACGAGCTGTACGGGCAGCAGCGGGTCTAGGGCGACGGTGGGCCGATCGGGGTCGGGGGCCTCCCAGGCGGGCATGCCCTGCTGGGGGACGACGTGGGTGGGCCGGAAACCGGGGGTGGTCATCGCGGCTCCTACTTCCGCATGACGGCAGGTTCGTGCCGGCGCAGCAGCCGGGAGACCACGAACCAGAAGAGCGCCGAGAGCACGACGAGCATGCCGATGTTCAGCAGCCACGCTCCGGCCGAGTGCCGGAACAGCGGGTCGGAGGTCAGGTCGCCGGGCACGATCCGGGCCAGGCCTACGGTGCCGGCCATCGCGCCGAGCGCCCACCGGGAGGGCACGAGCCAGGAGAGCTGTTCGAGGACGGCCACCCCGTGCAGCTGCAACAGGGCGCCGCAGAAGACGACCTGGACGATGGCGAGCAGCACGAGCAGCGGCATCGTCACCTCCTCCTTGCGCACCAGCGCCGAGACCACCAGGCCGAGCATCATGGCGGTGAACGCCAACAGGGCGACGGCGACGGTGATTTCCACCAGGGGCGGCATCAACACGCCTTCGCCTCCGGGCGCGTTCAGGTCGACGCCGAGGAGCGCGACCAGGGTCAGCACCACCGCCTGCAGCACGGTGACCGTGCCCAGCACGACGACCTTCGACATCAGGTACGCCGATCTGGACAGGCCGACCGCCCGCTCCCGCTGGTAGATGCCGCGTTCCTTGACCAGTTCGCGCACCGCGTTCGCCGCGCCGGTCAGGACGCCGCCGACGCACAGGATGAGCAGCGCGTTCATCACCGTCTCACGGGTGAGTGCGCTGCCGGCCAGGGCCCGGGCCATGGCGCCCATCACGAACGGCAGGGCGATCATGATGGCGAGGAAGGTGCGGTCGGCGCTCAGGGCGGTCGCGTAGCGGCGGACCAGGGTGCCGAGTTGGGCGCCGCGGCTGCGCGGCCGGGCGGGCGGGGTGATCACGACGGGGCCGGAGCGGGGTACGCGGGGCTGCGCGGTGGCGTCGGTGACGTAGTACCGGTGGAACCTCGAGAGGCGGAAGTCGCCGCCCCAGTCGCGGTCGCGGTCCTGCTCGAAGGCCTCGAAGGCCTCCGGCCACTGTTCGAACCCGAAGTAGGCGAGGGCGTCCTCGGGCGGGCCGTAGTAGGCGATCCTGCCGCCGGGTGCGAGGACCAGGAGCCGGTCGCACACGTCGAGGCTGAGCACGCTGTGGGTGACGACGATGACCGTGCGGCCGTCGTCGGCGAGGCCTCGCAGCATGTGCATCACCGAGCGGTCCATGCCGGGGTCCAGGCCGGAGGTGGGCTCGTCGAGGAAGAGCAGGGACGGCTTGGTCAGCAGCTCCAGGGCCACGCTGACCCGCTTGCGCTGTCCGCCGGAGAGGCTGTGCACGGGCTGGTCGGCACGCTGCTCGAGACCGAGTTCGCCGATCACCTCCTCGACCCGGGCCCGGCGCTCGGCCTTCGCGGTGTCCTGCGGGAAGCGCAGCTCGGCGGCGTAGGACAGGGCGCTGCGGACGGTGAGCTGGGCGTGGAGGATGTCGTCCTGCGGGACCAGGCCGATGCGCTGGCGCAGCTCGGCGTAGTCGCGGTAGAGGTCGCGGCCGTCGTAGAGGACGGTGCCGTGGTCGGCGGGGCGCTGTCCGGTGAGGGCGTTGAGGAGCGTGGACTTGCCCGCGCCGCTCGGACCGACGACCGCGAGCAGGCACTTCTCCCCCACCGGGAACGACACGTGGTCCAGCAGCGTCTTGCGGCCGTGGTCGACGGCGACCGCGAGGTCCTGCACGTCGAGGGAGACCTCGCCGCTGTCGACGTACTCCTGCAGTTCGTCGCCGACGAGGCAGAACACCGAGTGGCCGATGCCGACGATGTCCCCGGGGCCGACGGGCCCGGCGGTGACGGGGGCGCCGTTGAGGTAGGTGCCGTTGTGGCTGCCGAGGTCGGCGATCTCGTACGTCCCGTCGGGCAGCGCGCGCAGTTCGGCGTGGTGGCGCGAGACGACGAGGTCGTCGATGACCAGGTCGTTGTCGGCGGCGCGGCCGATGCGGACGGTGCGCGCCGGCAGCGGGCGCACGGAGGTGGGCTGCCGGAAGGTCCCGGTCAGGCCCGGCATCGAGACGGCCGAAGGACGCTCCCGCACCGGTGAGGGACACTCGAGCAGAACCAGCCGCGGGCCGTCGGACGGGCTGCCGAAGCGGATCTCGCTCCCCGGGCCCACACCCCACTCGTGGACGCGACGGCCGTCGGCGAAGGTGCCGTTGGTGCTGTTCTCGTCCTCGATGGTCCAGTGGTCGGCCTCGGGCCGCAGGACCGCGTGGTGCCAGGAGACCCGGGCGTCGTCGATGACGATGTCGCTGAGCGGGTCGCGTCCGACGTGGTAGTCGTGGCTGGGACTCATCACCGTGGAGCCCGACTCGGTCTCCAGGACCAGTTCGGGCGCGCCCGGCATGAACGACCGTTCCGCCATGCCGGCGATTCTACCGATTTGTGCATGTACGCGCCCGGCGTACCGGAGTCGGTGGATCAGGCGGGCAGCGTCAGCCGACGGGCATCACCAGCGACGGGATGATCCGCTGCATGCGCAGCGCGTCGACGGACTCGGCCAGCAGCTCGTACTCGGTGGTCTCGTCACAGATGGCGACCCGCACCAGCCGGCCGGCCGCCAACTCATCTGCCACCAGCTCCTGTTGGCTGAGATCGGCGCACCACCAGCGCAGCGCCGCCGGCACGTCGGGCACGGTGTCGGCGACCGGGACGAGCGAGCTCGGCGGGAAGTGTTCGGCCTCGGGCTGCGGGTCGAGCCGGTCGGCGATCCAGTTGGCGCGGTCGCGCAGCCACCACAGGGCGAGGGCGAGGGTGGGGGCACGGTAGGTGCCCAGGGGGACGCCGATGCGCTGCCCGGCGCAGACACCGTAGGCGGTGACGTGGCATAAGAACTCGTCATGCATGGTCATTCCCCCGCTGCTCGTTCGCCTCTCGGCCTTGCCTCGCTTTCCGTGCGGCTCATATGCGGTACGTGACGGCGTCTTCGCTCGCCGTTAAGTGCCTCAACTGTTGAGTATGTTCACGACTGAATCACTGTCACCATGAATTTCCGGCCAGTCTCCTGGCATATTCACACGGACAGTTGGCCGAAACCTGACGGACGCCGTCATTACTTGAGGGGTAATCGACCCTCCCGCACCGGCCGGGGCATGGTGGTCGCACCGGGTCGCCGAGACCTCGACCCGGTACCTGACCAGCAACGACTACCTCTGTGGAGGCTGATCGCCATGTCCGCGAACACCGAGCGCTACGAGAACGCCGTCGCCCGTTACTTCGAGGCCTGGAACGCCGCCGGCGACGAGGGGGTGGCGAAGGCGGTCGCCGCCGCCTGGACCGCGGACGGCTCCTACACCGACCCGCTCGCCGACGTCAGCGGGCACGACGGGATCGCCGCGGTGATCAACGCCGCCCACGCGCAGTTCCCGGGGTTCGTCTTCCGGCCCGTCGGCGCCGTGGACGGCCACCACGACACGGCCCGCTTCTCGTGGGAGCTGGTCGGCGAGGCCGACGGCTCGGCACCGGTGGCCGGCTTCGACGTGATCACACTGGACGCGGACGGCCGTATCCGCACCGTGCTGGGCTTCTTGGACCGGGTGCCCGCCGGAGCGTGAGAACCGACGCGGCGAGGGGTCCCGCCGCCCCCGGAGCGGGCCTCAGCCCCTGGCGGCCTCCCGGTAGCGGCGGGGCGCGACTCCCGTCACCCGCTTGAACGCGTTGCTGAAGGCGCTCTCGGAGCTGTATCCGACGGAGCGGGCGAGCACCGCGACGGGGACCGTGTCCTGCCGCAGGGCGCGGGCGGCCAGGCTCATCCGCCAGTTGAGCAGGTAGGTCAGGGGCGGCACCCCGGCCGCCTCCCTGAACCGGACGGCGAAGGTGGTGCGGGACATCGCGGCCACCCTGGCGAGTTCGCCGAGCTGCCAGGGGTGCGCCGGATCGCCGTGCATCAGACGCAGGGCGGGGGCCAGGCGCTCGTCGGCGAGGGCGCGCAGCCAGCCGGGAGGCAGCCCGCCGGACTCGGTGAGGCAGACCCGCAGCACCTGAACGAACAGCAGCTGGGCGAGATGGTCCGAGGCGAACTCCACCCCGGCCCGGTGCGCCCTGACCTCGTCGGCCATGCGGTCGATCAGCCAGCCCAGCACCGGCGCTTCGGCGGCGTCCGAGCGCACGTGGACCAGTTCCGGCAGCGCCCGGCGCAGCAGTTCGCCGCTGTCCCGGCTGAGGTCGATGTGCCCGGACACGCACACCACGTCCTCGCCCGTGCCCTCGCCGAGCCGCGCCATGCGGCTCGCGGGGTCCATGACCGCGTCGCCGGAGTCCAGTGGTTCGACGCCCACGTCGCTGCACAGGACGTAGGGCTGTCCGCCGTCGGAGACGACGACGTCCCCCTCGGACACCTTCAGGGGCTCCCCGCCGTCCTCCCGGACCAGCAGACAACCGCCGCGCACCACGGCGACCACCTTGAGCCGGTCCCGTCCGCGCAGCCGGACCGCCCAGCTCCCGCCGGCCGTGAAACCACCGGAGAAGACGCTGCGGGCGTCGGCGACGGCCAGGGCGTCGGAGAGCGGGTCGGCGGACATGCTCGAACTATCACGCAAGTAGCGCGAACTTACAAGCATTCATCGTACGACTCCACCTTCCTACGGTGGCATGGACGGCTCACGCAAGAGGAGATACGCATCATGACCACCGCACAGCAGCCCCTGCCCTCCGGCTTCGGCGCCGCGTCCACCGCCGAGGAGGTGATCGAGGGCGTCGACCTGACCGGGAAGGTCGCGATCGTCACCGGCGGCTACTCCGGGATCGGCCTGGAGACGGCACGGGTGCTGCGCTCCGCCGGCGCCGAGGTCGTCGTACCGGCGCGCGACCTTCGGCGGGCCCGGGCGGCCCTGGAGACGGTGCCGGGGGCCGAGGTCGAGTACCTGGACCTGCTGGACCCGGAGTCGGTCGACGCCTTCGCCGAGAAGTTCCTGGCCTCCGGGCGTCCGCTGCACATCCTGGTCGACAGCGCCGGGATCATGGCGACTCCGCTGACGCGGGACGCGCGCGGGTACGAGGCGCAGTTCGCCACGAACCATCTGGGGCACTTCCAGCTCGCCGCACGCCTGTGGCCGGCGCTGGCGGCCGCAGACGGCGCCCGCGTGGTGTCGGTGTCGTCGCGGGGCATCCGGTTCGGCGGCGTCGACTTCGACGATCTGCACTTCGAGCGCCGCCCCTACGAGCCGTTCGTCGCCTACGGCCAGTCGAAGACGGCCAACGCGCTGTTCGCCGTGGAACTGGACCGGCGCGGGCGGGCCCACGGCGTGCGGGCCTTCGCGGTGCACCCGGGCATCATCATCGACACCGGTCTCGCCAAGCACGTGTCCCCCGAGGCCGTCCGCGCCGCCGGAGCCGTGGACGCGCAGGGGCGCCCGGTTCGCGACCCCGCCCGCCAGCTGAAGACGATCGCCCAGGGAGCGGCCACCAGCGTGTGGTGCGCGACGAGCCCACGGCTCGCCGGGCTGGGCGGGGTGTACTGCGAGAACTGCGACATCAGTCCGCTCGTGGCCCCCGAGGAGGAGGCCGCCTGGCGGGCCGGGGCGGAGACTCCCGGGGTCCTGCCGTACGCCGTCGACCCAGAGGCGGCGGCCCGCCTCTGGGAGGTCAGCGAACGGCTTACCGCTTGACGATCGCGTCGATGCGGGCCAGCTCGTCGTCGTCGAAGTCCAGGTTGCGGGTGGCCGCGACGCTGTCCTCGATCTGCTGCGGGCTGCTCGCGCCGACCAGGGCGGAGGTGACCCGTCCGCCGCGCAGCACCCAGGCCAGCGCCATCTGGGCCAGGGTCTGGCCGCGGCTCTCGGCGATCTCGTTGAGCGAGCGCAGCCTGCCGACCAGGTCCTCGGTGACCGCGTCCGAGTTGAGGAAGGGGCTGTCGCTCGCCGCCCGCGAGTCCTCCGGGATGCCGTCGAGGTACCGGGAGGAGAGCAGGCCCTGCTCCAGCGGCGAGAAGACGATCGAGCCGACCCGGAGCTCGTCCAGGGCGTCGAGCAGGCCCTCGTCCTCGGGGCGGCGGTCGAGCATCGAGTAGCGCGGCTGGTGGATCAGCAGCGGGGTGCCGAGCTCGCCGAGGATGCGGGCGGCCTCGCGGGTCTGCTCCGCCGAGTAGTTGGAGACGCCGACGTAGAGCGCCTTGCCCTGCTGGACCGCGGAGTGCAGGGCGCCCATCGTCTCCTCCAGGGGAGTCTCCGGGTCGGGGCGGTGGGAGTAGAAGATGTCCACGTAGTCCAGGCCCATCCGCTTCAGGCTCTGGTCCAGGGAGGACAGCAGGTACTTGCGGGAGCCCCATTCGCCGTACGGACCGGGCCACATCAGGTAGCCGGCCTTGGTGGAGATCACCAGCTCGTCGCGGTAGGGCGCCAGGTCGTCCTTGAGCGCCTCGCCGAAGGCCAGCTCGGCGGCACCGGGCGGCGGGCCGTAGTTGTTGGCCAGGTCGAAGTGGGTGACGCCGAGGTCGAAGGCGCGGCGCAGGATGGCCCGCTGCGTCTCGACGGTGCGGTCGGCCGGGCCGAAGTTGTGCCACAGGCCGAGCGAGATCGCGGGGAGCTTCAGGCCGCTGCGTCCGGTGCGCCGGTAGGGCAGGTCCGCGTAACGGTCGGGGTGTGCGGTGTACAACGCGACTCCAGAGGGTTGGCACACGGATTGACGGTTCCTGGGAACCGGTCCCCACTCTTTCGTGACCTGCGGCCATTGGTCCAACAGGCGAATGCGATGGAATTCAGCGGGTCGGCTTCTCAATCCCGGGCCGTAGGGCCCGTCGGGGGGCCGTTCGGTACCTGCCGGTAGCGCCGAATCCGGGCGCTCCATGGAGGCATGACGTATGTGCAGGACATACCGCAGGCAGCCCCGGCACCGGGCGCGGGCGGCGGGCGGAGCCGCTGGACCGCCCTCGTGGTGCTCTGTGTGTCGCTGCTGATCGTGACGTTGGACAACACCATTCTGAACGTGGCCCTGCCCACGCTGGTGAAGGAACTCGGGGCGACGACGACCCAGTTGCAGTGGATCGTGGACGCCTACGCGCTGGCGTTCGCCGGGCTGATGCTGGTGGCCGGCAGCGGGGCGGACCGGTTCGGCCGCAGAAGGGTCTTCACCACCGGGCTCGCCGTGTTCGGCGCGGCCTCGGCGTGGGCCGCGTACTCCGGCTCCGTCGGGATGCTGATCGCGGCGCGTGCCGGGATGGGGGTGGGCGCGGCGATGATGATGCCGGCCACCCTGTCGATCATCACCGACGTGTTCCGGGACCCCGGTGAGCGACGGCGGGCCATCGGCGTGTGGGCCGCCACCAGCGGGCTCGGGATCGCGATCGGCCCGGTGGCGGGCGGGCTGCTGCTGGAGCACTTCTGGTGGGGCTCGGTCTTCTGGGTCAACATCCCCTTCGCGCTGGCCGGGCTGGTGTGCGCGCGGCTGCTGGTGCCGGAGTCCCGCAACCCCGCCGCGCTGCGGCCGGACCCGGTGGGCTCGGTGCTGTCGATCGCGGGCCTCGGGATGCTGCTCTGGTCGATCATCGAGGCGCCGGTGCGCGGCTGGTCGTCCGCGCTGGTGCTCGGCGCGGGCGGCGCCGGCCTGGCCGTGCTGGTGTGCTTCGGGCTGTGGGAGCGGGCCTCCAGTCACCCCATGCTGAACCTGCGCTTCTTCGCCGAGCGGCGCTTCTCGTTCGCCACGTCGTCCGTTGCCCTGGCGATGTTCGGACTGTTCGGCGCGCTGTTCGTGCTCACCCAGTACCTGCAGTTCAGCCTCGACTACTCGGCCCTGGCCACGGGTGTCCGCATCCTGCCGGTGGCCGGTCTCCTGGCGCTGGTGGCCCCGCTGTCCCCGGTGCTGGTCCGGGCGGCGGGCACCAAGGCGGTCGTGGGCACGGGGCTGCTGGTCGTCTCGGGCGGTCTGTGGCAGCTGTCCCGAGCGGACGTGTCGTCGACGTACGGCGACGTCCTCGTCGGCATGCTGCTGCTCGGCCTGGGCGCGGGGCTGGTGGTTCCGGCCGCGCTCGATTCGCTCATGGGCACGCTGCCGCCGGGAGACACCGGTGTCGGCTCGGCGTCGAACGGGGTGTCCGTCCAGCTGGGCGGCGCGCTCGGTGTCGCCGTGATCGGCAGTCTGCTGACGACCCGTTACCAGGACCGCATGGGCCCGCCCCTCGCGCCGTACCACCTGCCGCGCGGCCTGTCGGACAGTGTCCTCGGCTCACTGGGCGGCGCGCTCGAACTGGCCGGGCGGGTGGGCGGCACGTCCGGCCGTCTGCTCGCGGCACTGGCCCGCTCGGCGTTCGTCAGCGGGATGGGCCTGGGTCTGACGGTCGGCGCCGCGGTCGCGGCGTGCGGTGCGGCGCTGGCGTTCGCGGCCCTGCCGTCCCGGCCGCCGGCCGAGCACCCGGCGCCCGAGCGCTGATCCGCGCAACCGGCGCCGGCACGTCAGCCGTGCGGTGCGATGCCGGCCAGGACCAGGTCCACCACGCCGTCCAGGAACGTCTCGTCCAGCGGCTCGCGGGTGAGCAGCAGCCGCATGTGCAGGGGGCCCATGAGCGCCTCGAAGACGAGGCGGTGGTCCAGGCCGGGACGCAGTTCGCCCCGTTCCTCGGCCCGGGTCAGCACGGCCGACCCGGCGGCGAAGCGGTGGTCCCAGAACCGCTCGCGGGCGCCCTCGTACTCCGCCATGTCCGCCCGCAGCGCCAGCCGCAGCAGCAGCTCGCCGAGGGGCGTGCGGACGAAAGCGGCGGTGCCGCGCAGCAGCGCGTTCAGGTCCGTGCGCAGGGCGCCCGTGTCCGGCACGGGCACTTCCGTCCCGGTGCGGTCGAGCACCGCTTCGAGCGCCAGGTTGAACCGGGTGCCCCAGCGCCGGTAGACCGAGCTCTCGTGGACGCCGGCGCGGCGGGCGATGTCGCCGATCGAGAGGGCGTCGAGGCCGCCTTCGAGCAGGACGTCGACCGTCGCCGCGAGTACCGCGGCACGCACTCGGGCGCTGCGGCCGCCCGGTCGGCGCACTCGGGAAGTACTGGGGCCCGGCATCCCGCCAACGTATCTCAGGAGCCGTCACCGCAGGCCGGGGTCAGCCCGCCTTCCGGTGCGGCTCGGGCTCCCGGGCCGGCCGCGGGAGCCGCACGAGCGTGACGCCCGGGTCCGGCGACCGGCGGGGCGTGCGCGGCCGGTGGCCGGTGCCGCCCGGTGTGAGCGCGGCGACCAGCAGCGCGGCCGCGGCCGTGGCCACCAGACCGGCCAGGACGATGAGAGTGAACGAGATCCAGAAACCGTCCGGGAGAAGCATCGAACGACCTCCACTAAAGCGAGTTCCCTTGCGTCTGCGGTCTCTGCCAGTCTTCCGCTGTCCCGCCCCTTATCGCAAGGAGTCTCGCCTTTGGGGGTCGGGAACCGGCCGGAGAGCGCTTGCCTACCATTGCGGGGTGAGACCGGTCGTCGCCTGCGAGAAGGGGTCCGATGGAACTGCGCCATCTCCAGCACTTTGTGGCGGTCGCCGAGGACCAGCACTTCACCAGGGCGGCCGAGCGGCTGATGGTGTCCCAATCGGGCCTGTCGGCCTCGATCCGGGCGCTGGAGCGGGAGCTGCAGACGCCGTTGTTCGTGCGGACGACCCGCAGGGTGACGCTGACGGAGGCCGGGCGGGCGCTGCTGGGTGAGGCCGAGCGGATCCTGGCGCAGGTCCGGGCCGCGCACGAGGCGGTGGCCGCCGTGCAGGGGGTGCTGCGGGGCACGCTCTCGCTGGGCACCGAGCAGTGCATCGCGGGGGTGCACACGGCGCGCCTGCTGGCGACGTTCCGGCACCGGCACCCGGACGTGGAGATCCGGCTGCGGCAGGCGGGTTCCGTGGAGCTCGCCGAGGAGGTCGCGGCGGGCCGCCTGGACCTGGCGTTCGCCTACCGCACGCAGGCGGACACCGACCAGCTCCGGTCGGTGGCGCTGACCGCAGAACCGATGACCGTGCTGTGCCACCCCACGCACCCGCTGGCCGCCGACGGCACTGCCGTCACCCCGGACGACCTGGCGGGGGAGGTGTTCGTCGACTTCCACCCCGACTGGGGCCCGCGCCGCACCACCGACGCCGCGTTCGCCGTCGCGGGTGTACGGCGGACCGTGGCGCTGGAGGTCAACGACGTGCACAGCCTGCTGGACCTGGTCGACGAGAACCTCGGCATCGCGGTGGTGCCCCGGCACTTCCGGCACAAGCGGGAGACGCTGACCGCCCTGGCCGTGAAGGACACCGACGAGACCGTGTACGAGACGGTGGCGCTGCTGCCGCCGCACCGGGCGACCAGCCCGGCGGCGCGGGCCCTGATGGCGCTTCTGGAACAGGGGACGCACGACGGGCCGTGATGCGCGATGGTGGAGGGATGCATGCCAAGGACATCCTCATCGACGCGTTCAGCCGCATCCGGGAAGAAGTCCACTCCGCGGTAGGGGGACTCGGACCGGACGTGCTCAACGCCCGCCCGACCCACGACGCCAACTCCATCAGCTGGCTGGTCTGGCACCTCACCCGCGTCCAGGACGACCACGTCGCAGACGCCTTCGGGCTCGACCAGGTGTGGCTCGCCGAGGAGTGGGAGAAACGCTTCGGGCTGGACCTGTCCCGCCGCGACACCGGGTATGGCCACAGTGCGGCGAAGGTCGCCAAGGTACGGGTCGACTCCCCCGACCTGCTGACCGGCTACTACGACGCCGTCCACGAACAGACACTGCGAGCGCTGCGCTCACTGGCCGCCGCGGATCTGGAGCGCGTCGTCGACGAGCGCTGGGAACCGCCGGTCACCTTGGGCGTACGGCTGGTCAGCGTCCTGTCCGACGATCTGCAGCACGTCGGACAGGCCGCCTATCTGCGCGGGCAGCTTCAGAGCGCGGCTTCGTAGCCGGGCAGGACGACGTCCTCGATGAGGGCCCTGCGCTCGTCGAACGGGATGAACGCGCTCTTGAGGGCGTTGACCGTCACGGTGCGCAGGTCCTCGACCGTCCAGCCGGCCTCCCGCACCAGCAGCGACATCTCACGGGTCATCGTCGTACCCGACACCAGACGGTTGTCGGTGTTGAGGGTGACCCGGAAGCCGAGGTCCTTCAGCGCCGTGATCGGGTGCTCGGCGATCGAAGTCGCCGCTCCCGTCTGGAGGTTGGACGTCGGGCACATCTCCAGGGCGACACGGCGGTCCCGGATCCAGCCGGCGAGACGGCCGAGCTTGCCGTCGACGATGTCGTCGGTGATGCGCACGCCGTGCCCGATGCGCTGGGCGCCGCACACCTGCAGGGCCTGGTGGATGCTGGGCAGGCCGTGCGCCTCGCCGGCGTGGATGGTGAAGGGCACGCTCTCGCGGCGCAGGTGCTCGAAGGCGTCGAGGTGGTCGGCGGGCGGGAACCCGTCCTCCGCGCCGGCGATGTCGAAGCCGACCACGCCGGCGTCCCGGAAGGCGACGGCCAGGTCCGCGGCCTCGCGGACCCGGTCGAACATCCGCATGCCGCACAGCAGGGTGCCGACGCGGACCGGGGTGCCGGCGGCGGCCGCCTTGGCCATGCCGGAGGCGAGTCCCTCCTGGACGGTCTCGATGACCTCGCTCAGTGCCAGCCCGCCGCTGGTGTTCAGCTCGGGCGCGTAGCGCACCTCGCCGTAGACGACGCCGTCGGCGGCCAGGTCGAGGACGTACTCCTCGGCGGTGCGCAGCAGTCCCTCGCGGGTCTGCATCACGGCGAGGGTGTGCTCGAAGGTGGCGATGTAGCGCACCAGGTCACCGGAGTTGGCGGCCTCGTAGTACCAGGCGGCCAGCTCGTCCGGGTCGGTGGTGGGCAGGGTGTGCCCGACCGCCTCCGCGAGCTCCACCACGGTCTCGGGGCGCAGGCCGCCGTCGAGGTGGTCGTGCAGGACGGCCTTGGGGAGGCGGCGGATCACATCGGCATCTACGCGCGTAGCAGTCATGGTGGGCTTTCTCGGGCGGGCGGTTCTGAGGGGGCGGGAGGGGGTCAGTCGGCGGGCTGGAGCAGGTCCCAGCGGTTGCCGTACAGGTCCTGGAAGACGGCGACCGAGCCGTAGGGCTCGTGGCGCGGCTCCTCCAGGAAGGTCACGCCCGCCGCGAGCATGCGGGCGTGGTCGCGGGCGAAGTCGTCGGTGTGCAGGAAGAAGCCGACGCGGCCGCCGGTCTGGTCACCGATCCGGGCGCGCTGCGCCTCCCCCTTGGCGCGGGCGAGCAGCAGCGCGGTGCCCTGCCCCGGCGTGCCGGGTTCCACGACGACCCAGCGAGAGCCGTCCGGCCGCGGCGCGTCCTCGGCGAGCCGGAACCCGAGGGCCTCCGTGTAGAAGCGGATCGCCTCGTCGTAGTCGTCGACGACGAGGGTGACCAGGGCGACGCGTCTCATCGGGGGCCTTCCGAAGCGGGGGATTGACGGGTGAGGTTATACGTAAAACGTCCCGGACGCCAGTCCGCTTCCGTCGTGCGTCGCCGAGGCACCCCGAGGCACCGGCTGCCGGGGAGGAGGAGGTCGATGGGTGTAGGACCGAGGCCCGAGGTGCGAGCGCGTGCGCGTCGGTAGCGTGCGGGGGCATGGAGATCACCGAGCCGCCACGTGATCCGCGGCGGCGCAAGGAGGACGTACTCGCCCGGTTCGCACGGGAGTCGGACGTCTGGGTGGCGACGGCTGACGCGGACGGGCTGCCGTGTCTGGTCGCGTTGTGGTTCGTGTGGGACGGCGAGTGCTTCTGGGTGTGCACCCGGCTCACCAATCCCACGGGCCGCAATCTGCGCGACGGCGGGCGCACTCGGCTGGCCTTGGGCGACACCCGGGACGTCGTGCTCGTCGACGGTGACGTGGAGACGTTCTCCCGCGCGGAGGTGCCGGGTGCGGCGGCCGACGCGTTCGCGGCCGCAACCGGCTGGGATCCGCGTACGGACGCCGCCTCGTACGCGTACTTCCGGGTCCGGCCCCGCGCCGTGCAGGCGTGGCGCGGGGCGCGGGAGTTGCCGGGGCGCCACCTGATGCGGGACGGCGCCTGGACGGCCTGAGGGACGCGGCTCGCGCGGGGCGGTCGGCGGGTTCCGGGTCGACCGGACGGTCGGCCCACCGTCCAGCGCGTCGGCGTGTCAGCGGGGAACCAGGACCATGCGGAACCGGGCGCCGCCGGAGAGCATCTTGTGGTAGGCCGCGTCGGCCTGGTCCAGCGGGACCGTCTCGGTCATCGGCCGGATGCCGTGCAGGGCGCTGAAGGCCATGGTGTCCTGCACGTCCTGCGCGGTGCCGGACGGGTGGCCGCGGACGATCCTGCCGCGCATCAGCAGCTGGACGGGGCTGATGCCCATCGCTTCGCTGTCGGCGCCGATGGCGACCAGTTCGCCGCGGTGCGAGAGACCGTCCACGGTGGCGGAGATGGCGTCGGAGTTGCCCGCCGTGGCCAGGACGACCTTGCAACCGCCGAGCGACTGCAGCGCCTCGGCGACCGGGGTGACGGCCGTGCTGTCGACGTACTGGTGGGCGCCGAGCCGCTTGGCGAAGTCCGCCTTGCCGGGCCCGCGCGCGATCGCCACGGTCTCGAAGCCCATGGCGACGGCGTACTGCACCCCCAGATGGCCGAGGCCGCCGAGCCCGAGCACCGCGACGCGGTCGCCGGGCCGGGCGGAGCTGCGCCGCAGCCCGTTGAACACGGTGACGCCGGCGCAGGCCATGGGGCCGGCGTCGCTCGACGAGAGCGCGTCGGGGATGCGGGCCAGCGCGTCGACCGGCGCGATCATCCGCTCCGCGAAACCGCCGTCGTAGGCCCAGCCGGGCACCTTGAGGTTGTCGCACACGATGAAGTCGCCCTGCCGGCACGGCGTGCAGTGGCCGCAACTGCCGCCGAACCAGCCCACGGCCACGCGGTCGCCCGTCCGCCAGCCCATCGCCTCAGCCCCCTCGCCGAGTTCCTCGATCCGGCCGGCGCTCTCGTGTCCGGGTACCAGCGGGAACCTGACGCCCGGCACCCCGGCGTTCACGAACAGGGCGTCGCTGTGGCAGACCCCGCACGCCTCCACGGCGATCCGCACGTGCCCGGGTCCGGGCCGGGGCACCTCGCGCTCGGTGACCCGGAACTGGCCTCCGGCAGCGTCGACCTGGGCGACTCGATAGGTACTCATCCGCATCTCCTGAATGGGCGATCGGCTCCGGACCAGCACACCAGCTCCGGAGCTGCCCCGCGCGTCGAGCGAGAGGAGCGGGCCCGGGACGGTCGGGCGGCCCTGGAGTATCGGCTCGCGATCGGCCGAAGGCACGCGGGACGGGCCATGCCCGTGTGCCACGGATCGCGTCGCCCACTCCTCGCCCTGGACGCAGAAGAGGTCAGATGCGTCGTCGAGTGGCGGTCAAGCGAGCAGCCTGCGCTTCTGTTCCTCGAACTCGGCCTCGCTCAGGATGCCTTGAGCCTTCAGCTCGCCCAGCTGCTTGAGCTGGTCGATCTTGTTCGTCATGTCGTCGGCCGTGGAGGTGGTGGTGGGCGCGGGCGGCGGGGGCGGCGCCTCCTGGTAGCCCTGCGGCTGCTGTGCCTGGGCGGCCCAACGCCCCTGCTGGCGACGGGACACGCGGTTGGACACGGCGGTCGCCGTGCCCGCGACCACGGCCGTGCGGGCAACCCCGCGAAGAAGACCTGGCATGAGAATCGCCTCTCACCCGTTAAGTCGTGGAACGACTCTGGCTGTTGTTCACCGGTTCACC
Organism: Streptomyces sp. C1-1; assembly: GCF_050214755.1. NCBI lineage: Bacteria > Bacillati > Actinomycetota > Actinomycetes > Kitasatosporales > Streptomycetaceae > Streptomyces > Streptomyces sp. C1-1. The sequence goes on along the minus strand of NZ_CP189826.1, from coordinate 9,226,075 downwards.
GGATCGCACCTCACGACGCCGCCTCGGCGGCTTCGAGGGCGGCCAGGACGGCCTGCACGTTCAGGCGCCCGGAGGCGACGAGCTGCGCGCCGCCACGCCGCAGGGCGCTTGCGAAAGGGGCCGCCCAGAGGTTCTCGTAGACCAGCAGACCGGCCGAGTTGCCCGGCTCCACGGCCGCGGCCGCCTCTTCCAGGTCGTCCTGGCCCAGCAGGTCGGAGCTGGCCCCCTCGAAGACGGCGAGGTCGAGGTGCCCGTCCCCGGTGAGATCGGCGATCTCCAGCGCCGTCACCGAGCCGTCCTCGTCCTTCTTGATGAACCTCAGGTCCAGGAGGCGGATGATGCCCCGGTCCACGAGATCGACCAGCAGGGGGAAGGCCTCGCCCGTCATGTGGTTGCCGGGGAACTCCACCACCACGTAGTCGATCGGACCCATGTCCTCGAACTGCTCGCTCACGGTGATCACCTCTGGCAGGCGTACGTCCCCTGATTGCCATTGCATCACCGGACAGGGGCGGGCGCCACATCTTGCCCGTGTCACCCGCCCGGTTGTCCACGGCTCGCCTGTACGGCTCCGGCGGGATCTCCTCGAAGACATGACAGACAGCGAGGCACTCCCCCCTGAGCGGCCGCAGGACGGCGAGCTGGAAGAACTGCGGCGCCGGGTGAGCGAACTGGAGAGCGCCCGGCACGAGCCGAAGCACCGGTTGCGGGCGCTCGGTTCGGCCCTACTGATCATCTTGGCGTCCCTGCTGGCCCTGCTCGCGGTGGTGGCGGTCTGGGCGAACAGCATCGTCCGGGACACCGATCGCTACGTCGCGACGATGGCGCCGCTCGCGTCGAACCCCGACATCCAGCAGGCGGTGACCAACCGGGTCACCGACGCCGTGCTGCAGCGGGTCGACGTGGACGCGCTCGTGAAGCAGCTGAGCGACGCGGCCTCGCAGAAGGGCGTGCCGCCGCGGGTCGCGGACCTCGTCGGCAATCTGGACGGCCCCATCAAGAACGGCCTCAAGCAGCTGGTGAGCAACACCGTGATGCGCGTGGTCTCCAGCTCCGCCTTCGAGACGGCCTGGACCAACGCCAACCGACGTGCCCACAGCGCCGTGGACAAGGCGCTGACGGGCAACAGCGACAGTGTCGTACAGCTGAAGAACAATCAGGTGGCCATCGACGTCGGGCCCATCGTGGCCCAGGTGAAGCAGCGACTGGTCGACGCGGGGCTGGGGGTCGCGTCCAAGATCCCGGCGGTCCACACGGACTTCGTCGTGGTCGAGGGCAAGGACGTCGGCAAGGTCAAGTCGTACATGCGGGTGCTGCAGATCGTGGGCAACTGGCTGCCGGTCATCGCGGTGCTGATCGCCGCCGCCGGTGTGTTCCTGGCGGTCCATCGCAGGCGGGCGCTGATCGGCGCGGCGATCGGCGTGTTCCTCGCGATGGTGCTGCTCGGGGTGGCGCTCACCGTCTTCCGCGCGGTGTACCTGGACCATCTGCCGCCGGGCACCAACTCGGCCGCCGCGGGCGCCGTCTACGACGCGCTGGTGCGCTTCCTGCGCTCGAGTGTGCGGGCGGTCGGGGCGCTGGCCCTGGTCACGGTGATCGGCGCGTTCTTCGTCGGTCCGTCCCGCGGCGCGGTGTTCACCCGTCGTTTCTTCAGCAGGAGCATCGGCGCGGGACGGGACGCGTCGGTCTCGGCGGGGCTGCGGCTCGGGCCGGTGGGCCGGTTCGTGCACCGCTTCAAGAAGTGGATCGGGGTGGCGATCCTGGCGGTGGCCGCGATCGTGTTGTTCACCTGGAGCTATCCGACCACGGCGGTGGTCATCTGGACCGCGCTGATCGTGCTGCTCGCCTTCGCCATCCGTGAGTTCCTGGATCCCGGCCCCAGCGGCGCACCGGGCGCGGCCTGACACTCCTGGGCCCCGGCGGCGCGGTGGGCTCAGGCCAACTGGGCGATGCTCCTGCTCACCAGGAACAGGCCGGCCACCAGGGCGACGCCCACGAGCGCCTGCTCCTGGTGGGTCTCGATCCAGGTGCGCAGCCTGCCGAGGCGCACCCGGGCCGCGTCGGGGGCGAACGTCGTGTAGATCTCCATCGTCAGCAGACTGCTCGTGGCGAGGAGGCAGTAGCCGATCAGGGCCAGGTAGGAGGACGCGTGGGACAGGTCGGCGCTGACCACCGTCGCCGCGCCGGCGGCCACCAGCCCCCAGGGCTGGAGCAGCGGCCCGAGCCCGGCCGCGGTCCACACGGACAGCCGGTCGAGCCGTGTCATCAGTCCGCCGGTGGACCGGCGCCGATGGCCGGTTCGCTCGCGGTTCCTGCGCCGGTACCAGCCGAACCCGACGAGCCCCACGCCGATGGCGAGCTTGACGGCGGACGCGGCGGTGGAGGGCGCGGACTTGGGGGCCGGCGGTTTGCCGCCGGTGGTGAGCAGTACGGCGGCCAGGACGGCCACGAAACAGGCGAGCCAGGCGAGGATGAACGCCAGGCCCTTCCAGATGCCGCGTTCTGCCGACAGCACGAGGACGAACGCGGTCACCGACAGGGGGAACACGGCGATCGCGAGGCCGATGATCACCAGGTCAAGCACCATCGCGGCCCCCGTACGACGCTGCACGCCCCGCGACGAAGCGGCTCTCGCCCATGGCTCCAGTCTCACCGGCGGGGCCGCACCCCACAAATCGCCGGGTCGCGGGCCCCTTGGGCACCTGGCCGCCGCCCTGTCCCATCTGTTTGCGCGAAGGTTCTTCACCCGCTCGGCTCGGGCCGCGCTCCCGCCGGGAGCCGTTCGGCCGCAGGAGCGGCAGGCTGGAGGCATGCAGCCAGGGACAGGGACCGGAAAGGGCCGTCCGGGCCGCCCGTCACGCCGTGCGTCGGGAGGGAAGCGGGGCTCCTCGACGCGGACCCGGCTGACGGGGTTGCGAAACCGCGCCGAGACCCGGTTCCCGGTCATCACACACCTGCTGTCGCATCTGATCAACGTGAACGTGCTCGACTCGGCGACCCGGCTCGCCGCCCAGACGTTCCTCACGGCCGTCCCCCTGCTGTTCGTGGTCGCCTCCGTCGCCCCGCCGTCGATGCGGGACCAGTTCGTCAGATCCCTGCACGACACCTTCGGACTGTCCGGGAGCGCGAACGCCGAGCTGGCCAAGGTCGTGCAGGGCACGGGTGATCCCTCCGACGAACTGCGCCAGACCACCGGTGCGGTCGGCGGGTTCATGGTGCTCATCTCGGCCACCGCGTGCAGCCGTGCCATGCAACGGCTGTGCGAGCGCGCCTGGAGCATGCCCAAGGCGGGCGCCCGGGTGGCCGCCTGGCGCTGGATCGCCTGGCTGGCGACATGGCTGCTGATGTTCGGCGTTCAGGGCACTCTGCGCAACGGCTTCGGTCTCGGCCTGTGGCTGGGCGTGCCGCTGCTGTTGATCACCCAGACCGGCATCTGGTGGTGGACGCAGCATCTGCTGCTGGCCGGGCGCGTGCCGTGGCTGCCGCTGCTGCCCGGCGCGCTGCTGACCGGGACGGCCCTGAGCGTCCTCACGTCGTCCGCGTCGCTGTACGTGCCCCGGGCGCTCAACCACAGCCTGGACAAGTACGGCTCCCTGGGCGCGGTGTTCACCCTGCTGTCCTGGCTCATCACGCTCTGCGTGGTCGCGACCCTGTGCATCACCGCCGGCGCGGTCATCGCCCGTGAGCCCTGGGCGGCCCGCCGTCTGGGCACGCCGGGTCCCTCGGAGACTCAGCCGGTCCCCGGGGACTGACGACCGCGAAGGTGGTCAGCCCGCCCCGGGGCGCCGGTGGCCGTCCGGTCGGCGGGTCGCTCCCCTACGGCGAGGACACGCGGGCCCTGTGGCAGGAGCTGGCTGAGCACGAAGGACACGACCGACGCGAGCACCACCAGCGCCACGGTGTCCACGTTGCCCAGCAGGAGCACGACCAGGACGACACTGCTCACCGGCAGCCGCAGGGCCGCGGTCACCGACGCCGCCATCCCGGCCGCCATCGCCGGCACCAGCCCCAGGCCGGGCAGCGGCGAGAGCAGCACACCGAACGCACCGCCCAGGAACAGGGCGGGGAAGACGGGACCGCCACGGAGGCTGCCCAGGCACAGCGCGTACGCCAGGCCCTTGAAGGCCAGTACGGCGATGAGGGCGCCCACCGACCAGGCGTGCGGGTCGTGCGCCAGCGCGGCCAGCGTGGACTCGCCGGACAGGGCCGCCTCGCCCGGCGAACGCCCCGTGGCGACCGCGTAGAGAGTGACGCAGACCGCCGCGCCCAGCGCGCAGAGGGTGGTGTTCCGCACCGTCCGGGTCGTGACGAAGCGGGCGGCGAACCGGCCGCCGACGAAGATCCAGTGGACGAGGAACGCGAGGACGGGCGCCAGCACCAGCACCCACAGCACGTCTCCCCAGTCGAGCGGCGGCGGCTTGGGCAGACCGATGGACAGGCTCCCCGTCTTCAGGCCGGTCCATCGGACGAACCCGGTGAAGATCAGGTCTCCGACCCCGCTGGCCAGGAGGGCCGGCAGCATCACCGCGAACAGTTGTGGGCCGCCGAGCCCGGCGACTTCCATCAGCATCACCGCGCCCACGATCGGGTTCCCGAAGAGCGCTGAGATGGCCGCCGCCGCCCCGGCCGCACCGAGCAGCGAATTGCTCGCCTCGGTGTCCGGTGCCCGGACCAGCCGAGCGAACAGCAGGGCCAGTCCGCCGCCCATCGCGATCAGCGGTGCCTCGGGTCCCAGTACCGCGCCCAGCGGCAGACCGACCAGGGCGGCGATCACGACACCCGGCAGCGCCTTCCAGGTGACGCCGCCCGAATGCAGGCCCGCTGCCGGGACGTGTCCGCCCCGGCCCGGAAGCCGCGTGACGACCAGGCCGACGACGACTCCGGCCACCGTCAGCAGGGGCAGGCCCCACCACCAGGGAGCCTGTTTCCAGCCCAGATCCTTGGGCCAGGTCGTCCAGATCAGCTGCTCCAGCCGGTGGATCGCCACCAGGAACCAGAACGCGATCAGCGCCACCGGAATCCCGATGAGCCCGCAGAACACCAGGGCCTTGCGGTAGTCCGGCCGGCCCAGCATGGTGCGCAGCAGATCGGCTTCCGGGGGCTGGTTGCGCGCCGCGGCCCCGGAGCCGCTCTCCGACGTCGTTCCGGCGATGGGTCCTCCCGGGGTCGGCGCCGCGCCACGCGGTCGCGTCGGGCCGACCACCGCATGGCCTCGCGGCGCATAGCACGACGAACATACCCATAGCGGACCGAACGCGCTCGCCGTCACGGCCGGGCGGACCTCTCAGCGGGTCGGGCTCAGCGGCTTCTCCAGGACCGCCTTGCGGTGGCTGAACGTCTCGATCGACCAGCGGCCGTGGTAGCTGCCCATGCCGCTCTCCCCCACCCCGCCGAACGGCAGGTCGGAGACGGTGAGATGGGCCAGCGGCAGACCGTGTCCGAGGCCGCCGGAGGACGTCTCCGCGGCGATACGGGCGCGGGTGTCGCCGGACTCGGAGAAGACGTAGAGGGCGAGCGGCTTGTCGCGGTCGTTGATGAAGTCGATCGCCTCGTCCAGCCCGGCCACCGTGACGATCGGCAGGATCGGTCCGAAGATCTCCTCGCGCATCACCGGCGACTCGGGGTCGACGTCCGCGAGCACGGTCGGGGCGATGTACTTGGCGGCGCGGTCGGCGACGCCGCCGACGACCGTACGGCCCGAGCCCAGCAGGCCGGTGAGCCGGTCGAAGTGACGTTCGTTGACGATCCGGCTGTATGCGCCGGAGGCCAAGGGGTCGCCGCCGTAGAGCGCTTCGACCGCGCGGGTGAGCGCGGGCTCCAGGGCGGCGGCCGTCTCGGGGTCGGTCAGCACGTAGTCGGGGGCGACACAGGTCTGCCCGGCGTTGAGGAACTTGCCGCGGGCCAGCCGGTCGGCGACGACGTCGAGATCCGCGCCCCGGTCGACGAACGCCGGGGACTTGCCGCCGAGTTCGAGGGTGACGGGGGTGAGGTGCTCGGCGGCGGCGCGCATGACGATGCGGCCGACGGTGCCGTTGCCGGTGTAGAAGATGTGGTCGAAGCGCTCGGCGAGCAGGGCCGTGGTCTCGGGGATGCCGCCCTCGACGACGGCGACCGCGCCGGTGTCGAGGTACTCCGGCAGCAGGCGGGCCAGGGCGGCGGAGGTGGCGGGGGCCAGTTCGCTGGGCTTGACGAGCACCGCGTTGCCCGCGGCGAGGGCGCCGACCAGCGGGGCCAGCAGGAGCTGGGCGGGGTAGTTCCAGGGGGCGATGACGAGGACGACGCCGAGCGGGTCGTACTGCGTCCAGGCGCGCGCGTCGTCGCCGAGACGGTCCGGGACCGGGGCCGGTTCGGGGCGCAGCCAGTCGGCGAGGTGGTCGAGGGTGTGGTCGATCTCGCGGACGGTGAAGCCGATCTCGGTGCGGTCGGCCTCGGCGGCGCTCTTGCCGAGGTCGGCGTGGAGGGCCGCGGCCAGGTCGGGACCGTTCTCGGTGAGCATGTCGCGCAGACGGCGCAACTGGGCGGTGCGCCATTCGACGGGCTTGGTGCGGCCGCTGCGGAAGGCGGCGCGCAGCCGGGCGACGACGTCGGCGGGCTGCTCGGTGATGGGCTGGTTCATGGTGCCTCGCTGCTGGAACGATCAGGGGTACTCAGGTCAGGTGTATATGCCAACCTTTCATACACCAAAATAAATTCCGGCGCCGAGGGGGCCGATGTACGGCCGCCGAGCCGTCACGTGGGCGGAAGCCGGCGTCGGCGGCGTTCCAGGAAGGCGCGCTCGGCGGGACTCTCGGCGCGTTCGGCGGCCGCCTCGTAGGCCCGTGCGGCCTCGGCGTCGCGGTCCAGTCGGCGCAGCAGGTCGGCGCGGACCGCGTGGAAGACGTGGTACGAGCCGAGATCCAGGGCGTCGACGAGGTCCAGCGCCCGGCCCGGTCCCTCGGTCTCGGCGATCGCGACCGCCCGGTTCAGGGCCACGACCGGGCTCGGAGCGACGGCCATGAGCTGGTCGTAGAGCCGTCCGATCTGCCGCCAGTCGGTGGCCTCGGCGCGAGAGGCGTCGCTGTGGACGGCCTGGATGGCGGCCTGGATCTGGTAGGGGCCGGGCTGGTTGCGGCGCAGACAGCGTCGTACGAGGGCCTGCCCCTCGGCGACCAGCTCCCGGTCCCAGCGCTCGCGGTCCTGCTCGGGCAGCGGCACCAGTACGCCGTCCGCGTCCACGCGGGCGTCCCGGCGCGACTCCACGAGCAGCATCAGCGCGAGCAGGCCGGTGGCCTCGGCCTCGTCCGGCATGAGCTCGACCAGGAGCCGGCCGAGGCGTACGGCCTCCGCACACAGTCCGGGTGAGCCCTCGTATCCCTGGTTGAAGATCAGGTAGACGACGGCCAGGACGCCCGCCAGCCGGTCCGGCAGGTCGGCGTCCCGGGGTACGCGGTAGGGGATCCGGGCGGCGCGGATCTTGGCCTTGGCGCGGACCAGACGCTGCGCCATGGTCGGTTCCGGCACGAGGAAGGCGCGGGCGATCTGCGGCGTGGACAGCCCGCCCAGGAGGCGCAGGGTCAGGGCCACCCGCGCCTGGGGGGCGAGCGCGGGGTGGCAGCAGGTGAAGATCAGGCGGAGCCGGTCGTCGCGCACGGGGCCCTCCTCGGCCGGTGCGTCGCCGGCGCGCAGCAGGGCGGCCTCGGCGTGTCGCTCGTCGCGGGTCGCCTCCCGGCGCAGCCGGTCGATCGCCCTGTTGCGGGCGGTGGTGATGATCCAGCCGGCCGGGCTCGGCGGCACGCCGGTCCGCGGCCAGCGCTGCACGGCGGTGGTGAAGGCGTCCTGGACGGCTTCCTCGGCGAGGTCGATGTCGCCGAGGAAGCGCACCAGGACGGCGACGGCCCGGCCGTACTCCGCGCGGAAGACGGCCTCGACGTCGACGGTGTCGGGCACGGGCACTAGTGGCTCTCCACGAAGGGGCGCACCTCGATCGGCAGGGTGGTGGCGCGGACCGCCTTCCTGCCCCATTCCAGCGCCTCGTCCAGGTCGGCGGCCTGGATCAGGCACAGCCCGCCCAGATACTCCTTGCCCTCGGCGAAGGGCCCGTCGGTGATCAGGACGTCGCCGCCGTCGGGACGCAGCATGGTCGCGGTCTCGGGGGCGTGCAGACCGCCGGCGAAGACCCAGGCGCCGGCGTCGCGCAGTTCCTGGTTGAAGGCCTCCACGTCGCGCATGATCGCGGCGAGGGCGTCGGGCTCCGGGGGCGTGCCGTCGGTCGGGGTGACCACGCTGAGCAGGTAGTACGTCATGACGTCCTCCTAGGCGTCGTAGCTGATGTCTCACCTCCTACACGAACGGCACACCCGCGGATCGACACCGCGCGCGACCGGATCGGCAGAATCTTCTCCATGACCGCCGCGCCGCACCCGCTCCTCGCCACCGCCCGGACCCTCGCCCGCGACCTCCTCGCCCCGAACGCGGAGCGCGTCGACCGGGAGTCGGTGCCCGTCGGTCACATCGAGGCGCTCAGGCGCTCGGGGCTGCTGGGAGTGGGGGCGCCGCGGGAGTACGGCGGTGCGGGTGCCCCCGACACGGTGGTGCGGGAGGTGCAGGAGATCCTGGCGGGGGCCTGCTGTTCGACCTGGTTCGTGCAGACCCAGCACCACTCGCCGGTCCGGATGCTGGCCGGGTCGCGGCTGCCGGTGCGCGAGCGGCTGCTGCGTCCGCTGGCGACCGGCCAGCTGCTGGCCGGCATCGCGTTCGCGCACGTACGGGCCTTTCCGCGGGTGCCGGTGCGGGCGACGGCCGAGCGCGGCGGCTGGCGCTTCGACGGAACGGTGCCCTGGTACACGGGCTGGGGTCTGAACGACGTGATGCTGCTGGCCGGGGTGACCGACGCCGAGGAGGTGGTGTTCGCGTTCGCCGAGGCCCGCGAGCAGCCGGGGCTGCGCCCGTCGCCGCCGATGCGGCTGGCCGCGCTGACGGCGGCCCGGACGGTGTCGCTGGAGCTGGAGGGTCTGTGGCTGCCCGGGGAGTCGGTGGTGCTGCGCACTCCGCGGGAGAAGTTCGCCCTCGTAGACCTGCCCCGCAACACCAACGCCTCCCCCGCCGTGTTCGGCGTCGCCCACGCGGCGCTGCGGCTGGTGGAGGAGGCCGGTGAGGGCGAGACCGCCGGTGCCCTGCGGGCGCGGCTCGACGAGGTGCGGACCCGGGTGTACGCGCTGGCCGCGCATCCCGTGCCGCACGAGCGGATCGCGGAACGGCTGGAGCTGAAGACACGCGCGTACGACCTGATGCGGGCCGCCACGACGGCGGCCGTGGTGGCCGGGGGCGGACGCGCCATGGCCCTCGACAGCCCGGCGCAGCGGCTGGCACGCGAGGGTCTGTTCCTTCTGGTGCAGGGCCAGACGACCGACGTGCGCCGGGCTCATCTCGACGCGCTGGCACTGATCTGAGGCCGGTTCGGCTGTTCATCGGACGTTCAATCAGGTGACAGTTTCGGCCCCGCCCAGTGAGCAGAATCGCCTCATGGCGACCGCACAGGCAACCGACATCAAACTGCCCGGCGAACTCAAGGACGTCCCCGGCTGGTTCCCGCCGCTGGACCAGGTCCTGTTCACCTGGTTCCTCGAACGGCAGGAAGCCGCGGGTCTCGGGGGCGACCTGCTGGAACTCGGCGCGTACATGGGCAAGAGCGCCGTCCTGCTCGGCCGGCACCGCCGGGAGGGCGAGCAGTTCACGGTCTGCGACCTCTTCGGCGGCGAGGCGCCGGACGGGGCCAACCGGGCCGAGACGGCGAAGTCGTACTCCTCCCTCACCCGACAGGCCTTCGAGCGCAACTACCTCTCCTTCCACGACGCCCTGCCACGGGTGCTGGAGGCCCCCACCTCCGTGATCCCCGCGGAGGTCGCCCCGCGCAGCTGCCGCTTCGTCCACATCGACGCCTCGCACCTGTACGAGCACGTCCGCGACGACATAGGCGCGGCCCACGACCTGCTGCTGCCCGGCGGCATCGTCGTCCTCGACGACTTCCGTTCCGAGCACACCCCCGGCGTCTCGGTCGCCACCTGGGAGGCCGTGCTCAACCGCGGCCTGCGCCCGGTCTGCCTCAGCACGCAGAAGCTGTACGGCACCTGGGGCGATCCGGAGCCCGTGCAGGAGGAGCTGCTGGAGATGCTGCGGGCCCGCACGGACGTCGGCCTGAGCGTGCAGGAGGCCGCGGGCCACCGGCTGGTGCGCGCCCGCGCCCTCAAGGGCATGCAGGCTCCGCCGTTTCCCCGCTCCCGCCACTACCGGGAGCCCGAGCCGCGGGTGGTCGACGCGGAGCCGGCCCCCGCGACAGCGCCGGTTCCGGCGTCCCGCCGCCCCCGGTCCCGGGCCCGCCGGATAGGGGTGGACCTGCTGCCGCCGATCGTCACGAGGGCGGTCCGCCGCGCCCTGGCGAACCGCCCGTGAACCGCTCCGGCACCGCAGTGACCGGGATCGGACGGGCCGCACAGGTGGCCCGTCCGATCCCGGTCACTCCTCGTCGCCCGCCGGCACCACCACGAGGAAGGTGTCCGACTTCAGATCCATGACGACCGTCGCGGACTGACCTTCGGCGCGGCGCTTGGCCGCGTACTCCTCTGCCGGCCATGATCCGCGCGGAGCTCCCGCTGGAAACCGCTCCAACACCTTCGCGCCCATAGCGGCAGACACCTCCGGAGTCGTTCTCGGACCATCACGTTCGTACAATGCGACTGCCCGCTGGGAGCGCCGACATGTCCGGCCCGGTGGAGAGATTTGTCGATAATCCATCAAACGGCTCCGTACAGCCGGCGCCGCAGCCCCGCGAGGGTGCGGCCCAGCAGCCGGGAGACGTGCATCTGGGAGATGCCGAGCTCGGCTCCGATCTGGCTCTGTGTCATGTCGTAGAGGAACCGCATGGTCAGGATCCGGCGCTCGCGCTCCGGCAGGGCGGCGAGCAGCGGTGCGAGGGTGACCCGGTCGTCGGTGCGGCCGATGGCGGGGTCCTCGACACCGAGCCGGTCGGCGATTCCGGTGCCGTCCCCGTCGGACCCGAGGGACGCGTCGAGGGAGACCGCCTCGTGGCCGTCGGCCGCCTGCAACCCCTCCACCACCTCCTCCTCCGTCAGACCCGTGCGTTCGACGAGTTCACCGACCCGGGGCGAGCGCCCCTCGGACTGCTCGAAGGCGACGACGGCCTCGCGCAGTACTCCTCGGTACTCCTTCAGCCGCCGGGGCACGTGGACGGCCCAGGTGGTGTCACGGAAGAAGCGCTTGATCTCGCCGACGACCGTCGGCACGGCGTAGGCCTCGAAGCCGAAGCCGCGCGTCGGGTCGAACCGGTCGATCGCCTTGATCAGCCCGATGGTGCCCGCCTGCAGAACGTCGTCGCTCATCTCGCGCCGCGCCGGGAAGCGCCGCGCCGCGTGCCGCACGATCCACATGTTCAGCTCCACGAGCGTGTTGCGGACGTGCGCGTACTCGGCGGTGCGCTCCTCCAGGGAACGCAGGCGCTCGAACAGCGGCCCGGACCGGGCGCGGGCGTCGGCCGGTCCCAGCTCGGCGTTCTGCGGGCGCACGGTTCACTCCTCGGTCGAGACCCCGGCCGGTCGGGGTGTCGTACCTGTTTCGCCGTGGCCGGCCGCGACGGATGCAGTCCCGTCCGGCGCGGATCGCCACAGCCGGCCGGGCCACCAGGCCACGGCGCCCAGGTCGCGGACGAGGGCGGGCACCAGCAGGGAGCGCACCACGAGCGTGTCGAGGAGCACGCCGAAGGCGACGATGAAGGCGATCTGGACGAGGAAGGCGAGCGGGATCACCCCGAGGGCGGCGAAGGTCGCGGCGAGCACCACGCCGGCCGAGGTGATCACTCCCCCGGTGCCGACCAGACCGCGCAGGACGCCCTCCCGCACCCCGTGCCGCAGGGACTCCTCCCGCACCCGCGACATCAGGAAGATGTTGTAGTCGACGCCCAGCGCCACCAGGAAGACGAACCCGTACAGCGGCACCGAGGGGTCGCTGCCGGTGAAGCCGAAGACGTGCCGGAAGACCAGGGACGACACGCCCAGGGTGGCGAGGAAGTTGAGCCCCACCGTGGCCACCAGCAGGGCGGGCATCAGCAGGGAGCGCAGCAGCAGCGTCAGGATCACGAAGATGATCGCCAGGACCACGGGGACGATCAGGGTGCGGTCCCGTTCGGCGGTGCGCAGGGTGTCGTACTGCTGGGCGGTGTAGCCGCCGACCAGGGCCTGCGCGTCCGGCACCGCGTGCAGGGCCTTCCGCAGCCGCGCCACGGTGTCCTTGGCGCTGTCGCTGTCGGCCGCGGAGTCCAGGGTGACGTCGACGCGTACGCGGCCGTCGACGACCTTCGGCGCGCCGCCGGGCCGCCCGGACGCGGTGACCCCGGCCGCGGAGGCGACGCCCTCGGTGCCGCGGGCCGCGGTGAGGACGGGGTCGACTCGGTCGGCGTTCGCGATGACGACGGTGGGGTTGCCCGAGCCGCCGGGGAAGTGCTGGGCGAGGGTGCTCTGGGCGGCCACGGACGGGGCGTCGTCGACGAAGGTCTCGTCGAGCGGGACGCCCTTGGACGCCAGGGTCGGGGCGAAGGTGGCGCAGATCACGAGGGCGGCCAGGCACACGGCCCACACCTTGCGGGGCGCCCGGTCCACCACGGCGGCGACGCGCCGCCACACGCCGTGGCCGCCGCCCTGTGCGCCGGTGGGGCGAGGGGTGGCGGGCCAGTAGGCGGCCCGGCCCAGCAGGACGAGCACGGCGGGCAGGAACGTCAGCGAGCTGAGCACGGCGCAGGCGATGCCGATGGCGCCGACCGGGCCGAGTGCGCGGTTGTTGGTGAGGTCACTGATCAGCAGGGCGAGCAGTCCGAGGGCGACGGTCGCGGCGCTGGCCACGACGGCGCCCCAGGACTGCCTGAGCGCGGCCCTGGCGGCGGCGTACCTGTCGGTCCGCCCGGCCAGTTCCTCCCGGTAACGGGCGGTGATGAGCAGCGCGTAGTCGGTGGCGGCGCCGATCACGAGGATGGAGAGGATGCCCTGGACCTGTCCGTCGACGCGGACGAGGTCGTGGTCGGCGAGCACGTAGACGACCGCGCAGGCCAGTCCGAGGGCGAACACGGCCCCGATGATGATCACCAGGGGCAGCAGGACGCTGCGGTAGACGAGCAGCAGGATCACCAGCACGGTCACCAGGGCCACGGCCAGCAGCAGGCCGTCGATCCCGGCGAAGGCGTCGGCCAGGTCCGCCTGGCTGGCGGCCGGTCCGGCCAGCCGGACCGTGCTGCCGGGCACCCGCTCGGCGGCCGCGCGCAGCCGGTCGAGGGTGTCGGGCAGCCGGTCCCCCAGATCGGGCCTCAGCTGTACGACGCCTTCGAGGGCCTTGCCGTCCCGGGAGAGGAGCGCGGGAGACACGTCTCCGACCACGCCGGACACGTCGGACAGGGAGGCGAGCGCGCGTCCTGCGGCGGCCTGGCGGTCCCGTACCGGACCGCCACCCTCGTCGGTCCAGACGACGATCGCCGGCAGCGTCTCGTCCTGCTGGAAGGCCCGCTGCTCGCCGATCACCTTCGTGGACTCGGCGCTGCGCGGCAGAAAGGCGGCCCGGTCGTTGGTGGCGACCTCACCGAGCCGTCCGGCGAAGGGGCCGAGCGCGCCGCCGATGCCGAGCCAGACGACGAGCAGGAGCAGGGGTACGACGAAGCGGCCCCGTCGCGGGCTGAGGGACATGACTCTCCAAGCGCCTAGGTATCTCAATGAAAAACAATCTCAATGATTGAGATAAGGAGGATCGATGGTAAGTGACGCCCGATCTTCCGCCGCCGGGGCCCCGCCGGATGCAGCGGCTTTCGCGCGAGTGGTCAGGTGTGAGGTCGGTCAGTCACCGGGAGACCGGAGCGGAGCCAGCTCCTCGTTCATGGCCGCCAGGAAACGCAGCACGACGGAGAGCTCCCCCTCGCTGAACTTTCCGCAGGCCGCCTCCGCCGCCTTCGCGAGCGGCCGGAAGTAGGTACGGGCCGCCGCCCGGCCGTCCGCCGCGTAGTACAGGTGCACCACCCTGCGGTCGGCGCTCTCCCGGACCCGGCGTATGTGCCCCGAGCGTTCCAGCCGGTCCACGCAGGCGGTGACCGCACCGGAGGTCAGTCCGAGATGCTCGCGCAGACGCCCCGGCGTCATCGGCTCCTCGGCATCCAGGATCGCCGCGAGGGCCTGGACGTCCGTGGCGTGCAGCCCCTGCTCGCCCGCGAAGCCGTGCACCAGACGGTTGATCTCGCCGTTCATCCGGCGCAGCTGCACGGCGAGCGCATGCAGGTCGATCCCCTCGGGGAGCGCCCCGTCAGGTCCCGGCGCCACCGCTCGCTGCTCCCGGTCGTCTGCTCTGGCCACGCGATCAGCCTATAGATACGCCCGCCCGCATCCGATCCCGCCGCCCCCGTGGAAGTGATCACAGGGACACCGACACGAAGGGCCCGGAGCAGATGAACGCTGACGACGACGGACCGGGCCCGCGCTGCCTGGTGACCGGGGCGACGGGATACATCGGCGGCAGGCTGGTGCCGGAGCTGCTCGCCGAGGGGCACCGCGTGCGCTGCCTGGCCCGCTCCCCGGGCAAGCTCCGCGACCACCCCTGGGCCGGACAGGCGGAGGTGGTACGGGGCGACGTCACCGACGCCGACTCCGTCGCCGAGGCCATGCGCGGCGTCGACGTCGCCTACTACCTGGTGCACGCACTCGGCTCCGGCGGCGACTTCGAGGAGACCGACCGCAAGGCGGCCCGGATCTTCGGCGCGGCGGCCCGCGCGGCGGGCGTACGGCGCATCGTCTACCTCGGCGGTCTCACGCCCTCGCGGGTGCCGGAGAGCGAGCTGTCGCCGCACCTGCGCTCGCGGGCCGAGGTCGGCCGGATCCTGCGGGACTCCGGTGTCCCCACCACCGAACTGCGGGCCGCGGTCGTCATCGGCTCCGGTTCCGTCTCCTTCGAGATGCTGCGCTACCTCACCGAACGCCTCCCGGTGATGATCACCCCCAGCTGGGTCCGCACCCGCATCCAGCCCGTGGCGGTGCGGGACGTGCTGCGCTACCTCGTCGGCAGCGCCCGGATGCCGGCCGACGTCAGCCGCGCCTTCGACATCGGCGGACCGGATGTGCTGACGTACAAGGACATGATGCTGCGCTACGCGGCCGTCGCCGGCCTGCCCCGCCGGGTCATCCTCCCCGTGCCCGTGCTCACCCCCGGCCTGTCCAGCCACTGGGTCGGACTGGTCACCCCGGTACCCGCGCCGATCGCACGGCCGCTGACCGAGTCGCTGCGCCACGAGGTCGTCTGCCACGAGCACGACATCGCCCGGTACGTGCCCGACGGCCCCGGCCGGCCCATCGGCTTCGACGAGGCGGTACGCCTGGCCCTGCAACGCGTGCGCGACGCCCAGGTCACCACCCGCTGGTCGTCGGCGTCGGTGCCGGGCGCGCCCAGCGATCCACTGCCCACCGACCCCGACTGGGCGGGCGGCAGCCTCTACACCGACCGGCGGGAGCTCGTCGTCAACGCCTCGCGCGAGTCGCTGTGGCGGGTGATCGAGGGGATCGGCGGCGAGAACGGCTGGTACTCCTTCCCGCTGGCCTGGGCGGTCCGGGGCCGGCTGGACCGGCTGGTGGGCGGCGTGGGCCTGCGCCGCGGCCGGCGGGACGCGGCACACCTGCGCACGGGCGACTCGCTGGACTTCTGGCGCGTGGAGGAGATCGAGCCGGGCCGTCTGCTGCGGCTGCGGGCCGAGATGAGGCTGCCGGGACTGGCCTGGCTGGAGATGTGCGCCGACACCGACGACGAGGGCCGCACCCGCTACCGCCAGCGGGCCCTGTTCCATCCCCACGGACTGCTCGGCCACGCCTACTGGTGGAGCGTCTCCCCCTTCCACGCCGTCGTCTTCGGCGGCATGGCCCGCAACATCGCGCTCACCGCGTCGCGGACCCCCCTCACGCCCAAGAGGGAAAACGCACCGAGCCGTTGACGGCCGCATCCGCCGCGTCCGCCGCGCCGGAAGCACCTGATCGGCCGCCCACCACTCGCCGCCCCGGAGAGAAGCACCATGAACGTCTCGGTCGTCCTGTTCACCGCCGACCTGCGCCTGCACGACCATCCCCCGTTGCGCGCCGCCAACGAGGCCCAAGCCGTGGTGCCGCTGTTCGTGCGCGACGAGGGCGTCACCGGTGCCGGGTTCGCCGCGCCCAACCGGCTGGCGTTCCTCGCCGACTGCCTGCGGGATCTCGACAGCGGGCTGCGCGAGCGCGGCGGCCGGCTGATCGTGCGGTCCGGTGACGTCGTCGACGAGGTGTGCAAGGTGGTCGCCGAGACCGACGCCGACGAAGTGCACATGGCGGGTGACGTCAGCGCCTACGCGCACCTGCGCGAACAGCGGCTGCGCCGCGCGCTGGAGTCGGAGGGGCGGCGCCTGCACGTCCACGAGACGGTGACCACGGCCGTCGCGCCCGGCGCGGTCACGCCCGCCTCCTCGGACCACTTCGCCGTCTTCACCCCGTACTTCCGGCAGTGGGCGCAGACGCATCTGCGCGACACGCTCGCCGCGCCGCGCACCGTCCGCGTCCCGGACGGCGTCGGCTCCGAGGAACTCCCGGCCCGCTCCGGTCTGTCGGGGCTGTCGGAGGGCCTTGCGGCCGGCGGGGAGACGGAGGGTCGCAGGCGTCTGGCCGCCTGGCTGCGCGACGGGGTCGCCGCCTACGAGGACCGCCGCGACGACATGGCCGGGGACGCCACTTCCCGGCTCTCGCCCCATCTGCACTTCGGCACGCTCTCCCCGGTCGAGCTCGTCCACCGGGCCCGCAAGGTCGGCGGCCCCGGCGCCGAGGCCTTCGTCCGGCAGATCGCCTGGCGCGACTTCCACCGCCAGGTCCTGGCCGCCCGGCCCGCGGCCGCCACCGCCGACTACCGCACCAAGCACGACCGTTGGCGCACGGAGCGCACCGCCCGCGAGGACGTCGAGGCCTGGAAGGAGGGCCGCACCGGCTATCCGGTGATCGACGCGGCGATGCGCCAGCTGCGGCACGAGGGCTGGATGCACAACCGCAGCCGGCTGCTGACCGCGAGCTTCCTGTGCAAGACCCTGTACGTCGACTGGCGCGTGGGCGCCCGGCACTTCCTGGACCTCCTGGTCGACGGCGACGTCGCCAACAACCAGCTGAACTGGCAGTGGATGGCGGGCACCGGCACCGACACCCGGCCCAACCGGGTCCTCAACCCCCTCACCCAGGCCAAGCGTTACGACCCCGACGGCGCGTACGTG
The DNA here is from genome assembly GCF_050214755.1 of Streptomyces sp. C1-1. Lineage (NCBI taxonomy): Bacteria > Bacillati > Actinomycetota > Actinomycetes > Kitasatosporales > Streptomycetaceae > Streptomyces > Streptomyces sp. C1-1. The sequence continues at coordinate 9,208,788 of NZ_CP189826.1, read as the reverse complement.
CGCCGCTGGGTCCCCGAACTCGCCGAAGTGGACAGCCCCTTCGTACACGAGCCATGGAAGCTGCAGGGCCTGGACCGTGCCGCCCTCGACGGCTACCCGGACCCCATCGTCGAGCTCTCCGAGGGCCTCGCCCGCTTCAAGCAGGCCCGCGCCCGCGACTGAGGAGCCCGCACATGGCCACCCCCCACTGGCTGTTCGGCGACCAGCTCGGCCCGCACTTCCTCACCCACGGCGAGGGCGGGCCGGACCGCGGCGCACCGGTCGTGATGATCGAGGCCCGGTCCGTGTTCCGCCGCCGGCGCTTCCACCGCGCCAAGGCGCACCTCGTGCTGTCCGCCATGCGCCACCGCGCCGCGGAACTCGGCGACCGGGTGACGTACGTGAAGGCGGAGACGTACCGCGAGGGACTGCAAAAGGCCTTTCCCGGCGAATCTCTGACGGTTCGCCACCCCACTTCCCGAGCCGCGCTGCGGCTGGTGTCGTCGCTGCCCGACATCACCGTGCTGCCGCCGCGCGGCTTCCTGGTCCCGCACGCGGACTTCCGCGCCTGGGCGGACGGCCACGGCGGACAGCGGCTGCTGCAGGAGGACTTCTACCGCTGGGTGCGACGCGGGCACGGCCTCCTCCTGGACGGTGACGCCCCCGCCGGCGGGCGCTGGAACCACGACCACGACAACCGCGAACCGCCGCCGAAAGGGGCGGGGAGACTGGGCGCCCCGGCGCCGTACCGGCCGCGCGAGGACGACCTGGACGCGGAGGTCCGCCACGACCTGGACCGCTGGGAACGCGACGAGGGCATCCGGTTCGTGGGACGCGACGGCCCCCGCCGGTTCCCGGCCACCCGCCGCGAGGCACTGGCCGCGCTCGCCCGGTTCGTCGAACACCGGCTGGCCGGCTTCGGCCCGCACGAGGACGCCGTGCTCGCCGCCGACCCGGTGATGAGCCACAGCCTGCTGTCGTCCGCGCTCAACCTCGGACTGCTGGATCCGCTGGAGTGCGTCGAACGCGCCGAGGCCGCCTGGCGGTCCGGGACCGCGCCGATCAACAGCGTCGAGGGGTTCGTACGGCAGATCGCCGGCTGGCGCGAGTACGTGTGGCAGCTGTACTGGTACTTCGGCGAGGACTACCGGCACCGCAACGCGCTGCGCCACCGCGCGCCGCTGCCCGAGTGGTTCCTGGAACTGGACGCCGACGCGGTGACCGCGCGCTGTCTCGCCACGGTCCTGGCGCAGGTGCGCGACACCGGCTGGACCCACCACATCCCCCGTCTGATGCTGCTGGGCAGTCACGCCCTGCAACGGGGCTGGGACCCGGCCGCGGTGACCGACTGGTTCCACCGCTGCTTCGTCGACGGCTACGACTGGGTGATGCTGCCGAACGTGGTCGGGATGTCCCAGTACGCCGACGGCGGCCGCATGACCACCAAGCCGTACACCTCGGGCGGCGCGTACGTGAACCGCATGAGCGACCTGTGCGGCCCGTGCGCCTACCGGCCCACCGACCGCGTCGGCGACACCGCCTGTCCGTTCACGGCCGGCTACTGGGCCTTCCTGCACCGCCATCGCGCCCGCCTGGAACCCAATCCGCGCATGACCCGGGCGGTGCGCGGGCTTGACCGGCTCCAGGACCTCGACGAACTCCTGCGCGAGGACGAGCGCCGGGGCGACGGCCCGCCCTGACGCCGCGCGTCAGGCGCGGTGCAGGTCCCGCAGTGCCTCTCGGGCCGCGCGTGCACCCGAGGCGAGGGCGCCCTGGACCGAGCCGGTGGAGCGGTGGTCGCCGCACACGTAGCGGCCCGGACCGACACGGGTGCCGCGGCCGAGCGGCTGCGGAGGCGGCATCGCGGGCAGCGCGTCCTGGATCGTGCGGCTGGTCAGCGGGTCCCAGCCGTCGGTGTCGCTGTCGTACACCTCGGCGAGTGCCTCGCGCACCGTCACCTCCCGCTTCTCGGCGTCCGCGCCGAGGACGGAGGTGGCCACCAGGGCGGAGCCGGCGGGGGCGTAGTCCGGGACGACCTCGCTGAGGACGCAGGTGTTGAGGAAGCGGCGGCGCTCGTCGACCAGGAGGGTGGGCTCGGCCAGCGGCGGGCGCGGCGCCACGTGGTAGTACGTGGTCACCGTCCGGTAGCCGGGCAGGTCCAGCCCGGGAAGCAGGTGTGCGGCCGGGCCGGGTCCGGTGGCCACCACCACGGTACGGGCGGGCAGTTCGGTGCCGTCGGCCGTGACGGCGCCCTCGTCCGTCAGCCCGGTCACGGCCGTCTCCAGCCGGACCGTGCCGGTCGGCAGCGCGGCCCCCAGCGCACGGGGCACCGCCCCGATCCCGGCGGTGGGCAGGCACAGGGTGCCGCGCAGCATGCTGCGCCAGACGAGATGGAAGAACCGGCTGGACGTCTCCAGCTCGTCCTCCAGGAAGATCCCCGACAGGAACGGGCGGAAGAAGCGCTCGACGAACCCCTCGGAGAACCCCGCGTCGGCGAGCGCGGTGCGGGTGGTGCTCTCCCGTGAGCGCTTCACCAGACGTACGGGCGCGAGCATGTCCCGCGCCGACAGCAGGCCGAGCGCCGCCAGATCGCGCGGACCCGCGAGGCGTCCCGGGAGCAGGTCGGGCAGGGTGCGGGGGCGCCGGGTCGGATCGCTGAAGCGGAGTCTGCCTTCCGCGGTGTGCACGAGGAAGCCCGGCGTGAACGGCCGCAACTCCAGGTCGCGCAGCGCCAGACGGTGCCGCACCTGCGGGTAGGAGGTGTTGAAGACCTGGAAGCCACGGTCGACGACGAAGCCCTCGACGCGGTCGGAGCGCATCCGCCCGCCGACCGCGTCGGAGGCCTCGACCACGGCGACCTCGAGCCCGCCGGCGAGCAGGTCCCGGGCGCAGGCGAGACCGGCGACACCCGCGCCGATCACGAGGACGTCGGGAGTACGGGCGGGCGCGGGCATGGCGGGCTCCTTGCGGTCTCGGACGTCCGTTCGGCGGCGGTGCCGGGGCGCCGGCACACGCCTGTGTCGATGCCTTCCGGTGCCACACGTTCCCCGGATGCGCCCGCCCCTATCGCCTCGGGACGGGGCCGTCGGGGTGTTCGCCGGGGACCTCGCCCCGGTGGGCGGTGGACAGGAGGTCCAGGGCCTGGCGGAGGGTCTGCGGTCTGGGGAGGCCCCGTGTCGAGGGGCCGGACCAGCCGGGTCCGCCGAGGACCACCCGTGGGCCGCGCCGGGCGCCCTTGACGCCCCACTGGGTGTCGGCGAGGTGCCGGGCCAGCGGCAGGCTGGCGGTGGAGCGCGCCTGCGCCCACAGCACGACGGCCGACGGCCCCAGTCGCTGCACGGCAGCGGTGAGCGCCTCCACCGGCACGGCGGCGCCGAACATCCGAGTCGGCACGTGGAGTGCGCCCAGGGCGGCGTTGAGCGCCTCGATCGCCAGGGTGTGCTGCTCACCGGGCACGCAGGCCAGCACGACGGGCCCCGTGGCCGACACCTCGCCCTGCCGTTCCGGAGCCGGGGTGTGCCGACGCAGGGTGGTGGAGACGTGCCAGGACAGCATGTGTTCGACCTCGACGTAGCGGTCGCCGGACGAGGCCCATTTGCGTCCCACGGCGTGCAGGGTCGGCGCCATCACCTCCTGCCAGGCTTCGGCGACGCCGTACTGCTCTACGGCGGCGGCCAGTTGCCGCTCGACGGCCGGGGCGTCCAGTCGTACGGCGGCCCGGGCCAGCCCGCGGCACTCCTGGCGCACATCACCGAGCGGCAGTGTGCCGGCAGCCTTCGAGCGGATCGGCGGCGGTGGCTGGACGTACGCCTCGGCCCTTCCCGGCGGGGTGCCGGCCGTCTCCTTCGCGGCTCTGGCCGCCTCCGCGGGCGGTACCCCCGACGAGGTCAGCCGGCACATCGCCTCGAGCACGGCGACGTCCTGCCGGGTCCAGCGGCGGTGCCGTCCGTCGGCGCGGGCCGCGGGGCCGATGCCGTAGCGACGGTCCCAGGAGCGCAGCGTGGTGGGCGAGACCCCGAGCCGCCGGGCCAGGGCGCCGGTCGTCAGCGGCACGCCCACCTCGGTGGCGGCCTGCGCCGCGCCCCGCTCCTCGCCGTGCGTGACATCCCCGTAAGCGGCCGCATCGCTCATGGAGCGAGCCTATACGACGCAGAAACGATGCGAGTTGATGACCTTGTTCCCGGGCTCGCAGCATGGGCGGACCGGCAGCCGCTCCGGCGGACGTGTCCGGTCCGCCCGCTCGTCCGACGCGAGGAGCAGCCGTCATGTGCCCACAACGCAGCACCGTCGCCCCGGCCCCCGCGGCAGCGGCCCCCCACGGGCGGGCGCCGTACGCATCCACGACGGCACCGGAGTCACTCGCCGAGGACGAACTCGCCCGCGGGCTGGTCGAGGGCGACGAGTGCTGCCTGGAGGCCGCCTATCGCCGCTGGTCGGCCATGGTGCACGCGCTGGCCTGGCGCTCCCTGGGGGACGCGAAGGAGGCGGAGGACGTCACCCAGCAGGTGTTCCTCGGCGTGTGGCGCGGACGCCGGGCCTTCCGGCCGGAGCGGGGCACGGTCGGGGGCTGGATCGTCGGCATCACCAGGCGCAAGATCGCCGACGCCCTCTCGGCCCGCACCCGCCGCCTGACGGCCGTGGCCTCCGTCGGCGCGTCACCGGCCCTGTCCCCCGACCCCTGGGCGGTCCAGCCCGACGGGGCCCTCGACCGCGTGCTCGTCCTCGAGGAGTTGGCCAGGCTGCCGGCCCCCCAGCGGCGGGTCCTGCGGCTGGCCTTCTACGAGGACCTCACCCAGACGCAGATCGCTCAGCGCACGGGCTGGCCGCTCGGCACGGTCAAGAGCCATGCCCGCCGCGGCCTGCAGCAGTTGCGGCGGCGCCTCCAGGAGGTGGACTTCTGAGAAGCGCACGAGCCGCCGCTCGCACCTCCTTTCGACGCAGCAACGGTGCGGAACTGTGCGGCACACCCGTACGAGAAGGAGGGGGCGCATGTCCGGCCCGTATCGCATCGGTCATGTCCCACCTGACCTCCTCGCGACCCTCGCCCTCGACGGCGGACGGCTGCCCCGCACCGCGGACGTAGTGGCGGCCGAGGGGCACGTGGCGGAGTGCCTGCGGTGCGCCGACGCGCTGGCCGGGTTGATACGGGTCGTCGCGGCGGGCCGGAGCACCGGGCCGGGCGACGGCGTGACCCGGCGGCCCGCCGCGCCGGTGCGGCGGGCGGTCGCCGAGCGGATGCGCGGGGCGGCCCGCCCCCTCCCCAGGTCCGGCGGGAGGCCGTCAGCCGCGCTGCCGGGGCCCGTGGTTCTGCTCGTGGCCTTGGTCGGCGCAGTCGTCCTGGTGCGCCGGTGGCGCGAGAGTCGCCGGTGCCGGGCCGCATCCGCCGGGCGCCCCGCGACGGAAGTAGGGGTGTACCGCGGTACCGGTTGACGGACCGGCGGGCCGGGGAGCTCCCCTCCTCCCCGACGGCCTCCGGGGAGGGTCGGCGCTCCCCGGAGGTCCCTCCGCGGCGGACGTGCCCGGCGAGCCCCCGCCCAGGGGCTCCCCCAGCGGACCACATGCTCAGCGGCCGGGGACCAGCCACGGCTCCTGCGGCAGCGGACTGCCGGTCTCCAGAAGGGACTTGAGGTTGGACAGCACCGCCGGCCAGCCGAGCGACACGTCGGACAGCGCGCCCTCGTCCCACAGGTCCTCGTGCGTGACGGTGAGGCGGACGATGTCCTCGTGCGGGGTGATGTCGAAGGTGACCCGGGAGTACGTGTCCTCCTGACCCTCCTTCTGCGGGTCCACCCAGGTGGTGACCAGGCGGGTGGGGGGCTCGCTCTCCACGACGGTGCCGACGACGTCGGCGATGCCCGAGCCGTCCGTGCGGACGTGCTCCCAGCGTGAACCCCGGCGCCAGTCCGAGACGTTGCTGTGGCCCCAGTAGGAGGCGGTCAGGTCCGCGTCGGTGAGCGCGTCCCAGACCTTCTCGGGCGTGCTGCGGATGTAGGTGACGTACACGAATGTGGGCTTGTCGGTCATGGCTTCCTCGGCTTGTCGTTTCACGGCGCCGAGCGCGCTCAGGCGCGGGCGCTCGAACTTCTCGATCCACCGTTCCTGGATCTCGTGGAGCGGGACCGGATTGAGGTAGTGCAGCTTCTCCCGCCCCCGCCGCACCGTGCTGACGAGGTTCGCGGCCTCGAGGACGGCCAGATGCTGGGTCACCGACTGGCGTGTCATGTCGATGTGCCCGCACAGCTCGCCCAGCGTCTGGCCGTTGTGCTCGTGCAGCCGGTCCAGCAGACGCCGGCGCGTGTCGTCGGCCAGCGCCTTGAAGACCTTGTCCATCCCGGATTCGCTCTCTCCTCGCACACCCAAAGTTATGCAGGCAATTACCTGCATGTCAAGGAACCGGTCTGTCCGGCGGCGAAGGAGATCCATACGTCCGGCGGGAGCTCGGGCCGGTCCGGCACCGGCCGCGCCTCCTCCGACCAGGCGTCGCCGGCGAGTTCGCGGGCGACGCGTCGCCAGAAGCGGACCGCGGGGTGGTTGTCGTACTGGAAGGCGACCTCCCACGAGCCCGGATGCCTGCCCACGACCTCCCGCACCGCCCGCAGACCGACGCCCTCCCGTCGCGCGCCGCGCACCACGAAGAAGCTGTTCAGCACGCGCACCGGACCCGCCGGCGGGCGGACGAAGGCGAAGCCGACGGGGCGGTCGTCGCGGAGGAAGAGGTACGGCGCCCAGCCGTCCCGTGCGAAGGCCGCCTCGACCCGGTCGCCACGGAAGGTCCCGTCCGGGTTCGGCAGCACGCCGCGGAAGCCGGAGAGGTCGCGACGGAACATCAGCCACAGCCGCTCCACGACGGGCCGGTCTCCGGCGGTCGCGAGGCGGACGGACACATCGGGCATGAGGTACTCCTGAGGACGGTCCGAAAGGGTCCGGACATGCGAAAAGCCTCCCCGGCGGAGCACGTCCGGCCGGGGAGGCCTGGTGAGTTGGGGGAATCCTAGCGGCTCAGGCACCCGCCGGTGCCGCGTCGGGCCGTGCCTCGGCCTCGAGGTACTCCTCGGTGATCTCCTTCGGTCCGAACGGCCACACCTTCTCGAAGCGGGCCCACAGCAGGTAGGCGACACAGCCCAGGGCCAGCCAGGCCAGGGACCACTCGATGGGGTGGCGGCCCGGCGAGTTCTTGTCCGCGTAGCCGTAGATCACGCACCAGCCGACGAAGGCGACGATGCTCGGCAGCGGGTAGAGCCACATGCGGTAGGGGCGGCGCAGCGTGGGCTGCCGTTTGCGCAGCACCGTCAGAGCGACGATCTGGGCGAGCGCCTGGACGAGCACCATCACGGTCGTCAGCAGCTGGATCAGAGTCGCGAGATCGGTGTGCCGGCCGATCAGGAAGCCGATGGCGGTGATCACTCCCATGGTGGCCAGGCCCAGCATCGGGAAGCGGTGCCGGGGGTGGAGCTTGGCGTAGGGGCGGAAGAAGACGCGTTCGCGGGCCGCGTCGTACGGCACGCGCGAGCCGCCGAGCAGTCCGGTGAAGACGGAGGCGAAGGCCGTGATCAGGATGAGCACGGTGACCGTGTCGGCCGCCGCCTTGCCCCAGGTCTTCTCCAGCACCGCAGACGCGACGGAGGTGGAGGCGATGTCCTTCGGGTCGGTCATGCGGTGCCAGTCGATGACGCCCAGGGTGCCGATCTGCAGCAGCAGGTAGATCGCCATGATGCCGAGGATGGAGAAGATGATCGAGCGGGGCAGGGTGCGGCCGGGGTCCTTGATCTCGGCACCCATGTAGGCCGTGGTGTTGTAGCCGAGGTAGTCGTAGATGCCGATGGTCAGGCCGGCCGCGAAGCCGATCCAGAAGTGGTTGCTGCCCAGGTCGAAGGCGTGCGCCGGGTAGGTGAAGGCCAGGTGCGCGCTGAAGTCGGTGGCGGCGGCGAGGATGACCAGGGCGACCGAGGCGATCATGACCGCCCACATCACGGCGGTGATCCGTGCGATGTTCTCGATGCCGCGCCACAGCAGGAGGACGACGAGCGCGACGATACCGAGGCCGATCAGGTCCCCCTGCGTCTTCGTCAGGTCCGGGGCCAGGTAGCCGAGGTACTGCACGAAGCCGACCACGCCGGTCGACATGATCAGCGGAATGAACAGCATCGCCGTCCACACGAACAGGAACGGCATCAGCCGCCCGCTGCGGTACTGGAAGGCCTGGCGGAGGTAGACGTAGCTACCGCCGGAGCCGGGCATGGCCGCGCCCAGCTCGGCCCAGACCAGCCCGTCGGCCAGCGCGAGGATCGCGCCCGCGATGAATCCGATCACCGCCTGGGGCCCACCGAAGGCGGCGACCATCAGCGGGATGGTGACGAACGGGCCGATGCCGCACATCTGGCTCATGTTGATCGCCGTGGCCTGGAACTGGCCGACGCGACGGACGAAGCCACCGGTGGGTGGCGGGCTACCGGACATGAGGGCTCCTGGGGGTGGGTGCGGGGCGAAAGGGTGGGGTACGGCGTGCGGGCCGGTATCCGGTGGCTGACTGGCCGATAAAGTTAAGGAGCCTTACTTGATGCGTCAAGAGGGGAGCCCGTATGCGCGAGAATGGTGCGATGGCCGCCGGTGACGTCGTGGAGCAGCAGGAACAGCCCTGGAACCGGCAGCGGCTGCGCAGCACCAACGAGCGGTTGCTCCTGGACCGGCTGCGCGCGTCCGGCGCAGCGTCCCGGGCGCAGCTCGCCCGCGACACCGGACTGTCCAAGCCGACCGTCTCCAGCGCGCTCGCCTCGCTGGAGTCGGCGGGCCTGGTGCACGAGGTGGGCACCCACGCACCCGAACGCGGTCGTACGGCGGTGCTGTACGCGCCGGATCCCGCCGCCGGCCACGCTCTCGGCATCGACATCGGCCGCAGCTGGCTGCGGGTGGCCGTGGCCGACCTGGACGGCACCGTCGTCGCCCGCTCCGATGTGCGCAACCGCGCCCGCAGCTCGGGCGCGCTGGCCGACCTGGTGGTGACGACGGCCCGCCAGGTGGTCGCCGGGTCGGGCGTGGCGCCCGACGAGGTGGTGCACGCGGTGGTGGGCACGCCCGGCGTCTACGACGAGAAGCAGCGCCGGGTGCGGTACGCGATGCACCTGCCGGGCTGGGGACGCGCCGGTCTCTTCGACCGGATGCGCGCGGACCTGGGTGTCCCGCTGGAGGTGCACAACGACGCCAATCTCGCCGCCCTGGGCGAGTACACGTACGGGGTGGGCGCGGGCAGCAGGCTGTTCGCCTACATCCTGATCGGCACCGGGCTCGGCATGGGCGTGGTCGCCGACGGGCGGCTGTTCACGGGGGCGCACGGGCTGGCCGGGGAGATCGGGTTCCTGCCGTGGCCGGGGCAGCAGAAGCCGGCCCGGCTGGAGGACGCGGTGTCGGGGGTGGCCGTCGTGGAGGCGGCGCGCCGGTTCGGCATGAGCGGGCAGCTCACGGCCAAGGCCGTGTTCGACGCGGCGCGCCAGGGCAACGACGCGGCGGTCAGGGCGGTGCGCCTGGAGGGCGAGCGCATCGCGCACACGGTGGCGGCGGCCGCGGCGGTGCTCGACCCGGACCTCGTCGTCCTGGGCGGCGGCGTCGGCCACAGCGTGGACCTGCTGCTGCAGCCGGTGCGCGACAACCTCCGTGCGCTGACCCCGTTGCGGCCCAGGATCGCGCCCAGCCGGCTGGGCGAGGACGCGGTGCTGCTGGGCGCGGTGGCCACCGCCCTCGACACCGCTCGGGACGTGGTGTTCGAGCGCCGGTCGGCCGCCTCCTGAGCAACTCGGGCGTCAGCCGGGGTGATTGACAGGCTTCACCGCCGGGTCCTAGCCTGCCTCGCGTTAGTAAAGTTTCCTAACTTTACGAAAGCTGGAGCCTCCGTGAACAGACAGCGTCTCGCCACGGCGACCGCGATCCTGGGACTGCTGGGTTCCCTCACCACCAGTGCCTGGGCCGGCGGACCTGACCCCGGCCGGCCGGCCCCGCCCGCCCAAGTCACCAGGGTCCCCGCAGCGCCGGGCAGTACGGCCGCCCTGTCCGGCTACGCGATTCAGTCGACGGCCGAGGTCACCGACTCCGCGGCCGCCGTCTCCTCCCCCGGCTACCCGGCGGCCGGCTGGCACCCGGCCGGACCGCGTTCCACGGTCCTGGCGGCCCTGCTCGCCGACGGCGTGTACGCCGACCCGTTCTACTCGACCGACCAGCGGAAGATCCCCAAGGCCGACTTCCAGGTTCCCTGGTGGTACCGCTCCGACTTCACGGTCGCCGACACCTCCGAGCGCACCTACCTGGACTTCAGCGGAGTGATCTCGGCGGCGGACGTGTACGTCGACGGCAAGCAGGTCGCCACCACGAAGGACGTCACCGGCGCCTACACCCACCACGAACTGGACGTCACCTCGCTGGTCCGCCCGGGCAAGAACACCGTGGCCTTCCGGATCCAGCCCAACGACCCGGCCAAGAACCTCACCATGGGCTGGATCGACTGGCTCCAGCCGCCGCCCGACGAGAACATGGGCATCGTCCGCGACGTCGTGGTCCGCCGCGGCGGACCGGTCGCCCTGCGCGACGCCCACGTGGTGACCGAGCTGGATGTCCCCTCGCTCGCCTCGGCGGACCTGACGGTCAAGGCGCGGGCACGCAACGACTCCGACGCGCCCGTGACGGCCACGGTCTCCGGCAGCATCGGTTCGACGACGTTCACCCGGCCCGTCTCGCTCGCCGCCCACGAGACGAGGACCGTCACCTTCACCCCCACCGACGTGCCCGGCCTCCACCTCACGTCCCCGAAGGTGTGGTGGCCCGCCGGCATGGGCGGCCAGGCACTGTACGAGCTGAACCTCACCGCCTCCGTCTCCGGCACCCCTTCCGACACCGCGCACGAGACCTTCGGCATCCGGGACGTCCAGGCACCCCTGAACTCCGACGGCGCCCGCCAGTACCGGGTCAACGGGCGCAAGCTGCTGATCAAGGGCGGCGGCTGGTCACCGGACGAGTTCCTGCGCTGGGACCGGACGTACGTCGAGGACCGGCTGAAGTACGCCCTCGACCTGGGCCTGAACACCATCCGCCTCGAAGGCCACCTGGAACCGGACGAGTTCTTCGACCTCGCCGACCGCTACGGCATCCTCACGCTGCCGGGCTGGGAGTGCTGCGACAAGTGGGAGGGCCAGGTCAACGGCGGCGAGCCCGGCGACAAGTGGACGGCCGCCGACTACCCGGTCGCCAAGGCGTCGATGGCCGCCGAGGCCGCCCGGCTGCGCGACCATCCGAGCGTCGTCTCCTTCCTGATCGGCAGCGACTTCGCCCCCGACGCGACGATCGAGAAGAACTACCTCGACGCGCTGAAGGCAGCCGACTGGAACGCCCCCGTCGTAGCCGCGGCCTCCGACAACTCCTCTCCCCAGCTGGGTAGTTCCGGCATGAAGATGACCGGCCCCTACGACTGGATCCCACCGAACTACTGGTACGCCAAGCGCGAGGGCGGCGCCACCGGCTTCAACTCCGAGACCAGCGCGGGTCCCGACATCCCCACCCTCGACACCCTGCGCCGCATGATGACCCCGGCCGAACTCGACACCCTCTGGAAGGACCCGGGCGCCAAGCAGTACCACCGCTCGCCGTCGTCCACCTTCGGCACCCTCAAGCTCTACGACGACGCCCTCACCGGCCGCTACGGTCCTCCGACCGGCCTGACCGACTACGTCAGGAAGGCCCAGCTCGCGCAGTACGAGAACGTCCGCGCGCAGTTCGAGGCGTACGAACGCAACGCCACCGACGCCTCCAAGCCCTCGACGGGCGTCGTCTACTGGATGTTCAACAGCGGCTGGACCTCACTGCACTGGCAGCTGATGGACCGTTACCTCGACCAGGGAGGCGCCTACTTCGGGGCCAAGAAGGCGAACGAGCCGCTGCACGTGCAGTACTCCTACGACGACCGTTCCGTGGTGGTCGTCGACAACCGGCCCACGGCGGCCTCCGGGCTCACCGTCCGGGCGACCCTGTACAACCCCGACGGCACCCAGAAGTTCGACAGGACGAGCACCGGTGTGAAGGTGAACGGCGACGGCGCGCACGCCACCGCGCTCACCCTGCCCTCGTCGGTGAGCGGACTGGCGACGACGTACCTGCTGCGGCTGACCCTGACCGACGGTTCCGGCAAGGAGGTCAGCCGCAACGTCTACTGGCTGTCCACCAAGCCCGACACGCTCGACTGGGCCCACACGGACTGGTACTACACACCGACGACGAGCTACGCCGATCTGAAGGGGCTGGCCTCGATGGCGCAGGTGTCGGTGTCGGCCACCGCGTCGACGGCCTCCTCGGGCGGCACCTCCACCACGACGGTCACCCTGCGCAACACCGGGAGCGGCAGGACGCCGTCGCTGCTGACGGACGTACACCTGGTGGACGCCAAGGGGCGGCCGGTGCTGCCCGTGCGGTGGTCGGACAACGAGGTGAGTCTGTGGCCGGGCGAGTCGGTGACGCTCACCGCCGCCTACCGGACGGCGGACCTGCGCGGGGCGGCGCCGAACGTGCGGGTCTCCGGCTGGAACACGCCGGAGCTCACGGTCCCGGCCGCATGACCGAAGGGGCCCGGCCCTGCGGCCGGGCCCCCGCGGGTCTCAACTGACGTTGAGGGCCGTGTCGTCGATGACGAAGGAGGTCTGCAGGGTGGAGCCCTCGGTGCCGGTGAACTTCAGCGTGACGGTCTGGCCCGCGTAGCCCGCGAGGCTGAAGCTGCGCTGGGTGTAGCCGCTCGCGGCATTGAGGTTCGAGTAGGTCGCCAGGGTGCCCAGCACGGTCCCGGAGCTGTTGAGGACCTGGACCTTGAGCGTGTCGTACGCCGCGCTGGTACTGGTCTCCGCCGTGTCGACATGGAGATAGAAGCTCAGGGCGGCGGTGGTGCAGCCGGACGGGATGGTCACCGACTGCGACAGCGTGTCGGTGGTGGCGCTGCCGTAGCCGTCCAGCCAGGCGTAGTACGAGCCCGAACGCGCCGACTCGCCGGTGGAGTTGGTGATCACGCCGCTGGAGGCGCTCCAGGTGGTGCTGCCCGACTCGAAGCCGTTGTTGCCGAGCAGCTGGGCGGCCGTGCAGGTACCCGAACCCCCGCCGCCTCCGCTGCTGCTGCCCGCGCCGGCCAGCCAGGCGGTGGCGTTCAGGGCCAGGGCGGCGTTGGTGGCGCCGGAGTCGTTCCAGCCGTCGTAGAGGGTGTTGCCGGACTGACCGGTGCCGTCGTCGACGGGTGAGCTGTCGCCCCAGAAGGCGACCCGGCCGCTGCCGAAGGTGGACGTCAGGAAGAACGCGCCGGTGTTGCCGGAGTAACCGGACCGGTAGACCAGGCCCTTGACGGAGGAGTTGTCGGACGGCTTGAGGGTGGCCGTCGTGCCGTCGGCGATCAGGCTCTTGGTGACCGTGCCGAAGGAGCCGTGCAGGACCGGGTCGGTGCTGTCGCTGATCGCGGCCGGGTAGCCGGAACCGACATCGAGCGAGTCGATGGAGAAGCCGAACGGGTCGGTGGAGTCGACGCTGTTGTTGGTCATCAGGTCGTTGAGGATCTCGACCGCGTCGTAGCCGTCGTTGTTGCGGTCGGCTCCGGTGTGGTCGGAGATCATGAACAGTCCGCCGCCGTTCTTGACGAAGGTCATGATCGCCGTCTTCTCGGCGGTGGTGAACAGGGTGTTGGGCTCCGGCAGCACCAGGGTGTCGAAGTTCGACAGGTCGGTGGACGACGAGCCGCCGTAGGTGAGGGCGCTGGTGGCCGTCTTGAGGCTGTAGCTGCCGGTCTTCTGCAGCGCGACGCCCCAGGACGACAACGCCCCGGTCCAGTCCGTCTCGGCGGACGGGGTGGAGTCCTGACCGAGCGGGTCGGGCTTGCTGGTCGAGATGATCCAGTCCGCGTTGCCCGCCTCCTCGGCGTGACCGTCGTCGAAGAGGACGCGATGGGTGGTGGCGGCGCGGGCGGGGGTGGCGCCTGCCGTGGCCTGGAGGGCGGCGCCCGTGCCGAGCAGACCGAAGACCGCGAGGGCCGTGGTGAGTCTGTGGCGGGTCCTGGAACGAGTGAGCATCCGGCGTACCTCCGAGTGGGGTTGGGGACGTGTGGTGCGGGATGCGGGGCCGGAACTACGCGCGTAGACACAGGACATCTGCGCGCGTAGACGTTCGGTCGCACGGGGTCCGTGCGACCGATTGAACGGTACATGGCAGAACAGGGGCTGAACAGGCGTCACCCGCCCCGCCCCGTGGAGATGACCCGACGTTGACCCGTACGTGAAACGGAACGGACTGTCCCCCTCCCCAGGGGGCATCTGCTTAGTGCGGGGGCCTTGAAAAGAGGGGTGGAGATGGAGATCTCAGGCATCATCAGTGCCATCGTGATCGGCATCGTCATCGGCGTACTGGGCCGGCTCGTCGTACCGGGCCGCCAGCGCATCGGGATCCTGCTGACGATCCTCGTCGGCATCGTGGCCGCCCTGATCGGGTCGGCGATCGCGAGTGCCTTCGGCGTGGCCGACACCAAGGGCGTCGACTGGATCGAGTGGCTCATCCAGATCGGCCTCGCCGCGCTCGGTGTCGCCGCACTGGACCGGACGAGGGCACGCCGCTGACGCATGCGAGGGTCGGCACGGGCTCGCCGGGGCCGGAGTGCGCGGTCCGGTGCGCAGCCACGGCTGGGCGCGGTAGTCGGGCCCGCCGACGCGGCAGGGTAGTCGGGCCCGCCGACGCGGCTCCCCTCAGCAGTCGGCGGGCCCGCCGCCTCGACCGTGCGTCCTGAGCGGGAGAGTCGGACGCCGCGGGAGGCTGTCCCCCGGGTGGTGTACCCATGGACGAGACTGCCAGGCACGCCGGTTCGTGAGGCGGGGCCGATCGGCCCCCGACTGCGGTCCGAACAGCCCCGGTTGGCGTTTCAACCTCCAGCCCCGGTTGGCGTTTCAACCTCGTGGCGCCGACGCCGCGAGGCCGTCGCGGCAGGAGGGGTACCGGGGCGTCCAGCCCAGCTCCCGTTCCGCCTTCGCCGAGGACACGCGCATGCTGGTCGACATCATCGTGTGCGCGTACGGCATGGGCCTGGTCAGCCACAGCGGCACCGTCAGCGGCTTCGGCAGCCCGAACTCCTCGGCCACGTACAGGAGATGGGCGCGGAAGCCGAGCGGGGTGCGGTCCGTGACGTTGTACGCCTGGCCGGCCCGCCCGTGTTCGACGGCGGCGACCACCGCGCGCGCCGCGTCGGCGAGGTGGATCCACGGCAGGACCCGGCCGTGGTCGTCGGGGGCGGGCAGTTGCCGCTTGCGCAGCATGGTCAGGACGGCGTCGGTGCCGCCGGGGCCGTAGAACAGACCGAACCGCAGCGAGATGCCCGCGAGTCCCGCCGCCTCGAAGGTGAGTTGCTCCTTGATCCGCATGCCCTCGACGTGCCGCTCCAGCTCCGGGGTGGTGCCGCGCGGGCCGAACGGGTCGTCCTCGGTGAGGGTGCGGTCGCCGAAGTCCCCGTAGCCGTAACCGAAGACCATCGACTCGCTGACGAAGCGGTGCGCGCCGGTGGCCTGCGCCGCCTCGACGAGGTGGGCGGTGCCGGCGACGCGCAGCGCGTCGGTGGCGTACATGTCGCGGTGGCGCATCGGCGCCCGGCGCAGGGCGGTGGCGGCGTGGACGACGGTGTCGAAGTGCTGCCCGTCGACGGCGCGCAGCACCGCGTCCCGGTCCATGAGGTCGGCGCGCACCTGATGGGCCGGTCCCCGGCCGAGCCCGGTGACCTTGTGCCCGGCCTCGGTCAGGGCACGGGTGATGTGGCCGCCGAGGACGCCGCCGGCGCCCGCGAGGAGGATGCTCTGGTGGGTGTTGTTCGTCGTCATGCCGATGCGACGAACCGGGGCGCCACGGATGTGACATCCCCAGGGAAGTGAACCGCCCCACGGCTTCCAGGGGCGGCCGGGGCGTGCCGGACCCCGGGACGCCGAGCCGATCCGAACGGCGGGCCCTAGGGGACGTACGTGTACGGAGTCGTCGTGGTCAGGGGCGCGAAGCCGAGTCGCTCCAGGATCGGTCTGCTCTGGCTGGAGGCGTCGACCTGGAGGTAGCGGTAGCCGCGTTCGACGGCCGCGCGGGCGCGGTGGGCGACCAGGGCGCGGTACACCCCGCGTCCGCGCCAGGCCTCGACGGTCCCGCCGCCCCACAGCCCGGCGAACCGGGTGCCGGGCACCAGCTCCATACGGGCCGCGCTGACCGGTTCGTCGCCGGCGAGCGCGACCACGGCGACGATCGTGTCCGGTTCCGCGGCCAGCCGGGCCAGCAATTGGTCACGCAGTCGGGAGCCGTCGGTGCCGAACGCCTTCTCGTGCACGTCGGCCACGAGGTGCACGCCCGCCGCGTCGGTGACCGGCAGCAGACGGACGCCCTCGGGCGGCTCGACGTCGAGGTCGAGACCCGCGGCCTCGGCGATCATCAGCGTCTCCTCGGGCTCGGCCGTGAACCCGGCTGCCCTGAGCCGCTCCCCCAGTTCCACCGGCAGGTCGTGGCCGTACAGCTTCCACTCGAACTCCCGGCCGAGACCCGAGAAGAAGGCGATCTGCTCGAAGATCGCCGCCTGCGCGCTCGTCTCGTCCAGGTCGGACCAGACGACGCCGTTCCAGCCGCGCGCGGTCGACACCTGGCGCACCACGCCGCCCACCCGCTCGACGCGTGTGGCGGGGCCGTCCGGCTGGGCGCCCTCGCGCATGTCACGGTCGAAGAGGGCGAGCACCGCTGCATGATCCATGGGGTCACTCCAGCACCCGGCGCCGGACGCGGCAACACCTTTACCCTCCGGGCTCCCGTGTCGGCGGCGCGTCAGCGCTGGTCGGCCCCTCCGTGGCGACGCAGGGTCGCCGCCGTCGAGCGCCGCGGCCCGCCTTTGCCGCGTGCGCGGGCGACCGTAGGCTGCACGTCGAAGATCACGTCGCGAGGAGGGCCGTACGCCTTGGTCGTGAAGGACACCGAGCTGCCCCCTCTGCGGCGCCGCGTCGAGCCGGCGGCCGAGGCGCCGCGGGCCGGTGACGGGCCGTTCGGGTCGGTCCTCGTGGGCGGGGACGGCACGGTGCTCGGCGAGGACCACAACCGGGTGGCCTCGGGCGACCGCACCCGGCCCCGCGTTCGAGCTCGCGCGCTGGGCGGCCGCCCGTCCGACACCCGAGGAGCGGGCGGCGGCGACGGTGTACACCTGCGGCGAGCACTGCCCGATGTGCGCGGCCCCGCACGCCTGGGTGGGCCTCGGGCGGCCCGGTACCGGAGCTGGTGGCACAGGTGCGCGCGCTGCACCTCCGGTTTCACCGCGGGGACGCCCGAGACGGGCCCGGCACCGCCCAAGATGCAGCGGCGCGCGCCCCGTGCATAGGCTCTACGAATAAGCAGACCAGGTGATCGACCCGGTCTCCTCCGGCTGGGGGAGGCGCTTGCCATTGCTGCCGTCTCATCGGCTGATGGTCGCTCATGCCGCGGTGGTCGCGGCGGCCACGACCCTGTACCTGGCGGTGCCCGAAGCACGCGCTGCGGCGTGGGCGGTCATCGGTGTGGCAGCCGTCGTCGCCGTACTGACCGGGGTGCACGTCCACCGCCCCGCCCACCGCTGGCCCTGGTGGCTGCTGGCCGGCGGACTGCTGACGTTCATCGCGGGCGATACGTACTACAACGTCGTCGAGCAGTACTTCCACGCCTCCAACCCCTTCCCCTCCCCCGCGGACGCCTGCTACCTGGCCGCCTACCCGCTCTTCGCCGCGGGGCTGTCCGGGCTGGTCCGCTACCGCTGGGCGGGCCACGACCCGCCGAGCCTGCTCGACGCGCTGATCTTCACCTCCGGGCTCGCGCTGCCGGTGTGGCTGTACCTGGTGCAGCCGCTCACCGAGGTGCGCGGGCTCACCTGGCAGCAGCGGGCCATCAGCATCGCCTATCCCCTCGGTGACGTGCTGGTGCTGGCACTGCTGGCCCGGCTTCTCACCCCGAGCCCGGTGGGCGGCCACAACCGCTCCGTGCAACTGCTGGTGGTCGGCACGCTGACGCTGCTCGGCTTCGACATCGCGTACCGAATTCTGCAGCTCAACGACGTCTGGCAGGCGGGCACGGCCCTCGACACCGGATGGATCGTCTTCTACACCGCCTGGGGCCAGGCCGCGCTGCACCCGTCGATGGTGGAACTGACCGCGGCCGAGCCCCGGCACAGGTCCCTGCTGGCCCACCGGCGCCGACTGGTCATGCTGGCCCTGGCGACGCTGATCGCCCCGGGCATCCTGCTGGACGAGGGGCTGACCCGCTCGGCCGACGACGCCGCGGTGATCGCCGCCTTCTCCGGTGTGCTGTTCGTCCTCGTGATCCTCCGGCTCGGCGGAATGGTCGTGGCCCACCGCGGCACCGTGGCACGGGAGCTGACGCTGCGCCTCGCGGCCGTCTCGCTCGTCTCGGCGGTCCGCCAGGAAGAGGTCGCCCGGGTCTGCGCCACGGCCGTCGACGGTCTGCTGGAGAGCGCGGTCGACCACCGGACCCTGCTGCTCCCGGCCGAGCGCGCCGCCGACCTCGCGCCGCACCACGGACGCCTCGCCGACGCCCGCGACCTCGCCGTCGGCGACGAGCTGGAGCCTTCCGCCACTGTCCTGGTGTGCCTGATGATCCCGCCGGACCGCCCCGTCGGAGACGTCCCGGGCGTACTGCTGGTCGCCGGGCCACCCGGGCAGCTTGCCGAGACCCGCGGCTCCATAGAGATCCTCGCCTCGCACGCGGGCCTGGCCATGGAGCGCATCGCGCTGCGCCAGGAGATCGTCCGCCGGGAGAAGGAGGCGTACTTCCGCACGCTGGTGCGCAACACCTCGGACGTGATCCTCATCGTCGAGGACGACGACAACATCCGGTACGCCAGCCCGTCCGCCGCGTCCGTCTTCGGCACCGCCGACCTGGTCGGCGTCCCGCTGCCGGACCTGGTCGACCCTCGGGACCGGCAGCGCGCCGCACGGGAGCTGGCGGCCGTACGGACGGCGGGGCCGCGGGCCACCCACGACCACTGGTGGGTCAGGCACCGCGCGGGCCGGGTCGAGGTGGAGGTGCGGTGCAACGACTTCCGGGACGAGCGGACCGTGGGCGGACTGGTGGTCACCCTGCGCGATGTGACGGAGCAGCGCCGGCTGGAGCACGAGCTGACCCAGCGGGCCTTCCACGACGCGCTCACCGGCCTGCCCAACCGGACGCTGCTGCTGGAGCGGATCGAGCGCGCCCTGCTGCGCGGGCGCCGCGAGTCGTCCCTGACCTGTCTGCTCTTCATCGACCTCGACGACTTCAAGCAGGTCAACGACACGCTCGGGCACTCTGCCGGCGACCATCTGCTGGTCTCTGTCGGGGAGCGGCTGTCCAAGGCGCTGCGGCGCAGCGACACCGCCGCCCGGCTCGGCGGCGACGAGTTCGCGGCCTTGATGGAGGACGCCCGCGAACCGCTGGACGCGGAGCTGCTGGCCGCCCAGGTCATCCAGACGCTGTCCCGGCCGTTCGCCCTCGGAGAGGAGTCGGTCACCGTCTCCGCCAGCGTGGGCGTGGCCACGGCCCGCGACAGCACCGACGCGGAGGAACTGCTCGGCCACGCCGACCTCGCGCTCTACGCGGCCAAGGCGGCGGGGAAACGACAGTGGCGGCGCTTCCGCCCCCTGCTGCACACCCGCATGGTCGAGCGGCACGACCTGCAGAACCGGCTCGCCCGGGCGGTCGCCGACAAGGAGTTCACCCTGCGCTACCAGCCGGTCGTGGACATCAAGGCGGGCGAGGTCGTCGGCTTCGAGGCGCTGGTGCGCTGGCCGCAGGCCCCGCACAGGCCCATGCCGCCGGAGCAGTTCATCGCGCTGGCCGAGGAGACCGGGCACATCGCGATGCTGGGCGCGTGGGTGCTGGAGAACGCCGTCAACGACATCGCCGGCCTGCAGCGGCTGCCCGGCCCCGCCGCTCCGCCGTACATCAGCGTGAACGTCTCCGCGCGCCAGTTCCGCGACGCCGGGTTCGTCGACCAGGTCGGCCAGGCCCTGCGCACGCCCGGGCTCGCCCCGGGGTCACTGCAGTTGGAGCTCACCGAGACCGTGCTGCTGCGACGCGACACCCAGATCCAGGCGGTCCTGCGGGCCCTGAAGGAGCTCGGGGTGCACATCGCGGTCGACGACTTCGGGACCGGCTTCTCCTCGCTGCGCTACCTGCGGGACTTCCCCATCGACGTACTGAAGATCGACAAGACGTTCATCGACGACATCACCCGCGACGCCCAGCAGGTCGCGCTCGTCGAGGGCATCGTGCGGATCGCCGACACCCTGGGGCTGCAGGTGATCGCCGAGGGGATCGAGGAGCCGGCGCAACGTGATCTGCTGGCGGGGATGGGGTGCCGGTTCGGACAGGGCTATCTGTTCGCCCGGCCGATGACGGTGCAGCAGAGCGAACGGGTGCTGCGCCGCAGTGACAACGGCCGGGTCGCCAGGACCGACCCGGGCCCCGAGCCGGTGCCCGTCGCCGACAGCCGCCCCGCGCACCCACGGCGTCAGGACCGCAACGCGAGCCTGGAACACCTGCGGCGGACCAGCCCGATGAGCGACGCGGTCCTGGACGAGGTGCGGGGCCGGCACATCCGCAGCCGCGACCACTGGCTGATCGACTTCGCCTCCTGCAACTACCTCGGCTTCGACTGGGACCCGGAGATCATCGAGGCGGTGGACCCCGCGCTGCGGCGCTGGGGCACCCACCCCAGCTGGTCCCGTCTGCTGGGCAGCCCGCGCCTGTACCCGGACATCGAGGAACGTCTGGCCGCGCTGCTCGGCGCGCCCGACACACTGCTGCTGCCGACGCTGACGCTGATCCACACCTCGGTGATCCCCGCGCTGGCCGACGGCGGCCACGTCTTCGTGGAGGCGACGGCACACCGGACGGTCTACGACGGCTGCCTCGTCGCCCGCGGCCAGGGCGCCACCCTGCACCGCTTCCACGCCGAGCGCCTCGGGGAGCTGGAGACCCTGCTGGCCTCGGTGCCCTCGGGCCTGCCCCGGCTGGTGTGCCTGGACGGAGTCAACAGCATGAGCGGGAACCTCACCGACGTGCCCGCGCTGGCCTCGGTGTGCCGCGCGGCGGGGGCGACGCTGTACGTCGACGACGCGCACGGGTTCGGGGTGGTCGGGGAGCGCGGGCCGCGCGAGCCGTGCTCGTACGGGACGCGCGGCAACGGCATAGTGCGGCACACCGGGGAGTCGTACGACGGGATCGTGCTTGCCGGCGGCTTCTCCATGGCGTACTCGTCGCTGCTCGCCTTCCTCGCGCTGCCGACCGCGATGAAGAACCGGCTCAAGACGGCCGCGGGCCCCTACCTGTACTCGGGTCCGTCCCCCACGGCGTCCCTGGCGACGGTGCTGGCCGGGCTGGACGTGAACGACAAGCGGGGCGACGCGCTGCGCGCGGATCTGTACCGCAGGACGGTCCAAGTGCTGGATCACCTGGACGAGCTGGGCGTCGCGACCCTCAACCGGGACCGGCTGCCGATCATCGAGATCCCGCTGGCGAACGCGGACGACCTGGACGCGGTCGGGGCGTTCCTGTGGGAGGAGGGAATCTACGTGACGCTGGCCGCCCATCCCCTGGTACCGCGCGACCGGGTCGGATGCCGCGTCCAGGTCACGGCGCTCAACTCCGACGACGACATCGAGCGGCTCAACGGGACGCTGACCCGGTTGGCCGCCCGTTTCCCGCTGCGGCCGAAGGGCTGAGGCCGATGACGACGCACAACGACGACGTGGACTGGGACCGCTGGCCGGTGGCGGACTACCTCGCGGAGAACTACCGCGACCTGCATCCGTCCGACGCGGCGGTCATCGCCCATCACTCCGCCTTCTACCGGCGCATCCCGCCGAGGTCCCTCGCCAGGTCGGTCGAGTTCGGGGCGGGCCCCAACCTGTACCCGCTGATCCTCGCCGCCGCCGCGAGCCGCCGTATCGACGCCGTCGAGGCGGGGGCCGGGAACGTCGCCTACCTGGAGCGGCAGATCCTCTACGGGCCGGACGCCAGCTGGCTGCCGTTCCACGCGCTGTGCCGGCGTTTGAACCCCGACCTGCCCGCCACCCTGGCGGGGGCACTGGCGGACGTCAACGTAGTCCACGCCGACGTGCGCGAGCTCGCTCCCGGCGGGTACGACCTGGCGTCGATGCACTTCGTCGCCGAGGGCGCCACCGAGGACCGTGCGGAGTTCGCCGACTTCTGCCGGGCCTTCGTGCGCTGCGTCGTCCCGGGCGGACACCTGGTGGCCGCGTTCATGGAGGACCTGCCCACCTACCGCGTCGGCCCGGCCTTGCGCTGGCCCGGCTGCCCGGTGAACCCCGAGACGGTCACGCAGGTGTTCGCGCCGCTGACCCACGACCTGACCGTGACCCACATCGACGCCGACCCCACCCCGCCCGACTACGGGGAGTCCGGAATGGTCCTCCTGACGGCCCGGGCAAGACGTCCGTCACCGGGACGACGAGCCGCCGCGGTCGCCGGTGGCCGGCAGCCCGGGGAGCGCCGAGGGTAAGGCACGTCAGGGGGTTCCGCCCGCCCGGAGGCGGGGCCCGTGGGGGCCGCCTATCGTGAGCGAGGGCGCCGTTTCCCGCCGGTCCGCTGCGGGCGCCCTGGGAGGCATCGATGCTGGCCAAGCCGACGACACGGTCCGCGGTGCGGCGCTGCGCGGTCACCGGGGCCGCCACTGTGGCCCTGCTGGCCGCGGGGCTGCCGTCGGTGACCGCGGACGGCACCGGACCCGACCTGTCTCGCTTCTACCGGCAGAAGATCGTCTGGTCCAGGTGCAAGGGGCCGGACGCGCCCAAGGACCTGCAGTGCGGCAAGGTCACGGTGCCGCTCGACTACGCCAGGCCCCGGGCCGGCACGCTGGATCTGGCGCTGGCCCGCTACCGCGCGACGGCGAAGAAGAAGCGCGGTTCGGTGCTGCTGAACTTCGGCGGGCCGGGCGGCTCCGGGGTGAGCGAACTCGCCTCCGGCGGCGACGACTTCATGGGCCTGACGAACGAGTACGACGTGGTGTCCTTCGACCCGCGCGGCGTCGGCAGGTCCTCGCCGGTCAGCTGCGGCGACGAGAGCGACGCGCTCGCGGCGGTCACCGACGAGAACGCCGACCTCCGCCATCCGCAGGATGTGCTGCGGCAGTTGAAGGCGGCGGCCGAGCAGTGCGCGCGGCACTCCGGGCCGGTACTGCCCCACATAGGAACGGTGAACGCCTCGCGCGACCTGGACGTGATGCGCCAGGCGCTCGGCGACAAGAAGCTCAACTACCTCGGTTTCTCCTACGGAACACGGCTCGGCGCGGTGTACGCCGCCCAGTTCCCCAAGAAGGTGGGCCGGTTGGTGCTCGACGGGGTGGACACGCTGACCGAGCCCATGGCGGAGCAGGGGATCGCGGGCGCCGAGGGTCAGCAGACCGCCCTGGAGGACTTCATCACCTGGTGTGTGAAGGACATCGCCTGCCCCTTCGGCCAGGACGCGCGCGACGCGCGGGAACAGGTCGTGCAGTTGGTGGACTCGCTCGACCAGGACCCGGTGCCGGGCGACCTCGGCGGGCAGTTCACCGGCCAGGACCTCGTGGGCGCCATCGGACAGGCGCTGTACAGCAAGCAGCTGTGGCCCTCCCTGGAGCGCGCCCTCGCCCAGCTCGTCGAGGACGGCGACACCCGCGGCGTGATGAACTTCGCGACCGGCGGGGCCCGGCCGCGCCGGGCGCAGGGCGACGGCGGGCTGGTCGACGAGGACGACGTCCCGCTGGACAACCTGCCCGCGGCGCTGATGGCGATCGACTGCGCGGACGATCCCGACCGCCCCGGCGCCGAACAGATCGCCCGGGACCTCGGCCGGCTGCGCGCCGAGTACGAGCAGGCCTCCCCGGTCTTCGGCCGCTACCGGCTCACCGAGCTGCTGATGTGCTACGGCCGGCCCAAGGGCACCGACTACATCCGCGAGAAGGTGCGCGACGTGCACAGCGCCAAGATGCTTCTCGTGGGCACCCGGGGCGACCCCGCCACGCCGTACCGCTGGACCGTGGAGACGGCCGCGCGGCTCGGCTCCTCGGCGGTGGTCCTCGACAACAAGGGCGAGGGGCACACCGGTTACGCCTCCTCCAAGTGCGTGCACGAGAAGGTCGACAATTTCCTCCTGTACGGCTCCCTGCCGCCGAACGGCAGTTCCTGCGCGCCGGAGGAGGGCGACTGAGTCAGGCCTCCCAGTCGTAGGCGAGGCGGTGCAGGGCCTCGGCCGTCGTCACGAAGCCGTCCTCACCCAGCAGTTCGCGCAGCTGGGCGTTGAAGCGGTCGATCTCCGGGCGCGCGGCCCGCAGGGCGTCCGCTCCGGCGTCGGTCAACTCCAGTACGACGGCGCGGTGTTGGAGCGGGTGCGCCTGCTTGGACAGCAGGCCCGCCATGGCGAGCCGCCCGACGAGCGCCGTGACGGCCGACTCGCGCAGCCCGAGTACACCGGCCAGCTCCTGCTGGGTCGCACCGGGCCGGTCCTGTACGGCGAACAGCGCGCCGACCTGGGCCGTGGTGACGCCGGCGACGGCGAGGCAGCGCCGGTCCACCGCAGTGCGCAGACGGTGGGCCGCCCGCTGCAGCAGAAAGTACAGGCGCTGATCCGGCTCGGACATGGGCCGATCTTGACAGACGCCGACGGCGCACGCCACCCTCACTTCACTGGTGAAGTGAGACGGAGGGCGGACGGCGCGATGGACCTGGAACTGGCTCGCAAGGCCCTGGCCGAGCAGCCCTTCAGCAGGCTGCTGGGCACCCGGCTGACCGCCTGCGGAGACGGCACGGCCTCGCTGGAGCTGGACGTCCGCGAGGAGCTGCTCCAGCAGTACGGCTTCGTGCACGGCGGGGTGCTCTCCTACCTGGCGGACAACACGCTGACGCTCGCCGCGGCCACGGTGGTGGGCGCCGGGGTGATCACGTCCGGGTTCACCATCGACTATCTGCGGCCGGCCACGGGTGTCGTCCTGCGCGCGGACGCCCAGGTGGTGCGGGCCGGCCGCACCCGTGTCGTGTGCCGCTGCGACGTGACGACCGTGGACGGCGCCGGGGTGCGGACCCTGTGCGCCGTGGCTCAGGGGAACGTCGCGGTGACGGAGCCGCCGGACGGGGTCCGCTAGGGCCCTGGGTCAGAAGTCCACCGGGTCGCGCACGATCGGGCACGTCATGCGGTGTCCGCCGCCGCGGCCGCCGCCCAGCTCCGCGCCCACGATGGTGATCACCTCCATGCCGGCCTTGCGGAGCAGGGTGTTGGTGTGGGTGTTGCGGTCGTGGGTGAAGACCACGCCGGGCTCCAGGGCGACCGCGTTGTTGCCGCTGCCCCACTGCTGCCACTCGGAGGCGTACGCGTCACCGCCGGTCTCCACGACCCACAGCTCGGGCAGGCCGGGTGGGAGGCGCCATCCGGCGACTCGGGAGACATTGGCAACCGTATGCCCGTAATGCCCGGTCGAACCGCTCCCCATGCCCGACCGCCGATTCAGTCCTATCGTGCTGTTATGGAGCACGATCTGAGTCCTTCAACCCTCTCCGAGCTCCGGCGCCCGCGGCCGTATCCGGCCGTGTCCGTGCTGACGCCGACGCATCGCCGGGAGCCCGACAACGCCCAGGATCCGGTCCGGCTGCGCAATGTCGTGGCCGAGGCCAAGAAACAGCTGGAGGCCGATCCCTCGGTGACGCGGGAACGGCGCTCCGACGTGGTCCGTCAGCTCGACCAGGCCCTCTCGGAGGTGGATCTGGCACATGCCGAGGACGGTCTGGTGATCTTCGCCGCTCCGGGTGAGCACCAGGTGTGGTCGCTCGCCCGCACCGTGCCCGAGCGGGTGGTCCTCTCGGACACCTTCCTCACCCGCAACCTGGTCTCCGCGCACGCCGCCGAGCGGCCGTTCTGGGTGCTGTCGGTCTCCGCCGACCGGGTCACCCTGTGGAGCGGCGGCATCGACCGCGTCACGGAGGACCACAGCGGCGGCTTCCCGATGACCCGGGCGACGCCGAACTTCGACGCCGAGCGGGTGGAGCGGATCGGCGACGTGCCGAGCACCTTCCGCGACGAGGGCACACGCCACTTCCTGCGGGAGGCGGACGCGACGATGGGCATGGTGCTGCGCGAGCAGCCACGACGGCTCTACGTCACCGGCGAGCAGGCCGCCCTGTCCGCGCTGGACGAGGTGGGCGGCGTCACCAAGGAGGCGATGCACGTCCCGCACGGCGGACTCGCGCACGGCACGCCGGATGCGGTGTGGCAGGCGGTGCGTCCGGTGCTCGACGCCGAGGCCCGGAGCGACACCGAGGCCGTCGCCCGGGAACTGGAGTCGGCCCGCGGCCGCAAGTCGTTCGCGGCCGGCGTGGACGAGGTCTGGCACAGCGCCCGCGAGGGCCGCGTCCGCCTGCTCGCCGTCGAGGAGAACTTCCGCATGACGGTGCGCGACGCGCTCGGCGAGCACCTCGCGCCGGCGAACAGCGGCGACCGAGACGCGCGTGAGGACATCGTCGACGAGATCGTCGAACAGTGCCTGGAGACGGGCGCCGAGGTCCGCTTCGTCCCGGACGGCGCGCTCGTCGACGCGCAGGGGATCGCCGGGGTGCTGCGCTACTGAGTCCGGTCCGGTCACACGTTGCCGAGCAGGGCGCTCAGGCCGCGGTCCAGCGCCTCGGCCAGATCCTCCTGCCCGGCGGCGACGACGGCGTACGTACGCACCAGGAACCGCTGCAGGGCGGCCGTGTCGAACTGCAGCAGGGCCATGCCGTACGGCGAATGCAGTTCGATCACCGTGCGGGCGCGGCCGCAGGGCCACAGGTGCACGTCGCCGCCGCCGACCGGGCCGCGCAGCCCCTCGTCCAGCAGGGTGCGGGCGAACGTCCAGGTCACCGCGGTGCCGTCGAGGGAGACGTCGGGCGGGAAGTCGAGGTGCACGGCCAGCGGGTCCGCCGACGTGTAGCGCAGGGTGGCGGGGGCGGGCAGTTCCTGCTCACGGGCGGTGACCAGGCGGCCCCGGACGGGCTGCTCGAGGGTGATGTCCATGGCCGCTCCCCAATACGGGTCCGAGGTCGGCCGGATCGCCGACACTGTT
This sequence comes from Streptomyces sp. C1-1, assembly GCF_050214755.1. Classification (NCBI taxonomy): domain Bacteria; kingdom Bacillati; phylum Actinomycetota; class Actinomycetes; order Kitasatosporales; family Streptomycetaceae; genus Streptomyces; species Streptomyces sp. C1-1. Next base: position 9,181,694 of record NZ_CP189826.1, on the reverse strand, counting down.
ACGACCTCGAAGACCCCGATCGCATTACATGCAAGCGCTTTCCAGTTTGTGTGACCTGCGTCACTGGGTAGCGATGCGAACAAACATGCCGAACAAACACCCGTCGAACACACTGCGGAACACGCACCGGGACTCGGTTACGATGCCCCAAGTCACGTACGCCGCCTACGACTTGACGAGCCGAGGAGGTAAGCGACAGACGCAGCGCAACCACTCCAAGTAGACGCTGGCATATGCCAGAAGCACCACCGGATCGTGTGTTGCCAAATCACTTACAGGGCGTCGCGGGCTGTGCAACAGTCGTAACGGTCCCTCCGTCCGCCTTGGTCGTACCGTCCCGCATCGGAGTGCGTCATGCCGTCCCATCTCTCTGCGGATCACCCAGCCGCCCAGCCGCCGGGGCGCGGCTCGGTCGACGCGCTGATCTCGCAGACGCGGCGACTCAAGGGCGACGTGGACGCCGTACGACAGGACACGCACGCGGACGGTTCGGACCCCCGGGAGCGCTGGCAGCGCGCGCTGTGCGACCTGGCGCTGCATCAACTCAACGACCTCGACGCCCACTTGGCGCAGCTGCGGGACGGACCGCCCTCCGTTCCCGCCGCCCCGGAGCCGGCCGGCGGCCGGTCCGTGCCGCCCGCTCCCCGGCACGGCTCGTTGCTCAGCCGGGTCGGCTCCGCGGAGTGGAACCTGCTCACCGACGAGGCGAGTTGGTCCGGCGAGCTGTACCAGATCCTCGGCCGCGCCCCCGAGTCCGCCCCGCTCACCCTCGACGAACTGCCCTCCCTGGTCCTGGACGAGGACCGCGCGGGGCTGACGGCGATGGTCACGCACTGCCTCGTCGACGCACAGCCCATCGACGGGGAGTTCCGCGTCGTGCGCCCGGACGGCGAGGTGCGCACCGTGCACATGATGGGCGAGCCCGTGCTCGACGCCGACGGCGGCACCGCCTCGATGTGGGCCGTGCTGCGGGACGTCAGTGAACTGCGCCGCAGCCAGAAGGCGGTGAGCGAGACCCGTGACTCGCTCCAGCGCCACCAGCACCGCGCGCAGACCGAGCACCGGCTCGCGGTCGAGCTGCAGGAGGCCGTGCTGCCGCCGTGGCGTGGCTCCCTGCGGCTCCCGCACCGAGGCCCCCAGACGCTGGACCTCGCCGCGTACTGCCTGCCGTCGTCGGACGGCGCGCTGATCGGCGGGGACTGGTACGACGCGCTGGAACTGCCCGACGGACAGACCCTGCTGAGCGTCGGCGACCTGACCGGGCACGGCGTGACCGTCACCTCGGGCATGGCGATGCTGCTCGGCGCACTGCGCGGCATGGCGATGGCCGGCACGGCACCGGGACAACTGCTGTCCCTGCTGAACCGGTTACTCGACGCCACCGTGCAACCCGCCCTCGGCAGCGCCGTCTGCTGCCGCTACCGCCCCGAGACCCGCACCCTGACCTGGGCGCAGGCCGGACACCCCGCCCCGCTGCTGTTCCGCGACGGGACGGGGCGCAGGCTGCGCGCCCCGCAGGGCGTTCTGCTCGGCGCGACCGCGAACGCCGCCTTCGAGGAGGTCCACGAGACCCTCGAAGTGGGCGACCTGCTCCTGCTGCACACCGACGGACTGGAGCCTGGGCATGCCGCGGGAGTGACAGAGCCCGCGCACCGGCTCCTGGACCTGGCCCCCCGCTTCCGCGAGGCGCGAACCGCACAGGACTGCGTACGGCTGGTCGTGGAGGAGTTCGGCGCGAGCGAGCGTCAGGACGACGCGTGCGTGCTCGTCGCCAGGGTGACGGCGTAGGCGCATCGGACCACCGGTGTCCCGGGTTCGGCCCGTCCCGGCGGAGGCACGAACTCCCTATGCCCGTGCGCTGTTGCCGCCCTGGGACGCCTTCTTCGGCAGCGCAAGTTCGATCTCCTCCCGCAGTTCGTGGATCTTCGGGTAGTTGGAGTACTCGGCCGTCAGCCGGTACATCTGACGCAGCCGGTCCCAGGTGCGGTGGGACGAGTTGGATCCCATCGACATCAGGGCCAGGCGCGCGTAGCGGTCGGCCTGTTCGGGGTCGTCGGCGATGAAGCAGGCCGACGCCATGGACAGGAAGTCGAAGATCTTCGACCGCTGGCGTCCGTCGACGCGCAGGGCCAGGGCCTTCTCCGCGTAGTGCTGGGCGTGCACGGCCGCGGAGGGGTCGTGTTCGGCCAGGGTGCGGTAGGCCAGGGCCTGCATGCCGTACAGGTCCTCCTCCTTGAACATCTGCATCCAGCTCGGCGGGGGCACGTCCGACTTGTCGGAGACGAAGAGGTCCTCCGCCTGGCCCAGGGTGCGTCGCATGGCCTGGCCCTTGCCCATGGAGGCCTGTGCCCAGGCCTCGATGGTGTAGAGCATCGCCTTGGTGCGCGGCAGCACCTCGTCGCCCGAGCCGGACCGGGCGAGTTTCATCAGGTCGAGTGCGTCGTCGGGCCGGCCCAGGTGCACCATCTGGCGAGCCGCCCGGGAGAGCGCCTCCCCCGCGCGGGGCCGGTCACCGCCTTCTCTGGCCGCGTGCGCGGCGATGACGAAGTACTTCTGGGCCGTGGGCTCCAGGCCGACGTCGTGCGACATCCAGCCCGCGAGGACGGCGAGGTTGGCAGCGACGCCCCACAGGCGCCGCTGGAGATGGTCGGGGTGACGGTAGGCGAGCATGCCGCCCACCTCGTTGAGCTGGCCCACGACTGCCTTGCGCTGCAGCCCGCCGCCGCGGGCCGCGTCCCAGGCCCGGAACACCTCGACCGAGCGCTCCAGTTCCTCGATCTCCTGCGACCCGATGGGGGCGGCCTCGTAGCGGTCGAACCCAGCGGGGTCGGCGTGCAGGGGATCGTCGAATCGTGGGGCGTCGGACTTGAGTGTCGGGTCGGTGTGCAGCCAGTCGTACATGGCGCTGCTGAGTGCGGAGCCTGCGGCGAGCGCGGCACCCGCGCCCACCAAGCCGCGTCGGTTGAGCATGAGGTCCATTCCCGTGAATTCGGTGAGGACCGCAGCTGTCCGCTCGGGCGCCCACGGCACACCGTCGGGATGTTCCACACTCCCGCCGTCCTGCCGTTTCCCCGTACGCCCGTGCCGGACCAGACCGAGGTCCTCGATGGTCACGACACGGCCGAGACGCTCGGTGAACAGAGCCGCCAGCACCCGCGGCACCGGATCGCGCGGGATCTCTCCCGTGTCGATCCAACGCCGCACCCGGGAGGTGTCGGTCGACAGCTGGGGGTGGCCCATGGCCGCCGCCTGCCGGTTGACCAGCCTCGCGAGTTCACCCTTGGACCAGCCGGCCAGGCCGAACAGGTCCGCAAGGCGGGTGTTGGGTTGTCCGCTCACGTCAAGCCCCCAGGTTCTCGGCTGAGTTGACAGTAGCCCGGGGAGAGTTGCCGGGCGACTATTCGCCAGGGTTCGCCAGGGTGCGCCAGATGGTGTGCCAGTGGTGATCGGGTGTCAGGTAGGAACGCGCCACCCCGACCCGGTTGCCTTCGTGAACAAGGGACGCATTCCCCAGGATGCTCCCGAGGGGCCGGGCCGGGTAGCGCGTCTGAACCGCACAGGCACTGCAGGCACACGAAGGGATCTGTTTCGCCCATGTACGCAGCATCGTCCTCCGTGTCCGCCCCGCCCCGGTCGCTGCGCTCCCGCCCGGCGGGCAGCGGCCCCTTCCTCGACCCCGCCGGGCGCCCGGTGGCCCCCGCGCTCGGTGCGGGACGGCCGCGGCGCGCCCCGGGGCCCGGCACCCAACCGCTCAGCGGGAGACTCGACTTGTCCGGCCCTCAGGGCGCCCAGTTGCGAACGGCCCTCGCGTCGGTGCACCGGATCTGCCCGGAGTTCGCTCCGGTGCAGGTGCTGCGCCGCAGCGGACGGTCCGTGCTCCTGGTCGGCACGACCGGGCGCAGTACGGCCGTCGCCAAGTGCTTACTGGACCACTCGCCCGCGTGGTCCGAGCGGATCAGGCACGAGATAGCGGCATACCGCTCGTTCGTCCGGCACCGTCCTCCGGTGCGGGTGCCGAGACTGATCGCGGCGGACCCGGACAACTGCACACTGGTCATCGAGCGGATGCCGGGACGGGTGGCCGCGCTGCAGCGGCATCCGGCCGAGGCTCCTCCCCGGGCGGACATCAGGGCGGCACTCGGCGCGATCTGCCGGCTCAACGCCTGGCGGCCGCCGGCGGGCACCTTCGACGCCCCGCTGGACTACGCGGCCCGGATCTCCCGCTACCACGAGCTGGGACTGCTGACCGACCGGGACATGGGCGACCTGCAGAAGCTGCTGCACGGCATCGCGCACTCGGCGGGCCGGCAGGGCATGGGCCAGTTCTGTCACGGCGACGCACTGCTCTCGAACATCCTTCTGTCCCCGGCCGGTCCAGTGCTGGTGGACTGGGAGCACGCGGGCTGGTACCTGCCCGGCTACGACCTGGCGGTGCTGTGGTCGGTCCTCGGCGACGCCCCGGTGGCCCGCCGTCAGATCAGCCAGATCGCCCAGTCGGCGGGTCCGGCGTCTCGGGACGCGTTCCTGGTGAACCTGATGCTCGTCCTGACCCGTGAGATCCGCACCTACGAGACGGCCGTGCAGCGTTCGATGCACGACGCGGCCCCGGCGGCACCGGGGGTGGCCCACCCGAGTGCTGCGCCGTCCGGCGAGGAACAGCGGCTGCTGCTCAGGCGGCTGCACGACGACTGCCAGCTGGCCCGGCGGGCCGTGCGCGCGGCGGTCGGCACTCGCTGAAGGGGACGAAGGTCCGCGGTGCGCCCGTGAGGGAGCGCGCCGCGGATCTTCGTGTTCGCGGGCTCCTCCGCACGGGTCATTGGTGTACTCCACTGACGCCTCGCAGGCCCGGAAGCCGCCGCCGGGAAACTCCCCCATCCTCGTGTTGACATGGGAAATCTCCTGCTCGTGGGCATGATTGACGGATCGTCGGCAAGCCGGTACCACTGACCCACCACCGGCCCTGCACGCCCCGCCACGCCCGCTCGTCCCAGGAGGCTGCATTGCGAGGATCCGTCACCGACCCCAGATCCGCACCCGGCCACAGACACACCCGTCGAGCCGTCGGCGCTCTCTCGACCGCGGCTCTGCTGCTGCCGCTGCTGGGCGCGGCCCCGGCGCCGAGCGCGGCCGAGTCGTCGGCGGGCTCGCTGCAGCGGGCGTTCGCGTCCGCGGCCGCCGCGTACCACGTCCCGCAGAGCGTCCTGCTCGGCGTCTCCTATCTGCAGTCACGCTGGGACGCGCACGAGGGCGCGCCTAGCGTCTCCGGCGGTTACGGCCCGATGCACCTCACGGACGCCCGCACCGCGCTCGCCACCGCCACCTCGCACCACGGTCAGGGCACCGAGGACGCCCGCGGCGACAGCGCCCGCGCCGCCCTGCGCCCCGACGTCCACGTACCGGCGCAGTCCCAGCTCCCCGCCCGGCTGCGGACCTTGAGCAGGGCGGCCGAGCTGAGCGGCATCCCGGCCGAGCGGCTGCGGACGGACGAGGACGCCAACGTGGCCGGCGGCGCCGCGCTGCTCGCCGCCGCGCAGCGGGACCTGGGCGAGCCGCTGAGCGCCGACCCCGCGGCCTGGTACGGGGCGGTGGCCCGCTTCTCGGGCGCCGACGACACCGCGACGGCGGCCGCGTACGCGAACGACGTCTACGACGTGATGCGCACCGGCGAGGAACGCATGACGGACGCCGGGCAGCAGGTCGTCCTGGCCGCCCGGCCGGGTCTCGCCGCCGACACCGGGCAGCTCCACGCGGCAGGCCTGAGGAATGTCTCCGACGACGGCACAGAGTGCCCGAAGTCGGTGTCCTGCGAGTGGATCCCGGCCCCCTACCAGCAGTTCGGGAACGACGACTACGGCAACCACGACCTGGGGGACCGCCCGGAGTCGCAGAGCATCAAGTACATCGTGGTCCATGACACCGAGGGCACCTGGGACGGTGTGCTGAACCTGGTCCAGGACCCGACCTATGTGTCGTGGAACTACACGATCCGCTCCACGGACGGTCTGATCGCCCAGCACGTGAAGGCCAAGGACGTGGCCTGGCACGCGGGCAACTGGTACGTCAACGCCAAGTCCGTCGGCATCGAGCACGAGGGCTTCCTCGCCTCGCCGGACGCCTGGTACACGGAGGCGATGTACCGCGCGTCGGCGCGCCTGGTCCGCTACCTCGCAGCGAAGTACGGCATCCCGCTGGACCGGCAGCACATCCTGGGCCATGAGAACGTCCCCGGCCCGACGACGTCGACCATCCCCGGTATGCACACCGACCCCGGCCCCTACTGGGACTGGCGGCACTACTTCGAGCTGCTCGGCCACCCCTTCAAGCGGACCGCCGGGAAGAACGCCGGGGTGGTGACGATCCTGCCGGACTACGCGGCCAACCAACCGCCGTACACCGGCTGCGTCACCAAGGACGAGCCCTGCGCGGCGCACGGGTCCGGTGAGGTGCGCCTGTACTCGGACCACGACGAGAGCTCGCCGCTGATCAAGGACGTCGGCCTGCACAAGGGCGCCGACTCCACGATCGACGTCAACGACGTGGGCTCGCGGGTGTCGACCGGCCAGCAGTACGCGGTCGCCGACCGGTACAAGGACTGGACGGCGATCTGGTACCTGGGTCAGAAGGCCTGGTTCCGCAACCCGCACAAGGACCCGACGGCGGTGCCGGCCTCCGGTCCGGTCGTGACGCCCAGGGAGGGTCTGGACAGTGTCCCCGTGTACGGGCGGGCCTACCCGGAGGCGTCGGCGTACCCGGCGGGAGTGCCGGCGCAGGCGGTGTCCCCGCTGCCGTACACGCTGCCGAAGGGGCAGAAGTACGTGGTCGGTGACGTGGTGCCGGGTGAGTACTACTACGCGGTCACCTTCACCACCGACTCGCACCGGGTCGTGGTGGGCAAGGACCTGTACTACGAGATCCAGTACGGCCATCGCGTGGAGTTCGTGCGCGCCGCGGACGTGACGCTGCTGCCGTCCGGCCGGTAGGGCCGGGTCAGCCCTGCTGGAAAAGCTCCGCCGGGAGCGGCTTCAGCAGGGCGTACAGGTCGTCGGTGATGGGGCGGTCCCAGGCGGCGATGGTCACCAGGACGTTGTCGCTGCGGTCGAACTGCACGCAGGAGATCCGGCTCTCGGAGAGCTTGAGGCGGCGCACGATCAGGAGGTTGTCGCCCTGCATGACCGGCATGTCCTCGACGCCGACGACCGTCACCTCCTCCTCGTTCTCCAGCGCGAGGAGGAGCTGGGCGACCTCGAAGGGGATCTCGCCCTCGGCGACCTCGCGGGCCGGGGAGCCCTCGGGCAGGTTGCCGATGATCATCGCCGGGCCGCGGCCGCCGAAGAGGTCGTAGCGCAGGAAGACGCCCTGGCAGCTGCCGTCGGGGGCGGGCAGCAGGCCGGCGCCGAGGTTGCCGGGCCAGTCACCCGGGTCCATGGCCAGTACGTCGAAGTCTGGGCCGGCGGGGGTCGCACTGCGGCGGCGGAGGAACGACATGCGCCAATGGTACGGGGCAGGCGGGCGTGGTGCGGGTGCTGGTCGCACCCACCCGCCCGAGCCGCGTCTGTCACGGCTCGGCGCCCTCAGGTCTCCTGGTCTTCCGTCGCCTTCAGAGTGACCGCCAGGCCTGTGCTGTCCGTGCCGAGCTTGCGGTAGACCGCGGAGAGCAGGCGGACGACCGTCGGCTCGTCGATGTGCAGTTCGCGCGCGATCTCCGCCTCGGTGCGCCCCTGGGCCGCCAGGTTCGCCGCCGAGCTCTCTCGGGACGTCAGGGTGTCCGTCTCCGTGCTGTGCAGGCGCCGTGGGCGCAGTCCCGCGGCGGTGAGTTCGTCACGGGCGTCCTCGACCAGCCCGTCGGCGCCGCACTGGACCGCCGCGTCGAGGCCCCGGTAGAGGTGCTCGGCCGCCTCCCGGGGACGGCCGGTGCGGCGGAGTTCCGTGCCGAGGGCGACGAGGGCGCAGGCCAGCTCGTAGGCGGCCGGAGAGCGTTCGAGGTGGGTGACGGCCTCCTCCAGGTATTTGACGCGGGCGGAACCGGAGGAGACTTCGGCGACCGTGCGCAACGCCTGGCCGACGGCCGACGGGGTGCCGAACTGGCGGGCCCGGGCGACCGCTTCGAGGGCGGTGGCGACGGCCCGTTCCGGGGCGGTGTGGGCCTCGGCTCGGGCGAGGTGGAGCTGCCAGGGGCACCAGGCGGGATTGCGGATGCCGCGCGGGTCGAGTCGGCGGCCCGCCGCGGCGAGCTCATCGGCCGCCTTCCGGTGCAGGCCGCGGGCGAGGAGCAGTTCGCCGCTCACGGTCTGGGCGTCTGGGAAGACGACGGCCGCCGGGTAGGGCGCGCAGAAGGAGTAGTCCTCGCCGGTGCGGGCGGCCTCGACGATCCGGCCGCGGGCCAGCAGTACCTCGATGAGGATGCCGACGGCGTACCAGTGGGCGGGGGTGCCGGGGCCGACGCGTTCGGCCAGCCGCAGTCCCGCCCGGACGAAGTCCTCGGCCTCGGCGAGCCGGCCGCGCCGGTAGCGGACGTAGGCGAGGAGCGTGTAGGCGAAGGAGAGGTGGGCGCCGCGCCAGCCCTGGCGTTCGTAGTCGGCGATGCCGAGCGCGAAGAGTTCTTCGGTACGGCCCGGCCGGTCGGCGTACATGAAGGCGAGGGCGACCAGGACGGGCACCTCGAAGCCCCGGTCGGGTTCGGCCCAGCGCAGACCGCCGGCCAGGGCGCGTTCGGCGTGGTGGAGGGCGATGTGGGCGGGCTCGCCGCGCAGGACGGCGTCCCAGGTGCGCAGGCCGATGACATAGCGCTCGGTGAGGTCGCGGCCGCTCAGCCGGTCGGCGAGCCTGGCCAGGCGGCGGGAGCGGGAGGGGTGGTCGGGTTCGTCGGCGCGGAAGGCGTCCCACATGAACTGTTCGGCGACCATGCGCAGCCTGACCCGGGCGTCGTCGGTGACGCGGATCTCGCGGGCGAGGGTGTCGGAGGCCTCGGCGAGGTGGTCGCTGTGGGCGAGGACCTGGGAGAGCCGGTAGACGATGTGGTGGCGCAGGCCGGGGTCGGTGACCGGCTCCTCCAGGGCGGCGCGCAGATGGTTGACGGTGGTGGCGGGTTCGGTGAGCAGGGAGGCCGAGCCCAGTTCGTACAGGACGGCGGCGCGGTCCCCGGCGGGCGGGGGTTCGCGCAGGGCGCGGGCGAGGTAGCCGCGGGCGGCGTCGGGGGCGCCGGCGCGCACGGTCTGGGCGGCGGCGGCGCGCAGTTGCTGGACCACCCAGGTGTCGCCGTCGGGGTGGGTCTCCAGGAGGTGGCGGGCGGCCGCCGAGGGGCCCTGGCCGTCGTCGATCACGCACCAGGCGGCCTGGCCGTGCAGGGCGACGCGGACGCCGGGCGGGATGGCCCGGTAGACGGCGGTGGCGATCAGCGGGTGGACGAACTCCAGGGTCTCGGCGCCGGTGAGGATGCGGGCCGTGCGCAGCGCGTCGGCGGCGTCGGCGGCCTCCTCGTGACCGAGTCCGGCGACGGCGGCGGCGAGCAGGGGGTGGATCTCGGTGCCGAGGACGGCACAGGCCCAGGCGAAGCGCACGGTGGAGGCGCCGAGGCGTTCGAGGCGGGCGACCAGGCCGCTGCCCTTGACGGCGGCGGCGAGATCGCGCAGCAGCGGGGCGGCGGACTCGGTCGGGGCGAGGCCGCGCTCGCGCACCTTGGCGAGCAACTCGACCGTCTCGAACGGATTTCCGGTGGTGACGGCCCAGCATTCGCGGCAGAAGGCGTCGTCGGGCCTGGCGCCGAGGGTTTCGCGCACCAGCCGGGCGACGGCGGCGGCGCTGAGCGGTTCCAGGTCGAGGGGGCGGGTGCCGGCCCGGCCGGGCAGTCCCCTGAACGACTCGGCGTGCTCGGGGAGTTCGTCGGGCCGGTAGGCGACGACGATGAGCAGCGGGAGCTGTTCGGCGCGGGGCGCGAACGCGGCGAGCCAGCGCAGGGATTCGGGGTCGGCCCAGTGGGCGTCGTCCAGCACCAGCACCATCGGGGCGCGCAGCGCGGCGAGATGGGTGAGGATCCAGTCCAGGCCGTCGCGCAGGCCCTGTTGGTCCGGTGGGGCGGCCGCGGTGGGCGCGCACAGGCCGAGGGCGGGACCGACGATGTCGTACCAACTGCCCAGCGAGTCGCGCAGGTCGGCCTGTGCGGCTCCGGCGAACTGGGGTTGGAGCAGTTGGCGGGCGACATGGAAGGCGACCCGCTGTTCCTGGTCGCCGCCCCGCGCGGAGAGCACGGTGCAGCCCTTGGCGGTGGCCAGCCGCCGGACTTCGGCGAGGAGGGTGGTCTTGCCGATGCCGGCGCGTCCCGCGAAGGCGAGGAGGGCGCCGCGGGGACGGTCGGGCGGTTCGGCCCCGTCCGCGCGCAGGCCGGTGAGTGCAGCCAACGCCTCGTCGACGGCCGCGAGTTCGCTCTCGCGCTCGAAGAGGGTCCGGCTGTTCCGTACGACACGCTGCACCATGGCATACCCCCTGCCACGGCGGTGCGTCCGCGCGGGGAGCGGACACGCACCGTGGCCTCCAGGCACCTCAGCGTACGCCGCAGGGGGGTCGCACGACCTGGTACGAGCATTACTGACCGAAACCGGTTCAAACGGTGCTTCGGTGTCGTTCGTGATGCCGGGCGACTCTTGCGCGATTGCCGCACGAGGGCTTGCACCATTCCTGGCGGGGGTGCTCCTTGAGGAAGTAGCGGACACAGCGCGGCGCGTGGCAGGCGCGCAGTCGCTGCCGGTCGGGGCCGGTGAGGAAGGCGATGGCGGCCTGGGCGAGGGTCGCCGTGAGGTCTTCGGCGCCGTCGGCCGCATGACGGCGCACGACGGGTTCGGCACCGTCGTCCCAGTGCAGGACCGGCACGGTAGGGGTGCGCGCGGCCGCGTCATTGAGGCGGGCGAGGGCGTCGGGCACGGGCAGGAGGCGGGTGGCGTCGGCGGGACTGGGCTCGGCGGGTCGTACGGCACGGGCGAAGAGGGCGCGGACGGCTGCCCGCAGCTCTCGTACGGCGGCGAGGTCGCCCTCGCCGGCGACCCACCGGTGGGCGTCAGGCACGGTCTCCGGGTGGTCGCGGACCCAGGCGGTGAGCCCGGCGGCGTCGCTCAGGTCGTCGGCGACGCCGCCGTGGCCGTCATGGCGGACGGTGAGGGCGAGGTCGAGGCAGAGGCGGGCTTCTGGAGCGAGCGGGTCCGGCATGCCCTAATGATAGGCCTGGGCCCATCCATTACATCTGCCCATCCATTAGATCCTGCCCACCCATGAGAATCTGCCGTCCCATGAGAACCTGCCGTCCCGTGAGGACCCGCGGAGGCACGCTGCCTCCGCGGCGCGGAGCGGCGAGGAACGGCGCGGAGCGGCGAGGAACGGCGAGGAACGGCGCCTCTAGCCTTCCCCCGGCTCCGGCGGTACGACGGCGACCGGGCTCGCCGCGTGCAGGAGGACCGCCTGGGCGACCGAGCCGAGCATGCGGGCCGGTGCGAGCAGGCGGCGGCGGTGGCGGCCGACCACGACCAGTTCGGCGTCCCTGGAGGCGGCGACCAGCAGGCCGGCCGCGTCGCCCGGCAGCGCGAAGGCGTCGGCGCGCACGTCGGGGTGTTTCTTGCGGTGCGGGGCGAGGAAGCCCTCGGCGAGCGTCCAGGTCTCGTTCTCGACGGCCCCCTGGTCGATCATCTCGGGGGCGAGTTCGGCGGGGACCGCCCAGGAGCGCACCGGCCAGGCGTAGGCGGCGACGACCTGGAGGCGGGCGCCGCGCAGCGCGGCCTCGGTGAAGGCGAAGGACAGGGTCGCCTCGTCGGGGGCGTCCACCTTAAGACCGACGACCACGCGCGGTCCCGGTTCGACGGGCGCGTCCCCGTGGACCTGGCGTCCGGGCCGCGGCACCACGACGACCGGGCACTCGGCGTCGCGGGCGGCGGCCATGCCGTTGGAACCGAGCAGCAGGCCGGCGAAGCCGCCCCGGCCACGGGAGCCGAGGACCAGCAACCGCGCGGTGGCGCCCAGCCCCGGCAGCACGGCACCCGGCGCGCCGTCGAGGCCGACGTACTCGATCCCGGGCGGGTGGGTCCGGTCCTCCAGCCGGTCCCGCGCCTGGGCGAGCACCGGGTCCTCGCCCGCCTGAGGCGGTCCGGCGACCAGGACGTCGGGCTGCGCCCAGGGGGCGTACTGCCGCACATGGACCAGCCGCAGCGGGGCCGCGCGTTCGCGGGCGGCGTCGAGGGCCCAGTCCAGGGCGCGCATACTGTCGTCCGAACCGTCGACCGCCGCGACGACGGGCAGGCTGTTCATGGGGTCCTCACCTCCGGATCACGGCCTTCCCTCCCGGGTCGGCCCCGCTCGGGCGCCGGCGCCGGGAAGTGTTCAAGGCCGAGTGTCCGGGAAACGGGCGGCGGACACCGCCCGACCGGCACGCACCCCGCGGCTCAGGTGAGGTCGAATTCGCCCTCCCTCGCGCCCGACACGAACGCGCCCCACTCCGCCGGTGTGAAGATCAGGGAAGGGCTTTCCGGGCGGCCGCTGTTGCGCATCGCGATGAATCCCTCGACAAAGGCGATCTGGACATCCCCCAGGCCACGGCTGCTGGAGTGCCAGTCGGCGTTGCTGAGGTCCAGCTCCGGCTTGTCCCAGCCCGCGAGCGGGTGCTGCTGGATGGTGGTGCTCTCGGCCACGTCGGTGCTCCTCCCGATTCGTCGTCCGCGGCCAGCCTAGCGATCGGCCTCTGATGCCAACAGGCCACGTGAGGGGGACCTTTGGCGAGACGCTCAGGAGGTGGGGGGTTCGCTGCCCACGAGCCACATGGAGAAGAACTGCGAACCGCCTCCGTAGGCGTGCCCGAGAACCCGGCGCGCGCCCTCCACCTGGTGTTCTCCGGCCTGCCCGCGCACCTGCAGGGCCGCCTCGGCGAAACGGATCATGCCGGAGGCGCCGATCGGGTTGGTCGACAGCACCCCGCCCGACATGTTCACGGGAAGATCGCCGTCCAGTTCCGTCACCCCCGACTCGGTGAGCTTCCAGCCCTCGCCCTCGTCGGCGAAGCCGAGGTTCTCCAGCCACATGGGCTCGTACCAGGAGAACGGCACGTAGATCTCGGCGGCGTCGATCTCGCGGCGCGGGTCGGCGATGCCGGCCTGCCGGTACACGTCGGCGGCGCAGTCCTTGCCGGCCTGCGGGGAGACGAAGTCCTTCCCGGCGAAGAGGGTCGGCTCGCTGCGCATCGCCCCGCCCAGCATCCAGGCCGGCGGCCGCGGCGCCCGGGCCGCGCCCGCCCGGTCGGTCAGCACCATCGCGCAGGCGCCGTCGGAGGACGGGCAGGTCTCGGAGTACCGGATCGGGTCCCACAGCATGGGTGAGGCCTGGACCTTCTCCAGGGTGATGTCGTGCTCGTGCAGATGCGCGTAACGGTTCTTCAGCGCGTTGCGCCGGTCCTTGTACGCCACCAGCGAGCCGACCGTGTCGGGGGCGCCGCTGCGGCGCATATACGCGCGCACGTGCGGGGCGAAGAAGCCGCCCGCCCCCGCGAGCAGGGGCTGCTGGAAGGGGATCGGCAGGGACAGCCCCCACATGGCGTTGGACTCGGACTGCTTCTCGAACGCCAGCGTCAGTACGGTGCCGTGGACGCGGGCCGCGACCAGGTTGGCGGCGACGAGCGCGGTGGAGCCGCCGACCGAGCCGGCGGTGTGCACGCGCAGCATGGGCTTGCCGACCGCTCCGAGCGCGTCGGCGAGGTACAGCTCGGGCATCATGACGCCCTCGAAGAAGTCGGGCGCCTTGCCGATGACGACGGCGTCGATGTCGGCCCAGGTGAGTTCGGCGTCGTCGAGGGCCCGCCGGGCCGCCTCGCGGACGAGTCCCGCGATCGACACGTCCCGCCGGGCGGCCACGTGCTTGGTCTGGCCGATCCCTGTGACGGCCACGGGCTCCTTGCTCATCGCGGATCCCCTTCGAGTACGGCGACCAGGTTCTGTTGCAGACACGGGCCGGACGTGGCGTGGGCGAGCGCCCGGTCGGACTCGCCCCGGTGGACGGCGGCGGCGGCCTCCCCGACGCGGATCAGCCCGGCGGCCATGATCGGGTTGGCGGCGAGGGCGCCGCCGGACGGGTTGACGCGCACGGTCGCGTCCAGCCGGAGCGCCTTGCGCAGCACGACCTCCTGGGAGGTGAACGGCGCGTGCAGCTCGGCGGTGTCGACGGGCCGTTCGAAGGCTCCTGCCTTCTCGGCTGCCAGCCGGGCGGAGGGCGAGTCGGTCAGGTCGCGCACCCCCAGGCTGTGGGCCTCCGTGCGGTGGTCGATGCCGCGGATCCAGGCGGGCCGTTCGCACAGCTCGCGGGCCCGCTCGCCGGCGGCGAGGATCACCGCGGCGGCGCCGTCGCCGATGGGCGGGCAGTCCCCGGTGCGCAGGGGCCGTACGAGGTAGTCGCCCTGCGGGACCGAACCCCTCAGCTGGGCGTGGGAGTTGGCGGTGGCGTCGGCGCGGCTGCGGGCGGCGACGGCGGCGAGCGCGGGCTCGTCGGTCTCCCCGGCGTCGATCAGGGCCTGCGCCTGGAGGGCGGCCAGGGCGACCGAGTCGGGCCACAGCGGCGCCACGTAGTACGGGTCGAGCTGCCGGGTCAGGACGTCGCGCACGGAGCCCGGTGAGGACTTGCCGTAGGAGTAGACGAGTGCGGTGTCGGCTTCCCCCGTCAGCAGCTTGGTCCAGGCCTCGTACAGGGCCCAGGCGCCGTCCATCTCGACGTGCGACTCGGAGATCGGGGGCCAGGCGCCGACGCCGTCGAGGGCGAGGGTGAAGGAGAAGGCACGGCCGGCCAGGTAGTCGCTGGAGCCGGAGCAGGTGAAGCCGATGTCGGCGGTCTTGAGGCCGGTCTGATCGAGCACGCCGTGCAGGACCGGCATGAGCATCTCGACCTCGGAGAGCTCGTCGGTGGTGCGCCGGTGGTCGGTCTGGGCGAAGGCGACCAGTGCTATGTCACGTGTCACAGCAGCTCCTTGTAGGCGTCGTACTCCGCGTCGGGCTCACCGGTCGGCCGGTAGTGGTCCGGGTAGCGGGCCCCCTCGGTCCACACCGCCTCCACGCGCAGGCCCATGCGCACCTGGTCGTAGGGGATGCCGCCGATGCGTCCGTGCAGCGCGAGGTCGGCGCCGTCGAGGGCGATGTGGGCGTAGACGTACGGCACTTCGATGTCGAGGTTCTTGGCCTTGATGTTGACGATGCAGAAGGTGGTGACCGTGCCGCGGGGTCCCACTTCGACCTGTTCCGAGGTGGCGACACCGCAGGTGGGGCAGGCGCCTCTCGGCGGGACGTACACCTTGCGGCAGGTGGGGCAGCGTTCGCCGACGGTGCGGCGGTCGGCGAGGGCGTGGATGTACGCCGACTGGGCGCGGCCCGGCGAGTAGGTGTAGTCGAGGCGGGCGGGGGCGACGATGCCGGTGACGGGTTCGTCGAACTCCCCCGCGTGGACGGTGACTTCGGTGTCGTCACCGGCGTACGGCTCGAAGCAGGCGATGTCGGTGATGGCGCCGGAGCGCTCCTCGGCCCAGCGGACGCGGACCCTCATGCCCGTGCGCACGGCGTCGGGACCGGGGGCGTCCAGGGCGTGCAGCAGGGCGGTGTCGGCGCCGTCGAGGCGGACCAGGACCCAGGCGAAGGGGGTGTCGAGGGGCTGGCCGCGGCGGGGTTCGTGGTTCCAGGCCCAGGTGGTGACCGTGCCGGTGGCGGCCACGGCGACGAGGTCGCGGATCTCCTCGGCGGTCACGGGGTCGTACTCGACGGGCGGGACCAGGGTGCGGCCGTCGACGGTCCTCACACCGAGCACGACGCGCTCGCGCAGGCCGGTCAGGAAGGCGCTCTGGACGGGGCCGAGGGAGCGGGTGAAGGGGAACTCGACGGCGAGGGGTGCTTTGAGGACTTCGGGCATGCCCGGTCTCCTTCGGGTCAGGCGCGCTTGTAGACGGGCGGCCGCTTCTCCGCGAAGGCGCGGGCGCCTTCCTTGGCGTCGGCGGTGTCGAAGATCGGCCAGCCGCGCTTGAGTTCGGAGGCGAGGCCGTCCGTCTCCGACATCTCGGCGGTCTCGTAGACCGAGGCCTTGATCGCCTCGACCGCCAACGGGCCGCAGGCGTTGACCTGTTCGGCGATCTCCAGGGCCTTGGCGAGCGCCGTGCCGTCGGGGACGACATGGCCGATCAGGCCGATGCCGGCGGCCTCCCGGGCGGTGTAGGGGCGCCCGGTGAGCAGCATCTCCAGGGCGTGGGTGCGCGGGATCTGGCGCTGCAGCCGGACGGTCGAGCCGCCGATGGGGAACAGCCCGCGCCTGACCTCGTAGAGTCCGAAGGTCGCCGATTCGCCCGCGACCCGGATGTCGGTGCCCTGCAGGATCTCGGTGCCGCCCGCCACACAGTGGCCCTCCACGGCGGCGATCACCGGTTTGCGGGGGCGGTGGTGGCGCAGCAGCGCCTTCCAGTGCAGGTCCGGATCGGCCTTGAGGCGGCCGCGGTACTGCTCGCCCTGCGTGCCCTGCCCGGCCAGGGCCTTGAGGTCCATGCCGGCGCAGAACGACCCGCCCGCACCGGTCAGCACGATCGACCGGACGCCGTCGTCCTCGTCGGCCTCCACCCAGCCGTCGTACAGGCCGACCAGCATCGGCAGCGAGAGCGCGTTCTTGGCGTCGGGCCTGTTGAGCGTGAGCACCAGCGTGGCGCCTTCGCGCCGGACGGTGAGGTGTTCCGTCCCACCCATGACCATCTCCCCTCTCCGGGAACGAGAACAGGTTGCAGGAGCGCGGGAGGCACTTCAAGAGTTTTCTGACAGGTAGTCAGATTTCTTCGCGCGAACCCTTCACAGTTGCCGCGCCCTTTGCTCTGATGACCGGCGAACCGACGGATGCGCCTTTCTTCGTCACGGCTGCACGGGGTCAGGAGGAACGGTGGAGTACAACCTTGCGGACCTGTTCGAGTCGGTCGTCGACGTGGTGCCCGACCGCGAGGCCCTGGTGTACATCGACCATCCGGGGACGGGGGCGGAACGCCGGCTGACGTACGCGGAACTGGACGCGGCGGCGAACCGAGTCGGCCACCACCTGATCGAGGCGGGTATCCGGCCCGGTGAGCATCTCGGGCTGCATCTCTACAACGGCATCGAGTACCTGCAGACGGTGTTCGGCTGCCTGAAGGCGCGGATCGTGCCGGTCAACGTCAACTACCGTTACGTCGAGGACGAGTTGGTGTACCTGTACCGGGACGCCGATCTGACGGCCCTGGTCTTCGACGCGGAGTTCGACGCACGGGTGGCCGCGGCGCTGCCGCAGTGTCCGAGGCTGCGGCATCTGGTGCGGGTGGGCGGCGGGGACGAGGGGGTCTCGGCCGCGGTGCCGTTCACCGAGGCCGAGGCGGCGGGCTCGCCGGAGCGCGGCTTCCCGGCGCGCTCGGGCGACGACCAGTTCATCATCTACACCGGCGGCACCACCGGCATGCCCAAGGGGGTGATGTGGCGTCAGGAGGACCTGTTCTTCTCCGGACTGGGCGGCGGGGCGCCGACCGGTGAGCCGGTGCGGAAGCCCGAGGAGCTCGCCGAGCGGGTCGCGGCCGGGGGCAGCGGGATCACCTTCTTCCCCACTCCCCCGCTGATGCACGGCACCTCGACCCTCACCTCGCTCATCGGCTTCAACTTCGGCCAACGGGTCGTGATCCACCGCAAGTTCGTGCCCGAGGAGGTGCTGCGGACGGTGGAGAAGGAGAAGGTCACCAGCATCTCGCTGGTCGGTGACGCGATGCTGCGGCCGCTGGTCGACGCGCTGGCCGGACCCATGAAGGGAACGGACTGCTCGTCGGTGTTCAGCGTGTCCTCGTCCGGGGCGGTGCTGTCGGAGACGGTCCGCAGGCAGTTCCAGGAACTGCTTCCCAACGCCGTGCTGCTGAACAACTACGGCTCCTCCGAATCCGGCTTCAACGGCACGGCGACGGCCGACTCGGGGGCCGGGCAGAGCTTCCGCATCCGCGTCAACTCCCGTACCCAGGTGGTCGATCCGGCCACCCATGAGCCGGTCGCGGCGGGTGAGGTGGGCCGGGTCGCGCAGTGCGGCCACGTGCCGCTCGGCTACTACAACGACCCGGGGAAGACCGCCGAGACCTTCTTCGACAAGGACGGTGAGCGCTGGGTGCTGCTCGGGGACATGGCGACGGTGGACGAGGAGGGCGTGGTCACCGTCCTCGGCCGCGGTTCGCAGTGCATCAACACCGGCGGCGAGAAGGTGTACCCCGAGGAGGTCGAGCAGGCGCTGAAGTCCCATCCCGACGTGTACGACGCGCTGGTGGCCGGAGTGCCGGACGCGAAGTGGGGCAACCACGTCGCGGCGGTGGTGCAGTTGCGCGAGGGGGCGGCGCGGCCGTCCCTGGAGGACGTCCAGACGTACTGCCGCACCCATCTCGCCGGCTACAAGATTCCCCGGCAGCTGGTGATCACGGAGGCGATACGGCGGTCGCCGAGCGGCAAGGCGGACTACCGGTGGGCCCGGGACGTGGCGGAGGCCGCCGACCGGTAGGCGCGGGGGCGGGCGTAGTCTTTGCCCGCGGTTGACCTGCGTGCCTGAACGGAGGGTGACGGCGGGCCGTACGCGAGGTAGGCGGCCCCGACCTGCGGGCCCGGTCCGCCGTACCAGCACCGGGAAACCGCACGGAAGGACCTACGGGTGTCGCACCTCACGCCCCCTCGCCAGCTGCCGGACACGGACGCGGACGGGAGCCCGGACCCCGACGTGACGGCGACGGACGAAGCCCGAAGGGACACCGAGCCGGCCGAGAAGCCGACGCCGAAGACGCCTGCCGCCGCGGAACCCACCCCTGAGGGCGCCGCCCGCGACGAAGCCGAGCCCGACGCGCGGGAGACCGCGATCCTCGACGAAGCCACCCCTGACGCGCAGGGCACCGCAACTCTCGACGAAGCCGAGCCCGACGCCCAGGCGGCTTCCCCCGATTCCCCAGTCTCCCCCGCCCGTCCCGGCTGGTTCGGCTGGCGTCGGCGCTTTCCGCGCACCGCGCGGGGCGTGTGGCTGGGCACGACCGTGCTGGCCGCCGTGCTGGTGTTCGTCGTCCTGCTCGTGCCCAACCGCCTGGACTACATCACCGTCCAGTCGTTCCTCCGCCTCCCCGTCGAGGGGATCTTCCTCGCGGCCGTCCTGCTCGCACTGCCCTCGCGGGCACGGCGGATCACGGCCGCCGCCCTCGGCGTGCTCCTCGGGCTGTCCGCCGTTCTGAAGTGCCTCGACATGGGCTTCCGCCAGACCCTGGCCAGGCCGTTCGACCTGGTCTTCGACTGGGTCCTGCTCAGCGACGCCGCGGACTTCCTGAAGGACTCCCTCGGCCGCACCGGCGAGATCCTCGCGGTCATCGCGGTGATCGCCCTGGTCGTCGCCGTGCTCGTGCTGAGTGCGCTCGCGACGGTACGGCTGGCGAACGTACTGGCCCGCCACCGCCCCGTGGCCGTGCGTTCCACCCTGGTCCTCGGTGTCGTGTGGATCATCTGCTTCACCCTGGGCGTGCAGTTCGGCGGCGTCACGGTGGCCACCAAGGGCTACGCCCAGTACCTGTCGAACCGTGTGCAGTACGTACGCGACGGCCTCGGGGACGCCGAGGTCTTCAAGAAGCAGCTCACCGTCGACGCCTACGCCAAGACCCCGTCCGACCAGCTGCTGACCGGGCTGCGCGGCAAGGACGTCATGCTCACCTTCATCGAGAGCTACGGCCGCGTGGCCATCGACGATCCGACGATGGGACCGGAGGTCGACGCGACGCTCAAGGCGGGTGACGCCCGCCTGAAGGCGGCGGGCTTCTCCGCGCGCAGCGGCTGGCTCAGGTCGCCCGTGACGGGTGCCGGCAGCTGGCTCGCCCACTCCACGTTCCTGTCGGGCCTGTGGGTCAAGAACCAGCAGCGCTACCGGACCCTGACCACCAGCGACCGCGCCACCCTGACCAGCTACTTCCAGAAGACCGGCGCCTGGCGGACCGTCGGCATCGTCCCCGGCGTCCGCAAGGCCTGGCCCGAGGGCAAGTACTTCGGCCTCGACCACATCTACGACTCCACCCACCTCGGCTACCAGGGCCCCTACTTCAGCTGGACGCCGGTGCCGGACCAGTTCAGCCTGGAGGCCTTCCAGAAGCTGGAGCACGGCAAGAAGAACCGCGACCCGATCATGGCGGAGATCATCCTGGCCTCCAGCCACAACCCCTGGTCGCCCATCGCCCACATGATCGACTGGAAGGACCTGGGGAACGGCAAGGTCTTCTACAAGATCAAGAAGGAGGGCACGAACCCCACGGAGGTCTGGAAGAGCGCCAAGCGCGTGCGGACCGAGTACCGCAAGGCCATCCAGTACTCCCTGGACAGCCTGACCCAGTGGATCCAGCGGTACGGCGACGACAAGACCGTCCTCGTCTTCCTCGGCGACCACCAGCCCGTCCCGACGGTCACCGGGGGCACCAGCAACAGGGACGTGCCGGTCACCGTCGTCGCCCGGGACCCGAAGGTGCTGCAGCGCATCTCCGACTGGGGCTGGACGGAGGGCATCAAGCCCGCCGACAACGCGCCGGAGTGGACCATGAACAAGTTCCGGGACCGCTTCATGACGGCGTACGGGCCGCAGGGCGGGTGATCCGGTCCGCCGGGGAGGTCCCCCGGCCGGGGGACCTTCGGACGGCGTAGCAAGACGCGCCGAGGGCCCGGGCCCGTCCCTAGGGTCGCAGTGACGGTGGATCGGATTCACCGTCACTGGAAGGGACCCGCCATGAACATGTGCACTCGCACCCTGAGCACGGCCGCGCTGGCACTCCTCGCGACCGTCGGGCCCGCGGCCGCCGTGGCCCACGCGCAGAACGACCTGAACTGTTCCGACTTCGCGTTCCAGGAGGACGCGCAGGCCGTGTTCAACAGCGATCCGAGCGACCCCAACCGCCTGGACGCGGACAACGACGGCATCGCCTGCGAGGACCTGCCGCACCGGGCCACGGCCACGGCCACCGCTGCCGCCACCGCCGTACCGCGGCGGGGTGTCAACGCGGGGCTCGGCGGCAGCACGGGGCCCGCCGACTTCGAGGTGGTCGGCGGAGTGGGACTCGCCGTCCTCGGCGTGGGCCTGGCGACCGGTCACCTGGTGCTGCGCCGGCGCCGCAGGGCCGCACCGGGTCGCAGGCGCTGAGACCGCCCGGTGGGTCACCGGTCAAGGAACGCGGCCACATGCCGCGCGAACCACTCCCCGTCGTCCATCCACGGGTAGTGTCCGGCACCGGGCTGGACGGCGAACTCGGCGTTCGGGAAGGCGTCGGCGGCGGCGCGCGCGAGGTCGGGGGACGGTCCTCCGTCGAGGCCGCCGCCGAGGACGAGCACCGGTGCGGTGACCTCGGCGAGGGCGGCACGGGTGGCGGGCGGGTCGAAGGCGCCGTCGGAGCCGTAGATGTCGTGGGCCTCGTCGTTGAACTCCGCGTCGGACCGCGCCATGTGATCGGCGGCGGCCCGGTCCCAGCGGCCGTAGAAGAACGGCGCGCACGCGGGGTCGAAGTCGGACTTCCCGGCCAGCCAGTCCTCGAAGGCGGGGAACGCCTCCGCGAACCAGGGCTCACCACTGCGTGCGCGGGCCGCCGCCAGCCGCTGCTCCGGGGTCGCCCGCAGGCCCAGCGCCCACGGGATCGCGGTCACCAGCACCAGCCGGGACACCCGCATCGGGTGGCGGGCGGCATAGAGCATGGCGAGGCTGCCGCCGGCCGAGTGCGCCAGCACGTCCATGCGTTCCAGCCCGAGGTGGACGCGCAACGCCTCCACGTCGTCCACGAGCCGGTCGCAGCGGTACGTCGCCGGGTCCGCCGGCACCGCGGAGTCGCCGGTGCCGCGCAGGTCCAGCAGGATCAGCCGCCGGTGCGCGGTGAGTCCGCCCAGGTCACCGAGGTAGGAGGACGCCTGCATGGGCCCGCCGGGCAGCACGACCAGCGGGGCGCCCTCCCCCCGCGGGTGACAGGCCAGCTCGGTTCCGTCCGGAGCGGTGAAGACAGGCATGCCGCCGATCTTCACGGAGGGTCCCCGCGGGTCGCAACGGGTTTCCTCGTCTCCCGGGGCGGCGGTCCCGGTGAGAAAAATCCGGGTGGAACCCTTGCCTGCCTGCGGGTCGCCTGAATTACTTGATCCCGAAGAGCTCGACCGAATGATCGGTCGTCCGAATTGGCGCGGTCGGTGAGGGAGAAGCCCCCATGGCGGATGGTGCGGAGCTGCTGGACAGCGGGGAACGGCTCGACGCGCAGGCACTGCGGGCCCTGCAACTGGAGCGGTTGCGGGCCTCGCTGCGGCACGCCTACGAACACGTGCCGTTCTACCGCGAGGCCTTCACCAAGGCCGGGGTGCGGCCGGAGGACTGCGCGTCCCTGTCCGACCTCGCGCGTTTCCCCTTCACCACCAAGGCCGACCTGCGCGAGAACTACCCGTACGGGATGTTCGCCGTGCCGCAGGACCGCATCCGCCGCATCCACGCCTCCAGCGGCACCACGGGACGGCCCACGGTCGTGGGCTACACCGACGGCGACCTCTCCCTGTGGGCCGACATGGTGGCCCGCTCGCTCCGGGCGGCCGGCGCCAGGCCCGGCGACAAGGTCCATGTGGCCTATGGATACGGGCTGTTCACAGGAGGCCTCGGCGCGCACTACGGCGCCGAGCGGCTCGGCTGTACGGTCATCCCGGCCTCCGGTGGCATGACGGCCCGTCAGGTCCAGCTGATCCAGGATCTCGAGCCGCAGATCATCATGGTGACGCCGTCGTACATGCTCACCCTGCTCGACGAGTTCGAGCGGCAGGGCGTCGACCCGCGCGGCACGTCACTGCGGGTCGGCGTGTTCGGCGCCGAGCCGTGGACGGAGGAGATGCGGCGGGAGATCGAGGAGCGGTTCGCGATCGACGCCGTCGACATATACGGGCTGTCGGAGGTGATCGGCCCGGGGGTGGCGCAGGAGTGCGTGGAGACCAAGGACGGGCTGCACATCTGGGAGGACCACTTCTATCCGGAGGTCGTCGATCCCATCACGGGTGAGGTGCTGCCGGACGGCGAGGAGGGCGAGCTGGTGTTCACCTCGCTGACCAAGGAAGCCATGCCGGTCGTGCGGTACCGCACGCGCGACCTGACGCGGCTGCTGCCGGGGACGGCGCGGGTGTTCCGGCGGATGGAGAAGGTCACCGGGCGCAGCGACGACATGGTGATCCTGCGTGGGGTGAACCTCTTCCCGACACAGATCGAGGAGATCGTGCTGCGGACGCCGGGCGTGGCGCCCCACTTCCAGCTGAAGCTGACCCGCGAGGGCCGGCTGGACGCCCTCACCGTGCGGGCCGAGGCCCGTGCCGACGCGGGTGCGGAGGCGCGGGAGGCCGCCGCGTCGGCGATCGCGGCGGCCGTCAAGGACGGCATCGGCGTCTCGGTCGCCGTCGAGATCGTCGAACCGGAGTCCCTGGAGCGCTCGGTGGGCAAGATCCGCCGCATCGTGGACCTGCGCCCGCGCGCCTGAGGCCTGCGGTCAGGCGCTCTGCGCCGTGGTCGTGGCGAGGGAGGGGGACGTGGGGCGGGTGATGCCGGAGAGGTCGCGGAAGACCACGCTGTTGCGGTCGGTGACCGAGCGGCCCAGCGCGTGGTGCGGCCAGAGCCCGCCGGCCATCCGGCGGCTGCGCTCGCCCCACTCCAGCGCCTCCGCGCCGCGCGCCTTGAAGAAGTTCAGGGCGTAGCCGCCGGTGTGGATCCGGAGCAGGCTGAAACCGCCGGGGTACTCCTTGGCGGCGCCGACCTCCTGCAGGGCGACGTGCGGGGCCTGCGGTACGAGGGTGCGCTTGTTGCGGTGGGTGTGGCCCGCGTGGTGGAGGAAGACGCCGGGGGTGGTGGCGTAGGCGTCGATGATCGAGCGGGCCTGGCGGCGGCCGAGGCGCTGGCCCGCGCTGACGGGGAAGAGCGAGTCCCGCACGGTCAGCGGATGATGGCCGAAGACCACGGTGGGCTGTTCCCGGTTCTCGCGCAGCCGGTTGCGGAACCAGGCCAGCTGCTCGGGGCCGAGCCCGCCGGAGTCGGCGCCGTTGCCCCGCTTCTCGTAGGTGTCCAGGCCGATGATCCGCAGCCCGCCCAGCTCCCGGGCGAAGTAGCCGGGCTCGTCCGCCCGGCCGAACCCACGGCGGAAGCCGTCGCCGTCGACGTCCTCCGAGCCGGGCCGGTCGTGGTTGCCGCGGACGACGAAGTAGTCGCGGTCATGGGTGCCGAAGCCGTCCAGGATGCCCCTGGCGCGAGCCAGGTCGGCCGGCCCGCCACCGGCCGATATGTCGCCCGCGGCCAGCAGCAGGTCCGCTCCGCGCCGCAGGGCCTCCTCGACCAGGGCCCGGGTCATGATCTCCGGATACGGCGGCAGACCGGGCTCCTGCGACACCCCGCGCAGCAGGGGGAAGCCGGTCACCAGGCCGGCGACGGTCTCACCGAGGTGCAGGTCGTTGCAGAGGGCGAGGGACATCAGATGCCGGCCGGGCGGGGGCTGCGGCGTGGTGAAGGCGTAGGGCCCGCCCAGCGAGCCCAGGCCGTGCCGGGAGGTGCCCGCGGCGTTGCCGCGCACCAGGTGCAGGGTGGTGGGCCGGGCGGCCACGCCCCGGGAGCGGGCCTGGTAGTAGTACGTCTGCCCCGGCTCCAGGCCGGTGAGCTCCACGTGGTGGTGGGCGGTGAGCCGGTTCTCGCCCGCGGTGCGGTTGAGGTGGGCCGGGTGGGTGCCGTACACGACCTCGCCCTCCGTGAGGGCGGGCAGCATGCGGCCGAAGCCGTCGTCGGTGCCGGGGACCCCGGTGTACCAGGTGATGACGGCGCTGTCCTCGGTCAGGGTGACCAGTTCCAGGTGGACGGCCGCGATCTGGTGCGGGTGCGGAAGGCGTGAACGAGCGGCGGAGGCGGCCCTGAGCAGGGCCGGAGCGAGCAAGGCTCCCGAACGCAGCACCTCACAGGGGCCGGGGACACCGGCGAGGGCGGCGAGAGGAGCGGAGAAGCAGCATCGCATGCCTGGTTTGTGCCCTCCTGCCGTATACAAGACTCATGGTAGCCATGGCAATACCAGGTACGGCGGGAGACTGCCTGTGCATCGCGTCACGTGCCGAAGCGGTCCCGCAGCTGCCGTTTGAGGATCTTTCCGCTGGCGTTGCGCGGCAGTTCCGTCACGAACACCACCCGCTTCGGCGCCTTGAAGGCGGAGAGTTTCTCGCGGGCGTGCTCGATGAGTTCGGCCTCGGTGACTTCCCCGCGGGGGACGACGACCGCCGTGACGGCCTCGACCCACCGCTCGTCGGGCAGCCCGACCACGGCCACCTCGGCGACGGCGTCGTGCGTGTACAGGGCGTCCTCGACCTGGCGTGAGGCGACCAGTACGCCACCGGAGTTGATGACGTCCTTCACCCGGTCGACGATCGTGTAGTAGCCGTGCGCGTCACGCACCGCGAGGTCGCCGGAGTGGAACCAGCCGTCGCGGAAGGCCTCGGCGGTCTCCTCGGGTTTGTCCCAGTAGCCCTCGCACAACTGCGGGGAGCGGTAGACGATTTCGCCGGGGGTGCCGTCGGGGACGTCCTTGCCGTCCTCGTCGACCACGCGGGCGTCGACGAAGAGGACGGGCCGGCCGCAGGAGTCCATGCGGCCCTTGTGCTCGTCGGGTGCCAGGACGGTGGCGAGGGGGCCGATCTCGCTCTGGCCGAAGCAGTTGTAGAAGGCGAGCTTCGGCAGCCGCTCGCGCAGTCGCTCCAGGACCGGCACCGGCATGATCGAGGCGCCGTAGTACGCCTTGCGCAGCCCGTCGAGGTCGCGGGTGGCGAAGTCGGGGCGGTTTGCCAGACCGATCCACACGGTCGGCGGGGCGAACAGGCTGTCCACGCGGTCGGCCTCGATCAGGTCGAAGAGCCGGTCGCCGTCGGGGGCGTCGAGGATGATGTTCGTTGCGCCGACCGCGAGGTAGGGCAGCAGGAACACGTGCATCTGCGCCGAGTGGTACAGCGGCAGGGAGTGCGCGGGGCGGTCGCCGGCGCTGAGGTCGAGGGCGGTGATCGCGCTCAGGTACTCGTGGACCAGGGCGCGGTGGGTCATCATCGCGCCCTTGGGCAGGGCCGTGGTGCCCGAGGTGTACAGCAGTTGCACGAGGTCCTCGGTGCGCGGCTCCGGGCCGTCGTACGCCGGGGCGGTCGCCAGCCGGGCCAGCAGGGAGTCCTCGGCGTCACGCAGCGGCAGCGTCCTCGTGCCGTCGGCGAGCCGCGGCGCCAGGTCGGGGTCGGCGAGGACCAGCGAGCTGCCGGACTGGCCGACGATGTAGGCGAGGTCGTCGCCGGTCAGGTTCTGGTTGACCGGCACGTGCACGAGTCCGGCGCGGGCACAGGCCAGGAAGCCGATCAGGTAGGCGTCGGAGTTGTGGCCGTAGGCGCCGACCCGGTCGCCGGGGGCGAGGCCCTGGCCGAGGAGGACGCTCGCCGCGCGGGAGACGGCCTCGTCGAGTTCCTGGTACGTCCACCTGCGGTCGCCGTACTCGACCGCGACCCGCGCCGGGGTGCGCCGGGCGCTGCGCCGCAGCACCCCGTCAACCGTGCTGCCCTGTCCCTGCGTCATGACTCATGATCCTCGGTCCGTGGCCGGGGCCGGTCAAGCACCCGGGCGGGTCACAGCCGCAGGTATGTTCAACCACCGCTCCTCTCAAGGATGTTGGGAGACACCATTGCGCACCCGTGGAAGACGGCTGATCGTCGGGGCCGTCGCGTTACTCACCGCCGCGACCGCGTTGCCGGCCGCCGCGGCCGAACGTCCGAGCCGCCAGGAACATCCCTCGCACGGCGGGCTGTCCGCCGTCATCCGCTACACCGAGTACGGAATCCCGCACATCGTCGCCAAGGACTACCCGGACCTGGGCTTCGGCACCGGCTGGGCGCAGGCCGCCGACCAGGTGTGTCTGCTCGCCGACGGCTTCACCACCGTGCGGGGCGAGCGCTCGCGCTACTTCGGCGCCGACGCGACGACCGACCGCTCGCTGTCGTCGGCGTCCACCAATCTCGCCAGTGACCTGTACTTCCGTGGCATACGGCGGTCCGGCACGGTGGAGAGGCTGCTCGCCGCGCGGGCACCGCTGGGCCCCAGCGAGGACGTGAAGGACCTGATGCGGGGTTTCGCCGCCGGCTACAACGCGTGGCTGGCGCGGAACCGGGTCACCGACCCCGCGTGCGAGGGCGCCGCCTGGCTGCGGCCCGTCACCGCGACCGACGTGGCCGTCCGGTTCTACGCCCTGTCCGTGCTGGCCGGCCAGGGCGGCGCCGTGGACGAGATCACCGGCGCCCAGCCGCCCTCCGGGACCGCGGCCACGGCACGGCCGGCCGACGCCGAGGCGCTGGTCGGGCTGGTGCGGGACCGGTCGGCGGACATGGGGTCGAACGCGGTCGCCTTCAGCGGCGCGACCACCGCGAACGGCCGGGGTCTGCTGCTGGGCAACCCGCACTATCCGTGGCAGGGCGGACGCCGGTTCTGGCAGTCGCAGCAGACCATCCCGGGCCGGCTGGACGTCGCCGGCGGCTCGCTGCTGGGCTCCCCGACCGTCTCCATCGGCTACAACTCCCACGTGGCGTGGTCCCACACCGTCGCGACCGGCGTCCCCTTCAACCTGACCCGGCTGACCCTCGACCCGGCCGACCCCACCGTCTACCTGGTGGACGGCAAACGCGAGCGGATGACGAAGCGGACCGTGACCGTGGCGGTCAGGGGCGGCGCGCCGGTGACCCGCAGCCAGTGGTGGACGCGTTACGGTCCGGTCGTCGCCGATCCCCAGGGCGATCCGCCGCTGCCCTGGACCGCCACGACGGCGTACGCGCTCAACGACCCGAACGCCGCCAACTTCCGCTTCCCCGACACCTCGCTCGGCTTCGCCCGGGCGCGCTCCACCGCCGGCGTCCTCGCCTCCCTGAAGCAGCACCAGGGTCTGCCGTGGGTGAACACCGTCGCCGCGGACTCCGCCGGGCACTCCCTCTACACCCAGTCGCAGGTGCTGCCCCGGATCACCGACGACCTCGCGGCCCGGTGCTCCACCGACCTCGGCAGGATCACCTACCCGCAGGCGGGCCTCGCGGTGCTCGACGGCTCCCGCGGCGACTGCGCGATCGGCAGTGACGCCGACGCCGTGCAGCCCGGGATCTTCGGTCCCGCCCGCATGCCCACGCTCAAGGACGCGCCGTACGCCGAGAACTCCAACAACAGCCCCTGGCTGGCCGACGCGGACCGGCCGCTGACCGGATACGAGCGGATCTTCGGGGACACCGGGACCGAGCGTTCGCTGCGGACCAGGGGCGCAATCGAGGACGTCGCGGCGATGGCGAAGCGGGGCGGGCTGACCGTCCGGGACCTGCAGCGGCAGCAGTTCGCCAACCGGGTGCCGGCGGGCGATCTGGCCGCCGCGGACGCGGCGAAGGCGTGTGCCGCGCTGCCCGGTGGCACGGCGACGGCCGGCGACGGCACGGCGGTCGACGTCTCCGCCGCCTGTCCCGTGCTCGCGGCCTGGGGGCGGACCATGGACACCGGCAGCCGGGGGGCGCTGCTCTTCGACCGTTTCTGGCGGAAGCTGACGGCCGCGGTGCCGCCCGGGCGGCTCTGGAAGGTGCCGTTCTCGGCGGCGGACCCGGTCCGCACACCGAACACGCTGAACACCGCCGCGCCGGGCTTCGCCACGGCCCTCGCCGACGCGGTGGCGGAACTGCGCCGCACGAACACCGCGTTGGACGCCCGGCTCGGCGACCACCAGTACGTGGTCCGCGGTGGTGAGCGCATCGCCGTACCGGGCGGCTCGAGCCGGCTCGGTGTGTGGAACGTGATCGAGCCGACGTGGGACGCCGCGAGCGGGGCCTACACCGAGGTGCCGTTCGGGTCCAGTCACATCCAGGCGGTCGGCTGGGACGGCGGTGGCTGCCCGGTGGCCCGCACCCTGCTGACGTACTCGCAGTCGTCGAACCCGAACTCGCCCCACTACAGCGACCAGACGCGGCTGTTGTCCGGTGAGAGGTGGGTGACGGCCAGGTTCTGCGAGAAGGACGTCCTGGCCTCGCCCGCGCTGCGGGTGGTCCGGGTCGGCGAGCACGGCTGAGCGCGGCACGGTCCCTGCCCCGCGCGGTGCGCGCGGGACAGGGGCCGCTCCGGCTCAGCCGCCGCTCGGGGACGTCAGCGGGCGGCCGGTGAAGGCGTCCAGGAGGATGCGGTCGCCCAACGGCCGCTTCAGAGTCACCGTCTTGGGCACGCCGAGCATCTCGCTGGTGCAGACACCGCCCTTGTGCCCGGTGATCGAAGCGGACAGCACCACGCTGTCGTCGGTCTCGAGCACACCGACGGCGGGGCCCTCGTCGCAGGCGCCGCGCTGGGCGAGCACGGTGAGGGACCGGCCGTCGCGGGAGACGTCCACCAGCCGTGCCAGCGGCCACAGTTCGTCGCTCGGAGCCTTCGCGGCCGGCCGGATCGGCGGGGCGGGCGGGCGCGAGGGACCGAGGGCCACCCGCTTCAGCGGGGTGTCGTAGCCCTCGATCGTGAACAGCCAGGCCGGGACGGTCGCCGGGCCGCGGCTGGTGAGCAGGGTGGTCTCGCCGAGCCGGGCGTCCGTCACGGTGAGATGCGGTCCGTCGTTGCCGCCGCGGGCCACGGAGTCGTACGCCTCGCGTGCGCCCGTCAGGGGCAGGGTGAGCGAGCCGCCGTGGGACCACTTCACCCGGCCGGTGCGGGCCGGGGCGGCGGGCAGGGCGGTGTCCAGGACGAAGTTCTCCGTGGCGTAGGCGCGTTTGTCGGCGTCGGTGTGGAAGGCGCCGTCGGGCAGTTGGACCACGTCGTCCAGGGGGTGGTAGCCCTTCGTCCACGCCCGGGCGGCCCGGGAGCCGTGCCAGGCCTCGGCGACGGCGCGGGCACGGGCCTGGGAGGTCCCCTCCGGGCGGGAGCCGCCGCCCGCGGCCTGCTCGCCACCGCAGCCTCCTACCGCGAGCAGGGCGAGTACGGACAGCGGCATGGCCGCGCGTGCGGTGTGCCTGCGCATGGGGTCCCCCTGGGCCGACGGTGACGGTGACGAACACGGTGCCGTCCCTGTGACGCACGGACGGCGCGCAGCGTTCGATCCGTCCCCGTCGGCCGGGTGCCCGTCACACGGGCCGGGTCCGCCCTTCCCAGTACGGCTCCCGCAGCCGCCGTTTGTACAGCTTGCCGTTGGGGTCGCGGGGCATCTCGGTGATGAAGTCGACGCTCTTGGGCCGCTTGTAGCCGGCGAGCCGCTCGGCGCAGTGCTCGAGGATCGAGGCGGCCAGCGCGGGGCCCGGCTCGTGTCCCGGCGCCGGTTCGACGACCGCCTTGACCTCCTCGCCCCAGTCGTCGTGCGGGATGCCGAAGACGGCGGCGTCGGCGACGGCGGGGTGGGCCAGCAACGCGGACTCGATCTCTGCCGGGTAGATGTTGACTCCGCCCGAGATGATCATGTCGATCTTGCGGTCGCGGAGGAAGAGATAGCCGTCCTCGTCGAGGTAGCCGAGGTCGCCGACGGTGAAGTAGTCGCCGATGCGGCTCTTCTTCGTCTTGGCCTCGTCCTTGTGGTAGGCGAAGCCGCCGGTGTTCATCTTCATGTAGACGGTGCCCAGTTCGCCGGGCGGCAGCCGGTTGCCGTCCTCGTCGAAGACGGCGAGTTCGCTGATGGGCCAGGCCTTGCCGACGGTGCCGGGTTTCTTCAGCCAGTCCTCCGCGGTGGCGAAGGCGCCGCCGCCCTCGCTGGCCGCGTAGTACTCCTCGACCGAGTCGCCCCACCAGTCGATCATCGCCCGTTTCACATGGTCGGGGCAGGGGGCGGCGCCGTGGATGGCGTGCCGCATGGACGAGACGTCGTAGGAGCGCCGGACGTCCTCCGGCAGGGCCAGCAGCCGGTGGAACTGGGTCGGGACCATGTGGGTGTGGGTGCACTTGTGGGTG
The DNA here is from genome assembly GCF_050214755.1 of Streptomyces sp. C1-1. Classification (NCBI taxonomy): domain Bacteria; kingdom Bacillati; phylum Actinomycetota; class Actinomycetes; order Kitasatosporales; family Streptomycetaceae; genus Streptomyces; species Streptomyces sp. C1-1. Next base: position 9,150,725 of record NZ_CP189826.1, on the reverse strand, counting down.
TCGATGAGGCGCAGCATCTCCTCGGGCGTCCACTTGTCCATCAGGACCAGTCGGTGGCCGATGTGCAGGGACGCGCCCGCGAACTGCAGGACGGCCGTGTGGTAGAGCGGCGAGCACACGAGGTGGACGTTGTCGTCGAACGGCTTGATGCCGAAGATGCCGAGGAAGCCGCCGAGATAGGCCTCCTCGGGTGCCCTGCCGGGCAGCGGACGGCGGATGCCGCGCGGGCGGCCGGTGGTGCCCGACGTGTAGTTCATGACCCAGCCGAGTTCGCGGTCGGCGGGCGCCGACTCCGGCTGTCCGTCGAGGAGTTCGGTGTACGGGCGGAAGCCCTCGACCTCGCCGACGGCGTAGCGGTGGGTGGCCGGCAGGCCGGCCTCGTCGGCGGCGTGCCGGGCGGGGCCGGCGAACCGTTCGTGGGCGATGAGCACCTTGGCGCCCGAGTCGGCCACGATCCAGCCGATCTCCGGGCCGACGAAGTGGTGGTTGACCGGCACGAGGTAGAGGCCGGCCTGGCTGGCGGCGAGGTAGGCGGTGAGGAACTCGACGCCGTTGGGCAGGACGACCGCGAAGGCGTCCCCGCGCGCGAGTCCCGCGGCGCGCAGGCCGTGCACGAGGCGGTTTGCGGCGGCGTGCAGACGTCCGGCGGTCCACTCCTCGCCGTCGGGGGCGATGAGGACCTTCCGGTCGGGATCGGCACCGGCCTGGGCCCAGAATCCGGCCGGGGGCGTACTCGTCGTGCTCGTCATTCACCGCTCCTTCCGGCGATGCGGTTGACGCGGTCGACGGCTTTCTCGAAGCCGCGGGTGAGGTCGTCGAAGACGGCCTGGACGCTGCGTTCGCTGGTCATACGGCCGACGATCTGGCCGACCGGCGTGCCGAGCAGTGGCTCGACCTCGTACTTCTGGATACGGGTGAGGGCGTCGGCGACCAGCAGGCCCTGCAGGGGCATGGGGAGGGTGCCGGGTCCGCTGGTGTCGTCCCAGGCGTCGGTCCACTCGGTACGGAGCTGGCGCGCGGGTTTCCCGGTCAGGGCGCGGGAGCGGACGGTGTCGCCGGAGCCGGCGGCCAGCAGTTTGCGGGTCACGGCGGGCGAGGAGAGGTCGGCCTCGGTGCAGGTCAGCCAGAGGGAGCCGAGCCACACCCCCTGGGCGCCGAGGGCGAGGGCGGCGGCCACCTGCTGTCCGCTGCCGATGCCGCCGGCGGCCAGGACCGGCAGCGGGTCCACGGCCTCGACGACCTCCGGGGTGAGCACCATGGAGGCGATCTCGCCGGTGTGGCCGCCCGCCTCGTAGCCCTGGGCGACGACGATGTCGATGCCGCCCTCCCTGTGCTTGAGGGCGTGCCGGGCGCTGCCCGCGAGGGCGGCGACCAGCACGTCGTGCTCGTGGGCGCGGGCGACCACGTCGACGGGCGGGGAGCCGAGGGCGTTGGCGAGCAGCCGTATCGGGTAGTCGAAGGCGACGTCGAGCTGGCTGCGGGCGACCTGTTCCATCCAGCCGGTGATGCGCCACCCGGAGGCCTCGCCCTCGGCGAGTTCGGGCACGCCGTACTTGGCGAGGGTGTCCTTGACGAACTGGCGGTGCCCCTCGGGGATCATCGCCTCGACGTCGGCCTCGGTGACGCCCTCCACCTTCTTGGCGGGCATGACGACGTCGAGGCCGTAGGGCTTGCCGTCGACGTGGGCCTCGACCCAGTCGAGGTCGCGCTTGAGGTCGTCGGGGGCGGTGTAGCGGACCGCGCCGAGCACTCCGAAGCCGCCGGCCCGGCTGATGGCCGCCGCGACGGCGGGGAACGGCGTGAAGCCGAAGATGGCGTGCTCGACTCCCAGTTTCTTGCTCAGCTCCGTCTGCATGGGCGCAGGATGCCGCAGTCCTCCGGACGACGGAAGGCCTTTTCTGATGCTCCGTCAGTTTTTCTGCCGGCACCGCGCCCTGTTGACACACCGCACCCCTGACACGAAAGTTTCAGTCCGCAAGGTGATCCCGGAAAGATACTTTCAGGCACGGGAGGCTCACCCATGACGGACGACGCGGCGGCCCGGCCGGGGCTGTCCCGGCGCCAACTGGCCCGAAGAACCCTCGCCCTGGGCGGCGCTCTGGCCTTCGCCCCGTTCCCCGCCGGCCCGGCGGCCGCGGCCGCCCCCGCCTCGGCCCACCCCACCCTGCGACACGGCTCGCCCGAACGCGCCGGCCTGCTGGCCGGGCATCTGCGCCAACTGGTCACGGACGCCGAGGCGTTCCTCGGCCCCTCCCCCAAGCACCCCTGGTACGCGGGCGCCGTCCTGCTGGCCGGCCGCGGCGGTACCGTGGCGCTGCACCGGCCCATCGGCATGGCGGTGCGCTACCGGTCGTACGACGAGAAGACCGACACGGGCGTCGAGTTCCCGGCCGAGCAGCAGATCCCGATGACCGAGGACACCGTCTTCGATCTCGCCTCCGTCTCCAAGCTCTTCACCTCCCTCCTGGCGGTACAGCGCATGGAAAGTGGCGAACTGGAACTGGAGGCGAAGGTCGCCTCGTACGTCCCCGAGTTCGGGGCCGCGGGCAAGCAGGACGTCAACGTCCGCCAGCTCCTCACCCACACCTCGGGTTTCCGTGACTGGATTCCCCTGTACAAGGCGCCGACGTACGACGCCAGGATTCAGCTCGTCTACGACCAGGCGCCGATCAACCCGCCCGGCACCAAGTACCTCTACTCGGACCTGAATCTGATCTCCCTCCAGCTGGTCCTGGAGAGGATCACGGGCCGCACCCTGGACGTCCTGCTGCGCGAGGACATCACCGGGCCGCTCGGCCTGGACCACACCCGCTACAACCCGCCCACCTCCTGGCGGCCGACGATCGCGGCCACGGAGGACGAGCGGGCGCCCTGGTCCGGGCTGGACCGCGGGCTCGTGTGGGGCGAGGTGCACGACGAGAACGCGTACAGCCTGGGCGGGGTCGCCGGCCACGCCGGGGTGTTCTCGTGCGCCTGGGACCTGGCGGTGCTCGGCCGGACACTGCTGAACGGCGGCGCCTACGGCCGCGCCCGCATCCTGCGTCCGGAGTCGGTGGAGCTGCTGTTCACCGACTTCAACACCGCCTTCCCCGGTCACGAGCACGGCCTCGGCTTCGAGCTCTACCAGCACTGGTACATGGGCGCGATGGCGACCCCGCGCACCGCCGGCCACACCGGCTTCACCGGCACCTCGCTGGTCCTGGACCCGACGACCGACTCCTTCCTCGTCGTGCTGGGCAACTCGGTCCATCCGGTGCGCAGTTGGCGCTCCGGTTCCGCTCCCCGGGTCGCCGCCGGCGACAACCTGGCGCGGGCCGTGCCCGTCCGCCCCGTGCGTGGACGTACCACGTGGTTCTCCGGCATGGCGAACTCCACGGCGGCCACGCTCACCCTGCCCGCGCTCGACACAAGGCCGGCCGGCGCGCGGCTCGGCGCCGCACTGTGGTGGGACACCGAACCGGACGCGGACACACTCGTGTTGGAGGCCACGGCGGACGGCGGCACCACCTGGCAACCCCTGCCGTTCACCACCGCCCGCCACGGCGAACAGCCGCGGGAGCACCCGTCGGGTTCGGTCACGGGCTGGTCGGGCCGCGTCTGGCACCGCCTGACGGCCGATCTTCCGGCCGCCGCTCAACTGGCCGTGCGCTGGCGGTACTCGACGGACAAGCTGTACGTGGGACGGGGTGCGTACGTCGACGCCATCCGGGTCCGGGCGGGCGGCGACGTGCTCTTCGACGAGGCACGCCCGGCCGACTCGGCACGGATCACGCCGGTGGGCTGGACCGCGTCGGCGGACTAGCGCCGTCGAAAAACCCTGATCTCCCACGCGCCCTGTTGGCTACTGTGCGGCGCATGAACCGACGGCGGCAGAAGAAGCTCACCGGCCGGCTCTTCGAGGCGATCCTCCAGAGCGACAGCGCCCGGGTGGGGGCGCTTCTGCGCGCCGGAGCCGATCCGCGACGGGCCGACCGCGAGGGCACCACCCCTCTCTACGAGGCCGCCGTCAACGGCGAGGCCGGGATCGTCCGTCTGCTCCTGGCGGCCGGCGCCCCGCCCGACGCCGAGAGCAGCGGGATCGGCGCGGAGGGCACCCCGCTGTGCGCCGCCGCGTGCTGGGGACACACCGAGGTGGTAAGGGAGTTGCTGGCACACGGCGCCGATCCGTCGCTGCGCGAGGACCACGGCACCGGCTGGTCCCCGCTGCGGTGGGCGGAGAACGGCCCGCACCCGGACACCGCCGAGCTCCTCACCGCGGCCGGTGCGGGCTGACCGGCCGGCGGCGGCGCAGCGACGCGTCCAGCAGCGCCGGCGGCGCGTCGAACTTCTCGTGCGCGGCGAGGTCGGTGCCGGGCGTGACGATCGCGTCGATCGCGTCGAGCACGTCGGCGGAGAGCACCGTGTCGGCCGCGGCGAGCTGGCTGCGCAGGTGGTCCAGGGTGCGCGGGCCGATGAGCGCGGAGGTGACGGCGGGATGTGCGGTCACGAACCCGAGGGCGAGCTGGATCAGGGTCAGGCCGGCCTCGTGGGCGACCTTGGCCAGCCGCTCGACGGCGTCGAGCCTGGCCCGGTTGTACGGCAGGCTCAGATCGAAGCGTTCCGGCATGAACGCCGAGCGGTTGGTGGTGACTTCACCGCCCTCGCGGATCGCGCCCGTCAGCCAGCCCGAGGCGAGCGGGCTCCACACCAGAACACCGATCCCGTACTCCTCGGCCACGGGCAGGACATGGGCCTCGACGCCGCGCTGCAGGATGGAGTAGCTGGGCTGTTCGGTGACGTAGCGGCCGAGGCGGTGCTCGCGGGCGGCCCACTGGGCCTGCACGATGCGATGGGCGGGGAAGGTCGAGGAGCCGAAGTAGCGGATCTTCCCGGCCCGTTGGAGGTCGGTGAGCGCCGACAGCGTCTCCTCGTCGCTGGTGGTCGGGTCCCAGCGGTGGATCTGGTAGAGGTCCACGTGGTCCACGCCGAGGCGGCGCAGGCTGTCGTCCAGCGCGGTGACGAGCCAGCGGCGTGAACTGCCGCGGTGGTTGCGCTCGTCGCCCATCGGCATGGTCGCCTTGGTGGCCAGCACGATGTCGTCGCGGCGGCCGGCGATGGCCTTGCCGACCATCTCCTCCGAGCCGCCTGCGCTGTACATGTCGGCGGTGTCGATGAGGTTGACGCCCGCCTCCAGGGCGGCGTCGACGACGGCGGTCGCCTCGTCCTGGGTGGTGTTCCCGATGGCGCCGAAGTTCATCGCGCCGAGCGCGAGCGTGCTGACCTGCACACCGGTGCGGCCCAAGGTGCGGTACTGCATGACAGTGTCTCCTCGTGGCATGGCTGGTTACCCGGTTCGCGCTCTGCCAGAATGGGCGAACCGGAACCTCGTTCCGGAACGACGATACGGAACCGTGTTCCGTTTTTGCAAGGCGATGGTGGAGGGAAGGACGCTGTGAAGGACGGCGACAGCGTTGAGGCGGGCGGGCGCGGTGCCCCGTCCCGGCGTAAGGACGCCCGGCGCAACAAGGAGACGCTGCTGGACGCGGCCGCCGCGGTCTTCGTCACCAAGGGCGTGGACGCGCCGGTGCGGGACATTGCGGCCGAGGCGGGTGTCGGGCTGGGCACGCTGTACCGCCACTTCCCCACCCGCGCGGACCTGATCATCGGCGTGTACCGGCACCAGGTCGAGGCCTGCGCCGAGGCGGGCCCGGCCCTCCTGGCGAGCAGCGCCGGCCCGTACACCGCGCTGGCACGCTGGATCGACCGGTTCGTCGACTTCCTGGTCACCAAGCACGGGCTGGCCGGTGTGCTGCAGTCCGACAGCGCGGGGTTCGAGACGCTGCACGCCTACTTCCTCGACCGCCTCGTGCCGGTCTGCGCGCAACTGCTGGCCGCCGCGGAGGCCGCCGACGAGATCCGCCCCGGCCTGACGGCCTACCAACTCATGCGCGGAGTGGGCAACCTGTGCGCCGGCGCGGAGAACGACCCCGCCTACGACGCACGCCGCCTGGTCGACCTCCTGGTCGCGGGACTGCGCCGACCGGCGGCCCGGCCGGATTCAGGCGCCGGCGAGTCGTAGAACTCCCCGGCCGAGGAGGTCACTCGCCGGTCGCCTCCAGTACCGCCATTGCCGCGTTGTGGCCCGGGACGCCGCTCACACCGCCGCCGCGGACCGCGCCCGCCCCGCACAGCAGGACGTTCTCCTGCGCGGTCTCAACGCCCCAGCGGCCGGTGCCTTCCTGGGTGTGCGGCCAGGCCAGGGCACGGTGGAAGATGTTGCCGCCGGGCAGGCGCAGGTCGCGCTCCAGGTCCAGGGGCGTCCTGGCCTCGATGCAGGGGCGGCCGTCCGCGTCGACGGCCAGGCAGTCGGCGAGCGGTTCGGCGAGGTGGGCGTCGAGCTGGGCGAGGGTCGACTTGAGGAGTTCCTCACGTACGGAGTCGTTGTCCCGCTCGAAGAGCCGGGCCGGTGTGTGCAGTCCGAAGAGGGTGAGCGTCTGATAGCCCTGCTCGACGAGGTCCGGGCCGAGGATCGTCGGGTCGGTCAGGGAGTGGCAGTAGATCTCCGAGGGCGGCGCGGCGGGCAGCCGGCCCGCGGCGGCCTGGGCGTGGGCGGCGGCGAGCTGCTCGTAGCCCTCGGCGATGTGGAAGGTGCCGGAGAACGCCTCGCGCGGGTCGACGGAGTCGTCGCGCAGCCTGGGCAGCCTCTTGAGCAGCATGTTCACCTTGAGCTGGGCGCCCTCGGCAGGGGCGGGCGGCACGTCGCCGGTCAGTTCGGCGAGGGCCTGCGGGGAGGCGTTGACCAGCACGTGCCGGGCGGCGGCGACGGCTTCGCCGTCCGCCGTACGGTACGTGACCTCGGCGGCTCGCCCGTCCGTGTCGATCCGCAGCGCCTCGTGCCCGGTGGCGATGACGGCGCCCGCCTCCCGGGCCGCCGTGGCCAGGGCGTCGGTCAGCGCGCCCATGCCGCCGACCGGGACGTCCCACGCGCCCGTGCCGCCGCCGATGACGTGGTAGAGGAAGCAGCGGTTCTGGGCCAGCGAGGGGTCGTGGGCGTCGGCGAAGGTGCCGATGAGGGCGTCGGTGAGGACCACCCCCCGCACGAGGTCGTCGGCGAAGCGGTCCTCGACGGCGACGCCGATCGGGTCCTCGAAGAGGGTGCGCCAGGCCTCCTCGTCGTCGATGCGGCGGCGCAGCTCCTCGCGGGTGGGCAGGGGCTCGGTGAGGGTCGGGAAGACGCGCTCGGCCACGCGGCCGGTCATGCCGTAGAAGCGCTGCCAGGCCTCGTACTCGTGGTCGGAGCCGGTGAGCCGGGCGAAGGCCTCCCGGGTGCGCCTCTCGCCGCCGCCGACCAGCAGTCCGGTGGCTCGGCCGTCGCGTTCCACGGGGGTGTACGACGAGATGGTGCGGGTGCGGACGCGGAAGTCGAGGCCGAGGTCGCGCACGATCTTCCTCGGCAGCAGGCTGACCAGGTACGAGTAGCGCGACAGCCGTGCGTCCACGCCGGCGAACGGCCGGGTGGAGACGGCTGCGCCGCCGGTGTGGCCGAGGCGCTCCAGCACCAGCACCGATCGCCCGGCCCGGGCCAGGTAGGCGGCGGCGACCAGGCCGTTGTGGCCGGCGCCGACGACGACGGCGTCGTAGCTGCGGTGTGCCTCGTGTGCGGTCATGGTTCTTGGTAACACGCGGTGATCCAGATCGGCCAGAGCGGGGCGGCGACGTGATCAGTGCTCGCCGGAGGCCCGCTGCCGCTGCCGCAGCACCGCGACCCTGCGGTACAGCTCGACGGCCTCCGCGCCGCGGCCGAGCTGCTCCAGGCAGTGGGCCTCGTCGTTGCGGCTGGCGAGGGTGTCGGGATGCTCGGCGCCCAGCACGCGCTCGCGGGCGGCGGCCACTCGCCGGTACTCGGTCAGGGCGTCGGCCCAGCGGCCCAGCCAGCCGAGACCGACGGCGACCTCGCGCCGGCTGACCAGGGTGTCGGGGTGCTCGGGCCCCAGCACCCGCTCGCGGATGGCGCACACGTCACGGGACTCGGCCAGCGCCTCCTCCCAGCGGCCCAGGCGGCCGAGGTTGACGCCGAGGCCGTGCCGGGCGCGCAGGGTCTCGGGATGGTTGGCTCCCTGGACCCGGGTGCGGTCGTCGATCAGGGCGCGGTACAGGGCCAGCGCGTCCTCGCTGCGGCCGAGGCGGCCGAGGCTGATGCCGACCTCGTAGCGGGCGGCGAGGGTGTCGGGGTGGTCGGGGCCCAGGGCGCGGGCGCGGGCCTCGGCGACCTCGTGGTAGGTCTGCAGCGCCTCCTGCCAGCGGCCCAGCTGGCCCAGCGCGTAGGCGACCTCGTACCGGGTGACCAGGGTGTCGGGGTGCTCGGGCCCCAGGACGCGGGCGCGGGCGGCGGCCACGTCCCGGGCCATCCGGTAGGAGTCCTCCGGGCGGCCGAGCCTGCTGAGGTTGAAGGCGAGGTTGTGACGGCAGCGCAGGGTGTCGGGGTGATCGGCGCCCATGCCCCGCTCGCGGGCGGCGAGCACGGCGTTGTACACCTGGTGCGCGTCGAAGTGGCGGCCCAACTGGCCCAGCACATAGGCCATTTCCTGGCGGGCGGCCAGCGTGTCGGGGTGGTCGGCGCCCAGGGCCCGCGTTCTCGCGGCGGCCACGAACTTGTACTCCCGCAGGGCGTCGGCCGCGTGGCCGGTGCGGCTGAGGGTCAAGGCGACCTCATAGCGGCTGGCGAGGGTGTCGGGGTGCTCGGGGCCGAGCAGCCGCGAGCGTTCGGCGGCCACCGCGCGGTGTACCTCCCCGGCCTCCGCCCAGCGGCCCGACCGGGCCAGGGCCAGCCCGGCGTTGTGCCGTCCGGCCAGGGCGGTGAGTGTCTGCGGTGAAGGCTCCGGCGCGGTCTCGCCGGGCTGCGCCGAGGCGGGGCGCGGGGTCCACTCGCCGGTCAGCCCGGCGCCGGTGTCCGGCGGGGTGGCGTCCGGGCCGGCGCCGGTGGCCTTGTGGCCCGTGGTCATGCCGTGCGTCCACGACGGCAGGCGGGGCGTGCCCGCGGGCCGCTGCCCGGGCGGGTGGAGGACCGGTTGCGGGGTCACGACGGTGGGCACGTACGCCGGTGCCGTACGCCCCAGACCGAGACGGCGGCCCAGCTCCCGGGCGTCCGGTGGGCGCTGTTCCGGCCGCTTGGCCAGGAGGTCCAGGATGATCCTCTCGAGATACTCGGGCAGCTCGGCGCGATGGCTGCGCGGCGGCCGGGGCGGGGTGTCGCGGTGACCGACGAGGATCGCCCAGGGGTCGTCGAGGTCGAAGGGCGGGACTCCGGTGGCGATCTCGTACAGGACGCAGCCCAGCGAGTACAGATCGCTGCGCTGGTCCACCTCGGAGCCGCCGATCTGCTCCGGGGACATGTAGTGCGGGGTGCCCATCGCTACGCCGGTGCCGGTCAGCCGGGAGGTGAAGCCGATGTCGTGGCCGAGGCGGGCGATGCCGAAGTCGCAGATCTTCACCGTGCCGTCGGTGAGCCGCACGATGTTGGCGGGTTTCAGGTCGCGGTGCACGATGCCCTGCTTGTGGGTGTAGGCGAGGGCGGAGGCGACCTGGTCGGCGATGTCGACGACGTCGGGGACGGGCAGCGGGTGGTGCTTGTTGTCCTCCAGCAGCTGACTGAGGTTGCGGCCCTCGAGCAGCTCCATCACCAGGAAGAGGATGCCGTCGGTCTCGCCGAAGTCGTGGACGACGGTCACCCCGCGGTGCTGGAGGGCGGCGGCCACCCGGGCCTCGCGGCGGAACCGCTCCCGCAGCACTCTGGTGAAGGCCTGGTCGTGGTGGGGGCCGAGGGGCTTGAGGCACTTCACGGCGACATGCCGGCCGAGCGACTCGTCCCTGGCCCGCCACACCTCGCCCATACCGCCCCGCCCGATCAGGTCGAGCAGCCGGTACCGGCCCTGGATCAGCCTGCTGTCCCCCATCGTCCGCGACCGCCCCCGTACCTCTTCGTCCCGCCCGCCCCTGGCTCGTCCAGTATGGCGACCTATCGTCCGAGTTTGTACGGTGCCGGGCGCGAGCCGGGGCCGAGCCGGGCCATCGCCCGCGGGATGTGCTTGGGCGGCAGTTGCCAGTGCACACGTGCGGGGACGCAGCGCAGCAGTTTGCCCGTGGCACGCAGTCGCAGGGTGACGGTCGCGGGTTTCGGTGCCGGTCTGCCGTACAGCTCGTGGGCGTACGGCGGCAGGGCGGCGTACGCCAGGTGTGCCACGCGCCGCCACAGCACCTCGCGCGCCGGGACCAGGAGGGGATGCGTCGGCGGGCGGAGCAGGAAGTCGTCCACCTCGCGTGCCTCGGGTCCGACGGCGAGTTCGGGGCGGATCTTGTCGAAGTAGGCGTTCATCTCCGCCTGGTTCGCGGGTACGGCGTCCGGGTCGAGGCCCACCAGCCGGGCGCTGACGCGGTGTTCGCCGATGTAGCGGTCGGCCTCGGCGTCGGTGAGGCGGAACCCGGAGCGGCGCAGGACCTGCAGATAGGAGTCGATCTCGGCGCAGTGCACCCACAGCAGCAGTTCGGGTTCGTCGACGCCGTACCGCTCCCCGGTGCCGGGGTCGACGGCCGACAGCATGCGGTGGATCTTGCGGACTCGGACGCCCGCCCGCTCGGCCGCCTCGGTGGTGCCGTAGGTCGTGGTGCCCACGAAGTCGGCGGTCCGCATCAGCCGCCCCCAGGCGTCCTTGCGGAAGTCGGAGTTCTGCATGACGCCGCGCACCGCGCGCGGATGCAGGGCCTGGAGGTAGAGCGCGCGGATGCCGGCGACCCACATCATCGGGTCGCCGTGCATCTGCCAGGTCACGGAGTTCGGTGTGAACAGCCCGGGATCACCCATGCCCGCAGGCTAACGCCGCACCCGCGGCATCCCCAGGCCGATCCAGGAGATGATCTCCCGCTGGATCTCGTTGTTGCCGCCGCCGAAGGTGAAGATGACCGCCGAGCGGTAGCCGCGTTCCAGTTCGCCGTGGATCACCGCGCCGGCGGAGCCCTCCTTCAGGGCGCCCGCCGCGGCGACGATCTCCATCAGCCAGGCGTAGGCGTCCCGGCGGGCCTCGGAGCCGTAGACCTTCACCGCGGAGGCGTCCTGCGGGGTGAGGGTGCCGTTCTGGACGGCGTGCACCATCTGCCAGTTGAGGAGTTTCATCGCGTCGAGCCGGGTGTGGGTCCGGGCCAGGAGGCGGCGCACCCAGGGCAGGTCGACGACGCGGCGGCCGTCGGCGAGTTTGGTCTCCATGGCCCAGCGCTGCACGTCGTGCAGGGCGCGGATGGCCATGGTGCCGTGGGCGGCCAGGGTGACGCGTTCGTGGTTGAGCTGGTTGGTGATCAGCCGCCAGCCCTCGTTCTCGGCGCCGACCCGGCGGGAGAGGGGGACGCGGACGTTCTCGTAGTAGCTGGCGGTGGTGTCGTGGGAGGCGAGGGTGGTGATGACGGTGCAGGAGTACCCGGGATCGGTGGTGGGGACGAGGAGCATGGTGATGCCCTTGTGGGGCGCGGCGTCCGGGTCGGTGCGGGTGGCGAGCCACACCCAGTCGGCGGTGTCGCCGTTGGTGGTCCAGATCTTCTGCCCATTGACGACGTACTCGTCGCCGTCGCGCACCGCGCGGGTCTTCAGCGACGCGAGGTCGGTTCCCGCGTCGGGCTCGCTGTAGCCGATGGCGAAGTCGATCTCGCCGGAGAGGATCCTGGGCAGGAAGTACGCCTTCTGCTCGTCCGTGCCGTACCGCATGATCGTGGGGCCGACGGTGTTGAGCGCCATGAGGGGCAGCGGGACGCCGGCCTGGGCGGCCTCGTCGAAGAAGATGAACTGCTCCATCGCCGTCAGACCGCGGCCGCCGTACTCCTCGGGCCAGCCCACGCCGAGCCAGCCGTCGGTGCCGAGGCGGCGGACGGTCTCGCGGTAGAAGCGTTTCTGCGCGGCCGGGTCGGCGTGGCGGGCGTAGGCGTTGTCCGGTACCAGCTCGGCGAAGTAGTCGCGCAGTTCGGCACGCAGCCGCTGCTGCTCGGGCGTGTATTCGAGGTGCACGGCGCCTCCAGGCATCCCAGGCCGGTCCTGACGGCGCACACCGTAGAACGTGTTCCAGTAATTGGGAATGGCGAAGGTGCCCGATGGTGCGGAATGAGCCGGGCGGAAGGTCAGTTCAGGGTGGCGAGGAAGTCCGTGCAGGCCTGCGCGCACTCCCGGCAGGCCTTCGCGCCGTCCTCGGTGCCCGCCAGCCGGTCGAAGGCGTGCGCGGCCTCCAGGCACACCGTGCGGCACCACTCCACCTGGATGCGGATGCCCGCCTCGTCCATGCGGTTCTGCTCGGAGAGCACACGACAGGTCGCGTCGCACACCTCCGCGCACATGATGCCCTTGCGTCGTACGAGTTCCTGCTCCTCCGTGCCGTCCGGGTCCACGAGGCTCGCGCGCAGCGCACACGCGCGTGCGCACTCCGTGCACGCCTGGGCGCACGCGAAGCGGTCCTCCAGGAACTGGAAGAGCTCCTGCTGGGTCGTTGTCGAAGTCACCCGGTTCGGGTAGCCGCGGCTCGCGCCGCCAAACACGGTGTCGCCGCGGGCCGTGCCGTTCGCGCCACCCACGGCGCCGGGCCGGTTCACGCCCCGGGCGCGGGGTACTCGCGGCCCATGAACAGCGCATCGATGGTCATCGCCGCAAGCAGCGCCTCCGCGATGGGCCTCATCGCGGCCGGTGTGGTTCTCGTGGCCCTGCTGCTGGGGGCCTTCCTGCTGGGCTCACGCATTCGGCGCCGGGAGCCCGGTCCGCCGAGCCCGGAGGACCAGCCCCGGCTGCCGGAGGGGGGTCCGGTCCGCGAGGTCCGGGAGGCCCGCGAGCCCGACGAGGTGCCCCGCTCCGACCAGCGGCTGACCCCGCACGAGCTGCCGGGGCACGGCAACTCCCCGACCCGGGCCGCCGCTTCGCAGGATCGGCCGCGCTGGACCGGGGGGAACAGCGGGTCGTTCGGCAGCGGGAGTTCGGGCGGCCACTGAGCCCGCGCCCTCCCACCGTCATCGCGAGAGGAAGCGAGAGCCATGACCGACTCCGCCCGCAACACCCTGCCGCTGCGCTGCTGACCTACGAACGCTCACACGCCGACCGGTCTACGGCGGCTCGTACCGGCCGCTGGACGGGGTGCGCATGTCGGAGGCGTACCGCTCCACCCTCGACATCGGTTTCGACGTGCGGGGCGGTCTGCCGATCCGCCAACTGCACCACTGGGCGGCGCTGGTGTTCGTGGCGGCGATCGCCGTGCACCTGCTGCGGGTCTTCTCCACGGGCGCGTTCCGCCGGCCCCGCGAGGTCAACTGGCTGATCGGCATGACCCTGTTCGTGCTGGCCCGGGCCGAAGCTTCGCCGGATACGGTCGTGAGGTCCGGATTGCCGATGACCTTGTGATCGGTCGTGGTCGCCCAACGCAGCAGCGCCCGCCCCAGGGACGAGCGCGTGCGCGGCCGCACCGGCGCCCGGCGCGGCCGCGCCGTCCTCCTGTCCACCGCCATGCGCCGACGGGCACCCGGGGACGGCGAGCCCACTCACCGTCCCCGGGGTCTCTCACCTGCTGTCACTCGTGCCGGTGGTCTCCATCAGCGCCGCGCGTCCCGCCTCCAGCCGGGCCGCCGGAATCCGGAAGGGCGAGCAGGAGACGTAGTCCAGACCCGCGCGGTGGAAGAAGTGGATCGAGTCGGGGTCACCGCCGTGCTCGCCGCACACACCCGTCTCCAGACGGGGGTTGACGGCACGGCCGGCCTCGACGGCCATCTCCACCAGCCGTCCGACGCCCTCCTGGTCGATCGTCTCGAAGGGCGACACCGAGAAGACGCCCTTGTCGATGTACAGGGGGAAGAAGGACGCCTCCGCGTCGTCCCGGGACAGGCCCCAGGTGGTCTGGGTGAGGTCGTTGGTGCCGAAGGAGAAGAAGTCGGCGACCTCGGCGATGCGGCCCGCGGTGAGCGCGGCGCGCGGCAGCTCGATCATCGTGCCGATCGGGCAGTCGAGGGTCAGACCGGTCTCCGTCTCCACCTCGCCGAGCACGGTCTCCGCCTCGTCGCGGGCCAGCCGCAGCTCCTCGACCGTGCCGACCAGCGGGATCATGACCTCGGCCCGCGGGGTGCCGCCGTCCCGCAGCCGCTGGGCCACGGCCTCGGCGATGGCCCGCACCTGCATGGCCATCAGACCGGGCACGGCCAGGCCCAGGCGGACGCCGCGCAGACCCAGCATCGGGTTCTGCTCGTGCATCCGCTCGACGGCCGCGAGCAACTCGAGGTCGTGCTCGTCCGGGTGCTCGGTGCGGGCGAGGCGGACGGCGAGCTCCGTGCGGTCGGGCAGGAACTCGTGCAGCGGCGGGTCGATCAGCCGGATCGTCACCGGCAGCCCGTCCATCGCCTGAAGGATGGCGGTGAAGTCGGCCCGCTGCAGCGGCAGCAGGGCGTCGAGCGCCCGCTCGCGCGCGGAGTCGTCGCGGGCCAGGATCATCGCCTCGACCAGTGCCCTGCGCTCACCGAGGAACATGTGCTCGGTACGGCACAGGCCGATGCCCTGCGCGCCGAGCGCACGGGCGCGGACGGCGTCCTCGGGCGTGTCGGCGTTGGCGCGGACCTCCAGGCGGCGCACCGAGTCGGCGTGGGCGAGGGCGCCCAGGACCGCGTCGGTGAGCGTGTCGGAGGCGGTGGCGGTCTCCAGCGCGCGTCCGACCTCGGACGCGGTCAGCGGCAGGGCGCCGAGGTGGACGGTGCCCGCGGTGCCGTCGACGGAGACGACGTCGCCCTCGCGGACAACGGTGCCGGACGCGGTGGTGAACTGGCGGGCCGTCGTGTCGACGGTCAGCTCCTCGGCGCCGCACACGCAGACCTTGCCCATGCCGCGGGCGACCACGGCGGCGTGGCTGGTCTTGCCACCCCGGCTGGTCAGCACCGCCTCGGCGGCGATCATGCCGGGCAGGTCGTCGGGGGTGGTCTCCCGGCGGACCAGGACCACGTGCTCGCCGGCCGCGGCACGGCGTACGGCCTCGGCGGAGTCGAAGACGACGGCTCCCACCGCGGCGCCGGGCGAGGCGGGGACGCCGTGGGCCAGCGGCCGGTCGGTGGACTTGACGTCGAAGCGGGGGAACATCAGCCGGGTCAGCTCGGCGCCGTCGACGCGGACCAGGGCCTCGTCGGCGGTGATGGTCTCCTCCTCGCGCAGGTCGTGGGCGATGCGGAAGGCGGCCTCGGCGGTGCGCTTGCCGACGCGGGTCTGCAGGACCCACAGCTTGCCGCGCTCCACGGTGAACTCCACGTCGCACAGGTCGCGGTAGTGGTTCTCCAGGGTGTGCAGGTGGTCGCCCAGTTCGTCGTAGGCGCGCGGGTCGAGCGTCCTGAGCTCGCTCAGCGGCAGCGCGTCGCGCACGCCGGCGACGACGTCCTCGCCCTGGGCGTCGGGCAGGTAGTCGCCGTACCGGCCGCGTTCACCGGTGGCGGGGTCGCGGGTGAAGGCGACGCCCGTGCCGGAGTCGGAGCCGAGGTTGCCGAAGACCATCGCCTGGACGTTGACGGCGGTGCCGAGGTCCTCGGGGATGTGTTCGCGGTGGCGGTAGACGCGGGCGCGCTCGGTGTTCCAGGACTCGAAGACCGCGCGGATGGCGCGGGAGAGCTGGTCGGCCGGGTCCTGCGGGAACTCCTCGCCGGTCTCCTTGCGGATGATGGCCTTGAACTCCTCGGTGAGCCGCTTGAGATCGGCGGTGTCGAGGTCGTGGTCGTCCTTCTTCTTGTGTGCGGCCATGGCCTCCTCGAAGAGGTCTCCGTCCACGCCCATCACGGTGTGGCCGAACATCTGGATGAGCCGCCGGTAGGAGTCCCAGGCGAACCTCTCCTGTCCGGAGGCCTGGGCGAGGCCGTCGACGGAGCGGTCGTTGAGCCCGATGTCGAGGATGGTGTCCATCATGCCGGGCATGGAGAAGCGGGCACCGGAGCGTACGGACACCAGCAGGGGGTCGTCGGCCGCGCCGAGGCTGCGGCCCATCGCCTGCTCCAGGCCGGCGAGCGCCTGGGCGGCCTCGACGCCGAGCTCGGGCGGCTCCTCGCCGGTCTTGAGGTAGACCTTGCAGGCCTCGGTGGTCACGGTGAATCCGGGCGGGACGGGCAGACCGATCCGGGTCATCTCGGCGAGTCCGGCGCCCTTGCCGCCGAGCAGGTCGGCCATGTCGCGGCCGCCCTCTGCGAATCGGTACACGTACTTCACGGGCGTGCTCATTGAAGAGGCCTCTCAGGCGTGAGGGACGACGGCCACGGGGCAGCCGACGTGGTGGATGGCGGCATGGGCGACGGGGCCGGTGCGCGGGACCGTCGGGTGTTCGGTGGTGCGGCGGCCGACGACCAGCAGGCTCGCTCCGGAGGCGGCGCGGACCAGCACGGACTGCGGGCGGCCCTCGGTCACGGTCTCGACGACCTCGACCTCGGGATACTTCTCGCGCCACACGTGGAGCACGGCGCCGAGGAAGCCGAGCCACTCCCCGGGCCGCTCGGACTCGGCGACCAGTCCGAGGTCTCCGGGGCCGAGGCCGATCGCGGAGGGCTGTTGCCAGGCGTGGACGGCCTTCAGACGCGCACCGCGCATCCGGGCCTCCTCGAAGGCGAACTCGATCACCTCGTCGCAGGGGTCGTTCAGGTCGATGGCGAGGACGACGTCGCGGTATCCGGTGTCCTCGGACGCGCTGCCGTCGGCCGCCGGAAGGTGCTCGTCCGCGGCTTCCTCGTCCGCCCGGACCAGGACGACGGGCCCGCGGGCCCGCCCCACCACTCCGAGGGCGACCGAGCCGACCAGGAATCCGGTGAAGCCGCTGAGGCCACGCGAGCCCAGCACGAGCAGGTCGGCTTCTTCGGCGGCCTTCAACAGGGCGGCCGTCGCGGGTCCCTCGACCTGTTCGTCCTCGACCTTGACGTTCGGGCTGACACGGTGGACGCGTTCCTCGGCCGCACGCAGGGCGCGGCGGGCCAGGAAACGCTCGGCGGCCGTGGCCGGCTCGCCCTCGCCCTGGCGGGGATGCCAGTTCCAGGCGTGCACGAGCCGCAGCGGCCGGTCTCGGCGGGCCGCCTCCCGGGCGGCCCACTCGGCGGCGGCGAGACTCTCTGCGGAGCCGTCGACTCCGGCGATGACGGGCGGAAGCATGTGCGCACCTCCAGCGCTCGGTCTGCTCCTCGGTCCCAGCGTCGTCCCGCGCCCGGGGCGGCGATATGGGCCGCCGGGTCTTCGAGCGGGGACCGTTCGGCCCTCTGTCGCGGGCGGCGTCCGGCGGGCACGGTGGGGGTCGAACGGGCGGAAGGGGATGCGGCATGGGGCGAGTGGTCGTCGCGGGTGACGACGGTTCCGCGGCGGGCCGGGCCGCGGTGGCGTGGGCCGAGCGGGAGGCGCGGCTGCGCGGGCTGACGCTGTCTTCGGGCGATCTCGCCGAGCCGCACCGGGCGGGCCGGGACGTGGAGTTGCTGGTACGGCCCTCACCCGCGGCGGACGCGCGCGGGGCGGTGGCCGCGGTGTCCGGCCGGCCCGTCGTCTTCGTGCCGGACCCGCCGGCGCGGCTGCCCGACCGGGTGGCGGTCGGCGTCGACGGCCGGGACCCGGCGGACGAGGCGATCGGCTTCGCCTTCGAGGCGGCGCGGCTGCGCGGGGCGGCGCTGCGCGCGGTGCACGCCTGGACGCTGCCCGCCGAGGCCGCCGAGACGCCCTTCGCCGTGCCCGAGGAGGACCGTGCGACCTGGGAGGACCAGGAGGTGCAGGTGCTGTCGGACGCGCTTCGGCCATGGCGGGCGCGATACCCGGACGTCGAGGTCCAGCAGGACGTCCTGTCCTTCCCGCCGCCCCAGGCCCTCTCCCACGCCTCCACGACCGCCGGCCTCCTGGTCCTGGGCCACCGCACGGGCCGCACGGCATCCGCGGTACTCGCGACGACCCGGTGCCCGGTCGCCGTGGTGGCCGGATGACCGCGGCGGGTGCCCGGTCGCCGTGGTGGCCCGCAGGACCGCGGCGAGTGCGGGACGGGCGCCGGTGCGGTGCGTGGTCGTCGTCGCTGCCGGGTGACTCGCTGGGGGGAGGTTCGCATGGTGGGGAGGGTCGGCCCGGTGCACGGGTCCGTTCGGCCCATGCGGGGTCCGGGGTCGGCGAACCACCGTGAGGGCATGAGGACACGCACGGGTATCGCCGTGATCGGCGTCGGCAACGAGTTCCGGCGCGACGACGGCGTGGGCTGGGCCGTGGTCGCGCGTCTGAAGGAGCGGGCCGGGGACCGTCCGCTGCCCGCCGGCACGGTGTTCGCCACCTGCGACGGCGACCCCGGCAGGCTGATCGGCCTGTGGGAGGGCGCCGGGCTCGCCGTGGTCGTGGACGCCGCGCACGCCCACCCCGGCACCCCCGGCCGCGTGCACCGCCTCGAACTCGACGCCGGGCACATCGCGCCGCCGTCCGCCACCAGCTCGCACGGGCTGGGACTGGGCGAGGCCGTCGAACTGGCCCGCGTCCTCGGCCTGTTGCCGGAACATCTCGTCGTCTACGCCGTCGAGGGCGCCGACAGCGACTTCGGCACCGGCCTGTCCGCCGCCGTCGCGGCCGCCGTGGAGCCCCTCGTGGCGGCGGTCGAGGACGAGATCACGGCCAGGAGCCGGTCATGACCGTACGGCGCTTCCAGGTGGAGGGCATCGTCCAGGGCGTCGGCTACCGGCCGTTCGTGTACCGCACCGCGTCCGCGCTGGGCCTGGACGGCTGGGTGGCCAACGTCAACGGGCACGTGGAGGGCGAGGTCGCCGGCCCGCCCCGGGACATCGAGGAGTTCGCCGCCCGCCTGCGCACCGACGCCCCGGCCCTGGCCCGGGTGCGCCGCATCCGGCTGAGCGACGATGTGCGGACGTATCTCCCCGCGGGTTTCCTGGTCCGGCACAGTCCGCCCGGCGCCCCGGACGCCGCGTCCCGCGAGATCCCCCCGGACGCGGCGATCTGCGACGCCTGTCTGCGCGAGCTGCGCGACCCGGCCGACCGCCGGCACCGCTACCCCTTCATCAACTGCACGGACTGCGGCCCGCGGGCCTCGATCATCGAGGACCTGCCCTACGACCGGGTCCGCACCACCATGCGGCACTTCCCGCTGTGCGCGGACTGCGCCGCGGAGTACGCCGACCCGGCCGACCGCCGCTTCCACGCCGAGCCCGTCGCCTGCCCGGTCTGCGGGCCGCGGCTGGCCTGGGACGAGCTGCGCGGCGAGGAGGCGCTGCGGGCGGCCGTGAAGACGGTCGCCGACGGCGGGATCGTCGCGCTGAAGGGCCTGGGCGGCTACCAACTGGTGTGCGACGCGGGCGAGCCGGCGGCCGTCGCGGAGCTGCGGCGGCGCAAGCGCCGTCCCACGAAGCCCTTCGCCGTGATGGTCGCCGACCTTCCCGCGGCGGACCGGCTGGCCCGCGCCGGCGCCACCGAACAGGCCGCGCTGACCTCCCCGGAACGCCCCGTGGTCCTGCTGGCCCGGCGCAGGTGGCACGGCGCTCCCCCGCTGGCCGCCGAGGTGCACCCGGGCCTGACCCGCGTCGGCCTGTTCCTGCCCACGACCGGTCTGCACCACCTCCTGCTGGACGAACTCGCCCGCCCGCTCGTGGTCACCAGCGGCAACCTCAGCGACGAGCCCCTCTCCATCGACGACGCCGAGGCACGGCACGCGCTCGCCGGTGTCGCCGACGGCTTCCTCACCCACGACCGGTCCATCCGCTCCCGCTACGACGACTCCGTCGTGCAGTTCGCCGGACGGACCCGGATCACCGTCCGCCGCGCTCGCGGCCTCGCCCCCGCTCCCCTGCCGCTGCGCGCACAGCGGCCGGTCGCCGGGGTGGGCGCCCAGCTCAAGCACACGTTCACGCTCGCCGCCGACGGCCGCGCCCATCTGGGGCCGCACACCGGCGACCTGGCGGACGTCACAACCCACGACGCGTTCGTGGCGTCGTACGAACATCTCAAGCGGCTGACCGGCATCGAACCCGCCGTCCTCGCGCACGACCTGCACCCCGGCTATCTGTCGACCCGCTGGGCCAAGGCGCAGCCGGTGCCGCGGATGGCGGTGCAGCACCACCACGCGCACGTCGCCGCGTGCGCGGCCGAGCACGGGGTGCGGGGCCCGTTCATCGGGGTGGCCTACGACGGGCTGGGGCTCGGCGACGACGGAACCCTGTGGGGCGGCGAGATCCTCGTCGCCGGGCTCAGCGGCTTCCGCCGCGTCGGCCGGTTCGCGACCGCGCCCCTGCCCGGCGGCGACTCGGCGGTGCGCCACCCCTCCCGTACGGCCCTCGGGCTGCTGCTCGGCGCGGAGACGCTGGGTTCCCCGCGGCCGTACCCCTGGCTCACCCGGCCCTTCACCGAACGGCTCGACCCGGCCGAGGCGACCGCGGTACGGGTCATGGTCGCCCGGAACGTCAACTGCCCGCGCGCGTCCAGCGCGGGACGGCTCTTCGACGCGGTCGCCTCCCTGCTCGGACTGTGCGACCGGACCGGATACGAGGGCGAGGCGGCCGTCCTGCTGGAGACGGCGGCGGGCGATCTGCACGCGGTGCCGCTGGCCCATCGGGTCGTGCGGGCGCAGGGCCTGTGGGTGTACGACCCCACGCCGACCGTCGCGGACCTGCTGCGGCGGCGGCTCGACGGGGAAACGGTGGAGGCCCTGGCCGCGGCCTTCCATCTGACGCTCGGGATCGTCACCGCGGAGCTGGTCGCCCAGGCGGTGGCCGACGGCGCGCCGCACACGGTGTGTCTGGGCGGCGGTTGCTTCGTCAACCGCCGGCTGCTGACCGAGGTGAAGCGGCGCCTGCACGCGCAGGGGCTGCGGGTGCTGGTCGGCGGTGAGGTGCCGGTCGGGGACGGCGGGATCAGTTACGGACAGGCGGCGGTCGCGGCGGCGCGGCTCGGTGCGAAGGGATGAGGACTGATGTGCCTGGGGATTCCGGGGCGGGTCGTGGAGGTGCACGACGACGCAGGACTGCGGATGGCGACGGTGGACTTCGGGGGTGTGCGCCGTGAGGTCTGTCTGAGCTGCACGCCGGACGCCGACGTGGGCGCGTACGTCATCGTGCACGTCGGTTTCGCCATCACGACGGTCGACGAGGAGGAGGCCCGGCGGACGCTGGACGTGCTGCGGGCGATGGCGGGAGCGGTCGAGAGCGAACTGGGCGAACCGCTGCCGTAGACCGGTTCGGGCCGTCCCGGGTCGAGTGCCCGGTCGGCTCGTGCGGGAGGGCCGGTCGGCCCCTGCCACTGGCCTGCCCCACGACACAACCTGAAAGTGGATTCGTACGACCGCCTTTCGACGAGGAGGACCGTCATGACCGCCACCGCAGCGCCGGCCGTGCTCGACCGGGAGGGCCTCGACGCGTTGGTCGCGGCACTGGTGGCACAAGGGCGGACCGTCGTCGGGCCGACTGTCCGTGACGGGGCGGTCGTGCTGGCGGAGCTGGACTCCGCGGACGCGCTGCCCTTCGGCTGGGGAGTGGAGCTGGAGGCCGGGCGGTACCGGCTGGTGCGGCGGGAGGACGGCGCCGCCTTCGCGCACAGCGCGGGCCCGCAGTCCTGGAAGAACTTCCTGCACCCGGCGCGGGAGCGGCTGTGGAGCGCCGACCGGAAGCCGGACGGCGAGGTCACCTTCAGCGCCGAGGAGCCGGACGACCCGTCGTACGCCTTCCTCGGCGTGCGGCCCTGTGATCTGCGGGCGATCGCCATCCAGGACCGGGTGCTGGCCGGCGGACGGTACGAGGACTCCGGCTACGGCAGGCGCCGGTCCGGGGCGCTGCTGATCGCCGCCGAGTGCACCGACCCCGGCGCCACCTGCTTCTGCGTCTCCATGGGCGGCGGGCCCGCCGCCGACCCCGGGTACGACCTGGCGCTGACGGAGGTCGTGGACGAGCAGGGGCACCGGTTCCTGGTGCGCGTCGGCAGCGAGGCGGGTGCCGAGTTGCTGGCGCGGGTGCCGCATCGCGCGGCCGACCCGGTCACCGAGGACACCGCCCGTGCCTCGGTGGACGGCGCCCGGGACCGTATGGGGCGCTCGCTGCCACCGGTCGACCTCAGGACGCTGATGGGTTCGAGTCTGGACGCCGAGCGCTGGAACGACGTCGCCGAGCGCTGTCTGACCTGCGGCAACTGCACGATGGTGTGCCCGACCTGCTTCTGCACCACCACGGAGGAGGTCACCGACCTGACCGGTGACCACACCGAGCGCTGGCAGCGCTGGGACTCCTGCTTCGACCTGGACTTCTCCTATCTGCACGGCGGGCCGGTACGCCGTTCGGCCCGCAGCCGGTACCGGCAGTGGCTCACTCACAAACTGTCCACCTGGCACGACCAGTTCGACACCTCGGGCTGCGTGGGCTGCGGGCGCTGCATCGCCTGGTGCCCGGTCGGCATCGACATCACCGAGGAAGTGGCCGCGCTCAAGGCCGAACTCGAAACGGAGACCGACTGATGCCCCCCTCGATCGCCCTGCGCATGAACCACGCCCTGCCCGCCGAGCACCGCGAGCGGCTGCTGCGCGTCGGCCGTGAGGCCGACTTCCCGCAGGGCGCCCGCCTGTTCGAGGAAGGCGCGCACGCCAACCGCTTCTGGATCGTCCGCAGTGGGACGGTCGCCCTCGACATGCACGTGCCGGGCCGCCGGCCGCCCGTCATCGAGACGATCGGGGTGGGCGACCTCGTCGGCTGGTCCTGGATGTACGAGCCGTTCGTGTGGCAGCTCGGAGCCGGAGCGGTGACCTCGGTGCGGGCCTACGAGTTCGACGCGGTCGCCGTCCGTCTGATGTGCCTGAACGACGCCGAGTTCGGGCGCGCGGTCGAGCACTGGGTGGGCCGGGTGCTGGCCCACCGGCTCAACGCGGCGCGCGCCCGGCTGGTGGACCTCTACGGCATCTACGAGACGAAGGAAGAGCGATGACCGCCGTGCCGGTCCCCCATCGCGTGGTCGCCCGCCGCCCGGAGACCGCGGACACGGTCACGCTGCGGTTCGAGCCGGTCGGCCGCCCGCTCCCGGACTTCCTGCCGGGACAGTTCGCGATGGTCCACGCCTTCGGCCGCGGCGAGATCCCGGTGTCGGTGAGCTCGGTGCAGGCCACGGGCGGACTCGCGCACACCGTGCGGTCGGTCGGCGCGGTCTCCGACGGCTTGTGCACGGCCCGGGTCGGCGACGTCGTCGGCATCCGCGGACCGTACGGCAGCAGCTGGGAGCTGGAGCGGGCGCGCGGGCGGGACGTGGTGATCGTGGCGGGCGGCATCGGCTTCGCCCCGCTGCGCCCGCTGATCCTGGGCGCGCTGGCCGAGCCGGAGGCGTACCGGCGCATCAACGTCCTGATCGGGGCGCGCACCCCGAGCGACCTGATCGCCCGCGCCGAGGTGGCGAGCTGGGCCACGGCCTACACCGGGGTGACGGTGGACCAGCCCGAGCCGGACTGGCGCGGGGACGTCGGCGTGGTCACCCAGCTGCTGGGGCGGGCGCACTTCGAGCCGGAGGAGACGACGGCGTTCGTGTGCGGGCCCGAGCCGATGATCCGGGCCACCGCACGCGAACTGATCCAGCACGGAGTGCCCCACGACCGTGTGCAGGTCTCGCTGGAGCGCAACATGCGCTGCGCGACCGGGCACTGCGGGCACTGCCAGCTGGGGCCCGTGCTGGTGTGCCAGGAGGGCCCCGTCGTGGACTGGGGCCGCGCCGAACCCCTGCTTTCGGTAAGGGAGTTGTGAGATGGCACCGAAACTCGCGGTGTTCAAGCTGGCCTCCTGCGACGGCTGCCAGCTCACCCTGCTGGACTGCGAGGACGAACTCCTCGCGCTGGCCGGCGAGGTGGAGATCGCGCACTTCCTGGAGGCCTCCAGCGCGGTGCAGCCCGGACCCTACGACCTGTCCCTGGTCGAGGGCTCGGTCACCACGCCCGCCGACGCCGAGCGCATCCGGCAGATCCGGGCCGCCTCCCGGCACCTGGTGACCATCGGGGCGTGCGCGACCGCGGGCGGCATCCAGGCCCTGCGCAACTTCGCGGACGTCGACGAGTTCCGGCGCACCGTCTACGCGCACCCGGAGTACATCGAGACGCTCGCCACCTCCACGCCGGTCTCGGCCCATGTGGACGTCGACTTCGAGCTGCGCGGCTGTCCGATCGACCGGCGCCAGCTCATCGAGGTGCTGACCGCGTTCCTGGCCGGCCGCAAGCCGGACGTCCCCGACCACAGCGTGTGCTTCGAGTGCAAGCGGCGCGGCACGGTCTGCGTGACCGTGGCGCACGGCACGCCCTGTCTGGGCCCGGTCACGCACGCCGGCTGCGGGGCACTGTGCCCGGCCTACCACCGCGGCTGCTTCGGCTGCTTCGGGCCCTCCGGCTCGGTGAACCTGCCCGCGCTGATCCCCGTGCTGCGCCGTGACGGTATGGACGAGGACGCCGTGGTGCGCTTCCTGCACACCTTCAACGCCCCCGCGTTCGAAAAGGAGTTGGGCAAGTGACGCACCGCGGATCCCGTGTCCTGCACGTCGGCTCGCTGTCCCGGGTCGAGGGCGAGGGCGCACTGCGCCTGCACGTACACGACCGCACGGTCACCGAGGCGCGGCTGGAGATCTACGAGCCGCCGCGCTTCTTCGAGGCGTTCCTGCGCGGCCGGTCCTACACCGAGCCGCCCGACATCACGGCCCGGGTGTGCGGGATCTGCCCGGTGGCCTACCAGATGAGTGCCTGCGCGGCGATCGAGGACGCCTGCGGGGTCGAGGTGGACCCGGTGATCCGGGATCTGCGCCGGCTGCTGTACTGCGGCGAGTGGATCGAGAGCCAGGCCCTGCACATCTATCTGCTGCACGCACCGGACTTCCTGGGCCGCCCCAGCGCGATCGACCTCGCCCGGACGCACCGGGCCGAGGTGGAGCGGGGGCTGCGGCTGAAGAAGGCCGGCAACGACATCATGGAGCTGGTCGGCGGCCGCGCCGTGCACCCGATCAACGTGCGGCTGGGCGGCTTCCACCGTGTCCCGGCCCGCGCCGAACTGCGGCCGCTGCGCGAGCAGTTGAAACAGGCACTGGACGACGCGTGGGAGACCGTGCGCTGGGTGGCGGGCTTCGACTTCCCCGAGGCGCGCACCGACGCGGACCTGCTGGCGCTGGCCGCGGCGGACACGTACGCGATCGAGGGCGGCACGCCGACCGTGCTGCGCGCCGACGGAAGCCGAGGCTCCTTCCCGGTGCGGGAGTTCACCGAGCATGTCACCGAGACCCATGTGGCCCACTCCACCGCCCTGCACTCGCGGCTCGACGGACGGCTGCACCTGACGGGCTCGCTGGCCCGGTTCGCGGTCAGCGGCTCCCTGCTGTCGCCGGTGGCGCTGGAGGCGGCCGTGGCGGCGGGGCTCGGCGACCCGCGCGAGGGCGCGGTGTGCCGCAACCCGTTCCGGTCCATTCTGGTGCGGGCGGTCGAGGTGGTGTACGCCGTCGGCGAGGCGCTGCGCATCATCGACGGCTACGAGCCGCCCGCGTCGCCGTACACCGAGGTGCCGCCGGTGGCGGGCGTCGGGCACGGCGCCACGGAAGCCCCGCGCGGCGTGCTCTACCACCGCTACGAGATCGACGCCGAGGGCCTGGTCGCCGACGCGACGATGGTGCCGCCCACCGCCCAGAACCAGGGCGCGATCGAGGACGACCTGCGCCGGATGACCCAGGCCGCCATCGGCGAACACGACCCGGACGACGACGAGCTGACGGCCCTGTGCGAGCGGGCGATCCGCAACCACGACCCGTGCATCTCGTGCTCCACCCACTTCCTCGACCTGACCGTCGTCCGTACCTCGGGCCCGACCGCGGGAGGCCACCGTGCCTGAATCTCCGTACACCGTGAGCGATGTGATGACGCAGACCGTCATAGCCGTCGGGCGCGACGCCTCCTTCAAGGAGATCGTCGGCCTGATCGACCAGTGGAAGGTCAGCGCCCTGCCCGTCCTGGTGGGCGAGGGCCGGGTCGTCGGCGTGGTCTCCGAGGCGGATCTGCTGCCCAAGGAGGAGTTCCGCGACGGCGGCGAGGAGGACGCGGAGCGCACCGAGCGGGAGAAGGCGGCCGCGCTGACCGCGGGCGAGCTGATGAGCACCCCCGCGGTGACCGTGCACGCCGACGCCACCGTCGCCGAGGCCGCCCGCATCATGGCCCGCCGGCACGTCAAGCGGCTGCCGGTGGTGGACTCGGTGGGCATCCTGCAGGGCGTGGTGAGCCGCAGCGACCTGCTCAAGGTCTTCCTGCGGGACGACCAGGAGATCGCCGAGGAGGTCAGCCACAGCGTCCTGGGCCAGCTGCCGATCACCACTCCCCTGACGGTGAGAGTGGCCGACGGCGTGGTCACCCTGGGCGGCGTGCTGCCCGACCGTACCCTCGTGCCGATCGTGGCGCGGGCGGTGCGGGCCGTGGAGGGCGTCGTGGACATCCGGCTCGACCTCGCGCAGCGATGAAGTACCTCGACGAGTACCGCGACCCCGCGCTCGCCCGGCGACTGCTGGAGGAGCTGCGGCGCACGGCCACCCGGCCCTGGCGGATCATGGAGGTGTGCGGCGGTCAGACCCACACCCTCGTCCGCCAGGGCATCGACGAGCTGCTGCCCGCCGGGATGCGGATGATCCACGGCCCGGGCTGCCCGGTGTGCGTCACCCCGCTGGAGACCCTCGACCGGGCCATGGCCGTCGCCGCCCGCCCCGGCGTGATCTTCACCAGCTTCGGGGACATGCTGCGCGTGCCCGGCAGCGAGACCGACCTGCTGTCCCTGCGGGCGCGCGGCGCCGACGTCCGGGTGGTGTACGCCCCGATGGACGCCGTGCGCCTGGCCGCGGCCCACCCCGACCGGGAGGTCGTCTTCCTCGCGGTCGGCTTCGAGACGACGGCGCCCGCCAACGCCACGGCCGTCCTGCACGCCGCCCGGCTGGGGCTGACCAACTTCTCCATGCTGGTCAGCCATGTCCTGGTGCCGCCGGCGATGACCGCGCTGCTGGAGGACCCCGACTGCGAGGTGCAGGCGTTCCTGGCGGCCGGGCACGTGTGCGCGGTGATGGGCTGGACCGAGTACGAGCCGATCGCCGCCCGCCACCGGGTGCCGATCGTGGTGACCGGATTCGAGCCGCTGGACCTGCTGGAGGGCGTCCTGATGGCCGTCCGGCAGCTGGAGGCGGGCCGCTTCGAGGTGGAGAACCAGTACGTGCGGGCCGTGCGCCGCTCGGGCAACACCGACGCCCAGGAGGCCGTACGGAAGGTCTTCCAGGTCGCCGACCGGTCCTGGCGGGGCATCGGGGCACTGCCCGACAGCGGGCTCGAACTCGCGGACGCCTACGCCGGGTTCGACGCCGCCCGCAGGTTCGACGTGGGCGGGCTGCGGCCCGTGGAGGACCCCGAGTGCATCGCGGGCGCCATCCTGACCGGCGCCAAGCTGCCCACCGACTGCCCCGCGTACGGCACCCGCTGCACGCCCCGTCATCCCCTCGGCGCGCCCATGGTGTCGTCCGAGGGCACGTGTGCCGCCTTCCACGCGGCCGGACGCACCGCTTCGGCGAGGAGCACGCCATGACCATCGAATGCCCGACTCCCCGGCACGAGGAGGAGGTCGTGCTGCTGGGCCACGGCGCCGGCGGCCGGCTCACCGAGGAACTCCTCGACACCCTGGTGCTGCCCGCGGTCGGCGGGGCCGGCGGACCGCTGGAGGACGCGGCGCTGCTGCCGGGTCTGCCGGACCTGGTGATGAGCACCGACAGCTTCGTCGTCAGCCCCCTGTTCTTCCCCGGCGGGGACATCGGGTCCCTCGCCGTCCACGGCACCATCAACGATCTGGCGATGCGGGGCGCCCGGCCGCTCGCGCTGTCCGTCTCCCTGATCATCGAAGAAGGGCTGCCGCTGTCCGAACTGCGGGCGGTGACGGCCTCCTTGGGCAAGGCGGCCCAGGACGCGGGCGTGCCCGTGATCACCGGTGACACCAAGGTCGTGGGCCGCGGCGCCGCCGACCGGCTGTTCATCAACACCACCGGGGTCGGGCAGCGGCGCGCGCCGCTGTGCCCGTCGGCGGCGAACGCCCGCCCCGGCGACGCGGTCCTGCTCTCCGGGCCGATCGGGCTGCACGGCACGACCGTGCTCAGCACCCGCGAGGGCCTGGGCTTCGAGGGGGACATCGCCTCCGACAGCCGTCCGCTGCACCGCCTGGTGCACGCCCTGGAGCCGCTCGGTGCCGCCGTGCACGTGCTGCGCGACCCCACGCGGGGCGGGCTGGCCGCCTCGCTCAACGAGATCGCCCGGGACTCGTCGGTAGCCGTCGAGATCGAGGAGAGCGCGGTTCCCGTACCGGAGGCCGTCGCCTCCGCGTGCGACCTGCTCGGCCTGGATCCGCTGGTCGTCGCGAACGAGGGCTGCATGGTGGTGTTCGTCGAGGCGGATGCCGCCGAGGACGCGCTGACGGCGATGCGGTCGCTGCCGGAGGGCGCGGGGGCGGTCCGGATCGGGGAGGTGCTGCACGAAGGCCCGTCGGGCCGGGCGACACTGCGGACGCTGGTGGGCGCCCGTCGCATCGTGGAGATGCCCCTCGGCGAGCAACTGCCGCGCATCTGCTGAGACTTGGTGCGCGGTTCACGTCTTCTGGGACTCGGCTGGGACTCGGCGCGCCGCTCGCGAGGGCGTCAGTGTGTCTTCCCGCCCCACTGGCGGTCGACGCGGGCCCACTCGGTGTCCCACTGGACCAGCCGGCGCCGGTCGAGCAGGGCGCACATCCCCGAGCCGACGAGGAGAACCGCTCCGGCGACGGTCACGCCGGCCAGCGTGCCCAGCACCACCGCCTGGAACCGCGCCTGGCCGGCGCCCGCGGGCTCGGGCACGAGCCGGCCCTGGGCGTCCAGCCAGATCCGGGTGGTGCTGCCGGCCTTGCTCGCGCCCGAGACCCGGGTGACGCCCGTGCGCCGTGTCCCGTCCGCCGCGGTCCAGCGCACGGTGGCCCAGGCGCGGGCGTCGCCGATGCCGTCGACGGAGGAGGTGCCGCTTTCCGCGTCCTTGGTCAACACGGCCTGGACGGAGTGCCGTTCGGCCCGCAGCCCGGCGCTGTCCCGTTCGATGGCGCCGGCCGCGCCCACGCCCGCGACGACGGCCGCCAGCAGGGCCACCGTCCAGACGGCCAGCAGCAGCCAGGCCTCGACCAGGTAGCTGGGGCGCCTGAGCGGGTTGCGCCGCAGCCGCCACCAGCGCGTCCGGGCCGGTCGTTCGGGCCGTACCGCGGGCATCGTCACCACCGGACCAACGCGTCGTCGCGGACGAGGACTTCGGAGGCCGGCCGGCGGGCGGTGGTCCACACCTGGGCCGGGACGCCCAGCCGCAGCACCATCTGCGGGAAGTTCCCGGCGGCCAGTCGCCGACGCAACTCGGCGCGGATCTCGGGGAGTTCGAGCGGCTGGGTGTGGAAGGCGGCCATGACGTGACGGGCGGCGCCGGCCAGCAGCACACGCTGCAGCGCCTGCCCGGCCCGCAGCCAGTCCAGCCGGCCGTCGCGCGGGGTGGACAGCACAGCAACGGTGCCGGTGCCGAAACCGCGCCGGCGGGCGGGGACGATGAAGCGGCGTGCCAGGTCGAGGTAGTCCCGACCGGCCAGGAGTGTGGAGTCCGGGTGGTAGCGGCACGCGTCGGCGGGCACCTGGTCGGGCCCGACGCTGCGCTTGACCTCCCAGGTTCGGCCCGGGTCCGCGCGGTGCGCGTCCTCGGCGGTGCGCACCAGGCGGGCGATCAGGTCCAGTTCCTCGGGTTCCTCCAGGACGTGGAGGACGGCGCCCTCGATCCGGGCGTGTTCGCGCAGGTCGTCGAGGAGGCCGCTGGGCAGGGCCAGGGAGGCGAAGGGGCCGCGGTGGGTGTGGCGGTGGGGCATGGCGTCGATCAGCTGTGTCTCGTCTGCGGTGGCCGGGGCGTGCACGGCGAAGCCCACGCGGGCCAGGAAGGCGGAGTCGCCGGGCCGTGGCAACAGGTCCACGGACGGCTGGAAGCCGAGGTGGCGCACGGCCATCCGGGTGTTGAACAGTGCCGCTCCGCAGGCGATGACCATCTCCCGGCCGCCGGGGTCGCTGAGCATCAGACGCCGCCCCCCGTCGGCGTGCACCTCGAAGCCGTGGTCGTGGCCCTCCTCGACGAAGAACCAGGGCTGGCTGTTGTGCGGGGAGGGCGCGAGGGAGGCGGCACGGGCCAGGTGAACCGCCGCGTGGCCGGACTTCTCGTACGACACGGTCATGGTGGATCCCGCCTTTCGCGAACCGTCCACCCTTCGTGAACCATCCACCCCCAAGGGTCCCCGTGCGCGGTCGGCGGAGGCAGGGGCCGAGGGTCCCGGTACGCGGCCTGTGCGGCCCTCTTCCGACCTCCGCGGGGAGCGGTTCGCTGGAAGTGTGGGAGGAGGATGCCATGTCCGGTGGAACACCGTCCGCGCCGGCGGCCCGGAAGCCGTCGGCCGCCGCCACGAGCCATTCGTCGTCCAGGAGGATCCGTACGGCGGTGTACTTCCTGCACGACGGGAAGGTCTCGGCCGTCCCCCGCACCGTGACGGCTCCGGCGACCGCCACCGCGGCCGTACGCGCCCTGCTGTCCGGCCCCAGCCGCTTCGAGGGCCACCGGGGCCGTACCACCGCCGTCCCGTCCGGTACCGAGCTGCGCTCGGTCGACGTCCAGGGCCGTCTCGCGACGGTCGACCTGTCCGACCGCTTCCTCGACGGCGGCGGCGGCCCCTTGATGCGGGCCCGGCTGGCCCAGGTCGTGTTCACGCTGACCAGGTTCCCGACGGTGCGCAAGGTCGCCGTCGAGATCGAGGGCAAGCCGGTGAGGTGTTTCGGCCCCGGGGGCATCGTCCTCGACAGGCCGGTCGGCCGCGCCGACTTCGACGACCTGTCGCCCGCCGTGCTGGTCGAGTCGCCCCTGATCGGTGACGCGGTACGCACCCCGCTGCGGGTGTGGGGCAGCGCGGACACCTTCGAGGCCGAGTTCCGGCTGAGGCTGACCGACGTCTCCGGGCACCGGGCGGCCGACGTGCTGGTCCGGGCCACGTCCGGCACGGGCACCCGCGGCACCTTCGACGTCACCTTCCCCTACCGGGCGCTGCGCACCGGGCCGGGTCTGCTCACGGCGTACTTCGTCTCACCCGAGGACGGACGCCCGGTGACCGTGGACACCGTGCCGCTGGCCGTGAACCGCTGACTCCGGCCGGCGGCACGAGGACCCCGGCGCGAGGACCGCGCCGGGGTCGTCCATTTCCGCCTCCGCCGCCTCCGCTCAGACCTTGGTCATGGGGTGGCGGTGGGCCAGGTGCCGGGCCAGCAGGACCAGGCCGAGGATGACCGGTACGACCAGCGGGACCAGGGGCAGGCCCGCGACCGACGCGGCCAGTCCGAGGCACAGGAACGCCAGGACCGCGGCGACCAGATAGAGCACCGCCTCGGTGGTGACGGCGGGGATCTGACGGATGTTCATGATGCGCCTCCTTCGGGGAGGGTGCTTCCTCAGGTCGTCTGCTCCCTCTTGATCAGTTCGTCGGCGACCCGGGCCGCCCACGCCTCGATCTCGGGGAAGTCGCGGAAGTCACCGCCCTTCCCGTTACGGATGATCATCCGGGCGATGCGCCCCTTGGCGCCCTCCTGGAGGCAGCCGCCGAAGGTGACGTGGCCGCGGGCGTCGAGCTTGTCCACGGTCCGCCGCACCCAGGGCACGGGCGGGATGTCCTTCTCGGAGGCCGAGGCGTCGAGCGGGCCGCTGCTGAACAGCCACACCGGCCGCTCGGCCAGGGTCCGCCGGTGCCGGCGCACGAAGCGGCGGGCGTCGCGGTGCCAGCGCCCGGCGTACAGGGCGCCGCCGACCACGAAGGCGTCGTACGACGTCACGTCGGTGACCGTGGCCGCGGACGCCGTGTCCGCGGTGAGGCCCTCCTTGCGCAGGACGTCGGCCACCGCCTCGGCGATCCCCGCGGTCGATCCGTTCGTCGTTCCATAGGCGACCAGCACGTTCTCGGGCATGGGGTCCGCCTCCTCTCACGTCACAGCTTGCGCATCCAGTCGTCGGCGACGCCGTGCATGGCGCTCTCCTCGGCGGGCCGGAGATGCGAGTCGTCCAGTCGGAAGGTGAGCTTGTCGACGACGGCGACCACACCGTCGATCTGGCGGGTCATGGAGACGGCGATCTCCGTCTCGCTCTTGCGTTCCATGTGTCCGGCGAGTGTGACCACGCCCTCGACCACGGAGACGTCGATACTGCGCTCGGCGAGCCACAGGGCGCGGACGATGACCTCGTCGACGACCTCCTTGCGGATCTCGGAGTCGGGCCGCAGGAAGACCTGGAGCAGGTCGCGGCGGGTGACGATGCCGACGAGCCGCTGTTCCTCGTCCAGGACGGGCAGCCGTTCCACATGGTGCAGGGCCATGGTGCGGGCGGCCTCGACGATGGTGTCGTCGGCGTGCACGGTGACGGCCGGTTCGGTCATCAGCTGGCCGGCGGTGCGGGCGCGGGCCTTGGCCTTGTGGGTGCGGCTCTCCCGGGTCAGGGCGGCGAGCGGGTGGTGCCGGGGCTGCTCGTAGGGGTCCGGCGTGTCGGCCTGCCGGATCATGAGGTCGGTCTCGGAGATGACGCCGATGACCTTCTCGTCCTCGTCCACCACCGGCAGTCCGCTGATGCGGTTCTCACCGAGCAGCCGGACCACTTCCTTGAAGGGGGTTCCGTACTCGGCGCGGACGACGTCCGTGGTCATGACGGAGCCGACCTTGTTGTGCTTCATGGCTTCTCCTCCTCAGCGGAGCCGGCGCAGATAGGGGTCCTGCTGCCTGCTGGGCAGCAGGCGCACCCGCGCATCGAGCACGTTGACGCCGCCCGGTGACGCGAGTACGGGGTTGAAGTCGGCCTCGGCCAGCTGCGGCAGGTCGCTCGCCATCCGGGACAGCCGCAGCAGCAGCTGTTCGAGGGCTTCGAGGTCGGCGGGCCGCTCGCCGTTCGCCCCGAACAGCAGTGGGGCGCAACGGGGGGCGGTGATCAGGTCGTGGACGTCGTGGTCCGTGAGCGGGGCCAGACGTGCCGCGTGGTCGGCGAGGATCTCGGTGGCGGTGCCGCCGAGTCCGAACAGGACGAGCGGTCCGAAGACCTGGTCCTGGACGACGCCGGCGAACAGTTCGGTGCCGCGCGCGGCCAGGGGCTGTACGACCACGCCCGTCAGCCGGCCGGCGAACCGGGTCTCCAGGTCGCGGAACGCGGCCCGTACCTGCGAGTCGCCGCGCAGGTCGAGATGGACGGCGTGCTCGACGCTCTTGTGCAGCAGGCCCGGCCAGT
Source organism: Streptomyces sp. C1-1 (assembly GCF_050214755.1). NCBI lineage: Bacteria > Bacillati > Actinomycetota > Actinomycetes > Kitasatosporales > Streptomycetaceae > Streptomyces > Streptomyces sp. C1-1. The sequence continues at coordinate 9,117,420 of NZ_CP189826.1, read as the reverse complement.
GTCCCTTCATGACCACCCGGCCGTCGGCGCCGCGCAGCCGGTCGGCGGCGAGGACGGCGTCGTCCTCGGTCTCCGCCCAGGCCCAGGGCGAGAGCGGGATGCCGTAGCAGCCGAGGAGTTCGGCGCAGGCTCGGGGGTCGAGCCAGCCGCCGTCGGGGTGGGCGTCGAGGTAGGCCTCGACGACCGTGTGGGCGCGGGCGGTGTCGACGTCCGCCAGGGCGGGGACGGTGCCGGCGGGGCGGGCCAGCCAGGCGGTGCGGCGCGCCGCGTGGGCCAGTGCCCGTGCGGCGGCCTGGGGTTCGGCGTAGGCGGGGACGGCGCCGCCGTCCGAGGTGGCCAGCAGCTCGACGGGCAGGGCCTGTTCGAGCCGTACCGCGGCGATGGGCTTGGCGCGCCGGCCGGGGGCCCGGGTGAGGGCGCGGACGAGGTCGTCGCCGGTCGCCGCGGCGACCGCCGTGGGGACGAGGGCCACGAGGACGGCGTCGACTCCGCCGTTGCGCATGATCCGGTCCACGCAGTCCATGAGCTGTTCCTCGCCGACGGCCGCGGTGGCGTCGACGGGGTTGCCGACGGCGGCACCCTCGGGCAGGACGGCGAGCAGGTCGTCGACGAGCTGCGGGGTCGGCGCGGGCAGGATCAGCCCGGCCTCGGCGCAGGCGTCGGCGGCGAGCACACCGGCGCCGCCCGCGTTGGTGACGATGGCGACGCGGGGTCCGGCGGGCAGCGGCTGGGCGTGCATCAGGGCGGCGGCCTCCAGGAGTTCGCCGACCGAGCGGGTGGCGGTGATGCCGGCCTGGGTGAACAGCGCGCCGCGGGTCATGGTGCGGGTGGCGGCGGCCGCGGTGTGCGAGGCGGCCGCGCGGCGGCCGGCGTCGGTGCGTCCGGCGTCGACGGTCAGCACCGGCATCCGGCGGGTCACCCGTCGGGCGGTGCGGGAGAAGGCGCGCGGGTTGCCGAAGGACTCCAGGTGGAGCAGGGCGAGGTCGGTGCGGCCGTCGCTCTCCCACCACTGGAGCAGGTCGTTGCCGCTGACGTCGAACTTGTCGCCGAGCGAGACGAAGGAGGAGACGCCGATGCCGAGCCGGGACATGCCGTCGAGCAGGGCGATGCCCACTCCCCCGGACTGCACGGCGACGCCCGCGGTGCCGGGACGCGGGTGGCCGGCGGCGAAGGTGGCGTCCAGGCGCAGTTCCGGGTCGGTGTTGGAGACGCCGAGGCAGTTGGGGCCGACGAGCCGCATGCCGTAGGTACGGCAGGAGGTCAGCAGCGCGGCCGCCTGGTCGGCGTCGAGGCCAGCGGTGACGACGAGGAGGGCCCGTACGCCCGCCTTGCCGCACTCCTCGGCGGTCTCGGCCACGGCGGCCGCCGGTACGGCGAGGACCGCGAGGTCGGGTGTCCTGGGCAGGGCGGCGACGGAAGGGTAGGAAGGGACGCCGAGGATGGAGGTGGCGGCGGGGTTGACGGCGAACAGGCGCCGGGTGAAGCCGCCGGAGTGCAGGTGGTGCAGGATCGCGCGGCCCACCGAGCCCGGCTTGCGGCCGGCGCCGACGACGGCCACCGCGTCCGGGCGCAGGAGGGGCTGGAGGCTGGCGACGTCGGCCGCCCTGCCCCGCTCCTCCACGGCCGTCAGGTAGCTCTCGCTCTCGGCGAGCTCGATGGTGCAGCGCACCTCGGGGCCGTCGAAGTGGCGGGCGGTGTGCAGGCCGAGGTCGGCGAAGAGCCGCAGGATCTCGTGGTTCTCGCACAGGGCGTCGGCTTTGAAGGCCGTGATGCCCTCGGCGCGGGCGGCGGAGACCAGGTGCTCGATCAGCAGGGTGCCGACGCCCCGGTGGTGCAGGGTGTCGGCGACCGCGATGGAGATCTCGGCCTCCTGGCCGGTGCCGGAGGTGTCGTACTCGGCGAGGCCGATGACGCGGCCCTGGGTCTCGGCCACCAGGGCCCGATATCCGGGGTGCGGCGTCGCGCAGGCCCGGTCGGCGGCCATCTCGGCGGAGCGCCGGCTGATCGCGAAGAACCGCAGCCTCAGGTTCTCCGGGGACATCTCCTCGTAGAAACCCCGCAGCTGCTCGTGGTCGCCGGGCCGCACCTCGCGGATGCACACGGTGGTGCCGTCCGCGAGCAGGGCGTGGACCTGGGGCCTGCTGAGAGCGTCGTGCGACATCGCGGATCCCTTCCACGTCTGTTGACACTTCGAGGGTCCAGCGGAACGTGCCGCGCTCCCATGGGCTGTCCGGGGGTGGATCGAGGGCCGGTCGGCCCCCGATCCCGGCCGTTCTCAGGCGTTCCAGCCCCAGTCGGCGACCTCGGGCAGATCGGTGCCGTGCTCACGGATCCAGGCCTGGTGGCGGCTGCGGGCGTCGGCCATCTGCTGGCGTACGGAGGCGGCGCGCACGGCGAGGCCGGGGACGCGGTCGATGACGTCCATGACCAGCCGGTAGCGGTCGAGGTCGTTGCGGACGACCATGTCGAACGGCGTGGTCGTGGAGCCGGACTCCTTGTAGCCGCGCACGTGCAGGTTCTTGTGCCCGGTGCGGCGGTAGGCGAGCCGGTGGATCAGCCACGGGTAGCCGTGGTAGGCGAAGATCACCGGCTTGTCCTTGGTGAACAGGCCGTCGTACTCGAAGTCGCTCATGCCGTGCGGGTGCTCCTCGCGGGGCATCAGGCGGGCCATGTCGACGACGTTGACCACGCGTACGGCGAGGTCGGGCAGGTTGCGGCGGAGCAGCTGGGCGGCGGCCAGGACCTCCTGGGTGGGCACGTCCCCGGCGCAGGCCAGGACGACGTCCGGCTCGCCGCCGTTCTCGGTGCCGGCCCAGTCCCAGATGCCGGCGCCGCGGGCGCAGTGGGCGCGGGCGGCGTCCATGGAGAGCCAGTCGAAGCAGGGCTGCTTGCCGGCCACGATCACGTTGACGTAGTCCTTGCTGCGCAGCGCGTGGTCGGCCACCGACAGCAGGGTGTTGGCGTCCGGCGGCAGATAGACGCGGACGACCTCGGGGCTCTTGTTGAGGACGTGGTCGACGAAGCCGGGGTCCTGGTGGGAGAAGCCGTTGTGGTCCTGGCGCCACACGTGCGAGGTGAGCAGGTAGTTGAGGGAGGCGATGGGCGCCCGCCAGGACAGCTCCCTCGATGTCTTCAGCCACTTGATGTGCTGGTTGACCATGGAGTCGACGATGTGCACGAACGCCTCGTAGGAGGAGAACAGTCCGTGCCGGCCGGTCAGCAGATAGCCCTCCAGCCAGCCCTGGCAGGTGTGTTCGGAGAGGATCTCCAGCACCCGGCCGTGCCGGTCGAGGTGTTCGTCGACCGGGAGCACGATCCCCTGCCAGGCCTTGCCGCTGGCGTCGAAGACCGCCTGCAGCCGGTTGGAGGCCGTCTCGTCGGGGCCGACGAGACGGAAGTCGCGGCGGTGCGAGGTGTCCTTCATGATCTCCTGCAGGAGGTCGCCGAGGATCCGGGTCGGCTCGTGCAGGGTGGTGCCGGGCTTGTCGACCGGTACGGCGAAGCGGTCCAGGGAGGGGACGGGCAGCTCGCGCAGGAGGACGCCACCGTTGGCGTGCGGGGTGGCGCCCAGCCGGCGATCGCCTTCGGGGACGCAGGCGAGGACGTCGGCGACGGGCCGGCCGTCGCCGTCGAAGAGGCGCTCGGGGTGGTAGGAGCGCAGCCAGGTCTCCAACTGCCGCAGGTGCTCGGGGTTTTCCCGGACGCCGGCCAGCGGGACCTGGTGTGCGCGCCAGGTGCCCTCCACGGGCAGGCCGTCGACCTCGGCGGGGCCGGTCCAGCCCTTGGGGGTGCGCAGGACGATGACGGGCCAGCGCGGGCGTTCGGTGACGCCGTCCTCGCGGGCCGAGTTCTGCAGCAGGGCGATGCGGTCCAGTGCCTCGTCGAGGGCGTGGGCCATGGCGCGGTGAACGCTGAGCGGGTCGTCGCCGGTGACGTGGATGGGGGCGTGGCCGTAGCCGCGCATCAGTTCGTCGAGTTCGTGCTCCGGCAGACGGGCCAGCACGGTCGGGTTGGCGATCTTGTAGCCGTTGAGGTGCAGGATCGGCAGGACGGCGCCGTCGCGCACCGGGTCGAGGAACTTGTTGGAGTGCCAGGAGGCGGCCAGCGGGCCGGTCTCCGCCTCGCCGTCGCCGATCACGCAGGCGACCACCAGGTCCGGGTTGTCGAAGGCGGCGCCGTAGGCGTGCGAGAGGGAGTAGCCGAGCTCACCGCCCTCGTGGATGGAGCCCGGCGTCTCCGGCGCGACATGGCTGGGCACCCCGCCGGGGAAGGAGAACTGCCGGAACAGCCGCTCCATGCCCGCTCCGTCCCGGGAGACGTCCGGGTAGGTCTCGCTGTAGGTGCCCTCCAGCCAGGAGTTGGCCAGGACGGAGGGGCCACCGTGGCCGGGGCCCCAGATGGCCAGGGCGTCCGTGCCGCGCGCCTTGATGACGCGGTTGAGGTGGGTGTAGACGAGGTTCAGCCCGGGCGAGGTGCCCCAGTGGCCCAGCAGCCGCGGCTTGATGTGCTCGGGCCGCAGGGGCTCGCGCAGCAGGGGGTTGGCCATCAGGTAGATCTGTCCGGCGGCCAGGTAGTTGGCGGCCCGCCAGTGGGCGTCCAGGGTGCGCACCTCGTCGTCGGTCAGTACGGTGGCGTCCTGGTGTTCGACCTTGGGCATGAGTGACTCCACAGTCATCGAGGGGAAGAGGCGGCATGGCCGGCAAGAAGGCGGCAAAGCTGCCGCGCAAGGCGTACGAGAAGGAACTGCTGCGCCAGCAGACGGAGTTGGTGAAGCTGCAGGAGTGGGTGCGGGCGCAGGGCGCCCGTCTGGTCGTCGTCTTCGAGGGCCGGGACGCGGCGGGCAAGGGCGGGACGATCAAGCGCGTCGCCGAGCACCTCAATCCCCGTGTGGCGCGGATCGCGGCGCTGCCCAAGCCGACGGAGCGCGAGCGCACCCAGTGGTACTTCCAGCGCTACGTGGAGCATCTGCCGGCCGCCGGGGAGATCGTGCTGTTCGACCGGTCCTGGTACAACCGGGCCGGCGTCGAGCACGTGATGGGCTTCTGCACCAAGGAGGAGTACCAGCTCTTCCTGCGCCAATGCCCCATCTTCGAGCGGATGCTGGTCGAGGACGGGATCCTGCTGCGCAAGTACTGGTTCTCGGTCAGCGACCGGGAGCAGCAGGAACGCTTCCGGCGCCGGCTGGAGGACCCGCTGCGGCGCTGGAAGCTGTCGCCCATGGACCTGGAGTCGATCACCCGTTGGGAGGCCTACTCCCGGGCCAAGGACGAGATGCTGGTGCACACCGACATCACCGAGGCCCCGTGGTACGTGGTCGAGAGCGACGACAAGCGGCGCGCCCGGCTGAACATGATCGCCCATCTGCTGGGTTCCCTGCCGTACCACGAGGTGCCGCCGCCGGTGCTGAAGCTGCCCGCCCGCCCTGCGTCGACCGGTTACGTGCGCCCGCCGCGCGACCTGCAGACCTACGTCCCGGATCACGCGGCGGGCCTGTAAGGCGGTCACGCCGGCTGCGGTACGACGACGACCGGGCAGGCGGAGTGGTGCAGTGCCGCGTGCGCGACGCGGCCGAGCTGGAGCCCGAGGTGTCCCTCCCGGCGCCGGGCGCCGACGACGAGCAGGTCGGCGTGGTGGGAGAGGTCCACCAGCACACGGCGGGCGTTGCCCTCGACGGTACGGCGGCGCACCTCGACGTCCTCCGGGGCGTCCCGCAGTGCCTCCTCCAGGGACTCGACGGCCCGTTCCTCGTGCAGCCGGGCGGGTTCGCCGGCCATCAGGGGGTGGTCGGTGGTCTCGTGCGCCGGGCACCGCCAGGCCCGTACGGCCTCCACGGGCACCCCGCGGCGCCGGGCCTCGTCGTAGGCGAAGCGCACGGCGGCCGAGTCCTTGCTCTCCTCACCGACGCCCACCAGGACGCGCCCGTGGGTCGCGGGCTGGGCGCGGTTGTCGTGGCTGCCGCGCAGCACGATCACCGGGCAGTCGGCGTGGGCGGCGACGGTGAGGCTGACGGAGCCGAGGAGCATCTCGGCGATGCCGCTGCGGCCGCGGGTGCCGACCACCAGCGCGGAGGCGTTGCGCCCCTCCCGGACCAGGGCGTACTCCGGCTCCTCGGGCAGTACCTCGCCGGTGACCTGGAGCTCGGGGCGGCGGCGCAGCGCCCGTTCGACGGCGTTGCCGACGACGTCCTCGGCCATGACCTCTTCGGACGGCTTGCGGAGGTCCTCGGCGAGCGCGTGGCCCTCGTAGCGTTCCCACAGCGAGGCGTACACCACCCGGAGCGGCACTCCGCGCAGCGCTGCCTCGTCGGCCGCCCAGTCCACGGCGCGCAGACTGGGTTCGGAGCCGTCGGCCCCCACGACCAGGGGCAGTTCCATGGTGCTCACCTTCCCGTGCCGAGATCGAACACGATGCGGGCCTTGACCTGGCCGCGCAGGACTTCGTCGATCGACTCGTTCACGCTCTGCAGGGGCCGGGTCTCGTAGATGACCTTGGTGCGGCCGTCCGCGTGCAGCTGGAAGACCTCGGCGAGGTCCTGCCGGGTGCCGACGATGGAGCCGATCACCGACGTGCCGTTGAGGACGGTGTCGAAGATCGGGACCTGGATGGTGCCGTGGGCCGGCAAGGCCACCATGACGAGCTTTCCGCCGCGCCGCAAGCCCGCGTTGACCGCCTCGAAGGCGGCCGGGTTGACCGCGAGGGCGATCGCGGCGTGGGCGCCGCCGTGCCCCTTGAGGACCGCGCCGACGTCCTCCTTGCGGGCGTCGATGACGATGTCCGCGCCGAGTTCGGCGGCCAGTTCGAGCTTGTCGTCGGTGACGTCGATCGCGGCGACGGTGGCGCCGGCGATCTTCGCGTACTGCACGGCCAGATGGCCGAGCCCGCCGACGCCGGAGACGGCGACGAGCTGGGCGGGCCGCACGTCGGCGACCTTGAGCGCCTTGTAGGTGGTGACGCCGGCGCAGGTCAGCGGGGCGGCCTCCAGGGCGCTGACCCCCTCCGGCACGGGCTGTGCGTAGTCGGCCCAGGCGAGCATCTTCTCGGCGTACCCGCCGTCGCAGCCGTAGCCGGTGTTGATCTGCTGCTCGCACAGCGTCTCCCAGCCGGACAGGCAGTGCTCGCACCGCCCGCACGCCCGGCCGAGCCACGGCACGGCGACCCGCTGGCCGACGCTCAGGTGGGTGACGCCGTCGCCGAGCTTCTCGACGAGGCCGACGCCCTCGTGGCCGGGCACGAACGGCGGGTTCGGCTTGACGGGCCAGTCGCCGTGGGCGGCGTGGATGTCGGTGTGGCACAGCCCGGAGGCCTCCAGCCGGATGCGGACCTGGCCGGGGCCGGGCTCGGGGTCGGGGCGTTCCTCGATGACCAGGGGTGCACCGAACGCTCGGACGACCGCTGCCTTCATGGTTGTTGCTCCTCGGGGTGTCGGGGGCCGTCAGTCGTGGGCGACGACGGCGACGGGGGCCTTGGCGTGGTGCAGGACGGCGTGGGCGACGGGACCGATGTGCGGGCCCAGCGGGCTGCGGCGGGTGCGGCGGCCGACGACGACCAGGGAGGCGTCGGCGGAGTTGTCGATCAGGAAGGTGGCGGCGCTGCCGGCCCGGGACTGCTCGACGACCTCGACGTCCGGGTACTTCAGCCGCCACGGGCGCAGGGCCGCGGCCAGCGCCGCGGCCTGCTGCCGGGCGACCTCCCGGTCGAAGTCCGGGTCCACGGACAGGCCGTAGGCGTAGTAGGGCGGCAGGTTCCAGCCGGCCACGACCCGCAGGGTGGTCGAGCGGCGGGCGGCCGCGTCGAAGGCGAACTCGATGACGGAGTCGTCGGCGTGGGCGGGGTCGAGGCCGAGCAGCACGGGCAGGTAGGGGGTCGCGGCGGACGGGATGCCCACCGGGTCCGCCTCGTGCTCGTCGGCGGCCTGCTCACCGGCACGGACCAGCACGACGGGCCGGGCGGCGTGCGCGACGACGGCGAGGCCGACGGAGCCGACCAGGAAGCCGCCGATGCCGCTCAGCCCGCGGGAGCCGAGCACGAGCAGTTCGGCCTCCTCGGCGGCCTTGGCCAGGATCTCGGCGGGCTGGCCGGTGGAGTGCTCGATGCTCACCTCGACGCCGGGGTGGCGCAGCCGGAGGCCTTCTGCGGCCTCCCGCGGGATGCGCTCGGTCCAGTGCTGCTGGGTCTCGGCACCGAGCATGGGGGCCTGGGCCATCGGCGCGGGCACGGGCTCCCAAACGTGCGCGATCTTCAGCGGAAGACCACGCAGCTTCGCCTCGCGCGCCGCCCACTCGGCCGCGGCGCGGCTTTCGGGTGAGCCGTCGAGACCTGCGACAACGGTGCGGACCATGATGCTGCCTCCTGATCGGGTATCTGGGTCCAGCGTCGGCCGGGAGGCGCCCGGGTCGGCAGGGGCCGCTTTTCCCCAACGGGGACCGACCGGCCCAACGGCCATGCGGAACGGCGGGTCCCGTGAGTCCGGGATCCGCCGTCCCTCCCGCGCGCGGCGGGCCGACCGTGCGGGCGACGACCTCGCGCCGGCACCCCGCCGGTGGACGACCGTCCCGCCGGCGCCCCCCGGCCGGCGGTCCGCTTCGGCCGGGCACGGCGGCTGCCGCGCGCCGGCCGACCGGACCGGGGCCCGGATCGCGCCGATCGGCGGGACCGGGCGTCCGGGCCGTGCTGTCACGGCCCGGTGTCCGGGAGACGTCCACATCCCCGACGCTGCTCGGGCTCGGTCCGTCGCGCACGATGCCGAAGGTCGGCGCGTGCGGGGCCGAACGGCGTCCGGTACGGGACCGGTCGGGCCTCGCGCGGTCGGGGCCCTTCCCCAAGACCGGGCGAGTGGCCGATTCTCGGTGGATGCTGAGGGAGTGTGACGACAGCAGGCCCATGTCGCGGGGCTGGAGCGGGCACGTACGCGCGTGGCACCGCCTGACGCCCGGACTCGTGCCGCTGTCCCGGTACCGCCGTTCCTGGCTGCGCGGCGACCTGCTGGCGGGCCTGACCGTGGCCGCGTATCTCGTGCCGCAGGTGATGGCGTACGCGGGCGTGGCCGGTCTGCCGCCGGTCGCCGGGCTGTGGGCCATCCTGCCCGCGCTCGCCCTGTACGCGATGCTGGGCTCCTCCCGGCTGCTGTCGGTGGGCCCGGAGTCCACGACCGCACTGATGACGGCGACCGTGGTGGGTCCGCTCGCCCACGGCTCCCCGGACCGCTACGCCGAGCTGGCGGCCTGTCTCGCCCTCACGGTGGGCCTGCTGTGCGTGGCGGCCCGCGTTCTGCGTCTGGGTTTCGTCGCCGACCTGCTCTCCCGGCCGGTGCTGATCGGCTACCTGGCGGGCGTGGCCCTGATCATGATCATGGACCAGATGCCCCGGCTGACCGGCGTGCCCACGACGGGTTCGGTGTTCTTCGCCCAACTGTGGTCGTTCCTGCGGCACCTGGGGCAGGGGCACCCGGCCACCGTGCTGTTCTCGGCGCTGACGATCGCGTTCCTGTTCACGGTGCCCCGGTTGTCCCGCGCGGTGCCCGGGCCGCTGCTGGCCGTCGTGCTGGGCACCTCCGCGGTGGTCGCGTTCGATCTGGACGACCGGTTCGGCATCAAGGTCATCGGCACGGTGCCCTCGGGACTGCCCTCGTTCGCGCTGCCCGATCCGGCCGAGCTGCCGCCCCTGGTGCTGCCGGCGCTCGGCGTGCTGATCGTCGCCTACACGGACTTCGTCCTCACCGCCCGCGCCTTCACCGGCCCCGACGAGGACGCGCCACCGCTCGACGCCGACCAGGAGTTCCTGGCGCTGGGCGCGACCAACATCGGCGCGAGCGTGCTGCACGGCTTCCCGGTCAGCAGCAGCGCCAGCCGGACCGCGCTCGCCTCCTCCGCGGGCGCCCGCAGCCAGGCCTACTCCCTGGTGGCGGGCGCGCTGGTGCTGTGTGTGCTGCTGTTCCTGAGCCCCCTGCTGAGCCGTACCCCGTCGGCCGTGCTGGGCGCCCTCGTCGTCTACGCGGCCGTCCGCATGATCGATCTGACGGGGTTCACCAAGCTGGCCGCCTTCCGCCGTCGCGAACTGCTCCTGGCGCTCGGCTGCCTGGCCGGGGTGCTGACCCTGGACATCCTCTACGGGGTGCTGGTCGCCGTCGGCCTGTCCGTGGCCGAGCTGCTCAGCCGGGTCGCGCGCCCGCACGACGCCGTCGAGGGGCTGGTGCCCGGGGTGGCCGGCATGCACGACGTGGACGACTACCCGCAGGCCCGCACGATCCCGGGCCTGCTCGTCTACCGCTACGACTCCCCGCTGTTCTTCGCCAACGCACAGGACTTCCACCGCCGCGCGCTGGCCGCCGTCGACGAACAGACCGGGCCGGTGCGCTGGTTCGTGCTCAACACCGAGGCGAACGTGGAGGTGGACATCACCGCGCTGGACGCGGTCGACGCGCTGCGGCGCGAGCTGACGCGCCGCGGGATCGTCTTCGCGCTGGCCCGAGTCAAGCAGGACCTCCTGGACGACCTGGAGGCGTACGGGCTGGCGGAGACGGTGGGCCGGGACCTGATCTTCCCCACCCTGCCGACCGCCGTGACCGCGTACCGCGAGTGGAGCCGGGAGCACTGAACCGCCGGGTGGCCCGCGGCTGGGGCCGGGTGGCCCATGGCCGGTGCCGGGGGCCGCCGACACCCTGGAGGTGGCAGTTCCGTACGCCTGAGTGGAGGCACGCCATGAACGCTCCCGCAACGTCGAGCATGCCGCGGGCTCTGTCTCCCGAGTACCGGGAGCGGCTGATGCGGATGGCTCGCGAGGTGTCGTATCCCGAGGGCGCACGGCTCTTCGAGGAGGGTGGACACGCCGACCGGTTCTGGATCATCCGTACCGGCACCGTCGATCTCGACATGCGCGTGCCGGGCCGTCAGGCGGCCGTCATCGACTCCCTCGGCCACAACGAACTGCTCGGCTGGTCCTGGCTCTACCCGCCGCACACCTGGCATCTGGGCGCCGAGGCGGTCACCCCGCTGCGGGCCTACGAGTTCGACGCCGCGGACGTGCGGGCGGAGTGCAAGCGGGACGCCGAGTTCGGCCGGACCGTCGCCGAGTGGGTGGGCCGGATCGTGGCGCACCGGCTGCAGTCGGCCCGCACCCGGCTGCTGGACCTCTACGGCCCCTACGGCAGCGGAGGCATGCGATGACCACGCGCGAGGACCACGCGGACCGCACCGGCCGCGAAGCCGGCGGGCACGGCTCGCCGCACCTCGTCGGCGACGTGATGACTGGTGCCGTCGCGGTGGTGGACGTCGGGGCGGCCTTCAAGGACATCGTGCGGACGATGCAGGAGCGCCGGGTGAGCGCGCTGCCCGTCGTGGACGGCACGGGAGCGGTCGTCGGGATCGTCTCCGAGGCGGACATGCTGCCCAAGGAGGAGTTCCGCGACAGCGACCCCGACCGCCACACCCAGCTGCGGCGGCTGTCCGATCTCCTGAAGGCCGGGTCGGTCACGGCCGGCGAGCTGATGACCTCCCCCGCCCTCACCGTGGCCCCGGACGCGACCCTCGCGCAGGCCGCGCGGGAGATGGCGCGGGCCCGGGTCAAGCGGCTGCCCGTCGTCGACGCGTCCGGGCGGCTGGTCGGCATCGTCAGCCGGGCCGATCTGCTGAAGGTGTTCCTGCGCGACGACGAGGACATCGCCGAGGAGGTGCGCCGGGACGTGGTGACGTACCTCTTCCCCGCTTCCGCCTCGAGCGTGCGGGTGGAGGTCCGCGACGGTGTGGTGACGCTCGGCGGCCGGGTCGCCGACACGTCACTGGTGCCCGTGGCCGCACGCCTGGTGCGGGCGGTCGAGGGGGTCGTGGACGTGCGGTTCGCCCTCGACGGGCAGGACGCCGCCGGCTGATCAGCCGGTGGTGTGCCCCCAGCGGCCGTCGATCCGGTCCCATTCGGTGCCCCACGCCTCCGTGGCGCGCCGCTGCACCCGCAGCCGGACCAGCTGCCCGCCGGCGAGGGCCAGCAGGCCCGCGGCCAGGGCGGCACCGGTGCCGGCCAGTACCGCGCGGGTCGTCGCCTCCGCGGGTCCCACCGGCTTGGACAGCAGACGGCCGTGGCCGTCCGTCCAGGCCTGCACCCTGCTGCCGGCCCGGGCCGTGGGGGTGACCTCCAGCGTGCCGGTCCTGGGTGTCCCGGACGCGTCCCGCCAGCGCACGGTCGCCAGGGCCCGGTCGTAGCGCACCCCGGTGACCGCGTCGGGGGCGCCGCCCGGGAGGATGCGGACCAGCACCGCGGAGACGGGCTCACGGCCCGCCCGGTCCCGCTCGGCCGCGCGTTCGGACAGCTGCGCGCCGAGGATCCCGGCGAGCGCCGCCACGACCGAGGCGAGCGTCCAGGCGGCCAGGACGATCCAGGCCTCCAGCACGTCACTGCGCCGCCGCAGCGGATTGTCACGCCAGCGCCACCCCATGACCTTGCCGCCTCTCACCTTCCGCATCGGTCACACCCCCTCAGGGCGCAATGGGACGGACACACCTAAAAGGTCTCACCTATCGATCTCGGAGGGGAGAGGATTGCGGCTGCGCCCCGGGGGGAGCTTTGATGGGGCGATGGTCCGGTTGGGCCGGTCGGCCCTAGTGGCTCCGGTCCGGGCGGGTCATGATCTTCAGCACAGACGGCCCGCAGTCCGTCTCACACCCGGGGAACGAGAGGTCGACATGACCGAGGCACGCACCTTCACGGCGCAGGATCCCATCCGCGTCTTCCTGCTCGACGACCACGAGGTCGTCCGCCGCGGCCTCGCGGACCTGCTGGACGCCGAGCCGGACATCAGCGTGGTCGGCGACGCCGAGAACGTCGAGCACGCCCTGGTGCGCGCCCCCGCGGTCCGGCCGAACGTGGCCGTCCTGGACGTGCGGCTCCCCGACGGCGACGGCATCTCCGTCTGCCGTGAACTGCGCAGCCGCATGCCGGAGCTGGCGGTCCTGATGCTGACCTCGTTCGACGACGAGGACGCCCTGCTGGACGCGATCATGGCGGGGGCGTCGGGATACGTGCTCAAGCAGATCAAGGGCTCCGACCTGGTCTCGGCGGTCCGTACGGTCGCCTCGGGCCAGTCGATGCTCGACCCGGCGACCACGGCCCGGCTGATGCGGTCGCTGCGCACCGAGCCGGCCGAGGCCCCCGAGGTCTCCCCCGAGCTGGCGAGCCTGTCGCCGCGCGAGCGGGAGATCCTCACCCTGATCGGGGACGGCCTGACCAACCGGGAGATCGGCAAGCAGCTGTACCTGTCGGAGAAGACCGTCAAGAACCACATCTCGCGGCTGCTGGCCAAGCTGGGCGTGCAGCGCCGGGTGCAGGCGGCGGTGCTCGCCTCGCAGCTGGAGCAGCCCGAGCAGGGCGCCCCGCACACCCGCTGAACCGGGCGGGGCCGTACGGCGGGATTCGAGGACGTACGGCCCCTGCCCCGGAGTCCGCGCCGGGACCACCCTGGACAGGGTCATCGACCCGTTCCACCGCCCTTCGTCACCGGGCGGGGAGGAGGCCCCCATGTCCACCGCGCTGCTCGACGTGGCGACTCTGGAGAAGCTGATCTCGGCCGCCGTGGCCGCCCCCTCCATCCACAACACCCAGCCCTGGCGGTTCCGGCTCGACCCGGACACCCTCACGCTGGAGATCCGGGCGGCGCAGGACCGCGGGCTGCGCCACCTCGACCCCTCCGGGCGGGCACTGCACGTGTCGGTCGGCTGCGCGCTGTTCAACCTGCGGCTGGCGGTGGCGCACTTCGGCTGGGCCCCGGTGACCCGGCTGCTGCCCCGGCCCGGTGAACCCGAACTGCTCGCCTCCGTCCGGCTCGGCGGCACGGCGCGCTCCTCGCCGGCGCCCGAGCTCTACGAGGCCCTCTGGCACCGGCGCAGCAGCCGCTTCCCGTACTCCGACCGGCCGCTGCCCACCGCCCTGCACCACGAGCTGGCGGAGGCCGCGCAGGCGGAAGGCGCGCTGCTGAGCAGCCCGGAGACCGCCGAGACCGAACGGCTGCTGCGGGTGACGCTGGAGGCGGAGCGCCGCAACCGGGCCGACGCCGACCGGGCCGCGGAGAGCCGTCGCTGGATCCGCGAGCCGGACGAGTCGGCGCTCGGCATACCGCCGGACGCCGTCGGCCCGCAGGACTACCGCGACCAGGTCCCGATGCGGGACTTCGGGGCCCATCTCCACCCGTCGACACTGGCCGCCCGTGCCTTCGAGAAGCGGCCGACGCTCGCCGTGCTGTCGACCCCGCACGACCGGCGGGCGGACTGGCTGCGGGCCGGCCAGGCCCTGCAGCACGTGCTGTTGGTGGCCACCCGGCACGGTGTGCGCGCCTCGCTGCTGCACCAGGCTCTGGAGTGGCCGGACCTGCGCGACCAGCTGGTGCGGGATCCGGAGGACGGGCGCGTGCACGCCCAGATGGTGCTCCGCCTCGGATACGGGCCGCAGGGACCGGCCTCACCGCGCAGGACGGTGGCGCAGACGCTGGACCAGGACACGTTCGCGACGTCCGGCCCGGCGACCGCCGTGTCCGGGTGAAGGTCGCGTGCGAATCCGGGTAGAAGGGAGGTCCTCGGGACACGACAGGCGGAGGACGGCGTGGAGTGGGCGCAATTCGCGCAGCAGATGGCGGCCATGGCGCGCGATCTGCTGGCACAGGACAGTGTCGGTGCCACGCTGGAACGGATCACGGCCTCCGCCGTCGAGCTGGTGGAGGGGTGTGACGCCGCCGGCATCCTTGTCGTGCAGGGCAGGAAGGTGCGGACGTTGGCCCCCACCGGTGATCTCGTGGTCGAGTGCGACCGGCTGCAGGAGCGGCTGGGCGAGGGGCCGTGCTTCGACACCGCCGGCACGGTGCGCGAGCGGGTCCTGCGCATCGCCGATCTCACCGAGCAGCACCCGCGCTGGCCCGCCTTCGCCCCGCAGGCCTCCCGGCTCGGCGTGGGCAGCATGATGGGTTTCCTGCTGTTCACCGAGGACGATGACTTCGGCGCGCTGAACCTGTACTCCCGCAAGCCCGGCATGTTCACCGGGGCCAGTGAGCTGGCGGGGTGGCTGCTGGCCTCGCACGCGGCGGTCGCGTTCTCCAGCGCCCGCACGCATGCCCAGCTGGAGCAGGCCATGGCCACCCGCCATGTGATCGGCGAGGCCATGGGCATCCTCATGGGCAGCCATCAGCTCACCGAGGAGGAGGCGTTCGACGTGCTGCGCCGCTACTCGCAGGAGCGCAACATCAAGCTGCGGGAGGTCGCCCGGATGATCTGCGAACAGGGCGGCATCGCCTGAATCCGGGCAGCGGCCTCCCTGGCTCGATGTCAGAACCAGAGAAGCCTGGCCGGGCCGGCCCCCCGGGGGAGCGTCGCCGCACCCGACGTGACCACCAAGTCCCCTGTGTCGCCGCCTCCACACACCTCGCGAGCGGTTCGTCGATCAGGCGGCGGCGAACATGTCGACGAGGCCGCGCGGGGTGTCGTCACCGAAGAGGAGTCCGTGCAGGTGGGCGCCTTCGGTCGCGGCTTCGGCGCTGCGCGGGAACAGTGTCTGCTCGTACGCGGTGAGGGCGGCCTCGACGTCGTCGGGGTGGGCGGCGAGCGCGTGGCCGAGTTCGGCGCCGTCGTACATGGCCAGGTTGGCGCCCTCGCCGTTCGGGGGCGAGAGGTGGGCGGCGTCGCCGAGCAGGGTCGCTCCGGGCACCCGGTCCCACCTGTGCTCGGCCGGCAGCGTGTGGAGGGGCCGCAGGACCGGCGCGGTGTCGGTGTCGGTGATCAGCGCGGTGAGCTCCGGCGCCCAGCCCTCGAACTCCGCCGCCACCCGGGCGGTGACCGCACGGGCGTCGGTGAGGTCGAGGGCGGCGAACCAGTCCCGCGGCCTGGCGAGCGCCACGTAGGCGTGGAGGGCTCCGCCGCTCTCACGGTGGGCCTGGATGCCCTTGCCCGGCGCGAGCGCGAAGAGCGATCCGCCGCCGACCGCCTTCGCGGCGGCGGGGTGCCGGCTGTCGGCGTCGAGGAGGTAGGTCTCGACGAACGACATGCCGGTGTACCGGGGCGTGGCCGTGGAGAACACGGGGCGTACACGTGACCACGCGCCGTCCGCGCCGACCAGCAGGCTCGTGACGACGGTGGTGCCGTCGGCGAAGGTCACCTCGTGGCGTCCCCAGCCGAGGGCGCGGACGCCGGCGGCCTTGTGGCCCCAGCGGACGGTCCCGGACGGGAGCGAGTCGAGCAGCATCCGCCGCAGCTCGCCGCGCTGCACCTCGGGGCGTCCGCCGGTGCCGTCGTCGGGCTGGTCGAACAGGACGGTGCCGTCCCGGTCGAGGACCCGCAGTGCCTGGCGGCCCTCGAGGACCAGGCCGCTGAACTCCTCGAACAGGCCCGCCGCGCGCAGAGCCGGCTGGCCGGTGCGGTCGTGGATGTCGAGCATTCCGCCCTGCGCGCGGGCCGTCGGCGAGGGCTCCGCCTCGTAGACGGTGGCCGGGATGCCGTGCACGTGCAGGACGCGGGCCAGGACGAGGCCGCCGAGCCCGGCGCCGATGATCGTGACGGGAGTGGTCATGGATGGTTCCTTCCGGAGGCCGCGCGTCGCCGGGCGGGCACCCGGCACACACGCTGGAACGCCGTTCCAGCATCCCCAGACTGGAACGGCGTTCCAGGCATTGTCAAGGTGGAACGACATTCCAGATGGCTAGACTGATGGCATGGCAACCAGGACGCGCCGTCCGGAACGACGGCAGGAACCGCTCTCCAGGGAGCGCATCGTCGGCGCCGCCGTGGAACTGCTCGACGCGGTGGGCGAGGGCGGCCTGACGTTCCGTGCGCTGGCCGAACGCCTGGCCACCGGCCCCGGGGCGATCTACTGGCACGTCACGGGCAAGGCGGAACTTCTGGCCGCCGCCGCCGACGCCGTGGTCGCCGACGCCCTCGCCGACGACGGCACCGAAGACACGCCGCAGGAGGTGATCCGGGCCCTCGCACTCGGTCTGTTCGACGCGATCGACGCCCATCCGTGGGTCGGCACGCAGCTCACCCGCGCGCCCGGGCAGCCGCCGATGGTGTCGGTCTTCGAGCGCCTCGGACGGCAGGTCCAGGCGCTTCGGGTGCCCGAGGCCGCCCGGTTCACGGCGGTGTCGGCGCTGCTGAACTACATCCTCGGCGTCGCCGGCCAGAACGCCGCCAACGCCCGTTCCCAGCCGCCCGGCACGGACCGCACCGACTTCCTGGACGCCGTCGCGCAGGCATGGACGGAATTGGACCCCGAGCGCTACGCCTTCACCCGAAGCACCGCCGACCGGCTGCGCGACCACGACGACCGCACCGAGTTCCTGGCCGGCATCGACCTGATCCTCACCGGAATCACAGCGAAGCTCCCCCCGGCCGTGGACTGAGGCCTAACTCTTCGGAGTTGCCGGTGGGACCACCGCGACGGTGCACGGGGCGTGGTGCAGGAGGGCTCGGCCCAGTGAGCCCGTCAGGGTGTCCGTGAGGCCCGTGTGGGTGGGCACGCCCACGACGGCGAGTTGGGCGCCCGCACTCGCTCCGACGACGACCGGACGGCTGCGCCCCCGGATCCGACGATGGCGCACGACGACATCGGGGTACCTACGCCGCAACTCTGTCAGCACTCCGTCGGGACCGTCTCCGCCCGTGTGCAACACGACCAGTTCCGCGGCCCGTTGGGCGGCCTCGGCGAAGGCGAACTCGGCCGCGGCGCGGGCCGCGGGCGAGGCGTCGTCGGACGCCAGGACGACGGGTCCGCTGCGGCCGGTCCTGCCGCGCACGACCAGCACCGGGCAGCGTCCCCGCGCGGTCAGCAGGCCGGCGACCGAGCCGAACGGCAGCCCGCCGAACCGGCCTTGACGGCGACCGCCGACCACAGTCAGCGAGGCCGCGCGCGACTGCGACTGAAGCACCGTCCCGGGCTCGCCTACGAGCACCTCACTCGTGATCGGCAGCTCAGGCGCGACGCGCCGCGCGTGCCGTTCGGCCTCGGCGAGTGCTCCCCCGGCCGACGCGCGCAGCCCGGCGCCGTCCGGGTCCCAGGGCGGCACACCGGGCGCCACAGGGTCGGACGGCCACGCGACGGCGTGCGCCAACCGCAGGCCCACACCTCGCCGTTCGGCCTCCCAGGCGGCGGTCTCCACCGCGGCCAGGCTCGACGGCGACGCGCCCACCCCCACCACAACCGGTCCGTTCATGACGCCTCTCTCCTCTCCGGCCTCCCCGCACCTCGGCCCGTCCCGGCCACGAGAGCCGAGTGCCGCGAGCGGCGGCACGGCGCGGCGGACCCGGACCGGTTGTCCCGGCTCCGCGGTCACGTCCGTTCGTGCCGCATCCAGCGTCCGCTCCCGGCCCGCCCCCGGCACTGGGCCGTACGGCTCCGACCGGCGCACCGACCGACCCGTTCGGCGCCCGCGGGGGAGCCACTCGGCCCAAGTCCCGCGCGGGTCGCCCCGGGAGACTGGGACACCGGGGAACATCCGGCGAGGAGGGCTGTCATGGCGGAACGCGCGGTCGGCAACAGTGTCGTGGTGGGGGTCGACGGGTCGGAGGCATCGGTGGCGGCACTGCGCTGGGCCGCCCGGCAGGCTCGGGCCCTGGACGCGACCGTCGTCGCCGTGCACGCCTGGCAACGGCCCGGGCTCGCCCCCTACGCTCCCGCCTCGGCACGGCCGACGGCGGCCGAACAGCGCGACGGGGCGGCGCGGTTGCTCACCGCCACGATCCGCGAGGTCTTCGGTCCGCAGGACGACGGTGCCGTGCGCGCCGTCGTGGCCGAGGGGGCACCGGACCGCGTCCTGATCCAACAGGCGCACGGCGCCGTCCTGCTGGCGCTCGGGCGCACCCCGCGCCGGGGACACGAGGAGCACGCGACGGGAGGGGTGGTGCGGGCCTGCCTGGAGCAGGCGACGGTCCCCGTCGTCACGGTGCCGGGGAACCGGCGGTCCGTCCCCGCGCTCACGCCCGTCGTGACGCCCGCTCGCGCCGTCGACCCGGCCTCGCGGTACGGCAGTTCGGCACCGCGGGTCCCGCCGCACGGCGCTCGCTGGACGTGCACCGTCGCGGGCTGACCGCGCCGCCGGAGCACGGCGGCAGGGGGTCCATCGGCCGGGGAAGGGGACGGTCGGGTCATGCGCGGGCGCCGGCGACCGTTCCAGGCTGGGAGCAGGAGATACACGGGAGGGATTGGTCATGGCATCGGTCACCTTCGAGAAGGCCACCCGCCGCTTCGCGGGCATGGAGCGCCCGGCGGTCAGCGAACTCGATCTGGACATCAGGGACGGCGAGTTCATGGTGCTGGTCGGCCCGTCCGGCTGCGGCAAGTCCACCAGCCTGCGCATGCTCGCCGGGCTCGAGGACGTCGACTCCGGAACGATCCGCATCGGCGAGCGGGACGTGACCCATCTGCCGCCCAAGGACCGCGACATCGCGATGGTGTTCCAGAACTACGCGCTGTACCCGCACATGACGACGGCCGACAACATGGGCTTCGCCCTGAAGATCGCGCGCATGCCCAAACCCCGGATACGGGAACGGGTTCGGGAGGCCGCCACCATCCTCGACCTGCAGGAGTACCTCGACCGCAAGCCGAAGTCGCTCTCCGGCGGCCAGCGGCAGCGCGTCGCCATGGGGCGGGCCATCGTGCGCGAGCCGCGGGTGTTCCTGATGGACGAGCCGCTGTCCAACCTGGACGCCAAGCTGCGCGTGCAGACCCGCACCCAGATCGCGGTGCTGCAGCGCCGTCTGGGCACCACCACGGTGTACGTCACCCACGACCAGGTCGAGGCCATGACCATGGGCGACCGGCTGGCCGTCCTCAAGGACGGGGTGCTGCAGCAGGTCGGCACGCCCAAGGAGGTCTTCGAGCGGCCGGCCAACACCTTCGTCGGCGGCTTCATCGGCTCGCCCGCGATGAACCTGTTCCGGCTGCCGCTGACGCCGGACGGTGTCCGGCTGGACGGGCTGACCGTGCCGCTGCCCCGCGACATCCTGCGCTCCGCGTCCGCCGAGGACGCCACCGAGATCGCGCTCGGCGTCCGGCCCGAGCAGTTCCGGATCCTCTCGGAGGAGGACGAGAAGACCCCGGCGCTGGACCTGGTGGTCGACGCGGTCGAGGACACCGGTTCCGTCGCCTACCTGCACGCGACCGCGCGGGTGGGCGGGGCCGGCGCGCCGGTCGTCGTCCGGCTGCCCGGGCGTGCCACGCAGGGCAAGGGGTCACGGGTCCGGGTCGTGGTGCGGGCGGACGCCGTGCACTGCTTCTCGGCCGCCACGGGACTGCGGCTCGACGAGGGCGCGGGCACGGTCCGGACGGAGCCGGCCACCGGTCCCGAGGACGCCGTCGCGCAGGACGCCGCTCCGCGGGACGCCGTCACGCAGGACGCGCAGGACGCCGGGGCGGCCTCGGCATGACGTCCCGGCCGGCGGGCCGTTCGGCCCTGTCCCGGTCCTCGTCAGGGGCGCAGGCTGGGAGATGAGCGGAGGAACCGGTTCGTCCGGGCGCCTGCTCCTCACCCCTCCGCCCGGGAGTGATCACGATGCAAGCCAAGCAGTGGACGGTACAGATCTTCATCAGTGAGGACGGCGACGAGACCCACGCGCGGGCCGTGCTCACCACCCGGGACACCGAGACGGTCACCGGCCGGGGCGTGGCCCGCAAGAACCCGGTCGACCGCTCGATCCCCGAGATCGGCGACGAACTGGCCGCCAGCCGTGCGCTGGAGGACCTCGCGATCCGCCTGCACGACGTCGCCTCCGACGACATCGTCGAGCTGGCCGGGCCCGCGAAACGGTGACGGCCCGCCTCCGGCGGCCGCCGGCCGGGGACACCCCCGCCGACGGCCGCCGTTCGCGCGCGACCGTCACTGGAAGGCCGCGTGCACCTCGTCCTCGGTCGCCTCGTGCGACACGACGAGGATCTCGTCCCCGGCCCGCAGGACCAGCGCGGGTGCCGGCACGACGGGGCCGCCGTCCCTGATGACCGCGGCGAGGACGGTGCTCGCCGGCAGCGTGATGTCCGCCAGCGTGCGGCCGACGGCGCGCGAGCGGGCCGTGATGGTGGTCTCGATGACGTTCACGCCGGACTTGCTCAGCCGCAGCAGGGCGACGGTGTCGGTGGCTCCGGCGGCCTCCTCGATGAGCGAGATGAGAGGCATGGCGGCGGGTACGGCGGCGTCGACGCCCCAGTTCCGGTCGAACAGCCAGGCGTTCTCGGTGTCGTTGACCCGGGCCACCACCCTCTCGACGCCGAACTGGCGCTTGGCGAGGAGGCTGATGACGAGGTTGTCCTCGTCCTCCCCGGTGGTCGCGACGACGAGGTCGGCCGAGTGCGCGCCGGCGCGTTCGAGGACCGAGGGTTCGCAGGCGTCCCCGACCTCCAGCCGCGCCGGCAGCCGGTCGTGGATGGCTGCGACGCGGTCGTCGTCGCGGTCGACGACGGTGACCTGGTTGCCAGCGGCCGCCATCACCTGGGCGACCTGCCTGCCGAGCCGGCCGGCGCCGGCGACGATGACCTTCATGTGCCGAGCTCCTTGTCGAGGAAGCCGCGCAACCGGGTCAGGGCCTCGGCGGACACGGCGAAGGTGATCAGATCGTCCGGTTCGGCGGGGGTGCTGCGCGTCGGCAGGAACGAGCGCCCGCCGCGGGTGACCTCGACGAGCCGAATCTCGCCGTCGACCTCCAGCTCCCCCAGCCGCCGGCCGGTGAGGTGGGCGGGCAGTTGGGAGCGCAGCAGCAGCGTTTCACCGTTGCCGAAGCCGAGTTCGGGGGTGAGGTGGCGGTGCAGCAGCATCTCGTGAAGCCGGTTCACCGTCCAGCGGACGCTGGCGATGGTGGGGATACCGAGATCTCGGTAGATGTCGGCGCGCCTCGGGTCGTAGATGCGGGCCAGGACTATCGGCACGCGGTAGGTCTCCTTGGCGGTCCTGGCGCTGACGATGTTGGTGTTGTCCCCGGAGGTGACCGCGACGAACGCGTCGGCGTGCTCGATGCCGGCCGCCTCCAGCAGGGTGCGGCTGAAGCCGTTGCCGTGCAGGACCTGACCGGGGAAGCCGGCCGGCAGCAGGGTGCGGGTCTTCGGCTCGCGGTCGATGATCCGCACGTCGTGGCCCTCGTTGACCAGCCGGGTGGCGAGGGCGGAGCCGACCCGGCCGCAGCCCACGATGACGACCCTCATGGCTGTTTCCTCTCTGGCTGGTGCGGTGGTGTGCGGCGCAGCCACGCCTTGCGGGTTTCCTCGGCGGCCAGCAGCAGCACCCCGAAGCCGGTGAGCACCGCCCAGTCGGTGGCCGAGATCGGCGCGGTGTTGAAGACGGCCTGCAGGGGCGGCGCGTAGCTGATGGCGGCCATCAGGGCGATTCCGAAGCAGCCGGCGGCCAGCAGCCGCGGGTTGGAGAACAGGCCGACGCGGAAGACGCTCTCGCGGTCGGTGCGCACGGCCAGGGCGTTGAAGAACTGGCTGACGACGATGGCCGCCTGCGTCAGGGTGATGGCCTTGCGGTAGGCGGGGGTGTCCGTGGTGAAGTCGGCGTAGGGGATGCCGGAGGAGTGCACCTGCCAGAAGAAGACCGTGCACACGCCGATGGACTGCACGAAGCCGAGGAAGAGGAAGCGGCGCACGAGCGCGGCGGAGAACAGCCGTTCGCGCCGGCCGCGGGGCGGGCGCTCCATGGTGTCGGGCTCGGGTGGCTCGGCGCCGAGCGCCAGGGCGGGCAGTACGTCGGAGCCCAGGTCGATCGCCAGGATCTGCACGGCGCTCAGCGGGACCAGCGGGAATCCGACGAAGGTGGCGGCCAGGATCGGGGTGAGCTCGGCGATGTTGTGGCTGAAGAGGTAGGTCAGGAACTTGCCGATGTTGCGGTAGACGGAGCGGCCGAGTTCGACGGCCGCGGTGATGGAGGCGAAGGAGTCGTCGAGCAGCACCATGACGGAGGCCTCGCGGGCGACGTCGGTGCCGCCGGCGCCCATGGAGACACCGATGTCGGCGTGTTTGAGCGCGGGGGCGTCGTTGGCGCCGTCGCCGGTGACCGCGACGACCTCGCCCCGCTTCTGGAAGGCGGCCACGACCCGCATCTTGTGCTCGGGGCTGACCCGGCACAGCAGCAGCTCTCCCGGCGCCGCGATCACCGAGTCGAGTTCGCCCGCGTCCATCTCGCCGAGCCGGGCTCCGGTCACCACGGTGGGGGCGGGTCCGGTGACGATGCCGACCCTGCGCGCGACGGCCTCCGCGGTGAGCGGGTGGTCGCCGGTGACCATGACGATGCGGATGCCGGCCTTGCGGCAGGCCTCCACGGCGGCGGAGACCTCGGGCCGGGGCGGGTCGAACATGCCGACGAGGCCCAGCAGGGTCAGCCCGGACTCGGCCTCCGCGCTGTCGCCGGGTGCCGAGGTCACGGGACGCAGGGCCGCGGCCAGGACGCGCAGTCCCTGGGCGGCCATGGTGTCGTTGGCCTCGGTGACACCGGCGCGCAACTCGTCGGTGAGGGGCAGGGAGACGCCGTCCTGGAGGAGGTGCGTGCAGCGGGCGAGGAGTTCCTGGGGGGCGCCCTTCGCGCACACGACGTCGCCCTCGGGCGTGCGGTGGACGGTGCTCATCAGCTTGCGGACGGGGTCGAAGGGGAACTCCGCGATGCGCGGCGCGGCGGCCCGCTCGGTGGCCGGGTCGAGTCCGGCCTTGGCCGCGGCGACGAGGATCGCGCCCTCCGTGGTGTCGCCGAGGACCCGCCAGTCGGCCTGCTCGTCCGGTGCCAGCAGCCGGGCGTCGGAGCACAGCACGCCGACGCGCAACAGGTCCCGTACGGATTCCGGATCGGTGACGGCGCCGACGGGGGCGTAGCCGACGCCGGACACCTCGTGCCATGCCCCGCCGCTCCACAGCCGGGTGACGGTCATCTCGGCCTGGGTCAGGGTGCCTGTCTTGTCGGTGCAGATCACCGTGGTGGAGCCCAGTGCCTCCACCGCCAGCAGCTTCTTGACCAGCGCCTGGCGGCGGGCCATGCGGCGGACGCCGATGGCCAGGGACACCGACAGGGTGGCGGGCAGTCCCTCGGGGACCAGGGCGACCATCACGCCGAGAGCGAAGACGAACGTGGACACCAGCGGCTGTCCGCTCTGCAGGCGGACGGCGAGGACGAGCAGGCCGATGGCCACGGCCAGGACGGCCACCCGGCGGGCCATGGAGGCCACCTGCTGCTGCAGGGGCGTCTGCTGCTGCGGTGCCTCCTGGGTGAGCCGGTAGATCCGGCCGAACTCGGTGTCGGCGCCGATGGCGAACACGACCGCCTTGCCCGATCCGGAGACCGCCGTGGTGCCCATGAACACGCAGTTGCGGGAGTCGAGGACGGTGGCGGCCGTCGTGGGCTCCTCCACCCGGCCGACGGCCACGCTCTCCCCGGTCAGGGAGGCGTTGTTGACCATCAGGCCGTGGCCCTCGACGACACGGCAGTCCGCCGGTACGGCGTCCCCGGCCTCCAGGACCACGAGGTCGCCGGGGACCAGCGCGGACGTCGGCAGTTCCAGGCGCTCGCCGTCGCGCAGCACCCGGCAGGTGTGCGGCACCATCGCCTGCAGCGACTGGGCGGTGCGCTCCGCCGAGTACTCCTGTACGAAGCCGATGACCGCGTTGAGCACCACCACGCCGAGGATCGCGAAGGCCAGTTGCAGGTTGCCCACGTCGCGGGGGTCCTGCAGGGCGTAGGCGACGAAGGTCAGGGCCGAGGCGACGATCAGCAGGATCGCGAACAGATCGGTGAACTGGGCGAAGAAGCGTCGCCACAGTCCCCTGCGGCGAGGTTGCGGCAGTTCGTTGGGTCCGTGGAAATGCCGGCGCCGCTCGGCCTCCGCGGCGGCCAGGCCCCGCCGCGAGGTGCCGAGCTCGGCGAGCACCTCGTCGGCCCGCTGCCGGGGCAGTGGGGGCCCGGATGCGCGGGGTGCGGGCACCGTGCCGCTTTCCGGACCGGGTGCGAGCCGCTGAGCGACGCTGTCCTTGTCCACAGGAAGCCCTCCGGACTCCGAGACGACCTCTCCAGCTTCGACGTGCCGACCACCCGGCTGCCATGGGTCATGTGACCCCCGGGAGGGGCCGAGCGGATCCGGGCGCGGGCGACGCCCGCTCGTCCGGTCGTGGGAGGCCCGGAGGCGGCCGTGCCCCGCGCCCTGCGGCCTGTCACGCCGGGTCGGGCGCGGCCCGGGGCCCCGCGTCCTGTCACACCCGGTGGCCCGGGACGTGGGCAGCCCCGAGGCCTGATCCGTGCCCCGCGGCCCGTCACCCCCGGTCGTCCGGGGCGCGGGCGGCCCAGCGGCGGCGGACCGCGTCCTCGTGTTCGCTCTGTTCCAGGGCGGTGTCCGCGCGGGCCAGTGCGTCCTCCAGGCGGGGGATCCAGTGGCGTTGCAGGGCTCGGACGCGTTGGCGGGTACGCAGGACCTCCGCGCCGACCTCGCGTGCCGCGGCGCGGGCGACCGCGTGGTCGGCGGCGGCCCGTACCGCCTCGGCGTAGGCGGACTCGGCGTGGACGAGCGCGGTGTTCGCGGGCGCCGGAGTGTCCGGTTCCCGTTGCGGCAGCACGCAGGTGGCCTTCTCCGGGTGACGTACGCCCATCGTGGAGGTCCGGACGATGTGGATCTCGGCGGGGTGTACGGGCGCCGGCGCCTCCAGCGCCTCGTCGCCGCCCAGCAGCAGCCCGCGCCGCAACCAGGTCTCGGCCTCCCGCAGGCGCTCGTGCCAGGCGTCGCGCGCGGTCTCCTCGGCGGCGAGCAGTGTCTCGTGCCGGGCGCGCAGGATGCGCAGCTTCTGGTCGAGCAGGTCGGCGCCGCGCCGGGCGACGTCCAGGCTGTGGCGCAGTCTCATCCGGCCGGCCCGGCCGGGCGGGGTCCGCAGGTCCTTCACGCGGCTCACCCGCCTTCCGGCGCGGCGTGGGCGTCGAGGAACTCGGCGGGCAGCATGGACAGTTGGCTGCGCGGCAGGGTGAGCAGCACCTGCCAGGCGCGCTCCAGCGTCCGTTCCAGCGTGCGCCGTTCGTCGCGGCGCTGGTCGACGAAGTTGTGCGCGAACGCCTCGTCGAAGACCAGGTAGCGGCGGTCGGTGGGGCTGAGCGCCGCCTGCCCGACCAGGTCGGCCAGCTCCCTGACCTGGCGGGCCCGGGCCAGCGCGGCGAGCAGCTGGGCGGCGACGTCGAGGTGGTCGTCCCGGGTGCGGCCGGGGCCGGCGCCCTTGCGCATGAGCCGGGACAGCGAGGACAGGGCGTCGACCGGCGGGTAGACGCCCTTGGCGTGCATCTCGCGGGAGAGCACGACCTGTCCTTCGGTGATGTACCCGGTCAGGTCCGGGACGGGGTGCGTGATGTCGCCGGCCGGCATGGTGAGCAGGGGCAGCACGGTCACCGAACCCGGCAGCCCGCGGATGCGTCCGCAGCGCTCGTAGAGGGACGCCAGGTCGCTGTAGAGGTAGCCGGGGTAGGCGCGACGGGCCGGGATCTCGCCGCGGGCCGCGGAGACCTCGCGCAGCGCCTCGGCGTAGCTGGTCATGTCGGTCATCACCACCAGCACGTGCCGGCCGCCGGTGAACGCCAGGTGCTCGGCGACGGTCAGCGCGATGCGCGGGGTGAGGATACGTTCGATCACCGGATCCGCGGCGGTGTTGAGCAGCAGTACCAGTTCGCCCGCCGCGGAGCGCTCCTCCAGCGCGTCGCGCACGAACCCGGCGTCCGCGTGGGTGACGCCCATGGCGGCGAACACCACGCTGAACGGCTCTCCCCCGGCCGTCGACTGGGCCGCGATCTGCGCGGCCAGCTCCAGGTGCGGCAGGCCCGCCGCGGAGAACACCGGCAGCTTCTGACCGCGTACCAGGGTCGTCAGGGCGTCCACCGCGCTGACCCCGGTGAGCACCGGTTCGGCCGGGGGCTCGCGGCGCACGGGGTTGACGGGGTTGCCGCCGACCGCCGAGGTGGTGGAGCCGAAGACGGGTGGCCCTCCGTCGAGGGGTTCGCCCCGGCCGTTGCAGACCCGGCCGAGCCAGCCGGGGCCCACCGGGATCCGCAGCGGCGTGCCGGTGAAGGCGGCCCGGATGCGCTCCGGGTCGATCTCGGCCGTGTCCTCCAGCACCTGCACGACGGCGGTGCCGCGGTCGACGTCGAGGACGAGTCCGTGCCGTTGCTCGCCGGAGTCGAGCGTGAACAGCACGAACTCGTCCCAGCCGACGCCCTCGACCTTGTCGACGACCACGAGCGGGCCGCGCAGTTCACGGATGGAGGTGTACTCGACGAGGCCCCAGTCCCGCGTGTCCCGCGTGTCCGTCATGTCAGTTCCCCCAGTCGGTCGAGCATGCTCCGGCCGAGTGCCCGCACGGTGTCCGCGTCGTGCGGGCCCGCTGCCTCGCGGGCGCGCAGTACGGGCGTGAAGTCGGCCTCCTCGATGTGTGCCGCGGGCACGCCGGCGTCGGCCAGTTCGCGACAGCGGTCGACGACGCCGAGGACCGCCTCGGCCAGCGCGGCCGTCTTCTCCGCTCCGCTGTAGGCGTCCCGCTGCGACAGGGCGCTCTGCTGGAGGACCCCTTCGCGTACGAGCCGGCCGCCGAGGACGCTGACGCGCTCCTGCGCGGGCAGCGCGGTGATGCCGACGAGGTCGACGAGGTCGGCGAGCCGGTCGGCCTCGGCGAGCAGACCGGCGACCCGGGCGCGCCGGGCCGGCCAGTCCGGGTCGTCGGTCGCGGCGCGGCGGGCG
Source organism: Streptomyces sp. C1-1 (assembly GCF_050214755.1). Classification (NCBI taxonomy): domain Bacteria; kingdom Bacillati; phylum Actinomycetota; class Actinomycetes; order Kitasatosporales; family Streptomycetaceae; genus Streptomyces; species Streptomyces sp. C1-1. The sequence goes on along the minus strand of NZ_CP189826.1, from coordinate 9,089,731 downwards.
CCGAGCGCCTCGGCGTCGCGGGAGAAGGACTCCGCCCAGGAGACGGCCGGGTAGTGGCGGGCGTAGGCGAGTTCGCGGTCCAGGGTCCACAGGCAGCGCACGAAGCGCTGGGTGTGCGCGGTGACCGGTTCGGCCATGTCGCCGCCGGGCGGGGACACCGCGCCGATGACCGTCACCGAGCCGCCGCGGCCGCCGAGGGTGGTGACCGCGCCGGCCCGTTCGTAGAACGCGGCGATCGCCGAGGCGAGGCCGGCCGGGTAGCCCTCCTCGGCGGGCAGGGCGCCGGTGCGGGAGGCGAACTCGCGCAGCGCCTCTGCCCAGCGGGAGGTGGAGTCGGCGATGACGACCACGTCCAGGCCCATGTCCCGGAAGTACTCGGCGACCGTCACGCCCGTGTGGATGCTGGCCTCCCGGGCCATCATCGGCATGTTGGACGTGTTGGCGACGATCACGGTCCGGTCGGCGAGCCGGCCGCCGGTGCGCGGGTCGGTGAGCGCGCCGAACTCGTCGATGACGTCGGCCATCTCGTTGCCGCGTTCGCCGCAGCCGACGTAGACGATGACGTCGGCGTCGCACCACTTGGCGATCTGCTGCAGCAGCACGGTCTTGCCGGTGCCGAAGCCGCCGGGGACGGCGACGGTGCCGCCGAGGGCCACCGGGAAGAGCAGGTCGATGGCGCGCTGCCCGGTGCCCAGGGCGCGGGGGGAGTCGAGGCGTTCGCGGACGGGGCGGGGGGTGCGGACCGGCCAGGGGGTGGTCATGCGTACGGGGGTGCCGGCGACGGACGCGACGACGGCGTCGGCGGGGTGGTGGCCGGCGCCCGCGACGTGGTCCACGGCGCCGGACCGGCCAGGCGGCACCAGCACCCTGAGCGGCACGGGTCCCGGGCCGTGGATCTCCCCGAGTACGTCGCCCTGCGCGACGAGGTCGCCCACCGAGGCCCGTGGCACGAACTCCCACTGGCGTGCCGGCCCGCTCCCGCGGCCGGCGGCGCCGGGTTCCAGCCAGGCACCGGCCGTGGCCAGGGGGCGCAGCAGGCCGTCGAAGACCCCGCCCAGCAGGCCGGGGCCGAGCGGCGCGGACAGGGGCCGGCCGAGCGGGCGGGCCCGCGCGCCGGGGGCCAGGCCGCCCGTGTACTCGTACGCCTGGACGGTGACGACCCCGTCCCGGATGGCGACGACCTCTCCGGGCAGTTCCGCCTCGCCCAGGGCGACCAGGTCGTTCATCGCGGTGCCGGTGACGTACTCGGCCTCCACGAGCGGGCCGGCGACGCGCAGGACGCGGCCGTCCGCCGACGACACGTCCGTCATGGTGCCCACAGCTCCTCCGCCTCCCCGTCGATGCGCTCCAGCGCCCGCAGGGCGAGCGCGGTCAGGCCGCAGTCGAGCCTGCGGTGGGCCGTCCGTCCGGTCACTCCCCCGCCCCGGGCCTCGGTGACCTCGGCTTCCACGCCCAGCACGGCGCGTACGTGCGCGGTCAGGCGGGCGCGAAGAGCCGGGTAGGAGTCCGCGTGGCGCAAGTCCTCGACGCCGGCCACCACCCGTGCGCGCAGTTCCTCCCAGCACTCCCGGCGGGCGGCGAGCTCGCGGGCGCGGGCGGTCCGGCGGGCCCGGGCTCGGGCGGCGTCGCGGGCCGCCGCCGCATCGGCCTCACCCATCCTGCGGGCCTCGTCCAGAATCGCGGCGGCCCGCCCGTCGGCCTCGGCCAGCACGGCCCGGACCTCGGCATCGGCCGCGGCCAACAGAGCATCAGCCTCACCCCGCGCGGCAAGCAGCAACCGCGCACGCACCGGCTCCAGCGCGACGTCGGCCGAGGCCGCAGGCGGATTCCTCATACCGGCACCACCACCACGAACACCACCTGACCACCGAGCGCATCAGCCTCACCCCGCGCGGCAAGCAGCAACCGCGCACGCACCGGTGCCAGCGCGACGTCGGCCGAGGCCGCAGGCGGATTCCTCATACCGGCACCACCACCACGAACACCACCTGACCACCGAGCGCATCAGCGTCACCCCGCGCGGCACGCGGCAACCGCGCACGCACCGGCTCCAGTGCCGGAGGCAGGGTCCTCATGGCGGCATCACCGCCACGAGCGGCTCCTGGCCTTCGACGGCCTCGGCGTCGAGGGCGTCGGCGGCGGTCGGTGTGAGGAGGACCAGGTCCACGTCCGGCGGCAGGTTCCGCCAGGCTGCGCGTGCGGCGTCCGGGCTCTCGGCAGGGCTCAGCAGGACGCCCACGGACGCGAGTCCGAGGATGCGCAGGGGTTCTCCGATCGCCGCGATGTGCCCCATGGTCAGGTCTTCCCGAGCAGGATGACGGCGACGACCAGGCCGTAGATGGCGATGCCCTCGGCGAGGCCGACGATGACCATGGCCCGGCCGAAGAGTTCGGGGCGTTCGCTCATCGCCGCCAGGGCGGCGGCGCCGGTGTAGGCGACGGCGATCGCCGCGCCGATCGAGGCGCCGGCGACCGCGATGGCGGCGCCGATGAACGCCGCGGAACCGGAGCCGGAGCTCTGCCCGGCGGCGGTGGCCGTCTGGGCCTGCGCCGCGCCGCCGCTCAGCGCGACGACCAGCAGCGCCAGCGCCCCGGCGAACAGGGCCGCGTCCACCGCGAGGATGGCCCGCAGCGCCCCGCGGCCGCGGTGCCGCAGGAGTCGGCGGGTGACGGCGAAGGCTCCGACGAGGACGGGAAGCGCGATCAGCCAGGCGATCATGTTGTCACCTCCGTTTCGTGTCGTACGGGTGCGTGGGTGGGCTCCGTGGGCACGTGCCAGGGGTCGAACGGCCGGCCCTCGGCGTCGAAGACCCGGGAGAAGAGTTCGTAGAACTCCAGGCGCAGTGCCTGGATCCCGGCGACCAGTGCCTCCAGGGCGAAGGCGAGCGCGTTGCCCAGGAGGAAGACGAGGAGCGCGGCGGCCAGGGCCAGGGGGCCGCGGCCGGCCAGGCCCGTGGTGGCCTGCCAGACGATGCCGCCGAGCGCGGCGTGGGTCAGTCCGAAGGCCGCGAGCCGCGCGAAGGAGATGGTGTTCGAGCCGATGCGGACCACCACGTCGAAGAGCTGGACGCCCGTCTGCAGGGCGCCGGAGGCGCCGCCGCCCGACTCCGCGGTCAGCCCGGCGCCGACCAGCACCAGTCCGGTGACGGCGAGCACCGCTCCGGTCCAGGTGAGGGCCGGGGTGTGCAGCAGCACTCCCCCGGCGGCGAGCGCGAGGCCGAGGAACACCGCCGCCCCGGCGATGCCGGAGGCCGCGTACAGGGCTCGGCCCGGCCCGCTCTCCCGCCAGCGGTTGACGATGCCCTCCGCGTAGGCCAGGGCGAGCAGGAACGCGCCGAACGCGACGGCGCTCGCCAGGAGCCGCAGGGGCTCGTCCAGCGGGTTCAGCCACAGCACCGGCAGCACGCCGGTCGGGCCGAAGAACTCGCCGTAGGCGAACCCGGCCAGGCTGCTCGTGAGCCCCGCTCCGGCGACGAAGGGCCACAGCGGTCGCAGTGCGGCGAGCCGGCGCGGGCGGCCGCGCCGCAGCAGCAGGGCGCCGAGGAGGAGCAGGGCGCCGTGGCCGGCGTCGCCGAACATCATCCCGAACATGACGACGTAGGCGATTCCGGCGGGGAGCGTGGGGTCGATGTCGGCGTAGGGGACGGTGCCGTAGGTGCGCACCAGGGGGCCGAAGGAACGCCGGACGGGCGTCGTGGTGGTCAGCAGGGTGGGCGGGTCGATGCCGCGCGGCGCCCGCAGGGGTACGAGGGCGCCGCCGGCGTCGGCCAGGTCGGCGCCGAGCCTGGGCACGGCCGGCACGGGGCACCAGCCGGCCAGCGCGGCCGCCGGTCCGCGCCGTACCGCGGCCGCCCGGTGCGCCTCGAGCTGTGCCTCGCCGGCCAGCAGGTCGGCGCGGCCCTCTGCCTGCAGTTCCCGAAGGTCGGGAGGGGAGACGGACAGCAGGGGCGGGGCTGCTTCGGCGCGCAGCGCCTGCAGGGCCCGGGCGGCCGGTCCGGTGCCGTGGGGCGCGTCGTCGGGGTGGTCCAGTTCCACGCAGCCGGCGTCGGCGACCCGCACCAGGACGTCCCGAAGAGCGCCGCGGGGGGCGACGACGGCCACCCGCTGCATACGGACCGGTGCCGCGCGGATCGGGGACTCACTCCAGGAGGTCATCGAAAGCCTCCCGGGCCCGGCCCTCGTGCGCGGCGGCCAGCAGGGCGGCGCGCAGCCGCCAGGCGTCGGCGGACAGGACGGCGATGGCGCCCACGACGGGGGTCACGCCGAGGTCCGCCCGGTGCAGCATCTCCAGGCCGTCCCGTTCCACGACGGACCACCAGCGGGCCTCGGCCCGCCAGAGGTCGGCGGGCCGCCCGGCGTCCTTCAGTGCCCAGCGCGCCGCCGAGGGCAGGCGGGCGCGGAAGTCGTCGTAGGAGACGGCCCGTACGGCGGACCGGCCGAGAATCCGTTCGGCGTGTCCGGCGGCCCGTCCGGTCGGCGGGCGGTCCAGGAGGTAGGACTCGCGCGCCAGCAGCAGCGCGGTGTCCCCCGCCGCCCACCGGGCCGCCTGCGGCAGGTCGGCCACGACCCCGGCGGCGGCGGACAGCCGCATCCCGGTCAGCACCGACGCCGCGGACTCGCCGCCGGGATCCCCCCACACCGACGCGGTCAGTACGGCCCGTACCTCGCGCGCGTCGGCCGTCCGGGCCAGCCGCGGCCAGGCGGTGGCGAGAGCGCCCAGGCGGTACGGCGCCGGGCGTGGCTCCCCGGCCAGGGCGCGCAGATGGTCGCGGGTGTTGGCGATCTCGAAGCCGGCGGCGAGCCGGCGCAGGGCGGCGACACCCGCCCGGGGCTGCCATCCGGCGAGCACGCGCAGCTGCCACAGGAGGGCGGCCGAGACCGCGCGGCCCGCCGCGGCGGGCTCGGGCTCCGTCTCGCGGACCTTGCGGTAGCGGGTGCCGGCCAGGGCGCGCAGGGCCTCGGTGAGGGTGGCCGAAGCGGCCAGCTCGCGAGCGGCGTCCGGGCCGAGGCGTCCGACGACCATGGACCTGGCCCGTGTCACCCCCGCGACCCAGCCGGCGCCCATCACGGCCTCCTACTCCGGTCCGCCCCGCCCGGCGGGCAGGCCCAGGTCGGCGGCGACCCGGGCCACGACCCGGGCCGCGAGGTCGGGGGTTCGGGCGCGCGCCCGTGCCCGCAGCGCCTCGGTCTCTCGGCGCGACTCGGCGTCCGCCCGCTCGGCCTCGGCGGCGGCCTCCCGCCGTATCCGGGCCGCGGTCTCGTTCCTGACGTCCTGGGCGCGCGCCCGCGCCGCCCGCACCGTCTCCTCGGCCTGCCGCCGCGCGGCACGGCGACGCTCGTCGGCCTCGTGGACCGCTTCGGTGCGGATGCGGTCGGCGGCCGCCGCCGTGTCGTCCAGCCGGGTCAGCTCGGGCTGCAGTTCGGCCATGAGTTCGCCCGACCGGTCGGCGGGGACACCGCCCGGCGCGGCCGGACCGGGCGAGCCGGCCGGCCGGAGTCGTATGCGGAACTCGCGGAACCCGGGCATGAGAACCTCCGGACCCGGCGCGGGAGCCCACCGTGGCCCACTCTCACGCTACGAAGGCGGCCGAAGGTCCTCTAGGGCTGTTTCGCCCCGGGGAAGGGACCGGTCGGCCCTGTCAGCGGCCACCGCGTCGGCGAGACGGTAAGAGCAGGAGGGGTGTGGTCTCCACGCACGCTGGGAGGTAGCCATGAGCGACCGAGAGGCACGAGAACACGCCGCCGCGTCGGTGGAAGCCCGGCATGCCGTACCGACCTTCGAGCCGTCGCCGGTGGAGGACGTCCGTCAGGACATGATGGTGCGCTATCTGCAGGCGATGGCGTCCCATTCGGCGGCCGCGCTGGAGACACCGGTCGCCGCCGGCACGCACGCCGCCGAGACCCGTCACGTCCACCACAAGGCACACACGACCGCGGAACTGCGGGTGCGTGACGTCATGCGGCGGTCGGTGGCGGGCGTCTCCCGTGACGCCCCGTTCCTCGACGTCGCCCGGATGCTGGCGCGTCGGCAGACGGGCGCGGTGCCCGTGGTGGACGAGGCCCAGCGGGTGATCGGCGTGATCGCGGAGTCCGACCTGCTCGCCCGGGCGGCGTCCATCACCGCGGGCGACCACCCCGGCGCGTTCGCCCGGATGCTGCGCCGGCACCCGCGTGACGCGGGCGCGGGGGTGACGGCGGGCATGCTGATGTCGGCGCCCGCGCTCACCGTCCACTCGTGGACCCTCGTGATCGACGCGGCGCGCATCGCCTCGCGTTCCCGGATCAGGCAGGTGTTCGTCACCGATCACAAGGGGCACCTGGTGGGCGTCGTCAGCCGCAGCGAGCTGCTGCACGCCCTGGTGCGGGACGACGCGGCCATCCGCGCCGAGGTCCTCCACCGCGTCGTGGTGGGCGAGTTGGGCATCGACCCGGCACAGGTGGACGCCGAGGTCCACGACGGGACGGTGACGCTCAGCGGCTCGCTGGACGCCGGACGGATCCCCAAGCTGGTCGCCGAGGTGGAACAGATCGCGGACGTCGTCGCCGTGGTGGACCACCTCGTCCCAGGCTGAGCACGCGCCGGTCGGCGCCCTGCCCCGTCGCCGGGTCACTCCCCCGTGGAGCGGATCACGGCGACGGGGCACTGCGCGTGGTGGAGCAGGGCCTGGCCGACCGAGCCCAGCAGCAGCCCGGTGAAGCCGCCGTGGGCGTGCGCGCCGGTCACCACGAGCTGTGCCCGGGCGCTCGCCTCGACGAGCGCGCCGCCGACCCGGCCCCGGACCAGGCGCCGCTCCACGACGACGTCCGGGTACCTCTGGCGAAGCCCCGACAGCGCCTCGGCCAGCACCCGCTGCTCCTCGTCACGCAGCCGGTCCTCGTCGTACGTCATGAAGGGCGGGTCGGCGGGGCCGTCGTAGACACGCTCGGTGGCCGTGTTCCACACGTGCTGCGCCACCAGGCCGACGCCGCGCGACTGCGCTTCGGCGAAGGCGAACTCGACGGCCGGACGGGCGTCCGGGGAACCGTCGACGGCGAGGAGCACGGGGCCGGACGCATCGGGCCGGCCGCGCACGACCAGCAGCGGGCGGCGGGCGTGGGCGGCGAGGTGGGCGGCGGTGGAGCCGAGCAGCAGGCTGCCGAGCCTGCTCAGCCCGCGGCTGCCGACGACGAGGAGCGAGGCGCGGCGGGAGACGATCTCCAGGACCATGACCGGCTCGCCGAGCACGCTGTCGGTGACGGTCCGCAGATGGGGTGCGATCCTGCGGGCCCGTTGCTCGGCCTCGGTGAGCATGCCGTCCACCTGCTCGCGCACGCCCGCCGCGTCCGGCGTCCACGCGGAGCGGCCCCGCCGCAGCGGAAGCGGCGGCCATCCGACGGCGTGCACCAGGCGCAGCCCCACGCCCCGGACGGCGGCCTCCCGGGCCGCCGTCTCCACGGCGGCCAGGCTCGACGCCGAACCGTCCACTCCCACGACGACGGGGCCGCTCATCACACATCTCCCCTCACGGCGCGGGCGGGCGAGGACACGCCTCTCCGCCCGATCCCCAGCCTGCCCCCGGCCGGCCGTGCTCCCCAGGGCCGGACGGCTCCCAACAGCGCACCGTCCGGCCCTCCCCCGCCGCCGGGCGCGGGACGACGCTGGGAGAAACGGACCGAGGGGAACCTGAACGCGATGCCGCGGCACGGCCGCCGCACCGCCGGGAGGTGCGCCATGACCGGACCCGTCGTCGTCGGAGTCGACGACTCCCCCTTCGGCACGACCGCCGCGTGGTGGGCCGCCCGGGAAGGCCTGACCAGGAGGCTGCCGGTGCTCCTGGTCCACTCGTGGACCACGCAGCCGTTGAACGTGCCGGTCCCGCAGGAGGCGCTGAGCAAGCAGCGGTACGGGCAGAGCGTGCTGCGGCGCACCGAGACCGAACTGCTGCACCGTTACGGCGATCTGAGCCTGACGACCGAGCTGGTGGAGGTCTCCGCGTCGCAGGCCCTGCTCGAACACAGTGAGCGGGCCGCCCTGCTCGTGCTCGGCTCGCGCGGACACGGCTCGGCCGCGAGTTTCCTCCTCGGCTCCATCAGCCTGCACGTCCTCGGGCTGTCGCGGTGTCCCGCCGTCACCGTCCGCGCCGGCGATCCGGCCGTCGCGACCGGCTGGGGGCGTCCTGGCCGTGAGCGGGGCGACGTGGTGGTCGGTGTCGAGCCGGGGCCGGGTGCCGACGCCCTGCTGGAGTTCGCCTTCACCACCGCCGAGGCGCACGGCTGCGGCGTGCACGCGGTACGGGCCGTCCCCCACCAGTACGCGGTCACGGCCGGCCGGCACGAGGAGCGCGAGGCGGTGGACCGCGCGCGGCTCGCGGCCTCGCTGGCGCCGTGGCGCGAGAAGTTCCCCGGCGTTCCCCTCGTCGACGAGGTGACGGCCGGGCCGGTGGCGCAGGTGCTGCTGTCCGCCGCCACGCACGGCCGGCTCACCGTCGTGGGGCGCCGCCGGCACTCCTCTCACCTCACCTGGAAGCTCGGGCCCGTCGCACACACCGTGCTGCACCACGCGCCGTGCCCCGTCGCGGTGGTCCCGCACGACTGACGCGTGCCGGGCTCCCTCAGACGATCTCCAGGACCTGCTCGACCGGCCGCCGCGGGCTCGCGACGCCCGCGGGTCCGTATCCGAGGCGCAGCACCATCTGGACGAAGCCCATGCCCGAGACGGGGTCGCGGGCCAGCTCGCGCAGGTCCTGTCGTTCGAGGCTGTGCGAGGTGAGGGAGGTGGCCAGTCCGTGCAGGGTGGCCAGCAGCAGGACCCGTTCCATCGCCTCTCCGGCGCGCAGCCAGTCGGCGGGGTGGTCGTGGGTGGTGCCGAGCAGGGCGAGGTTCGGGACGGTCTCGAACACGGCCGCGGGGCGTCCGGGCAGGGGCCGTCGGCCCGCGAAGTCGCGCACCGGGGCACGCCCTCCCCGTTTGCTCGGCCCGAAGGCGTAGTCCGGGACCCCGTCCACGGCGGCCTCGGTCTCCTGCGGGCCGACACGGGTCCACGCGCGCATCTCCGCCATGTACGCGGCGTCGAAGTCGTCGCGTCCCTCGGCGTCGCGGACGTCGTCCAGCAGCGACTCGATGTGCCATCTGTCGGGGAACACCAGCTGGGTTCCCTCCTGTTCGGCCGCGTGCCGCAGCGCCTCCTGCACGGTGGCCGGGACCTCCCGGTCCTCGAACGGATGGCGGCTGGTGTGCCGTCGGCTGATCACCGTGGCGAGCCGGGCGAGTTCGCGGTCGGGGCGGTCGGTGTCCGTGACGCGCACGGTGGCGAGCAGCCGCCGGTCCGCGGGATCGGGCAGCAGCCGGACGTGCATGTCGCGGCCGCCGTCGGCCGCGGCGACGCGCAGGTTGAACAGGGCCGCGCCGCAGCCCAGGTGCAGGCCGCGCAGGTCGGGGTCGAACCGCGGGATCGTCCGGTCGAGGTCGGCCCGCAGTTCGAGCGTGCTGCCGCCGGCGACGTGACGGAACCGCCAGGGCTGGGCGTTGTGCAGGGACGGGGCGGCCGTGGCCGCGGCCACCAGGGCCGTGACCGTCGTGGTGTCCAGTGGTCGCGCGAGCCCGGGGTGCGTCCTTCCGGGCTCGGAGCCGTGGTTCCCGCTCATGGCGGCCCCTTCCTCTCGCTCGGACCGCTATTGGAAAAGCCTCGCCCCGGCCGGCCCGCCGCGGGTAGGGGCCATCGGTCTCGGCGGGTGGCCCATCAGGCCCACCGCCTTCCCGCCGTCAACCGACCAGCAGCAGGTGGCCGGACTCGCCGGGCCGCAGGCTCACCGACCGGTCCGGCAGCCGCACCTCGATCGGCGACGCCTCGGACTCGGGTACGGCGATCTCCAGCCGGCCCCGGCTCAGGCGCAGCCGTACGTCCCAGTGGCCCTGGTAGCGCAGGACGAAGCCGTACGACGACAGCTCCGGCAGCGGCACCGGGTCGAGCCACAGGGCGCCGGCCCGGGTCTCCAGGCCGGTCAGCCCGCGCTGCACGAAGTCGAGGGTGCCGGCCATCGCGCCGAGGTGGATGCCCTCCCCGGTGGTGCCGCCCTGCAGGTCGGCGACGTCGCCCTGCAGGGCCTCCTGGCAGAACTTCCAGGCCTCGGCACGCCGGGCCCGGGCCAGCACCCAGCCGTGCACCAGACCGCTGAGGGTGGAGCCGTGGCTGGTGCGGGTCAGGTAGTGGTCGACGGTGCGCGACCAGATCTCGTCGTCGACGGCCACCCCCAGCCGGTGGAACAGGCCGGCGAGTTCGGCCGGGGAGAACAGGTAGCCGAGCATGAGGACGTCGGCCTGTTTGGACGCCTGGTAGCGGTTGACGGTGTCGCCCTCGGCCTCCAGGATCCGGTCCAGCCGGCGGATGTCGCCGTATCGTCGGCGGTAGCCGTCCCAGTCGAGTTCGTCGAGGTCGCCGTAGCCCTCGAACTGGCTGATGACCCCGGCGTGCAGGGGCACGTGCAGGGTGCGGGAGACGTCCTCCCACTGTTCGAGTTCGCCGCCGTCCAGGCCGGTGCGCTCGACGAGTTCACGGCGGCGCGACTCGGGCAGGTCGCCCAGGACCTCCAGGGTGCGGGCGAGCACCCAGGCGGCGGTGACGTTGGTGTAGGTGTTGTCGTCGAGGCCGGGCAGCTCGGCGCCCGGGTAGGCGTCGTGGTACTCGTCGGGGCCGACGACGCCCTTGATGCGGTGCCGGCCCAGGTCCTCGTCGTAGACGGCGGCGTCCCCCCAGAACCGGGCGATCTGCAGCAGCATCTCGGCGCCCTTGGTCTGCAGGAACTCGGCGTCGCCGCTGGCCTGGCAGTACTGCCAGACGTTGTAGGCGATCGCGGAGCCGACGTGGTGCTGGAGGCGGGAGTGGTCGGGCAGCCAGCGGCCGGAGTTGGGGTTGAGGTGCAGCCGCTGCGTCTCCTCGCGGCCGTCGCTGCCGCTCTGCCAGGGGTACATGGCGCCTCTGCGGCCGGCCTCCCGGGCGGCGGTGCAGGCCTGTTCGAGGCGGCGGTGGCGGTAGCGCAGCAGGGCGCGGGAGACCTCAGGGAAGTGCAGGTTGAGGTAGGGCAGGACGAACAGTTCGTCCCAGAAGACGTGGCCGCGGTAGGCCTCGCCGTGCAGTCCCCGGGCGGGTACGCCGACGTCGAGGTCCGCGGTGTGCGGGGAGAGGGTCTGCAGGACGTGGAAGAGGTGCAGGCGCAGGATGCGGCCGCTTTCGCCGGGGACGTCGAGGTCGGCCCGGCGCCACAGCTGGTCCCAGGCCGTGATGTGGTCGTCGAGCAGGGTGTCGAAGCCGGGCACCCGGCCGACCCGGTCGACGGCGGCGTACAGCGGATCGCTGATCGCGGGGTCGCGCGAGGTGTGCAGGGCGATCGTCTTGTCGACGGTGACGGGGCGGCCGTCGGTCAGGCGCAGGACGGTGCGCTGCGCGGGGCGGGGCCCGTCGTGCCGGACGGTGACGGGCGTGTCGGCGCTGAGCCGGGCGGCCATGCCGACGCGGATGTCCGAGGTGCGGGTGCGGCAGCGCAGCCACACGGTGCCCAGGTCGTCGGCGCCGGTGTGCACATGGGTGAGGTGGCGGCCGTCGAGGTCGCGGTAGCGCGGCACGCCGGCGTTGGTGACGGTGCCGTCGAGGGCGGCCTCCACCTCGAGCGTGCCGTCGAAGCCGTCGGCGGTGAACTCGGTGCGCAGCGCGGCCACATGGGGGTCGCCCATGTGCACGAGCCGCTCCTGGCGCACCACGAGTGCCCGGTCCTCGCCGACGCCGTACCGGGTGCGGCGTTCCAGCATCCCCGACGTCAGGTGCAGCGTCTGGCGGTGGTCGAGCACGATCGCCGTCTCGGGGCTGAGCCACGGGCCGCCGGGCAGGCGGAAGCGCAGCGGCAGCCAGTTGGGCAGGTTGACCATGTCCTCGTTCTCGACGCTGCGCCCGGCCACTTCGGAGGTGAGCCGGTTGTAGCAGCCGGCGACGTAGGTGCCCGGGTAGTGCACCTCGTCCGCGGCGCACTCGGGCAGGGCGCCGCGGGTGGCGAAGTAGCCGTTGCCCAGCGCGCACAGGGACTCGCGCAGCCGCTCGTCCTCGGGGGCGTACCCCTCGTACTCCCACACCTCGTCCGTCACGTCGCCGGTCCTCCCCTCGTCCCCGTGGGCACCTCGGCCGGTCACATCTGCTGCGGTACGACGGCCACCGGGCACTCCGCGTGGTGCAGCAGCGCGTGTCCCACCCGGCCGAGCTGGAGCCCGAAGTGTCCGTGGCGGCGCCGGGCGCCGATGACGACGAGGTCGGCGGCCGCCGACCGGTTCAGCAGCACCTGCCGGGCCGGGCCCTCCACCGTGAACCGGCGCAGCCGGACGGCCGGGTGGTCGGCGGCGGCGTCGTGCAGCACGGCGTCCAGCAGGGCCGAAGCCCGCTGTTCGTGGTAGCGGGCCGGTTCCGTGGCCGCGCCGAAGTCCGCGGCGCTCTCGCGTTCCGGGCAGCGCCAGGCGCGTACGGCGTCCAGGCCGCACCCGCGTGCCGCGGCCTCCCGGACGGCGAACCGCGCGGCCTCGCCGCTGGTGGCCGGGTCGCCCGCGCCGAGCAGGATCCGCTCATGGGTGCCCTCCAGGCCCGCCTTGTCGCCGCGGACGACGATGACGGGGCAGTGGGCGCGGGCGGCCACGGTCAGGCCGACCGACCCGAGCAGCAGTCCCGCCAGCTCGCTGCGGCCACGGCAGCCGGTGATCAGGGCGAAGGCGTTGTGGCCCTCGCGCAGGAGCGCGTCCGCCGCGTCCTCGGGCACCACCTCGCCGGACACCGTTACCTCGGGCGCGCCGCGGCGGGCCCGCTCCACGGCCGATCCGACGATGTTCTCGGCCATCACCTGCCCCGACGGGCGGGTCAGGCCGCCGGACGACGGCACGGCGCCCTCGTAGCGCTCCCACAGGGAGGCATGGACCAGGCGCAGCGGCCGGTGGTGCCGGGCCGCCTCGTCCGCCGCCCAGTCGACGGCCGCCAGGCTGGACTCCGAACCGTCGACACCCACGACCAGGGGCAGCTCCATCGTTCCCACCGCCTTTCGTCGGGCCGCGCAGGCCGCGGCAGCGCAGGTCTCCCAGTTCACCGTGGCACCCGTACGCGGCCGGCGCGATGGGTGGTTCGGCCCCGGACAGGGACGTTCGGCCCCGAAGGCGGCACGGCAGGAGGCGCGCGGGACGGGTGAGCGCCTGTGCGTCCGGGGATTCGCGCAGGTGAGGGGCCATTCGGGCCTGTCGCCTGCCCGTTCAGCCCTTGGAATACGGCCGCGGCGGCGGAGACGCTGGAGATGAGCCGCAGGGGGGAGGCCGTCGGCCGTCCCGGTCAGGCTCGCCGGTTCCCGTCCGCCCGCGGGCGGACGACCGAAGGAGGGCAGCCATGTATCTTCCGCTCTTCCTGGTGGGGGCGGCCGTCGTGGGCACCTGCATGGTGTTCGGCTACAGCCAGTTCATCGTCGGCCTGACGCTGATGGTGGTCGGTGTTCTCGGCCTGATCATGTTCCTGTCCACAAGGGGCATGGTGAAGCGTCCCGGCGAGAGCGGGACGGTCATCGAGGAGCGCCACTACATGGGCACGGGCGAGCGCGACGACCGCCGCCACCACCACCCGTGAACCCGGTGCGGCCCGCCACGGTCCGTAAGGGACCGTTCGGCACCTGTGCACGGCCGCCCGGCCCACGCCCCGGCCCACCGGGCCGGGGCACGGTGAACCCGGAGTCCGATCGGGAGGCAGCCATGACCGAGAACACCGCCGACCGTCCCGTCGTGGTCGGTGTGGACGGCTCCGAGGCGTCGGTGGCCGCGCTGCGCTGGGCCGGGGAGCAGGCGCGGGCGCTGGGCACCGGGGTCCTCGCCGTACACGCGTGGGAGCCGGCCGCCGGCCTGGCCCCCTACGCCCCGGCGTCCGGCCGGCCGACGGAGGCCGAGCAGCGCGAGGCGGCCGCCGGGCTCCTCGCCGCGGCCGTGCGCACGGCGTTCGGGGCCCGTGTCGGAACCGGCGTACGCGCGGTGCTGGTCGAGGGGCCGCCCGCACGCGTGCTGCTGCGGCACGCGCGTGGCGCGGCGCTGCTGGCGCTGGGACGCGGCGATCACGGGCGGTGGGACAGGCCGGCGCTGGGCGCGGTGGGCCGTGAGTGTCTGCGGCACGCGCCGGTGCCGGTGGTGACGGTGCCCGCGCCCGAGCGGGTCGCGGCTCCCCTGCGGAGCGTGGGAGGGGCGTTCTCGCACAGCGGTGCCGCCTGAGCGCGCACATCGGTGATCGCGGCCGCGCGGTCCCTCCGGGGGACGGCGGTCGCGTTGGTGTGCGCACGATCTGGGTGCCGTCGCTCGCGGCCCGGGCGGGTGGGCCGGCCGACGGCGGGCCGCCGCGGTGTGGAAACGGCGCGGATCCACGGCGGCGCATCGCGGGGGCGTACGGCGGCTGACGCCGCGTCGCCGGTCAGCCGCGGACGGGCATACGGTGGTGCCGGGGCGTCGGCCGGTGCGGGGCCTCCGCCGGCGGCGTCGGCGGCCGGTGCCCGCGACGGTTCGTCAGCCGCACGACGAGTGTGTCGAACAGTGCGGTGAGGACGAAGGTCACGGCCATCGCGGCGACCAGCAGAACGGCGAACCGCTCCCAGAATTCCGGTGTCAGGGTCGTACCCACTGTCCCCCCTCCTCTCGGGTAGGCGTTGTGGTTCCTTCCCTTACAGCCAACTCCCTTGCGCCGCCGGGCACATGAGCCTTACGTCCCGAACAGGGGCCTGGAGCGGCCCTTGCGCCGAGTCCGCGTGGGCCGGTGCCGCATGAGCCGGTCGGCCCCCGGCTCGGGGGTGCGGGGTGGCCCACGGCGCGGGGAAGGTCGCCTCATGGGCGTGCGATGCGCGGCGGACGAGGCTGGGGTGTTACGCGACGCCGGGACTCCGGCGGACCGCGGACGACGACCAGGGAGGCGACGGTCATGAGGCGGATACAGCAGACCAGGCGCCCCGGGACACCGCGCCGGCCGCAGCCCCAGGACCTGCGCACGCCCTCCGGGCGGCCGATGCCCTACTGAGGACGGCGGTCCTCAGCGGACCAGGACCCGTTCGCCGGAGCGCGGTACCACGGCCGTCCAGCCCAGGGTGTGGTCGATGCGTTCGCGCAGGGCTTCGGCGGCCTCCTGCTCGCCGTGGACCAGGTAGGTGACGTGCGGGGCGGGAGCGCCGCGCAGCCACTCGACGATCTGCGCCGCGTCGGCGTGGGCCGAGAAGTGCGGCACGTCGGCGATCTGGGCCCGTACGGGGACGTACTCGCCGAACATCTTGATCGCCGTGGCGCCGTCGACGAGGTCGCGGGCCCGAGTGCCCCGGGCCGCGAAGCCGACCACGACGACGGCGTTGCGCGGATCGGGCAGGAGCCGCCGCAGATGGTGCAGGACGCGTCCGCCGGTGGCCATGCCGGACGCCGAGACGATGACGGCCGGTCCGCCCGCGCGGCCGAGTTCGAGGGACTCCTGGAGCGAGCGCACGGGCCGGAACGGCTCGGGGCTCAGCACCGCGGTGCCGGCCGCCGTGACGTCCGGCCGCAGGTCGGGGGCGCGGGTGAGCAGGGCGTCCCGGTAGACGTCCAGGGCGGCCAGGGCCATCGGGCTGTCGACGTACACCGGTACGGCGGCCGGAAGGCGGCCCTCCCGGCGCAGTTCGGCCAGCTCGTGCAGGACGACCTCGGTGCGGTCGAGGGCGAAGGCGGGGATGACGACGGTGCCGCCGCGGGCCAGGGTGCGGGTGACCACGTCGGCGAAATTGGTCCGGGCCTCCCGCTCGTCGTGGCGCCGGTTGCCGTAGGTCGACTCCATGAGCAGGACGTCCGCCCCGGAGAAGGGTTCGGCGGGGCTCAGCAGCGGGTGGCCGGGGCGGCCCATGTCGCCGCTGACGGCGAGGGTGCTGCCGTCCTCCAGGGTGAGGCGGGCCCAGGCCGAGCCCAGGATGTGGCCGGCGGGGTGCAGGGTGAGCCGGGTGTCCGGGGCGATGTCGACGGGCGCGCGGTAGGGGACGGCCTCCACGAGCTTCATGGTGCGGTCCACGTCGGAGTCGTCGTAGAGGGGCTGCGCCACCCGGTGCTTGGACCAGCCGTGCTCGTTGGCGTGCTGGGCCGTCTCCAGTTGCAGCTTGGCGCTGTCGCGCAGCACGATCTCCATCAGCCGGGCGGTGAACTCCGTGGTCACGACGCGGCCGCGGAAGCCGTGGCGCACCAGCCGGGGCAGGTAGCCGCAGTGGTCGAGGTGCGCGTGGGTGACCACGACGGCCTCGATGTCGGCGCCGTCGCAGGGCAGTTCGCGCCAGTTGCGCCTGCGCAGGTCGGCGATGCCCTGGAAGAGGCCGCAGTCGACGAGGACGCGGGCGTGGTCGCTCTCCACCAGGAACTTGCTGCCGGTGACCGTCCCCACGCCGCCGAGGAAGGTCAGCAGTGCGGGCCGGCCGCGCGTCTGCGGCCGGTCGTCGGTGCGTACGGGCGGAGTGGTCATGGCCACGGTCTCCTTCACGGATGAGGGCCCATCGGCCCTGGCGCCCACCCTGCGGGCGTGGTGTGCTGGATGTGACGGGAAGGACCCGGCGAAGACGCGGAGCAGCGGACCCGAGCCGCGCACCGCGCAATCAGGATCCGCGAGAAGCGGATGGGTCCTTCCCGCCGCGTCGTGCCGGGCACGGACGGTGCCGTTCTCCACCCGGCCGCCGACAGATCGTGAATCCCGAAGGCGTGTGCCACCTCCCTCCGCGTCCCCCTACCAGCGTGCTGGGCGGCGAGGGTGCGGGCATGGGCCGAAGGGGTCCGGGGTCGGGCCCGATGTGCCCCTGCCGGACCCCCCGTACCGGGGGTCGAATGGAAGGAAGGCGGAATCCCGCGCCGGATGAGCGGCGGTGTCGCCGCCGCGGTGCGCGCATGAGGAGGTGGCCCATGCGTTACCGGGATCGCAGGGAGGCGGGTCGACGGCTGGCCCGGCGTCTGGAGTATCTGCGCGGGCAGGACGTGGTGGTGCTGGGGCTGCCGCGCGGCGGCGTGCCGGTGGCCCACGAGGTTGCCCGCGCGCTCGGCGCGCCCCTCGACGTGCTGGTGGTGCGCAAGCTGGGCGTGCCCTGGCAGCCCGAGCTGGGCTTCGGCGCGATCGGCGAGGGCGGGGTGCGGGTCCTCAACGACGACGTGATACGCGACAGCGGGCTGGAGCGCGCCGACCTGTCGGTCGTGGAGCAGGCCGAGCGGGCCGAACTGGAGCGGCGTGTACGGCGTTACCGCGGCGGGCGCGAACCCGTGCCGGTGGCGGGGCGCACCGTCGTGATCGTGGACGACGGGCTGGCCACCGGCGCCACCGCGGAGGCCGCCTGCACGCTGGTCCGTGGCCGGCACGCCGCCCGGATCGTCCTCGCGGTGCCGGTGGCGCCACCCGCCACGCTCGCCCGGCTGCGGGGGGTGGCCGACCGGTCGGTCGTGCTGCACCAGCCGCGCCCCTTCGGCTCGGTCGGCGTCTGGTACCGCGATTTCACGCAGGTCACGGACGCCGAGGTGACGGACCTGCTCGCCATGTCCGGGGCCGGCGGCTTCGGGGACCCGCCCGGGGACGGCGAGATCCAGGTGCCCGCCGGGCGCGTCCGGCTCCCGGCGCTCCTGTCGGTGCCCGGGGCGGCCCCGGCGGTCGTGGCGTTCGCGCACGGCAGCGGCAGCAGCCGGCACAGCCCCCGCAACCGCTATGTCGCCGACACCCTCAACCGGGCCGGCCTGGGCACGCTCCTGCTCGATCTGCTCAGCGCGGACGAGGAGGAGAACCGGCACAACGTCTTCGACATCCGCATGCTCGCCCAGCGCCTGCACGCCGCCGCCCTGTGGCTGCGGCGCGAGACGGGCCTGTACGTGGCCTACTTCGGGGCCAGCACGGGCGCCGCGGCCGCCCTGGAGGCCGCCGCCGCTCCCGACGCCGACGTCGTCTCGATCGTCTCGCGCGGCGGCCGGCCCGATCTGGCGACGCCCGCCGCACTGGCGCACGTGCACGCGCCGACGCTGTTCGTGGTGGGCTCCGCGGACACCCGGGTCCTGGGGCTGAACCGGCTCGCCGCCGACTGGATGCGCTGTGAGCACCGGATCGCCGTCGTGCCCGGGGCCACGCACCTCTTCCCCGAACCGGGCGCCCTGGCCATGGTCGCCGAACTGGCCTGCGACTGGTTCACGGGCCATCTCGCCCGTCCGTCCGCCGGGGCCTCGTCGGGCCGACCGGTGTGACGCCCGCGTTCGGTGTCCGGACCTCACTGCGTGCGCCGCAGCTGCTCCTCGATCAGCTCCTGGGGCGGCGGTTCGCGGGTGAAGACGTCCTGCCCGACGGCCGTGGCCTCCCAGGTGTTGGCCGGGTTCGCGGACGCGGTGAGCAGCCACGTGGCGCGGATCCGCTCCTTGCCCTCCTTGTGGTACTGGCCGTTCCAGCTGGTCACCGAGCCGGCGTCGGACTGCCCGTTGTGCCAGGCGACCGTCCAGCCGAGGGTGGTTCCGTGGTCCGGCAGGGCGGCGCTGTCGTAGCGGCCGACCAGCGGGTACGTGCCCGTGGCGTGGCCGTTGGCCGAGGCGTAGGTGCCCCTGAGGCCGCCCGTCGGGTCGGCCGTGATCCTCATGTGCGAGCCGTTCTCGCTGTACCAGTCTCCGCCGATGCCCATGACTCGCTCCTCCCCTCGTGTACCTGTGCCCGGGGTGCGGGGGCACCCCGGACGCCGAAGTGCGCGGCCGGCGGATCACCGGTCGCGCACGGGGTGCGGCTCGGCGCCGTGACAGCGCTCAGACGTGCCGCACGGGGATGGTCCGGGTGTCCGTCTTCTTCTCGGGCACCGGAACCGTGATGGTCAGTACGCCGTCCTTGTACTCCGCGGTCGCCTCGTCGCCCTGTGCTCCCGCGGGCAGCCGCAGGGAGCGGCTGAAGGTGCCGTAGCGGAACTCGGTGTGGTGCTTGTCGGTCGTCTCCTCGGTGCGCGTGGCGCGCAGTGTCAGAATGCCTTCCGCGACGGTGATCTCGACGTCCTTCGACGGGTCGACGCCCGGAAGCTCGGCCCGCAGCACGTACGTTTCGTCCTTCAACTGCTCCTCGATGCGAATGCCGTGCGTCCCGGGAGCGGTGTGCGTCGCCGGGAATCCGCCCTCGACCCAGCCGAACAGGTCGGGGAACGCGGGCCAGCCCGGGAACCGCTCGATCATGCCGCTCATCTCGCCCTCCTCTTCGTCTCCTGCTTCCAGCGTGGCGCGGCGGGCGGGCGCCCGCGTGGGCCGTCCGGCCCCGCGCCGGACCCGGTGGGCCCTGTCAGCCGAGCATCCGCTTGCGCCACTGGGGGCCGACCTGCCGCCATTCCGCCGCCCACTCCTCGTAGGAGCGGCGGTCCAGGCGGTTGCACACCAGCCGGCCGCCGAGGAGGACGAGGGCGCCGGTGGCAAGTCCGGTCGGCACGGCCAGCAGGACGGCCTGGGCGCGGGCCACGGTGGGGCCGGCGGGTTCGACGACGGGGGTGCCGTCGCGGTCGAGCCACACGGTCACGCGGCCGCCCGCCGTTCCGCCGGGTTCGACCTTGGCCAGGCCGGTGTGCACGGTGCCGGCACCGTCGGTCCAGCGCACCTTGGCCCACACGGTGCCGTCGGAGCCGTAGGGGCTGACGACCGCGCTCTTGGGCGCGTCCTGGAGGAGGACGGCGGACACGGAGTGCACCGAGGCCCGTCGTGCGTCGAGGTCGTGCGCCGCCCAGGTGCCGGCGGCGAGCCCCGCGAACAGGCCGCCCAGCAGGGCGAGGGTCCAGGCGGCCAGGAGGACCCAGCCCTCCACGCGGTCGCTGCGGCGCAGGAGCGTGTTGTGCCGCCACCGCCAGAACCGCACGCTGGCCGGCCGGGTACGGCGTTGCTGTTTCATCGTCGACGCCCCTTTTCGCGTCTGCCGAGAACGGTCCTCGTTCCCTCAAGGGGAACGTCTCATGGACGGCCGTCGCAGGTCAGGGGCCGACCGGGGTCGTCACGGGGACATCCGGACCTCTTTGGGGCCCGTGGCGTCCCCGTCGGCGTCGGCCTCGGCTTCGGCCTCGGCCTGCGCATCGGGGACGTCGGGCAGGTCCGCGTCGAGGTCGACCCGGCGCGGCGGGCCGGCCAGTCGGCAGTCGACGTCGACCACGCCCTCCACCGCCCGCGCCAGGCGGACGGCGACGGGCACGAAGGCGGTGTCCGAGACCCGGCCGGTGATCCGTACGACACCGTCGCGCACCTGGACCCGGATCGGTTCGAGGGGGTCCGGGAAGAGCGGGCCGATCACCTCGCGGCGCACCTCCTGCTCGATGTCCGCGTCCTCGCGCAGGAACACCTGGAGCAGGTCGGAGCGGCTGACGATGCCCTGCAGCACCCCGGCCTCGTCCACGACCGGCAGCCGCCTGACCCCGTACTGGGCCATCGTGCGGGCCGCCTGGGCGAGGGTGGCGTCGGCCCGGACGGTGAGCGCCGGGGCGGTCATCAGCTCGCCCGCCGTGCGCGCGCCGGCCTTGGCGAGGTCGCCGCCGCGGTGCATCCGGGTGTACCGGTCGGGGGTCCGGTCGCGGAACTCCTCCTTCGGCAGCAGGTCGGCCTCGGAGACCACACCGACGACGCGCCGGTCCTCGTCGAGCACGGGCAGGGCGCTGACCTGCCACTGGCGGATCGCCCTGACGATGTCCTTGAACGGCGCGGCGCTCGCCAGGGCCACGACGGTGCGGGTCATCACATCGCTCACGGTGTGCGGAGTGCCGTACATGATGTCCTCCGGCAGGCCGGGCGCCCGTGGCGCCCCTGGGGAACCCCTTGCCTTCAGGTTCGGCCCCCGGGCGGCGGATGGCATGGGCCGAACGGCACGAGTACCTGATCCCGACGGGCACTTCCGCCGCTGGACGGGCCACATGCGGGCCCGACAACGGACAGGAGCGAACAGTGTACGGACAGTAAGCGACATTGCGGTGTGGCGCGGGCGTCGAGGAGGTGTGATGGCCGAATCGTCCCTGGGGGTGGAGGTGAGGCGGAGGTGGCCGACTTCGTCGAGACGGAGCAGCAGCCCGGCGCGGGGGCGCGCGGTGGCTGCCGCTGTGCGGCGGCGGTCCGGGAGGGTGCTCCCGGCGGCGCGGAGGAAAGGTTCCGGGGACTGCTTGAGGCGGCGCCGGACGCCATGGTCATCGTCGACGACACGGGCACCATCAAACTAGTCAACGCCCAGACCGAGGCCCTCTTCGGCTACGGACGCGAGGAACTCCTCGGGCATCCGGTGGAGTTGCTCATGCCTCATCGGTTCCGCGGCCAGCACACCCTGCACCGCGGCGGTTACACCGACAACCGCCAGGTGCGCCCCATGGGGGCCGGGCTCGATCTGCACGGGCTGCGCAAGGACGGCACCGAGTTCCCCGTGGAGATCAGCCTCAGCCCGCTGGAGACCACGGACGGGCTGCTGGTGTCCGCGGCCGTCCGGGACGTCAGCGACCGCAAGGCCGCCGAGGCCCGCATCAACGAACTCGCCGCGCTCGTGGAGTCCTCGCAGGACGCCATCCTCGCCAAGACCCTCGACGGCTACATCACCTACTGGAACGCGGCCGCGCAGGACCTCTACGGATACACGGCCGAGGAGGTCATCGGCCGGCACGTCTCCCTCCTCGCCCCCGCGGCCCTGCGGGACGAGGTCAGCATCCTGCTCGGGCGGCTGCGGGACGGCGAGAAGGTCGAGCACTTCGAGACGCTGCGGGTGACCAGGTCCGGGGACATGCTGGACGTCGACGTCACCCTGTGGCCGACCCGGGACACCGCCGGCACCGTGGTCGGGGCGTGCGCCATCGTGCGGGACATCAGCGACCGCAAGAAGGCGGAGGCCGAGCTCACCGCGCTGTACGAGCAGCAGCGGCACATCGCCCTCACCCTGCAGCGCAGTCTGATGGGCGCCCCGCCCTCCCTGCCCGGTCTGGACACCGCGAGCCGCTACCGCCCGGCCACGCAGGGCGCCGGGGTGGGCGGGGACTGGTTCGACCTGATCCCGCTGGGCGCCGACCGGGTCGGGGTGCTCATAGGCGACGTGATGGGCCGTGGTCTGGAGGCCGCCGCCGTCATGGGCCAGCTGCGCTCGGCGGCGCACGCCCTCGCCAAGACCGGCATGCAGCCCAGACAGCTGATGCAGGCCCTGGACACCTGCGTGGCCGACCTGGACGTGCCGGACCAGCTCGTCACCTGCTGCTACCTGGTCATCGCGCCGGACACCGGGACGGTGACGGTGTGCTCCGCCGGCCATCTGCCGATCCTCATCGCGGGCGTCGACAGGAGGGTGGGCAGTCTCTCCTCCCCCGTCAACGCGCCGCTGGGCGTGGGCGGCGTCCTGTACGAACAGTCCTGTACGGCGATCCCGCCGGGCGCGACCCTCGTGCTCTACACCGACGGGCTGATCGAGACGCCGGGCAGCGACATCGAGGAGCGGGTGGGCGAACTCTCCGTCGTCCTGGAGGAGTTCTTCGTCGGTACGCCGTGCCTGGAGGCCGCGGCCGATCATGTGCTGGCGAGTCTGCTGCCCGACCCGGAGAGCCACAACGACGACGTGACGCTCCTGCTGGCGCAGTTGCCGGCCGCGCCGCTGGCCGCCCTCGGCATCGAACTGCCGGCCGTGCCGTCCTCCGTGCCGGAGGGACGGGCGTTCCTGCAGAAGGCGCTCACGTCGTGGAACTGCGCGCCGAGCACCCTCGACGCCCTGCTGCTGCTGTCGGAGACGCTGACGAACGCCGTGCAGCACGCGGAAGGCCCCATCGGCCTGCATCTGCACCGCACCGCCACGGACCTGACCGTCGAGGTCAGCGACCACAGCCCGCATCTGCCCCAGCCGCGTCTGGCGGCGGAGGACGAGGAGTCCGGGCGGGGTCTGCTGCTGGTGCGGGCCCTCGCCGACACCTGGGGCGTACGGCCCACCGACGAGGGCAAGACGACATGGTTCACGCTCAGGCTGTGAACGGCTCCTCGACCAGCTTGAGCGTGACGGCGGTCAGATCGTCGTGCCCGACCGCGACGATCAGCGGTCCGCCTCGGGGTGGGCGCCGGAGTGACGCGAGGGTTCGGTGTCCTCGGCGGGCGGCAACAGGGTGCGCAGGGCGGCGAGGAGATGGCCGTAGGGCGAGCCGGTGTCGGTGATGGCCCGGTGGATCAGCTCCAGTCCGCGCCGGTGCTGCCGGAGCGGCGCCTCGCCCGGGCCGGGGCCGGCGAGCGCGGCGAACTCCAGGACGACCGGGAGGTGGTCGGGGAGTTCCGCGCCCTCGATGTTCCAGCCGGCGGCGCGGTAGCGGCGCTTCAGGGCCAGCAGGGCCGACCCGCGGCGGCGGATGTCGGCATTCAGATAGTGGGTGAGGTGGAGGCTGCCGTCGCCCCGCGGGTCGAACATCTCGGCGTAGCGCCGCCCCAGTTCCTCCGGCTCGTCGGCCGTGAACCACGCCATGAAGGCGGCGAGCTCGGCGGCGGCCCGCGACGGGGGCGGGGCGGCCACCGCGGCCGCCAACCTGGGCCTGCCGTCCGTCAGTTCGTGGTCCGGATACCGCAGGAGCAGCGAGAGCAGCCGCAGCAGCAGGACGCGACGCTCGGCCGCGTCGGGGGTCGGAACGGTGCGGCGGCGGGCGGTCGCGCGGATGCGCGTGCGCGCGGTCACCGGGATGGTGGCGGGCAGCGGGCTCACGGACGGCCTCCGCTCACCCAGCGCCACGGGGCCGGGGCCCGGCCGACGGCGACGAACTCGACTGCCCTGGTCCCGCGCCGAGTTCGGCGTTCCGGCGGTCCCGCCCGGCTTCCCCCCACCGGAAGCCGGGCGGGCCGCCCGGGGTCACCGGACGTGCTCCGGTGACCCGGTCCGGGAGAACGGTCCCGCGCTCGACGTGTTCCTCGGCGCGCCGCCCGGCCGCGAACGGCCTGCGCTCGGCGGCGCCGCGCCGTGCGGGGCGAGCGGTCCTGTCGTTCTCCATGGACCGGGACGCTATGCGGGGCGCCGGCCGCCCCACCGTGGGCCGAACGGCCCCGGGCGGGTCCCGACCGGCCGTATGTCGAGGTCCTTCGGCCCACGCCGCCGGACGGGGTGATCCTCAACCCTTGCTTCAGTCATTCACCCGCAGAAGGGACCAGTGCCATGCTCCAGCCGTCGAGGAACCCGCAACAGGCGCCGCCGGCACCGGTCCCGGGGCGGGCCTGGCTGATGCTGGCGCTGGCCACCGTCGGATTCGCCGTCAACTTCTGGGCGTGGGCGCTGCTCAGCCCGCTCGGCCCGCGGTTCAAGGACTCCCTGGGCCTGTCCTCCTTCCAGCAGTCGCTGCTCGTGGCGGTGCCGGTCGTCGTCGGCTCGCTGGGCCGCATACCGGTGGGCGCGCTCACCGACCGCTACGGCGGACGGCTGATGTTCCCGCTGGTGTCCCTCGTGACCGTGGTGCCCGTGCTGTACCTGGGGCTCGCCGGGCACTCCTCGCTCACGGCGCTCCTGGTCGGGGGCTTCTTCCTCGGCGTCGGCGGCACCGCCTTCGCCGTCGGCGTGCCGTTCGTGAACGCCTGGTTCCCGCCCGAGCGGCGGGGGCTCGCCATCGGCCTGTTCGGCATGGGCATGGGCGGCACCGCGATCAGCGCCCTGAGCACGGTCAAGCTGGTCAAGGCGCACAGTGTCCAGACCCCGTTCCTGATCACCGCCGCGGTCCTCGTGGTGTACGCGGTCGTGGCCGCCCTCGTCCTGCGGGACGCGCCGGACCGCGTCGTGCCGACGGAACCGCTGAGCACCCGGCTCGCGGCGACCCTGCGGCTCGGCATCACCTGGCAGGCCTCGGCGCTGTACGCGGTGGCCTTCGGCGGTTACGTCGCGTTCTCCGTGTACCTGCCCACCTACCTGAAGAACGGCTACGGCCTCACCCAGGCCGACGCGGCGAACCGCATGGCCGGGTTCGTGCTGCTGGCGGTGGCGATGCGGCCGATCGGCGGCTGGCTGTCCGACCGCGTCGGCCCGGTGCGCGTGCTGGCCGGCTCGCTGGCCCTGGTCGTCACCGGCGCGCTGGTGCAGTCGGCGACGCCGACGCTGGCGCCGATGGGCACGATCGCCTTCCTGGCCATGGCAGCCGCACTCGGCGCCGGCAGCGGCGCGACGTTCGCCTTCGTGGCCCTGCTCGCCCCGCCGCAGCGCACCGGTTCGGTCACCGGCGTCGTCGGCGCCGCCGGCGGCCTGGGCGGCTTCATCCCGCCGCTGGTGATGGGTTCGCTCTACGGCTCCTACGGCTCCTACGCGGTCGGCCTGTTGCTGCTGGCGGCGGTGGCGGCGGTGGCGCTGGTCTTCACCGGCACCGAGGTGCGGCGGACACTGACCCGGCGGGCGCCGGTCGGGGCGGCCCACTGATCCCGGGACGGCCCGGGCGGGGAGCAGGGCCGTTCGGCCTGGTGCCGAGGACGGCCAGCCCCTGCCCGGGCCGCCGTGCGCGCGCCGACTCTGGTGGCATGACCCGTGCCGGAGCGGACCGCACGGGCACCTGTCCGGGGAGGTGTTGGCCGTGCTTCGCCCCGTTGTCGTGGGACTGGACGGTTCACGTGAGAGCCTCGCCGCCGCCGACTGGGCTGCCAGGGAGGCGTTGCGGCGCGGGCTGCCGCTGCGGCTTGTGCACGCGTACGAGGGGCTGTCGCCCGACGCCTCGGACCTGCCGGAGCTGGAGGCACCCCGCTACTGGGCGGGACGGATCATGCGTGCCGCCCTGGACCGGCTGAACGAACAGTATCCGCAGGTCCGTCTGAGTTCCGAGCAGATCGCCCGGCCCGCCGCGGAGGCGCTGGTCAGGGCGGGCGCGCAGGCGGAGCTGCTGGTACTGGGCAGCCGTGCGTTCAGCGGCTTCGGCGGCTTCATGGCCGGGTCGGTGGCGCTCGCGACGGTCGCGCACGTGTCGCGGCCCGTGGTGCTGGTGCGGGCCGATCAGGCTTCCGAGGACGAGCGCATCCCGGACCCGGCGGGGCGGCCGTCGAGGCGGGAGCCGTACCGCGAGGTCGTCGTGGGGGTGGACACCGGGCATCCGTGCGAGGAGGTCCTGCAGTTCGCCTTCGAGAGCGCCGCCTTGCGGGTCGCCCCGCTGCTGGTGGTGCACCTGTGGCAGCAGCCCAGGCTGTCCCGCCCGGCGGACGAGGAGGCGAACGCCGCCGCGCAGGCCGTGGCCGAGCAGGAGCTGGCCTCCATGGTGCGGCCGTGGCGGGAGAAGTTCCCGGCGGTCGAGGTGCGGGAGCTGGTGGAGAACGGGCGTCCGGCGCAGGAGCTGCTGCACGCGACGACCGAGGCCGGCCTGCTGGTCGTCGGCCGCAGGGCCCGCGCGGGCAGGCTCGGCACACACACCGGCCCGGTGGCCCACGCGGTGATGCACCACGTCCAATGCCCTGTCGCCATCGTCCCGCACGCCTGACGCGGCTGACCGGCGAAGGACCGCGATCCGGTCGTCGGACCGCTCGCCGTCGGGGAAACCGCGATCCGCTCGCCAGGCGCGCGGGAACCGTGCTCCTTCACCTCTCGCGCGCCGACCGTGCGGGCGTACTCGGGGCCGAGGCGGCCTTTCAGCGCCTCCCCGGCCTGAAGGCGTCCTTGACCTTGTCGCCGGACTGCTTCAGGTCTCCTGCGACACGGTCGGTCCTGCCTTCCCGCTGCAGCCGCCTGTTGTGGGTGGTCCGACCGATGCGTTCGGTGATTCGGCCCTTCAACGCCTGGGTCTTGTGCCTGATGGTCTGTCCGACACTCATGGCCGGCCTCCTGCCTGGTGAGTGAGTGGGGTCGCGTGTGATCGCCGTACGGGCGGTCGTCCCGGTGGGCAGGTGCGGACTACGTGACGGACTAGCGGTGACGGACTAGCGGTGACGGGCGCCGCGTCGGCCGCGCATCAGGAAGCCGGCGATCCAGAGGACCAGCAGAACAATGGCGACCCACCACAGAAGGTGCATCGTGAAGCCGATCCCGAAGACCACCAGGATCAACAGCAGGAGAAGAATCCAAAGAATCATTGCCGGGCCTCCGGATCGCGGGGATTTCCTTGGTTCCGCGGGGTCCGGGCGAGACGGGGAGGAGGAATGCCGCGCCCGGTGATCCGGAGTGGCATGGCCCTACGCCGTGCTGCCAGTCAACGCCCGGCGGTCTCCCCTGTCAACGCGGTGCCGACATGGGGGGGGTTCTGGGAGCTGTGCTGGGGCCGCCGGGGCGAGAGGAGCCTCGGCGGGGGACTCGGCCGGCTCGGTCGGCAGCGACGGCAGGATGTGGTCCTCCCACCAGGAGAGGGCCATGACGACGGCGAGCAGAACGAATGGGGTCGAAGCGGAAACGATCAGCGCGTACATGTGTACCGCCTGGTATGGGATGCGTGCGACGCGGCGGGCGGCAGATCGCTGCCCGCTTGAGGCGCATCGCGCTTCGCCGCGTTCTCGTGACGAGGAGCGTGTGCGGGAACGGCAGGGCCTGTGACACGGCGGGTTCCGGCACCGATGCGCGGGGGCGCCCGGTGGGGAGCGCGTTCGCGATGCGACGCTGCCGGGGGCCGGGGCGGCATGCCGCACACTAGCCCTCGCGGCGGCTTCCCGACAGGTGCCAAGCGGCCGTCCGCGCAAGGCGGTGTGAAGCGACGCACCCGTACACATCCGGAAATGCTGACGCTCGACGGTACACCTAACGTATTGACAGGACTACGCTGTGCTGTGAGGCCCCAGTCCCCGGTATCGATGCCGTGTCCCGCTCCCCGGGAAGGCCGACCGTGTTCATCCTGCTTCTCGTCCTCATCGCCGTCCTGTTCGACTCCGGCTTCCACCCCCTCTGGTGGGTGGTGGCGGCGGCGCTGATCTACGGCACGACCCGCCGCGGCCGCGATCGAGGCAGAGGCCGAAGCCGCGGCGGCGGTTTCGATCCCGGCGACTACCGGGACTACCGCGACCGCAGGGAACGCTGGGACAGGCGTTACGACCGTCAGAACCAGGCGCGCCGGCGGCGGGAGAACCGGCGGGACCACGAGCCCCAGGGCTGACGCGTGGCGCGGCCGTCAGTCATGGGTTCCGAGACCGCTTCGACCGTCCGGACACGTCGGAACTATTTGAGAGGTACATGACATGCATCGCACTACCGTGCTCCAAGAGGACTGGTGGAAGCTTCGGGCGGAAGCCACGTGGGGGAATGCGGCCGAGGGAGAGGACCTCGTCGCCCTGCGCGCCGAGAACGACAAATTACGGCGGGCGCTGGCCGGCCGTGCGATCGTCGACCAGGCCCGCGGCATGGTGATGGTCCTGACCCCCTGCAGCCGCGGGACGGCCAGAAGCCTGCTGGTCGACATCTCGCGCCAGTGCGACATGAAACTTCCGAGGGTGGCAGAGGCCGTCGTCGCCGCCTGGGAGGGCAAGCCGCTCCCGGCGCGGATGCTGCAGGCACTGCGGCGCGCGTTGCAGCGTTTGCACACGGAGGACCGGGAGTGCTCGTCATTGGCCGATGAGCCGATCAGGTAGGACCAGGAGGACACCACCACCGACGAGCCGGCCGCGGTACGGACGGAGCCGCCCACCCGGCGCCGGCTGGTCCTACCGGCACGCCGCCGACCGTGCGCCGACGGGAGGCCGCCGTGTACCCCCGGCCGGCCACCGCGTGACCGATCAGGAGGGAGGCCTCCCCGGGCAACGGCGTCCGCGCATGCCCGGGCAAGGTTCAGCGCGCTGCGCGCCTATGCCCGTTCCCACAACCGGCGCCTGGCCGACCCGGCCCGCGCCTTCATCGACGGCTCCGACCCCCCTGCCGGGCTGGAGTCCTGACCCGTTCCCCCGCCACAGCCCGCGCGCTCGGCAGGCCGCTCCTGCGCCGGGGGCCGTGGTCCGGACGGCCGCCGCCGTCTTGCGGCGGCGGCCGTCCGGAGCGCGAGGACGGGAGGCCCCCCTCCGCCGTTTCCTCGCGCGCTGTCCTCCACGGCGGCGGGACTGATGGGAACACCCCGTCTGGAAAATGCCGGGAGGACTGAGGCTGGAGCCGCGCCGTCCGGCGATGCGGCTCCGGCCGGGCCTGGTTTCCGACTCGGGGGCAGGGAGCCTGGATGGGGAGACTTGCTGGTACCTGACACGGTCGCAGTCCCGTCATCCCCACGTGCAGCCTAGAACAGATCCAGGCGCGGCGGTACAGGGCCTACGTGTGCGCGTCTCGTGTCAACTCCGCGCAGCTGCGGCGGCGGTGTCGCATCGCACCCCGGGCCGATCCCGGACACGGAGAGGCGAGCGACGGCCACTCGGAGCGCCCTTTCGTGCCCCCAACTGGCCCCGGCGCGGCACCGGTCCGGAGCTATGCTGATGCACAGACGCCCAAGACCCCGGCGCCGCACGGCACATCGTCCACGATGGCACTCCCGCCCATCTGCCGGTCTCCAGAACCGAGGCGCCCCATGCGCACTCCGCGGCAACCCCACGAACCGGAAAGTCCGAAGCCGTCCGCCATGGACACGGTGCGGCTGCGCCGGCTGAACCGCTGGCAGGCCGAGGGCCTGCGAGAGGACCTGGCGGATCTGTACGTCGAGTCCACCACCACCCCGCCGGGCGAGGAGTTCCGCGGCCGGCAAGAATTCCTGCGCCGTCTGGCCGACGGCGTGAAGCGGCCGGGATTCGACATGCTGGTCGCTGAGGCCCGGTCCCTGACCGGGTGTGTCTTCGGAGTCCCCGTGCCACGTGACGGCTCCTGGTGGCAGGGGTTCGGCGGGCCGCTGCCGCAGAACCTGGAGCAACTGACCGCGTCCGGACACGTCTTCGCGATCCTCGAAACCGTCGTCCATCCGCACCAGTACGCCCGTGGGCTCGCCCGTCGGCTCCAGGAGCGCCTGCTCGACGACCATCAAGCCTCCCTCGGGGTCACCTTGCCGGACCGGTCCGACCGCTCGGCCCGCGCCGCCTTGGAGGCGTGGGGCTGGCAGGAGGTGGGCCAGATCCACCGTCCCCCGGCCATCCTGTGCGTACTGCTTCTGCCCCTCGGAGAGCGCACGAGGGAGCATCCGGACGGCCTCGCGCACAATGACCGGACCCAACGGCCCGGATAGCCGCCCACCCCGGCGCGCGACACGTGCGAAGACGCCGGCGGAGAACGGCTCGGCTCCGACAGAGATCGGTTCGGCACCCGCACGGCAGTGGTACCGGAACCACGGGACGACTGGCCGACCCAGGCGGACTCCGGCTCCGGCACGTCACATGCCGGCGGCTGATCCCTCCCCCGATACCGTCTTCGGGGCTCCGCAATGGGGCCTCCGGCCTTCGGGCCCGGCATGACCTCCCCCTCCTGTGGTTCATGATCCCGCCCGCCCGGGAGCCGCGGCACGTCCTGCCCCCTCGGCCCCCGCCCGGGGACCTTCGGCCCCTGCGAGGTCGAGGTGGGGCGGAGGTACGACTGGAGACAAGGCTCCGGGAGGAGGGTGCCGTGTTCCAGGTACGCATCCACGGTCGCGGCGGGCAGGGTGCCGTGACGGCCGCGGAGTTGTTGTCGGTGGCGGCGTTTCTGGAGGGCCGTCACGCGCAGGCGTTCCCGAGCTTCGGCTCGGAGCGCACGGGCGCACCGGTGATGGCGTTCTGCCGTATCGACGACCGCCCCATCCGGGTGCGCGAGCCCGTGATGCGGCCCGACGCCCTGGTCGTCCAGGACGCCACGCTCCTGCACCAGGTCAACGTCTTCGAGGGCCTGAACCCGGAGGGCGCCGTGCTGATCAACTCGCCGCGCCCGATCGAGGAGCTGGGCCTCGCCGACCTCGCCGAGACGGTGCCGCACGCCGTCGCCCTGACCGTGCCGGCCACCGCGCTCGCCCTGCGTCACTTCGGGCGGCCGGTGCCCAACGCCGTCCTGCTCGGCGGACTGGCCGCCCTCACCGGGTGCGTGCTGATCGAGTCGCTGACGGCCGCCATCGTGGAGCGCTTCTCCGGAGAGCTGGGCGCGGCCAACGCGGCCGCCGCCCGGGAGGCCTTCGCCCATGTCCGCGCCGAGCGTGAGGAGCTCGTCCGTGCTCAAGCAGACTGAGGGGTCGCGCGCGGTCGCGGAGACGGTGGCGTACTGCCGTCCCGAGGTGATCGCCGCCTACCCCATCTCACCGCAGACCCACATCGTGGAGGAGCTCAGCCGCCTGGTGAAGTCCGGTGCGCTCAAGCCCTGCGAGTACGTCAACGTCGAGTCGGAGTTCGCCGCGATGTCCATGTGCATCGGCGCCTCCGCGGCCGGCGCCCGCACCTACACGGCGACCGCCAGCCAGGGGCTGCTGTACATGGTGGAGGCGCTGTACAACGCCTCCGGTCTGGGCCTGCCCATCGTGATGACGGTGGCGAACCGGGCCATCGGCGCCCCCATCAACATCTGGAACGACCACAGCGACACCATGTCCCAGCGCGACTCCGGCTGGATCCAGCTGTACGCCCGCGACAACCAGGAGGCCGCCGACCTGCACCCGCAGGCCTTCCGGCTGGCCGAGGAGCTGTCGCTGCCCGTGATGGTGTGCATGGACGGCTTCGTGCTCACCCACGCCTGGGAGCGCATCGAGGTGCCCGAGCAGGCGCAGGTCGACGCGTTCCTGCCGCCGTACGACCCGAGGCAGGTGCTGGACCCCGACGAGCCGGTGTCGATCGGCGCGATGGTCGGGCCGGACGCCTTCACCGAGGTGCGCTATCTGGCGCACGCCAAGCAGATGCAGGCGCTTGAGGCGATCCCGCGCATCGCCGAGGAGTTCCGGGAGGTCTTCGGGCGCTCCTCGGGCGGGCTGGTGCATCCCTACGCCTGTGAGGACGCCGAGACGATCGTGGTGGTGCTGGGCTCGGTGTTCGGCACCGTGTGCGACGTCGTCGACGAGATGCGGGAGCGCGGGGTGCGGATCGGGGCACTGGCGATCACCTCCTTCCGGCCGTTCCCGCTGGAGGCGGTGCGCACGGTGCTCGGCGGTGCCCGTCAAGTGGTGGTCCTGGAGCGGGCGTTGGCGGTCGGCATCGGCGGGATCGTGTCGGCCAACGTGCGCACCGCGCTGTCCGGGATCCAGCTCGCCGGCCACACCGTGGTCGCCGGGCTCGGCGGGCGGCCGATCACCAAGGAATCCCTGCACCGGCTCTTCGACGACGCGGTCGCCGGACGGCTGGAGCAGCTGACCTTCCTCGACCTCAACACCGAACTGGTGGAGCGGGAACTTGCGCGGATGGCGAAGACCAGGCGGTCGGGTCCGTCGGCGGAGAACATCCTGCGCGATGTGGGGAGCAACCGATGAGTGCCGCACCGCAGGTCAAGTTCTACCAGGTGGGCAGCTTCGCCGCCGGAAACCGGCTGCTGGGGCCGGAGGCGCAGTCCGACCAGGCCGACCCGGGCCGCTCCAACGCGCTGACCTGCGGCCACCGCGCCTGCCAGGGCTGCGGCGAGGCGCTCGGCGCCCGTTACGCCCTGGACGCGGCCCAGCGGGCGGCCGGCGGCAAGGTCATCGCCGTCAACGCCACCGGCTGCCTGGAGGTCTTCTCCACGCCCTATCCGGAGACGTCGTGGCAACTGCCGTGGCTGCACTCCCTGTTCGGCAACGCGCCCGCCGTCGCCGCCGGTGTGGCCGCCGCGCTGCGCGCCAAGGGCCGCACGGACATCCGGGTGGTCGGGCAGGGCGGGGACGGCGGCACGGTCGACATCGGCCTGGGCTGTCTGTCCGGCATGTTCGAGCGCAACGACGACGTGCTGTACATCTGCTACGACAACGAGGCGTACATGAACACCGGCGTGCAGCGCTCCGGGGCCACTCCCCCGACCGCGCGCACGGCCACCACGCAGGCGGTCGGCGAGCAGCCCGGCGCCTCCTTCGGGCAGGGCAAGAACCTGCCGCTGATCGCGATGGCGCACGAGATCCCCTACGTCGCCACGGCCACCGTCGCCGGCCTGCGCGACCTGGAGGCGAAGGTGCACCGGGCGATGGGGATGCGCGGCGCCCGTTATCTGCACGTGCTGGTGCCCTGCCCGCTGGGCTGGGGCACGGCCTCCCACGACACGGTGCGCATCGCGCGGCTGGCCGAACAGACCGGGCTGTTCCCGGTGTTCGAGGCCACCGGCGGGGTGGTCACCGACGTCACACCGATCCGGCGGCGCCTACCGGTGGAGGAGTACCTGCGGCCGCAGAAGCGGTACGCGCACCTCTTCGAGCCGGAGCCGCGCACGGATGTCATCGCCCGTCTGCAGCGGGTGGCCGACCGCAATATCGCCCGGTTCGGGCTGCTGGAGCAGGAGGAGGCGTCGTCGTGAAGGAGAAGCCGTTCGCGATCACCCTGGACGTGGGCTCCAGCCTCGCCAACCGGACCGGGGCCTGGCGCACCGAGCGTCCCCAGTACGTCGACCGGATGCCGCCGTGCAACCAGGCGTGTCCCGCCGGCGAGAACATCCAGCAGTGGCTGTTCCACGCGGAGGGCGGCGACTACGAGTCCGCGTGGCGGCAGTTGATGCGGGACAACCCGCTGCCCGCCGTGATGGGCCGGGTCTGCTACCACCCCTGCGAGACCGCCTGCAACCGCGTCCAGGTCGACAACGCCGTCGGCATCAACTCGATCGAGCGCTTCCTGGGCGACGAGGCGATCAGGCGGGGCTGGAGCGTCGAGGCACCCCCGGCGACGAGCGGCAAGCGGGTGCTGGTGATCGGCTCCGGACCCGCCGGGCTGTCGGCCGCCTACCATCTGCGGCTGCTCGGCCACGAGGTGACGATCCGCGAGGCGCAGGACCGGCCCGGCGGCATGATGCGCTACGGCATCCCGCGCTACCGGCTGCCGCGTGAGGTGCTGGACGCCGAGATCGACCGGATCACGGCGCTGGGCGTCACCCTGGAGCTGGGCACCAAGGTCGACGACGTGCTCGAGGCGCAGGCGGACGGCGGCTTCGACGCCGTGTTCCTGGCCGTGGGCGCGGGGATCGGCAAGCGCGCCTACATTCCCGCCGGGGACAGCGCACGCATCCTGGACGCGGTGTCGCTGCTCGGCAGCATGGAGGGCGCGGGCCCGCCGCTGCTGGGCCGCAGGGTCGCCGTCTACGGCGGCGGCAACACCGCCATGGACGCCGCCCGCACCGCCCGCCGGCTGGGCGCCACCGACGCCGTGGTGGTCTACCGGCGCACCCGGGACCGTATGCCCGCGCACGACGTCGAGGTCCAGGAGGCGCTTGAGGAGGGCGTGCGCATCAAGTGGCTCTCCACCATCAAGCACGCCGACGAGGACCGGCTGACCATCGAGCGGATGGAGCTCGACGAGACCGGATTCCCGCAGCCCACCGGAGAGTTCGAGGAACTGGAGGCGGACAGCGTGGTGCTGG
Source organism: Streptomyces sp. C1-1 (assembly GCF_050214755.1). Classification (NCBI taxonomy): domain Bacteria; kingdom Bacillati; phylum Actinomycetota; class Actinomycetes; order Kitasatosporales; family Streptomycetaceae; genus Streptomyces; species Streptomyces sp. C1-1. The sequence goes on along the minus strand of NZ_CP189826.1, from coordinate 9,055,444 downwards.
CGCTGGGCCAGGACTCGGACCTGTCCCTGCTGCGGGACGTGCCGGAGCTGGCCGTGGACCACGGCATGGTGCAGGTCGCCGACGGTCTCATGACCGGCCATCAGGGCATTTTCGCCGGTGGTGACATGGTGCCCGCGGAGCGCACCGTGACGGTGGCGATCGGGCACGGGAAGAAGGCGGCGCGGCACATCGACGCGTATCTGCGCGGCAGCAGCTACGATCCGGGCGCCAAGCACGCCCCGGCGGACTTCGACCTGCTCAACACCTGGTACTACTCCGACGCCCCCGCCTCGGTGCGGCCGCGCCTCGAACTGGCCCGCCGCGTCTCGACGTTCGACGAGGTCGTGCAGGGACTCGACGAGTCCACCGCGCTGTTCGAGGCCCGGCGCTGCATGTCCTGCGGGAACTGCTTCGAGTGCGACAACTGCTACGGCGTCTGCCCGGACAACGCCATCAGGAAGCTGGGCCCGGGCAAGGGCTTCGCCATCGACCTGGACTACTGCAAGGGCTGCGGGCTGTGTGCGGCCGAATGCCCGTGCGGGGCCATCGAGATGGTGCCGGAGGAGGACTCCGGCGCATGACGCACAGCACCCTCACGGTGCCCGAACTGCTCCCGCGTGTGCCGCTGTTCGACGGGCTCACGCGGGAACAGCTCGCCGTCGTCTCCGCGGGCTCGCACGTCCGGACGGCGGGCCGGGGCACGATCCTCTTCCACCAGGGCGACCCCGTACGCGGCTTCTTCTTCGTCCTGCGCGGCCAGGTCCAGCTGACGGTGTCCGCGGCCGACGGCGCGCAGAAGGTGCTGGAGATCGTGCCCGCCGGCGAGAGCTTCGGCGAGGCGGTGGTGTTCGACGGGATCACCTGCCCGGTCACGGCCACCGCCCTGGTCGACTCGGAGCTGCTGTCGGTGTCCAGCAGGGCGGTGCTGGACCTGCTGGACCGGGATCCGTCCTTCGCCCGCCGCATGCTCGCCAACATGGCGGTACGACTGCGGCGCCTGGTGCGCGACGTGGAGTCGTACTCGCTGCGCACCAGCGAACAGCGGGTGATCGGGTTCCTGCTGCACGAGGCGGGGGACGGCGACGGCGGGCGGGAGGTGGTGCTGCCCGCCGCCAAGCAGACCGTCGCCTCCCGGCTCAACCTCACGCCCGAGACGCTCTCCCGCACCCTGCGGAGCCTGTCCGCGGACGGCCTGATCAGCGTCCGGGGCCGGTGCGTGGCCCTGCACGACGTGCCTCGGCTGGCGGCCCGCCTGGACTGGCGGTGACCCCCGTCACGCAACCCCCTTGACCCACGTCAAGGAATCCGTCGTGCCCCGCGCCTAACGTCACGTTCCGTAGTGAGCGACACCTCCGAAGGAGTAGACGCATGTTCTGTTACCAGTGCGAGCAGACCGACCGCACGGGCGAGAGGGCCGGTTGCGCGGGTCCGCTCGGCAACTGCGGCAAGGACGAGGCCACTTCCGACGTACAGGACCTGCTGATCCATTCGGTGAAGGGCATCGCGCAGTACGCGAGCCGGGCCCGCGTCCTCGGCGCCGGCGACGACGAGGCGGCCGGGTTCATCCTGTACGCGGTGTTCACCACGCTCACCAACGTGAACTTCAACCCGACCCGCCTCGTCGCCCTCCTCCAGGAGGCCGCGGCCGTACGCGACCGGGTGCGGGCCCGCTACGAGGCGGCGGCACGCGGGCGCGGGCTGGAACCGGAGCACCCGGCCGGCCCGGCCGACTGGCAGCCAGCGCCGGACCTGGCGGGACTGCTTCAGCAGGCACCCGCCTTCCGCGTCGACGCCGGTCTCGCCCTGGTCGGCCCGGACGTCGTCGGCCTTCGCTCGCTGCACCTGTACGCCCTCAAGGGCATCTGCGCCTACGCCCATCACGCCCATGTCCTGGGCCGGCACAGCGAGGAGGTCTTCGCCGGGGTCGAGGACGCGCTGGCGTACCTGGCGGGCGATCCGGCCGACACGGGCGAGTTGCTGGAGCGGGCGGTCGGTCTGGGCCGGCTGAACCTGTCGGTGATGGAACTGCTGGACGCCGCCAACACCGGCACGTTCGGCGCCCAGCAGCCGACCGCGGTGCGCACGACGCCCGTCGCGGGCAAGGCGATCCTGGTCAGCGGACACGACCTGCGCGACCTGGCGGCCGTGCTGGAGCAGACCGAGGGCACCGGCATCAACGTCTACACGCACGGCGAGATGCTGCCCGCGCACGCCTACCCCCTGCTCAAGCGATACCCGCACCTGGCCGGCAACTACGGCGGCGCCTGGCAGGACCAGCAGCGCGAGTTCACCAAGTTCCCCGGCCCGATCCTCATGACGTCGAACTGCATCATCGAGCCCTTTCCCGCCTACCGCCGACGGATCTTCACCACCGGGCCGGTCGGCTGGCCGGGCGTGCGGCACCTCGCCGACGGCGACTTCTCCGCCGTCGTTCAGGCCGCGAAGGCGATGCCCGGCTTCCGCGAGGACGGCGAGGAACGGTTCATCACCGTGGGATTCGGACGGGACGCGCTGCTGTCCGTCGCCGACGACGTCGTGGGCGCGGTGAAGAAGGGCGCCATACGGCACTTCTTCCTGGTGGGCGGCTGCGACGGCCCCACGGTCGGCCGCGACTACTACCGCGACTTCGCCCTCGGCGCGCCGGACGACACGGTCGTGCTCACTCTCGGCTGCGCCAAGTACCGCTTCAACCAGCACGACTTCGGCACCATTGAGGGCATCCCCCGGCTGCTGGACCTGGGGCAGTGCAACGACACCCACTCCGCGATCCGGATCGCCGCCGCACTGGCCGACGCCTTCGACTGCGGCCTGAACGACCTGCCGCTCACCCTCGCGCTGTCCTGGACCGAGCAGAAGGCGGTGGCCGTGCTGCTGAGCCTGCTCGCGCTGGGCCTGCGCGACATCCACCTCGGCCCGTCCCTGCCGGCGTATCTGACGCCCACTCTGGTCGCCGCGCTCGTCGACCGGTTCGGGCTGCGTGTCATCGGCGACCCCGCGACCGACGTCGCGGCCGCGCTGCACGGGGCCGGGGCATGACCGCGCCGGTCGGCCTGACCACATCCGACGGCCGGCGGCTGGAGTTCGACTGCGGCGACGGGCAGAGCGTCCTGGAGGCCGCCGCGCAGTGGGGGGCCGCCCTGCCCGCCGCGTGCCGCCAGGGCACCTGCGGCTCCTGCCGGGCGGACGTCACCGACGGCCGGTACGACCTCGGCGCGTGTTCACCCGACGCGCTGCCGCCCGCCGAACGCGACGCCGGGGGTGTGCTGCTGTGCCGCACCTACCCGCGCGGCCCGCTGAGCGCCGCCCTGCCGTACGGCGACTCGCGCGTCCTGTACGGCGGCATCCCCGTGCGCGAGGGCACGGTCACCGCGCTGGAGACGGTGGCGCGGGACACCGTACGGCTGGAGCTGATGCTGGACGAGGACGAGGAGCAGGGCGCCGGATTCCAGTTCGACGCCGGGCAGTTCGTCGAGGTGCAGGTACCGGGACGGGACGAGCGGCGGGCCTACTCGCTCGCCAACACCGGCAACTGGGACGGCCGGGTGGAGCTGTTCGTGCGGCTGCGGCCCGGCGGCCTGTTCTCCGGGTACCTGCGCGACGCCCGGATAGGCGACCGGCTGACCGTGCACGGCCCGCAGGGCGCGTTCGGGCTGCGCGAGACGGGGCTCAGGCCGCGCTGGTTCGTGGCCGGCGGCACGGGTCTGGCGCCGCTGCTGTCGATGGCCCGGCAGATGGCGGAGTGGCAGGAGCCGCAGCCCGCCCGGTTCTTCCTCGGCGTGAACGAGGAGACGGACGTCTTCGCCGAGGAACAGCTGAAGGAAGTCGCCGCAGAGTTGCCGTCGTTCGCCTACGAGGTGTGCGTGTGGCGGCCCGGTACCGGATGGCGGGGCGCGGCCGGCACGCCCGCCGAGCGGGTCGCCGAGGCGCTGCGGACGGCCGGGGAAGGCCCGGACGTGTACGTGTGCGGGCCGCCGCCGCTGGTGGAGGGCGTGGCGGCCGCCGCGCTCGCCGCGGGTGTCGCCCCGGAGAGGGTGTTCCGGGAACGGTTCCTGCCGACGTGAGCGGACGCGCGAGTGCCCCCGCGGGTGACCGCGGGGGCACTGCCCTGTGCTGCTCAGCCGACGAACTCGCCGACCGCCGACTTCAGTTCGCTCAGTCCCTTCTTCGCGTCGGTGAAGAACATCCCGGTCTTGGGGTCGGTGTAGAGCTCGTTGTCGATGCCCGCGTAGCCGTGCCCCATCGAGCGCTTGATGACCACGATGCTCTTGGCCTTGTCGACGTCCAGGATCGGCATGCCCGAGATCGCGTTGCCGGGCTTGCGGGCGATCGGGTTGGTGACGTCGTTGGCGCCGATCACGAGCGCGACGTCGGCCTGCGGGAACTCGGGGTTGACGTCGTCCATCTCCTTGAGCTGGGTGTAGGGGACGTTGGCCTCGGCCAGCAGCACGTTCATGTGCCCCGGCATGCGGCCGGCGACCGGGTGGACGGCGTAGCTGACGTCGACGCCGTTGTCGGAGAGCAGCTTGGCCAGGTCGCCGAGTTCGTGCTGGGCCTGCGCGGCGGCGAGGCCGTAGCCCGGGACGAAGATGACCTTGCTCGCGTACGCCAGCTGGATCGCGACGTCGTCAGCGGAGACCGGCCGCACCTGGGCCGGTGTGCCTCCGGCGACGGCCGCGGGAGCGCCGTCCCCGGTGCCGAAGCCGCCGACCACGATGTTGGCGATCGACCGGTTCATGGCGTCGGCCATCAGCTTGGTGAGGATGCCGCCGGAGGAGCTGACCAGCATGCCCGCGATGATCAGCGCGGTCTCGTTCAGGACGAAGCCGGCCATCGCGACCGCGGATCCGGTGAAGGCGTTCAGCAGGGCGATGACGACCGGCATGTCCGCGCCGCCGATGGGCAGCACCATCGTCACGCCGAACAGCAGGGCGACGGCCACCAGCCCGTAGAGGGCGCCGAGGGAGTCGGGCGACAGCACCAGCCAGACGGTGCCGGCGACGAAGGAGGCCGGCAGCAGCACGTTGAGCAGCCGTGCTCCCGGGAAGACGACCGGCGCGCCGGAGACGACCCCCTGGAGCTTGCCGGCCGCGATCAGCGATCCGGAGAAGGTGACCGCGCCGATGACGATGTCCAGGGCGCCCGGCAGGGAGACGCGGGCGCCGAGGGCGGCCGGGTGGTCGGCCTGGAGCAGGTCGTTGACCGCGATGAGGGCGGCCGCCCCGCCGCCGACGGCGTTGAACAGGCTGACCAGTTGGGGCATGGCGGTCATCTTGACCTCGCGCGCGGCGTACAGGCCGAGCGCGGCGCCGATCAGGCCGCCGGAGACGAGCACCAGCCAGCCGGTCGTGGTGATCGTGCCCTCGTGGATCACGAGCCACACGGTGGCGGCGATCGCGACGGCCATCGCGCCGGCGGAGATCGCGTTGCCGCGGCGGGCGGTGCGCGGGTGGTTCATCAGGTGCAGGCCGAGCACGAAGCAGGCCGCGGTGGCCAGGAAGATGTAGTGGACGGCGTTGGAGACGGTGTCCATGGCGCTCACACGTCCTTCTTCTCACTGGGCCTGGCCTTGAACATCTCCAGCATCCGGTCGGTGACGACGTATCCGCCGACGACGTTCATCGCGCCGAACACCATGGCCACGAAGGCGAGGACGTAGCCGAGCCAGGTGTGCGACTCGGCGGCGATCAGCATCGCGCCGATGACGACGATGCCGTGCACGGAGTTCGAGCCGGACATCAGCGGGGTGTGCAGGGTCGCGGGAACCTTGCTGATGACCTCGACGCCGACCAGGACGCTCAGCACGAAGACGGTGATCGCGGTGAGGAGATCGAGCTCGTTCATGAGGTCGCGCCTCCCTTCGGTGCCGCTTCGCCCAGGAGCGCGGCCGTGATCTCGTCGGCCGGGTCGAGGACCAGTTCGCCGTCGCGCACGAGGTGGCGCAGGAGCGCGACGAGGTTGCGGGCGTAGGCCGTGGAGGCCGCGGTCGCCATGGCGGACGGCAGCCGGCCTGCGCCGATGACGGTGACGCCGTTGTCGAGGACGTCCGTCTTGTCGGGTTCGGATCCCTCGACGTTGCCGCCGAGGTCGCTGGCGGCGAGGTCGACGACCACCGAGCCGGGTTTCATGCCCCGCACCGCGGCCGCGGTGACCAGCAGCGGCGGCTTTCGGCCGGGGACCTGGGCGGTGGTGATGACGATGTCGGTACGGGCGATGTGCGCGTCCAGTGCCGCGCGCTGGGCCCGCTGCTCCTCCTCGGTCAGCTCCCGTGCGTAGCCGCCCTGTCCGGCGCCCGGTTCCCCTGGTGCCTGGCTCTGGATGTCCAGGAACCGGGCGCCCAGCGACTCCACCTCCCCTCTGGACTCGGGACGTACGTCGTACGCCGTGACGACGGCGCCGAGGCGGCGGGCTGTGGCGATCGCCTGCAGCCCGGCCACCCCGGCCCCCAGGACGAGGACCTGCGCGGGACGCATGGTGCCCGCCGCGGTGGTCAGCATCGGGAAGAACCGGTCGTAGGAGTCGGCCGCGAGGACGGCCGCCTTGTAGCCGGCGACATTGGCCTGGGAGGTCAGCGCGTCCATGGACTGGGCGCGGCTGAGGGTGCGCGGCAGCAGATCGAGGCTCACCGTGCGCACTCCGCGCTCGGCCAGCTCCTGCACGAGGGCGGGGTGGCGCAGCGGCTCGAGCAGGCCGATCAGGGTCTGTCCGGCGCGCAGCGACCGTGCGGTCTCGGCGTCCGGCGGGCCCACGCACAGCACGGCGTCCGCGCGTGCGTACAGCTCGTCCGCCGGTACGACGCCGGCGCCCGCCTCGGTGTAGTCGGCGTCGGTGAACCAGGCGCCGGAGCCGGCCCCGGTCTCGACCAGGACGTCGATGCCGGCCCGGGTGAGCAGGGTGACCGCCTCGGGGACGAGGGCGACACGGCGTTCGCCGGGCGCCCGCTCCCGTACGGCACCTACGGTGACGTTTGGCATGATCTGCTGCCTCTCTCCGGGGCCGCGGGGGTCTCCCGGGCCTCAGAACTCGAAGACGAGCCGGGCTTCGGCCCGTCCGCCGAGGACCTCGTCGAAGGAGTCGTTGACCTGGTCCAGGCGCCGGGTCTCGGCGATGACCTGGGTGCGGCCGGCGGCGTGCAGGGCGAAGACCTCGGCCAGGTCCTGGCGCGTGCCCACTATCGAGCCTATGACGGAGATGCCGCCGAGGACGGTCTCGAAGATGGGCACGTTGATCGCCGCGTTGTCGGCGGGCAGGGCGACCATGACGAGGCGTCCGCCGCGGTTGAGCGACCTGAACGCCTGCTCGAAGGCCTTGGGGGCGGCGGCGAGCACGACGGCGACGTCCGCGCCGCCGGCCTTCTTGATCTCCTCGACCGGGTCGTGGGTGCGGGCGTTGACGATCTCGTCGGCGCCGAGCCGGTGGGCCAGGCCCAGCTTGTCGGGTTCCAGGTCGACGGCGGTGACCAGGCCGCCGACGAGACGCGCGTACTGCAGGGCGAGGTGGCCGAGGCCGCCGATGCCGAAGACGGCGACCCGTTCGGCGGGGACCACGCGGGCGACCTTGATCGCCTTGTAGGTGGTGACGCCGGCGCAGGTCAGGGGCGCGGCGTCGAAGGAGCTGACACCGTCGGGCACGTGGACGATCCCGCTCGCGTCGGCGACGGCGTACTCGGCGTAGCAACCGTCCACGCTGTAGCCGGAGTTGACCTGGGACTCGCACAGGGTCTCCCAGCCGGAGACGCAGTAGCGGCAGGTGCCGCAGGACGAGCCGAGCCACGGCACGGCGACCCGCTTGCCGACGAGGTCGGCGGGGACGCCGGCGCCGACGGCGGTGACGGGGCCGATGCCCTCGTGGCCGGGGATGAACGGCGGCCGGGGCTTGACCGGCCAGTCGCCGTGCGCCGCGTGGATGTCGGTGTGGCAGAGGCCGGAGGCCTCCATCTTCACGAGCACCTGGCCGGGTCCGGGCTCGGGGACGGGCAGGTCCTGGATCTCCAGGGGCTTGCCGAAGTCGGTGACGACTGCTGCCTTCATCGATCTGCTCCTCAACTGGTCTGTTCTCCGGGCGCCTCGACCCGGGTCACGAAGTGCAGCCCGTCCCCGGCTGCGAGGGAGAATCCGCCCGGCGTGCCCTCTTCGACGTCGAGGACGAACAGGGGGCGGCCGAGCGCCTGGTACTGGTCGGCGTCCATGTGGAAGGTGCAGCCGTCGACGACGCCGATGAGCATGTCGCCGGCTCCCAGGGCGAATTCGCCGCCCTCGAAGCACATGGGGTCGCTGCCGTCGCAGCAGCCGCCCGACTGGACGAACATCACCGGCCCGCCGTGGGCGGCGCACAGGGCCGCGATCGCCCTGCGCGCCGCGGGTGTGGCGGTGACGCGCCCGACGGTGCCGTTCTGCGCCTTCTCGGACATGTCGCCGTCCTCCTCCTAGAACAGCCCGAGCGGCTTGTCGCTGTAGCTGACCAGGAGGTTCTTGGTCTGGCTGTAGTGCTCGAGCATCATCTTGTGGGTCTCGCGGCCGATGCCGGAGATCTTGTAGCCACCGAACGCGGCACCCGCGGGGTACTGGTGGTAGCAGTTGGTCCAGACGCGGCCGGCCTTGATCGCGCGGCCCATCCGGTAGGTGCGGGAGGTGTCGCGGCTCCACACGCCGGCGCCGAGGCCGTACAGCGTGTCGTTGGCGATCTCCAGGGCCTCCGCCTCGTCCTTGAAGGTGGTGACGGCGAGGACGGGCCCGAAGATCTCCTCCTGGAAGACGCGCATCCTGTTGTGGCCCTTGAGGACGGTCGGCTCGAAGAAGTAGCCGTCCTTCAACTCGCCGCCGAGAGTGGGCCGGTGGCCGCCGACCAGCAGTTCGGCGCCCTCCTTCAGGCCGATGTCCACGTAGGAGGCGATCTTCTCGACCTGCTGCTTGGAGACCTGGGGGCCCATCATGGTGTCGGTGTCGAGCGGGTCGCCCTGCTTGATGGCGCGGATGCGCTCCAGGCAGCGGCCCATGAACTCCTCGTAGATGTCCTCCTGGATGAGCGCGCGGGAGGGGCAGGTGCAGACCTCGCCCTTGTTGAACGCGTACAGGACGAGTCCCTCGACGGCCTTGTTCAGGAAGTCGTCGTCGTGGGCGGCCACGTCGTTGAAGAAGATGTTCGGCGACTTGCCGCCCAGCTCCAGGGTGACCGGGATGATGTTCTCCGCCGCGTACTGCATGATCAGGCGGCCGGTGACGGTCTCGCCGGTGAAGGCGACCTTGGCGATGCGCTTGCTGGTCGCGAGGGCCTTGCCGATCTCGGCGCCGGGTCCGTTGACGACGTTGAGGACGCCCGCCGGGAGCAGGTCTCCGACGACCTCCATCAGCTTCAGGATCGACCACGGGGTGGGCGAGGCCGGCTTGATGACGGTGGCGTTGCCTGCGGCGAGCGCCGGGGCGAGCTTCCACGCGGCCATCAGCAGCGGGAAGTTGAACGGGATGATCTGGCCGACCACGCCCAGTGGCTCGTGGAAGTGGTAGGCGATCAGGTTCTTGTCGATCTCGGTGATCTCGCTCTCCTCGGCGCGGATCGCGGCCGCGAAGTAGCGGAAGTGGTCGGCGGCGAGGGGGATGTCGGCGGCCAGCGTCTCGCGGACCGGCTTGCCGTTGTCCCAGCTCTCGGCGACCGCGAGTTCCTCGCGGTGGGCGTCGATGGCGTCGGCGACCTTGTTCAGTACCGCGGCCCGCTCGGCCGTGGAGGCCTCGCCCCACTTGTCCTTGGCGGCATGGGCGGCGTCGAGGGCGAGTTCGATGTCGGCGGCCCCCGAGCGCGGGATCTCACAGATGGGCTTGGCGGTGGCCGGGCACAGGTTGGCCGAGTACTGATCCGTGGTGGGCGCCTGCCACTTGCCTCCGATGAAGTTCTCGTAGCGTGGCGCCACGTCGACCGGGCTGCCGGGCTTGCCCGGAGACTCGTACTTCATGACCGTCCCCTTTCGATGACGACGATCCGCTGATGCTCGACACGCTAGGAGCGGGGACGCTGCAATACCGCTGCATGCCGCCTGAGCTGCGGGATCACCCCGCTCTCCAGGCCGAGGGCGCGGGCCCTGGCGGCCGCCGCCGCGCGCTGCGGGGAGCCGCCCGGCAGGGTGTGGGCGAGCGCCGACCAGGCGGGGGCGTCGTCGCCGCCCCAGCCGGCGTCGACCCAGCGGCGCAGCAGCCCGGGGTCCCGGCTGGCCAGGACGGCGCCGCGCAACTGCTGTTCCAGACAGCGGCGTTGCTCCACGATCACCGGTGCGTCGGAGCGGGGCAGCAGCGGACCGGGGTAGCGGGCGAGGGCTTCGGCCACCCGGCCCTCGGCGAGGAGCTCCGCCACGTCGCCGAAGTCGGTGCGTACGGGGCGCAGCAGGGCGTACGGCCGTGAGCCGAGCAGTTCGGGTCCCAGCACGGCGCGCAGTCGCGTCAGTTCGGCCCGCAGGGTGGAGGCGGGCACCTCGCGCTCCGACAGGTCCACCGCGAGCCGTTCGCCGCTCACGCCGTGGCCGGCGAGCGCGAGCGCGAGGACGATCTCGCTGTGCCGGGGGCTGAGCCGGTGCATGCGTCCGGTCTCCTGCAGCAGGACGCTGTCCCGGCCCAGCGCGTACAGGCGCAGCGGGTCCCCCTGCGGCGTTCGCAGGGAGGCGAGTTCGGCCTCGGCGGCCAGTGCGGCGGCCCGCACCGCCGCGAGGGCCGGCGGGGTGGCGATGGTCGGCCCGCCGGACAGGTCGACGACGCCCACGACGCGGCCGGTGCGCGGATCGCGGACGGGGGCGGCGGCACAGGACCAGCCGTGCACGGCGGCGCTGTAGTGCTCGCCCGTCACGATCTGCACGGCGCGCCCCAACTCCAGCGCGGTTCCGGGGGCGTTGGTGCCGGCCTGCCGCTCGGACCAGCCGGCGCCCTCCACGAAGTGCATGCGTTCGGCGCGCCCGACGGCCTTGGTGTCGCCCTCGACCCACAGCAGGGTTCCGTCGGCGTCGCCGACGGCGAACACGTGCCCGTCGTCGGCGGCCCCGGTGCCCAGCACCTCGCGGAGCATGGGCAGCGCGACGGCGAGCGGGTGGGTGGCGCGATAGGCGCGCAGTTCCTCCGTGGTCCTCAGCAGCGACGGCAGCCGGCTGCCGTCGGGGCGGACCGCGCACTGCGCGCAGCGCCGCCAGGACTCGGCCACCAGGCCGCGGGTTCCCCGTGCCGTGCCGGGGGAGGTGACGAACCGCTCGTGCGCGGTGCGCGACGCGGAGAGCGAGGCGGCGGTGGAAGCGTCCATGGCACCTCCCGCATGGCTTCCTCCCGGTCGGGTCACCCCAGCCTCGGGCGTGCGCCGCGCGGCCTGCAGAGGCCGAAGGGCCCCGGGGCAGGGCCGCTCGGACCCCGTCCGGGCACATGGCCGCGACGGGGCTGTCCCTTCGCGTTCCGCCTCTCAGCCTGGTCCGGCGCAGGGCCCGCGGGCAGGGGCCACCCGGTCATGCCGGGCGGCCGCTGGTCCCCACGTGCGCGGGAGGTGCTAGCCGCCGGCGACGGCGAGTTCGTAGTCGCCGATCAGGTCGCCCAGCAGGGTGCCGGCGACGAGGTCGGAGGAGACGTGGCCGGCCATGTAGAGGCGGGAGTAGAGGACCTCGGCCCGCATCCACTCGTAGTCCGCGGCGCGGTGCGGGGAGAGCGCGCTGAGGAGGGTGACGGCGGCGGCGGAGCGGGCGGCGTGGCGGGAGGGGTAGGAGTAGGGGCCCTTGGCGCCGGGTTCGATGTGCTTGTCCGGGCGCAGGCTCGGGTCCAGGACGAACGGGGCGGGCTGTGCGTCCTTGGCCGCCAGCCGGTCACTGATCGTCTTGGCCAGCTTCAGGGCCGACTTGAGTTCGGCCTTCTCAGCCGTGCCCTGCGCGGCGGGAATCAGTTCACGCCGGTCGTGGAGGTACAGCTTCCAGATATCCTTCTTGCCGTAGAGCTCCAGCCAGGACGCCGCCTTCTCCCCCGCCGCGGTACGGGTCCTGGCGAGGGCCTGGACCTGGTGGAGTTCGGCGGTGCGTCGCTGGGCCGACGGTGGTGCCGGGACCTGGCGTGCCGCCCAGGCGGCGAACGCCGTGTCGTCGCGGGTGGTGCCGTGTGCGGCCTTCCACTGCGCGAAGAGTGCGTCGGCCTTCTTGCGCTCGTCCCTCGCCTGCTTGCCGATCGCGGCGATCCGGGCGTCGGTGAAGAGGGTGGGCGGCGGGTTCTGCTTGATCAGTGCCGTCGCTCCGGGCTTCTTCTTCGACGAGGTCGAGGCGGCGGCCGGGTGCAGCAGGCCGAAGGCGGCCGCGGCGACCGCGAGCAGCGCGATGACGGCGTAGGGCCAGGTGATGCCGCGCAGGGGGTTCATGCGGCGGGGGTCCTTTCGAGGAGCGGTCCGGTGCTCGTCCCCGCGGTGGTGAAGTGGTCGCGGACGAGGCGGCGTACGTCGTTGTCGGGCAGGCCGGGGGTGAGCAGGGAGCGGCCGAGGACGTACTTGCTGAGGGAGACGGGTCGGCCGCCCAGGCGCAGCAGCAGCCGGTCGGCCGGGGCGGGCCTGGTGCCGCCCTTGGTCTCGACGAGCACGCGGCCGGGGCCGAGGGCGGCGGTGCGGTCGCCGTGCCGGAAGGTCAGGGCGGCGTCGAGGGTCACGCGGGTGCCGTGGTGGAGGTCGGCGAGGGCGGCGCGGAGGTAACGGACCTCCGCGGCGGGGGCCAGTTCCCCGGCGGTGACCGGGATACCGGCACCGTTCAGGGTCCGCTCGACGAACTCGGCGGCGTCGGCGGGGAGTTCGCCGTGGTCGACGGCCGGGATCCGCAGGGCGTGCTTGAGCGTGGCGCCGCGGCCGTCCTTGGTCTTGACCTCCACCCGGCACAGGCCGTCCTCGGCGTACAGGCGGGTGCGGACCTTCCAGCGGCGGCGCCGGCCCTGGACGTGGGCGTGCCAGGCGGCCAGTCGAGGGGTGTCGAAGTAGACGCTGACGTAGCTCGTCGTGCGGCGCCCCGCGAGGTCCAGGACGTGATGACTGTCGGCGAGCAGGCGGACGAAGGCGTGTGCCTGGTCGAGCGGGACGAGGTACTTGCGGTCGGTGCGGTGCTGCAGGGCCGCCGCCGCGTCGACCTCGGCCAGCGTCGCACCCCGCAGGGCGGACAGCCCCAGACCGGCCGCGAAGGAGGACGCGGAGATCATGACGCCGTCACCTGCTCGCGCGGGCCGACGGTGGGCGGCTCGTAGGGGCCGGCATCGGCGGCCGGCAGCGCGTGCGGCGCTGCGGGGTAGCGGGCCAGGACCCGGGTCGTCTCGCGTACGTAGTCGACCTCCTCGACGAGCACGGACAGCGGGGTCCGGCCGAAGCGGAGCGCCACGTCCTGGGCGATGAGCTCCGGCTCGGGGTAGATCCGGTCGAGGGTGAACTTCACCGCCGTCGTCGGCGGCTCGTACCGCCTCGGGTCGTCGACCACCAGCACGGCGACCAGTACCGCCGCGACCAGGGCGACGACGAGCCAGACCTGCCGCTGCGGCAGCCCGGCGCACAGGGCGACGACCAGGCTGACGAAGGTGTAGGCGACATCGCGCAGGGTGAACGCCGCGCTGCGCAGCCGCACCAGGGAGAGGACGCCGAACAGCCCGAAGCCGACTCCGGCCGGGAACTTGCCGGCGCTGATCGTGGTCATCGCGGCGAACAGGCCGACGTTCAGCGCGGCCAGGACCAGCGGCATGGCCGGTGCGCTGGGGCGGCGGCGGTGCAGCAGGCCGACCAGGACCAGCAGGGCGACGATGTCGAGGCCGCCGCGGGTCAGCAGGTCCGCGGGGGCGATGTGGTCGGTGATGCCCTTGGCGGCGAGCACCGTGACCGCTGTGTGCATGGCTGTCCCTTCCGTCGCGGCACGGCGGACGGCGGACCGGTCGCGGCCCGCGGGGCACCGCGACGTGAAGGACGGTAGGGATGTCACATGAACAGACCATGAAGGCTGCCCGACGCGCCTGACCGGGGCCGGGGCCGATTAGCCTGGCCGGCATGCACTACCTGGTCGTCGACGACGAGAGCCGCCTCACGGACCTCGTCGTCCGCTACTTCACCGAGTCCGGTCACACCGCCGAGGGCCACTACGACGGCCCCTCCGGGCTGGCCGCCGCCCGTGACCCGCGGGTGGACGCCGTGGTGCTCGACGTGATGCTGCCCGGCCTGGACGGGGTCCAGGTGTGCCGGACGCTGCGCGAGGAGGGCGTGGACGTGCCGGTGATCCTGCTGACCGCGCGCGGCGCGATCGACGAGCGGGTGGCCGGACTGGACGCGGGCGCGGACGACTACCTGGTCAAGCCGTTCGCCATGGAGGAGTTGCTGGCCCGGCTGCGGGCCATCTCCCGGCGCCGCCCCGACTGTTCCGGCCGCCTGCGGGTCGGTGACCTCGTCCTCGACACGGAGCGGCAGCGCGTGTGGCGGGCGGACAGCGAACTCGAACTGTCCCGGCGGGAGTTCGACGTGCTGCGGGTGCTGATGGAGAACGCCGGGCGGGTGGTGAGCCGGCTGAAGCTGCTCGACGAGGTGTGGGACGGTGAGACCGACCTGCGCAGCAACGCCATCGACGTGCACGTCTCCAAGGTGCGCGCCAAGGTCGACCGGGCCTTCGGCCGTATGACGATCACGACGCTGCGCGGACGCGGCTACCGCCTGGAGATCGCGCCGTGACCCCGCCGGGCGGGCCGCGTGCACGGCTGCGCCGGCTGCCCGTGGTCGCCCGTCTGGTGCTGGCCGTCGCCGTCACCATGTCCCTGGTCCTGACCGGGGCCGCCGGGCTGGTCTACTGGCGCGTCAGAACCGCCCTGGACCAGCAGCTCAACGACGACCTGACAACCTATCGGCACAGCCTCGACCAGGCGGTCCGCGCCGAGGAGGAGCTGCCACCGGGCCCCAGCGGCAGCCTGCGGCAGATCCTCGACGCGCACGGCCGCGTGCTGCGCTCCAGCGACGCGCTGCCCCGCCGGGCCCTGCTCACCCCCGCCGAACTCGACGCGGTCACGCGCGGTGCCACGGTCCGGCGTGACGTCGGCTCCCTGCTGCCGATCACCTCCGGCACGCTGCGGCTGCAGGCCGGGCGCGTCAGCGCGGGCGGGCGGACCTCGATCGTGGTCGCCGCGGTGCGGCGCGGCCACCGTGACGAGGCACTGCGTGAACTCCTCGCCCAGCTCGCCCTCGCCTCCGCCCTGACCCTCATCGCGGCCTCCTACGTCGGCTACCGCACCGCGCGGGCCGCCCTGCGCCCGGTGGAGCGCTACCGCGGCGGAGCCGCCACCCTGGCCGAGGGCGCCCAGAACCTGCGCCTGGACGTGCCCGTCGACCGCGACGACGAGATCACCCGGCTCGGCCACACCCTCAACCACATGCTCGACCGCCTACAGGCGTCGGCGGAACGCGAGCGCCGGTTCGTCGCGGACGCCAGCCACGAGCTGCGTACGCCGCTGTCCCTGCTGCGGGCCGAACTCGACGTGGCCCTGCACCGCCCCCGCTCGGCCGGGGAACTCACCGACACCCTGCGCTCGGTGGACACCGAGGTGCAGCGCCTGATCGACCTCTCCAACGCGCTCCTCGACCTGGAGGAGCTCGGCGGCACCGCGCATGTCACCCGCACCCGCGTCCGGCTGGCCGACCTCGTCGACGGCGCGGTGGCCCCGCACCGGCGCACCGCGGAACGGTCGGCGCGCCGCCTCACGGTCGAGGTCGCCGACGTGGACGTCGAGGTCGACACCCGCTGGCTGCCTCCGGCCATCGGCAACCTGGTCGACAACGCCCTGCGCCACGGCCGCGGGACGGTCCGCGTCACGGCCGCCGTCCGCCGGCACCGGCTGCGGCTGTGCGTCACGGACGAAGGACCGGGCTTTCCGCCGGAGTTCCTGCCCAGGGCGTTCGACCGCTTCACCCGGGCCGAGGCCAGCCGCACCGGCGAGGGGTCCGGGCTGGGGCTGGCCTTCGTGCGGGGCGTGGCCGCCGCCCACGGCGGCACCGCGCACGCCGAGAACACCCCCCACGGGGGCGCGGTCGGCCTCGACGTGCCCTGCTGACCCCTGCCGGGCCTCAGGCCCGGGTCACCGCTCCCCCACGGGCACCAGCCACACCAGCGTCGTACCGCCGCCCTCGGGACAGTCCACCCGCAGCGAGCCGCCGAGCTGTTCGGCCCGTTCGGCCATGTTGCGCAGCCCGCTGCGGCGTCCGCCGTCGGGGATGCCCCTGCCGTTGTCGGCGACGGTCAGCCGCACCTCGCGGCCATCGGTCTCCAAAGCCACGTCCGCGCGCTGCGCGCCGGAGTGCCGGGCGATGTTGGTCAGCGCCTCGGAGAGCACGGCGATCACATGGTCGGCGATCTCCTGGGGCACGTCCGTGTCGACCAGGCCCTCCATCCGCACGCTGGGCGCGAAGCCGAGGACCGGGCTGGCCTCGCCCACCGCCCGGACGACGCGGGCGCGCAGTCCGGTGCCGGCCCCGCCGTCGCGGGCCCGCAGACCGAAGATCGTCGACCTGATGATCTTGATGGTCTCGTCCAGGTCGTCGACCGCGCGGACCACGCGCTCGGCGGCCTCCTCGTGCTCGATGAAGCGGCCTGCGCTCTGCAGCGTCATACCGGTGGCGAACAGCCGCTGGATGGCCAGGTCGTGCAGGTCGCGGGCGATCCGGTCGCGGTCCTTGAGCACCGCTATCTCCTCCGCGTCCCGACGGCGCTCCGCGAGCTCCATCGCGATGGCGGCCTGCCCGGCGAACGACTGCAGGGGTTCGATCTCCGTGACCGAGTAAGCCGGCCGTCCGGTCCTGCGGGCCAGCAGGACGACGCCTCGCGGCCCCTCCTCTCCCGAGCCGATGGGGACGGCCACGGCGGGGCCGAGTCCCTCGAAGCGCGGCGGCTCCAGGGAGATCCGCTGGTCGTGCGCGGCGTCGGTGCTGGTGACCGGGACGGCGCCGGAGAAGGCCAGCCCCATCAGGCTGCGGTCCATGGGCAGCACGAGCCCGCGGTGGGCGTCGGCGTCCAGGCCGAAGGCGAACTCCACGGCGAGCGAGTCGGTGTCCTCCATGGGCAGTGCGACCGCCGCCAGGGCCGATCCGGTGATCTCGCCGGCCCGTTCGGCGATCAGTCCGAGGACGTCGCTGCTCGGACCGCCCGACATCAGGCTGTGCGTGATCTCGGCGTTGGCCTGCAGCCATCGCTCACGCAGCCGCGACTCCTCGTACAGACGGGCGTTGTCGATCGCGACGCCGGCCGCCACGGCCAGCGTCGACAGGACCGACTCGTCCTCCTCGTCGAACTGCGCCCCGCCACGCTTCTCGGTCAGGTACAGGTTGCCGAAGACCTGCTCGCGCACCCGGATGGGCACTCCGAGGAAGGAGTTCATCGGCGGGTGGTGGGCGGGGAAGCCGTAGGAGGCAGGGTGCTCGGAGAGCTTCGCCAGCCGCAGCGGCTCGGGGTGCCGGATCAGCTCCCCGAGGATGCCGTGACCCTCGGGGTAGGGGCCGATCCGGGCGATCTCCTCCGGGCCGACGCCGACGGTGTGGAAGGCCGACAGCCGCTTGCCGTCCGGGCCGATGACGCCCAGTGCGGCGTACTCGGCGTCGACCAGCACCGCCGCGGCCTCCACGATGCTGCGCAGCACCTGCTCCAGCTCCAGCTCCCGGCCGACCGAGAGCACCGCCTCCAGCAGGCTGTGCACCCGGTCGCGGGTACCGCGAGCCGCGTCCAGCCGCGCCTGCAGTTCCTCCAGCAGCTCGTCGAGCCTGAGCTGGGGCAGCCGCATGCGAGCCTCCGCGGGCTCCTCGGAGCGTCCCACCCGTGATCCTCCACATCCCCTGTGCCGTGTTGCCGACCGGCCTCGGCCTCAGGTGCCACGGTAACGGTCTTGTCGGGGGGACGATACGGGATCTCACGTGGGAGGACCGCCGTGGGCCGGTCAGCCCTGCGGCAGCCGGGCGATCACGTGCTCGGTGAGGTCCAGCAGCCGGTTGGTGTAGCCCCATTCGTTGTCGTACCAGCCGAAGACCTTGACGAGTTCGCCGTGCGCCTGGGTCAGCGGGGCGTCCAGGACGCAGGAGGCCGGGTCGCCCACGACGTCGCGGGAGACGATCGGCGCGTCGGAGACCCTGAGGATGCCCTTCAGCGGTCCGTCGGCGGCCTCGCGGTAGGCGGCGTTGATCTCCTCCGCGCTCACCGCCCGCTCCAGGATGATGCTCAGGTCGGTCAGTGAGCCGTCCTCGACGGGCACGCGGACGGCGATGCCGTCCAGGGTCCCGGCCAGCTCGGGCAGGACCAGACCGACGGCGCGGGCGGCGCCGGTCGAGGTCGGGATGATGTTGACGGCGGCGCTGCGGCCGCGGCGCAGGTCCTTGTGCGGTCCGTCCAGCACCACCTGGTCGTTGGTGTAGCCGTGGATGGTCGTCATCAGGCCCTTGACGACGCCGAAGTGCTCGTCGAGGACCTTGACCATGGGGGCCACGCAGTTGGTGGTGCAGGAGGCGTTCGAGATCACGTGGTGGTTCTCGGGGTCGTACGTCCCCTCGTTGACGCCCATCACCACGGTCGCGTCGACGTCCTTGCCCGGTACGGACAGCAGCACCTTGCGCGCTCCCGCCCTCAGGTGTGCCCCGGCCGTCTCACGGGTGCGGAAGCGGCCGGTGGACTCGATGACGACGTCCACGCCCAGGTCGCCCCAGCCCAGGGCGGCCGGGTCGCGCTCGGCGGTGACCGCGATGCGGTGTCCGTCGACCGTGATCGAGGTGTCGTCGTGCTCGACGGCGCGGCCGATGCGGCCGTACGTCGAGTCGAAGGCCAGCAGGTGGGCCAGCGTGGCCGGCGAGGTGATGTCGTTGATCGCGACGACCTCGATACCGGTGCCGCTGCCGCTCGCGGCGCGCTCCAGCACGCAGCGCAGGTAGTTGCGGCCGATGCGGCCGAAGCCGTTGATGCCCACACGCACGTTCATGTCCGTCCCTCCTCGGGTGCCCGGTGGTGTCCGGGCTGCACTGCCAGCCTGCGGGAGGCGGGCCGGGTCCGGCATGGGCCGTACGGGGGCGGCCGAGGGCCGATCGGACCCCGGTCGGCCGGGTCAGTGGCCCTGCTGCCGCAGCCGGTCCTGGGCCTGGGTGGCGATGACGGCGGCCTGGATGCGCCGTTCCACGCCCAGCTTGGCCAGCAGGCGGGAGATGTGGTTCTTCACCGTCTTCTCGGCGAGGAACAGCCGCTGGCCGATCTGCCGGTTGGTCAGTCCCTCGCCGATCAGCGCGAGGATCTCCCGCTCGCGGTCGGTCAGCCCGGGCAGCGCGTCCGGTTCCTCCTCCTGGCGCTGGTCGTGGCGGAGCCGGGCCATGAGCCGGGTGGTGGCGCTGGGGTCGAGCAGGGACTGCCCCGAGGCGACGGTGCGCACGGCCGACACCAGGTCGGAGCCCTGGATCTGCTTCAGCACGTATCCGGAGGCGCCGGCCATGATCGAGTCGAGGAGGGCCTCCTCGTCGTCGAACGAGGTCAGCATCAGGCAGCTCAACTCGGGCATGCGTGAGCGCAGTTCGCGGCAGACGCTGACGCCGTCGCCGTCGGGCAGGCGCACGTCGAGGACCGCCACGTGGGGACGGAGCGCGGGGACGCGGACCAGGGCCTGTTCGGCGGTGGCCGCCTCGCCGACCACGGAGATGTCCGGCTCGTCGTTGAGCAGGTCGTGCACCCCGCGTCGTACCACCTCGTGGTCGTCCAGCAGGAAGACCCGGATCGGTTCGTCGGGTCCCGGCCGCCGGCTGTCCGCCATCAGATGCTCCTCGCCGTGTCTGTCGTCTTCCACCGCACCGCGTCCCGCGCACCTGGGCGCGGAACCGGTTCCATCTCGAGATCCTTCTCGCCCAAGGGGCCGATGGCCAGGGCCGGTCGGCCCTGTTTCCCTCCCCTTCCGGGTACCGCGCGGGTACCCGGGACCACCGCCCGCGCACCTCCGCCACGCCGAGGACCCCCGGCCCCGTTCCTGGGCCGGGCGGCCCCTGGGGCGCGGCGGACGCCCGGGGGAGTCTGGAACTGCTCACAGACGATCAAAGGGGTGGAGCACATGACTCCCAGGGACATCGGCACCGAGGCCGCCACTGCCTTCGCCGTGCGGGTACGGGCCGAGGGCGATGTGGACGAGGCGGCTCTGGCCTACGTCCGGACCAAGGTGGCCGCGGCGCTCGACCGGCCGGGCCTGCCCGCAGTCGACGGAGAGGTGCGGGTCGCCAGGGCGGCCGCCCACCATGTCGAACAGCCCTGGTCCGCGGGCGCCGAGATCCGGGTGGGCGGCGAGCTGCTCGTCGTCCACGCGAGCGAGGCGAGCGCCCATGAACTAGCCGACCGGCTGCAGGACCGCCTGCGCACCCGGCTGGACCGGCTCGCCGACCGCGGGGAGACCGCGCGGCGCACGGCCACCCCGCCGCCGTGGCGGGGCGGCCCCGGCCAGGAGCGACAGGGCTAGGACGTCAAGGGCGGGCAGGACCACCCTGCCCGCCACCCGCCGGAACCAGGAGGCAGGCGCCGTGGAACCGCACATCATCGGCGAGGTGATGACCAGTGAGGTCGTACTCGCCCACCGCACAACGCCGTTCCGGGAGCTGGTCGGGCTGCTGGACCGGCACCGCATCAGCGGGCTGCCGGTCGTCGACCACGACGACAAGGTCCTCGGCGTGGTGTCGGGCACCGATCTGGCGCGCGCGGGGACCGGCACCCTCACCGCCGGGGACCTGATGTCCACTCCCGCGGTCACCGTCCACCCGGAGCAGGCCGTCTCGGACGCCGCGCGGGTGATGGAGCGGCACGGTATCGAGCGGCTGCCCGTGGTCGACGAGGAGGACCGGCTGATCGGCATCGCCACCCGACGCGATCTGCTGCGGGTCTTCGCGCGCACCGACGCCACGATCCGCCGCGAGGTCGTCGACGGGATCGTGGTCGGCGTGCTGGGACTGCCGCCCGAGGCCGTCGGCGTCACCGTCCGGGACGGCATGGTCACGCTGACCGGCCGGGTGCCCCGGAGCTGCGAGATAGCGCCGGCCGTCCGCTCGGCGTGGAAGATCGAGGGGGTCGTCGGAGTCGTCAACGGCCTCACCTACGAGGTGGACGACACCGGTGTGCGCGAGGGCTGACGCCCGCGGGTGGCCGGCGGCGGTGGAAGGGTCCACCGGGGCCTGGACAGGGCCCGAACGGCCCTAGCGGGCGATGTCCGCTACCGGCTTCCATGACGCGATCGGCCACAGCCGCGCCATGCGGCGAGGGACGACCGACCGACTGAACCACGAGAATCTACGGAATCCGCCCATGGCCCTGGACCAAGCCCAGCCGGTTCCCACGGAACCCCGCCAGAGCATCGCGCTCGACAGTGCGGAGGCCCTGCGGCTGCTGGGCAGCGTCTCGTACGGCCGGATCGTCTTCACACAGCACGCGCTGCCGACGGTCCGCCCCGTCAACCACGTCCTCGACGACGGCGACATCGTCATCCGCACCCACGAGCGCGCGGCCCTGACCTCCCGCACCCGGCAGGCCGACGGGCAGGGCGTGGTCGTCGCGTACGAGGCCGACGTCATCGACCCGGACACGCACCTGGGCTGGAGCGTGGTGGTGACGGGCTACGCCCATCTGGTCACCGATCCGCAGCAGCTGGCCCGCTACCAGGAGCTGCTGCGTCCCTGGGTCGGCCGCGCGATGGACTACGCGGTGCGTATCCGCCCCGATCTGGTGACCGGGATCCGCCTGGCCCCCACCGACGCCTGAGCCGGCGCGGCGGGGGCCGCGGTCCGCGGTCCGCGGTCCGCGGTCAGTCGTGCGGTACGACCGCCACCGGGGCCACCGCGTGCCGGACCACCTCCTGCGTCACGGGCCCGATCGGTGAACCGACCGTCGAGGTACGGCGGTTGCGGCGGCCGACGACGACCAGGGCCGCGTTCCGCGAGGCGTCCACGAGGTGCGGCCCGGCCCCTCCGACGACCGCCTCGCCGGCCACCCCGACCGTGGGGTACTTCTCCCGCCACGGCCGCAGCAGCGCGTCCAGGACCTCCCGCTCGTCCGTGCCCGCGGACAGCACGTCGGGGTAGGCCGGAAGCCGCCAGCCGTGGACGATCCGCAGGGCGGCCGCGCGCCGTGCGGCGGCCTCGAAGGCGAAGGCGAGGAGGGCGTCGTCGGCGTGGTCGTGCAGTTCCAGGCCGAGCACCACGTCCCCGTCCACGGCGCCCGCGTGGTCCTGCGCCGGCTGCTCGTCCGACGTGCCGTCGTCGGCGCGTACGAGCACCACGGGCCGTTCCGCCCGGTCCAGTACGGCCGAGGCGACCGAGCCGAGCAGATGGCCGGCGGCCCGGCCCAGTCCGCGGGAGCCGAGCACCAGCAGGTCGGCGTCGCGGGCCGCCTCCAGCAGGGCCGAGGCGGGGCGCCCGTCGAGCCGTGCCGTGGTGAGGTCCAGGCCCGGGTGACGGTGGGTCAGCGCGGCGCGAACCTCGCGCAGCATGCGTCCGGCCCGGTCCTCGCCGGGCGACGGCACGGCCTCACCGGCGAACGGCCGGTAGGCGGAGGGCTGTTGGTCCCCGGCGTACACGGCGCGCAGCGCGGCCGGCCACAACAGGGCTTCCCGCGCGGCCCATTCGGCGGCCGCGAGGCTTTCGGGCGAGCCGTCCAGGCCGACGGTGAGGGTTCGGGACATGTGCAGCCTCCTTCTTGTCACGACCACTGTCGTCGGCGGCGGCCCGCGGCGGGAAGGTCCACAAGTCCCTGTCCGGTACCGATCGGTCCCGGCCTGCCGCACGCGAAAGGGCGCCGCCGCCGGGGGAATCGGATCCCCTCGGCGGCGGCGCCCACGACCCGGTGTGCACCGAGCGGTCAGAGCAGCCAGCGGTTACGGCTGACGAAGGGCAGCCGTGCCCACAGCCTGCCCAGCCCCCAGGTGGCGCCGGCGCCCACGACCGCCAGGGCGATCATCACGACGGCGTAGATGACGTGGTAGTCGACGAACGGGTTGGTCGACATGCTGGCCGATCCGTCGGAGAGGTGCTTGGCCGGCGGCCATTCGGCGATCCACATCAGCGCCATCATCGCGGTGCCCGCGACGGCCGTGAGGCGCAGCGCGACGCCGGAGAGGAGCCCGAGGCCGATGCCCAGCAGACCGAGCATGAACAGCCAGTCGGCCCAGCCTGCCCCGGCCCAGTCGTGGAACGTCGACTCCATGGGTCCGGCCGCGACCGAGCTCAGGAAGCCCTTGGTGGGCGAACCGCCGTCGATCCAGCCCTTGCCGGACGGGGTCGCGTAGCCGAAGCCGAATGTCTTGTCCAGGAACGCCCACAGGAAGACGAACCCGGTCAGCAGGCGCAGCCCGGCGAGGACGTGCGCGCCGGTCACGGCCGCCGCCGTCGTGGTGTCCGTGGTGCGGGGGGCCGTTCCGGTCCGGCGCAGGGACGGGAAGTGGAATCCCTGGTGACGCTGCGGGTGGTCGTGCACTGCCATGATCTTCATCCCCTCGAGTCTCACGGGGGCTTCCAAGCCCTCGTCACGTTTTCAAATGTCCCGCTCTCGCGACGGTCGTCGCATGGGCTGCAGGGCCCGGCCGCCGGTCCGAACGTCCCCGCCGCCGGGACCACTTGGATCCCGACGGCGGGGGCCGTCACGCCTGGGTCGGCACCAGCACGACGGGGCAGTGGGAGTGGTGCAGCAGGGTGTGCGCGACCGTCCCCAGGTGCGGGCCGACACGGCCCGTGCGGCGGTGCGCTCCGATCACCACGACGGACGCGTCCGCGGTGGCCTCCAGCAACGCGTGGGCCGGCCCGCCGCGTACCGTGCGGGCGTCGACGCCCACCCGGGGGTGCCGTTCCTGCAGCCGGGCGAGGCTGAAGCGCGGTACGGCCTCCTCCGCCCGGTCGTGCTGGGCCAGGCGCTGCTGGCCAGGGCTGGTCGCGGGGATCAGCGAGGGCAGTTCGGGGGCGACGTGCCGGTGGTTGAAGGAGTGCAGCACGTGCAGCCACACACCGCGCCGCTCGGCCTCCTCGAAGGCGTAGCCGGCCACGTCCGCGTCGCTGTCGCCCTGCAGGCCGAGCAGGACGTGCCGGCCGGCGTCGAACGGTTCGGCGGCGTGGTCGACGAGGTGGTCCCCGCGCACGACCATCAGCGGGCCGTGCACCTGCGCGGCCAGCCGCAGGCTCACCGAGCCGAACAGGGTGCCGGTGACCCCGCCGAACCCGCGGGTGCCGACGACGGTAAGGGCGGCGCCCTCGCTCGCGTCGGTCAGCGCGCGCACGGCGTTGCCCTGGACGACCTCGGTCGTCACCCGCAGGCCGGGGCGCCGGGCGTGGACGCGGGCCACGGCGGACGCCAGGATCGGCGCGGCCTCGTCCCGGTCGGGCACGGCGTAGACGACGCGCAGTTCGGCGTCGCGCCGTGCGGCCTCGTCCGCGGCCCGGTCCAGGGCGCGTACGGCGACCAGTGTTCCGTCGACTCCGACGACGACGTGCTGGAGAGTCATGTCCCGTTTCCCTTCTGTGCCGTGCTCTTCCCGTGCGGCGGGAAGGAGCCGCCGGGACCGGGGCGCGTGCGCCGTCGTAGGGCTCTCGCGGGATCCCGCTACGGCCATCACCTCGATGGTCGTGCGGTGCGCGCGCCGGGGGCAGGGACCGCGCGAACCCGGCGGGGATGCCGGACGGCCCCCTGCCGTAGGGCCGTGCGGTCCCTGCGGCAGGGGGCCGTCCCGTGCGGTCCTGCGGCAGGGGGCCGTCCCGTTCGCTCAGCGGGGGGCCTGCAGATCGACCCCGTACAGGCTGCGTCCGGCGATCAGTTCGCGTCCGGTCACCAGCTCGGGCTCGATGCGCACGAAGACCTCCCTCGGGGAGGGCGCCCAGGAGCGGGGGCCGGTGCGGACCAGGCGCTCCTGCTCGGCCGGGTCGGTGACCATCGCGGCGTGGCCGGTGACCACGACGCTCCAGCCGGCGTGGGCGTCGGCGTCGACCTCGTCGGCCTCGAAGGCCACCACCGCGCCGTCGATCGCGCGGACCAGTTCCGAGGTGGCGGAGGTGCGCAGCAGCACCGCGCCGTCGGTGTCCAGGGAGAAATTGACCGGGAGCACCGCGGGCAGGGCCTGACGCGTGTGCACGATGCGGCCGACGGGCGCCTTCGCCAGCAGACGCAGGCACTCCTGCCGTTCGAGTTCGCGGAATCCGTCATTGGGATACATCAGCCAGTCGCTTTCGGCCCGTGGCCCGCCGCCCGGACTGGGCGGTGGGATGTGTCTCTCCATGGTTGGCACGGCGGGACCGCGGGCTAAGGGCCATCGGTCCCGAACAGGTCGGCCAAGGGACCTTTCAGGCGGTGATCCGGCGTCCGGTGAGGGCGAGCGGCTCGATGCGCACCCAGGTGTCCCGCCGCCCGCCGGCCCAGGGTTCACCACGCGCCTGCTCGGTCAGCCGGCGTACGGCCGCGGGGTCGGTCACGATCCGCGCCAGGCCGCGTACCAGCACGCTCCAGCCCTGGCTGAACACGTCGTCGATGCGGTCCACCTCGAACGCGACGCGGCAGCCGGCGGCCTGGGCCGGCAGGGTGCCGGGGGCCGTGCGGAAGACGATCGCGCCGTCGACCACGCTGTAGTTGACGGGGACGACGAGAGGTCCTTCGACGGTGGGCACCGCGATGCGGCCGACGCCGTGGGTCGCCAGCAGGGCGCGGCACTGCTGCGGGGTGAGCTCGGTCAGCTCGGCCTGGCGGGCCGACCGCCCGGGACCGGGCGGCACCTCCATCTCTCCGCCGGTCAGTTCGGTGAGGGAGGTGCGCAGCGCCCCGGCGAGCCTGAGCAGCGTGCTGGTGCCGGGGGCGGCGGTCGGCTGTTCCTCCAGGTACTGGAGGTAGCCGAGGGCCATGCCGGCGCGGGCGGCCGTCTCCTCACGGGTGAGGCCGAGGTCTTCGCGTCGCCGGGCGAGTCGGCGTCCGAGATCGCCCGGGGCCGTGGCGTCGTGCGCGTTCGACGGGGTCGGTGCGGTCATGGCCCGTCACTCCCTCCGGTCGGGTCCGGTCACGTCGTCCGGACGGCGACGGCCTCGTGTGTCTCCTCGCCGAGCACCACCTTCAGGGCGCCGGTGTCGGCGGCGCGGGCGAAGACGTCGTACGCCTCCTCCATGGCGTTCAGCGGGAAGGTGTGGGTGACCAGGGCCCCGGCGGGCAGTCGGCCGGCGGCCGCCATGCGCAGCAGGGTCGGCGTGGAGCTGGTGTCGACCAGGCCGGTGGTGATGGTCACGTTCTTGATCCACAGGTCCTCGAGGTGCAGGGTCGCGGGGGCGCCGTGCACGCCGACGTTGGCGACGTGCCCACCGGGGCGCACCATCCGGGTGCACATCTCGAACGTCTCCGGGGTGCCGACCGCCTCGATGACGACGTCGGCGCCGAGTCCGTCGGTCAGGTCGGCGACCAGCTGCTCGGGGTCCTCGCGGGCGTCGGCCACGGCGTCGGCGCCCAGCCCCTTGGCGGCGTCCAGGCGGGCGGCGGCCAGGTCGACGGCGACGATCCGTTCCGGGCTGAAGAGCCGGGCGGTGGCGATGGCGGCCAGCCCGACGGGTCCGGCGCCGACGACGGCGACGGTGTCACCGGGTCGGACGCGCCCGTTGAGGACGCCGACCTCGTAGGCGGTCGGGAAGATGTCCGCGAGGAGGACCGCCTCCTTGGCGTCCAGGGTGCTGGGCAGGGCGTGCACGGACAGGTCGGCGTGCGGCACACGGACGTATTCCGCCTGGGTGCCGTCGATCAGGTGGCCGAGGGCCCAGCCTCCGCCGCCCCGGCACTGGCCGTACATGCCCTGCCGGCAGTAGGCGCAGCGGCCGCAGGCGGTGATGCAGGACACCAGCACCCGGTCGCCGGGGCGTACGGTGCGCACGTCGGTGCCGGTCTCCACGATCTCGCCGACCGCCTCGTGGCCGAGCACGGTGCCGGGGCGGACCTCGGGGACGTCGCCCTTGAGGATGTGCAGGTCGGTACCGCAGATGGTGACGGCGTCGACGCGGACGACGGCGTCGGTGGGTTCCTGGACGCCCGGGTCCGGGACGTCCTGCCAGGAGGACTTGCCGGGTCCGTGGTAGACGAAGCCCTTCATGGCGATCCTTCCCTCCTCGGCCTGTCGCTCCCGTGGTCCGGGAGGGCCGCGAGCCGGTGCGGCGCCGGGATTGCCCCGCAGGTCCAGCTTGTCCGGCCGTCCCGGGCGGGCGCTTGGGCCGGTCGGCCCCCAGGGTCACGCCGGACGGGTCCTTGGCGGCGGCCGTGCCCGTACGGCCCACCTCGCGTGGAACCGGCTGGCCCGAACGGCCCTACCCGCCGCCCTGGCCTGCCCGCTTGCCTTTTCCCATGGCCGAAATGCACTCCGAACCCCCACCGCCGACGGTGCGCGTCGTCGCCGGCCGCACCGTCGTGGCGCTGCGCGGGGAGATCGACCTGCTCACGGTGCCGTCCCTTTCGGCCCGGCTGGACGAGCTGACCGCGGGTCGACGTCCCGACCTGGTCGTGGACCTGCGCGACGTGTCGTTCATCGACTGCTCCGGACTGGGGATGCTGTGCCGGGCACGCAACCGTGTCGTGGCACAGGAGGGCCGGCTGCGGCTGGTCACGGACAGCCCCGGCTTCCGGCGGCTGCTGCCCCCGGCGGGCCTGGCGGGCGTCTTCGAACTCGACACCCGGCTCTGCGAGGCCCTGGCACCCGCGGCGGACCCCGGGAACCTGGCCGGTGCGACGGGCTGATCGCCGGCCGTCGGGCGGTGGACAGCGGCACGGTGGTGGTCGCCTGCTCGCGGGCCGAGGCGCGGCAGGGGGGCTGAACGGCCCAAGGGCGTCGGGCAGCAGGTCCCGGATGGTCCCCCGAAAGCGCCTGGTCGGCCCATCCCGGCACGCCTTTCCCGGTGCCACCGTCTTGTCCGTGACCACGAGAGGGAGGTGCGGACCGATGAGCGGCAAGCCCGTGAAGAAGCGGCTGTGGCGGTGGCGGAACAACCCGCTGCGCCGGCACGACGACATCGTCGAGGCCTGGGTCGTCCTCGCCATGTGGGTGGTCGTCGCCGTCGGCGGCGCGATCGCCGGTCTGGTCACCGCGCACGCGGCCGACGACGTGCTCGCCCGGCAGCGCGCCGAACGGCACTCCGTCCGGGCCGTCCTCCTCACCGATCTGCCCAGTGCCTCGTCGAGCGGGGACACGGCGGAACGGATATCGGCGAACGTCCGCTGGACCGCCTCCGACGGCACGGCCCACACCGGCCGGGCCCTGGTGAGTGCCGGGCAGAAGGCCGGCGCCCGGGTCCTGGTCTGGCTGGACGCACAGGACCGGCTCACCTCCCAGCCGCCCGGCCGCGTGGAGGCGGGGTTCGAGGCCGGTCTGCTGGGTACGGCGGCCTCGCTGGCGACCGCCGGCGTCGTGTTCGCCGCCGGGGCCGTGGTCCGCTGGCGGCTGGACCGGCGGCGCCTCGACGGGTGGGACACCGAATGGGCCATGGTCGGACCGCGCTGGGGGCACAAGACCGGGTGAGCACCCTTCCCCGGGGCGGCTGAGGACCATCTCCACGCGGCACCGCCGAGCTCGACAGGGCGGGACTCGGCCGGCGGCCGCGGAGCCCGTGCACCACACCGGTGCACGGGTTTCCTCATACCCGGACACGGCCGCCGAGGCCGAGTCCCCGCCCCGACGCCCACGGGCACACCCGGCGCCGCCCGTCAGCCCACCGTGAGGTCAGGGCGGACCAGGGTGCCGGAGCGGCCGTGGACGATTTCGTAGGCGGCGTCCAGGGCCCCGATGGCGGCCAGGCCGCCGGTGCGGGCGACGAAACGGGCGGCGGCCTCGGCCTTGGGGCCCATGGACCCGGCGGGGAAGCCGCCGCGGCGCAGCTCGATGGGGGTGGCGTCGAGTACGGGCCGCTGGTCGGGGGTGCCGAAGCCGGCGTACACGCACGGGACGTCGGTGAGGATCAGCAGGAAGTCGGCCTTGAGGTCCTGGGCGAGCAGGGCGGCGGCGAGGTCCTTGTCGACGACGGCCTCCACCCCGGTCAGCCCGCCACAGTCCGGGTCGGCGACGACGGGGACGCCCCCGCCGCCGGCGCAGACGACGAGGGTGTCGGCGGCGAGCAGGTCGTGGATCGTCTCGGTCTCCACGAAGGACTCGGGTGACGGCGAGGGAACGACCCGGCGCCAGCCGTCGGTGTCCCGGGCCACGCTCCAGCCCCGTTCACGCGCCAGCGCCTGGGCCCGCGCCCGCGGGTACACCTGGCCGACGAACTTGGTCGGAGTGTCGAAGGCCGGGTCGTCGGCGCGTACGTAGGTGTGGGTGACGAGTGCGGCGATCTTCCGGCCGGGCAGCGCGTCGTGCAGGGCCCGCACCAGCAGGGACCCGATCATGCCCTGGGTCTGGGCGCCCAGCACGTCGAGCGGGTAGGGGGCGGTCAGCGAGGGGTCCGTGGCGCTCTCCAGCGCCAGCAGGCCGATCTGCGGGCCGTTGCCGTGGGTGATCACCAGCTCGTTCTCCTGGGCGAGCGCGGCCAGAGCGGTGGCCACCCGGACGACGTTGGCGGTCTGGATCCGCGCGTCGGGGCGTTCGCCCCGGTGCAGCAGGGCGTTCCCGCCGAGGGCGACGACGATACGCATGGTTCAGTCCTCCAGGGTGGCGACGAGCACGGCCTTGATGGTGTGGAGCCGGTTCTCCGCCTGGTCGAAGACGATCGAGGCGGGCGAGGAGAAGACCTCGTCGGTGACCTCCAGGCCGTCGAGGCCGTAGGTGTCGAGGAGTTGGCGGCCCAGCCGGGTGCGGTGGTCGTGCAGCGCGGGCAGGCAGTGCATGAACAGCACGTCCGGGTTGCCGGTGGCCGCGAGGGTCCGGCCGGTGACCTGGTAGGGCAGCAGCAGGTCGATGCGCTCGCGCCAGGTGTCGGCGGGTTCGCCCATGGAGACCCAGACGTCGGTGTGCAGGAAGTCGGCTCCGCGTACGGCGGTCTCGACGTCCTCGGTGACCGTGATCCGCGCACCGGTGCGCTGGCCGAACCAGCGGCAGTCGGCGACCAGGCCACGGTCGGGCCACAGCGCGGCGGGAGCGGCGATCCGCACGTCCATGCCGAGCAGGGAGCCCATCGACAGCAGGGAGTTGGCCATGTTGTTGCGGCCGTCGCCGAGGTAGCAGTAGCTGATGTCGGTGAGCGGCTTCGGGCTGTGCTCGCGCATGGTGAGCATGTCGCACAGGCTCTGGGTGGGGTGCGCGGTGTCGGTCAGCCCGTTGTAGACGGGTACGCCGGCGTGGGCGGCGAGTTCGGTGACGGTCGACTGGTCGGAGCCGCGGTACTCGATGCCGTCGAACATCCGGCCGAGCACATGGGCGGTGTCGGCGACGGACTCCTTGCCGCCGAGGTGGGTGTCGCCGGGGCCGAGACAGGTGGTGGCGGCGCCCTGGTCGGCGGCGGCCACCTCGAAGGCGCAGCGGGTGCGGGTGGAGGTCTTCTCGAAGATCAGCGCGAGGTGACGGCCGGCGAGCCGGGGCCACTCGGTGCCGGCGCGCCTGTCCTTCTTCAACTCGGCGGCGAGGTCGAGCAGATGGTGCACCTCGGCCGGAGCGAAGTCGAGTTCGCTGAGGAAGGAGCGGCCTCGCAGGTCGACGTTCATGGAAGGTCTCCTTGCCGGTCAGCGGGCCGGGTCGCGATCGATGAGGCGGCTCATGCGGCGCGGTCCGCCGCGCCCGCGCCCGAGTCCGGCACCTGCGACGGTGTCTCGACGAGGGCCGTTCCCACGCTTGCGGGGGTGACGACCCGGTCCAGCAGCCGGTCGCGGGCCTCGGGCACGTCGAGGGTCTGGGCCGGCAGGTCCGCGCAGCAGTGGACGCGGGCGCCGTTCGAGTCCGGGGCGGTGCGGGACCACCTGGCGCGGGCGGCCGACCTCGGAGTCGACGTGGAACGTGGTCATGGCGGGACCCCCGGGTCTCAGTCGTGGTGGCGCAGGGTGTTCCCGCGCCGTGCGCGCTGCCGCGGAATGCACGGGGCCGGCTTCAGCGGCGTCTCCGGCGCACGGGACCCGGCGGCCGGCCCGGCCGCGCTCTCGCCGTACTCACCGTGGTCGCGCTTGAGCCAGAGGTAGACCGGCAGGCCGAGGAGCAGCACGAACAGGCCGTAGTAGACGGTCTGGTAGCCGCTGCCCTGGATCGACCAGTACGAGAAGGCCATGGCCAGCGCGGCGACGGTGGCGTCACGGATCAGCCGCGCGCGGCCGAGTCCCTCGCGGCCGCGGCCGAGCAGCCAGTACAGCTGGGCGGCCGCGGAGAACAGGTAGGGGATCACGGCGGTCAGCACGCTCAGCAGGACGATCTTGGTGAAGACGTCCTCGAAGCGGGTGTAGCTGAAGACGGTGATCAGTGAGGCGAGCACGGTGGAGGCGACGATGCCGAAGACGGGGACGCCGTTCGCGCCGCGCAGCCGGGCGAACGCGGCCGGGAACAGCCCGTCGCGGGCCGCGGCGTACGGCATCTCGGCGCACAGCATGGTCCAGCCGTTGAGGGCGCCGATGCCGGAGATGATCGCGGCCGCGGCGACGACGTCACCGGCCCAGGTCCCGCCGAAGATGTTGTTCGCGGCGTCCGTGAAGGGCGCGGTGGAGTCGCCGAGCCGGCTGTGCGGGACGGTGCCGAAGACGGCGAGGGTGCCGAGGATGTAGATGACGGCGCAGACGAGGGTGCCGTAGACGGTTGCGCGCGGCACGTTGCGCCGGGGTTCGCGCACGCGTCCGGCGACGACTGAGGCGGCTTCCAGGCCGAGGTAGCTGAACAGGGCGATGGCACCGGCCGCGGAGATCGCGCCGGTCGCCGACCGGCCGGAGGCGTTGAAGGGGCCGAAGTCGGCGGACTCGACGAACAGCAGGCCGACGGTGGCCATGAAGACCAGCGGGACGAACTTCAGCACGGTGGTGATCACCTGGAAGGCGCCCGTGTTCCGTGCGCCGGTGAGGTTCACGGCGGCCGGGATCCACAGCCCGACCAGCGCGATCAGGATCGAGACGCCGGTGCGGTGCCCGGTGTTGACGAACACCTCGACGTAGCCGACCCAGGCGACCACGATCGCGGCGTTCCCCGCCCACGCGGTGATCCAGTACGACCAGGCGTTGAGGAACCCGGTGAACTCGCCGAAGGCGTCGCGGGCGTAGACGTACGGCCCGCCGTCGGCCGGGACGCGCCCGGCGAGTGAGCCGAAGGTCAGGGCCAGGGCGAGGGCGCCGAGGGTCACGACGGCGAACGCGACGAGTGAGATCGGCCCGTACGGCGCCAGGGCGGACGGAAGGGCGAAGACGCCCGTGCCGATGATGCTGCCGATCACGAGCGCGGAGGCGGCGGGCAGGCCGAGCGCCTTCTGGGGGCCCAGGTCCGGTGCCTCGCGTCCTGTGGGTGTGGCGGACATGGCAGTGCTCCTCGCGCCGGTCGCTGCGGTGGGGCGGTTCCCGGAAACGATCCTTGTGCCCCGCGCCCGGCGGGGTGAGCGGCCGCAGGTCCCCGGACGTGCCCATTGGTCCCTGGGCGGACGGCCGACGGCCCCGTGGCCGGTGACCGACGCGGGTTGAACCGGCCCGCTCTCCGGGGCCGGGACGGGGCCGTCGGGCCGCTACTGCACATGCCGCTCCCGGTGTCCCCCGTAGTACGCAAAAGCCCGCGGCCCGCGGCATCACGCCGGTGCCGGGGGCTAGGGCTGTGGTCTCACGACCTGCTCCACCGCATCCCTCAGGAGGTACGCCGAATGGCAGACAGACACCGCGCGACCGTACGCGGCGCCGCCGTGGTCGCGCTCGGCACACTCGCGCTCACCGCGATCCAGCCGGCGGCGTCGGCCGGTCCGGGCCGCGGCCCGGCTCCCAGCGCCGCCCAGACGCTCGGCGCCGACAAGCCGTCGCCGCAGGTCCTGCACGCCCTGGAACGCGACCTGCGCCTGACGCCGGACCAGGCGGCCACGCGCCTGGTCAACGAGGCCGACGCCGGCACCCGGGCGGGTGTCCTGCGCAACACCCTGGGCACCCGCTTCGCCGGTGCCTGGGTCAAGGGCGCGACGGCGGCCGAGCTGACCGTCGCGACCACCGACCGGGCGGACTTCTCCGCGATCCGGGCTCAGGGCGCCACCCCGGTGGCCGTCCGCTGGGGGCTGGCCGGGCTGCGGTCGGTCAAGGAGAAGCTGGACCGGGCGGCGGCCGGCGTCAAGACCGCCGACACGCCCGTGTGGTACGTGGACGTGCGCACGAACCGGGTGGTGGTGGAGGCCAGAAGCCGCAAGGCGGCGGCCGCGTTCGTCAAGGCGGCCGGAGCCGAGGTGGGCCGCACCGCCGTGCGTCTGTCGGCGAAACGGCCGCGCCTCATGGCGGACATCGTCGGCGGCGACGCCTACTACATCGACAACACGGCACGGTGCTCCGTCGGCTTCTCCGTCACCAAGGGCGTGCAGCAGGGCTTCGCCTCGGCCGGCCACTGCGGCAAGCCGGGTTCCAAGACCACCGGGCCCGACCGGACCACCGCCCAGGGGACCTTCCAGGCCGCCACGTTCCCCGGCAAGGACATGTCCTGGGTGGCCACGAACTCCACCTGGACGGCCACCCCCTACGTCAAGGGGAAGAACGGCCAGAAGGTGAAGGTGGCCGGTTCGGTGCAGGCCATGGTGGGCGCGTCGGTGTGCCGGTCCGGCTCGACCACAGGCTGGCACTGCGGCACCGTCAAGGAGACGGACACCAGCGTCAGTTACGCCGAGGGCACGGTCGGCGGACTGACGCGGACCGATGTGTGCGCGGAGCCCGGGGACTCGGGCGGCCCCTACATCTCCGGCGCGCAGGCGCAGGGGGTCACCTCGGGCGGTTCCGGTGACTGCACGCGCGGCGGCACCACGTTCTTCCAGCCGGTCAACCCGATCCTCGACGACTTCGGCCTCACGCTGAAGACCACGGGCCAGACCTCCGCGGCACCCGAGCCGGCCGACGCGCGCGCCTGGCGTGCGGGGCGGGTGTACGAGGTGGGGACGGAGGTGACGGTCGGGACGGTCACCTACCGGTGTCTGCAGTCCCATCAGGCACAGAGCTCCTGGGCCCCGGACGTCACGCCCGCCCTGTGGCAGCGTCTGTGAGACCTCACCGGCGCCGGTGAGACCGGACGGGCCCGGGAGCGCGAGACGCGCGCCCGGGCCCGTCCGCCGTCGTAGCTCCGCCAGCAGCCCGCACGTCGTGGGCACGAACGGGTCCTTCGCCCGGAACCGCCGGCTGCACACGGCCACGAGGGCCGCCCCGGTGTCCGGCCGGAGACCGAGGAACGCCTGCTGGCCCAGGGGGGCACCGCCGTGGAGGTACATCACGCGCCGGAGGCCGGATGCCGGATCCGGGCCACCGTGTGCACCTGCCGGTGCCCCAGGCCGCGGGAAGGTGGGCAGGTCGTGCGGGGTGCAGCGGACGGCGCCCGGCGCCTGGAAGCCTCCGGCGTCGAAGGCCGGGACCGGGGTGCGGCCGTCCTTGCCGTGGCCCGTCGCGTCGGGGCCGTCGCCCGTCGGCGCCAGGGCGGCGTCCCCGAGCCCGAGGGGACGCAGCAGTCGGTCACGGACGCGGCGCCGTACGACCCCCCCGTGGGTTCGAGTTTTGGTGTTGACTTCCCACCCACTTCCGAAGGTGGGTGGATAATGCGAGAAATCAGCAAATTCACTTACTTACTTGTTCAATTTCATCGGCACATGGTTACTGTTGCGCGCGGAAGTTGAACGGCCGAACATCCGGCGGGCGAAAACGCCGCGCACGTGACCATCGCCGCGCAAACGTCGATACTTCCCAGTGTGAGCTGCCGGGACTGCGGCTCAGCGGACACGTTTCCCGGAGGTAGTCATGAAGATGCTCATCAACGTCGCTGAGACCGTGGTGGCGGACGCGCTGCGGGGCATGGCGGCCGCCCACCCCGAACTGACGGTCGACGTCGACAACCGGGTGATCGTACGGCGGGACGCCCCCGTCGCCGGGAAGGTCGCCCTGATCTCCGGCGGGGGCTCCGGGCACGAGCCGCTGCACGGCGGATTCGTGGGCCCCGGGATGCTCTCGGCGGCCTGCCCGGGCGAGGTGTTCACCTCGCCGGTGCCCGACCAGATGGTGCGCGCCGCCGCGGCCGTGGACAGCGGGGCCGGCGTGCTGTTCATCGTGAAGAACTACACCGGCGACGTGCTCAACTTCGACATGGCGGCCGAACTCGCCGAGGACGAGGGCATCCAGGTCGCCAAGGTACTGGTCAACGACGACGTCGCGGTCACCGACAGCCTCTACACGGCCGGGCGGCGCGGCGTCGGCGGCACCCTGTTCGTGGAGAAGATCGCGGGCGCCGCCGCGGAGGAGGGACAGCCGCTGGAGCGGGTGGAGGCGATCGCCCGTCAGGTCAACGAGAACGCGCGCAGCTTCGGCGTGGCCCTGAGCGCCTGCACCACGCCGGCCAAGGGCAGCCCCACCTTCGATCTGCCTGCCGGTGAGCTGGAGTTGGGCATCGGCATCCACGGCGAGCCGGGCCGCGAGCGGCGGCCGATGATGACCTCGGGCGAGATCGCGGATTTCGCGGTGCACGCCGTACTGGAGGACATGCCGCCGCGCAACCCGGTGCTCGTCCTCGTCAACGGCATGGGCGCGACACCGCTGTTGGAGCTGTACGGCTTCAACGCCGAGGTGCAGCGGGTCCTCTCGGAGCGCGGTGTCGCCGTCGCCCGCACTCTCGTCGGCAACTACGTCACCTCGCTCGACATGGCCGGAGCGTCGGTCAGCATCTGCCAGGTCGACGAGGAGCTGCTGCGGCTGTGGGACGCGCCGGTGAAGACGCCGGGGCTGCGCTGGGGCATGTGAGACACCGGAATTCGGGCCGTACCTACCACGCAAGGAGATCCAGTGCTCGACGCCGATTTCTTCCGCCGTTGGATGACGGCCACCGCCGCGTCCGTGGAGCGTGAGGCGGAACGGCTCACCGCCCTCGACTCCCCCATCGGGGACGCAGATCACGGCAGCAATCTGCAGCGCGGGTTCCGGGCGGTGACCGCGGTCCTGGAGAAGGAGGCGCCGGACACGCCCGGCGCGGTCCTCACGCTCGCCGGACGTCAGTTGATCTCCACCGTCGGCGGCGCGTCGGGCCCCTTGTACGGCACGCTGCTGCGCCGTACCGGCAAGGCGCTCGGGGACGCCGCCGAGGTCAGCGAGGAGCAACTCGCCGAGGCGCTGCGGGCCGGGGTGGACGCGGTCATGACGCTGGGCGGCGCCGCACCGGGCGACAAGACCATGATCGACGCGCTGGTGCCGGCGGTGGACGCGCTCGCCGACGGTTTCGGCGCGGCCCGGGCCGCCGCCGAGCAGGGCGCGCTGGCGACGATCCCGCTGCAGGCGCGCAAGGGCCGGGCCAGTTATCTGGGCGAGCGCAGCATCGGCCACCAGGATCCCGGCGCGACCTCGTCGGCGTTGCTGATCGCGGGACTCGCGGAGGCGAACGGTGAGTGACGACAAGACCGTCGGGATCGTGCTGGTCTCGCACAGCGCCGAAGTGGCCTCCTCGGTGGCGGAGTTGGCCAAGGGCCTGGCGGGCGGCGGCACTTCGGTGCACGTCGCCCCGGCGGGCGGCACCGAGGGCGGAGGACTCGGCACGAGCGCGGAGCTGATCGCCGCGGCGGCCGCGTCCGTGGACCGGGGCGCGGGGGTCGCCGTCCTCACCGACCTCGGCAGCGCGGTGCTGACCGTGAAGGCACTGCTCGCCGAGGGCGACGAACTCCCCGACAACACACGCCTGGTGGACGCCCCCTTCGTGGAGGGAGCGGTGGCCGCGGTGGTCACGGCGGCCACCGGCGCGGACCTCGCGGCGGTGGAGGCGGCGGCCGCGGACGCGTACACGTACAGGAAGGTCTGACCGCCGGGGAACGCCTACCCGAGTCCCTCCGCGACGACGGCGAGGGCCGAGCGGACGATCCGCGTCAGCTCGTCCTGCGCCGTCGCGCGGTCGGGCTCCGCCTCGGCGGTGTGCCAGGCGTAGTGCTCGACCGCGGCGCGCAGGGCCGCGTTGAACATCGCCGCCCGGATGACGGGCCGCAGGTCGTCCGGCGGCAGCCCGGCGCCCTCGGCGAGGGCGCGGGCGAACGCCGGTTCCGCCTCGTCGTAGGTCTGCAGCCAGACGGCGCGCAGACCGGGCTCCGTGCGGGTCAGCCGTACCAGGGCGCCGACGGTCTCGTGGTCGGGACCGACGAGGACACCGAGTTCGTCGGTGGCCTCCGGCGCGAAGATGTCCTCCAGCGGCCGCCCGGGCGCCCATTCGCGCAGCCGGTCGGCGACCATCTCGATGCCCGCGGTGAACAGCGGCCGTACGCAGGCCTCCTTGCTCGGGAAATAGCGCCAGACCGTGCGCGCCGAGACCCCGACCGCCTGCCCGATCTGTTCACCCGTGGTCGCGGCGACGCCCTGGGTGACGAACAGCTCCACGGCGGCCCGTGCGATCCCCAGCCGGATCTCGGCCTTGCGCTCGTCGGTCAGCGGCGGTCGTCCAGCACGTCCGCGGGCGGCGGTCATCCGGTCCTCCGGGTCGGGGGGATCACTCCTCCGGAATTCTCCACCACGACTTTATGTCACCCAGGGACATTAAGTCGTAGGGTGGCCTCCCCAGGACCGCCCCCCAAGGAACAGGAGCACCACATGGCCGGCCAATTCGACGGACGCGGCGTCATCGTCACCGGAGCGGGCTCGGGCATCGGCCGCGCCGCCGCGCTGGCCTTTGCCGCCCAGGGCGCCCGGGTCCTCGCCGCGGACATCGACGCGAAGGGCGCGGACGGCGTCGTGCGGGAGATCGAGGCGGCGGGCGGCACCGCGGTCGCGGTCGTGGGCGACCTCGGCGAGCAGAGTGTGGTCGACGAGGTGGTGCGGACCGCCGTGGAGAGCTTCGGCTCGGTGGACGTCCTGGTGAACAACGCCGGGATCATGGACCGGATGTCGGCGCTGGCGGACGTGACCGACGCCGAATGGGAGCGGGTCCTGCGGGTCAACCTCACCGCTCCGTTCCTGCTCACCCGGGCGGTGCTGCCGCACATGCTGGCGGCAGGCGGCGGCGCGATAGTGAACACCGCCTCCGAGGCCGGCCTGCGCGGCAGCGCGGCGGGCGCCGCCTACACGGCCTCGAAGCACGGCGTGGTGGGTCTGACGAAGTCCCTGGCGGTGATGTACCGCAGGCAGGGCATCCGGGCGAACGCCATCGCCCCGGGCGGCACGGCCACCGGCATCGTGGTGGACGCCGACCAGGCCGCCCACGGACCGACCGCGCTCGGCCCGCACTTCGTCAATCTGGGACGCGTCGCCCGGCCCGAGGAGCAGGCCGCCGCCATCCTCTTCCTCGCCTCGGACGCGGCGAGCGACATCAACGGCGTGATCCTGCCCGTCGACGACGGCTGGTCCGCCGTCTGACGCACCCCCGGGGCCGACCCGCCGATCCGCCACCCCACACGCCCCGGGCGCACGGCCCGCCGCCCCACGCGCCGCCGGGATCCGGCCCGCCGACCGCCGACCGACACGCCGTCGGCACCCGGGCGGTCGACCCACCGCCCGACGGGTCCTCGGCGCCTCACCCGCGCCGCACGAACAGCCGTGCCAGCCGCTGCCCCGCGGCGACGGCGGCCGCGTGGTCCTCGATCGGCTTGACCCGCGAGTCCTTGAAGACGATGTAGGTGACCCCGGAGGACGTGCCGCCGCCCCGCGGGTCGGGCCTGATGCCGAGGCCCCGCGCGGTGGCGTAGGAGGCCTCGCCGATGATGCCGCGCGGGCCGATGTCGCCGACCACCGCGTACTGCACCCGGTCCCGGTAGACGACCGCCGCGACCGAGCCGCCGCGCACGCCGTGGTCGCGGTGGTCCCAGATACGGCTGACGGCGGGCACGACGATGTACGGCAGGCGTTCGGCGCTCAGATGGCGGCCGTCGGACTGCTGGTAGGCGGTGAGCGAGGAGAACAGCGGGTCGGTGCGGCGGTTGCAGCGCGGGCCGGCCCGGCCGTCGCAGTCGATGTCGAGATCGGCCTTCCAGAAGACGGCGTCCCGCGTGCCGCAGACCGGGATGGTCGCCGGGGTGCCCTCGTCGCTGCGGTAGCGGCCGCGGGAGACCTGGGCACAGCCGCGCACCTTGGCGAGCAGGTCGGCGGCGCTGACGTCGCCCTCCCGCCAGGCCACCGGCTGCTCCGCGAAGCGGGCCTGGGCTGCGGGCGACGTCGTGGGGGCGAGCAGGGCGGCGCAGGCCGCGGCCAGCGTCAGCGACTGGACACGCACGATGGGGGGAGCCTCTCCTGGGGAACAGTGACGAACACTCAGTCAATCTGACCCCGGTGCGCCCACGCGGCCACCGCAAGGGGGCCGGACGGTGAACGACCCGAACGGCGGGCAGGGGCCGGGGACCTGAGCCGGCGTCGGCTCCGGTCCCCCGGCCGCCCGTTCCCCGGCGCGGGATCAGCGACGACAGCGGCCCGCGCCACGGCATGAACTCCCGAGCCCTCGAGGAGAGTTCGGCCGTCAGGAGCTCCAGCATACGTAACCTCCGCGGGCGATCTCCAACGCCCCGCGTCCGCGCCACGCCCCCTTGCCGCGCGTGCGCACCCACCCCCATATTGGTCCGTACCATTGCCGCCGCATCCGTCCGGAGGGCCGAGCCGTGCGTCGTCGTGCCGCTGTTGTCCCGCGCCGGCTCCTCGCCCTGTGCGGTGTGCTGGCCTGTGCCGCGGCATGCGGCTCACCGGGCACGGGCAACGACGACGGCCGGCTGCCGGCGGCGCCCGCGGGCGTCACGGCGACGGCCGGCAGCGCCGGCAGCGTGCACGTCATGTGGGACGCGGTGCCGACCACTCCCCGCGTCCGGCTCTACGAGGTGTACCGCGGCACCGCCAAGGTCGCCCAGGTGCCGGCCTCCGAGCACATGGTGGACGTCACCCGCCTCCGCCCCACCACCGGCTACGTCTTCACCGTGCGGGCACGCGACGGCGAGGGCCGGCTCGGCCCGCCCAGCCGCCCGGTGCGCGCGACGACCCCGGCGGCCGTGGCCGCGGACGACACGGCGCCCACCCGCCCGGGACCGGCCCGCGGCCGGGTGATCGGCAGCCGCGAGGTCCAGCTGTCCTGGTCCGCGTCCCGGGACGACACGGCCGTTCTGTCGTACGACATCTACCAGGGCGGCTCGAAGGTCCACAGTGTGGGCGGGAACCAGACGGCGACCGTGCTCACGGGCCTGCGGCCGGGCACCCGATACGCGTTCTCCGTCCGGGCCCGCGACGCCGCCGACAACGTCTCCCCGCCCGGCGGCACCGTCCGCCTGACCACCCCGGGCACCGACGACGGACGCGGCACCGCGCCCTCCGCCTTCCGCGCGAGCTGCCACCGCGCCGACGGGGCGTACTACCTCGACCTCTCCTGGACCGTGCCGCGCACGGACGGCGTGGTCACGGAGTACCAGATCCGCCTGGACGGACAGCCGGCCACCTCCCTGGTGTACGGCGGCGACGCCCCGCGCGACCGGGCGCGCTACAGCTTCTACGTCGGCCGGGAGACCGGCGTCACCCATCGCGTTCGGGTCCGCGCCAGACTGCCCGACGGCACCTGGGGCGGGTTCACGGCGGA
Organism: Streptomyces sp. C1-1; assembly: GCF_050214755.1. NCBI lineage: Bacteria > Bacillati > Actinomycetota > Actinomycetes > Kitasatosporales > Streptomycetaceae > Streptomyces > Streptomyces sp. C1-1. Next base: position 9,014,855 of record NZ_CP189826.1, on the reverse strand, counting down.
GCGGTCGGTGACGACGCGGTAGCCGGTGGCGGTCCGGACGAGGGAATCCGTCACCTGCCCGGCTGCGCTCCGCATGCGCGCGGGGACACCGCCGCGTTGGCTGACCCGGAGGCAGCACGGGCGATTCCCGACCCCCGGCGGCGCAAGGGATGTACCGCCGACCGTGCCGCCGGAGGGCAGTCGACATGCGCAACTCTCAGCCTCTGATCCGGACCGGCCTGGCCGTGGCAGCCGCCGCCGCGCTGCCCGTCGCCCTGGCCGCCGCCACGCCCGCCGCCGCGCTGGGCTCGGGGATCTCGGTGAGCACCAGCGGGTCCACCGTGTCGGTGACCACCACCGTGTGCAACCAGACCGCGAGCAACGGCATGTGGGGCACCGCCTCGCTGCTCAACAGCAGTCAGGCGAACTTCTCCCAGGGCCGGCAGGTGGCGCTTTCGGGGACGACCAGCATCCAGACGGCCGCCTGGCAGGGTGTCAGTCCCGGCACGTACACCGTCATCGTGATGTGTGCCTTCAACAACAGCACCGCGGGCACGCAGTCCGTCATCGTCTCGGCGGCCACCGCGACCCCCACCATCTCGGCCACCGCCTCGCCGTCGCCGTCGCTGGGCGTGATGGGCGGTCTCGGCGGCGCGGTGCGGGACTACGGACCGGTGACGGTGGGCGTGGGCAGCGCCCTGGTCGGGGCGGGTGTCATCGCGACGGCCTGGTACCTGCGCCGCCGCACCAAGCCCCACCGGCTCTGAGCCTCAGGCGCCCTCGCCACCGGGCAGTTCGGCGAACTCCTCCAGCGCGTGGCCGAGCCACTGCGTCCAGAAGGTCTCCAGGTCGATGCCCGCCCGCAGCACGAGGTGCCGCAGCCGGTCCTGGGCACTGTCCCTGCCCGGCGGGAAGTCGCGCCTCTCGATCTCCTCGTACTCCGCCAGCTGCCGCTGATGCAGGGCGAGATGGCGGCGCAGGTCGGCCTCGATGCCCTCCGTGCCCACGACGGCCGCCGCGCGCATCCGCAGCAGCAGGGTGTCGCGGTGCGGCCTCGGGTCCTGGGCGGCGGCCGTCCACCGCTGGAGTTCGGCGTGGCCCGCGGGCAGGACCTCGTAGCTCTTCTTCTGCCCGCGGGCCGGCTGCTCGGTGGGCAGCGCCCGGATGTGTCCCTCGGCCTCCAGCCGTCCCAGTTCCCGGTAGATCTGCTGGTGCGTCGCCGACCAGAAGTAGCCGATCGACCGGTCGAACCGGCGGGTCAGCTCCAGCCCCGAGGACGGCTTCTCGAGCAGGGCGGTGAGGATCGCGTGCGGGAGGGACATGAAGTCATCCTAGGGACGGCCCCTACAGGGCGGCCGCGACCTCGGTGCCCTGCTTGACGGCGCGCTTGGCGTCCAGTTCCGCGGCCACGTCCGCCCCGCCGATCAGGTGCGCGCTGCGGCCCGCGGCGACCAGCTCCTCGTACAGGTCGCGGCGCGGCTCCTGGCCGGTGCACAGCACGATGGTGTCGACGGGCAGGACGGTGGACTCCTCGCCGACTGTGATGTGGAGACCGGCGTCGTCGATGCGGTCGTAGCGCACGCCGGGCACCATGGTGACGCCGCGGTGCTTGAGCTCGGCGCGGTGGATCCAGCCGGTGGTCTTGCCGAGGCCGGCACCGACCTTGCTGGTCTTGCGCTGCAGCAGGTGCACGGTGCGCGGCGGCGCGGGGCGCTCGGGGGCGGCGAGGCCGCCGGGCGCCCGGTAGTCCATGTCTACGCCCCACTGGCGGAAGTACGTCTCCGGGTCCTCGCTCGCCTTGTCCCCGCCGTCGGTGAGGAACTCAGCGACGTCGAAGCCGATGCCGCCCGCGCCGAGAATGGCGACGCGGTCGCCGACGGGGACTCCCTCGCGCAGGACGTCGAGGTAGCCCACGACGCTCGGGTGGTCGACGCCCGGGATGTCGGGGGTGCGCGGAGTGACGCCGGTGGCGACGACGACCTCGTCGTAGTCGGCCAGGTCGGCTGCGGCGACGGGGGTGTTGAGGCGTACGTCCACGCCGTGCGCGTCGAGCTGGTGGCGGAAGTAGCGCAGGGTCTCGTCGAACTCCTGCTTGCCGGGGACCTTGCGGGCGACGTTCAGCTGGCCGCCGACCTCGCTCGCGGCGTCGAACAGCACGACGTCGTGGCCGCGTTCGGCGGCGGTGACGGCGCAGGCGAGTCCGGCCGGCCCGGCGCCGACGACGGCGACGCGCTTGCGCAACCGGGTGGGCGACAGCACCAGTTCGGTCTCGTGGCAGGCGCGCGGGTTCACCAGGCAGGAGGTGATCTTCCCGCTGAAGGTGTGGTCGAGGCAGGCCTGGTTGCAGCCGATACAGGTGTTGATGGCCTCCGGCGTTCCGGCGGCGGCCTTGTTGACGAAGTCGGGGTCGGCGAGCATCGGCCGGGCCACGGAGACCATGTCCGCGTACCCCTCGGCGAGCAACTCCTCGGCCAGCTCCGGGGTGTTGATGCGGTTGGTGGTGACGAGCGGGATCGACACCTCGCCCATCAGCCGCTTGGTGACCCAGGTGTAGGCGCCGCGCGGCACGGAGGTGGCGATGGTGGGGATGCGGGCCTCGTGCCAGCCGATGCCGGTGTTGATGATCGTCGCGCCGGCGGCCTCGACGGCCTTGGCCAGCGTGATGACCTCGTCCAGGGTGGAACCGCCGGGGACCAGGTCCAGCATGGACAGCCGGTAGACGATGATGAAGTCCTCGCCGACGGCCTCGCGCACCCGGCGCACGATCTCCACGGGGAAGCGCATGCGGTTGTCGTACGAGCCGCCCCAGCGGTCGGTGCGGTGATTGGTCTGGGCGGCGATGAACTCGTTGATGAGGTAGCCCTCGGAGCCCATGATCTCGACGCCGTCATAGCCCGCCCGCTTCGCGAGGCGGGCCGCGCGGGCGTAGTCCTCGATCGTCTGCTCGACCTCGGCGTCGGTCAGCTCGCGGGGCGGGAAGGGGCTGATCGGGGCCTGGAGGGGGCTCGGGGCGACCAGGTCCTGGTGGTAGGCGTACCGGCCGAAGTGCAGGATCTGCATCGCGATCCGGCCGCCGGCGCGGTGGACGGCGTCGGTGATCACCGTGTGCTGCTCGGCCTCGGCGTCCGAGGTGAGCTTCGCGCCGCCCTCGTAGGGCCGTCCGGCGTCGTTGGGCGCGATGCCACCGGTGACGATGAGGCCCACTCCCCCGCGGGCCCGGGCGGCGTAGAACTCCGCCATGCGCTCGAAGCCGCGCTCGGCCTCCTCCAGGCCGACGTGCATGGAGCCCATGAGGACGCGGTTGGGCAGGGTGGTGAAGCCCAGGTCGAGCGGGTTCAGCAGGTGCGGGTAACGGCTCATCGGGCCCCTCCGTGCGCGGTGTCGTGCCTGTAGTTGTAGAGGACCGCCGACGCTTTGTGCAACTAGTTGCACAACCGCGGGGGCGTGACTCCGGCCACCGTCGGGCACAGTCACCGCATGACCGCGGAGACCCTCGAGCTGGCCCAGGAACTGATCCGCCGCCCGAGCCGGGGCGGGATCGACGACCATGGCCCCGTCCTCGCCGTCCTCGACGACTGGCTGGGAGCGCGGAACCTGCCGCGGCGGCGGCTGCGGGACGACGCCGGGCGGACCGTCGCCCTGCTCGTGGAGATCCCCTGCGGCCGCCCGGGGCCCTGGTGGACACTGGACGCCTGCGTCGACACCGCCCCATACGGCGACGAGGGCGCCTGGTCGTTCCCGCCGGACGCCGGGGACGTGGTGGACGGGTGGCTGCGGGGGCGGGGCGCGGCCGACTCCAAGCTGGCGGCGGCGCTGTTCTGCCGGATCGCCGCCGAGGTGCGCGAGCGGGCCGACGCACTGCGCGGCGGGCTTGCCGTGCTGCTGGACGCCGACGAGCACACCGGTCGCTTCGGCGGCGCCCGCGCGTATCTGGCGGACCCCGCGGCGGTGCGCCCGGCCGGGGTGATGATCGGCTATCCGGGGCCGGACGAGGTCGTGGTCGGCGGGCGGGGGCTGTGGCGGGCCACGCTCGCGGTGCACGCGGAGACCGGCCATTCGGGATCGCGGCGTGCGGCGCCGGGTGCCGTCTCCCGGGCGGCCCTGCTCGTGCGGCTGCTGGAGGAGGCCGAACTACCGGACGCGGAAGGGGAGTTCCCGTTGCCGCCCAGGCTGACGGTCACCTTCTGCCACGGCGGGGAGGGCTTCTCGGTGGTCCCCGGGCGGTGCGAGGTGGGCGTCGACATCCGCACCACACCGGGCTTCGGCGCCGAGGACGCGGAGGCCGTCGTCCGCGCCGCCGTCGCCGAACTGGACGCGCGGCTGCCCGCCCCAGGACCGACCCGGATCACCCCGGTGGCGTCCTGGCCGCCGTACCGGCTGGCCGAGGACCGGCAGCCGGCCGCCGCGTTGCTGGAGGCCGCCGCGCGCGAGGGGCTCGCCGTGCGGGCGAAGACCGCGGGCCCGTCGAACATCGGCAACCTGCTGGCGGCCGAGGGCATCCCGGCCACCGCCGGCTTCGGCGTCCACCACGAGGGCCTGCACGGCGTGGACGAACGGGCCCGCCTGGCAGACCTCCCCAAGGTCCACGCGGTATACCACCGCGCCGTCCTGAGCCTGCTGGCCTGAACCCGTCGGAGACGGTCCGCGAGCCCACCCCCGGGGCGCGGGGATCTGCGCGACCGGCCACGACGAAGCCGCACACCGCCGATCACCGCACCCGGCACACGGCCCACGGCACCAGCCCCGCACCCCTCATCGGCTCTCCAGAATCACATGCAGCTCCCGCTCCTGATCCCCCGACGCGGAGGACAGGTCACGCACGCTGAACAGGGGATCCAGGGTGCTGCGCAGCCGTTCGATCGCCCAGTAGCCGCCCTGGGCGTCGACCTCGACCGAGGCCGCGAGGCGGGCGGGTGGCGGGCAGGAGTGGGCGTCGGTGACCTCGAAGGTGCCGAGCCACACCATCGGCCGGGTCTCGTGCAGTTGCTGGGGCACCTCGTCGGCGCCGCGGTCGGACTCGAAACACGCGCAGAGCGCGTCGAACACGATCCGGGCGTCCTCCTTGCTGCAGCCACTGATCTCGAGGGAGACGGGCTCCTCGTGCGATCGTTCGCGGTCCATGTCCTGATCGCTCCTCTCGTGGAGGTGACGCGGCACGGCGGGTTCCCCGCGAACCGCGTCACATCCCCAGAAAAGCACCACTGCGGTCGGGGGACCAGCGAGGGCTCAGCTCTTGGTGAACCGGTAGGTCTTGCTGTCCGTCAGCACACAGAAGCCCGGCGAGACGACGATGACGCGCAGGGTGCCGTCACGGCGGTCGTAGTCGATGCCCTCGGCCTCGAACGTGCCCGAGCAGGAGCTCCTCAGCGGCAGCTGCCGCAGCGCCGTGACATGGCCGGTGACGTCGGACGTGCCGTTCGCCGCGGCGGACAGGTCGACCTGCAGGAGCGGCTTGGTGATCCCGAACAGCGTGCCGGCGGGGTCGTCCGAGGAGCACAGCAGCCGCGTGGCGGTGACGAAGTCGCAGCCCTGCACGTCGCGGACGGCGTGGTCGAGGACGACGGTGGAGACCTGCGGGAGGTTCGCCGAGGGCGAGGTGGCCGCGTTGACGCCGGGGGTCGGCAAGACGAGGAAGCGGCTCATGGTGCCGTACTCGCCGGACAGCATCCACTGTCCGTCGGGCGAGATCGCCACCCAGGAGTTGTTCAGGGCCTCGCCGGAGCCCAGCGTGTGCGTGTACTCGGACCATGCGCCGCCGGGCGCCTGCACCCGGAACATCTTCGCGGTGCCCGAGTCGGCCTGGTACGGCTCGACGTAGTAGCCGGTGGAGGAGGCGTCGGGGTCACCGACATGGTTCCAGCCGCGGCTGGACACGGAGACGGGGATGGTGCCGATGCCGGTGTAGCGGTTGGGGCTGCCGGCCGGGACCTCCACCGAGGTCAGGCCCTGGCTCTCGGTCAGCGGGTCGGCGCGGTCGGAGCCCACCTCGGTCCAGGTGGTGTCGGCGGCCGAGGCGGGCGGCGCGGCCGACAGGACGGCGGCGGTGGCGAGGGCGAGGGCGGCGGTCAGGACCGCGTGACAACGTTGCCGGGCACGCAGGGGCATGCGGGGGCTCCTCCATGGGGGGCGGGGTGTGCTCGGCGGCCAGTCTGACCCCGACCGGACGGTCATGTACAGACCAAGACGACCTCGAGAGCTCGCGGTCCGGTGACAGCGCGTCGCCGGTAGTGTCGTCACCGCTACGGCGACGCCCCGGTCGTGTCGAGGGATGGTGGAGGTGGGCGACGGGGACGTCACGAAGACGGTTGAGCGCGGTAGAACATGGGGAGTCGGCACGGGGGACGGCGTGCCGCGCGAAGGGCGAAGGCGGTGCGTGCCATGGGTGCACCCGGGTTTCCGGTGGCCGACGGCCACGAGTCGGTGCGGCCGAGCGGGCTGCTCGACGTACTCGGCATGGCCTCGGTGGTGCTGGACGCCGAGGGCCGCATCGTTCTGTGGAGTCCGCAGGCCGAGGAGCTGTTCGGCTACCCGGCGCGGGAGGCGCTCGGAGAGTACGCGGCCCGCATCATGGTGCACGAGCAGAATCTCGACCTGGTGATCAAACTCTTCGCCGACGTCATGCTCACCGGCCAGAGCTGGGCCGGCGCCTTTCCCATCCGCCGCAAGGACGGCAGCACCCGTCTGGTCGAGTTCCGCAACATGCGGCTGCTGGACGACCGGGGTGACGTCTACGCGCTGGGCCTGTGCGCCGACCGCTCGACGGTACGGCGGCTGGAGCGGGACGTGGCGCTGTCCACGCGCATGATCGCCCAGTCCCCGATCGGGCTGGCCGTCCTGGACATCGACCTGCGCTACGTCTCGGTCAACCCGGCACTCGAACGACTCAACGGCGTGCCGGCGGAGAAGCACATCGGCAGGTCGATGCGCGAGGTGCTGCCGCACATAGACGTCGACGCCATCGAGTCGGCCGCACGCGACGTGCTGCGCACCGGCCGCCCGCTCGTCGACGAGCTCACCGTCGGCAGGACCCCGGCGGATCCGGTGCGGGAGCACGCCTGGACGCTCTCCCTGTACCGCCTGGAGGACGCCGTCGGCACCGTGCTGGGCGTGGCCGCCATGGTCGTGGACGTCACCGAGCAGCACCGGGCCGGCATTGAGGCGGAGGGCGCGCGGCGGCGGCTGGCCGTCATCGCGGACGCCACGACCCGGATCGGCACCACCCTGGAACTGGAGCGCACGGCACGCGAGCTGGCCGAGGTGGCCGTGCCGGAGCTCGCCGACGTGGCGGCCGTGGACCTGCTGGACGCGGTGGTCGCGGGCAGGCGCAGCAGCCTCGGACCGACGGAGCCGGCGGTGATACGGGCGCTGGCCGTGCGGGCGGACGACGCTCCGGAGGCGCTGCGGGCGGCGGACCCGCCCGGGCAGGTGGCCCGCTACGGCCCCGACCGCCTGGTCACCGAGTGCGTGCGCACGGGCCGGCCGGTCATGCTGCCCCGGGTCGAGAAGGCCGACCTGCCGCGTATCGCCCGCTCCGCGGAGGCGGCCGAGCGGCTGGACCGGGCGGGCGTCCACTCCTATCTGGCGGTGCCGTTGATCGCGCGCGGCGAGGTGCTGGGCGCCCTCGACCTCAAGCGCACCCGCAACGCGCTGCCGTTCACCGACGACGACCTGCTGCTCGCCCGGGAGCTGGCGTCCCGCGCGGCCGTGCAGATCGACAACGCGCGCTGGTACCAGAACGCCCGCGACACCGCCCTCACCCTGCAGCGCAGTCTGCTGCCCAGCCATCCGCCGGTCACCGGCGGCCTGGAGGTCGCCTCCCGCTACCAGCCCGCGGGCGCCACCAGCGAGGTCGGCGGCGACTGGTTCGACGTGATCCCCCTGGACGGCGGCAAGACCGCACTGGTGGTGGGCGATGTGATGGGCAGCGGCATCACGGCCGCCGCCACCATGGGCCGACTGCGCACCGCCACCAACACCCTCGCCTCCCTGGACCTCGACCCGGCCCGGCTCCTGGAGCACCTGGACCGCATCACCGAGGACCTGGACCACTCCATCGCCACCTGCGTGTACGCCGTTCACGACCCCGCGCTGCGGCAGTGCCGGATCGCCAACGCCGGACACCTGCCACCGGTCCGGCTGCGCGAGGGCCACCCTCCGGAGCTGCTCGAACTGCCCACCGGCGCGCCGCTGGGCGTGGGCGGGGTGGCCTTCTCCACCACCACGGTCGACCTCGGCCCCGGCGACCGGCTGGTGTTCTACACCGACGGTCTCGTCGAGACCCGGCAGCACCCCCTGGACGAACGCCTGGACGCGCTGCTGTCCCTGCTCGACGGCCCCGACCGTCCCCTGGAGGAGGTGTGCGACCTGCTGCTGCGCACACTGCACCAGCCGGACAACTCCGACGACGTGGCACTGCTCATCGCGCGCGTGCGGCAGCCGTAGCGGCGGCCCGCGAGCGGCCTCGCCCGGTTTTCACAGGTACTGATTATCCGGCCCTTATCAAGCTCCTCGCACAATCACAACAAGGCATGGCATGGGGATGCCGGGTGCCGTGACCGACGGGAGCGCGCCGTGACACACGATCCGCACGAGGAATCCACCGCCGGAGGCGGGCCGTCCGAACGCCAGGGCGAGACGGCACCGCAGTGGGAGGTGATGACAGGTCCGGGCGGGGCGGAAGCCGCGCCGGAACCGGCCTGGGACCGGGTCTGGCGGCGGCGCTCCGGCCGCGCGCGGGCGGTGATCGCGGCCACCACGGTCGCCGTGCTGGCCCTCGGCGGCACCGTGGCGTACGCCGCCACCTCGGGCGGTCCGGGTTCGGGCGCCACGCCCTCCGCGTCGGGTTCCGCCTCGCCGTCCCCGGGCGGACCCGGGTACGGGCACGGCGGCCGCTGGTTCGACTTCGGCGGCATGGGCGTGCACGGCGAGTCGACGGTGAAGGACCAGGACACCGGCAAGTGGGTGGTACGGGTCTGGCAGCGCGGGACCGTGGAGAAGGTCGACGGCGACCAGGTCACCGTCAAGAGCGAGGACGGCGCCCGGTGGACGTGGACCGTCGACTCGGGCACCACCGTCCTGCACGACGGCACCAAGGGCACCGGGACCGGTTCCCTGAAGAAGGACGACACCGTCTTCCTGGTGGGCACCCGCTCCGACAGCGGCACCAGGACGGCGCTCCGGGTGCTGTCCGGGCCCTTCGACGGCAAGGGGCCGGGCGACGAGGGCTCGGACGACGGCCGGCGCGGCGGTTTCCCGGGGCACGGCCCGCACCGCTGGGGCATGCCCTCGCCGTCGGCGAGCCCTTCGGGCAGCGGCGCGACGACGTGACGGACGCCGTCGCCCGGTCCGCCCGCGTCAGGGTCTGACGCCGATCACCACGTGCGCGTACAGCTCCTCGGAGACCGCCGACCTGGTTCGCAGACCGGCGCCGGAGAAGGCGTCGACGGCCACCTCCGCCTGCCGTTCGCTGGTCTCCACCAGCAGGCACCCACTCGGTGCGAGCCAGCTCGGTGCCTGCGCGGCGACCCGGCGCAGGACGTCCAGACCGTCGGAGCCGCCGTCGAGGGCGACGAGCGGTTCATGGTCGCGGGCCTCCGCGGGCAGCAGGGCGACCTCGTCGGAAGGGACGTAGGGCACGTTGGCGGCGAGGATGTCGATCCGGCCGCGCAGGTCGCCGGGGAGCGCGTCGAAGAGGTCTCCCTCGTGGACGTGACCGCCGGCGCCGGAGATGTTGCGGCGGGCGCAGCGCACGGCGGCCGGGTCGATGTCGGCGGCGTGCAGTTCCACGGTGCCGAGGGCGGCGGCCAGGGCCGTGCCGACGGCGCCCGAGCCGCAGCACAGGTCCACCACGACCGACGCCTCGGGGGCGTGGGCGAGGGCCTTTTCGACGAGGAACTCGGTACGGCGGCGGGGCACGAAGACGCCGGGTTCCACGGCGATGCGCAGGCCACGGAACTCGGCCCAGCCCAGGACGAGTTCGAGGGGGAGCCCGGCGGCCCGGCGCTCGACGAGCGCGGCCAGTTCGTCCGGTGTGCGGGCGGCGGCGAGGATCAACCGGGCCTCGTCCTCGGCGAAGACGCAGCCGGCGGCGCGCAGTGCGGTCACGACGGAGTCGCGGGCGGTCAGGGAGAAGGGTGGCATGGAGCCGAGAGCCTTTCGGTGAAGCGAAGGGCGCTCTCGCGGTCGGCTAGCGGCGGTGATCCGCGTCGACGCGAGGAGAGAGCACCCGAGCTGACACAGCGGTAATGGGTCTCACCTCCTCGGTCCTGACGGCCGGGGTGGTCCGCGGCCGGACGGCAACACTACCCCAACTCTCAGACGCCGACGGCCTCCTCGACCTCCTCCTCTTCCCGGTCCTGCGCCGCCCGGAGCCGACGACGGCAACGGGCAGGTGATGGGGCTCCGGGGTCACGAACGCCCCCATGTACGCGAGTCCCATGCCGAGGCACATCAGCAGCGGGGTGATCAGATGCGTGAGCACGTGGCGCAGTGCCGGGGTCCTCATCACTCACCGCCCCCAAATGGTTGGCTTACACAACTCGCACTTCCAGTTGTACTATACAACCAGTAGCGCGAGGGAGGTTCCGGTGGACGCGGACGAGGCGGTGGAGACCATCCAGCGCGAGATGACGGCTTTCGCCCGGCGCGCCCGGGCCTCGGCGGGGCGCATGCACCCCGAGCTGTCGCTCGTGTCGTACACGCTGCTCGGGCACCTGGAGGAGAGCGGCGGCTGCCGGGCGACCGACCTGGCGGCCCACTACGCCCTGGACAAGTCCACGGTGAGCCGTCAGGTGGCGGCACTGGAGCGGGCCCGGCTCGTCGAGCGGCGCGTGGCTCCGGACGACCACCGTGTGCAGGTCCTGCACCTGACCGACGAGGGCAGCCGGATCCTCGCCCAGGTCACCGACAGCCGCAGGGCCGCGTTCCGGGAGCGGCTGGCGGACTGGCCGGCGGAGGATCTACGGCGGTTCGCCGGGTATCTGGTGCGGTACAACGCGTGGGCGACACGCGCCGAGGAGAGCTAGGGCACGGCCAACTCCCTTACCTCTGTGAGGTGTTCGGGGGCGCGAGCGGCGAGGAAGGCGGTCGTACGGCGGAGCCGGAAGCCGAGTGCCTCGTACAGGCGGATGGCGCCGGTGTTGCGGGCGGAGGTGTGCAGGAACGGGGTCTCGCCGCGCTCGCGGATGCCGTGGGCGACGGCGAGGATCAACCGGGTCGCCAGTCCCTCGCCGCGGAGGGCGGGGTCGGTGCAGACGGCGCTGATCTCGGTCCAGCCCGGCGGACGCAGCCGCTCCCCCGCCATGGCCACCAGGGCGCCGTTCCGGCGTATGCCGAGGTAGGTGCCGAGCTCGACGGTGCGCGGCAGGAACGGACCGGGACGGGTGCGGGCGACCAGGTCGAGCATCTCCGGCACGTCGGCGGGGCCGAGCCGGACGGCCTCCGCGTCCGGCGCGGCGGCCATGCCGTCGTCGACGAGCTGCACGCCCTCGACGTGGAAGACGACCTCCCAGCCGGCGGGCACCTCGGGGCAGTAGCCGTTCAGCGGCACCTCCGCCCCGGGGCCCGCGAGCGCGGCCAGGTCGGCCCAGTCGTCCGCGTCGGGCTCGTCGGGCAGCGCGAGCCACGGCGAGACGTCCACGGGGTAGCGCAGCACCCGGCCGCGCCGCTCGGCGAAGTGGGCGTGCGGGCCGGTCAGGGAGGCGAGGGCCGGGTTGTCGAGGACGTGGCTCATCCGGCGACCCCTGTGCCGGCCCCGCCCCGGACGTCGACGCCCGCACCGGGTACCGGCCGGTGCGCCCCGGCCTCCGGACGTCCGTAGTACGTGAAGACGTGCGCCTTCGGCATGTGCTCCCACTCTCGCTCGCGCTCACCGCTGCCACAGGCGGCAAGCAAGATCGGGGAGCGGCTATTCCCGGGCCCCGGGAGAGTTCACACGCCGTTGACGATCACCGGGGCTCCCCGGGGCCGGGGCAGACCTGACGTGCACGTACGGTTGGACACGTAAGAACCGACCTCCCTCCCGCTGGATCCCCATGAACGTCACCCGAGGCTTCACCGGGCGCCCCCGCGTCCCCGATCCGGGCCTGCCGCCAGGCCAGTACGACGCGGGCGACGACTGGCCCGTCCTGTCCGCCGAGGTCACGCCCGAACTGGCGGCGACCGACTGGACCTTCCGCGTCGACGGACTCGTGGAGCGGCCGCTGACCTGGGACTGGGCGCAGGCGCACGCGCTGCCGGGGTCCGCGTACGAGGGCGACATCCACTGCGTGACGGGCTGGTCGAAGTTCGGTGTCCGGTTCGCGGGCGTGTCCCTGGACGCCTTCCTCGACGAGGCGCGACCCCTGGCGTCGGCCACCCATGCCGTCGCCCACGCGCACACCGGGTACACCTCCAGCCTGCCCCTGGCGGACCTGACCGGCGGGAAGGCCTGGATCGCCTGGGAGTACGACGGCCGGCCGCTGCCCGCCGAACACGGCGGTCCCGCACGGCTGCTGGTGCCGCATCTGTACTTCTGGAAGAGCGCCAAGTGGATCGCGGGCATCCGGCTCCTGGACCACGAGGAGCCGGGCTTCTGGGAGCAGAACGGCTACCACCGACGCGGCAACCCGTGGGAGGAGCAGCGGTACTCCGGTGACTGAGCGAGCGACCGATACGCCCCCCGTGTTCGTTCCCCCGACGCGGTTCGCCGTGCCCGGCCGGATCGAGGTGAGCGACCGGGGCGCCGCGCAGTGGCAGATCGCCACCCTGACCGAGATCCGGCCCGAGACGCCGCACGCCTCGACGTTCCGGTTCGCGGTGCCGGCCTGGAGGGGGCATCTGCCCGGCCAGCACCTGATGCTCCGGCTCACGGCCGAGGACGGCTACGTGGCCCAGCGGCACTACTCGATCGCCTCCGCGCCGGACGACGGCGGGCACATCGAGCTGACCCTCGACCGCGTCGACGGCGGCGAGGTCTCGGGCTGGTTCCACACGGTGGCGCGGCCCGGCGACCGGGTCGAGGTGCGCGGCCCGGTGAGTGGCTTCTTCGCGTGGCCCGGCGACCGGCCCGCGCTGCTGATCGGCGCCGGCTCCGGTGTCGTACCGCTGATGTCGATGGTGCGCCATCGCCGGGCGCGGGGCCTGGACGTGCCGCTGCGGCTGGTGGTGTCCGCACGCAGCCCCCAGGAGCTGATCTACGCGCGGGAGTTCGGCGCGGAGACGACGCCGGTCTTCACACGGAGCGCCCCCGAGGGTGTGCCGGTGGGCCGTCTGGCCGCCGCCCATCTGGCACCGCTCCTGGCCGATCGGCCTCCCGGCGGGTGGGAGGCCTACGTGTGCGGCTCGAACGCCTTCGCCGAACACGCCTCCCGGCTGCTCGTCGCGGCCGGCCAGCCCGTGGACCGGATCCGGATCGAACGCTTCGGCTGACGCACGGCTTCCGGCCCGCCCGGCGGTGCGCGATCTCGCCGCCGCTGGGTACCCGCCTCCCCCGGAACTCGCGCGCGCGTGCGGCGCGGAGGGACAATACGGACCGGACACCCTCAGTCCCTCCGGCTCCGGTCACGGCGGGGAGGTCGAGATGCGAACCCGGGTGCGCGGCTGGCGCTGGCGGCGCAATCCGCTGCGGCGCCGGTCGGACGTCGTGGAGGCGTGGACAGCGCTGGCCGTCGCCGTGCTGCTGCTCGTGGGCGCCCCGCTGGCCGGGGCGGTGGCCGGCTGGTGGGCACACGATCACGCGCGGGCCGTCGCGGCCGCGGACCGGGCCGAACACCACCGGGTGCGGGCCGAGGTCGTCGGCACGCCGCCCGACAGGCCCAGCACGACACCGGGCGGCCGCGACCACTCGTACCCGGTGAAGGTGCGCTGGACGGATCGGACGGCCGGGACGCACACCGCGCAGGCGCGCGTCCCGGCGGGCACCCGGCGCGGCGACACCGTCGACGTGTGGTTCGACTCCCGCGACCGCGCCGTCCCCCCGCCGCCCGGCGCGAGCCAGATCTGGCAGCACACCGTCACCATCGGCACGTGCGCCGCGGGCGGCGCGGCCGCCGTACTGCTCGTGGCCAACGCCGTGGTGCGGCGTGTCGCCACCCGCCACCGGCTGGCCGAGTGGGGACGGGCATGGGCACGCACCGAGCCGCAGTGGACACGGCGGCAGGCCGGGGGACCCTAGCCCCCTACGAAGACCCGACCTCTCGGCGCGGCCCCGCGGGCGTCGGCGCCCGTCCGATCCGTCGGACGCCGACTGTCCCCGCGTCCACGACCAGCGAATCCTTCACCGATGGCGGACCCTCGCGGTCCGGAGGTCGAGAGGCAAGGGTCTGGCGAGTCGTCCGACCACCCACGTACGGTGTGATCAACGGTACGGTCCCGACTCGAAGGCGGTCCTGCATGGCCCTGTTCGACCTCCCCCTCGACGAGCTCCACGAGTACCGCAGCGCGTCCGTCGAGCCCACGGACTTCGACGCGTTCTGGTCCAAGACCCTGCGGGAGGCCCGGGAGCACGACCTTGACGCCCGCTTCGAGCCGGTCGACACGGGGCTGACGACGGTCCAGGTGTACGACGTGACGTTCGCCGGGTTCGGCGGCCACCCGGTGAAGGGCTGGCTGACGCTTCCCGCCGGGACGCGGGAACCGGTCCCGCTGGTCGTGGAGTTCATCGGTTACGGCGGCGGGCGCGGGCTCCCGCACGAGCACCTGCTGTGGGCGTCGACGGGCCGGGCGCACTTCGTGATGGACACGCGCGGCCAGGGCAGCGCCTGGGGCGGCGGTGGCGGTACCGCGGACCCGATGGGCGGCGCCCCGGCGTACCCCGGTTTCATGACCCGTGGCATCGACGCGCCCGAGAACTACTACTACCGCCGCGTGTTCACCGACGCGGTGCGTGCCGTCGAGGCGGCCCGCTCGCATCCGCTGACCGACGCCTCCCGCACGGTGGCGACCGGCGGCAGCCAGGGCGGCGGCATCACGATCGCCGTGGGCGGCCTGGTCCCGGACCTGGTCGCGATCGCCCCGGACGTCCCCTTCCTGTGCGACTTCCCGCGCGCGACCACCGTGACGGACCGTCACCCCTACCGGGAGATCGGCCTGTTCCTCAAGACCCACCGCGGCCGCACCGAGGACGCCCTGCGCACTCTCTCCTACTTCGACGGCGTCCACTTCGCCACCCGCGGCCGCGCGCCCGCCCTGTTCTCGGCGGCCCTGGAGGACCAGACCTGCCCGCCCTCGACTGTCTACGCGGCGTTCCACAACTGGGCGCACGACGACAAGCGGATCGAGGTGTACGAGTTCAACGACCATGAGGGCGGGGGGCCTTACCAGGAGGCGGCCAAGGTGAAGTGGCTGCGGGCGTACGCCTGAGTCCGGCATGGAGACACGTGAGGCCGCGGAACGCTTCGTCCGGGTCTGGGAGCGGGCCTGGGCCGCGCACGACGTGGACGCCCTGCTGCCGCTGTACGCCGAGGAGTGCGTCCACCGGTCCATGCCGTTCCGCCGGCCGCACCGGGGCCGGGCCGAACTGGCCGACTACCTGCGCTGGTCCTTCGCGCGGGAGCGGGTGACGGACGTGCGCTTCTCGGCGCCGGTCGTCGGCGCGGACGGGGTCGCCGTGGCCGAGTTCCGGGTGCTGGCCGAGGAGGAGGGAGCGCCGTCCACCCTGGCGGGCTGCGTGTTCGTGCGGTTCGACGAAGCCGGTCTGGCGGTCGCGACACGGGACTACTGGCACACGGCGGACGGCCACGAGGAGCCGGCCGGCGACCTGTTCCTCCTCTGACCTTCCCTCCAGTCCGACCAGTCGGTACGTTCGGGGGGCCCGGATCGCGGCGGTGCGGCCCGGGCTTCCGGCGGAGGACGGAGGGGCCCATGGCGGAACGCGAGCCAGTCGCGCGGGGACACTGCGACGCGCGGTTCGAGGCGGTGCGGACGGCGTTCGAGGAGAACTTCCGTGAACGGGCGGAGCTGGGCGCCGCGGTCACGGTGACCGTCGGCGGTGAAGTCGTGGTGGATCTGTGGGGCGGCTGGGCCGACGCGGACCGCACCCGGCCCTGGGAGCGGGAGACCCTGGCCAACGTGTGGTCGACGTCGAAGGGGCCGACCGCGCTGTGCGCGCACATCCTGGCGGACCGGGGGCTGCTCGACTTCGACGCGCCGGTGGCCGAGTACTGGCCCGAGTTCGCCGCGGCCGGCAAGGAGAAGGTCCTCGTACGTCACCTGCTGTCGCACCGGTCCGGCCTGTCGGGCCTGCGTGAGCCGCACTCGGTCGAGCAGCTCTACGACTGGGAGCTGACGACGCGGCGGCTGGCGGCGACGGAGCCGTGGTGGGAGCCGGGGACGGTGTCCGGATATCACGCGCTCACCTTCGGCCACCTGGTCGGGGAGGTCGTTCGGCGGATCTCGGGGCTGTCGCCGGGCGCCTTCCTGGAGCGTGAGGTGACCGGACCGCTGGGGATCGACTTCACCATCGGCCTGCCCGAGAAGGAGGCGGGGCGGGCCGCCGAGCTGGTGCATCCGCCGGCCGCCTCCGACAGCGAACAGGCCGCGGCCTTCGGCCGGTTGACGCCCGCGGTGCTCGCCGCGCTGGCCAATCCCCTGGTGGGCGCGGCCGAGGCGAACACGCCGGAGTGGCGGGCCGCGGAGATCCCGGCCGCGAACGGGCACGGCACGGCGCGGGCGGTCGCCGCCCTGTACGGGATCTTCGCGGGACGGGGGTCGTACGGCGGCCGGCGCGTGCTGTCCCCGGAGGCGGCGGAGCGGGTGCGCGAGGGTCAGGGCAGGTGCCGGGACCTGGTGCTCGGCCCCGGACTGGGGGCCGATACGGAGATCGGGCTCGGCCTGTGGCTGAGCGGGCCGAACGGCTCCTACGGGCCCAACCCGAGGGCTTTCGGACACGACGGCTTCGGCGGCTCCTGCGGGCTGGCCGACCCCGAGGCGGAGGTGTCGCTGGGGTACGTCATGAACCGGATGGGGCCTCATATCGCCGACGACCCGCGGAAGACGGCACTGATCGAGGCCCTCTACGGCGCCTTGTGAGCCCGGGCCCGGCGGTTCGGTTTCGGCCGAACCGCCCGCCCACCCTTCCCTGGTGGTTTAGACCAATGCTAGATCTGGTGGCGCACCGAGCCCGCACGGCTACCGCACGTCACCAACAGGAGGCGCGGCATGGCCCGCACCACCCCGCACGACCACTCCCCCGTCCCCGATCCGCCGCTGTACTGGCGCGTCGCCACGCGCCTGCTGGACGAGCTGCGCGACGGCGGCATCCCGCCGGGTGAACGACTGCCGAGCGAACGGAAGTTGGCCGAGCATCTGGGGGTCAGCCGGGAGACCGTACGGCAGGCGCTGGAGCTGCTGCGCCGGGACGGCCTGGTCGCCACCGACCGGCGGGGCAGCCACGCCACGCTGCCGGGGCCTGCGGTACGGAGCCCGTCCTCGCTGACCTTCCCGGTCGGCGCCCGGGCCACCGACCCCGGCGGCGCGGTCGACCGGGCCACGGTCACCTGGGAGGCTCCCCCGCCCGAGCACGCCGAGGCCCTCGGGCTGGCCCCGCACCGGCCGACACTGGTGCACCGCTACGAGTCCGCGGGCGCCGACGGCCGGGGCCGCCGTACCGCCGTGACCTCCTTCTCCGCCGTCGCCCTGTCGGAGGTCGAGGAACTGGCCCGCTACCGCGACCGCGCAGACGGTGCCGCCACGGCCCAGCTGCACCGGGCCTACGACTGGATGCGCAAGGCGGGCCTGACCCTGCACCACCGCGACTCCATCACCCCGCTCGCCGACGCGCCCTCGGTGCGGGTGAGACGGCGCGTGCACGACCAGTACGCGCGTCCGCTGGAGATCACCGACCTGCTGGTGGACGCCCAACAGGAGGCCCTGGTCTACGAGTTCACGCTCCCGGCGGCGGGCTGAGCGGTGGAGCCGGGCGACCTGGCGGCATGCCGGGACGGGCCGAACGGCCCACGTGGCGCACCTTCCGGCCCTGCCCCGGCGGCAGGGCGACGGCGATCCTGAAGAAGGGGACTGCGCGCGGCGCGGCGCCCCCGGGTGCCGCGCCGGGACCGGAGGTGGGCCATGACCGGACCTGTCGTCGTCGGAATCGACGGCTCCCCGGCCGGGACGACGGCCGCGTGGTGGGCCGCCCGCGAGGCCGTGACCAGAGGGCGGCCGCTGCTACTGCTTCACTCCTGGTCCACGCAGCCACTCGACGTGCCGCCCGCCCGCGAGGCACTCGGCAGGCAGCGGAACGGCGGGCGGCTGCTGCAGCGGGCCGAGACCGAACTGCTGCGCCGTTACCCCGGTCTGAGGCTGACCACGGAGTTGACGTCGACGCCCGCATCGGAAGCGCTGCTGGACCTCGGCGGGCTCGCGGAGCTGCTGGTGCTCGGCAGCCGGGGACACGGTTCCACGGCGAGCTTCCTGCTCGGTTCCACCAGCCTCTACGTCCTGGGGCGCGCGCGGTGTCCGGCCGTCGTGGTCCGGGCCGGTGACCCGGCGGTCGAGGACGGTTCGGGCCATCCCGCGGCGGCGGAACCCGGCGAGGTCGTCGTCGGCGTGAAGGAGACGGGCCCGGCCGCCGACCCGCTGCTCGAGTTCGCGTTCACGGCGGCCGACTCGCGCCGGGCCCGGGTGCGCGCGGTGCGGGCGCTGCCGCCGTTCGGCACGGTGTCCCCGCTGCACGCGATGGCCGCCGGTCACGCCGACAGCCGCCACGAGGCCGAGGAACACGCCCGGCTGGCGGCCGCACTGGCCCCTTGGCGGGAGAAGTTCCCCCACGTCCTGGTCGTGGAGCAGGTGACGGCCGGGCCGGCCACCGCGGTGCTGCTGTACGCCGCGGAGCACAGCCGACTCACCGTGCTGGGACGGGAGCGCAATCCCTCCCACCTGACCTGGAAGCTCGGGCCGGTGACCCACGCGGCCCTGCACCACATGCCGTGCCCGGTCGCCGTCGTCCCGCACGACTGAACCCGGCCGCCCTGCGTGCGGGAGAGGACAGCTGACCCCGGCCGCCCTGCGTGCGGGAGAGGACAGCTGACCCCGGCCGCCCGGCGTGCCGGGCAGGACCGCTCAGCCGGCGCACCGCACATGGTCGAAGTCCTCGGCCTCGTGACACGAGGGACATGTCACGCGCCGCGCGAGCCTGCGGCCGACGCTCGGTCCCGAGCCGGGGACCCGCTCCATCAGCCGTCCGACGACATGGGCGTGCCGCAGACACACACCGCAGCCGCAGCGGTCGCACACCGCGACCGCCGGGGCCGTCGTGTCCTTGAGCGCGCAGTCGTAGCAGTTCACGACGCACCTCCCTGAGCCCCTTTGCGCACTCTCATCGTCGCGCGCGGCGCGGCCCGTGGCGCCGGGCCGGTCGGGCCTTTCCCGGGACCGACGGCCCAGCCCCCGCCGTCGAGGCCCGCCCTCAGACCCTGACGGCCCGCACCAGCCGCACCCGCGGGCTCCCGTCGCCGCGCCGCCCGAACTCCGGCAGCGCTTCGAGGCCGACGCGGAATCCGGCGCCCTCCAGCTCCCGCCGGACGTCCCCGAGCCGGAAGGCCCGGTAGTACATGACGAACGGCGGGCGCCACACGGCGTTGCGCACCCGCATGGCGGCGTCGAAGCCGAGCAGCATCCAGTAGGCCGGCGACGAGGGCCGGGGCGGCGCGAGGACGGGGAAGGCGAAACAGCCGCCCGGCCGGAGCACCGCGTGCACCTGCCGGAACAGGCCCGGCAGTTCGCCTGGCAGGAAGTGGCCGAACGCCCCGAAGCTGACCACCAGGTCGAAGGCCGGGCGGAACGGCAGCGCCCGGGCGTCGGCCCGCACCCAGGAGACGTCCGGCCCCGCCGGCCGGATGTTCTTCCGGGCCACGGCGAGCATCCCCGCGCTGAAGTCGACCCCGGTCACGCTCTCCCGGCAGACCCGGCCGAGCACCTCGACCCCCGCGCCGGTGCCGCAGCACAGGTCGAGCCCCGCCTGGTAGGGCCCGGTGCGGGCGAGGGCCGCCGCGACGGCATCGAGCACCGCCTCGGGCGTCCGGAAGGGGGTGTGGTCGAACTTCGGCGCGAGCAGGTCGTATCCGCGCTCGACGGACGAGAGCGCCTGGACGGCGAGTTCGCGCAGGCTGGGGCCTTGGGGGCTGAACATCTCCGTCAGCTTAGGGGACGCCGGTCGTGGACGGCCGCCGGGACGGCTCCTCACGGAGAGCCGCCCATGGACAGGCTCCCGCGGACTGGCTAGTGTCATCGGCACCTATTCCACTAGTTCACTATGGAGTGATCGATGCGCGCGTTCCGCGAGGCGGTCGAGGCGGGTGATCTCGACGCGGTCGAGGCGCTGCTGGCGGAGGACGTCGTGTTCTCCAGCCCGGTGGTGTTCAAGCCGTACCCGGGCAAGGCGATCACGGCGGCGATCCTGCGGGCGGTGGCGCAGGTCTTCGAGGACTTCCGGTACGAGCGCGAGCTCGCCGGGCCCGACGGCCGCGACCATGCCCTCGTGTTCGCCGCGCGGGTGGGCGACCGCGAGCTGACGGGCTGCGACTTCATCCACCTGGACGAGGACGGCCTGATCGACGAGTTCACGGTCATGGTCCGGCCGTTGTCCGGCGCCCAGGCGCTGGCGGCGGCCATGGGCGCGCGGTTCGAGGAGATCGCCAAGGAGGCGGAGGCGCGGTCCGCCTCCGCCTCCTGACGTCACGCGACGGTGAGGACCAGGGCGCCCGTGTAGCTCGCGCCGGGGGTGAGGGCTCGGCGGAGTCTGCCGGGTCGGGGCGGGGGCATCGCGGTCTCCTCGATGGTGAGTGGTGGTCTCACTCCACCGACGAACGGCCCTCCGCCGATCGACACTCCGCGAGCCGTTTCTCCAGGAACCTCCGTTCGGTGTCGTTCTCCACGAGTTCCAGCGCCCGCTCGTAGGCCTCGGCCGCCTCGGCCGTACGTCCGTCGCGGCGCAGCAGGTCGGCGCGCGTGGCGGGGAGCAGGTGGTAGTCGGCGAGGTCGCCGTCGCGTTCCAGTTCGGCGACCAGGGCGAGCCCGGCGTCCGGGCCCTCGGCCATGCCGACGGCGACGGCGCGGTTGAGCCGGACGACGGCGGAGGGCACGAAGCGGAGCAGGGCGTCGTAGAGCGCGGCGATGTCCGCCCAGTCGGTGTCCTCCGCCGTGGCGGCTTCGGCGTGGCAGGCCGCGATGGCCGCCTGGATCTGGTACGGCCCGGGCCGCCCGCGGCGCAGGGCCGTCTCCACCAGCGCGGTGCCCTCGTCGATCTCGGCCCGGTCCCAGGCCGTGCGGTCCTGGTCCTCCAGGGTCACCAGGTCGCCGGCGGCGTCCACGCGCGTGTGCCGCCGCGCGTCGTGCAGCAGCAGGAGGGCGAGCAGGCCGAGAGTCTCCGGTTCGTCGGGCATCAGGCGGGCCAGCAGCCGGGCGAGGCGGACGGCCTCCGCGCACAGGTCGGTACGCACCAGCTCGGCCCCGGAGGTGGCGGCGTAGCCCTCGTTGAACAGGAGGTAGACCACGCCGAGGACGCCGGTGGTGCGTTCGGGCAGGAGGTGGGCGGGCGGTACCCGGTAGGGGATCCCGGCGTTGCGGATCTTCCTCTTGGCCCGCACCAGGCGCTGGGCCATGGTCGCCTCGGGCACGAGGAAGGCGCGGGCGATCTCCGGTGTGGTCAGGCCCGCGAGGGTGCGCAGGGTCAGGGCGACCCGGGCCTCGACGGGCAGGGCGGGGTGGCAGCAGGTGAAGATCAGGCGCAGCCGGTCGTCCTGGACGCCGCTGTCGTCGCGGTCGTACTCGGGGTCGTACGGTCCCTCGTCACGGGCCAGCACGGCGGCCTCCCGGAGTCTGGCCGCCCCGACCGCCCTGCGGCGCAGGACGTCGAGGGCGCGGTTGCGGGCGGTGGTGGTCAGCCAGGCGCCGGGGCGGCGCGGGACGCCGTCGCGCCGCCACCGGTCGAGGGCCTGGGCGAAGGCGTCCTGCGCGCACTCCTCGGCCAGGTCCCAGTCGCCGGTCACCCGGATGAGGGTGGCCACGACCTGGCCCCATTCCTCGCGGAAGGCGGCGGCGACGGCCGCCTCGACGTCGTCCGTGGTGCTCACTCCCAGACCGGTCGTACCTCGACCGAACCGCCGCCACAGGCGTACGGATGCCCGGCGGCCAGGGCGATCGCCTCGTCGAGGTCGTCGACGTCGATGAAGGCGATCGTGGTGAGGTCCTCCTCGCTCGGCTCGAACGGCCCGTCGCCGAGCAGGACTTCACCGCCCCGGACGCGGACGGTGGTGGCGTCGGCGGCCGGCCGCAACCGTACGCCGCCGGTGACTCGCCCCGCCGAAACGTCCCGCGGGCCCTCGGCGTCCTCCTCCGGCCGCTCTTCATCACCGCCCACAGGGGAACGGACCAGGAGGGCGTACCGCATCACGCCCCCTTCAGGGACACGGCGTGTTCGTGGGTGATCAGCCGGCGCAGGCCGGTGTCGCGGTAGCCCGTGGTCACCCGCAGTGTCTCGTCGAGCGCCGTGCCGTCTGCCCGGGCCGCCGTCAGCCGGACGAGGGCGTGGGTGAAGCCGACGCTCTCGTCCACGTTCACGCGGAGGTCCAATACCTCGCGGTTCACGGGGCCGGTGACGGACGCGAACAGCTCCCGCAGCGCCTCCCGGTGGGCTTTCAGGCCCTGGCGCTCCCGGCCGTCGGCGAGGTGGAAGACGTCCGCGTCCGGTGTGTAGCAGGCCAGCGCGCGGTCGACGTCGCGGGCGCTGAAGGCGGTGCTGAGCTCCGTGTCGAGGGCGCGGATCGCGCTCTCGGGGTCCTCGTCGTCGCCCATCGGCCAGAAAGGCCGTACCTCCATGGCACCGATGGTGGCCACGGGGTGCGCGGCGGCCGCCTCGACGGCCTCCTCCAGGCTGTCGCACTCCAGGACGTCGAATCCGGCGACGTACTCCTTGGTCTCGGCGAAGGGGCCGTCGGTGCGCAGGACCTCGCCTCCGCGCACCCGCACGGTGACCGCCTCGGCGGGCAGGGCCAGCCGGTGGCCGTGCAGTCGTGCGCCGCGCTCCCCGAGCTCCTCCACCCAGGGTTCGACGGGTGCCATGCCGGAGGCGTCGGCGGTGTCGTCGCCGCAGACGAGCAGCATGTACTTCATGGGGTCCTCCCGGTCGTCATGAGCTTCCTACACCCCACCGACGAACGGGACCGCACCGAATCGACACCCGGGCGTGCCGAGAGGCCGGAGCGCGTGCCCCGGCCTCTCTCGGCTCGTCCTCTACGCCCACGCGGTCTGCACCGTCGGCTCGGCACCGTGATGCACAGCTGCGCCCCGAGCGGAATAGGCGGAGTCCTCGACGTGTTGACGCCGGTGAGCAGTCGACCGGTTTGGGCCCGCGGCCCCTGTGGTACCGTTCTGCTAGCACTTGTGTACGCCCCGTTGAGGGCGCCGGTGCCAGTTCCACTTCAGTTGGCCGCCCGCCCGCCGTCCTCCGGCCGGCGCACCGGCTTCTCACCACCACCTCGTGACCGGCGCGTTCTCCGCCCCGCACCGAGGTGCCGTTCCCGCCGCCGAATGCGCATGTCCGCCTTCCTCTCGCGGCCTTCCCCTCCCTCCCGCATGTCCCATGGCATTCGTCCTCGAAAGGACCGAACAACATGACCACCACTCTCGAACACCCCCCTGTCAGGCAAGAACCCCAGGCCCAGGTCGCCGGCGGTGTCCTCGACATCGACGCGGGCGGCAAGGGCCACCTGCGCGCCGGCAGCCTGCACGCCACACCGTCCGACCTGCCGGTTCCGCCCGCGCTGATCCGCCGTCACGGCCTGCGCAAGGGCGACCTGGTCGAAGGTGTGCGCGACGGCCGGCGCGCGCTCACCGAGGTCGTCCGGGTCAACGGGCGCACGCCCGACGAACTCCGCGGCCGCCCGCACTTCCGCGACCTCACCCCGCTGCATCCCCGGCAGCGCATCCGCCTGGAGCACCCGGCGGCCGGGCTCGCGGGGCGCGTCACCGACCTCGTCTCGCCCGTCGGCAAGGGCCAGCGCGGCCTGATCGTGGCGCCGCCCAAGACCGGCAAGACCGTGCTGCTGCAGCAGATCGCGGCCGCCGTCGCCGGCAACCACCCCGAGTGCCACCTGATGGTGGTGCTGCTGGACGAACGGCCCGAGGAGGTCACCGAGATGCGGCGCTCCGTGCGCGGCGAGGTGTACGCCTCCACCTTCGACCGGGGTCCCAAGCAGCACATCGCGCTCGCCGAACTCGTCATCGAGCGGGCGAAGCGGCTCGTCGAGGCCGGCGAGGACGTCGTGATCCTCCTCGACTCCCTGACCCGGCTGTGCCGGGCGCACAACAACGCGGCCGCGTCGAGCGGTCGTACGCTCAGCGGCGGCGTGGACGCCTCCGCGCTGCTCGGCCCGAAGCGGTTCTTCGGGGCCGCCCGGCTCGCCGAGGAGGGCGGTTCGCTGACGATCCTCGCCACCGCGCTGGTGGAGACCGGCTCGCGCGCCGACGACTACTTCTTCGAGGAGTTGAAGAGCACCGGCAACATGGAGCTGCGCCTCAGCCGCGAACTTGCCTCGCGCCGCGTCTTCCCGGCCGTCGACATCAACCCCTCCGGCACCCGCCGCGAGGAACTCCTCCTCTCCCCCGCCGAGTTGACCACCGTACGCGGACTGCGGCGCGCCCTGCAGACACGGGACGGGCAGGCGAGCCTGGAGACCCTTCTGGAGCGCATGCGCGACACCCCGGACAACTCGGCCTTCCTGCGCCGCATCCAGCCGACACTGCCGAACGGCTGACGAACCGCGCCCCTTATCCTTCGGGCTGACCTGCACATGCAGACCACAGGTTCGACACGGGGGTACGGCACATGACATATCGGCGCGCGCTCATACCGGCAGCGGTCGGAGGCGCCCTGCTCACCCTGCTGATGCTGTGGGCGGGAGCGAGCGCCTCGGCACTCCAACTCCAGGGCACGGGCAACGTGTTCGACTTCGAGTCCACGACCGCCCTCAGAGTCCTGCTCTCACCCTGGTCGTTCTCGGGCGCGGGCGGCGGCGGCCCGTACACCGACCTCTACCGCACCGCGATGCAGATCAGGTTCGTGGCGCTCTTCGTGTTCTTCCTGGCCGGTGCCCTGCTCCTGCTGCGGCGGCTGCCGCCCGTACAGGGCCGTACGCCGGCCACGCTGCTCGCACTGTGGGCCTGGGCGCCGGTGGCGGCGACGCTGGCCGTGACCGTGTCGGCGCCGTGGCTGATCGCCTCGCGGGGGCACGGCAGTTTCCGGGTGCTGCCGCAGCTGGCGGGCGTGATCGCCTCGGGCGGTCCGGTCGCGGTGTTCGCGGGGCTGCTGACCGCCCCGGTCGCGGTCGTGGTGGCGCGTGTCCTGGACAACGACGCGGAACCGCTGCCGCGGCGGAACGTGCCGCCGCTCGCGGCCCGTCTGGCGGCGAGCGCCGGAACCGCGGTGGTGGCGCTGTCGCTGGTGGTCCTGTCGTACCAGTCGGTGGCGGCCTGGATCCAGACGTCCTTCCCCGGCGAGGGGCTGCTGTCCGAGCCCGGCGACCTGCTGCGCGAGTGGCTGCTGCTGGGCGCCTGGAGCGACCCGTCGACCACGCCCCTGGGCGACTGGCTGCTGTACCGGGCCGCCGACGTGCTCGTGCTCGCCGTGGTGTGGTGGGCACTGCGGCTGCTGCCTGCCCTCCTCACCGAGGCCACGGTGCCGGCGATGGCGGCGGGCGCCGTCTGTGCGACCGTGCTGGGCCTGCTGGCGAGCCAGCTCCTGCACTGGGCGATGGACGACACCACCGCCGTGCGCGGGCCGGTGTCCCTGCTCGCCGATCTCGGCGGCGGCGTGCCGGCCGCGCTCACCTTCGGCGCCGTCGCGGGGATCGCGGCCGTCGTGACGCTGCGGCTGGCCGGACACCGGAAGACCGCCGACGCCTCCGGGTGACTGCGGCATCCGGGTGCTCCCGACCGCGGCCCGGCCCGGCCATCGGCCCGAACGCCGGCCCGATTCCTACGTTGACGATATGACCATCGGATTCTCTTTCCGTATGCCTCGAACCGCGGTCGCGTTCCTCACGCCCAGGAAGGCGGCCGCGTTCCGCATGCCCCGGGCCGCTGCCGCGACCTGCGCGGTCTGTGTGGCGGGCGTCCTGGCGCTCGCGCCCGTCGCGGCGGCCGCGGCGCCGAAGCCGGGCCCGGCCGGCGGGCCGAGGGCTGCGATGCCGCGCCCGGCGCTCCTGTACCGGCACGGCACACTCGTGCGCCCGCACCGCGACGCTCCCGCGCTGCCCGACGTCTCCGCGCTGTCGTGGCTGGTGGCCGACGCCCGCAGCGGCGAGGTGCTCGCCGCGCACGACGCGCATCGCAGGCTGCCGCCCGCCAGCACCCTGAAGACCCTGTTCGCGCTCACCGTGCTGCCGACCCTGCCGGGCGGCATCCGCCACCGGGTGCGGGAGGAGGAGTTGGCGGGCATCGGGCCCGGCAGCAGCATGGTCGGGGTCGCCGAAGGACACACGTACACCGTCGCCGACCTGTGGCGCGGGGTGTTCCTGAACTCCGGCAACGACGCGGTGCACGTCCTCGCCTCCCTCAACGGCGGCTGGGCGACGACGGCCGCCCGGATGCAGGCCGAGGCGCGGGCCCTCGGCGCGCTGGACACCCAGGTGCGCTCGCCCGACGGCTACGACACGCCGGGGCAGGTGTCGTCGGCGTACGACCTCGCGGTCTTCGGCCGGTCCGGGCTGCGCAACGCGGACTTCGCACGGTACTGCGGCACGGCCGAGGCGGAGTTCCCGGACGGCGCCGGAGGGTGGTACGGCATCCGGAACACCAATCGGCTGCTGACCGGCGCGGACGGTGTGGAGCCGTACCGCGGGCTGATCGGTGTCAAGAACGGCTACACGACCAACGCGGGCAACACCCTCGTCGCCGCCGCCCGGCGGGGCGGGCGGACCCTCGTCGTCACGGTGATGAACCCTCAGGCCGGTGGCGGGTTCACCGTCTACGAGGAGGCCCGTGAGCTGCTCGACTGGGGGTTCGGGGCGGCCGGGCGGGTGGCGCCGGTGGGGTCGTTGGACGGGTTGCGGGTGCGGCCCAGGCCGGGTCCGCACGCCGCGCCGGTGGCCGCCGTGGCCGCGGTGGCCGTACCCGGGGGCGGGCCCGGATGGCCGGAGACCGGTGTCATCTCGGGGGCCGCCGCGCTGGGCGCCGGTGCGGTGGCGTTCGTGCTGCGGGGCAGGGTTCCGCGCTCGTCGGAGGGTTGAGCGACGGGCAGCCGCAGCAGCAGACCTAGGGTGATCCACGCGTAGGTGTTGGCGCCCAGGAATCCGTCGATGCCGGAAGCGTCGTCGAACCACAGCCACACCACGCTGGTGCACATCACCGCGTACAGGGCACCGGCGGTCCGCGGGTGCCCGGCGCGGACCAGCACCGCGAGCGCCGGCAGCACCCACACCAGGTGGTGCACCCAGGTGATCGGGCTGACCAGACACGCGGTCAGACCGGTCAGGGCGAAGGCGCCCGACCAGTCGTCCGCGGCGAGAGCCGACCGGGTCCGCCGGGCCCATACGGCGAGCACCACGAGGACGACGCATGCCCACACGGCGCGGTCCGTCACGCCGAGACGGGCCAGGACGCCCTGGAGCGACTGGTTGGAGACGTAGTCCATGCGGCCCACCCGGCTGGTGTCCCACAGGGCCCGTGTCCAGTAGAAGCGGGAGGCGCCCGGGGCCACCCACGCGGCGAGTGCGGTCGCCGCGCACGCCACAACAGCCGCCGTGGCGGCCGCTCTTCGGCGGCCTGCGAGCAGCAGCAGACCGATGAAGACGGCGGGGGTGAGTTTGACCGCCGCCGCGAGGCCGATGCCGGCGCCCGCCCAGCGGTCGTCTCCGGTGCGCAGCAGCCGGGCGTCGATCAGCACCAGGGCGAGCAGCAGGAGGTTGACCTGGCCGAAGCTGAACGTGTCGCGCAGGGGCTCGAACAGGGCGAGCAGACAGGCGCCCAGCGCGCAGCCGAACCAGCCCAGGCGCCGCCACGCCCCGTCCGTCAGCAGGTGCGCGATCAGCGCGAGGGCCGCCAGGTTGAGCAGCAGGGCGAGGACGATCGCCGTGCGCAGTCCGACGAGGGCCATGGGCAGCATGGCGACCGCGGCGAACGGCGGGTAGGTGAAGCCGTACGTCGTCCCCGGCACCCGGTAGTCGTAGAGCCGGCCGCCGTGGTGGATCCAGGTGTCGACGGCGCCGTAGTAGACGCGCAGGTCGAACCAGTCCCGCAGCAGCGGCACGGTCGCGGTGAAGGCCGTGACGGCGGCGGCGACGGCCATGACCAGCAGGCTCCGACCGCGGTCGGTGGCGGGGGGCCTCACGCGGTGCGTCCCAGGGCCGGGGCCTGCGCCGCCAGGTGGACCTGCCACAGCACGGCCACGGCCAGCAGGCCGCCGGAGACGGCCAGCACCAGTTCGTCGGTGCCCGCGGGCGCCCCGCTGGGCAGGGCGAGGAACGCCACCGCGCCCGTGACCAGCGCCAGACGGCGCTGTATCGGCGTGCTGGGCGCCGCGGCGGCGATGAGGAACAGCCCCCACAGGGCGTACCACGGGCGGATCGCCGGGCCGAGGACGACCACCGCGGCCAGGCTGAGGCCGAGCGCGTACACGGGGGTCAGGCGTCCCCGCCGCTTCCATATGACGAGGATCGCGACGGCGGTGGCGACGAGGCCGGCGGCCTGCCAGGCGGGGACGGCGAGCGGGGCCAGATCGCTGCCGGCCCTGGTGAGCAGGGCGGCGGTGGCGCGGCCGAGCAGGCTGGTCAGCGCCCAGTTGTGCGGGGAGACGGGCGTCTTCAGGGCCGCTATCCAGCCGTAGCCGGTGCCGGTCAGGGCGGTGGTGGCGACGGTCGTCGCGACCGCGGCCGCGGCGGTCGTGAGCACCGCGCGCGCCGGTGCGAGGCCCGCGCGGACACCGAGCGCGACGACCGCCACGAGACCGAGCACCGCGGGCGCCTTGACCAGGGCGGCCAGGGTGACGAGCACGGCCGCCGCCACCGGCCACCGGCCCAGCGCGGCCACCAGTCCCGTGCCGAGCAGTCCGAGCATGATCGCGTCGTTGTGGGCGCCGGCCACCAGGTGCAGCAGGACCAGCGGGTTGAGGGCGCCGAGCCAGAGCGCCTGGGCGGGGTCAGCGCCGCTGTGGCGGGCGAGGCGGGGCAGCGCCGCCGCCATCAGGGCCACTCCGAGCAGTGCCACCAGGCGCATGCCGAGCAGCCCGGCGGGCAGTTCGCCGCGGGTCAGGCCCGTCAGGGCCGAGGCGACGCCGAGGAACACCGGGCCGTACGGGGTCGCCGTGTGCCGCCACAGCGCGGGGACCTCGTCGGCGAGGGGTCCGCCGAGGTGGGCGGGGCCGTAGGTGTACACGTCCATGTGGGCGTCGACCATGGCGCCCTGGGCGAGGTAGCTGTAGACGTCCCGGCTGAACAGGGGCGGGGCGAGCAGCAGGGGTGCCGCCCACACGGCGAGGACCAGCAGCAGGGCCCGTGTCGTGGGCGGCTCGGCGCCGCGCACGAGCCTGCCCAGCAGCAGCCAGGCGGCGATCAGCAGGACGACACCGAAGTACACGCAGACCAGCCCCAGCGCCACGCGCACGTTCGCGGGGGCCGACAGCTCCTCGACGGGCAGGGCGCCGGCCGTCTCCCCGCCCAGCGCGAGGAAGGCGGTACCGGCCAGCCCCAGCACCTGGCAGCGGCGGAGATCGACGGGAAAGGCCATGGCCAACACTCGGGAAGCGTGTCAACGCCGGATGGCCGGAGATTGACGCGCCGCCCTCGCGTCGGGGACCTGGATGTGACCGGCGTGTGATCCCGTGGCCACGGCGATGACTTCCGCCGGGCCGAGGGGCCTCCACGGCATACGACACACGAGCGGACGGAGATGATGACGCTGCCGGACAGCTCCGAACACGCCGAGTTCAACGCTCTGCGGATGTACTGCGAACTGCGGCTCAGAACACCGACAGGCCCGTCAGGGTGGTGAAGCGGTCCAGTGCCGCCACCCCCGCCACCGAGTTGCCGCGCTCGTCGAGCCCGGGGCTCCACACGCACAGGGTGCAGCGCCCCGGCACGACCGCGATGATCCCGCCGCCCACCCCGCTCTTGCCGGGCAGGCCGACCCGGTAGGCGAACTCGCCGGCCGCGTCGTACGTCCCGCAGGTCAGCATCACCGCGTTGACCTGCTTGGCCTGGCTGCGGGTGAGCAGCCGGGTGCCGTCCGCGCGGACGCCGTGCCGGGCCAGGAAGGTGGTGGCCAGGGCGAGGTCGGCGCACGAGGCCGTGACGGAGCACTGGCGGAAGTACTGGTCGAGCAGGAGCGGGACGGGGTTGTCGATGTTGCCGTAGGACGCCATGAAGTGGGCCAGGGCGGCGTTGCGGTCGCCGTGTCCCGCCTCGGAGGCGGCGACGTCCTCGTCGAAGCCGAGCGCCGGGTTGCCGCTCTCCGTGCGCAGGAAGGCCAGCAGCTCGCCCGCCGCGTCGCCGGTACGGGTGTGCAGGCGGTCGGTGACGACCAGCGCGCCGGCGTTGATGAAGGGATTGCGCGGGATGCCGTTCTCGTACTCCAGCTGGATCAGGGAGTTGAAGGGGTTGCCTGAGGGTTCGCGGCCCACGTGCTCCCACAGCTCGTCGCCCTCGCGAGCCAGGTCGAGGGCGAGGGTGAAGACCTTGGTGATGGACTGCGTGGAGAACGGCTCCCGCCAGTCCCCCACGCCGTACACCGTGCCGTCCAGCTCCGCCACCGCCATCCCGAAGCGGCTCGGGTCCCGGGCGGCGAGCGCCGGGATGTAGTCGGCGGGCCGGCCGCGGCCGGGGGTGCGTTCCATCTCCTCGGCGATGCGCTCCAGGACCGGCTGGAAGGCGCGGGACGACGTCATTGTCATGATCACCATTGTGCCTCCGTGCCGGTCAGGGTGCTTCGTCGCGGATCTGCGACCGGTCAGACCAGTGGTGCGCCGTTGCCCGCGAGGACCTCGGGCCGCAGCAGGCCGGCGAGCGTGTCGGCGGGCAACAGGCCCTTCTCCAGGACGAGTTCGGCCACACCGCGGCCGGTGACGAGGGCCTCCTTGGCGATGTCGGTGGCGGCCGTGTACCCGATGTGCGGGTTGAGGGCGGTCACCAGGCCGATGGAGTTCTCGACGCTCGCGCGCAGCCGTTCGGTGTTGGCGGTGATGCCGTCCACGCACCGCTCGGCCAGTGTGACGCAGGCGCTCTGCAAATGCGTGATGCTCTCCGAGAGGGAGTGCAGGATGATCGGCTCGAAGGCGTTCAGCTGCAGCTGCCCGGCCTCGGCGGCCATGGTGATGGCGACGTCGTTGCCGATCACCTCGAAGGCGACCTGGTTGACGACCTCGGGGATCACCGGGTTGACCTTGCCGGGCATGATGCTCGAACCGGCCTGTACGGGCGGCAGGTTGATCTCGCCCAGGCCCGCACGCGGCCCGGACGACAGCAGCCGCAGGTCGTTGCAGCTCTTCGAAAGCTTGACGGCGATGCGCTTGAGCACCCCGGACATCTGGACGAACGCCCCGCAGTCCTGGGTGGCCTCGACGAGGTTGGCGGCCGTGACCAGCGGCAGTCCGGTGATGGCGGAGAGATGACGGCGGGCCGCCTCCGCGTATCCGGCCGGTGCGTTGAGCCCGGTGCCGATGGCCGTGGCCCCGAGGTTGATCTCATGGATCAACTGGACGGCCTCGTCAAGACGGTTGCGGTCCTCGTCGATCATGACCGCGTACGCCGAGAACTCTTGACCGAGCGTCATCGGCACCGCGTCCTGCAACTGTGTACGGCCCATCTTGAGCACATCACGGAACTCGACGGCCTTGCGGGCGAAGGAGTCCTGCAGTACGGACATCGCCCTGAGCAGTCCACGTACCGCGAAGACCGTCGCGATCTTGACGGCGGTCGGGTAGACGTCATTGGTCGACTGGCCGAGGTTGACGTCCTCGTTGGGGTGCAGGAACCCGTACTGCCCCTTCTCGTGCCCCAGCAGCTCCAGCGCCCGGTTGGCGACGACCTCGTTGGCGTTCATGTTGGTCGAGGTCCCGGCGCCGCCCTGGATCACGTCGACGACGAACTGGTCGTGCAGCTTGCCGCCCCGGATCTCCCGGCAGGCCCCGACGATCGCGGCGGCCTTCTCCGGCGCCAGCAGCCCGAGCTCCTCGTTGGCGAGGGCGGCCGCCTCCTTGACCGCGGCGAGGGCGTCGATCAGGTGCGGATAGGCGGAGATGGGCGTGCCGGTGATCGGAAAGTTCTCGGTGGCCCGGAGGGTGTGCACCCCCCAGTAGGCATCGGCGGGAACATCACGGTCGCCGAGCAGATCATGCTCGCTACGGGTGACGACGCTGGTCATGAGGGAGAAGGTCCTCTTTCTGAGGTACGGAACTTATGGCGCCCCGACAAGGGGCGCGGGGAACTGCGCGACGGGCCACAACGGACCCGCACCCGCCGATCGACAGGTCGACCCGCCCCGCTAGGCGCAAGCCGGAACGACGACGGGGTCCAGCGAACGCGCGGGCCGCACACACCCGACCGGCTGCCCACCGCCGAGTAGCGCCTCGCCCCGGAACTCGGTGAGCGCCGCCGGATCGACCCCGGCCCGCGCCAGCGCCGCCGCGGCCACGGGAATCCGCGCCCGGTTCGCCCCGTCGGCGATCTTCACGGCCACCGCCCGCCCGTCCGGCAGCGCGGCGACCTCGACGCCCTCGAAGCCGTCCTTGGCGAGCAGCCCCGGCACGGCCCGCATCAGTGCGGCCACGTCCCGCCCCGAGCCGGAGGCCATCTCGGCGTGCGAGCGCATCGCGTCGGCGACGCGGGCCTCCGGTGTGCCGGGAGCCGCGGTGGTGACGCGCGCGGTGGCCCGGGCGAGCCCGTGCAGGGACACCGAGAACAGCGGCGCCCCGCACCCGTCGACCGTGACCCGCGCGATCCGCTGCCCGGTGAGGTCCTCGACGATCTCGGCGATCGCCTGCTGCAGCGGATGCGCCGGGTCGAGGTAACCCTCGAGCGGCCAGTCGTTGAGCACGCACGTGTACAGCATCGCCGCGTGCTTGCCCGAGCAGTTCTGGGCGAGCCGCGAGGGCGGCCGGCCCTCCCGCACCCAGGTGTCCCGCACGACGGGGTCGAAGGGCATGTCGGGGACGTTGCGCAGATGGTCCTCGGTCAGGCCGGCGAGTTCGAGGATGCGCCGGGTCCCGGCGAGGTGCCGCTCCTCGCCGGAGTGGCTGGCCGCGGTGAGCGACAGCAGCTCGCCGTCGAGCGGCAGACCCGCCCGGACCATGGCGACGGCCTGGACGGGCTTGAGGGCCGAGCGGGGGTAGAAGGCGGCCTCGATGTCGCCGAGCTGGAAGTCGACCTTCCCGCCGGCGCCGAGGACGACGACGGAACCGTAGTGGATGCCCTCGACGACCCCGTCGCGTATCAGGTGGGCGACGGGGGCGTGGAGGGGCTCGCGGATCTGGGGTGCGCCCGCGACGGAACTGCTGAACATCACTGCCTCTTGTCAGGGAGCGGCGCGTGGGTCACGCGTCGGCTCCGGTGGTGGGTTCGGTCCGTGCGGACCGGGCGCCGACCCGGCCGCGGATGGCGAACCATCCGCCGACCAGGGCTCCGACGATCAGCGGCAGGCACAGCACGGTGGTGCGGCCGGCGCCTCCGTCGGCGTACATGAGGACCAGGACGGAGGCGAGGAAGGCCAGCGTCACGAGTTCGGTCCAGGGGGAGCCCGGCAGCCGGTAGCCGGGGCGGGTCAGCTCGCCCTTCTGGGTCTTCTGCCAGAAGAGGAGGTGACAGACCATGATCATGCCCCAGGTGGAGAGGATGCCGATCGCCGCGAAGTTCAGGACGATCTCGAACGCGTCCGCCGGGACCACGAAGTTCAGGCCGACGCCCAGGACACAGATACCGCTGGTGAGCAGGATGCCGCCGTACGGGACCTGGCTGCGGCTCATCACGCGGGTGAACTTCGGCGCGGAGCCGGACATCGCCATGGAGCGCAGGATGCGGCCGGTGGAGTACAGGCCGGAGTTGAGCGAGGACATGGCCGCGGTGAGGACGACGAGGTTCATCACGCCGCCGGCCGCCGGGATGCCGATGTTGGACAGCACGGTGACGAAGGGGCTCTCGCCGGCGGTGTACTTGTTCCAGGGCAGCAGCATCGACAGCAGGAGCACCGAGCCGACGTAGAACAGGCCGACGCGCCACATGATCGAGTTGATCGCCTTCGGCATGATCTTCTCGGGGTTCTCGGTCTCGCCGGCCGCGACGCCGACCAGTTCGACGGAGGCGTAGGCGAAGACGACGCCCTGGATGATCAGCAGCATGGGCAGCAGGCCGTTGGGGAAGACGCCGCCGTTGTCGGTGATCAGGGACGGACCGGGGTGCGCGCCGTCGACGGGGTGCTGGGTGACCAGCAGGAAGATCCCGATGCACATGAAGATCACCAGCGCGCTGACCTTGACGATCGCGAACCAGAACTCGAGCTCACCGAAGATCTTGACCGAGATCAGGTTGACGGTCAGCACCACGGCGAGGGCGATCAATGCGATCAACCATTGAGGGATGTCGGAGAACATGCCCCAGTAGTGGGTGTACGTGGCCACCGCGGTGATGTCGGCGATCCCGGTCGTGGCCCAGTTCAGGAAGTACATCCAGCCCGCGGTGTACGCGCCCTTCTCGCCCATGAACTCGCGGGCGTACGACACGAAGGCGCCGGAGGAGGGCCGGTACAGGACGAGTTCGCCGAGGGCGCGCACGACGAGGAAGGCGAAGATGCCGCAGACCGCGTAGGCGATGAACAGGGAGGGGCCCGCGTCGGCGAGGCGGCCGCCCGCGCCGAGGAAGAGACCGGTGCCGATGGCGCCGCCGATGGCGATCATGTTGACGTGCCGGGACTTCAGGGACTTGCTGTAGCCCGCGTCGCCCGCGTCGACATGTGCGGCCGGTGTGCGCGTCTCTTCTTTGAGGTGCTCGCTCACGCCTCGGGTCCGCCTTCCGTGGGTGTTTCCGCGCGCGGGGGGCGCACGATGTCGGTGAGGGTGTTCTCGACGCGGTCGAGGTGGTGCGCCATGGCGTCGGTCGCGTCGAGTTCGGAACCGTCCATCAGCGCCTCGACGATCGCCCGGTGCTCGCGGTTGGAGTGCTCGCGGCGTCCGCCCAGGTCGTTGAGGAAGGCCGACTGACGCGCCAGTGCGTCGCGGATCTCCTCGATGACCCGGCGGAAGACCGGGTTCTGGGCGGCCTGGGCGACGGCGAGGTGGAACAGCGTGTCGAGGGCGACCCAGGAGGTGGTGTCGGTCTCCCGCTCCATGCGCTCCAGCAGGTGCGTGAGGTGGTCGAGGTCCTCGGGGGTGCGGCGCCGGGCCGCGTAGCCCGCCACGGGGATCTCCACGTGGCGGCGCACCTCCAGCAGGTCGCTGGCGGCGTAGTCGCCGAAGGTGGGGTCCTCGACGGCGCTCGCGACGACGAAGGTGCCCTTGCCGGTCCTGGAGACGGTCAGGCCCATCGTCTGCAGGGCCCTGAGGGCCTCGCGCAGGACGGGCCGGCTGACCTCGAGGGCGCGGCACAGTTCGGCCTCGGAGGGGAGCTTGTCCCCCACCGCGTACTCGCCGTTCTCGATGGCGGCGCGCAGATGGGCCAGGACCGCTTCCATGGCGCTGATGCGCCGCGGACCCTGACTGGCTGTCTTGCTGTCTGACAGGTTCACGGGAGTGATCCTGCGGGTGACGTACGGGGGCTGTCAAGGGAGGTGAATGAAAAGATTCGCGGGGTGTGCGACCTGAAAACAGATCGCACACCCCGCGTCGGGCGACCGGACGGGTCAGCTGCTGATCACGCCCCCGCCGAGCAGGCCCAGCAGCAGCACGCCGACGATGATCCGGTAGATCACGAAGGCGTTGAAGGAGTGCTTGGCGACGTACTTCAGCAGCCAGGCGATGGAGCCGTAGGCGACGACGAAGGAGATGACCGTGCCGACGAGGAGCGGGGCGGCACCCACGCCCGCGCCGAGCGCGTCCTTGAGCTCGTAGATGCCTGCTCCGGTGAGGGCGGGCAGGCCGAGGAAGAAGGACAGCCGGGTGGCGGCGACCCGGTCGAGGTCGAGGACCAGCGCCGTGGACATGGTGGCGCCGGAGCGGGAGAAGCCGGGGAAGAGCAGGGCGAGGATCTGCGAGCTGCCGACCAGCATCGCGTCCTTGAACGTCGTGTCGCCCTCACCGCGCTTGTGCCGGCCCATCTGGTCCGCCGCCCACATCACGCCGCTGCCGACGATCAGCGAGGCGGCCACCACCCACAGGGACGCCAGCGGGCCCTCGATGAGCGGCTTGGCGGCAAGGCCCACGACGACGATCGGGATGGTCGCGTAGATCACCCACCAGGCGAACTTGTAGTCGTGGTGGTAGCGCTCCTCCTTGTTGACCAGTCCCCTGCCCCAGGCGGCGCAGATCCGCACGATGTCCTTGAAGAAGTACAGGAACACCGCGGCGATCGCGCCGACCTGGATGACGGCCGAGAAGCCGACCACCGCGTCGTTGTCGACGGGGATTCCCATGAGCCCCTCGGTGATCTTCAGATGCCCGGTGGAGGAGACGGGGAGGAACTCGGTCAGCCCTTCCACGACTCCGAGGACGGCGGCTTGACCGACGTTGATGACGCTCATGGGATCCAGTTCTGAGGAGTTGGTCGACAGTGCTGTAGACAGTCTTACTACGGGTGCGCGGGGGCCCTTGCGCCTACCCCCACCACGCCCGGGCGAGCGAAACCCCGGCAAAGGCCGCGCCGAGGCCCGCCGTCACACTTCCGACGACGTTGGCGGCAGCGTAGAGCCCCGCTCCGGTCTCGGTCAGCCGCAGGGTCTCGTAGGAGAAGGTGGAGTAGGTCGTCAGCGCTCCGCACAGGCCGGTTCCGAGGAGCAGCTGCGCCTGGGAACCGGCGGCACCCTGGGCCGCGGCGCCGGTCAGCAGGCCCAGGATCAGACAGCCGGTGACGTTGACCGCGAAGGTGCCCCAGGGGAAGACGGAGTCGTGCCGGGACTGCACGGTGCGGTCGGTGAGGTAGCGCAGCGGCGCGCCGACCACGGCGCCCGCGACGACCAACAGCCAGTTCACAACGACTTCTTACCCTTCCGGTCCGACCCGCCGGACGCCCTCTCGCGCCCGACGTACCGGATCACCTCGCAGTCGTCGAGGATCACGAGTCCCTCTTCGACGAGTTCGTCGAGCTGCGGCAGGAAGGCGCGGACGCGTTCCTCGGTGTCGACGACGACGATCGCCACCGGCAGGTCCTCGCTCAGCGACAGCAGCCGCGAGGTGTGGATCAGCGAGGAGGCGCCGAAGCCCTCGATGCCGCGGAAGACGCTGGCGCCGGCGAGGCCGGCCGCGTGCGCGCGATGGACGATCTCGGAGTACAGCGGTTTGTGGTGCCAGGTGTCGTTCTCGCCGATGAAGACGGTCACGCGCAGGGCGCTGCCGGTCAGCCTCGTCATGGCTGCCTCCACTTCAGGACGCGGCGGGCGGCGGTGACCGCGAACCACACCGCCGTGAGGGCCGCGAACAGCGTCGCGGCGAGGTAGGCCAGCCCGGTGACCGGGTGGCCGGCGTCGACGAGCTTCTGGATGTCGACGGCGTACGTGGAGAACGTGGTGAAGCCGCCCAGCACACCGGTGCCGAAGAAGGGGCGCACCAGCCGGTGGGCGGCCCACACGTCGGTGATGACCACCATGAACACGCCGATCACGGCGCAGCCGACGACGTTGGTCCAGAAGGTCGCCCACGGGAAGTGGCCGGGCGGGGTGGGCCACCCCAGGGCGAGCGCGTAGCGGGCGCTCGCGCCGAGGGCTCCGCCCAGCGCCACCACCGCGAGGACCGGCGCCTGGGTGCGCCAGGCCGGTGCTCGCCGGGTGCGGGCCGGCGCGCGCAGGCTCTCGGCTTCCGGTGCGGTCATGGTCGTACGTCTCCTACTCGCCGGGGCCCGGGTGCGCGGGCGCCGCTCCTTCGCAAGTAGGGACCGTTGGCGGCACCGGTGCCGCGGTTCGGGTACGGCGGGCCCCACCGCCGCGCCGCGAAGGGGGTCGCGGCCGGGCTACAGCGTAGCGTCCGGGCCGCGCGGAGGTCATTTCGGGTCCGGCCGCTCGCACACCGCCACTCCGCGC
Organism: Streptomyces sp. C1-1; assembly: GCF_050214755.1. Taxonomy (NCBI): domain Bacteria; kingdom Bacillati; phylum Actinomycetota; class Actinomycetes; order Kitasatosporales; family Streptomycetaceae; genus Streptomyces; species Streptomyces sp. C1-1. The sequence continues at coordinate 8,976,755 of NZ_CP189826.1, read as the reverse complement.
TCCGAGAGGCTGCCCAGGACGAGGCGGCCGCCGGCCTCGCAGACGCTGGTGACGAAGCGGAAGCCGGAGCGGCGGTGGGTCAGGTGGTGGACGACCGTGCCCCGGTCGTCGACCGCGAGGACGCCGATGGTGCCGGTGGGGCGGTAGGGGGCGCGTAAGGCGACGCGGGCGGCCGCGGCGCGCACGGCGGGGGCGGCACGGTGCAGCAGGTCCAGCGGGGGGATCCGGGGGCCGGCCAGGGAGACCCAGACGGGCCCGTCGGGCGCGCCGCGCCAGATGTTGTCGGGCATGCCGGGGAGGTTCTCCACGAAGGGCTCGCCGCGCCCGGCCTTCGGTCCGCTGAGCCAGTACCGGGTGAGCCGGCGGGCGCCGGTCTCGGCGACGATCAGGAACGATTCGTCGGAGCTCAGCGCCAGCCCGTTCGCGAACTGCAGGCCCTCCAGCAGCACTTCGGGGTACTCGCTGCCGGGCGCCAGCCGCAGCAGCCGGCCGGTGCCGGTGTGTTCGACGATGTCCCCGATCCACTGGTGCAGGGGGTAGCGGCGGCTGGAGACGGTGAAGCAGACGCTGCCGTCGGACAGCGCCACGACGTTGCTGCAGAACCGCAGCCGCTCCCCCGCCACCGAGTCGGCGAGGATGCGGACGATGCCCTCGCGCAGGTCGACGCGGAGCAGGCCGAGCTCGGCGTCGCACACCAGCAGGGCGTCGTCCGGCAGCAGTTCGAGGCCGAGGGGCCGGCCGCCGGTCTCGGCGAGCACCTCGACGCGGGCGGGCGAGTCGTCGGTGAGGCCGTCGATGCGCAGGATGCGGCCGTCCTCCACGCCGGTCAGCACGCGGCCGCGGGCGTCGGCCACGACGTCCTCGGGGCCTCGGCCGCCGATGGCGACGTATTTCAGCGGGACAAGTGCGGCGGGACGGTCCATGAGAACCTCCTCGTCGAGGTCGGGACAGTTCATGCTGGCATGCGTACGGACGTCCGACGGGCAGCGGGTCACTCGATCAGGTTTACCTCGTGGCTTTTCTGCCCACTCAGTCACTCGCCACCAGTGTCTCCACCGGACCATGCGCACAGCGGTGTTCCGGTCACGAAGAAGGGGTGGTCCCATGTCACGGTCGTCCGCGTGGTGGCACCGGCTGGGGCTGGCCGAGCTCCACCGGCGCGGCGCGGAACTGGAGTTGCTGCACCGGGCCATGGGCTTCGCCACGCTCGCCCTGGTCACGCTGGCGCCGTTGCTGATCGTGGTCGCGGCGGCGGATCCGCTCGGGCACGGCGGGTTCGCGCTGTGGCTGGTGGACGGCATGGACCTGTCGGGCCGGTCCGCCCGGGCGCTCTCCCACGTCTTCACCCCGCCGCGCAAGGTCATCAGCACCACCAGCGCGTGGAGCGTGGCGCTGCTCGCCCTGTTCGGTCTGTCCTTCGCGTCCAGTGTGCAGAACGGCTACGCGCGGATCTGGAAGCCGTCGGCGGGCCCGTGGCACCGGCTGTACCGCCAAGTGGTGTGGCTGGTGGTGCTGATGGTGTACGTGTACACGCAGGTGCAGACCCGCAGTGTGCTGGGCGGCACGCCCCGCGTCCCGCTCAGCCTGGCGGTCGGGCTGCTGTTCTTCTGGTGGAGCGCCCACTTCCTGCTCGCCGGCCAGGTGCGCTGGCGCCATCTGCTGCCCGGGGCCGTCGCCACCATCGCCGGTCTGGTGGGCCTGCGCTGGTTCTCGTACCTGGTGTTCACCCCGCTGCTGATCACCAACGCGATCAGCTACGGGCCCATGGGCACCATCCTGGTGGTGGAGTCCTGGCTGGTGGGCGTGGGGTTCGTGGTGTACGGCGGCGCGCTGGTCGGGCGGCTGCTGTGCGAGCGGTTCGGGTACACGGAGGAGCCGCCCGAGGACGAAGGCGGCACGGACCAGGGGCCGTCGGCGGTGCCGTCGTCGCGGGGGACGGTGTAGCTTCCCCTTCCCTGCCGCGTCTACCAGCCCTTCTCGAACATGCGGGCCACCTCGGCGATGCGCACCTCGTCACGCCGGTAGTAGGTGTGCTGCCCGCGTCGGCGGGTGCGCAGCAGGCCCAGGTCGGTGAGCAGGTCGAGGTGGGTCAGGGCGACGGCGCTCGGCACGCCCAGTCTGCTCGCCACGGCGTCCGCGGTGACGCCGTCGTCGACCGGGTCGCCGTGCGGCTGCGGGGCGAAGTGCGCGGCCGGGTCCTTGAGCCACTCCAGGATGTCCTGACGCAGCGTGCCGCCGGGAGTCCTCAGCATCTCGTCCCCCTCACCGGACGGGCCACCGCGTACCGCGTCCTCCCACTGTCCCGCAGCACGTGCCGCCGTGTCCGGGACTCGGTGGCCTTTGTCCGGGACCCGACGGCCCAGTGGGGGTTGGGCTGTTGGTCCCGGCCGCGCAAACATGGGCGAGGGCCCGGCCGCTCCCCTGCGACCGGGCCCCCTCCACACAGGTTCAGCGATGGCTGAACCAGCTCATGGCCGAGGTGGCCCTGTCGTTGTAGTCGAACAGGGCCTGGTTCTCCCAGCCGTTGCCGGAGGCGGAGTCGGTCGGGTCCCAGCCGTTGCCGGTGACCGCGGTCCAGGTGGCCTCCCAGTAGAAGACGCCGAGTCCCTTGTTGCCGGGGACGGCCTCCACGATGTTCGCGACGGCGTTCATCCACGCCAGCTGGCCCGCCTGGGTGGCCGGGTAGCCGGTGACCAGTTCGCCGGTGGTGTCGATCTGGTTCTCCAGCGAGTCGTCCTGGGCGAGGGTGAACGGGTAGGCCGTCTCGGCGACGAACACCGGCTTGCCGTAGCGGGAGACGACGTCGTCCAGGGTGGTCTGGGCGGCGGCGAGCGAGCCGTGCCAGTAGCCGTAGTAGGACAGGCCGATCACGTCGTAGTCGATGCCGTACGTCTTGGCGTTGTCGAACCACCAGCGGACGGTGGAGTCGTCACCGGCGTTGGCCAGGTGCAGGGCGACCAGGGTGCCGGAGGAGACCGCCTTGACGGCGCTGTAGCCGGAGTTGAGCAGGCCGGCGAGCTGCGACCAGTTGTCGGTGGAACCCTCGCTCCACAGCATGCCGCCGTTGATCTCGTTGCCGACCTGCACCATGTCGGCGGTGGTGCCCTGCGCCTTCAGTGCGTTCAGTACGTCGTAGGTGTGGTTGTACACGTCCGTCTTGAGCCGGCTGTAGGTGTGGCCGGACCAGGCGGCCGGCTTGGTCTGCTTGCCGGGGTCGGCCCAGCTGTCCGAGTAGTGGAAGTCGACCAGCAGCTTCATGCCGGCCGCCTTGACGCGCTTGGCCATGGCCAGCACGCGGGACTTGTTGTTGTAGCCGTCGGCCGGGTCGACCCAGACCTTCAGGCGCGCGTAGTTCATGCCGGCGTTCTTGAGGATGGTGACCGCGTCGCCGGTCGTGCCGGAGCCGGTCCTGTACACGCCGCCGAGGGCCTCGCTCTTGGCGAGGGAGGATATGTCGGCACCCTTGATCGACAGACCGGTCGATCCGGATGTGAAGGTGAGGTCGTCGACGTTGATCCAGTTGCCCGCCTTCGCGTCACTGTTGATGCTGATGGTGCACTGGTTGGCGGTCACCTTGATCGACGTGACGATGCGGACCCAGCTGCTGGTGGACACCGGCAGATCGGTCCTCTGCTCCGAACCGCCGCAGTTCTTCAGGGATATGTACGCGGAGTTCTGCCCGCCGCTGGAGCGGGTCCAGGCGGTGAGCGTGTAGCTGCCGTTGGTCAGCCCCGACAGGTACTGGTACGTCTCCACCTTGTAGGCGGACGCCGCGTAGTGGGACAGCCGGTAGCTCCCGCTGTGGCCGCCCGACTCGGTGTACGAGGCGCCGGTGTCGCCGTACTCGGACCAGCCGGTGGGGGCGGCGACGCCCGCGCCGTCGGACTCGAAGCCGCCGTTGGTGAGCGTGGCGGCGGCGTGTGCGCCGGTGGCGGGAAGGGCGATGAGGGCGAGCCCGGCCACGAGCGGCAGCAGCAGGGCCCTGAGGGTGCGTCTGGGATGGAACATCGTCGTCCGTCGTCCCTTCGACGAATGGGGATGGGGGATCCCCTCCGATGGAGGTGCCCCTCCGGTGGCACCCGGAGGGAGGGCCCCTCCGCCCGCGGCTCTCGTGGCACACACGGGCGAAGGGGAGTCGGCTCAGCCGTCGAGTCGTACGACCCGCACGGCTCCCGCGGGTACTTCCAGGCGGCCCGCCGCACGTTCACCGGTGAGCAGCTCGGTGCCGTGCGCCTCCAGCGGCACCTTGGCGTCGGACGCGGTGTGGTTGATCGCGAAGAGGTAGCTGCCCGAGTCGCCGGTGCGGCGTACGACCTCGACGTCGCGGGGCAGGTCGGCGCGAGCCGCGACACCGGCGTCCTCGACGGCCCGGCCGAGCAGCGCGTCCAGGCCCTCGGGGGCGAGGCGGGTGGAGACGTACCAGGCGGTGCCCCCGCCGAGGCGGTGACGGGTGACGGCCGGGTGGCCCGCGGTCAGGCCGTCGGCGTACGTCCACACGGTCTCCGCGCCGCGCGGGACGACGAACTCCGTCCACACGTCGCCGGCGAGTTCGGAGCCGTCCGGACCGGTGAGGCGCACCGACTGGCCCGGCAGCAGCGGCGAGAACTCCTCGACGGTCAGACCGAGCACGTCCCTGAGCGCACCGGGGCAGGCGCCCTCGTGGACTCCGTCGTGCTCGTCGACGATGCCGGAGAAGTACGACACCACGAGGGTGCCGCCGTTCTCGACGTACTCCCTGAGGTTGTTCCCGGCGGCCTCGGTCATCAGGTACAGGGCGGGCACGACGACAAGGGGATATCTCGACAAGTCGGCTTCCGGGTGGGCGAAGTCGACGGTGAGGTGGCGGTCGTAGAGGGTCTCGTAGAAGGCGTCGGCGCGTTCGCGCGCGTCGTGGTCCTCGCTGGGACGCCATTCGAGGGTCTGCGCCCACCAGGAGTGCCAGTCCCACAGGACGGCCACGTCGGCCTCGGTGCGGGTGCCGCGGACGGTGCCGATCGAGTCCAGGGAGGCGCCCAGTTCGACGACCTCGCGCCACACGCGCGTGTCGGTGCCGCCGTGCGGAACCATCGCCGAGTGGAACTTCTCGGCGCCGCGCCGGGACTGGCGCCACTGGAAGAACATCGCGCCGTCGGAGCCGCGGGCGACGTGCGCCAGGGAGTTGCGGGCCATCTGGCCCGGCGCCTTGGCGGGGTTGCGGGGCTGCCAGTTGACGCCCGAGGTGGAGTGTTCGAGCAGCAGCCAGGGGGCGCCGCCGGCCACGGAGCGGGTGAGGTCGGCGGCCATGGCGAGATTGACGTGGGTGCGGCGGCCGTCGGTGATCAGGTAGTGGTCGTTGGTGACGATGTCGACCTCGCGGCCCCAGGCCCAGTAGTCGACGGAGTCGCACTGGCTGAGGGCGGTCATGAAGTTCGTCGTGACGGGCACGCCCGGCGAGAGGCGGTGCAGGATGTCCCGCTCCATGCGGAAGTTCTCGCGCATGGTGGCGTCGGCGAAGCGCTTGTAGTCCAGGGCCTGGGCCGGGTTGACGGCCGTCGGGGTGGCACTGGGCGGCCCGATCTGCTCGAAACCCGAGTAGCGCTGGCCCCAGAAGGCCGTGCCCCACGCCTCGTTGACCGCTTCGACACTCCCGTACGACGCCTCGAGCCAGCGGCGGAAGTGGGCGGCGCAGGAGTCGCAGTAGCAGGCCGAGACCGGGACGCCGTACTCGTTGTGCACGTGCCACATGGCCACGGCCGGGTGGTGGCCGTAGCGCTCGGCGAGCCGGGTGGTGATGTCGGCGGCGGCCGCGCGGTAGTCGGCGTTGCTGTGACAGATGGCGGCGCGGGAGCCGAACGCGAAGCGCACGCCCTCTCGGCTGACCGGCAGCGCCTCCGGGTGGGCGCGGTAGAACCAGGCGGGCGGGCAGACGGTGGGGGTGCCCAGGTCGACGCGGACGCCGCCTGCGTGCAACAGGTCGAGAACCCGGTCCAGCCAGCCGAATTCGTACTCGCCGGGTGAGGGCTCCAGCAGCGCCCAGGAGAAGATCCCGACGCTCACCATGGTGACGCCGGCCTCGCGCATCAGCCGGACGTCCTCCTGCCACATGCTCTCCGGCCACTGCTCGGGGTTGTAGTCCCCACCGAAGGCGAGCCTGGTGAGGCCCCTGGGGCTGGTCTCCGGCATGGATCTCTCCCGAATTGGTCGATCATTTGGGAACGTGCACACACATCTTCGGCGGTGCGAGCCCAACATAACCGCACAGCAACAACCATTGACAAGTGTCCGGGATGTTTCTCTACTGTGAACGCTCACAGAGCAGCACGACAGGTCCTCGCGACGGGCGGGGGCCCCGCTCATGTGATTCGCACGGCAGGTCCCCGCAGAGGGCGGGGACCCAGGTCAGGGGAGAGATCCATGCCCAACGCGCAGCGCCGCCGTCTCGTTGTCAGAAGTGCAGCGTCCGCCCTCGCCGTCGCCCTCGGCGCCGCGGCACTCGCCGCCTGCGGTTCGTCCGACGGCGACAGCAAGGCCGAGTCCGGTCCGGTCTCACTGACGTACTGGACCTGGACGCCCGGCATGGACAAGGTCGTGGACCTGTGGAACAAGGGCCCGGGCAAGAAGGACCAGATCACGGTCACCGTGAAGAAGCAGGCGTCCGGCGACTCGCTGGTCACCAAGATCCTCACCGCGCACAAGGCGAAGAAGGCACCCGACCTGGTGCAGGCCGAGTACCAGGCGCTTCCGACGCTGGTCAGCAATGACGCGCTGGCCGACATAGCGAAGGACGTCGGCGACGCCAAGGGCAAGTTCGCCGACGGCGTCTGGCAGCAGACCACGCTGGGCACGGACGCGGTGTACGCGATCCCGCAGGACATCGGGCCGATGATGTTCTACTACCGCGCCGACCTGTTCAAGAAGTACGGCCTGAAGGTGCCGACGACCTGGGACGAGTTCGCACAGGTCGCCCGCCAGCTGAAGAAGAAGGCCCCGGACAAGGACCTGACCACCTTCTCCGCCAACGACTCGGGCCTGTTCGCGGGCCTCGCCCAGCAGGCCGGCGCCAAGTGGTGGACGACCTCCGGCGACAAGTGGAAGGTCGGCATCGACGACGCGGCGACGCAGAAGGTCGCCAAGTTCTGGGGCGGCCTGGTCAAGGAGGGCGCCGTCGACAACCAGCCGATGTACACCCCGGCCTGGAACAAGGCGCTCAACACCGGCAAGCAGATCGCCTGGGTCTCCGCCGTGTGGGCGCCGGGCACGCTGACCACGGCCGCGCCCGCCACCAAGGGAAAGTGGGCCATGGCCCCGCTCCCCCAGTGGTCCGCCGGCCAGAACGTCACCGGCAGCTGGGGCGGTTCCTCGACGGCTGTCACCACCGACTCCGCCCACAAGGAGGCCGCCGCCAAGTTCGCCGCGTGGCTGAACACCGACGGCTCCGCGCTGCAGGCGCTGGCCAAGGAGAGCGGCATCTACCCTGCCGCCACGAACGCCCAGACCAGCGGCGCCTTCGCCAATCCCCCGGCGTACTTCGCCAACCAGGCGGACTTCTACACCAAGGCCGCCGAGATCGCGAAGACCACCGCGCCCTCGGCCTGGGGCCCGAACGTGAACGTCGCCTACACCACCTTCAACGACGCCTTCGGCGCCGCCGCCAAGAACAAGTCGGACTTCGTCGCCGCCCTGACCACGATGCAGGACGCCACGGTCGCCGACCTGAAGAAGCAGGGCTTCGGGGTCTCTCAGTGACCAGCGCCGCCCGCCGGAGGTCGTACGGGGTCAAGGGGGCCCCGTACGCCTTCCTGATTCCAGCAACGATCCTCTTCGCCCTGTTCTTCGCGCTGCCCATCGGCTACGCCGTCCACCTCAGCTTCCGCAAGGTGCACGTCTCCGGGCTCGGCCTGGGGTCGGGTGCCCGGAAGGAGGTCTGGGCCGGCGTGGAGAACTACACCGACGCCCTGACCGACGGTGAGCTGATGCACGGGGCGCTGCGCGTGCTGGGCTACGGCTGCATCGTCGTCCCGGTGATGCTGGGCCTCGCCCTCCTCTTCGCGCTGATGCTCGACTCCGAGAGGGTGCGCCTCGCGCCCTTCACCCGGCTCGCGATCTTCCTGCCGTACGCCATCCCCGGCGTCGTCGCGGCGCTGATGTGGGGCTTCCTGTACCTGCCGGACGTCAGCCCCTTCTACTACCTGCTCGAGAAGTTCCACCTGCCGCAGCCGGACCTCCTCGACGGCGGCCCGCTGTACCTCGCCATGTCGAACATCGCGGTCTGGGGCGGCACCGGCTTCAACATGATCGTCATCTACACCTCGCTGCGGTCGATCCCGGCCGAGGTGTACGAGGCGGCGAGGCTGGACGGCGCCACCCCGCTGCAGACCGCGCTGCGGATCAAGATCCCGATGGTGGCACCGTCGCTGGTGCTGACCTTCTTCTTCTCGATCATCGCCACGCTCCAGGTGTTCAACGAGCCGACGACCCTCAAGCCGCTCACCAACTCCCTGCCCCTGACCTGGAGTCCGCTGATGACCGTCTACCAGGACGCGTTCCGCAAGGGCGACATCTACCAGGCCGCCGCCGAGGCCGTGATCATCGCGGTCGCGACGCTCGTGCTGTCCTTCGGCTTCCTGCGGGCCGCGAACCGCCGCCAGAAGCAGGAGGCCACGCGATGAGCTCCCTCGCCGTCCGAGAGGCCCCGCCGGCCGCGGGCACCACCGGCGCCACCCGGAGCCGCCCGCCGCTGCGCCGCCGTATCGCCCTGGTCCCCACGCTCACCCTGGTGCTGGGCGCGGTCTACACGCTGCTGCCGGTGGCGTGGGTGGTCGTCGCGTCCACGAAGTCGGGCAGTGAGCTGTTCTCGACGTTCACCTTCCTGCCCGGCACCGGCTTCGCCGACAACATCAAGCAGCTCGACGCCTACCGCGACGGCGTGTACTGGACGTGGATGGGCAACTCCGCCCTGTACGCCGGTCTGGGCGCCCTGCTGTCGACGTGTGTGTCGGCGTTCAGCGGCTACGCCCTGGCGACGTACCGCTTCCGCGGCCGCGAGACGATCTTCAACATCCTGCTCGCGGGCGTGCTCATGCCGCCGATCATCCTCGCCATCCCGCAGTACCTGCTGCTGGCCAAGGCGGACCTCACCGACTCCTACCTGTCGGTGCTGCTGCCGCAGATCCTCTCCCCCTACGGCGTCTACCTGGCGCGGATCTACGCCTCCGCCGCCGTGCCGGCGGACGTGGTGGAGGCCGGGCGGATGGACGGGGCGGGCGAGTGGCGGATCTTCACCCGGGTCGCGCTGCCGATGATGGTGCCGGGCCTGGTGACGGTCTTCCTGTTCCAGTTCGTTGCCGTGTGGAACAACTTCCTGCTGCCGTACATCATGCTCAGCGACGACGAGAAGTTCCCGATCACGCTGGGTCTGTACACGCTGCTGGAGCAGGGCTCCAACCAGCCCGCGCTGTACACCCTGGTGATCACGGGGGCGTTCCTCGCGGTGCTCCCGCTGATCGCGCTCTTCCTGGTCATCCAGCGCTTCTGGAGCCTCGATCTGCTCTCCGGGGCCGTAAAGTCATGACCATGAGCAACACGGGGGGCCGACGCAGACCGCCGACGATCCACGACGTGGCGCGCGAGGCAGGTGTCTCACGAGGCACCGTCTCGCGGGTGCTCAACGGCGGGCACTACGTCAGCCCGGCCGCCCAGGAGGCGGTCAACGCGGCGATCCGCAAGACGGGGTACGTCGTCAACCGGCACGCCCGCTCGCTGATCACCGGCCGTTCGGACTCCATCGGCTTTCTGCTGACGGAGCCTCAGGAGCGCTTCTTCGAGGACCCGAACTTCAACGTGCTGCTGAGCGGCTGCACCCAGGCACTTGCGGCACACGACATGCCGCTGCTGCTGATGCTGGCGGGCACGAAGGACGAACGGCGCCGCATAACGCGCTACATCACCGCCGGCCATGTCGACGGCGTGCTGCTGGTCTCCAGCCACTCCGGCGACCCGGTCGCGGAGGAGCTGCGCAAGGCGGGGGTGCCTCTCGTGCAGTGCGGCAAGCCCATGGGGCCCGGCTCCAAGGTCAGTTATGTCGCTGCGGACGACCGGGACGGCGCCCGGGACATGGTGCGCCACCTGCTGTCCCTGGGCCGCCGCCGCATCGGCATGGTGACCGGCCCGCTGGACCTGCCGGGCGGTGTCGACCGCCTCGCCGGCTACAAGGAGGTACTCGGGGAAGCGGGCATCGACATCGACGAACGGCTCGTCGTCTCCGGCGACTACAGCCGGGCCAGCGGCGAGGCGGGCGCCGAACGGCTGCTGGCGCAGGCCCCGGACATGGACGCCGTGTTCGTGGCCTCCGACCTGATGGCGCAGGGCGCGCTCACCGCGCTGGCCCGGGCGGGGCGCCGGGTCCCCGAGGACGTGGCCGTGGGCGGCTTCGACGACTCCGTCGCGGCCGTGGAGGCCACCCCCGCCCTCACCACCGTCCGGCAGCCCTACGACCGCATCAGCGCCGAGATGGTGCGCGTGCTGCTCGCCCAGATCGGCGGCGAGGACGCGGCGGCGGTGATCCTCCCGACGGAGCTGGTCAAGCGGGACTCGACGTAGCGTCCGGGCCGGGCCGCGGTAGCCGTGCCGCTGCCCATACTGAGGGGCATGGCCACCTACGACACGCTCGGCACGACGTACGGCCGGACCCGGCGGCCCGATCCGCGGATCGCCGCACGGATACACGCGGCTCTCGGGGATGCCACGGACGTGGTCAACGTGGGGGCGGGCACCGGTTCCTACGAGCCCGCGCGCACGGTGCTCGCCGTCGAGCCCAGCCGGGTGATGGTGGCCCAGCGCGCGCCCGGGAGCGCGCCCGCGGTGCGCGCGGTGGCCGAGCGTCTTCCGCTGCGGGACGGCGCCGCCGACGCCGTCATGGCGCTGCTGACCGTCCATCACTGGACCGACGCGGCGGCCGGGATCGCCGAACTGCGCAGGGTCGCCCGCCGCAGGATCGTCGTTCTGACCTGGGACCAGCGGGTCTTTCGCGAGCGGTTCTGGCTGGTGCGCGAGTACCTGCCGGCGGCGGCCGCCTTCGACGACTCCCGGGCCGTCCCGGTCGACCGCCTCGCCGCCCTGCTCGGCGGGGCGCGCCAGGAGCCGGTGCCCGTCCCGCACGACTGCACGGACGGCTTCGGCGCCGCGTTCTGGCGCCGCCCCCATGCCTATCTCGACCCATGGATCAGGGCCGGCATCTCCCTGTTCGCCCAGGCCGGCGAGGACGTCCTGGCACCCGGGCTGGCGGCGCTCGCCGACGACCTCGCCGCGGGGCGTTGGCACATCCGCCACGCCGGTCTGCTCACCCTCGACACCCTCGACGTCGGCTACCGGCTCCTGGTGGCGGACGTCTGAATCGCAACCGGTCAGGATCCGAGAAGCCGCAGTCCGCTCCCCCGCTCTAGCGTGAAATCACCGACGAAATCCGTCGGTGACACCGCTGAGCCGAGGAGAACGCCATGACCGCCGGCCTGAACACGATCATCTACCCCGTCAAGGACCTCACCCGGGCGAAGGCGCTGTTCAGCGCCCTGCTGGACACGGAGCCCTACGCGGACGAGCCGTACTACGTCGGCTTCAAGGACGCCGGACAGGACGTCGGCCTCAACCCCAACGGCCACGCGCAGGGTTGGACCGGGCCGGTGCCGTACTGGCACGTCTCCGACATCCGGGGACGGCTCGCCGCGCTGGTGGAGGCGGGTGCCGAGGTGCTGGAGGACGTCCGCGACGTGGGCAACGGCAGGCTGATCGCGTCCCTGAAGGACGCGGACGGCAACCTCATCGGGCTGCTCCAGGACCCGGCCGCCTGACGACCGGCGAGTCGCATGCATCCGCACTAGTTGCACACTCAACAACTGGCCGATTCGGTGTTACCGTGCAGGTATGGCGGTGAAGACGGCAGACGCCCGGCTCGAGGCGAAGTGGCGGGACATCCTGTCCGTACACGCGCGCACGATGTGCGAGATCGACCGGGCGCTGCACCCTCACGGCCTCGGCGCGAGCGATTTCGAGGTGCTCGACATCCTCGCGTCCGAGGCGCCCGAGGAGGGCACCCAGTGCCGGGTGCAGAACCTGGTGGGGCGGGTCCATCTCAGCCAGAGCGCGCTGTCCCGGCTCATCGGCCGGCTGGAGAAGGACGGCCTGGTCGCGCGTTCCGTCTGCGCCGAGGACCGGCGGGGCGTATATGTCGCCCTGACCCGCAAGGGGCGCGACCTGCACGCCGAGGTTCTGCCGCTGCAGCGCGCCGCGCTCGGTCGCATGCTGGGCTGATCAGTCCGGCGCGCAGCCCCGCAGCACGAACGCGATCACGTCGTCGAGTCCCGTCTCGCCGACCTCCGGGGGCAGGTGTCCGGTCGCCGCGAGGTCGGCGTAGCCGTGCAGCACCGCGAAGATGGGGCTCCCTACGCGCTCCAGCGAGCCCTTGCGCACCTCGCCCCTGCGCTGCCCCTCCTCGATCAACCGCTCCAGCAGCTCCGACCAGCGCTCCGTGGCCACGACCAGGGCCTCGGACGCCTCCGGGGCGTGCTTGAGCGAGTACATCAGCTCCAGCAGCGCGGCGTTCTCCAGGGCGAAACCGACGTAGGCGCGGACCATCGCGTCGAAACGCTCCGCGAAGGATGCGCCGATCCCCTCCTGTGACGCCTCCAGGACCTCCCGCAGCCGTTCGAATCCGGTCTGCGCCAGCGCGTCGAGCAGCGCCTGCTTGTCCTTGAAGTGACGGCTCGGCGCGGCGTGGCTGACGCCGAGATCGCGGGCGAGCTCACGCAGCGAAAGATCCGCCGGCCCCCTCTCGCGGAGCGTCTGCTCGGCTCGCGCCAGCAGGGCGGCGCGCAGATCTCCGTGGTGATAGCGGCGAGTCCGGGAGTGCATGGGCTTCAGTGTAACGGTCATGTTTGTGACGCCTACATTGTTGTCGTCGTCACCATTGTTGTCATTGACAGCATTGTTGGCGGCGCCTACATTTGCGGGCATGGCTACTCGATCCAGCAAGTGGAACATCAGCGACATCCCCGACCAGACGGGCCGTACCGCCGTGGTCACCGGCGCGAACAGCGGGCTGGGCATCGCCACCGTGGAGGCGCTGGCCGGCGCCGGCGCGCATGTGGTGCTCGCCGTGCGGGATCCCGCACGCGGCTCCGCCGCCGCGGCGCGCGTGAACGGCAGCGTGGAGGTGCGCCGCCTCGACCTCGCCGACCTCGCCTCCGTGCGGGAGTTCGCCGCGCAGTGGCAGGGCGATCTGCACCTGCTCGTCAACAACGCCGGCGTCATGAACATCCCGGAGTCCGCCACCAAGGACGGCTTCGAGACGCAGTTCGGCACCAATCACCTGGGCCACTTCGCCCTCACGAACCTGCTGCTGCCGCACATCACCGACCGGGTGGTGACCGTGTCCTCCGGCGCGCACCGGATGCCGGGCAGCCCGCGCATCCACTTCGACAACCTCGACCTCACCGGCGAGTACGCCCCCATCAAGGCCTACAGCCAGTCGAAGCTGGCCAACCTCCTGTTCACCCTGGAACTGCAGCGCCGGCTCGAGGCGTCGGGCTCGTCCGTGCGGGCGCTCGCCGCGCACCCGGGCTGGGCCGCGACCAACCTCCAGAGCCACGACGGCAGCGCGCTGCGCCGCGTCGTGATGCGGGTCGGCAACCGCTTCGTCGCCCAGGACAACAGGGCGGGCGCCCTGCCGACCCTGTTCGCCGCCGTCCAGGACCTGCCCGGCGCGAGCTACGTCGGGCCGGACGGCCTCGGTGAGATGCGCGGCGCCCCGACCCTGGTCGGCCGTTCCGCGGCGGCCAGCGACCCGGTCACCGCCCGCCGTCTGTGGGACGTCTCCGAGGAACTGACCGGCGTCGCCTTCCCGCTGTCCGCGGCCGTCGCCCGGGTGTGAGCGGTGACAGCTCTGCTCCTCACGGCCGTACTCCTCCTCGGCATCGCCTGCCTGGTGGCCGCGGTCGCCCAGTGACACGCCGCGGCCCGGCCCACATGTGGCCCCGTGTGCCGGCACTCGCCGGACGGAGCCGGCGGCGACCCCGCCCGCCCGGCCTCGGCGGTCACGGCCGCTCGCGGCACCGGCGGCCCGTACCCCCATCGCCCCCTCGCGCATCGCGGTCGGTCTCAGCCGCGCGGCCCCGTTGCCGGCACTCGCCGGACAGACTCGGAGGCGCCCCCGGCTGCCACGGCCGCCCTCCGGCCCACCCCGACCGCACACGCTCACGGCACCAGCGGCCCGGTACCCCCATCGCCCCCTCGCGCATCGCGGTCGGTCTCAGCCGCGCGGCCCCGTTGCCGGCACTCGCCGGACAGACTCGGAGGCGCCCCCGGCTGCCACGGCCGCCCTCCGGCCCACCCCGACCGCACACGCTCACGGCACCGGCCGCCCGGTACCCCCATCGCCCCCTCGCGCATCGCGGTCGTTCTCAGCCGCGCGGCCCCGTTGCCGGCACTCGCCGGACGGACTCGGAGGCGCCCCCGGCTGCCACGGTCGCCCTCCGGCCCACCCCGACCGCACACGCTCACGGCACCGGCCGCCCGGTACCCCCGTCGCCCTCTCGCGCGTGGCCGTCCGGTACCCCCCGTCGCTCTCTCGCGCGTCGCGGTCGGTCTCAGCCGCGCGGTCCCGCTGCCGGTGGCCGGCCCGAGGAGCCTTCGCCCGGTCTGCGGTCCGCCGGGCGGCGTGGCGGGATGGGGGTCGAGGTGAAGTCGCGTGGGCCGGTCCACAGAGCCGGTACGGCGTCGCAGCGGCGGCACAGCCGGTAGGCGATCGCCTCGTAGTTGACCCGCCAGCCGTGGAAGTGCGGCCAGGCCTCGGCGGTGGCGCGTTCGACGCGGAAGCCCGCCGCCTCCAGCATGGCGACCGCGGCCTCGAACTCGACGGGGTCGAGCTGGATCGGTGCGTCCGGGTCGGGATCGGGGTCGAAGGGGATGCGCAGGGCACGGGCGACGTCGCGCAGGGCGGTGAACCCGGCGCGCAGCACGAGCCGTGCCTCGGGCGGGGCGCTGCGCGGGGTGAGCGCCAGCTGCATGGCCGCCGCGTCCATCACGGCGATGAGGCCGACGAGCCAGTGCCGATAGGGCCGGGGTGAGCGGAACGCCAGCAGGACGGGGTAGGTGGAGTGGCTCTCGCCGATGTCGGAGGCCAGCCGCTCCCAGGCCCGGTACAGCTCGGGCAGCGCGGTCTCGGTGTCGACGAGGTACTGCCGGGCCAGGATCTCCGGACCCCAGGCCGGTTCGCCGGCCCGTGACTGCAGCAGCGTCACCTCCAGTTCACGGCGGTTGTAGGCGGCGTAGAGCGTGGGCAGGTAGGCGATCTGGAGGGCGATGAGGACGGGGCCGGTGGCCGCCGCGACGAAGTCCAGCGCGGACAGCCGCAGCCGGGCGCCGCTGGCGAAGCCGAGGGTGAACAGGCTGGAGCCGGCCTCCCGGAAGGAGCTGCCCCAGGGCAGCCCCGACAGAGCGTGCAGCACCATTCCGAAGCCGGCCAGCGCGCCGCCCAGCCAGGTGGCGAGCATGCCGATCAGGACCAGCGGAGCGAGCCAGGTCTGCGCGCGGTCGATGGCGCCGTAGTCACCGCGCGGGGCCGTGAGCCGCAGCAGCCGGCGCAGCGTCCACCACAGCCGGTACACCAGCGTCGAGTACAGCCCTCGGGGAACCACCAGGGTACGCAGCACGCTGGAGACCATGACCGCCAGCAGCAGCCCGCCGGCCACGCCGGAGATCCATCTCATGCGGCCATTGTCCCGCGGGAGGGGACGGGGTCGGCGCCGTTGATCTCCGTGCCGCGTGAGCCTCGGGTGCGGGAGCGGGAGACACCCGCACCTCTGCGGGCCCGGCTGCTCCCCCTCCGTGATCGGTGGCCGGGCCCACCCGCGTGCGCTAGGGCCGGGCCAGCAGGGTGCGGACGCCCTCCGAGGTGAGTGTCAGCGGGTGGTCGGAGCCTGCGTCTATGGTCAGCGACAGGTCGTCGGCGGGCCACTGCGAGGCGAGCGCGCCCAGCGGCACCAGCCGGTAGCGCGAGACGAAGGGCAGCAGGTCGGCGAGCTCCCCCTCCGACGTGAACACGGGCACCACCGGGTCGCCGCCCGGCTGCTCCAGGACGGGCAGCGCCACGGCCGAGGGGTCGGCGGCGTCCTCCTGGTTCGCGTCGTCGGGTACGGGCACGAGCACCTCGCTGCCGGCGAGTGCGTCCAGCGCCGCGGTGTCGTCGGTGTTCACGGCCAGCGCGTCCAGCGCCTGCCGGGCCGGTGTGGCGGTGTGGTCGTTGGCAGGTGTGTCCATGGAAGGTCCCCAGGTAGCGGCGGTCGTACGGCCCGCCCGGGGCATGATCGCCCGCGGGCACGGTTCTGCTCGCGTACCCGAACCCAGGCAGGCCATTCCTGCCACCGGGGGAATTGACGGCGGACCGTCCACCACGTCCCCGTCGGCCCGTCCGGCATCGAGGAGGATCGGCGCCGGCCTCGGCGGTTCAGGGCAGCGGTCGGCACTCCAGCTCTTGTTCGTCGGCGCCGCCGCGCCCGTCCGGTTCCACCCGGTGCACCCGGGCGTGCGGAAGGCGGGTCACCGTCTCCGTCGGCCGGCCGTCCGTGAACAGGACGCCGGTTCCGTCGTCCAGCGCCCATCCGGGAGGCAGCGATCCGGCGGCGACGGCGGACCGGTAGGAGGGGCGCCGGCCCGGTTCGCCGTCGTAGTGCGGGCAGACCGAGCCGGGCACCAGGCCCAGTCCGTCCCGCAGGAAGGTCAGCGGGCCGAAGGAGTCCGTGTGCGAGCTCTCCGCCCAGCAGTTGGCACCGGCGCTGATGCCGCACAGCAGGGTGCCGCGGTCGTAGGCCTCGCGCAGCAGCCGGTCCACTCCGTGCACGCGCCACACCGCGAGCATGTTCGCGGTGTTGCCGCCGCCCACGTACACGACGTCCTGTGCGAGCAGGTGGGCGCGCAGCGCCTCGTCGTCCAACTCCCTGTGGAACAGGGGAAGCACGGAGGGCATGCAGTGTCGACGGGGCCGGAAGGCGTCGAGGAACTGCTCGACGTACGCGGGTGCGTCACCGCTGGCGGTCGGAAGGAAGCAGATGCGCGGCCAGTCGGTGCGCACATGGCTCAGCATCCAGTCGTCCAGGAGGCCGTCGTCGTCGGTGCTGAAGCCTCCGCCGAGGAGGGCCACGCGTCGTCGCGGGGTCGGGTTCGGGTTCGTTCCGGCTCTCACTGCGCCTCCGCGAGCAGCTGGGCGACCGTGGTGACTCGGACCAACGGCCGGTAGAGATCCATGATGTGCAACGCCTTGGCGTGCGAGTCGTCGTCGGCGCCCGCGCAGGCGTCCGCCGCGACCAGTACCTCGATGCCGGCGTCGGCGGCGGCGAGCGCGGTGGACAGCACGCAGCAGTCGGTGCTGACGCCGGCCAGGACCAGGCGGCCCTCCCGCTCAGCGAGGGCGGCGAGGGACGGGCCCCACTTGCCGAAGGTCGGGGCGTCCAGGACGCGCGGGGCCAGGCCGGCGAACTCGTCGGTGAGCTCCCACAGCGGGGCGTCCGCAGGTTGGCGGGCGAAGGGCCACTGGTCGTAGTAGGCACGCCAGGCGCCCTCGGGCTCCGCGGGGGCCACGAAGCGGGTGAAGACGGTCCGGTCGCGGTGGGCCGGCAGCAGACGCCGTACTCCCGCCGCGGCCTCGGCGTAGCGCGGGGCCGCCCAGGGGCTGTCGGGTTCGGCGAAGACGCGTTGCATGTCGATGACGGTGAGCAGTCCGCTGGTCATACGACGGCTCCGGCGTCCGTCGGGCTCTGGGCCTGCGCTTCCTGGGCGTGCACGCGGGCGCGGCCCAGGGTGAGGGTGCCGAGGAAGCCGAGTGCGAGGGCGGCGAGGACGCCGAGGTTGGCGTAGGCCCAGGCGCCGGTCTTGCCGCCGAGGCCGAAGGGCTGGAGCAGGTAGCCCTGCCAGGTGAGCCAGTGGGCGGCCGAGTTGGTGACCAGGCCCCAGCCGAGAGCGGTGGCGGCGACGGTGAGCAGGAACGGGGTGAGCGGTATGTCGCCGTAGCGGCCGGTGGGGCGGTAGAGGTCGGTCTCGTCGTAGTCGCGGCGGCGCAGGGCGAGGTCGGCGAGCATGATGCCGCACCAGGCGGCGATGGGGACGCCCAGGGTGGTGAGGAAGCCCATGAACTGCCCGAGGAAGTCGTCGGCGACGAACACGATGTAGACGGAGCCGGCGATCATGAGGACGCCGTCGACGAGGGCGGCCAGGTAGCGGGGGATCCGCAGGCCCGCGGAGAGCAGGGCGAGGCCGGAGGAGTAGATGTCGAGGACGGCGCCGCCGACCAGGCCCAGGACGGCGACGACGGCGAACGGCACCAGGAACCAGGTGGGCAGGAGGATCGTGAGGGCGCCGATGGGGTCGGCGGCGACCGCGGTGCCGAGCTTGTCGGAGGAGCCCGCCAGCAGCAGGCCGAAGACCAGCAGGAGCAGCGGGGCCACCGAGGCGCCGAAGGTGGTCCAGCCGATCACGCCGCGGCTGGAGGAGCGGCGCGGCAGATAGCGGGAGTAGTCGGCGGCGGCGTTGACCCAGCCGAGGCCGAAGCCGGTCATCATGAACACGAGCGCGCCGATGAACTCCTGCGCGGAGCCCGCCGGGATCGCGCTGACGGTGCTCCAGTGGACGTGGTCGGCGACGAGGACGACGTAGACGACGGTGAGGACGCCCGTGACCACGGTGATCACCGTCTGCAGCCGCATGATCAGGTCGAAGCCCATGACCCCGCCGACGACGGTGAGCGCGCCGACCAGGACCAGGGCGACCACCTTGGTCTCGGTGCCGCCGCCCCAGCCGAGGCGGGAGAAGACGGTGGCGGTGGCCATGGTGGCCAGCGCGCACAGCACGGTCTCCCAGCCGACGGTGAGCACCCAGGAGATCACCGACGGCAGACGGTTGCCGCGTACCCCGTAGGCGGCCCGGCCGAGGACCATCGTCGGCGCCGAGCCGCGTTTGCCGGCGACCGCGATGAAGCCGCACAGCAGGAACGAGAAGACGATGCCGACGACGCCGGCGATCAGTGCCTGCCAGAAGGAGATCCCGAAGCCGAGCGCGAAGGCGCCGTAGCTGAGTCCGAGGATGGAGACGTTGGCGCCGAACCAGGGCCAGAACAGGGTGCGTGGTGTGCCCTTGCGCTCGGCGTCGCCGATCACGTCGAGCCCGTGCGTCTCCACCTGGAGCTGCCGGGCCGCCGCTCTGCCCTCGGCGTTGTCCGGGGACCCTGCCATCGACGACCTCCCGTGTTCCGCACGTGATGGCTGGAGGCTAAGTGGGGTCCGGTCGGCCGTCAATGATCAATGGGTCCCACCCGGCCGGGCCGGCCCCGGGACCGCGTGGGGTGATTCTGCCCGACCGGTGGCCCGGGAGCCTCAGCGCGCCCAGAACGGCAGCGGTGCGCAGACCTTCGCGCAGGTGTAGCCGCCGGGCATGAGCAGGCCCGCGTCGCCCTCGTTGTTCTCGCCGCCGGCGAAGTAGACCTCCGGGACCCAGCCCCAGCGGCCGTTGTCCGCCATGGTGCTGCCCCACCAGTGGTTCTCGGCGGCGCCGTCCCTGAAGGTCTGGCCCCTCGTCTCGGTGACGAACCAGTTCGCCGCGCCGCCCTGTTCCAGGTGGCCGACGACCGGGGCGCCCGGTGAGCGCGAGGCGAACACCGGGACATGGCCGCGGGTGAGGTTGCAGTACATGACGGTGGTGCCCGGCCACACCCGGCCGGAGAGGGGGTCGGCGAGGTCCCGCTTGACGGGGCTGCGGCAGGGGACGTCGTCGGTCGCGTGGGCGGCGGGGGCGGTCAGGGCCGCCAGGGCGACGAGCGCCGCGGCGGCCGTGAGGAGTCCGCGCTTGATGTGGATCACACAGAGCGGAACGACCCGTTCCGCCCGGGGGTCACGGCGGTGTGGGTCAGGCGGGGGTCTCGGACCGGTCGGGCGCGGCCCAGTGGGTGTGGAAGGCGCCGGGGCGGTCGGTGCGCAGGTAGGTGTGGGCGCCGAAGTAGTCGCGCTGGCCCTGCAGGAGGGCGGCGGGCAGGCGGTCGGCGCGCAGGGTGTCGTAGTGGGCGAGCGCGGCGGAGAAGGCGGGGACGGGGATGCCGCGGCGGGCGGCGGAGGCGACGGTCTCCCGCCAGGGCACCTGCGCGTCGGTGATCTCCATGGCGAACTCCATCTCGCCGAGCAGGCTCACCAGTTCGCGGTCGGCGGCGTAGGCGACGCGGATGCGGTCGAGGAAGGAGGCGCGGATGATGCAGCCGCCGCGCCAGATCCGGGCGACCGTGCCGAGGTCGATCTTCCAGCCGTACTCGGCGGCCGCGTCCTGGATCATCTTCAGCCCCTGGTCGTAGGCGATGACCTTGGACGCGTACAGGGCGTGCTCGACCTGGGAGGTGAAGCGTTCGGCCTCGGTACGGCTGAGCGCGGGCCGGGTGCCGCCGGGCAGCCCGGCGTAGGCGGCGCGCAGTTCGCTCTGGCCGGAGGCGGCGCGGGCGAAGGTGGCCTGGGCGATCGCGGTGACCGGTGAGGCCAGGTCCAGCGCGGTCTGCACGGTCCAGCGCCCGGTGCCCTTCTGGCCGGCGGCGTCGGCGACGATGTCGACGAAGGGGGCCCCGGTCTCGGCGTCGGTGTGGGCGAGGACCTCGGCGGTGATCTCGACCAGGTAGGAGCCGAGCCGGCCCCGGTTCCAGCGGCGGAAGACGTCCGCGATCTCGGCGGGCGTGTATCCGGCGACCTGCCGGAGCAGGTCGTAGGCCTCGGCGATGAGCTGCATGTCGGCGTACTCGATGCCGTTGTGGACCATCTTGACGAAGTGCCCGGCGCCGTCGCTGCCGATGTGGGCTGCGCAGGGCTCGCCGTCGACCTTCGCGCTGATCCTCTCGAACATCGGCCCGAGCACGTCGTACGCCTCCGCCGAGCCGCCGACCATGATCGACGGCCCCTCCAGCGCGCCCTCCTCGCCGCCGGAGACGCCGGTGCCGACGAAGTGGATGCCGCGCTCGCGCAGGGCGGCCTCGCGGCGGCGGGTGTCGGAGTAGTGGGCGTTGCCGCCGTCGATGATCATGTCGCCGGGCTCCAGGAGCGGGGCGAACTCGTCGATGACGGCGTCGGTGGCCGCTCCCGCCTGGACCATGATCATGAGGCGGCGGGGGCGTTCGAGGGCGGCGACGAACTCCTCGGCCGTCTCGGCGGGCACGAACGCGCCCTCGTCGCCGTACACCTCCATCAGCGCGCGCGTGCGACTGGCCGAGCGGTTGTGGACGGCGACGGTGTATCCGTTGCGGGCGAAGTTGCGCGCCAGGTTGCGGCCCATCACGCCCAGGCCGGTCACGCCGATGGCTGCGGTTGCGTTCATGGAGTTCGTCCCTCGATCGGAGCGGTGGCGGGGCGGGCGTGCCCCATGCCCGTCAGGTACGGACGGGCGGCCGGATCGTCTCGATGTCCGAGGGAAGCGGATGTGACGAACCCCGCTCAAACGATCGATCAACCAGGGTTTAACATATGAGCGCCGCCTAGCTCGAAAGATGGATCCGTGACTGCTGTCAACGACGACTCGTTCACCAACTGGAAGACCCGCGAGGAGATCGCGGAGTCGATGATCCCCCTCATCGGGAAGCTGCACCGCGAGCGGGACGTCACCGTCCTGCTGCACAGCCGCTCCCTGGTGAACAAGTCTGTGGTGAGCATCCTCAAGACCCACCGCTTCGCCCGGCAGATCGCCGGCGAGGAGCTGTCGGTCACCGAGACCATGCCGTTCCTGCAGGCGCTGACCGCGCTCGACCTCGGCCCCTCCCAGATCGACATCGGCATGCTCGCCGCGACCTACCGCAGCGACGACCGCGGTCTGACGGTGGAGGCGTTCACCGCCGAGGCGGTCGCGGGTGCCACCGGCGCCAACAAGATCCAGCGCGGCGAGGGCCGGGACGTCGTCCTGTACGGCTTCGGCCGCATCGGCCGGCTCGTGGCCCGGCTGCTCATCGAGAAGTCGGGCTCGGGCAACGGCCTTCGGCTGCGCGCGATCGTGGTGCGCGGCGGCGGCGAGCAGGACATCGTCAAGCGGGCCTCGCTGCTGCGCCGGGACTCCATCCACGGGCAGTTCCAGGGCACCATCACCGTCGACGAGGCGTCGAGCACGATCTTCGCCAACGGCAACGCGATCAAGGTGATCTACGCGAACGACCCCTCCGAGGTCGACTACACCGCGTACGGCATCCGCAACGCGATCCTCATCGACAACACCGGCAAGTGGCGCGACCGCGAGGGCCTGTCCCAGCACCTGCGTCCGGGCATCGACAAGGTCGTGCTGACCGCGCCGGGCAAGGGCGACGTCCCCAACATCGTGCACGGCGTCAACCACGACACGATCAAGCCGGACGAGCAGATCCTGTCCTGCGCGTCCTGCACCACCAACGCGATCGTGCCGCCGCTGAAGGCCATGGACGACGAGTACGGCGTGCTGCGCGGCCACGTGGAGACGGTCCACTCGTTCACCAACGACCAGAACCTGCTGGACAACTACCACAAGGCCGACCGCCGCGGCCGCTCGGCGCCGCTGAACATGGTCATCACCGAGACCGGCGCCGCCTCCGCGGTGGCCAAGGCGCTGCCCGACCTCAAGGCGCGGATCACCGGCAGCTCGATCCGTGTCCCGGTCCCGGACGTCTCGATCGCGATCCTCAACCTGCAGCTGGCCCGGGAGACGGACCGAGAGGAGGTCCTCGACTACCTGCGCGAGGTGTCGCTGACCTCGCCGCTCAAGCGCCAGATCGACTTCACCACCGCACCCGACGCGGTCTCCAGCGACTTCATCGGCTCGCGGCACGCCTCCATCGTCGACGCCGGCGCGACCAAGGTGGAGGGCGACAACGCCATCCTCTACCTCTGGTACGACAACGAGTTCGGCTACTCCTGCCAGGTGATCCGGGTCGTCCAGCACGTCTCGGGCGTGGAGTACCCGACCTTCCCGAGTCCGGCGGCCTGACCTGGGAACCCGTCTGGTCAAGGGTCGGCAATGCCACCTTTGGCCAGACAATTCCAGGGAATGAATCCGGCCACAGGGGTGGATCTGCTCTCTGGAGGCGCCGTGACCACAACGTCGGAACCCCGGGTGCAGGGCCTGGAGATCCGTTCCATCGACTACGTCCCGTTGGACGAGCGCCACGGCAAGCTGTGGCACCTCGGCCCGCTGTGGTTCATGTCGAACGCCCAGATCGCCACGCTGGCCGTGGGTCTGATCAGCATCACCGAGGGCGGCAATCTCGTCTGGTCGCTGATCGCGATCGTGGCGGGCACGGTCCTCGGGACCTTCTTCATGGCCTTCCACTCGGCCCAGGGGCCCCAGCTGGGCCTGCCGCAGATGATCCAGTCGCGGCCCCAGTTCGGCTATGTCGGCGCCCTGCTGGTCTGGCTGTTCGCCTACGTCCAGTACGCGGGCTTCAACGTCTTCAACACGATCCTCGCGGGCGAGGCCATGCACTCCACCGTGCACGGCGGCGTGAAGCTGTGGGTGGTCGTGGTCACCGTGCTCGCCCTCGTGATCGCGCTGGTGGGCTACGACATCATCCACAAGGCCGAACGCTTCCTGACGTACACCTTCCTGGTCGTCTTCGGGATCTTCACCGTCGGAGTCCTTTTCACCCTGCACTACCCGGCCGGCTCCTTCGACCTCGGCGCCTTCAAGTGGACCCCGTTCCTGGCGCAGTTCGGCGTGGTCGCCGGCTACCAGATCAGCTGGGCGATCTACGTCTCCGACTACTCCCGCTACCTGCCGCCGGACGTCACCGTCCGCAAGACCTTCTACTGGACCTACTTCGGCTCCGCTCTCGGCGGCATCTGGCTGATGGTCCTCGGCGCCCTGCTCGCCGCCTGGGCGGGCAAGGACTTCGACACGATCAGGTCGATCAACGCGGCGGGCGACAAGGTGTTCAGCGGCTTCGGCGCGATCGTGCTGCTGTTCGCCGCGCTGGGCCTGATCTCCGTCACCGCGCTGAACATGTACGGCGGCTCCCTCACCCTCATCAGCGCCATCGACTCCTTCAAGCGGGTGCGGCCCACCCTCGCCGTCCGTCTGGTCACCATCGGCCTCACCGCGGCCCTCTCCCTGGTCGGCGCGCTCGCCGCGACCTCCCACTTCCTGGAGAACTTCAACAACTTCCTGCTGCTGGTCCTCTATCTCTTCATCCCGTGGACCGCGGTGAACCTGATGGACTACTACGTGGTGCGCCGCGGCCACTACGCCATCGCCGAGATCTTCAACCCGCGCGGCATGTACGGCCGTTGGGGCTGGCACGGCATCATCGCCTACCTGGTCGGCTTCGCCGTCATGGTCCCGTTCTTCTCCGTCGGCACCCTCTACACCGGCCCGGTCGCCGACGCCCTCGACGGCGCCGACATCTCGCTGTTCGTCGGACTGCCGGTCTCCGCGGTGCTGTACTGGTGGCTGACCCGCTCGATCGACGTGGCCGCCGAGCAGCGGGTGGCCGAGGCGGAGGCGGAGGCACTGGAACTCGCGGCGCACGAGCACCGCGAGCCCTGACGCGCCCCGCCTTGTCACCGCCGCACTAACCGCGCTCCCCGGGCACTCAACTCCCGCAAAGAGAAAACTCAACCACCTCCCTCACCGTGGTCTCGCTGCCATATTCGAAAGCCACTTCGGAGGTGGCTGTGACGCGAGAGGCGACGACATCCCGGGCCGAGGACACGGCGGCGCACGCCCCCGACCGCACCGCCGCACGGCTCGCCGAACTGGAGAGCCGTCGGGTGCGGGCGGTGGCCCCGGGCGGCGCGAGACGCCGGGGGCGGCTGGGTGCGCGGGAGCGGATCGAACGGCTGCTGGACACGGACTCCTTCACCGAGACCGGTCTGTTCGTGCGGGCCCGCCGGGCCGGGGACGGTGCCCGGCGCCCGTACGGGGACGGGGTGGTCACCGGCCACGGCACCGTCGACGGCCGTCCCGTCTGCGTGTTCGCCCAGGACTCCACTGTCTTCGGCGGCAGCATGGGCGAGTCCTTCGGCGAGAAGACGGTCGCCCTGATGGACCTCGCCCTGAAGATCGGCTGCCCGGTCGTCGGGCTCAACGACGGCGGCGGGGCCCGCATCCAGGAGGGCGTCGCCTCCCTCGCTCTCTACGCCGAGCTGGTGCGCCGCAACGTCCGCGCCTCCGGGGTCATCCCGCAGATCTCCGTCGTCCTCGGTCCCTGCGCGGGAGGCGCCGCCTACTCCCCGGCCATCACCGACCTCACGGTGATGGTGGACGGCGCCTCCCACATGTTCGTCACGGGCCCCGACGTCATCGAGGCGGTCACCGGCGAGCGCACCAGCGCCGAGGAACTGGGCGGCGCCCGCGCCAGCAACACCGTCAACGGCAACGCGCACTTCCTCGCCGCCGACGAGGAGGACGCGCTGGACACCGTGCGCGACCTGCTGTCGTACCTGCCGGCCAACAACCTCGAACGGCCACCGGAGTACGCCCCTGGCTCCGCGCGCGACGGCGCCTGGCTGGACGAGGTCGTGCCCGACCGGCTGGGGCAGGCCTACGACATGCGGGACGTCCTGCAGACGGTGGTCGACGACGGCGAACTCCTGGAGGTCCAGGCCCTGTTCGCGCCCAACATCATCTGCGCGCTGGCCCGGGTCGAGGGCCGCACCGTCGGCGTCGTCGCCAACCAGCCCCTGCACGCGGCCGGTGTGCTGGACATCGACGCCTCGGAGAAGGCCGCCCGCTTCGTACGGTTCTGCGACGCGTTCGGCGTCCCGCTGCTGACCTTCGCCGACGTGCCGGGCTACCTCTCCGGCGTCCGCCAGGAGCAGGCGGGGATCATCCGCCGCGGCGCCAAACTGCTGTACGCGTACGCCGAGGCGACCGTGCCCAAGGTCACCGTCGTGGTCCGCAAGGCATACGGCGGCGGATACGCGGTGATGGGCTCCAAGCACCTGGGCGCCGACGTCAACCTAGCCTGGCCCACGGCCCGTATCGCCGTGATGGGCGCCGAGGGCGCCGTCGGCATCCTGCACCGGCGTGAACTCGCCGCCGCGGCCGACCCCGAGGCGCTGCGCGCCCGGCTCGTCGCCGCGTACGAGAGCACCCACGGCACCCCGTATGCGGCCGCAGAGCGCGGCTATGTCGACGCGGTCATCGCCCCGCGCGAGACCCGCGAGCAGGTGTGCCGCGCGCTCAGGACCCTGCGCGGCAAGCGTGCCCCGATGCCGGAGCGCCGGCACGGCAACATCCCTCTCTGAACCTTCTGCACCTTCCGCCCCCTCTGACCCTGCGCACCGCTCCCACCGCCGCGCCCCACACGCCGACCACGTCAGGAGCCATGCCCGATGGACAGCCGCCGTCCCCCGCTCGTGCCCGCCCACCGCAGCCTGCCGGAACATGTGCGGCACTGGGCCGAGACCACCCCCGACCGCCGGGCGTTCACCTTCGTCGACCACCCCGCGCCGGGCTCCCGCGGCGTCCACCGCACGCTGACCTGGCGGCGCCTGGACCTGCGGGTGCGCGCCCTGGCCGCCCGGCTCGCCGAGGACACCGAACCCGGCGCGAGGGTGGCGCTGCTGTGTCCGCAGGGCACGGAGTACGTCACCGCCTTCCTCGCCGCGCTCACGGCCGGTCTGGTCGCCGTACCGCTGTATCCGCCGGACCTGCCCGGGCACGGCGACCGGCTCGCGGCGGTGCTCGCCGACGCGCGTCCGGCGGTCGTGGTGACCACGAGCCCGGCCGCCGACATGGTGCGGGACTTCTGCGCGGACACCCCGGCCCGGGTCGTGGTCGCGGACCAGGTGCCCGACACGGCCGCCGACGGACGGCGGCCGGTGCCGCCCCGGGAGTCGGCGGTCGCCTACCTGCAGTACACCTCCGGCTCCACCCGCACCCCGGCGGGCGTGGAGATCACCCACGCCAACGTCGTCGCCAACGCCCGCCAGGCACTGAGCGCCTACCGCGCCGACACCCACCCGGTGACCTGCGTGGGCTGGCTGCCCCTGTACCACGACATGGGGCTGGTGCTGAGCGTGGCCGCCCCGGTGGTGCGCGGGCAGCTTTCGGTGCTGATGGACCCGGTGGCGTTCCTGCACGAGCCGGTGCGCTGGCTGCGCCTGCTGAGCGCGCATCCGCGCGCGGTGAGCGCGGCACCCAACTTCGCCTACGACTACTGCGCCGCCGCCGTCACGGACGCGCAGAAGGCGGATCTGCGGCTGGGGGACATCGCCGCGCTGATCAACGGCAGCGAGCCGGTCCGCCCGGGCACCGCGGAACGCTTCCACGCCGCCTTCGCCGCCCAGGGGCTCGATCCGGCGGCGCACTGCCCGTCGTACGGGCTGGCCGAGGCCACCGTCTTCGTCAGCGCCGCCCGGCCCGGCGAACCCCCGCACCGTTTCGCCCTCGACCGGGACGCCCTGGCGACCGGCAAGGCGCTGCCCGCGCGGCCCGACGACCCCAGGGCCGTGCTGCTGGCGGGCTGCGGCACCCCGGCGGGCCAGCGGGTGCGCATCACCGATCCGGTGACGGACGCCGTCCTGTCCGAGGGCGAGGTCGGCGAGATCCGCGTCCAGGGGCCGAACGTCGGACGCGGCTACTGGAACCAGGCGGAGCTCACCCGCCGCGTCTTCGGCCCCGACGGCTGGCTGCGCACCGGGGACCTCGGGACCGTGCTGGACGGGCAGTTGATCGTCACCGGCCGGCTGAAGGACCTCATCGTCGTCGACGGACGCAACCACTACCCGCAGGACGTGGAGGCCACCGCCCAGGAGGCCCACCGGGCCCTGCGGCCCGACCGGCTCGCCGCCTTCGGCACACCGGGCGCCTCGGGCGAGCGGGTGGTCGTCGTCGCCGAACACGTGCGGGGCACGTCCCTCGCCGAGATCGACGTGCCGGCCCTGGTGGGTGCCGTACGCGCGGCCGTGTCGGCCCGGCACGGGCTGCGGCTGGCCGACGTCGTCCTCGTGCCACCGGGCACCGTGCCGCGGACCTCCAGCGGCAAGGTGTCGCGGGCGCTGACCCGCGAGCGCTATCTGGCGGGCGCGTACCCGGCCGAGGACGCGCGGTGAGCGCCGTCGACGAACGGGCGGTGCGCCGGCTGATCGCCCGCCGGGTGGCCGAGTGGGGCGGCACGGCGGTCGAACACGCCCCGATGGACCGGCCGTTGGCGGATCTCGGCATGTCCTCGCGGGACGCGGTGACCCTGGCCGGCGAGCTGTCGGCGCTGGCCGGGCGTGAGCTGCCGGCGACGCTGGTGTGGGAGGCGCCCACCGGGGAGGCGCTGGTGGCGCGCCTGTGCGCCCCGCGGGAGACCGCCGCCGCGCCGGCCCGGGGGGCCGCCACCGTGCCGGCTCCACGGCCGGTGATCGCCGGGGAGCCCGTGGCGGTCATCGGTGTCGGCTGCCGGCTGCCGGGCGGGGTGCACGGTCCGGACGACTACTGGCGGCTGCTGGGCGAGGGTGTCGACGCGATCCGCCGGGTGCCCGAGGACCGGTGGCGCGACTTCACCGCCTTCCCGCCCGCCGACGCGCTGCCCTACGGCGGCTACCTGGACGACATCGCCGGGTTCGACGCGGACTTCTTCCGCATCTCCCCGCGCGAGGCCGCCGTGATGGACCCGCAGCAACGCATCCTGCTGGAGGTGGTCCAGGAGACGCTCGACCACGCCGCCGTCCCGGCCGCCGCCCTGGCCGGCACCGACACCGGTGTCTTCGTGGGCGTGTCGGCGCCCGAGTACGGCGGGCTCACCGGCGCCGACTCCGGCACGGTCGACCCGTGGGCCCCGGCGGGCGCCGCGCTCAGTGTCACCGCGGGCCGGCTGGCGTACGTCCTGGACACCCGGGGACCCAGCATGGCCGTCGACACCGCCTGCTCCTCGTCGCTGGTCGCCGTGCACCACGCGTGTGTGAGCCTGCGGACGGGTGAGAGCGACGCGGCGATCGCCGCCGGCGTCAACCTGCTGCTGTCCCCCACCGTCACCGTCGCGTTCCGGCGGGCGGGTGCCCTGGCCCCGGACGGGCGGTGCAAGCCGTTCTCCGCGGCGGCGGACGGCATAGGACGCGGCGAGGGCTGCGCCGCCGTGCTGCTGAAACGGCTGTCCGACGCCGAACGGGACGGCGACCGCGTGCTGGCCGTCATCCGGGCCACGGCCGTCAACTCCGACGGCCGCTCCAACGGCCTGCTGGCTCCCAACCCGGCCGCCCAGCAAGCCCTGTTGACCACCGCGTACGCGCGGGCCGGTGCCGTTCCGGCGCACGTCGACCACGTCGAGGCGCACGGCACCGGCACCCCGCTCGGCGACCCGATCGAGGCGGGCGCGCTCGGCGCGGTCCTCGGCGCGGACCGCGACCCCGACCAGCCGCTGCTGCTGGGCTCGGTCAAGGGCAACCTCGGCCATCTGGAGTCGGCCGCGGGCATCGCCGGGCTGGTCAAGACCGTCCTCGCCCTGCACCACGACATCGTCCCGCCGTCCCTGCACTGCGCGAACGGCAGCGCCGTGGACGGCACACGGCTGCGGGTGGTGACCGAGCCGGAGCCCTGGCCGCGCTACGGCGGAACGGCCGTGGCGGGCGTCTCCGGGTTCGGGTTCGGCGGCACCAACGCCCATGCCGTACTGGAGGAATGGCGGCCCGCCCCGGCTCCGCCCCCCGAGAACCCGGCGGCCCGGCTGTACGTGCTGTCCGACGTCGACGGGGAACGGGTCCGGGACACCGCCTCCCGCCTCGCCGACTGGCTGCACACCCCCGCCGGCGCCGGCGCGCACCCGGCCGACGTCGCGCGCACGCTCGCGGGGCGGACCGGCCGAGGGCCCGTACGGGCCGCGGTCGTCGCTCGCGACCGCGCCGAACTCGCCGAAGCGCTCGGCGCCTTGGGATCGGGACGGCCGCACCACGGGGTGGTGACCGAGGACCGGGATCGCATCGGGCGCGGGCCGGTGTGGGTGTTCTCCGGGTACGGCAGCCAGTGGGCCGGCATGGGGCGCCGGCTGCTCGCCGAGGAACCGGCCTTCGCCGCCGCCGTGGAGAAGACGGATGCCCAACTGGCCGCAGAGTGCGGGTTCTCCCTGTACGACCACCTCGCCTCGGGCGGTGAACTGGGGCGCCTGGAAGTCGCCCAGCCCGTGCTGTTCGGGGTTCAGGTGGCTCTCGCCGAGCTGTGGCGTGCCCACGGCGTCGAGCCCGTCGCCGTCATCGGCCATTCCATGGGCGAGGTCGCCGCCGCGGTGTGCTCGGGGGCCCTGGAGCTGTCGGACGGGGCGCGGATCGTCGCCGTACGGGCGCGGCTGCTCAGCCGGCTGCGGGGCGGCGCGATGGCCGTGGTCGACCTCGACGAGACCGAAGTCGACGACTTGCCAAGGGACTTCCCCGGTGTCCATGTCGCCGTGCACTCCTCACCCGGCCAGCAGGTCGTCACCGGGGAGGAGGAGGCGGTGGCCCGGCTCGTACGGCGGCTGCGGGACGAGGGGCGCGCGGCCAGGGCGATGAAGGTCGTCGGCGCCGGGCACTCCCCTCAAGTCGACCCACTGCTGCCCGAGTTGGCCGAGTCGCTGGTCGACGTCCAGGGCAGACGGCCTCGCGTGCGGGTCTACTCCACCGTCCTCGACGACCCGCGCGAGGAGAGCGTCTTCGACGCCGCCCACTGGGTCGCGAACCTGCGGCGGCCGGTCCGCCTGGACCGGGCCGTCGCGGCAGCCGCGGCCGACGGTCACACCGCCTTTGTGGAGATCTCGCCGCACCCGGTCCTGCTGCGGGCCCTCACCGGGACCGCGCCGGGCGCCCTGGCCCTGGGCACGCTGCGCCGCGACGCCGACGACTCGGCCTCCTTCGTCGGCCAGTTGGGCGCCCTGCACGCGGCGGGCCTGCGGCTGCCGCTGCCGGCCGGGCGGGTCATCGACCTGCCCGCGCCGCGCTGGCGGCATGTGCGGCACTGGTGGACGGACGGGCGGACGGCGGTCCCGGCGGCGCCGAAGCAGGAGCCGGCGTCGGACGACGACTCCGTCACCGCCCGCCTGCGGCACCACCTCGCGGCCGTCACCGGACATCCGCCGGGCCGCCTCACCGCCGCCACCCCGCTGGCCGACCTCGGACTGGACTCGCTGATGGCCGTCCGTGTCCGCACCGCGCTGGAGCGCGAGTTCCGGACCGCACTGCCGCTGCGCGACCTGATGGGCGCCGCCCGGCTCGGCGACCTCGCCGACCGCCTGCAACAGGCTCTCCCCGGAGGGGGGTTCGGCCCCCTGCGGACCCTGAACGCCACCGGCCCGGGGGCCCCGCTCTTCCTGGTCCACGCCGCCGGAGGGACGACCGACGTCTACCGGACGCTCGCCGAACGCCTCGGCGGAGACCGGCCGGTGTACGGACTGGACCGGATCGAGGAGGCCTGCACGGTCACCGAGAAGGCCCGCCGCTACGCCGAGACCATCACCGCCGCCCACCCGAACGGGCCCTGCCTGCTGGGCGGTTGGTCCTTCGGCGGTTTCGTCGCACAGGAGACGGCGCGGCAGCTGGTGGCCGCCGGGCGCGAGGTGGAGCTGGTGGTGCTCATCGACTCCGTACGGCCCCTGCCCCGGCCCGGCCGGATCCGCGCCCACCTCACGGGCTTCGCGGCCCACGTCGCGGACGTCTACGGGGTGCGCCTCGACCTGCCGTACGACGAGCTCGTCGCGCTGGACGACGACGGCGAGCGCATCGACACCGTGCTGCGGGCCCTGCGCGAGGCCGCCGAGGTGCCGGCCGCCGCGCTGGAGCATCAGCGCGCCTCCTATCTCGACCTGAGGATCGGCGAGGCGCACCGGCCGCGGCGCTACGACGGCCGGGTGGTGCTGTACCGGGCGACCGAGCCCGCGCCGCACACGGTGCGCGACCCGGCCTACGAACGCGACGACGAGGCGCTCGGCTGGGACGAGGTCTGTCCGCGGCTGACCGTCGTACCGGTCGCGGGGCACCATCTGTCGCTCCTCGACCCGCCCCACGTCGACGAGCTCGCCGCCCGGCTGCGGCGGGAGTTCGCCGAGCAGGTCCGCTGAACCGGAAACCCGAGGAGCCGCCATGTCCCACCCGCACCGCACCGCCGCAGTGTCCCGACGCACCGTCGCCAAGGCCGCCGCGGTCACCGGGCTGGCCGCGCTCTTCGGCGCCGCGACCGGCACCGCGCGAGCCGCCACCCGTCTGACGGCCCGCACCCTCGACCTGTCGGTCCCGTCCGCCGCGCTGGGCCGCAGCGCGCCCGTGCGGCTGATCCTGCCGTCGGGCTTCGGCTCACAGCCCGGACGGACGTACCCGGTGCTGTACCTGCTGCACGGCGCCCACGACGACTACACGTCCTGGACGAGGGAGACGGGCATCGAGGCCTTCACCGAGGGCCGCGACCTGATCGTGGCGATGCCGGACGCGGGGCCCACGGGCATTCCCACGGCCTGGCGGGGCGGCCCGGACTACGAGACCTTCCAGCTCTCGGAGGTGCCGGCGCTGCTCGCCCGCGACTACCGGGCCTCCGCGGTACGGGCAGTGGCCGGGGTCTCCACCGGCGGCTACGGCGCCATGGCCCACGCGGCGCGCCATCCGGGCGCGTTCACGGCCGCGGCCTCCTACAGCGGCATCCTCGACACCACCTTCCCCGGCGTGCCGACGCTCGTCGACGCGATCGTGGCCCGCGAGAACCTGACGCCCCTGTCCCTGTGGGGCAACCCGGTACTGGACCTGCTCACCTGGCAGAACTTCAACCCCAGGGCCCGGGCGCAGGGACTGCGCGGCACACCGCTGTACGTCTCCAGCGGCAGCGGTGTGCTCGGCGGCATCGGCGACTGGCTGCCCGAGGCGCTGGAGAGCGCCCTGTGGCCGTCGGCGCACAGCTTCACCGACGCCCTCGACCGGCTCGGCATCGCCGTGACGAAACACTTCTACTCGGGAGGCGGGCACAGCTGGCAGTACTGGAAGCAGGAGTTCACCGCGTCGTGGCCGATGCTCGCCCGTGCGCTGGGAGTGCCGGAGTGATGTCGGTGCCGTCGGGGCACGGAACGGAGCGCAGGGGGCGCCCGTCCAACACGGGACATGCCCCTCGTCCCACGGGCAACAGCCCGCGGGTGAGCCGGTTCCGGGTGAAAGGAGTGACCTCGATGGCCGTCCCCACCCCCCACGAGGGGCCGGCCGGGCGGGCGGCCCCCCTGCTTCCGCCCGATCTGGCCGAGCTGCTGCGTTCCCGGCTCGAGGCCGTCGCCGACGAGGTGGAGGAGGAGGTCCGCAGACAGGTCCCCGAGTACGCGGGCCCGGCGGACGGGGCCTACACGCGGAATCTGCGAGCCGGCGTGGTGCAGGCCCTGACCCTGTTCGTCGACCACATCGCCGACCCGCGCGGCCCCGGCGACGCGATCGCGGCGACGTACTACGAACTCGGTCGCGGCGAGGCCCTGGT
This sequence comes from Streptomyces sp. C1-1, assembly GCF_050214755.1. Lineage (NCBI taxonomy): Bacteria > Bacillati > Actinomycetota > Actinomycetes > Kitasatosporales > Streptomycetaceae > Streptomyces > Streptomyces sp. C1-1. The sequence goes on along the minus strand of NZ_CP189826.1, from coordinate 8,943,359 downwards.
GGGCCGCGGTCTGGACGCGCTGCAGTCCGCGCTGCGGATCGGCGGGCTGCACGCCTGGCGGCTGATGAGCCGCACCGTGGAGGAGCTCGGGCTGGACTCCCAGGTGGTGGCCGCGCTGGGCGAACTCGCCTTCCGGACCGTGCACGAGGTCGCCGAGGCGGCCGCCGAGGGCTACGCGGACGCGCGGCTGCGCAGCACCGACGAACTGGAGCGGCGGCGCCGGCGCCTGCTGGACCTGCTGCTGGGCGAGGGGCCGGTGCCGGTGGAGGCCGTGCACGAACTGGCGCACGGCGCACGGTGGTCGGTGCCGCGGTACGTGGCCGTGGTCGCGCTCGCCGCCGCTGCCGAACGAAGCGAGGACGACCGGCCGCTCGCGGCCGCGGGAGCGCTGGTGGACATGGGGTCGCGGCCGCCGCGGATGCTGGTGCCCGACCCGGACGGCTCGGGCCGCTTCGCCGGGCGCGCCTTCGCGCTCGCGCTGCGCGGCCGGCCGGCGGCGATCGGGCCCACGGTGCCGCTCGCCGAGGCCGCGCGGTCGCTGCGCTGGGCGTCGCTGGCGCTGGGCCTGATGGGGCGGGGCATCCTGCCCCGGCAGGGTGTCGTGCGGTGCGACGAGCACCTGTCGACCCTGCTGCTGCACAGCGACGAACCGCTGCTCGTCCAGCTCCGGGCGCGCGCCCTGGCACCGCTCGACGGGGTCTCCGAGGGCCAGCGCGCCCGCCTCGCCGAGACCCTGCTGGCCTGGCTGCTCAGTGGCAGCAACGTCCCCGACGTCGCCACCCGGCTGCACGTCCACCCGCAGACGGTCCGCTACCGGATGCGTCAGCTGGAAAAGGTCTTCGGCGACGCACTGCACGACCCGGACACCCGCCTGGAAATGATTCTCGCGCTGCGTGCGGAGGAGATACGTCTGCACGCAACAAAATCGGGGGAATTTCTGAATTCCCAGCGATAACACCCCGCGGCTGAACGCGAATACGTTCGGGGGGTCCTTTTTCGCAGGCGCGCAACGCGCCCGACCCGCAAAGGATCCCCATGCGTATCCGCTTGTGCCTCGCCGCGCTCTCCCTGGTCGGCGGGGCCGGACTCACCAGCCTCTCGGCGCCCGTCGCATCGGCCGCCACCTGCTCGGACATCGACGTCGTCGCGGCCCGCGGCACGTTCGAGCCGGGCACCCTGGGCGCGATCGTCGGCGACCCCGTGTATTCCGCGCTGCAGCAGAAACTGACCGGCCGTCATCTCTCCAGCTACAAGGTGAACTACCCGGCCGACCTCTCTCTCACATCGGCCGCGCAGGGAAACGCGGACCTCGTGAACCACGTCAGCGGTCAGGCGGCGGCCTGCCCGAACCAGCGTTTCATTCTCGTCGGCTATTCGCAGGGCGCGAATGTGGTCGACAATTCCATCGGCATCAGCAGCGACGGCGCGGTCGTGGGCAGTCCCATCGTGGCCACCCTTCCCGCCGCAGTGGCACCGAGAGTCGCGGCGGTGCTGCTGTTCGGCAACCCGATCAGGGCCCTGGGCAAGAGCGTCACCGGCCCCTACCAGAGCCGCACCATCGACTTCTGCGCCAAGGGCGACCCGATCTGCGAGAACGGCGGCGGTGACGTCCTGGCCCACCTCGGCTACACCGCCGACGCGGGCGCGGCGGCAGACTTCGCGGCGACCAAGGTCTGACGGCCGACGCCGGCCACGCACGCCGAGGGCCCGGGAGGGGATCTCCTCCCGGGCCCTCGGCTCGTGCCGTGCACCGGTCACTCGGGCCTTCCGGCGAAGCGCGCGAGGTGGGTGGAGACGGGCTCGGGCCGCCCGTCGTTCTGCACGGGCGCGGCGGTGAGCACGTCCAGGTGCTGGTAACCGTCGGCGATGACGGGATGCAGGTCGGCGGGGACACGGCCGGCCAGCAGTCCGTCGCCCGCGAGCACGGTGAGCGTCGGATCGGCCGTCAACCCGTCCGGGCGCACGACGAGTCGCCTCACCTGGGGCGAGGTGGCCAGTTCGATGTCGGTGACCAGCTTCGTCGGGAAGTACTGCTCGGTGAAGTCCAGCGGCTGCCGGGCCAGGCTGCGCGCCAACTCCTGGATGTCGGTGACCTCTTCACCGGCGTCGGTGAACGGCGTGCCGTCGGAGGAGCGGTATCCGGGGTCGTCCGGCGCGCCGACACGGTCGTAATCGCGCCATGTGTAGAGCGGGCCGTGCGGCTCGGCCGGGATGGCCTTGTACCGGGTGCCGAACAGACCGGGCTGCTGTGAACCGCCGTTGGCGGCGGGGAAGTTCTTGTCGGTGACGGGTCCGCCGTCGAAGAGGCCGACGCTGCTCTGCAGGAAGGCGAGGGGTACGGAGTTGTCGTCCAGCAGGGCTCCGAGCACGGCCTGGTTGGTGAGGCGGAAGTCCTTCACCGCGGGCGAGCCGCTGAGGAAGGCCGCGGCGTCCTTGGAGAACAGGAAGCGGTTGGTGGCCTCGATGTCGGTGCTGGAGGGCAGGTAGGCCGGCAGATCGGACTCGCCGCCGGGATTCTGCAGCGCGCCCACTCCCGCGATGGCCAGCAGGGTCATGGTCTCGGGGTTGAGCAGGACCGGCGCGGACAGCGACCGCGGGAGGACGCCGCTGTCCAGGCCGGCCTGGACGGCGCCGTAGCCGAGGCCCACGTCGGGCAGGTCGGTGTCGTCGGGGATGCTGCCGCTGAGGTCGGCGAGGGAGGTGGAGACGGTGGTGTCGAGGGCGAAGTAGCCCGCGCACTGGTTGTATCCGGCGTCGGCGGTGGTGGCGGGGTCGCCGTCGAAGTCGGCGGTGGCGAAGTAGCCGGTGACGACACCGCCGAGCGAGTGCCCGCCGCACAGCAGCTTCCGCTTGCGCAGGTTCTGGTCGGGCAGCTCGGCGGTGAGCAGGTCGTACTGGTCGCGCACGGTCTGCTGGATGCCGAGTCTCGCCATCCAGCCCAGTTGCCCGTTGCCGGCGAACCCGGCGAAGGTGCGGCCGTTCACCTGCCTGCCGCGGTAGTAGTAGTCGACGGCCGTGTGCTGGTCGCCGGAGTCGATGCCGGTGTGGTCCTCCAGGCAGTTGGAACGCCGGTCCAGCGCCCAGAACTCGATGTGCTCGCCCTGCTCGGCGGCGCGGCTCACGGTGTTGCGGGCGACGCTGTCGAAGGCTCCCGCGCCCTCCAGGATGCCCGGCTGGGCGACCAGGACGCGGTCGGCGTCGGCCGAGGCCGCCGGCCCGGCGGAGGAGCGGTAGCGCAGGTACGACAGCCAGTCGCACGCCCGCGGACGCGTCCCGAAGGACGCCGGCAGCGGAACCTTGACCCGCACCACGGACTCGGTGACCCCGGCCGCGGCGCCCACCCGCGTCTCGATGCGCGCGCCGTCCCCGTGGGCGACCGGGGCGGCCGCGGTGAGCGCCCCGGTGGTCAGCAGCGCCGCCAGCGCGGCCGTGCGCAGGGCCCTGGGGGTTCTTCTGCTTCGACTCGTGTCCATGGCCGGACCGTAGGACGGCACGGGACCGGAGTCGGGGCGGTGCTCACAAAGACTCAGCTCCCGGCGACGCGTTTGTCACACCACGGCAGCGCGGCGGGACATCGCCCGACCCGCGGATGCCGGGCGAGACGGGCCCGAAACGTTTCCCACGGCGACGCCGTCATGAGTCGTCGGCGGCACCGGTTCGCGGCTGTCGGTAGGGCCGCACCGCGCGGCGCGCGATGGCGAATCGGTGCGTCTCCGAAGGGCCGTCGTAGATCCGGAACGGCCGCACCTCCCTGAGCAGACGGGCCAGCGGGGCGTCGGCTGCCGAGATGCCGAGCGCTCCGCAGATCTGTACCGCCCGGTCCACCACCCGGTTCACCGCCTCCGCCACGAAGGTCTTGGACACGGAGGTGAGTTGCGAGGCGGCGGCGGAGCCGGTGTCCAGCTCCCAGGCGGTACGCAGGATCAGCGCGCGGCTCGCCTCGATGTCGATCTCGGAGTCGGCCAGCATCTGCTGGACCATGCCGAGATCTCCCAGCACCGAGCCGAACGCGGTCCGGCTGCCCGCCCGCTCCAGTGCCACCTCCTGGGCGCGGCGCGCGGCTCCCAGCCAGCGCATGCAGTGGGTCAGCCGGGCGGGACCGAGCCGGACCTGGGCGCCGTCGAAACCGCGGTCCACCGCGCCGAGCACCTGCTCCTCCCCCACCACGCACCCCTCGAAGACGATCTCGCTGTGCCCCGCGAAGAGCGACTCGTCCAGCGTCTCGATGGTCCGGACGATGCGCATGCCGGGGGTGTCGGCGTCGACCAGGAACATGGTGGCGCCACCCGGGTCGCCGGGACTGCCGGAGGTACGGGCCATGACGATGGCGAAGCCGGCTCCGTCGGCCCCGGTGATGAACCACTTGCGGCCGTCGATGCGCCAGCCACCGGGGACCCGGGTCGCGGTGGTCCGCAAGGAGCGGGGATCGGCACCCGCCCCGGGCGCCGGTTCGGTCATGGCGAAGCAGGATCGTGTCTCGCCCGCGGCGAGCGGCTGCAGGTACTGCTGCTTCTGCTCTTCGGTGGCCACCTTCTCCAGCAGGTGCATGTTGCCCTCGTCCGGGGCCGCGCAGTTCAGCGCCAGTGGTCCGAGCAGCGAGTAGCCCGCCGCTTCGAACACCACAGCCTGTCCGCGCAGGTCGAGCCCGTGGCCGCCCCACCGCGTCGGCACATGGGGAGCGAACACACCCGCCTCACGCGCACCTTTTTGAAGGGCTTGCCGCAGGGCCTCGGGAGCGTCGTGCACGGACCCGCCGCACTCGCGCTCGGCCGGGATCACCACCTCGCGTACGAACTCGGCGGTGGACGCGGCGAGTTGGGCAACAGGCGGATCGACATCGAACTGGATGGGCACGGGACCTCCCGCCGACGGGCGTACGGGCATCGGCGCCCGTCGCGTCCTAGAAACTGTACAGCGTCTTCAGTATCTTGCCGGGAGGGACCCGGCGACGGGAAGACGACAGGAGAAAGCCATGAGCCTGCCCACGAGCGCCGAGCCGGTCCGGATCGTGCGCCACCCCGACGGTGTCGTCGAGGTGAGGCTGGACGATCCCGGGCGGGGCAACGCCCTGGACCTCAGGACCGCGCAGGCACTGCGGGACACGACCGCCGAGGTGGCGGCGGACCCGGGTGGCGCGGTCCTGTTGCGGGCGGCGGGCGGCAGCTTCTGCGTGGGTGGTGACCTGCGCGCCTTCGCCGGTCGCGGCACGGAGACCGGCGCCTATGTGCACGCCGTGGCGACCGCCGCGCACGCCGCGATACAGGCTCTGCACGACCTGCCGGTGCCCCTCGTGACCGCCGTGCGCGGCGCCGCCGCGGGCGGCGGGATCGGCCTCGCACTCGTGGGCGACATCGTCCTGGCGGCCCGGTCCGCGCGCTTCCGGCTGGCGTACACGGCGATCGGACTGACGCCGGACTGCGGGGCCTCATGGTTCCTGCCGCGCCTGGCCGGTCCCCGCCTGGCGGCGGACCTGATCCTCACCAACCGGGTCCTGACCGGCGACGACGCCGAGCGGTTGGGCCTGGTCTCCCGCTCCGTGGACGACGGGCAACTGGACGACGCGGCCCACCGGACCGCCGCAGGTCTGGCTGCCGGCGCCGGTGGCGCGCTGCGTGCCGCGAAGGGTCTGCTGCGCGCCGGCGCCGGGCAAGAACTGCGCCGCCACCTCGCCGAAGAGGCGCGGCTGATCGCCTCCCTGGCGGACGGCGGGGAGGCACAGGACCGCATGGTGTCGTTCCTCGCCGCCCGGGGCGGCTCGAAGGCGGGTGACAGCGGGACCGGGACCAGGGAGCCCGAAAGTGTTTCTTGAATCCCTCTTCACTAACACCTCGCCCGGAGCGTAACCTCCGGGCAACACAGAACCGAGGAACCGGTCACCACTGAACCGGGGAAAAGGTGTGGCGATGCAATCTGCTGCCGTGGACCTTCCGGACGCTCCCGACGAGAGCCTCACCGAAGCCGTCGTCGACCTCGTTCTGCGTGGCATGTGGCGTGGCCGGCCCGAGTCCGAGCACCGCCCCCTGGTCGACGCGGGACTGGCGATGGTGAAGGGGCCGGTGGTGCTGCCGACCGAGCGTGCCAAGGCCACCGCCTCGCGGATCCTGCGGGTTGCCGCGGGATCCGAGCAGGAGGAGCGGATCACCGCGGCGTACGAGGCCTTCCTGCCGGTCAACCGGAAGATCCGCGACGTGTGCACGGCCTGGCAGTGCCGCCCCGACGGAACGGCCAACGACCACTCCGACAGCGGCTACGACGCCGAGGTGCGCGAGTCGCTGGAAGACGTGCACGAGGCCATCCAGCCCGTGCTGCGCAGGCTGGAACGGGTACTCGCGGGCAGCGGACGCTACCTCACGGCCCTGGAGGAAGCCCTCGACCACTTCGACGAGGGCTCGCTGGAGTGGCTGGCCTCGCCGCTGTGCGACTCGTATCACACCGTGTGGATGCGGCTGCACCAGGAACTGCTGCTGGTGCTCGGCATCAGCCGGGCCCAGGACGAGGCCCGCGAAGAAGAGCTGGTCACAAGGAGCCGGGGTTGAGCGTCACCGACCGCGAGGCGGGCCCGCTCGCACAGTCCGAGCCCTCCCGTACACCGTCCGAGACCCCCGGCCGCAGCCTGGTGCCCTACGGGCAGGGCCGGATCCGGGGCCTCGACGCCGCTGGACTGGGCGCACACGGCGCGGCGATGGACCGGCTGGTGGCCCTCGGGCTGCCGGTCGTGCCGGGCCTCACCGTGCCTGCCGACGCCTCCGCGTCCCTGTCCGAACCCGACACCGCGAGATCCGCCGTCGAACTGGTCGAACAACTCTCGGGACGGCGGATCGGCGACCCGACCCGGCCGCTGCTGCTGCGCCTGTCGGCGAGTGCTCCGACCGAGATCGCCGGGTTGCCGCCCGACCTTGCGTGTCTCGGCGTGACGCCCGGCAATGCGGGCGACCTGTGCGCCGTCATCGGTCGCGCGGAGGCACTGCACGAGGTGTGGACCGCCACGGTGCGGATGATCGCCGAGTACGCCCTCGACGTCCCGGGTGCGGTGCTCGACGACGCCCTCCTCGACACGCCCGAGCCGCGAGCGCGGGTCGAAGCACTGCTGGCGCTGGTGGCGCAGCACGGTTCCGGGCCCTTCCCCGACGACCCGGCAGAGCAGCTCGCACTGGCCGCCCGCGCCCTTCTCGGCCGATGGGACTCGCCGCGTGCGAGAAGGTCCCGCCGGGCCCAGCGACTCCCCGCCGATCTCGCCGTCGCCCTGCACGTGCAGGCACTGCGCATCGGCCCGGCGGACCACTCGGGTCACGGCACGGCGGTCAGCCGCCACCCCGAGACCGGACGCCTCTCCCCCCAGGGCTCCTTCTTCCGTGGGGTGCGTCGCAGCGCCCCGCCACCCCACACCGGTGAACCGCTGGACCGGCTGGCCGGGGGAACCGCCCTGCTGGAGCACTCCCTGCTCACCCTGGAGCGTCATCTGCACGCGCCGGTGTCGGTCGACTTCGAAGTGCGCGACGACGAGATCTCCCTGCTCGCCGCCTCGGCGCAACTGCGCCCGCCGCTTCGGGCGTCGGTGTGTCTGGCCGCGGACCTGGCCCGGGACGGTGCGCTCGGCCGCGAGGAGGCCGTACGGCGCATCACCCCCGCGCAGGTGCAGGAACTGCTGCACCCCCAGCTCCGGCTGACCGGCGGGGAGGAGCTCCTGGTGAGGGGGCTGCCCGCGTCCCCGGGGGCGGCGACCGGAGCGGTCGCGCTGTCCAGCGAGCGTGCCCTCGAACTGGCCTCGGACGGTGCTCGGGTCGTGCTCGTGGCTGCCGAGACGAACCCTGCGGACGTCCCCGGGATGCTCGCCTCCGTCGCCGTGCTGACCGGCAGCGGCGGCATCGCCTCGCACGCCGCCGTGGTGGCGCGGGGCGCCGGCAAGCCCGCGGTGTGCGGCGCCGAGGGGCTGCGCGTGGACCGGGCCGCCGGGACGGTGCGGATCGGGGACCGGGTGCTGCGCGAGGGCGACCCCGTCTCTCTGGACGGCCGCACCGGCGCCGTCTACGCGGGGACGCTGAGCGTCAGTGTCGCCGGACCGCCGCCCGAGCTGTCCACCCTGCTGGAGTGGGCGGACGGCATGCGCCGGCTGGGTGTGCGGGTCAACGCCGACACGGCCGCGGAGGTGAGCACCGCCGTCGCCCTGGGCGCGGAGGGTGTCGGGCTGTGCCGTACGGAACACCAGTTCCTCGGCGAGCGGCTGCCGCTGATCCGCCGGGTGATCCTGGCCGCCGACCCGACGGCCCGCGACGAGGCGCTGCTGGCGCTGGAGCACGCCCAGCACGAGGACTTCAGGGCTCTGCTGGCGGCGGTCGGAAACCGCCCGGTGACCGTGCGCCTGCTGGACGCCCCGCTGCACGAGTTCCTGCCCGCCCCCGGACAGGCCCTGGACGCGGCCGAGGAGCAGCGGGCCGCCGCGCTGCGCGAGGCGAACCCGATGCTCGGGCTGCGCGGAGTGCGGCTGGCGCTACTGCACGAGCGGCTCTACCCGGCGCAGGCCGAGGCGCTCTTCACCGCCTGGGCCGATGTCGCCGCCACCGGAGTCCGCCCGGAGCTGGAGGTGATGATCCCGCTGGTCAGCCTGCCGGAGGAACTGGCCGCCGCGGCGGCGTACGTGCGCGGTGCCGCCGACGCGGTCGCCGCCCGGACCGGAGTGGAGGTCCCGTACCGGCTCGGCACGATGATCGAGACGCCGCGGGCCGCGCTGCTGGCCGGCGAACTCGCCGAGCACGCCGAGTTCTTCTCCTTCGGCACCAACGACCTCACTCAGCTCACCTACGGATTCTCGCGGGACGACGTCGAGCGCCAGGTGCTCGCCAACTACCAGGAGCGCGGGTTCCTGACCGCCAGCCCGTTCGCCCGGCTCGACCCGCACGGGGTGGGGGCCCTGATCGACCTGGCGGCGCAGCGGGCGCGGAGCGTACGGCCCGCCATCAAGCTGGGCGTGTGCGGTGAGCACGGCGGTGACCCGGAGTCGATCGCGTTCTGCGACGACCTCGGCCTCGACTACGTCTCCTGTTCCGCGCACCGCGTGCCGGTGGCCCGGATGGCGGCCGCGCACAGTGCCCTGCGGGAGCGGCGCGACGAGAGCGGGAGCACACGATGACGAGCACCGTGACGGACGGCGCAGCGCTGTCGGACACCGAACTGGACGACCTGCGCGAGACCGTTCGGTCGGTGTGCGCGGACGCCGGCGGGACCGCCGCGGTACGCCGCATGTCCGAGCACTCCCCCGGCGTCGACGCCGAGTTGTGGGACACCCTCGGCCGGCAGGTCGGCCTTGCGGCCCTCGGGCTGCCCGAGCAGGCCGGCGGCATCGGCGGCATCGCCGAGATCGCCGTGGTCTGCGAGGAGTTGGGCAGGACGCTGGCGCCGGTACCGCTGCTGTCCTCCACCGTGCTGACCGGCCAGGTGCTGGCCGGCTGCGGCACCGCCGACAGGGCACTGGCCGAATTGGCCGAGGGCACGGTGCACGCCCTGGCGGTGGCGGCCCCCGATGGAGCATGGCGGTCCGACGCCGTGCCGGTGGCCGTCTCCTGGCAGGGCAGCGTGCCGCTGCTCGACGGCACCGCGCCGTTCGTCCTCGACGGCGCCGACGCCGAAACGCTGGTGGTGGCCGCGGCCGGCGCCGACGGCGTGGACCTCTACCTCGTCGACCCGCGCGAGCCGGAGGTCGCGGTGCGCCGGGTGCCGACCCTGGACCTGAGCCGGGGCCAGGCGGTGGTCACCTTCTCCGGTGCCCGGGCCCGGGCGCTGACCGCCGGCGGCGAGGGGGCGGACGTCGTCTCCCGCGCCCTGGACGTGGCGCTGGTGGCTCTGGCCGCCGAGCAACTGGGCGGAGCGCAGGCCGCGTTGGACATGACGGTGGCCCATGTGCGCGACCGTACCCAGTTCGGCAGGGCGATCGGCGGCTTCCAGGCGGTCAAGCACACCTGTGCCGACATGCTGCTCCAGGTCGAGGCCGCACGGTCGGCCGTGGTGCGCGCGGTGCGGGCGGCCGGCTCGCCCGAGGCGCTGGCCGAGGCGGCGGCGGTGGCACAGGCGTGGTGCGGCGAGGCGTTCGTGTCCGTCGCCGCCGAGTGCGTGCAGCTGCACGGCGGCATGGGCTTCACCTGGGAGCACGACGCACACCTGTACTTCCGGCGTGCCCAGTCCGACGCCGTCCTGCTGGGCGGCGCCGCACACCATCGGGAACGGCTGGCCGGGCTGCTGGGCTGGTGACGTGGAAGGCGGAACGGCATGACCACCAGACTCATCGACGAGGTGTTGTTCGACGACGGGGGCCCACCGCGTCTCGCGGGCGCGCGCTGCTCCGCGTGCACCACCGTGGTCTTCCCCCGGCAGGACTCGTGCCCCAAGTGTTCGAACGGCGCCATGTCCCAGCATGTGCTGCCGGTGAGCGGGCGCGTTTGGTCGTGGACGCTCCAGGCCTTTGCGCCGAAGCCGCCGTACCGCCCGCCGTCCGGCGGCCACCGGCCCTACCACGTGGGCTATGTGGACCTCGGTGAGGTGCTGGTCGAGGCACTGCTGGCGGTTCCCCGCGCGGAGATACGGATCGGTCTGCCGGTCCGGCTCACCACGGTGCCCGCGTACCAGGACGAGGACGGAACCGAGGTCGTGACCTTCGCGTTCCGTCCGGACCTGGACGGGGAGCGATGAGGCGGACCGACGAGGTGTACGTGGTCGGGTGCGGGATGCATCCCTTCGGCCGCGACGAGAGCGTCACCGGCATGGACATGGCCGAGCGGGCGATACGCGAGGCGCTGGCCGACGCCGGTGTCGCCTGGGAGGACATCGGCTACGCGGCCGGCGGCTCCGACGTGTCCGGCAAGCCCGACACACTGGTGGGCCGCCTTGGCCTGACCGGTGTGCCCTTCGTCAATGTGCAGAACGGCTGCGCGACCGGCGCCTCCACCGTGCTCGCGGTGGCCAACGCGCTGCGCGCGGGCGAGGCCTCCCTTGGACTGGCGGTCGGGTTCGACAAGCACGAGCGGGGCGCGTTCCACGTCTCCGCCGCCCGCTACGGTCTGGGCGACTGGTACGCCGAGACCGGCCTGATGCTCACGACCCAGTTCTTCGCCCTCAAGACCCGGCGGTATCTGTACGAGCACGGGATCTCGGAGCGGGCGCTGGCGATGGTCGCCGCGCGGGCCTTCCGCAACGGCTCGCACCATCCCCTGGCCTGGCGGCGCAAGCCGCTGACGGAGCAGGAGATCCTCGACTCCGCCGAGGTCAGTCCCCCGCTCACCCAGTACATGTTCTGTTCGCCCGGACAGGGGGCGGCGGCGCTGGTGCTGGCGCACGGCGACCGCGCCTTCGACCTGTGCGAACGGCCGGTGAAGCTGGCGTCGTTGGCCTTCCGCACCCGGCGCTTCGGTTCGTTCGAGGTGTTCTCGCCCTGGCTGCCTCCGGGACCGCACCACAGCCCCAGCGTCGACGCCGCGGAGGCGGCCTTCCGCGCGGCAGGGGTGGCACCCGCGGACGTACAGGTCGCCCAGTTGCAGGACACCGACAGCGGCTCGGAGCTGATCCACCTGGCGGAGACCGGGCTGTGCGGTCACGGCGAGCAGGAGGAACTGCTGTCCGCCGGGGAGACCGATCCGACGGGCCGGACACCGGTCAACACCGACGGCGGCTGCCTGGCCGGCGGAGAGCCCGTCGGCGCGTCCGGGCTGCGGCAGTTCCACGAAGTCGTACGGCAGTTGCAGGGCCGGGCGCCCGGCGTGCAGGTGCCGGGCGCTCCCCGGGTGGGCTTCACCCATGTGTACGGGGCCCCCGGGATCAGCGCCTGCTCGGTCCTGACGGTGTGAGAGGCGGCGGGCGAAACATGCGGCACGGCGAGAGAACGGCGCTGGTGACCGGCGGGGCACGTGGGATCGGCCTGGAGATGTGCCGACAGCTCGCCGGCCAGGGGCTGCGGGTCCTGGTCGGGGCGCGAGGACGGGAGGCCGCCGAGGAGGCGTGCCGCGTCATCGGCCCGGCGGCACTGCCGCTGGCCCTGGACGTGACGTCCGCGAAGAGCGTCACGGAAGCGGTCCGGGAAGCGACGGGGCTGACCGGTGGGATCGACGTGCTGGTGAACAACGCGGGCGTGTCCCTGGACCGGGAACTGCGGCCCCCGTACATCGATGAGGACATACTGCGGGCGACCCTTGACACGAACCTCACCGGCGCCTGGCGGGTGGCGGAGGCCGTCGTCCCCGGCATGGTGGAAGCCGGCTACGGGCGGGTCGTGAACGTCACCAGCTCCTACGGTTCGCTGGCGCTGATGGACTCCGGTCGGCACCCCGCCTACCGGATCTCCAAGGCGTCGCTCAACGCCCTGACCCGTATGCTCGCGGCCGAACTCTCCGGCACGGGCGTCCTGGTCAACGCCGCCGACCCCGGCTGGACCCGCAGCGGCATGGGCGGCCGGTCCGCTCCGCGCGGTCCGGAGGAAGGGGCGGACACCCCGGTCTGGCTGGCGACCCTTCCCGAGGGCGACGAGACGACGGGCGGGCTGTTCGCCGACCGCAGGCCGCTGCCCTGGTGAACTGCCTCAGGTCCGGGACGGGGCCGGCTTCTCCTCGGCGCCGACGATACGCAGCGCCAGCGCCCTGACCGCCTCCAGCACGGACCGGGAGGGCAGCTGGGACAGCGGTCCTCCCTCCGCCCGCAGCGCCGTGACCAGCATGGTCGTACTGATCAGTGTGCGGACCGCGAGCGCCTGCCCCGCGTGCCGGGCCTTCGCCGCCCGGGGGCTGCGAGTGGTGCCCTCGGGCAGATAGTCGTAGCCACGCTGGATGTGCCGCTGCTCGAACTCGTCCCGCAGTACCTTGACGCTGCCGTTCGCGGAGGCGACCTGGACCTGGTACAGACGGGCCTCGTCCGGGTTCTGCTCCACCCAGTCCCACACCGCGTCGATGACGCGGACCAGGCCCTCCGCATCACCCGGCTCGGACTCCGGACGCGCCGCCTCCACGACCGCGTTCAGCTGGTCGAAGACCCGTCGCATCGCGAGTTCGAGCAACTCCTCCTTGCCGTCGAAGTGGTAGTAGACGGCGGTGGGCACCACCTGCGCCTCGTCCGCGATGTCCTGGACGCTGGTCTCCGCGAATCCGTTGCGGCCGAAGACCCGCACGGCGGCGGAGATGATGTGCTGCCGCCGCGAGGGCCGGTGGGCGGGCTGCTTGCCGTTCTTCGTGGTGGCCATCATGCTCCCTGCCGACTGCCGTGAGCCCGCGTCCGTGGGCCCTGCGTACTGACCATTGTATCCAGTAACTCCTCCCACCCGACGGCATAATTCCTGCTACGCAAGCGCCTCCGGAGCACCGGACTCCCGGCATACTTGACACCATGACGACATCCGGAACCCGCGCCGCTCACCGTCCGTCGCGCAAGCAGTGGGTGATCGACGCAGCCACGGAGCTGTTCGCCACCCAGCCGCCGGACGAGGTGACGGTGGCCGACATCGCCGCTCGCGCGGAGATGACCTCGGCAGCGGTGTACTACCACTTCTCCTCCAAGGACCAGGTCCTCGCGGAGGGTATGCGGGTGTTCGCCGCCGCGCTGCGCGAGCAGTTGCAGGCACTCACTCAGGCCCACGAACCCGGCTCGGACGTCGGCACGGCGATCACCTCACTGCTGGCCTGGCTGGGCGAACACCGGTCCGCCGCCACCGTCTTCTTCGTGTCGTCGGCCGGCATGAGCCAGGACGCGGAGGCACTGCGCCAGGAGAGCCGTACCGAACTGCTGGAAGAACTGGTGCGGCTGATCCGCAAGGCCCGCGGGTCGGTCTCCGACGCCGAGGCGGCGGTGATCGGCCTGGGCCTGCTGGCGCTGCTGGAGACCGCGGCGATCTCGCAGGTCCGGGGTGACGACGTCTACCGGTCGCTGGGGCACCGCTCCTTCGTCCGCGAGGTCGGCAACCTCGCGGAACGGATCGCCGAGCCGGCCACATAGGCCACGGATCACAGCAGCAGGCGGAGGGGCTTGCTCAGCAACTCACCTACGGTGCGCAGATATTCGGCGGCGGGTGCCCCGTCGACGGCACGGTGGTCGAAGGTGAGGCTGAGGGTGAGCACCCGCGTGCGCAGCGGCCGGTCGTCCACCCACTCGACGCCGTCCCTGAGCCGGCCCACCCCGAGGATCGCGACGTTGCCGGGGTTGATCACGGGGGTGAAGAAGTCGACGCCGTATCCACCGAGCGAGGTGACCGTGAAGGTGGCCCCGTCCAGTTGCGCGGGCGAGATCCGTCCCTCCCGTGCGGCCTGGGCCAGGGACCTCGACCGACGGGCGATCTCGGGCAGAGACAGCTCCACCGCGTCCTCGATCACGGGGACCATCAGGCCGCCCGGAACGGCCACCGCGAAGCCCAGGTGAACCTCGTCGAGCAGATGGATGCCGTCCTCCCGCACCGTCGCGTTGAGCAGCGGGTGCTCGCGCAGGGCCAGGGCCGCGGCCTTCAGCAGGAAGTCGTTGATGCTGGGGACCGGCAGATCGCTGTCGGTCCACTCCTCCTTGAGGCGGTCCCGCAGGGACACCACGGCGTCCATCCGCACCTCGTAGCCGTGCGTCAGCTGCGCCATCTCCTGGAGGCTGGCGTGCATCCTGCGGGCGATGGTGCCGCGCATCCCGGTGAGCGGGATGACCTCACTGGGACGAACGGGAGTGGCTTCGGGCGCCGGAGTGACGCCATCCAGATCCGCCCTGCGGATCCGGCCGCCCGGCCCGGTGCCGTTGACCTCGGAGAGATCGATGCCCCGCTCCTTCGCCAGCTTGCGGACGAGCGGTGAGACGGGGGTGTCGCCCGACGGGGCGGGCGTGACGCGATCGCCGGAGAGAGCCGCGAGGAACTCCTCCACGTCCTCGGAGACGATCCGTCCGCCGGGGCCGGTGCCTCGTACGGCGGTGAGGTCGACGTCGGCGGCCGCGGCGACCCTCCGGGCGTTCGGTGAGGACAGAAGCCGGTCACCGATGCCCTTCTCACCCGTGCCGTTCACGGAAGGCGCCGCGCCGGCGTCGGGGGCGGGCGCAGCGGTCCCGGACCCGGACCCGGCGGGCATCGGCGTACCCGCCGGGTCCGGTGGCTGTTCGCCCTCGGCCAGCAGCCAGCCGATGAGGGCCCCGGCCGGCACGGTGGCACCGGCCGCGACCACCGGGTGGAACAGTCCCCCGGCCTCCGCCTCGACGTCCACGTCGACCTTGTCGGTGGCCAGCCGCAGCAGGGCGTCGCCCTCCACGACGGCGGCGCCGGTGGGCACGAGCCATTCGTCGATCGTGCCTTCCTGCATGGTCAGGCCGATCTTCGGCAGCAGAACCTCGACCGCCACGTCGGTCACGACCTTTCGAGGAGACGCCGGCAGCCCTGGGCGATCCGGGTGCGATCGGGGACGTACGCCTTCTCCAGGACCGGGGAGAAGGGGACGGGTGAGAAGGGGGCGCCGATGCGCAGGACCGGCGCGTCGAGGTGGTCGAAGGCGGCGTCCTGGATCTGGGCGGCGATCTCCGCGCCGAGCCCCCCGAAGGTGACGGCCTCGTGCACCACGAGCACCCGGTTGGTGCGGCGGACGGAGGCGAACATCGTCTCGGTGTCCAGGGGCTGCACGGTGCGCGGGTCGATCACCTCGATCTCGACGCCCTCGGCCGCGAGTTCGTCGGCCGCCGCGAGGGCCTCCCCCACCATGCGGCCCAGGGCGATCACGGTGACGTCGCCGCCCTGGCGCGCGGTGTGCGCCTGGCCCAGCGGGATGCCGTAGATCTCCTCGGGCACCTCGCTGGTGCTGCCGAGCAGGACCTTGTTGAGCATGACGACGACCGGGTTGTCGTCCCGGATGGCCGAGACGGTCAGGCCCTTGGCGGTGTACGCGTCGCACGGCATGACGACCTTGAGGCCGGGCACGTGGGCCAGCCAGGCCTCGAGGCTCTGGCTGTGCTGGGCCGCGGCGCCGAGGCCGGCTCCGGAGGCGGTGGTGATGGTGAGCGGCACGGACAGCGCGCCGCCGAACATGTACTTCATCTTCGCTGCCTGGTTGACGATCTGGTCCAGGCAGACGCCGATGAAGTCCATGAACATGAGGTCGACGACGGGGCGCAGGCCGCGGGCGGCGGCGCCCACGCCGAGGCCGACGAGGGCGGCTTCGGAGATCGGGGTGTCGATCATGCGGCGGGGGCCGAACTCGTCGAGCAGGTTGTCGAACATGCGGAAGACGCCGCCGTACCCGGCCACGTCCTCGCCGGCGACGAAGACGCTCTCGTCCTCGCGCATGGCCTGCGCGAGACCCTCGTTGAAGGCCTTGACGTAGGTCAGTTTGCGGGCCGCGGCGTTCGGGGCGACGGCCGGTGCTTCGGTGGTGGTGGTCATGGCGGTCACCCTGAGTAGACGTTGAGCAGCAGGTCGGCGGGGTCGGGCAGGGGGCTCGTCTCGGCGTAGGCGATGGCCTCGGCGATCTCGTCGCGGGTGCGCTGCCATACCTCGTCCAGCTCCGCGCGGGCCGCCGTGCCGTCGGCGACGGCACGGGTCTCCAGCAGGTCGATGGGGTCGCGGGCCTTCCACTCGGCGACCTCCTCGTCCGAGCGGTAGGGGTGCCGCAGGCCCTTGACGCCCTGGTGGTCGAAGTAGCGGTAGGTCTTGGCCTCGATCATCATCGGGCCCGCGCCGGACCGGGCCCGTTCGACGGCGTCGGCGGCGGCGCGATGGACGGCGAGCACGTCCATGCCGTCGACGATCACGCTGGGCATACCGTAGGCGGCGGCCCGGTCGGCCACGTCGGTGAGCAGCATGTGCCCGGACTGTGGCGTGAATTCGGCGTAGCCGTTGTTCTCGCAGACGAAGACGACGGGCAGGCCGAGGATCGCGGCCATGTTGGCGCCCTCGTGGAAGGCGCCGATGTTGGTGGCGCCGTCGCCGAAGAAGGTCACGGCGACGCTGTCCTCGCCCTTGTACCGGGCGGCGAAGGCGGCACCCACGGCGATCGGGACGCCCGCCCCGACGATGCCGTTGGCGCCGAGCATGCCGCGGGTGAGGTCGTTGATGTGCATGCTGCCGCCGCGGCCGAGGCAGGCGCCGGTGACGCGCCCGTACAGCTCGGCGTACATCTCGCGGAGGCCGACGCCCTTGGCCACGGCGTGCCCGTGGCCCCGGTGGGTGGAGGTGATCTGGTCGTCGTCGCGCAGGGCCGCCATCACGCCGGCGGCCACGGCTTCCTGGCCGACATACAGGTGCAGGAAGCCGGGCAGTTTGCCGGCCTCCATGAGTTTGCCCGCCTCGGTCTCGAACAGCCGGATGCGCACCATGCGCTCGTGCAGATCCCTGATGACCTGCGCGGATACCTGGTGCGCGGCCGCTTCGGCCGACTTCTTCTGAGCCATCGTCCGCCCCTTCGCCCGAGGGAGGTGTGCCACGGAAGTGGACTTTCTAGTGTCGCTCTACAGTAACGAGCACCACGCACCTTACTGAACAGGTTCTCTAATTACTACGCCCCGGACCCGACTCCTCGCCCCGGTCGTCCACCAGCTCCACCGCGTTGCCCTCCGGATCCGTCCAGAAGGTGATCCGCCGACCGTGCGCGCGGACGACCACCGGGTCCGACAGGGGCTTGGCGCCCGCGGCCCTCAGTGCGGCCACCATGGGGTCCACGTCGTCGACGTGGAAGGTGAGATACGACAGCCCCACACGGCCGGTCAATGGAAGCGCCGCACGGGCCCGCACCGCGGGCGACGAGGGAAGAATCAGCTTGACGCACCCCCCGGAGGGCAC
This sequence comes from Streptomyces sp. C1-1, assembly GCF_050214755.1. NCBI lineage: Bacteria > Bacillati > Actinomycetota > Actinomycetes > Kitasatosporales > Streptomycetaceae > Streptomyces > Streptomyces sp. C1-1. Next base: position 8,925,601 of record NZ_CP189826.1, on the reverse strand, counting down.
CTGGAGCCAGACGACGTCCAGCTCGCCGCCCAGTCCGGCCGGGCCGCCGACGGCCACCGGCACACGCGAGCGGTGCACGGCGCGACAACCGATCACGTCGCGGTAGAAGCGCTCCATCGGCCCCAAGTCCCGTACCACCAGGCCCACCTCGAACGGTCGGACCATGACCATCACACCCACCCCACGGGAGACCGAGCCGCAACTTCGCCACTTTCTATTGACAGACCACACTAAGTCCTGTTGCAGTTTCGGACACAGCCCAGCTGTCGCATTCCGAAGCCGGTCACCGGCTCGCGGCTGGGAGGATTGTGAGGACATCGTGGTCCAGACCAGTTCGCCGGAGATCCGGGAGACAGACGCCGACCGCAACCCGCCCTCGGCACCCGCATACTCCTCGTGGATCAGCCAGGACCGGTCCACCGACGCCGCATCCCTGACGATGCGGCGGGAGGCCGCCGAACTCGTCGAGCGCGTGATGGCGCACTACCGCGCCAACACGACGCACCAGGCGGACGGCCAGTGGACGGAACCCGTCGCCAACTACCTCGACGCCGACCGCTGGCAACGCGAGACGGACGCCGTCCACCGGAGCGTCCCGCTGCCGCTCGCCATGTCCTGCGAGCTGCCAGGTCCGAACACCTACAAGGCGATCGACGTGCTCGGCATCCCCGTGCTGATCACCCGGGACCGCCAGGGCGCCGTGCACGCGATGATCAACGCCTGCCGGCACCGGGGGGCCAAGCTCCTCGAGCCCGGCTGCGGGGTGTCGAGGCGGCTCACCTGCCCGTACCACTCGTGGTCGTACGACCTGTCCGGCGAACTGCGGGGGGTCTACGCCGAGAAGACCTTCGGCGACGTTCCACGCGAGGGGCGCAGCCTGGTCAGGCTTCCGGCCGGGGAGCGGGCGGGGATCGTCTTCGTCTCGCTGGACCCGGCGGCCGAGCCCGACCTGGACGCCTGGCTGGGCGATCTGCAGCCGCTCCTCGAGGGTATGCGGCTGGCGGAGTGCCACCACTACGCCACCAGCGAGCTGACGAGTCCCAACTGGAAGGTCACCCTCGACGGATATCTGGAGACCTATCACTTCGCCTCGCTGCACCCGAAGACGGTGTTCGAGACGAACCTCTCGAACATGATGGCCCACGACACCTGGGGCCCCCACCAGCGCATCGCACCGGCCCTGCGCCCCATCGCGCAGGCGGCCGAACTGCCCCCGGACCAGCGCGATCCCGGCGACTGCGTCGGACCCATCTACTGGCTCTTCCCGGGCCTGGCGATCGCCGGCGGCTGGCGCCAGAAGATCGCAGTCTCCCTGGTGCTCCCCCGGACGGCCACCGAGTCGGTGACCCAGCAGATCATCCTGCTGCGGGAGCCGGCGGTCACCGAGGAGGAGCGCCAGGCCGCCGACCAATTCGGCGAGTGGTTCCACGAGGTGGTCCGCGACGAGGACTACGCGACCACCTACGGAGTCCAGCAGGGTCTGAAGGCCCTCGACGGGACCGACTTCGTCTTCGGACGCAACGAGCCCGGACTCCAGCATTTGCACCGCACCATCCACCAGCACCTGGAAGACGGCGCACAGGCCGCCAGAGCCACCAGGTGACGAACCAACAACACTCGCGGGAGAACAGCATGGTGGCTACGGGCAGCCTCGACGGACGTGTCGCGGTGATCACGGGCAGCACGCGCAGCATCGGCCGCGCCATCGCCGAGGCCTTCGTGGCCGACGGCGCCACGGTCGTCATCAGCGGCCGTTCCGAGATCAAGGGCAAGCAGGCCCTGGAGGAGATGGGCGCCGGGGACCGGGCCGTCTTCCACCCCTGCGACGCCAACAGCCAGGAGGACATCGAGGGCCTCGCCGACTTCGCCGCCGAACGCTTCGGCCGGCTCGACATCTGGGTCAACAACGTCGGCGGCAGCTCCGGCTTCGCCCCCATCCACCAACTCAGCGACGAGGCGTGGCACGACGCCCTCAAGCTGAACGTCAACGGCTACTTCTACGGCACCCGACGGGCGCTGCCGAAGATGCTGGAGCACGGCTGGGGCCGCATCATCAACATCTCCTCCGTCGAGGGCAAGCAGGCCAACAAGCCGGGGATCAGCCACTACATCACCAACAAGCACGCGATCCACGGCCTGACCAAGGCGACCGCCTTCGAGTACGGCACCCAGGGCATCACCTGCAACGCCATCTGCCCCGGCGCCGTCGACACCGACCTGATGCGTGCCGCGGGGCCGGCCGCGGCCGAGGCCGAGGGCATCAGTTACGAGGAGTGGCTGAGCCGCTTCGCCGAGCACGCCGCCACCAAGAAGATCACCACGGTGGAGCAGATCGCGGCTGTCGCCTCGCTGCTCGCGAGCGAGGCCGGCACAGGAATCACCGGCGCACTGATCAGTGTCGACGGCGGAACGGCGCAGTGGTAGGCGCGGGTACGGACAGCGGGAGACCTCGGCCATGAAGAGCTGGATCACGGACTGGCAGCGCAGTGAGCGGCTGCCGCACTACACCCGCGCCAACGCGGGCGAAACCCTGCCGGAACCCGCCAGCCCGCTGGGCTGGACCCTGGTGTGGGGGCAGGGCCTGCAGGGCTGGCGTCGCGGCTTCGTCGGGTTCGGCATCTACCGCGAGGAGGAGGTGGCCGGCCCCCGACCGCCGTTCGTCGGCATGTTCGGCGGCCACTTCTACCTCAACCTGTCCCACATGCGGCTGTTCGGCATCCGCATGGGCCAGACCGCGGACCAGATCGACGCGGCCTTCGTCGGACAGCGCTCCGACACGCCGGTGTACGTGGCGCACCCGGACGACCAGGACGAGGAGCTGACCGCCAAGGCGGGCGGGACGCTTCAGCGGATGCTCGGCCAGAGCGGCTTCCCGGAGGCCGACGCCGACCGGCGGCGTCTGCGCGCACTGCGCCGCTCCCGGCCCGACCTGACGCGGCTGTCCGAGGCCGAACTGGTGGCGTACGCACGGTCGTTGCTGGACGAGGTGGAGACGACCTTCCAGCGGCACGTCGAGTCCTCGCTGCCCGCGTCCGTCGGACCGGCGATCCTCGGCCCGCTGTGCGCGAGCGTGGACCGCCCCGGCGCCATGCTCGACCTGATCGGCGGTCTCGGCGACGTCGACTCCGCCTCCCCCTCGACCGGGCTGTGGACGCTGTCACGGCAGGTGGCGGCCTCGGCCGAGCTGAGCGCGCTGTTCGACCGGGGTCCGGCCGCCGTGGAGGAGGCCCTCGACGGGGCGAGCGGCGACGTGAAGACGTTCCGCGACGCCTTCGAGGAGTTCCTGGCCGAGTCCGGCGACCGCGGCCCCAACGAGTGGGACATCCACGCGCTGTCCTGGGAGGCGGCGCCCGTCCAGGCGCTGGCCCTGGTCGACCGGATCCGTCACAGTCCCGACGACGACTCCCCGGCCGCCCGCCGGACACGGCTGACCGAACGGCGCGAGCGGACGGCGCAGGAGATCCGGGCCGCGCTGCCCGAGGAGACACAGCCCATGTTCGACGCCGGCATGCACGCCTCCCAGGTGTGGATCCCGGCCCGCGAACGCACCAAGGCGAACTGCGTCACCGTCGTCAACGAGATCCGCATGGCCGTGCGGGAGCTCGGTCGCCGCGGCGTCGAGGCGGGGCTCTTCGCCCGGCCCGAGGACGTGATGATGCTGCTGGACACCGAGCTCGACGACTATGTCGCCGCCCCGGAGTCCTTCGGCCCCGTCATCGCGCGCCGGCTGGAGGAGTATGCCGCCCTGCACGACCTGGAACCGCCGTTCTTCGTCGCGGAGGACGCGCAGACCGACATCGGCACCTGGCCGAGGCGCGCCGAGGCGCGGACGCAGGCGGCCGTCGAGGGTGATGTCCTCGGCGGTGTCGGCGGCAGCCACGGCACCTACACAGGCCGTGTGCGGGTGGTCACCGACCCGGCCTCGTGCGAGGCGCTGGAGCCCGGGGAGGTGCTGGTCGCACCGATCACGGACGCGGCCTGGACCCCGCTGTTCCTGGTCGCCGGAGCGGCCGTGGTGGACGTGGGCGCGCTCAACAGCCACGCCGTGGTGGTCTGCCGCGAACTGGGCATCCCTGCCGTCATCTCCGTCGAGGGCGGGACACAGCGCCTGCAGGACGGGATGGTGATCACGGTCGACGGTGACAAGGGCACCGTCACCGTGGACAGCGTCCCGGCGCCGCTCGGCATCTGAAGCACCGCGGGCCCGCCGCTCCCCTGCACCGGGGCGACGGGCCCGCGGGCACGACCGCGAAAGGAATCCCGTGGCTGAGGAAATCATCGTCGCCGGCTGGATGGACTACGAGCCCGCCGACCGCGCCGGCATGCTGAGGGCCCTCGTCGAGCTGGGCCGGCATACCCGCGAGCAGGAACCCGGCTGTCTGGACTACGCCATGACCGCCGATCCCGCCGACGAGCGGCGTATCCGGGTGTACGAGCACTGGACCTCCCGGCAGGCCCTGGACGAGCACTTCTCCACCGCGCACATCAAGGACTTCCGGGCGGCCGTGGCGGGGCTGACCCGAGTCGGGGTCTCCCTGACGGCCCACACCGTCGCCGCGTCACAGCCCATGCGCTGAAACGGCGCCCCCGCCCGGGGGCGCCGTTTCAGCGTGCCGGAAGGGGCCGTTTCAGCCGGAATCGCCCAGGCGGACCAGCATCTTGCCCACGTTTCCGCCGCCGAGCAGGGACAGCAACGCCCCCGCGGCGTTCTCCAGGCCGTCCACGACCGTCTCGCGCGTGGTGATCCGGCCCTCGGCGAGCCAGCCCGAGACCCGCTGCTCGAACTCCGGCCGCAGGCCGTCGTGGTCGCGCACGATGAAACCGCACAGCGTCAGCCGTTTGAGGACCGCCTGGATCAACTGGTTGATGTCCACGGTCCGTCGGGCGCCGCCGAACTGCGACATCATGCCGCACAGGGCGACCCGGCCACCGGTCCGCAGCGCGTGCAGGGCGGCGGCGAGCTGCTCTCCGCCGACGTTGTCGAAGTACACGTCGATGCCGTCGGGTGCCATCCGGGCCAGGGCGTCGCGCACCGGCTCGGCACGGTAGTCCGCGGCGGCGTCGTAGCCGAACTCCTTGACCAGCAGGGCGCACTTCTCCGGGCCGCCGGCGGTGCCGACGACTCGGTCCGCGCCCAGCAGGCGCGCGAACTGGCCGGCGGCGGTGCCGACGGCCCCGGCCGCCGCCGACACGAAGACGGTGTCGCCGGGGCGCAGCGCCGCGATCCGGGTCAGGCCCACGTACGCGGTGAATCCGGTCTGGCCGAGCAGCCCCAACCAGGTGGGCAGCGGGGCGAGTTGCGGGTCGATGCGATCGGCTCCGTCGGTGGCCGCCCCGTCCAGCACGGCCCGCTCCCGCCAGCCGAGTTGGTGGCGGACGTAGGCACCGGGCGGTACGCCGGGACAGCGGCTCTCCTCCACGACACCGAGGGCCCGGCCGTCGAGCGGTGATCCGGGGGTGAAGTTGTGCGTGTAGTGCTTCTCGGTGCTCTCCAACCGCCCACGCATGGACGGGTCGACGCTCATGTAGAGGTTGCGGACGAGGAGTTGGCCCTCACCGAGGGGCGGCAGAGGGCGTTCCTCGACGGTGAAGTCACCGGGGGCCGGCTCCTTTTCGGGGCGGCGTACCAGACAGACCACGCGGGTGGTGCGCGGGGACACGGCGTCATCCCTCCGGCCGGGGCGGGGTGCGCCGCTGTGCGAGGCGGCCGACCCAGCCGGCCATCTGAAGGTCGGCGTGGCGCAGTTCGCCCGACTGCCACCGGGCCTGGAAGTCGAAGACGCCCTGCGCCCCGGTCCTGGGGTCGGTCACCTCCACCAGTCCGTCCTCGGTGAGCCGGTACACATGCCCGGTCAGCGGGTGGATCACTTGCTTGGACATGGGGGCCTCACTCCTGCACTCGGCGGCGGACGCCGCGCTTGGTCACGGTCACCGGGCCCTCGACCCTGAGCCGGCAGGCGAGCCGGGTCAGGCCGTCCACCGGCCTGCGCAGGGCCTCGATGCCCTCGCGCTCCAACGGGCCCACGGGGGAACAGTTCTCGGCGCCGTCCTCCACCTGGACGAAGCAGGTACGGCAGGTGCCCTTGCCGCCGCAGACGGTGGGCCAGCGGTAGCCGAGCCGCTGGGCGGCGGTGAACAGGTCCTCGCCGTCGAGGACTTCGAGCTCGACGCCCAGGGGTCTGACCGCCACGGAGTGGGTCACTGGTCCATCCACCGGTCGAGCGTCCGGTTGAAGTGGCGGATGCGGCTCTCCTGGTAGTTGGCCAGGGTGATGCCCGGCTTGCGCATCGCCTTGAGGCCCTGCTGGACGTAGGGGAGGTTTTCGCAGTCCTGGTCGAAGACGGGGCCGAGCACGCCGAGTTCGGGGATGTCGGCGAAGAGCATGTCCTCCGGCACCCAGCGGATCTTCACCGGGGGCGGCATCTCGCCGGGCTGCTTCGGGGACGACATGAAGATGATCTCCGCGGTGCAGGAGTCCGGGTCGAGGCCGTTGGGCCGGAACCGGTAGATGATGTTGGACTTGGCGCCGCCCCAGGGGTTGAAGTTGGGGAACAGCAAGTAGTTGATGGCGTCCAGCAGTTCGGTGTCGGCGGTCCGCGAGAAGTCCTGCTGCGAGGTGGCCGCCAGTTGCGCGCGCATCCGCTCGGCGAGGACCTGGCGGGCGGTGCCGCCCGGCGGGATCGCCGGCAGTTCGTCGCCCTCCTGCATCACCAGGTCACGGCCTTGGGCCGCGGCGTAGAACGCGCGCGAGTCGTAGAACGTCTCGAGGACGTCCTCCTCCGTGACGTGCTCCGCCACGTGCGGGCTGGGCGCGCCCTGGATGTTGATCATCCGGTTCCAGTTCGGCTGGTCCGCCGTGACGTCGTACTGGGAGTTGGCGTCGGCGAGCCACGGCAGCATCTGCGGGTGGGTGGCGATCACGTGGAAGGACTCGATGAAGGCGTCCTGTGCGATCTTCCAGTTGCAGGGCAGCACCTTGGCGATGTGCAGCGACTTGTAGCGGTTCTCCAGCGGCCAGATGTAGTAGTCGTCGAAGGTGCCGCGGTAGGAGTCGAAGGACTCCGCGTACGGGTCCATGTTGATGAAGACGAAGCCGCGCCACGTGGCCACCTGGGCCTCGGGAAGGGCGAACTTCTCCGGGGTGACGTGCGGGAAGTCCCAGGCGCAGGGCGGGGTCTGCATCGTGCCGTCGAGGTTCCAGGCGAAGCCGTGGAACGAGCAGCGGAACTCGCTGACGTTGCCGCCGCCGGTGCGCAGTTTGCGTCCGCGGTGCAGGCAGACGTTGACGAAGGCGCGGATCTCGTCGGGGGCCGTGCGCACGACGATGAGCGAGTCGTCGCCGATCTCGTAGACCTCGTGGTCGCCGACCTCGGGAATCTCGCTCTCCAGGCAGGCGAACTGCCAGACACGGCGCCACACCTGCCGCATCTCGCGTTCGGCCCATTCGCGGGAGGTGAAGCGGGCGGTGTCGATGTCCTCGCTGCCGAGGTGGTCGTTCCGCTCGTACCTCAGGGCGGGGGGAACAGGGCGGCTGTCCTGGTCGAGGTAGTCCTGGACGCTGGGCCCGGGGCACCGCGCCGTGCCCAGCTCCGATGTTTCGTCCATCATCTCTCCTCCGGCAGAAACTTTAGAGTGAGTGTAGTTACCGGCTGAGGTCGAGAGCAACACTCGCGACGGTGAACGCGCCCGCATCTCCCAAGGTCATCGCGGAATCAGCCTGAGATCCTGGATTTTCTTGCGGTGACCCTCTCCCCAAGCACGCCGGGGCATGCCACACTCCGACCCACTTGAGGCTGTAGTACCTCATAAGTTTCTCCGCTCCGGAACGGTCTTCTGCCCGTCCCGGCCCCAGCGCCCCGGGGCTCTCACCCCGGTGGCCCGCGCCGTGCCCCACGCCGGCGATCGACGCAGCCCTGCATCCCCCAGCACCTCTTGCGTGCGCCACACCACGGGAGTACTCAACGATGAGTTCCAGACCCGGTCGCGCGGTCCGCCGCGCCCTCACCGCGATCGTCCCCGCCACTGCACTGCTCACCCTGACGGCGTGCGGCAGCGGCACGACCCCGGCCGCCGACTCCTCGCAGGCGGCGGCACCCGGATCGCCCGGCCTGACGGCGGCCCGTGCGGCTCTGAAGACGTATGCGCAGCGCCCGGCCGCGATCTCGGTCACCCAGCCGGTCGGCAAGAAGATTCCCAAGGGAAAGAAGATCGACTTCATCCTCTGCGGCGTCCAGTCATGCAAGGACCTCGCCGACTTCTTCACCGGCGCCGCGGGACAACTCGGCTGGAAGGTGAAGCAGATCGCCACCCAGGGCACGCCGGAGTCCGTCCAGGCCGCCTACGAACAGGCCGTACGCGACAAGCCGGACGCCGTCGTCGCCTCCGGTTTCCCGCGTGCCGTCTACACCAAGCAGCTGGCACAGCTGACGGCGGCCGGTGTCCCCGTCATCCAGTCGAACGCCGACGACGTGGTGGGCGACGGCATCTCCCTGCTGAAGAACGGGCCGAAGGACGTCGGCATCCAGGGCCGGATGCTCGCCTCGTGGGTGGTGTCGAACAGCGGCGCCAAGGCGAACACCGTGTACTTCGATCTGCCGGCGTACACGATCCTCAAGCCCGTCAAGGATTCCTTCGCGGCCAACTACAAGAAGTGGTGCGCCGGTTGCGCGCTGGACAACGTCGACGTCCCGATCACCGCGGTGGGCAAGGACATGCCGGACCGCGTGGTGTCGTATCTCCGCTCACACCCGAAGGTGACCCATGTCGTCTTCTCCCTGGGCCTGCTCAACGTGGGCGTGCCCGCCGCGCTGAAGACCGCCGGCCTCACCGGCAGGCACATCGTGGTCAACGTCGGTGACGCGCAGAACTACCAGTACATCCAGAGCGGTCTCACCGACGGCGCGATGGCGCTGAACTCCCATGAGACGGCCTGGCTCCAGGTCGACGCGCTGGCCCGGCACTTCACCGGCCAGTCCATGGCCGTGGACCAGAAGGCGGCGCTGCCCAACATGCTCGTCACCAAGGACAACCTGCCTTCCGCCGACGGTGACTTCCCGATCGTCGAGAGCTACCAGAAGCAGTTCAAGGCGCTCTGGGGCCTGAGTTGACCGGGCCGGTACTGCGGGTGGCCGCTCTGTCGAAGAGATTCGGCGGCACCCAGGCACTGAGGGACGTGGATCTCGAGGTCGCACCCGGCGAGATCCACGCCCTCATCGGGCCCAACGGCTCCGGCAAGTCCACCCTCATCAAGATCCTCGCCGGCTTCCACCATGCGGAGCCGGGTGCGGTGGCCGAACTCGACGGCGAGCCCTTCGACCTCGGCCATGCCACCGATTCCCGCCACGACCGGCTCCGCTTCGTCCACCAGGAGCTGGGGCTGGTGGGCGAGTTGAGCGCCATCGACAACCTGGCGCTCAGCCACGGTTTCGCCCGCACGGCCTTCGGCAACATCCGCTGGCCGGAGATGGAGAGACGCACAACCGCCCTCGTCGAACGGTTCGGTCTCGGCATCGACGTACGCCGTCCCCTGGTGGCGGCGACCCCGGTGCAGCGCGCGGTGGTGGCCATCGCCGCCGCGCTGCAGGGCTGGGACGGCGGCCGCGGTGTCCTGGTGCTCGACGAGCCCACCGCCGTACTGCCGCCCGGCGAGGTGGCCCGCCTCTTCGACATCGTGCGGGAGGTCCGCGACGCCGGCGCCGGCGTCCTGTACGTCTCGCACCGGATGGACGAGATCTTCGCGCTCGCCGACCGGGTCACCGTCATCCGCGGCGGACGCCGGATCGCCACGCGCCGGGTCGCCGAGCTCACTCCGCGCTCGCTGGCGGAACTGATGGCGGGCGAGGAGACGGAGACCGACCACCGCCCGGCGCCCTCTGCCAGTCCCGCCGACCCCGTGCTGGAGGTCCGTGACCTGTGGGCCGGGCCTCTGCGGGGGATCGACCTCGACCTGGCCAGGGGTGAGCGTCTGGGCATCACCGGACTGGTCGGCTCCGGCCACGAGATCGTGCCGTACGTCGTGTGCGGGGCCCATGCCGGGCCGGTGAGCGGCAGGCTGCGGCTGCCGGAACGCTCCGAGCGGTGGACCGAGGCGCGTGACGCCGGCGCCCTGGACCTTCCCCTGGTCCCGGCGGACCGGGCGGGCGAGGGAGTGATCGGCGACTTCTCGGTCGGCGAGAACCTCACCCTCCCGCTCCTGCACCGGCTGCGCGCCCGGGCGGGGCGGTTGCACCGGCGCCGCGAGTCCGCCCTGGCACAGGACTGGATCAGCCGGGTCGGGGTGCGCACGGCCGGACCAGGGGCGCGGATCACCACCCTGAGCGGCGGCAACCAGCAGAAGGTCGTCATGGCCCGCTGTCTGGCACAGCGCCCGCCGGTGCTGGCTCTGTGCGAACCCACGGCGGGCGTGGACGTCGCCACCCGTCTGCAGCTGTACGACCTGATAGAGCGTCAGGCCGACGAGGGCATGGGCGTCATCGTGTGCTCCTCCGACACGCAGGACCTGCTCGCGCTGTGCACCCGTGTCCTGGTGGTGCGCGACGGCCGGATCGCACGGGAGATCAGTGGCCGGGACATCACCGAGCCCGCGCTCGTGCACGCCATGGAAGGAACCGAGTGACATGAGTCTTGGAAGGGACCCTCTGACATGACATCCACACCGACCCGGGCGGCGGAGCTACCGCCGTCCGCACCGCACAGGTCCGCGGTGTTCGTCCCCGGCGCACTGGGCCGGCGGGCGGTGGCAGCCCTGTCGTTCCGGAACATCGGCGCCGTATACGTGTGGCTGGTCATCGTCGTGCTCTTCTCCGTGTGGGCGCCGGACACCTTCCCGACCATCATCACGGTCAAGCAGGTTCTGAACGGCAACGCCGTGGCCGGCCTGGTGGCACTCAGCGTCGTACCGCCACTGGCCGCACGTGTCTTCGACCTCTCGGTCGCCTACACCATGTCGCTCACCAGCGTGCTGACCGCCCGCTTCCTGGTCTCCGCCGGACTCGGCCCCGGCGCGGCGCTCACCCTGGCGATGGCCGCCGCACTGCTGATCGGAGTCGTCAACGGGATCGTGGTGGTGGTCCTGCGCGTCGACTCGTTCATCGCCACCCTGGCCACCGGCGCGCTGATCCAGTCACTGATCACCATGGTCACCAACGACAGCTCCATCACCGGTGTGCAGCTGCTCGCCAAGCCGTTCGCGAGCATCGCCCAGCTGGACGCGGGCGGCATCACCCTGCCGGTGCTGTATCTGCTGCTCGCCGCGCTCGCCATCTGGTTCCTGCTGGAACACACCGCCACCGGGCGCCGGTTGTACGCGACCGGCTTCAACGCCGACGCGGCCCGGCTGCAGGGCGTGCGCACCGACCGGCTGCGCTTCCTGACCCTGGTGACCTCCTCGCTGCTCTCCGGTTTCGCCGGCATCGTCTTCGCGTCCTCGGTCGGATCAGGCTCGCCGACCGCGGGCACCCCGTATCTGCTGTCGGCCTACGCCGCCGCCTTCGTCGGGGCGACCCAGTTGCGCGCGGGCCGCTTCAACGCCTGGGGCACGGTGCTCGCCGTCCTCCTGCTCGGCACGGGCATCACCGGACTCGGGCTCGCCACCAGCGCGCAGTGGGCCGCGAGCCTGTTCACCGGCTCGGTCCTCATCGTGGCGCTGGTCCTGACGGGTGGCCGGATCGCCCTGCCTGCCGTGCTGCGCCGCCGGAAGGGAATCCCCGCGAATGCCGGCGCCGGGACTCCCACGGAGAGCGGCACCCCGCCTGCCACCAGCAAGGAGACCTGACCATGAAGGCTGTGCAGTACCGGAGGGTGGGACACGCCCCCGAGGTCGTCGAGGTTCCCGTGCCCGAACCGGGCCCGGGCCAGGTGCTGTTGAAGGTGACGGCGGCGGGTCTGTGCCACTCCGACCTGGCGGTCATGGGCTGGCCCGAAGAGCAGTTCCCCTACCCGCTGCCGATGACGCTCGGCCATGAGGGTGTCGGCACGGTCGCGGCCGTGGGCAACGGTGTCACGGCAGTGGCGGAAGGCGACGACGTTGCGGTGTACGGCCCGTGGGGCTGCGGGCACTGCCACAACTGCGCCCAGGGCAAGGAGAACTGCTGCCCGCGCGCCGCCGCGCTCGGCATCCTGCCGCCGGGACTCGGCTCCCCCGGTGCGCTCGCCGAGTACATGCTGGTGGACTCGCCCCGCCACCTGGTGCCGCTGAACGGTCTGGACCCGGTGCAGGCCGCCCCCCTCACCGACGCGGGGCTGACGCCCCATCACGCGATCAGGAAGTCAATGCCCAAGCTGATCCCGGGCAGCACTGCGGTGGTGATCGGGGTCGGCGGCCTGGGGCACCTCGCCGTACAGCTGCTCCGCGCTCTGACACCGGCCAGGGTGGTCGCCCTGGACGTGAGCAAGGAGAAGCTCGAGCTGGCACGCACCGTCGGGGCCCACGAGACGCTCCTCTCCGACGGCGCGGCGGCCGCACGGGTGCGGGAGCTCACCGGCGGCACGGGAGCGGACGTGGTGCTGGACTTCGTGGGAGCAGAGGCGACGCTCGCGGTGGCCGCGGCGTCGGTGGCGGTGGCGGGCGACGTGACGATCGTCGGCATCGGCGGCGGCACCCTGGCGGTCGGCTTCGGCGGCGGGCTGCCGTTCGAGGTCTCCGCCTCGTTCCCCTACTGGGGCACTCGCCCGGAACTCATGGAGGTCGTCGAGCTGGCGCGGCAGGGGCTGGTCTCCTCCCACGTCGAGACCTTCCCACTCGACGAGGCGCCGACGGCCTACGAGCGTCTGCACGCCGGCGACATCAACGGCCGCGCGGTGGTACTGCCGCACGGTTGAGCACCGCGCCCCGTGCAGGGCCGGCGCCCGAGCCCCGCTCAGGTGCCGGCCCGCTCCGTGGCCGGGTTTCGCCCACTCACCGTCCGCGCCACACACCGCCGCAGCACCGTCATGAACTCCGGCGTCTCCCACGGCCCGCGATCCACCCGGCCGGTGTCGTCCACGCCCAGGTCCTGTACGTCGTAACGGCCCCTGCAGTGCCCGAGGGTGAAGTAGCAGACCTCACCGAGACCGTGCCCCTTGAGATACAGCACCGGTCGGGGCGCGGCGTCGAGGGCCGCCGTGTCACCCTCGGCGAAACCGCGGCAGGGCCCCGTGTACTCGGCATGCAGCAGCACCTCCAACTCCCCGTGCAGCTCGCACACGTACAGCTCGTCGGTGACCGTGAACGGGCTGATCCCGGCGACCAGTGGATGGTCGGGCCGGGTGACGCGCACCTCGTACGGCTCGATCGGCGGATGGGCCAGGAACTGGCTGCCGAGCACCGGCGCCAGTTCCCCCAGGAGCCGCGGGGTCGTGAACACCCGCGGTCCGTCACTCACCGACGGCTCGATCACCGCGTTGGTGCCGTGCAGGGCGAGCCAGCGCCCGCCCCGCTCGACGAACCGTGCCAGCGCGGCCCGCTGTGCCGGGCGGGGCCGGACGTCACAGGTGTAGGTGACCAGCAGATCGGCCTTCTCGAGCGCGGCCACGCAGTCGTAGTCCTGATACACGGTGGTGCGCACTCGTGGATGCTCACCGAGCAGCTCCAGCAGCCGGAGCCGCGCGTAGTCGAAGTCGTGCCACCGGCCGCCGCAGACCAACACGGCGTCCAGGCGGCCGGCCGGGCCCGCCACGGCTCAGTACTGGACGCGGGTGAGCAGCCCGCCGTCCACCACGAGGTTGACCCCGACGCAGAAGGAGCCGGTCCGCCCGAGCAGGAACGCCACCGCCGCTGCCACGTCCTCCGCGGTGCCGTAACGGCCGATCGGCAGCTTGGCGAGCACCTCCTCGTACACCTCCGGGCGGCCGGCGCGGATGGTCTCCCAGGCGCCGCCGGGGAAGTCGATCGGGCCGGGCGAGACGGTGTTGACGCGGATGCCCTTCGGCGCGAGGGCGTGCGCGAGGGCCGAGGCGTGCTGGACCACGGCTGCCTTGAGCGCGGAGTACGAGTTCGCTCCGGCCGGGCGCGCGGTGTCGGAGGCGTTCGTGGTGCCGATGGCGACGACGGCGGCCCGGTCGGAGGCCTCCAGGTACGGAAGGGCCGCCTCGACGAGTCCCGCGAACGGGATCAGGTCGCCGCGCAGGCTGGCCTCCCAGGACTCGGGGCCCTTCACGTTGCCTGCCGACACGTTGGACACCAGCAGGTCCAGACCGCCGAGTTCGCCGGCCGCCCGCTGCACGAAGCCCGCGAGCGCGGCCGGGTCGGTGACGTCAACCGGTTCCGCGAACACCGTGGCCCCCTCGCCGCGCAGTTCGGCGGCCGCCTTGGCCAGGCCTTCCTCACCGCGGGCGCACAGGGCCAGCGCACAGCCCTCGGCCGCCAGGGTGGTGGCGATCGCCCGGCCGATGCCCCGGCTCGCGCCGGTCACCAGTGCCTTCGCGCCTGTCAGTCCCAGATCCATCGAGGTCACTCCTTTGTGATTGCCGAATGCGATTGCCGAATGTGGCTGCCGAATGTGACTGCGGTATGCGGCTGCCGAACGCTGCTGCTGAAAGGAGCCCGGCGCCTCAGTTGCCGGGAAGCTGCGAGAACGGCACCCGGTCCACCCGCGGCTCCGGCGGCAGCTTCAGCACCCGTTCGCCGATCAGGTTGCGCTGGATCTGGTCGGTGCCTCCGGCCAGCCGGTAGCCCGGGGCGCCGAGCAGGTGTTGCGCCCAGGCGAAGGTGCCCGCCTCCCCGGTGTCGGCGCTGATCCGCGCGCCCATCAGCTCTGCCGCGACCTGTCCTGTGCGGGTGAGCAGGTCGGAGGCCATGAGTTTGGTCAGCGACGCCTCCGGGCCCGGCCGGCCGCCTGCGGCGCTCGTCCTGGCGACGCGGTCCACGGTGGCCGCGCGCAGTGCGGCGCGTACGTACAGGTCGGCGAGGCGCTGGCGGACCAGCGGGTCTTCGGTGCGGCCGAGGGAGCGGGCGAGTGCGAGGACGTCCGCGAACGTGCCGCCCTTGCGACGGTTGCCGCCGCCGGAGGCGGTCCGCTCGAAGGCGAGGGTGGCGGTGGCGACCTCCCAGCCCTGGCCCGGTCGCCCGATCCGCAGCCGGTCCGGAACACGGACGCCGCTGAGGAAGACCTCGTTGAAGGAGGCGCCGCCGCTCATCTGACGGATGGGGCGCACCTCCACGCCGGTGGCGTCCATCGGGACCAGGAAGGCGGTGATGCCGGCCTGTTTGACCACGTCCGGGTCGGTGCGGGCGAGCAGCAGACCGTAGTCGGCGAACTGGGCGCCCGAGGTCCACACCTTCTGACCGTCGATCACCCACTCGTCGCCTTCGCGGCGGGCACGGGTGCGCAGGGCCGCGAGGTCGGATCCGGCACCGGGTTCGCTGAAGAGCTGACAGGCCAGCAGGTCGGTGCGCAGGAACGCGCGCGCGTACGTGTCACGCTGCTCGGCCGTCCCGAACAGGGAGACCGCCATGCCGACAAGGCGCACCGTGACGCTGATCAGCTCGGTCGACGGCGGCACCTCGAAGGCCGACTCCTCCTTGGCGAAGGCCGCCGCATGGGCGGCGGTCAGGCCCGCGCCGCCCTTGTCCTCGGGGAGGGTCAGTGCCTGGTACCCGGCGTCGAAGCGGGCGCGCTGGTAGACGCGGCAGCGCTCCAGGAGCAGGCGTTCCTCGTCCTCCGGGAGGTTGTGGAACACGGCGAGGTCGGCCATCCCTGTGGCGGACTGCGGCGCCCGCGCCGGTTCGAGCACGCCGGCCAGCCACTGCCGGACCTGTGTGCGCCATGCGTCCGGATCGGGCTGGGACATGGCTCCTCCTCGAATACTTACCAGACGGCAGTTTGAGTAACGGTGATCGGGAGTACACCGCCCCCGCCTCTGAAACTTGGGGAAATGACTCCGCCTGGAACCAGAGTGTTCCGTACTTTCTTGATAAACGCTACAGTCTCCGCATCTCCTCTCCCTTCGAATCGGGAGAGGCCCAGGAGCCGCCGGAGGAGCCATGTCGCTGCTGCCACTCGACCGCCGCGCCCAGGAGACACCCGACGAGCCCGCCCTGGCGGACGACCTGGGCGTGCTGTCCTGGTCGGGCCTCGCCGACCAGGTGGCGCGGGCGACGGCACGGCTGCTGGAGCTCGCGCCCGGCCCAGACGACCGGATCGCAGTCCTCGGCGACAACGCGATCCCGACGCTGGTTGCCCATCTGGCGGGCCTGCGTGCCGGAGTGGGGACCGTGGCCACGTCCCGGAATCTCACGTCGGGCGAACTCGTCGACCAGATCATCGACGCGGGCGTGACCGGAATCATCGCCGGACCGGTCGGCGCGGGTGCCGCCCTCGACGCGGCCCGGGAACTGGGCCTTCCGGTCGTGATGCACGGAACCCCGGCAGTGGGGCACGCCTTCGCCTGGGACGCATGGCTCGCGGCCGCGCCCGCCGGGCGCACGGCCCCGACGGACCGGCCCGCCCGGCCTCCGCTCGTCTACACCTCGGGAACCACCGGACGGGCGCGCGGCACCGAGGTGCGCTGGGTGAGCGGCCCGGTCGCCGACAGCTTTGCCTACCTCGCCGCGATGGCCGCCCGGCCGGGATTCCCGCCGGGACCGCACCTGGTGTGCGGCCCGCTGCAGCACAACGCGCCGCTGACCTCGCTGCGGCATCTGACGGCCGGTCAGCCGGTCATCGTCCTCGGCAGCTACGACTCGGAGACGTTCCTCAGCCGTGTGCAGAGGTGGCGGGTCTCCTCGACGGTGATGGTGCCCACCCACTTCCAACGGCTGCTCGCCCTCCCGGAAGAGGTCCGCGGCCGCTACGACGTCTCCAGCCTGCGGCAGGTCTCGCACACCGGCTCCGCGTGCCCGCCGGACGTGAAGCGAGCCATGATCGAGTGGTTCGGCCCGGTGCTGACCGAGTCGTACGGCGCCAGCGAAGCGGGAACGGTGGCCCGCATCAGCAGCGCCGAGTGGCTGGCGCACCCGGGCTCGGTCGGGCGTGTCCGGCCCCCGTTCGAGGTCCTGGTCACCGACGACGCCGGGCGGCAACTGCCGCCCGGCGAACAAGGACTGCTGGCCTTCCGGGCCCCGGAGGACCAGGGCGTCCGCTACCACGCGGACCCGGACAAGACCAGGTCCGCCTACCTCTCCCCCGGCGTCTTCACGCTCGGCGACATCGGCTACGTCGACGCGAACGGCTACATCTTCATCACCGACCGGGCCGCGGACGTCGTGGTCTCCGGCGGCGTGAACCTGTACCCGGCCGAGAGCGAGGCGGTCCTGCGGCAGCACCCGGCGATCGCCGAGGTCGCGGTCATCGGCGTGCCCGATGCGGACTTCGGCGAGTCGCTGCGGGCGCTGGTCGTGGTCGCGGCCGCCGAGCCGCCGACCGAGGACCTGGACCGGTTCTGCCGCGACCGCCTCGCCGCCTACAAGTGCCCGAAGTCGTACGAGTTCGTCTCCGAGCTGCTGCGCAACGCGATGGGCAAGCTCGACAAGCGTGCGATGCGGCGCCCCTATTGGAGCTCGGAACGGACCATCGCCGGCTGAGCCGACCCGCCCGTCCCTCACGCGTTACGAAGGATCACCCATGACCGAACTCCTCCTCGTCCGGCACGGCCTCCCCCTGGCGGGCGTGTTCGACCCGGGGCTGTCGCCGGAGGGCAGCGCCCAGGCAGAGCGTCTCGCCGCCTGGCTCGTGCACGAGGACGTCGACGCCCTGTACACCAGCCCTTTCCTGCGTGCCCGCGAGACGGTGGCTCCCCTGGAACGGCTCACCGGCATGACCGCCACCGCCCTCGACGACCTGCGCGAGTGGGACACCGACGTCTCCCACCCCTACATGCCACCGGAGCAGATCGGCGCGGAGGACCCCCGCGCGGCGGCACTCGCCGAGGGACGCTACGAGGACTTCGTGCCCGATCTGGACTGGGACGCCTTCCGTGCGCGAGCCGTACGGGCCATGGACACCATCTTCGACGCCCATCCCGGCGGGCGGGTCGCGGTCGTGTGCCACGGCGGGATCACCAACACCTACCTGGCGACGGTGCTCGGCCTGCCGACGATGTTCTGGTTCCATCCCGGCTACACGTCCGTCAGCCGGGTGCGGCGCATGCCCGGCGGCCGGATCGTTCTGCACTCGGTGAACGAAACGGCCCACATGATCGCCCGACGTGCCGTCGACGCGGCCGCCTGACCCCGTCCCACTCCCCAGGAGGTCCCGGCCATGCCCGGATCCGTCATCGTCGCCGGAGCAAGGACGCCCATCGGCAGACTCATGGGCGCCCTGAGCACGGTGTCCGCCGTCGACCTCGGCGCCCGCGCCATCGGTGCGGCGCTGGCCGCCGTGCACCTGGGCCCGGCAGCCGTGGAAGCCGTCGTCATGGGCCATGTCGTGCAGGCCGGGGCCGGCCCCAACCCGGCCCGGCAGGCCGCGATCCGCGCCGGCATTCCGTTCTCCGTCCCCGCGAGCACCGTCAACAAGCTCTGCCTGTCCGGTCTGCACGCCATCGCCCTGGCCGACCTCATGATCGCCTCCGGCCGGCACGAGGTGGTCGTCGCCGGCGGCATGGAGTCCATGTCGGGCGCCCCGCACCTGCTGCGCGGATCACGCACGGGCTGGAAGTACGGTGCCACCGCCGTCGAGGACGCCCTCGACCGTGACGCCCTCGTCTGCGCCTTCGACGGCGTCTCCATGGGAGCGGCCACCGAGCGGTACCAGCAGCCGTACGCCCTGACGCGCGAGGAGCAGGACGAGTACAGCGCGCTGTCCCATCAACGGGCCGCCCAGGCGCAGGAGTCGGGTGCGCTGCGCGAGGAGATCGTCCCCGTCACCGTGGCCGGACGCCGGGGCGAGACGGTGGTCGACACCGACGAGGGCGTGCGGCCGGGGAGCACCGCACAGGGCCTGGGGCGGCTCAGGCCGGCCTTCTCGGGGGCGGGCACGATCACCGCGGGCAACTCGTCGCAGCTGTCCGACGGCGCCGCGGCCGTCGTCGTGATGAGCGCGCAGCGCGCCCGCCGGGAGGGCCTGACCCCGCTCGCCGAGATCGGCGCCTACGGCACGGTCGCGGGCCCCGACCCCTCACTGCTCGTCCAGCCGGCCGGCGCGGTCCGCGACGCCCTGTCCCGGGACGGCCGGCTCAAGTGCGCCGATCTGGACCTGTTCGAGATCAACGAGGCGTTCGCCTCGGTGGCCCTGGCATCCGTACGGGAGCTGGACATCCCCCTGGACAAGGTGAACGTCAACGGCGGCGCGATCGCGCTCGGGCACCCGGTCGGCATGACCGGAGCCCGGCTGGTGCTGACCCTCGCGACCGAACTGCGACGGCGCGGAGGCGGCAGCGGAGCGGCGGCCCTGTGCGGGGGCGGCGGCCAGGGCGACGCGCTGCTGCTTCATGTGCCGACGCAAGCCTGAACCCCGGAGCTGAACCACGATGAACGACCAACTTCCCGCCTGGACGACCCTCACCGTGGCGACCCGCACCCCCGCCGCCGACGGCGTCGTCTCCCTCACTCTGCGCCGCCCCGACGGCGGTGTGCTTCCCGCCTGGACGCCGGGCGCCCACATCGACGTACTCCTGGACGGCGACGACGGTGAAGAGGGCGGCCTGATCCGCCAGTACTCCCTGTGCGGGCGCCCGGCCGACCGTACGGCCTGGCAGATCGCCGTGCTGCGCGAGCCGCGGGGCCGGGGCGGTTCCGCGTACGTCCACGACCATCTGCGCGAAGGCACCACCGTGCGGGTCCGCGGACCGCGGAACAACTTCCCGTTGCGGCCCGCCGCACGCCATCTGTTCATCGCCGGCGGCGTCGGCATCACGCCCATCCTTCCCATGGTGGAGGCCGCCGAGGCCGCGAGGGACGACTGGCTTCTGCTGTACGGCGGCCGCACCCGCGCCTCCATGGCGTTCCTCGACCGCCTCGCCCCGCACGGGGACCGCGTGCTCATCCGTCCGCAGGACGAGTACGGCCTGCTGGACCTCGCCGCCCACCTCGGCCTTCCCGAAGAGGGCACCCTGGTGCACGCGTGCGGGCCCGAACCCCTGCTGCGAGCTGTGCAGGAGCAGTGCGCGGGCTGGCCCCCCGGCACGCTGGGCGTCGAGCGGTTCGCCCCGACGCAGCCAACAGGGTCCGGCCCGGCCGAGGCCTTCGAGCTGGAGCTCGCTCGTTCCGGGCTCACCCTCACCGTGCCGTCGGACCGCTCGGTACTCGAAACCGTCGAGGAGGCAGGCGTCGCGGTGGACTTCTCGTGCCGTGAAGGCACGTGCGGCACCTGCGAGACGGACGTACTCGACGGCAGGCCCGACCATCGCGACTCGCTGCTGACCGAGGACGAACGGGCCGCCGGCGACACCATGCTCATCTGCGTCTCCCGCTCGTGCGGGCCGCGCCTGGTCCTCGACCTGTGACGGCGATCACCTCCAGCAATTTACTAGGACGTCCTAGTATCTCTGAAGTCAGCAGTACCCCGCTCCGTCCGGGAAGGCCCTCATGAGCGATCTGCACCGGCCCGTGCACCCTGTTCGTCTGGTCACCGCTTCAGCTCTGTTCGACGGGCACGACGCGTCGATCAACATCATGCGGCGGATCTTCCAGTCCCAGGGTGCCGAGGTGATCCACCTGGGCCACAACCGGTCGGTGCGGGAGGTCGTGGACGCGGCGCTGGAGGAGGACGCACACGGCGTGGCCGTCTCGTCCTACCAGGGCGGGCACGTCGAGTACTTCGAGTACCTGGTCGAGTCGCTGCGTGCGCAGGGCGCCGGCCACATCCGCGTGGTGGGCGGCGGAGGGGGCGTCATCGTGCCCGACGAGATAGCCCGGCTGCGCAACAGCGGGGTGACCATCTTCTCCCCGGAGGACGGCCAGCGGATGGGCCTGGCCGGGATGGTCAACTCGGTGGTGCGGGACTGCGACTTCGACCTCTGGGACGGCAAACCGGCCGACGCGGCCGCCGTACTGGCCGGTGACCGGTTCGCGATCGCCCGCGCCATCACCGGTGCGGAACTGGGCAAACTGCCCCCGGAGTTCCTCGCACAACTGCGTGCCACGGCTGCCGCCGGGTCGGTGCCGGTGCTCGGCATCACCGGCACCGGTGGTTCGGGGAAGTCGTCCCTGACCGACGAGTTGGTGCGCCGGTTCCGTGTCGACCAGCAGGACAAGCTGCGGATCGCGGTGATCGCGGTCGACCCGACCCGTCGCCGCGGCGGTGGCGCCCTGCTCGGTGACCGGATCCGGATGAACTCCCTGGACGGCAGCCGGGTCTTCTTCCGCAGCCTGGCAACCCGCGGCAGCCGCGAGCTGCCCGAGCATCTGTCCGACGTGATCGACGTGGTCAAGGCCGCCGGCTTCGACCTGGTGATCGTGGAGACGCCGGGCATCGGCCAGGGCGACGCGGCGATCGTGCCGTTCGTCGACACCTCGATGTACGTGATGACGCCTGAGTTCGGCGCCGCCTCGCAGCTCGAGAAGATCGACATGCTCGACTTCGCCGACGTGGTGGCCATCAACAAGTTCGAGCGGCGCGGAGCCAAGGACGCACTGCGCGACGTGGGCCGCCAACTCGTCCGCAACCGCGAGGCGTTCGGCAAACGGCCCGAGGACATGCCGGTGTACGGCACCTCGGCGGCGACCTTCAACGACGACGGCGTCACCGCGCTGCATCAGCACCTGAAGGCCGCCCTGGCCGAGAAGGGACTGCCGCTGTCGGAGGGCGCGTTGGCCCCGGTCGACATTCGCCATTCCTCCGGCATCCGGCAGGTGGTTCCCGCGGACCGGGTGCGCTACCTCGCCGAGATCACCGACACCGTCCGCGCCTACCACGGCGAGACCGCCCAACTGGCCGAGGCGGCACGGCGGGTGCAGCGCCTGGACGCGGTCCGGGGCGAGCTCGTCGAGGCCGGCTCCGACGCCGAGAACGTGCAGTCGCTGCTCGACAAGGCCCGCAGGCAGCTGCCGCACGTCATCAGCGAGCAGATCGAGAACTGGCCCGCCGTGGTGGCGTCCTACTCCGGCGACGAGCAGGTCGTGAAGGTCCGTGACAAGGAGATCCGCACCAAGCTGACCCGCGAGTCGCTCTCCGGCAACAAGGTCCCCCGCGTCGCCCTGCCCCGCTTCACCGACCACGGGGAGCTGGTGCGGTTCTGGCGCGGGGAGAACCTGCCCGGCCACTTCCCCTTCACCGCCGGGGTGTTCCCCTTCAAGCGTGACGGTGAGGACCCGGCGCGGATGTTCGCCGGCGAGGGCGACCCGTTCCGCACCAACCGCCGCTTCAAGCTGCTCTCCGAGGGCCAGCCCGCCACCCGCCTGTCCACCGCCTTCGACTCGGTCACCCTCTACGGCCGCGACCCCGACGAACGCCCCGATATCTACGGCAAGGTCGGCACCTCCGGAGTCTCGGTGGCCACGCTGGCGGACATGAAGGCGCTCTACGACGGCTTCGACCTGGTCGCGCCGACGACGTCGGTGTCGATGACGATCAACGGGCCGGCGCCGACCATCCTGGCCTTCTTCCTCAACACCGCGGTCGACCAGCAACTCGACCGCTTCCGTGCCGCCGAGGGCCGCGAACCGTCGCCCGAGGAGGCGGCCGAGCTGCGGTCGCACGCGCTGGCGAACGTGCGCGGCACAGTCCAGGCCGACATCCTCAAGGAGGATCAGGGCCAGAACACCTGCCTGTTCTCGACCGAGTTCTCCTTGCGGATGATGGCCGACATCCAGGAGTGGTTCATCGAACAGAAGGTCCGCAACTTCTACTCGGTGTCCATCTCCGGCTACCACATCGCCGAAGCCGGCGCGAACCCCATCAGCCAACTCGCCTTCACCCTGGCCAACGGCTTCACCTACGTCGAGGCCTACCTCGCCCGCGGCATGCACATCGACGACTTCGCCCCGAACCTGTCGTTCTTCTTCTCCAACGGCATGGACCCCGAGTACTCCGTCCTCGGCCGCGTGGCACGCCGTATCTGGGCGGTCGCGATGAAGGAGAAGTACGGCGCGGGCGAGCGCAGCCAGAAGCTGAAGTACCACGTCCAGACCTCGGGCCGTTCGCTGCACGCCCAGGAGATGGACTTCAACGACAT
Organism: Streptomyces sp. C1-1; assembly: GCF_050214755.1. NCBI lineage: Bacteria > Bacillati > Actinomycetota > Actinomycetes > Kitasatosporales > Streptomycetaceae > Streptomyces > Streptomyces sp. C1-1. The sequence continues at coordinate 8,902,570 of NZ_CP189826.1, read as the reverse complement.
CCGCACCACCTTGCAGGCCCTCATCGCGATCTACGACAACTGCAACAGCCTGCACACCAACGCCTACGACGAGGCCGTCACCACCCCCACCGAGGAGTCCGTCCGCCGCGCCCTGGCCATCCAGCTGATCATCAACCGGGAGTGGGGCCTGGCGATGAACGAGAACCCTCTGCAGGGGTCGTTCGTCATCGACGAACTCACCGACCTGGTCGAAGAGGCCGTCCTGGACGAGTTTGAGCGGATCAGCGAGCGCGGCGGTGTGCTCGGCGCGATGGAGACCGGCTACCAGCGCGGCCGTATCCAGGACGAGTCGATGCTCTACGAACAGCGCAAGCACGACGGCACCCTGCCCCTCATCGGCGTCAACACCTTCCGCAACCCCCACGCCGACATCGCCGAGCCCGGCGTCATCGAACTCGCCCGCGCCACCGAGGAGGAGAAGCACTCCCAACTGGCGCGCGTACAGGACTTCCAGGCCCGGCACCAGGAGCCGGCCCACACCGCCCTGGCCGCCCTCAAGGACGCGGCGGTGGGCGGCGACAACGTCTTCGCCGTCCTCATGGACGCCGCCCGCGTCTGCTCGCTGCAGCAGATCACCGACGCCTTCTTCGAGGTCGGCGGCCAGTACCGCCGCAACGTCTGACCACTACCACTGACCGGATGGGACATCACATGGACTCCGTCACCCGTCTCGGCGTCGTCGGCTGCGGCCTCATGGGCTCCGGCATCGCCGAAGTCGCCGCCCTGGGCGGCCTCGACGTCCGTGTCGCCGAAGCCACACCCGACGCCGTCGAGGCAGGCCGCCGTCGAGTCACCGCCTCCCTCGACCGAGGCGTGCAGCGCGGCAAGATCACCGAGGAACAGCGCGGCCAGGCCCTCGCCCGGCTCTCGTTCACCCACGACCTCGGTGACCTGTCCGACCGTCAATTTGTCGTCGAGGCCGTCGCCGAGAACCGCGAGATCAAGACCGACGTCCTGCGCTCCCTGGACAAGGCGGTCGAAGACCCCGCGGCGATCCTGGCCACCAACACCTCCTCCATCCCCGTCGTCGATCTCGCCGTCGCCACCGAGCGGCCCGGCCAGGTCATCGGCATGCACTTCTTCAACCCCGTCCCAGTACAGAGGTTGGTCGAGCTCGTTCCCGCCCTGACCACCAGCCCGGACACCGTGCAGCGCACCCGCGACCTGGCCACGCAACTCGGCAAGCAGCCCATCCAGGCACCCGACCGCTCCGGCTTCGTCGTCAACGCCCTCCTCGTGCCCTACTTGCTCAGCGCGGTCCGGATGGTGGAGTCCGGCGGCGCCCGGCCCCAGGACATCGACCAAGGCATGGAACTCGGCTGCGCCCACCCCATGGGCCCACTCCGCCTGCTCGACCTGATCGGCCTGGACACCGCCCAAGCCGTCGCCGAGTCGATGTACGAGGAGTTCAAGGAACCGCTGTACGCCCCGCCGGCACTACTGCGCCGCATGGTCGCCGCAGGCCACCTCGGCCGTAAGAACGGCCGCGGCTTCTACGCGTACGACGCCTGAACAAAGGCCGGCCGCCCACGAAGCCCAAGTCTGCCCAGTACCGTCGTGACGCTACGTGAGGGGCACAAAACTCCTCACTCGGACTTCGAAGTGGAGGCATAGGGGGTGCACGCACACTCCACCCCCGAACTATGTTGTCCCACCACATGTCCGCCTGACCTGCCTCTTCCTACGGTGTGCCGACACGTACCCGTCCCCATCGCACACGAGGAAGTGGCGCACATGGCCTCCGCAGCAGCATCCGCTCCACCGACCCCCGCCAACCTCAAGCGCATCGTCGCCGCCAGTCTGATCGGCACCACGATCGAGTGGTACGACTTCTTCCTCTACGGTTCCGCCGCCGCGCTCGTCTTCAACAAGCTGTTCTTCCCGGACTCCGACCCGCTGGTCGGCACGCTGCTGTCGTTCCTGACATACGCCGTCGGATTCGCCGCCCGGCCGCTGGGCGCCCTGGTCTTCGGGCACTACGGGGACCGGATCGGGCGCAAGAAGCTGCTGGTGCTGAGTCTGCTGATGATGGGCGGGGCGACCTTCGCGATCGGTCTGCTGCCCACGCACGCGACCGTGGGCAGCGCCGCTCCCGTGCTGCTGACCACCCTGCGGCTGGTCCAGGGCTTCGCGCTCGGCGGCGAGTGGGGCGGCGCGGTGCTGCTGGTGTCCGAGCACGGCGACGCGCGGCGGCGTGGTTTCTGGGCCTCGTGGCCGCAGACGGGGGCGCCCGCCGGGCAGTTGCTGGCCACCGGTGTGCTGTCCCTGCTGACGGCCCTGCTGTCGGACGCCGCCTTCGGGTCGTGGGGCTGGCGGATTCCGTTCCTGCTGTCCGGGGTCCTGGTGGTCGTGGGTCTGTGGATCCGGCTGTCCGTCGACGAGTCGCCCGTCTTCAAGGAGGCCCTCGCGCATGCCGAGGCCCGCAAGGCGGCCCGGGGCGGCGAGGCGGAGAAGCTGCCGCTGGTGTCCGTGCTGCGGCACCACTGGCGGGACGTGCTGGTCGCGATGGGCGCCCGCATGGCCGAGAACATCAGCTACTACGTCATCACCGCGTTCATCCTCGTCTACGCCACCACCTCGGCCGGCGTGTCCAAGCAGACCGCGCTGAACGCGGTGCTCATCGCCTCCGCCGTGCACTTCGCGGTCATCCCGGCGTGGGGCGCGCTGTCGGACCGGATCGGACGGCGGCCGGTGTACCTGCTGGGCGCGGTCGGCGTCGGGCTGTGGATGTTCCCCTTCTTCTCCCTCGTCGACACCGGCGGTTTCGGCGCCCTGGTCCTCGCCGTCACCGTGGGCCTCATCCTGCACGGTGCCATGTACGCGCCCCAGGCGGCCTTCTTCGCCGAGATGTTCGCGACCCGGATGCGCTACTCCGGTGCCTCCATAGGTGCCCAGTTCGCCTCGGTCGCCGCGGGCGCGCCGGCTCCGCTGATCGCCACCGCCCTGCTGGCCGAGTACGACAGCTCCACCCCGATCGTGCTGTACGTCGTCGCCGCGGCGGCCCTGACGGTCGTTGCCGTGCTCGCGGCCAAGGAGACCCGTCACCGGGACCTGGCCGACGTCGAGCCGTCCGTGGGCGCGGAGGCCACGGCGGTCCCGGCGGCGGACGCGCGCACCGTCTGAGCCGGCGGCATCGGCCCCCGTACGCCCGTGCGTACGGGGGTCAGTGCTGTGCCGGTGCGGACAACCGGTGCAGCCGCAGGGCCAGTTGGATCTCCAGGGCGCGGGCGGGGTCCTGCCAGTCGTCGCCGAGGAGTCGGCCGACGCGCTCCAGGCGCTGGGCGACGGTGTTGACGTGGACGTGCAGCGCGTCCTTGGTGCGGGCCGGGCTCATGCCGCAGGTGAAGTAGGCGTCCAGGGTGCGCACCAGGTCGGTGCCGCGGCGTTCGTCGTAGGCGACGACCTGGCCGATGGTGCGGTCGACGAAGCCGGCGATGTCCCGGTCGCCGGCGAGCAGCAGGCCGAGGAAGCCGAAGTCCTCGGCGGCGGCGCCGTCGCCCGCGCGGCCCAGCAGGCGCAGGGCTTCCAGGCAGCGGCGGCCCTCGGCGTAGCCGGCGGCCACGTGGTCGGGGTGGGCGGCGAGGTCCCGGACGGGGGCGGAGGCGCCGACGGTGACCGGTTCGTGGACGGCGCTGCCCAGGTGGCGGGCGGTGCGGCGGGCCAGGCCGGTCGCGGTCTCGCCGGCGGTGAGGGGCAGCAGCAGGACGGTGCCGCCGTCGCGGGCGGCGGCCAGCCCGTGCCGGGTCGCGGCGAGGTGGGAGGCGGCAGCCCCGAGGCGTCTGCGGGCGGCGGCCTCCTCCTCGGCGTCGGCGGCGGGGCCGTCGAGACGGGCGGCGAGGACGACGTGGGTGGAGTCGAGGTCGGCGTGCAGCCGGGAGGCGCGCTCGCGCAGCAGGCGCGGATCGCGGTCGCGGGCGTCGAGCAGGTCGTCCAGGAGCTCGCCGCGGACGCGCTGCTCTGCGTCGGCGGCCGAGCGTCTGGCGAGGAGGAGCAGCGAGGTGACCATCGCGGCGCGCTCGAGGGTGAGCTGGTCGACGGGGTCGAGGCCGGGGTGGCCGCGCAGCACGAGGGCGCCTAGCAGTTCGCCGCCGGCGGTCACGGCGGCGATCCAGTCGTCCTTGTGGCGTACGGCGTGGCCCTCTGCGCGGGAGTCCTCCAGCGGCGCCGAGGCAGTGTCCGCGGCCTCGGTGAACTCGACCGTGCCGTCGAGGACCTGGGAGACGGCGGCGGCCACGTCGTGCACCCCGCCGCCGCGCAGCACGAGCTCGGCCAGCCGGTCATGGACGTCGGAGGCCCGCTCGATGACCGCGCTGCGGTCCTGGATGATCTCGTTGGCCCGCTCCAGGCCGGCGAGGGCCGAGCGGGTCTCGGTGAGGAGGTTGGCGGTGTCGATGGCGGCCGCGGCCAGCGCGGCGAAGGAGCCCAGCAGGGCGATCTGCTCGCGTTCGAAGACCCGGGCACGCCGGTCGGCGGCGAAGAGCACACCGATCACGTGGTGCCCCAGCATCAGGGGCACGCCGAGGATGGCGACCAGGCCCTCGTCGCGGACACCGGCGTCGATCGTGCGGGTGTGCTGGAAGCGGGCGTCCTTGAAGTAGTCGTCGGTGACATAGGGGCGGGCCGTCTGGGCCACCAGCCCGCCGAGCCCCTCGCCCATGCCGAGCCGCAGCTGCTGGAACCGGGCGGCGACCGAGCCCTCGGTCACCCGCATGTAGGTGTCGCCGCGCGCGGGGTCGTTCAGGCTGAGGTAGGCGACGTCCGTGCCCAGCAGCGAGCGGGCGCGCTGCACGATCGCCCTGAGGACCGCGTCCAGGTCGCGCAGTCCGGCCAGGTCGTGGGCGGTCTCGAAGAGCGCCGACAGCTCGGCCTCGCGACGGCGCCGGCCCTCCAGCTCCGCGCGCACCCGCAGGGCGAGCAGCTTGGCCCGCTCCAGCGCGTCGATCGTCTCGGCCGGTCGTCCCTCGGCCCGGGCCAGCAGCACCGGCTGGTCGTAGGCGTCGGCCGACGCTCCCCTGGCCAGCAGCTCCAGGAACGGCGTCTCGACGCCGGTGGGCGCGGCGGGCGGCGCCTCGGCGTCGGAGCGCTCGGCCGACTGCACGTGATCACGGGACATGCTCACAGGATTACCCATCCCACGGCCGCCCCGTCAGCCCTGTGGACAACTCCGCTTCGCACGGGTGTACGCCGGATCAGTGAGCGGTCCAGCCGCCGTCGAGGACGAGCGAGGTGCCCGTGACGAAGGACGCCTGCGGGCCGCACAGATACGCCATGGCCTCGGCCACCTCCGACGGTTCGACGAGGCGCTTGAGGGCACTGTCCTGCAGCAGCACCTCGGTCAGGACGCGCTCCACCGGGATGCCGTGCGCCTGGGCCTGGTCTTCCAGCTGGCGCTCGACCAGGGGGGTGCGCACATAGCCGGGGTTCACACAGTTCGAGGTCACCCCGTGGGGGGCGCCTTCCAGGGCTGCGGTCTTGGACAGGCCCTCCAGGCCGTGCTTGGCGGCCACGTAGGCGGACTTGTACGGCGAGGCGCGCAGGCCGTGGACGGAGGACACGTTGACGATGCGGCCCCATCCCTGACCGTACATGTGGGGCAGGGCGCCGCGGATCAGCCGGAAGGGCGCCTCCAGCATGACCGTGAGCACGGTGTGGAAGACGTCGGGCGGGAACTCCTCGATGGGGCGCACCAGTTGCAGTCCCGCGTTGTTGACGAGGACGTCGGTGCCCGCGGCCGCGTGTTCGGCGGCGTCGAGGTCGGTGAGGTCGAGGACGTGCGGTTCGATGCCGCCGGTGAGGCCCGCGGCCTCCTCGGCCAGGGACTCGAGCCCTTCGGCGTCCCGGTCGACGGCTCTGACCTTGGCCCCGGCGGCCGCGAGCCGCAGCGCACAGGCGCGGCCGATACCACTGGCGGCGCCGGTGACAAGGGCGGTGCGGCCGCCGAGGTCGAGGGCGAGGGCGTGTGGGGGCGAGAGGGCACCGGTCGGGGTCATGGAACGACCCTAGGCAGCGCTATGCCCTCGCCACATGTGGTCAAAGCACATACTTCATTGGGGCGCCGTGGGGTCGAACCATGTGGGTTCGTCGAACAGGGCCTGCTTGATGCGGAAGTGGTGGAACTCGGTCATCTCGGGCAGCTCGTCAAGCGAGAACCAGCCGACGGCCAGCGACTCGTCGTCGTTCACCCGCGCCTCGCCGCCCAGGACACGGCAGCGGAAGCAGAGGTCCATGAACTGGCAGACGTCGCCGTTGGGGTAGGTGACCTGCCGGCCGGAGCGCACCGAGACCAGCCGCTCGACGGCGACACGGACGCCGGTCTCCTCCTCCACCTCCCGCACGACGGCGGCGGCGGGCTGCTCGCCGGGGTCCGGGATGCCGGAGATCAGCGCCCACCTGTGGTTGTCGGCGCGCTGCCCGAGCAGCACTCTGCCCTCGTCGTCGAAGACGACGGCGCTGACGCCGGGGAGCCAGAGCAGCTGGTGGCCCACGGTGGCCCGGATCTCGCGGATGAAGTCAGGAGTCGACATGGCACCGACCCTAAGGGGCCGGTGCCCGGGTCCCGAAGCGCACTTCCGGGGGCGTGCGCCCGGCGTATCGCTACACGTCCCCCGCGCGCCGCCCGCGCACCGCCGTGCCGACCGCCCAGCCGAGACCGCCCGCGGCGACCAGCACCAGGGCGATCTCCGGGAGGATGCCCAGCCGGGTGGCGGGCGTCTCGGAGGACCGCAGCGGCACCTTCTGCACCAGGTGGGCGTGGACGAACATGCCGGTCTTCTGGGTGATCCTCCCGTCCGGCATGATGATCGCGCTGACGCCGCTGGTGACGGGCACGGTCACGGTGCGGCTGTGCTCGACGGCGCGGACGCGGGACATGGCGAGCTGCTGGTAGGTCATCTCACTGCGGTCGAAGGTCGCGTTGTTGCTCGGCACGGAGATCAGCTGCGCCCCGTCGGTGACCTCGGAGCGCACGGCCCAGTCGAAGGCGGCCTCGTAGCAGGTGACCAGGCCGACCTTGGCCCGGTCCATGGTGAACACGCCCGGCTTGGTGCCCCGGCTGAAGTCCTGGCGGACCATCGAGGTCCAGTTGCCGTTGATCGCGCCGATCAGGCCGCGCAGCGGCAGGTACTCGCCGAACGGCTGGATCTGCCGCTTGTCGTAGGTGTCGGTCGGGCCCTTCTTCGGGTCCCAGAGGATCTGCTCGTTCCACAGCTTGCCGTCCCGGGCGACGACGCCGCCGACCGAGATGGGCGCGCCGATCGCCTTCGCCGCGTGGTCGATGACGGCGTAGGCGTCGGCGTTGGCGAAGGGATCGACGTCGGAGGAGTTCTCCGGCCACAGCACGAGGTCGGGCTTGGCGATCTTGCCGGCCTTCACCTCGGCGGCCAGGCGCTCGGTCTCGCGCGCGTGGTAGTCGAGCACCGCCCTGCGCTGCGCGTTGAACTCCAGCCCAGAGCGGGGCACGTTGCCCTGGATGAGCGCGACGGTCGTGTAGCCGTCCTGCGCCTTGTCGCTGACCAGCGCGCGGGCGGCCACGGCGCCCGCCACCGGCACGGCCACGCTCAGCAGGGCCACGGCCGCGGCCGATCGCCGGATCTCCCGGGTGCGCCGCGCGTCCAGGGACAGGCGTACGACCTCGTACAGACCGAAGCCGCACAGGACGACCGCGAAGCCCAGCACCGGGGTGCCGCCCACCGCGGCGAGCGGCAGGAACACTCCGTCGGCCTGGCCGAAGGCGACCTTGCCCCAGGGGAAGCCGTGGAAGGGCACGCGCGCGCGTGCCGCCTCGCCCGCGATCCACACCGCCGCCGCCCACAGCGGCCAGGCGGGCAGTCTGGACACCGCGGCGACGCCCGCGCCGACCAGCGCGATGAACATCGCCTCGATCGCGGCCAGGGCGATCCAGGGCACGGGTCCGACCTCCACGCCGGTCCACACCAGCAGCGGCAGCAGGAAGCCGAGGCCGAAGAGGTAGCCGAGGCCCAGACCCGCCTTCCAGCTGCGGCCGCGCAGCAGCCGGCCGAAACCGGCGAAGGCCGGCAGCGCCAGCCACCACAGGGGGCGCGGCGGGAAACTGACGTAGAGGAGCACTCCGCAGAGTGCGGCGGCGAGGGCCGGAACGAGGCGTACGAGGCGCGCCCCGCGCGATGCGGGCGCGGTCTGCGGCTGCAACTGGTCCGACTCGTCCACGGATGTTGCGGTGACGGTCACTCGGGGAGTGTACGGCGGGTGACCTTGGCCGGGACAGCGCGGTCCGCATGGCAGCACGCGGGCCCGCGGGAACCGGCCGCCCCACCGTTCCTGCGCATCTCGGTCCAACTCATCCACAAAACGCCCATCAGCGGTTACGGTGTGCCCAGCCACAGTCGCCCGGCCGGTCACGGCCTCGACGGGCGGGTCGTGCGAGGTCGGGGGGCTTCGGTCGGGTGTGGGGGGCGGGGTGGGTTCCACGGGGATGACGTCCGTCGCCGGTCCTGGGGAGGACGGCGACAGACGAAACGTTTCGGACGCGGCGGGCGTGGTGGCGCTGGGCGGCTGCGCCACCTGGTCGCTGATCACGGCGACCGCGCACGACGGCCGCCCGGAGGGCGTGCTGCTGGCGGTGCTGGCCGTGGCGGCCGGCTACGCCGCGGGACGGATCTGCGGCGCATTGCTGCCGGTCGCGGCGCTGTGCGCGGGCGCGCTCGCCGGGCTCGTCCTGATGCTGGTCGTGCCACGCCTCGCGGCCGGCCCGCAGATCGACGCGCCGCTCGGGCACGCCGGCGGTACGGCCGCCCTGCTCACCCTCTGCACCGGCGCCGCGTGCTGTGCCGCGTGGGAGGCCGGGTCACCTGCCCTGCGCTTCGCGCTGGGCGCGCTGGCGGCCGGGATCGCGGTGGCCGCGCCGCTGCTGGGCTCGGTCAGCGGGTTCATCGGCTGTGCGGCCGTACTGCTGTGCTCGCTCGCCGCGGGCCGGATGCGCGGTCGCGCCCTGGGAATGGCCGGTCTGGCACTCGCTGCCGCCGCGGCGGGCCTGCTCACCTGGGCGGTCGCCGCCGGCTCACTGCCCGGCGGACTGACCGCGTCGCTGGGGGGCGAGCTGACGCCGCACCGCCTGGGGCTGTGGCACGACGCCCTGCGCCTGTCGCGCGACAACGCGGCCCTCGGAGTGGGGCCGGGACGCTTCGGCGAACTGAGCACCACGGTCGCCCCCACCCTCTCGGACGGCAAGCCGCACTCGGCGCTGCTGCAGCAGGCGGCGGAGCAGGGAGTCGTCGGTGTACTGCTGCTGGCGGCCGTGTTCGGGTGGCTGCTGTACACACTGTGGCGCTCCCCGCGCCCCACCCCGGTCGTGCTCACGGCGGGCGCGGCGCTCACGCTGCTCGCGGCGATCGCCTCGGTCGGCAACGCGCTGAGCTTCACCGCCGTCTCGGTCGGTGCGGGGCTCCTGGCGGGCCTGGCCACCGCCCGGCCGCTCGCCGACGACACCCCCCGGCACGAGACGCGGGCGCGCCCGCGGGACGACCGGCTGACGCCGTGAGGCGCCGGTCAGTGCGTCGTGCCGGGCGTGCTCGACCGCAGCCGGTCCCTGATGACCCGCACGGCGGTCTCGGCGTTGTCCACGGTGATCGTGAACGTGTGGCCGTCCCACAACTGCAGCACGACGCCCTCGCCGCGGCGTACGACGACCGCGGTGCCCTTCTCGGGCCGCCAGCGGTAGCCCCAGCCGCCCCACTGGCGCGGGGTGACGTGCGGGGCGAACTCGGCGCCGGCCACGTGGTCGAGGGGGATGCGGCGGCGCGGCACACCGATGTGGCCGCAGCGCACCTCGAGGGACTCCTTGTCGAGCTTCAGGTCCACGTGCACGAAGGCGAGCGTGCCGAACAGGACCAGCAGCCCGGCAGCGATGCAGCCGACGACGGACATGACCAGCGGGGCGATGCCGGAGGTCCAGGCGGAGTCGACGGCCAGCTCGATGCCGAGCGCCATGAAGGCCGCGCCGCCGAGCGCCAGCAGCCACTGGGCGCGGTTGGTGGCACGTCCCGTCCAGACATCGGGGTGCCGGGGGCTCTCGTCGTGGGGGTGCTCCCTCATACCGATGAGGTTACCCAGGTTTCGCAGCGGTGGTACCGGGTCGCGGACAGTGACTGCACCGACCGGGCACCCGCCGGTCACCGGGCGGTGCTGACCGCCTGGAGGAAACGTCCCTCCTCATATGTGAGCGCCGTCGCGGGCAGCTCGGCCCGGCGTCCGCTGAGCAGCACCGTCAGGGTGCCCTCGGCGTCGGCCTCGGGGATGGGCTGCGCGCCGATCCGGCGCAGTGCCTGGGCGACCACCGCGCCGGCGGTGCCGTGCAGGATGAGCGGCGGCTCGCCCGGCCGCTGAACGGCGGCGCGAATGCGCTCGGCGACCAGTTCGTAGTTGGTGCAGCCCAGGACGAGGGTGGTGACGTCCTGCGGGGTACGCGCGGCGGCCGCGGCCACAGCGGCCTCGATGGCCGCGTCGTCGGCGTGGTGCACGGCGTCCGCCAGCCCGGGGCAGGGCACTTCGGCGACGTCCACGCCGGCCGCGAACTCCTGGATGAGACCTCGCTGGTAGGGGCTGCCTGTGGTGGCGGGCGTCGCCCAGATCGCGACGGGGCCGCCGCCCGCGGCGGCGGGCTTGATCGCGGGCACGGTGCCGATGATCGGCAGCTTGGGCTCGAAACGGGCGCGCAGCGCGGGCAGCGAGTGCACGGAGGCGGTGTTGCAGGCGACGATCAGTACGTCCGGGTCGTGCTCCGCGGCCGCTCCGGCGACGGCCAGGGCCCGCTCGGTGATGTCCTCGGGCGTGCGCGGCCCCCAGGGCATCCCGTCGGGGTCCCAGGACAGGACGAGGTCGGCGTCGGGACGCAGCCGGCGCGCCACGGCGGCGGCGGGAAGCAGACCGATTCCGGAGTCCATGAGCGCGATCTTCACCCGGCCACGATAGTCGATGAGCCGTTCGGGGCCGGTCGGGTGGGGCAGACTGCGCGGGTGAGCGTCATCGTGTGGAGTGCCGCCGTATCTCTCGCCGCCTGGCTGTGGCTGCTGCTGTGTCAGGGCTTCTTCTGGCGCACGGACGTCAGGTTGCCGCTCCGCTCCGAACCCGGTGACTGGCCCCCGGTGTGCGTCGTCGTCCCGGCTCGCGACGAGGCCGCCGTCCTGCCCTCGGCGCTTCCTTCTCTGCTCGCCCAGGACTATCCGGGGCGTGCGGAGGTCTTCCTGATCGACGACGGCAGCTCGGACGGCACCGGTGACCTGGCCCGCGAACTGGCCGCGTCCCACGGCGGACTGCCGCTGACCGTCGGCTCCCCCGGCGAGCCGCCGGCCGGCTGGACGGGCAAGCTGTGGGCCGTGCGGCACGGCATCGGCCTGGCACGCGCGCGTGGACCGGAGTACCTGCTGCTGACGGACGCCGACATCGCGCACGAGCCGGACAGTCTGCGGGAGCTGGTCGCGGCGGCGCGCACCGGCGGCTTCGACGTCGTCTCGCAGATGGCCCGGCTGCGGGTGGAGAGCGCGTGGGAGCAGCTCGTGGTCCCCGCGTTCGTCTATTTCTTCGCGCAGCTCTATCCCTTCCGCCGGATCGGCAGGCGGCGGGCGCGGACGGCGGCCGCGGCGGGCGGCTGCGTGCTGCTGCGCGCGGACACCGCCGAGCGGGTACGGATCCCGGACGCCATCCGGCACGCGGTGATCGACGACGTGGCGCTGGCGCGGACCGTGAAGGGCGCCGGCGGGCACGTCTGGCTGGGGCTGGCCGAGAAGGTGGACAGCGTCCGCCCCTATCCGCGGCTGCGCGACCTGTGGCGGATGGTGTCGCGCAGCGCGTACGCCCAACTGCGGCACAACCCCCTGCTGCTGCTCGGGACGGTCGCCGGGCTGCTGCTTGTCTATGTGGTGCCCCCGGTGACCCTGATCGCGGGTTCGGTGACGGGGGATCCGGCGGCGGCCGTCCTGGGCGGGCTCGCCTGGCTGGTGATGACGGGCACGTACGTGCCGATGCTCCGCTACTACCGCCGGCCGCTGTGGCTCGCCCCGCTGCTGCCGTTCACCGCGTGTCTGTACCTCCTGATGACCGTGGACTCGGCGGTGCAGCACTACCGCGGGCGGGGTGCGGCCTGGAAGGGCCGCACCTACGCGCGCCCCGACACCGTCGCGGACGAGCGGCCCCTCTGAGGGTTCCGGAGGGCGGTCACTTCCGGCCCGGGGTCCAGTTCATGCCCCAGCCGTAGGCGTAGTCGACGGTGCGCTGGGGGCTCACCCCGCGCTCGGGCACCAGATAACGGGCCTCGCGCTGGACGATCAGATCACCGCCGGTGTTGGTGATCAGGGCGAGCGCGCACACGGTGGAGGGGACCGTGCACTCGTCGAGCGAGAAGTCGATCGCCGCGCCGAACTGCGGCTGGAGGGTGACCGTGGCGTGCAGGTCGGCGAAGGAACGCGCGCCCTCGTAGATGGTCACGAAGACGAGGATCCGCCGGAAGCTCGCCTTGTGGTCGAGGTTGACGGTGAGGTTCTCGCCGCTCGCCATGGCGCCGGTGCGGTCGTCGCCGTCGAGGTGGATGTACGGCGGACGGTTCAGGGACCCGAAGGCGTTGCCGAGGGCCTGTACGACTCCCTTGCTGCCGTCGGTGAGTTCGTACAGGGCGCACAGGTCCAGATCGAGGTCGGCGTGCATCGCCACCGCGCGGCCGCGCTTGCTGCCCCAGCCCGAGAACTGTTTGCGCACCTCCCAGTTGAGGTTCACGCGCATGGCGCCGGAGGTGCCGCCCTGTTTGGTGAGGGAGACCGCCGGGGCCGCCTTCGTCAGGGTGACCTTGCTCAGGCGGACCGGAGCGGCGGGGGGCGCGGGGGGCTGAACGGGGGCCGGGGGCCCGGCCGGCGGCGGCATCGTCACGGGCGGTGCGACGGCCGGCGGAGCGGTCACCGGCCGGGCGACCGGGGGTGCCGCCGGAGCGGCGGCGGGCGGGGTGTGCTGGGGTTCGTCCACGGAGATGCCGAAGTCCGTGGCGAGGCCCTCCAGTCCGCTGCTGTATCCCTGGCCGACGGCACGGAATTTCCACGCGCCCTGCCGGCGGTAGAACTCCCCCAGGACGAAAGCGGTTTCTACACTCGCGCCCGCGCTGTCGAATCGAGCGACCACGGCATTGGAGGCGGCATCGCGGACTTCGATATAGAGATCCGGAACCTGTCCGAACGTACCGCCGTCGGCCGAAGCGGCCAGGATGACGGTCTCGATCGCCGGCTCCACGCGCGTGAGGTCGACGAGGAGGGTGTCGGTGATCCTGCCGCCGCCGTCCCTCTTGCCCTCGTGCCGGACCGCCCCGGAGGCGTGCGCCGGCTGGTTGTAGAAGACGAAGTCGCTGTCGGAGCGGACCTTGCGGCCCACCAGCAGCAGCGCCGAGGCGTCCGCGTCGGGGACGCCGGGCCCGGAGCGCCAGCCCAATTCCACCCGCAGCGCCGTCGTCGGCACCGGAGTATTCGATCCTTTGGGCATTGACATGTCCGCCCCCTCGCGTGTCACAGCGCCGCTCCGCGCCCGGAAGCCGCCTTCGGCTTCTTCTGCGCACAACCTATTCCTCAGGGCGGCGAACTCCCATGCGGGGCGCGACCGGGCGCTCGGGCGACCCGCCGGTAACCCGCCCGGAACTCGGGCTTTACCCGATCACGGCTCCGCGCGGCGCCCCTTTTTGGCACGTTCGCTCGCATTGGGCATCCCGGGCCACTGCAGACACGGAAAACAACCTTCTTATCGGTCTCCCCAACCAGCACATCGTGGGCTTAACTTATGTGCCATGACCTCCCCCCGCTCCACTTATGGCGGCGGTTACTACTCCGCCTTCCCGGACACCCCGATCTACGACAGGCTCGTCGCCGAGCGGGGCACCCCGCAGATCGCTCCGATCAGGGTCCCCGCCGCCTACGACATGCCGGGCAGCAACCTGCCCGCGCTGCCGTCGGCCCTGCCCGCCCTCCCGGCGGGCCCGTCCCAGCCCTCCTACGGCTACCCGCAGGCGCAGCAGCCCTCGCCGCTGCAACAGGCGCCCGCCGCCTACATCCCGCAGCAGGCCACCGCGCCGCGCGGCTATCCCGGCCCGCAGCAGCAGCCGCAGCGCCCCATGGCCGCCGGCACGGGCTACGAGGCCATGCGTCCCGCGGCTCCCCGCCCCGCGACCCCCTACCAGGATCCGTACAACCAGCAGCAGTACCGCGGCTACTGAGCCGCTTTCCCCGCTGTCTCCGCCACCTGGCACGATGGCTCCATGGGGAATGCGCGGTTGCAGTCGATTCACGTTCATCCGGTCAAGGCGTTCCGGGGTCTCGCGCCCCGGGAGGCCGTCGTGGAGCCCTGGGGGCTGGCCGGGGATCGACGCTGGGCACTGATCGACGACGGGGGAAAGGTCGTCACACAACGTCAGCAGCCGCGTCTCGCACTGGCCGCCGCCGAGCTCCTGCCCGGCGGCGGCGTACGGCTGTCCGCTCCGGGCATGGACCCGTTGACGGTGCCCGTGCCGCGCCCGCAGGGCACGGTGACGGTGGAGATCTTCGGCGACAAGGTGGAGGGCGTCCCCGCGGAGCAGCCGGCCGCACACGCCTGGTGCAGCCAGTACCTGGGCGCCGGGACCCGCCTCGTGCACATGGACGATCCGGCCGTACGCCGCCCCGTCGAGCCGGAGTTCGCGCTCCCGGGCGAGACGGTGACGTTCGCGGACGGCTACCCCCTGCTCCTCACCACGGTGGCCTCCCTCGACGCCCTCAACTCCCTGATCGCGCAGGGTGCGCATGCGGCCGAGGGCCCCCTGCCGATGAACCGGTTCCGCCCCAACGTCGTCGTCTCCGGCACCACCGCCTGGGCCGAGGACGACTGGACCCGCGTCGCCGTCGGCGAGGTCACCTTCCGCGTCGCCAAGGTGTGCGGACGCTGTGTGGTGACAACCACCGACCAGTCCACGGCCGAGGTGGGCAGGGAACCCCTGCGCACCCTGGGACGGCACCGCCGGCTGGGCAACAAGCTGGCCTTCGGCCAGAACCTGGTGCCCCTCGACCGGGGCACGATCCGGGTCGGAGACCCTGTCACGGTCCTCGCACAGGCCCCGACGGACGGATCGTGAGGAAAGATCCGGCCAACACCCGCGCCACCGGGAACCGACACCGGGGCACCGAGCGTTGCACGTTCGGTGAGAACTCCATGAGAGGCCCCGGCCGGAGGTGATTTCGCTCTCTGTCGACCGGGCCCGGCCGTGGACGACTCCGCCAGGGGCTATCACGGAGCGGGAAAGGGGGTGCGGGACGGTGCGAGCGATCGGCGGACTCTGGCGCTGGCGGCACAATCCACTGCGTCGCACGAGCGATCTGGTCGAGGCGTGGGTGGCGCTGGCCGCCCTGCTGCTGATCCTGGCCGCCGCGCCCGTGGTCGGCTCGCTCGTCGGCCGCGTCGCCCAGCACTCCCTGCAGCAGTCCGTCCGCGACCAGCGCGCCGCGCGCCACGCCGTCACGGCCACCGTCGTGCGCAAGCTCGACCGCTCTCCGCTGGACACCGACCCCGAGACCTCCTCGGCGCGGGACCTGCGCAGCCGTGTCCTCGCCGACTGGACGGCCCCCGACGGCACCGCTCACCACGACGTGACCCTGGCCGCCCTCAAATCCCCGCACCACGGCGACCACTTCACGATATGGACGGACACCCACGGCCGTCCGGTGGCCCGCCCGCTGGATGCGGCGACGGCGACGACCCACGCGGTGCTTGCCGGATTCGGCGCCGCCCTGCTGACCGCGGGCGCCGTCGAGGGCACCCGGCGACTGATCCTCTGGCGCATGGTCCTTCGCCGCTACGCCCGTTGGGACCAGGCCTGGGACCGGGCGGGCCCGGACTGGGGCAGGACCGGCACCGGCAGCTGACGGCCTTCCGGCTCTGGTCAACCCACCCCCCGTGCGCACGCTACGGTGGACCGGCCGAGCTCATTCGGCAGCACGAACCCGCGTACTACGAGGTGGGGGCACAGCAACGCCATGGCACAGGGCACGGTCCAGGTGACGCACACCGGAACATCGCGGTGGCGGCGCCGCACGGGTGAGTACGCGTCGCTCGCCGCCGCCCTGGAGGCCGCGGCCGACGGCGACGTCCTCACCGTCGCCCCGGGCACCTACCGGGAGAACCTCGTCGTGGAGCGGGTGGTGACCCTGCGCGGCCCCGAGGGCTCCCCCGGTTCGGTGCGGATCGCGCCCCTGGACGGCGTGCCGCTGACCGTGCGGGCCTCCGCCGTGGTCCAGGACCTGCACGTGGAGGGCCAGGACGCGGCCGCGCCCGCGCTGCTGGTCGAGGAGGGCACGCCGGAACTGCTGGACGTGCGGATCGTGACCCGGTCCGCGGCCGGGATCGAGGTGCGCGGAGGCGCGCGGCCCACCGTACGGCGGTGCACCGTCGACAATCCGGCGGGCATCGGCATCGCCGTACTCGACGGCGGCAGCGGGGTGTTCGAGGAGTGCGAGGTGGTCGCGGCCGGGCAGGCGGGCGTCGCGGTCCGCGGCGGCGCGCACCCGCGTCTGGAGCGCTGCCGCGTTCACCACGCCTCGGGCTCGGGGCTGACGGCGACGGGAGAGAACTCCGCCCTGGAGGCGGTCGGTTGCGAGGTGTACGAGGTCCGCGGCAGCGGGGTGCAGATCACCGGCCGGGCCACCGCCCATCTGACGGACTGCGATGTGCACCGCACCACGGCGGACGGCGTCACCCTCGACACGGACGCGGTGCTCACGCTGGCGGACTGCCGTATCCACGACATCCCGGAGAACGCGGTCGACCTGCGCTCGCGCTCGGTGCTGACGCTGACGCGCACGACGGTGCGTCAGTTCGGGCGCAACGGCCTGTCGGTGTGGGACCCGGGCACCCGGGTCGACGCCAACCAGTGCGAGATCTTCGACAGCACCGGCGACTACCCGGCGGTGTGGGTCAGTGACGGCGCCACGGCGGTGCTGGAGTCCTGCCGGGTGCACGACGTGCCGGACGCCCTGTTCGTCCTGGACCGCGGCTCGCGCGCGGACGTCGTCGACAGCGACCTGTCGCAGGTGCGCAACACGGCCGTGTCGGTGAGCGACGGGGCCACGGCCCAGCTCGACGACTGCCGGATCCGGGACGCGGCGACCGGCGCCTGGTTCCGCGACCACGGCAGCGGCGGAACCCTCAACAACTGCACCGTGGACGGCACCCAGACCGGTGTGATCGTCACCAAGGGCGCCGATCCGACCATCGAGCGGTGCACCGTCGACTCCCCCGCCGAGGCCGGCTTCTACGTGTCGGCGGGAGGCCGGGGCAGCTTCCTGAACTGCCGGGTGACCGGCAGCGGCGGCTACGGCTTCCACGTGATCGACGGCTGCCGTACGACGCTGCGCAAGTGCCGGACGGAACGGTGCGCGCGCGGCGGTTACGAGTTCGCCGACGGCGGCCCGGACGCGGCCGCCGGCACGGGCCCCGACGTCGAGGACTGCACCAGCGACGAGAGCGGCTCCGGCGCGCGCCCGTCGGCGGCACGCGAGACCGCGGTGGAGACGGCGCACCGGTCACCCGGTCTGCTGGGCGCCATTCCCGGGCAGCGCATCACCGAGCAGGGGCCCGGGGCCGCCCCCGCGGAGCCGGAGCAGCCGACGCGGACCTCGAAGGCCGTGCTCGGCGAGCTGGACGCGCTGGTCGGCCTGGACAGCGTCAAGCGCGAGGTGCGGGCGCTGACCGACATGATCGAGGTGGGCCGCCGCCGGCAGCAGGCGGGCCTGAAGGCGGCCTCGGTCAAGCGGCACCTCGTCTTCACCGGCTCCCCCGGCACCGGCAAGACCACCGTGGCCCGCCTCTACGGCGAGATCCTCGCCTCCCTCGGGGTGCTGGAGAAGGGCCACCTCGTCGAGGTCTCCCGCGTCGACCTGGTCGGCGAGCACATCGGGTCGACTGCGATCCGCACCCAGGAGGCGTTCGACAGGGCGCGCGGCGGGGTGCTGTTCATCGACGAGGCCTACGCCCTGTCGCCGGAGGACTCGGGCCGGGACTTCGGCAAGGAGGCCATCGACACCCTGGTGAAGCTGATGGAGGACCACCGGGACGCGGTGGTCGTCATCGTGGCGGGCTACACGGCCGAGATGGAGCGGTTCCTTTCGGTCAACCCCGGTGTGGCGTCCCGCTTCTCACGGACCATCACCTTCAGCGACTACAGCCCGGAGGAACTGCTGCGGATCGTCGGGCAGCAGGCCGACGAGCACGAGTACCGGCTGGCGGAGGGCACGGCGGAGGCGCTGCTGAAGTACTTCACGGCGATCCCGAAGGGCCCGGCGTTCGGCAACGGCCGCACCGCCCGGCAGACCTTCGAGGCGATGGTCGAGCGGCACGCCGGCCGGGTCGCCCAGGTCCACGAGCCGAGCACGGACGACCTGACGCTCCTCTACGCCGAGGATCTGCCCGACTTCCCCTGAGGACGTGGAGCCGGCACGTCCGGGCGCAGCCGGGCCAGCAGCCGTTCCCGTTCCTCGGCGAAGACGGGGTCGGCCTGGTAGTCGCCGTGCCCGAGGATCGGCGCGGGCAGCGGATGGCGGGCGGTGCGGCCGTAGGCGAGGGGGTCCCTCAGCGGTGCGTGGTCGACCTCGGGGCCGCAGTCGCCGGGCAGCCGGACGGGGCCGCCGATCGGGTCGGTCGGCCGGTGGAGGTTGCGCCAGCAGTCGACCTCGTGGTGCAGGGAGCTGAGCGCGGCCGGGCCGAAGTGGGCGGGGAACCAGCGGCCGTAGAGGCGCTCCAGGGGCGAGCCGTAGGTCAGCAGGGCGACCCGCTTGCGGTCGGACGGCTTCAGCTGCCAGGCGGCCGCGGCGGCGAGCACGCTGCCCTGGGAGTGGCCGGAGATGACCAGTCGGCCGCCGGTGGCGCGGGTCCAGGTGGCCATGCGCCAGGTGAGGTCCGGGACCGCCCGCTCGGCGTAGCAGGGCGGGGCGAAGGGGTGGGCGGCCCGGGGCCAGAACGTGCCGACGTCCCACAGGATGCCGATGGTGCGCCGGGCGGAGGCGTCCTTGTAGGCGCGCCGGCCCCAGGTGACGAAGAGGATGAAGCCGACGCCGATCAGCCAGGAGCCCAGCGCCTGGGCGGTCTGCGCGGTGCCGTGCACGAAGGCCTGACCGTCGCGGGCGGCCGGGCCGGGTGCCTCGTCGGTGAACTCGGCCCCCACGAGGGCTGCGGCGCCCAGGACCAGGGTGGTGGCGGCGGTCACGGCGGCGATGAGGGGGCCTCGGTCGGTGAGCGCGGCCATCGCGCGCGTGGTGGCGATGGCGCGGGTGCGGGCGGCGTCCCGGCGCTCTCCGGGGTAGTCGGCCTCCACCGCGGCCAGCTCGCCGCGGCGCAGCCGCCAGGTGCCGTGCCCCAGCCAGGCGCACACCACCAGCAGGACGAGGAGGAGGACGGGGATGACGGAGGACTGCCAGGTCAGCAGGACGGGCGGGCCTGCGATGGAGGCCCTGGTGCCGTCCAGCCAGTCCGACACGCGCTGGGAGACCCCGCCGGACATCACCCCGCCGAGCGCGCAGGCCAGCATCGCGACGGCCGGCCCGGCCAGGCCCCGCATCGCCGCCCGGGGATCGGGGTGGGTGCGGTACAGGAGGCGGGCCACCACGCCGAGGACGATGACCAGACCGCCCTGGGCGAGCGCGATGGAGCCGAAGGCGGTGCCGCCGCCCAGCAGCCGGCCCGCCGATTCCCACCCCGGGCGCTCCCAGCCGGCGTACACGGCGGCGAGCAGCAGCAGCGCGAGGGCGGCCAGCGGCAAACGTCGTACGAGATGCCGGTCGAGCCGCCGGTCCAGGCGGTTCTCGGTGCGCCCGCGGCGGCAGATCACCCAACACGTCACGACGGCGGTGGCGCCGAGCGCGGCGTACAGGAGCCATCCCAGCGTGTCGAGGAGGGCCGGGCCGCCCGCCTGCCGGTCGAAACGGGTCGCCGAGGAGGCCAGCGCCGCGGCGACCGTCAGCAGGCCGGCCGCGGTGTGGGCGGCGCGCAGCCGGGCGACCAGGCGGCGGCCGTACCAGAAGCCGGGGCGGCCCAGTGAGGTGCGGGCGCTGTCCTCCTCGGATTCGTCGAGGTGGGAGACCGGCTGTACCGATTCGTACGCGCTCCAGGTGCGGCGCGAGAGGTACCACAGCAGGCCGGTGAGCGCGGTCGGGACGAGGGCGGCGAGGGCGAGGCGGCGGCCCGGGCGGCTCCACCAGCCGTCGTGGGAGGCCTCCGGCGAGAGAAAGCCCAGCCAGGAGTGGCGTCCGGCGCACGCGCGGATGCCGGCGCACTGCCAGGCCGCGAGGTCCAGGGCGACCTCGCAGGCGGCGGCGACCAGCAGCACGGTCAGGGTCAGGCCGGCGAGGCGCACGAGCAGCCCGTAGAAGCGGACCGTGCGGGAGCGTCCGCGTGCGGTGGGGCGCATCCAGTGGGCGAGGTTGACGACCATGAACGGCAGCAGCAGGAGCCACAGGGCTCGGGCGCTGTTGCCGGAGGTGAGATTGCACCAGACGTAGGCCTCCGGGACCGGGCGGCCCCGGTAGTCCTCGGGTCGGCTCTCGGCGTCCGCGTCCTCGGCACGCCGGAAGACGGCGGCCGTGTCGTCGCCGGTGACCCGCACCGTGCGCGGATCACCGAGCATGTCCTGCGGAGTGGTGCCGCCCACCCCGTGGACCAGCAGTTCCAGGGCGATTCCGGATTTCCCGGCCGCCGGGCCGGGGCCTTGCGTCGAGACGGTTTCCTGCGCGCGTTCCACTGTTCGCACTTCCCCCGTGGCGAGCCGTCGGCTTGTGCCCGTGCGGCTTCAAGGATCTCCGTCGCGGCGGCGCCCCACACCTCTTCTCACCGAATCTCCCCTATACGTGTGACAAGCGGCGGGCGGATGATGCCCGGCCGGCACGCACGCGTCGTGACAGTCGGTGGCGCCGCCGGGACCAAGGCGTGCGAGGATGGGACGTCCGCGCACCGGGGCCGGGAAGAATGTCCTTGTCGGAGAGGGTGTGCCGGGCGTGTCGGACTGCATGCGGCGAAAGGACCGGAGCGTACGTGAGCGAGAATCAGAACCTCCTCGCGGAGCAGCGGCGCGCCCTGATCCTGGACGAGGTGCGGCGCCGGGGCGGGGTTCGTGTGAACGAGCTGACGCGCAAGCTCGGCGTGTCGGACATGACCGTGCGCCGCGATCTGGACGCCCTGGCCCGGCAGGGCGTGCTGGAGAAGGTGCACGGCGGCGCGGTGCCCGTGGTCGAGGCGAGCACGCACGAGCCGGGCTTCGAGGCCAAGTCCGGTCTGGAGCTGACGGCCAAGGAGGACATCGCGCGCTCGGCGGCCGAGCTGGTCGCCCCGGGCAGCGCGATCGCGCTGTCGGGCGGTACGACGACGTACGCGCTGGCCCACCAGCTGGTCGACGTGCCCGATCTGACCGTGGTGACCAACTCGGTGCGGGTCGCCGACGTCTTCCACGCGGCGCAGCGCAGCTCCGGACCCCGGCAGGGCGCGGCGACCGTGGTACTGACCGGCGGGGTGCGCACCCCGTCCGACTCGCTGGTGGGGCCGGTCGCCGACCAGGCGATCGCGGCGCTCCACTTCGACGTGCTCTTCCTCGGTGTGCACGGCATATCGGTCGAGGCCGGCCTGTCGACGCCGAACCTCGCGGAGGCCGAGACCAACCGCCGTCTGGTGCAGTCCGCGCGGCGGGTCGTGGTGGTCGCCGACCACACCAAGTGGGGTGTGGTGGGCCTGAGTTCGTTCGCGGCGCTGGAGCAGGTCGACACGCTGGTGACGGACGCGGGACTGGCGGGCGAGGCCCGCGAGGAGATCGCCGATCACCTGCGGCGGCTGGTGGTGGCGGGCGAGCCGGAGGACTGACCCCGGTGGGGTGGTGCTGACATCTGACGGGGTGCCAGTTATCGTGACGTGGCCCCGGTCAACCACCCTTACCCGTCACGGGGGTTCGCGTCCATGGCCAACCGTCTGCGCCCTGTGGGGCTCGACTTCATCGCGACCGCCCCGGTGCGGCTGGTCTTCGCACAGGAGATCTCCGCGGCGCCCGAGGCGGTCTTCAGGGCCCTCAACGACGACGTGCCGGGCTGGGCGGAGTGGTTCGCGGCCGTGACGCACGCCCGGTCGGTCGACGACGGCGCCGGGCGCGACATCCGGCTCAAGGGCGGCGGACACTTCCGGGAGACGGTCATCGCGGCCAAGGAGGCGGAGCTGTACGCCTACCGGGTCGACGTGACGAACGCGCCGGGCGCCCGAGCCCTCGCGGAGGAGTGGCGGCTGATACCGGCCGGAACCGGCACGCGCGTGCAGTGGACCTTCGGCGCGGACGGCACGGCGCCCTTCCGCTGGGCGGTGAAGGCGGCCCGCGCCGGACTCGGCCGAGCCTTCCGAGACGCGGTGACCTCACTGGACCGACGGCTCGCGGAGGGGCGGTAGCCACGTGGGGCAGGCCTGACGTCGCGGGGGGTCGCCGCTGTCTACCGGCCGTAGCCGTTCAGCTCCACACGCCCGTCGTCAGCAGTGAGTCGATCGCCGTTGTGTACGGCGCGATGTCCAGGCCCTGTTCGGCGAGCCACGCGTCCGAGTAGTACTTGTCGAGGTAGCGGTCGCCCGGGTCGCACAGCAGGGTCACCACGCTCCCGCGCCGCCCGGCGGCCACCATCTCCGCGACGATCTTCAACGCGCTCCACAGCCCGGTGCCCGTCGAACCCCCCGCCTTGCGGCCGATGGCCCGCTCCAGGGCCCGCACGGCGGCCACGCTCGCGGCGTCCGGGACCTTCATCATCCGGTCGATCGCACCGGGCACGAAGCTCGGTTCCATACGGGGTCGGCCGATGCCCTCGATGCGGGAGCCGCAGTCGCAGGTGACGTCCGGATCACCGGTGGTCCAGCCGTCGAAGAAACAGGAGTTCTCCGGATCGGCGACGCAGATGCGGGTGTCGTACTGCATGTAGTGGACGTAGCGGGCGAGGGTCGCCGAGGTGCCGCCGGTGCCGGCCGTCGCCACGATCCAGGCGGGCTCCGGGAACCGCTCCAACTCCAGCTGGCGGAAGATGGATTCGGCGATGTTGTTGTTGCCGCGCCAGTCGGTGGCCCGCTCGGCGTAGGTGAACTGGTCCATGTAGTGGCCGCCCGTCTCCGCAGCCAGGCGGGCCGACTCCTCGTACATCTTCCGCGAGTCGTCCACGAAGTGGCACTGCCCGCCGTGGAACTCGATCAGTCGGCACTTCTCGGCGCTCGTCGTGCGCGGCATGACGGCGATGAAGGGCACGCCGATCAGCTTGGCGAAGTACGCCTCCGAGACGGCCGTCGAGCCGCTGGACGCCTCGATCACCGGGCGGCCCGGCCGGATCCAGCCGTTGCACAGACCGTAGAGGAACAGCGATCGGGCGAGCCGGTGCTTGAGGCTGCCGGTCGGGTGGGTCGACTCGTCCTTCAGGTACAGGTCGATGCCCCACTTCTCGGGCAGCGGGAAGCGCAGGAGGTGGGTGTCGGCCGAGCGGTTGGCGTCGGCCTGGACCTTTCGCACGGCTTCTTTCAGCCAGTCGCGGTAGGTGGCGTCGCTGTGGTCGACGTCGAGGGTTTCACCGGTCGGGGCTTGCTGAGTGGTGCTCACCACGGGCTCCTTACACTTCGCGCCGACGGCGTGTCGCACTGCCGACACCTCGATCATAGACACCTTCCGCACCCGCCTCACCTGCATAAACACCACTTTGAGCAGCCCAAAGGAGAAGCTGGGGGCGTGAGCCGGGCCGGGGTGGGGGCGCATTCGCGCGAGTGCTCCGGATGCCCACGGCGAGCGCGCCATGCGCACTGGTGCTCGACGGCGGGTGAGGGCAGACTGCACCGAACGGGGCGGCACACTGGATCACGAAAGGCGCTGGACCAGAGCCCGAGAATGAGCCACGGACCGGCGCACACACGCGTACGAGGGGGCATACGGCATGGCGGAGCCGGAGTTCACGGCTACGGGCGTGCGGATCGAGAAGCGGCTGCGCTCGCTCACCCGGGCCGGGCAGGTCCGGATCACGGACGGCAGAGTGCAGCTGCTGACCAGTTACGGCAGCGAGATCGACAGCGCGCCGGTACAGGCGGTGCGCGCTTCCAAGCCGTGGTTCGCGGCCGACGACCGGGCGCTCGCCGACCTCAACGGCAAGCGCTACACGCTCACGCTCGGCGACCACGACCCCGCGCCGGGCGAAGGGGGGCCGCCGGCGGCACGGCGGTTCATCGAAGCCGTACGGAGGGCCGCGGGGCGCGGGGGCTGATCGGCCCGGTTCGATGACGCAGAGCCCGTGCGAGGTGACCGCGAGTTGCGGTCCCGCGCCCCTTGCGTCACGCTGATCTCACGTCACTCTGGGTTTACCGGCGATAACGCTGCGAACCAGCCCGCCGGGCACGACAGCAGCCGACCATGTCCGTCCGGGCCGCTGCTGCATCCGAACTCCGTGTTCTTCCGGACCTCAAGTCGGGGAGTCGCAGCCGTGATCAGTAACCCAAGCAGGCACTGCACGGTGGAGCTCCAAGCCCTGCCGTCGCGGATCGGCCAGGTCCGCAGAATCCTTTCAGCGCAGTTGCGCTACTGGCATCTCGATCCCCTCATAGACCGGGCCGCGCTCGCCGTGACCGAGTTGTTGACCAACGTCCACCGGCACGCCCAACCGGACAAACAGTGCACCGTCAAGATCGAGCTCCTGCTGGACCGGCTCACGGTCTCGGTGCGCGACCACGACCCGCGCCTGCCCGAAGTGCGGGACGTGGAACCCTCCGCCACCAGCGGGCGCGGGCTCGCCATGGTGGCCGCGGTGAGCGAGAGCTGGGGAGTGCGGCCCGAGGGCGAGTCGGGCAAGGTCGTGTGGTTCACACTGCCCGCCTCCGTCATGCCGGTCGCCGCGCCCGGCCGGCGGCCACGGCGTACGACCGAGAAGCCGGTACGGCGCTTCGTCGAGGCCGAGCACGCGGTGGACGCGCACAGGGCCGGACATGCTCCCGCCCGGTCGGCCGTTGTCGGTTGACCGGGCGGTGATGGGGGGTCGCCCCTTGGATTGCCCGGCCGGCGCGCCGGCCGCGGTGACATCGGTGGGCCGTTGCCCGGTGTTCTTACTCCGTGGCTATCGCGCGCAGTACGTCCAGGCGGGCCGCTCGGCGGGCGGGGCGCAGGCCCGCCAGGGCGCCGGCCGTCAGGCCCACCAGGGTCACGATCAGCAGCCGGGTCGGCGGGAGGGCGAAGGCGAAGCTGCTGTCGCTCGCTCCGTCCGAGGCCCTGACCAGGACCCAGCCCAGGAAGGCGCCCAGGCCCAGGCCCCCCGCCGTGCCGAAGGCCGCCACGAGGACCGACTCCCAGCGGACCATGGCCCGTAGTTGGGAGCGGGTCTGGCCGACGGCGCGCAGCAGGCCCAGTTCGCGGGTGCGCTCGTGGATCGCCAGGGTGAGGGTGTTGGCGATGCCCAGCAGCGCGATGAGGACCGCGAGGGCCAGGAGGGCGTAGACGAGGGTCAGCATCATGTCGATGCCTCCGGCCGAGGACTGCGCGTACTCGTCGCGGGTCTGGACGGCGGGGTCGCCGTAGCGGGCTGTGATCTGTTCCACCGCGGCCTTGCCCGCTTTGGTGCTCACGCCCTGCTTGAAGGTGACGGCTACGAGCGTGTCGGAGTCCTGGGTGCGGTGCGGGGCCCAGGCGGCACGGGTGATGACGTAGTCGCCGGCGAGTTCGGAGCGGCCGTAGACCGCGCGGACCGTGAAGGTCCGTTTCTGGCCGTCGGTGAAGGTGAGTTGGGTTTTGGCGCCGGTGGTGAGGTGCTGCCTGGTGGCCTCGGTGCGGGTGATAGCGATGCCGTCGGGGCCCAGGGCGTCGAGGGAACCGTCGATCCTGCCGAGGTCGAAGGTGCGCTTCAGGGCGAGGGGGTCGGTGACGGTCAGGGCGCGGCCCTTGCCGTCGACCTCGGCCACTCCGCGGCCGAGGCCCACCGCCGTGTCGACCTGCGGCAGTTGCTGGATCGCCCCGGCCAGGCGGGGGCTCAGACCGCTGCCGCCGGCGCCGAAGGACGGGGTGCTGACCGCCACGTCGCCCGCGAAGGAGCGGGAGACGGTCTGGTCCATGGTCGCCTTGAGGGAGGCGGCGAAGACCGTGAACAAGGAGACGACTGCCACGCCGATCATCAGGGCGCCGGCGGTGGCGGCCGTTCGCTTGGGGCTGCGCAGGGCGTTGCGGCGGGCCAGGGAGCCGGTGACGCCCCGCAGCCTGTCCAGGGGGGTGCCGAGGATCCGTACGACGTTCGTGGCGGCGACCGGGCCCAGGACGATGAAGGTCGCCAGAGCGAGTACGGCGCCGAGTCCCGCCAGCCACAGGGAGGGTGAGGCGAGGACGCCGCCGAGGGTCGCGGCCACGGCGAGGGCGGCCAGGGCCGTGCCGGTGACGGCTCGGGTGCGGGACGCGGCGGAGGCGTCGACGGCCGTCTCGCGCAGAGCCGCCAGCGGGGCGATGCGGCCCGCTCGCAGGGCCGGCAGGAGGGCGGAGGCCAGGCAGACGGTGATGCCGACGGCGAGCGGGATGGCCAGGGAGAGGGTCTTGACGACCAAGTCGCCGTCGGGGAAGGGGAATCCGATCGCCGGGAAGAGGGCCTGCAGGCCGGCCGCCATGCCGATGCCGCCCGCGAGGCCGGCGGCGGACGCTGTCACGGCGACCGCCGTGGCCTCGGTGAGGGTGGTGGCGGTGACCTGGCGACGGGAGGCGCCCAGGGCGCGCAACAGGGCGTTCTCGCGGGTGCGTTGGGTCACGACGATGGCGAAGGTGTTGTGGATGGAGAAGGTCGCGACGAGGAGAGCGATGCCGGAGAAGACCAGGAGGAAGGTGGTGAAGAGGGTCAGGAACTGGCTGGAGACCATGTCCGTGTTCTCCTGGGCCGACTCCTGGCCGGTGATCGCCTCGACTCCCTTGGGGAGTACGGGAGTCAGGCGCGAGACCAGTTCCCGCTGGGTGGTTCCCGGGTGTGCCCGGACCTTGATGCTCGCCGCCTCGCCGGGGCGGGCGGTGAGGTGCTTCTCGGCGTCCGCGCGGGTCATGCCGGTGAAGGTGACCTGGGCCATGCCGTCCTCGCCCGCGAAGGTCGCGAGGCCCACGACGGTCACCCGGACCGGGTCGGGGGTGCGCAGGGTGGTCGTGTCGCCGATCTTCAGGTGGCCCTTGGCGGCGGTGCCGCGGTTGATCACCACCTCGCCGGACCTCCGCGGGGCGCGGCCTTCGGCGAGCCGGTAGGGATTGAGTTCGGGGTCGTTGATCCAGTTGCCGGCGAGGGTGGGCGGGCCCTTGCCGCCGATGGGCCTGCCGTCCTTGCCGACGAGTTGGCCGGCACCCTCGATGTCGGGTTCGGCGGCGGCGACGCCCGGCACCTGCTCGATCGTGTGCGCGAGGGTCGCGGGGACCGGTTGGCGGGCGCCCTGACTCTCGCCGGGGGTGGTGATGGCGTCGGCGCTGCGGACGACCGCGTCCGTGCCGCTCGCCGCGCGTCCGAACATGGTGTCGAAGCCGGCGCGCAGCGTGTCGCCCATGACGAGGGTGCCGGCCAGGAACGCGACGCCGAGGAAGACGGCGAGGAAGGTCCCGGCGAAGCGGCGTTTGTGGGCGCGCAGGGAGGACGCGCTCAGGCGTACGGCGGCGTTCATGCGGGCACCTCGAAGGCTTTCATGCGGTCCAGGACCCCGTCGGCGGTCGGGGCTTCCATGCGGTCGACGAGGCGGCCGTCGGCGAGGAAGACGACCTCGTCGGCGTGGGCCGCGGCGACCGGGTCGTGGGTGACCATGACGACCGTGCGGTTGGTCTGCCGGACGGCCCGGCCCAGCAGGCCCAGAACTTCCCCGCCGGCGCGCGAGTCGAGGTTGCCGGTGGGTTCGTCGGCGAAGACGACGTCCGGCCGTCCGGCGAACGCCCGTGCCACGGCGACGCGTTGCTGCTGTCCGCCGGAGAGCTCGGAGGGACGGTGGTGGAGGCGGTCGCGCAGACCGACGACGTCGATCAGCGCATCGAGCCACTCCTGGTCGCGTCCGCCGCCCGCGAGGTCGAGGGGAAGCGTGATGTTCTCGGCCACGGTGAGCGTCGGAACGAGGTTGAAGGCCTGGAAGACGAATCCGACGCGGTCGCGGCGCAGCAGCGTGAGGCGGCGGTCGTCCAGCGCGCCGAGATCGGTGTCGCCGATGTGGGCGGTGCCGGAGGTGAGGGTGTCGAGGCCGGCGGCGCAGTGCATCAGGGTGGACTTGCCGGAGCCCGAGGGCCCCATGATCGCGGTGAAGCGGCCGGCCGGGAAGTCGACGCTCACCCCGTCCAGGGCCCTCACCTCGGTGTCGCCACGGCCGTACACCTTCACGGCGTCGGCGACCCGGGCGGCCGCGCGCACGGTGGTCGCGGTCGTCATGCCGTGCCGCCCTTCGTACGGCCGAACTGCTCGTCCAGGACGGACAGCCGGCGCCAGTACTCGTCCTCGTCGATCTCGCCGGAGGCGAAGCGGCGGCCGAGTACCGCGAGGGGGGAGTCGCCGGAGGGCCGCGGGTCGTCCACCGGGCGCCAGGGGCCGCGGCGGCCGCGCCAGACGGTGCGGCGCATGAAGGTGACGACACCGATCACGACGGCCGCCCAGATCAGCGGGAAGAAGAGGATCCAGGGGCCGGGGCCGCCGTGCCAGTCTGCGAGGGTCTGCATCTCGGGTCATCTCCTGAGTGGTTGCCGGTGGTGATGTCTCGAGACTGGCGGCGGCAGGGTATCCGGGTCGTCGTACGGCCAGCGGCAGTTCCTATACCTCCCGGGGAGTACCGGCGGGCTGGGGCGCTGCTCCCTTATGCCCTCGACTTCTGTAACTACTAGTATGTACAGTGCGTGCATGAGTACCTCGGAGAGCACTGCGGACCGACTCGTGGAGTCCACGCGTGAGCTGTTGTGGGAGCGCGGGTACGTGGGGACGAGCCCCAAGGCGATCCTGGAGCGGGCGGGCGCCGGGCAGGGCAGCATGTACCACCACTTCAAGGGGAAACCCGACCTCGCGCTGGCGGCGATCCGGCGGACGGCCGCGGAGCTGCGGGCCACCGCCGAGGGAGTACTGGGCGGGCCGGGGACTCCGTACGAGCGCATCGAGGCGTATCTGCTGCGCGAGCGCGACGTGCTGCGGGGCTGCCCGGTGGGACGGCTGACGATGGACCCGGATGTCGTCGCCAGTGCCGAACTGCGCGCTCCGGTCGACGAGACGCTGGACGCGATCCGCGAACTGATCGCGGGGATCGTGGAGGAGGGCAAGGAACTCGGTCAGTTCGCGCCCTCGCTGGACGGCGAGCAGATCGCCGCGGCCGTCCTCGCGACGGTCCAGGGCGGCTATGTGCTCGCCCGCGCCTCCGGCTCCCCCGCCGACTTCGACGCCGGTGTCCGAGGACTGCTCTCCCTGCTTGCCCCGCGACCCGCCTGAGGAGGCATCCGATGCACGCCATGCAGTACGAGCTGACCCTCCCCGCCGACTACGACACGGACATCATCCGCGCCCGTGTCGCCCGGATCGGGCATCTGCTGGACGACTGGGAGGGGCTGGGGATCAAGGCTTACCTGCTGCGCGAGCGCGGCGTGGACGGCTCGCCGGTCAACCAGTACGCGCCGTTCTACCTGTGGAACAGCGTGGAGGGCATGAACTCCTTCCTCTGGGGAGGGGCCTTCCAGGGGCTGAGCGACGACTTCGGGCGGCCGTCGGTGCGCCAGTGGTCGGGGCTCGCGTACGCCGAGGGCACGGCCGCCTCGGGAGCGGCGCGCATCGCGGTGCGCCGGCGTCGGCGCGTACCGGACGGCGTCGTGCCGGCCGATGTCGTGACGGAGGCGACGGACGAGGTCGGGCGGCTGGCGGGCGAGGACGGGGCCGTGCTCGCGGCGGCCGCCGTGGACACCAGCCGCTGGGAGCTGGTGCACTTCTCGCTGTGGGAGCACCGGACGCCCAAGGCGGAGGGGGACGTCTTCCAGGTGCTGCACCTGTCCGCGCCGGGGCGCGATGTCCTGCCGGGGGGCCGGCAGTGGTGAGTTCGGTCCGTACGGTGCTCGGGGACGTGCCTCCCGAGGAGCTGGGCGTGTGCGACGCCCATGACCATCTGTTCCTGCGCAGCCCCCGGTTGCCCGGCCAGGAGCTCAACGACGCGGCGGCCGCCCGGGCCGAGCTGGCCGCCTTCCGGGCGGTGGGCGGCGGCACCGTGGTGCAGTGGACGCCGTACGGCATGGGGCGGCGCGCCGCCGACCTGCCCGACCTGTCCCGGTCCTCGGGGGTGCACGTGGTGTGCGCGACCGGTCTGCACCAAGCGGCGCACTACAGCGCGCAGTTGGTGGAGGAGCTGCGCGGCGGGCTCGCCGAGGTGTTCGTCGCGGAGCTCACACAGGGAATCGGCACCTCGGGGGTGCGGGCCGGACTGATCAAGGTGGCGGGCGGCTTCCACGCGCTGGACGCGCACGCCCGCTGGACGATGACCGCGGCGGCCGAGGCCCATCACGCCACCGGGGCGGCCATCGCCGTGCACCTGGAGCTGGGGACCGGAGCGCTGGACGTCCTCGACCTGCTGTGCGGCAGGCTCGGGGTGGAGCCGAACCGGGTGATCCTCGGGCACCTCAACCGCTCCCCCGACCCGGTCGTCCAGCGGCAGGCCGCCGAAGCCGGCGCGTATCTCGCCTTCGACGGCCCGTCGCAGGCCCACCACTCCACCGACTGGCGGATGCCGCGGGCCGTGCGGGACCTGGCCGAGGCCGGCTTCGGGCATCGGCTGCTGCTCGGCGGGGACACCGTGGTCGCCGGGGCCCGGTCGGTCGACGGCGGCCCCGGCATGCCGTATCTGCTGCGCAGGGTCCGGCCGCGGCTGGCGCTGGAGCTGGGCGAGGAGCTCATGGACCGCGTCCTGACGGAGAACCCCGGCCGGGCGTTCGCCGTGCCGTGGCGCTGAGCCGGGACGTGGGGACTCCCCCTCCTGGGCGGGGTCAGCGGCAGAGGGCGTCGATGTCGTCGGAGAAGGAGGGGAACTCGGCCCGCGCCTCGTCCACGATCTCCCCCGCGGAACGGCGGGCAGTGGTGGCGTGCCGCTCGGCGAGCTCGGCCAGGGCCGGGTTCGGCCGGCCCTCGCGCTGCCCGAAATCCACGATCTCCAGGGGCCCGAGGCCGTCGGCGAGGACCCACAGGAAGTCGGACAGGTTCGCCGCCACCACACCCCGCTCGCCTTCGGAGCCGAAGAACACCACGGGCTGCTCGACGAGCGGCCGGCCGGGCCGTACGCACCACAGGGCGGCGAGGCCGCCGGTGCCGTCCTGGCCGAAGACCCGGTAGGCATCGCCGTCGAGTTCGTGGTTGCCGGTCCAGTGGCGCAGCCAGTCGGTGGTCTCCTCGGCGGAGTCGAAGGCGCCGTACGGCTCGAAGTCGACGCCCTCGCCGTCGTCGTAGTCGAACTCCACCAGGGCCACGTCGGCCAGTGCCGGCGGGAAGCGGCGGGAGTCGTCCGTTGTCTCGATCATGCCCGCAGGCTAGCGGCCGGCACTGACAACGCCCCCGGCCCCGCTCAGGCGACGGAGATGTCCGCGCAGGGGCGCGGTTTCGCCGCCGCTGCCAGGGCCTCGTGCACCGGATGGGTGTCGAAGGACGCCAACAGGGCGTCATCTGCCGGGTGTTCGGGGGCGGGGTCGGCGTTCTGCTCGTACGCGGGCTGGAAGCAGGGGCCCCAGCGGCGGGCGCCGAGCCGGGCCGTACGGGAACAGTTGTCGACCATGGTGGCCACGAACACGCCGGATCAGAGCGCGGTTCTGTGTGCGTCGAGTCGCTCGACGCGGGCCACGTTCTCGCGGTCCTCGGCGTCCTCGCTCGCCGCGGCGGCGAACCAGGCGTCGAGGATCTCCTTCAGCAGTGGCTCGGAGGTCAGGCGCAGGCTGAGCGCGAGGACGTTGGCGTCGTTCCAGCGGCGGGCGCCGTCCGCGCTGTAGGCGTCCGTGCACAGCGCGGCCCGTACCCCAGGCACCTTGTTCGCGGCGATGGACGCGCCCGTGCCGGTCCAGCAGCACACGACCGCCTGGTCCGCCCGGCCGGCGGCGACCTCCCGGGCCGCCGCCTCCGAGCAGGCGGCCCACTGCGGGTCGTCGCCGGGGCTGAGCGCGCCGTGGGCCGTGACCTCGTGGCCGCGCCGGCCCAGCTCGGTGAGGAGGGCGCGGGCGACGGGTTCGTCCATGTCGGAGGAGACGGAGATCCGCATGCCGACGAGCCTAGCTCCCCCCTGCCTGGGCGAGCGCTCCCAGCGGATCGTCCAGGACCGGCTGCCAGGCCAACTCCGCCGCTCCCACGAGGCTGTTGTGGTCGAGGGTGCAGGCCAGGATGGGCACTCCGCCGCTCTGGCCCCACAGGCTGCGGTCGGCGACGACGGCGCGCAGCCGGTCGGGGTCGGCGTCCAGGAGGGTGCGGTGCAGGCCGCCGAGGATGATGCGGTCGGGGTTGAGGATGTTGACCAGGCCCGCGAGACCGAGGCCGAGGCGGTCGATGAGGGTTTCGGCGGCCGTGCGGACGGCCGGGTCGTCGTAGTGCTCGCGGACCAGGTCGTCGGCCTGTCTGAGCAGGGACACCTCGGGGCCCGGGTCCAGGCCGGCGGCCGTGAGGAGGGCCAGCGGATCGGCCTCGACGTCGAGGCAGCCGCGACTGCCGCAGTGGCAGGGGCGGCCCTCGGGGTTGACGGTGAGGTGGCCGACTTCCAGGGCCAGGCCCGAACTGCCGGTGTGCAGGCGGCCGTCGAGGACCAGAGCGCCGCCGACGCCCCGGTGCCCGGTGGCCACGCACAGCAGGTCCCGGGCGCCGCGGCCGGCGCCGTGCCGGTGCTCGGCGAGGGCGGCGAGGTTGACGTCGTTGCCCGCGAAGGCCGGCCCTGTGATACCGGCCGCGCGCACGCACTCGGCGAAGATCCGGCGGACCGGCGCGCCGACGGGCCACGCCAGGTGCAGGGGGTTCAGGGCCAGGCCGTCGGGTTCGGCGACCGCGGACGGGACGGCGAGTCCGGCGCCGACGCAGCGCCGTCCGGTGGCGCGCAGCAGGTCCGTGCCCGCCTCCACCACCGAGCCGAGGACCTTCGCCGGGTCGGCGTCGACGGTCTCGCAGCCGGGCGCGGTGGCCACGATCCGGCCGCCCAGGCCGACCAGCGCGGCCCGGAAGCCGTCGGCGTGGACCTGCGCGGCGAGCACGACCGGCCCGTCGTCGGCGACCGCGAGCCGGTGGGAGGGCCGGCCCTGCGAGCCGGCCGCCGCGCCGGGCCGGGCGTCGACCCGGATCAGCCCCAATGCCTCCAGTTCGGCGGCGACCGCCCCCGCCGTCGCCCGGGTGACCCCGAGCTCGGCGGTCAGGACGGCCCGGGTGGGCGCGCGTCCGGTGTGCACGAGCTCCAACGCGGGCCCGAGCGCACCGCGCCCCCGGTCAAGCCGCGTCCTCGAGGTGGTCCCTTCCCCCGCCGGCCGGGGGTCCGCCTTGCCGCTCATGAGGGCGAGTCTCCCATGATCCGCAGTCACGGCCGCCTATCGGCCGCTGACCCGGAGCGTGATGTTCAGACGTCCGGACAGCCCCAACTGGGGCGGCGCCGTGCCCGCGTACACCCGGGGGACCCCGTGGTGGGCGAGCCGGGAGGGCCCGCCGAACACGAACAGGTCACCGCTGCGCAGTTCCACGTCCGTGTAGGGCCTGGCGCGGGTCTCGGTGTTGCCGAAGCGGAAGACGCATGTGTCGCCGAGGCTGAGGGACACCACCGGCGCGTCCGACCTCTCGTCGCTGTCGCGGTGCATGCCCATCCGGGCGTCGCCGTCGTAGAAGTTGATCAGTGCGATGTCGTACGGCGGTCCGGGGGCACCCAGCGCGTCGGCGACGGCCCGCCGTCCCAGCTCGCCGAGCCATTCGGGGAACGGCTTCACGGGTGCGCCGTCGCCGTCGACGACCGTGCGGGCATAGCCGTACGGGTACCAGTGGAGGCCGAGGCAGACCTGGCGGGCGGACGTGGTGCCCCCGCCGGGTACCCGTACCGTCCGCAGTCCGGCCGGGGGTCGCGCCCACTCCCGGCAGGCCTCCAGCAGTTCGCGCTGCCGCCCGTCGTCGAGCCAGTCCGGCAGGTGCACGGCGCCGGGAGCGATCTCGGCCCGGTGTCTGGGGAACAGCTCGGCTTCCATACCGGCCATCCTGCTCCATCCGCTCAGCTGTGGCGACGGCGTCGGCGGTCGCGCCGACGGGTGGTGAACCACAGGACGTGGAGCGTGAGCAGTGATCCGAGGGTCAGGAGCGCGTCGGCGTGGCTCACGGGACGGTCGTGCTCTGTCGGCGCAGGGCCGCTGCTGTCACCCGAGACCCCCTGTATTGACTCGGTCATGCCATCCTGATCCAGTTCCCGAACCCCTGACAAGGTGCTGTTCGCCCTTCGGCGCCGGCATCCGCGACGTGAACGGCGCTTTCCGGGCTCAGGCCGGTGCGAACGGACGGTGCCGGGCCTCCCGACCTGGGATGACCTGCGGTTCCGCTAGCCTGGACGCACGATGAACGACCGTATGACGACGCCCTGGGGCGAGTTCGCGCTGACCCGTTTCCCCGAGGATCCGCGCGAGAGGCTGCGCGCGTGGGACGCCTCCGACGAGTATCTGCTCGCCCACCTCGCCG
This sequence comes from Streptomyces sp. C1-1, assembly GCF_050214755.1. NCBI lineage: Bacteria > Bacillati > Actinomycetota > Actinomycetes > Kitasatosporales > Streptomycetaceae > Streptomyces > Streptomyces sp. C1-1. The sequence goes on along the minus strand of NZ_CP189826.1, from coordinate 8,867,888 downwards.
AGGAGAAGGTCCCGCTGTCCGGCACGGTCGTGGTCCTCGGTGACCGCTGGGGCGCCCTGGTCACGGCGCTGGCCGAGCACCGGCCCACGCAGATCACCGACTCCTTCCTCGCACAGGAGGCCGCCCGGCTCAATCTCGCGCGCAACGGCGTGGAGACCGGCGCCGTACGCCTGCTGACCACCCAGGACGCGCCGCCGGAGCGGGTCGACGTCCTGCTGGTGCGGGTGCCCAAGAGCCTCGCGCTGCTGGAGGACCAGCTGCTGCGGCTGGCGCCCGCCGTGCACGAGGGCACGGTCGTCGTCGGCACGGGCATGGTGAAGGAGATCCACACCTCGACGCTGGAGCTGTTCGAGCGGATCCTCGGGCCGACCCGCACCTCCCTCGCGGTGAAGAAGGCCCGGCTGATCTTCTGCACGCCCGATCCGTCGCTGGAACGGCCCGCCGACCCGTGGCCGTACAGCTACGCGCTGCCCGAGGACATCGGTCCGGTCTCCGGGCGCACGGTCGTCAACCACGCGGGCGTGTTCTGCGCCGACCGGCTGGACATCGGCACCCGCTTCTTCCTGCGGCACCTGCCCGCCCCGGGCGCCCGCCGGGTGGTGGACCTCGGGTGCGGCAACGGGGTCGTCGGTACGGCCGTGGCGGTCGCCGACCCGGGCGCCGAAGTGCTGTTCGTGGACGAGTCGTTCCAGGCGGTGGCCTCCGCGGAGGCCACGTACCGGGCGAACGGGGTGCCGGGGCACGCCGAGTTCCGGGTCGGGGACGGGCTGGCGGGGGTGCCGGACGGCAGCGTCGACCTGGTGCTCAACAATCCGCCGTTCCACTCCCACCAGGCGACGACGGACGCCACGGCGTGGCGGATGTTCACCGGGGCGAAGCGGGTGCTGCGGCCCGGCGGCGAACTGTGGGTGGTCGGCAACCGGCACCTGGGCTACCACGTCAAGCTCAAGCGGCTGTTCGGCAACAGCCGGCTGGTCGCGAGCGACCCGAAGTTCGTGGTGCTCCGGGCCGTCAAGCGGTGATCAGGTCAGCGTCCGGATGATGCCGGTCACCGTCTTCACCATCGCCTCCCGGCCGACGCCGAGGTACTTGCGCGAGTCGACCGCCTCGGGATGCGCGGCGAGGAAGTCACGGATCGCGCCCGTCATCGCGATGTTGAGGGCGGTGCCGACGTTCACCTTGGAGATGCCGCCCGCGACGGCCGCGACGAGCTCGTGGTCCGGCACGCCGGAGGAGCCGTGCAGCACCAGGGGCACGTCCAGGGCGGCCGAGAGGCGTTTGAGGAGGGTGTGGTCGAGGGTGGCGGTGCGGGTCGTCATGGCGTGCGTGCTGCCGACGGCCACGGCGAGGGCGTCCACGCCGGAGTCGGCGACGAAGGCGCGGGCCTGGTCGGGGTCGGTACGGGCGCCGGGCGCATGGGCGTCGAGCGCGGGCTGCCCGGCCTTGCCGCCCACCTGGCCCAACTCGGCCTCGATCCACAGGCCTTGGGCGTGCGCCCAGTCGGCCGCCGCCCGGGTCGCGGTGAGGTTGCGCTCGTAGGGCAGGCGGGCCGCGTCGTACATGACGGAGCTGAAGCCGGCGTCCGCCGCCTGGCGCAGCAGGTCGTCGCTCTGGACGTGGTCGAGGTGCAACGCCACCGGAACCGCGGCGCGTTCGGCGGCGGCGACGGCGGCGCGGGCCAGCGGGAGCAGTCGGCCGTAGCGGAACTTGACGGCGTTCTCGCTGACTTGGAGCACCACGGGGGCCTCGGCGGCCTCGGCGCCGGCGATGACGGCCTCGACGTGCTCGAGCGTGATGATGTTGAAGGACGGGACGGCGGAGTGCGTGGCGGCGGCCCGGGTGACCAGTTCGCCGGTGGTGACGAGGGGCACGGTTTCTCCCGTTCGATCAGGTGCGTCAGGGGGCGAGGATCACCGAGCGGGTGAGGTGGCGGGGCCGGTCCGGGTCGAGGTCGTGGGATGCGGCGACGGCGACCGCGAGGCGCTGGGCGCGGACCAGTTCGGCGAGCGGGTCCAGGTCGCCCGCGATCCACAGCCCGCCGGTGTCGCGGACCTGTTCGGCCAGGCCCTCGGGTGCCTCGCCGAACATCCAGGTGGCCGTGCCGTGGGTCGTGACGCTGATGGGGCCGTGCCGGTATTCCATCGCCGGGTAGGACTCGGTCCAGGCGAGCGCGGCCTCGCGCATCTTCAGTCCGGCCTCGTTGGCCAGGCCCACCGTCCAGCCGCGGCCCAGGAAGGTGAACTGCGTGCAGTCGACGAGCCCTTCGGGCAGGGGGCGGGCGAGCGCGGTGCGGGCGTCGGCGACCGCGGCGTCGGTGTGCAGGCCGAGGTGGGCGCGCAGCAGGGTGAGCGCGGTGGTGGCGAACCGGGTCTGGACGACGGACCGTTCGTCGGCGAAGTCCAGGACGACGACGTCGTCGGCCGCCCCCATGACGGGGGTGTGCGGGTCGGCGGTGAGCGCGGTGGTGCGGGTGCGTCCGCCCAACTCGTCCAGGAGGTGCAGGACTTCGGTGGTGGTACCCGAGCGGGTGAGGGCCAGGACACGGTCGTAGGAGCGGCCGCGGGGGAACTCGGAGGCGGCGAAGGCGTCCGTCTCGCCCTGTCCCGCCGACTCGCGCAGCGCGGCGGCGGCCTGTGCCATGAAGTACGAGGTGCCGCAACCGACGATCGCGACCCGCTCCCCCGGCGCCGGGAGCACCTCGGCGTGCCGCGGCGCCTGCTCCGCGGCCCGTGTCCAGCACTCCGGCTGACTGGTCAGCTCGTCCTCGACGTGCGTCATGCCGCACCCTCCCTCTCTATGCTTGTTCTTGCAAGATATAGCGAGGTTTCGAGCACAATCAAGCATTCGAGCGCGTTCGGGGTGCGCTAGGGTCGCCGGGAGATCGAGGAAGGGAGGGCCGATGTCGCGCGACGCCCGCTGGAAGGCGCTGCTGGAGCTGCTGGTCGAGCGGGGCCGGCTGGACGTGGAGGAGGCGGCCGCCGAACTGGAGGTCTCCGCGGCGACCATCCGGCGCGACCTCGACCAGCTCGCCGAACAGCAGATGCTGGTGCGCACCCGCGGCGGCGCGGTGGTGCACGGGGTGTCGTACGAGCTGCCACTGCGCTACAAGACGGCCCGGCACGCCTCCGAGAAGCAGCGGATCGCGAAGGCGGTGGCGGGGCTGATCACGCCCGGCGAGGCGGTGGGGCTGACCGGCGGCACCACGACGACCGAGGTGGCGCGCGCCCTCGCCGTGCGCGGCGACCTCGCCTCCGGCTCCCCCGCGCTCACCGTCGTCACGAACGCGCTCAACATCGCCAACGAGCTCGCCGTACGCCCCCAGTTCAAGATCGTGGTGACCGGCGGGGTCGCGCGCCCGCAGTCGTACGAGCTCATCGGGCCGCTCGCGGACGGCGTGCTCGGGCAGATCACCGTCGACGTGGCGGTCCTCGGCGTCGTCGCCTTCGACGTCACGCACGGGGCCGCGGCGCACGACGAGGCCGAGGCCGCCATCAACCGGCTGCTGTGCGAACGCGCCGAGCGGGTGGTCGTCGCCGCCGACTCCAGCAAGCTGGGGCAGCGGGCGTTCGCCCGGATCTGCGCGGCCGGGGCGGTGGACACGCTGGTGACGGACACGGCGGCGGACCCGGAGGAGGTCCGCCGGTTCGAGGAGGCGGGCGTCGAGGTCCTCGCGGTCTGACCCGGCGCGCCACGGCAACGGCGGGGGCCGGACCGTCGAGGCGATCGCCGGCACCTTCGCCGACGGGGTGCCACGATCCCCGCGCCGCCGTCCCCGTTTCCGCCTAGGCTGAGTGCCGGGATGCGTGTCGGGTGCGGGAGGCAGCGATGGGCGCACGAGCGATCGACCAGGACGTCCCGACGGCCGCCGGCCGGTATCTGCCGATCGCCGAACACGGGCTGATCGGCGATCTGCGCAGCGTGGCCCTGGTGGGCACGGACGGCACCATCGACTGGTACTGCTGCCCGGCCTTCGACGCGCCGAGCGTCTTCGCGGCGATCCTGGACGCCGAGCGGGGCGGCTCCTTCGAGCTGGCCGCATCCGTGCCGGCGAAGACGAAGCAGTTCTACTTCCCCGACACCAACGTCCTGATCACCCGCTTCTTCACCGAGGACGGCGTCGGCGAGGTGCAGGACTTCATGCCGGTCGACGACGGGTTCGGGGAGCCCGAGCGACACCGGCTGATCCGGCGCGTGGTGTGCGTGCGCGGCTCCATCCCGTTCCGGATCCGGGTCGCGCCCCGCTTCGCCTACGGCACCCTGCCGCACACCGTGCGCATGGCCGGCGAGGTCGCGGTCTTCGAGTCCGCGGAGCTCTCCCTCGCCCTGACGTCGACCGTGCCGCTGGAGGCCGAAGGCCTGGACGCGCGGGCCGACTTCAAGCTGTCCGAGGGCGAGACGGCGGTGTTCGCGCTGGACCAGGTCGGCGGCGACGTGGAGCCGCGCCGCTGCGCGAAGGTCGAGGCCGAGGAGCAGTTCAACACGACGGTGACGTACTGGCGCCGCTGGCTGTCGGCCTCCAAGTACCGGGGCCGCTGGCGGGAGATGGTGCACCGCTCGGCGCTCACCCTCAAGCTCCTCACCTACGCGCCCACCGGCGCCATCGTGGCCGCGCCGACGACGAGCCTGCCCGAGCAGCTGGGCGGCGAACGCAATTGGGACTACCGGTACGTGTGGGTGCGCGACGCGGCCTTCTGCGTGTACGCGCTGCTGCGGCTCGGCTTCACCGACGAGGCCGAGGCGTTCATGAAGTTCGTGACCCGGCACATCAGTCCGGGCGACGGCAGGCCCTCCGGCCCCCTGCAGATCATGTACGGCATCGACGGCCGCACCGACCTCACCGAGGCCGAACTCCACCATCTGGAGGGCCATCACGGCTCGTCGCCGGTCCGGATCGGCAACGCCGCCGCCGCGCAGCTCCAACTCGACATCTACGGAGCGCTCATCGACTCGATCTACCTCTACGACAAATGGGCCAAGCCCATCTCCAGCGACCAGTGGGACGACGTGTGCGGCCTGGTGGACTGGGTGTGCGAGCACTGGAACCAGCCGGACGAGGGGATCTGGGAGACCCGCGGCGGCCGCAAGAACTTCCTGTACTCGCGCCTGATGTGCTGGGTGGCGATCGAGCGGGCCATCCGCATGGCCCACCGCCGGGGCCTGCCGGCCGACCTGCCGCGCTGGCGCCAGAGCCGTGACACGATCTACCGGCGGATCATGAAAGAGGGCTGGTCGGACCGCCGGCAGGCCTTCGTGCAGCACGAGGGCGGCGATGTGCTGGACGCGGCGGTGCTGATGATGCCGCTGACGAAGTTCATCGCGCCGACCGACCCCAAGTGGCTGTCCACGCTCGACGCCCTCACCCACGAACTGGTCTCCGACTCGCTCGTCTACCGCTACGACCCGATGGCGAGCCCCGACGGGCTGCGCGGCGACGAAGGCACCTTCTCCATCTGCTCGTTCTGGTACGTCGAGGCGATGGTCCACGCCGGGCGGGTCGACGAGGCACGCCTGGCGTTCGAGAAGATGCTGACGTACGCCAACCATCTCGGTCTGTACGCCGAGGAGATCAGCCACACCGGGGAGCAACAGGGCAACTTCCCGCAGGCGTTCACGCATCTGGCGCTGATCAGCGCGGCCTTCAACCTGGACAAGGCGCTGGGCTGACGCGGGTGTAGGTGACACCACCCCGCATCCGGTGTCCAGACCCAGGGACGGCGGACCGCGCGAGCGACAGGATTCATGACGTCGGCACAACGGCCGACGCCTCATCCGTCGTCGCAGCTCGGGGGACCACCCATGAACGAAGTCTTCGCCAGGCGCCTGACCGGCATCGCCGGCGTCGTCGCCGCGGTCGCGCTCATCGTCGAAGTACCCCTGTACTTCGTCTACTCGGGGCCGCCGCCGGACGCGAACGTGCTGTCCCGGCTGCTGCTCGGCATCGTCGGACTCACGGCCCTGGTGGTGTTCGTGACCGCCTTCCGCGAACTGGTCAGGCGCACCCGCCCCGACTACGAGTGGGCGGGCGCGATCGCCTTCACCACCGGACTCGTCTACGCGACGATCGCCCTGGTCTCCTCGGGGCTGGAGGCCGGAGCGGTCATCGCCGCCGACCGCCCGGTCGACCCGACGATCACGGTCAGCGGAACGTACATCCTCTACGGCTCGATCTCCCGGCTGCTGACGGGCCTCTTCCTCGGCACGCTGGGCTACGTGGTCACACGCACCGGGCTGCTGCCGCGCTGGGTCGGCAGGTCGGCCTACGCCCTCGCGGTGATCAACCTGGCGTTCGTTCCGTCGCTGTTCTTCGGCAACACGCCCGCGCACTTCTACGCCGCGAACGGCTGGGGCACGACCGCCCTGATGGGCGCGATCCTCAGCTGGTGGCTGCTGGCCGTGGGCATCTCCACCTACCGCAGCGCGACCGGTGCCCGATCGGCGGTGCCCGCGTAACCTCGGGGCAGATCATCCCGCGGCGGGGGCCACGAGTGGCCCCCGCCGTGCGTGTCCTGACGCCTGGAGCCCGCATGACGACCGTCGACGGCACACCCGCTCCCCTCACGGACGGCTCCGACGGCCGGCCGTCCGCGCTGACCCTCGCCCGGGTGCGGCTGGGACCCGGCGGGCCGCTGGGCAGGGTGCGGATCGACGGCGGCAGGGTCGTGGCCGTCGCGGAGACGGACGAACTCGATGGCCCGGCCCTCGACATGGAGGGACGCACCGTCCTGCCGGGGCTGTGGGACGCCCATGTGCACATGGCCCAGTGGGCCGGCGACCGGCAGCGGGTCGACCTCGCCGGTCTCGGGTCCGCGCGTGCGGTGGCCGACGCCGTACGGTCGTACGCGCGCGGTCTGCCGGACGGTGAGGTGCTCGTCGGCCGGGGCTTCCGGGACGGGCTGTGGCCGGACGCGCCCGACAAGGCGGTGCTGGACGCGGTGTGCCCGGACCGGCCCGTGGCGCTGATCAGCGCCGATCTGCACGCCGCCTGGCTGAACTCCGCGTGTCTGGCCCTGGTGGGGCGACCCGGGCACGCGACGGGGCTGCTGCGGGAGCACGACTGCTTCGAGGTGCTGCGGGCGCTGCCCGAGGTGCCCGTCGGGGTCCTGGACCGGTGGGTGGCCGAGGCCTGCCGGGATGCCGCCGGGCGGGGCGTGACGGGGATCGTCGACTTCCACTTCTCCGACAACCTCGCCGACTGGGGCCGGCGCGCGGCACGGGGGCCACTCGGGGTGCGGGTGCGGGCCGCCGTGTATCCCGGGCATCTGGACGCGGTGATCGAGCGCGGGTTTCGCACGGGTGACGTGCTGCCCGGGACGGGCGGTCTGGTGCGGGTCGGGCCGCTGAAGCTCTTCACGGACGGCTCCCTGAACACCCGCACCGCCCTGTGCTGCGAGCCGTACCCGGGACTGGAGGGCACGCCGGAGGCCCACGGCATCGAGGAGACGCCGTGCGGCGAGCTGGTGCGCCTGATGCGGCGGGCCGCCGCGCACGGCATCGAGCCGGCCGTTCACGCGATCGGCGACCGGGCCAACACGCTGGCCCTGGACGCGTTCGCGGCCGTGGGCTGCCGGGGCCGGATCGAGCACGCCCAGCTGTTGACGGCGGCCGACGTGCCACGGTTCGCGGAACTGGGCGTCACGGCGGGCGTGCAGCCCGCGCACGCCGTCGACGACCGGGACGTGGCGGACCGGCACTGGGCCGGGCGCACCGGCCGTGCCTTCGCCTACGCCGATCTGCTGGCGGCCGGCGCTCGGCTGGAGTTCGGCTCCGACGCTCCCGTCGCACCGCTCGACCCGTGGCTCGGCGTCGCCGCCGCCGTCCACCGCACCTTCGACGCACGGCCCGCCTGGCATCCCGAGCAGCGGGTGCCCGTACGGGCGGCGCTGGCCGCGTCGGCCCGGGGCCGTACGGCGATCCGGGCAGGGGACCCGGCCGACCTGGTGATCGTCGACGCGGACCCCGCGACGGCCGACGTCCGCACGCTGCGGCGGATGCCGGTGCACGGCACGCTGCTCGGCGGCCGCTGGACGCACGGCCCCGGATGATCGAGCCCGGCGGGACAGCAACCTTTCCGCCATCCTGTATGTCTTCTGCCATATCAGCACCGACCACGCTTTGGGGGACGAGATGAAACGAAGCAGATCAGTTTGGGCGGCAGTGGCACTCCTGGTGACCGCGCTGGGCGCGAGCGCGCTTCCGGTCGAGGCGGCAACGGCCGCCACGGCCCGGACGACCGCCTGCCCCACGGGCTGGGGCAGCCTTCCCAAGACCCACTCGGCGGCCACCTCGACACCGGTGAAGAACGTCAGGACCGGCCGCCACACCTGTTACGACCGGATGGTCATCGACATCCCCGGCGCGAACCGGAGCGCTCTCGGCTACTCCGTCGGGTACGTCACCCACCTCTACCAGGACGGATCGGGGCGTGAGATCCATGTCGGCGGCGGAGCGATCCTCGAAGTGCGGATCAACGCGCCCGCGTACGATCCCGAGACCGGGAAGCCGACGTATCCGGCCAAGGCAGGCCGCCCGCTGCCGGGCGTCGACCTCACCGGCTACCGCGCCTTCCGCGACACCCGCTTCGCCGCGAGCTTCGAGGGCGACACCCAGCTCGGGCTCGGCGTGCGGACCCGGCTGCCGTTCCGGGTGCAGCGCACGGACGGCCACTTGATCGTGGACGTGGCCCACAGCTGGAACGGAACCCCCTGACCCCGGCGGCGGGCCCGCTCAGTCGTCGGTGATCAGCTCCACCGGTACGGCGACGACGTCCACCAGGGCGTCGCCGCGCAGGGCGGTCAGGGCCAGGGGGCGCCCGATGGCGTCCTCCAGCATCAGGCGCTGCAGCGCCTGGGCGCCGGTCACGGGCGCGTCGCCCGCGGTGAGCAGCAGGTCACCGGCGCGCAGGCCGGCGCGGGCGGCCGGGGAGGCGGCGACGACCTCGACGATCCGCAGGCCGGTGCGGTGGCCGGTGCGGGCGCGCACCGGCGGGGGCAGCGGGCTCGGGGTGCCGGCGAGGCCGAGGTAGGCGCGGCGGACCCGGCCCGTGGCGAGCAGGGCCGCGATGATCCTGCGGCTGGTGCCGTTCACGGGGATCGCCAGGCCCAGTCCGACGTCGGCGATGGCGGTGTTGACACCGACGACCCGGCCGTCGGCGGTGGCGAGCGCGCCGCCCGAGCTGCCCGGGTGCAAGGTGGCGTCGGTCTGGACGACGTCGTCGATGACCCGGGTCGCCCGGCCGGTGCCGGCCGGCAGCGACCGGCCCAGTGCGCTGACCACTCCGGCGGTGACACTGCCCGCCAGACCCAGCGGGTTGCCGACGGCGACGACCAACTGGCCGACCCGGAGCGCGTCGGCCTCGCCGAGGCGGGCCGGCGGCGGGGTCGGCCCGTCGGCGCGGACCACGGCGAGGTCGGACAGCGGATCCGCTCCGATGACGTGGAAGGGTGTGGTGGTGCCGTCCGCGAAGGAGGCCGTACCGGCGTCGGAGTGGCCGACGACGTGGGCGTTCGTCAGCAGGAAGCCGTCGTCGGTGAAGACGACGGCAGAGCCGGTGCCGACCACGAAGCGTCCTCCGGCGCGGCGGTGCGCGACGTTCAGGGCCGCCACCTTCGGGGTGAGCTCGGTGGCGACGGAGGTGACGGTCCGGGAGTAGGAGTCGAGCGCGGCCTGCTCCTCGCCGGAGCGGTCGGGCCCGGAAAGTGTCTCGGCCACGAGTCGGCCTTTCCGCTTGCCCAGAGGCTGGGATTACATGCTTACACCCCTGCCTCGCGAGCGGACCGGACTTCGCTGCGAGCTGACGCCCGACCGCCCACGATCAGCGGGCGCCGGGGCCCGTCCCCCGCGAGGTGCGCAGCGTGCCGACCGTCCTGAGCAGGCGGTCGGCGGGGGCGCGCAGCTCGGGGTGGGCGTTGACGGTGTTGCGCAGGCCGCGTACCGGTCGGCGCCACAGCCGGTGGGCCGTCGCCACGGGGTGGGGGCGGCTGGCGAAGCCCTCAGAGACGCGCAGCTCGCGGGTCTTGAGCCAGTCCTTGTACTCCTTGTCGCCACGGCCGAGGTCCATGAGCGTCACCCCGTTGCGGGCCGCCGCCTCGGCGGTGCGCAGGTGCATCATCAGGCCGGGCGAGTAGTAGTGCAGTTCGGGGTCGTAGGCGGTGAACCAGGCCGCGAGCACGGTGCGCGATCTCGGTCCGAAGTGGGCGGCAACCGGGCGGTCTCCGGCGTAGAGGACGGACAGCACCCCGGTGAAGTGGGACTCCCGGACCTGGAACAGATGGTTCACCAGGTCGACGATCCACGGCCTGGAGAAGCGGTCCATCCGGCCCGTTCTGCGGTACTGGGCGGACTTCCACTCCATGAGCCGGCGCAGCATCCGCGGGTCGCGCTCGTCGAACTCGAAGCGCACCTCGCCGACGTCACGGCCGAGGCGGCGCTCCTTCTTCAGCGTGGTCTTGGCGAGCCCCGGGTAGGCGCCGCGCAGCCACTGGGCGTAGCCGCTGGGGTCGGGCTTGAGGTCGACGACCGGGGAGGCGAACGTCCCCGTGACATGTCTGCCGAACGGTTTCTGTTCCGCGACGAGATGGTCGAACTCGAAGATGGACAGCCCGCATGCCTTCAGCAGTTCCTGGGCGTCCCAGGTGAATCCGGGGCGGTGCACGAGGGCCTGGCAGTCGGACAGGCCGAGACCGACGGCCCGGCCCACGCCGAAGGCGTTGCGCTCGTAGGGGAAGAACCCGGCCGGCGTCCCGCCCTCGCGCAGGACGGCGATGCGCGCGCCGGATCGGTACCGGCCGACGCCGAGGGCGAACTCGGGTGCCAGGAAGGGGTTGGAGTACTCCGGCGACTCGTCCATGGCCCGGTGCCAGGCTTCGCGCAGCGAGGCGTTCAGTTCGTCGGCTCTGTGGATCGTGACGTCCACTTCAGATCAACCGTCCTTCCGCAGGTTCCGCGAGGAACGCGCCGACGGCGGCGCAGGCCGGAAGGGCGGGTGACCTTCTGTTCATGGATCGCATCGGCGATCGCTCCCCCGTGACGTCCCCCCATGACGCGCTGTCCGCGTCCTACCGCTTCATTCAGTATCAGCCGATTCCACGCTGTGTACACGCTCGTTTCGCGATTGACCCCTCCGGTCGCGAACCGTTCGACGTGGATCAAACGTCGCGAAACAGTACGCATGTTGTCAAGAGCGCCTGCCCGAGCGGAGGTCGGAGATGCGCCATCAGCCGGTCCGCTCGCGTCGCGGGCGTTCACAGGGCCACCAGCCGTCCGCCGCGCCCCCGCAGACGGAGCGAGGCCAGGCCGCCGCACAGCAGGGCGGCTCCGAGGAGGAGCGCACCGGCCCGTCGCGGCGGTGCGCCCGTCGCCGTCCAGGGCCGCGTGCAGGCCCCGCACCGCCCAGTAGCCGGGCGAGGCGGGGGCCACGCGCGAGACCCAGGACGGCAGGACCATGGAGGTGGGGGTGCGGCCGGAGGCGAGCAGCGCCGCCAGGTCGGCGCCGGGGTCCGTGGTGGGCATGCGCAGGTCGGGCTCGGCCGGATCGGCGAAGGTGAGGCGGAGTTCGCCGGGCAGGTGGCGGGTGAGTCCTCCTGGGTGCCGCGCGCGATGACGCGCCCCGCCCGGGCGATCGCCAACGTGGCGTCGAGGCGCCGCCTCGGAGGCCGCGGGCCGTTTCGCGCCGGGTCCCCTCGACCCGCGTGGGCGCCGTGGCCAGTTGCCGGAGAGCACGCTCCCCGGCCACAGCAGGCTCGCCCCCTGGCTGGACCTGCCAGGGGACCTCGACGCCGAGTTCCGGGCCGACCTGGAGGACATCCTGCACATGGTGGAGGCGGCCGCCCGCAGGCGCCCCCGGGTGTGAGGCGGGGGCCGCCTACTCCGCGGGCACCGCCCGCACCCACACCCCGTCCTCCGTCAGGTACTCGTCCACCCGCAGGCCGGCCTCCGCCAGGGCCTCCTCGAACCGCTCCCTGGTCAGAGGCCGGGTCAGGAACGTGTGGGTCCAGGTGGCGTCCGGGAACTCGTACTCCGCGTGGACCGAGTTCACCCCGTCGCCGACCGGTTCCGCCGACACGATCCGTACCGTGTGGCCGCTGGGGTCGACGCGCTCGCGGGGCACGTTCGTGTGCCAGTCGGCGCCTTCGCGCTGGATCAGCACGCAGCCGCCGGGGGCGAGGTGCCGTACGCAGGTGCGCAGCAGAGCCCGACGCACCGCGGCGTCCGCCGCGTGCACCAGGAACGACGCGAGCAGCACGGCGTCGAAGGTCTCCCCCAGGTCCAGTTCCTCGATGGGCGCACACACCGTGCGTGCCCCGCGGACCCGGTCGAGCATCTCCGGCGACTCGTCCACCGCGGTCACCGCGAAGCCGCGCTCCAGCAGTGGATGGGTCACCCGCCCCACGCCGCAGCCGAGTTCCAGGACGCGCGCCCCTTCCGGCACGGCCGCGGCGACGACGTCGGGCTCCTCCCGCACCGGCAGCCGCGCGTACAGCTCGACCGCACATCCGTCCGGCGTGATCGCACCGGGCCCGGTCCCCCGGTGTCCCGCTCGCATGTTCAGCGCCATGCCGTTCCAACGAACCTCCTCCCGAGGCCGTTCCCTGCACCCTGCAAGCGTTTTCGGACATTCACGGCCCCGTCATGTCGGGGCCGTTGAGCTCGCCGCGGGCCGCACTAGCGTCTGCAGACGGCCCGACCCGACAGGAGTGAGGTAGTGATGTCCGCAAGACGCGTCCTCGCCGGCCTGGCGCTGGCTCCGCTGTTCGCCCTCCCGGTGGCCGCGCACGCCACGCCCTACGACGGCTCCCCCGCACCGCACCCGAAGAGCCGGTTCGACCTGCAGGCCCACCGCGGCGGCATCGGCATGACGACCGAGGAGTCCCTCGCGGGGTTCGCCAAGGCGATGCGGCTCGGCGTGTCCACCCTGGAGCTGGACACGCAGATCACCAGGGACGAGAAGGTCGTCGTCACCCACGACCGGCAGGTCAGCTCCGTCAAGTGCCGTGACACGGCACCGGTCACGCCGGGCGACCCGGTGTACCCGTACGTCGGCAAGTACGTCAAGGACCTGACGCTGGCCCAGATCAAGACGATGGACTGCGGCTATCAGCAGCTCCCCGGCTTCCCCGCGCAGGAGGTGGTCAAGGGCAACCGGATGGCCGAGCTGAAGGACGTCCTGAACCTGGTCAAGAGCTACCACGCGTGGGGCCTGAAGCTGAACATCGAGACCAAGGTGGAGGCGGGCGCACCCGACGAGACGGCTCCGCGCGAGCTGTTCGTGCGCCGGGTGTACGAGGAGATCCACCGCTCCGGCATCGAACGCCAGGTCACCATCGAGTCCTTCGACTGGGGCGCGCTGAAGGCGATGCACGCGCTGGCGCCGAGATGGCCACTGGTCGCCCTGACCAACTACGACTTCCTCCAGGTCGGCCTGCCCGGCGCCTCGCCGTGGCTCGGCGGGATCGATGCCGACGACTACGGCGGCGACTTCGTCCGGGCCGCCGCCACGATTCCCGGCGTGCGGGCCCTCTCCCCCAACTACGGCTTCCCGCAGACCGGCAAGGTCGGCGACCCCGGCTTCCGCTTCTACTCGGACCGGGCGATGGTCCGCGAGGCCCATGCCCGCGGTCTGAAGGTCGTTCCGTGGACCTGCGACGACCCGGCCACCGTCGAGGCGCTCATGGACATGGGTGTCGACGGCGTCATCACGAACTACCCCGATCACGTCCGGCAGATCATGGCCGACCGCGGCATGCGCCTGCCGAGGCACTACGAACCTCACCGGTCCGCCGCTGCCGGGCGAGCCGGCAGTGTGACGTGATCGCCACCGGGAAGCCGGCCCAGGACCGCCGTCTCAGTCGTGCGGTGCCTGGCCGCTCACCCGGTGGTCCGCGTGGCTGAGCGCCTCCAGGACGAGGCGGCGCAGATGCCCGTCGCTGAGGCGGTAGTGGATGTGCCGGCCCTCCCGGCGCGTGTCGACGAGGCCGGCCAGGCGCAGCTTCGCCAGGTGCTGACTGACCGCCGTGCGTGAGGCGTCGGTGTGCTCGGTGAGCGTCCCGACGTCCGACTCGCCCTGCGCCAGCAGCCACAGCAGATGCAGCCGGGTGGCGTCCGAGAGCATCGCGAAGACCCCGGTCGCCTCGGCCAGCCGTGCGCTGTCCGGGGCCCGCAGATGCGCACCGGATGCAGTTGACATGGGGTCGCGTCCCGACATGGGAACAGCGTAGAGGCACCGCGGCCCGGCGCGGGCAGAGGCATCGCGCGCCGCCGCGAACCCCCCTCCGGCCATCATGTGCGCAGATGCGCACATGATGGCTACACTGACCGTGCCGAGCCGCATCACGCCGTCGCGTCCAGGAGCCGCCGCATGCTCGCCGTCCTGCGCAACCGCACCTACCGCCACCTCTTCGCCGCCCAGGTGATCGCCCTGGTCGGCACCGGACTGGCGACGGTGGCCCTCGGGCTGCTGGCATACGACATCGCGGGCGGCGACGCCGGCTCGGTGCTCGGCACCGCCCTCGCGATCAAGATGGTGGCCTACGTCCTGATCGCACCGGCGATCGGCGCGGTCGCCGACCGGCTGCCCCGCCGGGCCCTGATGGTCACCGCCGACCTGACCCGGGCCGGGGTCGCCCTGCTGCTGCCGTTCGTGGACCAGGTGTGGCAGGTGTACGTCCTGATCTTCCTGCTGCAGTCGGCCTCGGCCGCGTTCACCCCGGCCTTCCAGGCCGTCATCCCCGACGTCCTGCCCCGGGAGCGCGACTACACCCAGGCCCTGTCGCTGTCCCGGCTCGCCTACGACCTGGAGAGCCTGTTCTCCCCGGCGCTCGCCGCGGCCCTCTTGACCGTGGTCACCTACAACTGGCTGTTCACCGGCACCGTGCTGGGCTTCCTCGCGTCGGCCGCGCTCGTGGTCTCCGTGCTGCTGCCGAAGCCGGCCGCCACCGGCTCCCCGCGACCCGGTCGCGTCCACGCCGGGGCCACCGCGGGCACCCGGCTCTTCTTCGCCGTCCCGCAGCTGCGCGCGCTGCTCGCCCTGAACCTCGCGGTCGCCGCCGCGAGCGCGATGGTGACCGTCAACTCCGTCGTCTACGTGCGCGACGTGCTGGGCCGCCCGGCGGGCGCGGTACCTCTCGCGCTGGGCGCGTACGGCGCGGGGTCGATGGCCGTGGCGCTCGTGCTGCCCCGCGTGCTGGAGAGGGTCCCCGAGCGTGCCGTGATGCTGCGGGGGGCCCTGCTGCTCGGTCTCGTCTTCGCGGGGCTCGGCGCCATCACGGCGGCGGGCGGCGGGAGTTGGCGCTGGCCCGCGCTGCTGGCGGTCTGGGCGGCCTTCGGCGCCGCCTGCTCGACGGTGCTCACGCCCACCGGACGGCTCGTACGCCGTGCCGCGCCGGCCGAGGAGCGTACGGCGGCGTTCGCGGCCCAGTTCTCGCTCTCGCACAGCTGCTGGCTGCTCACCTATCCCCTGGCGGGGTGGCTCGGCGCGGAGGCCGGTCTGCAGACGGCCGTCGTCACCCTGGGCGCCATCGCGACGGGCGCCTCCGTCGGGGCGGCGCGGCTGTGGCCGTCGCGCAGGCCGGCCGCCGTCGAGCACGGACACACCTCCTCGCCCCGCCCGCTCACCACGACAGCCCGCATGGCCCACGACCGCTGAGCGTTCCGGGACTCAGGGCGCGGAGTCCTTCTTGCCGCTCGCCGCCGCGTACGCCTGGGCCGGGGTCATGGCCACGCCGTTGATCTCGACGGTCTTGTACGGGCTGACCTTCGCGCAGGTCTTGGCCTTGTCGGCGGTCTGGGCGTGGGCGTCGGAAACGGCCGCGTGCGTGTCGGCGGGGGCGGCCGACGAGCCGCCCGAGGAGCCGTACGTGGTACCGGTGGGCCAGTCATCGCCGATGACCAGGACCACTCCGGCCGCGGTGCCCTCGGTCAGGTGGGAGGCGGGCAGCCCCAGCGCGGCGGCGAGGGTCTGGGCCTTGGCCTTCTGTCCGGGCCCGTAGGTGATCGTCGTCTTCGACGACTGGGCGGGGGCGTTGCCCGAAGTGGTGCCGGAACCGAAGCCCTTGGCGAGGAGCGCGTTGGCGACGACCGAGGCGCGTCCGCCGGTGGTGGTGCCGTTCTCCACCTCGACGGCGACCTCGGAGGCCGGCACCGTGGCGGCGGGGGACGCGGACGGCGCGGCGGACGTCTTCTTCTTGCCGCCGCTCAGCGACTGGTCGTTGACGATGGCGGCGAACAGGGCCTTCGCGGCCGCCGCGGGCACGACACGGTTGGCGTTGGCCGGGTCGGCCCCGGTCTGCATGGTGGTGAACGTCATCCGTTTGGACGGGACCTTGTTCAGGTCGGTGGCGAGGTCGACCAGCTTGGAGACGCTGCCCAGACCGGTGTCCACGGTCAGCGCCTTGGTGGCCGCGTCGGCGAGGGAGTACACCTTGGCCGGGTTCTCCAGCGTGCCCGCGCTCTTGAACTTGCGGATCATGGCGCCGAGGAAGAGGTGCTGGGAGACGGTACGGCCCAGGTCGCTGCCGTCGCCGAAGCCGTGCCGGGAGCGTACGAACTCCAGTGCCGCGTCGCCCTTGAGGGTGTGGGTGCCCTTGGCGAGCTTGAGGTGCGAGTAGGTGTCGTAGACGTTGTCGCTGACGCACACCGACACACCGCCCACCGCGTCGGACATCTTCACGACGCCCGAGAAGTCCAGCATCACGAAGTGGTCGACGGTGATGCCGGTGAGGTCGTGGACGGTCTTGACCTGGCAGGCCGGGCCGTACTGCAGGGCGCTGTTGATCTGCCCGTAGTAACCGGCCGTGGACTGGCTGCTGTCGGGGTCCTTGCAGGCGGGGACCTGGGTCATGGTGTCGCGGGGGATGCTCATCACCGTGGCGTTGGAGCGGTCGGCGGAGACGTGCACCAGCATCTCCACGTCCGCGTTGTGTCCGACGGTCGACTTCGCCGAGCCGCAGCCCCCGCCCAGCTTGCAGTCGGCGGCGTTGTTCCGGCCGTCCGAGCCGATCACCAGGATGTTGATCGGGGTCCGTCCGAAGGCGTCCGCCTTCTCCTTGCCGCCGGCTCCGTCGTCGAGGGCGACGCTGTTGATGTTGCCGTTGAGGTGCTCGTACAGCCAGGCGCCCGCGCCCGCGGTCACCAGGACCAGCCCCGAGACGGTGAACAGGGCTATCCGTGCGAGCCGCCTGCGGCGGGCCACGGGTTTGGCCCGGCGCCCCGCACGGCGTCCCCCCGCCTGGGCCGCCCGCCGGGCGGCCGCCCGGCCGCCGGGGGCGGGACCCGGCGCCTCGTCACCCGTTACCCGCTGCCGGGGGACTCCGGCCGTGCGGCTGCGTGTGCCCGCGCGGCCGCGGGTTTCGCCCCAGGGGTCGCTCAAGTCCCACTCCCTATGCTGTGGCCGACGCCAACCGTCCCGGCGCGACGACCGGGCGGCGGGCGACCGCCCCGCACGTCAGGGCGCACCCCACGGGTTGGATGATTGCGCAATATAGCAACCGTTGCTGAGACCGCCCGTGGGCGGGATCACATCCCCGCCTGGGCGTTCGAGGTCTCGAAGACGCCGTCGGGCGTCACGCCGGTGGCTTCGCCGTCCCCTGTGTGGCCCGCAGGTCCGCGAGCAGTTCCGCCTGACCGGCCAGCACCCCGGAGAGGATCGTCCGCGCCACCCGCAGCAGCTCGGCCACCTCGGGACTGGTCAGCGAGTAGTACACGGTCGAGCCCTCCTTGCGGGTCACGACCAGGTTCGCCCGCCGCAGCACCGCGAGCTGCTGGGACAGGTGCGCGGGTTCGATGCCCACCTCGGGCAGCATCTCCGCGACCGCGTGCTCGCGTTCGCTCAGGAGTTCCAGGACGCGGATGCGCGCCGGGTGACCGAGGGTTTTGAAGAACTCGGCCTTCAGCTGGTACAGCGGCGTACTCACCGTGCCGTCTCCTCCACCCGCACAGCAGGCCGTACCGCCGCATCCGGCGGTACGACATCATCAATTATCGACTTTAGCAATTAGCGATTTCCGACTGTCATGTGAGGATCGTCCCCGCGCTCCGGTCAGAGCGGCAGGGTGATCCAGATGCTCTTGCCACCGCCGTCGGCGTCGGGACGGACGACCGCGGTGCCGTGCAGGCCGAGCAGCAGTTCCATGACGGTGCCGAGGCCCCCCGACGCGGCCCCGGTGACCGATCCGTACAGCGGCGGCTGGTAGGGGTGACGGTCGTGGACGGCGAAGGCCAGGCAGTCCGCGCCCGCCGCGTACGTCACGGTCATCGTCGGGGAGAGGGCGGCGGCGTGCCGGACGCTGTTGGTGACCAGCTCGCTCAGGATCAGCAGAGCCGGGTCCACGGCGCTGTGCCGTAGCCCGATCCCCCACTCGACCAGGGCCTGTTCGGCCGTCTCCCGGGCCGTCCGGACGGCCGACGGCTCGGTGGGCAGGGTGAGGACGTGCCGGTGGGGAAGGGTCTGCGGTCGTGTGGGCATCCCTCACGCCTCCCTGTGGGCGAGCGGCCGGGGCGGGGGCAGGACGCCGGCCGCCTCGAGGTGGTCGCGCGCGGCACGGATCGCCTCGGGCGTGGTGGCGTACTCGTGGCCGTCGCGCCTGAGGAGCTCGAGGGCGCCGACGGAGTCGAGGACCTGCATCTGATCGGCGCGTATGCCGGAGGCGAGGACCACGATGCCCCGGCGCCGCAGCTTCTGCACCGCGTCCTTCAGGACCAGGGCGCCGGTCGCGTCCATGGTCGACACCCGGGACATACGCAGGATGACGACGCGGACGTCGGCGACCTCGGTCAGCTCCAGCAGGAACCGGTGGGCGGCGGCGAAGAACAGCGGACCGTCGATGCGGTACGCCACGATGTGCTCGGCGAGCAGCGCGTGCTCCTCGTCGCTGTGGTCGCCCCGGTCCAGCGGCACCTGCTCGACGCGGGCCTGCTTGGCGACGGCGCGCAGGGCGAGGGTGCCCGCCACGGCGAGGCCGATGATCACGGCGTAGACGAGGTCGAGGGCGAGGGTCGCGACGGCGGTCAGGACGAGGATCAGCGCGTCGGACCGCGTCGCCTTCGCCATGGCCCGCAGCGAGCCGACCTCGACCATGCGGATCGCGGTGGCCAGCAGGACGCCGGCGAGCGCGGCCAGCGGGATCCTCGACACCAGGGGCGCCGCCGCGAAGACGATCAGGGCGAGGACGGCGGCGTGGACGAGGGAGGCGAGGCGGGAGCTCGCGCCCGTGCGGACGTTGACGGCGGTACGGGCTATCGCACCGGTCGCCGGGACCCCGCCGAACAGGGGCGCCGCGATGTTCGCCAGTCCCTGTCCGAACAGTTCCCGGTCCGGGTCGTGTCGCTGGCCCACCGTCATGGCGTCGGCGACCGACGCCGACAGCAGTGACTCCAGGGCGGCCAGGGCGGCGACCGCCACCGCGGGGGCGAGCAGGGTGCCGAGCGAGCCGGGATCGAGGAAGGACAAGGACGGCAGTGGCAGTCCTGACGGCAGGTCGCCGATCGGCTTCGCCGCGTCCAGGTGCGCCAGCTGGGCCACGGCCGTAGCGGCGATCACGGCGACGATCGAGAACGGCACGGTCGGCCGCCACCGCGCCCCCAGCAGCATCACCGCGGCCACACCGACCGCGAGGCCGGCCGCCGTCCAGTTCGGGGACCGGGCGAAGTCCTCGACGGCCCGCCAGGCGACCACCAGTACCCGGTCACCCGCGGGCTTGGGCACGCCGAGCGCGTTCGGGAGCTGCTGCAGGCCGATCACGCAGGCGATGCCGAGGGTGAAGCCCTCGACGACCGGCGCGGGCACGTACTGCATGTAACGGCCGGCCCGCAGCACCGCCAGACCGACCAGCAGGACGCCCGCCATGAGGCCGACGGCGAGCACCCCCGCCGGGCCGTACCGGCCCACGATCGGCACCAGTACGACCGTCATGGCCCCGGTCGGGCCGGAAACCTGCAGGTTGGACCCGCCGAACACCGCGGCGAGCGCTCCCGCGACCACGGCGGTCGCCAGGCCCGCCTCGGCGCCGAGTCCGGAGGAGACGCCGAAGCCGAGCGCGAGCGGCAGCGCGACGATGGCCACGGTCAGACCGGCGAGCAGGTCACGGCGCGGATCGCGCCGTACCTGTGCGAGATCGGTGCGGGTGGGCAGCAACGAGGAGATACGGGCGGCCGCCCTGCGGATTGCGGTGGTCATCGGGTGGCGCCCTCGACTTCCCTGGCATTACTTGCGAGCACAGCAATCACAGCATCTAACCAATTGCGAAAATTTGCAATTCGGCATGTGTCTCGAAGACGGGCGGATGCGGTCGGCGCGGGGCGACGGCAGGGCCAACCGGCCGCCCAGTGAGGCCTGTTGGACCGGCATCGGGGCGGCGGGCCCGGTCCCATGATGGCGAGCACGGCCGCGGGCGGTGCCCGTGGCGCGTCACCGAGGAGGGACCGGATCATGACCGACACCGGAGCGCTGCTGGCCAAGGCGGTGGGGGCGGAGCACGTCCTGAGCGGGGAGGGCGTTCCGGCGGAGTACGGGCACGACGAGTCGCTGACCGCGGTGGCCCGGACGCCCGCGTATCTGGTGCGCCCCGCCACGGCGGACGAGGTGTCGGAGGTGGTGGCCGTCGCCGCGGCGCGGCGTGTCCCGGTGACGGCACGCGGGTCGGGGACCGGGCTGTGCGGGGCGTGCGTGCCGCGCGCGGACGGGATCGTCGTCTCGTTCGAGCGGATGAACCGGATCGTCGAGATCGACACCGACAACCACGCAGCGGTCGTCCAGGCCGGTGTCACGCTGGCCGAACTCGACCGGCGCACCGCGCCCTCGGGGCTGTGCTATCCCGTGCGTCCCGGTGAGCAGGGCGCCTCGGTCGGCGGGACGGTCAACACCAACGCCGGCGGCATGCACGCCGTCCGGCACGGCGTGACCCGTCACCATGTCCTCGGCGTCGAGGCCGTCCTCGCGTCCGGCGAGATCGTGCGCAGCGGCGGCAAGTACGTGAAGACCAGCACAGGCTACGACCTGACCCAGCTGCTCGTGGGTTCGGAGGGCACCCTGGCCCTGGTGACCGAGGCGGTCCTGCGGCTGCGTCCCCGGGCGGAGCACCGCGCGACGGTGCTGGCGCCGTTCGCCTCGGCCGAGGAGGTCTCGCGCGCGGTGCCGCGCCTGCTGGCGGGAGGCGCTGATCCGCTGGCCCTGGAGTACGTCGACATGCTCACGATGGCCGCCATGACCGAGCGGCAGGAGCTGGCCCTCGGCATTCCCGAGCAGGTCCGCCGTACCGCGCTGGGCTATCTCGTCGTGGTGCTGGAGGAGCGCTTCGCCGAGCGGCTGGAGGCCGATGTGGAGCGGCTGGGCGAGCAGTTGCTCGGCCTGGGCGCGGCCGACGTCTACGTGCTGCCCGCGGCGGCCGCCCGGGATCTGATGGAGGCCCGTGAGCGGGCGTTCTGGGCGTCGAAGGCGGCCGGCGCGGACGAGGTCGTGGACATCGTCGTCCCCCGGGCCGCGCTGCCCAGGCTGTTCGCCGAGGCGGACGTCATCGCCCGGGACAGCGCGTCGGTCATCACCGGCTGCGGGCACGCCGGTGACGGCAATGTGCACCTGGCCGTCTTCCAGCCGGATGCGCAGCGGCGTGAGGCGGTTTTGCGCGGGCTGTTCCGGGCCGGTGCGGAACTGGGCGGCGCGATCTCCGGCGAGCACGGCATCGGAGCGACGAAGAAGAGGTACTTCCTCGAACTGGAGGACCCGGCCAAGGTGGAGCTGATGCGCCGCATCAAGCACGCCTTCGACCCCGACGGGATCCTCAACCCGGGGATCCTGTTCGACTGACCGCGTGAAAGGCCGAATCACCGTGAACGGTGCCCATGCCGTGGCCCGCACCCTCCTGGAGTGCGGCGTCGAGATCTGCTTCGCCAACCCCGGCACCTCCGAACTGCACTTCGTGGCCGCCCTGGACGACGAACCCGCCCTGCGGGCCGTGCCCTGCCTGTTCGAGGGGGTGGCCACCGGCGCCGCCGACGGCTGGGGCCGGATGACGGGCCGGCCGGCGGCCACCCTGCTGCACCTGGGACCGGGCCTGGGCAACGGCCTGGCCAATCTCCACAACGCCCGCCGCGCGAACACCCCGTTGGTCAACCTGATCGGCGACCACGCCGTCTTCCACAAGAAGTACGACGCCCCGCTGGAGTCGGACGTCGACGCCCTGGCCGGGACCGTGTCCGGCTGGGTGCGCCGTTGCGAGGATCCCGCCACGGCCGGCGGTGACGTGGCCGAGGCGGTGGCCGCCGCCACCGGCGCCCCCGGGCAGGTGGCCACGGTGATCCTGCCCGCCGACGTGTCCTGGTCGGACGGCGCCCGGCCCGCGCCGCCCGTGGCCGTCCGGCCGCCCGCCATCGTGTCCGAGCGGACCGTCGCGGAGGTCGCCGAGGCGATGGGCGGCGGTGAACCGGCCGCGATCCTCCTCGGGGGACCGGCCACGCGCGAACCGGCGTTGCGGGCGGCGGCCCGGATCGCCGCCGCCACCGGAGCCCGGCTGCTGTGCGAGACGTTCCCGGCCCGCCTGGAGCGCGGCGCGGGTCTGCCGGCCGTGGAGCGGCTCGGCTATCTCGCCGAGGGGGCGATGGAGCAGCTCCGCGACGTACGGCACCTGGTGCTGGCGGGCGCCCGTGCGCCGGTGTCGTTCTTCGCCCATCCCGGTCTTCCGGGTCTCATGGCGCCCGACGACTGCCGTGTCCACACGCTGGCGACGGCCGCCGACGACGCGGCGGAGGCACTCGGCCGGCTGGCCGACACCGTGGCCGCGGGCGTGGTGCCGGTGCTCCAGGCCGCCGAGCGGCCCGAGGCGCCCTCCGGCGCGCTGACCGCCGAGAGCGCGGCGGCCGCCATCGGCGCCCTGCTGCCGGAGGGCGCGATCGTGGTCGACGAGGCCAACACCTCCGGCCTCTGGCTGCCGGGCGCCACCGCGGGCGCACCCCGGCACGACTGGCTGACCCTCACCGGCGGCGCCATCGGCCAGGGTCTGCCGCTCGCCGCGGGTGCCGCGCTCGCCTGCCCGGACCGGCCGGTGCTGTGCCTGGAGGCCGACGGCAGCGCGATGTACACGGTCTCCGCACTGTGGACCCATGCCCGCGAGGGCCTGGACATCACCACGGTGATCTTCGCGAACAGCGCGTACGCGATCCTCAGGATGGAGTCCCAGCGGCTCGGCACAAGCGCGGACGGGCCGGCCCGTCGCGATCTGCTGGACCTGTCCCGGCCCCGCCTCGACTTCGTCGCCCTGGCCCGGGGCATGGGCGTGCCCGCCGGCCGCGCCACGACCGCCGAGGACTTCACCGCCCGGTTGCGCACGGCTCTCGCCGAGCCCGGTCCGCACCTCATCGAGGCCGACGTCCCCCCGCTGTTCTGAGCCACGAGCCACCGGAGAGGCCAACTCCCGCCCAGGAAGGCGGCGTTGACACTCGGGCCGATCCGCGAAACGGTGATTGTCCCGTCGGCCCGCCCGGAGGTCCGCCATGGCTCCGCCGCCAGCATCCTCGTCCGAGACCGGCCTCGTGGCACGCCTGCGGGACCTCGCCCCCCTCGTCCGCGAGCACGCGCTGCGCGCGGAGCAGGAGCGGCGGGTGCCGGACGAGGTGGTCGCGGCCCTGACGGAGGCCGGGGTGTACCGGATGAACGTGCCCCGGCGGTACGGCGGTTACCAGACCGCGCCGCACACCCAGGTCGAGGCGCTGGCCGAGATCGCCGCGGCCTGCGGCTCGACCGCGTTCGCCGCGCTGATCCAGGCGGGCTGCGCGTTCATCGCGGCGCTCTTCCCCGACGAGGCGCAGGACGAGATCTTCACCGGTCCCGACGTACGGGTCGGCGGCACCCTCGTCCCGGACGCCACCGCGAGGGCCACGGACGGGGGTTACCTGGTCAACGGCACCTCGGCCTTCGCCACCGGCTGCCGGCACGCCGACTGGCATCTGCTGACCGCCCGGGTGGAGTCCGGGGACGGGCCGCCCGAGGTGCTGTGGACCGCCGTGCCGATGTCCGAGCTGGAGATCCTCGACGACTGGTACGTCTCCGGGCTGGCCGGCAGCGGCAGCAACAGTGTCGTCGCCCGGGACGTCTTCGTCCCGGCGCACCGGGTGCTGCCCGTCGGACCGCTGCTCGGCGGGGAGTTCCCCTCGAAGGCGAACGCCGACGACCCGTTCTACGCGGCACCCGTCCTGCTGATGTTCTGCGTGTGGACCGCGCCGCACGCGCTCGGCCTGGCGCGGGGCGCGCTGGCGGAGTTCACCGACCGGATCCACCGCCGGGGCATCACGTACACCTTCCACACGCGGCAGCACGAGGCCGGTGTGACGCATCTGCAGGCGGCCGAGGCGGCGATGAAGATCTACTGCGCCGAGCTGCTGACGCGGGACTTCGTCGCCCGCGTCGAGGCGGGCGGACCGTACCCGGAGCCCGAGCGCGCCAGGATCCGGGCGCAGACGGGCTATGTGGCGCGGTTGTGCAAGGAGGCGGTGGACCTGATCGCCTCCGCCTCCGGGGCGTCGTCGCTGCACCGGGAGGTGCCGATCCAGCGGGCGGTGCGCGACGTACAGGCCCTGAACCTGCACTCGTTCGTCAATCCGGCGACCAACCTGGAGTTGTACGGCCGGGTGCTGTCGGGCCTCGCCCCGGGCACGCCGTTCCTGTGAGACGGAGGCCGTCCCGGCGGTCGCGCCCTACCGGGCGGCGGTGGGGCCGAAGCCGCTGAGCTGCCGGATCTCACCGCCGAGTCTTTGGCGCATGCCCTCAAGCGCCTCCGGCTCGGCGGCCACCACCCAGCGGGAGCCGACCAGGTACTTCCCGCCGTAACCGGCGGCCGCGTCGAGCCAGGCCAGCTTGTACGTCTCCGCGGGAAACGTGGTGATGACCCGGTCCCTCTCCTTCGTGTGGCACACCCCCTGCCGCAGTTCCTCCGCCTCGACCCGGATCTTCGGCCTGCAGCCGATCAGCCCGGCGATCACCTCGACCTTCGCGGGCGCCACGACACCGGCCTCGGGCGCGGCCGTGACCGCCGTCCGGCTCGTCCTGTTCTTCTCGGCGCCGTCGTCCTCCCCCGCCGTGCAGGCCGCGGTCGTCGGCAGCAGGGCGAGGGTGCCGGCCACGGTCGCGCCGCGCAGCAGGCGGGCGACGGGCGGAAGGGTGCCTGAGCGTCGATGGTGTGGCGGCAGTGGCACGTGGCTCTCCGTCTCCGCTGATCCGGGCTGTTCCCACCGGAGGTACGGATCTTCGGCGGCGACCGTTCAGGGCGCGGCGTCCGGGAACAATCCGCTCGCCGCGGGCGCTCACTCTGATACCACCGCCGGTACGAATACGAACGAAAAGGAAGGGCGTGAGTCCGATGACGGGCACGGGAGCAGAGCGGTTCCACGAGATCGCCGACTCTGATCTGGTCACCGGTTGCGGCCGCCGTATCGCGGTGAAGTGTCTGCGTCTGACGACGGCCGAGCGGCCCATCACCCGGATCGCGCTGGACGTGGGCCGGGACCGGGGCGGAGTGCCGGGCGCCTGGGCCGCGTTGACGGCGGACGAGGCACGCGGCCTGGCCCAACTGCTGCTGGCCCAGGCCGCGATGGCGGAGCGCGGCGCCGACGGGCCGCGCGGAGCGGTCAGGTGAAGATGATCTGGCCGCCGGCGGCGTGCTCGTAGAACTCGCCGACGGTGATGATGCCCTGGACGTGCTCGACCAGGTCGTCCTTGTCGAGTTCGAAGAGGTCGACGGAGGCCTTGCAGGCGTAGATGCCCGCGCCGGTGTCGGCGATCATCTCGATGAACTCGGGGATCGGCGGGATGTCGAGCTTGTCCATCTTGCGTTCCATGTAGCGGGTGACCAGGTCGGGCACGCCGGGCATGCCGCCGAGCAGGGTCGGCAGGTGCAGGCCGGGGTTGCCGACGGTGGCCAGCTTGATGTGCTCCCAGTGCTTCTTCGTGATCGCGTCCAGGCCGAAGAAGGTGAAGAACAGATCGGCCTCGATGCCCTCGGCGCGGGCGCCGTTGGCCATGATCAGGGCCGGGTAGATCCCCTCCAGGGACCCCTTGGAGACGATGATCGAGACCTTCTCGATCGTGGCGGTGTCGGCCATGACCGGCGTCCTCCTCAGATGCAGCCGCGGGGCTTGGGGATACCGGCGATCTTCGCGGCGGTCTTCGCCGGTCCCTTGGGGAAGAGCTGGTACAGCTCCTTGACGCTCACGCCGGAGGTCTTGCCCAGCACCCGCACGGTGGGTCCGGTGCCCTTGGCGGCGTACTGCTCGCGCATGAAGCGGATGACCGTCCAGTGCCGGTCGGTCAGGGTGTCGATGCCGAGTTCCTTGGCGATCTGCTCGCCCATGGGCTCGGTCCACCGCTCGGGCTCGGTGAAGAAGCCCTCGTCGTCGACCGGCACGAGCGTGCCGTCATAGGTGGCGGTGGGCATGACTGTCTCCTTCTCGTTCAGGCAGGAAAGTGGATCTTGCCGCGCTCGGGCATCGCCGAGCCGACGCCGGGCATCTCCCGGCCGGGCAGCAGGCTGTGCCAGTACAGCCACTCGAAGGCGAGCTTGCCGAGATGGGCGGCGTGCGACTCCTTCATCAGCGGCAGGCCCACCGGGCCCGGGAAGTGTCCGGGCAGTGGCTCGGTGTCGTAGTTGAAGTCGATCAGCAGGGCCTTGTGGAAGCCGGTCTCCACGAAACAGTTGGCGTGCCCGTCGAAGGAGCCGTCCAGGGGGGCTCCGGCGAGGAAGCGGCCGATGTTGCGCACCAGCACCTCGCCCTCGAAGTGGGCCACCGAACCGGCCTTGGAGGCCGGCAGCCCGGCCGCGTCCCCGATGGCGAACACCTCGGGGCGGTCGGGGAGTTGCAGGGTGTGCGGGTCGACCGGCACGAAGCCCAGCTCATCGCCCAGGCCCGGCGAGCGCTCGACGTACTCGGCACCGCCGTGCAGCGGGACGACCACGGCCAGGTCGAAGGGCACCTCCCGCTCGTCGTAGGACACCAGCCGGCCGCCCTTGCCGTCGACCTCGCCGAGCGTGAACTCGGTGATCAGCTCGATTCCCTTGCGCTCCAGCAGCCCGCCGAGCGTCCGCGCCGCGACCGGCTTGGTGAACGCCCCGTCCAGCGGGGTGGCATACGCCAGCTCGACCCGGTCCCTGATGCCGCGGCGCTGGAAGTACCAGTCGGCGAGGAAGGCGAACTCCAGCGGCGCGACCGGGCACTTGACCGGCATGTCGGCCACGTCGACGACGACCCGGCCGCCGTCGAAGCGCTCCAGCGCGTGGTGCAGGCCGACGGCGCCCGGCAGGTCGTAGAAGGTGAAGACGTTCTCGCCCCAGCCGGGGCCGGTCAGCCCCTCGGTCTCCTCCGGGAGCAGCCGGGCGCCGGAGGCGACCACGAGGACGTCGTAGGCGACCCAGCCGCCGACCGCGAAGTACACCGTCCGCGCGTCGAGGTCGACCCGGTCGATGTGGGCCCGCCGGTAGTCGATGCCGTCGTGCAGCTGGTGCGGGCGGGAGCGGACCAGGGCGTGCGGCTGGGCGAGCCCGAACGGCACGAACAGCAGTCCCGGCTGGTAGACGTGGCTGTCGTCCTGGTCGACGACCGTGATCCGCAGCTCACGCTCGTCGTACGCGCGGCGCAGCCGGTTGGCGGTCATGGTGCCTGCGGTGCCGCTTCCGAGAATCACGATGTGTTTGCCCATGCCTCCACGGTCGTGCGGGAGATCGGTCCGGGGCAGGGGCCGTTGGTCCCACGACGGGTACCCACCGGGGTATACGTGCGGCCCCCTGCGCCCGGGCCGCTCGTCGGCGGCCGGGGCATGTGACCGCGCATCGGCCGCCCCGCCAGGGCCGAACGGCCCCCTCGGCACCCGGTCGGCCCGCTGTCCGCGCCGCGTCCGCGCGTTGCACTGGATGAGGACAGCGGGGCACGGCACCGAGGAGGCAGGTCATGGCAGGAACCGCGGCGGAGGCGACCGCGTCAGTTCCCGTGCGGGACTTCGGACACGTCATCGACGTCACCCATGTCGACGGAGACGCCTACGCCGTCGACGTCCGCGACCACCGTCTGCTGGTCGACCAGCCCCTGGACGCGGGCGGGGCCGACACCGCGCCGACCCCGACCGAACTGTTCGCCGCGTCCCTGGCCACCTGCGTCGCCTTCTACGCGGGGCGCTTCCTGCACCGGCACGGACTGGCGCAGACCGGGCTGCGGGTGCGGGCGGAGTTCACGATGGCGCCGGACCGGCCGGCCCGGGTCGGCGCCGTACGCATCGTCGTGTCGCCGCCGCCGGGTCTGCCGCCGGAGCGGCTGCCCGCCCTGTCGGCGGTTGTCTCGCACTGCACCGTCCACAACACCCTGCGGCAGCCGCCCGAGATCTCCATCAAGGTGGTGCCGTGAGCGCTTCCGCCGAGTACCGGCAGGTCGCGCCGGGCCCCGCGCCCCGGGGAGGTGAGCTCGCCGTGCCCTTTCCCCGGCTCCTGAGCCGCCGACTGCGCGGCAGCGTGAACCGGACGACCCTGCGCCTGGCCGGGCACCTCGCCTTCGCCGACCTCGAACACGTCGGCCGCCGTACCGGCACCGTGCGCCACACTCCGCTGCGCGCCTTCCGTAAGGGGGACACGGTCGTCGTCGGCATCAACTTCGGTCGTGAATCGGACTGGTTGCGCAACATCCGGGCGGCCGGCGGTGGCCGGATGCGGCTGGGCGGGCAGTGGCTGGAGCTCGGCGCCCCGCGGATCGTGCCCGTCACGGAAGGCGTACGGGGCATGCCGTGGCTGTTCGGCGCCGCGCTGCGGTACGTGGTACGGACGAAGGAGTGCGTGGAACTGCCCGTGCTGGGCGAGGGATCGGGGCCGTCGCCGTGATCGCCGTCGCAGCACTGCTCCAACTCCTCATCCTCGCGGGGGCGTTGTACGACACGGCCCGTCTGCTGGGCCCGGCCTCGGGCACCCGCCGCGCCACGCGGGCCCGACGCCGTCGCGCGGCACTGGAGGCGGCCGAGCGACGGCTCGTGGACCGGCGCCTGCGCGGCCGGATCGACGCGCCCGCCTACCGGGAGGCGATGCACGCACTCGCGGAGGGACGGCGGACGACGGGACGGCTGCGGACGACGGCGCGGAGGCATCCGCACGCCGGGACCGGACACGCGCCGGTGTGGCGGCACCCGCTCGCGGAGGGGCGGCGGGCGACCGTATGGAGGCATCCGCGCGCTGAAGGCCGCGACGGACACTGATCCGGCGACTCCCGCACGCTGAGGGGGCGGACACACGCCGATCTGGAGGCACCCGCTCGCGAAGGGGGCGCGGCTGACGGCGGTGTGGGATGCGAGAGTCGGTCGGCGCGGGCCGCGACGACACCGCGCACCCTGCCACGACACGCCATCGCGGCGCCGCAGCCGGCGGGAATGCAGGTCGCGGCGTCGCGCCCTGCCGTGACACCGTCCCGCGGTGGCCTGCCGACCGCGTGTCAAGGGGCCGACAGGCCCTGGCTCCGGGTCGCTCGCCTCTCCTGTGTCAGTGGTCGCAGCCATGATCATTGGAGAAGGCGCGGACGCCGGACCCGGCACTGCAAGGGGCTCCCCCGTCCCCTCGGGGACGGCGTCCGTGCCAGGGGACGGCCGCTCGCCGGACCTCGGTAGCGAGTGGGTCGTCCACCGGGTCCCTCGCCGGGCGGTCCGTTCCCCGCCGGGGCTCACCCGGCGGCGGGGACCGTGAGTCTCCCCCGGGCGAGCCCCGTCATCCGTTCCTGCGGCCGACTCCCGCGTACACCCAGTACTCGGAGGGGTTGTCCGGGACCTGATCCTGGGGGTCCGGCCGCCACATCGGGACGTGCACGAGACCCGGTTCGGTCAGGTCGAAGCCGTCGAAGAAGCCGAGGATCTCGTCGTGGGAGCGGGTGGCGACCTGCGAGGTGGCCCTGGAGTTGTACAGCTGCGTCACCGCGGCGGCCGTCCGCGGGCGGTCCTCGTTCGTGGCGTGGGACAGTGCCAGCCAGCCGCCCTCGGGCAGGGCGTCCCGGTAGGCGGCGACGATGCCGGCCGGGTCCTCTTCGGGCGTGACGAAGTGCAGGATCGCGACCATCAGCACCGCGACCGGCTGCTCGAAGTCGATCAGCTTGCGCAGCTGCGGCGCGGCCAGGACGTCGGCCGGGCGCCGGATGTCGGCGTCGACGATGTCGGCGTCCGGGTTGTCCGCCAGCAGTGACGTGCTGTGGGCGACGGCCACGGGATCCTTGTCGACGTACACCACGCGGGCCCCGGGGCTGGCCGCCTGGGCCACCTCGTGCACGTTGCCCTGGGTCGGGATGCCCGAGCCGAGGTCGATGAACTGCCGTACCCCTTCTCCGACGAGGTGGCGCACGGCCCGGCCGAGGAAGGCGCGGTTGGCGCGGGCGAGCATGCGCACCTGGGGATCGATGGCCGTGACGGCCGCGACCGCCTCCCGGTCGATGGCGAAATTGTGCTCTCCGCCCAGCATCGCGTCGTACATACGCGCGACACTGGCCCTGTCGGAATCGGTCACCGGTGGTCCTGCGCTGTCGGACACCACAACATCCTCTCGGATCAGGGCTCTTGACGCCTCATCATATAGTTGCCGTCGACGCGCGGTGATCCGTTGTCACAGCCGCGCGGCCGGCCCCCCACCCGGAAAGGCACGACCCTGCGGAACGAACCGCGCAGCTCCGCCGACGACACCCCCGCCGTCCTGCCGTCGCCCCGCCGGTCGGCCTTCTCCCCTGCGGCCGACGTCATCGGCTCCGAGCTCGACCTGCGGTTGACGGGCAGCCATGTCGTGCACGCCCTGACACCCGGGTTCTGCGACGCCGCGTCCGTGTACCTGCTGGAGCGCTGGCGGCGCGAGGAGAGCGCGTACGCCGTCGCCGACCCGCCCCAGCGGGAGGCCCGCCGGCTGGCGGTGCGCGTGGGCACGGACGCGCCCGAGACCTGGGAGGGCGTACTCCCGGTCGGCGAGGTGATCGTCTTCCCGCGCGGCACGCCGTACGCCCGTGCCCTCACCGACGGGCACGCGCAGCTGCTGGACGCCGTCGACGCGCACACCACCGAGCGGCTGAAGGCCTCGGCGGACGGCGACGAACGCATCGACCGGCTGCTGCAGGTGGGGTCGTTCCTGGTGGTGCCGCTGCGGCTGCGCAACGACGCGATCGGGTTCGTGGCCTGCACGCGCGGACCGGACCGGGGACCGTTCACGACCGCGGACATGGCGGCCGTGGAGTCGCTGGCCGCCCGCGCCGCCGTCGCCCTGGACAACGCGCGCCGCTACGAGCGCGAGCGCCGCACCGCCCTGGCCATCCGCAACAGTCTGCTGCCCGGCGCGGTCCAGGAGGTCGAGGGCTGCCGCATCGCCCACGGCTCGCTGCCGGCCGGGCAGGGCACGGTGATCGGCGGCGACTGGTCCGACGTGCTGCGGCGGCCGGGCGACCGGGTCAGCCTGATCGTCGGGGACGCGATGGGGCACGGTCCGGAGTCCGCGGTCGCGATGATCCAGCTGCGCACCGCGGTACGCACCCTGGCGGGCCTGGACATCCCCGCGGTGGAGCTCATACGGCGACTGGACGACCTCGCCAGCGAGACCCCGGGCGCCTCCTTCGCGACCTGCATCTACGCCGAATGGGACGCGCGCCTGCGCACCTGCACCCTGGTGGGCGCCGGGCACCCTCCCCCGCTGCTGCGCGGCGCGGACGGCCGGACCGCGCCGGTGCCGCTCGTCGGCGCGGGCCTGCCCCTCGGGCTGGGCGCGGGCAGCTACGAGCCGACCGTGCTGGAGGTCGCGGAGCCGAGCGTGCTGGTGCTCTACAGCGACGGCCTGGTGGAGTCCCGCGACGACGACATCGACCACGGGATCGCCCGGCTGGCCGGTGCCATGGACGAGGCCGCGCTCGCACCGCCGGGCGCCGCCGACGACGTACTGTCCGCCGTGTGCCGGCAGCTGCTGCACGCCCCCGTCGGGCCGGGCGGCGGGGACGACCGCACCCTGCTGCTCGCCGAGCTGACGCCCGCGAAGGACTGACACAGCCGCGCGCCCTCAGGCCGTCAGGTTCGCCCACACGGCGTTGCCGCCGGTGAGTCCGGACCGGTCCACCCCCCAGGCGTCGGCGAGCTGTTCCACCAGGAGCAGCCCGCGTCCGCCCTCGTCCTCGGGGCCCGCCTCGCGGCGGGGCAGTTCGCTGCCCGAGTAGTCGTGGTCGTGCACCTCCAGACGCAGGCACACGTCGCTGACGAAGCCGATGCCGCACAGGATCCGCGCGCTGAGCGTGTGACGCACGGCGTTGGTGGCCAGTTCGGACAGCAGCAGCACCGCGTCCTCGCACAGCGCGGCCGGCAGTCGCCAGGCGGTGAGGCGGGCGCCCATGGAACGGCGGGCCACCCGCACGCTGGAGCGGTGGGCGGGCAGCTCGAGCCAGTGCGTGCGGTCGGGGTTCACCACGTCTAACAGCTGCGGTGACGATGTCAGGTGGGGGGACACGGTGTTGGCCTTCCGTGGGGCGGGCGGCAGCCAGGCGCGGGGGACGCCTCGAACGTCGGAGCACGTCAACTCGACTTGGGGTGGGCACGGTTGACGGACCGCACTCGCGTTCGGCGGCACGGTTCACACAAGTAACTATGATCGCACCCAAGTTCAACCTGCAACAGGCCTGCTGATAATTTCAGCGGGCCGGTATCGGTCTGGTGAGGTTCATCAAGTCACTGTCAGACTCGGGCGGGTGACAGTCCCTCAGGAGGTAAGGGCGTGAGCGAAGGCCGTCAGGGCACGGGTGGCAACAGTGCCCCCACCGTGCTGCGCATGATCCTCGGCCGCCGGCTGCAGGACCGTCGGCAGGATGCGGGCGTCTCGCTGGAGGCGGCCGCCAAGGCGCTGCGCGTCACGCCCCTCACCATCCGCCGCCTGGAGAAGGCGGAGGTGGGACTGCGCCCGCTGTACGTGGAGCTGCTGCTCCAGACGTACGGGGCCGACCGGCAGGAGATCGAGGAGTTCGTCGTCCTCGCCGAGCGGGCCAACGCGCCCGGCTGGTGGCACACCTACCGCGATGTCCTGCCCAGTTGGTTCAGCGCCTATGTGAGCCTGGAGACCGGGGCCAGGACGCTGCGCACCTACGAGCCGCACTACGTCACCGGACTGCTGCAGACGCCCGCGTACGCGCGCGGAGTGCTCGGCGGCGGCTTCCCGAACGACAGCGACGAGGACCTCGACCGGCGGGTGGACCTGCGGCTGCGCCGGCAGAGCCTGCTGGAGAGAGCCGACGCGCCCACGCTGTGGGTGGTGATGGAGGAGGCCGTGCTGCACCGGGTGGTGGGCGGCCCCGAGGTGATGCGGGAGCAGATCGAGCGGTTACTCGATGTCTCGGAGCTGGCGCACGTCAGCGTCGACGTCGTGCCGTTCACCGCGGGCGCCCATGTCGGAGCGTGCGCGCCGTTCACCTACTTCCGCTTCGAGGCCCCGGAGCTGCCGGACATCGTCTACACCGAGGTCCTCTCGGGCGCGATGTACCTGGACCAGCGCTCCGACGTCGTGGCGCATCTCGAGGCGCACAACCGCATGTCCCTGCTGACCTCGGACGCGGACAGCAGGGCACTCCTGAACCGCATGCGCAAGGAGTACTCATGAGCTTCATCGACTGTCACGTGTACAACGGCATGCCCGCGTCGGAACTCGGCGAACAGGGCTGGGAGTCGCCGTGGAGCGGGCCCAACGGGGGGCAGTGCGTGCAGACGAAGCAGCTGGCCGACGGCCGCGTGGCCCTGCGCCAGTCGACCGACCCGGCCGGTCCCGCCCTCATCTACACCCCGGAGGAGATCGCCGCGTTCGTCGCCGGCGTCAAGCGGGGTCTGGCCGACCATCTGGCCACCGGCTGACCGAGAACCCCAGCGGGAAGATCCGTGCCGGCCCTGGCCGCGACCTGCCCGACACCCCCACGATCACCACCGAAAGGGACAGGATGACCAACTCCCACGCCGCGCGGGACATCGACACCAGCAGGCCTCACTCCGCCCGGATGTACGACTACTACCTCGGCGGCAAGGACCACTTCGAGATCGACGAGCGGGCCGGTGAGCAGGTCGCCGGCGTCTTCCCGGCGATCTACGTGTGCGCCCGCGAGAACCGGGCGTTCATGCACCGCGCCACCCGGGTCCTCGCCCGGGAGCACGGCATCCGGCAGTGGCTGGACATCGGTACCGGTATCCCGACCGAGCCGAACCTGCACCAGGTCGCCCAGTCGGTGGTCCCCGACGCCCGGGTGGTGTACGCGGACAACGACCCGCTGGTGCTCAAGTACGCCGAACGCCTCATGCGCAGCACGAGCGAGGGCCGCACCACCTACATCCACGCCGACTTCACCGAGCCCGACACCATCCTGAACGCGCCGGAGCTGGCCGAGGCGCTGGACCTGACGCAGCCGGTGGCGCTGTCCCTCAACGCGCTGCTGCACTTCATCCCGGACGCGTGGGGCCCGTACGACATCGTGGCCCGGCTCATGGACGCCCTGCCGTCGGGCAGCGCGCTGGCCATCAGCCACTGCACGCCGGACTTCGACCCGGAGACCTGGCGGAAGCTGGTGGACATCTACATCAGCTCCGGGACGCAGGTGCAGGTGCGGTCCAAGGAGGAGTTCGCCCGTTTCTTCGAGGGGTTCGAGCTGCTGGAGCCCGGCGTCAGCGTGGGGCACCGCTGGCGCCCGGAGGGCGACACCGAGGCGACGGACGCCGAGGTCAGCCTGTGGACGGCCGTGGGGATCAAGCCGTAGGGCCGCACGGGAGAGGGTGGCGGGGCCGGTCGGCTCCGGAACCGGGCGGGCCCTGTGGGCCGGTGGTCCCCGGTCCCGGGGCCGACCGGCCCCTCTTGGCCTCGACGCCCCGAAACGGCCCGGAAACCCCGGTGGGTGCCTGCTACACCTGAGGCCGCCGCCCGCAGCCGGGCGGCGCTCTTCCTGCCAACCGTTCCCGTCCGGGAGGTCCCATGCTGTCCGCAGAGTCCGCCGCCGTGGTCCGTGCCACGCTGCCCGCCGTCGCGGGAGCACTCGACGAGATCACGACGCGCTTCTACGGCGCGATGTTCCACGACCGCCCGGAACTGCTCGACGGGATGTTCAACCGCGGCAACCAGGCCAGCGGCGCCCAGCGGCGGGCGCTGGCCGGTTCGATCGCCGGGTTCGCCACCGCGCTCCTCGACCACCCCGACATCCGTCCCGACACTCTGCTGGACCGCATCGCGCACAAGCACGCGGCGGTCGGGGTCACCGACGACCAGTACACGATCGTCCACAAGTACCTCTTCGGCGCGATAGCCGAGGTGCTCGGCGACGCGGTCACCCCCGAGGTGGCGGCCGCCTGGGACGAGGTGTACTGGCTGATGGCCGGCGCGTTGATCGGCCAGGAGGCGCGGCTGTACCAGGAGGCGGGCGTCCGGCCCGGCCGGATCTGGCGGCGGTGGACGGTCGTCGAGCGCCGCGCCGAGACGCCGGACGCGGTGTCCTTCCTGCTGCGTCCCGTCGACGGCGAGGCGGCGCCCCGGGCGCGCGCGGGCCAGTACGTCAGCGTGCGGGTGCGCATGCCCGACGGGGTGCACCAGCTGCGTCAGTACAGCCTGTCCTCGGCCCCCGGCGGCGACCTGCGGCGCATCACCGTCAGGCGGGTCGCGGGCGAGGCCGGCGCACCGGACGGCGAGGTCTCCAACCTGCTCCACGCCGAGGTGCGGGAGGGCGACGAACTGACGCTGTCGGCGCCCTTCGGCGACGTGTTCCTCGACGACCCGGCCGACGCCACCACGCCCGTCGTGCTGGTCTCGGCGGGCATCGGCGGCACCCCGATGACGGGCATCCTGGCCCACCTCGCGGCCATCGGCTCCTCCCGCCCGGTGACCGTGCTGCACGCCGACCGCTCCCCCGCCGAGCACGCGCTGCGCGCCGAGACGCGCGAGCTGGCCGGCCGGCTGCCGGGCGCCCGAACCGAGTTCTGGTACGAGCGGCCCGGCGCGGAGGAACCCGCCGCCCGTACCGGCCTGATGGATCTCACCGACATCGAACTGCCCTCCGACGCCACGGTGTTCCTGTGCGGCCCGCTGCCCTTCATGCGCGCCGTCCGCAGTCAGCTGCTGGGCGCGGGCATCCCCGCCCGCCGCATCCGCTACGAGGTCTTCGGGCCCGACCTGTGGCTGCCCGGCGAGACGGACTGAACGGGCCGCGGACGTACGGGCCGTCCGGTCCCCCCGGGTGCCGGACGGCCCACTGACGGCCCCTGCTCCGCCAGGGAACAGTGAGGTTCGCGGTTGCGGAACAACCGTTGAGAGACGAGGAGTCGGGCGATGGCGAAGGCATACCTGGTGGGCGGTGGGATCGCGGCGCTCGCCGCGGCCGCGTTCCTGATCCGCGACGGCGGATTCGAGGGGGCGGACATCCACCTCTTCGAGGAGCAGCGGCAGCTCGGCGGAAGCCTGGACGCCGGCGGCACGCCGGACGCCGGTTACAGCATGCGCGGCGGGCGGATGTTCGAGGCGGAGTTCCGCTGCACCTACGACCTGCTGTCCGGCATCCCCACCTTGGACGACCCCTCGGTGTCGGTGACGCAGGAGATCCTGGCCGGGCACGAGGAGTTCGGCTGGGACGACGCCGCGCGGCTGGTCGACGGCGAGGGGCGGATCGTCGACACCTCCACGATGGGCTTCTCCGAGCGCGACCGGCTGGAGCTGGTGCGCTGCCTGGCGAGCGCCGAGAGCCGCCTGGACGGCAAGCGGATCACGGACTGCTTCGGCGAGCACTTCTTCACCACGAACTTCTGGTTCATGTGGTGCACCACGTTCGCCTTCCAGCCCTGGCACAGCGCCATCGAGTTCCGCCGCTACCTGCGCCGCTTCATCCACCTGTTCCCCGAGTTCTCCTCCATGTCGGGGATCCACCGCACCCGTTACAACCAGTACGACTCGATCGTGCGGCCCCTGGCGGCCTGGCTGCGCGAGCGCGGTGTCGTCGTGCACGCCGGCGCCCGGGTCACCGACCTGGCGTTCACGCCCGGACAGCACAGCGGCACGGTCGAGACGCTCTACGTCACGCGGGGCGGCGTCGAGGAGAAGATCGCCGTGACACCCGAGGACCTCGTGTTCGTCACCAACGGCTCCATGACCGACGCCTCCACCCTCGGCACCCACACCTCGGCCCCGCCGCCGGCGCCGGGCCGCTCCGGCTCCTGGCTGCTGTGGCACCGACTGGCCCGGGGCCGCGAGGAGTTCGGCAACCCCGCGGCCTTCGACAAGCACGTCAAGGAGTCGCGCTGGGAGTCCTTCACGGTCACCGCCAAGGATCCCGCCTTCCTCGACGCGCTCGCCGAGTTCGACCGGCGCGAGACCGGCCGGGGCGGCCTGATGACCTTCACCGACTCCAACTGGCTGCTGACCATCGTCGCCAACCGCCAGCCCGTCTACCGCGACCAGCCCGAGGGCGTCTCGGTGTGGTGGGGCTACGGTCTCTTCCCGGGCCGCGCGGGCAACCACACGCCCAAGCCGATGACGATGTGCTCCGGCCGGGAGATCCTGGAGGAGGTCCTGCACCACCTGCGCATCGAAGGGGAGCTCGCGGAGCGCGTCCTGGCCACCTCCACGGTCGTGCCGTGCGTGATGCCGTACATCACCAGCCAGTTCCTGGTCCGGCGCCGCGAGGACCGGCCGCACGTGGTGCCGGAGGGGTCGGTGAACCTCGCCTTCATCGGGCAGTTCGCCGAGGTGCCGGACGACGTCGTCTTCACCGTCGAGTACTCGGTGCGCACCGCCTGGACGGCCGTGTCCCGGCTGCTCCACCTGGACCGGCAGCCTCCCGCGGTCTACAAGGGCCACCACGACCCGCATGTGCTGGCCGCCGCGCTGGAGACCATGCACCGCCGGTGACCCACCGCGGCAGGCCGAATACTGATCGAAACCGCTGTCGGCGCGCCGCTGCTGCGTTAGCCTCGTCTTCCTCTCTTGGGCGAACTGGCATACGACGAACATCACTTCGGGGGACCCGTGTCAGAACACCGCTCGGTGCCGTCGGGCTCGGCACCGGACGAGGCCGCGGCGCTGCGGCAGACCGGCGCCGCGCCCCTGCACTCGGGGGATCCGCGCCGCATCGGCCCCTATGTGCCGCTGGCGCTGCTCGGCAGCGGCGGCATGGGGCGGGTGTATCTCGGCCGTCCGGCGGGCGGCGGGCCGGGCCTGGTCGCGGTGAAGGTGATCAGGCCCGAGTACGCGGACGACGCGGGTTTCCGGCGGCGGTTCGAACGCGAGGCGTCGGTGCACGACCTGGTCCGCACCGCCCGTACGCCCCGGCTGTGCGGCACGGGCTTCGAGGACCGGCTGCTGTGGATGGCCACCGAGTATCTGCCGGGCCTCGATCTGGCGGACGCCGTGCGCGAGGACGGCGCCCTGGCGGCCGCCGCGGTGTGGCGGCTGGTGGCCGAGCTGGGGCGGGCGCTGGCCGACCTGGCCGCCGCCGGGATCGTGCACCGTGACCTGAAGCCGTCGAACGTGCTGCTGTCCGTCCACGGCGCGCACGTCATCGACTTCGGCCTGTCGAAGGCCGTCGACGCGAGCGCGCTGACCGGCACCGGCAACCGGGTGGGGACCCCGGCCTACATGTCTCCGGAGCATCTGCGCACGGGCACCTGCGAACCGTCCTCGGACGTGTTCTCGCTGGGCGCGACGCTGGTCTACGCGGCGACCGGGCATGCGCCGTTCGGCGACGGCACGGGCGTCGACGTGATGCACCGGGTGGCCTTCGAGGAGCCCAACGGGGAGCTGCTGGGCCAGGTCGCGGCGGCGGACGCCGACCTCGCCACCCTGCTGTCCGCCTGTCTGGCGAAGGAACCCGAGGGCCGGCCCACCCCGCAGGACCTGGTCGACGCGGCTTCGGTCCGCGCCGAGGCGGCCGACTGGCCCGAGCCGCTGGCCGGACGGGTGCTGGCCCGGCAGCGGGCGTACGAGGTGCTCGACGGTCTGCCCGGTGACGGGACGACGCGCCTGCGCTCCTCCGATGCCCCGATGGCGTCGGCTCCCGCTCCGGCGGGGCCCGCGGAGCGCCCCGCCGGGGGCGAGGCCGAAGCGCCCGCGGCTCCGGCGGACCCGCCCGAGCGCTTACCCGCCGACGAGCCCCGCACCGGTGGCCGCAGGAAGCCTCTGCTGGTCGTCGCCGCGGGGGTCGTGCTCTGTGCGACGGCCGCGGGCATCCTCGCGCTCGACAGCCCGCTCCCGCCCGCCTCGGGCTCCTCCCCCGGCTCCCGTACGAGCAGCGGCGGCAACCGGGCCGACGGCGCCCGGCCGACGGCGTCGGGTTCCCACACGTACACGTCCGCCTCCGGCAAGAGCGTCGACGGCGGCGCGCGGACCGCCGAATCCCCCTCCGCGTCCGCCGCCTCGGGCTCGGCCCGGCCCGGGCGGCACGACGCCTCCGCCTCTCCGACGGCCCCGGGGCCGAGCGCGAGCGACGATCCGACCGGGACGGCGCCGGCGACCGGGGCGCCCGAAGACCCCGCGACCCCGCCCTGGATCTCCGACTGCACCTACTACGTCGGCAACGGCCGCACCCGCGAGGGCGACAGCGGCAAACGCGTCCTGCAGGTGCAGTGCATGCTCACCAAGCGCGGTTACAGCGTGGGCGGTTCGGGTGTGGACGGCGAGTTCGGCCCGGGGACGACGGCCGCCGTGGAGAGCTTCCAGAACGCCAAGGGGCTCGACGCCGACGGCGTCGTGAGCCACGACACGTGGACCGCGCTGCGCGAAACCGACTGAGCGCGTGATCGATGCCACAAGCGAGACGGTGCCGTTTCGATAGCGGCGGGGCTACGCTGATCCCCACGTGAACGAAACGGTTTCGTTCAGGGGAGAAGCCCGCCATGACCTCCGTACTCGTCGTCCATGACCAGTCCCTGCAACGCCTCGGCCTGCGCATGCTCCTCGCGGCCGAACCCGACCTGACCGTCATCGGCGAAGCGGCGAACGCCCTGGGCGCAGCGGACCGGTGCGAGGAACTCCGTCCCGACGTGGTCGTCATGGGCAGCGGCGCGTCCGACGCGGACGGCATCCAGGCCATTCGCCGCATCACCCGCCCCGTCGCGCCGGGCGAGCGCCGCCCGCGCGTCCTGGTGCTGACGCCGACCAGCAGCGAGGCGTACGCCTCGGCCGCACTGCGCGCCGGGGCCGGCGGCTTCCTCGCCCAGCACGCCACCCCTCAGGAGCTCACCGCCGCGGTCCGCGTCGTGGCCGCCGGGGACGCCGTCATCACTCCGGCCCTGACGCGCGCGCTGATCGAGACCGTCCGCCAGGAGCAGCCGGCCCCACGCACCGCCCGCCCGGCCGGGCTGGCCACGCTCACCGAACGCGAACGCGACATCCTCACCGCCGTGGCCTCCGGCTGGTCGAACGCCGAGATCGGCGAGCGGCTGTCCATCGCCCCGACGACCGTGAAGTCCCACGTCAGCCACATCCTCGCGAAGATCGGCGCGCGGGCCCGGGTGCAGGCCGTGATCTTCGCCTACGAGACGGGCCTGGTCCGCCCGGCCGCCGCCTGACCGTCCCGTCGCGGCCCGATCCTTCGAAAGGCCTCGCCGCAACGGCCGGGCGCAGTTCGACCGTTGCGGCGAGGAGTCGGTCAGCCCTGGACGGGCCGGCCGCGGCCCCAGGCCCAGGCCAGCCGGTCGGCGCCGGACTGGTTGGTGGTGGCCAGCCAGGGACGGGAGGGGTCGCCGACCAGCTTCTGCATCGAGTAGATGTCGTCCGTGCGCAGGCCCGGCCAGTACACGGAACCCATGCCGAGCTCGCGGGCGGTGTCGGTCTCGGCCTGGATGAAGTTGACGTAGTTGTCGTCAGGCGCGGGCTTGTCGTAGTTCAGGCCGGTCGTCATCGGGGCACCGAACTCGTCGATGACCGTGCGGCTCGCGCAGTCGCCGATGCGCTCCTTGAGGTCGGACGCCCACTGGTCGTAGGTGGCGTACGACTTCCAGAAGCCGTAGTGGTGCAGCGACAGGTAGGTGCCCTTCAGGCGCGGGTCGGCGCAGACCGAGGTGACGTGGTCGTTGTAGCCGGCGCCGCTGACGAAGACACGGTCGCGCGGGACGGACGGATAGGTCGCGAGCCACTTGGCGGCGATGTCGGCCCACTGGGCGTCGGTGTAGCCGTGCGGTTCGTTCATCGGCTCGAAGTAGACGCGCGGGTCGTGCTTGTACGTCCTGACCACGGTGTCCCACATGGGCCAGAAGGTGGCCTCGTCGTCGATGTAGCCGTCGCGCTTGTCGCCGGTGCCCTCCCAGTAGGACACGATGACCTTGAAGCCGTGGGCCGAGGCCGCGTCGATGACCGCGCGGTAGGACTTCCAGTACGCGCCGTTGACCGTGTAGGGGTTGATGGGCAGCCGGACGGTGTTGGCGCCCAGGTTCGCGCGGAACGCGGTGATGATCCGGCTCGCCTTCGCGTACGTCCGCGCGTAGTTGTCGGAGGTCGACAGGCCCGACAGCTGGAGGTAGTCGTCGGCGAAGTTGTCACGCGGGTCGGCCCAGTTGACGCCCCGGAACTGGCTCGTGCCGGTCGGAGCGGCGGCGGAGGCGGAGGCGGGGCTGCCGGCCAGCGTCGCGCCGCTGACCGCGGCGATCGCCACCGCCACACAGGTGGCGCGCAGCCGGGAGCTCAGGCGGTTCTTGGCGGGGGTCTTGCGCATCGACGTGCCCTTTCAGGAGGTGGCGGCTCGGCGCTCCGCAATGTTTACGTAAACATCTACTGCCGTCGTGGGGGATGTTTACGTAAACTCGGCGGCGCCGGAATCGTGGCATCCGCCCCGGCGGCAGTCAAGGTGTCTCACGCGTAACATCCGGTGGACTCCGCAACGGGTGCGGAGCCGGGTCGAAGGAGGCTCCAGTGGTGGAGCGGGGTGGTTCCGGTGTGCCCGGCGGGCGCCGCAAGCAGCGGGTGTCGATGGCCGACGTCGCCAAGCTCGCGGGCGTCTCCTCGCAGACGGTCTCACGGGTCTCCAACGGCCATCCCGGGGTGATCGCCGCCACCCGGGAGCAGGTGCTGGCGGCCATGCGGGAGCTGGGCTACCGGCCCAACAGCGCGGCACGCGCGCTGCGTTACGGCCAGTTCAACACCATCGGCGTGATCCTGTTCAGCCTGTCCTCGACCGGCAACAGCCGCACCGTGGAGGCCATCGCCACGCATGCGGCGGCCGAGGGCTACGCGATCACCCTGATCCCGATCGACGTGCCGACCCAGGACAACGTCCTGGGCGCCTTCACCCGCATGGGCGAGCTGGCCGTCGACGCGGTCGTCGTCATCATGGAGGTCCACCTCCTGGACACCGGGTCGGTCCAACTGCCGCCCGGCGTCCACGTCGTGGTCGTCGACTCCGACGCCGGTGACCGCTACAGCGTCGTCGACACCGACCAGGCCGACGGCGCCCGCAAGGCCGTACGCCATCTGCTCGACCTGGGCCACGAGACGGTGTGGCACGTCACCGGGCCCGAGAGCTCCTACGCCGGACAGCACCGAACCCAGGTCTGGCGTGCGGCACTTCAGGAGGCGGGGCGCCCGGTGCCGCCCCC
This sequence comes from Streptomyces sp. C1-1, assembly GCF_050214755.1. Classification (NCBI taxonomy): domain Bacteria; kingdom Bacillati; phylum Actinomycetota; class Actinomycetes; order Kitasatosporales; family Streptomycetaceae; genus Streptomyces; species Streptomyces sp. C1-1. Next base: position 8,825,350 of record NZ_CP189826.1, on the reverse strand, counting down.
GCTGCACGGCGACTGGTCGGCCGAGTCCGGCTACGCGGCGGGCCTCACACTGGCCGACCGCCCCGACTGCACCGCCGTGTTCGTGGCCAACGACCAGATGGCGCTGGGCGTACTGCGCGCCTTCCACGAACGCGGGGTCGCCGTCCCGCAGGACGTCAGCGTGGTCGGCTTCGACGACATCCCCGACGCCGCGTACTTCGTGCCACCGCTCACCACGGTGCACCAGGACTTCGCGGAGGTGGGCCGACGATGCGTGGAGAAGGCCCTGCAGCAGATCCGCGGGGGCGGCGGGGTACGGCCGGGCACGGACCTGGTGCCGACGTCGCTGGTGGTGAGGGGAAGTACGGGGTCACCGCGGAGGTGACGGGGTTGCGCCAGGTGCTCCCCCGTCGGCGGGCGGACGGTTCGCCGCCCAGCCCGGGAGGGGCTGTTTGCGGGTGCGATAGGCGCGGGCCAGGGCCAGGCGGGCCTGTTCGGCGCCGTCTTCGGTGATGCGGTAGAAGCGGCGGCGGGGGCGGCCCGCCTCCTCGTGGACGGCCGGGTCCTCCCAGGTGCTGTCCAGCCAGCCGACCTGTTCCAGACGCGCGAGGATCGGATAGATCGTGCCCGACGGCAGTCCCGCCGGCTCGCACAGCTCCAGGCCGTAGCGCTCCTTGGCGGGGTCCTCCAGCAAAGCCCGCAGCACCAGTTGGGTCTGCAGGGTCATACGGAGCGTACCCATACTCGTACTCTACATAGCCTGTATATGGGCTGTGCAGAGTCACGCGGGAAGGGGTGGCCGAGGAGAGGTGATCGGCGGGGACGCAGGACGCTCCCGCCGATCGGTGACTCAACCGGCCGTGCAGGTGCTGCCGTTCAGGGTGAACGCGGTCGGGGCGGTGTTGGTGGAGCCCTTGCTCGCGATGAAGCCGACGGTGACCGAGCCGCCGGCGGGGATGGTGGTGGTGTAGGAGGCCGGGGTGACGGTCACCGCGGCGCCGGACTGCGTGGCCGTACCGCCCCACATGTTGGAGACGGTCTGGCCGTCGGCGAAGGCGAAGGCGAGCTTCCAGCCGTTGATGGCGGCGGTGCCGGGATTGCCGATCTTGATCTCGCCCTGGAAGCCTCCGGGCCACTCCCCCACGAGGCGGTAACCGACCGAGCAGGCGGTGGTGGGGGCCTTGTCGGTGGTGACGTTCACGGTGGCCGAGCGGGTCGAGCGGTTGCCGGCCGCGTCGTGTGCGTAGACGGCGAAGGTGTACGCGGTCGCGGCGGTCAGCCCCGACACGGTGGCGGTGTTGCCCGTGGAGGTGGCGACCCGGGTCTCGTCGCCGCCGGTGACGCGGACGACGTCGTAGCCGGTGACCCCGACGTCGTCGGTGGCGGCGGGCCAGGTGAGGGCGACGGACGTGGCCGTGACGGCCGAGGCGGTGGGCGTACCGGGCGCGGTCGGCGCCTGGGTGTCACCCGACCCGCCGCCACCGAAGACCGTGGCCTCCTTGGCGGTGCGGGCGATGCCGTTGGCGCCGTTGAAGACGCGCTGCCCCCAGGAACTGAGCTGCTGGGGATCGAAGTTGACCGCCAGGTCCAGGATCGGGTCGGTGTTGCCGCTCCACGACCAGGCCAGGTAGCCCAGCTTCAGCTGCTGGGCGGTGGCCATCATGGTGTCCTGGTCGGGATCGCCGTACTGGTCGGCCGGGCCACCGAACTCGCCGATGAGGATGGGCAGTTTGGCGTCGACGTAGGCGTTGAGGTAGTCGGTGATCTCCTGCGCGGTGTCGAACACGCTGTACATGTGGATGGAGAAGATGAGGTTGCCGGTGGTGTCGGCGTCGTAGACCGCCTTGGCGTTGGCGCGCATCACGCCCTGCCAGTCCTGGCCCCAGTTGGGGGCGTCGACCATGATCGTGTGCTGGAGCCCGGCGGCGCGCAGCTTCTTGACGGCGGCGACGGTGGGGGCGGTCCAGCCGTCCGGGTTGGTGTTCCCCCAGGGCTCGTTGCCGATGTTGATGATGATGTAGTTCTCCTGGTCGGCCAGCACGTCCTTCAGGCCGATCCAGTAGTCGGCCGCCTGGTCGAGCGTGCCGGCCGCGCTGTCCTCGCCGTAGCCGGTGGTGTCGTGCACCTCCAGGACGCAGATGAGCCGGTTGGCCTTGCACTGGGCGATGACGTCGGCGACGTCCGAGGCGCTGTTGGCGGCCCAGCGGTGACCGTCGGCCAGGACGACCCGGACGGAGTTGGCGCCGAGGGCCTTGATGTCGGCCAGCGACTGCTTGGTCCTGCCCGGGTACCAGGTGTGGGCGGCGTTGACGCCCCGCATGACGAAGTCGTTGCCGTTGCCCTCGACCAGCCGGCCGTTGCCGATGTGCAGGCCGGTGGCCTGGACCCCGGGTGACTGGGCGTGGGCGACGGCGGGGAAGAGCGCGCCGACGAGGACGAGTCCGACGAGGCTCGCCAGCAGGGCCACCAGGCCCGACAAGGGGTGCTGTCGTGTCGTGCTGCTTGTTCTTCTCACTGCGGCTCCATGGGGGTGAGCGCCGGGAGACCCAGGCGTGGAAAGGACACGAGCAGGTTTATGGGAGCGCTCCCATGAATCCACATCGTCCAGTACACGTCAAGGAGTGGGGCGCGGCCCCAACCTCCCGCACCGCTCAGACCACGAGATGCGCGATGTGCGCGACGACCGTGTCGAGGATGTCCGACCAGGCCGACTCGTCCCCCAGCACCAGGAAGTTGAGGGTCAGCCCGTCGGTGACGGCGGCCAGGTAGCGCGCCAACACGGGTACGGGGACGCTCAGTTCGAGATCCCGGTCCAGCCTCAGCCGCTCGATGAGCTCGGCGAAGGCGCTGCCGTACAGCTCGTGCTGGCGCCGGGCCAGGTGCTCGAAGCCCGGCTCGCGCAGGGCGTACTGGGTCAGTTCGTAGGTGAGCATGTGCTCGTCGGGGTGGGCGCGGACGTGGTCCCAGTACGCCCGGAAGCCGGCCCGGACGGTCTCCTCCAGCGTCGCCTTCGGGCGCAGCGCTTCCTTCACCACGGTCACCGAGTGGTCGGTGAGGGTCGTGATGACCGACTCGATCAGGGCCTGCTTGGAGTCGAAGCAGTAGTGGAAGACGCTCAGGGACACGCCGGCCTCGGCGGCGATGGACCGGGTCGTCGTCCTGGCGACGCCGTCCCGGGCCATCGCCCGGATCGCCGCTTCCGTCAGCTGTCTGCGTCGTTCGGCCGACGGTCTGCGCGCCATGCGTGTCCTTGAGTGTCGTGCGGGGTGTCAGGCGCTGTGGACGCCGACGTCGTAGAGCGAGTATCCCCAGGAGGTGCCGCGGGCCAGGCCGTGGACGCGGACGTAGCGGGCCGGGGTGCCGGTGAACCTGGCCGTGTCCAGCCCGCCGTCGCCGGAGGTGGTGGACCAGGCGGTCTGCCAGGTGGTGCCGTCGGTGGACAGCTCGATCCGGTACGACTTCCCGTACGCCCGCTCCCAGTCGAGGGTGACCCGGGAGACCAGGTGGGTGGAGCCGAGGTCGACCTGCCACCACTGGTCGTCGTTCCAGTCACTGGCCCAGCGCGTGCCGCCGTCCCCGTCGACCGCCCGCTCCGGCTGATAGCTGGTGAACGGGTTCCACTCGGACGAACTGGCCGTCGCCGGCTGCCCCTTGGCAAGATCGACCGACGCCTGGTGCCGCTCCGTCGCACCCCAGGTGTCGAGGTAGGACTGCGCGCCCCGGAACAGGTCGTCGACCACGGCCTGTCCGCCGACCTTCCTGATGTCCTCGATCCAGTCCGGGATCATCCCGACGTGCGCGGCGCCGTCGGTGTTGATGTCGAAGGTGCGCTCGCCGGAGGTCTGTCTGTCGATGACCGAGCCGCCGTCGACACTTCTGAAGGGGTACGTCACCGGGTTGGAGGTGTTCGCGCCGCGTGGGGCCGGATGGTCGCCGACGCCGTTGAAGTCGGTGCCGAAGCCGTAGCCGACACCGTATTTGTCGCGCAGCGCCTTGGTGCGGGCCGCCTCGGCGACGAAGCCCTCGGAGCCGTGCATGTACTGGGCGACGAAACCGCCGAGGGAGTAGACCCGCTCGGTCCAGTTCAGGTCCATCCAGCTGTGCGAGGAGATCACGCCGGGGTAGGAGGCCGACTCCAGGATGTCGAGTGCCTGGCCGACGGCCTTGACGCTCATGTGGTCGATCTCCAGCATCATCTTGCGCTTCATCATCCCGCGCACGGCGTACTCGCCGAGGTCGGTGAGCCCGCGCTTGTTGCACTGGGCGCCGGAGTCGTACGAGGGCACCGCCACGCCCGACGGCAGGTCGGACTCGGCCGCGGAGGAGGCGTTGCCGATGGGGTTGTCGTGCTGGGGGCCGGTGCACTTCTCGGTCTGCCAGAAGGTGCCGGTGGACAGGAACTGGCCGACGTTGATGGCCGTTCCGAGGCCGCCCGAGTCGAAGCGGACACCGCACAGCGCGTTGTCGAACTTGTGGCACAGGAACATCGAGCGCACACCGAGCCCGTACAGCTCGTCCAGCCCCTTGTCGATGTCGGCCTTGCTGCACTGCGGGATGTCCAGGATCTGCTTGCAGCCGAACGGCTCGGACGTCTCCACCCCCAGGATGACGGCCAGCTTGCCCTGTTCGATGACCTCACGCGCCTGCGCGCTGTCGGTGACGATCCGGAACCAGCCCTTGCCGGGGCCGCCGTACATCGCGTCGACGTAGTCCTGGAGCTGGTACGTCATCCGCGCCTGCAGCCTGATCGACGTCATCTCGTCGCAACTGCGGTCCTTGAACGGGTAGATGGAGCAGATCATGCCGTTGGTGACGAGGTCGTTGACCAGCACCCGCTGCCCGCCGCGCCAGGCCCGCTCCACCCAGGCGTAGTAGTCGGCCTGGTGGGTCATCGAGTCGTAGGCCGGCCAGTCCTTGAAGGTGGGCCAGCCCACCGGGTCGTGCCTGCCGTCGCCGCCGTGGGTGATGTAGTCGAAGACCGCGAGGGTCCCGTCGGGGTAGTGCTCGGGGCAGTCCTTGAGCGCGTCGGCGACGCCGTTCGCCGAGAACACCTTGCCGCAGATCAACCGCCCGCCGAAGGCCTCGTTGCCGAAGAGGTGGTTGTGGGCGTCGACGAACCCGCGCACGTCTCCGGCCGAGTCGGTGCCGGTGAACGGCTCGCCGGTGACGTTGATCTGCACGTCAGGGGTGGGCGCCGCGGTCGGGATCCACCAGTCGCCGCCCGCCGCCGAACTCGGCGTGGGGCCGAGGACCACGGCGAGCACCAGGAGGAGCAGCGACATCAGGGTGACGTTCCTGCGTCTGCGGTTCGAGTGTCGGTTCGGCGTCACTGCCCACGTCCCTCCGTCGGCGCGGCCGGCCCCATGGCATGGGGGACCCATGGGGTTGTCATGACCAGCGCAATATCTGGGACGAGGATCGGGGCGGCGGCCCGGCGAGTCAAGGGTCCGGGACGCTTGACCTGATGACGCCGGGGGACGTTCGGCGGCCGGGACGCCGCCCCTTGATGGCGCCGAGGGGTGTTCAGTCCGCGAATCGGGCCCATTCGCCGAGCACGGGCACGCACTTCTCCGCGAAGTACTCGTAGTCGGCGGCCGTGTTGTACACGTGCGCGGACAGCCGCCAGTAGCCGATACCGGCGAAGCTGGTGAACGCCGCCTCCACGTCCAGTTCACGGGCGACGCGGTCGCGCAGGGCGTCGGCCTCGACGCGGGTGCGGCCCAGGCCGTCGGGGAGGCGGACCAGGCGCATGCCGGGCACGGGCATGCCGACGTCGACCCGGCTGTCCTCGCCGGTGAGGTCCGCGAAGGCGGCGCCGACGACATGGGCGCCGTAGTCGGCCAGGTCGTCCATGTGGCGGCGGGCGGCCTCCCAGCCCCACGTGTGCTCGACGAGCGCCAGGGCGGTCGGCGCGGCCAGATAGGAGGTGGCGTCGATGGTGCCCTGCTGGTCGAAGCGGTCGGGATAGGGGTCGGGGGCGCCCCACGAGTCGATGAGCGGGTACAGGTCCTCGCGCCGCGGGCCGCGGGCGACGAGCGCCGCGGTGCCGCGCGGGGCGCAGCCCCACTTGTGCAGGTTGCCGGTCCAGAAGTCGTAGGGGGCGTCGGCGAGCGGCGCGGCCAGCAGCCCGGGCGCGTGCGCGCCGTCGACGAGCATCGGGATGCCGCGTCGCCGTGCCTCCGCGCCGATCGCCTCCACCGGCAGCCTGCGCGCGGTCGCCGAGGTGATCTGGTCGACGACGATCAGACCGGTCGCCTCGCCGAGTTCGGCGGCCACGGCCTCGTACGCCTGCTCGGCGTCGGCGTCCAGCGGCACCCGCGCGGTGCGTACCCGGCCGTCCCAGCGGCGGGCAAGCCGCTCGGCCCCCATGGTCACGGCCCCGTAGCCGTGGTCGGTGACGACGATCTCGCCGCCTGGACGCGGGGCGAGGGCGGCGTAGACGACGCTCGCGCCGGCGCTGGCGTTCGGCACCAGGGCGAGGTCGCCGGCGTCCACCCGCAGGAAGGCGGCGAGTCCCCGGCGGGCGGCGGCGAGGCGCGGGGGCAGCGTCGGGAACCACACCACCGGCGAGCGTTCCATCTCGGCCCGCAGTTCCCGCTGCCGCTCCTGCGCCGCCAGCGGGACGGCGCCGAACGAGCCGTGATTGAGATGCCTGAGGGCGGGGTCCAGCGACCACGCCTCGGCGGCGGGCCGGCCGTCGGCCAGCAGCAGGGGGTGCGGCGCGGTGGCCGGCTCGGTTTCGCTCACGTCGGGCAGCTTTCCGGAGGACGTACGATCACCCGCATCCTGACATGGCACGCGGGCCGCCCGAACGCCCGGTCCGGTGGGATGGCTCCGCGCCGCGGCCCCGCCTGCGACCTGTTCCCGCCATGGAACCTGCCGATCCGGGCGGTGCTGGAGGAGGTCCGGGACCGCTTCTCCGGCGGCCTCGACGGTGCGGGCGCGGTTACTCCGGCGGTGTCGGGGTGTCGTGTGTGCGGTACATCGCCTGGACGTCCAGCTCCAGTTGGACGGTCGGGCCGACCACGGCGATGCCGCGGGCCAGCATGGACCGCCAGTTCAACGTGTAATCCTCGCGGTGCAGTTCGGTCTTGGCCAGCGCGGCGCAGCGCAGCTCCTCGCCGTAGCCGCCGTTGACCATGCCCAGATAGGTCGTGTCGAGCGAGACCGAGCGGCTCACGCCGTGCATGGTCAGGCTGCCCAGCAGGGTCCACTTGCTGCCGCCCCGGTAGGCGAAGCGGGTGCTGGTGAAGTCGATGTACGGGAAGCGGTCCACGTCCAGGAAGTCGTCCGAACGCAGGTGCGCGTCCCGGGTGTTGTTGCCCGTGGTGATGCTCGACGCGTCGATGCGCACGTGGACGCGGGAGTCGGTGATGTCCGGGGTGACCTGGATGCCGCCCTCGAACCGCTCGAAACGGCCGTGCACATGTGCCATGCCGACGTGCTTGGCGATGAAGCGGATCGCCGTGTGCGGCGGGTCGAAGAGCCAGGTGCCGGGGACCGGGAGGTCCGCCTGGCGGCCGGGCTGGAGCCACACCTTCTGCGGTTCCAGGGGCGCGTCGGCGGTGACTTCCACGGTCTCCCGGTGGGGTTCGAGCCCCTCCGCCACGACCATCAGGCTGTAGCTGCCCGGCGGAAGGGCCGCGAGGAACAGGCCGTAGGGGTCCGTGGTGCCGCGGGCGGCGACCTGGTGGCTGCGCAGTTCCGTCACCGTGACGTCGGCGGCGCCCAGGGGCTGGCTCACCGGGTCCAGGACCTCGCGGACGACGACGCCCGCGCCGGACGGAACGGGGAACGCGTGGCCCGCGGCGTTCCCGGGGGCATGTCGCAGGCGCCGCCGGAGCAGTCCGAGGGGCATGGGGTTCACCTTTCAGTGTGCTGACCGTGGGGGGGTCGGTCGCGGTGGACGGGGGCGCGGGTCGGGGTGGCTCAGGTGTGCCCGAGGATGCGCCGCAGCGCGTCGGTGAGCAGTTGTTCGGCGGCCGCGTCGGAGACGGCCGCGGTCCCGTGCCGGAAGCCGACGAAGCCGTCCGGCCTGACGAGCAGCGCTCCCCCGTCGGCCACCTCGCTCAGCCGCGCCCAGTCGCCGTACGGGTCCTCGTACTCCCTGCCCGGGCCGATGACGACCGTGGCGACGCGCGGGTCGCAGCTCTCGGCCGCCCGCACCCAGCTCTCGCCGCCGATGCCGGTGAGCAGCGTGAAGCGGCCGCGGCCGACGGTGTCGAGGGTGGACAGAGTGCGGGTTCCGGAGGTGATCCAGGCGTGCGGGAGTCTGGCACCTGGGCGCGAGCTGGGCTGGTGGTACAGCTCCGGGTCGCGGTCGAAGCCGGGGTCGGGCGTGCCGTCGGGGACGATCGCGGCGGAGTCGTAGCGCTGGTTGAGGTCGACGCCGTGCGCGTTGAACTCGTACACCTTGTGCGCGATCGCCTCGCGCAGTGCGGCCCGCTGCTTGCGCGCCGCCTCGGTGGCGTCCTTGCGGGCGGCGATGTTGGCCCACAGCTGCTCGGGCGTCTGCGGCGAAAGCCCGTCCAGGGCCTCGAAGATGGGGGCGGTCTCGCCGATGGACCGGTTGGCGCGGGTGACGATCTGCCGGCCGATCGGGGCGCGTTCGGCGGTGTAGGTGTCCAGGAGCTTCTCGGAGGCGGTGCCGTCGAGGACGTGCTTGAGCTTCCAGGCCAGGTTGTAGGAGTCCTGGATGGAGGTGTTGGAGCCGAGGCCGTTGGACGGCGGGTGGCGGTGCGTGGCGTCGCCGGCGCAGAAGACACGGCCGTTCGAGTACGACTCGGCGTACATCTCGTTGACCGTCCAGGCCGAGGACGACTTGACGGTCACCGGGATCTCGTCGTCGCCGACCAGCTTGCGGACGATCTCCTCGGCGTACTCCGTGGTCAGGTCGGGGGCCCCGGCGGTGACGTCGTAGCCCCACACGATCATCCACTCGTTCCAGGGCCGCACGCAGCGCACCAGGCCGGCGCCGATGCCGCCGACGGTCGCGCCGGGGGCGAGCACCCAGTACAGGGTGGAGGGACGATGGGCGGTGTACTTGGTGAGGTCGGCGTCGAAGACGATGTTGATGCTGCCGGCCACGCCCATCTGGCCGCCCATCGGCAGGCCCGCGTCCTCGGCGACCCTGCTGCGGCCGCCGTCGGCGCCGATGAGGTACCGGGCGCGGATGGTGTACTCGTCACCGCGCAGCCGGTCCTCGACGGTGACCGTGACGCCGGAGGCGTCCTGGACGAAGGACTTGTAGACGGTGCTGAAGCGCAGCCGCGTGCCGCGCGCCACGGCGGCGTCGATCAGCACGGGCTCCATCAGGTGCTGCGGCATGTCGCACATGCGGGTGGGGCCGGCGAGTTCGTGCGCTGCCTGGACGAGGGGGTCGTTGCCCCAGGACCGGATCCGGCCCAGTTCCTCGCCGGCCAGGCTGGTGCAGAAGGTCGTGTCGCCCATCAGGTGCTGCGGCGTGGCCTTGGCGACCACCTCGTCCTCCACGCCGAGGTCGCGCAGCACCTCCATGGTGCGCTGGTTGGTGATGTGCGCCCGAGGCGTGTCGGCGAGGCCGGAGTAGCGGGTGACGACGATGTTCGGCACGCCGTAGGTGCTCAGGGCGAGCGCGGCGGAGGCGCCGGCGGGGCCGCTGCCGACGATCAGTACGTCGGTTTCGACATCGGGCTCGACGGTGTGCACGGGGAACGCTCCAGGGCATGGGGACAGGCGGCATGGGGACAGGCGCCGACTGTTCAAGATCATGTACGCCGGGCCGGGGTCCCGGGTGTCTCAATTCGAGACAGTGCGCCGAACCGGGCGCCGGTGCGGACAGGGGTCGTTGCGCGTTCAACCGTTCCCGGTAGGGTGAACGGTGCCGTGACCACCGCAGAGCATCCCACCGCCCGCCCCGCGCTCGCCCCGCTGCGCAGGGCCCGCGAGCTGTTCCTGCTGGGGCGGCAACTGCCGGACGGGATACCGGAGGACGTCGTCGCCGCCTGGCGACGGGCCCGCTTCCTGGGTGTACGGCACGACGTGCCAGGCCCGGCCGCCGACGCGCCCATTCCGCTGCGGGCCCCACGGTCCCCGCTGCTGGACGCGGCCCGGCCCGTGCTCGAGCGGATCGCCCCCGTGCTCGGCACCGGGCAGACCTCGCTCATCCTCACCGACGAGCGGCTGCGGGTGCTGTGGACGAGCGGGCGGGGGCCAGGCGAGTGCTGCGCCGACCTCTCGGAGCGGGCCGTCGGCCACAACAGCGCGGCCCTCGCGCTGCACACCCACCGCCGGGCCGAGGTGCACGGCCCCGAGCACTTCCTCGACCTGTGGCAGGACGTCTCCGCGGTCAGCGTGCCGGTGCGGGCACCGGAGACCGGGCAGCCGCTGGGCACGGTGACGGTGGCGACCGGGCTGTGCGGCGACCGTGGTCCGCATCCGGGGGCTCCGCTCGCCGAGGCCGCGGCCGGTGCCGTCGAGACGGAACTCCTCGCGCGCTCACGGGCGGCGGAGCGGGTGCTGCTGGACGCCTATCTGCGCGCCGCCGGAGAACAGGACCGCGCGGTCGTGGGCCTCGACGGCCGCAACAGGTTCGTCAGCCGGGCCGCCGAACGGCTGCTGCCACCGGAGGGGTTGGAGGCTCTGGAGCGGGAGGCGGTCGCGCTGCTGCGGGAGGCGGGCGGGGACGGCCGGCCGCCGGAGCGCGGAAGCGACGCGGTCGGCAGGTCTAGCGGGCGGGGAGGCGAAAGGGTCGAACCGACCGGGCAGAGAAGCGAAAGGGTCGAACCGACCGGGCAGAGAAGCGACACGGACGACGGGTCGAGGAGGCAGGGCCTCGACGCGGCGCCCCCGCCCTCGTACCGCGTGCGGCTGCCGGACGGCACGGGGTGCACCGCGTTCCTCACGCCGGTGACGCATGTGGGCTCGGTCGTCGGTGCCGTCGCCGTGCTGGAGCCGACGCCACCCGCGACACCGGCGCCGGTCGCGCGGACCGAGGTGCGGCTGGCCGGCCGGTCGGTGCCCTGGCGGCACGCGGTCGGCCGCGCGGTGGAACTGGCCCGCTCCCCCGAGCCCGTGCTGCTCGTGGGCGAGCGCGGCACCGGGAAGACCTCGCTGGCCCTGGAGCTGGTTCCCGATGCCCTGGCCGTGGACGCGGCGCAGTGCGAAGCAGGCGACCGGATAAGGGAGTTGGCGGACGGGCGCCCCTTGCTCATCCGGCATGCCGAGCGACTCGCGGCGTCCGACACGGCGGCACTCAACACGCTGCTCGCCTCGCATCCCGGCGTGCCCCTGCTGGTCACCCACACCCCGGGCAGCCCACCGGGTCCGTGTCTGCAGCGGCTCCTCGACAGCCTTTCGGCACGCTCGGTGACACTGCCTGCGCTGCGCGAACGCCCGGAGGACCTCAGGGAGTTGCTCACGGCCCTGACACCGCGCCCGGCCCCCGGACGCCCTCCGCTGACCTGGACGCTGGACGCGCTGCGCGCTCTGGAGCAGTACCCCTGGCCCGGCAATGTCACCGAACTCGCCCATGTCGTACGCGCGTTGGCCGAACACCGCCGCTCCACCGGCCCCATCCGGCGGACCGAACTCCCGGACCCCGTGCGCGAGGGCCCCGCACCGCGCCCGCTCAGCCCGATGGAAATCGCCGAGCGCGCCGCGATCCTCGACGCCCTGCACCTGCACGGCGGCAACAAGGCCCGCACGGCGGCAGCCCTCGGCATCGGCCGAGCCACCCTGTACCGCAAGCTGCGCGGCTACCGCGCCTGAATCCGAACGCCGGGTGGCGTCAGTCCACGGGCCACGTGTGGGCGGGGGCGTTGAGGTGCATGTAGTCCATGTAGGTCGTCGTCATCCGGCGCAGGGCCTCCTCGCGGTCGGGGACGCCCGCCTTCTGCAGGTGGTGCACCATCTCCGCCTGCCACAGGGCGCCGTTGCGGGCGGTGACACAGCGCTGTTCGATGATGCCCAGGAGGGGTTCGCGCCAGGCCGCGTCCAGACCGGCCAGCTCCAGACCCCGGTGGGCCAGTGGCAGCAGGCGGCGCAACACCAGTTCCGTGACCGGGACTTCACCGGTGCCGGGCCAGTACAGGCGGGCGTCGATGCCGTCGCGGGCCGCGGCGTGCAGGTTCTCCTCGGCCACCGCGAACGACATCCGCGTCCACACCGGCCGGTCCTCGTCGACCAGGGCACGCGTCAGGCCGTAGTAGAAGGCGCCGTTGGCGATGATGTCGGCGACCGTGGGGCCGGCGGGCAGTACGCGGTTCTCGATACGCAGGTGCGGACCGCTGTCGGTGACGGCGTAGACGGGGCGGTTCCACCGGTAGATGGTGCCGTTGTGCAGGGTCAGCTCGCCCAGCTCCGGAATGCCGCCGGCGTCGAGCGCCTCCTGCGGGTTCTCGTCGTCGCAGAGCGGCAGGAGCGCCGGGAAGTAGCGCACGTTCTCCTCGAACAGGTCGAAGACGCTGGTGATCCAGCGCTCCCCGAACCACACCCGCGGGCGCACGCCCTGCGCCTTGATCTCCTGCGGGCGGGTGTCGGTGGCCTGCTCGAACAGGGGTACGCGGGTCTCACGCCACAGCTCCTTGCCGAAGAGGAAGGGCGAGTTGGCCGCCAGGGCGATCTGCACGCCCGCGATCGCCTGCGCCGCGTTCCAGTAGTCCGCGAACTCCCTGGGGTCGACCTGGAGATGGAACTGGGTGCTGGTGCAGGCGGCCTCGGGCGTGATGGCGTCGGCGTACATCGACAGGCGCTCCACGCCGTCCACCTTGATGCGCAGGTCCTCGCCCCGCGCCGCGAAGATCTGCTCGTTGAGGAGCTTGTAGCGCGGGTCGCCGGACAGGGCGGCCTCGCCCACGTCCGACTCCCGCAGGGTCGGCAGGATGCCGATCATGATCAGGCGGGCGCCCACGGCACGTGCGCGTTCGTCGGCGTGGTTGAGGGCCTTGCGGATGGCCTCCTCCCAGGCGCCGGGCCCGCCGGTCGTCAGCTCCCGGGGCGGGATGTTGATCTCCAGGTTGAAGCGGCCCAGCTCGCTGGACCAGGCGGGGTCGGCGATGGCGTTGAGCACCTCGGTGTTGCGCATCGCCGGCAGCCCGTCGTCGTCCACCAGGTTGAGCTCGATCTCCAGCCCCACCCGGGGGCGCTCGCTCTCGAAACCCGACTCGCGCAGCATCTGGGCGAGTACGTCGAGGCAGGTGTGCATCTTTTCCCGGTACCGACGGCGGTCCTCCCGCGTGAACACCAGGGCCGGCACGTCACGTCCCATCGGGCCCTCCCGAGTCCCCTCGGCGGATGCCTGCCGTCCCAGAGTCGCACCTCGCGCGGCTCGCGGACAGTCGGAGTCGCGTGTACCGACGAAACGGCGACCCCATGGTCACGGAGCGTGCTCGTCGGCGCTTCCCGGGATCGAGGCGTCCCACGGTTGCCCGGGTGCCCGCTTCCGGCGGACCGGAACGTCCGCGGACGCGGTGGCCGCGAGGATGTGCCGGAACGTGGGGCACTCCATGTGGCTGGGCGCGGGACAGGCGGCGACGTGCCGCAGGGAGTCGCGCAGGACGGCCAGTTCGGCGATCCGCCGGTCCAGTTCCCCGGCCTTGGCCACCAGGGCCTCCCGGTCGATGTGGATCGCCCCGTCCGGTGCGAACACCCGCGCGATCTCGTCGAGCGGGAACCCGGCGGTGCGCGCCAGCGCGATCAGCGCGAGACGCTCCAGGACGGCGGGGTCGTACTGGCGCCGCAGGCCCCGTCGCCCGACCGGCGTGATCAGGCCCTTCTCCTCGTAGTACCGCAGCGTGGAGGCGGGCACCCCGGCGCGCCGGACCACCTCGGCAATGTCCAGCTCTGTCATCCTCTTGACCTCAAGTCGGCTTGAAGTAGCACGGTGTCATCCTGGCCCGATGACGGCAAGCACAGGAGACGGTCATGAACGTGGAGCGCAGCACCGGTGACGAACAGGCGGCCCGTTGGAACGGCGCCGCGGGACAGGCCTGGGTCGAGTCCCAGGCAGTGCTGGACGGGTTGCTCAGGCCCTTCGAGGCACCGCTCCTCGACGCGGTGGAGGCGTCCGCCGGACCGGCGGGCCGGGTGCTGGACGTGGGTTGCGGAACGGGCGGCACGACCCTGGCGGCCGCGCGGCGGCTCGGTCCGGCGGCCCGATGCGTGGGCGTCGACATCTCCGAGCCGATGATCGCCGCCGCCCGGGAGCGCGCCGAGCGTGAGGGCACCGCCGCGTCCTTCGTCCGTGCCGACGCGGCGGACCACGCCTTCGAGCCGGGCACCTTCGACGCCGTGGTGTCCCGCTTCGGCGTCATGTTCTTCGCCGACCCCGTCCGGGCCTTCGCCAATCTGCGGCGGGCGGCGCGCGAGGGGGCCGGGCTGCGGTTCATCGCCTGGCGCGGCCCGGCGGACAATCCGTTCATGACGACGGCCGAGCGCGCCGCGGCGCCGTTCCTGCCCGGCCTTCCGGCCCGCCGACCGGACGAGCCGGGCCAGTTCGCGTTCGCCGACCCCGACCGGGTCCGGAGCATCCTGGCGGAGAGTGGCTGGGCGGGTATCGAAGTCAGGCCGTTCGACGCCGAATGCACCTTCCCTGAGGGGCAGTTGACCGGCTACTTCACGCGGATGGGGCCGGTCGGGCAGGCCCTGCGGGAGGCGGACGAGGCGACCCGGACGAAGGTGGTGGAGACCGTACGCGCCGCCTTCGAACCCTTCGTGCACGGCCCGGAGGTCCGTTTCAGCGCGGGCGCCTGGCTGGTCGACGCCCGCGCCTCCTAGACGCCGGACCGCCGCGGGCTACACGTACTCCGTCGCCGCGTCCAGCAGCCAGTCGGTGAGGTAGCCGGCGAAGGACGAGCGGACCAGCACCCAGAAACCGGCCCGGGCCTCGTCGCGGGAGACCAGGACGACCTGGGTGCGCCCCAGGGCTGTCTGCGCGCAGCGGCCGGGGCCGAAGACACGCGGGTGCAGGTCGAGGGAGCAGCCGTGGGCCAGCAGGTCGCGGGCGCGCGGGCCGGCGACGAGCAGGACGGTGCGCTGGGCGGAGACGTCGGTGACGGACACCGGTTCCTCTCCGGCCGCTTCCCGGATACGGCCCTCCAGGGCGCGCTGGGTGCCGGGCGGGCCGACCAGCAGCCATTCGTCCGGGCCGAGCCACAGCGCGGTCAGCTCGCCGGAGCGCACGACCGTGTCGGGTTCCAGCGGCAGTTGCAGGCCCAGGGCGAGCGCCACGGCGTCCGCCGCGGGGCCCTTGGCGTCGAGGCGCACGTTCACCTGGGCCAGGAAGGGCAGTTCGGCCAGGCGGATGGCGCCCTCGGAGGTGCGCGTCGCGGCCGCCAGACGGCCGGCGGCGTGCGCCAGGGGGCTGCGGGGCGGGGCGGTGAGCGCGGTGTCAGCCATCGCGGCGGGCTCCCTCGGGGTCGTAGAGGACGGGGCTTGCGACGGTCACCGCGACCAGCCGGTCGCCGACGGGCGCGTACAGCCGCTCGCCGATGCGGTCCCGGCCTCCCTTGACCAGGGCCAGGGCGAAGGTCCGGCCCAGGGCGGCGCTGCGGTAGCTGGAGGTGACGTGGCCGAGCATCGGCACCGGCGGGGCGGGCAGCACGCTGTCGGCCACCAGGTGCGTGCCCTCGGGCAGGAAGGCGGCCGGGTCCTCGGGGAGCAGGCCGACCAGGTGCTTGCGGTCGGGGCGGACGGCGTCGGCGCGGGCGTAGGAGCGCTTGCCGAGGAAGTCCGGCTTCTTCTTCGACACCACCCAGCTCATGCCGAGGTCCTGCGGGGTGACCGTGCCGTCGGTGTCCTGGCCGACGATCGGATAGCCCTTCTCGGCGCGCAGGACGTGCATGGTCTCGGTGCCGTACGGGGTGATGCCGTAGGGGGTGCCGGCCTCGTACAGCGCCTCCCACAGGGCGAGGGCATCCCAGGGCGAGACGTTGATCTCGTAGGCGAGTTCACCGGAGAAGCTGATGCGGCAGACGCGCGCCTCGATACCGGCGACGGTCGTCTCCCGCCAGGCCATGAACGGGAAGTCGTCGTTGGCCACGGCCAGTTGAGGGGCCAGCGAGCCGAGGACCGCGCGGGACCTCGGGCCGACCAGGGCGACGGTGGCCCACTGCTCGGTCACGGACGTGCAGTGCACGCGCAGCTCCGGCCACTCCGTCTGCAGCCACTCCTCCATCCAGT
Organism: Streptomyces sp. C1-1; assembly: GCF_050214755.1. Classification (NCBI taxonomy): domain Bacteria; kingdom Bacillati; phylum Actinomycetota; class Actinomycetes; order Kitasatosporales; family Streptomycetaceae; genus Streptomyces; species Streptomyces sp. C1-1. Next base: position 8,809,213 of record NZ_CP189826.1, on the reverse strand, counting down.
CCAGTACGGCCGCCGCGTTGCCCGTCGTCGTGGTGACCAGGAAGCGGTCGGGGGCGAGACGGATGACCGTGCCGTCGTCGAAGACCATGCCGTCCGGGCGGCACATCACGCCGTAGCGGATCATGCCGACCTTCAGGGTGCTCATCATGTTCGTGTAGAGCAGGTCCAGGAAGACGCCGGCGTCCGGGCCCTGTACGTCGATCTTGCCGAGCGTGGAGGCGTCCATGAAGGCGACGCCCTCCCGGGCGGCGGCGCACTCGCGCAGGACCGCGCTCTCCATGTCCTCGCCGTCCCGCGGGTAGTACCAGGGACGTTTCCACTGGCCGACGTTCTCGAACAGGGCGCCGTGTCCCACGTGCCACTCGTGCAGGGCGGTGGTGCGCACCGGGTCGCTCAGCGCGCCGCGGTCGCGGCCGGCGAGGGCGGCGAAGGAGACCGGGGTGTAGGGCGGGCGGAAGGTGGTCGTGCCGAGCGTCGAGACGTCCACGCCGAGCAGTTCGGCGACGACTCCGCTCGCCAGGACGCCGGAGGTCCTGCCCTGGTCGTTGGCGGTGCCGGCCGTGGTGTAGCGCTTGGTGTGCTCCACCGAGCGCAGGCCGGCGCCGGTGGCGCGCGACAGGTCGTCGACGGTGACGTCGCGCTGGAGGTCGACGAAACGGGGGGCGCCCGCACGGCCGGGGACCGTGAACACCCGCATGGGGGGTGTCGCCCGCGGCTGGGCGGGTGGCCGAGGCAGGCGGGGGGTCTCCGGGGTGTACCCCTCGGCCTCGAGCGCCCGGGCGCCGGCCGCCGCGCCCTGCGCGAGGACCCCGGCCAGGTCGAGGACGCCGCTCGCGCTGCCCGCGACCTCGACGGCCTGCCGGCAGGTGTCGGGGACGAAGGTGCCGAGCTCGTCGTCGTAGCGGAGTCTGCCGCCCGCCTGGCTGAACAGGTGCGCCACCGGGTTCCAGCCGCCGGAGACCAGCAGCAGGTCGGCGGCGAACTCCCGCTCTCCCACGGTCTGTCCGTACGGGGCGACGGTCACCGCGGTCAACCGCGCCTCGCCGTCCGTGCCGACGACGGCGTGCCCGGGCAGCACCTCGATGCCGGCCGCGCGGGCACGCTCCGCCCACTCGCCCGGGTCGGTGCGGGTGTCGACGATCGCGCTGATCCCGACGCCGGCCGCGTGCAGGTCCAGCGCCGCCGCGTACGCGCTGTCGTTGGTGGTGAGGACGACCGCGTGACGGCCGGGCAGGACACCGTGCCGGTTGACGTAGGTACGGGCCGAGGCGGCCAGCATCACGCCGGGGCGGTCGTTGTCCGCGAAGGCGAGCGAGCGTTCGTGGGCGCCGGTGGCGAGGACGACACGGCGGGCGCGGATGCGGTGGACGCGTTCGCGGGCGACGTGCGGCGGGGCGGCGGCGCCGAGGTGGTTGGTGCGGCGCTCGACGGCCAGGAGGTGGTTGTCGTCGTAGTAGCCGAAGACCGTGGTGCGGCGCAGGACCTTGACCTCGGGGGCGGCGTCGAGGAGGGCGGTGGTCTCGGCGACCCAGTCGAGGAGTTCACCGGTACCGCGGAGGCTGCCGCCGAGCTCGGGGCCGTCGTCGGCGAGGACGACGCGGGCACCGCTGCGGGCCGCGGCCGCTGCCGCCGCGAGGCCGGCCGGGCCGGCGCCGACGATCAGCAGGTCGCAGTGGTCGTGCACGGCGTCGTAGCGGGCCGGGTCGGGGGTGGTGGCGAGGCGGCCCTGGCCGGAGAGGCTCGTGGCGACCAGGCCGTCGTAGAGCTCCACGGTGGTGGCGGGGAGCATCGGCTCGGGGAAGGGTTCCTCGATCTGGACGACGGCGTTGGGTTCTTCCACGCCGGCGGAGAAGATGCCGCGGGGGCGGCCGAGTTTGATGCTGGTCGCTGCCGCGATGATGCCGTTGGCGAGGAGGGCGGAGGCGAGGGTGTCTCCTTCTACGCCCTGGTATGCAATGCCGTCGAAAGTGAACGTCAAGGTGCGCCTGCCGGTGCGGGCCGGGGGCTCTGCCCCCGGACCCCCGATCGGCCCTGAAGGGGCCTTGTCCTCAAACGCCGGACGGGTTGGATTTGCCGGACGGGGCTGGGAAGCGACCGGGCGGGGCTCGCCCGTTGTGGGGCGCTCCTCGCCCGAGCGGTATACCGCCAGGACCTCGTTCGTCGCGGTGTCGCGTACCGCGTTGAACCAGCGGCGGCAGCCCGTCGAGTGGCTCCAGCGTTCGGCGAAGGGGCCCTTGGGGTTGGCGCGGAAGAAGAGGTACCTGGCCCACTCCTCGTCGGTCAGGGCCGAGGGGTCCTGCGGGTAGGGGACGTGGGCCTGGCCGCCGTAGTGGAACTCGGACTCGTCGCGGGGCCCGCACCAGGGGCAGGAAATGAGCAGCATGGGGTCGGCTCCCAGGGGTCCTAGTGGGCGACCGCGGCCGCGCCGTGCTCGTCGACGAGCGCGCCGGTGGTGAAACGGTCGAGCGAGAAGGGGGCGTTGAGGTGGTGCGGGGTGTCGTGGGCGATGGTGTGGGCGTAGACCCAGCCGACGCCCGGTGTGGCCTTGAAACCGCCGGTGCCCCAGCCGCAGTTGAGGTACAGGTTGTCGACGGGGCTGAGGCCGACGATGGGCGAGGCGTCGGGGGTGACGTCGACGATGCCGCCCCAGGTGCGCAGGACGTGGGCGCGGGCGAAGACGGGGAAGAGTTCCAGGGCCGCGGACATCTGGTCCTCGATGATGTGGAACGCGCCGCGCTGCGTGTAGGAGTTGTAGGCGTCGATGCCCGCGCCCATCACCAGCTCGCCCTTGTGCGCCTGGCTGACGTACACGTGGACGGCGTTCGACATGACCACCGTCGGGTGCACCGGCTCCAGCAGTTCCGACACCAGTGCCTGCAACGGGTGGCTCTGCAGCGGGAGTTCGATGCCCGCCATGGCGGCGAGGACCGAGGTGTGCCCGGCCGAGCACAGCGCGACCTTGCCCGCCGCGATCGGCCCCAGGCTGGTGCGGACTCCCACCACCCGGCCGTCGACCACGTCCAGGCCGGTGACCTCGCAGTTCTGGATGATGTCGATGCCCGCGGCGTCGGCGGACCGGGCGAAGCCCCAGGCCACGTAGTCGTGCTTGGCGATGCCGGCGCGGGGCTGGTAGGTGCCGCCGAGGACCGGGTAGCGCACGTCGGGCGAGATGTTGACGATCGGGCAGACCTCTTGGACCTGCTCGGCGTCCAGCCATTCGGCGTCGACGCCGTTGAGGCGGTTCGCCTCGACGCGGCGCACGCTGTCCCGGACGTCCTGGAGGCTGTGGGCGAGGTTCAGCACCCCGCGCTGGGAGAAGAGAATGGGGTAGTCCAGCTCCTCCTCCAGCCCCTCCCACAGTTTCAGCGCGTGTTCGTAGATGCCCGCGCTCTCGTCCCACAGGTAGTTGGAGCGGATGATCGTGGTGTTGCGGGCCATGTTGCCGCCCGCCAGCCAGCCCTTCTCCAGCACGGCGACGTTGGTGATGCCGTGGTTCTTCGCCAGGTAGTGGGCGGTCGCGAGGCCGTGTCCGCCGCCGCCCACGACGACGACGTCGTACGACCGCTTCGGCTCGGGTGTGCGCCAGAGGAAGTCCGGGTGGTCGGGGAGGTCGGCGCCGGGGGTGCTGGGGCTCATCGGGCGTCTCCTGCGGGTCCGGAAAGGTGCGGGTAGAGCGGGTGCCGGGCGGCCAGCGCCGCCGTGCGGGCGCGCAGGGCGGCGGTGTCCGGCTCCGGCTGGAGGGCGAGGGCGATGACGTCGGCGACCTCGGCGAAGTCGTCCTCGGTGAAGCCGCGGGTGGCCAGGGCCGGGGTGCCGATGCGCAGGCCGGAGGTGACCATGGGCGGGCGCGGGTCGAAGGGGACCGCGTTGCGGTTGACGGTGATGCCGATGTCGTGGAGCAGGTCCTCGGCGCGGCGGCCGTCCAGTTCCGACTCGCGCAGGTCGACCAGGACCAGGTGGACGTCCGTGCCGCCGGTCAGGACCCGCACGCCGGCGGCCGCCGCGTCCGGCCGCGTGAGGCGCTCGGCGAGGATGCGGGCGCCGGCCAGGGTGCGGGCCTGGCGCTCGGCGAACTCGGGTGAGGCGGCGACCTTGAAGGAGACCGCCTTCGCGGCGATGACGTGTTCCAGCGGGCCGCCCTGCATGCCGGGGAACACCGCCGAGTTGATCTTCTTGGCGAGATCGGCCTCGTTGGTGAGGATGACCCCGCCGCGCGGGCCGCCGAGGGTCTTGTGGGTGGTCGTGGTGGTGACGTGGGCGTGCGGCACCGGGTTGGGGTGCAGTCCGGCCGCGACCAGGCCGGCGAAGTGCGCCATGTCGACCATCAGCAGCGCGCCCACCTCGTCGGCGATCCGGCGGAAGGCCGCGAAGTCCAGCTGCCTGGGGTACGCCGACCAGCCCGCGATGATCATCTTGGGCCGGTGTTCCTTGGCGAGGCGCTCGACCTCGTCCAGGTCGACCAGGTTGTCTCTCTCGGAGACGTGGTAGGGCACGACGTTCAGCATCTTGCCGCTGTAGTTGATCCGCATGCCGTGGGTGAGGTGGCCGCCGTGCGCGAGGTCGAGACCCAGGATCGTGTCGCCGGGCTGCAACAGGGCGAAGAAGACGGCCGTGTTGGCCTGGGCGCCGGAATGCGGCTGGACGTTGGCGAACCCGGCGCCGAACAGGGACTTGACCCGCTCGATCGCCAACCGCTCGGTGACGTCGACGTGTTCGCAGCCGCCGTAGTAGCGGCGGCCGGGGTAGCCCTCGGCGTACTTGTTGGTGGCGACCGAGCCCTGGGCCTCCATCACGGCGGTCGGCGCGAAGTTCTCGGAGGCGATCATCTCCAGCGTGGACTGCTGGCGATGCAGCTCGGCGGCGAGGGCCGCGTGGACCTCGGGGTCCAGCTCCGACAGCGGGGTGTTGAGCGCGTTCATACGGCGTTCGCGTTCCTCTCGGCGGCCTCGACGACGTTGGCGAGCAACATCGCGCGGGTCATGGGGCCCACGCCTCCGGGCATCGGCGCGACCCATCCGGCGACCGTGGCGGCCTCCGGGTGCACGTCGCCGACCAGCCCGTGTTCGGTGCGGGTGATACCGACGTCCAGGACGGCCGCGCCGGGGCGCAGCATGTCCTTGGTGATCAGTCCGGGCGACCCGGCGGCCGCGACGACGATGTCCGCCTCGCGGACGTGCCAGGCCAGGCCCTTGGTGCCGGTGTGGCAGAGGGTGACGGTGGCGTTCTCGGAGCGGCGGGTCAGGAGCAGGCCGATGGGGCGTCCGACGGTGATGCCGCGCCCGATCACGCAGACCCGCGCCCCGGCGAGCGGCACCTCGTGGCGGCGCAGCAGTTCGACGATGCCGCGCGGGGTGCAGGGCAGCGGCGCCTCGGTGCCCAGGACGAGCCGGCCGAGGTTGACGGGGTGCAGTCCGTCGGCGTCCTTGGCCGGGTCCATGCGGGCCAGTACGGCGTTCGCGTCCAGGTGGCCGGGGAGCGGGAGTTGGACGATGTAGCCGGTGCAGGCGGGGTCGGCGTTGAGTTCGTCGACGACGTCCTCGACCTGCCGCTGGGTGGCGTCCGCGGGCAGGTCCCGCCGGATGGAGGCGATACCGACCTGCGCGCAGTCCCGGTGCTTCCCGGCGACGTAGGCGCGACTGCCGGGATCGTCACCGACGAGAACCGTGCCGAGACCGGGCGGCGGCCCACCGGCGGCCGTCAACTTGGCCACACGATCGGCCAGTTCACGCCGGATATCGGAGGCGGTGGCCTTGCCGTCAAGCACCTGTGCGGTCACCGACGGTACTCCTTCCAGAAGCCTGAGCTGGAACGCCCCGTCAGGGGCGCGGGGCTGTGTCGATCAGCGGCTCCGCCGCGGGGCGCGACCAGCCACGACGAACCCGCGGCCGAGCAACGACCCACCACGAACTCACCCACGCAGCCGGGACATCGTCGGGTCGAACAACGGCTCCTCGGCGACGACCGCCTCGACGCGCTCGTCGAAGTACCCGATGTGCAGCACCGTTCCCGGCGCGGCCACCTCCGTCGGCAGCCACGCGTAAGCGATCCCCTTGCCGATCGTGTAGCCGTACGCCGCGCTGGTGACGTAACCGACGGCCCGCTCCCCGTCGTACACGGGCTCCTTGCCGAGGACGACCGACCGCGGATCGTCGATGGTGAGGCAGGTCAGCCTGCGCCCCACGTTCTCCTTGCGGAGCGACAGCGCCGCCTTGCCGACGAAGTCCTCCTTGTCGGGCTTGACCGCGAAGCCGACGCCGGCCTCGTAGGGGTCGTGCTCGTAGGTCATGTCGGTGCCGAAGGAGCGGTAACCCTTCTCCAGGCGCAGGCTGTTGAAGGCGCCGCGGCCGGCGATGATGCCGCCGAGGGGCTCGGCCGCGGCCCACAGCGTGTCCCAGAGCTTCTCGCCCAGGTCGGCGGTGGTGTACAGCTCCCAGCCGAGTTCGCCGACGTACGACAGCCGCATGGCGGTCACCGGGACGCTGCCGATGTGGGCGCGCTTGGCTCGGAAGTACTTCAGGCCGTCGTTGGAGAAGTCCTCGTCGGTCAGCGGCTGCAGGACCTTGCGGGCCAGGGGACCCCACAGGCCGATGCAGCAGGTGCCGGGGGTGATGTCGCGGACCTGGACGGTGCCGTCGGCGGGCAGGTGGCGGGTGAACCAGTCGAGGTCGAGGTTGCCGTTGGCGCCGACCTGGAAGAGGTCGCGGGCGAGGCGGGCGACGGTGATGTCGCTGCGGATGCCGCCGTCGTGGTCGAGCAGCAGGGTGTAGGTGACCGAGCCGACGGACTTGGCGACCTTTCCGGTGACCAGGCGCTCCAGGAAGTCGGCGGCGCCGGGGCCGCTGACCTCCAGGCGCTTGAGGGCGGTCATGTCGTACAGGGCGACCGTCTCGCGGGTGACCTGGGCCTCGGCGCCGACGATGGGCGACCAGTACCGCGCGGCCCAGTCGTTGGGGGTGGGGATGGAACGGCCCTCGACCAGGCGGGCGTTGGCCTCGTACCACTGCGGGCGCTCCCAGCCGTTCGCCTCCAGGAAGAACGCCCCGTGCTCCTGCTGGCGGGTGTGGAAGGGGCTCTTGCGGATCGGGCGCGGCTCACCGGACGGCTGGAGGGGGTGGAGGATGTCGTAGACCTCGACGAAGTTCTGGCAGTCGCGGGCCAGGACGTACTCGGGGGTCAGCTGGTGCGGTTCGAAGCGGTTGACGTCGCACTCGTGCAGGTCGAAGGACGAGCAGTGGCCGTCCACCAGCCATTCGGCCATCGCCCGGCCGACGCCCGCGGAGTGCGTGACCCAGACGGCCTCGGCGACCCAGAAGCCCTTGACTTCCGGCGACTCACCCAGGAGCGGGAAGTTGTCGGTGGTGAAGGAGAACAGGCCGTTGATGCCCTCCTCGACCTTGGCCTCCCGGGTCGCGGGGAGCAGGTTCTGCGTCTCGCTCCAGGCGGGCGCGAAGTCCTCCTCGGTGAACTTCAGGACCGAGGGCATCTGGTCGGCCTCGTCGACGGAGAGGATCTCGTCGGCGGTGATGGGCATGGGGCGGTGGCCGTAGTAGCCGATGCCGATGCCGTCGAAGCGGTCGCGGTAGTACAGGTCGGCGTCCTGGTGGCGCAGGATGGGGCGGACGGCCTCCTCGGTCTGGCCGGCGAGGGCGGGGATCGGGCCGGTCCAGGCGAGCTGGTGGGCGAGCGGGGTGAGCGGGAGGTTCATGCCGGCCATGCGGGCGATCTTCGGGCCCCAGATGCCGGCGCAGCACACGACGATGTCGGCTTCCAGGTCTCCCTGGTCGGTGCGGACGCCGGTGACCTCGCCGTCGGCCCGGAGCACGTCGAGGACCTCGTGGCGGGCGAGGAAGGTGACGCCGCGCTCGGTGGCCCGGCGGATCTGGGCCTCGACGGCGAGGACGGCCTTGGCCAGTCCGTCGGTGGGGACGAGGAGGCCCCCGAGGACCTTGTCGCGGTCGACGAGCGGGTGCTTCGCGACGCACTCGTCGGGGGTCAGCAGCCGGGACTCGATGCCCCAGGCGGTGATCCAGCCGTGGCGGCGGCGCAGTTCCGTGAGGCGCTCGGGGGTGGTGGCCACTTCGAGGCCGCCGACCTGCAGGAAGCAGGGCTTGCCGTCGACGTCGAGGGAGCAGAACTTCTCGACGGTGTAGCGGGCCAGTTCGGTCATGGTCTTGGACGAGTTCGTCTGGAAGACCAGGCCGGGGGCGTGCGACGAGGATCCTCCGGTGGCCGGGAGGGGGCCCTGGTCGACCACGGTCACTTCGGTCCAGCCTCGTGCGGAGATCTCGTCCGCGAGAGCCGCTCCCACGACGCCCGCTCCGATGATCACCACTCGGGGTCCCGCCATCGCCGCACCTCCGGAATCAAGAACCGTTCAGTTGCTTTCTGCGCAACGTGATTCAGGTTGCGCAACTCAGCGTGCCTTCCGTGAATGGGGGTGTCAAGGGGTCCGTGACGTCGGAAAACGGCGCGAAACGCGCCCTGAACACGGCAATGCCCGGCGGGCGGTACGCAAGGGTGCGCACCGCCCGCCGGGCGGGTTCGACCGGCCCCGGGCCGGACCTACTTGAGCCAGGCGTCCACCTTGTCCTTGTTGGCGTCGACCCACTTCTTCGCCGCCGCGTCGTCGGTCATCTTGTCCTGCGCGATGTACTTGGCGACGGTGTTCTGGTCGTCGTTCGTCCAGTTGAAGTTCTTCACCAGGTTGTAGGCGGGGCTGCCGGACTTGGCGAACTTCGCGCTGACGATCTTGTCCAGGTTGTAGACGGGGTAGTCGCAGGCGATCTTCTCCGCGACGGCGTCACAGCCGGTCGTGTACTTCGGCAGCGACACCTTCTTCAGCGGGACCTCGGAGAGGAACCACTGCGGCTCGTAGAAGTAGCCGATGACCCACTTCTTGTTCTTCTCGGCGTCCCGGAAGGACTGGATGAGCGCGGTCTCGCTGCCCGCGTACACCACCTTGAAGTTCAGCTTGAGGTTCTTCACCAGGGCCGCGTCGTTGGTGACGTAGGACGGGTCGCCGTCCAGGAGCTGGCCCTTGCCGCCCGACTCGGAGGTCTTGAAGTGCGCGGCGTACTTGTTGAGGTTCTTCCAGTCGAGGATGTCGGGGTGCGCCTTGGCCAGCCACGGCGGCACGTACCAGCCGATGATGCCCTTGTTGCCGGTCTGGCCGGCCTCCTGGGCGGTCTTCTGCCCGGTGATGTACTTCTTCTTCAGGTCGTCGTGACCCCAGTTCTCCAGGACGGTGTCGACCTCACCGGTGCCGAAGCCCTGCCAGGCGATCTCCTCCTTGAGGTTCTTCTTGTTCACGGTGCAGCCGAGGTTGTGCTGGGCGACGTAGGCCACGACCGCTGCGTCGGCCTCGTACCCCACCCAGGGGTTGACCGCGAGGTTGAAGTTGCCGCACTTGCCGGAGCTGCCCGCGCTGTTGGAACCCGAGGAGGTGTCGCCGACCTTCGCACCGCCGCAAGCGGTGAGAGTGAGGCCGAGGACGGCCAGGCCGGCCGCGCCGGCTCGCCAGTGTCTTGCCATGGTGTCCTGCTCCTTAAGCGCTCGCGCGTCGCGCCGCTGCCTGAGTGATCCGGTCGAACATGACTCCGAGCAGTACGATGGCGAGTCCCGCCGCCAGCCCCTTGCCGTACAGCTCACCCTGCGAGAATCCGGCCACGACGTCGTAGCCGAGGGCGCCCGCTCCTACCAGGCCGCCCACAACAACCATCGACAGCACGTAGATCAGGCCCTGGTTGGTCGCGAGCGTCAGGGCACTGCGTGACATCGGCAGTTGAACCTTGGTGATGATCTGCCAGGTGTTGCACCCGGCGGAGGTGGCCGCCTCCACGGTGGTCTCCGGCACGGCCCGTATCCCGTCCGCGATGATCTTCATGGCGACGGGCGCGCCGTAGACGACGGCGGCGACGATCGCCGTGAAGCGGGTGGCGCCGAAGAGCGCGAGGAACGGCACGAGGTAGACGAACGGCGGCATGACCTGGGCCGCGTCGAGGCTGGGCCGGATGATGCGGTCCACGAGCGCGCTGCGGCCCATCCACACCCCGAAGACGATGCCGAGGACCATCACCAGCACGGTCGCCACCAGCGTCGAGGCCAGCGTGGTCATGGCGTCCGACCACAAGCCGGTGCCGACCAGCAGGCCCACGCACACCGCGGCCGTGGCTCCGGCCTTCCAGCCGCCGAGCACCACGCCCAGCACGACCAGCACCGCACCCACCAGCCACCACGGGGAGTCGGTGAGCAGGGTCTGGAACGGGTTGAGCAGGCCGTTGGTGATGGCGTCGCGGAGGGCGTTGGTCAGGCCCGACAGGTGGTCCTGCGCCCAGTTGGTCGCGGTGTCGGCGGCGCTGGCGATGTGGGTGCCGACGGTGCCGTCGCCGGGGAAGTCGGCCGCCCACAGGTAGGTGTGCGACAGGTAGACGAGAACCAGCGTGAGCGCCGCGCCGGCGCCCAGCAGCGGCCGGCGCCACTTGGCGAAGCGGTCCTTGGCGTTGCGCGCGGCCTCCTCGCGGACGCTGGCCGCGGTGGTGACCCGGTCCAGCACGATCGCCATGACGACGATGGCGAGGCCCGCGTTGAAGGCCGTACCCACGTCGAGCGACTGCAGGGCCTGGATGACGTTCGCGCCGAGGCCCGGCGCGTTGATGAGGGCCGCGATGGTCACCATGGCCAGAGCGGCCATGATGGTCTGGTTGACGCCCATCACCACGGTCCGCTTGGACATCGGCAGCAGGACCTTCAGCAGCGACTGGCGGCGGGTGGCGCCGAGCGAGTCGGCCGCCTCGACGGTCGCCCTCGACACGTTGCGGATGCCGTGCGCGGTGATGCGGATCGTCGGCGGGGCCGCGTAGATGACGGTGGCGATGGTGGCGGAGGCGCCGCCGATCAGGAAGAACAGGGTCAGCGGTGCCAGGTAGACGAAGGTCGGCATCGTCTGCATGAAGTCGAGGAAGGGCGTGACGACGCGGTTGAACCGGTCGGACAGACCGGCGCACACGCCGAGCGGGATCGCGAAGAGCAGGGCCACGAACACCGCGGAGAGAGTGAGCGCGAGGGTGTCCATGCTCGCCTGCCACAGGCCCTGCAGCCCGAAGAAGGTGAAGCCCGCCACCGCCAGCAGCGCCACCCGCCAGTTGCCGACGGCCCAGGAGACGTAGCCGGCCAGGCCGACCACGCCGAGCCAGCCGATCTGCGGGACCGGGCGGGCGCCGGACGGCTGGGAGATCAGGTGCTGGATGAACGTCACCAGGTTGTCGATGACCAGCCGGATCTCGTTGAAGAAGTACAGGAAGAGCGGGTTGGAGTTGCGGTTGGCGCCGATGGAGTCGTTGAGGTCGTTCAGCCACTTGTGCAGACCGGTGAGGTCGGCCGCCGCCAGGGACAGGGTCTGCCTGCCGCGCAGCACGGCGAACAGCACCAGCCAGACGACCAGGACGGCGCCGACCACCATGGCCCGGCTGATCCTGCGGGTCTTCTCGACGGGAGCGGCGGGGACCGCCTTCTCCGCCGTCTCGGGCTTCTCGCCGGGTTTCTCGATGGTGACGGCCATCATGCGCCGCCTTCCTGCCCGGCGACCACGGAGAGGATCTCCTCGTCGCCGACGATGCCGAGCAGCTTGCCGTTCTCGACGACCTTGACCGGCTTCTGGGCGGCCAGCACCGTCCGGGTGGCCTCCCGTACGACGACGTCCGGGCCGAGCTCGGGGCCGTCCAGTTCGTCGCCGTCGGCCGGCGGGCGCATGATCCACCGCAGGGTGAGGACCTCACCGCGCGGTACGTCCTTGACGAACTCGCGGACGTAGTCGTCGGCGGGGGCGCCGACCAGTTCGTCGCCGGTGCCGCACTGGACCGTCTTGCCGTCGCGCATGATCAGGATGCGGTCGCCCAGCTTGAGCGCCTCGGACAGGTCGTGGGTGATGAACACCATGGTCTTGCCGACCTCGTGGTGCAGGCGGATGACCTCGTTCTGCATGTCGCGGCGGATCAGCGGGTCGAGCGCGGAGAACGGCTCGTCGAAGAAGAGGACGTCCGGTTCACCGGCCAGCGCCCTCGCCAGGCCGACGCGCTGCTGCATGCCGCCGGAGAGCTGGTCGGGGTAGGAGTTCTCGTATCCGGCGAGTCCGACCAGTTCCACGACCTCCATGGCCCGCCGGGTGCGCTCGGCCCTGCTCATGCCGCGGATCTCCAGGCCGAAGGCCACGTTGTCGACGACCCGGCGGTGGGGCAGCAGCCCGAAGTGCTGGAAGACCATGGAGAACTTGCGGCGGCGCAGCTCGCGCAGCCGGGCCGCGTCGGCGCCCCGGATGTCCTCGCCCTCGAAGACGACCTCGCCCGAGGTGGGTTCGATCAGCCGGGTCAGACATCGCACGAGGGTGGACTTGCCGGAGCCGGACAGACCCATGACGACGAAGACCTCGCCGGGGGCGACGTCGAAGCCGACGTCCCGGACGGCGGCCGTGCAGCCGGTACGGTCCATGAGCTCGCGGCGGCTGAGGCCGCACAGCTCCTCGGACTCCGGCACCTTCTCGGCCTTCGGCCCGAACACCTTCCACAGCTTGCGCACGGAGATCACCGGCGTGCCGGCCGAGTCCTGGGGCCCGCCGCGCCGCTGCGGCACCTCGGTCTGTGTGGTGGTCACGTTCGACCTCATTTCGGCGTTCAGCCGCGGAACCAGTGCTGCGGCCGAGGTTGGATGTTCTGCCAGATGTGTTTGGGCTCGCGGTATTCGTTGAGGCCGGTAGGTCCCAGCTCCCGGCCCGTGCCCGAGTGCCCGAAGCCACCCCATTCCGCCTGCGGCACATAGGGGTGGTAGTCGTTGATCCACACCGTGCCGTGGCGCAGCCGCCGGGCGACCCGCTGGGCCCGGCCCCCGTCCTGCGTCCAGACGGCTCCGGCGAGTCCGTACTCGGTGTCGTTGGCGATGCGGACGGCATCGTCCTCGCCGGTGAAACGCTCCACGGTCAGCACGGGCCCGAAGGACTCCTCGTGCACGACCCGCATGTCCTGCCGGCACTCGTCGAGGACGGTCGGCGGGTAGTAGAAGCCGCCCGCGAGGGCGGGGTCGTCGGGCCGCTCGCCGCCGCAGCGCAGTACGGCGCCCTCGGCGAGCCCGGCGGCGACGTAGGCCTCGACCTTCGCCAGGTGCCCGCCGGAGATCAGCGCGCCGGTGTCGGCGTCGGGGTCGAAGGGTCCGCCGAGCCGGATCAGCCGGGCGCGGCGCACGACCTCGTCGACGAACCGGTCGTGCAGCGTGTCCTCGACGATCAGCCGGGCGCCGGCCGAGCAGACCTGCCCGGAGTGCAGGAAGACGGCGGTGAGGGCGAAGTCGACGGCCGCGTCGAAGTCGGCGTCGGCGAAGACCACGTTGGGGTTCTTGCCGCCGAGTTCGAGGGCGACCTTCTTCACGGTCGCCGCGGCGGTGGCCATGATCCGCTTGCCGGTCTCCAGTCCGCCGGTGAAGGAGACCATGTCGACCGCGGGGTGTTCGGAGAGCGGGGCGCCCGCCTCCGGTCCGGCGCCCAGGACGAGGTTGCCGGCGCCCGCGGGCAGCCCCGCCTCCGCAAGGGCCCGCATCAGCAGGATGGAGGTGGAGGGAGTGAGCTCGCTGGGCTTGAGGACGAAGGTGTTGCCGGCGACGAGGGCCGGGGCGACCTTCCAACTCGCCTGCAGCAGAGGGTAGTTCCAGGGGGTGATCAGTCCGCACACCCCGACCGGCTCGTACTCGACGCGGCTGACGGCGTCGTCGCGTCCGGTGTCGATGACACGTCCGGCGTCCGTGCCGGCGAGCCCGCCGTAGTGACGGAAGCAGGAGACGACGTCGGCGATGTCGTACTCGCTCTCCACCAGCCGCTTGCCGGTGTCCAGCGACTCGGCGCGGGCGAACTCCTTGGCGTCCCGCTCCAGGATGTCGGCGGTACGCAGCAGGAGGGCGCCGCGCTCGCGCTCCGGGGTGCGCGGCCAGGGGCCCTCGTCGAAGGCACGGCGGGCCGCGGCGATCGCCGCCTCGGTGTCGGGGCGTGTCGCCTCGGAGACGGTCGCGGCGAGCGTGCCGTCAGCGGGACAGCGGATCTCGCGGCGGCCACCGGCCACCGACTCCCGCCATTCACCGTCCACATACAGGTCTGCCACGCGCCTAGCCCTTCAACCGAAATGCGTTGCGCATCGTGCACCCAATTGCTTGTGGTGGAACACCCTGGCGAATGTGAGGACATACGTCAAGGGGTCCGCCGATGACGATTCGGCAAGGGCCCAAAGGCCCCTTCTCTCTTGACCGAGAGTCCCGCCAGCCCGGACTATGTTGCGTATCGCTCACTGAGTTGTGCAATGCGCACCGACGGAGGCCGCCGTGTCCCCTAAGTTCCCTCGTCCGCAGTCAGGCCGCGAGTACGTCCTCACCCTCTCCTGTCCCGACAGTGCGGGACTGGTCCATGCCGTGAGCGGCTTCCTCGTCAGGAACTCCGGCAACATCCTGGAGAGCCAGCAGTTCGACGACCGGCTCAAGGGCCGCTTCTTCATGAGGGTCCACTTCGATGTTTCCGATCCAATCGCGGATCTGGAAACCCTGCGTTACCGGTTCGGCCCGGTCGCCGAGGCCCACCGCATCTCCTGGACCATGCGGGACGCCGCCACCCCGACCCGCACGCTCATCATGGTGTCGAAGTTCGGGCACTGCCTCAACGACCTGCTCTTCCGCCGGCGCACCGGGGCGCTGAACATCGAGATCCCGGCGATCGTCTCCAACCACCGGGACTTCGAGGGGCTGGCCGAGACCTACGGCATCCCCTTCCACCACGTCCCGGTCACCAGGGACACCAAGCCCGAGGCCGAGGCCCGCCTGATGGAGCTGGTGCGCGAGCTGGACGTGGACCTGGTCGTGCTGGCCCGGTACATGCAGATCCTCTCCGACGACCTGTGCAAGCAGCTCGACGGCCGCGCCATCAACATCCACCACTCCTTCCTCCCGAGCTTCAAGGGCGCCCGCCCCTACGAGCAGGCCTACGCCCGCGGTGTGAAGCTCGTCGGCGCGACGGCGCACTACGTCACGCCCGACCTGGACGAGGGCCAGATCATCGAGCAGGACGTGGTCCGCGTCGACCACTCCCTCGACCCAGGCGAACTGGTGACGGTCGGCCGTGACGTGGAGGCGCAGGTGCTGGCGCACGCGGTGAAGTGGCACAGCGAGAGCCGCGTGATGGTCGACGGCAACCGCACGGTCGTCTTCCGCTGAGGGAACCCGCGCCAGTCCCCTGTATACGGCGACCACACGGCTCGGGGGCATGCGGAGGCGGGGCCGGGAGGGACAGAAGTCCTTCCCGGCCCCGCCGCGGCGTCAGCCGCCGAGCCGCTCCAGCCACGCCCGGCGCCAGCGCTCCGTCTCGGCGATCTGGTTGAAGGTGAACAGGTGCAGGCCCGCCACACCGGACGACGGTGCGGTCAGGGCCTCCTCGGCGCGTTCCAGCAGGCGCTCCGGGGCGTGGCCCCCGGGAGCGGCGAACCGCAGGAACCACGAAGGGTGCCTGCTCAGGAACCGCGTCGACTCCCCCACGCCGATCTTCGTCGCCATGGCGAGCAGCTTGGCACGCTGCACGGGCCCGGCGACGCCCACGTACAGCGGCAGCGTCACCCCCCGGCGCCGTACGCGCGCGATCCACTCCCCCAGCACCCGCGCGTCGAAGCACAGGTTGCTGACGATGTACGTGGCGTGCGCGCGCTTGTCCCACATCGCCTGGATGGTCAGGTCGTCGTGGATGAGGGGATGGCTCTCGGGGTAGCCCGTGATGCCGACCCGGGCGAAGGGCCCGCCCAGCTCGCCGAGCCTCTGCAGCACCGGCAGGGCGCCGCCGTAGGCCCCCGCGGGCGGATCGGCGTCGCCCGCCGGTACGAAGACGTCGTCCACGCCCGCCTCGCGCAGGCGCGCGACGACCTCCTTGACGTGGACGTCGTCCCGCAGCAGCCGCGCCGGCACGTGCGGGACGACGCGGTAGCCGTGCGCGGCGAGCCGCCCGGTCAGCTCCAGGGTCGGCTCCAGCCCCTTGACCGGCGACGCCGTGACCGTGACCACGACGTCGCGCGGGACATGCGCGAGGACCTTCTCCTCCGTCGCCGCCGCGGGCAGCACCTCGTAGCGGACGTGCTCCAGCAGCGCGCGCAGCGCTTCGCCGGCCAAGGTCTACCCGGCCTGCTTCTGGGCGTCGCGGTGGCGGTAGTAGGCGGCCTTGGAGGGGGCGAGGGGCTCGTTGCCGAGGATCAGGTCGGCGGCCTTCTCGGCGACCATCATCACGGGCGCGTAGATGTTTCCGTTGGTGACGTACGGCATGACGGAGGCGTCGACGACGCGCAGTCCCTCGACCCCGTGCACCCGCATGCTGGTCGGGTCGACCACGGCCATCTCGTCGGTGCCCATCTTGCACGTGCAGGACGGGTGCAGGGCGGTCTCGCCCTCCTTGGCGACCCAGGCGAGGATCTCCTCGTCGGTCTCCACCTTCGGCCCCGGCGAGATCTCCCCGTCGTTGTAGGGGGCCATCGCGGGCTGGTTGAGGATCCTGCGGGCGACCCGGATGGCCTCGACCCACTCGCGGCGGTCCTGCTCGGTGGAGAGGTAGTTGAAGCGCAGCGCCGGGTGCTCGCGCGGGTCCCGGCTCTTGATCTTCACCGAGCCGATGGCGTCGGAGTACATGGGGCCCACGTGCACCTGGTACCCGTGGCCGCCGGAGGGCGAGGAGCCGTCGTAGCGGACGGCGACGGGCAGGAAGTGGAACATCAGGTTGGGGTAGTCGACGTCGTCGTTGCTGCGGGCGAAGCCGCCGGCCTCGAAGTGGTTGGTGGCGGCGGGCCCCTTCCGGAACAGCCACTGCAGGCCGATGAAGGGCGCGCGCCACTTCGCCATGTACGGCTGCATGGAGACCGGCTGCTTGCAGCCGTACTGGACGTACACCTCCAGGTGGTCCTGCATGTTCTCGCCGACGCCCGGCAGGTCGTGCACGACGTCGATGCCGAGCGCGCTCAACTCCTCGGCGTTGCCGACGCCGGAGAGCTGCAGGAGCTGCGGGGAGTTGATCGCGCCGCCGCACAGGATGACCTCTTTGGCGCGGACCTGCTGGAGGGCGCCCTTGCCGCGCCGGTACTCGACGCCGACGGCCCGCTTGCCCTCGAACAGGACGCGGGTGACGAGGGCGCGGGTGGTGACGGTGAGGTTGGGGCGCTTCATGACGGGCTTGAGGTAGGCCTTGGAGGCCGAGAGGCGACGGCCGCGGTGGACGTTGCGGTCGAACTTGGCGAAGCCCTCCTGCCGGTAGCCGTTGACGTCGTCCGTGGGCGCGTAGCCGGCTTCCTCGGTGGCCTTCTGGAAGGCGGTGAACAGCGGGTTGGTGGCGGGGCCGCGCTCCAGGACGAGGGGGCCGTCGTGGCCGCGGAACTCGTCGTCCGGGTCGGCGGCGAGACAGTTCTCCATCCGCCGGAAGTAGGGCAGACAGTGGGCGTAGTCCCACGTCTCCATCCCGGGGTCGGCGGCCCAGCGCTCGTAGTCCAGGGGGTTGCCGCGCTGGAAGATCATGCCGTTGATGCTGCTGGAGCCGCCCAGCACCTTGCCGCGGGCGTGGTAGATGCGGCGGCCACCCATGTGGGGCTCGGGCTCCGACTCGTACTTCCAGTCGTAGAAACGGCTGCCGATGGGATACGTCAGTGCCGCGGGCATCTGGATGAAGACGTCCCACGGGTAGTCGGACCGGCCCGCCTCCAGGACCAGCACCTTGTTCGCCGGGTCCGCGGAGAGCCGGTTGGCCAGTGCACTGCCGGCCGAACCGCCGCCGACGATGACGAAGTCGTATTGCAGGGGAGCCATGGTGCCTCGTCTCCTCGCGCCGTAGATACGCGACGCATGCTAATACCGGTATCGCTATACGCACTAGGTTGCGGCCCACGCAACTTGACGCCCCGGATCACGACACGGTCACCCGCACCGGCACCGCCCCACCGGGGGCTTATGCTTACGGCCACGACAGCCAAGACGGCAGGTCCGGGTTTTTCAACCCTTTCCCAATCCCTTGTCGAAAGTCCCTCGCAGGCCATAGCCTTGCGCCGCGCCGGTGCTGGTGTCGCTGCCGACCCGGCCGGGACTGGCCTGGGAAGGGATGGGGACGAACGTCAGTGAAGACTCCAGTGAAGCGCACATCGCGTGACATCCGTACCGCGAACCGCTATGAGGTGCTGCGCCAGATCATCGCCGAGTCTCCCACCTCCCGGCAGGAGCTCGCGGCCGCCACGGGCCTGAGCCTGGCCACGGTCGCCACGCTCGTCGGCGAACTCCTCGACCTGCGGATGATCACCGAGGTCGGCTTCGAGGACTCGGCGGGCGGCCGCCCCCGGGGCCTGGTGGCCGTCAACGCGTCGGGGGGCGCGCTGATCGGCGTCGACATCGCGGAGACGTACGTCCGCGTCGAACTCTTCGACCTGGGACTGAACGTCCTGGCCCGCGCCATGGAGGAGATGCGGCCCGGCGAGAACCGGCCCGAGCAGGTCGTCGGCCATGTCGCCGCGGCCGTCGGCGCCGTCGTCACCCAGGCCGGCGTGGAGGGCGCCCGGGTGCTGGGCGTCGGCGTGAGCGTGCCCGGCCAGGTGGACCGCGCCACGGGCATCTCGGAGTACGCGCCGAACTGGGACTGGCACGACGTACCACTGCTCGACCTGCTCTCCGAGGTCATCGCCTATCCCCTCTATCTGGACAACCCGTTGCGCGCCTGCGCGGTGGCCGAGCTGTGGTTCGGGGCCGCGCGCGGACGCCGGGACGCCGTGGTGGTCAACCTCGGCACCGGCGTGGGCGCCGGCCTGATCCTGGACGGCGCGCTGCACCGAGGCGTGAGCAACAGCGCCGGCGAGTGGGGCCACAACACGATCGTGCTGGACGGCCGGCTGTGCCACTGCGGCAACCACGGCTGCGTGGAGACGTACGTCGGGGCCCCCGGGATCATGCTGAACCTGCGCGAACTCAGTCCGCGCAGCACGCTGTTGCACCCCGAGGACCAGACCGCCACGATCGACGCGCTCGCCGCCTCGGTCGCCGTGCACAACCCGGTGGCCGTCAAGGTGGTCCGGGACACGGCCCGTTACCTCGGCGCGGGCATCGCCGACCTGGTGAACCTGTTCAACCCCGAAGTGGTCGTCCTGAGCAGCTGGGTCGCCAAGAAGCTGGCGGAGCCGCTGCTGGACGAGGTGCGCGCCGCCGTGGGGCGGCACGCGCTGAAGCGGCCGATGGCCGCCACCGAGATCGTCCTCTCCCCCATCCCCACCGACCCGGTGTGCCTGGGCGCGGCCACGTTCGCGCTCGAAGGGGCCCTGCAGTCGGTGAGCCAGAGGACGGGCAAGCGCACCACCCCCGCAAGGAGCCGTACCGCACCACCTTCATGACGACGGAAGGGATGCACGTGACTCACCCCCACCGCAGGAGACCGCTCCTGCTGACGGCCGCTGCCGCGCTCGCCGTCACCGGCCCCCTGATATCCGCCCCGGCCGCCTCGGCCGCCACCCCCACGGCGGCCGAGGTCTCCCCCCATGCCGCCCAGACCATCGACGACATCGGAGCGTCGGGCGCCTGGTGGGTCAACGACCTGCAGCACTTCAGGCCCGAGGTGCAGGCCCGGGTGGCGAAGCTGCTGTTCTCGAAGCAGGGCCTGGCCCTTTCCTCCTACCGCTACAACATCGGCGGCGGCGGAGTCGCGGTCACCACCCCGGCCCGCGCCGCCGAGGACTTCCTGAACCCCGACGGCTCCTACGACTGGAGCAGGGACAAGGGCGGCCGGACCTTCCTCTCGTACGCCTCGGCATACGGCGTCAAGGACCTGATCGGGTTCGTCAACAGCGCACCCGCGCAGTGGACGACGAACGGGCAGAGCTGCGGCGGGCAGTTGAAGGCCGAGAACGAGGGCGACTACGCCAAGTACGTCGCCGACGTCACCGACCACTTCGCCCGCCAGGGCGCGAAACTGGACCACATCAGCCCCTTCAACGAGCCGGACAACGACTTCGGTTCGTGCGGCCAGGAGGGCATGAAGGTCACGGTCGACCAACGCGACGACATCGTGCGGGCGTTGGGCGCCGAGCAGCGGGCCCGCAAGCAGCAGACGTCGATCATCGCCGACGAGTCCAGCCAGACCACCCAGTTCGTCTCCGAGCTGCCGCAGTGGATCTCGCAGCCGGGTACGCAGCAGTACGTGTCGGCGCTCGCCCACCACACGTACAACAATCCGAACGACGGGCAGCTCGCCAACGTCTACGAGACGTCGAGGACCGTCGGCCAGAAGTCCTGGGCCACCGAGATCTGCTGTTTCGGCAAGGGCTCGACGGGCTGGAACCAGGAGTACGACCCGTCCATCGACAACGCCCTGCTGATGTCGCGGATCATCTACAAGGACTTCGCGAGCGCCCACGACTCGGCCTTCCAGTGGTGGGTGGCGCTGGCGAGCGGCTACGGCAGCGACCCGTACACGAAGAACGACACCGGCTGGAACGACGGCCTTGTCTACTACGACCCCGACTACGCGACGAACGGCAACCAGACCCTGTACTTCACCAAGCGGTACTACGCGCTCGGCCAGTACAGCAAGTTCGTCCGGCCCGGCTCGGTCGCGCACAACGTGACCGGAGCGCCGGACGGCGTCGAGGTCTCCGCGTACGACCGCGACGGCACGTGGGTGGTCGTGGTCAACAACCACAACACCACCGACACCCCGCTGAGTCTGCACTTCAACAGCAAGGTTCCGGTACGGGCCACGCAGGCCGTGCGGACCTCGGCGACCGAGGACTGGGCGAAGGTGGACAAGCCGTCGGTGAGCGGCGGCACGGTCACGGCGAACCTGGCCGCGCGCTCCGTCACGACGTACGTCCTCGACCGGCGCGGCCACGGCAGTACGGCCGTCACGGGCGCCTGGCAGGGCAAACAGTCCGGCAAGTGCCTGACCGCGGGCACCTCGGGAGCCGCCATCAGCACCTGCACCGGCGGCGCGGAGCAGTCCTGGTCGTACGACGCCAAGGGCGCCCTGAAGGGCGTGAACGGCTATCTGACGGCCGGGAGTTCGGGACTGACGACGACCGCCGACTTCACCGGTGACGCGACCCAGCGCTGGCTGCTCAACGCCAACGGCCAGATTCTCAGCGAGGCGTCCGGCAAGTGCCTGGACGTCAGCGGGCAGGCGACCGCCGAAGGCAGCAAGGTGATCCTCTACAGCTGCAACGGCGGCGGCAACGAGGCCTGGTCCCGGCAGTGACCCGGTAGCGCTCGCTGTTTTTCGAGGGCCGCCGGCCACCCATGGCCGGGCGGCCCTCACTTATCTCAACTCCCATGGAAAGTACCCGCGTTCGGCATGCCGAACGACAGACAACGTTTCGCGCAGACTTCGTCCAACCCCTTGCCTAAGCCCTGCTCGAAAGCTTAGCGTCCGGCCCTGCAATCAGATTCGAGCCACCGGGCGCTGAGCCGCAGAGCCGCAGCCGCACTCGAGACAAGGACGTCAGCATGTCGGCATTGAGCAACGACAACTTCTCCCGCCGGTCCCTCTTCCGGGCCGCCGCGGGCATGGCCGCCGCCGGCACCCTCGCCGCGTGCGGCAGCAACAACGGGCGCGGCGGGAGCGGTGGGTCCGGCACCCAGCTCGTGCAGTACTTCCACGCCTACGGCGAGGCGGGTACCGAGCAGGCCATCAAGCGGTACGCGGCGGCGTACAAGAAGGCCGGCGTGAGCACCAACTGGATCACGGGCAACAACTTCGAGGCGAAGCTCTTCTCGTCGCTGCTCACCAAGCAGGCCCCGGACGTCTTCGAGTTCCACCCGCAGCTGCAGATGGTCAAGAGCGGTCAGGTGGCCGACCTCAGCGACCTCATCGACCCGGTCAAGGACGACTTCAACCCGAACGACATCAAGTCGCACACGGTCGACGGCAAGATCTACGGCATCCGGATGATCGACGACCCGCAGTTCTTCTACTACCGCAAGTCGATGCTGGAGAAGGCCAAGGTCGACGTCCCGACCACGCTCGACGAGCTCCTCGAGGCCGCCGCCAAGCTCACCACCAGCAAGGTCAAGGGCGTCTTCCTCGGCAACGACTTCACCGCGATCCAGAACAACCTGATCTTCTCGGCCGGCGCCCAGACCCTCGACGCGAACAACAAGATCGGCTACCACACGGACGGCGTCGTCGAGGGCCTGAAGAAGCTGCGCACCCTGTTCACCAGCGGCCACGTGCTGCTGGACGCCCCGACCGACTTCTGGGATCCCTCCGCGCTCAACCAGGGCCTGTGCGCCATCCAGTGGGGCGGCATGTGGTCCATGCCGGCCATGCAGAAGGCGCTCGGCGACGACCTCGGCATCTTCCCGTTCCCGAAGATCGGCAGCGCCGGCAAGCTGTCGGTCTACAACGGCGGCTGGTCGATCTTCGTCAACGCCAAGAGCAAGAACGTCGACGCCGCCAAGGAATACGTCAAGTGGCTGTGGATCGACCAGAAGAAGTACCAGGAGGACTGGGCGCTGTCCTACGGCTTCCACATCCCGCCGCGCACCTCGACAGCCCAGTCCGCCACCAAGCTCAAGTCGGGCCTGCCCGCCGAGGCGGTCAAGCTCTTCACCGACTACGGCCACTTCGACAACATCGGCTTCGACCAGGTGATGATCACCGCGTTCAACGACGTGATCGCGTCCTCCGTCCGCAAGAACGGCAACCCGGAGGCGGCGCTCGACGCCTGCGACAAGAAGGTCGACGTCGAGCTCAAGAAGCTGTTCGGATAGGCCGCCGGGAAGACAACGACATGTCGACCACCACCACACGCGGGGTCGCCCAGCCCGCCCCGGCCAAGGCCTCCCAGGCCCGGCCGCGGCGGGGCCTGCGGGGCAACCCGACGCTCAACTTCTGGCTCTTCACCGGGCCCTTCCTCATCGGCCTGGTGATCTTCGTCTTCGTGCCGATCGTCTGGAGCGTCTGGCTCAGCTTCTTCGACGCGCGGTACACCGTCACGCCGAGCAACTTCATCGGCTTCGACAACTACAAGCAGATCCTGACCAACAGCAACTTCCCCGACTCGTTGCTGACGTTCAGCGTGTTCGCCGCCTTCATCGTGCCGACGACCTGGGCGCTGTCGCTGGGTCTGGCGCTGCTGGTGAACCGGCTGCGGTTCATGCGGGCCTTCTTCCGCTCGGTGTTCTTCCTGCCGACCGCCGTCTCCTATGTCGCCGCCGCGCTGATCTGGAAGATGTCCATCTTCAGCGGCGTCCGCTTCGGTCTGATGAACACCGTCCTCGGCTGGTTCGGCGTCGACAACATCGCCTATCTGGCGGACCCGACCCCGCCCTGGTACTGGCTGGTCATCGTGACCCTGCGCCTGTGGATCCAGTCCGGGTTCTACATGATCCTCTTCCTGGCGGCGCTGCAGAACATCCCGGCCGAGCTGTACGAGGCCGCCGCCATCGACGGCGCCAAGAAGGGCTGGCAGACCTTCCGGTACATCACGCTGCCCCAGCTGCGGGCCACCTCGACCGCGGTGATCCTGCTGCTGCTCATCGCCGCGTACCAGGCCTTCGACGAGTTCTTCAACATCATCGGCACCAAGGCGACCTGGGCGCAGACACCGCTCATGGAGCTCTACAAGGCAGCCCTCGGCACCAACCAGGACTACGGCGCCGGCAGCGCGGGCGCGGTCGTCCTGTCGCTGCTCATCTGCCTCGTCACCCTGGTCCAGGGCAAGTTCATGGGCTTCGGAAGGGGGGATGAGTCCAAGTGACCACCACCGCACCTCATCAGGTCGGCAAGCAGCACAAGAAGGCCCGGGGCGTCCTCGGCAACACGGGACTGTACGTCTCCGTCTGCGTCGCGGCCCTGCTCTTCCTGGTCCCGTTCTACCTGATCGTCCGCAACGCCCTCTCCACGGACCCGGAGATCACGGGCGAGAACTGGAAGCTGCTGCCCTCCTTCCAGTGGGCCAACATCTCCGAACTGTTCGACGACCCCACGGTCGAGTTCGGCCGCTCCATGGTGAACTCGCTGGTCGTCGCCGTGTCGACCACTCTCGGCACCCTTGTGGTCTGCTCCCTGGCCGGCTACGGCCTGGCCCGCATCCCGTACAAGCACGCCAACAAGGTCTTCTACGCGGTCCTCGCGACCCTGATGGTCCCCACGGCCGTCACCTTCGTGCCCAGCTTCGTGCTGGTCTCGTCCCTCGGCTGGGTGGACACCTACCGCGGTCTGATCATTCCGGGCCTGTTCAGTGGTTTCACCTGCTTCCTTTTCCGGCAGTACTTCCTGGGATTCCCCAAGGAGCTGGAGGAGGCGGCACGCGTGGACGGGCTCGGCTACTGGGGCGCGTACTGGCGGATCGTCGTACCCAACTCGCTGAACTTCTTCGCGGCCATCGCCACGATCACCTTCATCAGCGCCTGGAACTCCTTCCTGTGGCCCCTGGTCATCGGACAGGACCCGAGTTCCTGGACGGTCCAGATCGCGCTGTCCTCCTTCATGACCAACCAGACCGTCAACTTCCATCTGATCTTCATGGCCACCGCCATCTCCATCCTGCCCCTGATCTTCGTGTTCCTCTTCCTCCAGCGCTGGCTGGTCCAGGGAATCGCGCAGACTGGTATCAAGGGCTGACGCCCTCCACTCACGACCTGGAGACCGATGTCTTTCCGTACCACCACTGCCTTTGACTACGTCGAGGACGTCTCACCCGGCAGCGGGGCCCTTCCGCCCCGCGCCTGGTACGCGTCCTCCGACGCGACGTCACTCTCGCTCAACGGCAGCTGGCGCCTTCGGGTGTCGCCGACCGCCGACGCCGAGGACGACTCGTTCGCCGAGCCCGGCTTCGAGGCCGGGGACTGGGACGAGGTCATGGTCCCGGGTCACTGGGTGCTCCAGGGCGACGGCGCCTTCGGCCTGCCGATCTACACCAACCACCTCTACCCCTTCCCGGTCGACCCGCCGCACGTCCCGACGGAGAACCCGACCGGCGACCACCTGCGCGTCTTCGACCTGCCCGCGGACTGGCCGGCCGAGGGCGGGGCGGTGATCCGCTTCGACGGCGTGGAGTCCTGCGCCCGCGTCTGGCTGAACGGCACGGACATCGGCGAGTTCAAGGGCTCCCGGCTGCCGCACGAGTTCGCGGTGGGGCACCTGCTCAAGCCGAGCGGCAACGTCCTCGCCGTCCGGGTCCACCAGTGGTCGGCGGGTTCCTACCTGGAGGACCAGGACCAGTGGTGGCTGCCCGGCATCTTCCGTGACGTGACGCTGCTGCACCGCCCGGCGGGCAGCGCGCTCGACTTCTTCGTGCACGCCTCCTACGACCACGGCACGGGCGAGGGCACCCTGCGCGTCGACTCCGACGTCGACGGGCGAGTGTCCGTGCCCGCCCTGGACATCGATGTCGAGACCGGCACGACGGTCACGGTCCCGGTCCAGCCGTGGACGGCCGAGGTGCCGAAGCTGTACGACGGCGAGCTGGTCACCGAGGGCGAGCGGGTTCCGCTGCGCATCGGGTTCCGTACCGTGGAACTGGCCGACGGCCTGATCAAGGTCAACGGCAGGCCGGTGCTCTTCAAGGGCGTCAACCGCCACGAGTGGCACCCGGAGAAGGGCCGCGCCCTGGACCTGGAGACGATGCGCGAGGACGTGCTGCTGATGAAGCGGCACAATCTCAACGCCGTGCGCACCTCCCACTACCCGCCGCACCCCGCCTTCCTCGACCTGTGCGACGAGTACGGCCTGTGGGTCATCGACGAGTGCGACCTGGAGACCCACGGCTTCACCGAGCAGGCCTGGCGCGACAACCCGGTCGACGACGACCGCTGGACCCCGGCCCTCCTGGACCGCGCCGCGCGCATGGTGGAGCGGGACAAGAACCATCCGTCGGTGGTCATCTGGTCGCTGGGCAACGAGGCGGGCACCGGCCGTGGCCTGACCGC
The DNA here is from genome assembly GCF_050214755.1 of Streptomyces sp. C1-1. Classification (NCBI taxonomy): domain Bacteria; kingdom Bacillati; phylum Actinomycetota; class Actinomycetes; order Kitasatosporales; family Streptomycetaceae; genus Streptomyces; species Streptomyces sp. C1-1. The sequence goes on along the minus strand of NZ_CP189826.1, from coordinate 8,783,272 downwards.
GATGGCCGAGTGGATCCACGGCCGGGACTCCTCCCGCCTCGTGCACTACGAGGGCGACTGGAACTGCCGTGACACGGACGTCTATTCGCGGATGTACGCCTCGCACGCCGAGGTCGAGGCCATCGGCAAGGACCTGGACGGCGGTACGCACAAACGTCGTGAACTGCCCTTCATCCTCTGCGAGTACGGGCACGCCATGGGCAACGGCCCCGGCGGCATCGCCGACTACCAGCGGCTGTTCGAGTCCCACGACCGCCTCCAGGGCGGCTTCATCTGGGAGTGGATCGACCACGGCGTCAAGCACGCCGAGCTGGGCTACGCCTACGGCGGCGACTTCGGCGAGGAGCTGCACGACGGCAACTTCGTCTGCGACGGCCTCATCTTCCCGGACCGGCGGCCCTCCCCCGGCCTGCTGGAGTTCAAGAAGGTCATCGAGCCCGTCTCCTTCGACGCACTCGACGGCACCGTGCGGGTGACGAACAAGCAGGACTTCGCCGACCTCTCGGCCTTCGCCTTCGAGTGGTCGTACCAAGTGGACGGCGAGACGGTCGAGTCGGGGTCCCTGGCCGTGCCCGCGCTCGCTCCGGGCGAGTCGGCGGAGGTCAAGCTGCCCGAACCGCCGGCCGGGCACACGGGCGCCGAGACCCTGTGGACGGTGCGGGCGCTGCTGGCGGCCGACACCGTCTGGGGGTCGAAGGGGCACGAGGTGGCCTGGGGCCAGGTGCCCGTGGTCGCGCGGCCGTTGCCGGTGGTGTCCGCGAGCGCCGGGCCGGTGTCCGACGGCGGCGTGATCACGCTGGGCCCGGCCGCGTTCGACGCCCGCAGCGGGGCACTGAAGACCATTGGCGGCGTCGCCGTCAGCGGCCTGCGGCTGGACGTCTGGCGGGCGACCACCGACAACGACGAGGGCGCGGAGTGGCAGACCGGCACCCGCTACGCGGAGCTGTGGCGCAAGTTCGGCCTGCACCGCATGCGGCACCGGCTGGACTCCGTGGAGCTCGACGGTGACGCGCTGACCGTACGCACCCGGGTGGCGCCCGCCGCCTGGGAGTTCGGCCTCGCCACGGTGTACCGGTGGACCTCGGACGGCGACCGTCTGAAGCTGACGGTGTCCGTGGGACCGCAGGGCGAGTGGCCGGTGCCGCTGCCCCGGCTCGGGGTGCGGTTCGGGCTCGAGCGGGCCGACGCGGTGAAGTGGTACGGCGGCGGCCCCGGCGAGGGCTACCCGGACACCAAGGCGGCCTCCCGGGTGGCACGTTGGGAGTCGACGGTGGACGGGCTGCAGACGCCGTACCTGCGTCCGCAGGAGAACGGCGCCCGTGCCGACGTCCGGTGGGCGGAGATCGGCGGGCTGCGCGTCGAGGGCGACCCGGAGTTCTTCCTCACCGCCCGGCGCTGGACGACCGAGCAGCTGGACGCGGCCACCCACCTCACCGACCTGACGCCCGGTGAGACGGTGTGGGTCAACCTCGACCACGGCCTGCACGGCATCGGCACCGGGTCCTGCGGGCCCGGCGTGCTGCCGCCGTACTGGCTGCGGGCCGAACCGGCCGAGTTCTCCTTCGTGTTCTCGGCCGCCGAGTGACACGTCCCGAGTGAACCTCGGACCGCGGCCGCCCCGTCCTCGCCGACGGGGCGGCCGCGCCTTGCCGCCGTGAGGAACGAGGAGGTCCCCGTGCACAACGCCGTCGACCATGTGGTCGAGGCCTACGGACTCGGCAGCGGACCGTGGACGATCACACCGGTCACACGCGGCGCACTGGGCCGGATCTGGAGGCTCGCCGGGGACGGCCGCCGATGGGCCGTCAAGGAGATGCTGTTCGGCTGCGACGAAGAGCAGGTGCGTCGCGAGGCCGCCCTGAGGGACGCCGGGGAACGCCTGGGGATCGCCTCTCCGAGGCTGTTCGCCAACCGGGACGGCACTCGTGTCTCGACCCTTCCGGCGCAGGTGGGTGGCACCTGTGTGAAGGTCTACGACTGGGTGGACGGAAGCGGTGCCGACCCCGCCCGCCCGGAGATCCTCACCTGGGTCGGACGCACCCTCGCACTGCTGCACATCGCCGGAGCGGGTGCGAGCGGGGCACCGCATCCCTGGTACGAGCGGTGCCCCGACGCGTCGGACTGGGAAAGCCTGTGCCGGAAGATCCGTGGGCACGGGCTGCCGTGGTCGGAGCGGCTGGAGGAACTCGCCGACGGCCGGGCCAGGGAACTGGCGCGGTTCGTGACCCCGGCCGGCCGCACCGGTCTGGTGATGTCGCATCTCGACGTCCAGCCCCAGAACGTCCTGGTCGGACCGGCCGGCCCGGTCCTGATCGACTGGGACAACGCGGGGCCCGTGTCACCGGAGCGCGAGCTGGCCTCGGTCGTGTACGCGTGGTCCGGTGCGAATTCGGACTCCGCACGCCGGCTGGTCCGCGCCTACGTGGACGCCGGCGGCCCGGGGGCGATCCGGAGCCTGGACGCGTTCTCGATGCTCTTCGCGACCAGCCTCAACTACGTCCAGGTGCAGGCCGAAGCGGCGGTGGACCCCGAGAAGACGGCCGAGCAGCGGGCGTTCGGCGACCAGCAGGTCCGCCGCTCCCTGGACGCCGTCCCGGACCCGACCGCGCTCGCCGGCCTGGTCAAGGAACTCGAGAGCGAGTGGGGCGACTAGCTACGGGGTGCCCGCCCAGCGGTGCAGGGCGGCCTCCAGACCGGTGACTGCCTCGGTGTCGTCGGTGTCGGTGGCCCAGGCGACCACGCCGTCGGGGCGTACCAGGAGACCGGCCGGGGTGGCGTGGTCGTCGGTCACGCCGTTCACCCGGTCGCCCCAGGCCTCGGCTCGGTGGGCGAATCGGCCGTCCGCCGTACGGTCGAGCAGCAGGAACCCGCCGCCGTGCCCGTGGTCGACCAGCCGCGAGCCGTCCGCGAGCCACAGGTCGGGGGCGTACCGGCCGGTGAGCGGATGGTCGCCGGGCAGGTCGACGCGGTGCGTGACGCCGGAGATCTTCTTGACGGCGTAGGTGGCTCCGGCCCCGGTACCCAGCAGATCGGCGACCACCTCGCGCAGCGCGGCGGACTTGGCGTCCCCGCGCAGCACGCCGATCTGGGCCCGCGTCCAGTCCAGCACCCAGGCGCCGAGAGGCCGGCGCTCCTCGTCATAGGTGTCGAGCAGCCCCTCGGGTGCCCATCCCGCGACCACGGCACCCAGCTTCCAGCCGAGGTTCATCGCGTCGCCGGCCCCGAGGTTGAGTCCCTGGCCGCCGAAGGGCGAGTGCACGTGCGCGGCGTCGCCGGCCAGCAGCACCCGGCCCGACCGATAGGCCGCGGCCTGGCGGGCGTTGTCGCTCCAGCGGGTCGCGGTGCCGCGCAGCGCGGTCAGCGTGACATCGGTTCCCGAGACCCGGCGCAGACTGGCCTGCACCTCGTCGAGGGCGACCGGCGCTCTCCGGTCGGCGGCGGCGCCGTCGAACTCCACGGTGACGACCCGCCCCGGCTGCGGCCCGTGGCGGTACGCGCCCTGCGGCGACCATGCCCATCCGTTCGCGAGCTTCTCCGGGTCGGCGATGTCGGCGACCGCCAGATGTCCCGTGAGTTCGGGGTCGGTGCCGGGGAAGTCGATGCCCGTGAGGCGGCGCACGGTGCTGCGTCCGCCGTCGCATCCCACCAGCCAGCCGGTGCGCACCGGGCCGGCGGTGGTGCCGACGAGCACCTCGTCGCCGGTGTCCTGGAGCGCGGTGACCTCGACCCCGCGGCGCAGGGGTACGCCGAGGCGTGCCACATGGCCGGCCAGCAGCGCCTCCAGTTCGGGCTGCGGCACCATGCGCGCTCCGTCGACCGCGGTGTGCGCGGCGAGATCGGGATCGGACCAGTCCACGAGGTCGGCGTCCAGGACGATCCCCGCGAAATGCCCGGTGAACCGCGATTCGCGTGCTCCCCGGCCGACGGTCGTCCCGGCGAACGAGCCCACTCGTTCGAAGATCTCTCGCTGCACCTTCTCGGCCTCGGGCAGCAGTCCCCGGCGGTCGAGCGCCTCGGCCGTCGGTACGTTGACCGCTCCGGCCTTCATCGACCTGTCCGGCTCGGCGAGCCGTTCGAGCACCTGCACCGAGGCCCCGGTGAGCGCCAGCTCCCCGGCGAGCAGCAGGCCCACCGGCCCGGCACCGACCACGGTCACGTCGTACTTCTCAGTCCCTGTCACGAACAGTGTTCTATCTACGAACACTGTTCGCGTCAAGTTATAGTGTTCGGGTGAACCCCAGAGAGCGACGCGCGGCGCGCCACCTGCCGCCGAAGACCGAGGCCGAAGGGGGCCCCAGGCCCCGTCGCCGCAAGGACCCGATCACCGTCGAACAGGTCGTCGACACCGCGCTGGGCATGATCGCCGCGGAGGGCTACGAGGCCCTGACCATGCGGCGACTGGCCGGCGCCCTCGACACCGGCCCCGCATCGCTCTACGCCCACGTCGTCAACAAGGCCGACCTCGACGAGCTGCTCATCGGCCGGCTGTGCGCCGAGCTGGTCCTGCCCGCACCCGATCCGGAGGCCTGGCGGGAGCAGATCCACGGTGTGTGCGCCCAGATCCGCGACCAGTACCTGAAGTACCCGGGCATCTCCCGCGCCGCGCTCGCCATGGCCCCCACCGACCTCGAGACCATGCGCGTCAGCGAAGGGCTGCTCGCCATCCTCCTCGCCGGCGGCGTCGCACCGCAGGCCGCCGCCTGGGCCATCGACGCGCTGCTGCTGTACGTGGCCGCCTACTGCCTGGAGACCTCGATCGCCCGCCTGCGTTCGGCCGACGACGACGCCGTCTGGGTCGTCGACCGCGCCGAGCTGCTGCGGCGCTTCGCGGCCCTGCCCGCCGGGACCTTCCCCCACACCACCCGTCACGCCGCCGAGCTCACCGCGGGCGAGGGCCACGACCGGTTCGACTTCACCCTCCGCCTGATGATCGACGGTCTGGCACACCGCTGAAGCGCCTCCCGTCCACTGCGATCGCAGCAGGCGCGAGTGTCTGGGGCGGCCCCAACCACTGGGCGATCCGCGGCGGCAACGCCCAGTCCGGCTCCCTGTCCACCTTCTACAACGGGGTCCGCCCCAACGCCGCCGGGTACAACCCGATGAAGAAGGAGGGTGCCATCATCCTCGGCATCGGCGGCGACAACAGCCACGGCGCCGCGGGCACCTTCTACGAGGGCGTCATGACCTCCGGCTATCCCTCCGACGCCACCGAGAACGCCGTACAGGCCAACATCACCGCGGCCGGCTACGGCAGGTAGACCTCCGACGGCCCCTTCGCCGCCCCGGCGCCGAAGGGGCCCCGGGCGTCGCCCCAGATGTGAGCATCCACACCTCCTTCACCATTGCGGCCCCCTGCCACGGCGCGGCAGAGTGTGGCAACTGCGGGACGTGTGAGGCGAGTTGCCCGCATCCCCACGGCAAGGCGCCACGGACGACCCGGAAGGTAGACCAGTGAGCCCGATATCGGTCCGCGGATTCGCGGTGGCCTCGGCCTCCGCGGTCACCGCCGTCGGAAGTGTCGTCGGCGTCGCCTCGGGCACCGCCGCGCAGACGGGCGGGGCCGAGGCCGGCGCTGCCGACGCGACGCTGCTCGCCGACATACCGGCGGGTCAGCAGGCCCAGGTGCAGACCGCGTCCCTGACGATGCAGGCCGACGCGCAGGCCGTGCAGGCGGACGCCGTCACCAGGAAAGAGGCCGAGGAGGCCGCCCGCAAGGCCGCCGCCAGGACGGCCACGGCGAAGAAGGAAGCCGCGAAGCGCGCCGAGACGAAGAGCGCCGCGAGCCGGGGCGTGAGCCTGACCCCCCAGCGGTCGTACACCATCGCCGAGATCCAGGCGATCGCCCGGCAGATCGTGCCCAGCGGCCAGTTCCAGTGCTTCAGCAACATCGTGGAGCGCGAGTCCAGCTGGAACATGCACGCCCTGAACGCCTCCTCCGGCGCGTACGGCCTCGTCCAGGCCCTGCCGGCCTCCAAATACGCCACGGTCGGCGCCGACTGGCAGACGAACCCCGCGACCCAGATCAAGTGGGGGCTCAACTACATGAACGCCGCCTACGGCAGCCCGTGCGACGCCTGGGCCTTCTGGCAGGTCCACCACGCGTACTGAGGCCGACCGCCGACGCCGCCGACCCCCCTCCGCCTGTTTCGACAGGCTTCTATGTTGACGTCCGTCGATGCAAGGCGCAGGCTTGCATCAAGGAACGTCGATACAGGTCGTTCCGGGCCGCCGTGCCGCGGCCCGTCACCTGGGGGTGAGCCATGAACGAGCAGTCCAACGATCTGCGCGAGGCGGTACGTCGCCGGTACGCGGCCGCGGCCGTCAAGGTCACCGAGGGCGCGGCCGCCTGTTGCGGACCCGAGCCGGTCGAGGTCGACGACGACTTCGGCTCCACGCTGTACCCCGCGGACGAGCGCGGCGCCCTGCCCGCGGAGGCCGTCGCAGCCTCCCTCGGCTGCGGCAACCCCACCGCCGTCGCCGAGCTGCGCGCCGGTGAACGCGTCCTGGACCTCGGTTCCGGCGGCGGCATCGACGTCCTGCTGTCCGCCCGCCGCGTCGGTCCGACCGGCAAGGCGTACGGGCTGGACATGACCGACGAGATGCTCGAACTCGCCGTGGCCAACGCGGCGAAGGCGGGCGCGCGGAACGTGGAGTTCCTCAAGGGCACCATCGAGGCGATCCCGCTGCCCGCGAACACCGTCGACGTGGTGATCTCCAACTGCGTCATCAACCTGTCCACGGACAAGGCAGCCGTGTTCGCCGAGACCTTCCGCGTGCTGCGGCCCGGCGGCCGGATCGGCGTCTCCGACATCGTCTCGGACGACACCCTCACCGTCGAACAGCGTGCCGAGCGCGGTGACTATGTGGGCTGCATCGCCGGTGCCCTGTCGTTCGCCGAATACCGCGCGGGCCTCGAGGCCGCCGGGTTCACCGACGTCGAGATCACCCCGACCCACCCGGTCGCCGACGGCATGCACTCGGCCGTCGTCCGCGCCGTCAAGCCGGCTCAGAGCAGGTCGTAGGGACGGGCGGTGGGCGCCGGGGCGGCCGAGGGAGCCCTGTACGGCATCCGGCCGACCCCGGTGCGCCGGCGGAGCCGATTCGGTCGTAACCTGCGGCATCATGAGCGATGTCTTTCCTTCCGGCCCGCGCGAGGCCTATGACCTGCTCCTGGCGGGCAATCGCCGCTTCGCCGCCGGCACGCCCCTGCATCCCAACCAGGACGCCGCCCGCCGTGCCGATCTGACCTCCACCCAGCGCCCGTTCGCCGTGCTCCTCGGCTGCTCGGACTCCCGGCTGGCCGCCGAGATCATCTTCGACCAGGGGCTGGGAGACCTGTTCGTCGTCCGCACCGCCGGACACGCCGCGGGTCCGGAGGTGCTCGGCAGCATCGAGTACGGGGTGAGCGTGCTGGACTGCCCGCTGGTCGTGGTCCTCGGCCATGACGCCTGCGGAGCGGTCGCCGCCACCAGGGCCGCCGTGGCGGACGGCAGGGCCGCGCCCGGGTACCTACGGGACGTGATAGAGCGGGTGACGCCCAGTGTGCTGGCCGCTCAAGCCGCCGGTGCGAGCGAGAACGAGGAGTTCATCGCCACTCATGTGCGGCACACCGTCGACTTCGTCATGGACCGCTCCCGGGAACTGGCCGACCAGGTCGCCCGCGGCCGCACCGCCGTGGTGGGCCTGACCTACCGGCTGGCCGACGGCAGCGCCCACCCGGTCACCGCCCGCGGCCTGGACCTCCCGGCCGCCCCGGCCGACTCCACCCCCCGAGCCGAGGTCGGCTGACGCGCTCGCCTCGTACGAGGAGACCAGCAGGCCGAAGCCGATCAGCACGACGCCCGTGGTGCGGCCGAGCGCACGGCCGATCCGCGGTCTGTGCAGGACCGGGCCCGCCTTCGCCAGCAGGAGCACGTAGCCGCCGAGCCAGCCGAGGGTGAGGGCGGTGTGCAGGAGGACCAGGAGGGTCATGGCCCAGGCGGTGGGCAGCCCCGGCAGGGCGAGTGAGGGCAGCAGTCCGGTGTAGAAGACGGCGATCTTCGGGTTGAGGATGTTGCTGACCAGGCCCGTCTGCCAGGGGCTCCCCGTGGGGGCGGTGCCCGTGGGCACGGCGGGTGCGGTGGCCCGGTGCTGCCACAGGGCCTGCGCGCCCAGGAACACCAGGTAGCCGGCGCCCAGGAGCTTGACCGCCCGGTAGGCCGCGGGCGAGGCGGCGAGCACGGCCGCGAGGCCCGCCGCGGTCGGCGCACCCCACAGCAGCAGCCCGGTCGCGATCCCGCCGACGGTGCGCAGCCCGTCCCCGGCACCGGCCGCGAGCGCACGCCGGGTCACCACCGCCATGTCCGGGCCGGGCACGACGGTCAGCACCCCCAGGACACCGGTCGCGGCCACGAGATGAGTCAGCATGCGGCCGGCTTCCCCGGGTTCGCCCACGCCCGGACGGCCGGGTGCTCGCCGCCGCGGCGTACCACGGTGACGACGCGGCGGGTGCTCCGGCCGCGGGTGAGGCGCCGCAGGGCGACGGTCGGGGACCGTCCGCTCCACACGAGGTCGGGGAGGAACGCGCCGGCTTCGAGCCCGACGTACGGTTCGAGACCACCGATCTCCTGCTCCACCAGCGCCTCGTCGAGCAGCGGCTCGCCGCGGCACACCGTCCGGCATCGCCTGGCCCCATCTTCTCGCCGGGCTGGACGCCGCGATCGCCATCACGGACGCCGACTGCGCCCGCGCCGCCGCCGACCTCGCGGCGCTGGGCGTCTCCTCGGGGCCCTGCGGTGCCGCCGTGCTCGCCGGCCTGCGCGCGGCGCTCAACGGCCCGGGGGCCGCGGAACGCCGTACGGCGCTGGGGCTCGGGCCGGCCTCGGTCGTCGTACTGCTGAGCACCGAGGGCACGGCGGCCGGAACGCCCTCCACGACGCCGTCACACTCCACGCCGGCGGTTCCTGAGGGGGCCGTGCCTCACAGGGGGGTGCCGGGTGGGGGCGTGCGCTCGCGGAGGTACGCCTCCAGTTCGGCCGCTCCGCTCAGCATCGCCCATGCGCGGCCGGACAGCCGACGGCGCCATTCGGTCAGCGCGCCCTCCAGCGGTTCCAGTCCGCCGGCCGCGTGCACCTGGGTGATGAGCGGGGCGATCTGTTCCAGCAGGTAGCCCCCGCGCCGGAGTTGGTGGACCAGCCGGGCGTCCCGTACGCCGGCGTCGTCGTAGACGCGGTAGCCGGTGTGCGGGTCGCGGTGCGGGCGTACCAGCCCGGCGCGCTCCCACTTGCGCAGGGTCGCGGGCCGGATGCCGAGCCGGTCCGCGAGGGGCCCGATGAAGGTGCCGCCGGGCTCCGGTGCGGTGGCGGGTTCCAGGTCGCGGAGGGCGTTCTCCACGGCGTGGAGGGTCCGCCGGTCGTCGAGGAGCTGGGCATGGCTCTCGTCGATGTGGCGGAACGCCTCGTCGGTCGCGCCCCGGTTCACCTCCCGCATGATCGACGCCGCCGTCCGGTGGCCGTGCCCGGGCAGCAGGGCGAGGAACGCCCGCAGAGCCGCCGCGTGCACGGAGGTGTAGGTGCGGTAGCCGTGCGGGGTGCGACCGGCCGGAGGGAGGATGCCCGCCTCCTCGTAGTTCCTGACCGCCTGCGTGGACAGACCGTGGGCGCGGGCCAGGTCGACGGGCCTGAGCCGCCCGCCGCTTTGAAGGTTTCTCCCCATACTCCTGCCCAAATCACGTGAAAGTCTCAACCGAAGGTTCAACGATACCGTTGAGGATATGGCCACTTGCATCAAGGACATCGCCGGTGCCGTCGACGCCGCCTCCGTCAGGAGGCTGCTCCCGGGCCGGCCCCGACTGCTCGGGCTCGGCGAGCCCACCCACGGTGAGGACGCCCTGCTCGACCTGCGCAACGAACTCTTCCGGCAACTCGTCGAACAGGACGGCTACCGGACCGTCGCGATCGAGAGCGACTGCGTGCGGGGCCTGGTCGTGGACGAGTACGTCACCTCGGGCACGGGCACCCTCGACGACGTCATGGAGCGCGGGTTCAGCCATGGCTGGGGCGCCTTCGCCGGCAACAGGGAGCTCGTGCGCTGGATGCGGGCCCACAACGCGCGCCGGCCCGCGTCCGAACACGTAAGCTTCGCCGGTTTCGACGGCCCCCTGGAGATCACCGAGGCCGCGAGCCCCCGACAGGCCCTCACCGCACTGCACGCCCATCTCGCGGACCACGTGGACGCGGACCTGCTGCCCTGCACCGCGCAGACCCTCGACGGTCTGCTCGGCCCCGACGACCGGTGGACGGATCCCGCCGCGATGACCGAGCCGTTCCGGTCCGTGGGACGGTCGGCCGAGGCGGATCGGCTCCGGCTGCTGGCCGACGACTTGGTGGCACTGCTCGACGCGCAGACGCCACATCTGATCGGTGCGGCCTCCCGGGAGGACTGGGACCGGGCGCGCCTGTACGGACGTACCGCCGTCGGACTGCTGCGCTATCACCACGGGATGGCGGACACCTCGCCGGCCCGCATGACACGGCTGTGCGCGCTGCGGGATCTGATGATGGCCCACAACCTGCTGGCCCTCGCCGAACGCGGCCCGGTGCTGGTGCACGCCCACAACTCACATCTGCAGCGGGCGAAGAGCTCGATGCGGATGTGGCAGGGGCCGGTGCAGTGGTGGAGCGCCGGTGCCCTGGCGGGCGTCCGGCTCGGCGCGGAGTACGCCTTTCTGACCACGGCGCTGGGCACGATCCGCCACCGGGGAGTGGACACGCCCGCGCCGGACACCGTCGAGGGTCTGTTGTACGCGCTCCCGGAGGACCGCTGTGTCGTGGACGCCGGGCGGCTCGCCGCGGCCGTCGGCGGCACGCCTCCCGCGCCCCGCGTGTCCCCCTGGTTCGGCTACGCGCCGCTCGACCCTGCTCAGCTCGGGGACGCCGCCGGCGTCGTGTTCGTCAAGGATGTCCGGGCCGAGGCCCGTTAGGGCACCGACGCCTGCGGCCCGGTTCAGGTGGCGATGGTGGCCGGGCCGGCGATTCCCGCCATGCAAGTGACGGTGAGGATGATGCCGGGGGCGGTCAGGTGGATGCCCGTGTCGTGCGTGGCGACCGAGACGGCGTGTTGCCGGACATGGCACCCACCTCCTGTTCGAGGCGTCCGACCGCCCGCGAGAGGACCGGCTGCGTCGGCCCGGCCTCCGCGGCGGCCCGGGGCACGGTGGGCCACCCTGGGGAGGGACAGGGCGACCGACGGTCGCACTCCCGGACACGTCACGGAGCGACGATGAGCACCCAGTGGAACGCCGACGACAACCGTTTCGAGACCTCTGCACGCGGCCGTGCCGTGCTGGCCGACCCCCGTCTCAACCGCGGTACGGCCTTCACCGGACAGGAGCGGCGGGACCTGGGCCTGGACGGCCTGATCCCGCCCCGCGTGCTCACCCTGGACCAGCAGGCCGACCGGGCGTACGGCCAGTACTCGGCCCAGCCCACCGACCTGGCCAGGCACGTCAACCTGACCGCCCTGCACGACCGCAACGAGGTGCTGTTCTACCGCCTGCTCAGCGATCACCTCTCGGAGATGCTGCCCATCGTCTACACACCGACGGTCGGCACCGCCATCGAGCGCTACAGCACCGAGTACCGGCGCCCGCGCGGCATCTACCTGTCGGTCGACGCCCCCGAGGACATGGAACGCGCCCTGCGTGCCTCCGGGTTGGGCGCCGACGACGTCGACCTGATCGTGGCGACCGACGGCGAGGCCATCCTGGGCATCGGCGACTGGGGGGTGGGCGGCATCGACATCTCGGTGGGCAAGCTCGCCGTGTACACGGCCGCGGCCGGCATCGACCCGGCCCGCACCCTCGCCGTCGTCCTCGACGTCGGCACCAACCGCGAGCAACTCCTCGAGGACCCGCTCTACTTGGGCAACCGTCACCCCCGGGTGGACACGGAGACGTACGACGCCTTCATCGAGCGCTACGTCACCACCGCGGAGCGCCTCTTCCCCGACGCGCTGCTCCACTTCGAGGACTTCGGGCCGGCCAACGCGCGCCGCGTCCTCGACCGTTACCGGGGCGAGCACTTCGTCTTCAACGACGACATCCAGGGCACGGGAGCGGTGAACCTGGCCGCCGTCCTGTCCGGGGTGCGGGCCAGCGGGATGCCGTTGCCCGAGCACCGGGTGGTGGTCTTCGGCGCCGGCACGGCGGGCATGGGCGTCGCCGACCAGTTGCGGGACGCCATGGCCGCGGAGGGTCTCGGCCGGGAGCAGGCCACCGACCGCTTCTGGGCCGTCGACCGCCACGGGCTGATCACCCGTGACCAGGAGGGCCTGCGTGACTTCCAGGTCGCCTACGCCCGATCGGCCGACGAGGTCGCCGGCTGGCGACGGGACGCGAAGGTCGGGGGCATCCCCTTGGCGGAGGTGGTGCGCCAGGTCCGGCCCACCGTGCTGATCGGCACCTCCGGCCAGGGCGGCGCCTTCACCGGGAGCATCGTCCGGGAGATGGCCGCGCACGCCGAACGCCCCATCGTGCTGCCGATGTCCAACCCGACCCGGCTCGCCGAGGCCGTGCCCTCCGAGCTGCTGGACTGGACGGAGGGCCGTGCGCTCATCGCGACCGGGAGCCCCTTCGAGCCGGTGACCAGCGGCGGGGTCACCTACGAGATCGGCCAGGCCAACAACGCGCTGATCTTCCCCGGACTCGGCCTCGGTGCCGTCGTCTCCCGGGCCACGCGGGTCACCGACTCGATGCTCTCCGCCGCGGCCCACGCGGTCGCCGCACAGGTCGACTCCACCGCCCGAGGCGCCTCCCTCCTCCCCCACACCCGGGACCTGCGGCGCACCTCCGCCGCCGTGGCGGTCGCCGTGGCGCGTGCGGCGGCCGAGGACGGCGTCGCCCGCGAGAGCGTGGACGACACCATCGAGGACCGGGTGCGCCGGGCCATGTGGGAGCCGGTGTACCGGCCGGTGGCGGCGGTCTGAGGCGCTGTGCGGTCCGCGCTCATCCCTCGTTGGGCCGGGCGAGTCCGATGTCGTAGGCGAAGATCACGGCCTGGATGCGGTCACGGGCGCCGATCTTCGCCAGGACGCGGCCGACGTGGGTCTTGACGGTGGACTCGGACAGCACGAAGTGCGCGGCGATCTCGCCGTTGGTCCAGCCCTTGCCGACGGCCTCGAGGATCTCCCGCTCCCGCTCGGTCAGGGTGCTCAGTCTGGGGTCCTCGGCGGGGTCGCCGGGGCGGACGGGCCGGTGCCGGGCGTACTCGTCGAGGATGCGGCGGGTGAGGGCGGGCGCGATGACGGCGTCGCCGGCGGCCACGGCGCGGATGCCGGCGAGGAGTTCCTCGGGGCGTGCGTCCTTGAGGAGGAAGCCGCTGGCCCCGGCGCGCAGGGCGGCGTGGACGTACTCGTCGAGATCGAACGTGGTCAGCACCAGGATGCGGGAGCGGTCGCCGGAGGCGACGATGCGGCGGGTGGCCTCGATGCCGTCCATGCCGGGCATCCGTACGTCCATCAGCACCACGTCGGGCCGTAGTTCGGCGGCTTTGCGGACGGCCTCGGCGCCGTGCGCGGCCTCGCCGACCACGTCGGTCTCCGGGACCGATTCCAGCAGGATGCGGAAGCCGTAGCGCTGCAGGTGCTGGTCGTCGACGATGAGCACGGTGGTCACGGGGCGCCCCTCTGGGGGGTGAGGTCGAGCGTGGCCCGCACGCTCCAGCCGCCGCCGGGCACCGGGCCGGCGCTGACGCTTCCGCCGTAGAGTGCCGCTCGTTCGCGCAGGCCCACCAGCCCGTGTCCTTCCTCGCCCGGCGGTCCGGGCAGCAGGGCGGGGCCGCTGTCGCGGACCCGGATGGTCAAGGAGGCGTCCTCCACGAGGACGGCCAGGTGCACCCGGGTGTCGGGGCCGGCGTGTTTCAGGGTGTTGGTGAGGGCTTCCTGCACTATCCGGTACACCGTCAACTGCACGCCGCTGTCCAGCGCGTCGACGTTCCCGGCGGTCCGGTAGACGACCTCCAGGCCCGCGGCGCGCACGCCGGCGCACAGGGCGTCGATGTCCGCGAGGCCGGGTTGCGGGCTGAGCGCGGGCTCGGCGGGGGACGTGCCGGTGCTCTCGCGGAGCACACCGAGCACGCGCCGCAGTTCTCCCAGCGCCTGCCGGCCGGTGTCGCCGATGAGCCGCAGGGCCTCCTTGCCGCGTTCGGGGGCGAGGTCGGTGGCGTATCGGCCGGCGTCGGCGAGGGTGATGATGACGGACAGGTTGTGGCCGACGATGTCGTGCATCTCGCGGGCCACCCGGGCCCGTTCGGTGGCGACCGCCAGTCTGCCGCGCTGGTCGCGCTCGATCTCCAGCCGGGCGGCCCGCTCGCGCAGGCCGGCGAGCTGGGCCCGGCGGATGCGCACCGTCAGCCCGAGCGCGAGGGCCGCGGTCGCCGTGCTCAGCAGGAAGAACAGGGCGTCCCAGACGGACACCGCGTGGGTCACGCGCAGCGCGACCACGGTCATGGCGCCCGCCACGACGGCGCAGGCCCACGGCAGCTGCCGCAGCCGTCCGTGCAGCGCCAGGCTGTAGAGGGCGATGAACAGGGCGATGTCCGCGCGCAGCCCGGCGTCCAGGGACCACTGGAGCAGGAATACGGCCGTGATGACGCCGAACGTCGCGAGCGGCCGTCGCCGCCGCCACAGCAGGGGCAGTACCAGCCCGGCCTGTATCGCCAGCATCGCCGGCAGGGGCAGGTCGGTGAGGGCGAGGCGCAGCCGGTGCGGTCCGTCGCCGCCGGTGACCGCGCCCGTGGCGCGCAGCAGGTCCGGCACGCAGAACAGCGCGAAGACCAGGACCACGACCGCGGTGTCCAGCGCCCAGGGGCGGGCGCGGTCGGCCTGCCGCAGCCGCTGGCCGGCCCGCGCGAGGCGGGCGACCAGCGGCCCCAGTGCGCCGGCGTCGTCGAAGGTCACGGATGTCACCCGTCCATGGTGCAGGGGGTCAGACGTCGGTGCGCACCAGCCGGTACGCCGCGCCGGCCAGCGCGAGGGCCGTCCAGCCGAGGAAGACCCACAGTCCGGCGCCGGGCGAGAGGGTGGTGGCGTCGTGCGTGAGGGCGTACATCGCCTGGCCGGCGTTGCCGGGCAGGTAGGGGCTGATGTCGTTCTGCCAGGAGCTTGGCAGCAGCGTCACCAGGCCGGGGATCAGCATCAGGCTCGCGACCAGGACGGAGATCCCGCCGGCGACCGAGCGCAGCAGCATGCCGAGGGCCGCGCCGATCACTCCGACCAGGCCGAGGTAGAGCCCGGCGCCGAAGAGGCTGCGGACGACTCCGGCGTGCGACAGGCTCATGGCGGCCGGCGTGCCGGAGAGGATGCCGCTGCCGATCTGGAAGGCGACGAACGCGCCGGCGGTGCCGACGACGAGCACGACCACGCCGTACAGGGCCGCCTTGGACCACAGCACGGGCAGGCGGCGCGGCACGGCTGCCAGGGTGGAGCGGATCATGCCGGTGGAGTACTCGCCCGCGGTGATCAGCACGCCGAGGACGCCCAGGGCCAGTTGGGCGAAGTTCGTGCCGAACAGGGACAGTTCCAGGCCCGTCGAGCTGGCGAAGTCCCGGTTCAGGGTGCCGGAGGCGTAGCCCGACTTGTAGCGGGTGGCGGCGATGAGCCCGAACGCGACCAGGAAGAGCAGGCCGAGTCCGAGCGTGATCCAGGTCGAGCGCAGGGACCACAGCTTGGCCCACTCCGAGCGCAGCACTCCCCGGGTGGTGACGCGGTAGGCGGGTCGCGGGGCGGTGGCGGGCGGTGTTCCGGTGGTGTCCGTGGTCGCGGTGACGGTGCTCATGCCGCCCTCCCGGGGGTCTCGGCGGTGGTCGTGACGGTGCCGTGGTACTCCACCGCGTCCCTGGTCAGGTCCATGAAGGCCTGTTCCAGTGACATCGTGCGGGGGCTGAGTTCGAACAGGGCGATGCCGTGCTCGGCCGCCTTCAGGCCGATCTCGCGGGCGGTGATCCCGGTGACCTGGAGTTCTTCGGAGCCGACGTGTCCGGTGATGTCGACGTCGGGTCCGGCCAACGCCTCGCGCAGCCGTGCCGGGTCCTGGGTCTTGACCGTCACGGTGTCGCCACCGGCCTGGCGGACCAGGTCCCGCACGGTGGTGTCGGCCAGCAGCCGCCCCCGGCCGACGACGATCAGGTGGTCGGCGACGAGTGCCATCTCGCTCATCAGGTGTGAGGAGACGAAGACCGTGCGGCCCTCCTCGGCGAGGGTGGTCAGCAGGTTGCGGATCCAGAGCACGCCTTCGGGGTCCAGGCCGTTGACCGGTTCGTCCAGCATCACCGTCTGCGGGTCGCCGAGCAGCGCGGCCGCGATGCCGAGCCGCTGTCCCATGCCGAGGGAGAAGGCACCGGCCCGCTTGCGGGCCACGCTGCCCAGACCGGCGAGGTCGATGACCTCGTCGACGCGGCGGCGGGGGATGCCGTGGGTCAGCGCCAGCGACCGGAGGTGGTTGTAGGCCGAGCGCCCCGGGTGGATCGACTTGGCCTCCAGCAGCGCCCCCACCTCCTGCAGCGGTGCGCGGTGCCGCGCGTAGGGGCGGCCGTTGACCGTCACGGACCCGGCGGTCGGGGCGTCCAGACCGACGATCATGCGCATGGTGGTGGACTTGCCGGCGCCGTTGGGCCCCAGGAAGCCGGTCACCGTGCCCGGTTTCACGACGAAGTCCAGGCCGTCGACGGCCGTTTTCTCCCCGTAGCGTTTGGTGAGCTGCTGTGCCTCGATCATCCGCGCCTCTCCCTCGGTCCGCGGCGCCGTCGGACGCCGCACCACCCACGCTAGGAAGCGATCGGTCCCTTTCGGTGGTACCGCGGGTCGATCTGCGGTCGTGGCGTGGTACCCGGGTACTACGCGGAGCCGGGGCGGGGGCCGGATCAGTCCGTGTCGGCGCTCAGCACGAGGTCGAGCAGTCCGGGGAAGCGTGCGTCGAACTCCTCCCGGCGCAGCCGGTTGACCCGCCGGGGTCCTTCGTCGCGCTGTTCGACCAGACCTGCGCCGCGCAGGACGGAGAAGTGGTGGCTGAGCGCCGCCTTGCCGACGGGTACGTCGAAGCTTCCGCAGCTGCGGGTCCACTCCGCGGAGCCCGCGAGCTCGCGGACGATCTGCAGGCGCACGGGGTCGGCGACCGCTGACAGCGCGGTCAGCACGGACACGTCCGCCGGGTCCGTGTGCACCGGCGCAGCGCGGTGACCGGCGCCCACAGCCTGCTTCGACATGTCCCTCTTCCCGTCCCGCGCACCTCGCCGGTTCACCCCGAGGCGCGCGCCGCCGCTTGCCGAGTGTTCGATCCGTATCTTACAGTCCCAGTGTTCGCTTTTCATTGAACACTTCCGGAGAGGCGGGTACGACCCATGCGCGCAGTGGAGTTCCAGGAGTACGGCGGCCCCGAGGTGCTGAGGGTCGTCGAGGCCGGCGTGCCCGAGCCGCGGGCCGGGCAGGTGACCATCGACACCGCCTACGTCGGCGTCAACTTCGCGGACCTGAAGGCACGCGCCGAGGGTTACCGGGTGCAGTCCCTGCCCTTCCGCCCGGGCCTGGAGGTCTCCGGACGGATCCGGGCCGTGGGCGAGGGTGTCGAGGGGCTGCGGGCCGGTCAGGACGTCGTCGCCCTGGTCGACAGCGGCGCGTACGCGGAGGTCGTCCTCGCCGGGGCCGCCGCGGTCTTCCCGCTGCCCGAGGGCCTGGACCTGCGGACCGCGGCGACGCTGCCCACCGTGCTGCCGACGGCGCACGCCCTGCTGCACGAGGTGGGGCGGCTGCGGGCCGGGGAGAGCGTGCTGGTGCACGGCGCGGCCGGCGGCATCGGCACGGCGGCCGGCCAGCTGGCGCGGGCGGCCGACGCCGGGGCGGTCTACGGCGTGGTCTCCTCCCCGGCCAAGGCCGACCACGCCCTCAAGCACGGCTACGACGAGGTGTTCCTCGCCGACACCTTCGCCGACGACGTCCGCCGCGCCACCGGCGGGAAGGGGGTCGACCTGGTGCTCGACCCCGTGGGCGGCGACACGCTGCGCCGGGGTCTGGACGCGCTCGCCGTCTTCGGACGCCTGGTGTCCTTCGGCAACGCGAGCGGGGCGGAGCCGTGGCAGGTCGGACAGCCCGAGCTGTACCCCTACGGCCGTTCCGTCGCCGGCTTCTCCATCCTGTCGCTCACGCAGTCGGCCCCCGAGGCGCTGCGCTCCCTCGCCGAGCGCGCCTTCCGCACGGTGACCGACGGCACGGTGAGCCTCCCGGTCACCGCGGAGTTCCCGTTGACCGAAGCGGCCGAGGCGCACCGGCTGATGGGCGGGCGCACCTCCACCGGCAAGCTGCTGCTGCGCGCACGGGACCAGAACGCGGGAGGTACCGACAGGTAACAACTTGTGCCGTACTACGCGTATAGTTTCGCTGTGAGCAACCACAGCACAGACACCGAAACGTCAAATTCACAGGCCGGCGGAGTGCAGTCGGTCGATCGTGCCATCAGCGTCCTGGAGATCCTGGCCCAACGCGGCGAGGCGGGCGTCAGTGAGGTGGCCGCCGAGATCGACGTTCACAAGTCCACCGCGTTCCGCCTCCTCGGCGCCCTGGAGGCACGCGGTCTGGTGGAACAGGCGGGTGAGCGGGGGAAGTACCGGCTCGGCTTCGGGATCGTACGGCTGGCCGGCGCGGTCACCGGCCGCATCGACATCACCCAGCAGGGCCGTCCGGTCTGCGAGCGTCTCGCCGAGGAGATCGGCGAGACCGTCAACATCGCGGTGCTGCAGGAGCATTACGCCATCAACCTGTACCAGGTGCGCGGCCCCGCGGCGGTCACCGCGCACAACTGGGTCGGCCAGCTCACGCCGTTGCACGCGACGTCGAGCGGCAAGATCCTGCTGGCGCACCTGCCCGCCGGGGAGCGCGCCGCGCTGCTGGCCGAGGCGGGCCTGAAGAAGGTCACCCCGCACACCATCACCTCGAAGGCGAAGCTGGAGAAGCACCTGGCCGAGGCACGGGAGGCCGGATACGCCTGGACCCTGGAGGAGTTGGAGATCGGCCTGCACGCCATGGCCGCCCCGGTCCTCGACCGGGAGGGGAACGTCATCGCGGCGGTCACCGCCTCCGGGCCCTCGTACCGTTTCACCGAGGAGCGCATGCGCGAGCTGGCCCCGGTACTGATCAAGGGCGCGGAGGAGATCAGCCACCGGATGGGCTACCTGGGCTGAGGAAGCCCGCCGCTGAGCCGCTCGCTCACCCAGTCGTGGAAGGCGCCGATGTGGTGCTCGCTGGGCACCAGGACGCCGCCCTTGGCGTACATCCGCGAGCTCATTCCGGGCTGCGTGCGCTCGCAGGCGTCGAAGTCCTGCTGGTTGACGCGGTGGAAGAGCTCCACGGACCGGGTGACGTCCTTGCCGCTCTCGACGACGTGCGGCAGATAGAGCCAGTCGCACTCGACGATCGTGCGGTCGGCCGACACCGGGTACATGCGGTGGAAGATCACGTGGTCGGGGACGAGGTTGATGAACACCTGCGGCTTGACGGTGATCGCGTAGTAGCGGCGGTCCTGCTCGTCGCCGACGCCCGGGATGCGGTCGAGGCCCTCGCTGCCGTCGACGGTGAAGCCCCGGACCTCCTCGCCGAACTCGGCGCCGTGGCCCACGTAGTACTGCGCGGCGTAGCCGTCCGCGAACTCCGGGAGCACCTCGGTGAGTTCGGGGTGGATGGTGGCGCAGTGGTAGCACTCCATGAAGTTCTCGATGATGAGCTTCCAGTTGGCCTTCACGTCGTACGTGATGCGCTTGCCGACGGAGAGGTTGTCGATGTCGTAGTGCTCGATCGCCTCGACGTCCCCCAGCCGCTCGACGACCGCGCCGATGACGTCCTCCTCGAAGGAGGGCGGGTTCTCCGCGAGGCAGACCCAGACGTAGCCGAGCCATTCGCGCACGGCGACGCTCGCCAGGCCGTACTCCGTCCGGCCGACGTCGGGCATCTTGGTGAGGTTGGGGGCGGCGACGAGCTTGCCGTCCAGGCCGTAGGTCCAGGCGTGGTAGGGGCACTGGAAGGCGCGCTTGACCTCGCCGGACTCCTCGGTGCACAGCTTGGCGCCGCGGTGCCGGCAGACGTTGAAGTAGGCGCGGATCGAGTGGTCCCGGGCGCGGGTGACCAGGATGGACTCGCGGCCCACGTCGACGGTGCGGAAGGCGCCGGGTGCGGCCAGCTCGGAGGCGCGCGCCACACAGAACCACATGGTCTCGAATATGCGCTCCTGCTCCTGGGCGAAGACCGCCGGATCCGTGTAGGAGGAGCCGGGCAGGGTGGCGATCAGGCTGTCCGGCAGGCTGGTCGAGGTCACGGTGCACTCCTCGGGGAACGTCGTGGAGGGGTCATTCACGCGCCGGGAAGAGCGACTCCGGACGGCGTTGGGGCGATACACGCTTCTGTTGTTCATTACGCAACGGCGCGCACTGTGCGCAACTGCTGCGTCCGCAGCATGTGGTGCCGCGGCGGCGGTGTCAAGACGTGGCGGCGAGCTGCTTGCGCCACCGCGTGAACAGCCGGGGCTGGTTCATGCCGAGCACGGCGACCGGCTCTCCGGCACGCCGGTAGACGGCGAGGACGTCGCGGTCGCCCACGGCGCCCGCCTCGACGGTCACACTGTCGGCGCCGGCCGCGTGACCGGCGAACTGGATCTTCACGCCGTACTGGTCGGACCAGAAGTACGGCGGCCTGGGCACGCCCGGTTCCACGGCGCCGCCCGCCAGCAGCGCGGTCACGGCGGCGTCGGGGCGTTCTCGCGCGCCGGTCCAGTGCTCGACCCGGCGATGGGCGCCCGCGCGCGGGTCGTACCAGTTGGCACAGTCGCCGACCGCGACCACCCCGGCGATGCTGGTGCGCCCGTCGGCGCCGCACTTGACGCCGTTGTCGAGCGCGATGCCGGAGCCCTCCAGCCACTCGACGCACGGGCGGGCGCCCACGCCGACGACGACGATGTCGGCCGGCACACTCCGGCCGTCCTCCAACAGCACGGCGTCGACGCGTTTCTCACCGCTGAGGCCCTTGACGCCGACGCCGCACAGCAGTCGTACGCCATGGTCGGCGTGGAGGCCGGAGACGACGGCACCCATGGTCTCGCCGAGGGGGCCGGCGAGCGGCGTGGGCGCGGCCTCGACGACGGTCACGTCGAGTCCGAGGGCGCAGGCGGTGGAGGCGACCTCGGCGCCGACGAACCCGCCGCCGATCACCACCAGGCGTCCGCCGCGCGTCAGTTCGTCCCGCAGGGCGCGGGCGTCGTCGAGGGTGCGCAGGGTGTGCACGCCGGCCAGACCCGCGGAGCCCGGCAGGGTGCGGGCGGCGGCGCCGGTGGCGATGACGACGCCGTCGGCGGGCACCTGACGCCCGTCGGCGAGCCGCAGGGCACGGGACGTACGGTCGAGTCCGGTGGCGCGGGTGCCGAGCAGCCACTCGGCGCCCAGGTCCTCGCCCTCGACCTCCAGGACCAGGTCCGCCTCACCGAGGGTGCCGGCCAGGAACTCCTTGGACAGTGGCGGCCTGTCGTACGGGCGATGGGTCTCGTCGCCGATGACGACGAGCCGTCCGTCGTAGCCCTGCTTGCGCAGTGAGCGCGCCGCCGACAGACCCGCCAGCGACGCGCCCACCACGGCGACGGTCCTCACGCGGGACCTCCGGCGAGCCGGGAGGCGATGCACGGCGGCAGGTTGGGGGCGTCGGTCGACACCCGCACATAGATCATGCCGTCCTCGACGACGACCTCGTGCGTGCGGACCGGCAGCTTGGCCGGGGGCGCGTCGACGGCACCGGTGCGCAGGTCGAACTTCGAGGCGTGCAGCGGGCATTCGACCTCGCAGCCCTCCAGCCAGCCGTCGGCGAGCGAGGCGTCCTGGTGGGTGCAGGTGTCGTCGATGGCGAAGACCTCGCCGTCGTCGGTGTGGAACACCGAGACAGGCGGGTCGATGTCGAGCCGGAAGGCCTCACCTCGCGGGAGATCCGCGAGACGGCACGCGGGAATCATCATGACACCTCGGTGCGTATAGCGAAACGGATTGCGGTAAGCGCAACATCAGTCTGGGGTCGCCCAGAATGCTTGTCAAGGAGTTCCGACGCCACGACAACCCGTTACTTCGGGTTGCTCCATCCGCAACTTCTTGCGCGATACGAGACGCGAAAAGCGACAGCCCGCCGTTCCGTCCGGCGTGGGCCGGACGGAACGGCGGGCGTGGCGGGGCGGAGGGGGGCGGCGGTCAGAAGCCGCGGTCTATCCACTCCTGGAGATGGGGCGCCTCGGCGCCGATGGTGGTCGTCCCCCCGTGCCCGGTGTGGACGACCGTGTCGCCGGGCAGCGTCAGCAGCCGCTCGCGGATGGACTCCACGATGGTCGGAAAATGGGAGTACGACCGCCCCGTGGCCCCGGGTCCGCCGGCGAAGAGGGTGTCCCCGCTGAAGAGCGCCCCCAGGGCCGGCGCGTGGAGACAGACCGCGCCGGGCGCGTGTCCGGGGGTGTGCAGCACGGTCAGCTCGACGCCCGCGACCGCCAGCACCTGCCCGTCGGCCAGTTCGGCGTCGGGCGAGCGGTCGGGGTGGGTCTGTTTCCACAGAGGCAGGTCATCCGGGTGGAGGAGGACGGGGGCCCCGGTGCGGGCGGCGAGTTCCGGCGCGGCGTCGATGTGGTCGTTGTGCGCGTGGGTGCACACGACCGCCCGTACCCGGCGCTCCCCCACCGCCGCGGCGATGGCGTCGGCGTCGTGGGCGGCGTCGATGACGACGACCTCGTGGTCGTCACCGACGATCCACACGTTGTTCTCGACGTCCCAGGTGCCGCCGTCCAGGGAGAACGTCCCGGAGGTGACGAGATGTTCGATGCGGGCGGCCATCACAGCACCACCACCGAACGCAGCACGTCACCGCCGTGCATCCGCTCGAAGGCCTTCTCGACCTCGTCCAGGGCGATCGTCTCGGTGACGAAGGCGTCCAGGTCGAGCCGGCCCTGCCGGTAGAGGTCGATCAGCATGGGGAAGTCGCGGGAGGGCAGGCAGTCGCCGTACCAGGAGGACTTCAGCGAGCCGCCGCGGCCGAAGACGTCGAGGAGCGGCAGTTCCAGTTTCATCTCCGGGGTGGGCACACCGACCAGCACCACGGTCCCGGCGAGGTCACGGGCGTAGAAGGCCTGCTTGTACGTCTCCGGGCGCCCGACCGCCTCGATCACGACGTCCGCGCCGAAACCGCCGGTCAGCTCGCGGATCGCCTCGACCGCGTCGTTCTCCTTGGAGTTGACCGTGTGGGTGGCGCCCAGCTGCTTCGCGGTGGCCAGCTTGCGGTCGTCGATGTCCACGGCGATGATCCTCGCCGCGCCCGCCAGCCGGGAACCGACCACCGCAGCGTCCCCGACGCCGCCGCAGCCGATCACGGCGACGGTGTCGCCACGGCCGACGTTGCCCGTGTTGATCGCCGCGCCGATGCCGGCCATCACACCGCAGCCCAGCAGGCCCGCGGCCGCCGCCGACGCGTCCGGGTCGACCTTGGTGCACTGCCCGGCGGCGACCAGGGTCTTCTCCGCGAACGCCCCGATGCCCAGCGCCGGCGACAGCTCGGTGCCGTCGGTCAGCGTCATCTTCTGCTTGGCGTTGTGGGTGTTGAAGCAGTACCAGGGCCGTCCGCGCAGGCAGGCCCGGCACTGCCCGCACACCGCACGCCAGTTGAGAATCACGAAGTCACCGGGCGCCACATCGGTGACCCCCTCCCCCACCGACTCCACGACACCCGCCGCCTCGTGCCCCAGCAGGAAGGGGAAGTCGTCGCTGATGCCGCCCTCGCGATAGTGCAGGTCGGTGTGGCAGACCCCGCACGCCTGGATCTTGACCAGCGCCTCGCCGGGGCCGGGATCGGGCACGAGGATCGTTTCCAGGCTGACGGGGGCGCCCTTCGCGCGCGCGACGACAGCACGGACCTGATGAGTCATGGCCACTCCTCGGCTGGTACGAGACCTGATCCCGATGTTGCTCATTACGGCACGCATCTCACGTGTCGCAACACAGCATCACGGAGTGGTGGGCGAGGGTCAAGGAGTCGGCCCGTCGGCCTTGAGGGAGTCGATCCAGCCGAGGAGGCGGCCACCCTCGCGCGTCATGACCTCAGGGTCGCGCAGGGCGTTGGCCAGCAGCGACATGCCCTGGTAGGCGGAGACGAGGGTGAGGGCGTGACCGTCCGGGTCGGGCACCCCGGCGACCCGGAACTGCCCGGAGACCCAGTCGAGCAGCTGCCGTACGACGGCGGCCGCCTCCGCGTCGAGGGTCCCCTCCTCTCGCTTGTCGAGCTCGACTGCGAGCGTTCCGGTGGGGCACCCGCGGCGGGCGGCGGTATCACGCCCTTCGACCCAGGCCGCGATCAGCCCCCTGAGCCGGTCGAGCGGGTCGGGCATTTCCTCCAGGGCCGCGGTGAGTTCGTCCAGCCGGGAACGGTGCTCGGACAGCGCGGCCTGGACCAGCTCGTCCTTGGTCTTGAAGTAGTAGTAGACGTTCCCGACCGGGACCTCCGCCACGCGCGCGATGTCGGCCAGCGTGGTCCGTTCGACACCCCGCTCGTGCAGCACCTGGGCCGCCGCGGCCTTCAGGCGACGCCGCTTGTCGGCCGCGCGCGCCACCCGGGGCGCCACTGAGTCAGTCACCCAACCAACTATAGGCAGCGGCCGTGTTCCGCTGCTAAGGTCTTCCAAGTCAGTCAACTAACTAACTTGGGGGAAGTCGATGATCGTGGTGACGGGTGCGACCGGCAATGTGGGGCGGGCGCTGGTGCCGTTGCTGGCCGGAGCGGACGAGGAGGTCGTGGCCGTCTCGCGGCGGCCACGGCCCGCGGACCTCCCGGCCGGCGTCCGGCATGCCCGGGCAGACCTGGCGTACGCCGCGAGCCTGCGGCCGGTCCTCGACGGCGCCGACGCGTTCTTCGTCGTGCTCGGCGGGGAGCTCAACAGCCGCGGCGAGAGCCCGAAGGCCCTGCTGGACGAGGTCGCGGCCGCCGGTGTGAAACGGGTCGTCCTGCTGTCCTCCCAGATCAACTCCACCCGGCCGCAGGCGGCTTCGCACGCTCGCCTGCGCGAGTTCGAGGACGTCGTACGCGCCTCGGGAGCGGACTTCACCGTCCTGCGCCCGGCCGGCTTCGCCTCCAACGCCTTCGCCTGGGCGGAGTCGGTGCGGACCCGGCGCACGGTGTTCGCACCGTTCGGCGAGGTGGCCCTGCCCGTCGTCGATCCGGCCGACATAGCGGAGGTCGCGGCGGCGGCGCTGCGGGAGGACGGGCACGCGGGACGGACGTACGAACTCACCGGACCGGAGGCGATCGGTCCGCGTCGGCAGGCCGAGGTGATCGCCGAGGCACTGGGCGAGGACGTCGCCTTCGTGGAACTCTCCCGCGAGGAGGCCCATGCCCACCTCGCGCGGTTCATGCCCGAGGAGGTCGTCGACGGCACCCTGGACATCCTCGGGCTGCCCCTGCCGGCCGAGCAGACGGTCACCGCCGACGTGCGGCACGTGCTGCACCGTCCGGCGAGGCCCTTCGCCGACTGGGTCGCCCGCAACCTGGCGGCCTTCCGATGAGGCCCGGCGGAAAAGGAGTTGGGGCGACGGCGGGCGCTTGATAGCGTGCGACAGCCGTGAGACCGAGCGAGGAGGTGAGACCCGTGAACGCTGTATTCATATGGGTGCTCCCCCTCCCGTCACGGTCGGGCGACTGACGTAGCCGTCGCCGGGAGCGCCGCGATCATCAGGCACTCCCGAAGGGCACACGCATGAACTCTTCCTTTTTCACCGCCGAGAAGACGTCCGAGGGTGTCCTCGAACGCGACTTCACCGTGGGCGACGTCCCCGGTGTCCTCTGGTCGCCCGCGTCCGGCGCCGACCGCGCGCCCCTCGTACTGATGGGCCACGGCGGCGGCACACACAAGAGGTGGCCCGCGATGACGGGCCGGGCGCACCGACTCGTGACCGGCGCCGGTCTCCACGTCGCCTGCATCGACGCACCCGGTCACGGCGACCGGCCGCGTACAGCGCACGACGAGCGGGAGATCGCCGTCATGCAGCAGGCGATGGCGGCGGGCGAGCCCGTCGGCCCGATCGTCGTCCGCTACAACGCCCACCTGGCCGAACGCGCCGTACCGGAATGGCGGGCGACCCTGGACGCCCTCCAGGAACTTCCCGAGATCGGGACCGGAGGACCGGTGGGCTACTACGGCCTGAACATGGGCACCGCGATCGGGGTACCGCTGACGGCCGCCGAGCCGAGGATCACCGCCGCCGTCTTCGGCCTCCACTGGCCCGACGCCCTGGCCGAGGCGGCCCGGCGGATCACGATCCCGGTCGAGTTCGACATGCAGTGGGACGACGAGCACATTCCGCGGGAGGCCGCTCTCGCCCTCTTCGACGCCTTCGCCTCCGAGGAGAAGTCACTGCACGCCAACGCGGGCCGGCACAAGGAACTGCCACGGTTCGAGGCCGACAGCGCGGTCCGGTTCTTCGCCCGCCACCTGGTACGAACCGTGACGGTTCCGGCCTGACCGGTGGGATGCCGGCGCCCGGCCACCACCTCGGGCGCCGGCATCCTCGCACCCCACAAAGCTCCCGCGGCCGGCGTGTCAGGGGTGTCAGGGGTGTCAGAGGGGGATCCTAGACTGCGGTCGTGACCGAGGACGAACTTGTGGAAGCGCTCCGTAGCGCCGTTTCCCAGAGCGACGTTCCTCCTCCCGCCACGCCTCAGGCGGTGGCCGAGACCGAGGCCGCCTGCGGATACCGGTTGCCACCCTTGCTGGTGCGTCTGCTGACATCGGTCGCCAACGGCGGATTCGGACCACGCTGGGGCGTCTACGGAGTACGCGGCCACGACTGGTACGGCACGGACCTCTTCGCCGACATGACGGAGGCGGCCATCGCCTCCGCGCACTCCCCGGACTGGAAGCAGCGGCGCTGGTGCCTGCCACTGATGGACTGGGGCTGCGCGATCATGACCTTGATCGACTGCCGCGATCCGGCCGGGCCTCTGTGGGGCTGGGACCCGAACCTGTGCTGTCTGGACCACGCCCTGTTCCCGCTCGATCAGAACCTGGCGCAGATGCTCGGGGAATCACTCACCGCCGCATACCCCGAGCCCTTCTACGCGGGCTACTTCTCGGACCTCCGGCGTACTGAACCGGGCTGTGTCCCACTGGCATGGGAGAACGGCCGGGTCAGGCCCCGAACGCCCGCCGCGTGAGACGGCGGGCGGACCCGGGCCTAGTCCGGCAGTTGTTCCAGCACCGTGGCGATTCCCGCCCGCTCCGCGACGTCGATCAACGCCTGGCCCATCATTGAGACCGGCTCGCGTGCGGGGAGGACCAGGCCGATGCGTTCCGTGCGGACCGGGCGGACCAGGGGTACGGCGTGCATGCCGGCGGGAACACCGAAGACGTGCAGCCAGGCATGCGGCACGATGCTCGCCCACTGGCCCGCTCTGACCTGGGCGAAGAGGGAGGCGATCGAGTCAGTCTCCACCCGTGGGGTGACGGAGACGCCGACCGTCTCGAACGCCGCCTCCAGCACCTGGCGTCCCTGCATGCCGGGGTGGAGCAGACACAGCGGGTACTGGGCCGCGTCCTGCCAGGAGATCTCCGCCGGGCCCGAGTCGGGGACGGTGCGCCGGATGAGCAGGACGTAGCGCTCCCGGTACAGCGGGACGAACTTGAAGCCCTGTTCGACGACGGTGCTGTGGTAGGTCACGGCGGCGTCGAGTTCGTACGTGCCGAGCCTGCTGACGATGTCCACGGACTGCAGGTCGGCGAAGACCTGCACGGTCGCCAGCGGGTTGGCCGCGCAGAACGGCTGGGTCAGCAGCGCGACGGCCGTGGCCGCGGTCGGAACGGTCCCGATCCGCAGCCGGCCGGTCAGGCCGGCCCGCAGCGCCTGGATCTCGTCCTGCATCGCGTCCCGGTCGGCGAGGATACGCCGCGCCCACACCACGACCCGCTCGCCCTCCGGCGTGAAGCCGTCGAACCTGCGCCCGCGTCGGACCAGCGGGATGCCGAGCTCGTCCTCCAGCTTGCGGATGCCCTCGGACAGCGTCGGCTGGGAGACGAAGCAGGCCTGCGCCGCCCTCGCGAAGTGGCGGGCACGGGCGAGGGCGACGAGGTACTCGAGTTGACGCAGCAGCACCCTCCCATGATCCCCCGCATCCGACCCGCCGGCACCGGTGGCCCGCGCACGCAGCGGTGATCGGTGTGGCCTGTCAGGCGATCGGAACTTCCGCTTTGACCTGGCCGGACGCCCGGCCGAACAGTGGGGAGGCAGATCGGCAGGAAGGGGCGTGTCACCCGATGCGGGACTTCGACGAACCGGACGGGGACGAACTGTCCGTCACGGCTCCCAAGACCTGGGCCACCGGCGCCCCCGCGGTCGCCCACGCCCTGAAGTACGCCCTGGGCCAGACCTCCCCCCGACGCACCGCCCTGACACTGCTCAACATCAACCAGGCGAAGGGCTTCGACTGTCCGGGCTGCGCCTGGCCCGAGCCCGCCCCCGGGCAGCGGCACCGCAACGAGTACTGCGAGAACGGCGCCAAGCACATCAGCGACGAGGCCACCACCCGGCGGGTGACCGCGGAGTTCTTCCGCGAGCACTCGGTCGACGAACTGAGCCGCAGGTCGGACCACTGGCTCAACCAGCAGGGCCGGCTGACCGAGCCGATGGTGCTGCGCGAGGGCGCCACCCACTACGAACCCATCGGCTGGGACGAGGCGTTGGGCCTCCTCGCCGGTGAACTGCGCGCCCTGGACCACCCCGACGAGGCGCTGTTCTACACCTCCGGCCGGCTGGCCAACGAACCCGCCTTCCTGCTCCAGCTGTTCGCGCGGGCCTTCGGCACCAACAACCTGCCGGACTGCTCCAACATGTGCCACGAGTCCAGCGGTTCGGCCCTCGGCGAGACCCTGGGCATCGGCAAGGGCAGCGTCAGCCTCGACGACCTCTACGACGCCGACCTCGTCTTCGTCGTCGGCCAGAACCCCGGCACCAACCACCCCCGCATGCTCTCCGCGCTGGAGGAGACCAAGCGCCGCGGCGGCCGGGTCGTCGCCGTCAACCCGCTGCCCGAGGCCGGGCTGCTGCGCTTCAAGCACCCGCAGAAGGCGCGCGGCGTCCTCGGCCGCGGTACCCAGATCGCCGACCAGTTCCTGCAGATACGGCCCGGCGGCGACCTCGCCCTGTTCCAGGCGCTGAACCTGCTGCTGCTGGAGGCGGAGGACAAGGAACCGGGCACCGTCCTGGACCGGGAGTTCATCGAGGCGCACACCACGGGCTACGACGCCTTCGCCGAGCACATCCGGCAGACGTCCTGGGACGCGGTCCTCGACGCCACCGGGCTCACCCGCGACGAGATCGAGCAGGTCCACGAACAGGTCCTGGCCGCCCGCGGCGTCATCGTCTGCTGGGCGATGGGCCTGACCCAGCACAAGCACGGCGTGCCCACCATCCGGGAGGTCGTCAACTTCCTTCTGCTGCGCGGCAACATCGGCCGTCCCGGTGCGGGCGTGTGCCCGGTGCGCGGGCACAGCAACGTGCAGGGCGACCGCACCATGGGCATCTGGGAACGGATGCCGCAGCCGTTCCTGGACCGCCTGGGACGCGAGTTCGCCTTCACGCCGCCGACGGCGCACGGCCTGGACTCCGTCGACTCCATCCGGGCGATGCGCGACGGACGCGCCAAGGTCTTCGTCGGTGTCGCGGGCAACTTCGTCCGTGCCACGCCGGACAGCGACGTCACCGAGCGCGCCCTGCGCAACTGCCGTCTGACGGCGCACATCTCGACCAAGCTCAACCGCTCCCACGCAGTGTGCGGGCGCACCGCGCTGATCCTGCCGACGCTCGGCCGCAGCGACCGCGACGTCCAGGCGGGCGGGGAGCAGTTCATGACGGTCGAGGACTCCATGAGCGAGGTCCACGCCACCCGCGGCCGCCTCGCCCCCGCCTCCGGGCACCTGCTCAGCGAGGTCTCCATCATCACCCGTCTCGCCCGCAGGGTCCTAGGCGCCGAACCGGACATCCCCTGGGCGGAGTTCGAGGCCGACTACGACCTCGTCCGCGACCGTATCGCGCGGGTCGTCGACGGCTTCGAGGACTTCAACGAGCGGGTACGGCGCCCCGGCGGCTTCCGCCTGCCCAACCCCGTCAACTCCCGTGTCTTCCGCACGCCCAGCGGCAGGGCCGTGTTCACCGCCAACGACTTCACCCTGCTGCGGGCCCCCGAGGGCCACCTGGTCCTGCAGACCCTGCGCTCGCACGACCAGTGGAACACCGTCCCCTACGCCATGGACGACCGCTACCGCGGCATCAAGGGCGGGCGGCGCGTCGTCCTCGTCAACGAGGCCGACCTCACCGGTCTCGGCCTCGCGGACGGCGACCTCGTCGACCTGGTCGGCGTCTGGTCCGACGGCTCGGAACGCCGCGCCGACGCCTTCCGCGCCGTCGCCTACCCCACTCCCCA
Source organism: Streptomyces sp. C1-1 (assembly GCF_050214755.1). Taxonomy (NCBI): domain Bacteria; kingdom Bacillati; phylum Actinomycetota; class Actinomycetes; order Kitasatosporales; family Streptomycetaceae; genus Streptomyces; species Streptomyces sp. C1-1. Next base: position 8,752,780 of record NZ_CP189826.1, on the reverse strand, counting down.
GGGCTCGGCCGCCGCCTACTACCCGGAGACCAACGTCCTGGTGCCGCTCGACAGCGTCGCCGACATCAGCAACACCCCGACGTCGAAGAGCGTAATCGTACGGCTGGAGCGGGCCGCCACGGCCGGCTAGTGCCCTCCGCACCTCGCTCAAAACGTTACAACCCTGTCCGGGGTAGACTTGCGTCGCCTACATGGACCACGTCGTGCCTGGTCGCGCGGCTGTCACAGCGAGGGGGTGGACGCCATTCCGGTTCGCCCCGCCCGTATCCAGGACGTCGCGGCCGCCGCCGGGGTCTCGGTCTCGACGGTGTCCAACGTCCTCAACCGCCCCGAGCGCGTCAACGCCCGCACCGCGGAGCGGGTCCGCGACGCGGTCGCGGCGCTCGACTACGTCCCCCACCCCGGCGCGGCCGGCCTGCGCACCGGCCACTCGTCCTCGATCGGCCTGGTCCTGCCGGACGTCACCAACTCCTTCTACGCGCGCATCGCGAGAGGCGCCGCCGACGCCGCCTACGACCACGGCTACTCCCTCGTGCTGTGCCACAGCGGGGACGCGCCGGAGCGGGAGCAGGGCTACTTCACCATGCTCGCCGAGCAGCGGGCCGTCGGCGTCGTGGTGGTGCCGCTCAGCGCCGACCCCACCCGGCTGACGCGGCTGCGCGAGCGGGGCATCCCGCTGGTGCTGGCGGACCGGGCGATGCCCGCCCAGGACGGCTGTTCCGTCTCCGTCGACGACATCGCCGGCGGCCGTATCGCCGTCCGGCACCTGCTGGAGTGCGGGGCGCGCGACATCCTCGTGGTCAACGGGGAGCGGTCGATACGCCAGTGCGCCGACCGCCACCAGGGCGCCCGGCAGGCCGTGCGCAGCCGGCGCGAGGCACGGCTGGGTCAGGTGGTCGCGGAGGAGATGACCGTCGGGTACGGCCTGGAGATCGCCCGTGGTCTCGACGAGCTGCCCGACGCGGTGTTCTGCACCAACGACTTCCTCGCCGCCGGGCTGTGCCGCGGGCTGGCCGAGCGGGGGGTGAAGGTTCCCGAGGACGTGCAGGTGGTCGGCTACGGCGACCTCGACATCGCGAGTTTCGTGGGCACGACCCTGACGACGGTGCGCCAGCCGGTCGAGGAACTCGGCAGGGCGGCCGTGGAGATGCTGCTCGACGAGGTGGAGGCGGGGGCCGAACACGCCCACGAGGCACGGGTGTTCGCGCCGGGGCTGGTCCTGCGGGACTCCACCCTGTCACTGTCCGGCGGCTGATCCGGGGATCGTCAGCGTCACCGGCCCCAGCAGCCCCGACGACAGCTGGGAGGGGAACGCCCAGGCCGTCGGGGTGGTTTCGGCGAGATACGGAGCCAGGGTGTTGCGCACTGTCACCTCGATCCGGACCGTGCGTCCGGCGGCGCCGCGCAGTGCGAAGCGGTAGGGCGGACAGAACGCCTCTCCGACGAGTTCGCCGTCGAGCGCCACCTCGACGCTGCCGCGCACCCGTCCCAGGTCCAGCACCGGGTCCTCTCCTGCGGGTACCTCCAGCTCGCGGGCGTAGGTCACGCCGCCGCTCCAGCCGCCGAGGCCCAGCGACCGCCAGTCCCCCAGGGGCAGCGGTGCGGGCACCGTACGCAGCCGTACCGGCCCGCGCCATGCTCCGCCGCCGCGCAGCACGGCCGTGGGTGCGGTGACGACCTCGACGTCGGCCGCCTCGGCCAGGGGTCGGTTCAGCATCAACTCGGTTGTAGTGAGGGTCTGTTCGGGGAATCCGTCGACCTTCACCCGGGCCGGCAGCGCCAGCGGCAGATCGAGCGCGACGGTGCCCGGCGGCACGGTGAACCGGAAACGCTGTGCCGCCTCGCGGACGTCATCGGTGCAGCGCACGGGCAGTACCGGGGCCCCGAGCACCGGAGTTCCGTTGAGCCACTCGGCGTCGGGCAGCGGGTGCGGCCGTACCGCCGCGTGACAGTGCTGCAACTCCCCCCAGCGGCCCTCGTGTTCCACGGTACGACCACTCCACGAACCCGTCCGGGCCTCCCACCCGGCGCCGCTGACCAGCGAGGCCGCACCAGCCACGAGGTCGACGAACACCGCGTCCCGCGTACGGGTGCCGTCCGCCACGACGTCCAGCACGTGTTCGCCCGCCGCAGGCGACAGTTCGTGCCGGAAGAACATCGGCACCGCGCCCCAGTCGGACTCGTAGTACTCGGCCTTCTCCTGCCGGGCCACGACGACGCCGTCGAGCAGCACGGTGACGCCCGCCGCGGCCCCGACCACCAGTACCGCCCGCGCCGCGCCGTCGGCGACGGACAGCCGCCCGCGGTAGGTCACGGCGCCGTCCGGTCGCACGCCCTCGGGCAGGCACATGAACCGCGGGCGCGGGCCGAACCGGTCCGGGTGGGAGAGGCAGAAGTAACTGCCCAGCGGGGCATGGGCCTTGGCGGAGATCTGGGAGGGGCGGTCCTCCGCGTCGGACAGTTCGTACTCGAGGACGTTGCGCGGCTGGTCGACGTCCACGCGGGCGGAGGCCAGACTGCCGCTGCCGGTCTCCAGTGGTTCGCCGTTCCACCACACGCGTTTGGCGGCCGCCGCGCCGACGTTCAGGTCGGCGGACCCGCGGTGGTCGGTCTCGACGATGGTCCTGACGCGGGCGACGGTCCCGGCGCCCGGCACCGGGACCCGTACGAACTCCTCCGTCACCAGGCCCTTGTTGCCGAGCAGACCGTCGGGGTCGGGGATGCCGCGGCTCGACGAGAACAGCGACACCGCCCACCTCTCCTCGGGTGGCACGAGCGGCAGTTCGCCCGTCAGGACGCGTGCGACGGTGGCACGGTCCAGCGGGTCGGGGGCCCGGTCGGCGGGTACCGGGGGCAGATGGCGGACACGGTTGCCGTAGGTGGCCCGCGTCCGTCCCCAGCCGGTGTCGTTCTCCGTCCAGTCCATGGTCCAGATCTGTGGCTGGTCGACGGCGGAGTCCGCAGGCAGGGCGAGGTCGCCCCAGGTGTTGTCAAGGGTGGGGACGAGGCGGCCCTGCCAGCCGGTCGAGAGGTCGATCGTCCGGGCCGGCTCGCGCCGTCGTGCCGTGCCGCGGGCCACCGGGTCGCCCTCGCGCCATACGACGAGGGCGGCCGGGGCGCCGTCCAGCGAGACCTCGATGGCCGACACGTGCGGCGAGACGGTGACGTGGGCGGGGTGCCGGGTGCCGGTCGCGGGGTTCCAGACCTCGGCCTCGGCGACCGGAGCGCGTACGGTGACGGTCCTGGTGCGGGCGTAGCGCGCGGGGTCGATGGTGTGGTCGCCCTTGGGCGGTTGGGCCCGGGCGTCGGGGAAGGCCGCCGTCACCAGGGCGACGGCCTGCTCGCCCCGCCGCCGGACGAGCAGGGGCACGTCGGCCGTCGCGTGGCCCGCGGCGTCCTCGACGGCCTTCGCGCCCGCCTCGGCGTCCGTCGCCCGCAGCAGCCTCGGATGCGCGGTCAGGGCCGCCACGGCGCAGTCGTCGCCGGCCAGTCCGGCCGCGGCCTCGGGGAGGCGGCCGACGGCCACCACCCGGCCGCCGGCGTCGAGCAGTTCGGTCAGCCGTCGTGCCGTGCCCTCCTCCAGGACCGTCGCCGAGGGCAGCAGCACCGCGCTGTAGGCCGACTCCCCCACGCGCAGGGCTCCTTCGGTGGCGGCGGCGCGCTGCACCGAGGCGTCGTCGATGACGTCGAAGGAGATGCCGTGCCGGTCGAGGGCGCCCGTCCGGGGCCGGAGCCAGTTGTTCGTGCCGCAGAGCTCCAGGTAGTGGTGCTGGGTCTCGTCGACGTCGGTGTGGCCCTCGCCGAGGCGGCCGTCGCCGAAGTGCCGGACGGGTGCGTCCAGGGGGATGAGGGCCTGCATGGTGGCGGTGGGGTGCAGGACGGCGACGTCGGCGCTGTAGGTGCCCCAGGACATGATCGAGCAGATCCGGGCGACGGCGCGGGAGAAGGCCGGGTACTGCCGCCAGTACGGCTGGCGCCAGTCGGTGGAGGGCGGCGCCCACTCGAACCAGCCGCCCGCGGTGCCGAAGTAACTGGCGTGCGGGTTGTACAGGTTGGCGCCGCTGCGCAGGAACGGCAGCAGCCAGTCGTAGGTGTCCTCCAGGGTGCCGCCCCAGCCGGAGGAGTGGAACGCCTCGATCCACACCCGTTCATGGCCGTAGAGATGGGCCATGGAGGAGTGCACCTTCGAGTCGCCGTGGTGGTCGCTGCCGGCGGCGCTGAACCAGCGGTGGGTGCGGAAGTAGTCCGTGTAGATCTGGGTGGACTGGGCCGGGTAGCCGGAGCGGGCGGGGTGGCTCTGGTCGCAGCCCAGGAGCATGCCGCGTTCCCCGTGCCAGGCGGCGAGCGGCTTGAACAGCGCCTCCTCGGTGAGTTCGGCGCGCACGGCGTAGTAGTCGGCGCGGATCTTCGCGGACCGCGGGCCGTCGGGCGGGTCGGCGTCGAAGAGGGCGGGGAGGTGGTCGAGGAGGTCGTAGCCGCGGCGGGCGAGGAACTCCTTGGGGAAGCGGGTGCTCCAGGAGTTGGTGGCGGGCAGTTCGTCCTGGAAGCTTCCCGCGACGACGTTGCCCAGGTACTCGGGCACACGGCGGTCGAACTCGTGGTGGACGGCGTCCATGAGCAGGCCGACGGAGTCAGGGTCGAGGTAGTCGAAGGCCGTCGGGACGGCGGTGACGAGTTCGACCCGGGTGCCGTCGGGGGCCGCGATCCGACCGGTGCCGGTGCCGGTGCTGTTGGCGGTGCTGTTGCCTGTGCTGTTGCCGGTCAGGCGCCGGCCGTCGGCGGCGTAGGCGCCCACCAGGGTCTCCGAACCGCCCACCGCCACCGTGCCGTTGGAGACGGTCGTCCAGCGGTGGCGCAGCGCGAGCCCGGCCGCCTCGGGGTGCAGGCGGGTCACCCCGCCCTGGACGTTGGCGCCGGAGAACCCGATCTGGTCGTAGAACCACAGGCGCATGCCCGAGTCGCGGGCGAGGGCGCAGGCGTCGGTGAAGCGGGCCCACCACTCCTCGCCGAACCACGGCGGGTCGTCGGCCGGGGCACCGAAACCGGGCCCGGCGGGGGCCAGGTTGATGACCACGAGGTTGTGGACGCCGCCCTCGGCGAACCGGCGCATCTGCCAGGCGAGGCGTTCGCGCGTGACCTTCGCTCCCGACCACCACCACAGCGGTGTGGGGCCGAAGTCCCGGGGAGGGTCGTCGAACAGCTGCTGCAGGGCGGATGAGATCACGGATGCGGTCCTTCCGGCGGCGGCTCGGAGGCTCTCACGGATCAAAAACGTTCTATACGCGGTTCACGGTAGAACACCGGCAGGAAGCCCACCAGCGTGGTGACCTGACCGATGCTCGGTTCCCTCTTTCGCAGCCATTACGTGCGCCACGTCTTGTTGGAACGTTTTTCGGCTCCTACAGTCACTGTGACTCGGCCCCCCGGCCCACCCGGCCGCAGAGTCGCGACGTTCCCCTCCGCTCGGCCATTCCCCAGACGACGGAGTCGCATCATGGCCTCAGCCACGAGCTCCCCCGCGCACGCCGAACAACCCATCCCCAAACACCTGTGGAAGGTCGCCGCCCTGTCGGGCATGGCCTCCTACCTCGATGCCGCCCTCATCGTCAGCATCGCCGTCAACCTGGCCATCTACCGCGACAGTTACCACATGGGCGTGTGGATGGCGGGCGCGATCAGCGCGATCGTCACCGGCTGCATCGCGGTCGGCTCCCTCGTCGGCGGGCGGCTCGCCGACATGTTCGGCCGCCGCCGCGTCTACAACTGGGACATCTTCTGCTTCGCGCTGGGCGCGGTCGTCATCACCCTGGCGCCCAACGACGTCGTCCTCTTCGGCGGTGTGCTCGTCGCGGGCCTGGCGGCCGGCGCGGATCTGCCGACCTCCCTCGCCGTCGTCTCCGACGCCGCCCCTGCCGACGGCCGGGCCCGTCTGGTGTCCTTCACGCAGGTCATGTGGGTGGCCGGCATCGTCGTCGTCATCTTCCTCGGCTATCTGCTGTCGGACACCGGCATGACCGGGGCTCGCTGCATCACCGGCCATCTGGCCGTCGCGGCGCTGGTCACCTGGCAGCTGCGCTCCCGGCTGGAGCTGGCCGACGAACCCTCCGTCGCCGAAGTGGCCCAGGAGGCGGCCGTGTTGGAAGCGCCGCGTGGTACCGCGCTGAAGAACGTGTGGAACCGTGCCGCTCTGCTGCCGATGGCCCTGACCTTCCTCTACTACGTCACCTGGGGCATCGGAGCCAACACCTTCGGCCAGTTCGGGACGTATCTGCTGGTGACGGTGAGCGGCGCCTCGCAGAGCCTGGCCACCGGTATCAACCTGGCCTTCCTGCCGATCGCGCTGGTGCTGACCTTCGTCTTCGTGCGCCTGGCCGACACCCCCTGGCGCGACCGGCTGTTCTACGTGTTCACGCTCGTGCAGATCCTCGCCTTCTGCATCGCCTCGCTCACCGCCGGCGCCCTGGCCGGGATGCTCGTCTTCTTCGTGCTGTACCAGATCTCCAACCCCTTCGCGGGCGAGGCGAGTTACAAGGTGTGGTCGCAGCTCATCCTGCCCCCGGACACCCGGGGCACCACCCAGGGTCTGACCTACGCCCTGTCGCGGGGCGTCTTCGCGGGCGTCGCGTTCGTCACGCCGGCCCTCATGGAGTACAGCGCGTCCCTCCTCCTCTGGTCGATCACCCTGTGCATGGCGGCGTCGGCGGTCGCGGGCGTGTACATCGTCCGTGTCCTGGTCCGCCGTACCCCTCGGGCGGCACCCGCACCGGCGGACCTGGGTGTGGCCGGGGCCTGAACGCCGCAGCGGTCCCCACCCGGGGCGCGGACCTCACAAGGAGCACCGACGATGGCAACGACCGACACCCCGACCGCGAGCGAGGACCGCGCCGCCGTACTGCGCGATCTGCTCCCCCCGGTGACCCGCCGCCGCCCCCGGATCGGGCTGGTGGCGGGCGGGCTCGGCACCTACTGGCCGCAGTTCCCCGATCTGCTGCCGCAGTTGAAGGAGTCGGCGGGCTACGTCGCCGAGCGGCTGCGGCGGATGGACGCGGAGGTGACCGACGTCGGCTTCGTCTCCGACGCCGAGGAGGGCGCCGCCGCGGCCGAGCGGCTGCGCCGCACGGACTGCGATCTGATCGTGCTGTTCCTGACGACGTATCTGACGTCGTCGATGGTGCTGCCGGTCGCCCGCCGCTCCCACACTCCCGTCCTGGTCGTCGACCTGCAGCCGACCGAGCGGATGGACCACGCCCGCTTCGACACGGGTGCCTGGCTGGCGTACTGCGCCCAGTGCTCGGTGCCCGAAGTCGGCAACGTCTTCCGCCGGGCCCGCGTCCCCTTCCGGTCGGTGTCGGGCTGGCTGCGGCAGGAGTCCGCCTGGCGGCGGATCGAGCAGTGGGTGAGGGCCGCGCACGTCCGCGCCGCGCTCCGGCACGCCCGGCACGGCCTGATGGGGCACCTGTATCCCGGCATGCTGGACGTGTCGACCGATCCGACCCTGCTGTCCACGACGTTCGGCTCGCACGTGGAGGTGCTGGAGTTCGACGATCTGCGCCACCGGGTGGAGCGGGTGAGCGAGGGGGAGACCCGGGAGCGCATGGAGCTGGCCCGCCGGGTCTTCACGCTCGACGACAGCGTGGTGGACGAGGACTTCGCGTGGGGCGCGACCGTGTCCGTGGCGCTGGACCGGCTGGTGGAGGACTTCGGCCTGGACACTCTCGCGTACTACCATCGGGGCCTCGACGGCGAGCTGCACGAGCGGCTCGGCGCCGGCATGATCCTGGGCGCCTCCCTGCTCACCGCCCGGGGCGTACCGGCGGCGGGCGAGTACGAACTGCGCACGAGCGTCGCTCAGTTGGCCTCGCAGAGCGTGGGCGCGGGCGGCTCCTTCACCGAGATCCAGGCACTGAACTTCGAGGACGGCGTAGTGGAGATGGGGCACGACGGGCCCGCCCATCTCGCCGTGAGCGCCCGCGACCCGCTGCTGCGCGGGCTCGGGGTCTACCACGGCAAGCGCGGCTGGGGCGTCAGCGTGGAGTTCGACGTCCAGCACGGCCCGGTGACGCTGCTCGGTCTGGGCCAGGACGCCGACGGCAGCCTCTCCTTCGTCACCTCCGAGGGCACGGTCGCCCCCGGCCCGCTGCTGGAGATCGGCAACACCACCAGCCGTGTCGACTTCGGCCGTGACCCCGGCGAGTGGGTCGACGCCTGGAGCGCCACCGGTGTGGGCCACCACTGGTCCCTGGCGGTCGGCCATCGTGCCGCCGACTTCCGCGCGGCGGCGAGTCTGCTCGGCATCGACCACCGGCACGTGTGACACCGGCCCGAAGGTGCCTGCCGGCAGGCACCTTCGGGCCCCGCGTCATCGGCCGCGGCCGCCTCTTCCGACGGTCACGTCTCCCGCCGCTCCAGGGGCCTCGTCGCGGGCCCCTGGACGACTTTGCCGTCGGGGTCGAAGCGGGAGCCGTGGCAGGGGCACTCCCAGGTGCGCTCGGCGCGGTTGAAGGCGACCAGGCAGCCCAGGTGCGTGCAGCGGGCGGCGACGGCGTGGAGCTCGCCGGACTCGTCGCGGTGGACCGCGCAGTGGTGTCCGCCGGCCAGGACGACCGCCCCGTCCCCCGGTGCGATGTCGTCGACCGAGCCGCCGCCGGACACCGACGGCAGCCGGTCGCCGACGAAGTGCCGGGCCACGTGGGCCTGGTGGCGCAGGAAGGCGGGCGCCTCGCGGACGACGGTGCCCAGCCGACGGGGGTCGTAGAGCCCGCTCCACGGTGAACTCCGGCCGGTGATCAGGTCGCTGAGCAGCCGGCCGGCCATGATGCCGCCGCTCATGCCCCAGCCGCCGAAGCCCGTGGCCACGTAGGTGTGGCGGCCCGCCGTGGGCAGCGGTCCGACGAGCGGTACGGAGTCGGTGGAGTCGTTGTCCTGCGTGGCCCAGCGGTGGGTGAAGTCGAGTTTCCCGAAGCGTTCCACGGCCCAGCCGGCGAGCCGTTCGAAGCGCTCTTCGACGTCGGCGGTACCGGGGGCGAAGTGCTCACCGGTGACGATGAGCAGCCGCTGTCCGTCGGCGTACGGGGCCGTGCGCACCGAGCGGGTGCCCTGCTCGGGGGTGATGAACATGCCGTGCGGGTCCAGGTCGGCGGGGACGGGGGCGGCCCACACGAGTTCGCGGCGCGGGGAGAGCCGGGTGAAGAGCATGGCCCGGTCGAAGATCGGGTAGTGCGTGGCGACCACGACGTCGTCGGCGCTCAGGGTGACCCCGGCCTCGGTGGTCAGACGGCAGGGCTCGCCCTCCTTGAGCCCGACGACACGTGTCCCCTCGTAGATCGACACGCCCTGCCGCCGCAGGTCGTCGGCGAGGGCGAGGAGGTACTTGCGGGGGTGGAACTGCGCCTGCCCGGTCACCCGGACCGCGCCCTCGACCGGGAACGGCAGATCCGTCTCGGTGACGAAGTCGGCGGGCAGACCGGCCGCCCGGGCGGCCTCCGCCTCGGCCTCGAGTTCACCGACGCGCTCCCGGTCCTCGGTGTAGGTGAAGGCCGCCGTCTCCTCCCAGTCGCAGTCGATGCCGAGTTCGCGGGCCGTCTCGGCGGCGTGGCGGACGGCTTCGGTCTGGGACCGCGCGTACAGCTTCGCCGCTTCCTCGCCCCGGGTGCGGCGCAGCCGCTCGTAGACGAGGGTGTGCAGCACGCTCACTTTGGCGGTGGTGTGGCCGGTGACTCCGGCGGCGATCCGGTCGGCCTCCACGAGCGCCACGCTGCGGCCGCTGCGGGCCAGTTCCCAGGCCGTGCTGAGGCCCGCGATGCCCGCGCCGATCACGGCGACGTCGACGGTGGTGTCCCGCTCGAGCGGCGGGTGGGGGTCTCGTTGGGGTGCCGTGTCGATCCAGTACGACCGCTGCTCGGCTGCGTACGTGTTCATGGCCGCCGGGTTCCCCGGGCGGGCCCGCCGAAGCGCCCGCCGTCGGCCGGGGGGTCAGCGCAGCGGGGGCGGTGGTACGTGTTGGGGCTCCGTCCAGCGGCGCAGCAGGCGGAAGCCCTGGATCAGGGTCAGCGGCCACAGGCCGGCGAAGGCCCGGATGACCCCGGGATCGGAGGTGCGGATGCCGACGACCAGGAGGAGGAGGGAGGCTGCGCCCGACAGCGTCACCGTCGGCGGCAGCCAGAAGGAACGGACCCCGCGCCCGGCCCGCATACGGTGCCTCAGTCGCGGGTCGCGCCGCAGCCTGCGCTCGATGTCCTTGAGGATGAAACGTTCGCGCAGCGAGAGCCGGGTGGCGTCCACGCCTGCCGAGTACCCGGCCGCGGCCGCTGAAACGGGCCCCGCGTGGACCGGCCGCCGCTCGCGGGGCGGAGCCCGTCGGCGGGGTTTCGGCCCCGGCCGACGGGCTCCGTGCCGCGTGCCGCTCTCATCCCGGGGTGATCCGGCCGCGCCAGGAGCCGGTCTCACCGCCGCGCTCCTCGATGTACTCCTTGAACCGCTTCATGTCGCCCTTGACCCGTCGGTCCACCATGCCGAGCGCGTCGGCGGCCTTCTCGACGGTCCCGCTCGGCTCGAATTCCATGACGAGCTCCACACGGGTGTGCAGGTCGTCGAGGCTCTCGAAGTGCACCATGCCCATCTGCTTGGTGTCGCCGCCGATCGTGCGCCAGGCGATCCTCTCGTCGGGCAGCTGGTCCACGATCTCGGTGTCGAACTCCCGGCGCACGTTGCCGATCTTGGTGGTCCAGTGGTTGTGCGTGTCGTCGACCTGGGTGACCTCCTCGACGCCCTCCATGAACTTCGGGAACTCGTCGAACTGGGTCCACTGGTTGTACGCGGTGTGGACCGGGACGGCGACCTCGACCGCTTCCTTGACCTTGGCCATGACTGTGCCTCCCTTTCATCAGAACTGGTCGTCGGGCTCGTGAACGGGGTGCCGGGTACCCCGGATCGGCGCCGGTACGGACCCGGGAGCGGGCCGCGTGCCCGAAAAGGCGACATGCAGGTGTGGCTTCGACGTCAAGCCGGAACGGGACGTCTTCTGGACGGCGGCGGACATCGGCTGGTGGGAGATCATCGAGAAGTACCGGGTGTCGATCCTCTACTGCGCGCCGACCGCGATCCGCACCTTCATGAAGTGGGGCGGGGAACACCCCGAGCGCGGCATCCTGATGTCCACGACGGTGACGTCCGGCCCGTGTCGCTCCACGGCCGTCCGCAGCGCGTCGGCGTCGCCCACGGCCGCGCACACGTCGTGGCCGCGTTCGGTGAGCATCGGGGCGAGCAGTTCCCGCAGCACGGCTGCGTCCTCGGCGATCACGACGCGCATGACCGGCATGATCCCGTAATTCGCTTGACCCCGCCACGGGGGGACACCGCATGGTGGCGGGACACCACGCGTCGTGGTGCCGGTGTTTTCGAGGAGGCGGCGGCAGCGATGGAGATCCGTTCCACCAGCGACGAGGACATCGACGTCTTCGTGGACACGCTCCACGCCGCGTTCGGACTCTTCCCGGAGACACCGGCCGAGGGGGGCGGCGGGGTCTGGTGGTCGGCGCTGGAGATGGACCGCGGCCTGCTCGCCCGCACGGCGGACGGCAGGCCCGTCGGCACCGCCGCGTCCTACTCCTTCGAACTCACCCTGCCCGGTGCGTCCGTCGTCCCGGCCCCCGGGGTGACCGCCGTCGGCGTCCTGCCCTCGCACCGACGCCAGGGCGTGCTCAGCGCGATGATGCGGCATCAGCTCACCGGACTGCGGGCCGGCGGCGAGTTCCTCTCGGTGCTGCTGGCCTCCGAGGCCCTGATCTACCGCAGGTTCGGCTACGGGCCCGCGACATACACGCAGCGGCTGACGGTGCCGCGCCACCGGGCGGCCCTCGCCCTCCCCCGGGCGCGCGGATCGGCCGACGCCCCAACGGGCTCGGTCGAGGTGCTGCGGCGTGCCGAGTGCGGCGACGTCCTCGAGGAGGTCTACGACCGCTACCGCCGCACCCAGCCCGGCGCGCTGTCCCGGCCGCACCGCTGGTGGGCCCTGCGCGCGGGACAGCCGCCGATCGCGCCCGCGGCGCGCTACGTCGCCGTCCACCGTGGCACCGACGGCGTCCCCGACGGGTACGCGAGCTACTCGGTCGACTCCGGCACCCTGACGGTCGACGAGACGATCGCCACCGACGACGCCGTCTTCACGGCCCTGGCCCGGTTCGTCCTCGGACACGACCTGGTCACTCAGGTCGTCTTCAAGCACGTCCCGCCCGAGCACCCGCTGCGCTGGCAGCTCGCGGACTTCCGGGCCGGCCAGGACAGCGACCACACCGACTGGCTCTGGGTACGGCTGCTCGACGTCCCGCGGGCGCTCACCGCGCGTGGCTGGTTCACGGACGGCGAGCTCGTCCTCGACGTCGACGACCCCTTCCTCGGCGAGCGGGCCCGCCACCTGCTGTCGGTCCGGGACGGCAAGGCCGACTGCGTCCCGACGGACCGGGAACCCGACCTGTCGCTGGACATCAGCGACCTGGGCTCGGTCTACCTCGGCGGCACCACACCGGGCACGCTCATACGGGCCGGACACATCCGGGCCCACCGTCCGGGCGCGGCCGCCCTCGCCGACTCGCTCTTCGCGGCCGAGCGCACCCCGCACTGCCTGCACTGGTTCTGACCCGCGCTCAGAGCCGGAACGCCGTGGTCACCTCCTCGGTGAGGGCGTCCTCCGTCATGCCGGCATCGACCGGGATCGCACGCAGACCCAGCCGCTCGGTCTCCGCCCGCAGGCGCTCCGTGAACAGGCCGTCGCGTTCGGCGAGGTTGCGGCCGGCCCGCGCCGGGTCGCTGGTCCTCCACAGGAACCCTTCGCCGGGCGCCGAGCGGTTCCGGAAGGCGGCCTGGCGGAAGTCGGGGGTGGGAAGGCGCCAGACCGCGTGCTCGGGAGCGGCGAGGAGCGGCCGCACGAGGCGCGGCAGCAACCGGAAACCCTCGACGACGACGCAGGGCTGCCGCGGCAGCCGCAGCAGATCCTCCACGATCAGCCCGAAGCCCTCGCCGCGGAACCAGTGGAAGGTCTCCAGCATGACGTGCGGCGGCCGGTCCACCCATCGCTCGTCCATGTCCATGGCCATGAACGCGTGCAGGAAGGGCGCTTCGTCGGGTGTGGTCCGGGCGGCGTGGTCCGGCATCGCGTCGTCGGTCGCGTACAGCCGCCAGCCGTGGCGGTCGGCGAGCCGGCGGGCCACCGTCGACTTGCCCGCACCGCTGCCGCCGCCGATCCAGTACACGTGCCGCAGTCGTGCGGCGAGGCCGGTCACGTGGCGGAGGAGAGCTGTCGGCGCACCCATTCCGGATCGGGGTTGGTGTGCGGCCGGCCCGCCACGACGACAGTCGGCACGGTCTCGTTGCCGTCGTTGGCGGCCCGCACCACCGCCGCCCCGGCGGGGTCCCGCCGGATGTTCACCCAGTGCAGCCGCCGGGCACGACGGCCCAGCCGGAGGCGCAGCCGCACACAGTACGTACAGCCCGGCCGCCAGTAGACGACGGGCCGGCCGTCGGCGGCGCTGCGGCGTTGCGCCTCCTGCGCGTCGACCGACCTCGGGAAGATCAGGGGCGAGTTGACGGCCGCCAGCACCAGGAACACCAGCAGCAGTGCCGTGGCCTCGGCGGGGCTGCCGTCGAGGGCGAGCTCCGTCGCCAGGGCCGAGCCGCACAGGGCGAAGAGCAGGGGCGGCAACCAGACGCGCGTCATGGTGACGCAGGCTACTCATGCACGCAGCGGCAGCACCACCGTCACCGTCGTCGGCCCGCCCACCGGACTGGTGATCTCCAGCGTGCCGTCGACCGTACGGACGCGTTGCGTCAGCCCCGTCAGGCCGCTGCCGGTCCCCGCCCGCGCTCCGCCGTGCCCGTCGTCGGTGACGCACAGCCGGAGCGCGCCGTGCCGCCGGCTGACTTGCAGTGCGGCGCGGCGGGCGCCGCTGTGTCTGATGACGTTGGTGAGCAGTTCGGCGGCGCAGAAGCAGGCGATGGTCTCGATGGCGGGGGTGGGCCGCTCGGGCACGTCGACGGCCAGCTCCACGGGGAGGGTGCTGCGCGCCGCGAGCGTGGCCAGGGCGTCGGGCAGACCGTCGTCGAGGGCGGGCGGGTGGAGGCCGCGGGCCAGGTCGCGCAGCTCGGTCAGGGCCTCGGTGGCGTTGCGGTGCGCCAGCTCGATCAGTTGCCGCACCCGGCCGGGGTCGGCCACCGGGTCGCCGTCCGCGCCCAGGCGCTCCCTGGCCGTGTCCGGCTCAGGGCCAGCGCGACCAGCCTCACCTGCGCCCCGTCGTGCAGGTCGCGTTCCAGGCGGCGCAGCAGGGCAGCCGAGTCGTCGACGGCGAGGGCACGGGTCTCCTCCAGGCTCCGTACCCGCTCGGCGAGTTCGCCGGGGCCGAGCAGGGCCCGCATCAGCCAGCGGTCGACGGCGACCACGCCCCGCGTGCACCAGGGCGCCGTCAGCAGGATGAGCGCCCCGGCGGCCGCCGCGACGAAGGTGCCGGCGAGGGAGGTGCTGTACGGGGCTCCGCCGCCGATCGGGACCGGGGTGATCGTCGGCATGTCCCGCTGGCCGAAGGCGGCCCAGCGCAGGGGTGTGGCGAGGTCGATCAGGCCGGCGAGCCACCAGCCGGCCGCGTACATGCCGAAGGCGGCGACGGGCAGCTTCACCAGGACGTAGGCCACCGACCGCCGGCCCGCCGCGTCCCGCAGCCGGGCGTCCAGCCGCGCGAACGCCCCTCCCCCCGGCCGCGGCCGGGCCGGCGCCGGCACCCGCTCCCCCAGCAGCGCCGCGGCGAGACGACGGTGCACGCCGGAGAGGGCACGCGCGAGGCCGATCGCCGTGACGATCAGCAGGAGGCCGAGGACGGCACCGAGGAGGGAGACGGTGAGGCCGGCGCCGAGGGCCAGGAACGCCGCCACCGGGAGGAAGCCGGCCAGGGCGAGGGGGAAACCGAGCAGGCAGTGGGCGAGTTCGGCCCGGGCGCGGGCGGTGAGGGGAGCGCCGAGGACGCTCCGCACGGGCGGTGGGCCGCTACGCATTCCGCCGCACCACCGCCGACCCGCCGCCGGGCGGATGCTTCCAGCCGGTTGTGGTCACGGACGCGAGATTATGGACGTACACCTCCCGGCGGAACACGGCGCTCCCCCGTCTCACCCGGGGGTTCTCCACAGCCCGCCGCGACGCTGTCGGTGGCCCGGGCTAGTCTGCGCGCATCGGACCACATCGGACCACTCAGCACGGAAAGGGGCTCATCGCCCATGCTGATCGAACACCGCGGGCGGCGGCCGCTCGTCCCCGACTCCGCGTACGTGGCGCCCGGCGCGACCCTGTGCGGGGCGGTCGTCCTGGGTGAGGGCGCCCGGGTGCTGCACGGCGCGGTGCTGACGGCCGAGGACGGGGAGGTGCGCGTCGGCGCGGACACGGTGGTGATGGAGCACGCGCTCGTGCGCGGACGGGCCCGGCATCCGGCCGTGATCGGCGACGCCGTGCTGATCGGCCCGCACACCCATGTCAACGGCGCGGTCGTCGAGGACGAGGTCTTCGTCGCCACGGGTGCCTCGCTGTTCCCGGGCTCGGTGGCGGGCGCGGGGGCCGAACTGCGCATCAACAGCGTGCTGCACGTGGGCTCCCGGCTCGCGCCCGGCGCCGTGGTCCCCATCGGCTGGATCGCGGCGGGCGACCCGGCACGGCTCTTCGCACCGGAGCAGCACGAGGAACTGTGGCAGGTGCAACGCGAGTTGGACTTTCCGGGGACGGTGTACGGGGTACCGCGGGGCACGTCGATGCGCACCGTGATGGCCCGTCAGAGCGCCTTCTACGGCGCCCACCTGGACGACCGGGTGCTGGACGACGAGTGACCGGTGCAGGCCGGACGTGGCGTTCGTCAGCCCCTGACGCTGCCTGCGGTGAGACCGCCGACGACGAAGCGCTGGAACACGGCGAACACGCAGACCACGGGGACGCTGATGAGTTCTTGCGCTCTATTCACGCGGCGAGGGTCCTCCGAGACCAGCGTGCGCGCGCCGATGAAATCGGACAAGCCGGATCGACGAAGCCTTTCGGGAGGAGGACGGGGCTGCTAAGCGCACCGAGATCCCAGGGCCGCCAACTCGCCGATTTCCTCATGGGATTGGCATAGACCTGACCATGATCACCCGCTAGGATCTGCGGCGCACCCCCCTGAGAGCGCTCTCACCGTTCTGCTGTTCCACCCCCACCCTGCTGGAACAACGAAGGGGCACCCCCTTGAGACGCATCACATCCCTGCGCACCGGCCTGTCCGCTCTCCTCCTGGTCGGCACCTGGGCCACCGCGAGCAGCCTTCCGGCCTCCGCCGCGGACTCCCCCGCACACTCCTCCTCCGAGGCACCCGCCTCCGCCTCCCTCCTCACCGCGATGCGGCACGACCTCGGCCTCACCGACAAGCAGGCCAGGGCCCGACTGGCCGCCGAGAAGACCGCCACGGCCGTGGAGCGCAAGGCCAAGCGGGCCGCGGGAACCTCCTACGGCGGCTCCTGGTTCGACCCGTCCACCGGCCGGCTCACCGTCGCCGTCACCCGCGGCGCGAACACCGAGGCCGTCCGCGCGACCGGCGCGACCGTGCGGACCGTGGAGCACAGCGCGCGCCGGCTGGACGCGACGAAGGCGCGCATCGACGCCCTGTCCGCGCCCGCCGGGGTCAGCAGCTGGTACGTCGACCCCAAAGCCAATGAAGTCGTCGTGGACGTCGTCGCCGCACACCGCTCTGACAACGATGTCCGGGCGTTCCTGGCCCGCGCCCGCCAGGCCGGGCCCGTCACCGTCGAGGAGACCGCCGCGGCGCCGCGCACCTTCGCCGCCGGGACCGTGGGCGGCGACCCCTACTACACGGGCAACGTCCGCTGCTCCATCGGCTTCTCGGTGTACGGGGGCTTCATCACCGCCGGGCACTGCGACCAGCACACCGGCGCGGTGTACGGCTGGGACGGCTCCTACATAGGCAACTTCCAGGGCTCCTCGTTCCCGGACAACGACTACGCCTGGGTGAACGTCGGCAGCGGCTGGTGGACCGTCCCGGTCGTGCTCGGCTGGGGCACCGTCTCCGACCAGCTGGTCCGCGGCTCAGCCGAGGCCCCCGTCGGCGCCTCGATCTGCCGCTCCGGCTCCACCAGCCACTGGCACTGCGGCACCGTCCTGGCCAAGAACGAGACCGTCAACTACAGCCAGGGTGCCGTCAACCAGCTGACGAAGACGAGCGTGTGCGCCGAACCGGGCGACTCCGGCGGCTCCTTCATCAGCGGCGACCAGGCACAGGGCGTCACCTCCGGCGGCTGGGGCAACTGCAGCTCCGGCGGCGAGACCTGGTACCAGCCCGTCAACGAGATCCTCAACCGGTACGGGCTGACGCTGCACACCGCCTGATCCCCCTACGGCGGCGCGGGCTCCCGGGTGGGCTCCGTGCGACTCCCGGCCCACCCGGGAGCCGCTGGAGCCCAACGTCCGGAGGGTCACCTCCGGGCCTCTTCCGGCCATCGGTGCGACCGTCTACATTCTGGATCACCATGAGGCACATCCAGACGTACGACATCGCGACGTCCCCCGGCGGGCGCGGCTCGACCGCCGCCGGGGGACGGCGTCTTGTGGGCCTGCCGGGCAGTCGCCGGTGAGGGCTTTCGTGCTGACCGCGCCCGGGGCGTACGAAGTCCTCGACGTCGCGGCGCCGGTGGCCGGACCGGGCGAAGCCGTGGTGGACGTGGAGCGGGTGGGCGTCTGCGGGACGGACATGGAGTTCTTCACCGGTGCGATGGCCTACCTCCACCAGGGGCACTCGGCGTATCCGATGCGGCTGGGGCACGAGTGGGCGGGCCGGGTCACGGCGGTCGGCGACGGCGTCGACCCGGCGTGGCTGGACCGCCGGGTCATGGGCGACACGATGCTCGGCTGCGGCGCCTGCCGCCGTTGCCTGCGGGGTCTGCAGCACGTGTGCGAGAAACGGCACGAAGTCGGCATCCGCGGCGGCCGGCCCGGCGCCCTCGCGGAGCAACTGGCCGTGCTCGCCTCCTCGTTGCACGCCCTGCCCGACTCCGTCGACGCCACGCTCGGGGCCCTGGTGGAGCCGGGCGGCAACGCGCTGCGCGCCGCACGGGCCACGGCCGCGGGCCCCGGCGACCGGGCCCTCGTCCTGGGGCCGGGGACGATCGGGCTGCTGACCGCGATGTTCCTGCGCGTCACCGGCGCGGAGGTGCACCTCGCCGGTCTCACCGAAGCGTCCCTGTCGTTCGCGCGCGAGCTGGGCTTCGCGCACGTGTGGCCGGAGGACTCCGTCCCCGACCTCCCCTTCGACGCGGTCGTCGACGCCACGAACGCGGCCCATCTGCCGCGCAGGGCGGTGGAGTTGGTGGAGCCGGGCGGTTCTGTGGTCTACATCGGACTGTCCGGCGAACCCAGTGGGGTCGACACCCGCGCACTCGTCCTGAAGGACGTGACCGCGATCGGCATCCTGTCCGCCTCCCCCGGCCTGGCCGCCGCCGTCCGGGCGTACGCCGAGGGGTCGGTGGATCCCCGGCCGCTGGTGGCGGCGACGGTGGGGCTGACGGAGGTCGGGGCGGTACTGGCGGGAGGACGACCGGCCGGGGCCGGACCGGGACCGAAGATCCAGGTGGATCCCCGGCGCTAGGGGCGGCACGAGGTGCGCCGACATCGCCCCAGAAGCAGCAGGAGCCCGCAGGAGCCACGTCGCCCCGGAAGCCGCAGGAGCCACGTCGCCGCAGAAGCAGTATGGGCATGGGCGGTCCCGGAGCCGTGGAAAAGAAAATTCGTGTGCTGGACGCCACGTGCCGCCACTACCCTCGGTGCCATGATCACGCCTTCGCCTCAGCGCCGGATGATGCCCCGCTCACGGGGCTGCTGAGCACGGACGCGTACCGAATCCGAGGCCCCGGGACGGGGCCTCGCCGCGTTGTGCGGACCCGGCCCCGCCACCCGGCGGGAGGGCACATGAGCACACGACGGCACTACATCACCACGACTGTCCCATACGTCAACGCACGCCCCCATCTGGGCTTCGCCCTGGAGCTGGTACAGGCGGACACGCTGGCCCGCCACCGCCGCCGACGGGGCGACCAGGTGCGGCTGGTGACCGGTACGGACGACAACTCCCTGAAGAACGTGCTGGCCGCCGAGGCCGAGGGCGTCGACGTCCGGACGCTGGTCGACCGCAACGCCGACGCATTCGCCGCGCTCCGGGCCCCGCTGGCGCTGTCGACCGACGACTTCATCCGTACCAGCAGCGACCCCCGCCACCGCGTCGGCGTGGAGCGCCTGTGGCGGCGGTGCGCCGCGGCGGGCGACCTGTACCGCAAGGAGTACACGGGCCTGTACTGCGTCGGCTGCGAGCAGTTCTACACCGAGGACGAGCTGGTCGACGGCCGGTGTGCCGAGCACGGCACCGCACCCGAACCCGTCACGGAGGAGAACTGGTTCTTCCGGCTGTCCCGCTACGCCGACCGGCTCCACGACCTGATCGCCGGCGGCGGCCTGCGCGTCGAGCCCGCCGCCCGCCGCAACGAGGTCCTCGCCCTCATCGCCGGCGGTCTGCGCGACTTCTCCGTCTCCCGCTCCCACACGCGCGCCCACGGCTGGGGCATCCCCGTGCCGGACGACCCCGACCAGGTCGTCTACGTGTGGTGGGACGCCCTGGGCAACTACGTCACCAGCCTCGGCTACGGCACCGACGACCCCGCGTACGAGCAGTGGTGGGTGACGGGAGAACGCCGAACGCACCTGGTGGGCAAGGGCGTTGTGCGCTTCCACGCGGTGTACTGGCCGGCCGTGCTGCTGTCGGCAGGGCTGCCGCTGCCCACCGACGTCCTCGTCCACGACTACCTCACCGTGGACGGCCGCAAGATCAGCAAGTCCGGCGGTGCCACCGTCGATCCGGTGGCCCTGGTGGACGCCTACGGCACGGACGCGGTGCGCTGGTGGCTGCTGCGCGAGGTCCCGCGCGTCGGGGACGCGGACTTCACCCGGGACCGGCTCGTCGCCCGCGCCGACGCGGACTTCGCCGGCGGCCTGGGCAACCTCGTCCACCGCGTCGTGACCATGGTCCACCGTTTCCGCGGCGGCGCGGTGCCCGCCCTGGGCGCCGACCGGTTCGCGGTGGCCACGCTGCTGGAGGTGTGCGGGGCGGCACCCGGCGGGATCGACGCCGCGCTGGCCGACCACGACTTCCGCCGGGCCGTCCAGGCCGCCTGGAGCATCGTGGAGGAGGCCAACCGCTGTATCGACGCCACCCGCCCCTGGGAGCTCGCCAGAGCGGAGCGGCAGGGCAACGCCGACGCGGCCGAACGCCTCGACGCGGTCCTCGCCGCGCTGGTCACCGCCTGCCGCGTCCTGGGGGACGAGCTCCAGCCTTTCGTCCCGGAGGCGGCGGCGCGGATCGCCGAACGGGTGACGGCCGTGGACGGCGTGCTGCCGCCCACGCGTCCCCTCTTTCCTCGCCTGGGCGCACCGTGAGCGTCGGTGAACCGCGCCCAGGTCGGTGCGCCTAGGGCAGCATCACGAGCTTCCCGGCGGCCTGGTCGTCCTCCATGTACCGGTGGGCGGTGACGATCTCGTCGAGGGCGAACACACGGTGCACGTGGGGCCGGTAGGTCCCGGCCTCGACCTCCCGGACCACCCGCTGGAGCACCGATGCCCCGGCGCTGCCCTTGATGTCGTCGCTGTGGAAGGCCGTGAGCCGGGTGCCGGACGGGATCATGGCGATCGGCTCGAAGTCCGGGATCAGCCAGCCGCTGAGCGAGCCCGACATGCACACCGTGCCGCCCCGGCGCACCAGGCGCAGCGAGTCGACGAGCGTGTCCGCCCCGACCAGGTCCAGCACATGGTCGGGGCCCTCGGGCCAGATCTCGCGCAGCCGCTTCGCCAACGGCTCACCGTCGTCGAGGAGTACGTGGTCGACGCCGGCCGCGGTGAGCGCGTCCGTCTTGTCCGGCCGCCGGGTCGTGGCGGCGGTCTCCAGCCCGTGACCGGCCGCGATGGACGCGGCCGCCATTCCCACCGAGGAGGTGCCGCCGCGGATCAACAACCTTCCGCGGCCGCCCGGTTCGACGCCCAGCGCGTCCAGTGAGCCCCGCGCGGTCAGATACGTCTCCGGCAGCGCGGCCAGGACGTCCCAGGGCAGGGTGGTGGCGAGCGGCATCAACAGCTGGTTCGGCAGCAGCGCGTACTCCGCGTAGCCGCCGTCGAACTCCCGGCCCATCTCGCCCATCACCGCCGCGACCGTGGTCCCCTCCGGCAGCCGCGGATCGGTCGAGTCGGCCACCACTCCCACGCACTCGATTCCCAGCACACGCGGGAACGTCACACTCGGGGAGTGCCCCTGCCGGGTCCTCAGCTCCGATCGGTTCAGGCCCGCGCCCTTCACCCGGACCAGGCTCCAGCCCTCCCGCACCTCGGGCACCGGCAGCTCGCGGACCTCCAGCGCCTCCGGGCCGCCCGCCCGGACGCAGACCGCCGCTCGCATCGTCGCAGCCATTTCAACTCCCCCTCGTGGAAGCGTCGTCGCCCTCGAAGGTAAGGGACCGTGATCGCGGTGGCGCGTGGTTTCAGCGGGCGAGCCGCTTGCGCAGGCGTCGCTTGGATGCGTCGGCCCACACGGCCGGCAGCTGCCGCTCGCGTTCGGCGGCCGCGGCCTGCTCCTGGCCGTAGAGCAGCCCCCAGGTGAAACCGGGCTCTCCGGCGGCGTGCGCGGCCACGGCCAGCTTCCGCAGGGTGTCCCGTGCCACGACGCTGTCCTGGTGGTCGCCGAGGGCCCGCTGTACGGCCTTGACGCGTTTGCCGAGCCGCTTCGCGGGTTTGCCGAGCGAGGCGCGCGCCGGTTCGGTGGCGTAGCGCGTCTTCTTGGCGGCCTTGCGCGCCTCGTGGAGGGCCGCGTCGAGGTCCTTGCCCGGCGGCAGGTCCAGCGCGTGCGCCATGCGCGCGGCAAGGCGGTCGTACTCCTTGAGGATCGCCTTGGGCATCGCCTTGCGCGGCTCGCGGGCGGCCTTGCGGCGCAGCGGGGGCTGCTCGGTCAGGGTGGCGAGGGAGTCCAGCAGGGCGAGGTAGCGGGGCGAGTTCAGGGCGTCGAGGGTGCGTCGGCGCGCCTCGGCGGTGCCGGCGACGTGCCACGCCCGCAGCCGGGCCTCGACGGGTCCGAGGACCAGCTCGGGAGGTGAGGCGTCGACGCGCGCGTCGAGGCGTTCCGCGAGGACCTCCCGGTCGCGGGCGTCGGCCAGTTCCCCGCCCAGCCATTTCAGGTTCTCGCGGATCGGGTCGGTGATCTCCCGGCTCAGCACGGACCGGTACGACCGCAGGACGCTGCGCAGCCGACGGCAGGCGACCCGGAACCGGTGCACCGAGTCGGGCAGGTCGCGCCGTACCGCGGGATCGAGGGCCACGAGGGTGCGCACCTGCTCGTCCACGTGCCGGAGGACCTCGTCGCCCGCCGAGCCGGGTACGACCCTCTCGGCGCGGGCGTCCGGCAGGCGCGGCCCGTCGAGTCCCGTCTCCTCCAGGGCCCGGGCCAGCTTGGAGGCATGGGTCGCCCGGTCGATGCCGCTCTTGCGCAGTGCCTTGTCGACGACGTCCAGCACCGCGGGGTCGGCGTCCTCGGCGAGCTCGACCTCCATCTCGGTCCAGGCGGCCAGGGTGGTGGTGCCGCGCAGGGACTCGGCGCGGACGCTGTCGACGGTCAGTTCGGCCAGCACCTCCTCGTCGGAACCGACGAGCCGGCGTGTGCTGCGGGTGGACCGGACGCGGACCACGGGGGTCAGCGGCGCCCCGCGGGTCCGGGAGAGGGCCAGGTCGCGCAGGTCGTCCGGGACCGTCTCGGACAACGGCGCCTGGACCTCCTCCCGGCTGTCGCCGGTCAGGGGCAGCTTCAGATGCCAGCCGGCGTCGGGCCCGCCCGTCCTGCGCCGCAGCGTGGCCGCCGCGCCGGCCAGACGCAGGTCCTCGGTGTCGTGGTACACGGCGTCCAGGTCCTCGGACCCCCGCTCCACGACCGACACGACGCCGTCCACGCCGGTGAGCTCGCGGAGCCACGCGGCGTCGTCGGCCGACGGAGCGGCGTACTTTCGCTCTGTCTCACGCTTCGACTGGGTCATATATGTCGCGTGGCCGCATCAGGGCCGCTCAAACACGTTGTGGCCCTCGCACCTGCGGCCGACCGAGACACTGCGGCGGGGAGCCGGCCGTCGGGTGGCCGTTCAGCGGGGTGTACGGGCGAAGGTGTACGGCGCTGAGACGAACGTGCTGTGGTGGTCGGCGGCGCGCAGGGCTGCGGTGAGGCGCTCGCGCGGCTTGAGGCCGAGGCCGGCCGTGGCGTGCAGGGCGCCCAGCGCCAGGTCGTCGCCGCAGCCCACGGCGGCATAGCCGGCGGCCGGCTCGCCGACCTGGTAGTCGTCGTGGATCTCGAAGAGACGGCCGTGGACGCCGACGAGGAAGGAGCCCGCCTGTTCCTGTTCGGAGTCCTTGCGGGCCCAGCCGCCCTCCTTGAGGCAGGTGCGGACGGCGTCGATGAAGGTCGTGACCATGAAACGGTCGAGGTCGCCCTGGGGGTGCGGGGCCTGGAAGGCGTGGTGCAGGAGCTGGCCCATGCGGAAGGAGGTGGTGAAGCCGAGTACGTAGGGACCGTTGGTGAAGACCTTGCGGTCGCGGCGGATGGTGAGCTGCGACCCGCTGCTGCCCGCGGAGTCTCCCCCGAGGTGGACGCGCCGACGATGGACCAGGCCGACGATGACGGTCAAGTCACGACCTCCGCAAGCTCGTTGGGACGTTGGCGTGCTCCATGGTCCGGTTCTGCCCGCCGACCGGGCGGATCTACCGCTTCCGCGCCCTTCTCGGAAGCGAGCCCGCCCACCCCGGAAGCGAGCCCGCCCACCCCGGAAGCGAGCTCGGCCACTCCCGGAAGCGCGCCCCGCCCACCCCGGAAAGCGAGCCCCGCCCATCCCGGAAGCGAGCCCCGCCCATCCCGGAAGCGCGCCCCGCCCACCCCGGAAGCGAGCCCGCCCACCCCGGAAGCGCGCCCGCCCACCCCGGAAGCGCGCCCGCCCACCCCGGAAGCGCGCCCCGCCCTTCCCGGATGCGAACCCCGCCCTTGTCCCCGTCGTCGGACCTCGCCTAGCCTGAGTTTGTGCCGCTAATAAACAAAGCCCGATCGCACAGCGCCGTGCCGGGCCCCCGAAGCGACCTCGTCCGGCTCCGTGTCGTCCTCACGGTCTTCTTCGCCATGGACGGCTTCGTCTTCGCCGGCTGGGTCGTCCGCATCCCCGCGATCAAACAGCAGACCGGAGCCTCGGCCAGCGCCCTCGGCCTGGCCCTCCTCGGCGTCTCCGCCGGCGCGGTCGTCACGATGATGCTCACCGGCCGCCTGTGCCGCCGCTTCGGCAGCCACCCGGTGACCGTGGTCTGCGGCGTCCTGCTCTCGCTGAGCGTCGCGCTGCCCCCGCACACCCACTCGGCGCTCGCCCTGGGCCTCGTCCTCCTCCTCTTCGGCGCCGCATACGGCGGCATCAACGTCGCCTTCAACAGCGCGGCCGTCGACCTCGTCACCACGCTGCGCCGGCCGATCATGCCCAGTTTCCACGCCGCGTTCAGCCTCGGCGGCATGATCGGCGCCGGTCTCGGCGGGCTGGTCGCCGGGCACCTCTCCCCTGCCCGGCATCTCTTCGGCCTGACCCTCGTCGGGCTGCTGGTGACCGCCGTCGCCGGACGCGCCCTGCTGCGCATCGAGCCGCCACGACCCGCCGACCGGCCGGCCGCCGCCCCGCAGGACGGCACACGCCGACCGGACACCCGCACGCGCGGTCTGGTCGTCGTCTTCGGGCTCATCGCCCTGTGCACGGCGTACGGCGAGGGCGCCATGGCCGACTGGGGTGCCCTGCACCTCGAACAGGACCTCGGCGGCTCCCCCGGGGCCGCCGCCCTCGGGTACTCCTGCTTCGCGCTCGCCATGACGGCCGGACGGCTGACCGGCACGACCCTGCTCGAACGGCTCGGCCGCACCCGTACCGTCGTCGTGGGCGGCACCACCGCAGCCGCCGGCATGCTGACCGGCGCCCTGGCGCCCTCCCTCTGGGCGGCCCTGGTGGGCTTCGCCGTCACCGGCCTCGGCCTCGCCAACCTCTTCCCGGTCGCCGTCGAACGCGCGGGGACGCTCGCGGGCCCCAGCGGGGTCGCGATCGCCTCCACCCTCGGCTACGGCGGCATGCTGCTCGGCCCGCCGGCCATCGGTTTCATGGCGGACTGGTTCTCGCTGCCCGCCGCGCTGACCAGCGTCGCGATACTGGCCGCGGTCGCCGCGCTCATCGGTTTCGCGACACTGCGCGCGACGACTCCCTGACCCCGCCCGGCGGACTCGGGCGCCGCAGTCAGCGGTCCTGCAGTCGTACGAGGTGGTACAGCACCGGTATCGCGGTGGTGTGGTTCTCCCGCAGCGTGGGCCGCAGGAAGCGGTAGAAGCTCGGCCTGCCGAACTGGCGCAGCGCGGCGCCGGGCAGGCTGAGGTCCCAGCGGGCGTGCCCGACGTGGGTGTAGGGAGAGGCGTCGGCGTCGAGGGGTTCGAGCAGCAGGGAGTTGTCGAGGCCGGTCTCGGCGGCGTACCAGCCGGTGAGGTGCTCCCAGAGTTCGGCCACGCGTCGCGGGTCCTCGCCCGTGAGGTAGTGGAAGAGGAACAGTCCCTGCCGGGTGCGGTCGACGTCGGCGACGCACTTGCCGCACCGGGCGGTGAACACCTGCACCTCCCGACCGTGGTGTTCGAGGCGTCGGCGCAGGTCACGGTAGGCGACGGCGCGCTGCACGGCTGGGATGTCCCGCGGCGTCCTGGTCTCCACCAGCACGGCCACGTCGTGGGGGGCGCGGGGCGGGCCGTCCGGCGGGTTCCAGCCGATCGCCGGTGCCGTGGCGGCCGCCCGGTACACGCAGGCCCGCTTGACCTCGGCCAGGCTGGCCAGGTCCTCGGCCTCGGCGCGCAGCCTGTCGAGCAGGAGTGTCCGGTCGCGGTTGTGGCCCGGCCTGCCGGGGCCCGCCGCCGACGGCAGGAGCGTCGCGGCGAGGTGGAGGTAGCCCGACGGCGGCGGCTCGGTGAGCGGGGCCGGGTGGAACTTCGGGCGGGGGTGGACGAGGGTGACGCTCATGGGATCTCCCGCGGGGCGGTGTCTTCCCTGGCGTCGTAGCACCTACCCGATGCCCGCCTCCTCAAGCGCCGTGCCACGGCCGCGGGCCCCACCGGTTGTCGCGCTGCCGGTAACGTCGCACCTCCGCAGATCGATCCCGACCCAGTGGATGGTGGCGCCGTGCTGGACCCCGACCGCCCCCGCGGCATCGCCTCCGCCCTGGCGGAGTTCGCCGAGGACACCTCGCTCGTCTCCGCCCCCGACGTCCTGGGGCTGTTCCGGCGGGTGGCCGCCACCGTGCCGGCCTACGGCGCCTTCCTCGCCGAGCGCGGCGTCGACCCGGACGCCGTCCGCACCCTCGACGCCTTCCGCGCACTGCCCCTGACCGACAAGGAGTCGTACCACCACCGCTACCCGCTCGCCGAACGGTGCCGGGACGGTCGCCCGGCGGATCTGGACATCGTGGCCGTGTCCTCCGGTTCGAGCGGGCGGCCGACCCTGTGGCCGCGGTCCGTGCTCGACGAACTGCACATCGCTCGCCGCTTCGAGCAGATCTTCGCGGACGCCTTCCGAGCCGCGGAGCGCAGCACGCTGGCGGTGGTGTGCTTCCCGCTGGGCACCTGGGTGGGCGGTCTGTTCACGGCCGGCTGCGTGCGGCTGCTGTCGGCCAAGGGCTATCCGGTCACCGTCGTCGCGCCGGGCAACAAACCGGAGGAGATCCTGCGTGTCCTGCCCGAACTCGCCCCCGGTTTCGACCAGACGGTGCTGCTCGGCTACCCGCCCTTCCTCAAGGACGTCATCGACACGGGCGCCGCGTCCGGCCTGGACTGGAGCCGGTACGCCGTCAAACTCGTCTTCGCGGGCGAGGTGTTCAGCGAGGAGTGGCGGGACATCGTCGGCGCGCGGGCGGGGCTGTCCGACCCGGTGCGCGACACCGCTTCGCTGTACGGCACCGCGGACGCGGGCGTGTTGGGCAACGAGACGCCGCTCAGCATCACGGTCCGGCGCTTCTTCGCCGCCCGCCCCGACGCGGCGCGGGAGGTCTTCGGGGACGCCCGGCTGCCCACGCTGGTCCAGTACGACCCCGGCAGCCGCTACTTCGAGCAGCACGAGGGGACGTTGGTGTTCACCGGTGACAGCGGGGTTCCGCTGATCCGGTATCACATCGCCGACGAGGGCGGGGTGATCCCTCATGCGGAGATACTGCGCATCTGCGCGGACCACGGCTTCGACCCGGTGGCCGCGGCGGGCACCGACTCCCGTGGCCTGCCGTTCGTGTACGTCTTCGGCCGGTCGCTGTTCACGGTGTCGTACTTCGGCGCCAACATCTATCCGGAGAACGTCTCCGTGGGCCTGGAACAACCCGGCGTGCACGACTGGGTCTCCGGCCGCTTCGTCCTGGAGGTGGTGGAGGACGAGTCGCACGACCGGCAGGTGCGGATCACGGTGGAACGAGCGCCCGGCAAGGACGGCGACCCGGCCCTCGTCGCTCGTTCCGTAGGCGACCAACTCCGGCGTCTGAACAGCGAGTTCGCGAACTACGTGCCTGAGGCACGGCAGTTGCCCGAGGTCCGGCTGCGTGACTTCGGCGACCCCGAGTACTTCCCGCCCGGGGTCAAACACCGCTACACGCGCGGCTGACGCCGGCTCGCGCACGCCCGCCCGCGACTGTCGAAAATGCCTGCGGTCCCCGGCCCCGGCCGACGTACTCTGACCTCCGCCGTCCGACGAGGGAGAACACATGGGGATCCGGAGCCTGACCCGTAGCGAAGCCGAGCGACGGGCCGCGCTGCTCACGGTCGAGCGGTACGACGTGGAGATCGATCTCACCGCTCTGCCCACCGGGCCGGAGGTCCGCTGCGTCTCCACCATCACCTTCACCTGCCACGAGCCCGGCACCGAGACCTTCGTGGACTGCGCGGCCCAGGTCCGCGGCGCCACGCTGAACGGCGCCGCGCTCGCCCCCGGCGACGACGGCCGCATCTCGCTGCCCGCCCTGGCCGGGCACAACGTGCTGCGCGTCGAGAGCGTCCAGTCCGACACGGCCGCCGGCCCGGGCGTGCACCGGGCCGTCGACCCCGCGGACGGCGAGGTCTACCTGTGGATGAGCTTCGAACCGGACGAGGCCCGGTTCGTGTGGGCGTGCTTCGATCAGCCCGACCTCAAGGCGCCGCACGCCTTCACCGTCACGGCCCCGGCCGCGTGGACCGTCACCAGCAACTCCGGTGACGCCCGCGTCGAGGACCTGGGCGCGTCCCGGCGCTGGAGCTACCCGGACACCCCGCCGCTGTCGGTGTACAACACCGTCGTCAACGCGGGCCCCTTCCACGAGATCCGCCGCGAGGCCGACGGCCACGACCTCGGCCTGTACGCCCGACGCTCGCTCGCCGAGGTCCTCGACCGCGACGCCGACGAGATCTTCACCCTCACCCGACAGGGCCTCGCCTTCTACGGCGAGGCCTTCGCCATGCCGTTCCCGCAGCGCCGCTACGACCAGGTGTTCATGCCGGAGTTCGGCGGCGCGATGGAGAACTACGGCTGTGTGACCTGGTCGGACGCGTTCCTGCGGCGCGCCGAACCGACGCCCGCCGAGCGGGAGTTGCTCGCCATCGTGCTGCTGCACGAGATGGCGCACATGTGGTTCGGCAACATCGTCACCATGCGCTGGTGGGACGACCTGTGGCTGAACGAGGCGTTCGCGGAGTTCGCCTGCCACTGGGCCGCCGAGGGCGCCACCCGCTACACCGACGCGTGGGCGGGTCATCTGGCGGGCGACAAGCTCAGGGCGTACCTGGCCGACCAGGGCCCCGCCTCGCACCCGATCCACCAGCCCATCCACGACGTCGCCCAGGCCGCGTCCATCTTCGACAGCATCACCTACCCCAAGGGCGCCTCCGTCCTGCAGCAGCTCATGACGTACGTCGGCGAGGACCGCTTCCGGGCGGGCATGGCCGCCTACTTCGCCCGCCACGCCTGGGGCAACACCTCGCTCCAGGACCTCGTCGACGCCCTCGCCGAGGCCAGTGGGCGCGATCTGGACGCCTGGCGTGCCGCCTGGCTGGCGAGGGCGGGCACCGACCGGTTCTCCCTGGAGCGCGACGGCGACAGCGTGACGCTGGTCGCCGCCGACACGCCTCGTCCGCAGGTGCTGGCCGTCGGCGCCTACCAGAGGAAGGGCGACGACGGCGAGGCGCTGGAGCGCGCCGCGCTGGTACGCGTCGAGGTGACCGGCCCCCGGACCCCGGTGACCGGCCTGCCGCCCACCGCGGACGTCCTGCTCGTCAACGACGACGACCTCACCTTCGCCACGACCCGCCCCGATGCCACGACGAGGGACGCCTTCTTCGGTACGGCGGCGCGGTTGCCCACGGCCATCTCCCGTGGCGTGGCCGTGGCCACCGTGTGGGACATGCTGATCACCGGCGAGGCCACGGCGGTGGAGGCCGGACGGTGCGTCACCGCGGTCCTGTCGGCCGAGACGTCCGACGCGGTGATCGAGCCGTATCTGGACCTCGCGGCGAACATCGCCGACCTGTGGGCGCCGCCCGCCGAACGCGCCGGGCTGACGGCGGCGGTGGCCGCGGCCTGTCGGGAACTCGCCGCGGACCCCGGCCGCCGGCAGGTGGCGCTGCGCGGTCTGGCCCGGACCGCGACGGGCGCGGACGACCTGGCGTGGCTGCGCGAGCGGGCCGGCGACGACGTGGACCTGCGCTGGCGTGCGCTGGTCCGCGAGGCGGAGCTGGGCGGGGACGTCGCCGCGGAGACCGCGCTGCTGCTCGCACACGATCCGGACCCCGACGCCCGGATCCGCGCCCTCGCCGTACGGGCCGCCCAGCCCGACGCCGCCGCGAAGGCCGAGATCTGGCAGCGGCTGGCCGTGGACCGCGAGGTCCCCGTGGCCGCGGTCGGCCAGATCGCGACGGCCTTCTGGCGCCCGGACCAGGACGAGCTGCTGGCCCCCTACACCCAGCTCTATCTGGAGGCGATCCCCCAGCTGCACGTCGGCGGGATGATCCCCGCGATGGGCTACACCCGGCACCTCTTGTCGCCGTACGCCGTCGACGCCGACTACCTCGACAAGGCCCGTAAGGCCGCCGCGGAGGCACCCCCGGTCGTCCGCACCACGCTCCTGGAACGCTCGGACGCCATCGCCCGCATGCTCCGGGCCCGCACCGGGACCGCCTGACCGACACACCCCCCGCCCCCGCCGAGGGCGCCCCGGTCGCGGTCCGCGTCAGGGCTTCAGGGCGGGGGCCGGGGCGGCGGCCGGTGTGCGCAGCATGAACACGTCGACGGGGTCCTCGCTCTGCGACTCGAACCCGAACCGCTCGTAGAGGCGTCGGGCGGGGCTGCCCTGCAGCACGTTCAGGCGGACGGGGACGCCGGCGCGGTCGGACCGACCGAGCAGTTCGCGCAGCACCGCCGATCCGATGCCGCGGCCCTGGAGACGCGGGTCGAGGAGGAAGTGCTCCAGCCAGTGCGCGTCCTCGGCGGGACGCAGGGCCACGCAGCCGGCGAAGGCGCCGTCGACCTCGATGACCCAGGTGTGCGCCGGTTCGAACCTGTCCCGCAGCCGCTGCCGCACCCGGTGCTCGTCATACCGCCCGAGTCGCTCCAGATCCGGCCGCATCACCACGGCCCGCAACTCCGCCACGGCCTCGAGATCCGCCCGCGTGGCCGGCCGTATGTCCCAGTCCACCATGATCACCACGCTACCGGGACGGCCGGGTCCGCACGGAAACGTCCGCCATCCAGGACAGATACCGGCCTACTGGCCGCCTACCGTCGGCGTCGTCCGAGCGACCTCCTCGAAAGGACCGCCATGTCCGAGCAGCAGAACCGGGCCCCGGAGGGCTACACGACGGTCGCGCCCTGGGTCACCACCGACGACACGGGGGCCTTCCTCGACTTCGTCGCCCACGCGTTCGAGGGCGACGAACTGGTGCGGGTGGCCACCGAGAACGGCGCGATCGGGCACGGTGAGATCCGGGTCGGCGACACGGTGGTGCTGGCCTTCGACCGAAGCGCCGACTGGCCGGTCATGCCGAGCCTGTTGCGGGTGTTCGTCGCGGACGCGGACGCGGCGTTCTCGCGGGCCGTCGAGGCGGGCGCACGGGTCGTCACCCCCCTCGCGGACGACGCCTTCGGTCAGCGCGGGGGGCGCGTCAAGGACCCCTTCGGCAACATCTGGTGGGTGGTCGCCCGCATCGAGGACGTCTCCGAGGAGGAGATGTGGAAGCGGCTGCGGGAACCCCGGTACGCCGAGGTCATGCGCGTGTCCCAGGAGACGTTCGACGCCGAACTCAGCGGCCGGAGCCAGGGGCGCGGCAGCGCACCCGTGCGGACGACCGGCCGGCGGACGACCGGCTGACAGAACGGTTGCCTTCACCCGCGCTCCATCCGGCACACTCCCCTCATGGAGACAGCGGAGTTCTTGGAGATCCTGGACCGGGAGGGCCGGCTGCTGGCCGTGGCCGCCGAGCGGGCCGGCACCGACGCCAAGGTGCCGACCTGTCCGGACTGGACGGTGCGGGACCTGCTGCGGCACACCGGGGTGGTGCACCGGTGGGCGGCGGGCTTCGTCGGCGACGGGTACGCCTCGCCCCGCGCCATGGGCGAGGCCCCAGAGCTCGACGGCGCCGAGCTGCTGACCTGGTTCCGTGCGGGGCATCGGCGTCTCGTCGACACCCTCGCCGGCGCCCCGTCCGACGTGGAGTGCTGGCACTTCCTGCCCGCGCCGTCACCGCTCGCGTTCTGGACCCGGCGGCAGGCGCACGAGACGACCGTGCACCGGATCGACGCCGAGGCGGCGCGCGGCGGGGCGCCCGGCGAGATCGGGCCCGCGTTCGCCGCGGACGGCGTCGACGAGCTGCTGAGGGGATTCCACGCCCGCGCGAGGAGCAGGGTGCGCAGCGAGCGGCCCCGGGTCCTTCGGGTGCGGGCGACTGACGTCGACGGCGCGGTGTGGACCGTACGCCTGACCGCGGAGCCGCCCGTCACCGTGCGGGGCGAAAGCGGTGGCGCGGACTGCGAAGTGACCGGGCCGGCCGCGCAGTTGTATCTGTCCCTGTGGAACCGGCTGCCCTTCCCCGGCGTGACCGGGGACGCCTCGGTCGCCGCGCTGTGGCGCGAGAGGTCCGCCGTCTGAGGGCGAGGATCCTCAGCTCGCCAGCATCTTCGTCAGGACCGCGCGCTGCACCGGCAGCACCTCGCCGTACAGGGCGCGTCCCTTCTCCGTGAGGGCCACCCGCACGCCCCTGCGGTCCTCGGGGCACATGGTGCGGTCGACCAGACCGTCCTTCTCCAGTCGGGCGATCAGGCGGGACAAGGCGCTCTGGCTCAGATGGACCCGCTCGGCGATCTCCTGCACCCGGTAGGCGCAGGACTCCCCGGACAGTACGTCGAGCACCTCGAAGTCGCTGGCGCACAGGCCGTGTCGATGCAGTGCGCGGTCGAGTTCGCACTGGGTGCGGGCATGCAGCGCGAGGATGTCCCGCCACTGGTCCACGAGCGCCTGCTCGGCCTTCTTCGCCGCCATGGCCGCACCGTAGCAGAGAAACGAATTTATTGCATCGGAATTAAATGCGTTTGCATTCGATGCATGCGCATGTAGTGTCTGTGGACATGACCTCTCCGCTCACCAACCCCGCGGCCCCGGTTTCGGCGGTCCGCTGGACTCCCCGGCTGTGGGGCACCCTGCTGGTGCTGTGCGCCGCGATGTTCCTGGACGCCCTCGACGTGTCGATGGTCGGCGTCGCCCTGCCGTCCATCGGCTCCGACCTCGACCTGTCCACCTCGACCCTGCAGTGGATCGTCAGCGGCTACATCCTGGGTTACGGCGGTCTGCTCCTGCTCGGCGGCCGCACCGCCGACCTGCTCGGCCGGCGTCAGGTCTTCCTGGTCGCCCTGGGTGTCTTCGCGCTCGCCTCGCTGCTGGGCGGTCTCGTCGACTCCGGCCCGCTGCTGATCGCCAGCCGGTTCATCAAGGGACTCAGCGCAGCCTTCACGGCACCCGCCGGACTGTCCATCATCACCACGACCTTCGCCGAGGGGCCGCTCCGCAACCGCGCCCTGTCGATCTACACCACCTGCGCGGCCACCGGCTTCTCCATGGGCCTGGTCCTCTCCGGCCTGCTGACGGAGGCCAGTTGGCGCCTGACCATGCTGCTGCCCGCGCCGATCGCCCTGATCGCGCTGCTGGCCGGCCTGAAACTGCTGCCGCGCAGCGAGCGCGAGAAGGACCACAACGGCTACGACGTCCCCGGCGCCGTTCTCGGCACCGCCTCGATGCTGCTGCTGGTCTTCACCGTCGTGCAGGCGCCCCAGGCCGGCTGGGCCTCGGCCCGCACCCTGCTGTCCTTCCTGGCCGTCGCCGTCCTGCTGACCGTGTTCGTCCTGGTCGAGCGCCGCTCCCCCGGCCCGCTGATCCGGCTCGGCGTGCTGCGCTCCGGCAGCCAGATCCGCGCCCAGCTCGGGGCGGTGGCCTTCTTCGGCTCGTACGTCGGCTTCCAGTTCCTGACCACCCTCTACATGCAGTCGCTGCTGGGCTGGTCGGCGCTGCACACGGCGCTGGCGTTCCTGCCCGCGGGTGCGTTGGTCGCGGTGTCCTCCACCAAGGTGGGCTCGATCGTCGACCGGTTCGGCACCCAGCGGCTGATCGCGGCCGGCTTCGCCCTGATGGTGCTCGGATACGCGCTGTTCCTGCGCGTCGATCTCGACCCCGTCTACGCCGCCGTCATCCTGCCGTCGATGCTGCTCATCGGGGCGGCCTGCGCGCTGGTCTTCCCCTCGCTCAACATCCAGGCCACGAACGGCGTGGAGGACCACGAGCAGGGCATAGTCTCCGGCCTGCTCAACACCTCGGTGCAGGTGGGCGGCGCGATCTTCCTGGCCGTCGTGACGGCGGTGGTGACCGCCCACGCACCCCAGCACGCCACCGCCCAGAGCGTGCTGGACAGCTACCGGCCGGGCTTCCTGGTCGTCACCGGCGTCGCGGTGGCCGGCCTGCTCATCACACTCACCGGCCTGCGCACCCGCCGGCCGGCGCGCTCGGTGGTCGTCGCCAAGTCCACCGCCCTGGAGGCGGATCGCGTGCCCGTACGCGACTAGGGGAAGCCTCCACGCGTGCGCCCGGCGGGAGTTGGTTGCCCGTCGGGCGCACGGCTGTGAGACTGGACGGATGGACGGGCACGGGGGCAGGCCGCACAAGGCCGAGCGGGACGCACTGACCGTCGAGGTCGGATACGCGCTGGTCAGCGCGGTCTTCCTGGCCGGGGTGGTGTTCGCGGCCGTCGCCGGTCCGGCGTTCCTCTTCGACCTGCCCGACCTGCTGTCGGCCCTGCTGCCGAGGGTGGGCCTGGCGCTCGCACCGATCGTCTTCGTCGTCCGGGTCGTGAGCGTCCTGGTGGATTTCCGGCGTGCCGCTCAGCCCAGCCAGCCCGGCCGGACCAACCCCGACTCATAGGCCAGAACCACCAGTTGGGCCCGGTCTCGGGCGCCCAGCTTGACCATCGTGCGGCTGACGTGGGTCTTCGCGGTGAGCGGGCTGACGACCAGGCGGCGGGCGATCTCCTCGTTGGACAGGCCGATGCCGACCAGCGCCATCACCTCCCGTTCCCGCTCGGTGAGTTCGGCGAGGACGTCCGCGGCCGCGGGCTCCTTGGAACGGGCCGCGAACTCGGCGATCAGCCGGCGCGTCACACCAGGGGAGAGCAGGGCGTCCCCCGCCACCACCGCCCGCACCGCACGCAGCAGTTCCTCCGGTTCGGTGTCCTTGACCAGGAAGCCCGAGGCGCCCGAGCGGATCGCCTCGAAGACGTACTCGTCGAGTTCGAAGGTGGTCAGCATGACCACCTTCACCTCGCCCAGCGCGGTGTCCCCGGTGATGCGGCGGGTGGCGGCCAGACCGTCCAGCACCGGCATGCGGATGTCCATCAGCACGACGTCGGGGCGCAGTTCACGCACCTGGCGCAGCGCCTCCTCGCCGTCGGCGGCCTCGCCGACCACCTCGATGTCCGGTTGCGCGTCGAGCAGCGCCCGGAAGCCTGCCCGTACCAGTGACTGGTCGTCGGCGAGCAGTACACGGATCACCGGTAGTCCTCCTTGGCCGCGGGCCTCAACGGCAGTACGGCGAGCACCCGGAAGCCCCCGTCGGGGCGCGGTCCCGCCTCGATCGTGCCACCCAGGGCGGCGGCCCGCTCACGCATTCCGGCCAGGCCGTTGCCGCTGCCGCCGGCGTCCGCTCCGGTGGCGGGCCCGTCGTCGTCGATCCGCAGCCGCAGCGCCCCGGTGTCATGGCCGACGTGCACGCGCGCGTGCCGTGACCCGGAGTGCCGTACGACGTTGGTGAGCGCCTCCTGCACGATGCGGAACGCGGCCAGGTCCGTGCCGGGCGCGAGCCGCGGCGGCGCCCCCTCCACGTCCACCGTCAGACCGGCGCTCGCCGCCTGCTGCACCAGCTCCGGCAGCCGGTCCAGGCCCGGCGCGGGCGCGCGCGGCGCGTCTCCGGGCGTGCGGAGCGTGTCGAGGACCTGGCGGACCTCGCCGAGCGCCTCCTTGCTGGCGGCCTTGATGGTCGTGAGCGCGGTGCGCGCCTGCTCGGGGTCGGTGTCGAGCAGGGCCAGGCCGACACCCGCCTGCACGTTGATCACCGAGATGCTGTGCGCGAGGACGTCGTGCAGTTCGCGGGCGATGCGCAGCCGCTCCTCGTCGGCCCGGCGCCGCGCCGCCTGCGCCCGTTCGGCCCGCTCGCGGGCCCACTGCTCACGGCGGGCACGGGCGAGCTCCGCCAGCGCCACGACCGCCGCGACCCAGGCGGCGATCACGCCCTCCTGCGCCCAGGAGGCGGGCGGGTCCCCGGCCGGCGGCAGCCATCGGTACAGCCAGTGGGCCACCAGCACATGTCCCGCCCACAGCATGCCCACCGCGCCCCAGGCCGCCTTGCGGTGCCCCGCGACGACGGCGCTGAAGCAGGCCACGACGACGGTGAGGAACACGGGCCCGTACGGATAGCCCGCGCCGAGGTAGACCACCGTGGCGGCGGCCGTGCCGAACGCCACCGCCACCGGATACCGGCGCCGCCACAGCAGCAGCCCCGACGCGACCAGCAGCAGCGCCCACGCGAAGACGTCCAGGGCGGCTCGCTCGCCGTGCTGCCGGTGGGCGGCGAAATGGGACCCGAACAGCACGAAGGCCGTCAGCAGCGCGGTGGAGCGCCACGGCCACCGGGCCGCCCGCTCCTCCTCGCCCCGGCGGCCCGCCCACGGCGGCCCGTGCCGACCCCACCGCGGCGGGCCGCCCCCGCGCACGCGCTGCTGCTCGTCCATGACGGCCACGCTAGACGCCGTCACGCCTGGTGGGCGTCAGCCGGGCGAGGTGATCACACGTACTCCCCGGGAAGTACGGCCGGCAGCTCCGCGCGGCGCTCGTCCACGCCGGTGATCAGGCCGGTGCCGGTGAAGTGGGCCGGTGAGGGTGACATGTGCCGGTGCCCGTGCCGGTGCGGGTGAAGTGTGCCGGTGCCGGTGCGGGTGTGCCGGTGCGGATGTGCCGGTGCCGGTGCGGATGTGCCGGTGCCGGTGCGGATGTGCCGGTGCCGGTGCCGGTGCCGGTGCGGATGTGCCGGTGCCGGTGCGGGTGTGCCGGTGCCGGTGCGGGTGTGCCGGTGCCGGTGCGGGTGAAGTGTGCCGGTGCCGGTGAAGCGTGCCCGCATCAGCGCCTCGCGGACGGGCGGTCCGACAGCCCGACGCCCAGCGCGAGTTGGCCCGCGGCATGCCGGAAGAACGCTTCCCGGTCCTCGACGACCCGGTTGAACTGCCCGAACAGTTCGAACCCGACCAGCCCGAACAACTGCGCCCAGGCCGCGACCAGCGCCGCCGCGATCTCGGGCGGCAGGTCGGGAGCGATGTCGGCGGCGAGGCGCTCGGCCTCGGGGCGCAGTTCGGCGGCGAGCGGGGGGAACGTCACGCCCGGACCCTTGATCGCGTCGCGCACGATGCCGATCAGCAGCAGACCCACACGGGAGGCGGCGGGGACGGTGGTCTGCGGCGCGACGTAGCCGGGGACCGGCGAGCCGTAGATCAGGGCGTACTCGTGGGGGTGCGCCAGCGACCAGGCGCGTACGGCTTCGCAGACGGCGACCCAGCGCCGGGTGGGCGTGGCGTCGCAGACGGCTTCGGCCGCCGCCTCGGCCGCGGCGCCCAGGGAGTCGTAGGCGTCGATGATGAGCGCCGTCAGCAGGTCGTCGCGGCTGGGGAAGTACCGGTAGAGGGCGGAGGAGACCATGCCGAGCTCGCGGGCGACGGCCCGCAGCGAGAGCTTGGTCGCGCCCTCCGAGGCGAGCTGTCTGCGGGCCTCGTCCTTGATGGCGGCGGTGACTTCGATCCGGGCCCGGGCGCGGGCACTGTGGGGGGTGCTCATGCCTTGCAGTGTGCCACGAAACCAGAGCAGTGCACACAAACGAGAGCATCGCACAAAAAAGAGAGCAGTGCTCTTGCTTTGGATCGGCGATCTGAGGCAGACTGCTCCTCGTACGGAAAACCGAGAGCACCGCTCACAAAAGAGAGCACCGCTCACGCACCCCATGGGGAGATCATGTCCGCGCACGTCCAGAAGCCCGGCTGGTTCACCGTCAACGTCTTCAACCGCGCGGTCGCCTGGATGACCCGCCGCGGCCTGAGCGTGTGGGGCTCCCGGGTCCTCGCGGTCCGCGGCCGCAAGAGCGGCGAGTGGCGCACCACCCCCGTCAACCTGCTGACCGTGGACGGGCAGCAGTACCTGCTCGCCCCGCGCGGCCACGTCCAGTGGACGCACAACATGCGCGCCGCCGGCGGCGGTGAACTGCGCCTGGGCAAGAACGTGGACGTGTTCACCGCGGTCGAGGTCGCCGACGACGACAAGGTCCCGCTGCTGCGGGCCTACCTCAAGCGCTGGAAGGCCGAGGTCGGGGTCTTCTTCAACGGCGTGGGCCCGGACTCCCCCGACGCCGACCTGCGCCGCATCGCGCCCGACCACCCGGTCTTCCGGATCACCGTCACGAAGTGACCTCGGCGCCCTCACCGCTCGCGGCGCCGCCGGCAGGGCCGGCCGCCGGGCGCCGGTCCAGCGCGCTCAGGGCGCGATGGGCCATCGGGTGGGTGCGCACGAGCTCGCCGAGGGACGTCGAGCCCTGGGTGATCTCCTTGAACGCGTTCCACGCGGGCCTGAGGCCCGTCAGCGCCGCGTGGAACAGACCGGGACGGCGCTCGAACACCGTCAGCATCCGCTTGCCGACGCTCATCTCGACGCCGAGTCCCGCCTTGATCGCGAACGCGTAGTTCAGGGCCTGCCGCCGGGCGTCCACCGCGTCGTGCGCCTCGGCGATCCGCACCGCCCACTCCCCCGCGAGCCTCCCGGAGCGCAGCGCGAAGGAGATGCCCTCGCGGGTCCACGGCTCCAGCAGCCCGGCCGCGTCCCCGCACACCAGCACCCGGCCGCGCGACAGCGGCGAGTCGTCGGCGCGGCAGCGGGTCAGATGGCCGGAGGAGATGCTCGGCTCGAACCCGGCGAGGCCGAGCCGGCCGATGAACTCCTCCAAGTACCGCTTGGTGGCCGCGCCTTCGCCGCGGGCCGAGATCACACCGACCGTGAGCGTGTCCCCCTTGGGGAACACCCAGCCGTAACTGCCGGGCATCGGACCCCAGTCGATGAGGACCCGCCCCTTCCAGTCCTCGGCGACGGTCTCGGGCACCGGGATCTCCGCCTCCAGGCCGAGATCGACCTGGTCGAGCTTGACCCCGACGTGGGCTCCTATCCGGCTCGCGCTGCCGTCGGCGCCGACCACGGCCCGGGCGAGCAGCGTCTCGCCGCCCTGCAGGACCACGGCGACCGTGCGCCGGTCGGGCACCGCCGAGCCGTGCTGCTCGACGCGCTGGACCGTGACGCCCGTGCGCAGCTCGGCGCCCGCCTTCTGCG
Source organism: Streptomyces sp. C1-1 (assembly GCF_050214755.1). Lineage (NCBI taxonomy): Bacteria > Bacillati > Actinomycetota > Actinomycetes > Kitasatosporales > Streptomycetaceae > Streptomyces > Streptomyces sp. C1-1. The sequence goes on along the minus strand of NZ_CP189826.1, from coordinate 8,713,699 downwards.
CGTGCTCGACGAGCTGCTGGTCGAAGTCGGGCCGGTTGATCAGCCCGAAGAGCATCTGCCGGGAGCGGCGGGTGCGGGTGAAGCGGCCGTTGTTGGAGAAGGTGACCGCGTGCACCCGGTCCCGCAGCGGCAGCTCGAAGCCGGGGGGCAGGCTGTCGCGCGAGGGGCCGATGATGCCGCCGCCGCACGTCTTGTAGCGCGGCAGCTCGGCCTTCTCCAGCAACAGCACACGCCGTCCCGCCACCGCGGCCGCGTAGGCGGCCGAGGCCCCCGCGGGTCCCGCGCCCACCACGACGACGTCCCACACCCGCTGCACGTCGTCCGCCGAAGAGTTCTCGCTGCTCACGATGGTCTACTGCTCCCGATCAAGCCGCTGCCGCACCTGTCCACCGCATCCTACGGCGGACGTCGTCGCAGGCCACTGTGGGAGGATCCCGATATCCACCTGTACAACGTCGCACCCACGAGGAGCGTGCCCATGTCGTCGAATCCGGTCGCCGAGACCGTCGCCTCGCTCATGCCGAGGGCGCGGGACGAGCTCGCCGAACTGGTGGCCTTCAGGTCGGTGGCGGACTTCGACCAGTTCCCCAGGAGCGAGAGCGAGGGCGCCGCGCGCTGGGTCGCCGACGCGCTGACCGCCGAGGGCTTCCAGGACGTGGCCCTGCTGGACACCCCGGACGGCACCCAGTCCGTCTACGGCCACCTGCCCGGACCCGAGGGCGCCAAGACCGTCCTGCTCTACGCCCACTACGACGTGCAGCCCCCGCTGGACGAGGCCGGCTGGGCCACCCCGCCCTTCGAGCTGACCGAGCGCGACGGCCGCTGGTACGGGCGCGGGGCCGCCGACTGCAAGGGCGGTGTGATCATGCACCTGCTCGCGCTGCGCGCCCTGAAGGCCGACGGCGGCGTCCCGGTCCACGTGAAGGTCATCGCCGAGGGCTCGGAGGAGCAGGGCACGGGCGGTCTGGAGCGGTACGCCGAGGAGCACCCCGACCTCCTGGCCGCCGACACCATCGTCATCGGCGACACGGGCAACTTCCGCGTCGGCCTGCCGACGGTCACCTCCACCCTGCGCGGCATGACGATGCTCCGCGTCCGCGTCGACACCCTCGAAGGCAATCTGCACTCGGGCCAGTTCGGCGGCGCCGCCCCGGACGCGCTGGCCGCGCTGATCCGCGTACTGGACTCGCTGCGCGCGGAGGACGGCTCGACCACGGTCGACGGGCTGACCGCAAAGGGCCCCTGGGAGGGTCTGCAGTACGACGAGGAGCAGTTCCGCGAGGACGCCAAGGTGCTGGACGGCGTGCGGCTGATCGGCTCGGGCACGGTCGCCGACCGCATCTGGGCGCGGCCGGCCGTGACCGTGCTCGGCATCGACTGCCCGCCGGTCGTCGGCGCCACCCCGTCCGTGCAGGCGAGCGCCCGCGCGCTGGTCAGCCTGCGGGTGCCGCCGGGCGTGGACGCGGCCGAGGCGACCAAGCTGCTGCAGGCCCACCTGGAGACGCACACCCCGTGGGGCGCCCGGGTGGCCGTGGAGCAGATCGGTCAGGGCCAGGCTTTCAGCGCCGACACCACCAGCCCGGCGTACACGGCGATGGCGGAGGCGATGGCGGTCGCCTACCCCGGCCAGGAGATGCAGTACGCCGGCCAGGGCGGCTCCATACCGCTGTGCAACACGCTCGCCACGCTCTACCCGGAGGCGGAGATCCTGCTGATCGGCCTGAGCGAGCCGGAGGCGCAGATCCACGCGGTCAACGAGAGCGTCTCGCCCGAGGAACTGGAGCGGCTGTCGGTGACCGAGGCCCTGTTCCTGCGCAACTACGCGGCGAGCTGAGCCGCTCTGCCGTCGGCAGAGGGCCCTCGCCTTCGGACGGGGGCCCTCCTACGGTCGTCCGCATGGACGTCGTAGAGCTGCTGCCGCGGCTGTATCTCCTGCGTTTCCCCGTGGGCCAGGCCTATCTGTGGCGTGACGGCGACGAGTTGACGCTCGTCGACGCGGGCCCGGGAGGCTCGGGGGCCGCCGTCGCGGCCGTCGCCGAGCCGCTGGGCACGATCCGCCGCATCGTGCTCACGCACTTCCACGAGGACCATGTGGGCGGCGCGGGCGAGCTCGCCGCGCTGACCGGCGCCGAGGTACTGGCCCACCACCTGGACGCCCCCGCGATCCGAGGTGAGGTCCCGGGCCCGCAACCGGTGCTCGAGGACTGGGAGCTGCCGATCCACGCGGAGGCCGCCCGGCACCTCCCCGGGACTCCCTTCGTCCGCCCCTCGCGGATCACCGAGGTCGCCGACGGTGACGTCCTCGGCTTCGGCGACGGTGCCCACGTCCTGCACTCCCCCGGCCACACGCACGGCAGCATCGCCGTCCATCTGCCGTGCGAGCGGGTGCTGTTCACGGGTGACAGCGTGGCGGCGTCCCCGGTCGACGGCGGTGTGATGCCGGGGGTGTTCAACCTGGACCGGCCCCGGTTGCTCGCCTCGCTGCGCCGACTGGCCGCGCTCGACTGCGACGTGGCGTGCTTGGGACACGGCGATCCGGTCGTCGGCCACGCCGGCACGGTCCTTCGCCGAACGGCGGACAGGCACCCGGTCCGACCCTGACCATGGAGGTCATGTCCTCCGTCACCCGCATCGCCCGCCACACCGAACTCGCCACCGAGCTGGCCCTGTTGGGTGACGGCGAGCTGGGCGAGCTGCTGGCGGCCGGGACGCCCGCGGGCGTCGGCATCGGCGGGCGCTGCACTCTGGTCGAGGTGGCGGGCACCCTCGTCTTCGTCAAGCGGGTGCCGCTCACGGACATCGAGTCGCTGCCGGCGAACGCCCGCTCCACGGCGAACGTCTTCGACCTGCCGGCCGCCTGCCACTACGGCACCGGACGCAGCCCGGGCTTCGGTGCCTGGCGCGAGCTGGCCACGCACACGATGACGACGAACTGGGTGCTGTCCGGCGCCTTCCCCGGCTTTCCGCTGCTGCACCACTGGCGGGTGCTGCCGGACGACGTCCGGCAGCTGCCGGAGGAACTGGCCGATGTGGACGCCACGGTGGCGTACTGGGGCGGCGCCCCGCAGGTGCGTGCTCGGCTGGAGGCCCTGCGGACGGCGTCCGCGAGCCTGACGCTCTTCCTGGAGTACTTCCCGCACACTCTCCACGACTGGCTCGACACCCAGGTCCGCACCGACGACTCGGACCGGATCTGCACGCGGGTGGACGACTGGCTGAGCACGCTCACCGGCTTCCTCCGGCACCGCCGGCTCCTCCACTTCGACGTCCACTTCCAGAACGTCCTCACCGACGGCGCCGACTTCTTCCTCGCCGACTACGGGCTCGCGTTCAGCCCCCGCTTCCACCTCTCCCGGCCGGAGCACGCCTTCTTCGACCGGCACCGCGACTACGACCTCTTCCACGGCCGCGCCCACCTGGTGAACTGGCTCGTCACCGCCCTCTACGGATACGACAGGCTGGAGCGGGAGGCCTTCGTGCGCGCCTGCGCGGTCGGAGCCCGTGCCGACGGCGCCCCGAAGGCCGCCGCCGCGATCATCTCCCGGGACGCGCCGCTCACCGCCGTCCTCAACGGCTTCCTCGGCCGCCTGCGCCAGGAGGGCAGGCGGACGGCGTACCCGTACGAGGAACTACGGCTCGCCCACGACGGCTCCACGCACTCCGGGTGACCGGAACGCGGTGAACGGATCAGTGCGTCAACCGAGCGGGATACCGGCCTCGAGGTAGAGCGCCGCGTCGCGCTCCCGCGCCCGCAGGGCCCAGCGCAGCCGCTCGTAGCGGATCGGCGGCAGCAGGTCGGCGGCCTCCTGCTCGCTGACGAAGCGCCAGTCGCGCAGCTCGGGCCCCGGCAGCAGCAGCCGCTCCGCCTCGGTGGAGTCGAGGCGGCCGCCGTCGAACAGCAGCCGCAGCCCGCCGAAGCCGGGCGGCGCGGGCGCCTCCCAGTCGACGACCAGCAGCCGCGGTACGTCGTCCAGGTGGATGCCGGTCTCCTCGGCGACCTCGCGCATGCCGGCGCGGGCGGGCGCCTCGCCCGGTTCCACGACGCCGCCGGGGAACTCCCAGCCGGCCTTGTAGGTGGGGTCGACGAGGAGGACACGGTCCTGTTCGTCGAAGAGCAGTACACCTGCCGCGAGCGTCTCGGCGGTCGGCTCGGGTGTCTGCACTATGTCGCACACCGCCACCTCCCCCCTGCCCACGGCCTCCGCTATGCGGACCGCGGCCTCGTACGGGGTGAGAGCGCTGGTGTCGACGGGATGGGCGTCGGCGGTGAGCCAGCCGGCCAGAGCACTGCGGTACGGCTCGATGTGGTCGTAGGACCACTGCCGTATCCGCATCTCGCCGTCGGGGAGGTCGGGCGGGACCTCCCGGCCGGCTATGCGCTCCCGCAGGATCGTTTCCGCCGGGGCGAGGAGCACATGCCTCACCGTGATGCGGCGGGCGGCGAGCCCGCCGAAGATCTCGTCGCGGTACTCCTGGCGCAGCAGGGTCATGGGGACCACGAGCGTCCCGCCGAGCTCCGCGAGCATGGCGGCCGCCGTGTCGATCACCAGGCGCCGCCAGATCGGCAGGTCCTGGTAGTCGCCGACCTCGGCGAGGTGCTTGGCAGGGAGCAGGTGTGCCAGCGCTCCGCCGACGACCTCGGGGTCGAAGAGCGTGCTGTTCGGGATCAGTTCGATCAGTTCCCGTGCGGTGGTCGTCTTCCCCGCACCGAACGCGCCGTTGATCCAGACGACGGTCACAGGTCCCCCTCTTCTGTTGGCCCCCTGAGGCTTGCCCGCTCCACCCTGCCACGGAAACCAGCCCCAGTTGAGGGCGCACACGGAGCGGCGCCGGTGCTCCCCGGACAGGGGCACCGGCGCCGTGCCGACGGGGCCCTACCCGAGGGTCTTGTCGGCGTCGGAGAGGCTGCCCTTGCCGACGGTGTCGGTGACCGTGCCGACGGTGTCGTCGACGCTGAGGTCGCCGAGCACGGGGTGATCGCCGAGGACGTGGTGGTCTCCGGTGTGCGTGGGGCTGATCGCCGCGACGACGAACCCGGCGGCGAGGGAGGCGATGGCCATCATGCTGCGCTTCTTCATGCCCTGATCAACTGCCGGACCCGGTCCGGGGTCACGCATCCGGCAGGCGGCTTCGGCGGGACATCCGATGACCCTCACCTCTTGGATTGGACCAATGAAGCAATCCCACACGACCGCTCCTCTTCCAACACGGTCCGACACGTCCTACCGTAAACGCGCACCGATGACGGGGACATGGCGTCATCCCACCTTTGTGTGTTCGGAGGAACGTAACGATGCGTCACCCGCACACCCGCACATACCGCCGGAGAATGGTCGGAGCGCTCACCGCAGGGCTGCTGTGCACCGCCGGACTCGCCGCACCGGCCGTCGCCGCACCCGCCGCGGCGCCCGCCACCGAGCCCGCCGCGCCCGCACTCGCCGACGGTCTCGCCCTCACCCCTCCGATGGGGTTCAACAACTGGAACTCCACCCACTGCCGTGCCGAGTTCAACGAGTCCATGGTCAAGGGAATCGCGGACCTGTTCGTCGAGAAGGGACTCAAGGACGCGGGCTACCGGTACGTCAACCTCGACGACTGCTGGGCCCTGCCGAACCGTGACGCGGACGGCCGGCTCGTCCCGGATCCGGCCCGTTTCCCGAACGGGATCAAGGCCGTAGCGGACTACGTGCACTCCAAGGGCCTCAAGCTCGGCATCTACACCAGCGCGGGCACCAAGACGTGCAACAGCGCCGGCTTCCCGGGCGCGCTCGGACACGAGTACAGCGACGCGCGGCAGTTCGCCGACTGGGGCGTGGACTACGTCAAGTACGACAACTGCAACAACCAAGGCGTGGATGCCAAGTTGCGCTACACCACCATGCGCGACGCCCTCAAGGCGACCGGGCGGCCGATCGTCTACAGCATCTGCGAGTGGGGCGAGAACAAACCGTGGGAATGGGCCGCCGACGTGGGTCACCTGTGGCGCACCACGGGCGACATCAGTGACAACTGGGGCTCGATGCTGGGCATTCTGAAGCAGAACCTGCCGCTCGCCCCGTACGCCGGTCCCGGGCACTGGAACGACCCCGACATGCTGGAGGTGGGCAACGGCGGCATGACCGACACCGAATACCGCAGCCACTTCTCCATGTGGTCGGTCATGGCCGCCCCGCTGCTCATCGGTTCGGACCTGCGCAAGGCCACCCCGGCGACCTTCGACATCCTCGACAACAAGGAGGTCATCGCCGTCGACCAGGACCCATTGGGCAAGCAGGGGACGGTCGTCTCCTCGGCGGGCGGCCGCTGGGTCGTGGCCAAGGAGATGAAGGACGGCAGCCGCGCGGTGGCCCTCTTCAACGAGAACGGCACCGCCCAGCACATCTCCACCACCGCACAGGCCGTCGGCCTGCCCGGCACCCGCGCCTACACCCTGCGCGACCTGTGGCGGCACAGCAGCTACAACACCGCGAGCACGATCTCGGCGACCGTCCCGGCGCACGGCACGGTGCTGCTGCGCGTCTCGGCCGACCGCGCCTGGGCCACGCACCCGCCGGCCGTCGAACTGGGCCTGACCGGCAGCCCGTTGGTCGAGGCGGGCACGCCCGCCACGCTCACCTCCGTGGCCACCGACTGGGGCCGCACGCCGGCCACCCGGGTCTCGGTCTCACTGACCGGACCCGACGGATGGGCGCTCCGGGCGGCCTCCCGCACGACCGCCGCCGTACTGCCCACCGGCCGCTCCCTGAGCACCAGGTGGTCGGTCACCGCTCCGCAGGGGACGCCGACGGGCTCGTACGACCTGACACTCAGGGCGAGTTACCGCTCGCCGACCGGTCTGCGCGCCCAAGAGGTCCTGCCGCTGACCGTGTCCGTCGTCGTTCCGCCGCCCTCCGGAACCTCCGGGCTCGGCGACCTGCCGTGGCTGTCGGCCACCAACGGCTACGGGCCGGTCGAGCGCAACACCAGCAACGGGGAGAGCGCCGCGGGCGACGGCCATCCGATCACCATCGGCGGGGTGGTGTACGCCAAGGGCCTCGGCGTCCACGCGGAGAGCGCGGTCGAGTACTACACCGGCAAGGCCTGCGAGACGGTCACCGCGGACGTCGGGGTCGACGACGAGAAGGGTGCCAACGGCACCGTCGCCTTCGAGATCTGGGCCGACGGTACGAAGGTCGCCTCGACCGGCGTACTGACCAACGCGATGCCCGCCCAGCCCCTCACCGCGGACGTGACCGGCGCCCAGGTGGTCCGGCTCGTCGTCACCGACGGTGGGGACGGCATCGACTCGGACCACGCCGACTGGGCGAACGCGCAGGTGAGCTGCTGACACCGGAAGAGCAGGCGAGCTGCCGGCACCGGAGAGGGGGCCGGCAGCTCGCCTGAAACGTTCCTGCCGCCCACGCCCCGGCAGCGGCTCAGACCGCGGCCGCGTCCGCCCGCTTGGCGAGCGCGGCCGCGGCCGCTCCCACCAGCCCGGCGTCCGTGCCCATCTGGGCGGGGGTGATCTCCAGGCGCTGCACGAAGGACAGGGTCGCGTAGTCGCCCAGTGCCTTGCGCAGCGGGGTGAACAGGACGTCGCCGGCCTTGCCCACTCCCCCGCCGATCACCGCGATGTCGATCTCGACGAGCGTCGCGGTGGCCGCGATCCCGGCGGCCAGCGCCTGGGCGGCCCGCTCGAACGACGCCACCGCGACGGGGTCGCCGGCGCGTGCGGCGGCGGCCACCGCGGCGGCGGAGGTGTCGCCGTCGGGACCCGGCCGCCAGCCGTTCTCGATCGCCCGGCGGGCGATGTTGGGCCCACTGGCGATGCGCTCCACACAGCCGCGCGAGCCACACGGGCACGGGTCGCCGTCGAGGTCCACGCTGATGTGGCCGATGTGACCGGCGTTCCCGGTGGGTCCTGGGTGCAGCTGGCCGTTCAGGACCAGGCCGCCGCCGACGCCGGTGGAGACCACCATGCACAGCGCGTTGTCGTGGCCGCGGGCGGCGCCCTGCCAGTGCTCGGCGGCCGTGATGGCCACGCCGTCGCCGATCAGCTCGACGGGCAGCCCGCCGGCCGCCTCCTGGACTCTGCGCACGAGCGGGTAGTCGCGCCAGCCCGGCACATTGACCGGGCTGACCGTGCCGGAGGAGGCGTCCACCGGGCCGGCGCTGCCGATACCGAAGGCCGTGGCGCGTCCCCACAGGGGCGAGGCGGTCAGTTCACCGACGACCTCCTCCACGGCGCCCATCACGATGTCGCCGTTCTCCTGCGCGGGCGTCGCGCGCTGCGCGCGGACCAGGATCTGGCCGTGGCCGTCCACCAACGCCCCGGCGATCTTGGTGCCGCCGATGTCGAGCGCGGCCACGAGGTCGGTGTGCATCAGAGTCGGATCTCCCCGTCAAACCATCGAATCCCGGTGGACCAGGGGAACTTACCCCTTCGACCACGGAGATGAGCGGGCCGGTCTCGCGATGGGGGCGCAGGCCGGAGATTGTGGTGGACAGTCTCTCGCGCATATGACAACGTTGTCCAGGCTCTATGCTCGACGCCACATCCTCATACAAAGTCATGGTCCGACGCATCCCCGCGGAAAAGACCCGTCGACGAGACAGGACAGGACAGCGCATCGTGCCCGAGACCGCCCGCCGCACCGACCGATTTTCCGGCACCCGCTACGGCAACCGTCCGACCATGAAGGACGTGGCCGCGCGGGCCGGGGTCGGGCTGAAGACCGTCTCCCGCGTGGTCAACGGCGAACCGGGGGTCACCCCGGAGACCGAGCGCCGAGTCCAGGAGGCCATCGAAGCGCTGGGCTTCCGCCGCAACGACAGCGCGCGCGTCCTGCGCAAGGGCCGCACCGCCAGCATCGGCCTGGTCCTCGAGGACCTGGCCGACCCGTTCTACGGCCCCCTCAGCCGCGCGGTCGAGGAGGTGGCCCGCGCGCACGGCGCCCTGCTGATCAACGGCTCCAGCGCGGAGGACCCGGACCGCGAGCAAGAGCTGGCGCTGGCGCTGTGCGCCCGGCGGGTGGACGGGCTGGTGATCATTCCGGCCGGTGACGACCACCGTTACCTGGAGCCCGAGATCAAGGCGGGCGTGGCCACGGTGTTCGTCGACCGTCCGGCCGGGAGGATCGACGCGGACGTCGTCCTGTCGGACAACTACGGCGGTGCCCGCAGCGGGGTCGCCCACCTGATCGCCCACGGCCACCGCAGGATCGGCTTCATCGGTGACATGCCCCGCATCCACACGGCCGCGGAGCGTCTGCGCGGCTACCGGGCGGCCATGGAGGACGCCGGCATACCGGTCGAGGACTCCTGGATGTCCCTCGGCGTCACGGACCCGGAGCGGGTGCGCCGGGCCGCCGAGGAGATGCTGACCGGCCCCGCCCCCGTCACCGCGATCTTCGCGGGCAACAACCGGGTGACCGTCACCGTGGTCCGTGTCCTCGCCGAGCAGAGTCGCCGGGTGGCCTTCGTCGGCTTCGACGACATCGAGCTCGCGGATCTGCTCCAGCCGGGGGTGACGGTGGTGGCTCAGGACGCGGCGGCGCTCGGCCGGACCGCCGCCGAGCGGCTCTTCCGCCAGCTCGACGGCGAACTGATCGCACCGGAACGCATCGAACTGCCGACCCGCCTGATCACCCGCGGCTCGGGCGAACTGCCACCGGCGGACTGAGCGGCCACCGTGTCCGGCGAGAGGGGACCTCAGGAGCGGCGGGCGCCGGTGACGGGCGGCCGCTCGTTGGTGGCGCTCGGACTGGACTGTGTGCCGCGGGAGGAGCCGCTGCGCTATCCGGGGGCCTGGCCCGCGGAGTCGGGGCTGCTCGACGGGGACCGGCTGCTGCCGCTGGGCCGGCTGGTGCACGAGGACCGCGTCCCCGTCCTGGCGGTCGGTTCCAACGCCTGCCCCGGCCAACTGCGCTACAAGATGGCCGAGTCGGGGATCACCGCGCCCATCCCGATGGTCCGCGCCCGGGTCACCGGCGTCGACGTGGGTGTCTCCGCGCATGTGAGCCGTCCGGGATACGTCTCAGCGTCACCGTTCCAAGCACCCGACGCCGTACGCGAGTTGTTCGTGACCTGGTTCGACGCCGAGCAGCTCGCGGTGATCGACGCCAGTGAGGGCGTACCGCTGCCGCACGGCAACTACCGGCGCGCCTGGCTGCCCGCGCCCGAGGTGCGGATCGAGCTGGAGGACGGTACGCGGCTGCCCGGGGTCCACGTCTACGTCAATCGGCGCGGAGTTCTGCGCAACGGCACGGACACCCCGCGCCGGCACCCCGGCCAGCGACGGCTGCTCACCGAACTCCTCGTCGGATCGGCCCGGTTGAGGGGGTTGTTCGGCGTGACCCCGGAGGAGTTCTGCGCACGGGCCCGCGCCGACGCGTGGCTGCGCGAGCGGGGCGCCCGGGCGTTCGCCGAGGAGAAGCTGGTCACGGCGTCCGGTCTGGAGAGGTTCGTAGGGGATCAGCAGACCGGGAGTCCGGGGACGGGCTCGTCGTTGTCCCCGCCCTTGATGTAGACGTCGCTGACGTAGACGTTCGTGTTCCCGCTGTCGTCGTCCGTCTTCGCCCACCAGACGTTGGTCCACTGCCCGTACGTCTCGCGGCGCCCCAGATTCTGCTGGCAGTAGAAGTAGTTGACGCCCGCGTTCAGGACCCCGGCTTCGGCGCCGGAGGCGGTGTAGGACTTGGCGGTGCGCCAGACGGTGCAGTCGTACCTGCCGCCGCCGGTGGAGGTGCAGGCCGGGGCCGGGGTGGTCGCGGTCCCTCCGCCGGTCGTGCCGCCCGTGGTGCCGCCGCCTCCGGTGGTCCCGCCGCCGGAGGTGCCGCCAGCGCCACCGCCTCCCGTGGTGGTGGTGCCGCCCGAGGATTTCGCGGTGGCGGAGGCCGAGGCGCGGCCCGTGGGCGTGGCCCCGCCCTTCTCGCCGCCGGTGGGCGTCGGCTTCGGGGACTTCTTGTCGCCCTGTTTCGTGGACTTGGTCCCGGCCGAACGGCCGGCGTCGGTGCGGTCGGAGGTGGACGCCGGGGCCGAGGGACCCGCACCGGACGCGGAGGCACCCGCGTGCGCCTTCTCGCCTCCCGAGTTCACCAGGGCGACGGTGCCGCCGGCCGCCGCGAGGACGACGGTGACGGCCGCGGCGGCGAGCAGCACACGGCCCTTGCGGCGCGGGCCGGCGAGGGACGCGATGGGGCCTGTGGGGGCCGACGCCGGGTCCGGTACCGGTGCGAACGGCACGGGCGGGCCGAAGCCGGGCGTCACGGGGGCGGTGTGCGGTACGGACCCGGGGGCCACCGAAGCAGCACCGGACACCACGGCACCAGAACCGGGCACCGGCGCACCCGATCCCGGCACCGGCGCATCCGATGCGGGCACCACCGGATCCGAGCCCGGCACCGCCGCACCCGATCCGGGCACCACCGGATTCGATCCGGGTACCGCCGGATTCGATCCGGGTACCGCCGCACCCGATCCCGGCACCAACGGATTCGAACCCGGCACCGCCGCACCCGATCCCGGCACCGCCGGATTCGAGCCGGGTACCGCCGAGCCGGCTTCCGGTGCCGTGGTACTCGGTCCGGGGGCGGTGTCGTGACGACCGGCCGTGTCGTCGGCGGCAGCGGCAGCCGTGTGCTCAGGCGGTACGGCAGGCCCGGGACCCCGCGGGCCGGCGGCCGCCGCGCCCGGCATGACGAATGCCGTGGGCAGCGGCGGGCCGGCGGGTTCCGTGCGCGTCCTGGGCGCCTCGTCGCCGCGCAGGGTCGTCGTCGGTGTGTCCGTGCCGCCCGCGTCCGCCACGGCCTGCAGCAGCGCGCGGGCCTGCTCGGCCTCCGGGCGGGCGTCGGGCCGCTTGTCGAGCAACTGCCGGAGGACGGCGGTGAGCGGGCCGGCGCGCTCGGGCTCGGGAAGCGGTTCGGTGACGATCGCGGTGAGCGTGGAGTACGTCGAGGTGCGGCGGAAGGGCGAGGAACCCTCGACGGCCGCGTACAGCGTGGCGCCCAGGGCCCAGACGTCGGAGGCGGCGCTCGCGTCGGCGCCCTGGGCCCGCTCGGGTGCCAGGTAGTCCAGGGAGCCGACGAGGGCACCGCTGCGGGTCAGGTGGGTGGCGGCGCCGTCGCCCGGGTCGTCCATGGCCGCGATGCCGAAGTCCGTCAGGACGACGCGTCCGGACCGTTCGAGGAGGATGTTGCCGGGCTTGACGTCCCGGTGCAGGACGCCGGCCCGGTGGGCCGCCGCGAGCGCGTCCATCACCTGGGCGCCGATACCGGCGGCCTCGACCGGGTCGAGGGAGCCGCGCTCGCGCAGCACCTGTTCCAGGGAGGGCCCGTCGACGAGCTCCATGACGATCAGCGGACGGCCGTCGACCTCGGTCACGTCGTGCACGGCGACGACGCCGGGATGCCGCACCCGGGCGGCCGCGCGGGCCTCGCGCTGCATCCGTACCCGCAGATCGGCGAGTTCGGGCCCGTCGGCGTCGGTGTAGGTGCGCAGCTCCTTGACGGCGACCTCACGGCCCAGCACCTCGTCGACGGCTCTCCAGACGACGCCCATGCCGCCCCGGCCGAGCTGTGCGAGGACGCGATAGCGCCCCGCCAGCAGGCGGCCCGTCCCGTCGGCCCGGTTGTTCCCGCCTGAGGTCTCCCCCGAAGACACCGCACGCCCCGTTCCTGTGACCCGTCAATGCGTGGCGTACAGACTACGGGGCGGAGGTGACGGCGTCGGCCGACGGTAACTGCTGTGACGCGCCTGCTACTTGGCGGACACGGTCAGGTCGCCGCGCCGGGGCACCGCGAAGCCCTCCAGATCGGCCCGGGTGAGGCCGGTGAGGCGGGCCACCTCGGCGATGTCCAGGGCACCGCAGTCCAGGCCGCGCAGCAGGTAACCGCTCAGGGCCTTGGCGGTGGCGGGCTCGTCCATGACGTCGCCGCCGGCCCGGTTGGCGTAGCGGGCGAGCCGGGCGGCGGCCTGTTCGAAGCCCTCGCGGTAGAAGGCGAAGACGGCGGCGTAGCGGGTGGGGATGTGGCCGGGGTGCATGTCCCAGCCCTGGTAGTAGGCGCGGGCGAGCGCCCGCCGGGTCAGTCCGTAGTGCAGGCGCCAGGCGTCGTGCACCTTCCGCGTCGGCCCCACGGGCAGCACGTTGGTCGAGCCGTCCGACACCCGGACCCCCGTCCCGGCCGCCGCGACCTGCATGATCGCCTTGGCGTGGTCGGCGGCCGGGTGGTCGCTTGCCTGGTAGGCGGCGGAGACGCCGAGGCAGGCGCTGTAGTCGAAGGTGCCGTAGTGCAGTCCGGTGGCCCGTCCCTCGGCGGCCTGGATCATGCGGGCGACGGTGGCGGTGCCGTCGGTGGCGAGGATGGACTGGCTGGTCTCGATCTGGATCTCGAAGCCGATCCGGCCGGCGTCCAGGCCGTGGGCCTTCTCGAAGGCCTCCAGGAGCCGGGCGAAGGCACTCACCTGCTCGGCGTACGTCACCTTCGGCAGGGTCAGCACCAGCCCGTCGGGCAGGCCGCCGGCCCGCGTCAGGCCGGTGAGGAAGACGTCGAGGGTGCGGATGCCCCGGTCGCGCACCGGCGCTTCCATGCACTTCATGCGGATGCCCATGTACGGGGCCGCCGTGCCGTTCTCGTACGCCTCGGCGATCAGCCGGGCCGCGCGGGCCGCCGTCTCGTCCTCCTCGGCGTCCGGGCGCGGGCCGTAGCCGTCCTCGAAGTCGACGCGCAGGTCCTCGACGGGCTCGCGCTCCAGTTTCGCGCGCACGCGCGTGTAGACGGGCTCGGCGAGGTCGTCGGCCAGGCCGAGGACGGCGGCGAAGGAGGCGGCGTCCGGGGCGTGTTCGTCGAGGGCGGCGAGGGCCCGGTCGCCCCAGGAGCGGATGGTGTCGGCGGCGAAGACGTCACCGGGGACGTAGACGGTGTGGACGGGCTGACGGGTGCCGGGGTCGCCGGGGTAGCGGCGCTGCAGTTCGGCGTCGACCGGGGCGAGGGAGGCGCTGATCTCCTCGCTGACGGCGCCCGCGAGGCTCGTCGCCACGGTCTCCTGCTGGCCCTGACCCATCCCACACCCTCCAGTTTTCCGCTCTACGGAATCAACAATCCGTAGAATGAAGGTATCTGTGCCCGGTCCGCCCGGTCAACACCGTGTCCACGGGCCGACCATGCGATGACCTCGGCATGTTCACTCCCCGCCGACACCCGGGTATCACACAGCTCGACGCACAACTCCCCCCACGCGAGACTCGTCCGGCCCGTGCGACCGAAGGAGCCCCCGTGCCCGAACAGCGCCGAGTCACCCGCCGTCTGGGCCTACGGGCCCTGTTCGCCGCGGCGGTCACCGCGCCCCTCTCCGGCGCCGCCGCGATCTCCCCCTCCTCCGCCTCCTCGTTACCGCTGCGGGCACGGGTCCGCCGTGCCCCGGCGCGCGGGCGCCAGGGCCCTCGTCTGCAGGTGATGACCTTCAACCTGCGTTTCGCGAGCGCCAAGGAGCCCCACAGCTGGAGCGACCGCAGACCCGTGATGCGCGAGCTGCTGCGCCGCGCGCGTCCCCATGTCGTCGGCACCCAGGAGGGCCTGTACCAGCAGCTGCGGGACATCGAATCCGACCTGGGCGCGCACTACGACTGGATCGGCACCGGCCGTGAGGGCGGCAGCCGCGACGAGTCCACGGCGATCTACTACGACAACCGGCGGCTGGCCCCTGTCGAGCACTACACCTACTGGCTCTCCGACACTCCGGAGACCATCGCGTCCAACACCTGGGGCGCCGCCTTCCCGCGCGTCGTCACGTGGATCAGATTTCGCGATCTCGCCGACGGCGGGCGGGAGTTCTACGTCTGCAACACCCACTTCGACCACGCGAGCCAGTACGCACGCGAACGCAGCGCCGATCTCATGACCGAGCGGATCGCCGCGCTCCGGTACCCGCTGCCGGTCGTGGTGACCGGCGACTTCAACGCCGCCGCGCACAAGAACCCCGCCTACGACAGGATGATGTCCACGGGTCTGGTGGACGCCTGGGACGCGGCGGCCGAGCGCGGCCCGCTGTACGCGACCTTTCACGGCTACCAGGGGCTGAAACCGGACGGCGACCGTATCGACTGGATCCTCACCACGGCCGGGGTGACCGTGCACCGCGCGGTGATCGACACCTTCTCCGCGCACGGCCGGTACGCCAGCGACCACCTTCCGGTGCGGGTCTGGCTGAGCCTGGGATGAGACGAGGCCCCCGCGACCGTTCATGCGGTCGCGGGGGCCTCGTTCGGCAGGTGCCGGCGATCAGCCCTTGCGAGCCTTGATCTCCTCGGTGAGGGCGGGGACGACGTCGAAGAGGTCGCCGACGACGCCGTAGTCGACGAGGTCGAAGATCGGGGCCTCGGCGTCCTTGTTGACCGCCACGATGGTCTTGGAGGTCTGCATGCCGGCCCGGTGCTGGATGGCGCCGGAGATGCCGTTGGCGATGTACAGCTGCGGCGAGACGGACTTGCCGGTCTGGCCGACCTGGTTGGTGTGCGGGTACCAGCCCGCGTCGACGGCGGCACGCGAGGCGCCCACCGCGGCACCGAGGGAGTCGGCGAGCGCCTCGATGATCGCGAAGTTCTCGGCGCCGTTGACACCACGGCCGCCGGAGACCACGATCGCGGCCTCGGTCAGCTCGGGACGGCCCGTCGACTCACGCGGCGTACGGGAGATGACCTTGGTGCCGGTGGCCTGCTCGGAGAAGGACACCTGAAGGGCCTCGACCGCGCCGGCGGCCGGGGCGGCCTCCACCGCGGCGGAGTTGGGCTTGACCGTGATGACCGGCGTGCCCTTGGACACGCGGGACTTGGTGGTGAAGGAGGCGGCGAACGCCGACTGCGTGGCCACCGGGCCCTCGTCGCCGGCCTCGAGGTCGACGGCGTCGGTGATGACGCCCGAGCCCAGGCGCAGCGCCAGACGCGCGGCGATCTCCTTGCCCTCGGCGGAGGACGGCACCAGCACGGCGGCCGGGGAGACGGCGGCGACGGCGGCCTGCAGCGCGTCGACCTTCGGCACGACCAGGTAGTCGGCGTACTCGGACGCCTCGTGGGTGAGGACCTTGACGGCGCCGTGCTCGGCCAGCGCGGCGGCGGTGCCGGCGGCACCCGCGCCCAGCGCGACGGCGACCGGCTCGCCGATGCGGCGCGCGAGGGTCAGCAGCTCCAGGGTGGGCTTGCGGACGGCACCGTCCACGTGATCGACGTAGACGAGAACTTCAGCCATGGGAACGAAACTCCTTGCGGATGTGCGAAGGCTTGAGGGGCGGGAAGGGAGTTGAGCCTCTGGAGGGCCGACGGCCCTTAGATGAACTTCTGGCTCGCGAGGAACTCGGCGAGCTGCTTGCCGCCCTCGCCCTCGTCCTTGACGATCGTGCCCGCGGTCCGCGCCGGACGCTGGGCCGCCGCCTCGACCTTCGTCCAGGCACCTTCCAGACCGACCTCTTCGGCGTCGATCTCCAGGTCGGACAGGTCCCAGGACTGAACCGGCTTCTTCTTCGCCGCCATGATGCCCTTGAAGGACGGGTAGCGCGCCTCGCCCGACTGGTCGGTCACCGACACCACCGCCGGCAGCGAGGCCTGAAGCTGCTCCGACGCCGTGTCGCCGTCGCGGCGCCCCTTGACCGTGCCGTCCTCGACCGAGACCTCCGACAGCAGCGTCACCTGCGGCACACCCAGCCGCTCGGCCAGCAGCGCCGGGACCACGCCCATGGTGCCGTCGGTGGAGGCCATACCGGAGACGACCAGGTCGAAGCCGGCCTTCTCGATCGCCTTCGCCAGCACCAGCGAGGTG
Organism: Streptomyces sp. C1-1; assembly: GCF_050214755.1. NCBI lineage: Bacteria > Bacillati > Actinomycetota > Actinomycetes > Kitasatosporales > Streptomycetaceae > Streptomyces > Streptomyces sp. C1-1. The sequence goes on along the minus strand of NZ_CP189826.1, from coordinate 8,696,912 downwards.
CCGATGGCGTCGGTGCCGTGCAGGTCGTCGTCCTCGACGTGGATCGCCTTGTCCGCACCCATCGACAGCGCCTTGCGCAGCGCGTCCTTGGCGTCCTCCGGGCCCACGGTCAGGACGGTGACCTCGACGTCGTCGTCGGAGTTCTCCGAGATCTGCAGCGCCTGCTCGACGGCGTATTCGTCGAGCTCGGAGAGCAGGCCGTCCACGTCGTCCCGGTCGACGGTCAGGTCATCGGCGAAGTGCCGGTCGCCAGTGGCGTCGGGCACGTACTTCACAGTGACAACGATCCTCAAGCTCACGCCGGCTCTCCTACTGCATCGTCATTTCGGTGCTGCCTACTTTCAGGCAGCATAGGCGCCTCTAGCGGCCGATCCCGATCGGGGCGACACCGCGCTCCGAGCGAAATATTACTCGTCAGTACACCCAGTTGGTTCCCGCTAAGCAAGCGCTTTGAACTGTGACCTTTGCAACGCAGCGTAATCGGAACTCGACCGTCCCGCAGCGCGAAGCCGGCGACGATCAGTCGCGCAGACCGTTGAACCGGCCCTGGTGGTACAGGAGTGGGCTGCCGGGACCGGCGGGGTCACCGAGGACGACCTCGGCCAGCACGATGCGATGGTCGCCGGCCGGCACACGGGCGACGACCCGGCACACGAGCCAGGCCAGGACGTCGTCGAGGACGGGGACGCCCTCGGGCCCCTCGCGCCAGGCGGTGGGCGCTCCGAAGCGGTCGGCGCCGCTCCTGGCGAAGGTGGCGGCCAGCTCCCGCTGGTGCTCGCCGAGTATGTGGACGCCGACGTGCTCCGTCCCCGCTATGGCGGGCCAGCTGGAGGCGCCGGTGCCGACGCCGAAGGAGAGCATCGGGGGTTCGGCGGAGACGGAGCTGAGGGAGGTGGCGGTGAAGCCGACCGGGCCGGACTCGCCCCGCGCGGTGATCACGGCGACACCCGCCGCGTGCCGCCGGAAGACGGAGCGCAGCAGGTCGGGCGAGGCGAGTCGAACGGTGTGGGAGTCGAGGTCGGGAGAGACCGGCACGGCGGTGTCCTTCTGCGAGGAGGGGCGAGCGGAGTCGTGGCTGCTCAACAGCCGGGACAGCGCGCGCTCGCGGTGCGGGCCAGGTCGATGTGGGCCCGCCCGTGGAGAAGGAGTTCCGTGGGCATGCAGTCAGGCTGACGATACGTGGCGCACACAGTCAAGTACGTTCCGGCATATGGGAGATGCCTCACCGTCCACGTCACGGGCTCAGACCGCCTCCCCCAGGGCGGCGATGACGTCGGCCTTGCGCGGCTGGCCGGTCGCGCGCCGCACGACCCGGCCGTCGGCGTCGAGGACCAGCACGGTCGGGGTCTTGAGGATGTCCAGTTCGCGGACCAGCTCCAGGCGGTCCTCCGCGTCTATCTCGACGTGGGTCACGCCGGGCACCAGGCCGGCCACCTCGCCGAGGATCCTGCGGGTGGCCCGGCAGGGGGCGCAGAAGGCGCTGGAGAACTGCACGAGAGTGGCGCGCTCGCCGAGTGCCCCGCCCAGTTCGGCCGCGCCGAGCCGCTTTCCGTCGTCGCGCCCGCGCACGCGCACCCTCCCGCTCCGCTGTCGATGCAGCACTCCGAAGGCGCCCGCCACCGCGAGCACCGCCACGCACACCACCAGTCCGGTCATCGACTGCTCCAGCGTTCACGAGACTGCAAAGATTCCCGATGCCCTGAATCATTTTCCATGCGGAATGCTTGATTCATGGACATCGACGTGAGGGGCCCGCGCTTCGGCGCGGCCGTGACGACCCTGGTGCTGGTCCTCGTACTGGTCACCGGGAGCGCCTGGCTGCTGGCCTGGCAGACGCTGGTCTTCGCGCTGGGCGCGGCGGGGCGCTCGCCCTACGGCTGGCTGTTCCGCAGGGTCGTACGGCCCCGGATCGGGCCGCCGACCGAGTTCGAGTCGCCGCAGCCGCCGCGGTTCGCCCAGGCGGTGGGACTGGTTTTCGCCGTTCTCGGACTCATCGGGTTCTGGCTCGGACCCGCGTGGCTGGGGATGGCCGCGACGGGGCTCGCGCTCGCGGCCGCCTTCCTCAACGCCGCGTTCGGATACTGCCTGGGCTGCGAGATGTATCTGCTGGTGCGGAGGGTGACACCGCGCACCGAGTAAAGGAGGGTTAAAAGGGCGAGGTGGATCACCGGGGCCTACGTGACGAGGATCTCCGCCGCCGTCCGGAACTTGGACTGGCTCCCGGGCCGTTCTTGGGGCACGATCTGCGACATGCCGTAAACCTACGGCTGCGTAACTTTCCCGCTGGGAATCCCTTCCCAGGCTGAGAAGGAAGGGTCCACCCCGTCCCATGGCAGAGCTTGTCTACCGCCCCGTCATCGGTCTCGCACTCACGTTGTTCAAGGCGTGGGACCTGAAGATCGACTGCAAGGGGTCGGAGAACATCCCGCGCTCGGGCGGCGCCGTGCTGGTGAGCAACCACATCAGCTATCTGGACTTCATCTTCGACGGCCTCGCGGCCCTGCCGCAGAAACGACTCGTTCGCTTCATGGCGAAGGAGTCCGTCTTCCGGCACAAGATCTCCGGTCCGCTGATGCGCGGCATGAAGCACATCCCCGTGGACCGCACGCAGGGCGAGGCGGCGTACGCGCACGCGCTGGAATCACTGAAGTCCGGTGAGATCGTCGGGGTGTTCCCCGAGGCGACCATCTCCCAGTCCTTCACGCTGAAGTCCTTCAAGTCCGGTGCCGCACGCCTGGCGCAGGAGGCGGGCGTCCCGCTGATCCCGATGGCGGTGTGGGGGACGCAGCGGCTGTGGACCAAGGGGCAGCCGCGCAACTTCAAGCGCAGCCACACCCCGATCACCATCCGGGTCGGCGAGGCGATCGAGGCGTCCAAGGACAAGTACGCCGGCGCGATCACCCGACAGCTGCGCGAGCGGGTGCAGGAACTCCTCGAGGCCGCCCAGCGCGCCTACCCCGTCCGCCCGAAGGACGCCGACGACACCTGGTGGATGCCGGCCCATCTGGGCGGTACGGCGCCCACGCCGGAGCAGGTACGGGAGTCCGAGGCACGCTGAGGCGGCGTCGCCGGCCGTCCGCGGACCGGCGACGCGAAAAAGTCCCCGGCGCTGCCCCGCAAACGGCCTTCTGACGGCCTGTCGCGCCGACGGTGCGCCCGGTTCACCTCCGCCCCGGACGACGGCCACGTCCCCCGCCCCCGCAGCCCCTCCAGGCGTCGGCCACGGCTTCCGCGGCCGCCGCCCGAACTCGGCATCAGCGCTGCTCAGGCCTAGGATCCCGGTGGTCGGAAGGGGATCTGATGGACCGGAACATACGCACGGTGGAGGACGTCCTGCAGTTGCTGGACGGACTGTTCGCCACGGGAGCCGACCGTTGGACGGGGAACGCGGGCTCCTGGTGGGACGAGTTCTACGCGGACCGCGCCAGACCGGTCCCGTTCTTCGCCGACAAGCCCGACGAGAACCTCGTCTCCTACGTCGACCGCGGCCTGGTCACCACGGGCCGCGCCCTCGACCTGGGCTGCGGTCCCGGCCGCAACGCGCTGTACCTCGCCTCGCTCGGCTTCGAGGTCGACGCCGTCGATCTGTCGCCGGTGGCGATCGACTGGGCGCGGGAACGCGCCCGCGAGACGGGCGCCGAGGTCCGCTTCCTGTGCGGCGACGCCTTCGCGCTGGTCGACGAGGAGATCCGCGGCCGCTACGACCTGGTCTACGACTCCGGCTGCTTCCACCATCTGCCGCCGCACCGCCGCATCAGCTACCTGGCGCTGCTCGGCCGATGTCTCGCGCCCGGCGCGCTGTTCGCGCTCACGTGTTTCGCCGCCGGCGCCATGGGGTCCGAGCTGCCCGACGCGGAGTTCTACCGGCGCAGCCGGCTGGAGGGCGGGCTCGCCTACACGCCCGAGTCCCTGCGCCGGATCTTCTCCGGTCTGACGGAGATCGAGATACGGCGGATGCGGGACGAGCCGCCCGAGTCCTCCCGCTTCGGCGAACCCTTCCTGTGGACGGGGCTGTTCCGCGCTCCCTGAGTCCGCCCGCTCAGCCGGCGGACCGCGCCGCCCGTACGTCGATGCTCGCGCCCGGGCTGAACTTCTCCAGCAGTTCGGCGAGTTCGGCCCCCGCCGCCTCCGTCTCGGCGACCGGCAGCGGGGCCATACCCTCCAGCAGGAAGATGCCCGAGACGGTCTCCTCGGTGAGCCGGGTGCGCGGGCCCTGGCGCCAGTTCCAGCGGCGGCAGGTCACGCCGGCGTCGTCGCGCCACACCACCTCGCCCGCGTCGGGGTGTTCGACGGCCTCCTCGCCGCCGGCCACCGTCACGAAGTCCTCGTCGCCCCCGGCCCGTACGAGCCGCATGCCGCCTCGGATGCGGTCGATGTCCTCTCCGCCGACCGGGATGAGGTGGGCGACGCTGACGGCGTTGTAGAGGTCGACCAGGAGGTTGACGCGGGGCAGGCCCGCCTCCGACAGAGCCCTCTTCGCCAGCGCCTCGGCCGAGTTGCGGGTGCGGGAGGGCTTGGAGCCGAACGCGGTGTACACCGCGCGCCAGGCGGCCATGTGCGGGTCCTCGTGCGGGGCGCGGCCGTCCAGGCGGGCGGCGAGACGGCGGGCCGCGTCGTCCAGCAGGGCCGAACTCTCGGCGGTGCTGGGCCCGTTGACCAGGCCGTGCGCCTCGATCGCCAGGTGGGTGAAGCCGGGCGCGAGGGCGCGCACCTCGTCGGACACGGTCAGCGAGAGGGTCATCGTCTGCCTCACAGTGCGGTGGGGAGCGTCTTCCACAGGTACGCCCGGTCGGGGGCGGCCCTGAGTGCGTCGACGACGAGCGGATGCGGTTCAGCATACAAGACCGGATAGTCCAGCTCATTGAACTCCGGGTCCGGTGCGAAGGCCAGGCGTTCCCCGTCGAGGGAGAACTGCGCGTCCACGCCGGGCTTGTTGCCGCGCGGGTCCTGCCGGTGCCAGGCGCCGTTGAAGCGGACGGCGACCAGGCCGTGCACCACATCGAACTTCTGATAGCAGAGCGCGGTCGGGATGTCCTCCGCCCGCAGCAAGGCCGCCAGCGCGTGGGACTTCGCGTAGCAGATGCCGGTGCCCTGCTCCAGGACGTCGGAGGCCCGCCAGGTGACGCGCGGGTCCCCGGAGTCCTGGGAGTGCGGGATGGTGTCACGGACGAACTCGAACGCCAGCCGTGCATAGGCATACGAGTCCTCGGCGTCCCGCGCGAGCCGGGCCGCAGTCCGCCTGACGAGCGGATGATGATGGTCGATGACCTCATCGGCGGCCAGATAGGCGGACAGGTCGGGGGTGTTCTGGATCAGCTCCATGCCCGCAGAGCATAGAAACGCGATCACCCGACCGTCAATGACTTTACGAGTGACCGCATATCTATGCATCGAAGGGGTCTACTGGCGCGCCATCTCCTCCTTCAGCGCCGCCACGAACGCGTCCACGTCGTCCTCGGTCGTGTCGAACGCGCACATCCAGCGCACGACGCCGGCCGCCTCGTCCCAGAAGTAGAACCGGAACCGCTTCTGCAGCCGCTCGCTGACGTCGTGCGGGAGCTTGGCGAAGACGCCGTTGGCCTGCACCGGGTAGAGGATCTCCACGCCGTGCACGGCGCGCACGCCCTCGGCAAGGCGCTGGGCCATCTCGTTGGAGTGGCGGGCGTTGCGCAGCCACAGGTCCTTGGCGAGCAGGGCCTCCAGCTGCACCGACACGAAGCGCATCTTGGAAGCGAGCTGCATGGACAGCTTGCGCAGGTGCTTCATGTGACTCACGGCGTCCGGGTTGATCACCACGACCGCCTCGCCGAGGATCGCGCCGTTCTTCGTCCCGCCGAGGGAGAGGATGTCGACGCCGACCGCGTTGGTGAACGTCCGCATCGGGACGTCCAAGGACGCGGCGGCGTTGGCTATGCGGGAGCCGTCCAGGTGCACCTTCATCCCGTGCGCGTGGGCGTGCTCGCAGATCGCCCGGATCTCCTGGGGCATGTAGAGGGTGCCGAGCTCCGTGCTCTGGGTGATCGAGACGACCTGCGGCATGGCGCGGTGCTCGTCCTCCCAGCCGTACGCCTGCCGGTCGATCAGCTCGGGCGTGAGCTTGCCGTCGGGCGTGGGGACCGTGAGCAGCTTCAGGCCGCCCATGCGTTCGGGCGCGCCGCCCTCGTCGACGTTGATGTGGGCGCTCTCGGCGCAGATCACCGCGCCCCAGCGGTCGGTGACCGCCTGGAGCGCGACGACGTTGGCGCCGGTGCCGTTGAAGACCGGGAAGGCCTCCGCCGTGGCCCCGAAGTGGCCGCGGATGATCCGCTGCAGGTTCTCGGTGTACTCGTCCTCGCCGTAGGCGACCTGGTGCCCGCCGTTGGCCAGGGCCAGGGCGGCGAGCACCTCCGGGTGGGCCCCGGCGTAGTTGTCGCTGGCGAAGCCGCGGACGTCCGGGTCGTGGTGGCGGCGGGCGTCGGTCTTCGGGGGGTTCACGGCTTGTCGGTCAGCCACAGACGCTTTCCGTTCACTTCGGCGGCGGGCTTGCTCCAGACGTCGACGATGGCCTCCGCGAGGTCCTTGACGTCCGTGAAGCCTGCGAACTTCGCGTTGGGGCGCTCGGCGCGCATCGCGTCGTGCACCAACGCCTTCACCACCAGGATCGCAGCCGCCGACGTCGGCCCCTCGGGGCCCCCGGCCTTGCGGAAGTAGTCGCCCATGGCCAGCGTCCACGCCTCGGCCGCGGCCTTGGCGGCGGCGTACGCGGCGTTCCCGGCGGTCGGCTTGGAGGCACCGGCGGCGCTGATCAGGACGTAGCGGCCGCGGTCGCTGCGCTGGAGCGCCTCGGAGAAGGCGAGCGAGGTGTGCTGCACGGTCCGGATGAGCAGCAGCTCCAGGAAGTCCCAGTCGTCGAGGCTGGTCTTGATGAAGGTCTCGCTGCCGCGCCAGCCGCCGACGAGATGGACCACGCCGTCGACGCGGCCGAAGTCCTTCTCGATGTGCGTGGCCCAGTCCCGGGTGGATTCCAGGTCCAGCAGGTCGACGGACTCACCGGTGACCGTGGCGCCGCCGGAGGCGTACCGGGCCGCGTCCACGGCCTCCGCGAGCCGCTCGGGATCGTTGTCGGCGCCGACGACGGTCGCCCCGGCCTCGGCCAGCCGCAGCAGCGCGGCCCGCCCGGCGGGTCCGCCCGCGCCGGCCACCGCGATCACCGCACCGCTGAGAGCTCCGTTCCCCGCCATGTTCTTCGCCTCCTGAGCTTGCTGAGCAGTGTTCCCGGTGCCGCGCACGCTCACGCGGCGACCCGCTCGGCGCTCTGAGCCGTGATGCCCCGGGTCGAGGCGATCACGTTCTTGAGCTTCTTGGAGAGGGCCTCATAGAACATGCTCAGCGGAAACTCGTCCGGAAGCACGTCATCGACGAGTTTCCGCGGCGGCTGGCTCAGGTCGAGGGCGTCGGGACCCTTGGCCCACTTGGAGCCCGGGTGCGGGGCGAGGTAGGTGGAGACCAGCTCGTACCCGGCGAACCAGTGGACGAGCTTGGGGCGGTCGATGCCGTCGCGGTAGAGCTTCTCGATCTCGGCGCACAGCTCGTTGGTGACCTGCGGGGCGCGCTGCCAGTCGATGTGCAGCTTGTTGTCGGTCCAGCGGACGACGTCGTGCTTGTGCAGGTAGGCGAAGAGCAGCTGGCCGCCGAGACCGTCGTAGTTGCGCACCCGCTCACCGGTGACCGGGAAGCGGAACATGCGGTCGAAGAGGACCGCGTACTGCACGTCACGGGCCTGCGGGACGCCGTCGGCCTGGAGCTTGACGGCCTCCTTGAAGGCCGTGAGGTCGCAGCGCAGCTCCTCCAGGCCGTACATCCAGAACGGCTGGCGCTGCTTGATCATGAACGGGTCGAAGGGCAGGTCGCCGTGGCTGTGGGTGCGGTCGTGGACCATGTCCCACAGGACGAAGGCCTCCTCGCAGCGCTTCTGGTCGTGGACCATCGCGGCGATGTCCTCGGGCAGCTCCAGGCCCAGGATGTCGACGGCGGCGTCGGTGACCCGGCGGAAGCGGGCGGCCTCGCGGTCGCAGAAGATGCCACCCCAGGAGAAACGTTCCGGCGCCTCGCGCACGGCGATCGTCTCGGGGAAGAGGACGGCGGAGTTGGTGTCGTACCCGGCCGTGAAGTCCTCGAACTTGATTCCGCAGAACAGCGGGTTGTCGTAGCGGGTGCGCTCCAGCTCGGCCAGCCAGTCGGGCCAGACCATGCGCAGCACGACCGCCTCGAGGTTGCGGTCGGGGTTGCCGTTCTGGGTGTACATCGGGAAGACGACCAGGTGCTGCAGGCCGTCCGCGCGGTGCGCGGCGGGCTGGAAGGCCAGCAGCGAGTCCAGGAAGTCGGGCACCTGGAAGCCGTCGACGGCCCACCGCTCCAGGTCCTTGACCAGGGCCTCGTGGTAGGCGGTGTCGTGCGGGAGCAGCGGGGAGAGCTCCTCGACGGCCTCCACGACACGCCGTACGGCGGTCTCGACGTCGGCGCGCTCGGGTGCGCCCTCGGCCTCGAAGTCGATCGACCCGTCCTTGGACTGCCATGGCCGGATCCGCTCCACGGCATCCTTGAGCACCGGCCACGCCGGGTGCTCGACCACCCTGGTCGCGGGAGGAACCTGCTCCCCCGAAGCCGCCTGCACAAGAATTTCCGTCATGTCCCATCCTCCACGGGAGAAGCTTGCGTAAGGAGACCGTATACATACGGGCTTTCTCCCAGCAAGAGCGGCCTCCGGAAATTATCCTGCACACCCGCATCGTCACAGAACTTTTTCCTGCCCGACACGGTGAAGACGGCCCTTCCGGGTATACGACCACACCGCACGGGTATCAGCCATCCGGTCAATGCCCACAGGACTCGCCCACGCCCGGGTGAGCGGCTCCGGCCCCGATGGCCGGACAGGCCCCGTACGCCACGGCGATCCCCCGTGTACGCACGGGTTCATCGCGCGGCCGGGCCGTTAGGCTGCGGCTCTGCCCGCGCGGCCGTCCGCTCCGGTCCGCGCGCGCTCCGAGCCGCCCGTCGACGGAAGCGAGTTGAACCTTGAACTTCCTTACCATCGGTCACCGCGGAGTCATGGGTGTCGAGCCCGAGAACACCCTCCGTTCCTTCGTCGCCGCCCAGCAGGCCGGCCTCGACGTCATCGAACTCGATCTGCATCTGAGCAAGGACGGCGCCCTCGTCGTCATGCACGACACCGACGTGGACCGCACGACCGACGGCACCGGCCCCATCGCCGAGAAGACCCTCGCCGAGCTGCGCGCCCTGGACGCGGGCCGCGGCGAGCACGTGCCGGTCTTCGAGGAGGTCCTGGAGGCGGTACGCACACCGCTGCAGGCCGAGATCAAGGACGTGCAGGCCGCCCGGGCGCTGGCCGAGGTGATGCTCAAGCGGGACCTGGTCGCCCGGGTGGAGGTGTCCTCCTTCCACGACGAGGCGGTCGCCGAGATCGCCCGTCTCGTGCCCGGGGTGCGCACCGCGCTGATCGGCAGCCGCTTCGGCACCGACATCGTGGACCGCGCGGTCGAGGCCGGCGCGGCGACCGTCTGCCTCAACATCCGCCGGCTCACGCTGGAGATCGTCGAGCGGGCCCGCAAGGCGGACCTGCGGATCATCGGCTGGGTGGTCAACACCCAGGACCATCTGCGTCTGGTCCGGGCCCTGCAGCTGGACGGCGCGACCACCGACTACCCGGAGATCAAGCGCACCGCCCGCTTCACGGCGTGACGCTCAGCCGAGCTCCTTGACCAGCAGCTCGAACTGCAGGTCGTCGCGCTGCGGGATGCCGAAGCGCTCGTCGCCGTACGGGAAGGGGGTCATCTTTCCCGTACGGCGGTAGCCGCGGCGCTCGTACCAGGCGATGAGGTCCTCGCGTACGGAGATCACGGTCATGTGCATCTCGCTGACGCCCCAGGTCTCGCGGGCCGCGCGCTCCGCCTCCGCGATGATCACCTTGCCGAGGCCGCCGCCCTGGAGCCGGGGGCTGACGGCGAACATCCCGAAGTAGGCGTGGGCGCCGCGGTGTTCGAGCTGGCAGCAGGCGACGACCACCCCGTCGCGCTCGACCGTGAGCAGCCGGCTGTCGGGGGACTTGATGACCGCGAGCACACCCTCCTGATCGGTGCGCTGTCCTTCCAGGATGTCCGCCTCGGTGGTCCACCCGGCCCGGCTGGAGTCTCCGCGGTACGCCGACTCGATCAGGGCGACCAGAGCGTCTACGTCGGCGTCGGTGGCATCGCGGAAGGTCAGTCCGGCGGCGGTTTCCATGGGGCGGCTCTCCGATCTCTGACACGGCACGGCACCGATGAGGGTAACGCCGCCACTAGGCTTCGGGTGCATGGTGCACGTTCTCAGCAGCCGGACCCTGCTTCGCCCCTCGGACCCCGAGCGCTCCCGTCGCTTCTACGGCGAGCAGCTGGGCCTCGCCGTCCACCGCGAGTTCGGCACCGGGCCGGACCGCGGCACCGTCTACTTCCTCGGCGGTGGCTTCCTGGAGGTCTCGGGGCGCTCCGATGCCCCGCCCTCCCCCGCCGTACGGCTGTGGCTGCAGGTCGAGGACGCCGACGCGGCGCACGAGGAGCTGCGCGCCAACGGGGTCGAGATCGTACGGCCCCCGGTGCGGGAGCCCTGGGGGCTGATCGAGATGTGGATCGAGGACCCGGACGGGACGCGGATCGTGCTGGTGGAGGTGCCGGCGGACCATCCCCTCCGGTACCGGCCCGGGATCTGAACCGCCCACCGCGGCACCGTGACGGCCGCCGGAAGGCTGGGCAGCGGTGTTCGGGGTGTACGCGGCCGGGCGGGAGAGCACCCCGGATCAGGGGCGCGCGGCGAGCGGGGTCACCGTGATCCGGTCGATCACCGGGGCGTAGGGCGAGCGCTGGCCGTGGGGGTTTCGGGTGTCCCCGTCGAAGTCGGGGAGTTCGTCGGCGGTCAGGGTGACGGTGTTGGTGCCCTCGTCCAGCGTGACGGGGAGGGTGAGCTGCCGGAAGTCGTTGAAGTGGAAGGTGGTCGGGAACAGCACCCGGTGCGGGGCCGCCCCGTTGACCAAGACGTCCGCGTGACGGCAGATGGGGTCGGGGTTGTAGTGCGTGGCGGGCGCCTGTTCGCCGTTGGAGTAGCGGACGGTCAGGGCGTGCCGTCCGGCGTGTGGCGCGGTCACCGTCAGGGTGAGCGCGTTGCCGGGACCGGCGCCGATGCCGTCGACGGCCTTGCCACCGGTGGCACGGGAGTACGCGGTCACCCTGGCGGCACCGGTCAGCGTGCCCTCCTCCGCCGGGTACGCGGTCGTGGGCAGCAGACCGCGCGACGGGCCCACGGTCAGCCGGTCCACGACCAGGTGCTCCGAAGTCCCGGTCACCGTCACCTTGTTGACGCCCCCCGCCAGGAAGAGCGGCACGGGTCCGCGCGCCAACGGCCCGGTCTCCTCGTCGTTGACGGTGAGCAGCCCCTCTCCGGGACCGAGCAGGTCGACGGTGACCGTCGCCTCGCCGTCGTCGGCGGCGTGCACCCAGAAGGTGACGGTGCCGCCGCGCGGGAGGACCGCGGCTGCGGGACCGCAGGCGCCGCGATAGGCGCAGTCGACTCGCGCTCCCGAGCCGAGCGCCGCGAACTCGGCCTCGTAGACGTCGACTTGGCGTTCGTCGCGCAGGGCGAGGTCCAGTCTGTCGATGACGGCGTCACCCACGGTCTCACCGAGGTCGGGGTCCTGGGCGGCGAGGGTGATGCGGTGCGGGCCCCGGGCCAGCTCGGCCCGGGTGTCGGTGTGTCCCCACACGGCCCACTTGTAGCCGAGCGGCAGCAGCAGTTCGCGCGGGTCCTCGCCGTCGATGCGCAGGAAGACGTTGGTGGGGCCCGACTCGCGCACCAGGTCGGCCCGGTTGTGGGAGTTGGCGAAGACCCGGATGTCGTACGTGCCGTTCTGGGGGACCTCGACGTCGAAGGCGAGGACGCCGTCGGAGCCGGTGCGCAGACCGCCCACGTGGTAGCCGCCGGAGGTGGCGAACCGGTCGACGGCGGAGGGGGATCCCTCGGGGCCGTTCCTCGAGTAGCCGCCGCCCGTGTAGAGCGCGTCCTCCGCCTCGTACGTCCCGCGCCAGCCGGTCGACGGCGCGAGCGGCACGGCGCCGTTGCCGCCCGGGGAGAGGATCAGCTGGTAGGCGGACATCTCGTCGAGACCGGTCAGCGCAAGCGTCACCCTGCCCGCGACTACCGGCAGTTCGACGTCGCGCAGCCGCAACGGCTGGGCGGAGGAGCCCACTTGCCCGGTCCAGGGGATCTCCTGCAGCCGCAGGTGCACCCGGGTGCCGAAGACCTCCGCGTCGACGCCCTCGACGACCAGGTCCGCCGCCCCGCCCGCCCCGCCGAACAGCACCCGCGCCTGGCGTTTGTCCCGGTCGAGCGTGGCGACGCCCTGCAGCGTGTACTGGACGTTGGGGTGCGGCGCGGTGACCCGAACGGTGGTGCCGGACATCTGGCCGTAGGCGTTGAACAGCCACCACTGCCCGTTGGCCCTGTTCGCCTCCACCGCCGAGTCGTTGAGGTTGCCGGCGATGTTCCAGTACGCCATGTCGGCGTCGACCTTCGACTCCTCGACGGCTGCGATCCACTGGATCATCTGCCCCGGGACGGAGAGGTGGTAGTTGTGCGCGTACTCGTTCAGGTTGACGGGGAGCGGGCCGATGCCCAACTCCCGTTCCAGCGCGCGGTACGCGGCGACGTTCGTGCGGACCTCGTCCGGGGACGACAGCTCGTGCCAGGTCACCACGTCCGGCAGTACGTCGTGGTCGCGCGCGAACTCCAGGAAGCCCCGCACCTCCGGGTACAGAATGCTGGTGTTGGGGCCGGCGACGCGCGCCGCGGGGTCGATCTCCTTGATGAGGCGGTACGCCTGCGTCCAGGCCGAGAAGAAGGGGCCGGGCTCGGTCCGCCAGGAGACGCCGTCGTAACTCCACTCCCCCGTGCCGAACATGTTGCCCTCGGGCTCGTTGAACGGCACCCACACGAGGTGGGAGGTGAGCGCACCGAGCCTCTGCGCCTGCCGCACCTGGCGGCGGACGGTCTCCAGGTGGCCGGCGAGCCTCTCCTCGCCGGTCGCGCCCGGCCACTCGTAGGGGAAGCCGCGGTGGAAGTCGGTCGTGTACACGTAGACGTCCCTGCCGCCCGCGGCGACGAAGGACGGCAGGATCTCCAGGGCGTCGGCCCCGGGGTGCTGGACGCCGTCCTGGGCCTTGGTGGTGACCGTGCGGACGTACATGCCCTCGACGACCGCGCGGCTGGGCACGCCGTCGCCGTAGACGCCGTAGAGCGTGCCGCTCGCGCCGCCGTGGAAGGGTCCCGTCTCGGTGCCCAGGTCGACAGTGAGCGTCTCGGCCGTCACGGCACCCTCCTTCGTTCGAAATACCGTACGCCAGTCGATGATCCGAACCGGCCCGGTCGAACGTAAGGACCGCGGGGTGACCGCGTCAACGGGCTTCCGTCCTCCGAAACTTCCGAAAGCCGCCGCTCAGGCCCGCAGCATGCCCGGGGTGCCCTCCAGCCGGCCGAGCAACTCGCCGAGCAGGTCTGCGAGTTCGCCCTGCCCTCGCGGGTCGACGGCGGAGAGCACGGCGGTCTCGTAGGCGAGTTGTTCGGGCAGGATCGCGTCGACGAGGTCCCGGCCGGCGTCGGTGAGGCGGACGTGCGCGACGCGTCGGTCCCGGGTGTCGCCGCGCCGCTCCACCAGTCCGCGCTCGGTGAGCGCCTTGAGCCGCTTGGTGACGGCGGCGCCGGAGGAGAAGGTCTCGCGCGCCAGCTCACTGGGGGTCAGTTCGTGGCCGGTGCGCCGCAGTGCGCCCAGCAGGTCGAACTCCGGGCGGCTCAGGCCCGCCCGGCGCAGCGGGGCGTCCTCGGCCTGCTGCAGGAGGGCGGCGCAGCGGTTGATCCGGCCGATGATCTCCATGGGGCCGGTGTCGAGGCCGGGGTGGACGGCCTGCCACTGCCGGACGACCGCGGAGACGGTGTCGCCTTCGGTCGCGCCCTGCCGCCGCCCGTTCGCTGCCGTCATGGCGTTACGTCCTCCCTCGCCCCGCGCAGCCCCAGCTGCCGTACCGTCGCGGCGAGCGTACGGTGTCCGGCCTGCTCGGCGCGCACGACCCGCTCCTGGGGCAGGGCGCGCTGCCACCACTCCCCGGACGCGGCGTCCACGGTGGCCCGCAGGTCGGCCAGGGCCGTGGCGAGCCCGCGCCGGGCGGCCTCCAGAGCGGCCGGAGCGGCGGGGGCGGCCAGCAGGCGGGCGGTGCGTTCGCGGGCGCGCTCGGCGGCGGCCAGCGCGTGCTCGACACGGTCGGCGGAGCGGCGGTTGGTGACGGCCACGGCGACGAGGAAGCCGACCAGGGCGCCGACGAGGGTGTCGACGACGCGCTCGGTGATGAGCTCGCCGGGCGCCTGGTAGCGGTTGAACTCGGTGATGAGCAGGGCCATCGGGGTGACGCAGACGGTGCCGAGCCAGTAGTTGCGGCCGATCAGGGCCTCGGCGCCGAAGTTGAAGGCGAGGCAGCACAGGACCAGGGCCGGCTGCCCGAGGTGGGCGAGCGGGGCGACGGCGGCGAAGAGCAGCACGCCCAGGATGTTGCCGACGACACGCTGGACACCCCGGCTCCAGGTGAGGGTGAGGTTGGCCTGGTACAGGGAGGCCGCGGTGACCAGGGCCCAGTAGGGGCGGCCGACGCCGAGGGCGAGGGAGGCGTAGCCGGCCAGGGCGCAGCCCAGGGCGGTGCGGACGGCGAGGGGGGTGAGCGGGCCGAGCCTGCTCCACAACGGCCGCGGCGGGACGGCGAGTTCGGCGTCGACGCCGAGGAGTTCGTCGGCGTCCCGCGGTTCGTGGAACTGGGGGACGGGGCCACTGCCGCACAGGGCGCGCGACCAGGTGCGCAGCAGTTCGGGGTCGGTGTCGGCGGGAGCGGCCAGGGCGACCTCGGCGCGCACCACGAGGCGTTCCAGGGCACGCCGGACGGAGGGGTCACCGGAGGCCAGGAGGGCCTGCCAAGCGGCCTGGATCGCGGCGGCCGCAGCGGCGCGGGAACGGGGGTGGCCACCCTCGGCACGGGAACGGCGGTGGCCGTCCTCGGCACGGGAGCAGGAGTGGCCGGCGTCGGCACGGGAACGGCGGTGGCCGGCGTCGGCACGGGAACAGGAGTGGCCGCCCTCGGCACGGGAGCAGGAGTGGCCGGCGTCGGCACAGGAACGGGAGTGGCCGCCCTCGGCACGGGAACGGGGGTGGCCGGCGTCGGCACAGGAACAGGAGTGGCCGCCCTCGGCACGGGAGCAGGAGTGGCCGGCGTCGGCTTCGTGGGCGGCGGCGTACGCGGCGGCCGCGTCGAGGGCCTGGGCGGTGGCCCGGCGTTCCGGGCCGTGCGGGCGCAGCAGGCCGGGCGCCATGCCGACCAGCCAGGCCCAGGCACCTGCCGCGAGGGCCAGGGCGAGGTGGCCGGGCAGCTGGGCGAGGGTCTGCGGGACGAACAGGGAGGCGGAGCTGATGAAGGTGAGCACGACGTTGCCGGGCGGGCCGACCCGGGTCGCGTCGCACAGCACCTTCTGCGCCGCCGCGAGCACCGCGCCCACGGTGACCAGGACGACGGCGTCGGAGGTGAGGGAGGCCGCGGTCAGGGCGACGGCGAGGCCGCCGACCATGCCCAGGACGATCCAGGCCAGGACCCGGGCCCGGGCGGCGTACGGGCGGTTGTGCGCGTAGAGGGCGCACAGCGATCCGGCCATCGTGTACATCGCCAGGTCGAGCCGGCCGAGGGCCAACAGGAGGAGGTTGGGCGGGGCGACCGAGGCGACCACGCTCAGCGCGGGCTTGAACCAGATGGCCGACGGGCGACCGAGACGCAGGACGCCGGCCAGCGGGAGTCGGCGGGTGCGGGGCGTGGTGGGGACGGGGGTCGCACGGCTCATGCCCACAAGCTTAACAGGTGTTTTACCCATAAATCATTTCCCGGCGGCTCTGCTCACCTGCCGTGCTCCCTCGAATGCTCCCCGTGTACACCCTTGCGCTCGCGTGCGCACCGGACGGCCCGGGCATCGACGCACTGTCGACACCGTCGAGCGGGGAGGTGCGCGTGCACGGACCGGCTTCGCCCGGCTGGCTGCTGGTCGCGCTGTGTGCGGCGACCGGGGCCTACTGTCTGCTGCGGATGCGCAGCAGCGTCGAGGAACAGCGCCGCTCCGCGGGCGGCGAGGCGCTGATGGGCTTCGGGATGGCCGCGATGGCCGTGCCGGCGGCGGTGATCAGCCAGCCGTCGTGGGCCTGGCCCGGTTACGCCGTCCTGTTCGGGTCGGCCGCGCTGCGCGCCCTGTGGGCCGCGCGCCGGGACCCGCACCATCTGCACCACCTGGTCGGCACCTCGGCGATGGTCTACATGGCGGTCGTGATGGCCGCCTCTCCCGGCCACCACGCCGGGCACGGCGGGCCTTCCGGGGTGCCGCTGCTCACGGGTGCGCTGCTGCTCTACTTCACGGGCTACGTCCTGCTGTCCGGCGTGCGGCTGATACCCGCGACCGCGGGCGGCGGGGCCGTGGGGTGGGGCGACCGGCCGGAGCTGGCTCGGGCGTGCCGGCTGTCGATGGGCATCGCGATGGTGGCGATGCTGATCACACTCTGAGCGCCGTCGAAGCCGGGCCCCACGGTCCGCCGCCGGGGTGGAAGTGCCCTTTCGGGGAACTCGCGACGACAGGCATCCGCGTGTTGGCCGCAGGCCTCACCCGTCGGCGAGGATCGCTCCATGTACAACCCGTCCGTCGAATCCCCGCCCCGCCCGCCGGACCACCGCCCCGCCGCGCGCGCCACCGGCGCCGCGGGCGTCCTGGCCGTGTGCTCGGTCCTCCTTCTCGCCGTGGTCGTGGCCGAGTGGCGGCCCCTGATGACCCTCGACGGCGACGTCGCCCGCACCGCGCACCGCTGGGCCGTGGACGAACCCGGCCTCACCCACGCCTTCCGCATCCTGACCGACTGGGTCTGGGACCCCTGGACGATGCGCCTCGCGACCGCGCTCACCGTGGTGTGGCTGGTGTGGCGGCGCTCGGCGCGGTGGACGGCGTACTGGCTGGCGACCGCTGTCGCACTGGGCTCGGTGCTGCAGCAGGCGCTGAAGGCCGCGGTCGACCGCCCGCGCCCCGTCTGGCCCGATCCCGTCGACTCGGCCCGCTACGCGGCCTTCCCCTCGGGTCACGCGATGACCGCCACGATCGTCTGCGGACTCCTGCTGTGGCTGGTCCACCACTACGGCGCGGGCCGCGCCCTGCGGCTGACGGCGCTGTGGGTGGCGGTCGTCTCGGTGACCGGGGTCGGTGTGACCCGGGTGTGGCTGGGCGTGCACTGGCCTTCGGACGTACTGGGGGGCTGGTTGCTGGGGGCGACGCTGGTCGCGGTCGCCGTCGTGGTCCATCAGCGGTGGGGCCCCGAGCGTGACTGAGCGGAATACGTCCGCGTCCACCGCGACGGACACCCTCCCGCGCGCCGGAACGTCGCACCGTAGGATCCCTCCATGCTCGCCGTCCTCTTCGACTTCTCCGGCACCCTCTTCCGCATCGAGTCCACCGAGTCCTGGCTGCGCGCCGTGCTGAAGGAAGCCGGGACGCCGCTTCCGGAGCAGGAGTTGCTGCAGGCGGCGAAGGCGCTGGAGGCGGCGGGCGCACTGCCCGGCGGGGCGTCCCCGCTCCAGGTGCCCGCGGATGTCGCCGAGCTGTGGCGGGTGCGCGACGCGAGCGCCGAGCTGCACCGGGCCGCCTACACCGGCCTCTCCCGCAAGGTGCCGCTGCCCGACCCGGCCCTGCACGACGCGCTGTACGACCGGCACATGACGCCGGCCGCGTGGGCGCCGTACCCCGACGCCGCCGAGGTGCTGTACGCGCTGTGCGAGCGAGGGCTCGGCATCGGCGTGGTCAGCAACATCGGCTGGGACCCGCGCCCCGTCTTCGAGGCCCACGACCTGGACCGGTTCGTGGACACGTACGTGCTGTCGTACCGGCACGGCATCCAGAAGCCCGACCCGCGACTGTTCGCCCTCGCCTGCGAGGCCCTCGAGGTCGAACCGCACGAGGTGCTGATGGTCGGCGACAGCCGGGAGGCGGACGGCGGTGCGGCGGCCCTGGGATGCCGGGTGCACTTCGTTGACCATCTGCCGGTGGCGCAGCGGCCGGACGCGCTGCGCCCGGTGCTGGGCCTGGTCGACTGAGCCGGCTCCGCGGCCCCTATTCCAGATATCCCTCCACCTGCGAGGAGGGACGCACGCTCGCCTCGTCCGGGTTCCCCCCGAACTCCGCCTTGGCGCGCCGCTGCCGCAACAGGTCCCAGCACTGGTCGAGTTCGCGCTCCAGCCGGCCCAGCCGCTGCTGTTCCGTCTCGCCGTCGATCTCCCCGGAGGCGAGAGAAGTGCGGAGCCTGCGCTCGTCCTCGACCATCTCCGAGATCCTGGCCAGGATCCGCTCGTCCTGTTCCATGCCCCTACGCCTCCTCGGCTCGACACCGATGACCACTGTAGGGACGCGGGGGCCGCTGTGCGACGGCAGTGGGAGAACCGGAGGTCAAGGCCGCCAGGAGCCGAAACAGTAGCCTCAGGACACCTTCGGGGCGACATGACCGCCCGCCTGAGACGATCCCCCGCGTCGCCCCAGACGGACGGCAGCCCTGACCACGCCCTTTGAAGGTGGCGGTCCGGATGCGTTGAGTATAGTTGGCTGGCAGCCAGTCAACGCAGGAGTTACAGCATGTCCCCGCGCAGCGCCTCGGTCAATGAAGAGTTGCGGAGACGTTCTCGGGAGCGGCTCCTGCAGGCGGCTGTCGAAATGGTCGGCGAGCACGGCTACGAGGCGACGACGCTCGGCGACATCGCGGACCGGGCCGGCTCGGCACGCGGTCTGGTGTCGTACTACTTCCCGGGGAAGCGGCAGTTGGTGCAGTCGGCGGTGCACCGGCTGATGCACCGCACACTGGAGGAGGCGCTGGAGCGCGAGCCGCGCACCGAGGACGGGCGGGAGCGGATGGCGCGGGCCATCGACGCGATCCTCGGCCTGGCCCGGGACCGGCCGGTGCTGATGCGCCAGCACATGGCGGGGCTGCTGCAGGCCGAGGGCTTCATGCAGTGCCCGGAGCAGCAGCGGCTCGCCGAACTGCTGCGGGACACCGTCGCCCGGCACGGTTCGCGGGACGCGGCCACCGACTACCCCATGCTGCGCTCCCTGCTGATGGGCGCCGTCTACGCGATGGTGCTGCCGAATGTGCCGATGCAACTGACCACCCTGCGAGCCGAGTTGTTCGCGCGTTACCGGCTCGACTGGGAGATGGGCGTCCCGCCGGACACCGGGGAAGCGTCCGGCGGGACTCAACAGTCCGACCTGTCACGGTTCTTCGCCACGGGCGAGGAGCCGGACGAGGGATCGGAGGTGCCGGCCGGGTCGAAGTGACCCGGGCTCGACAGGAACGTCGAGCTCGACCGACTCGCCCGGTCAGCGGCGGATGTGACGGGGCGTCAGGAAGCCCGCGTCCCGCGCCTGCGAGATCATCCGCAGCGACTTGCGCCGGCTGTGCCCGGTCGCGTCCATCACCGCGAGGACCGGGTCGACGCCTTCCTCCTGGGCCGCGCGGTACTCCTGCGCGACGAGCCACCGCCCCTCGATGCCGCGCGGCCAGGAAGGGCGGGCCCGACGTCCGCTCCCTGACTCCTCGCCCTCCGCGCCCGATTCCCCGGCGCCGCCGCACGCCTCGAAGAGCGGCTCCTCGATCCACTCCGCGAGCACCGCGAGGTCGTCCAGGGACAGCGCCGGCTGGGCCCGGACGTCCTCCAGGGAGACGCACCCCCCGCCGACCACGGCGAGCGCGTCGACCCGGGCGCCGTCGGTGAACGCCAGCCGGACATGGAACCACGCCGTACTGTCCCCGCCCTCCCGCACTTCCCACGCGGGCCACACGGACACAGCGCCATCCGACGGGCAACGATCAGAAAGATTGAGAAAGGATGCTTCTAGCACACACGCAACGTAACCGCATGATCACATTCCATACGAACGGACACGCACGCGGAGGGCTCGCCGACACCCTGTCAGCGGAGCACCCGCGGTGCCATGCTTGAGCCGTCAGCGATCTCCCGCCGTGAGGAGTTCCGCCGTGCTGCATGTCGCCGTGGTCGGCTCCGGGCCGAGCGGTTGCTACACCGCCCAGAGCCTGGTCCAGGCGGACCCGGAGGTCCTCGTCGACGTCCTGGACCGGCTGCCGTGCCCGTACGGGCTGGTGCGGTACGGGGTGGCGCCGGACCACGAGAAGATCAAGTCCCTGCAGAACAACCTGCGTTCGGTCCTGGAGCACGAGCGGGTGCGGTTCCTCGGGGGCGTCCGCGTCGGTCCGGGCGGGGTACCGGCCGCGCGGCTGCGGGAGCTGTACCACGCGGTGGTGTACTGCGTGGGCGCGGCCACCGACCGGCACCTCGGCATCCCGGGCGAGGACCTGCCGGGCAGCTGGTCGGCGACGCAGTTCGTGGCCTGGTACAGCGCCCACCCGGACGCCGCCGACGACGGGTTCGTGCGCGACGCCCGCTCCGCCGTGGTCATCGGCGTCGGCAATGTGGCGGTGGACGTCACGCGGATGCTCGCCCGGGGCGCGGCCGAGCTGAGCACGACCGACATACCGCAGGCGGCGCTCGGCGCGCTGGCCGCGAGCCGGGTCGCCGACATCCACATGGTGGGGCGGCGCGGGCCCTCGCAGGCCCGCTTCACGACCAAGGAACTGCGCGAGCTGAGCGGTCTGCCGGACACCGAAGTCACCGTGGATCCGGCGGAGTTGGCACTGGACCCGGCATACGCCGATCCGTCCGCGCTGCCGACGGCCAGACGCCGCAACGTGGAGGTGCTGCGGGGGTGGTCGTCCGCCCGTCCACCCGCTGGATCGGCCGCCCGGACCGCCTCCCGCAGGATCGCCCTGCGGTTCTTCCTGCGTCCCGTCGAACTGCTCGCCGACCATGGGCGGGTGGGCGCGGTGCGCTTCGAGCGGACGGTGTGCGACGGAGACGGCGGTGTCACGGGCACGGGGCAGTACGAGGAGATCGAGGCGCAGTTGGTCCTGCGCTCGGTGGGCTATCGGGGCGTGCCGCTGGAGGGGCTGCCGTTCGACGCGGCACGCGGCACCGTGCCGCACCTCGCCGGGCGGGTGCTGCGCGAGGGCGTCGTGGGGCCCGGCGAGTACGTGGCCGGCTGGATCAAGCGCGGTCCGACCGGCGTGATCGGCACCAACCGCCCGGACGCCAAGCAGACGGCGACCTCGCTGCTGGAGGACGCTCCCGTGCTGCTGCGCAGGGACGTGCCCGGCGATCCGCTCGCGGCGCTGCGCGCGGCCGGTGCCGAGCCGGTGACATGGACCGGCTGGCAGGCCATCGAGCGTGCCGAGGCGGCGCTCGGGGCCTCACTGGGGCGAAGCGTGGTCAAGCTGGCCGACTGGGAGGCACTGCTCGCGGCGGCGCGGACGGCGGCCCCGTAGCGGAGTCCGTCGCCCGTGGGTGGGCAGTACACAGAACGGCAACACGTCAGAAATCAACAAACTGTTCAAGCCTCGTACGGTCTCGTGCTGTTCGGATGCCCCGCCGCCCTGGAGTCCCCATGACCGCACCCGCCCCCGTCCATCCCGTCGACGAGGTCCCGCCCGTACGGCAGTTGGCCGCCTTCGGGCTGCAGCACGTGCTCGCGATGTATGCGGGCGCGGTGGCCGTCCCGCTGATCGTCGGCGGGGCGATGAAGCTGTCGCCCGCGGACCTGGCGTACCTGATCACCGCCGATCTCCTGGTGTGCGGCATCGCCACACTCGTCCAGTGCGTCGGGTTCTGGCGGTTCGGTGTCCGGCTGCCGATCATGCAGGGCTGTACGTTCGCAGCGGTGTCACCGATGGTGCTCATCGGGACGACCGGTGGCGGTCTGCCCGCGATCTACGGGTCGGTGATCGTCGCGGGACTCGCGATCGTGCTGCTCGCGCCGGTGTTCGGGAGGCTGCTGCGCTTCTTCCCGCCCCTGGTCACGGGCACGGTGATCCTGATCATCGGGGTGTCACTGCTGCCGGTGGCGGGCAACTGGGCCGCGGGCGGCGCCGGTTCGAAGGACTTCGGTGAGCCGAAGAACCTGGGCCTGGCCCTCTTCGTGCTGCTGGTCGTGCTCGGCGTCCAGCGGTTCGCGCCCGCGTTCCTGAGCCGGATCGCGGTGCTGATCGGCATCGCGGTGGGGCTGGCGGTGGCGATCCCGTTCGGCTTCACGGACTTCGGCGGCGTCGGCGACGCGGACTGGCTGGGCATCAGCACGCCCTTCCACTTCGGCGCGCCCTCCTTCCACGCCTCGGCGGTGGTCTCGATGCTGGTGGTGGCGCTGGTGACGATGACCGAGACGACCGGTGACCTGATCGCCGTCGGCGAGCTCACCGGACGCGCGGTCGAGCCGCGCTCACTGGCGGACGGGCTGCGCGCCGACGGCCTGTCGACCGTGCTGGGCGGCGTCTTCAACACCTTCCCGTACACGGCGTACGCGCAGAACGTGGGCCTCGTCGGCATGACCCGGGTGCGCAGCCGCTGGGTGGTGGCCGCCGCGGGCGGCATCCTCGTCCTGCTCGGCCTGCTGCCCAAGCTGGGCGCGATGGTCGCGGCGATCCCCGCGCCGGTGCTGGGCGGCGCGGGGCTGGTGATGTTCGGGACGGTGGCCGCGAGCGGCCTGCGCACCCTCGCCCAGGTGGACTTCAAGGACAACCACAACCTCACGGTCGTGGCGGTGTCGGTGGCCGTGGGCATGCTCCCGGTCGGGGTGCCGACGGTCTACGAGAGGTTCCCCGACTGGTTCCAGACCGTGATGAACAGCGGCATCAGCGCGGGCTGCCTGACGGCGATCGTGCTGAACCTGCTGTTCAACCACCTTCCCGCGAAGGCGGCTTCAGCTCCCGAGGCGAACGGCCTGCCGGCCGGCGGCGGCGAGCAGGGCGTCGAGCAGTCCCGGGAAGAGGTCGTCTAGGTCGTCCCGGCGCAGGCCGTTCATCTTGGCCGTGCCCCGGTAGCACTGCCGGATCACCCCGGCCTCGCGCAGCACCCGGAAGTGGTGCGTGGTCGTGGACTTGGTCACCGGCAGCGCGAACTGCGAACACGTGAGCTCGTCGTCGTCGACGGCGAGCTCACGCACGATCTGCAGCCGCATCGGGTCGGAGAGCGCGTGCAGCACGGCTTCCAGCCGGATGTCCTCGCTGGCGGGGTGCGGCAGGTCGCGGCTGCTGGTGGCGGGGGCGGTACTCACGGACCCATTGTACGAGAGCCATCGTAGTTTGACACTCAACGTACTACGATGGTTATCGTACGAGCGTCATTCGGCCCCGCGAGAACGGAGCAGCTCGTCATGAGCGCCCTCTTCCAGCCCTTCACCCTGCGTGGCGTGACCATCCCGAACCGGGTGTGGATGGCCCCGATGTGCCAGTACTCGGCCGAACCCGAGGGCCCCGGGACCGGCGCGCCGAACGACTGGCACTTCACCCACCTCGCGGCCCGCGCGGCCGGCGGCACGGGCCTGATCCTCACCGAGGCCACGGCCGTGTCTCCCGAGGGCCGGATCTCCCCGTACGACCTGGGCATCTGGAACGACGCGCAGGTCGAGGCGTTCCGAAGGATCACCCGCTTCCTCGTCTCCCAGGGCACGGTGCCCGGCATCCAGCTGGCCCACGCCGGCCGCAAGGCCTCGACCGACCGGACCTGGAAGGGCGGGGGCCCGGTGGGACCCGAGGCGTACGGCTGGCAGCCGCTCGCGCCGAGCGCGGTCGCGTTCGACGACCGGCACGTGGTGCCGACCGAACTGACGGTGGATCAGATCCAGGAGATCGTCGGCCAATTCGCCGACGCCGCCCGTCGCGCCCTGGCCGCCGGTTTCGAGGTAGCCGAGATCCACGGCGCCCACGGCTACCTGATCAACGAGTTCCTCTCGCCGCACTCCAACCACCGCACGGACGCCTACGGCGGCTCCTACGGCAACCGCACCCGTTTCGCCCTCGAGGTCGTGGATGCAGTACGTGAGGTGTGGCCCGAGGACAAGCCGCTGTTCTTCCGGATCTCGGCGACCGACTGGCTTCAGGAGGGCGGCTGGACGGCCGACGACACCGTCCGGTTCGCCGCGGACCTCCAGGCCCACGGCATCGACCTGCTGGACGTCTCCACCGGCGGCAACGCCTCCGGTGTGCGCATCCCGGTCCGGCCCGGCTACCAGGTGCCGTTCGCGGCCCGGGTGAAGGCCGAGACCACCCTGCCCGTGGCCGCCGTCGGCCTCGTCACCGACGCCGAACAGGCCGAGAAGATCCTGGCCAACGACGAGGCCGACGCCGTGCTGCTGGGCCGCGAGCTGCTGCGTAACCCGTCCTGGGCACGGCACGCGGCGCGGGAGCTGGGCGGGGACGTGCACGTGCCGGACCAGTACCACCGGTCCGTGTAGCTCACTGCGGGTCGAAGTCGGAGGTGGCCGCGACGACGTGGCCGTGCAGGCCCTGCCATGCCTGGTGCTGGGCCAGCTCGGCCACCTCGCGGGTCTCCGCCACGACGTCACCGCGTTCCCGGACGAGGCTGTCGTAGACGGGTAGGTGATCGTTGTGGGTCGCGTTCGATGTCACGGCTTGATCCTTCTCGGTGCGGTACGGCCGACCAGCAAATAAAACAGAGCCAGGTGGTCGTAAGCGCGGAGAAGACGGACGCTTTCTGTGCCTATGGTGCGCACATCCTGTGTCACCGAGCCAGCCGCCGGACCGCCTCCTCCAGCCGGGGCACGACCCGCTGCCCCGACAGCGCCAGCGCGATCGCCACGGCGACGCCCGCCCAGGCGACCGGCCCCAGCGGGGTACAGCCGAGCAGCCCGCTGACGCCCGGGGTCTGGATCAGGGCGGCCAGCACCACCGCGGAACCGATGGACGTGACCCGCACCAACCGGCTGTCGCGACGGTCCAGCAGGGTCTGCGCCAGCTGGGTGCCGACCACCCCGCACAGGGCCATCGTGCCGGAGCGGCGGACGGTGCCCGGTGTGAAGCGGCCGAACAGCCAGGCCGCGGTCGCCCCCAGGCTGGTCGTCAGGGCACGGGCCCGGATCTGCCGGATCAGCGGCGCGCCCAGCACGTCGGAGGTGTCCTCCGGCGATCGGGCCGCCGCCGCCTGTGCCTTCTCGTCCGGCGTCACCGCCACCGCCATCGCCGGGAACAGGTCGGTGAACAGGTTCACCAGCAGCATCTGCCGGGTGGACAGCGGCGCCCGGCCCGACAGGAGCGTGCCGAGGATGCCGAAGCCGACCTCGCCCGCGTTGCCGCCGATCAGGATGGCGATGGCGTCGGCCACGCTGTGCCACAGGGCGCGGCCCTCGTGGATCGCCTCGATCAGGACCGACAGGTCGTCCTCGGTCAGGACCAGGTCGGCGGCGTTGCGGGCGGCCGCCGAGCCCCGGGCGTTGATGCCGACGCCGACGTCGGCGGCCCGGATCGCGGCGGCGTCGTTGGCGCCGTCGCCGACCATGGCGACGACCCGGCCCGCGTCCCGCAGCGCCTCGACGACCTGCAGCTTCTGCTCGGGCGCGACCCGGGCGACCACACCCACGTGCTCCAGCATCCGCGCCCTGGCCGAGCGGTCCGCTGCCGTCAGTTCGTCGCCGGTGACCACGGCCGTGTCCTCGGGCCAGCCGAGGTCGGTGGCGATGGACCGCGCGGTCTGCGGATGGTCGCCGGTGAGCATGACCGGCCGCACGCCCGCCTCGCTCAGGCCCCGCAGGAGAGCCGGGGAGGTCTCCCGCGGGGGGTCCGACAGCGCCAGCAGACCGGTGAACTCCAGCTCTCGCAGGGGCTGTTCGAGTACGTCGCTGTCCTTCTCGCCGTCCGTCAGCCGGCGTTCGGCCACGGCCAGGACCCGCAGCCCGCCGGTGGCCAGCGCGGATGCCGCGTCGAAGGCGCCGGAGGGAGGGCCGGCGCAGGCGGGCAGGATGTTCTCCGGCGCCCCCTTGACCACCAGTACGCGGGTGCCGTCGGCGCCTCGGCCGACGGCGGCGGCGTAACCGCGGGCGGCCTCGAACGGCCGCCCTTCCAGCTGGCTCCAGTCCGGGTCGGGGCCGGCCGCGTCGAGCACCGCCTCGTCGGTGGCGTGCACGATCCGGTCGGTGTCGCCGTTCTGCGGGCAGGCGCGCGCCGCGGCCCGCAGCGCGGGCACGGCCGCGTCGTCGTCCACGGCGTGGACGGCGCCGTCGGCGTCCGAGACCCGGGTCAGGCGCAGCGCGTTCTCGGTGAGGGTGCCGGTCTTGTCGAAGCAGATGATGTCCATCCGGCCCAGCGCCTCGAGGGTGCGCGGGGTGCGGACCAGGACACCGCGCCGGCTGAGCCGTCGGGCGGCGGCGAGCTGGGCCACCGTGGCCACCAGCGGCAGCCCTTCGGGTACGGCGGCCACGGCGACGGCCACCCCGCCGGCGACGGCCTCGCGGATGGGCGTACGGCGTATCAGGGCGAGCCCGGTCACCGCGGCTCCCCCGGCCAGGGTCAACGGCAGCGCCTTCGCGGTGAGTTCCTGCAGCCTGCCCTGCACCCCGGCGGCCGGGGGCGTGCGGGAGGCGAGGTGGACGGCGCGGGAGGCCTCGGTGCGGTCGCCGGTGTCCACCACGACGGCGTGGGCTTGTCCGGCGACGACGGTGGTGTGCTCGAAGACCATGCAGCTGCGCTCGGCGACCGCGGCGTGCGGTGTCGGGTCGGTCTGTTTCTCCACCGGCAGGGATTCCCCGGTCAGCGCGGACTCGTCGACCTCCAGGCCGTCCTGCCACAGCAGCCGCGCGTCCGCGGGGACCACGTCGTCGGCGCCGAGTTCGATCACGTCCCCGGGCCGCAGCCGGGCGGCGTCGACGGTGCGTGTGCCGCCCTGCTCGGCCGCGTCCGGGGGCGCGACCCGGGCCATCTGCTTGTGCTCGTCCAGCAGCCCGGACAGGGCCCGTTCGGCCCGCAGCCGCTGGAACCCGCCGACCAGCGCGTTCAGGTCGAGCGCGCCCAGGACCAGCAGGGCGTCCACGACGGAGCCGAGGATCGCCTCGGCGGCCGAGCCGACCGCCAGTACCGGGGTGAGGGGGTCGTCCAGCTCCCCGCGCACGGCCCGGGCCAGCTGCACCGACCAGCGCGCCGGGGCGAGCACCGGGTGCCGGCCCACACGGCGGACGACCCGGCCCGCCTGGGCCGTCACGTGCCGTTCCTTGCCCGGTTCCGCCTCGGCCAGACGCTTCACGTGCCGTCGTACGCCCTTGGGGTCCAGTTCGTGCCAGGCCACCCGGGGGCGCGGGTGCGGGGCGGGGGCCGCCGCCGCGCGCAGGGCCGCGCGGGCGCCGGAGAACAGGGCCACGGCCGCGCTCACGTCCACCGGAGTGTGGCGCAGGCCGGGCCACGGCGGGCGGCTCCGGCCCCGGACGCGGGACTCGCCGACCGCCACGAGGATCCCGGACAGCGTGGCGCCGGAGCGGGCGAGCGTCTGCGACCTGCGGCCTACCGCACGCGCTGCCGGGATGGTCGCCAGCAGCCGCCACGCGTCGGTCAGACCGTGCGGGGCCAGCACGTCCGCGCCCCACACGACGGCACCGTCGTGGTCCGTCAGCGCGACCGCGACGTCACCGGCGTGCAGGCCGGCCAGTACGTCCGTGTCGTCCGCCGACCGGGGCCGGGCGACGGTGACCACCGTGGCGCCCTCCTCGCGCAGCCGGCGTACCGCCTCGCTCAGCGACTCGTCGGCGGGCAGCACGGCGTCGGCGAGAGCGGTGAAGTCGGCGAGTGCCGGATCGTCCCCCAGCACGACGCGCAGTCCGGCCCGCCGAGCCGCGTCCAGGACCGGCTCGGCCCACTTGTCCGCTCCCTCGCCCGGTGTGCGCAGGGCACTCGGGTGCAGGACGACGGTGTCGGCCATCTCCAGTTCACGCAGGCGTTCGGTGTCGCGGACCAGCACCCCGGTCCGGGACAGCGCGGTGCTCAGCACGGCGTGGAAGGCCGCGGGGCCGTAGCGCGCCGCCTTGGGCGAGCCCGCGAGGACCGCCTCGGCGGCCTCGGTGGTGTCGCGTTTGACCAGCAGGGCGGCCACGGCGCCGAGCAGACTGCCGACGGAGGCGTGCCCGGCGTACTCCTGCGCCGGGGACGTCCGCAGCGGCGGACGCGGCGAGTGGTCCGCCGGTACGCCGCACCGGTCGGGGGTGCACACCTCGTCGTGCGCCGTCTCGAAGGCGGTCACCCGGGCCACCGTCTCGACCAGCTGGCAGGAGCGCAGCGCACCGTCGAGCACCAGGGCGGTCGGGGTCCGGCCGGCCCCGTGCACGGCCGCGTTGACGCCGGCCAGCAGCAGATCCATCCGGGTACGGCCGAGACGGACGCGCAGCCAGGCGCGGACCCGTGGGTTCTCGCGCAGCAGTGTCACCAGCGCGGTCACCTGGCGGGGCGTCGGCGGCAGCCGCAGGCCGTAGCCGGCCAGCGCGATCGCCACTCCCAGCCCGTCGGCCGCGAGGGCCGTCGCGGCGGCCCGTATTCCGGACGGGTCGGCGGGGTGGGCGAACTCCTCCACCGCCTCGTCGGTCGGCACCAGGCCGTGCCGTTCGGCGGCCTCGGTCGCCGCTTCCAGGACACGGTCGCCGAGCGCCTCCTCGGCGGCGACCACCACCAGCCTGCGCAGTCCGCCGTCCCAGTAGGCGTACGCCACGTCCGGCCGCTCGGCCAGCGTCTCGGCGACCCGCCGCGCCAGATGCGCCTTCCCGCCCGCCCGACGCACCCGGTCCGGCTCCTCGGGGCGCAGCGCGAGATGCGCCCGGGTGCCGGCCCGCCAGGGTCCGCGGCTGCCCGGCAGCGCCGCTCGGGCGACCCGCGTGACGTGGGCGACGCCGTCCGCGCCGCGCACTCCGGCCCGGGCCGCCCCCGCCACCGCCCCGGCCGCCGTGCCCACCACGGGAACGGTCCCGCGGACCAGCAGCCGCGGCCCGGCCGCGGCGAGCCGGCCCGCGGTGACCGCGGGCCGCGTCAGCAGTCCCAGAGCCATCACACCCCCTCACCCGCCCCTCGCCCGCCGACGCCACCGTCGTCCGAGCCGCCCTGCCCCGCCTCGGCGGCCCCGGGCTCGGGCGCCTCAGGACCGGGCAGGTCCCCGTCACCGGTCGCCGCACCCGCCTCGCCGGGAGACGACATCGGCGCACCGGACGTCTGCCACTCGTCACCGGTGCCCGCCTCGGCGGCCCCGGGCTCCGGCACCTCAGGACCGGGCAGGTCCTCCATGTCAGCCATGTCAGCGGCGAGCACGGGACCCGGCGCCTCCGTACCAGGAACTCGCGCACCGGACGCAGGCCGCGTGTCACCAGGCGCCGGCTCCATCGCACCGGGTTCCGGCGCCTCGGGACCCGGCGTCTCCTCCGCCGCAGCGGTCCCCACCCCGCTCCCGACGGGGCCCGGCGCCTCCGTACCGGACGGGTGCCGTGTATCGCCGGTCACCGGCTCCATCGCGCCGAGGACCGGCGCCTGGGGGCCGAGAAGCCGTTCCGCGTCGCCGGTCATCGCCCCGGCCTCGCCGGGGGCCGGCACCTTGGGGCCGGTGGGCAGCTGGGTGTCGCCGGTGATCACCGTCCGCGCGTCGGACGGGAGGCCGCCGGGCGCCGCCCCCACAGCGGCGCCGGGCGTCGTGCCCACATCACCCGAGGGCGCCTCGAACACCCGGCCCGAGGACGTCTCGGCTCCCGGCCCCGGGGACATCTCGGACTCACGCCCCGAGGACATCTCGGACCCACGCCCCCAGGACGTCTCGGACCCCTGCCCCGACGGCGTCTCACGCACGTCGCCCGCGCGCATCTCCCCCATCTCGTCCCCGGGTGTCTCGGGCTCTTCGTCGAGGGGGATCACCCCGATCTCGCCCGGGGGCACGGCGCCCCCGGACTCCCCCGGGCCCAGGGAGTCCCCGGCGTCCCCGGAACGCTCCCGCTCCTCCGGCCGCGGCTGTGTCAGCCAGGCCACCGCCGCGCCCGTGACGGCGACGGGCCACTCCACGATGCCCGCGACACCCAGCACCCCGGCCCCCGTGTACACCGCCAGGCGCCGCCCCCGCGGTGACACGGCTCCGACCTTGTCCAGCGCTCCCCCGGCCACCCTGCTCACCATCCCGGCGCCGGGCACGTGCCGCAGCGCCGAGGCCGCGGTCCGCAGCGGCTCCGGAAGGGTCGTCGACGACGACCGTTGCTCCTGCCGAGCCATGACTCTCCTCGATCCGTATGAGTTCGCTTTGCCGGATTTGCCGGGTTCCCGTTCAGCGCCACGTCATCCGGACACGAAGGAGAGAGCGCACCGCGAGGGAGCCACGCCCGTCAGCGGTGTGAACGCCACGGTGGCCGGAGATCACCGACCTCCGGCCACCGCAGCAATCGGGGAGGCTCAACTCGCCGTACAGGCGGTCCCGTTGAGTGTGAAGGCGGCGGGCGCCGCGCTGTTGCCGGTGTGGTTCGCCTGATAGCCGATGCTCACGCTCGCGTTCGGGGCGATCGTCCCGTCGTACGAGGCGTTGATGGCCGTCACCGCACCGCTGCCCGGCGCGTACGTGGCGCCCCAGCCGTTGGTGATGGTCTGCCCGGCGGGCAGGGTGAAGCCGAGCTGCCAGCCGTTGATCGTCGTGGTGCCGGTGTTGGTGACGGTCACCGAGGCGGTCAGGCCCGTGCTCCAGGCACTGGTGGTGGCGGTCACCCTGCAGGCGCCGGGCTGGGGCGCGGGGCCCGAGGTGCCGAGGCCGAAGAAGGTCAGCGCCTTCGAGGCCATGCCGTAGGTGTAGAGGTTGTGGCCGACGCCCTGGAGGCTGATCGCCTCGACGGGCGCCTGGTCACCGGTGGAGCCGTAGCGGGTGCGGGTCCAGCCGGAGGCGGGGGTGTCGGTGGCGGCCGGGGACTGACCGACGCCGAGGACGTCGGTCCACTGCTTGATCTCCTCCCCGAAGTTGGGGTAGCGCAGTGTCGCGTCGTCGGTGCCGTGCCACAGCTGCATGCGCGGTCGGCGCCCGGCGTAGCCGGGGTACGCGCCGCGCACCAGGTCGCCCCATTGCTGCGGGGTGTGGGTGACGGTGCCGTTCGCGCAGGCGCTGTTCCACTCGGAGCCGTCGCTGGTGGCGAAGCAGCCGAAGGGCACGCCGGAGAAGGCCGCGCCGGCCGCGAACACGTCCGGGTAGTCGCCGAGCAGGACGTTCGTCATCATCGCGCCGGAGGAGATGCCGGTGGCGAAGATCTTGCCCGTGTCCGCGCCGTAGGTCCGGGTTACCCAGTCGATCATGGATTTGATGCCGACGGGGTCGCTGCCGCCGCCGCGTTTGAGGGCCTGGGGCGAGGAGACGTCGAAGCACTTGCTGGCCCGGGTGACCGAGGGGTAGATCACGACGAAGCCGTAGGTGTCGGCGAGCTGCGCCCACTCGGTGCCGTTGTACATGGCCGGCCCGGAGCCGGTGCAGTAGTGCACGGCGACGACGACCGCGGGGTGCGCGGTGACGCTGTCCGGCACGTAGAGGTACATCTGCAGGTTGCTGGGGTTGGTGCCGAAGTTCGTCACCTCGGTGAGGGTGGCGGTGGGTACGGCGGCACGCGTGGCGGCGGTGGCCGGGGGCGCGGTGAGGGTCACCGCGGCGAGTAACGGCAGCAGTACGGCGACCAGCGCCGACAGGACGGCTGTGCGGGTGCGGTGGGACACGTCCGTGTGCTCCCTTCTGGGCGTCCCGGGGATCGAGCCGCCCTTTCGGAAATCTCTCGGAACCTCTCGGGAATCTCCCGGAAAAGGGGAGGCGTGCGTCCCGCATGGTGACATGGACACAACCGTCATGGAAGCGCTCCCACGCGACTTCCGCCCCCAGATCCGGACAAGCCCTTGCACCCTGCCGACCGGACGGAATTGTGGTGCGCAAAGCGTTGACCAGAAAGCGCTTACCCCCTACGGTCCGTTCAGTGACGTGACCGAGAGGCGCCTCCTCGGAGCCAAACGGTCACGATGCCCCCGCGCAGTGCTCAACATGGCGAACATCGTTCACATACACGATCAGGCATGCTGTCGAAGGGACGCACCCGCATGCGTACTCGCCCCCCACGTACACACGCGCAAAGATCCACAGCGGTGACGGCCGCGGCGGCCGCCCTCGCCGCCGTCACCGTCCTCGCCCTCCCCCGGTCCGCCTCGGCGGCGGAGTCCTCCCCGGTCGGGTTCGGTGCCGGCACCACCGGTGGCGGCAGCGCCACGACGACGACCGTTTCGACGCTGTCGGCGTTCAAGTCGGCCGTCACCGGAAGCACCGCGAAGGTCGTCAGGGTCAGTGGCCTGATCTCGCTGAGCGGCCAGGTGGACGTCGGCTCCAACACCACGGTCCTCGGCGTCGGTTCGCCCTCCGGGTTCACCGGCGGCGGACTGCGACTGAAGAACGCCACCAACGTGATCATCCGCAACCTGAACATCAGCAAGGCGGTCGGCACGGACGCCATCACGGTCCAGAAGTCGACCAAGGTCTGGATCGACCACAACTCCCTCTCCTCCGACCGCGACCACGGCAAGGACTACTACGACGGCCTGGTCGACATCACCCACGCGTCCGACTTCGTGACCGTCTCCTGGAACACCTTCAAGGACCACTACAAGGGCTCCCTGGTCGGCCACAGCGACAACAACGCGAGCGAGGACACCGGGCATCTGCGGGTGACGTACCACCACAACTGGTTCGACAACGTCAACTCCCGCATCCCCAGCCTGCGTTTCGGCACCGGGCACTTCTACGACAACTACGTCGTCGGCGCCGAGACCGCCGTGCACTCCCGCATGGGCGCGCAGATGCTCGTCGAGAACAACGTCTTCCGCTCGACCCAGGTGGCCGTCACCACCAACCGCGACAGCGACGTGGACGGCCACGCCAACCTCAAGGGCAACGACCTGGGCGGCGCCACGACCGAGATCTCCCAGGTCGGGACCTTCACCAGCCCGCCGTACAGCTACACGGCCGAGCCGGCCTCCTCCGTCGTCGCCTCGGTGACCGGCGGCGCGGGCGCCGGAAAGCTCTGACCCCACCCCCCATCCGGAAGAAGGCATCGGGACATGACTTCACCAGCTTCCTTACGCGCCCGCAGGCGCGCGCTGACCGGCGCCCTGGCCGCACTCGGCCTCACGTCTGTCATGATCATGACGGATGGAGCCGCCCCGGCGAGCGCGGCCACCTGGCCCACCGCCAACGGCAGCCAGGCCGTCACCGCCACCATCTCGATCTCCGGCACCAAGGACTACGGGATGAAGCGCCTCTACGGCAGCGGCGACCTCGGCACCGGCGGCCAGAACGAGAACCAGGACCCGATCCTGGACCTGGCGGCCGGCGCCGTCCTGAAGAACGTCATCATCGGCGCGCCCGCCGCGGACGGCATCCACTGCGAGGGCAGCTGCACGCTGCAGAACGTGTGGTGGGAGGACGTCGGCGAGGACGCGGCGACGTTCCGGGGCTCCTCGTCGTCCAACGTGTACACCGTCTCCGGCGGCGGCGCGAAGGAGGCCAGCGACAAGGTGTTCCAGTTCAACGGCGCCGGCACGCTCAACGTCTCGAACTTCGCCGTACAGAACTTCGGCAAGCTGGTGCGCAGCTGCGGCAACTGCAAGACGCAGTACAAGCGGACCATCAACCTCAACACGATCGAGGCGACCTACAAGGGCAGCGCCCTCGTCGGCATCAACACCAACTACGGCGACAGCGCGACCCTGAAGAAGATCACCATCGTCGGTGACAGCGGCAAGAAGATCGTGCCCTGCCAGAAGTACATCGGCAACAACACGGGCGCGGAGCCGCCGAAGAACGGTTCGGGCCCGGACGGGACGTACTGCAAGTACGCGAGTTCGGACATCACCTACAAGTAGCCCTCCCCCCACGGTGGATCAGGCCGTACGAAGCACACCCGCACGGTGCTTCGTACGGCCGCCGCGTCATGCGCCCATGTCCCGGGTGATCTGCCGCTGGTAGTCCGCGTACGCGGCGCGCAGGGCCGCTCCCGGCCAGTCGGCGGGGAGGAGCCCGGCGGGCAGCACGGGGTCGGTCAGCAGATGGCGTACGACCGCGGCGAAGGCGGCGAAGACGTCCGCGGGCCGGTCCGCGCGCGCGACGTGGGCCAGCAGGGCACGGGCGGTGGCGGCCCAGGCGTCCAACGGCCACAGCCGTTCCGCCAGTTCGCGCGCCGGGCGGTCGGGGCGGGCGGTGCAGGTCTCGGCCACCGCCGCCAGGTCCTCCGGCAGGGGACGGCTGAGGTTGGCGGGGCGCAGCCACACCCCCTCGCGCAGTTCGGCCAGCCGCAGGGCGGTGAGACGGGCGCGCAGTTCGGCGCGTTCGGCGGGGCCGCGGCCCGTCGCCGTGACCACCACCATCTCCCAGTCGCCGCTCCACGCGCGCGTGCGTGCCTCCACCGCCTCGTCCTGCCGGCGCTGGCGGGCCAGCAGACGGTCGCTGAGCCGGTAGACGGAGTCCTCCGAGCGCCGCAGGTCACCGGCGGTGACCATACGGCTGAGCGCGGCACGCAGCGTGGAGCCGCCGACGCCGAAGGGTTCCACCGCCCGGACGAGGTCCTTCACCGCGAGCTCCGGCGGGTGCGTGCCCAGCAGCAGGCTCAGCACGACCGACCTCGCGGACAACGGCCGCAGGTCGACCTCGACGGACCGCTCCGGGACGTTCATGCGCATGAGCACGTACTTTACGGGCGCCTCCTTATTGCATCATTGCTGCGAGCGCAGAAAAGATGCAACATGACGGCATGGTCTCGACACCCGTTCCCGCGCGGCCGCAGCCGCAGTACGCCACGCACGACGTCACCAACCAACCGCCTCCCCTGACCCCGTACGACGCCTCCGAGGACACGGCTCTGCTGGAAGGTCTGCGCCGGGAGGGTGCCGGATGGGCCGAGGAGGGCGTCCGGCGGCTGGGGCTGCGGGCCGGCAGCGCCGAGGCGCAGGAGTGGGCCGAGCTGGCCAACGTCCACGAGCCGGTGCTGCGGACGCACGACCGGTACGGCAACCGGATCGACGAGGTCGACTTCCATCCCGCCTGGCACCACCTGATGCGGGCCGCGGTCGCCGAGGGACTGGCCGGAGCGCCGTGGGCGGACGCGCGGCCCGGCGCGCACGTCGCCCGGACCGCGGGCGGACTGGTGTGGGGGCACACCGACGCGGGGCACGGCTGCCCGACGTCGATGACCTACGCGGCGATCCCCGCGCTGCGCGCCCAGCCGGAACTGGCCAAGGTCTACGAACCCCTGCTCACCGCCCGCGAGTACGACCCCACGCTGAGGGTGCCGACCGAGAAGCCCGGCCTGCTCGCGGGCATGGGGATGACCGAGAAGCAGGGCGGCTCCGACGTCCGTACGAACACGACCACGGCCTGGCCGACCGCCGAGCCCGGCGTCTACCAGCTGCGCGGGCACAAGTGGTTCACGTCGGCGCCGATGTGCGACGTGTTCCTGGTCCTGGCGCAGGCCCCGGAGGGGCTGTCCTGCTTCCTGGTGCCGCGGATCCTGCCCGACGGGACCCGCAACACCTTCCGCATCCAGCGGCTGAAGGACAAGCTCGGCAACCGCTCCAACGCCTCGTCCGAGCCGGAGTTCGACGGGACCGTGGCCTGGCTGGTCGGGCCCGAGGGCCGGGGCGTGAAGACGATCATCGAGATGGTCAACTGCACGCGTCTGGACTGCGTGATGATGTCGGCCACCCTCATGCGCAAGACGCTGGTCGAGGCGGGCCACCATGTGCGCCACCGCAGCGCGTTCGGGGCACGGCTGGTCGACCAGCCGCTGATGCGCAATGTTCTGGCCGATCTGGCGCTGGAGTCGGAGGCCGCCACCACGCTCACCCTGCGGCTGGCCGGGGCGGCCGACCGGGCGGTCCGCGGGGACGCCGGTGAGACGGCCTTCCGGCGGATCGCCACGGCCGTGGGCAAGTACTGGGTCACCAAGCGGGGCCCGGCCTTCACCGCGGAGGCCCTGGAGTGCCTGGGCGGCAACGGCTACGTCGAGGAGTCGGGCATGCCCCGCCACTACCGCGAGGCCCCGCTGCTGTCGATCTGGGAGGGCTCGGGGAACGTCAACGCCCTTGACGTGCTGCGGGCGCTGCGCCGGGAGCCCGGCACCGCGCAGGCCCTCTTCGACGAACTGGCCCTGGCACGAGGCGCGGACGCCCGGCTGGATGCCGCCGTGGTCCGCCTGGAAGGGCTGCTGGCCACCGGTTCCGAGGCCGGCGCGCGCCGCCTGGTGGAGCAGATGGCGCTGGCCCTGCAGGCGTCCCTCCTGGTCCGGCACGCCCCGCCCGCCGTCGCCGACGCGTTCTGCGCCACCCGGCTGGGCGGCGACTGGGGGCATGCCTTCGGCACGCTGCCCGACGGCGCCGACCTGGACGCGATCCTGGAGCGGTCCCTGCCGGACGGCGCATCGCCCTTGCCATAGACGAGATCTGCGCACAGTGACCTCCCGATCCCGCTCCGTTGTCAGTGGCGTGGTGCAGACTCACGAAGGGTTGGCACTTCGCCTGGGGAGGACAACGTGTTCACGGGGATCGACGAGGTCGACTGGGCCTCGCTGAGGCACGCGTACGGCAGCGCGGAGGACGTGCCCGGTCTGCTGAGGGGCCTGGCCTCCGCGGACCCGGCCGCGCGGGAGACCGCGCTCGACGGCATGTACGGAGCGGTGCACCACCAGGGAGACGTGTACGACTCGACGCTGGCGTCCCTGCCGTTCCTGCTCGCCCTGGTGGCGAGCGAGGCGGTGCCCGAG
Organism: Streptomyces sp. C1-1; assembly: GCF_050214755.1. NCBI lineage: Bacteria > Bacillati > Actinomycetota > Actinomycetes > Kitasatosporales > Streptomycetaceae > Streptomyces > Streptomyces sp. C1-1. Next base: position 8,660,108 of record NZ_CP189826.1, on the reverse strand, counting down.
CGGGGCGGCATCGTGGAACTGCTGGTCAGCATCGGGCAGGAGGGTGAGGAGCGAGTCGGCGACGACACCCGCGCCATGGCCCGCACCGCGGTCCGCGCGGGCGCCGAGGTCTTCGTACGGCTGGCCCGGGACCCCGACCCGGAGGTGCGGCGGGCGGCGGCGGGCGCGCTGGTGAGGTTCCTCGACGCACCGGCGCGCGTGCTGGACCTGGTGCGGGAGCGGCTCACCGTGGAGCGGGACGACCGGGTCCTGCTCGCCCTCGCCGAGGCCCTCGGGGTGTTCGCGCGCCGGCACCCCGGTCAGGCGGCCGAGGCGGTGGAGCTGCTGGCGGCCCAGAGCGCACCGCCGTTCGGGCCGGGACTGCGGCTGGCGGCGCTCGGCCAGCTCGCGGGCTGCGCCCCCGACCGGCTCCCCGAGGACCTGGTGCCCACCGTCGTACGACTGCTCAGGGAGCGTTCGCGGCGGCGGCCGTGCCGGACCGGAGAACCGGACCGGCCGGAGACGGACACGCTGGTCGGCCGGCTGCGGCGGCTGCGCCCCTCGGACGAGGAGGGCTCGCAGCTGCTGCGGACCCTGCACAGCGCGCTCGACGGCCGGGTGGAGGAGCGGATCGCGCTGCTGGTGGGGCAGTTGAGCAGCCCCGACGCGACCGACCGGTGCAACGCGGTGTGGATGTCCATGGGGCTGTTCCGTGAATGGCGTGCCGACTACCGCGAACCCGTGGCGCTGATCGGCGCCCAACTGGGCGCGGAGGGGGACCGGTTGCGCGACGCGGCCCTGTCCGTCCTGGAAGGTCTCCTCGACCTGGCCGCCCCGGCCGCGGACCACCTGCACACGCTGGTCGCCTCCCGCCTCGACCTGTGGATACGGCAGTGGGAGCACGGGGCGCCGACCCTGGGCACCGCGCTCAAGGCCCTGGCCCAGTGCGGGGATCCGCGGGCGACGACCGTGCTGGCCCAGGTGCTGGCCGGACCGGTCGTGCCGAACGAGCTGGGGCGCGTGGTGGTCGATCTGGGTCCCGCGGCCCGCCCCTTGGCGCCGGCCCTGCGCCACAGGCTCAGGCAGGTCCCGCTCGACTCACCCGATACCTACGACCGGGCGGCACCGCTGCTGTGGGCACTGGGGGCCCTCGGGGACGTGGAGTCGGTACCGCAGGTGCTGCGGCTGCTGCTGGGCATGCCGGACGGGCTGCGGTCCCGGGAGACGGTGGTCGAGTCGGCGGTCCGCGCTCTGGGGGCGCTCGGGCCGGCGGCCGGTGAGACGGCACCCGTGCTGCGGGGCCTGCTGGACTCCGGGTCGGCGGTCGCCGCCGCGGCGGCGCTGTGGGCGGTGGAAGGGGACGCGGCCGCGGTACTGCCGGTGCTGCTGCGGGAGTTGCGGGGCGAGCGGCGCGGGCGTTCGGCGGCGGCCGAGGCGCTGGGGCGGCTGGGTCCCGCGGGCCGCCCCGCACTGGCCGATCTGCGCCGCATGGCCGCGGTCGACGACCTGTGGCAGCGGACGTCGGCGGCGTGCGCCCTGTGGCGGATCGGCGGGGACCGCGAGACGGAGATCGCCGCTCCCGTCCTGCGCGGGGCCTGGGCGGCGAACCCGCACACCCGCCCCACCGTCGCCGAATGCGTCACCGGCCTGGGCCCCGTCGCCGAGCCCCTCCACGACCTGCTGCGCGCGGAACTCGCCTCCCCACGGCGCCATCAGGCGTCCCTCGGCGGCTACGGCAGCCACGACATCGCCGACGACCTGCGACTGCTCCGGGTGTGCCGGGAAGGGCTGAGCGCGGAGTAGGGCACTCGCGCACCGGGTGGCCGCCCGCAGGAACGGCGGCCACCCGGCGTGCGCCGACCCGGCCGGGCAGGCCGAGGCGGTGTCACCTCGTCTTGCGTCCCCACAGCGGTCCGAAGCGGGCCCACTCGGTGTCCCACATGTCCAGGCGCCGGCGCTCCAGCCGGCCGCACAGCACCCGGCCGCCGACGAAGGGGACCGCCGCGGCGCTGATGCCGACCAGGACGCCGATGAGGGAGGCCCGTACATGGGCCTGGGTGACGCTGGCGGGCCGGGTGACCAGGTGGCCCTGCCGGTCCGACCAGATGCGCACCGCGGTGCCGGCCGCGCTCCCGGGACCCACCCGGACCTGGCCGGTGTGCCGGCTGCCGTCCGGCGCGGTCCAGCTCACGTTGCCCCACACCTGGTCGCCGCTCGCCGTCTGGGAGTTGGCGGCGGCCTTCCCGGGGGCCTTAGCGGTCAGCCGCGCGTCGACACGGTGCCATTCGGCCCGCTCGCGGGCCAGGCCGTTCTCCACGGACTGGGTGGCCGCCAGACCGGCCAGCACCCCGGCGACCACGGTGATCATCCAGGCGCCGAGCACGACCCAGGCCTCCAGCGCGTCGGTGCGGCGCTTCAACGGGTTGCGGCGCCAGCGCCACAGCCACACCCTCGGACCACGGAACGCCATAGAAGGCAGCCTCCTCATGAGCACATGACCATCCCCGATCTCCCTCCCTTACGGGCCGAGATCCCCGGATGCTCAGGCGGGTACCCCGTCTCGACGGTCGCACGGGTGCCGGAACCGCGGGGACCACTTCGCGAATGTGTCCGAAAGATCGCCGTCCCGAGCCGCCCGGGCCGCGCTGAGCTGCGGCGATGCCGTCTCCAGAGGTGACTGTCAGTGGCTGGGTGCAGACTGGCCGATGTCTGGGACAAAGACGTCGCGGAGGTGATCGGCATGACCGAGGTACTGCTGGCCGTGGGCACGCGCAAGGGCCTGTTCATCGGGCGCCGGAGGGATGGCACCTGGGAGTTCGACGAGAGTCCGTACTTCAACGCGCAGGCCGTGTACTCGGTCGCGATCGACACCCGGGGCGGGCGTCCCCGGCTGCTGGCCGGCGGCGACAGCGCCCACTGGGGCCCGTCCGTGTTCCACTCCGACGACCTGGGCCGCACCTGGACCGAACCGGCCCGGCCCGCGGTCAAGTTCCCCAAGGACACGGGGGCGTCGCTGGAGCGGGTGTGGCAGCTGCACCCGGCGGCCGCGGAGGACGACGTGGTGTACGCGGGCACGGAACCGGCCGCGCTGTACCGCTCGGAGGACCGCGGGGAGACCTTCGAACTGGTCCGCCCGCTGTGGGAGCACCCGACCCGTTCCAAATGGGTCCCGGGCGGCGGCGGTGAGGGGCTGCACACCGTGCTCACCGACAAGCGAGACCCGCGGGCCGTGACGGTCGCCGTGTCCACGGCCGGGGTGTTCCGGACCACGGACGGCGGCGCGACCTGGACGCCGTCCAACTCCGGTGTCTCGGCGGTGTTCCTGCCGGATCCCAACCCGGAGTTCGGTCAGTGCGTGCACAAGGTCGCCCGGGACGCGGCCGACCCGGACCGGCTGTACCTGCAGAACCACTGGGGTGTGTACAGGAGCGACGACGCGGGCGCGCACTGGACGGACATCGGCGAGGGCCTGCCGTCCACCTTCGGCTTCGCGGCGGCCGCCCACCCCCGCCGCGGCGACACGGCGTACGTGTTCCCGATCAACGCCGACGCCGACCGGGTGCCGGCCGACCACCGCTGCCGGGTGTACCGCACGGCGGACGCCGGCAAGAGCTGGGAGCCGCTGTCGGCGGGCCTGCCCGCGGAGGACCACTACGGCACGGTGCTGCGGGACGCCCTGTGCACGGACGACGCCGACCCGGCGGGCGTGTACTTCGGCAACCGCAACGGCGAGGTGTTCGCCTCGGCCGACGACGGCGACAACTGGCGGCAGTTGGCGTCGCATCTGCCGGACGTGCTGTGTGTGCGGGCCGCGGTGGTGGGATGACCCGGACGGGGGGATCGTACGGCCTTGGCCACCGGTTGATCTCCGCTGCCCGTACGGCAGTAGGGTGACGCCCGTGGCACCACGACCGTTGCATGAAATCGTCGAAGCGGGCTGGGCGAAGGCCCTGGAACCCGTCGCCGGACGGATCGCCGAGATGGGGGACTTCCTGCGTGCGGAGATCGCCGCGGGGCGCACCTACCTTCCGGCCGGAGCGAACGTCCTGCGCGCCTTCCAGCAGCCCTTCGACGAGGTACGGGTCCTGATCGTCGGTCAGGACCCGTACCCCACCCCGGGACACGCGGTGGGACTGTCCTTCTCGGTGGCACCGGAGGTGCGGCCGCTGCCGGGCAGTCTCATCAACATCTTCCGGGAGCTGAACACCGACCTGGGCCTGCCGCAGCCGTCCAACGGCGATCTGACGCCGTGGACGCGGCAGGGCGTGCTGTTGCTGAACAGGGCGCTGACCACCTCCCCGCGCAAGCCCGGCGCGCACCGGGGCAAGGGCTGGGAGGAGGTCACCGAGCAGGCGATACGGGCCCTGGCCGCCCGCGGGAAACCGCTGGTGTCCATCCTGTGGGGCCGTGACGCGCGCAACCTGCGGCCCCTTCTCGGCAGCCTTCCCTCGGTCGAGTCCGCCCATCCCTCCCCCATGTCGGCCGACCGCGGCTTCTTCGGTTCCCGTCCCTTCAGCCGCGCCAACGACCTGCTGATCGGCCAGGGCGGCCAGCCGGTGGACTGGCGTCTGCCGTGACCGACGGGGACCCGGGGGGACCGGACACGGACTCCGCCGGGCGGGGCGGGGGTGCCGTCGGTGTCCTCGCCGTCGACTCCGGGGGCTCCGGGCTGCGTGCCGCCGTCGCGAGCCTGAAGCGGGCCACCCTCGCCGAGGCGTCGTCGCCGCTGCCGGTGCGGACGGGGCCGCGCGGGATCGACCCCGGGCATCTGATGGAGCAACTGGTGCCCATGGTGCGGGCGTTGCTCGCCGAGAGCGGTGTGACCCGGTTGCGGGCGGCGGCCGTCGGGGCTGCCGGGCTCGCCACGCTGGGGGACGGGCTGAGAGCCGAGCTTCCGGGCGCGCTGAGCCGGGAGTTCGGGGTGCGGCGAGTCGCCCTGGCGGCCGACGCGGTCACCGCGTACGTCGGTGCGCTCGGTCCGCGCGCCGGTGCCGTGGTCGCGGCCGGCACGGGGCTGATCGCCATCGGCACCGACCTGACCGGCTGGCGTCGTGCGGACGGCTGGGGCCATCTGCTCGGTGACTGCGGTGGCGGCGCCTGGATCGGGCGGGCCGGGCTGGAGGCCGCGCTGCGCGCGTTCGACGGGCGGGCCGGTGGGTCGGCGGCCCTGCGGGCGCGCGCCGAGGGGTTGTTCGGGCCCCTGCCGGGGCTTCCTGGGCGGCTCTACCCCCGTCCGGACCGCCCCGCCGTCCTCGCCTCCTTCGCACCGGAGGTCGCCGCCTGCGCCGAGAGCGATCCGGTGGCGGCGGGCATCCTGCGCGCGGCAGCGCGGCACATGGCCGAGTCCGCCGCCGCGGTCTGCCCGGCCGCGGGCGAGCCCGTGGTCGCCTTCACGGGCGGCCTGTTCAAGATGGGCGAGCCCCTCCTCGTACCGCTGGAGGAGGAACTGGCCGAAAAGCTGCCGTGGGCGCGCCGGGAGATGGCCTCCGGTGATCCGCTCAGCGGCGCTTCGCGCATCGCCGCCGATCTGGCGGCCGACGGTCTCACCCTGCCGGGTGACGCGGCGATGTTGTCCGTGGTGACCGCATAAGCGACCATCCCCGGGCTTCTCCCCATGCTTGGTGATGCGCCCGGTTCGTGCTCCGATCACTTCTGATCCGTACGTTACTCATCAGACAAAACCGGACGGATACCGCTCACCTGCACCCTCCCCGAACAGGGGAGCCCAGGAAGCCAGTAACATGCGTCGCCATGAGCTCCCCCACTGGACCCGCGTCCGGCCTGCCAGTACGAATGCCGCGACCTCGCCAGCCCGGGCGGCACCGCCGACCCGAGCCGCTGGCGGCTCCCGAGGGCGCGCCCGCGCTCGTCCTCGCGGTGCCGGGCACTCCCGCCGCTCCCACGCGCAGTCTCGCCGAGGAGGTCGTGAGCATCGCCCGCTCCGAGCTCCCCGGCCTCGACGCGCGGATCGGCTACCTGGACGGGGACGACGCGGAGTTCCCCACGCTCCAGTCCGTGCTCGCGCACGCCGCCGAGGAGCGCTCGGCCCGCTATGAGCAGGCCAAGGCCGCCGGTCTCGACGTCAAGGAGCCGGACGGCCCCGTGGCCGTCGTCGTGCCGCTGCTTGCCGGCCCGGACAGCGCGCTGCTGCGCGTCATCCGCCAGGCCGTCATGGACAGCCGGGTCGCGGCCGACCTGACCGATGTGCTGGGCCCGCACCCGCTGCTCGCCGAGGCGCTGCACGTGCGGCTGTCGGAGGCCGGTCTGGCCCGTGCCGACCGGGCCCGCCTGTTCACGGTGGCGACCGCCGCGGACGGCATCATCCTGGCCTCCGTCGGTGGTGACGAGGCGGTGCAGGCGGCGGGGATCACCGGCATGCTGCTCGCCGCGCGCCTGGCGGTGCCGGTGATGGCGGCGGCCCTGGACCAGGAGGGTGCGATCGCGTCCGTGGCCGAGCAGCTGCGTTCCTCGGGCTCGCAGCAGCTGGCGCTGGCGCCGTACCTGATAGGGCCGGAGATCGACCCGGGTCTGATCGAGGAGGCGGCCAGGGAGGCGGGCTGCTCCGCGGCCGAGGCGCTCGGCCCGTACCCGGCGATCGGCAAGCTCGCGCTGGCCAAGTACACGACGGCGCTGGGCATCGCCCCGCAGCAGCCGCAGGGTGCGCCGGTCCGCTGACGCGACGCGCACGGCATCGCCGTACGAACGCCGCAGGGCCCGCTCCGGACTTCGGAGCGGGCCCTGCGGCTTCGTTCTCTGCGGCTTCGTTCTCTGCGGCTTCGTTCTCTGCGGCTTCGTTCTCTGCGGCTTCGTTCTCTGCGGCTTCGTGGTCTGCCGGACTCAGGCGAAGACCACGCACGAGGCGGCGGGAACCATCACCGAGCCCTCGTAGCGGGGCAGTCCCGTGGCCGGGTCGACGGCGAACCAGGTCACCTCGCCGGAGCGCTCGTTCGCGGCGTAGAGGATGCCGTGGGACTCGGTGAGGGCTCGGGGCCAGTCGCCGCCGCACGGGACGGTGCCGGCCAACCGCAGTCCGTCGCCCTCCACCACGAGGGTGGACAGGACGTCCTCGCCCCGGGTGGCCGTCCACACGAAACGGCCGTCGGGCGAGACGACGACCCCCGAGGGATAGGCGTCACCCGCCGGGGCGCCGGGCAGCACCTGGACCTCGATGAGCGGCTTGAGCGTGCCCGCGTCGGCGTCCCAGTGGCAGACGGTGACGGTCGGGGTGAGTTCGTTGACCACGTAGGCGCGCGTGCCGTCCGGGTGGAAGGCGAGGTGACGCGGGCCCGATCCGGGGCGCAGGGGGCATTCCCGGTGCAGGGCGAGGGCGCCGCCGTCGAGGGCGCACACGCGGACCGAGTCCGTGCCGAGGTCCACGCTGACGGCCCAGCGGCCACTGGGGTCGGGCTGCACCTGGTGGGCGTGCGGGCCCTGCTGGCGGCGGGCGTGGGGGCCGGATCCGGTGTGCCGCAGGATGCCGGAGACGGTGTCGGCGAGGGTGCCGTCCGGGCGCAGGGGTACGGCGGAGACGCTGCCGGAGCCGTAGTTGGCGGTCAGGACGTGTCCGGCGAGGACGCTCAGGTGCGTCGGCTCCTGGCCGCCGACCGGGACGGGAGCGCCAGCTCGTTCCAGCCGGTCCCCCCGTACCCGGTACGCGGCCACCGCTCCCTCGGCCGTCTCGCTGACCGCGTAGAGGGTGGCCGCGTCGGGGCTCAGCGCCAGGTAGGACGGGTCGGGCAGGCCGTCGACGCTGCCCAGCAGGTTCAGGCCGCCGCCGTCCGCCACGGCCGCCATCACGATCCCGGGGCCTCCCGCCGCCGTGAACGACCCGATGAAGGCCCGCCGTCGCCGCCCGCAGTCTGTCACCGCTGTCCCCTCTCGGTTCTGTGCCGTCGGAGGCGACCGTAGCAGTCGATCAAGCGAGGTCTAGACCAAAGGGGTGGAAAGTCCGGCCGTCACGCGCCCACCAGGCGGGAACGCGAGGGCGTCCGCAGCGGTGTCGCGAGTTCCGCGAGGGCCCGCTCCAGACCGTGCAGGTGGGTCAGGGCGGGTTCGGCCACCGGCGGCTCGCCGACGAGGGTCGCGGGGTGTTCGCGTCCGTCGCCGGTCAGCGCCTCGACGGCGGCCTCCACCCGCCAGCAGGCGGCGGCCAGCCGGGCGTCGTGGGAGGCCTCCGGATCGGCGGCGACCGCGACCAGGCCGCGGATCTCGCGGGCGCAGTCGTCGAGCAGGTCCAGCACCCGGCGGGCGCGCCGCTTGCGGCCCAGCATCGGGTTGAGCGGGTGCACCAGGGGCGCCACGGACAGCCGTACGCGGCCCAGCAGCTGTTCCAGTTCGGCCACCTTCGCCGCCGGGTCGGTGTCGGGGACGCCCGCGAGCCGCGCGGCCGCCTCCGCGGTGCAGGCGTGCACGCAGCGCAGGGCGCGCTGGATCCAGGCGTCGGTGGCGGTGTGGGTGGTGACCGGGAGGACGAGGAGCACGGCCAGCGCGGCGCCCAGCGCTCCGACGGCGGTCTCCGCCAGGCGCAGCACCAGCAGGCCGGGGGTGAGTACGCCCAGCAGCCCGTAGAGCAGCTCGGCGAGCAGAGTCACGCAGAGCATCATCCAGGTGTACGAGACCGCGGCCGAGTAGAAGATCCCGAAGACGCAGGCGGCGAGGAGTACGGCCGTGGGGAGGCCCGCACCGTCCACCGGAACGGCGATCAGGACGCCCAGGCCGATGCCGATCACGGTGCCCAGGACCCGGCGGAAGCCACGGACCAGGGTCTCGCCGCGCGAGGCGGTGTTGACGAAGACCCACCAGGTGGCGCCGACGGCCCAGTACCAGCGCTGTCCGGACACGAGCTGGCCCACGAGGAGCGCGAAACCCGCGCCGGCGGTGGCCTGGACGGCCTGGCGGGTGGTCACCCGGGCCAGTCCGCCGGCCTGCGGCGGGGCGGGCGCGGGGGCCGGGGGCAGCTGGGCCTCGTAGCACCACAGGCCGAAGCGCACGGCCGCGGCGGTGAGCACGGACAGGACGACGGCGACGTACAGCTCGGGCAGCTGCCCGGTCGTCGCGTGCAGGAACTGCGCCATGAAGAAGGTCATGAACGCGAGCACGCCGAGGCTGTGCCCGCGCGGGCCGAAGCGGCGGGCGTACACGCCCGCGCCGACGACGGCGAGGAAGACGAGGTCGCGGGCGACGGGGTGGGCGTGCAGCCCGGCCGCGGCGGCGAGCACCGGCAGGCCGACGGCGGGCAGCAGCGCGGTGGTGACCGCCTGCCCGCGGACGGTGGCGTCGGAGACGGTGAACAGAGCCAGCAGCGCGGCCAGGCCGCCGGTGACCGTACCGGGGAGGGACAGTCCGGCGAGACCGCACAGGACCACGGCCGCCCCGATCCCGACGACGGCGCGCGCGGCGAACCGCAGCCGCAGCCGCCCCGGGTCCGGAGCCACGAACACCCTCTTCAACACGCTTACCCGCCCCCTTGCACGCCGGCATGAAAAAGGCGCCGCGGGGTCCGCAGCGCCATCGACGTCCTCATTGCAGCATCCTCCGTCCTGCTGGCTCAAGCGACGCCGATTATGCTGGGCCATTGGCGCAGCTACATCGGTTCGGGGGCGGCCACGGGCGGGCCAACGGACCACGCACGAGGAGATCCGGCACATGGCGGTCGACCAGCTCGACACCCGCATCCTGCGGCTGCTGCTGGAGCAGCCCCGTACGAGCGTGCGCGAGTACGCCCGCATCCTGGGAGTCGCCCGCGGCACCCTGCAGGCCCGTCTCGACCGGCTGGAGCGGGACGGCGTGATCACGGGAACGGGCCCCACCCTCTCCCCCGCCGCGCTCGGCCACCCCGTCCTCGCGTTCGTGCACATCGAGGTCACCCAGGGGCACCTCGACGACGTGGGGGACGCCCTGGCGGCGGTACCGGAGATCGTGGAGGCCTTCTCCATCACGGGCGGCGGCGATCTGCTGACCCGGGTCGTGGCGCGCGACAACGCCCACCTGGAGGATGTGATCCAGAAGCTGATCAGCCTGCCCGGCGTGGTCCGCACCCGCACCGAGGTGGCCCTGCGCGAACGCGTCCCGCAGCGGCTGCTGCCGCTGGTCGAGTCGATCGGGCGCGGGGCGCGGAAGTGACCTGGCACCCGGCGGCCGCCCGACGGGTGAGCCTGAGATCATGACCGGGCCGGTCGATGAGGTCCGTGTCCTGGAGGACTCCCATGGGTGCTGCCGCCGTGCTCGTCGCCAACCGCGGGGAGATCGCCGTACGTGTCCTGCGCGCCGCGGCGGAAGCCGGGCTGCGTACGGTCGCGGTCTACGAGGAGGGCGACACCGCGCACACACGGCCGGCCGACGAGGCGGTGCCGTTGAGCGGATACCTGGACGGTGACGCGCTGCTCGCCGCCGCCCGCGCCACCGGGTGCGACTTCCTCCACCCCGGCTACGGCTTCCTGAGCGAGGACGCCGGGTTCGCGCGCCGCTGCGGCCAGGCCGGGATCGTCTTCGTCGGGCCCTCGCCCGAGGTCCTGGACGTCTTCGGGGACAAGCGCCGGGCCCGGGAGCTCGCCGCCGGGCTCGGGGTCCCGGTGCTCGCGGGCGCCGACGGGCCCGAGGCAGCACGGGAGTTGCTGGCGGACGGCCCCGTGATGGTCAAGGCGGCCGGCGGGGGCGGCGGTCGCGGGATGCGGGTGGTGCGCCGGGCCGAGGAGTTGCCGGAGGCGTGGGAGCGGTGCCGTTCGGAGGCGGAACAGGGCTTCGGACGGGGCGAGTTGTACGCGGAACGGCTGCTGGAGGGCGCCCGGCACATCGAGGTGCAGATCGCCGGGGACACGACCGGCGCCGTCACGCACCTGTGGGACCGGGACTGCAGCGCCCAGCGACGCCATCAGAAGCTGATCGAGATCGCGCCCGCTCCCGAACTCCGCGACGACGTACGGGAGAAGATCCTGGGCGCGGCCCTGCGGCTGGCCCGTGCCACCCGCTGCTCCAGCCTGGTCACCTTCGAGTTCCTGGTGCGCGACGAGGAGTTCTCCTTCATCGAGGCCAACCCCCGCCTCCAGGTGGAGCACACGGTCACCGAGGAGGTGACCGGCCTCGACCTGGTCGCCCTGCAACTGCGGCTCGCCGGCGGGGCGACGCTGGAGGAGCTGGGGCTGTCGGGGCCGCCGCCCGCGCCGCGCGGGTTCGCCGTGCAGGCGCGGGTCGGCGCCGAGGAGGCCGGACGGATCTCGCGCTTCGACCTGCCGACCGGGCCCGGCATCCGGGTGGACACGGCCGTCCGGGCGGGGGCCGAGGTCGGCATGCGGTACGACCCCCTGCTGGCGAAGGTGATCGCGCACGTCCCGTCCGGCGGGGTGCAGGCGGCCTGCGCGCGGGCGCGGCGGGCGCTGGGCGAGTTCGGGGTGGAGGGAGTGCGGACCGGGATTCCGCTGCTGCGGGAGGTGCTCGCCGAACCGCGCTTCTGGGCGCACACGGGTGTGGTGGCGGAACTCGCGGAGGCCTTCACCGGGCCGGGCGCGGCGGCCGTGGACGGCACGGTCCTCGCGCCGCTGGGCGGAACCGTCGTCTCCGTCGACGTCACCCCGGGCCAACGCATCGACGCGGGGCAGCAGTTGCTGGTGCTGGAGGCGATGAAGATGGAGCACGTCGTTCGGGCACCCGGCTCCGCAGTGGTACGGCTGCTGCACGCGCGCGTGGGCGAAACGGTCGGCGAGGGAGCCCTGTTGGCCACCCTCGACGAGATGACCGGCGCGCACCACGACACCGGTACCGCCGAACGGGCCGACCCCGACGCGATCCGCCCGGATCTCGCCGAGGTCGTCCACCGGCACTCCTTCGGCCTGGACGAGAACCGCCCCGAGGCGGTGGCCGGGCGGCACTCCCTCGGACGCCGCACCGCCCGCGAGAACATCGCCGACCTGTGCGACCCGGGCACCTTCACCGAGTTCGGCGCCCTGGCGATCGCCGCCCAGCGCCGGCGCCGTTCCCTGGACGACCTGATCCGCTCGACGCCGGCCGACGGCCTGGTGACCGGCACGGGGAGCGTCGACGGCCGGCCTTGCGTCCTGATGTCGTACGACTACACGGTCCTGGCGGGCACCCAGGGACTGCAGAACCACCGCAAGACCGACCGGATGCTGGAGCTCGCCGAGCAACGGCGGCTGCCCGTCGTGCTGTTCGCGGAGGGCGGTGGGGGCCGGCCCGGGGACACGGACACCACCGCCGTCGCGGGACTGGACGTGACCACCTTCGGGCGGATGGGGCGGCTGAGCGGGACGGTTCCGCTGGTCGGCGTCGTCTCGGGCCGCTGCTTCGCGGGCAACGCGGCGCTGCTGGGCTGCTGCGACGTCGTGATCGCCACGCCCGACGCGACCATCGGGATGGGCGGGCCCGCCATGATCGAGGGCGGCGGGCTCGGTGTGTACCGGCCGGAGGAGGTGGGCCCGCTGTCGGTGCAGGTGCCCAACGGTGTCGTGGACGTCGTCGTCGCCGACGAGGCGGAGGCCGTGCGGGTGGCGCGCCGGTATCTGTCGTACTTCCAAGGCGCGCGGGCGAGTTGGGAGGCGCCGGACCAGCGGCTGCTGCGCCACGTCGTGCCGGAGAACCGGCGGCGGGCGTACGACATGCGGTCGGCGGTCGCGGGGCTCGCGGACACGGACTCGGTGCTGGAGCTGCGGCCGGGGTTCGGGGTCGGGGTGCTGACCTGTCTGGTGCGGATCGAGGGGCGGCCGTTGGGGTTGATCGCCAGCAATCCGGCGCATCTGGGCGGGGCGATCGACCGGGACGCGGCCGACAAGGCGGCGCGCTTCCTGCAGTTGTGCGACGCGTTCGGGCTGCCGGTCGTCTCGCTGTGCGACACCCCGGGGTTCATGGTCGGACCGGACGCCGAACGCACCGCCACGGTGCGGCACTTCGCGCGGTTGTTCGTGACGGGGGCCAATCTGCGGGTGCCGCTGGTGAGTCTGGTGCTGCGCAAGGCCTACGGCCTCGGGGCGATGGCCATGATGGGCGGCTCCACCCGGGCTCCGCTGGCCACGGTGGCCTGGCCGAGCGGGGAGTTCGGCGGGATGGGCCTGGAGGGCGCGGTCCGTCTCGGCTACCGCAAGGAGCTGGCGGCGATCGCCGACCCGGCCGAGCGGGCCCGCGCCTTCGAGGAGCGCGTCGCCGAGTTGTACGAACGCGGGAAGGCGGTCAACGCGGCGGCCGCGCTGGAGATCGACGCGGTCATCGACCCGGCCGGGTCGCGGGAGTGGATCCTGGCGGCGCTGGACGGGTGCCCCGTCCCGCCGCCGGGTCACCGCCCGTTCGTGGACACCTGGTGAGCGGGCAGGGGGAGGCCGGCACGGATGCCGGAGGTGCCCCGTCCCCCGCCCGGGGCACCGTCCGGTCCTCGGATGCGGTCAGGTGGGCCGGATGTTCTGGTTGAGGCGGAAGACGTTGTCCGGGTCGAGGTCGGCCTTGACGCGGGCGAGCCGTGCGTAGTTGCCGCCGTAGCTGGCGCGGATCCGTTCCTGGCCCTCGTCCATCATCATGTTCACGTAGGCGCCGCCCGCCGAGTACGGGTGCAGGGCGTCGGAGTAGTCGACCGCCCAGCGCTTGATCAGCTCGGCGTTGGCGGGGTCGGGGTCGACGCCCGCGTAGACGGTGGACCACCGGGCGCTCCGATAGCTCCACGGTGTCTCGTCGGGGCCGACGTCGTGGGCGGCGCCGTCGATCGGGTAGAGGTGCATCGTCGACTGGACCGTCGGCACCTCGGCACCGAACTTGGCGTGCAGCTGGACGGCCTCGTCCGGGATCTCCTCGACGAAGTCGGCGCGCCAGTACCACTGGTGGCCGGGCGGGTAGAGCCCGTCGAACATGCCCTGCAGGTCGGGGTGGGGCATCGGTCCGACGGCGTGCAGCATCGGCTCCGGCAGGGCGTCGAGCAGCGGTGCCATCTCGCGCGCGGCGGCCTCGGGGTCGCCGCCGGTGTGGCACCAGACGACGCCGGCGGTCTTGCGCAGCTGGATCTCCTCGGGGAACGGCGGCGCCGGTGGCACGGTGCCGTAGAGGAAGAAGGCGTTGAGGTCGCGGGGCGCGTTCGGGAGGAAGTCCCGGTAGGCGGCGAGGACGTCGGCGCCGATCTCGACGGGCCAGAAGGTCGGCCCGGCCACCACCGTGTCGATCTCGTGCAGCCGGAGCCGGAAGGAGGTGACGACGCCGAAGTTGCCGCCGCCTCCGCGCAGTGCCCAGAACAGGTCGCTGTTCTCGTCGGCGCTCGCGCGCACCTGCCGGCCGTCGGCCAGGACGACGTCGGCGGAGAGGATGTTGTCGATGGTCAGGCCGCACTTGCGGGTGAGGTGGCCCAGGCCGCCGCCGGTCGCGAGGCCGCCCACGCCGGTGGTGGAGACGATGCCACTGGGGGTGGCCAGGCCGTGGGCGTGGGTGGCGCGGTCCACCTCGCCCCAGACGCAGCCGCCGCCGACGGTGACCGTGCGGGCCTCGGGGTCGACGTGGATCTCCTTCATGGGGGACAGGTCGGCGACCACTCCCCCGTCCACGGTGCCCATGCCGGCCCCGTGGTGGCCGCCACCGCGGACCGCGAGGGGCAGGTCGTGGGCGCGGGCGAAGCCGATCACCCGGGCGACGGCGTCCGCGTCGGCGCAGCGGGCGACGAGAGCGGGACGCCGGTCGATCATCGCGTTGTAGACGGCGCGGGCCTGCTCGTAGCCGGAGTCCTCGGGGCCGATCAGCTCCCCCGTGAAGTCCGCGAGTTCCCGTTGTGCCGCCTGGGACGGTGTGTTGGTCATGCGATATCCCCCGTTTCTTCGTGAGTCGGGTCGATACGCACGTTCTACTCGGGTTGCGCGGCTGCGGGCATCGGTGGGCATCACCTACCTCGGCCGCCCGCGATACCTACGTTTCGCGCTCGGGCAGCAGTCCCAGCTCCGCGGCGCGGGCGGCGACGTGCCGACGGGTGGGCGCGTCCAGCTTGCCGAGGACGGCGCGGACGTGGTTGTCGACGGTACGGACGGACACGACGAGGCGCGCGGCGATCTCCGCGTTGGTCAGACCCCGGGCGAGCAGCCGCATCACCTGGAGCTGACGTTCGGTGAGCCGGCCGGGATTGCCCCGGGTGGCCGCGAGCGGGCCGCGCGGGATGTGCCGCACCCCGAGCCGGCGCAGTTCGGCGCGGACGAGGCGGGCCAGCGGTTCGGCGCCCAGGTCGTCGAGTTCGGCGAGGGCCTCGAGCTTGTCGGCGGGGTGCGGGCTCTCCGCGAAGGCGGCGGCGTGCTCGTAGGGGCAGCCGGCGGCCTTCCAGACGGCCGCGGCCTCCCGCCAGTGGCCGCGCGTCTGCAGGGCGTAGGGGTGGTCGGAGTCGTCGGCGGGCACCGGATGCCCGGCCTTGGTGAGCCAGTAGCCGAGTTCGGCGCCGTAGGGGATGCCGGGCAGGTGGCGGGCCTGGGCATGCACCGGGGCCGCGGCCCGCACCACGGCGTCCGCGTCCCCGCGCAGCCAGGCCGCCTCCGCCTGCGCGGCCGCCACCGGGCCGGTGCGCTGCAGCTCCCTGGTCCGTACGGCGATCTCCCGCGCCTCGGCGAGGAGTTCACCGGCCCCGGGCCTGCCGCGGCGGATGCGCACCCGCGCCAGCACGGTCAGGGCGGGGCAGCGGGCCGGCGGGAAGTCGTGGATGCCGAACTCGGCGTGCCGTTCGGCGTCCTCCCAGTCGGCGGCGGCGAGGCGGCGCAGGGCGAGTTCGACGTGAAGGTAGGTGAGGAAGCCGAGGTGCTCGGCGCGGTCGGCCAGGTCCAGGGCAGGCGGCAGGAAACGGTCGGCGTCCGCGTACTGCAGGTTGTCCAGGAAGGTCCAGATCAGGTTGGCGTAGGAGCGGCAGGCGTGCTCGACCTCGCCGGCGCCGAGGGCGACCTCCAGGCTCTCCTCCAGCTGCTTGCGCCCGTCGGGGTCACCGCCCCGCCAGCGGGCCGTGCCGAGGTTGTTGAGAGCGTGCGAGAGGATCGCCATGTCGTCGGCCTTGCGGGCCAGCACGATGGCGCGCTCGGCGTGTTCGACGGCCTCGGGGTAGCGGTCGGACAGCATGCGCAGCTGGGCGATGTTGCTGACGGCCAGGGCGAGCAGGCGGTCGTCGCCCGCGTGCTCCAGGACGGTGACGGCCTCGCGGGCGGCGGCCTGGGCCTCGTCGGCGTCGCCGGCCCACCAGTGGATGCGGGAGAGCCAGCGCAGGTCGGAGCCGAGGGCGAGGATGTCGCCGAGTGAGCGGCGCAGGGCGACGGCCTGGCGCTCGGCGGTGACGGCGGCGGCCGTGTCGGCGATGGTGTAGCTCTCCACGGCGAGGCGTTCGAGCAGGTCGGCGAGTTCGGCCGGGCCGTAGCGGTGGCGCTGGCGCAGGACGAGCCCGAGGTGGGCCGCGGCCTCGCGGTGGGCGCCGGCGGCGGCGGCGTCCCGGGCGGCGTCCGGGCCGTAGCGGGCGATGGCGTCCAGGTCACCGGCCCGCGCGGCGTGGTGGACGACGCGGGCGGCGTCGGCGCCGGGCCGGGCGACGAGCGCGGCGAGGACCTGGCGGTCGAGCTCGATGCGCCGGGCGGCGGGCACGGAGTCGGCGACGGCGCGCCGGATCAGCTCGTGCCGGAAGACGATCCGTTCCGGGGTGACGGTGAGCAGCCCGCGCTGTTCGGCCTCGGCGAGGACCGCCACGCCGTCGGTGACCAGCGCGTCGACGAGCCGGCGTTCGACGGCCGAGGGAACGACGGCGAGCTGTTCCAGGGCGTCCACGGTGGCCGGCGGCAGCCCGCGCAGCCGGGCGAGCACCGCGTCGACGACCGTGGGCGGCACGCCCCCCGTGCCGCCGGCGGCCAGGACCTCGGTGACGAAGAAGGGGTTGCCGGAGGTCACCTGGTACACCTGCGCCGGGTCGAGCCGGCCGGCCGTGCTGAGCTCGGTCACGGCGTCGAGGGAGAGCCGGGCCAGGGGCAGGCGGTGCACGCGGGGCGCGCGGGAGACCTGGCCGAGGAGGTGACGCAGGGGGTGGCCGCTGTTCAGCTCGTCGTCGCGGTAGGTCAGGACGAGCAGGGCGGGCAGGCGGTCCATGCGCCGCACGAGGAAGCGCAGGGCGTCCAGGGACGCCTCGTCGGCCCAGTGCACGTCCTCGACGACGAGTACCGCAGGATGCGGAGTCACGGCGAGCTCGGCGTGCAGGGACTCGTAGACGCGGTGCCGGTCCGCGCCCTCGGTGACGGCTCGGGCGAGTTCGGCGCCGACGCTGCCGACCAGGTCGCGGAAGGGGCCCAGGGGGCGCCGGGTGGCGAGGTCGTCGCACTGGCCGACCAGCACGCGCGCCTGCCCCGGCAACCGGTCGGGCAGGGCCCCGACCAGGCTCGACTTGCCGATTCCCGCCTCGCCGAAGACAAGCGCGACCGCACCGGCGCCGTCCGCCGCCTGCCGTGCGGCCGAGGCCAGCAGCTCCAGCTCGGGCTCACGCTCGAGGATCCCCCGGTCCACTCACCGATTGTGCCACCGGGGCAGCGGCCAAGTCTTCGCGAGCGGGGTGGCGGAGGCAGCCGGAGCGTGGTCGTGCAGTGGTGTACGGGGCGGGGCGGCGGTGGCCGTACGGCGGCGTGCGGTCTGTCTCGGCGGTGGCCGTACGGAGGCGTGCGCTCCGGTGCGGCGGTGCCCGCCCGGCAACGTGCGGTCCGTCTCGGCCGTGCCCGGCCGGCGGCGTGCCGTCTGTCTCGGCCGTGCCCGGCCAGCGGCGCGCGCTCCGGCGCGGCCGTTCCCGTCCGGCGCGGCCGTTCCCGGCCGGCGCGGCCGTTCCCGGCCGGCGACGGGCGGCCGGCGACGGGCGGCTGACCGGCCGCGGCGGTACAGGTCGGGGCGTGCGCTCCATACCGGCAGTGCCCGTCCGGCGGCGTGCAGTCCATCGCGGCAGCGCCCGCCCGGCATCGGTCGCTCCGGCGCGGCAGCGCCCACCCCGCGACGGGCGGCCGGCCGGCCGCGGTACCAGGTCGGGGCGTGCGCTCCATACCGGCAGTGCCCGTCCGGCGGCGTGCAGTCCATCGCGGCAGCGCCCGCCCGGCATCGGTCGCTCCGGCGCGGCAGCGCCCACCCGGCGGCGGGCGGCCGGCCGCGGCCATGGCCGGCCTGCGCCGTGGCCCGTCGGCCGGGATGTCCGCCGGGTGGCTCAGGAGCGGCGGCGGGGCTTTCCTCGCTTGGGGGTCTTCGACGTGCCCGCCCTGGGGCTGCGGGCCGGCGTCTTCGCCGCCGCGGGCTTGCGGCGGGGCGCCGGTTTGTCCGCGGCCTTCTCGGCCGCCTGCGGCTTGCGACCGCGGGAGCTGTTGACCGTACGGCCGCGGACGATGCCGATGAAGTCCTCCACCAGGTCGGTGGTGGAGTCCTCCGGCCAGGACAGGGCCACGCTCGACCGGGGCGCGTCGGTCACCGGACGGTAGGTGAGGTCCTTGCGGTGATGGAGGCGGGCCAGGGACTGGGGCACCACCAGGAGGCCGACGCCCGCCGCGACGAGCTCGACGGCGTCCTCGGTCGTCGCGGGGCGCTCGAAGGCGGGCTCGCCCGGCGGGGCGTCCCAGTCGAAGACGTCGTCGAGGGGGTGGAAGAGCACCTCGTCGGCCAGGTCGGCGAGGGTGATCTCCTCCGCCGCCGTGATCACGTGGTCCTTGGGGACGACGGCCACGGTCGTCTCGGTGTAGAGGGGGATGGCGCTGAAGTACGTACGGTCCACCGGGAGCCGTACCAGCCCCGCGTCGGCCTCGCCGGCCCGCAGCACGTCGGGGGCCTCGGCCGCCGGTACGGGCTGGAGGGTCAGCGGGATGTCGGGCAGGCGCTCGTTCCAGATCCGCACCCACTTGGCGGGCGTCGTCCCCGGGACGTACGCAAGCCGGAACGTCTGGGATGCTTCCGAGCCTGTCACCCCGCCAGGTTACCGGCCGTGGTCGGAGGCGTCGTACGCGCTCGATACCCTGGACCCCATGAAGTCGCACCAGACCGCCCAGACGATGAAGCCCGCCACCGCGGCGAAGAAGCTGGGTGTGTACCTCGAGGCCACCCCCGCAGAGTTCCGTGAGGGTGTCGTCTCGCGCGCCCAGCTCGACGAGCTCCAGGCGAATCCGCCCGAGTGGCTGCACGAGCTGCGGGCCAACGGTCCGCACCCCCGTCCCGTGGTCGCGGCGAAGCTGGGCGTCTCCATCTCCGGTCTCGCGCGCGGCGGGGTCACGGATGCCCTCACCACCGAGGAGATCGAGGCCCTGAAGCAGGAGCAGCCCGAGTGGCTGGTCAAGGAGCGCGCCACGCAGGCCGAGGTCCGCAAGGAGGGCGCGCGGATCAAGAAGCGCAACGCCGAGCGGGCGGCCGACCAGGACCAGGGCTCGCGTTCCTGACGCCCCGCGGACGAGGGGTTCGGTGACTCTTTGTCACCGCACCCACGCCCTCTGTCCACCGTCGAGGCATCTGACGGAGCGTCACGACGAAGGTCACAAAAGCGTATCGGACATTCCGGCCGTCAACCTTCACACGAGCCGCACAAGTTGGCTAACTTGGCCTCAGGCCGCTCGTGTCACTCCGGCGAACCCCGTCGGGAAGAGCGGCCTCCGCCGAATCCGGTGCGCCTCCGCGGCAGCCGGAACCGGGGACCCAACCGATTCATGGGGTGAATCGGCCCGACTGCGCTTCGGCGCAAGGGCCGTAGGGCATGCCTTCCGGAATTGACCGCCCGAACCCGACAGCTAACTCGGTAGGCGGAGTACGGAAGGAGTACGGCCCCCATGGCGCCGGAACGATCGTCGCGTGCCGGAGGCTTCGGCCTCCCCGGTATGCGCAACTCCGCCCTCGCGACGGCCGCCCTCACCTCGGTGGCCCTGTTCTCGCAGACGGCCGACGCCGCGCCCCAGACGGGCGACGAAGCACCCAGCCGGGAGGACGTCCAGCAGCGGGTGAGCAACCTGTACGACCGCGCCGAAGGAGACACCGGGCAGTTCAACCTGACCCGCGTGCAGAACGCGCGGGGCACCGGCGAGCGCGGTGGTCAGCCGCGCAGGGGCTCGGACCCCGACCTGGACAACGTCAGCCGGCAGTGGTTCGACATGGCCCGGGCGTCCATCGGGCCGACCGTCCCGGCGATCCTCCCGTCCGACCGCACACCGGCCAGGCGTCCCGCGGCCACCCGGCCCGCGCGCCCGGTTCAGACGCGTGCGGCCCGTGAGCTGGAGGCTCCCACCCGGGCCGTGCCCGAGCTGCCCGCCGCCGGGCCCCGTCGCCCGGTGGCCGAGCTGCCCGCCGGCCCGACGGCGGCGCTTCCCGCTGTGCCGCAGCCCCGCCAGGAAGCAGCCCCCGTGGCCCCTGCCCCCGCGGAGTCGAGGCAGACTTCGCTGCGCAGATCCAAGCAGGAGAACCAGCGCAAGGTCGCCGCGGCGAGCGACCTGCTGTACCGGTACGTCGCCCGGCAGACCTCCGCCCCGCGTCCCGCCGTCGCACCGCAGCAGGACCGGAACACCTGGCAGGCGGCCCCGCAGAGCGCGGCCGCCGCGCCGATCGAGGCCACCCAGGCGCAGCCCAGCTGGGCAGCCCAGGTCCAGCAGGCGGCCACGGCCCGCACGATGAACGAACCCGCACCGGCCCAACCCGACTGGACAGCCCAGCCCCAGCAGCCCGCGGCCGCGCCGGCACAGCCCGGCTGGGACACCGGGGCGCAACCGCTCGTCACGCAGACGATGACCCCGTCCGCACCCGCCCAGCCCGGCTGGGACACCGGCGCACAACAACTCGTCGCACAGACGATGACCCCGTCCGCACCCGCACAGCCGAGCTGGGCGATACCGGCGCAGCAGACAGCCACGGCACGCACGAACACCACCACCGCGCCGGCACAGCCCGGCTGGGACACCGGCGCACAACAGCTCGTCGCACAGACCATGGCCCCGTCCGCCCCCGCCCAGCCCGGCTGGGACACCGGCGCACAACAGCTCGTCGCACAGACCATGGCCCCGTCCGCCCCCGCCCAGCCCGGCTGGGACACCGGCGCACAGCAGATCGTCGCGGCGGCGGTGCCGCAGGCCGACTGGCGGGATCCGGTTGCTCAGGAGCAGGCTCGGCGGAGGGCCGACGAGGCGCGGAGGTTGCGGGAGCCGTCGGTTCTGGACACCGGCGTGCCGGTGGTCGAGGAGCGGCGGGTGCCACAGCCGACCGTCCTGGAGACGGGCGTCCCGGCCGTCGAGACGTCCACCGGCACGAAGGCCGACCGGGCCGTGGAGTTCGCCCGCGCGCAGATCGGCAGGCCGTGCCTGTGGGGCGCCGTCGGCCCGGAGTCGTACGACAACGCGGGGCTCACCCAGGCCGCCTGGAAGGCCGCCGGGGTCGCGCTGCCGCGCAGCACGCACGAGCAGTCGAGCGCCGGCACGGTGATCCCCCTCGCCGAGAGCCGTCCCGGTGACCTCATCTTCTTCCACGACAACTTCAGCCATGTGGGTCTCTACACGGGCAACGGTCTGATGATCCACGCCCCCGGTCCGGGCTCCGTCATCCGTGAGGAGTCGATCCACAACGCCGGGGAGGCGGCGATCCGCATCGCCGTGCGACCGGCCTGACGGTTTCGGTCACAGCCTCGACCAGTCCACAACCGAAGAACGTTCCGGGCCCCGCGCCGCCAGCCGGCGCGGGGCCCTTCGTCGTGACGTCCCGTTCCGGCACACCGTCGGCAGGCCCTGCAGAGGCTCCGTGAAGCTTTCATTCATGTCTTGACATGCGGATGACATGATTCGCAGCTTGAGCACCGTCATTCATGTTCGTGATGCAAGTTCACGAACATGAATGGACCCGACCTCCGACGGCCTGATCGACAACGCCCTGGGCTTCCTCGGCCTCGGCCCGGTGCAGTTCCTCGACGACCCCGGCACCGCGCTGTGGTCGACCATGATCATGGGCATCTGGATGGGCGCCCCCTACAACATGGTGATCATCCTCGCCGGGCTCGCGGGGGTGAACCGCTCGCAGTACGAGGCGGCCGCGATGGACGGCGTCACGCTCTGGCAGCGGCTGCGCCACATCACGCTGCCCGCGATCCGGCCCGCGCTCGGGATCGTCCTCACGCTCGCCGCCATCCGCGGACTGCGGGTGTTCACGGAGGTGTACGTCCTCACCGGTGGCGGTCCCGCCGGATCGACGGACGTCTGGATGACCCGCGCCTACACCCTCGGCTTCACCCGCAACGACATCGGCGGCGCCTCGGCGGCCTCCGTCGTACTGCTCTGCGTGACGCTCCTGCTCACCGTCACGGTCAACCACACCGACCACCACTACTGGGGCGGGCTGCGCCGCACCCGTGAACTGGCGGCCGTGTGCGAGGCGTTCGGACTGGGGCTGTCGATGCACTCCAACTCGCACCTGGGCATCAGTCTCGCCGCCATGACCCATGTCGCCGCGGCCATCCCCAACCTCGACCACTCCTGCGACGCGCACTACCCGTGGAACTCCGCCGACGACGTGATCCGTCCGGGTGTCCTCGAGTTCCGTGACGGCGAGGTCGCGGTCCCCGAAGGGCCGGGACTGGGCGTGGAGTTGGACCACGAGGCACTTCAGAGGCTGCACCGGCTGTACGTGGAGTCGGGGGTGCGTGGCCGCGACGACACGGGCTACATGCGCCGGATCCAGCCGGACTACGAGCTACGGCTGCCACGCTGGTGACCCGGGTGCGGGCCGCCGGTCCCCCGTTCCGGCGGCCCGCACGGGATCCGGGGCCGGAGGTGCACCGGCCGTCCCCCACCTGAACCGCCGGGTCTCCCCCGCCGCGGCCGCCGGAGCGACGATGTGCTGGAGTGTTTCCGAGAGCGTCTCTGTCGCCCGTGTGCAGTCTCGGGCACCGTGGACGCCGTTCGGTATGGGTACAACTGCGTACGCGGAGTCGGAACGTGGCACAGGCGCTGGGCGGAGCCCATGAACGCATGCTGGCGGTGGCCGTCGCGGCCCTCAACGAGCCCGAGCCGGAGCGGCTGTGGCCGCTGCTGGCCGAGGCGCTGCCGACCCTGTGCGGTGGCGAGACGCTGATCTACAAGCTGGACGAGTGGAACGCGTCCTCGGGCACGGTCGGCATGCCCGCCGCCGTCGCCGACGGGTTCGCCCGGCTCGGCGAGGAGTCCGTGGGACTGCTGCGGGAGGGCTACCCCTTCGCGCCCCTGTACACGGCGGGCCGGGACCGCACCCCGCTCACCGCCCGCCGGGCGGCCGGCCGCGCCTGGTCCTCGAGCCCGACGGCGCGGCTGATCGGCGGCCTGATGGACGCCGACCACGTGCTGGCGATCCCGCTGCCGAAGGCGACGGGCCCGGTCACCGGCTGCATGGTCTACCGCTCGGGCCGGGACTTCACCGACGACCAGGTCCGGGTGGCCGGGGAGTTGCAGCCGCTGCTGGCCGCGGTCGATCGGCAGCGGCAGCTGCTGGAACGCCTGCGGCGCTCGGCCGGCGCCGCCCACCAGGCGGCCGACACACGGCTGACGCCCCGGGAGACGGCGGTCCTGCTCCTGCTCACGGACGCGCTGACCGCGGCCGCGATAGGCCGCCGGCTCGGCATCTCGGACCGTACGGTCCACAAGCACATCGAGAAGATCTACCGCAAACTGGGTACACGCGACCGCGTCAGCACGGTCCTGCGCGCCCAGCGAATCGGCCTGGTGCCCACACCGTCCGCACGGCCGTAGGGGTGCCGTCGATCCTTCGGAGTCCGTCATGAAGCCGAACCGTTCAGTCCCCGCCGCGACCGTCATCCCCGTGCTGATCTACCCGGACGTGCGCGCGGCGGTCGACTGGCTGGGCGCGGCCTTCGGCTTCGTCGAGCGGGTGCGCATCGGCGAGGACCACCGTGCCCAACTCGCCTACGGCGACGGGGCGGTGATCGTCGGAGACGTCCGCAAGGACCGCCGTCCGCCCCGCCCCGGCGAGGTCACGCACTCGGTCACCGTCCGTGTGGCGGACGCCCGGGCCCACTGTGAGCGGGCCCGGGAGCACGGCGCCAGCATCCTCATGGAGCCGACCGACTTCGAGTACGGCGAGCGCCAGTACACGGCCGAGGACCCGGCCGGGCACCAGTGGACGTTCTCGCAGACGCTCGCGGACGTGGCTCCGGAGGAGTGGGGCGGGACGACTGTCGGCTGAGGTGCGCGCTCAGCCGGTCCGGCCGGTCTGGAGCCGGCGCGCCCGCTCCGCCTCCCGCCTGAGCGCCCACGCGTCCGCCACCGGCCCCAGGTGCCCCAGCTTGTCGGGGTTGATCACCGAACGGATCGCCCCGACCCGTCCGCCGACGACGTCGAGCGCCATGACGCTGACGATCCTGCCCTCCCGGTCGCGGAAGAGCGCGCCCGGCCGGCCGTTGACCTGCCGCGGCTCCACCACGACACCGACGCTGCCGATCTGCGGCGCGAACTCGGCGAGCACGCGGGCCACGTGCTCGGCGCCGACGACCGCGTCGGCCAGCTGCGGCGCCTTGCCGCCGCCGTCGCCCGCCATGTGCACGTCGGCGGCGAGGAGTTCGCGCAGCGCGTCGACGTCGCCCTCCCGGAACGCGTCGAAGAACCGCCCGGCGAGTTCCTCGCGCTCCTTGCGGCCGGCCTCGAACCGGGGCCGGCCGGCGTCCATGTGCCGGCGGGCCCGTACGGCGAGCTGGCGGCACGCCGCCTGCGAGCGGCCCACGGCCGAGGCGATGTCCGGGAAGCCGAACCCGAAGACCTCCCGCAGCACGAAGACCGCACGCTCCAGCGGGGTCAGCCGTTCCAGCAGCAACAGGGCGGCCATCGACAGCGAGTCGGACAGCTCGGCGGAGCGCTCCGGGTCCTCGTAGGGGTCGGCCAGCAGCGGCTCGGGGAACCACGGGCCGGCGTACTCCTCCCGCCGTACCCGGGCCGAGCGCAGGACGTCGACGCAGATCCGGGTGACCACCGCCGACAGGTAGGCCTTGGTCGAGGTGGGCCGGGTCGGGGCGGCCTGCCAGCGCAGCCAGGCCTCCTGGAGCGCGTCCTCCGCCTCGCTCACGCTGCCGAGAATCCGGTAGGCGATGGCGAACAGCAGCGGCCGCAGCTCCTCGAACTCCTCGGTGCGGGTCACGCCAGCTCCTCCTTGAAGCCCTGGCGCCAGGACGGGTGGCGCAGCTGCCAGCCCAGCTCCCGTTTGGCCTTGGCGTTGGAGAAGCCCCGCCCCTGCGTCATCATGATCACCGCCTGGTCGCCGGCCAGCAGCCGGGCCAGCCACACGGGCACCCGGCGCGGCGGCTTGGCCCCGGCGCACTCGGCGAGATGGGGCAGCCACTCGTTCGCCGGGGCCGGTTCGTCGTCGACGATGTTGAACACGCCGGCCGCCTTCTGCTCCACGGCCAGCACCGTGGCGCCGGCGGCGTCGTCGAGGTGGATCCAGGAGCTGTAACCCGCGGCGCTGCCGACCAGCGGATACTGCCGCTTGCGCACCAGGACGACCTGGTCGTCGATGGCGCCGGGCCCGTAGAAGGCGCCGTAGCGCAGCACCGCGCCGCCGTACGCGAGGACCGCCTCTTCCGCGTGCCGCATCGCCTCCATGCCCGCCTGCGCGGCCGTGCCCTCCAGGAGGTCCAGCGGGTCCTCCTCGGTCTTCACCCGGCCGCCCTGCCGGATGCCGTTCCAGCTCGCGTATCCCTGGGCGACGACGTGCGGGACGCCGGTCGCCTGGGCCGCGGCCAGCAGGTGGTCCGTGCCCTCGGTGCGCAGCCGGTTGGTCTTGGCGAACCAGCGGTCCGGATGCTTCAGGTCCGGCTTGCCCGCGTGCGCCACCGAGATCGCGGTCATCTGGTGCACGATCACGTCCGGCCGCGCCTGTGCGACCGCCTCGCCGACCGAGGCCGCGTCCAGTCCGTCCATCACGACGCCCTGCGCGCCCAGCCGCTGCAGCAGCTCCAGCCTGGCCGCGCCGGTCGTCGTAGCCGTCACCTGATGTCCCCCGGCCACGAGCTGCGGCACCAGCCGCCGCCCGAGCACCCCGGATCCGCCCGCCACGAACACCCGCACGATGATCACCTTCCCGGTCCCCTCATCAGTTCTCACTGAGAGGACGAGACAGCCACCCGTGGCTGTGACATGGCAGGGCGATCTCCGCGGCCACCGGCCGCGCACCTGGGTCAGTGCGGGGCGAGCACGCAGAACTCGTGGTCCTCCGGATCGGCCAGGCAGGTCCAGGGGACGTCGCCCTGGCCGAGGTCGAGGTCGGTGGCTCCGAGGGCACGCAGCCGGGCCACCTCGGCCTCCTTGTCGTCGCCGGGGCGGGGCAGCAGGTCGAGATGGACGCGGTCCGGCGCGGTCTTCACGTCCGGTGTGCGAAGGAACTCAAGGTACGGGCCGGTGCCCTCGGCGGAACGCCAGACCGCGCGGTCGTCGGCCACCTCGTGCAGGGTCCAGTCCATCGCCTCGCCCCAGAACCGGGCCATGGCCCGGGGATCGGCGCAGTCGACCACGATCGCGGCGATCGGGCCGGTGTCCCGGTAGACGTCCCGGGGCTCCAGCACACAGAACTCGTTGCCCTCGACGTCGGCGAGGACCGTCCACGGCACGCTGCCCTGGCCGACGTCCACGGGCGTCGCCCCCAGGTCCCGCACGCGCTCGACCAGCTCCCTCCGGTGGGCCTCGGAGGTGGTGGCGAGATCGAGGTGCACACGGTTCTTCGTCGTCGTCCGGGGGTCGGGGACGGGAACGACGTCGATGCCCACGCAGAGCGGGTCCGGCCAGACCGGGCCGCCGGCGGGTCCGACGTAGGTGGTCACACCGGGGTGGTAGGCGCTCCAGCCGAGCGCCTGCGCCCAGAACCGGCCGACCGCCACGGGGTCGAGGGCCTTGATGTTCACTTGAACAGGTCGCACTGCCATGCCGGTGATCCTATGCACCGGCCGCGTGGGCTCAGACAGCTCCGGGGCCCATGCCGCCCTTGAGGCGTTCCAGGTCGGACGGGCGGACCTGGATGGCGAGGACGGCGACCAGGGCGGCGACGACGGTGAAGATCGCGGCCGTCACGAAGGCGGCGGAGATGCCGGCCGTGAGGACCTCGTCGGACCAGGGGCTCGGGAGTTTGCCGGTGTGCCGGAAGCGCAGGCGCTCGGCCGGGGTGGCCTGCGCGAGGAAGCGGGAGACCTGCTTGTGGGCCTCGTTGGTGCTGGCCGTGCCGAACATGGTGACCAGGATGGACAGACCGAGCGAACCGCCCACCTGCTGGGTGGCGTTGAGCAGCCCGGAGGCCGCGCCGGTCTCCCGGACGGGGACGTCGGAGAGCGCCATGAGGGTGAGGGAGACGAACTCCATGCCCATGCCCAGGCCGAAGACGCAGATCGGGCCGAGGATGCTGCCGGCGTAGGTCGAGTGGACGTCGGTCAGGGTGAGCCAGGCCAGACCGGCCGCCGCGAGCACGGCGCCCACCACCATGAACGGCTTGGGACCGAACCGGGGCAGGAACCGCGAGGCGAGCGCCGCGCCGACCGCGATCACCGCACTGACCGGGAGGAAGGCGAGCCCTGCCTGCAGCGGGCTGAAGCCCAGCACGTCCTGGACGAAGAGCGTCAGGAAGAAGAACATGCCGAAGATCGCGGCGGCGAGGCTCAGCATGATGCCGTAGGTGCCCGCGCGGTTGCGGTCGGCGAACATGTGCAGCGGGGTGATCGGCTGGTCGGAGCGCCGCTCGATCAGGACGAAGGCGGCGAGGACGACCACGGCGGCGCCGAACGAGGCCAGGGTGAACGGGTCCCGCCAGCCCTCCTGCGCGGCCCTGATGAACCCGTACACCAGCAGCACCATGCCCAGCGTGGAGGTCAGCGCGCCGGCGATGTCGAAGTGGCCCGGGTGGCGTTCGGACTCCCTGATCCAGCGGGGTGCGGCGAGGGCGATCAGCACCCCGATGGGCACGTTGACGAAGAACACCCACCGCCAGTTGAGCCACTCGACGATCATTCCGCCCGCGAGCAGGCCGATCGCGCCGCCGCCGGAGGAGACCGCGGCGAAGACGCCGAAGGCGCGGTTGCGTTCCGGGCCCTCACGGAACGTCGTGCTGATCAGGGCGAGCGAGGTCGGGGAGGCGATGGCCCCGCCGACCCCCTGCAGGGCGCGTGCGGCCAGGAGTTCACCGGAGCTCTGGGCGAGCCCGCCGAGCAAAGAGGCGAGCGCGAACAGCAGCACCCCGAAGACGAACATGCGGCGCCTGCCGAGGATGTCGCCGGTGCGCCCGCCGAGCAGCAGCAGTCCGCCGAAGGTCAGGGTGTAGGCGTTTACCACCCAGGACAGGCTGGTGGTGGAGAAGTCCAGGGCGCTCTGGATGTGCGGCAGCGCGATGTTCACGATGGTGATGTCGAGCACCACCATGAGCTGGCAGGACGCGATGACGAGCAGCGCCATGCCGTGTCCCCCGCCGCCCGGTTCCCGGGTGGTGGCCTGTGCTGCGGAGGTCGGCTGCGGGCTGCTGCTCATGGTGCGTTTGCTCTCGGTGAACGACGGCGTTCACTGTCCGACCGTACGCCCCCGCCGCGGGGCTCACCACTCGGTTCGCGGGCCGCCCGTCAGTCCCGGGTCTTGTGGGTCATGGCGAACTCGTCGGCCTCGGGGAGGTCGAAGTCCCCGTGGTCGCTGCCGAGCCCCTGCGCGACCAGTGCCGCGGCCGCGCTGCCGAGCACGGCGGCCTCGCGGGGGGTGCGGCCCAGGCCGATTCCGCGCAGGAACCCGGCCGAGAACGCGTCGCCGCAGCCGGTGGTGTCGACGACGTCCACCTCGAAGGCCGGGACCGATTCGGTGCCGTCGGCGGTGACCAGCAGGGCGCCGTCGCCGCCGCGGGTGACGGCGACGAGCCCGGCCCCGGCGGTCAGGAACTTCTTCGCGCCGCTCACCAGGTCCTCCTCCTCGCTGAAGCCGAGGACCTGGTCGTCGTTGGGGAGCAGGTAGTCGACGTACTTGAGGAGGGGCTCGATCTGGTCGTAGGTGCCCAGTTCGCCGGGGGCCAGGAGGTCGACGGAGGTGACCACGCCGTGTTCCCGCGCGAAGTGCAGGATGCGCGCCGCGACATCGGCGCCGATCAGTTCCGGGCCGCCCAGGTGCAGATGGGTGGCCTCGGCGACCGCGTCCCAGGGGACGTCGTCGAGACCGTAGGTGATGTTGGCGCCGAGCAGGTGGAGGGAGGGCCGGTCGCCGTTGGGGCGGATCGGCAGGACGCTGGCGGAGGTGGAGGTGTCGATACGGCGGACCAGCAACTCCGTGTCGATGCCCGCCCTGTTGAGCAGCTGGACGAGCATGTCGCCGGTCGGGTCGGTGCCGATCGCCCCGGTGGTGCGGACCTCCGCGCCGAGCTTGGCGAGGGTGAGCGCGGTGCCGGCGGCCGTGCCGGCGGCGGTCATCCGGATGTCGTCGACGAGGGTGGCGCCCTGGCCCTCGGGTATCTCCTCCACCGGCCGTACCAGCACGTCCAGCACGTGCACGCCCATCGTGACGACCTGCTGTGCCTTCATCGGGTTCCCTCCTGCGCGGGTGGTACGGGATGGGTGGTGCCGTAGTCGCGGGCGATCGCGGCCTCGATGACCGCGAGTTGCCGCTGTTCGTCGAGGACGCGCGGGGTGCCGAGCGCGGCGGCACGCTGGTAGACGCCGCACGCCCACTCCAGCAGCAGGGCGTGCTCGACGGCCTTGTCGAGGGTGGGGGCGTGGGTGAGGGCGCCGTGGTTGGCCATGAGCGCGGCGCTGCGGCCCTCCAGCGCGGCGAGGACCGACTCGGCGAGTTCCGGGGTGCCGAAGGTGGCGTACGGTGCGACGCGTACGGTGCCACCGAGGGCGAGCAACTGATAGTGCACGCAGGGCAGTTCGTCGAGGACGAGGGAGAGTGCGGTGGCCATGGGCGCATGGGTGTGGACGACCGCGCCGGTGCCGTAGCGCCGGTAGACGCCGAGGTGCAGGTCCAGTTCGGAGGTCGGCCTCAGGGTTCCGGCCACCACCTCGCCGTCGAGGTCGACGACGGTGACCTGGTCCGGGGTGAGTTCGGCGAGCACGGCTCCGGTCGCGGTGATGGCGACTAGGTCCTCCACGCGGACACTGACGTTCCCGGCCGTGCCGATCAGCAGCCCCTCCGCCCCCAGGCGGCGGCAGGCGTCCGCCACGGCGCTCCGCTCCGGCCGAAGTGCCGAGCTTGAGTCGGTCATGGGCGCGACCGTAACCTAAACATGAAACAAAGTCACGTTCAGGTTCGGAGGTTGTTCCGTGGGTGAGCCGACAGCACGTCCGGGCGAGGCCGCTCCCCTGCGGCGCACCCCTCAACAGGCGCGCAGCAGGGCCCGGTTGGCACGCGTGCTGGAGACCGCGGAGCAGATCCTGATCAGGGACGGGGTGGAGGCGCTGACGACGACCCGGGTGGCCGCGGCGGCGCGGGTCTCGGTCGGCTCGCTGTACCAGTACCTGCCCGACCGCGACGCGATCATCGACGCGCTCGCGGCCGGCTACTTCGCCAAGCTGGAGGCCGCCATGGACGGTCTCGTCGAGGCCGCGGCGGCGGAGCGCTGGGAGGATCCGGTCGGCATGCTCGTCGACGCCTTCGCCGGGATCTACCGCAGCGAGCACGGTTTCAGGGCGCTGTGGTTCGGCAGTGGTCTGACCGAGCGGACCCGGGCCGCCGACCGCGACCACAAGCGCCGGATGGCGGACGGGATCCGCCGTGTCCTGCTGGCCCTCGGCCTCGCCCGGGACGACGCGGCCCTGGCTCGCGCCTGCCACTCCGCGGTCCTGGCCGCCGACGCCCTCGCCCAGGAGGCCTTCCGCCGCGAGCCGCTCGGGGACGCCGAGCTGCTGGAGGAGGCCAAGGTGATGCTGCGCGGCTACCTCACGGCGGTCACGGCCCGCTACCGCGCCTAGGGCCCCAGTGGTTCCGCTCCGGTGGCCCGAAAGATCACGTAAAGTCGGGCGGGGGTGGGAGAGGAAGCAAGGGGGGCGGGCCGGTGGGGCTGGAGCCTGTGGAGTTCTCGGTTCTGGGGCCGGTCCGGGTGCGGCGGTCGGGGTCGGAGGTCGTCCTCGGCGGGCCGCAGGAACGGGCGCTGCTGGCGCTGCTGCTGGCCCGGGCCGGGCAGCCGGTGCCGGTGAGCGAGATCGTCGAGGTGCTGTGGGGCCCGCGTGCGCCGCACAGCGCCGTGAACGTGGTCCGGCGTCATGTCGGTTCGCTGCGTCGCCTCGCGGAGCCGGAGTTGCCCGCCCGGGCGGCCGGGCGCTGGCTGGCGCGGGACGCGGGCGGTTACCGGTGGGCGGCGGACGCCGGCTCGCTGGACCTGCTGCGGTTCCGCCGGCTGCGCGAGGAGGCCGGGCGTGCCGCGCCCTCGCGGGCCGTCGGACTCCTCACGGCGGCGCTGGATCTGTGGCGTGGCCCGGTGGCGGACGGGCTCCCCGCGGAGGTCCAGGAACGCGCCGGCTTCGACGCGGTCGACCGTGAACGCCTGTCGGCGGTGCGGGAGGCCGCCGACGCCGCGCTCGACGCGGGCGTTCCGGAGGCCGTACTGCCGCGGCTCCGTCAGGCCGCGGCCGCCCATCCGCTGGACGAACCGCTACTGGCCCGGCTGATCCACGTGCTGGCGGCAGCCGGACGCCGGTCCGAGGCCCTCGACGTGTACCGCACGGTGGCCGCCCGGCTCGCCGACGAACTGGGCATAGACCCCGGCGCCGAACTGCGCGACGCCCACCGCGCCGTCCTCCTCGACCCCGTGTCCGTGTCGCCGGTGCCCGCCCAACTGCCGCACGACCTGCCGACGTTCACCGGCCGTGAGGCCGAACTGGCCGAGGTGCTGGGCCCCTTGGAGGAGGAACTGTCCGGGGCGCTGGTCATCACCGCCATCGACGGCATGGCCGGCATCGGCAAGACCACCCTCGCCGTGCACTGGGCGCACCGGATCGCCGGCCGGTTTCCCGACGGGCAGCTGTACGTCGACCTCCGCGGCTTCGGTCCGTCGGGGACGGCGATGAGCGCGGGCGAGGCGGTACGGCTGTTCCTGGACGCGCTCGGCGTACCGCCCGAGCGGGTGCCGCACGGGACGGAGGCGCAGGCGGCGCTGTACCGCAGCACGCTGTCCGGGCGGCGGCTGCTGGTCCTGCTGGACAACGCCCGCGACACCGATCAGATACGGCCGCTGCTGCCGGGCACGCCCGGCTGTCTGGCCATCGTCACCAGCCGCCGCCGGCTGCCCTCCCTGGTCGCCGCGGACGGGGCGCGGACGCTGACCCTGCGTCCGTTGGACGCCGGCCGGGCCAGGGCGTTCCTGGCCCGCCGACTGGGCGCCGCACGGCTCGCGGGCGAGGACCGGGCCATCGCCGAGATCACCGAGCTCTGCGCCGGTCTGCCGCTCGCCCTGGCGTGTGTCGCCGCCCGCGCCGCGGCCCATCCGCACTTCCCGCTGTCCGCCGTGGCGGCCGAGCTGCGCGCGGCGCACGGCAGCCTCGACGCGTTCAGCCGGACCGACACCGCGGCGAACGTGGGCGCGGTGTTCTCCTGGTCGCTGGCCGCCGTCTCGCCCGGCGCGGCCCGCCTGTTCCGGCTGCTCGGACTGCATCCCGGCCCGGACGTCTCCGCGCCGGCCGCGGCGGCCCTGGCGGGAATCCCGGTGCGGGAGGCGCGTCGGCTGCTGGCCGAGCTGACCGGCGTACATCTCGCGAGCGAGCACGCTCCCGGCCGGTACTCCCTGCACGACCTGCTGCGCGCCCACGCCGCCGAACTGGTCGATGCCGAGTGGCCGCAGGACGAGCGCGAGGCGGCCGTGGACCGGCTGTACGCGTACTTCCTGCACACCGCCCACGCCGCCGACCGCATCCTCGCCCCGCACGCCGACCCCCCGCCGCCCGGTCCGCCGCCGTACGGGGTCGCCGCCGAACCCCTCGCCGACGACCGGGAGGCGCTGGCCTGGCTGACCGCCGAGTACCCGGTCCTGCTCGCCGTGCTCGACGCGGCCGCCCGCTCGGGTCGCGACCGTCTCGTGTGCCTGCTGGCCTGGTCCCTGGAGCCCTTCTTCGACCGGCGGGGCCACTGGCACGACGGGCTGGCCGCCCAGCGCACCGCGCGCGCGTCGGCCGCGCGGCTGTCCGATCCCGGCTGGGAGGCGCGCGGACTGCTCGGGCTGGCCCGCGCCGAAGGGCGGCTGGGCCTGCACGACCGCTCCCTGCCCCGGCTGCGCCGGGCCCTCGACCTGTTCACCCGTCTGGGCGACGGCATCGGACAGGCCCAGACCCACCGCAGCCTCGGCTGGGAGAGCGACCAACGGGGCGACCTACAGGGCGCCCTGACGCACAATCAGCGGGCCCTGGAGCTGTTCCGCGCCCAGGAGCGGAGGGCCGCGCAGGCCAGCGTCCTGAACTCGGTCGGCTGGTACCACGCGCTGCTCGGCCAGTACCGGCAGGCCCTGTCCCACTGCTTCGAGGCGCTCGCCCTGCTCCAGGACCTGGGCGACCGCTACGGCCAGGCATCCACCTGGGACAGCATCGCCTACGCCCAGCACGGCCTGGGCCGCCATCCGCACGCCCTGCTCGGCTACCACAACGCCCTCACGCTGTACCGGGAGCTGGGCGTGCCCTACCTGGAGGCGAGCACCCTGGTCCGGATCGGCGACACCCACCTGGCGACGGGCGCCCCGGACGAGGCGGCGGAGGTCTGGCGCGAGGCCCTCGCGCTCTTGGCCGGCCTCGGTCATCCGGACGCCGATGAGGTCCGTGAGCGGTTGTCCGGCGACGCCGGCGCACGCGATCTCGCCTGAGGGAAGCCGACGGGTCATGGATCGCGCAGAGCCGACCGGGTTCGAGGTGCTCGGGCCGCTACGGGTGCAGCTGGGACCGGCTGAGCCCGAGCTCGGGTTCCCCCAACAGCGGGCACTGCTCGCCCTGTTGCTGGTGCGGGTGGGCCGGGCGGTGCCGGCGGACGAGATCGTCGACGTCCTGTGGCCCGGTCGCCCGCCCGCCAGCGCGCTGAACGTGGTGCGCCGTTACGCGGGTTCGCTGCGCCGGCTGCTGGAACCCGGGCTGCCGCCCCGGGCGGCGGGCCGCCGGATCGCAGGCGGCGCCGACGGCTATCTGCTGGCCGCCGACGAGGACGAGGTCGACCTGCTGAGGTTCCGCGGCCTGGCCCGGCGGGCCAAGCGGGCGGCCGCCACGGGACGACCGGAGGTGGCCCTGCGGCACTTCCTCCGCGCGCTGGGCGAGTGGCGGGGCCCGGTGGCCGCCGGGATTCCGCCGGCCGTCCGGGAACACGCCGTGTTCACCGAGGTGGAGCGCGAGCTGGTCCGTACGGCGGTGATGGCCGCCGACGCGGCGCTGCTGTGCGGCCGCACCCGAGAGGTGCTGCCGCACCTGCGGCGCGCACTGGGGCTGGACCCCCTGAACGAGTCCGTGCACGCCAGGCTCGTCCTGTCCCTGGCCGCCGCCGGCCGGCAGGCCGAGGCGCTGGCGGCCCACGAGTCGGTACGCCTGACGCTGTCCCGCGAGTTGGGTGTCGCTCCAGGCGCCGAACTGTCCGCGGCGCACACGCGGGTACTCCGCCAGGACGTGCGCCCGGCTGATGCGGCGCCCCGCCCCGAGAAGCCGCCTGGGCCACGCGTACGTCCCGCGCAACTACCGCACGACATCGAGTGGTTCACCGGTCGATACGTGGAACTCCGCTGTCTGCGGGCGCTCTTGGGGACCGACGGTGGAACGGCCGCCGTCCTCCTCCAGGGAACGGCCGGTGTCGGGAAGACCGCCCTCGCCGTCCACTGGGGCCACGAACTCGCCGAACGGTATCCCGACGGTCAACTCCACGTGGATCTGCGGGGGTTCGATCCTGTCGCCGAGCCCCTGCACCCGGCGGAGGCCCTTCGGGGCATGCTCGGTGCGCTGGGCGTGCCCGAGCGGCGGCTGCCGAGCGGCCCGGACGCTCTGGCCGGCCTGTTTCGCAGCACGCTGTCGGGGCGGCGGATGCTCGTCCTGCTCGACGACGCCTTCGACACCGAACAGGTGCGGCCGCTGCTGCCGGCCTCCCCCGGCTGCCTGACGCTGGTCACCAGCCGGCGCGGGCTGTCCGGCCTGGTCACCGCGGGCGCCCGTCCGCTGCGGGTGGACCCGCCGTCCGCCGCCGACGCGCGCGACCTGCTGGCGGAACGCGTCGGCCGGGACCGCCTGGCGGCCGAGCCCGCGGCCGCCGACGAGATCGTCGGACTCTGCGGGCGGCTGCCGCTGGCCCTGGCCGCCGTGGCCGCCCGCGCCGCCGACCGCCCCGACCTCCCGCTGGCGACCGTCGCCGCCGAACTCCGCCTGGCGCGGGGCACCTTCGACGCCCTGGCCGGAGTGCGCACCGCGTTCGCCACCTCCCGGCGGCACCTGTCGGCCGACGCGGCCCGGCTGCTGCGCCTGCTCGCCCGTCATCCGGGTCCGGAACTCACCGCGGAGGCCGCCGGTGAGCTCGCGGGACTGCCCGTGCGCCGCACCCGGCTGCTGCTCGACGAACTCGCCGACGTCCATCTCGTCAGCGAGACCGCACCCGGCCGCTTCGCCCGGCACCCCCTGCTCCGCACCGTCGCCATCGACCCGGCCGAGGCATGACCGCAGGCCGGAGAGCCGCCCTCACTTCTCTGTCACTTTTTTTGCACACGTCGTCCTTAGGCTCCGGGCAGTGAAAGTTTCTGTTCGGTCGTGCTCGGAGGCGGCGACAGATGACATCTGACATCAACACGGTGTGCCGGATGCCCCTGGCTCTCGACATCCTCGTCACCGGCACCACGCCCGCCCGACTGCCCGCGGACCGGCACCCCGGGCCCCTGGCACCGCGTCTCGTCGCCGGGAGTCCCGGCGACTACCTCTTCGTCGGGATCCGGGGCTGCATCGGAGCCCTGGAACAGCCCCGGGCCGTCCGGCTCGACCCCGGCGACATCTGCTTCTACGACGTCGACCACCCGCCGTCCCTGGACGTTCCCGCATCCGCCCGGCTGAAGGTGTTCCGGGTGCCGCGCGAGGCACTCGGGCTGGACGAGCGTGCCCTGCGGCGGATTCTGCCGACGCCCGTCGCCCGGTCCTCGCGTCTGGGGCGGCTGGTGTCGCCGTTCCTGTCCGAACTCGCCGACACCGTCCTGTCGTCCCCGGCCGCGACCGGTGAGATGCTCGCCTGGAACGCCGTCAACCTGCTCGCCACGGTCGCGGCCGAGCAGTCGGGCGAGGACGGTCCCGACGCGGCGGAGGACGAACGGTCGCCGTTGCTGTCCCGGCTGCTGCGGTTCGTCGACGAGCACCTCGCCGATCCGGACCTCTCCCCCGAGGTGATCGCCAACGCCCACCACATCTCGGTGCGCTATCTGCACAAACTGTTCCAGCAGGAGCAGGGGACTACCGTCGGCCGGTGGATCCAGCGCCGCCGCCTGGAGGAGTGCCGGCGTGACCTGCTGCACCGGGTCCGCGGCCGCCGGACCATCGCCGCGGTCGCCGGCCGCTGGGGTTTCCTCAGCGCCCCGCACTTCAGCCGCGTCTTCCGGGCCGCGTACGGCATGTCCCCCAGCGAGTGGCGAGATTCCGCTGGCGTCGGCCCCGGCGCGTAGGCCGACCGTGCGCTGAGGGGCCAGCGGCCGTGCGCGCGCAGGCAACCCGGCCCGCTCCGGCGGTCCTAGCGTGCCGGTCGAAGCACTGCGACACCCCAGGAGAGACGCATGTCCGAGACCGCCCCGGAGCCGGCGAAGCCGGTTCTGGAACCCGCCGCCCAGGCCTTCGTCGAGGCCACCGCCAACCCGCCCTACCTGTTCGACCTGCCGCCCGCCGAGGGCCGCAAGGCGGTCGACGAGGTGCAGTCCGGCGAGATCGACAAGCCGGCCGTCGACGAGGAGTGGATCACCGTCTCCGGCGGCCCGACGGGCAGCGTCCGGGCACGTCTCGTCCGCCCCGCGGGCGCCACCGGCACCCTCCCGGTGATCCTCTACATCCACGGCGCGGGCTGGGTGTTCGGCAACGCCCACACCCACGACCGCCTGGTCCGCGAACTCGCCGTCGGCGCGAACGCCGCGGTGGTCTTCCCCGAGTACGACCTCTCACCCGAGGCGCGCTACCCGGTCGCCATCGAGCAGAACTACGCCGTCGCCCAGTGGATCGTCCGGGAGGGCTCCGGCAAGGCTCTGGACGCCTCGCGGCTGGCGGTGGCCGGTGACTCGGTCGGCGGCAACATGACCGCGGCGCTGACCCTGATGGCCAAGGAGCGCGGGGACGTCCCGCTGGTGCAGCAGGTGCTGTTCTACCCGGTGACCGACGCCGGCTTCGACACCGCCTCCTACCACCAGTTCGCCACCGGCTACTTCCTGCGCCGCGACGGCATGCAGTGGTTCTGGGACCAGTACACGACGGACGCCGCCGAGCGGGCCCAGATCACCGCCTCCCCGCTGCGCGCCTCCACCGAACAGCTGACCGGACTGCCCCCGGCCCTGGTCATCACCGGCGAGGCCGACGTCCTGCGCGACGAGGGCGAGGCCTACGCCAACAAGCTGCGCGCGGCCGGCGTCCCCGTCACCGCCGTGCGCTACCAGGGCATCATCCACGACTTCGTGATGCTCAACGCCCTGCGCGGCACCCACGCCGCCGAGGCCGCCATCAACCAGGCCGTCACCACCCTGCGCACGGCCCTCCACACCAACTGACCCCGGAGACAGCGGACATGACCACCACACCCACCGCCCTTCTCGTGCACGGCGCCTTCGCCGACGCCGGCAGCTGGGCCGGTGTCGTCGCGGAGCTGCAGAACCACGGCATCCCCGTGATCGCGCCGCCGAACCCGCTGCGCGGGCTGGCCTCCGACGCCGCGTACATCGCCTCCGTCGCCGCGCAGATCGACGGCCCTGTCGTCCTCGTCGGGCACTCCTACGGCGGCGCGATCATCACCGTCGCCGGAACCGTCGAGAACGTCGTCGGCCTGGTCTACATCGCGGCCTACGTTCCCGAAGAGGGCGAGAGCCTTGGCGAGTTGCAGGGGCGCTTCCCGCTCTCGCCGCTGGTGAGCAACCTCAAGCAGTGGACGTACCCGGTCGAGGGCGCGGAGCCGGCCGTCGAGGTCACCATCCAGGCCGAGGCGTTCCCCGCCATCTTCGCCGCCGACGTGCCCGCCCCGGTGACCAAGGCCCTGGCGGTGTCCCAACGGCCTCTGGCCACTTCGGTGTTCGACGAGCCGGCGGCGGCCGCGGCGTGGCAGACCAAGCCGTCGTGGGCGCTGGTCGCCGGGGCGGACGAGGCGATCAACCCGGATGTGGAGCGCTTCGGCGCGAAGCGGGCGGGCGCGACGACCGTGGAGTTGGAGGGCGCCTCGCACGCCGTCGCCGTCTCCCGGCCCAAGGAGGTCGCCGACCTGATCCGCGACGCGGTGCGCGCGACGAGCTGACGCCCGCACCGGGATGATCCCCCGCGGCGGATCCGAAGCGGGCCGGGCCCGGGCCGTCAGGACTCGCGGTACAGCGTGGTGAGGAGTTCGATCGCCGCGGGGGTGGCGGGGTGCGGGTCGTCGCGCCACCAGGCGAGGCGTACGGCGACGGGCTCGGCGTCGCGGACGGGGCGGTAGACCACGCCGGGCCGTGGGTACTGGTGGGCGGTCGACTCCGCCGTCACGCCGATGCGGCGGCCGCCGGCGATCACGTTGAGCCAGTCGTCCACGTCGTGGGTCTCCTCGGTGGCCGGGCGGGCGTCGGGCGGCCAGAGGTCGATGGTCGTGGTGCCGGTGCGCCGGTCGACGAGGAGGGTGCGGTCGGCGAGATCGGCGAGGCGCACCGAGCGGCGCCCGGCCAGCGGGTCGTCGGAGGCCAGGGCGCACAACCGGCGTTCCAGGCCGACGATGGCGCTGTCGAAGCGCCGGTCCTCCCCCAGCGGTCTGCGCACCACGGCGAGGTCGCAGACGCCCTCCGCGAGACCGGCCGTGGCGGAGTTGACGCGGATCAGGTGCATGTCGGTCTCCGGGTGGGCCCGGGCCCAGTGCCGTTGGAAGGCGGGGGTGTGCCGGCCTAGTGCCGACCAGGCGTAGCCGACGCGCAGTTCGGCACGGTCCGAGGTCGCCGCGTGGACCAGGTCCGACACCTCGCCGAGGACCCGACGGGCGTGCCGGAGCACGCGCTGCCCGGCCACGGTCGGCGTGACCGAGCGGGAAGTGCGCCTCAGCAGCCGTACCCCCAGGGCCCGTTCGAGCGAGGCCAGGGTGCGGGACACGGCCGCCTGGGAGACGCCGAGGGCGATGGCCGCGTCGGTGAAGGTGCCCTCGTCGACGATGGCCACGAGGCAGCGCAGCTGTCGTATCTCCACATCCATGACTCAAGCGTATGGATCGAGGGCCGGACGCATTTTGCGCATGGTCGGCCGGGTCTCACGATCGGGCCATGCGCCTTGTTCGTACGTCCGCGCCCGCACCCGCGCCCCCGGTCTCCGCGCCCGCCGCCGCAGTCGCGCGGCCCGGCCGGCCGCGGCCGGCCGGCGTGGTCGCGATGGTCGGCAGCGGGCTGTCCAACCAGACCGGCGCCGCGATCGGTTCCCTCGCCTTTCCCGTGCTCGGGCCCGCGGGGGTCGTGGCGGTCCGCCAGTACGTCGCCGCGATCGTGCTGCTGGCCGTCGGCCGGCCCCGGCTGCAGACGTTCACCTGGCGGCAGTGGTGGCCCGTGCTGCTGCTGGCCGTGGTCTTCGGCACGATGAACCTGTCCCTGTACAGCGCCGTCGACCGGGTCGGCCTCGGCCTCGCGGTGACCCTGGAGTTCCTCGGCCCCCTCACCATCGCCCTGGCCGCCGCCCGGCGCCGGGCCGACGCCTGCTGCGCGGTGATCGCCGCCGCGGGTGTCGTCACGCTGATGCGGCCGCGGCCCTCCACGGACTACGTCGGCATGTGCCTCGGTCTGCTGGCCGCGGCCTGCTGGGCCTCGTACATCCTCCTCAACCGCACCGTGGGACGGCGGCTGCCCGGCGCCCAGGGCTCGGCCGCCGCGGCCGGTGTCTCGGCTCTTCTGTTCCTGCCCGTCGGCGTGGCCGTCGTGCTCCGGCATCCGCCGACCGTCACCGCGCTGGCGTGCGCCGTCGCGGCCGGCGTGCTCTCCTCGGCGGTGCCGTACCTCGCCGACCTGTTCACCCTGCGCCGGGTCCCCGCGCCCGCCTTCGGCCTGTTCATGAGCGTCAACCCGGTCCTCGCGGCGGCCGTCGGCCGGGTGGGGCTCGGCCAGCGGCTCGGCTGGGCCGAGTGGGCGGGTATCGGCGCGGTCGTCGCCGCCAACGCCCTGAGCATCCTTGGCGCAGGGCGTTCCGGAGCCGGTGGGGTCAGGCGCCGGTGAGGACGACGAGCTGCCGGGTGGCGCGGGTCATCGCGACGTAGCGGTCGACCGCTCCTTCGATGCCGTCGCCGAAGTCCCGCGGGTCGACGAGGACGACCAGGTCGAACTCCAGGCCCTTCGACAGCTCCGGGGTCAGGGACCGGACGCGGGCCGTCGCCCGGAACGCGGGATGCCCGATGACGCAGGCGATGCCTTCGGCGTGCGCGGCGAGCCAGGTGTCGAGGACGGAGTCCAGGTCCACGAGGGAACCGTGGACGACCGGGACGCCACCGCTGCGGATGGAGGTCGGCACGTTGGCGTCGGGGAGTGCCGCCCGGATGACCGGCTCGGCCTCGGCCATCACCTCCCGCGGAGTGCGGTAGTTGATGTTCAGCGACGCCAGTTCGATCCGGTTCAGCCCGACCCTCTCCAGCCGTTCCCGCCACGACTCGGCGAACCCGTGCCGGGCCTGGGCGCGGTCCCCCACGATGGTGAAGCTGCGGGAGGGACAGCGCAGCAGCAGCATCTGCCACTCCGCGTCGGTCAGCTCCTGGGCCTCGTCGACGACGACGTGCGCGAACGGACCGGCGAGGAGATCCGGTTCGGCGGTGGGCAGTTCGGCCTCGTCGACCAGGCTGACCCGGGCGTCCGCGCCGCGCAGCATCCGCACCAGGCCCTCGCCGTCGTCGCCGTCGGCGCCGGAGTCCGCCACGGCGTGGATCAGGTTGTCGACGACCTGCTCCATACGCTCGCGCTGGGCGGCCAGGATCGCCTCGCCGCGGCGCTTGCGACGTGCCGCCTCCGGATCGCCGAGCCGCTGCCGCGCCGCGTCCAGGAAGGGCAGGTCGGACTCCGTCCAGGCCTGTGGGGACTCCTTCCGCTGCAGCCTGCGGATCTCGTCGGGGCCGAGCCAGGGGGCGCACCGGCGCAGGTAGGCGGGGACCGACCAGAGGTCCGCTACGAGGTCCGCCGCCTCGATCAGCGGCCAGGCCCGGTCGAAGGCCGCGCGCAGCTCCCGGTTCTGCCGCAGCGACCGGTGCAGCAGGTCGGGCGGGACCTCCTCGCCGTCGTGCTTGTCCGCCAGGATCGTCAGCAGTTCCCGCCAGACCTGCTCGCGGGCCTCGTTGTGCGGGGTGCCGGACTCCGCCGCCCCGAAGGCCTCCGCCCAGTCGTCGGGGCTCAGCCAGACGTCGGACCAGTGGGTCTCGACGGTCATGCCCCGGGTGGGCGGCTCCTCGTAGAAGCGGACGGCCGCCTCGACCGCCCGCACCAGTTCCGCGGACGCCTTCAGCCGGGCCACCTCGGCGTCGCTCTCCACCGCCGCCGTCGCGCCCTCGGCGACCAGGTCCCGCAGGACGCAGGTCTGCACGCCCTCCTCGCCCAGGCTGGGCAGGACGTCCGAGACGTAGGCCAGGTAGGGCCGGTGCGGGCCGACGAACAGTACGCGGCCCCTGCGGTGGGCGAGGCGGGGGTCGGAGTACAGCAGGTAGGCGGAGCGGTGCAGGGCGACCACGGTCTTCCCGGTGCCGGGACCGCCGTCCACGACGAGGGCGCCGCGGGAGCCCGCCCGGATGATGGCGTCCTGGTCGGCCTGGATGGTGCCGAGGACGTCCCGCATCCGGTCCGACCGGTTGGTGCCGAGGCTGGCGATGAAGGCGGACTGGTCGTCGAGCGCGGCGTGCCCGGCGAAGGCGTCGGGGGTGAACACCTCGTCCCAGTAGTCGCTGATCCGGCCGCCGGTCCAGCGGTACCTGCGGCGGCTGGCCAGCCCCGTCGGCCGGGCGTGGGTGGCGCCGAAGAACGGTTCGGCCGCGGGCGAGCGCCAGTCCACCAGCAGCCGGCGCCCGGTGCTGTCGGTGAGGCCGAGTCGTCCGACGTAGACGGGCTCGGTGTCGTCCGTGCCGACCATGCGGCCGAGGCACAGATCGAGGCCGAAGCGGCGCAGGGCGCGCAGCCGGGCGGTCAGCCGGTGGATCTCGGCGTCCCGGTCCATCGCCTGCCGGCCCAGGCCGCCGGGCGCCCGGCGTTCGGCGTCGAGGCGGTCGGACAGTTCGGCGATGGTCTCGTCGAGGCACGCGGCGAT
Source organism: Streptomyces sp. C1-1 (assembly GCF_050214755.1). Classification (NCBI taxonomy): domain Bacteria; kingdom Bacillati; phylum Actinomycetota; class Actinomycetes; order Kitasatosporales; family Streptomycetaceae; genus Streptomyces; species Streptomyces sp. C1-1. The sequence goes on along the minus strand of NZ_CP189826.1, from coordinate 8,617,795 downwards.
CGCCGCGAAGTGCCGCTCGTCGTCGGCGATCAGCGCCGGGTCGGCCTTCGCGGCAAGACGGTCGGGCAGGGCGAACGCACTGGCGGTCGCGGGTTTCACGGCAAGCTCCGATCTGGACGGTGCACGTCGATGGGTGTGCGGCACGACGCGCGGCCGGCGAGAACCGAAGGGGCGGTGATCCCCGGGGTCACCAACCCTCGGACGCACTCCGCGTCTCGCCGTTTCCGCAGGTCCTGGGCTCAGGCCGACGATTGTGCGGCATGCGGGGGGCCTTGCCGCAAGCCCCCCGGTGCGCTATAAGTTGAGAGTGGCAAGGAGTGGACGAGCTCCTTGCCTTCGTCGTTTCCGCGGGTCCTTCGTGGTCCGCGCCCGGGACGGCATGTCAGCCCATCGCGCGCCGTTCCGCCCCCTCGCGCGCAAGGAGGCGGGGCCAGGACTCCCCACGTGGTCCTGGCTCCGGCCCTCGTCCGCCCCGTATGTCCGGCGCGCTGATCACAGGATGCGCGGATGCCCGCCGGTCTGTCGTTGGCGCACGGTCCACAGCTACTTGGCGGAGCGTCCACGGCGCAGTTCGCTCGGCGGGACGCCGTAGGCCGTGCGGAAGGCCCGGGTGAACTCGGCGGCCCGGGGAAAGCCCCAGCGGGCGGCGACGGCGTGGATCGGCAGGGCCCGCAGCGCCGGGTCGGTGAGCTCCCGGCGGGCGTTGGCCAGCCGCTGGTCGCGGATGTACGCGGCGACGGTGGTGCCCTCGGTCTGGAAGAGGCGGTACAGGTAGCTGCGGGAGATGTGGTGCGCCGCGGCGACACGGGCGGGGGTCAGCTCGTGGTCGGCGAGGTGGCGGCGGATGAACGCCTTGATGCGCAGGGTCAGCGTCCGGGCGTGCGTCTCGGGCGGCACCCGGCGCTCGGCGTCGAGGGCGTGGGCGAAGACGGCGGTGGTCAGGTCGGCGACGACGGCGCCGAGCCGCGGCGCGTCGGACGGCCCGTAGCAGCTGGTGTCCGAGACGAGTTGCACGAGGAACTGCGCCAGCAGCGCCCCGATCCCTTCGCGGCTGGAGATGCGGCTGCCGATGATGCCGTCCGCCCGGTCGCCGGGCAGCGCCACGAGAGCCCGCGGGATCTCGACGCCGATCATGCTGACCGGTTCGCTCCCGGTGTGGATCTCGTACGACCGTGAGGAGCTGTTGGCGTGGAAGTCGTCGCTGCGGTAGGCGAGCTGTTCCCGGCCCCAACTGGCCGCTCCCTCGCCCCGCCTGAGCAGGGAGAGGTGGTAGACCTCGGGGTCGGAGCACCGTACGAGCCGCGGCGTCCGGCGGAACACCAGATGGTCGAAGGTGGCCGGCCACACGGTCACGTCGCCCAGGCTGATCAGACGCTGCGTTCCGCGGTAGTCCGCCGCACGGTCGCTGGCCAGATCCATGGGCGCGTGGGTCCGGCCCAGACGCTCGGTCCAGGCCTCGAAACGGTCGGCCGCCGGAAGGTCCAAAGTCCGCAGAACCGATTCGTCCAACACGGCCGTAGTCAACCACAGGCGCCCGGGCTCGGAGAAAATGCGGCTGACAGTCCGGCACGGGGGACGCTACGCTCGCCCGCGATGACGACTTCCTCGGTTCTCAGATTGGGGGTCCCGTCCGCGCAAGGTGAGTGCTGATGGCCACTCACATCGCGAACGGGGATTCCCGCCTCTCCCTCTGGCTGCGCGTGCGCGAGTTCGCCGTGCCGCCCTCCATGATATCGACCGCGACCGCCCGCCGCCTCGCCGGTGACTGGGCGGGGGCCTGCGCCGCCGCGCGGGTCGACGTCGACCTCGACCCGCGCTCCGTCACTCGTCTTTACGGCCGTGAGCTGGCGGCCCGGGTACGGGACGATCTCCGGCATCTGGCCCCCGATCTGCTGCGCTGGCACATGCCGCGGATCGCCCCCGACGGACTGCTGCGGCCCGGGCTGACCGTCGGTCTGGCCCGGTACACCGCCGCGGGCCGGCACGGCCCCCACCCGGTGCATCTGGTCGCCCGGACCCCGCCCGCCTGGGCCGACGCCGGCCAGCGGATCGCTCTGTCGGTGTGGGACGGGTCCCGGGCCGGGACGGTCGCCTGCCCGCACCCGCATCCCCATCCGCGGTTCCGGATGGACCTGCACCGGCACCTGTGGGACGCGCGCAGGGCGGGTGAACTGCGGGTCCGGTCGGGGGCCGACCGGCCGCCGGGCGCGGGTGATCGCGCGCTGCCGCGGTCGGCGCCGAACGGGCACCGGTGTGCCGTGGACCGCTGGGCGGCCGAGGCGCGGCTCGTGCTGCGTGCCGACGAGCGGGCCGCACCCGGTGTCGTGGTGCGGCTGGGCCGTCGCCACCGGCTGCTCCTCGACCCGCTCGGGGGCACCCCGGTGCGGCTCCGCACGGGCGGCGGCGACGGGTTGCCGGTGCTGCCCGACGCCGCGACCTGGGTGCCGCCCGACCTCGAACTGCTGCGCGCCGGCGCGATCGACGCCGGTCTGCTGCATCCGCTGGTCGCGGCCGCGCTGGCACCCGCTCACCCGCCGACCGGGCCGCCGCCGGCTCCCGAGCGGGCGGACCGGCCGCACCTCGTCGACTGCCGCGGAGAGGTGCACCGGATCGGTCTGGTCGACGGGGTGCTGACCGCGCTCGACCACCGGCCGGACGAGATCCGGCGCGAGGAACTGCTGGCCGCCCTGACCGGCACCCCGCTGCCCTGTCTGCGGGCCATCGACCGGGCGCACCGCCGGCCCGACTGCCTCGCCGGGGTCCGCGAGCGCCTGGACCACGGCGACACCGCCGGCGCGCTGGCTGTCGTGGAAGGGCTGCTGGGTCCGGAGGCGGTGCTGCGGGACGGTCCGTTGCGGGAGGAACTGGAGGCGGCCGCCCAACGGCGCATCGCCTACGGCCTGTTCCGCACCGGACTGGCCGGGCCGGGCCCGGGCCGGGTCCTCCCGGGCACACCGCGTCCGCCCTCCCTGCGCCAACGCCCTCGCCATGGCACGGTCCGCTGACCCGGCGACCGCCACCGCCTCTTTCCCACCCACACCACACGCTGAACGCGCGCCCCGCACACCCCTTTTCCACCCACACAACACCCGAGGTGATCACTCATGCCCGTACGCCCTTCGTCCGTCCTGCCCCGCATCTCCGTCGACGACCCTCAACTCGACGTCGCCGAAACGCTGTTGACCCTTCTGCGCGACGCCTCCACCGAACCCCGCCCCGACATCCAGCTGGAGGCGCTCACCCTGGCCGTGGCCGCCGATCTGCCCGTCCTGCTGTGGGGCGAGCCGGGCATCGGGAAGACCGCCGCGCTGACTCAGCTGGCCGCGGCCCTGGATCTTCCGCTGACCACGGTGATCGCCAGCGTGCACGAGCCGTCCGACTTCTCCGGGCTGCCCATCGTCGTCGACGACCCCGCCGAGCAGGGCGTCCCGATGGCCCCGCCGGACTGGGCGGTTCGCCTGGTGCGGGCCGGCCGGGGGCTGCTGTTCCTGGACGAGCTGTCCACCGCGCCGCCCGCCGTCCAGGCCGCCCTGCTCCGGCTGGTGCTGGAGCGGCGCATCGGAGCCCTGCGGCTGCCGCCCGGCGTGCGGATCGTGGCCGCCGCCAACCCGCGCTCCTCGGCGGCCGACGGCTGGGAGCTGAGCCCGCCGTTGGCCAACCGGTTCGTGCACCTGCAGTGGACCCACGACCACGAGGTCGTCGTACGCGGCCTCGGCGGGACCTGGCCCCGGGCCACTCTGCCCCGGCTCGACCCGCACCGGCTGCCGGAGGCCGTGGACTTCGCCCGTCGGGCGGTCTGCGGACTGCTGAGCGCCCGTCCGGCCCTGGTGCACCGGCTGCCCAGCAGCGAGACCCGCCGGGGCGGGCCCTGGCCCTCGCCCCGGAGCTGGGAGATGACCCTGCGTCTGATCGCCTTCGCGACCGCGGCCGGCTCCTCCCGGGACGTGCTGTCGCTGTTGGTCAGGGGAACCGTGGGCGACGGTCCGGGGCTGGAACTGCTGGCGAGCGTGGACCGGATGGACCTCCCGGACCCCGAGGAGCTGCTCGCCGATCCGGCGGCCGCCGTCCTGCCCGAACGGGGGGATCTGCGCCAGGCCGCCCTGGACGGTGTGGTGGCCGCGGTCCGCGCCCGTCCGGACAGGTCCCGCTGGGACGCGGCCTGGGAGCTGCTGGTGCGGGCGGTGCGGACCGGTGCCCCGGACCTGGTGGTCGTCCCCGCGACCACGCTGGCCTCGCTGCGCCGGGAGGACTGGGACGTGCCGGCGTCGATCGAGGAGCTCGCCGGGGTGGTGTCCCTCTCCCGGCGCGCGGACGAGGCGGCCGCCAGGGTGGCGCGATGAGCGGGGACGCGGCCGGGGCCCTGGACGAGGCCAAGCTCTTCACCGCTCGCCTGCAGGCCGCCCGCGCCCGCCCCTACCTGGCCACGGCCCTGTTCGCCCTGCACACCGTCGCGTCCCGGACGGTGCCGACGATGGCCGTCGACCGGCACTGGCGCTGCTATGTGTCGCCCGGGTTCGTGGACCGCACGCCGGTCGAGGAGCTGGCCGGCGTCTGGGTGCACGAGGTGTCCCACCTGCTGCGCGAGCACCACCGGCGCAGCGACCGGGTTGCGAAGGAGCGGGGGCTGACCGGCCCGGCCGAGCGGCTGCGGATGAACATCGCCGCGGACTTCGAGATCAACGACGACGTGTACGGCGACGGGCTGCCCCGGCCCGAGGGCGCCGTCCACCCCGGCACCCTCCGACTGCCCACGGGGCAGCTGATGGAGGACTACCTGCGTCAGTTCCGGCTCGGGCCGCACACCGACGGCCTGGCCTGGCTGGACTGCGGCAGCGGTGCCGACGGGCGGGAGCGGGGGTGGGATCTGGGTCCGGACGGCGCGCACGGTCTGAGCGAACAGGAGCGGGACGCGGTCCGCTTCCGGGTGGCGCAGGGCATCAAGGGACGCCCCGGCAACGCCCCGGAGCAGTGGCGGCGGTGGGCGGAGGAGGCGTTCCATCCGCCGCAGCCGTGGCGGGAGTTGCTGGGGGCGGCGGTACGCTCGGCGGCGTCCGCCCCGGGCGCGGGCGAGGACTACTCCTACGGCCGTCCGGCGCGACGCTCGGCGGGACTGCCCGGCGTGGTGCTGCCCGCTCTGCGGCGCCGGCCGCCCCGCGTGTGCGTGGTCATCGACACCTCCGGTTCGGTCAGCGACGCCGAACTGGGCGGCGCGCTGCTGGAGGTCGCCGCGATCTCCCGTGCCGTGGGCGGCCGCCGGGACCTGGTCACCGTCGTGCCGTGCGACGCGGCGGCGCGGGTAGTGCACCCCCTGTGCCGCGCGGAGGGCATCCCGTTGCTCGGCGGCGGCGGTACGGATCTGCGTACGGGCTTCGCCAAGGCGCTGCGGACGCGTCCCGGCCCCGATGTCGTCGTAGTTCTCACCGACGGGCAGACGCCCTGGCCGGAGGAGCGGCCCGCCTGCCGGACGGTGGTGGGTCTGTTCCCCCGGCCGGACGACTCCTGGGACGAGGACGATCCGGAGTACGTGCCGGACACTCCGCCCGCGTGGGCCCGCGTGGTCCACATCGGTCCCGGGTGACCAGCTGCGCGGCCGGCTCCAGCGAGGTGCCGAGCGCCCGGTCCTCGCAACCGTCGCTGCCGATGACCAGCACGTCCGGCCGGTAGGACAGCGGCGCGGTTGACGACCCGGCCGTTCCCGGGCGACTCGGCGACCACCTCGATGTCTTCCTCGCGGGCCGGCAGTGCGGCGAGCGCCCCGCGCGGCGGGTCCCTCTCCTCGACGAGAAGAACACGGATCAACGTCCCTCCTGCCCGGCCGTACCCGGCCTGCCTCGCCTGATGCGACCCGGATCCTCCGGCGGCGCTCTGGGCAGTACCTCCGTTCATGCCGCCGTGTCGTCGGATGCCGCCCCGTCAGCCGCCGTACGGTCCGTGGCCGTCGCAGCAGCCGTCCCTTCGCATCAGCCGGCCCAGTCCGAGCCAGTCGTCCTCGGCGGCCGCGGTCCGCCGGGCCGTGGGTTCGAACGCGGCGACCAACTCCTCGGTCGTGTACGGAACTCCGCCCCGGAGCACGGCGACGGTGCGGACGAGGGTGGCGAAGTCCGTGAACGGATCGCCGTCGACGACGGTCAGGTCGGCGAGCCTGCCCTCCTCGACGGTGCCGAGGTCGTTGTCGAGGCCGAAGAGGCGGGCGGGCAGGACGGTGGCGGTGCGCAGGGCCTGCGCCGGGGACAGCCCGCCCCGGTGCAGGGCGCGCAGGCCGAGGTGCAGGGCGAGGCCGACGGGGACGAGGGGCTGGTCGGTGCCGAGGGCGACGAGTCCGCCGGCGGCCAGGATGCGCCGGTAGATGTCGGTCTCGGTGCGCAGGGTGGCCAGCTGGGCCGCGGTGGGCGGGACGCCGGCCGACTGCTTGACCGCTGCCGTGTCCCACGGGGGCATGACCACGGTGACCCGCGGGTCGTCGGCGAGGGCGGGGTCGGCACCGAGGAGGGGCGCGGCACTGAAGGGGGTGGCGATCATCGAGTAGTCCACGCCCCGCTCGGTGTAGATCTCCACGACGTCCTGGTAGGCGCGGCCCGCGGCGGTGACGGCGTGCCCGAACTCCGCCCGCTGGGTGGCCTGCAGATGGGTGGTCAGGTCCTGGCCGAGCTGGACGCCGGGCGAGAGCAGGTGTCCTCCGGTACGCACCCCGAGCTGTTCGTGGGCGAAGCGGGCCGCTTCCCGCATCACCCAACCCGGCGCCCGGACATAGGTCTTGACGAAGTCCCAGTCCAGCGCGGCCGCTCGCGCCAGCGAGCGGCGCAGTCCCTCACGGGTGCGGTGGGCGCGGCCCATGCTGTAGGCGACGCGGGCTCCGTCGAGGAGTTCGCCGGTGGCCAGCAGGCGGGGCCCGGCGAGCTGCCCGGCGGCCACCGCCTCGCGGATGCGGGCCTGTTCGTAGGCGAATCCGCCCAGGGAGACGGCGGTGGTGATGCCGTAGGTGAGCTGGCCGACGGTCTGGCGGCCGCCGTAGGTGCTCTGCCAGGGGTGGGTGTGGGTGTCCCACAGGCCGGGCAGGACGGTGCGGTCGGAGGCGTCGACACGGCGGAGGGCGGCCCGGCGTCCGCCGCGGTGCGGTTCGACCGCCGTGATCCGTCCACCGCCGACCACGATGTCGACGTCGTCGCGGGTCGTCTCGCCGGTGCCGTCCCACAGTCGTCCGGCGTGCACGACCAGGTCGGGCGGGGTGGGTCTGTGTGCGTCGAGCGGGATGTGGACGGTGCGTGCCGGGCCGCCGTCGACGCCGATGAGGCGCAGCCGGTCGCCGGAGAGGTAGAGCAGGGTGGAGGAGTCGGCGGACCAGGAGGGGTGGTCGGCGGGTTCGTCGGTGAGCGTGCGCGGTTCGCCCCGCGGGGTGCCGTCGGGGTCGACGGGCAGCAGGCACAGCGCGGATTCGACGATCACCGCCAGCATGCGGCCGTCGGGCGACCAGACGGGCCCGGAGTCGTACCGGTCGGCGATCGAGGTGTGGGGTGCCACCGCGTGGAGGCGGGCGGCGCCGGTGGTGGCGTCGACGATCCGGACCAGGTTGTAGCCCTCCCGGAAGCGGGCGTTGAGCCGGTTGCGGTCGCACAGGGCGAGGTGGCGGCCGTCCGGCGACCAGCTGGGCCGTCCGGGCAGACCGCCGCCGCCGAGCGGCGCGGCCAGGACGCGCTCCTCGCCGGACGCCAGGTCGCGGACAAGCAGTCTGCCGGTCATGTCGAGGCACGCCAGTCGCCGTCCGTCGGGCGACAGCGCCGGATGGACCCGCCCGCCGGTGGCGAGCGCGGTCTCCTCGCCGGTGGCGAGATCGTGCCGGTACACGCCGAGGAGTCCGTCCCGGTCGTCGGCGTAGACGAGGGAGTGGCCGTCGGGGGCCCAGGAGGGGCCGAGGAGATAGCGGGTGGCGTCCGCCGTGTGCAGTCGCCGGGGTGGTCTGCCGCCCGAACTGTCGGCCAGCCACAGCGAGTTGAGGGCGGCGAAGGCGATGCGGCGGCCGTCGGGCGAGAGGGCGGGCAGGTGGATGCCGCGCACCGGCCGGGTGCGGGCCTGCCCGAGGTCGTACTCCTTGACCCGGTAGCGGGGCCGGGGCACGGACAGCACGCCCTCGAACGGGACGGTTCGCGGCTGCCCGGGGCTGTCCGGTCGTACGAGGGTGAAGGCGCCGTCGAGGGTCAGCAGCAGCTCGCCCTCGCTCGTCCAGCGCGGGGGCACCGGGGCGATGTCGCCGGGGACGGGGACGGCGCGGCCGTCGACGACCAGGGTGCAGGAGCCGTTCGGGGCCGCGGTGGTCCGCAGGTGGGCCAGGCGGCCGTCGGCGGCGAGGGCCGGCGTCATGACCTGGGCGGCCTCCGTCTCGGTGTACCGGACGGCGACGGGGCCGCTGCCGTCGGCGGGCACGGCGGCGATGGTACGGGCCTCCACGGTCAGGCCGAGGGAGGTGGTGACGGTCTTCGCCCGGACGAACAGGATGTGGGCGCCGTCCGGTGACCAGGTGGGGTCGAAGTCCTCCCACGGGGTGTCCTGCAGCGGGCCCTGCTGGCCGGGCAGGCCCGTCAAGCGGGTGATCCGGCCGGTGCTCAGGTCGAGGACGTGGATGCGGTACGGGCCGCCGTCGACGGGGTCGCCGCCGCGTTCGGAGGCGAAGGCGAGCCGGGTGCCGTCGGGCGACCAGGCGGGGCCGCGGTCGTCCCAGGGGCCGTCGGTGCGCCGGCGCAGGTCGGAGCCGTCCGGGCGTACGGTCCACAGGTGGAAACCGCCGTCCCGGTAGGCGCACAGGGCGATGAGCCGACCGTCCGGGGAGTGGGTCGGACGGCCCGGTTCCAGGTCGGTGGGTGTCAGGGGTCGGGCTCTGCCGCCGGCGCGGGGCAGCGACCACAGGGTTCCCTGCACCTCGGCGACCAGGTGGTCCCCGCCGGGAGCGAGGGTGGCCGCGCCGTTGGTGGCGCGGGTGAAGGTCAGGGAGGCGACGTCGGTGCGCTGTCGTGCCGCGACCGCCGGGGCCGCGCCCACGAGGGGCAAGGCGCCTGCGGCGGCGAGGAGTTGACGGCGGGTCGGACGGAAGGTGGGGCTCCAGTCACGGTCCATGGGACCACACACTGGTGCACCACCCGCCCCGGATTCAACTGACGGCACGCATACGGCCACCCGAAGTGACGGACCGATCTTGCTACAAAGGAGCGATGCGGTGACCTGTTCGACGGGGTGCCGCAGCACTCCAGCCACCGCACAGAGGGCCGAACATGATCGACATCGCCAAGGAATACCGTGTCGCGCTGCCGGCGTGGATCGACGAGGAGCTGGCCGAGGTGCCCGCCGTCGTCCCGGGCCGCGAGGAGCGGATGCGGCTGGTGCACCGCCTGGCCGACCGCAACTGGCGTGCGGGCGACGGCGGTCCGTTCGCGGCGCTCGTCGCCGAGCGGGACACCGGCCGGATCGTCTCGGTGGGCGTCAACGTCGTGCTCGCCTCCGGTGTGTCCAGCGCGCACGCCGAGGTCCTCGCGCTCGGTCTGGCCCAGCGGGCGACCGGCAGCTGGGACCTCGGCGGCGAGGGCCTCCCGGCGCACGAGCTGGTCGTCAACTGGCGTCCCTGCGTCCAGTGTTACGGCGCCGCCCTGTGGTCCGGCGTGCGGGGTCTGGTGATCGCCGGCGCCGGACCGGAACTGGAGGAGCTCACCACGTTCGACGAGGGGCCGCTGCGCACGGACTGGGCCGAACAGTTCGAGCAGCGGGGCATCGAGGTCGTGAGGGACGTCCTGCGCGAGGAGGCCCTGACGGTGTTCCGCGCCTACCGGGAAGCCGTCGACGCCGGAGACATCGTCGTCTACAACGCGCGCGGGGGCGCCAAATAGCCGCAAGCAGCCGCGTGTCAGCGGGCGTCCGTCCCGGGGAGCGCCAGGAACTCGGAGAGTCCGGTCAGCAGCCGGTCGACGTCCTCGGTGTCGTTGTAGGGCGCGAGACCGACGCGCAGGCCGCCGGTGTCGCCCAGGCCGAGCCGGCGGGAGGCCTCGATCGCGTAGAAGGAGCTCGAGGGGGCGTGGACCGCGCGTTCGGCGAGGAAGTGGTAGGCGTCGACGGTGCTGTGGTGCGCGAAGGTCAGCAGCAGGGTGGGGGTGCGGTCGGCGGCCCGGGAGTGGACGGTGACGCCCTCCAACGACGACAGGCCCTTGTCGAGCCGGGCACGCAGGACCTGCTCGTGCTCTTCGAGCGCCGTCAAGGAGGCGGCCAGGCGTGCGCGGCGGCTTCCCATGGCACTCGTGTCGAGCCCGGCGAGGAAGTCGACGGCCGCGCGGGTTCCGGCGAGGAACTCGTAGGGCAGGGTGCCCAGTTCGAAGCGCTCCGGCACCGTGTCGGTGGACGGCAGCAGCTTGTCCGGGTGCAGGCTCTGCAGCAACTCCGGGCGGGCGGCGAGCACTCCGAGGTGCGGGCCGAGGAACTTGTACGGCGAGCAGACGTAGAAGTCGGCTCCGAGCAGCTCCAGGTCGACGAGCGCGTGGGCGGTGTGGTGGACGCCGTCGACGTAGGTCAGCGCGCCCGTCCCGCGGGCGAGTCGGGCGATCTCGGCCACGGCGGGGCGCGTTCCGATCAGGTTCGACGCGGCGGTGACGGCGACCAGCCGGGTGCGCTCGGACAGTACGGCCCGGACGTGGTCGACGGTCAGCTCCCCGGTCGCGGGGTCGAAGTCGGCCCAGCGCACGGTGGCCCCGGCCAGGTCGGCGGCCTGCACCCAGGGGCGGATGTTGGCGTCGTGGTCGAGTCGGGTGACGACCACCTCGTCGCCGGGCACCCAGGTCTTGGCGAGGGTGCGGGAGAAATCGTACGTGAGCTGGGTGGCGCTGCGTCCGAAGACGATCCCGGACGCCTGTGCGCCCAGGAGGTCGGCCATGGCCTGCCGGGCCCCGGTGACGATGGCGTCGGCGTTGCGCTCCCCCACCGCCACCTGTCCCCGGTTCGACAGGGGGTTCGCCAGGGCGTCCGCGACGGCCCGGATGACGGGTTCGGGTGTCTGGGTGCCGCCGGGGCCGTCGAAGTGGGCGATACCCGCGGCCAGGGCGGGGAACCGGGAGCGCAGTGCGCTGATGTCGTAGGTCACGTGGTGCTCCTGTGGGTGCCGAGGGCCGTCTGTCCGACATCTCAGCCTGTCATGGGCACCCGAGCGTGATCACGAGGGCGTGGTGGGTCCGCTCCGGCTGTCCGCCGGGTCGGACGGGACGTCCCACCGCAGGTGCAGGGTGTCGGGCTTGCGGAAGACCAGGCCGTACGGCGAGGCGGGCCGCCCGGGATCGAGGCGCAGGCCGGGGAGCCGTTCGAGCAGGCGTTGAAGGGCGATGCGGGTCTCCAGGCGGGCCAGGTGGGCGGCGAGGCAGTGGTGCGGGCCGTGGGCGAAGGCCAGTTGCAGGCGGGCGTTGTCGCGGCGGACGTCGAAGCGGTCCGGGTCGGGGAAGACGGCCGGGTCGCGGTTGGCGCCGGCCAGGGAGACGGTGACGAGGTCGCCGCGGCGGACGGTGGCCGGCCCGAGCCGCGTGTCGCGGGTGGCGTAGCGGTCGACGACGGCCGCGCCGGGTTCGAGGCGCAGGGACTCCTCGATCGCGCCGTCCAGCAGTCCGGGGTCGGTCCGTACGAGGGCGAGCTGGTCGGGGTGGCTCAGCAGGTGCAGCAGCGCGTTGGTGATCATCGCCTCGGTGGTCTCGATGCCGCCGAACATCAGCACGGCCGCGTTGGACGCCACCTCGGCCGGTGCCAGCCGGTCGGCCGCGGAGACGAGCAGCGAGGACGCCCGCCGGTCCGCGACGGTGGCCTCCACGGCGTCCTTCAGCCGCGCGTACGCGGCCGCGCCGGCGGGTCCCGCGGCCACCCCTGCGGTGAGGTCCGAGACCGAGCGCACGATGGCCTCGTACCAGGAGAGCACGGTGTCCGTGGTGGTGCCGGTGAGTCCGAGCGCCTCGGTGACGACGGCGACGGCGAGGGGGCCGGCGAAGGCACGTCGCAGGTCGGCGGTGCCGGACGCTTCGAGCCCGGTGATCAGGCGGCCGGTCTCCCGCTCGATGAAGGAGGCGAACCCCTCGCGGACCGCGCGGGGCCGGAAGGGGGCGGCAAAGGGGTCGCGGTGGCGGGTGTGTTCGGCGCCGTCCAGGGACAGCATGCTCGGCCCGACCACCTGCGCGGTGGTGAAGCGGGGGTCGTCGACGGTGAAGGCGGCCGCCTCACGCATCACGTCGAGCGCCAGGTCACGGCGGGTCACCAGCCAGCCGTTCAGCTCGGGCAGCCACGACACCGGCTCGTGGGCGCGCAGGAGGGCCAGGCGCGGGTGCGGATCGCGGGCGAGTTCGGCGAGCGTGGTCGAGGCGCCGAGGGGAAATCCGATCACACCCAAGGCTAAACGCGTCACCGCGGTGCCCGGTGGCCGGGTGCTACGCGTTGTCGGCCGCCGCCGTGGTCGGCGCCCTGGTGCCGGCGCTGCCGAACCGGATGCCCTTGGCCTCCTTGCCGACGGCGCTGAGCACGATCACCGCGGTCAGGGCCGGCACCACGGTCCACGTCATGGCCGCCGGATAGCCGTGCCGCTCGGCGACGGCTTCCTGGATGGGCAGGTTGAGGGCGGCGATCAGGTTGCCGAGCTGGTAGGTGACGCCCGGATAGAAGCCGCGGACGGCGTCCGGGCTCATCTCGGTCAGATGCGCGGGGATGACGCCCCAGGCCCCCTGCACGCACACCTGCATCAGGAAGGACGAGAGCATCAGCCAGCCCGTGGTGGTGGACAGCACGAAGAAGGGCACCACGACCAGGCCCGCGGCGGCCGCGACCATGATCGTACGGCGGCGGCCCAGCCGCTCGGAGTAGGCACCGAGCAGGGATCCGCCGATCATCGCGCCGATGTTGTAGACCACGGCGATGGCGATCGCGGTGTCCGGTGACAGGCCGAGGCCCTTCTTGACGAAGGTCGGGTAGACGTCCTGGGTGCCGTGCGACATCCAGTTGAAGGCGGTCATCAGCGCTACCAGGTACACGAAGCGCCGCAACACCGCCGGGTTCCTGAACACCTGGTGGGCGGGGGTGCGGTTGAGCGCCACGCTCTTCTCCCACACCTCGCTCTCCTCGACCCGCGTCCGCACCCACAGGGCGACGAGGGCGGGCACCAGGCTGAAGGCGAACAACCCCCGCCAGCCGAAGGCGGGTTCGATGCCGAGGAACGCGACGGCGGCGAGCAGGTATCCCAGCGAGTAGCCGCTCTGCAGCAGCCCCGACCAGAAGCCGCGCCGCTCGGCCGGGATCTTCTCCATGGCCAGCGCCGCGCCGAGGCCCCACTCGCCACCCATCCCGATGCCGTACAGCAGCCGCAGCACCAGCAGCACGGTGTAGTTGGGCGCGAAGGCGCAGGCGAAGCCGACGAGCGAATAGAAGACGACGTCGGCCATGAGCGGCACGCGCCGGCCCTTGCGGTCCGCCCACATGCCGAAGATCAGGGCACCGACCGGCCGCATCACCAGGGTGACCGTGGTGAGGAAGGCCATGTCGGTGAGCGAGACACCGAAGTCGTCGGCGATCTCGCTGTAGACGAGTACGACGAGGAAGTAGTCGAAGGCGTCCATCGCCCACCCCAAGTAGGCGGCGACGAAGGCGTTGCGCTGGTCCTTGGTGAGTCCCGATGCCTGTTCTCGTACGGTCTTCAGCATGCCGGCCCTCCCGTGTCCGCGGGTGAGGCTAGGTGGGGTCGGCGAGGGGGACAACGCGGCGAGCGGCAAAGATCACACAAAGGGGTGACGGGCGCCGTTCAGTAGTCGGCCGGCGCCCGTGCCCTGACTTTGGCGCGCAGGGTGTCGGCCTCGGGCAGGCCGAGTTCGTCGAACAGGTCCAGGGCCCGCTGCCAGGCGTCCAGGGCGGGGCCGAGGGCGCCCGCCTTCTCGTGGGTGTCGCCGAGGTAGGTGAGGCCGATGGCCTCGCTGCGGCGGTCGCCGGCCTTGCGGAAGAGGGCGAGCGCGCGGTCGTAGCACTCCACGGCCTCGGTGTGGTGCCCGAGGTGGCGGTGGATGTAGCCGAGGCTGTCCCAGGTGTGCGCCTGGCCGCTGAGGTCGCCGGTGGCCTGCACGAGGGGCAGGGCCCTGCGGCAGTGGACGAGGGCCAGCCGCAGCTCGCCGAGCTCGGCGAGGTACCAGCCGATGTCATTGAGGGCGACCGCCTGTCCGCCGCGGTCGTGGGCCAGCCGGAAGTGTTCGAGTGAGCGGCGGGCGTGGTGCAGCGCCTCGTGCGGCGCCCCGTGTGCCCAGGCCATCTTGGCCAGGTTCTGGCAGGTGCGGGCCTGCCCGGGGTGGTTGTCCAGCAGGCGGAACAGATCGAGGGCCCGGGTGAAATGGTGGCGGGCTCCGTCGGGGTCGCGGAGCTGGAAGCGGGCGAGCCCGAGGCCGCGGTGGCCGGCCGCCTGCCCGGCCGGATCGGCGTGGTCGATGGCCGTGCGCAGGGCGACGGTGTGGACGTCGGTGAGGGCCTGCCAGTTGCCCTGGCGTTCCAGGAAGGTGGTCAGCATCGCGGCCAACTGCCAGGTGTGCGCGGCGAATCCCGGTGCGGTGTGTTCGACGGCCGAGAGCAGGACGGGTTGTTCGGCGGTCAGCCACGCCAACGCCTCCTCGGCGTCGGCCGGTTGCCGCGCCTGCGCGCCGGGCGCGGGCGGTGCGAGGGTCATCGGGTGGCGTCGGCGGGTCAGCAGGGCGTCGGCCGCGTACGCCGTGTGCAGATAGTGGTCCAGGACGCGGCGCGTCGCGGCGCGCAGCCTGGGCGGGTCGTCGTGTTCGGCGGCCAGTTCGACGGCGTGGGCGCGCAGCAGGTCGTGGCAGGTGTAGCGGCCCGGCAGGTGCTCGCTCAGCAGGTGGGCGGCGGTCAGTTCCGCCACCGGCGCCCGCACCTGGCCCACGACCGCGCCGGCGAGGGCGGCGAGGGAGGTCAGGTCGGCGTCGGGGCCGGGATGCAGGCTCAGGAAGCGGAACAGCCGGGCGGCCCGCGGGCTGAGGGTCCGGTAGGACCAGTGGAGGACGGTCCGTACCGCGGTGGCCGGGTCTCCGGTGTCCAGCGGGTCCAGGATGCGCTCGGCGGTGCGCAGTTCCTCCGCCGGGCCGGCCAGCGGCAGCGCCGGGGCGGCGGCGGCCCGGGCGGCGACGACCGCGAGCGCGAGCGGCAGTCCCGCGCAGCGCACGACGATCTCGTCGACGGCGGCCGCCTCGGCCGCCACCCGCGCGGCACCGAGGCGCGCGGCGAGCAGTTCACGGCACTCCTCGGCCCCGAGCAGGTCGAGGGCGAGCAGCTGCGCCCCCTGCGCGGCGGCGAGTCCGGTCAGCGGGGCGCGGCTGGTCACCAGCGCCAGGCAGCCCGGCGCACCGGGCAGCAGCGGCCGGACCTGATCGGCGTCCCGCGCGTTGTCGAGCAGCACCAGGACCCGCCGGCCGGACAGCAGGCTGCGGTACAGGCCCACCTGGGCGTCGAGGGACTCCGGCACCCGGGAGGCGGGCACTCCGAGCGCGTCGAGGAATCCGCGTACGGCCCGGTCCGGGGTGAGGGGCGCGCCGCCCGGGTCGAAGCCGCGCAGGTTGACGTACAGCTGCCCGTCGGGAAAGGCGGGGCGCGCCTGTCGAGCCCAGTGCACCGCCAGGGCGGTCTTGCCCACGCCGCCCATGCCCGACAGCGCGGAGACGACGACCGCCGCCGGCCGCCGCCCGACCGGGGCCAGCAGTGCGTCCAGACGGGCGAGTTCGTCGGTGCGGCCGGTGAAGCCCGCCGTCGTCGCGGGAAGTTGGGCCGGTACGACGTAGGGGGCGCCGCCGACCGGGTCCCGGGGTGCGGCGGCGGTCGAGGCGGGGCTCGGTGTCGGCCGGGCAGGCGTTGCGGGCCGGGGCGTCGGCCGGTCGGGCGTCGCGGGGCGGGGCACCGGCCGGGCCGGCGAGGTGGCCGCGGATTCTCGCGTCGGCGGATGTTCTCTCGGATGTCCGAGGGGGCGCTCCCCGAGGATCTCCTGGTGCAACTCCCGCAACCGGCGCCCGGGTTCGGTGCCGAGCTCCTCGATCAGGCGCCGCCTGGTCTGGGCGTAGCAGCGCAGCGCCTCGCCGCTGTCGCCGGAGGCGTGCAGGGCCTGCATGAGGGCCTCCGCCAGGGGCTCGGTCAGCGGGTATTCGCCCAGGAGGTCGGTCAACTGGCCCAGGACGGCGGTCGGATCGCCGCTGCGGGTCTCGATGCCCGCCAGCCGTACGGCCGCGTCCACTCGCCGGCGACGCCAGGTCTCGCGCATCCGGGCGGGCCAGGCGCCGGGCAGGCCGGCGAAGGGCTCGCCGCGCCACAGTTCCAGTGCCTCGCGCAGCCGTGCGGCGCGGGAGCGGTCGGGCAGCGCCTCGTCACGGGCCAGGGCGGCGAGGCGGTGGAAGCGGTGCAGGTCGACCCGGTCCGGGTCGAGGTCGAGTTGGTAGCCGCCGGCCCTGCGCAGTACCGGTAATCGTCCCTCGCCGTCGTCGTCCAGGCGCTCGGCCAGGCGCCGGATGCGGGCGACGTGCGCGTACAGGGCGCGGCGCGCTCCGTCCGGTGGCTCGGTGCCCCATATCCGGTCGATGAGCACCTCGACCGGTACGGGTCTGCCCGCGTCCACGGCCAACGCGGCGAGGACGGCCCGGCGTTGGGGCGGCCCCAGGTCCACCGGCGCGTCGCGCACCAGCACTTCCACGGGTCCCGACAGACACAGGCGCAGCACCGCACCCACCCCCCGTTCACATCGCATCCACATTCCCCTCATATCCGTACGCAGGGCGACAAGCTTTCGGCAAAATCTCGGCCCATCCCCTCACCCCACCCTCGTTCGAGCGACGCCGCTCCGGACGACGGAGCGGCGCACGCGCGACCACGCACCACACCGTCATCACACGGGGCTCACACGTGAACACGGGGGTAGACACGTGCATCGATCGACTACGGCGACCGCGACCGCCGCGGCGCCCCCACGGACCGGACCGCTCGCCCCGGCGCCCTCGCCCGGCCTGCCCGGACCGCTGTCCGCGACAGCCGGCCGCGGCGTACTGGAAGGCGCCTTCGCCCTGCTCGACGCCCTGCACCACCTGGAGGACGCGGGCGTGACCACTCTGGCCTCGGCGTGCGGTCTGCCCAAGACGACCGCGTACCGGCTGCTCGACCAACTCGTGGAGTTGGGGGCCGTCGAACGCAGTGCCGGCCGCTACCGCATCGGACCCGGCATGTTCCGTCTGGGCCAGGGCTGGCAGCCGTACCCGGGGCTGCGCGCGGCCGCGCAGCGGCCACTGCGACGGCTGGCGGCCGCCACCGGCACGACCGCCACCCTCGCCGTGCTGTACGAGGGGCAGACGCTGATCCTCGACCGGACCGCCACCGACCTCTCCCGGCCGGTGCCCGACGACCGGCGGATCTGGCCCTGGTACACGGCGACCGGCAAGATCCTGGCCGCCTGGGCGGGACCCGGCCTGCCGCAGGGACCGCTGCCCCGGTCCTGGCCGGACGAGGCCGCGCGCATCCGGGAGTCCGGCGTCGCCTACGACCGCGAGGAGGTGCTGGAGGGCGTCTGCTGCGCCGCCGTACCGGTGTTCGCCGCCGGTGGGGTACCGGTGGCGGCGCTGGGCGTCCTGACCGGGCCGGACCACCGCCTGCAACGCCTCGCCGAGACGGCCCGCCGGGCGGCGTCGGCCATCACGGCGGCCCTCGGACGGCAACGCTGACCGGCCCGGTGGCACCCCTGGCCGCCGGGGTGGCGCACGGGCGCCGTGCCCCGCCCGTTCCGCTCAGCGGCACAGCGGGCGACAGGCCTACCGCGGGCCAGCAGGCTGTGCCCGTCGCCCCGAAGGCCGAGCGCCGAGAACGGCACGGGACGACCGCGATCCGAATCACGACTTACGGGGGACCACCATGGAGTCGTCGCCGCCACGCGCGGTGCGCGGTGCGGGGCGTTCGCACGAGCGCCGTACCGACCCGCTGGCTCGGATCAGCGCCGAGTTCGACGGCGTGCACGGCGTGTGGCGCTCGGCCGGCGGCGAGGTGTGCGTGGCCGATCCCGAGGCGGTCCGGGCGGTGATGGGCAACCGGCACGGCACGGTGGCGGAGACGTCCGACTTCTACCACAACCGGCACGGCGTCTTCGGCCCGCGCTCCGCGCAGATCGCCATCGGGCGGGCGGCACGCGACCTGATACGACGTCACCTCGACGCCCGTCGTGACGAGTTGCCCCGCCTGGTCGCCGAGCGGCTCGCTCCGCGCAGCGAATGGCCGGACGCCGGCAACCTGCTCGTCCTGTCGCATCTGCGTGACGTGCTGCTGCACCGGGAGGCGCCGGCCGGGCTGCAGACGACGGTGGAGGCGATCGTCGCCCGCGCGGTTCTGGCGGGCGCGCGCCGGCGCCACTCGGTCCCGTCCCGGCTGCTGTTCCGCCGCCGTGCGCTGCGAGCCCTGCGTGAGGAGGTACGCGTCCGGCAGGACCGGCTCGACGGCCCGTCCGTACCACGCGACCTCATGGACGTGGTGGTCGACGGGGGCGGAGCGGCGGCCGATCCGCGGGATCTCGTGGAGGTCTACCTCTCGTTCCTGTTCGCGGTGGTCGGGTCGGTCGGGTTCGCGCTGGGCTGGTCGGTCCACCTGATGGGCACGCATCCGGACCGTGTCCCGGCGGACCCGAGCTGGACGGTGCGCGAGGCGTTGCGGCTGTGGCCGGTCGCGTGGCTGTTCGCGCGCACGCCGAGCCGGGTGCAGGAGCTGTGCGGGACGCGGGTGACGCCCCGGGACCGGCTCGTGGTGTGCAGCTATCTGGTGCACCGGCATCCCGGGCACTGGGACCGGCCCGACGAGTTCGTACCGCAGCGCTGGGCGACGGGGGTGCCCGACGCCGCGTACCTGCCGTTCGGGCACGGTCCGCACACCTGTGCAGGCGCGACCGTCACCGTGCGGCTGCTGGAGGACCTCGTAGGTCTGCTCACCCGTGACTGGCGTCTGTCGGTCACCCCTCATGACGGCGCGGGTCCCCAGGTGGGTCCGGCGCTGGCTCCGCCGCGGTTCACCGCGACGCTGAGCCGTCACGACGGCTGCCCCGGAAGGAGGTGAACCCGCATGCGCGCGCTGTACTTCAAGACCAAGTCGGTCCTCAACGTCCGCAAGGTCTACTCGCACTTCTGGTACCTGTACCACCACATCTGACCGGCCCTGCGCGGGGAGGCGCCCCACGGTCGGCTCCCCGCGCCCCACGAGGGGAACGCTCACGATGACCACCCCGCAGCACCCCGAGGACTTCCTGCACTCCATAAGGCGGCGCAGCGCGCGTGAGAACGGGATCTTCTGGGTCGACGACCAGCGGCTCGGCGTGTTCGAGCCGGAGGCGGCGCGCCGGGTCAGCGCCACGAACTGGCACCGGTACGTCATGCACGACCGCCTGGTCGACCTGGTGCGCCGGCGTCGCAGCCCCGAGATCCTGTGGAGCCGGGTCCGCTCCGCCTGGATGACCCGCCTGCACGCCCTCGCGACGGCCGAGCACCAGGGCCTGCTGGTCGCGCGCATGGAACGGGTCATGGACGAGCGGGTCGGGGAGGACGTCGACCTGACCATGTTGATGCAGGACGTGACGCTGCGCTCGCTGCTGCCCGTCGCGCTGGACGGCCTCACCTCCGCCGAGGAGGAACTGGTCCGCCGGGACCTGGAGATGAAGCTGTCCCGGCTGGTCTCGCCCGAGCCGGGCGGCCCCTTGCACCACCTGCGTCACATCGTGGTCCAGATCCGTGCGGGTCTGGTGGTGCGGCGGGTCCTGCGGCAGCGTGCCGACGGCCGGCGCGGCCGCGAGCCGGACCTCGCCGACCCCTTCGTGGACCTGCTGCCGGAACTCGGCATGGACCGCGCGCTGGACGTCGTGACGACGGTCCTGACCGCCATCGGCGGCCCGCCCGGCACCGCCGCGGCGAGTCTGCTGTACGAGTTCGTACGGCACCCCGAGTGGCAGCGCCGGCTCGCGGACGAACTGTGCGCCGTCGATCCGGCGGAGTTCCGCAAGGCGCCCACCCGGGTGGCGCCGGTGACGCACCGGTTCGTGAAGGAGGTGCTGCGGATGTGGAGCCCGCCGCTGCTGCTGGTGCGGCGCTCCAAGTACGCGTTCGACCTGGGCAGGGCCGAGCTCGAACCGGGGCAGTGGTACCTGCTGAGTCCGCACCTCATCCACCGCGACGAACGGGTCTGGAAGCAGCCCGACGTCTTCGACCCGGACCGTTTCCTCCCCGGCGCCCCGCACGGACCGGCGGACCGCACGAGTTACGTGCCGTTCGGCTGGGCGCCGAAGAAGTGCGTCGGCGCCAACATCGGGACGTTCCAGCTGATGGCCCTGTGCCACCTGCTGTGCACGCGCTACCGTCTGACGGCCCGGAGGCCGGACGGGATCACGATGGCGCTGCGGTTCGCACCGGTGCCGGAGAACTTCCGCGGTCGGCTGACCCTCCGCTGACGGCGCGGCCGGCCCGCGACCGGCGCGGTCGGCCCGTCAGGAACCCGCCAGGAAGGTGAGGCGCCGCAACACGGGCCGCATCCAGCACTCCGCCAGGACACGCAGCCAACGCCCGACCCCCGAGGTGCCGGCCGCCCCAAGGGCGCGAGCACGGCCGCATCCGTGGTGAGAGGAGCTTCCGCTGGGGCGGCCGAATCGCTCTCACTCATGATCGGGCAACCTGGCGAACGTTCCCCCGCTCCGCCTGGCCTGCGGGAAAAAATCGACTTACCCACACCGGCCCGACATCCATCCACAGATAGGTGCGAATGACCCTAAACTGAGAAAAGCACTCCATGGATGATCGAGGACAGCGTGTCGGCCAACGGTATGGCATCGAGCTCATACCCGCTCAGCGCCGCGGGTGTCGGCGCAGCGCCCGAGCGCGACGACGCGTTGGTGAGGGCCGTGGTCCATGCCGTGGAGGTCACCGGAGCACATGCCGGAAGTGTGTTCCTGCTCTCCGGCGACCATCGCTCGCTCGTCGTGGCCGCGTCCTGCGGGACACCGCCCTCCCTGCTCAGCGGGTGGCGCCGGATCCCGGTCAACAGCCGTATGCCGGTGGCGGAGGCCTGCCGCTCCGGGCACATGGTCCACCTGGCCGGGGCGGAGGAGACGATGCGGCGCTTCCCCCAGCTCTCGATCGCCCTGCCCTATCCGTTCGGCTCTGCATCGGTCCCCGTACGGGCGGGCGAGCGGACCTTCGGCGCCATCGCCGTGGTGTGGACGGCCAGGCCGGGCGGGACAGGACTGTCGAGGGCGCAGCGCGGGCAGTTGCGCTCCGCCGCCGACCGGCTGGGCACCGCCCTCGCCGGACTGCGGGCCCGCGGCACGCTCGGTGAGTACGACGAGCGGACGGCTCCGGTACTGGTCCCGCTGCCGTCCGCTCCGGCGATCCGGGTGGGCCTGTTCGACTGGAACCTCCACACCGGAGCCCTCACCGCCGACGACGAGCTGTGCGCGATCTTCGGGATTGCGCCCCGCGCGTTCGACGGTCGGGCGGCCACACTGGCGGCCCACATCGAGCCGGCGGATCTGCCCGGTTTCGGGTCCGTCGCCCGCGCCGCGGTCGAGGAGGGACACCTACTGGCGCACCGCCTGCGCATCCTGGACGGCCGTGGTGGACACCGCGTCGTCGAGCTGTGGGGCCGGGTACCGGCGAGCCCCGACGACTCGGAGGCCTCTTGCCACCTGGTCGGCGCCGTGCTGGACTCCGGGAGCGGCATGGCCGCCGTGGCGGCGATCGAGCGGCTCGCGGACGGTTTCTTCGCGCTCTCTCCCGACGGACGCCTCGCCTACGCCAACCACAGCCTGGAGGATCTGCTGCGGGTCCGCCAGGACGAACTGCTCGGCCGGCGCCCCTGGGACATCCTGCCTTGGCTGGCCGATCCCGTGTACGAGGACCGCTACCGGGCCGCCTTGGTGTCCCAGCAACCGGTCTCCTTCCTGGTCCGCCGCCCGCCGGACGAGTGGCTGGTCTTCTCCCTCCACCCGGGCGCTCAGGGCATGACGGGATGGGCCTCACGAGTGCGGCAGCCCGTACCGGCCGGCACCGCACCCGGTGCACCGGTCACCGAGGAGGGGCCGCCCATCTCCTCGGCGCCTCCGCCCGCGGCCCCCCGCGTGGGTTCCCTCTACCGGGTGCTCACGCTGGGCAGCGCCCTCACCGAGGCGGCCACCGCGGGCGAGGTGTTCGATGCCGTCGCCGAACAGTTGCTGCCGGCCTTCGGCGGCCAGAAGCTGGCGATCGCCGTGCTGGAGGAACAGCGCCTGCACCTGCTCGCTCAGCGCGGCTACTCGAAACGCTTTCTCGCCCGGTTCGAAGGCACCCCGCTGCACGCCCGGCTGCCCGTGACGGACGCGCTGACCTCCGGGGTCCCGCTGTTCGTCGAGTCCCGGAAGCAGCTCCGCGAGAGCTACCCCGGGCTCATGGTGGGTCACACCAACTCCTGGGCGTTCCTGCCGCTGATCGCCTCGAACCACCCGGTCGGCGCCTGCATTCTCGGCTTCGACGACATCCACCGGTTCCCCGACGAGGAGCGCGGAGTCCTCACCGCGCTGGGCGGCCTGATCGGCCAGGCGCTGGAACGCGCCAGACTCTACGACGCCGAATTCGCCCTCGCCCGCGGCCTGCAAGACGCGCTGCTGCCGCACCGGCTGCCCACTCTGCCCGGGCTGCACGTCACCGGGCGTTATCTTCCGGGCACCAGGGGGATGGACATCGGCGGCGACTGGTACGACGTCATCCCCACCGGCGACGAAGTCGCACTGATCGTCGGGGACGTCGAGGGGCACAACGTCCCCGCCGCGGCCGCCATGGGCCAACTGCGCAGCGCCATGCGGGCATTCGTCGCCGCCGGCCACCGACCGAGCGACGTCGCCGCCGGCACCAACCGGCTCCACATGGACCTCGACCCGGTGCTCCTCGCCAGCTGCTGCTACGCCCAGTTCCATCCCCGCTCGGGGATCGTACGCATCGTCCGGGCGGGCCATCTCCCGCCCCTGTTGCGCCTGCCCGACGGGCACACCAAGATCCTGGATGTGCCCGGCGGCCCACTGCTCGGCATCGACGCGACGGCACGCTTTCCGGAGTCGGAGCTGCGTCTCGCTCCCGGGTCGGTCCTGGCCCTCTATACGGACGGGTTGATCGAGAGGCGCGACTCGGACATCGGCTCCGACGTCGAGCGACTCCGGGGGTCGCTGGCCCGGCTTGGCGGGGGTGGCCTGGACGATCTGGCCGACGGGCTGCTGCGGGATGCCTGCCACGCCTCCCCCGACAGGGCGGACGACATCGCGCTCCTGCTCACCGAGTACGCCCCGCCACGTTGACCAGTCCCCGCCGCCACTGTCACGTGCCCCAGATCTTCCGGTACGCCTCCCGGTATCCCGCCGGATCCCAGGTCGTGGCGCCGTGGCTGTTGTCGGCCGTGCTGATGTGGACGGGGGCCACATACCCGCTGGCCGGCCGGCCGGAGAAGGCGCGATTGAACTCGTCGACGATCTGCCAGCCCTGCAGGGACAGCGGCTCTGGCACGGTGGCCGCCTGGTACTGCTTGCTGTTGATGCGCTGGAAGGCGGAGGGGTCGCCGTCGCCGGCGCCGATGTTGAAGGGCGGGCCGGAACCCTTCTTGCCGGCCGCGCGGAACGCCGGGGCGGCATCGGCGAAGTACAGGTCGTTGATGGCGACGGAGTGGGTCCATCTCCCCTGGAAGCGGGAGAGCAGTGAGGAGATCTCCCGAGGCGTGCGGCTGCTTGCATCCGGGATCGGGATGTTCTCGTACGCCAGCAGCTTTACCCCCGCGCAGGTGGCCAGCTCCTTCCTGATCAGGTCGGACTTGTACTTGGCGAAGGGGATCGAGGCATCGGTGAAGACCACGGCCCCGGCTGTGCCGTCGGAGCTCGAGATGACCCACTGCGCACTGGCTCTGGCCACGTCCTCGACTTTGGTGGTGACGTTGGTGAAGAGCCTGGGGCGCCGGCTGGGGCCGGGGGAAGCGACCGCGTGCCAGCCGATGAGCGGGATGCCTGCCGCGTTCGCACGCGCCACCTGCTGCGAGGTCGAGCCCGGGTCGAAGCCCCCGATGACGATGCCCGAGGGTCTGACGTCCACGGCCTCGCTCATCGCCGCCTGGACGCCGGCGGGCGTGCCGCCACCGTCGATCACCCGGACGTGCCAGCCGATGACGCGCGCGGCTTTCCGCACGCTGTCCGCGGCGCCCGCGACTCCGGGATTGGTCATGGTCTGGGCGACGTAGACGATGGTCTTGCCGGCCACCGCGGTGGGACCGCTGGTCGGTCCGTTCCAGGGGATGTCGGTCCGCTCCGCCCGGCTGACGGCGGCCTGGGCCCTGGTCTGGGCCGCGGGGCAGCCGCTCGGACCCGAGGTGGAGTGCGCCGGGCCGCTCGACGAGCCGCGTTCACAGCCGGCCAGCACGACGACCGCGACCACCAGGGCGGTGGCAGTGGACCGCGTGTTGCGGACGGTGGGGGTGTTGCGGTTGCGGTTGCGGTGCACGGAAGCTCCTTGCGGAGGATGCCGCCCGGGCACTCTCGCGGTGCCCGCGGCGTGGGTCATGGAGGGCTGCCCGGCGTGCCGTCGTCCTGTGTCGCGGCGGGCGAATCGCGGGCGACGACCGCACCGGTGCGCAGTCGGCGACGAGCGGAGTAGCCGGCCAGTCCGACGGCGAGGAGCAGGGTGCCGCCGTAGAACAACGGGACCGTCCAGAAGTCGCCGCCCATCTGGGCGATGCCCGTGAGGCCGACGGCGAGGACGGCGACGGCGACGAGGGTGCCCAGGGCGTTGGGGCGCCCGGGTTTGATGGCGGTGGAGCCGAGGAGGGCCCCGACGAACGCGGGCAGCAGGTAGTCGAGGCCGACGCTGGGATTGCCGATCTGCTGCTGGGCCGCGAGCAGCACTCCGTCGAAGCCGACGATCAGTCCCGACGCGGCGAAGGCGTAGACGGTGTACTTGCGGGTCGGGATGCCGACCAGGTCGGCGGCGCGCGGGTTCGACCCGACGACGTACAGGTACCTGCCGAGCGGCAGCCGCTCCAGAACCACCCAGAGGGCGACCGCGAGCGCGAGCACGTAGAAGGCGGGAACCGGCAGGCCGAGGAACGTCGAGTCGTAGATGTCGGTGAAGGCGGCCGGGAGGCCTTGCGGGCCGGGGACGATCCGGCCGCCGCCGGTGACCCATCCGGTCACCGCGTACATCATGCTGCCGGTTCCGAGCGTGGCGATGAACGAATCGATCCGTCCGAATTCGACGACGACACCGTTGAGGACGCCCACGACGCCCCCTCCGGCGATCACCGTGAGGCAGGCGAGCGGCCAGGGCCACCCGTCGCCCACGACGAGCTGCATCACCATGACGTGCGCCAGGCCGAGACCGTAGCCGATGGAGAGGTCGAACGCGCCGGTCACGATGGGGACCATCGCGGCGAGTGCGAGGACGGCCGGGATCGACTGGTTGGACAGGATCGAGTCGACGGTGTCCCGGGTGGGAAAGGTACGCGGCAGGGTGAGGGAGAAGATCAGGAAGAGCAGGGCGGTGAGGGTCAGGAGGCCGTAGGCGCCGATGAGTTGCCCGCTACGGCCGTGCAGTCGGGCGAGTCGCCTCGGTGGTCCCGAGCGACGCGGCCGTGGCGGGGGCGCAGCCGGAGAGGGGGAGCCGGTCACGGATTCGCCGCGGTTCCGGAGGAGGGCAGGGCCGAAGCCGCCCGCGTGAGCTCGGTGACCGTGAGGGCCGGGCCGGTCAGCTCGGTCGTCACGGATCCGCGGACGAAGACCAGGGCGCGCCGACACACGCCGACGACCTCCTCGAAGTCGCTGGAGATGAGGAGGACCGCGAGGCCGGCGGCGAGCGCCTCGTCGAGCAGGCGGTGGATCGCGGCCTTGGCACCGATGTCCACGCTCGCCGTCGGTTCCTCGAGGATCAGCAGGCGCAGGGCCAGCCGCAGCCACCGGCCGATCATGACCTTCTGCTGGTTCCCCCCGGACAGGGTGGCGATGGCAGCCTCGCTGTCGTCGGGACGCACCGAGAACCGTTCGATCAGGGTGCCGGCCTCGGCGCGTTCGCGGCGGGGGCTGATCCAGCACAGCGCCGACATGCCTCCCGCCCGAGGGTTGGCCAGGAGGTTCTCCCGTACGGTCAGCTCGGCGAGGCTACCCTCGCGCTGTCTGTCACCGGGGACGAGGGCGACACCCCGTCCGACGGCGTCCGCGACCGTACGGGGACGGTACGGGCGACCGCCGAGAAGGGCCCGTCCACCGAGGAGGGGCCGGGCGCCCGCGACGGCTCGGGCGAGGCCCATGTGTCCGGCGCCCGTGAGGCCGACCAGGCCGAGGACTTCCCCCCGCCTGAGCTCCAGACTGACCGGTCCCGCGTCGGGGGTGCGCACCCCGTCCAGGGTCAGGATGGCCGGGCCGCCGGCCGGGGTGGCGGCGGGGCGGTGATCGGTCGGCGCCTCGCCGGTGATGGCGCGCACCAGGCGGGCAGGAGTGTGGCTCGCCGGCGAGCCGTGGCTGACCAGGCGTCCGTCGCGCAGCACGGCGAAGGTGTCGGCGACCTCGTACACCTCGTCCAGGCGATGGCTGACGTAGAGGATGCCGTGCCCCCGGTCGCGCAGGGTGTGCAGCACCCGGAACAGCCGGGCGCAGTCCGCGGCGGGCAGGCGGGCGGTCGGCTCGTCGAGGACGATGAGTCTCGCCCGGGCCGCCAGGGCTCGTGCGACGGCGACGAGCGAACGCTCGGCCGGGGCGAGGAGGGAGATCGGCGTGTCGGGGTCGAGATGTCCGGCGACGACCCGCAGGGCCTCGGTGCAGTGTTCTCGGGTGAGCCGCCAGGAGATCAGTCCGGCGCGGCGCGGATACCCGGTGCTCAGAGCGATGTTCTCGGCTACCGTCATCCACTCCACCAGGCCGAGATCCTGATGGATGAAGGACATGTGGCGGGAAGCGGCGTGACTCCCGAGCGGGTGCCCGGCCACGGTGACCTGCCCCGAGTCGGCGCGGTGGACGCCGGCGAGCACCTTGATGAGCGTGGACTTCCCGGCTCCGTTGGGACCAAGGAGGGCGAGGACGCTGCCGGCGTGGACATCGAGGTCGACCCCGGCGAGCGCGAGGGTTCCCCCGAAGCGCTTGGCAAGTCCGCGGACACGGACCAGAGGTTCCGCCCCGAAGGGCGGGACCGCATGCGCAGCGGTGTCGTGGGCCTCGTGCACGGACCTCTCCGGGGTTGGACCTGTCGTGTTCTTCCCGATGCGCATCCATGACATTAGCGGAACATGTCGCATATCTTTGGACATCTGGCCACTCTCTGTGACCCCAACGGAGCAGCGAATCGCCGGGGTCGGCGCCTCAGGCCCCCTCGAGCCCGCATTCGGCCCAGATGACCTTGCCCTGCTGGGTGTAGCGCGTGCCCCAGCTCTGCGTCAGCTGCGCGACGAGGAACAGGCCGCGGCCGCCCTCGTCGGTGCCGGCCGCTCGGCGCAGGTGCGGGGCGGTGTTGCTGGTGTCGGAGACCTCGCAGATCAGGACGCGGTCGTGGAGCAGCCGTACCCGGATGGGCCCTGCGCCGTGGCGGATGGCGTTCGTGACCAGCTCGCTGAGCACCAGTTCAACGGCGAACGCGACCTCGTCGAGTCCCCAGTCGGTCAGTTGCCGGGTGGCGGAGGCGCGCACCTCGCTGACCAGGGCCGGATCCGCGGGCAGGTCCCAGGTGGCGATCCGCTGGGGGTCCAGGGCGTGGGTGCGGGCGACGAGCAGGGCGATGTCGTCGAGGGGGTGGGCGGGGGCCACCGTGTCGAGTACCGCCTCGCAGGTCTCGTCGGGCGTGCCGTTCGCCTGGGCCAGCGTGGCGCGCAGCTGATCGAGGACCACGTCGACGTCGCGGTGACGGTCCTCGATGAGCCCGTCGGTGTAGAGGACCAGCTGGCTGTTCTCAGGGAGGTCGAGCTCGGCGGCTTCGAACGGCAGACCGCCGAGGCCGAGCGGCGGTCCGGCGGGCAGGTCGGGGAACCACACGGTGCCGTCGGGGCGGACCAGAGCGGGCGGGGGATGGCCGGCGCGGGCCATGGTGCACTGCTGTGTGGTCGGGTCGTAGATGGCGTAGAGACAGGTCGCGCCGATGATGCCTGCGTCCACGGCGCCGGGGTCCTCCCGGTCCAGGCGTCCCACGAGTTTGTCGAGGTGGGTGAGGACCTCGTCCGGGGGGAAGTCGAGTTCGGCGAAACTGCGGGCGGCCGTGCGCAGCCGCCCCATGGTGGCGGCGGAGAGCATGCCGTGGCCGACGACGTCGCCGACGAAGAGCCCGATGCGGCTGCCGGACAGGGGTATGACGTCGTACCAGTCCCCTCCCACGTCGGATTCGGCGGGCAGATAGCGATGGGCGACTTCGACGGCGTCCTGGTCCGGCACACCGTGCGGGAGCAGGCTGCGCTGCAGGGCCAGGACCATGGCGCGTTCGCGCGTGTAGCGCCGGGCGTTGTCGATGGACAGTGCGGCACGGGCGGCCAGTTCCTGGGCCAGCGACCGGTCGTCGTCCCCGAACGGTGGCGAGCCCCGCGCGCGGTAGAAGCCGGCCACGCCCAGGACCGCGCCGCGGGCGACCAGGGGCACCGCGATGAGGGAGTGGACGTGGCTCAGCAGCTGTGCGGAGTGCTCAGGGTCCTGCGCGAACCAGCCCGCGGCAGCCTTCAGGTCCGGTTCCAGCACTGCCTGGCCGCTCGTCAGACACCGCGACTGCGGCATCGCCGGACCGTAGTCGACCTGCTTGCCGGCCGGGTGGAAGGGACAGTCGTCACGGATGCCGTGGACCACCGTACGGCGTAGGTCACTGCGGGGATCGGCGGACTCCTCGCCGCGGAGTACGGCTTCCGGCAGGTCGATGGTGACGAAGTCGGCCAGTTGCGGCACCGCCGCCTCGGCGAGCTCCCGGGCGGTACTGCGCACATCCAGGGTGGTGCCTATGCGGACGCCGGCCTCGGACAACAATTCCAGGCGGCGGCGCGCGGCCAGGGCGTAGGTCCCCACGTGCGGCTCCCCCACCATCATGAGCGCTCTCGCCGGGGGCGGGGAGTCGGGGTGCTCGTCCGTCGTGCCGTCGCCGGCCGTGACGCGATCGACGCCCACGGCGACGGGGCCGCGCTCCGTGCCGGGAAGATACTCCGACGGCGGGGTGACGTGGAGCTGCCCGGGCGTCACGTCGGGAACGGCCCCGGAGAACGTGAGGGAGGTGGCGACGGCAAGCTCGGCAGGGCGGCCCAGCGGCTCGTGGACCTGATGCGGGAGGGCGAGGGGCTCGCGCGGTGAGGGACCGGCGACAACGGCCTCGATGGCGAAGCCCTCCACTCCGGAGGCACTCGTCATCGGCCGGCTCACGAGTGTGACCCGACGGCCGTCGGACAGGGGCACGTCGACACAGGCCCGCTGCGCGCAGGCGATCAGCTCGGCGGCCTTCTCCATGAGGATCGCCCGGTCGCGGGGGCTCATCTCCACGGCCAGTTCCCGCACCCCTGTGCGGTGCCGAAAACCTGCGGCGGCTTCGGCTCCGCTGTCCAGGTACGCCCGCAGCAGAGCGCGCTCACGCGAGGAACTCTGCCCCAGCAGCCGCCGCTCGATGGTCTCGGCCGCCTTGCGTATGACGGTGTCCAGCGCCGGGTCCTCGGCGCTGCGCGGATAGCCGAAGCACAGGACGCCCTCGATGCGGCCGCTGAGCGGGTCGCGGACGGGAAGCGCGCGGCAGGCACTGCCCTGGGAGCGCTCGGCGAAGTGCTCGGCACCGTAGACCCGGATGGGTTGGCGCTCGGCCAGGGCGAGACCGATGCCGTTGGTACCTGCGACCTTCTCGGCGAACACGAACCCGGGGACACTCTGGATGGCCGGGAGAACTCTGGCCAGCGACGCTTCTCCGAAACGGCGCAGGAGAACCGTCCCGCTCGCATCGGCGACGGAGATGTTCATCGCGCTGCCGGCGAACATGGCCTGCAGCCGGTCGAGCACCGGAACGGCCGCGCGGACGAGCCGTCCGTCCGGTTCGAAGTCCTCCCGGAAGGGAAGGTCGGACTGGTCCGGCGACAGCCCCAGGGTCCGGCAGCGCCGCCAGGAATTCAGGATCGACGTGCGCACGCCCGTCTCGACCGGCTCCCCCTGCAGGAACCGCTCGCGGAAACTGGCGGGCCCCGTGCCGCCTGGCGCACGCCCCGCCGGTATCGGATCTTCGCTGGCCCGAACCACGCTCCGCCTCACTCGCGCCTTCGACAGTCAACCCTTCCGAAATGCCCGATATGGACGAGGATACGGGTATCGGAGGCGCGAGTCACCGTTCACAAGGCCCCTCACACACGGTGACCGGACCGGATCGGCGTCACAGGACCGCGACCGGGTTGACGGGCGAGCCCGTCCCGCCCGGAACGTTCAGCGGCGCCACGACGAGCATGAAGTCGTAGCGCCCCGCCGTCGCGGTCGCGGCCGACAGCGCTTCCAGGTCGAGGTTGTCCAGCAGTGGCACCCCCATCGCGGCCACAGCCAGGGCGTGGACCGGCGAGTGCACGCCGTCCACGGGTGAGGGCCGCACATCACTGTCGCCGTCTCCGCCGAGCAGCGCGATGCCACGCTCGGCCAGCAGCGGCAGGGCGTCCACATGAAAGCCCGCGCTGGCCGTGTCGGGGTCCCAGGCGCCGAGTTCCTCGCGGCGCCGGACGTGTCCGGAGCGCAGCAGCAGCGCGTCGCCATCGCCGATCGTCACGTCGAGCGCCTTCTCCGCAACGACGATGTCCCTCGCGTGCACCGCTTGCCCCGGCTCCAACCAGTGGATCCCGAGGACGGCGGGCAGGTCGAGGAGCACTCCCCTCGTGACGAGGGACCCGAGCGTCGACACCGCGCCGAAGCGGGCGCCTGCGGCATCGACGACCTCGTGTGCCGTGCGGCCGTCGTAGAGCTGCCCCCGATAGGCGATGTGGCACAGCGCGTCGAGATGGGTGATGCCCTTGCCGTGGTAGTCGGCGGCGATGAAGTCCTTGTGGGTGGAGGGTTCCGGCGCCTCCACGTCACCGAGGTCGGTCATGTGGTGCAGGGCAGGCCTGCGGTTGCCGGGGCCGGGCCGGGTGTTCCACGGCAGCGCCAGCGGGACGACCGTCCCGGTCCGCACGCGCGCTGCGGCCCGCCGCACATGGTCCGCGGTGACCCGGTTCCAGGCACCGCGGTCGGCCGGGGACCAGCGACCCCACGTGCGAACCGCCTCGAAGAGTGCGTCGAACTCCCGACGGGAGACGGCGGGCCCGTTGCCGACGCCGGTCGGCGCGCGATTCGCGGCATCGCCGGAACTCGGACTCATCTGTACTCACCGCTCCCAGGCTGGAACGGCTCCGACGGCAGGACGTCACCGGACGCGAGACGGATCGGGCCTACTTCGCACATTCACGGGTGCCCGCCACGCCGCAAGTCGCCCAGAGACCGAGGTTGCAGTCAGGAGCCCGCAAGAAACGAGAAACGCACCTTCCGCTCCGCATTATCCCTGTTCGTATCCACCAGGCACACCGACTGCCAGGTCCCCAGCTCCAGTCCGCCGTCGACCACGGGCAGCGTCGCGTGGGGCGGCACGAAGGCCGGCAGGACATGGTCGCGGCCGTGGCCGGGGCTGCCGTGGCGGTGCTGCCAGCGGTCGTCGGCCGGGAGGATGGTGTGCAGGGCGGCGAGCAGGTCGTCGTCGCTCCCGGCGCCGGTCTCGATGATGGCGATGCCGGCCGTCGCGTGGGGCACGAAGAGGTTCAGCAGGCCGTCGCGCCCGCGGGCCACCTCGCGCAGGAAGGCCTCGCAGTCTCGGGTCAGGTCGACCACCCTCTCCGCGGAGCCGGTGGTGATGTTCAGGACTCGGGTGGTGAAGGCATCTGACATGCCCCCATCCTGACCCATCCGCCGCCGCGCGCGCCCGAGGGCGATCAGGGGGAAGATCCTCGAGCCCTCCAGGGTTGGTAGAAAGGTGAACAACACGCGCGAGGTCGAGGTCGTCGTCACAGGTGCCGGTCAGGCCGGTCTGTCCAGCGCCTATCACCTGCGCCGCTCCGGTTTCGAACCGGAGCGGGACTTCGTCGTCCTCGACCACTCCCCCGGACCGGGTGGAGCCTGGCAGTTCCGCTGGCCGTCGCTGACGTACGGCAAGGTCCACGGGATGCACTCGCTGCCGGGCATGGAACTGGCGGACGCCGACCCCGCGCGCCCGTCCGCCGAAGTCATCACCGAGTACTTCGAGGCCTACGAGCGCCGCTTCGACCTGCGCGTGCACCGGCCCGTCGACGTGCGGGCCGTGCGCGAGGGCGAGGCCGGGCGGCTGCTCGTCGAGACCTCGGACGGCACCTGGTCCACCCGGGCGCTGATCAACGCCACCGGCACCTGGAACCGGCCGTTCTGGCCGCGCTATCCGGGCCAGGAGACGTTCCTGGGGCGGCAGTTGCACACCGCGCAGTACCCCGGGCCCGAGTGGTTCGCGGGCCGGCGGGTGATCGTGGTGGGCGGCGGGGCCTCGGGCACCCAGCATCTGCTGGAGATCGCCGGCCACGCGGCCGCAACCACCTGGGTCACCCGGCGTCCGCCCGTCTTCCGGGAGGGCCCCTTCACCGAGGAGGTGGGCCGCGCGGCCGTCGCTCTCGTGGAGGAGCGGGTGCGTCAGGGGCTGCCGCCCCGGAGCGTGGTCTCGGTGACCGGGCTGCCGCTCAACGACGCGATCCGGCAGGGCCTCGCGGACGGGGTCCTCGACCGCCGGCCCATGTTCGACCGGATCACGCCGGACGGCGTGACGTGGGCCGACGGACGGCACATCGAGGCGGACGTCATCCTGTGGGCCACCGGATTCCGGGCCGTCATCGACCACCTGGCGCCGCTGCGGCTGCGCGAGCCCGGCGGCGGAATCCGCGTCGACGGCACACGCGCGGTGGCGGACCCCCGCGTCCATCTCGTCGGCTACGGCCCGTCGGCCAGCACCATCGGCGCCAACCGCGCCGGCCGCGCGGCCGTACGGGACATCAGGCGGCTGCTGGCGAGCGAGCCGGTGGCCGCCTGACGTTCCACCGGATTCACCTGGCCGGGCTCGCGCTCTTCCGCTGGGCGTTGAACTCGGCCACATTGCGCTGGTGTTGGGCGAAGTCAGCGGTGAAGCGTGTGTCGCCGGGCTTGACCGTCACGAAGTACAGCCAGTCCCCCGGGGCCGGGTTGATCGCGGCGCGCATCGCGGCCTCGCCCGGGTTGTCGATGGGCGTGGGCGGCAGGCCCATGCGCTGGTAGGAGTTGTAGGGGCTGTCGATCCGGGTGTCGTTGGCGTTCGTCCTGAGCGTGGAGCGGTTCAGCGCGTAGTTGATGGTGGAGTCCATCTGCAGCGGCATCCCGCGCTCGAGCCGGTTGAAGATGACCCGCGCCACCTTGCCCATGTCCGCCTTGGAGGCGGCCTCGGCCTGCACGATGCTGGCGATGGTGACCGCCTGGTAGACGTTCATCGCGTTGCGCTGGGCGCCGGCCGCGACCGGGGCGCCGTTGAACCTCTTGTCGGCGGTGGCGACCATGGAGGACAGCAGGGCCTCGGGCGTCGCCTTCCTCCCGCCCGGCTGCAGCGGGTACGTCGCCGGGAAGAGGTAGCCCTCCGGGTTGCCCTCGGCGTCACTCGGGAGCTTCAGCTTCGCCTTGGCCAGGGAGTTCCTGGTGCTGCCCGGAGGCAGGGCGAGTGCCTTGTCCACGGCGTCGTAGACCTGCCCCGCACGCCAGCCCTCCGGGATCACCAAGGTCGTGGGCTTGGCGTCCTTCTCCCTCTCCACGCTCAGCAGCGGCACCGCCACGGCGGTGCCGGCCACGACGGCTCCGGTCGCGATGAGGGCGAGCCGGCCCCTGCGCGTCAGTCGAATCGTTCTCCGTGGCGGAGTGTTCAGGTACATGCGGGCACGTTAACCCGCATATCGTCACAATCCCGGCATATTTTCAGCTTGTCGGTTCCAGTTGGGCATCCCGGCGTACGAGCGCCGCGTACCGGCCGTCACGGTCGAGCAGTTGCTCGTGCGTGCCCCGCTCGGCCACCCGCCCGGAGTCGAGGACCACGATCTGGTCGGCGGCGCGGACGGTGGACAGGCGATGGGCGATGGTCAGCGTGGTGCGGTTGGCCGACAGGGCGTCGATCGCCTCCTGGACGGCCGCCTCGGTGCGCGTGTCGAGGGCGCTCGTCGCCTCGTCGAGGATGAGCACCGGCGGATCGCGCAGGATGGTGCGGGCGATGGCCAGGCGCTGTTTCTCGCCGCCGGAGAAGCGGTGGCCGCGCTCACCGACGACCGTGTCGTAGCCGTCGGGCAGGGCCGCGATGTGGTCGTGGATCTGGGCCGCCTTCGCCGCCGCGTGCAGTTCCTCGTCGGTGGCGTCGGGCTTGGCGAAGCGCAGGTTGTCCGCGACGGAGGCGTGGAAGAGGTACGTCTCCTGGGAGACGACGCCGACCGCGCGGGCGAGGGTGTCGAAGTCGAGGTCGCGCACGTCCACGCCGTCCAGGGTGACCCGGCCGCCGGTGACGTCGTACAGGCGGGGGACGAGATAGCCGAGCGTCGACTTCCCGGCGCCGGTCGGACCGACGACCGCGAGGCTGCTGCCGGCGGGGACGGAGATGTCGATGCCGTCGAGGATCGGGGCGCCCTGGTCGTCGTAGCGGAACTCGACGTCCTCGAAGCGGACCTCGCCCCTGATCCGGTCGAGGTGGACCGGCTCGTCCCGTTCGGTGATGTCGATGGGCAGGTCCAGGTACTCGAAGATGCGCTGGAAGAGCGCGAGCGAGCTCTGGATCTGCACGCCGGTCGACAGCAGGCTCACGGACGGCCGGAACAGGCCCTGCTGGAGCGAGACGAAGGCGACGATCGTGCCGATGGAGATGTCCGGGCCGCCCGCCTGGAGCGCGATGCCCGCGGTCCAGTAGATGACGGCCGGCATGGCGGCCATGACGATCGTGATGACGGCCATGCGCCAGCGCCCGGCCATGTTCGACCGCACTTCGAGGTCGACCAGGCCCTCGGACTCCTCGGCGAAGGACTGCGTCAGCGAGTCGGAGCGGCCCATGGTGCGGCCGAGCAGGATGCCGCTGACGGAGAGCGACTCGGTGACCGTCGCGGCCATCGCGGCCATCTGCTTCTGGCGCTGCGTGGTGATCTTCTTGCGTTCGTTGCCGACGCGGCGGCTGATCCAGACGAAGACCGGGAGCAGCAGCAGGGAGACGAGGGTCAGGCGCCAGTCGAGGGCGACCATCGCGACGATCGTGGCGACCACGCTGGTCACGTTGGAGACCAGGGAGGTGGCGGTCGACGTGACGGTCGCCTGCATGCCGCCGATGTCGTTGGCGATGCGCGACTGCACCTCGCCGGTGCGCGTGCGGGTGAAGAACGCCAGCGACATGCGCTGCAGGCGGCCGTAGACGGAGGTGCGCAGATCGTGCATGACGCGCTGGCCGACGGTCGTGGAGATCAGCGTCTGCAGCACGCCGAAGACGCTGGTCAGCACGGCGCTGACGATCATGCCGAGCGCGAGCAGACTGAGCAGGCCCGTGCGGCCCTGCGGGATGGCGACGTCGAGGGTCGCCTTCAGCAGGAAGGGCGTGGCCACGGAGACGAGGGACGCGGCGCCGACCAGGAGGCCGACGACCGCCAGGCGTCCCCGGTAGGGACGGAAGAGGTTCAGGATGCGCCGCACCTGCCGGGGTTGCTCCTTGGCGTCGGCCGGCGGTGTCCAGCGGGGTTCTCGATCGGGATGCATGGGCTCCTGCGTGAGGTGAGGGAACGGTGAGGATGAAGACTGGCGGAGCTTAGCTCATTGTTACCTATGTTCACAATGAACTGCCTCCTGATATTGTTCCCCTCATGACCACCCCCGATCCCGACGGCCTGCTCGCCGAGCAGCTGCTGCGCTTCACCCGCCGGGTCCACCGCATCCAGAAGCGGCACATCGAGCAGTGCGGCATGGGCGTCACCCCGGCCCAGTCCCGGCTGCTGCGCACCCTGGCGCACTACAGCGCACCACCGCGCATGGCCGATCTCGCCGAGCGCCTGGAGGTGGTCCCTCGGGCGGTGACGTCCCTGGTCGACGGCCTGGAGGCGAGCGGCAAGGTGCGCCGGGTGCCGGATCCGACGAACCGCCGGGTGATCCGGATCGAGCTCACGGACGACGGCCGCAAGGCGCTGCGCGAGCTGCGGGGCGCGCGGAGGTCGGCCGCGCAGGAGATCCTCGCGCCGCTGACGGAGGCGCAGCGCGAGGTGCTGGGCGGCTTGCTGGACACGCTGGTGGACGGGGCTCCGGAGGGGAGCCGGCACTGCGGATAGCCTCCGGCGGGTGCGGCACGTGGGCGGGCGCGGGTGCGCGGGGGCCGGTCGCGCAATTCCCGCCCCTGAGGTGGGACCACAGCACGTCCCTGGAGGGGCGCGGGGAATTGCGCGACCGGCCACCGACCACCCGCGCCCGCCGCGAAACAGGAACCCGTTGGCTACTGGGCGACAGCCACCGGCACCGCCTCCTCGTCGGCGACGACCTCGCCGTCCAGCACCTTCCTCGCCCGCTCCAGATCCAGCGCCCCCTCCCACCGCGCCACCGCGAACACCGCGACACAGTTGCCGAGCAGGTTCGTCACCACCCGCATCGAGTCCATGATCCGGTCCACGCCCAGCAGCAGCGCCACCGCGCCGGCCGGGATCGCGCCCAGCGAACTCGCCGTGGCGGACAGGGCGAGGAAGGCCGAACCGGGGATGCCCGCCATGCCCTTGCTGGTGAGCATCAGCACCACGACCACGGTGATCTGCTGGCCGGGGCTCAGTTCGACGCCGACGGCCTGAGCGATGAACAGGGTGCCGATGGAGAGGTAGAGCGAGGCGCCGTCGAGGTTGAAGGAGTAGCCGGTGGGAAGCACCAGGCCCACGGCATCGTCGCGGGCGCCGGCCCGCCGCAGCTTCTGCATCACGCGCGGCAGCACGGACTCGGTGGACGCGGTGCCGAGCGCCAGCAGCATCTCCTCGCGGATGTAGCGCAGGAACTTCCACAGGCTCAGCCCGGTGACCACGCGCAGGGCGACCGCGAGCAGGACGACGAACAGCGCGGCGGCGGCGTAGCAGAGAACGATCAGCTTGGCGTACGTCTCGATCACACCGAGCCCGTACTGGCCGATCAGAACGGCCATCGCGCCGAATACGGCGATCGGGGCGAGTCGCATGACGAAACCGACGACGGCGAAGACGACCTCCTGCGCCTGCTCGATCGCGGGCAGTACCTGCGGAACCCTGGTGTGGCCGAGGTGCAGCAGCGCGGCGCCGACCAGACAGGCCAGGACGAGGACCTGGAGCAGGGAGTTCTCGGCGAAGGCGCCGAGGAAACTGGTCGGGAGCGCGTTCAGGACGAACTCGGTCGTCGACGGCAGCGATCCGCCGCCGGTCTTCTCGTCGACCGCCTTGGCGCTGAGCGTGGACGGGTCGACGTGCATGCCCGAGCCGGGCTGGACGGCATTGGCGGCGAGGAGCCCGATGATCAGGGCGAGCGTGCTGGCGACCTCGAACCAGACGAGCGCCTTCAGCCCGATCCGGCCGAACGCCTTCAGGTCACCGGCCTTCGCGATGCCGACGACGACCACGCAGAACACCAGCGGCGTGATGATCGTCTTGATGAGCCGGGTGAAACCGTCGCCGAGCGGCTGCAGGTCCGCGGCGAAGCCGGGCCACAGCCGCCCGACGACGATTCCGAGTACGAGCGCGCAGAGGACCTGCGCGAACAACGAGGTACGCAGCGTGCGTGCGAGGCGTCGCGGGGTGGAGGGGACGGACGACGGCACGGGCACTCCTTGAGGGGGACGGCGGTACGCAGAAGTCCGGGAGGAGAGCGGTTACTTCTGCGATACGGAAAGCTGCTTCCGTGCCGATCACTCTGGAGGTGCCGTTGATCACGCAAGCGACCTGCGTGTTTCAGCCCCGTAAATCACACCGCATGTGGCGCACCGCACACACCCGACTCAGCAGTCGTTCCGGTCCTCCGTGAGCACCCCCTGGACGGCCGTGAGGGTGCGGTCGTAGCAGCCGCCGGAGCCGTGCAGCCGGTAGCGCTCGCTCGTCGTGCCGACCGCGTGGCGCTGGTCGCGCGGCACGTTCAGCGTCCAGGAGGCGTCACCGGAGACGGTGTCGTCGAGACGCGACCGGACGGTCCGCCGGCCGCCGGACGACCCGACGACCGCGGCCCGGTCGCCGAGGGTCAGCACGGTGCGCAGCCGGTCGTCCGCGCCGATCGTGATCGAGCCGTCCATGGTGTACGTCCGGTGCGTGGCCGTCGTGCGGGCCGGGCCGCGGCCGTCGACGGTGACCGACTCGTCGTCCGTCCACCTGGCGTCGAGGGCGTCCGTGTTCTCACCGTCGGTCCACACGTGCCTGGAGGTGTTCGCGAGCGAGCGGCTCACGGTGGTCGTCACCCGGCCGTGCGAGGTGTCCACGTAGCCGGCCACGGTCAGCCGGTGACCGGCGTCGGTGTCCACCCGCTCCGGCGAACCGGCCGTGTACGTGGAGGAGTTGGCGAGATCGCCGACCTCGTGCGCGGTGAGCTTGCCGGTCACGTGGGAGCTCTTCGCGTCCTGCCACACGAGCACGTCGACCGGCGCGCTCCAGCCGCTCTGCCCCTCGGGCACACCGACGACCGAGACGTCGAGGCGGTGCGGCCGGCCGTCGTTCAGCAGCCCGGCGAAGGGGGTCAGGTCGTACTCGATCGGCTTGACGTCGAAGGCGCGCGGCCCCGGAACGACGTACCAGAGGAAGGGATTCGACCAGCCGCCGGTCCACACGTGCGGGAACGGCGCGGCGATCCCGGCCAGTTGCCCGTCCACCTTGATCTGCACCTCACGGTAGGGCCCGCCGTCGGCCTGGCAGGAGTACGGCGCCTTGTCCGGCACCGCCAGATACCAGAACTCCTCGCAGCCGCCGCCCGATCCGGTGGCGTACACCTCGGCGACGATGCGCTCGCTGTTGCGCGGGGTGGTGAGGGCGTCGCCCTCCCCGAGGGTGAGGACGCGGTCGGGTGCGGCGGCCGGTTTCCCGGCGTAGAAGGTCAGCGTCACCTTGACGTCGATCACGCCCGTGTAGGTGTCGTCGACGACGTTCCCGATGAGCATCTCGACGTCCTGCGCGCGGCGGAAGGTGTCGCTGTAGCGCGTGACGTCCTTCTCGACGGACCACCCGATGCCGTCGGGCGAGGGCTCCGGCGTCGACGTGCGCAGGATCTCGACCCCGCCGACGTGCAGATAGCCGAGCCGGTCGTACTGCCGGCCCTTGACCTTGCCGTCCAGCCGCAGCACCACCTTGCTCCAGCGGTCGCCGCAGCCCTTCGGCGGGGCGTACGTGCCGCGGTACGGGGTGAAGTCCCGGAACTGCGCCTCGGCGAGGGTGACTTGGCAGGACTTGCCGGACGGCTTCTCGACCGGCGGCGCCGCGGTCACCGGGTCGTGCCAGTCGGTGCCGAACTCGGCGGGCACGTCGGCGGACTGCGCCGGGGCGGCCCCGAGGAGGGTGCTCGCCAGGAGGGTCGCTCCGGCAAGCATGGACATGACGATCCGTCTCTTCATGGCCGGTGTTCTACGGCGAGTCGGCACCGTGTGGCAATGAGGCCTCCGGCGCGGGGACTAGCGTTCCAGGTCGGCCCTGTCCCCCATCACCACCACCGGGTGCCGGTCCGGGTCCAGCGTGCGCAGCAGGTACTCCATCGCCGCCCTCGACAGGCTGACGCAGGCGGAGGTGCCGCTGCCGTGGTCCATGTGCAGCCAGATGCCGCCGCCCTTGGACTCGCCCTCGGGGCGGGCCGGGTCGTCGGGCGGGGTGCCCTTGACGCGGTTGTAGTCGATGGCGATGACGTAGTCGAAGTCGTGCCAGTGCGACTCGGCCCACCAGCGCGGGGCCGCGAAGGACGCGTCGCGCGTGTACGGCAGTCCGGCGCCGGGATCGGGCAGGACCCCACCCGCGTCGGTGAGGGTGAACACGCCGACGGGGCTGCGCCGGTCGCCCTCGTGGTGGTCGGCCGTCCAGCCCCTCTTGCCGTTGTGCGCCGGCCAACTGCGGGTCTCCTCCCATGCCGAGCCGCGTCTCGTGTACAGGACGGCCTTCGAGTCGGGCGAGTCCCTGCCCTCTCCGTAGACGGCGACGACCTGGCCGGTGTCGGTGGGGATGAGCTGCCCCAGCCGCTCGCCGACGCCCGGGATGCCGTGGTGCGCGGGGGTGTCGGCCGCCTTGCCCGCGGCACCTGTCCGTCCGGCTTGTCGTGGTGGGCCGCCGTGCCGGGCGTCGCCGCACGCCGCCAGTGCGGCGAGCAGTGTCCCCACGGCCGCCAACGCGATCGCCGCGCGCGGCGCACCGTTCATTCGCATCGCCCCATTTTGTACGGCGGCGGGGAAAACCGTTTGCCATTGACCACGCTGCGAGGCGAACCTGTCACGGTTTGCTGCCGCCGAACGCGGTTTCCACCCACCCTTGACACGAGCCACTGGGACGCAGTCGTCATGCAGATCCAAGACCTTCCGTATCCCGATCCGGGTGTGCCGGACGCCCGCTCGGGTCCCCGGTTCCTGTGGTGGCTGGGCCGCAACCAACTGGGCGGCCAGTTCAAGTCCCTGGCCTGGGGGCTGCTGCACTTCGTGGCCGTCTCCGCGCTGCCGTTCTGCGTGGGTCTCGCCGTCCAGGCCGTGGTCGACCGCTCCGGCCGCCGACTGGCACTGACCGGCGGTCTGCTGCTGCTCGTCGGCGTGTGCGTCGCGGTCGGCGACACCTTCCTGCACCGGGCAGCCGTCACCAACTGGATCACGGCCGCCGCCCGCGTCCAGCAGCTGCTCGCCCGCAAGGCCGCCGTGCTCGGCTCGGCCCTGACCCGGCGGGTGGCGGCCGGTGAGGTCGTGGCCGTGTCCACCGGCGATGTCGAGAAGATCGGCTGGTTCGTGGAGGCCGTCTCCCGGTTCACCGCGGCCGCCACCACCGTCGTGATCGTCTGCGTCGCCCTGCTGGTCTACCAGCCCGCCCTCGGCGCGGTGGTCGCCGTCGGACTGCCCCTGCTGGCGGTGGCGGTGCTGCCGCTGCTGCCCCGCGCCACCCGCCGGGCCGACGTCCAGCGCGAGAAGGCCGGACGGGCCACCGAACTCGCCTCGGACACCGTCGCCGGACTGCGCGTGCTGCGCGGCATCGGCGGCGAGGAACTCTTCCTCGACCGCTACCGCCGTGCCTCCCAGGAGGTCCGCCACGCCGCCGTGCGCAGCGCCCGCATGTGGTCCCTGATCTCCGCGATCCAGGTCCTGCTGCCGGGTCTGCTGCTGATCGCCGTGGTCTGGTACGGCGTCCATCTGGCCCGGCAGGGCCGCATCACCATCGGCGAACTGGTCACCGTCTACAGCTCGGTGATGGTCCTGACCTATCCGCTGCGCCACTTCGAGGAGATCG
This sequence comes from Streptomyces sp. C1-1, assembly GCF_050214755.1. Taxonomy (NCBI): domain Bacteria; kingdom Bacillati; phylum Actinomycetota; class Actinomycetes; order Kitasatosporales; family Streptomycetaceae; genus Streptomyces; species Streptomyces sp. C1-1. The sequence continues at coordinate 8,576,326 of NZ_CP189826.1, read as the reverse complement.
CGATGGCGTACTCCTTCTCGCGGCCCTCGGCCGAGCGGGCGGCACGCGTGCTGTCGCTGGAGCGGGCCACGGACACGGGCGGCGCGCGGCAGGGCGACGCACCGGCCGGCGATCTGTACGACCCCGCGACCGGTCTGCTGGCCCCGGCGGGCCGGCTCACCGCGGTGGTGTGCGGCGACCCGGACGCGGCGGGACTGCTCGCCGAACGGCTGGGCGGACACCCCGCCGAGCCGGGCACGTCGGTGCTGCTGGACGGGGTGCCCCTCGACGAACTGCCCCTGGACACCGCCCGCGCGGCCGTGCTGGTCCAGGACAAGGACCCGGTGCTGCTGTCCGGTTCGCTGCGCGAGCTGCTGGACGTGCCCGCCTCCGGTGCCGTCACCGCGCGGGACGCGCTGGCGGCCGCCCAGTGCGCGGACGTCCTGGAGGCCCTGGCGCAGGGGTCGTTGAACGCCGAGGACCCGATGGACGTCCGGATCACCGAACGCGGACGGTCCCTGTCCGGCGGGCAGCGCCAGCGGCTCGCCCTGGCCCGGTCGCTGGTCACCGACCCCGAGGTGCTGGTCCTGGACGAGCCGACCTCGGCCGTGGACTCGCACACCGAGGCGCGGATCGCCGAAGGACTGCGCGCTCTGCGACAGGGGCGCACGACGGTGGTCTTCACCTCCTCGCCGCTGCTGCTGGACCGCGCGGAGCGGGTCGTGCTCGTGCACGAGGGCGAGGTCGCGGCGATCGGCGTGCACCGCGAACTGGTGCACACCGAACCCCGGTACCGGGCGGTCGTGACCCGCGAGACCGACGAAGAGGCCGCCCTGAACGGCGCGCTCGAGAAACTGAACGCACTGGAAGAGATCGAGGAGACAGCATGATCGGCGTGGCGCCACCGGCCTACGATCCGGCGGCCCCGACCACGGCGAACACCCTGCCCGTCGGCGCCCCGGCGACCGTACGTGCCTACGTGGCCGAGCTGTTCCGCCGGCACCGCCGTGCCTTCCTGGTCCTGATCGCCGTCAACACGGTGTCCGTCCTGGCCTCGCTGGCGGGCCCGTGGCTGCTGGGCGACCTCGTCGAGCGGGTCTCGGACGGCGCCCGGGAACTCCATCTCCCCCTCACCGTCTCGCTGTTCGTGCTGGCGCTTGCCGTGCAGGCCGTCTTCGTGCGGCAGGTGCGGCTGCGCGGGGCGATGCTTGGTGAGCGGATGCTGGCCGACCTGCGCGAGGACTTCCTGGTGCGGTCCGTCGGGCTGCCGCCGGGTGTCCTGGAGCGGGCCGGCACGGGCGACCTGCTCTCCCGCATCACCACCGACATCGACCGGCTCGCCAACGCGATGCGCGAGGCCGTGCCGCAGCTGGCGATCGGCGTGGTGTGGGCGGTGCTGCTGCTCGGCGGCCTCGTCGTCACGGTGCCGCCGCTGGCGCCCGCCGTGCTGGTCGCCGTGCCGCTGCTGGTGATCGGCTGCCGCTGGTACTTCAAGCGGGCGCCCCGCGGCTACCGCTCCGAGGCCGCCGGGTACGCCGCGGTGGCCGCCGCTCTCGCCGAGACGGTCGACGCCGGCCGCACGGTCGAGGCCCATCGCCTGGGCGGCCGCCGGATCGAGCTGTCGGACCGCCGGGTGCGCGAGTGGACCGCGTGGGAGCGCTACACGCTGTGGCTGCGGTCGGTGCTCTTCCCGGTCATCAACTTCACGCATGTGACGGTCCTCGCGTCGGTCCTGATGATCGGCGGCTGGTTCGTCCTGCGGGGCTGGATCGGGGTGGGCCAGCTGACGACGGGCGCGCTGATCGCGCAGATGCTCGTCGACCCGGTGAACCTCATCCTGCGCTGGTACGACGAACTGCAGGTGGCCCAGGTGTCGCTGGCCCGCCTCGTCGGGGTCCGGGACATCGAACCGGACGCCGGGGAGGACGCGCTCTCCCCGGAGGGCCGTGACCTGCACGCCGACCGGGTGCACTTCGGCTACCGCGAGGGCGTGGACGTGTTGCGCCAGGTGTCCCTGGACGTCGCTCCCGGCACCCGGCTGGCCCTGGTCGGCCCCTCGGGCGCGGGCAAGTCCACCCTGGGCAGGCTGCTCGCCGGGATCTACGCCCCGCGGACCGGCGAGGTCGTCCTGGGCGGTGCGGAACTGTCCCGGATGCCCGCCGAACGCGTCCGCTCCCATGTGGCCCTCGTCAACCAGGAGCACCACGTCTTCGTGGGCTCCCTGCGCGACAACCTCCTGCTCGCCCGGACCGACGCCGACGACGCCGAGCTGTGGGCGGCACTGGGCGCGGTCGACGCGGACGGCTGGGCCACGGCGCTGGACGACGGTCTGGACACCGAGGTCGGCTCCGGCGGCCTGGCGCTCACCCCGGCCCAGGCCCAGCAGATCGCGCTGGCCCGTCTCGTGCTGGCGGACCCGCACACGCTGGTCCTGGACGAGGCGACCTCCCTGCTGGACCCGCGTGCGGCCCGGCATCTGGAGCGCTCCCTGGCCCGCGTCCTGGACGGGCGCACGGTGGTCGCCATCGCCCACCGTCTGCACACCGCGCACGACGCGGATGTGATCGCCGTGGTCGAGAACGGTCGCATCAGCGAGCTCGGCAGCCACGACGAGCTGGTGGCCGCCCAGGGCGCCTACGCGGCGCTGTGGCGGTCCTGGCACGGGTGAGGCCAGGGCGGGTGGCGGTGTGCCCCAGGGCCGAGGGACACGGGGCGCGGGGACGTGGGGCGCAGGGCCGAGGGCACGGGGCCGAGTGGCGCGGGAGGTGCCACGCGGGCCCGTCGCCCATGGTCCCCGGCCTCCTCGGGCCGTGCCGTTGCGCGGTGCCGATCGAGAGTGGAAGTCTGGATACCGGCACCGGCTCGGGGAGTGCCCCGAGGACCCTGCGGTCCGCACGGGCATGGCCTGTGCCCCGCGCACCGGCGGCCCGACGCCGGGCCTGACCGGAACGGGCCCGTCCCCAGCACCTGGAGGTACCCCGTGAACAGCGCCGAGGGATGGGGAGACGACGTCTACCAGCCCGACGGATCCGACCAGCGGGAGGACACCGGGCTGCTCGACTCCGAGGACACCCTGGAGTACGACGGTGTCGACGACCCCCTCGACCGCGGCTGGTCCCCTCCGGACCGGCCCTGGGCGGTGGAGCGCGCCGATGTGACGGCGGCGGAGCGGCACCACGGGGAGACGCTGGAAGAGCGTCTGGCCGAGGAGCTCCCGGACCTCGCCGCGCCCGACGGAGACGGCCTCGGCGACTGCGACGGCACCGACGGGGAGCTGCTGGACAACGAGGTCGGTGCCGTGCGCTCCGGCCGCCTCGTGGCCCCCGACGAAGGGGCGCACGAGGACGAGGAGAGCGCCCTGATCGCCACCGATGTGGGCATCGACGGCGCCGCGGCCTCCGCCGAGGAGGCGGCCATGCACATCGTCGACGAGGATTCCCTCTACGGCTGACCCGTCCGCCGCGCCCACTGCGCACGAGGAGCACGTATGCAGCAGGACAAGCACCCCGACTACCACTCGGTCGTCTTCCGGGACCGCGCCGCGGGCTACGCCTTCCTGACCCGGTCCACCGCCACCAGCGACCAGACCATCGACTGGGACGACGGCGAGACCTACCCGGTGGTGGACGTCGAGATCTCCTCGGAGAGCCACCCCTTCTACACCGGCAAGGCACGGACCGTGGACTCGGAGGGCCGCATCGCCCAGTTCGAGCGGCGCTACGGCGGCGGGTCGGGCCAAGGCCAGGGTGGCGACGGCTGAGCCCTGCGGCCGTGCCCGCCCCGGCGGCCCCTTCCGCAGCGGGGCCGGCTGCCTCAGATGAAGTTCAGTGCCGCCGCGCAGCCCACCCCGCCCAGCAGCATGAACACCGGCATCAGCACCTTCAGCTCGACCCAGCTGCCCGCCCGGAACCGCATCACCTTCGGCGGGCCGATCGGGTACCAGCGCTTGCGGCCGACCGGGATCGGCCACAGGATCGGGCAGCCGGAGACAGTCAGCGCGTCCCCGATGTCGTGCACCAGCGCGCCCAGCACGATCGGCAGCCCCAGCCACAGGTACGCCTGGCCCGGCTCGGTGAACAGCCAGTGGGAGCCGTTGCCCGGCTTGTCCAGGACCCCGGCGAGGATCCAGGCGCTGGTCGCGGCAAGCAGCCAGACCAGCACGTCGCTGCTGGAGCCGCGCGCCGCCCGCCACAGCAGCCCCTCGATGGCCAGCACCATGTGGACGAAGAGGATGGCCAGCACCGCCCAGCGGCCACCGGTGATGGCCGCTGCCGACGAACCCGCACCGATCAGCACCGCCCACAGCCAGGTGTGGGTGAGCGTGCGGTGGCCGCCGGACCGGCGCGGGTCGCCCTGCTTCTTTGTCGACTTGTAGACCGCGTAGGACAGCTTGTCGACGATCTCGCACAGCCAGCGGGACAGGGGCCCGAAGGAGCGGGAGATGGTGGCCGCCTTGTGGTCCAGGTCCGGCGCGAGAGCCGCTCCGGCGCAGATCAGGGCACCGACGAGGAGGACCGGCCAGGGCATCGAGTGCCCGGTCGCGGCGGCCGCCGCACCGACGCCGAGCCAGGCCGCGGCCCCCGACAGTGAGTGTGCTGGTCCCATCATGGCCGTTGCCCGCCCCATTCCTCGTGTGCCGCTGTCCAGTTGACCGGGTGCGCTGACGCTCCGTCGGCGTCACAGCGTACTGCTCGTGATCTTCGTACCTGCAGCCGATTCCCCCATGAAGGAGGACGCCAGGCAAGATGGGTGCGTGACACTCATCGATCAGCTGCCGCCGACCGCCGACCCCGACGCTCTCTACGAAGCCTTCGAGTCGTGGACCCAGGAGCGCGGCCTGACGCTCTACCCCCACCAGGAGGAGGCGCTGATCGAGGTGGTCTCCGGCGCGAACGTGATCGTGTCGACGCCCACCGGCTCCGGCAAGAGCATGATCGCGGCGGGCGCCCACTTCGCGGCCCTGGCCCGCGACGAGGTCACCTTCTACACGGCGCCGATCAAGGCGCTGGTCTCGGAGAAGTTCTTCGAGCTGTGCAAACTCTTCGGCACCGAGAACGTCGGCATGCTGACCGGCGACGCCTCCGTCAACGCCGACGCGCCGGTGATCTGCTGCACCGCGGAGGTGCTGGCGTCGATCGCGCTGCGCGACGGCAAGGACGCCGACGTCGGCCAGGTCGTCATGGACGAGTTCCACTTCTACGCCGAGGGCGACCGCGGCTGGGCCTGGCAGATCCCGATCCTGGAGCTGCCGCAGGCGCAGTTCATCCTGATGTCGGCGACGCTGGGCGACGTCTCCTTCTTCGAGCAGGACCTCACGCGCCGCACCGGCCGCCCCACCTCGGTGGTCCGCTCGGCGACCCGCCCGGTTCCCCTCTCCTACGAGTACCGGCTCACGCCGCTCACCGAGACCCTCACCGACCTGTTGCAGACCAGGCAGGCGCCGGTCTACATCGTGCACTTCACCCAGGCGCAGGCGGTGGAGCGGGCGCAGGCGCTGATGAGCATCAACATGTGCTCGAAGGAGGAGAAGGAGCAGATCGCCGAACTGATCGGCAACTTCCGCTTCACCACCAAGTTCGGCCGCAACCTCTCCCGCTACGTCCGGCACGGAATCGGCGTCCACCACGCCGGCATGCTGCCCAAGTACCGGCGTCTGGTGGAGAAGCTCGCCCAGGCCGGTCTGCTGAAGGTCATCTGCGGCACGGACACGCTGGGCGTCGGCGTCAACGTCCCCATCCGCACGGTGCTGTTCACGGCGCTGACCAAGTACGACGGCAACCGCGTGCGCACCCTGCGCGCCCGGGAGTTCCACCAGATCGCCGGCCGGGCCGGGCGGGCGGGCTTCGACACGGCGGGCTTCGTCGTCGCGCAGGGGCCCGAGCACGTCATCGAGAACGAGAAGGCCCTCGCGAAGGCCGGCGACGACCCCAAGAAGCGGCGGAAGGTCGTCCGCAAGAAGGCGCCGGAGGGCTTCGTCGGATGGACGGAGAACACCTTCGAGAAGCTCATCGGCTCCGAGCCTGAGCCGCTGACCTCGCGTTTCCGGGTGACGCACACCATGCTGCTGTCGGTCATCGCCCGCCCGGGCAACGCCTTCGACGCCATGCGGCACCTGTTGGAGGACAACCACGAGCCGCGCAAGCAGCAGCTGCGGCACATCCGGCGGGCGATCGCCATCTACCGCTCGCTGCTGGACGGCGGCATCGTCGAGAAGCTCGAGAAGCCGGACCCCACCGGGCGTATCGTCCGCCTCACCGTCGACCTGCAGCAGGACTTCGCGCTCAACCAGCCGCTGTCCACCTTCGCGCTCGCCGCGTTCGAGCTCCTCGACCCGGACTCCCCGTCCTACGCCCTGGACATGGTGTCGGTCGTCGAGTCGACGCTCGACGACCCCCGGCAGATCCTCGTCGCCCAGCTGAACAAGGCCAAGGGCGAGGCCGTGGCGGCGATGAAGGCGGACGGCGTCGAGTACGAGGAGCGCATGGAGCGCCTCCAGGACATCTCCTACCCCAAGCCGCTGGAGGAGCTGCTCTTCCACGCCTACAACACGTACCGCAAGAGCCATCCCTGGGTGGGCGACCACCCGCTGTCGCCGAAGTCCGTCATCCGCGACATGTACGAACGGGCCATGTCCTTCACGGAGCTGGTGTCCTTCTACGAGCTGGCCCGCACCGAGGGCATCGTGCTGCGCTACCTGGCCAGCGCCTACAAGACCCTCGACCACAACATCCCGGACGACCTGAAGTCCGAGGACCTGCAGGACCTGATCGAGTGGCTCGGCGAGATGGTCCGCCAGGTCGACTCCAGCCTGCTGGACGAGTGGGAGCAGCTGGCGAACCCGGAGGAGATGACCGCCGAGGAGGCCCAGGAGAAGGCCGACGAGGTCAAGCCGGTGACCGCCAACGCACGCGCCTTCCGAGTCCTGGTCCGCAACGCCCTCTTCCGCCGTGTCGAGCTCGCCGCACTCGACCACGTCGAGGAACTGGGCGAGATGGACGCCGAGTACGGCTGGGACGCCGAGGCGTGGGGCGAGGCGATGGACAAGTACTGGGACGAGTACGACGACCTCGGTACCGGTCCGGACGCCCGCGGCCCCAAGCTGCTGGTGATCGAGGAGGCGCCCAAGGAGGGCGTCTGGCGCGTCCGGCAGATCTTCGACGACCCGAACGACGACCACGACTGGGGCATCAGCGCGGAGATCGACCTCGCGGCCTCCGACGCGGAGGGCCGTGCGGTCGTCCGCGTCACCGACGTCGGTCAGCTGTGAGCCAAGGAGCGAGCCACGCATGACGAACCCGGCCGAGAGACTCGTCGACCTGCTCGACCTGGAACAGATCGAGGTCAACATCTTCCGTGGCCTGAGCCCGAACGAGTCGCTGCAGCGGGTCTTCGGCGGCCAGGTGGCGGGCCAGGCGCTGGTCGCCGCCGCCCGCACCACCGACGGCGAGCGCCCCGTGCACTCGCTGCACGCGTACTTCCTGCGTCCGGGCCGGCCGGGTGTGCCGATCGTGTACCAGGTCGAACGGGTGCGGGACGGCAGGTCGTTCACCACACGCCGGGTCACCGCCGTGCAGCAGGGCCGCACGATCTTCAATCTCACCGCCTCCTTTCACAAACCTGAGGAAGGGCCCTTCGAGCACCAGCTGCCGCCGGCCCGCAAGGTCCCGGACCCGGAGTCCCTGCCGACGGTCACGCAGGAGATCCGCGAGCATCACGGCGCGCTCCCCGAGCAGTTGGAGCGGATGGCCCGCCGTCAGCCCTTCGACATCCGCTATGTGGACCGGTTGCGCTGGACGCCCGAGGAGGTCGAGGACGCCGAGCCGCGCAGCGCCGTGTGGATGCGCGCGGTCGGGCCGCTCGGCGACGACCCCGTCGTGCACACCTGCGCACTGACCTACGCCAGCGACATGACCCTCCTGGACGCCGTCCGCATCCCGGTCCAGCCCCTGTGGGGGCCGCGCAGCTTCGACATCGCGTCGCTGGACCACGCCATGTGGTTCCACCGGCCGTTCCGCGCGGACGAGTGGTTCCTGTACGACCAGGAGTCGCCGGTCGCGGTCGGCGGCAGGGGCCTGGCCCGTGGACGGATCTACGACGTGGAGGGTCGGCTGCTGGTGTCCGTGGTCCAGGAGGGTCTGTTCCGCCGGCTGTAGCTCACGCGTTCCTGCGGCACAACCGGCCGAGCAGGCCGCGGGGCCGTCGCCTCTCCACAAACGGCGGGTGCTGATGCGGCGCGCCGGGCGCCGCGGGCGGCCGCTGTGGTCGGGTCGTTCCGAGGGCCGGAGCGGAGGCCGGAGCGGGGCGGGGTGCGGGCTGGGCGGCGCGGGCGGCGCTCACCGCCTGTTCGAGGTCGGCGCGGTACCAGGCGATCTCGTCGGGGTCGGCGGCCCGCAGGATTCGCTCGGCCACCTGTGCGGTCGGCGAATCGGGGGCGCCGTACGCCATGGGCTTGGGCAGGAACCGGCTCAGGTGAGTGCGCTCGTAGGGGTCCTGCACGATCTCCGCGAGTCGGGCCGGGTCGAGCAGTGAGGCGACGGCCGCCGCCTGCGCCCATGGGTGGCCGGCGCTCTGCCGCCGCAGGAAGCCAAGGTGCCGTACCCGCCAGTTGCGCGCCCGGACGTCCAGGCCCTCCTTCAGCTGTTCCCGCAGTCCCGGTGGTGTGCGCCCGCTCAGCAGGGACGCGTTGTTCTCGTCCGCCGCGAACTGCTGCAGTTCCTCGGCGAGATAGAGCCAGACGACTGCCCGGTAGCGGTTGAGATAGAACTTCACCGGCACGACGACGCCGAGGCGCGCCAGTCGCGTGAACCGGCCCACGGACACGTCGAGCAGGCCGGCTCCTTCCCTGGTGCCCACGGTCTCGACGCGTTTGCGCAGGGTCTCGGGAAAGCCCTCCCCGGCACACAGCCGGTCGACCTCCGCCCGTGGGACGCGCCGTCCACCACCGCCTTCGTCGGGGACGGTCCGGATGTGTCCGAGATGAACGGCGAGGTCGAACTCGCCCCGTTTGAGGCCCAGTCCCCGAGCCGCCCGGCTGGGCGTGCAGGTCGTGCAGGTCGTGCGGGTCGTGCGGGTCGTGCGGGTGCGGGACGATGGCGTGACGATGTTGCCTGACATGGCTGGTCTCCCCCGTGGAGTCGGTGGTCCGCGCCGTCCGCGCGGCCTCGGAAAAAACCGTAGCCGTTTCGGCGGATCTTGTGGCGGCCTGTGGATAACTCCACGGGAGAGGGAGAACTTGCAGGTCAGAAGTCTTTCGCCGAGGCCGGATCGGGTTGGCGGGCCTCGATGTCGAGGTGCTCGCCGACCCGGTTGACGAGCAGGGTCATCTCGTAGGCGATCTGGCCGATGTCGGCCTCCGCCGCGCTGAGCACGCACAGACAGCTGCCCGCGCCGGCCGCGGTGACGAACAGCACGGCGTCGTCGAACTCCACCATCGTCTGACGCACTCCGCCCGCGCCGAAGTGGCGTCCCGAGCCCTTGGCCAGGCTGTGCAGTCCGGACGAGACGGCGGCGAGATGCTCGGCGTCCTCACGCCTGAGGCCCGTGCTCGCGCCGGTGACCAGTCCGTCGTTGGACAGGACCAGGGCGTGCCGCACCTGTTCCACCCGCTCGGTCAGATCGTCCAGCAGCCAGCCAAGTGTCTGGTTCTGCACCATGGTCGAAAACTCCCCGTGTGACGACTCCCCCTGGCCGGAGGATCTGCCCGTCAGCCTTCCCCACACCAGGCCCACGAGCAAGGAGGATGGGGGCATGGCACAGAAGATGACCGATGAGGAATGGCGGGCATTCGTCTCGTACGGCACCCGCACCGCGAAACTCTCGACCGTCCGGGCCGATGGGAGCCCGCATGTGACGCCGATCTGGTTCGTGCTGGACGGGGACGACGTCGTGTTCAACACCGCGAAGTCCAGTGTGAAGGGGCGGAATCTGGCCCGCGACGGGCGTGCCGCGCTGTGCGTGGACGACGACCGGCCGCCCTACGACTACGTCGTGCTGCAGGGCCGGGCCCGGATCTCGGAGGACCCGGAGGAACTGCGGTACTGGGCCACCCGCATCGGGGCCCGGTACATGGGCGAGGAGCGGGCGGAGGAGTTCGGGGCCCGCAACGGCGTACCCGGCGAACTCCTCGTGCGGATGGCGATCGACAAGGTTCTGGCGGAGAAGGCCGTCTCCGGCTGACCGTCCACCGGGCGGCGTGGGGCGTCAGCCGACCGAGTCGAGCAGCCGGGCGGTGTGCATCCGCCCGGCGTACTCGACGAGCCGGATCAGCACCTCCTTCCCCGAGTCGCGGTCCCGGGCGTCGCAGAGCACCACCGGCGTACCCCGGTCCAGGTCGAGGGCGCGAGAGACCTCCTGGGCCGTGTACCTGCGGGCGCCCGTGAAGCAGTTGACGGCCACCACGAACGGGATGTGCCGGTGCTCGAAGTAGTCGACCGCGGGAAAGCAGTCGTCGAGCCTGCGGGTGTCGGCGAGGACGACGGCGCCCAGCGCCCCTTGGGCCAACTCGTCCCACAGGAACCAGAAGCGGTCCTGACCCGGTGTGCCGAAAAGGTAGAGGGACAGGCCGGAGCGGATGGTGATGCGGCCGAAGTCCATGGCGACGGTCGTCGTGACCTTCTGGTCCACGCCGCCGGTGTCGTCCACCGACTGACCGGCCTCGCTGAGCAGTTCCTCGGTGCGCAGCGGCTTGATCTCGCTGACCGCGCCCACCAGGGTGGTCTTGCCCACGCCGAACCCGCCGGCGACCAGTATCTTCAACGCGAGCGCGGCCGTCTCACCGCCCTGGGCGTCGGAGTGCTCGGGCTGCTCGGGGTGCTCGGGGTGCTCGGGGTGCTCGGAGATCATCGATCACTTCTCTCGGGTGTACCGGAAACGGTGGGCGTCCATACGCGTCTGGTCGTCGACGTTCGTCACAGCGCCCGCAATCCCTCGATCACTTCGCGCAGAATCCGTTCGTCGGGAAGCTGGGCGGGAGGCACGGGACGGCTCACGGTGACGCGGCCGAACTCCAGCAGGTCACCGAGGAGTACACGGACCACGCCCACGGGCAGGTCGGCGCCGGCGGCGAGTTCGGCGACCGACTGCGTCTCCGTGCGGCACAGGGCGATCAGGGTCCGGTGCTCCGGGCCGAGCGCCGCGTCGTCCGCCCCGCCGGGCGCGCCAAGGTCCAGGGTGACCAGGGCGATCAGGTCGAAACGGACGCCGGTCGGCCCGGGCCGGGTTCGCCCTCCCGTCATGGCGTACGGCCGCACGAGGGGCCCGGCCTCGCCGTCGTACCACTGGCTGCCCGGCTGCTGTGGGACGCCGGTCCTGTCGAGGTTCATGTGCGCGGACCGCCCTCGCGCCTCATCGGGCGGCGGGCGGCCGCGCGGCGACGCGCGGCGCTGTGTACAGGTGCTCGCCGACTCGCTTGACCAGCCGCGCCATCTCGTAGGCGACCAGGCCGATGTCGGCGGTCACGGCGGTCAGCAGGGCCAGGCAGGAGCCGTCGCCCGCGGCGGCCACGAACAGGAAGGCGTCGTCCATCTCCACCATGGTCTGGCGCACGCCGCCGGCCCCGAAGTGGCGGCCCGCGCCCTTGGCCAGGCTGTGAAAGCCGGAGGCGACGGCGGCGAGGTGTTCCGCGTCCTCACGGCGCAGATCGGTGGACGCGCCCACGGCGAGTCCGTCGTTGGACAGCACCACGGCGTGCCGCACCTCGGCCACGCGCAGCACCAAGTCGTCCAGCAGCCAGTCGAGTTCACCACCCCGCTGGGCGGCCCTCGTGCTCGGATCCTGGATCATGCGCGATCTCCTTCGCTGCTGTCGCTGCCCGCTGTGGATTCCGGGCCGGCACCGCGGCCCGGTTGCCTGCCACCGCCGCGCGCCCAGCCGTCGCGGTAGGCCGCCATGCGCTCCCGTACGACCTCCGGGGTGCGCTGTTCGTCTGCGAGGGGGCCGGAGGGCCGCTGGGCCGGTTCCTCGGCGCGGTGCCCGCGCAACTGGGGGGCGAGGCTCGCCTGGCGCACCCGGCGGGGCAGGTCGTCCGATGCTTCGACGTCGTCCTCGGGACGGTGCAGGCGCAAGGCGGTCACTCCAGGGGGTGGGGGGTCGGACGCCGGTTCCGCCGTGGCGGGTGCGGGTGCCGACAGCGCCGGCCGCTCGGCAAGGGCGTGCACGGACTCCTTGGGCGACGTGGGGGCGGGTACGCGCGCGTACTCGCGTTCCACCGGCCGCTGCGGGTCCGCCGCCTTGCCGGGAGAACGTTCCGCCGCGTCGGCGTGCAGAAGTGCGGTCGGCAACAGGACGACCGCGGTGGTGCCGCCGTACGGGGAGGTGCTCAGTTGCACCTTGACGCCGTGGCGGGCCGCGAGCCTGCTGACCACGAAGAGGCCGAGCCGGTCGCTGTCGAAGAGGTCGAGCGCCTCGGACTGGGCGATGCGCCGGTTGGCCTCGGCCAGGGTCTCCTTGCCCATGCCCAGGCCGCGGTCCTCGACTTCCAGAGCGTAGCCGTTGCCGACGGGTTCTCCCGTGATGCGCACACGCGTGTGCGGTGGGGAGAACTGGGCGGCGTTCTCGACGAGTTCGGCCAGCAGGTGGGTGAGGTCGGCGACGGCCGCGCCCATCACGGACGCCTCGGGGAGCTGTCGTACCTCCACGCGCGCGTAGTCCTCGACCTCGGACACGGCCGCGCGCACCACGTTGGTCAGCGACACCGGCATGCGCCAGGCACGGCCGGGCGCCGCCCCCGAGAGGATGATCAGGCTCTCGGCGTGCCGCCGCATCCGGGTGGTGAGGTGGTCGAGCCGGAAGAGGTCGCTCAGTTCGTTCGGGTCGTCGGAGCGGCGCTCCATGCTGTCGAGCAGGGTCAGCTGGCGGTGGACGAGGACCTGGCTGCGGCGGGCGAGGTTGACGAAGACGCCCGAGATGCCGCTGGCGAGTTCGGCGCGCTCGACGGCGGCCCGCAGGGCGGCGCGGTGCACTATGCCCAGGGCCTCGGCGACCTGTCCGGCCTCGTCCTCGGCGGGCGGTCCGTGCGGGGCCTCGGAGCGGATGTCGATCTCGTCGCCGGCGCGCAGCTTCCGCATCGCCTCGGGGAGGCTGCGCCGGCCGATCTCCAGGGCACTGTTGCGCAGGCCCACCAGCTCGACGACGAGACCGCGGCCGATGCGCACGGAGATGACGAGCGAGGCGGCCACGGCGGCGAGGCCAAGGAGGACGGCGGCGCCGGCGGGGGTGAGCAGGCCGCGGGTGAACGGATCGGCCCGGCCGGCGACCTCGTGTCCGGCGTCGGCCTCGATGGCGCGCATGCCGGCCTGTACGCGTGCGTGGGCGCTGTTCCAGGTGTCTTGCGACGCCGTGGCCCTCAGCGGGCCCGGGGTGCCGGCCAGGACGCGGTTCTCGGCGGTGCCGACGGCCCTGTAGGCGCTGCTGCCGGCGAGGTCGTGCCAGGTGTCGCGCTCGGTGCCGTGGAGGTCGGCGACGGCGATCCCGGTGAGGGTCCGGCGGGTGTCCACGGCGCCGGTGAACAGCGTCAGTCCGGCGCCGCTGAGACCGTCGACGCGGTCCGCGCCGGCCAGTATCGCGTCCTCCTGGGCGAGAGCTTCGCCCGCGCGGGAGAACTCGAGCAGCACGCGCGCGTCGGTGCCGAGGTCGGCGTCCCGGATGCCGCCGAGCGCGCCGCCGACCCCGAAGGCGGTGGCGATGGCGCTCGTGTAGCCCCCGTACGCCCGGGTCCAGTCGGTGCGGTGGTCCAGGGCGGCGGTGCGCAGGGGAGTCAGCTGTCCGGCGCCGGTGACGAATGTCTTGAGCCGTCGGGCCACGTCTGCGGGGAGTTCCGTTCCGTCGGCGACGGTGCTGTCGTCACCGAGCCGCAGCCGGGCCACGGCCCGGTCGGTGCGGTCCGCGAGCCGTTTGTACTCGTTCCTGTGCCGGGGCGACGGATCGGCGGCGCAGCGCACCGCGGCGGTGCGTTCGGCCTGGAGGGCGGCGACGGCCTCGGCGACGGGCGTGCGGATCTCGTCGTCGACGCGCTGCAACTGCCGCAGTCCGGAGACGCCTTGGGCGGTGGTGACGGTGGCGTAGGCCCACAGGGCCAGCAGCGAGACGACCGGCACCATCAGCAGGCAGACGATCCTGGCCCGGATGGTGCGCGGGCGTATTCGCCGCCGCGTCGCGCGCGTGGGCTGCTCCCGCGGCGCCGAGCCGTCGTACTCCTGCTCGCGCTCGTCGGCCGGCGGTCCGGCGTGGGCGCGCCGACCGCGCGGGAGAGACCCGGGGGGCGTCTCGGCGCCGCTGGTGGACGTCCTACGGGGTGTGCGCATGGACTCCTCGCTCGGGAGTGGTTTGGATGCGTGCCGTCGGGCCGGACCCGTGCCTAGGGGACGGCGCTCTCGACCGGCCGCTGGGCCGAGGCGGACGCCTCGCGCTCCCCGGTCGTCGGCGAGAGCGCGACGAAGGCGGAGGTCAGGAACAGGTAGGACCCGAGGCCGACGGCGAGGGGGAAGATGAACTGCATCGCCGTGGCCCCGGGCAGGGCCTGGCCGGAGGGCACGACGTCGACCCGCACCGCGAACATCGCGGTGTAGTGCATGCTGGTGACCGCGGCGCCCATGATCAGCGAGGCGAGGCTGACGGCGACCGGCGACTTGATGTTGAGCCCCGCCCACAGGGCCGCCGTGGCCGCGACGACGGCGATCAGCACGGAGAGCGCGACGAGGGCCGGGTCGTAGCCGACGTGGCCGTGCAGCCGTACCGCTGCCATGCCCAGGTAGTGCATGCTCGCCACGCCGATGCCGGTGGCGAGTCCGCCGAGGAGCAGCGCCCGGGTGCGGTCCTTGCTGTAGCCGACGGCGAAGACCCCGCCGCAGACGACGAGCATGGCGACGAGCAGGCTCACGATGGTCAGCGGCACGTCGTAGCGGATGTCGGTGCCGCTGACGCCGAAACCGAGCATGGCGACGAAGTGCATGGTCCAGATGCCGGTGCCGATGGCGGAGGCGGCGGTGAGCAGCCAGTTGCGGCGCGAGCGTCCGGTGGCGCCGAGGGCGCGGACCGTGCAGCGCAGCCCGAGTGCGGCGCCTATGCAGGCCATCACGTACGACAGTACGGGGGTCAGCCAGCCGAAGGTGGCGTGGTCCAGGTGTCCCATGGCCCCGGGACGCTACTGGGAGCACAGGCGCACAAAGGGGGCGCATTTCGAAAGGTGCTGCAATATGACGCAGCGGTGCGCCTGAAAGACCGGGTCACGCCCGAACGTGCGCACCAGGGCGTCATCCGTGGCGGTGAGGGATCATGCGGAACATGAGCGACGACCACACACATGTGCAGGAGTTCTTCGGTGCCCGCGCCGCCGACTGGGACAGCCGGTTCCCCGACGACGGGCCCGCCTACGCCTCCGCGGTCGCCGACCTCGGGTTGCGGGAGGGCGACCGGGTGCTCGACGCCGGCTGCGGCACCGGGCGGGCCCTGACGCCCCTGCGTGCCGCCGTGGGGGCCACGGGAGTGGTCGTCGGGGCCGATCTGACCCCGGCCATGCTCCAGGCCGCCGTACGGGCGGGCAGGGACCGCGACGGGCAGCTGCTGCTGGCAGACGTGGCCGCGCTGCCGCTGCGGTCGCGGTCGCTGGACGCGGTGTTCGCCGCCGGGCTGATCGCGCATCTGCCCCGGCCGGCCGACGGTCTGCGGGAGTTGGCCCGGGTGGTGCGTCCCGGCGGCGTGCTCGCCCTGTTCCACCCCATCGGCCGGTCGGCGCTCGCCGCGCGCCAGGGCCGCCGGATCACTCCGGACGACCTGCGCGCGGAGCCCAACCTCCGACCCCTGCTGGCCGCTTCGGGATGGCGGATGACGTCCTACGCCGACGAGGACACCCGCTTCCTCGCCCTGGCCGTGCGGGAGGATCGGACCGGCTCACTCGCCGGCTGACACGTCCAGGTGCCGAACGGGACAGCCCCGCACGCCCGGAACCGGCCAGGTGCCCAGCCGCTCCAGCGTGTAGCCGTCCGGGTAGCCCTTGACCTCCCAGTTCTGCCGCGCGTGGTGCGGTGTCCGCCGCGGCGGCATCAGGCGCACGAACCGTCCACGCGCGCGTACCCCGCGGCGCACCAGCGCGCGCGTGGCGGGGCTCGGCGGCGAGTAGCGGAAAGCCCGCAGGAGGCGGTCGTCGAGGAGGGCGAGAGTCGAGGTGCGCAGGAGGGGGGCAAGCGGGCGCGGATACCAGGAGGCCATCAGGTCGAGCGTGGCGTCGGAGACCCGCCGCGCGCCGGCGTCCCACGCGAAGTGGGCCTCCTCGTAGTCGTCGAGAAGCGCTTCGAACTCCTCGTAGGACCCGGGGATGTCCTGGATACCCATGTGGCGGCCGAGGGTGCGGTAGTGCTCGGCGGTGGCGACGATCTCGTGCCGTGACAGCCTGCGCCAGCCGTAGGCGTCGATCCACCGCTTGGGCATCACCACGAACGTGCACAGGACGTAGCGCATGTCGTCGTTGCCGATCTCATAGCTGCGGTGCATCCGGTTGATCCGGCGGATCGCCGTGCGGCCCTCCGCGCTGCCGAAGCCGTGCTCCACGACGGCGTCGAGCAGCAGCGTGGTGTCGTCGTACCGCTTCTGGGCGCGCTCGGTCAGTTCCGCCGTCTCGGCGAGCAGCCGGCCGATGGCGGGCACCGCGTACGTCCGGTAGAGGGCCAGTTCCAGCGCGCGGGTGTAGTCCCATGGGAACTCGTAGGCCGAGCTGAGACGGTAGATCTCGGATGCGTCCCGGTACGGGTCCAGCCGCCGGATCTCCTCGAGCCGCTCGAAGCGCTTCACCGCGTCCTCCCCCTTCTGCCGTCGGGACTCCAACTCTACGTTGAGGGGCAGGAGATGGACGATGTGTCAGGGCAACGACGCAGGGGGAAGGCGATCAGTATGTGGGGCAGGCTGCGCAAGTCCGGTGCCAGATTCCTCACCGCCGCGCGCGGGGGGATGAACGACGGCCGGGACAAACGTACACACAATCTTTTCGAAGCCGCTGCCGCGTACGTCTCGGCGTGCGCCGAGGACGACCAGGAGCGGATCGACGAGGCGGCGGGCTGGGTGTCCCCGGAGGCGCTGTCCTTCGGGGTCAACGAGCTGGCCTGCCGTGCGTTGATCGCGCTGGCCCGGGAGCGGGACGAGTCCCCGCGGGCCGTGGCCCGCACCCTGCTCGGGCTTCCGGCGGCCTGACGCGCGCACCGGCCGGAGGTCGATTCGCCCCGTCCACCCGGAAAACTGCAGCTCCGGGTGTGCTTGCGAGTCGTGACAAGCGCCTTCCGCGCGCATTAGGGTGCGCGCCGTTGGACGAACGATGGGGAGGCTGGGATGGCCGGGACGGACGAGGGCGCCGTCGCCGCCGCGGACGACGCGCTCTATGTGCTCACGGCGGTGCTGCTGACGCCGGCGAAGTTTCCGAGCGTGCTGGGCGACGACTATCCGGAGGCCTGCGCGGCGCTCGGCCTCGCGCCGCTCGCCGATGGTTACGGCCTGGTGATCGGCCAGGACGGGGACGGCGCGCGGTGGACCGTCGTGGTCGACGACGTGTCGCTGGTCGCCGTCGCCATCGCGTCGTGGGACTGCGGCATGGAGTACGACCTGTCGCCCGACGAGCGTTCGGTCGTGGCGGCTCTGCCGGGCTGGCCGCTCGCGGTCGCCGTCGCGGCCCCCGGCGTGCCCGAGCCGCACGACCCCGCTCCCGAGGTCGCGGAGCGTGCGCCGCTGGCGCCGCCGGACACGACCACCTGGGGTCCGGCCCAGCGGCGGCTGGGCGCCGACGAGATCGCGCTCCAGTGGGCCCTGTGGCGGGAGCAGATCGACGACGGCGCCTTCGCGGGCGCGGACGGGGCCTCGGCGGCCGGTGAGGGCTCGCAGGACGCCGATGAGGCCGGCCAGGGCGAGCCGGACAAGTCCGGTGAGTCGAGCGATTCGGGTGAGTCGGGGGCCGACGGTCGGCAGGTGAAGTCCGCCGGGCACAACGGGATTCGGCGTGTACTGGCCGAGGCGCGCGCGTACGTCGAGTCGCCGCCGCCGCTCGGCCGCGTCCGCTCGTCGTTCGCCCCGGGCGACGCGCGCACCCTGCGCGCCGACGGTCCCGGCTGGTCGCTGGTGGCCCGGACCGACGACATCGCCTTCGTGCTCCTCGACGCGGAGCCCGGCGAGGTGCTGCCGGTGGGCCGGGGGCCGGAGCTGCCGGGGCTGCTGGAGGCCCTGGACAAGATGGCCGTGCGCCCGAGCTGAGCCACCGGGCGGGCGCCACCTGTGCTGCTCCCCCATAAGGCCGCCTGTGCTGCTCCCCCATATGACGGCCTCCTTCCATGGGGTCCCGACCCATGGATGCGCTGAACGCCTGACCGCACCATGAGGCAGCTCTCGGCGCCCGTCTCACTCGGGCGCCGCCTACCCAGCGCTGCCTCAGGAGGCCCGTCATGCGTCCCATCCGCGGTGTTCCGCTCGCTGCCGCCACGTTGCTCGCGGCGGCCCTGGCGTGGCCGGCTCATGCGTCGGCCGCGGCGGTGGGCGGGGAGCACTGCGCCCGGCAGGAGCGGGTGCGCGTACCGGGCGCGGCCCTGCAGCGCGACGCGTGTCTGCCCGACCTGACCACGACCGGGCTGGCCGGGACGCCGTACACCGACTCGGCCGATCAGGCGGGGCTCACGGCCGCCGGCACGCGCACTCCGTCAGGGGTGCCCGGGCTGCAGATCGACGGGTACTTCCCGGACTCCTCCCACTTCAACACCACCCATGGCTGGGCGCACGACGCGCAGTTCGTGATCCGGCTGCCGGACCACTGGAACGGCGGCCTGGTGGTCACCGGCGCACCGGGCACGCGCCGGCAGTACGCGACGGACAAGGCGATCTCGGACCAGGTGCTGGCCGAGGGCTACGCCTACGCGGCGACCGACAAGGGCAACAGCGGCGCGGACTTCTACCGGGACGGGACCCGCCCCGGTGACGCGATCGCCGAATGGAACGCGCGCACCACCCAGCTCACGCGAGCGGCCAGGCGCGCGGTGGCCCAGCGGTACGGGCAGGCCCCGAGCCGCACGTACATGACGGGCATCTCCAACGGCGGCTATCTCACCCGGTGGCAGCTGGAGAACCATCCGGAGCTGTACGACGGAGGCGTGGACTGGGAGGGCGCGCTGTGGACCGCGGACGGACCCAACCTGCTCACCTCCCTGCCCACCGCCGTGGCCCGGACACTGGGCTCGGCCCGGGACGAGGACATGTACGCGGTCGGTTTCGCACGAGGTTCCGAGTTCCTGTGGCCGTATCACGAGAAGGCCTACTGGGGAGTCACACAGAAGATCTACCGCGCCGAGTTCGACCCCGGTTACGACCTGGGCTGCCCCGGTCCGTCCGCCGGGAGCACCGCGGACCAGATCCTGGCCCCCTGCGCCTCCGACGCCACCTACGACTACGCGGCACGCCCCGCCGCCGTGCACCGGGCCGTGGCCCGGGTGTCGCTGACCGGTCGGATCGGCAGGCCGCTGATCACGCTGCACGGCGACCTCGACGCCCTGCTGCCGAAGGCGGCCGACTCGGACGTGTACGCGCGCATGGTCGGCGCGAGCGGCCGTGGCCCCCTGCACCGCTACTACACGATCCAGGGCGGCACACACGTCGACGGCCTCTACGACACCTATCCGGACCGGCTGCGGCCCATCCTGCCCTGCTACCGGTCGGCCTTCGACGCGCTGGTCTCCTGGGTGGAGAAGGGCACGCGGCCGCCCGCCGACCACACCGTCGCACGGCCTTCGAGCGGCGATGTGGTCGACTCGTGCGCGCTTGCCGATCCGGGTGCCTCGTCGCGGTAGCGCCTCAGCGGCCCAGCTCCTTGCGGTTGATGCGGCGCAGCCTGCGCCGCTGTGAGGGGTCCAGCGTGAGGTATGCGGCCGTCGGGATTCCGATGACTATCAGGACCACCGCCCAGAAGGGCAGCCAGATCCACAGGAAGAGCCCGAGCGCCACACCTCCTATGGCGATCTTCGCGTTCCTCGACATGTGCGTCGCCTCCTTCGCGGCCACTGCCGCTCTCTGTCCTGAAAACGGGCCCGGGCTCCCCACGGTTCCGGGCCGCGACCCTGAGACGACCCTGAGTCGTGACCCCGACTCGTCCCTGAGAGCCCTTTATGACCGTGCCGGCCGGAGGGGCTCCCCCACCTCGTGCAGATGGAGCAGGGCCTGCCGGTAGGAGTCGACGAGCCCGGTCTCCGCGTAGGGGATACCCAACTCCTCGCAGTGGGCGCGCACCAGAGGCCGGGCCAGACGCAGATGGGGGCGCGGCATGCTGGGGAAGAGGTGGTGCTCGATCTGGTAGTTGAGGCCGCCGAGAAACCAGTCGGTCAGCACTCCGCCGCGGATGTTGCGCGAGGTGAGGACCTGCCGGCGCAGATGTCCCCACCGCTCGCCGGTGGGGTCCGGCATCTCCATGCCCTTGTGGTTCGGAGCGAAGGCCAGTCCCAGGTGCAGGCCGAACAGCGCATGGTGCAGGGCGGCGAACGCGAGCGCCTTGCCCGGTGACAGCGTGATGAGCAGCAGCGTCGCGTACGCGGCGACGTGCGCCACGAGGAGGCTGCCCTCGACCGCGCGCTCCCGGAGGGGCTGTCGGCGCAGGTCCTTGAAGCCGTGGACCTTCAGGGCAACGCCTTCGAGGAGAGTGAGCGGGAAGAAGAGCCAGGCCTGGTTGCGGGTGAGCCAGCGGCGGAGGCCCGAACGGTGTGCCGCCTGTGCGGCGGTGAAGACCAGGACGTCGGCGACGACGTCCGGGTCCTTGTCGATGTGGTTGGGGTTGGCGTGGTGACGGTTGTGCTTGTCGTTCCACCAGGCGTAGCTCATCCCCAGCAGCAGGTTGCCGTGGATCAGGCCGATGGCCCGGGCGCGGGCCTTGTGGCCGGTGATCTGGGAGTGTCCGGCGTCGTGGCCTATGAACGCGGTACGGGCGGAGAAGACCGCCAGCGGCGGGGCCAGGAGGAGGGACCACCAGGAGTCGCCGGTAAGGACGACTCCGGTGACCACGCACGCCAGGGCGAGCGCGTTGACGGCGATGCCGAGCGCGTACCAGGTGTGGCGCCGCTCCAGGAGGCCCTGGCCCTTGACCGTGCGCAGCAAAGGCGTGAACTCGCTCGCGGAGGGCGGTGCGGCGCGCGCGGCGGGGATCGGTTCGACGACGGCTGTGACGGGCTCGGGCATGTCCGGTCTCCGGCTCCTCGGGCAACGGTCTGACCTGTAGAAACGTACGGACCGACGACAGTCGGCGACCATGACGCCACCACCCGTGTACGGCCTGGTGCCAGCCCGGGGCGCACAGGGGGGTTGACAGCACCCCCAGGGTGAGGAATTCCGGTGGGCGGCGACCGCGGTGGATCTTGGGCCGGATTGCTGTACCCTCGACCCTCCCGACCTCATTAGTCAAATTTGAGGAGTGCGGTTCGCCGTGCAGAGGATCCTTCTGGCCACACCGTCCGAGATCCATGAGCTGACCCGCTGCCGCGCTGTCTTTCTGCCCGGCGACCCGGCACGTGCCGGCGCCGTCGCCTTCTGGCGGCCCGACGGCGCCGCCCCTCCGTCGGTCGCGGCCGGAAGTGCCCGTGCGGTGGGCGTCGTCCTGCCGGGTGAGGACGGTCTCGAACAGATCGACGTGCCCGCCGCCGTGCTGCCGGTGCGGGCGGCACTGCCGGTCCTCACACGCGCGCGTGCCGACGCGAACGGGCCCCGGGCGACGGCTTTCTGGGGCGCCGCGGCCGTACTCGCACTGCACCTGGTGGCGCGTGGACTGCTGCTGCCCGGTCTGTCGCCCGGCGACCACGACGCCTGGCGCGTCGGTCCGCTGTCCCCGGAGGACGCCGAGCAGGTGCGCCGGCTGGCCGCCGCAATGCCGCCGGAGGCGCACGCCACACCGCTGAACGGCACCGAGCCCTGGCGCCTGCCGGACCCGGAACGGCTGCTGCGCGCTTTCCTGGACGCGGTCGCCGACACCGTGCCGCGCTCCCCCGCGGCACCGCTGGTGACCGGCGGCCCCGCCTACGCGGCGCGCGAGGCGCGGCGCAGGCCGGAACTGCGGGACTGGGCCGCCGACGTCGCCGCGGGTCACGACGCCGGTGTACGGCTGTCGTTGCGGATCGAGGTGACCGGCCTCGCGGACCCGGCCCCGGACGACACGGCGGTGACGTTCCGGGCGGTGCCCCAGGTGCACGGCGTGCACGATCCGGGGCTCGTGGCGGATGCCGCCGACATGTGGGACACCGCCGCGCACACCGCCAGGGGCTTCGGCCCCCGCGCGCGCCTGGACACTCTGTTGGCGTTGCGGCGCGCGGCCCGGGCGTGGCCGCCGCTCGCACCGCTTTTGTCGGCGAGCGTGCCGGACGCGGTCGAGCTCGCCGACGAGGAGATCACCGAGCTTCTCTCCGAGGGCACCGGGGCGCTCGCCGCGGCCGGAGTCGACGTGCACTGGCCGAAGGAACCGGCCCGCGGGCTGACCGTCGGCGCGGTGATCGGTCCGCCGGAGGGCGAGGCGACGGCCCACCGGGACGAGTCGGACGCGCCGTCGTCGCTGTCCGCCGACGCGCTGCTCGCCTTCGACTGGCGCTTCGCGCTGGGCGACCGGCGGCTGACGCGGGAGGATTTGGACCTGCTCGCCGAGGCCAAACGCCCCGTCGTGCGACTGCAAGACCAGTGGGTTCTGGTCGACCCCCGGGAGGCTCAGCGGGCCCGCGCGCGGCACGCTCGCCGGATCGCGCCCGTCGACGCCCTCAGCGCCGCCCTGACGGGCTCCACCGAGGTCGACGGCCACCTGGTCGCCGTACACCCCACAGGCTGGCTGGAAGCCCTGCGCGAGCGGCTCGCGGAACCCGAGGCGCACGAGCCCGTCGGACAGCCCGCAGCGCTCGCGGCCACCCTTCGGGACTATCAGCTGCGGGGGCTGAGTTGGCTGGCCCGAATGACGTCTCTGGGGTTGGGCTGCTGTCTCGCCGACGACATGGGGCTCGGCAAGACGATCACGCTGATCGCCCTGCATCTGCACCGGCAGGCCAGGACGTCGACGGCCGGTCCCACTCTCGTGGTGTGTCCGACCTCGCTGATGAGCAACTGGCAGCGGGAGATCGAGCGGTTCGCACCGGGCACCCCGGTGCGCCGTTTCCACGGACCCGGCCGGGGCCTGGACGGCGTCGGCGACGGGGAGTTCGTGCTGACCACGTACGGCACGCTGCGCCTGGACGCCCGCCGGCTCGGGGAGGTGTCGTGGGGCATGGTCGTGGCGGACGAGGCACAGCACGTGAAGAACCCGTACTCGGCGACCGCCCGACAGCTGCGTTCCGTCGGCGCACGCGCACGCGTGGCGCTCACCGGCACCCCGGTGGAGAACAACCTGTCGGAGTTGTGGGCGATTCTCGACTGGACGACCCCGGGGCTGCTGGGCCGGCTCGGCACCTTCCGCAGCCGATACGCGCGGGCCGTCGAGGGCGGCGGGGACCCGGCCGCCGCCGAGCGGCTCTCGCGGCTGGTACGGCCGTTCCTGCTGCGGCGGCGCAAGGCGGACCCGGGGATCGCGCCGGAGCTGCCGCCGAAGACCGAGACGGACCGCGCCGTGTCGCTCACCGAGGAACAGGCCGCGCTGTACGAGGCGGTGGTGCGCGAGACGCTGGCGCAGATCTCGGGAGCCGACAGCATGGCGCGACGCGGACTGATCATGAAGTTGCTGACGGGACTGAAGCAGATCTGCAACCATCCGGCGCAGTTCCTGAAGGAGGAGCTGCCGAGGACCGGCGGGCGCTCCGGGAAGCTGGAGCTGCTGGACGAACTTCTCGACACCATCCTCTCCGAGGGGTCGAGTGTTCTGGTCTTCACCCAGTACGTGCGCATGGCACGCCTGCTGGAACGGCATCTGACGGCACGCGGAGTGCCGTCTCAGCTCCTGCACGGCGGCACGCCCGTCGCCGGCCGGGAGGCGATGGTGCGGCGGTTCCAGGACGGCGAGGTACCCGTCTTCCTGCTGTCGTTGAAGGCCGCCGGCACGGGCCTGAACCTCACCCGTGCCGAGCACGTCGTGCACTACGACCGCTGGTGGAACCCGGCCGTCGAGGCCCAGGCCACCGACCGGGCCCACCGGATCGGCCAGAACCGGCACGTCCAGGTGCACCGGCTGATCGCCGAGGGAACCGTCGAGGACCGTATCGCCGAGATGC
This sequence comes from Streptomyces sp. C1-1, assembly GCF_050214755.1. Lineage (NCBI taxonomy): Bacteria > Bacillati > Actinomycetota > Actinomycetes > Kitasatosporales > Streptomycetaceae > Streptomyces > Streptomyces sp. C1-1. The sequence goes on along the minus strand of NZ_CP189826.1, from coordinate 8,552,174 downwards.
TGGCCCGCAAGCAGGAGCTCGCCGAGGCGGTGCTGGGCTCCGGCGAGGCCGCTCTCACGGAGCTGACGGATGCCGAGCTGGCCGATCTGGTCGAGCTGCGAGGGGGAACACGATGAGCCGGCACGACGCCGACAGCGAGCGCACGTTCGCGCCGCTGCCGCCCCCGCACGGGCGGGCCTTCGCGCACACGTGGTGGGGCCGGGCCTGGTTGAAGGCCCTGGAGGACGCCGCACTGGACTCGGCTCAGCTCAAGGCCGGGCGCAGGCTCACCCGCGCGGGAGCCGTGGGTGCGGTGTCCGTCCGGCCGGGGCGCATCACCGCCGTGGTCCAGGACCGCGACCGCAGCGCCCACCGCGCCGACGTCCTGTTGGCGGAGCTCGACGGCGAGCAGTGGAACCGCCTGCTGGACATGACGGTCGAGCGGGCCGGACACGTCGCGGCCCTCCTGGATCGCGACATGCCGCCGCATCTCGTCGAGGACGCGGCGGCGGCCGGCGTCGAACTGCTGCCGGGCATGGGCGACCTGGAGGCGCAGTGCGACTGCGGCGCCTGGGACCACTGCGGGCACACCGCGGCCCTGTGCTACCAGGTGGCACGGCTGCTGGACCAGGACCCGCTGGCCCTGCTCCTGATGCGGGGACGGGGCGAACGGGCGCTGCTGACCGACCTCCAGGCCCGCAGTGCGCCACCCGCTGCGGAGGCATCCGCAGACGAGGGCGTGGACGCCACGGAGGCGTATGCGGCCGGCGACATCCTGCCGCCGCTGCCCGCCCTGCCGGACCTGCCCGCGGAGCCCGGCACGCCGCCCTCCTTCGTCACCGACACCCCACCCCCAGCGGGCATCGATCCGGACGCGCTGCGGTACCTGGCCGCCCGGACCGCCGCGGAAGCGCACCGGCTCCTCGCCGAGGCCCTGCATGCCGGAACGGAACAAACCGGTCTCGCCGAGGAGTTGACGACCGCCCAGGACGCGGTGCGGCTGGCGCTCGGCGGGCCCTTGGAGGAGGTGGCGGACCGGCTGGCGGAGGGCTCGGCACGTGACCGGGAGAGTCTGGCGCCGGCCACGCGCGCGTGGGAGCTCGGAGGTGCGGACGCGCTGGCCGTGCTGGAGGAGGAGTGGATCGTCTCGGGCGAAACGCTCGCACGCGCGCGTGCCACCCTTGAGGAGGCGTGGGAAGACGAGGAGCGACCGTCGCTGCGGTCCGTCGGCAACCGGTGGACCGTCGTGGGTGCGCCGGTCCAGTTGCGGCTGGGGCGGGACGGGCGTTGGTGGCCGTATCGCGAGGAGCGCGGACGCTGGGTTCCCGGCGGCGTAGCTTCCCGGGACCCGGCGACAGCGCTGGCCTCACTGGAGGCGGCTGCCGAGGACGGTGACGGTTGACGGGAGTCACCGCAGGGCGGCCGCCTCAGATGCCCGACCGCGCGTAGCCGCCTCCGATGCCCTTCCGCACGTCACGGCACATCGAGGCCGCCCAGGGACGGGATCAGCGACTCGATGCCGCTCGGGATCTCGCTCGGCAGTCCGCTGGGCAGCTTCGACGGCAGTTCGCTGGGCAGCTTTGTCGGGAAGCCGCGGGGCGGGGACGGTGAGCCGCCGGTGCCGGTGCTGCTGTGGGCCGGCGCCTTCTTGTCGGGTGAGCCGTCGTGCCGGGATGTCGCCATGACCACGACGACGGCCACGGCCGCTATCGCGGCGAGCGCCACCAGCCAGACGAAGAGCGGGCTTCGCCGCCGTCCGGGCCCAGGCGGCCGGTCCGGACCCTCCGGCGGCCGGGGGCCCGACGGCCAGTCGTCGTAGGAGGGCGGTCCGAAGCCGCCGCCTGGAAGCGGCGTGTCACCCGGCGGTCCGGGCGGGCGAGGCGGTACCGGCGGGATGGCCATACCGTCCAGAATCGCCTCGGACCGGACGACGCGCGAGCCCCGCACGGAACTTGATACGGCCCCATTCCGTGGACCGCACGATTCCGGCGCATTCCGTGCGGAGCCCGCTCACGGACGCGCGCGCGACATGCCGGGCCGGCTCACGGACGTACGCGTTCCGGCCGCGCACGCCCGCGTGTGCCGTGCGGCGGACACGCGGGCGTGCGCATGGACACGCACGCCCGCACGTGCTCAGCCGCGCGCCCCCAGCAGGTGGTCCATCGCCAGCTGGTCGAGCCGCTCGAAGGCCATCCCGCGCGCGGCGGCCGCCTCCGCGTCGAACTCCTCGAAGGCACTGCGGTCGGCCAGCAGCGCCTCCAGGCCGTCCGCCGCCGTCTGCTCGGCGAGCTGGTCCAGCCGCGAGGCGCGCAGGGCCTCCTGCACCTCCGGGTCGGCGCGGAAGGCGGCGGCGCGCTCCTTGAGGATCAGGTAGTTGCGCATGCAGCCCGCCGCCGACGCCCACACGCCGTCGAGGTCCTCGGTCCGCGGCGGCTTGAAGTCGAAGTGCTTCGGGCCCGCGTAGCCGGCGCTCTCCAGGAGGTCGACCAGCCAGAACGCGGCGCGCAGGTCGCCGGCGCCGAAGCGCAGGTCCTGGTCGTACTTGATGCCGGACTGGCCGTTCAGGTCGATGTGGAACAGCTTGCCCGCCCACAGGGCCTGCGCGATGCCGTGCGGGAAGTTCAGTCCGGCCATCTGCTCGTGGCCGACCTCGGGGTTGACGCCGTACAGCTCAGGGCGCTCCAGGCGCTCGATGAACGCCAGGGCGTGACCGACGGTGGGCAGCAGGATGTCGCCGCGCGGCTCGTTCGGCTTGGGCTCGATGGCGAACTTCAGGTCGTAGCCCTGGGAGGTGACGTACTCGCCGAGGAGGTCGAAGGCCTCCTTCATGCGGTCCAGGGCGACCCGTACGTCCTTGGCGGCGCCGGACTCGGCGCCCTCGCGGCCGCCCCAGGCGACGTAGGTCTTCGCGCCCAGCTCGACCGCGAGGTCGATGTTGCGGATGGTCTTGCGCAGGGCGTAGCGGCGCACGTCGCGGTCGTTGGCGGTGAACGCGCCGTCCTTGAAGACCGGGTGGGTGAAGAGGTTCGTGGTGGCCATCGGGACGGTCATGCCGGTCGCGTCGAGGGCCTGGCGGAAGCGCTTGATGTGCGACTCGCGCTCGCTGTCTGAGGATCCGAAGGGGATCAGGTCGTCGTCGTGGAAAGTGACGCCGTAGGCGCCGAGCTCGCTCAGGCGCTGCACCGTCTCGACCGGGTCGAGGGCACGCCGCGTGGCGTCGCCGAACGGGTCCCTTCCCTGCCAGCCGACGGTCCACAGGCCGAAGGTGAACCTGTCTTCGGGGGTGGGCTGGTAGCTCATGCCGCGGCTCCTTGCTTCGCAGACTGTCGTGCGGACTATGGCGAACTATTTCGTCATGGCCGTTTACAAATTAGTATGCGGACGCAGCCCTGGGAAGAGTCCAGGGGGTCTGTCACAAAACATCCCGCTGAGCCGCGGAAGAGGGAGAGCCCGATGTCAGCAGCCGAGGGACCGCTCGTCGTCGGCGTGGACACGTCCACCCAGTCCACCAAGGCGCTCGTCGTCGACGCGGCCACCGGCCTCGTCGTCGCGAGCGGTCAGGCCCCCCACACGGTCTCCTCCGGGGCCGGCCGCGAGAGCGACCCGCGCCAGTGGTGGGACGCCCTGTGCGAGGCCCTGCGCCAGTGCGGCGACGCGGCGCACGAGGCGGCCGCCGTGTCGATCGGCGGTCAGCAGCACGGCCTGGTCACGCTCGACGAGCGGGGCGAACCGGTACGCCCCGCCCTGCTGTGGAACGACGTGCGCTCGGCGCCGCAGGCCCGCCGCCTGATCGAGGAGCTCGGCGGCCCGAAGGCCTGGGCGGAGCGCACCGGCAGCGTCCCCGGGCCGTCCTTCACGGTCACCAAGTGGGCGTGGCTGGCCGAGCACGAGCCGGAGGCGGTCCGTGCGACCCGGGCGGTGCGCCTGCCGCACGACTACCTCACCGAGCGCCTGACCGGGCAGGGCACCACCGACCGCGGCGACGCCTCGGGCACCGGCTGGTGGGCGTCCGGGACGGAAGGCTACGACGAGGAGACCCTCGCGCACGTGGGCCTGGATCCCGCCATGCTGCCCCGCGTGGTGCGGCCGGGCGAGGTGGCGGGCACCGTGCGCGACGGCCACGACCTGCCGTTCTCCAAGGGCACCCTGGTCGCGCCGGGGACGGGCGACAACGCGGCCGCCGCGCTGGGCCTCGGGCTGCGGCCCGGCGCCCCCGTGCTCAGCCTCGGCACCTCGGGCACCGTGTACGCCGTGTCGAAGCACCGACCGGCCGACCCCACCGGCACGGTGGCGGGCTTCGCCGACGCCCACGGCGACTGGCTGCCGCTCGCCTGCACGCTGAACTGCACCCTCGCCGTGGACCGTGTCGCCGCCCTGGTGGGCCTCGACCGAGAGGCCGTGGAACCCACCGGCGTCACCCTGCTGCCCTACCTGGACGGTGAGCGCACCCCGAACCTGCCCGGCGCGTCGGGGCTGCTGCACGGCCTGCGGCACGACACGACCGCCGGTCAGCTCCTGCAGGCCGCCTACGACGGCGCCGTGCACTCCCTGCTCGGCGCGCTCGACCTCGTCCTCGACGCGGACGCGGACCGCTCGGTGCCGCTGCTGCTGATCGGCGGCGGCGCCCGCGGCCGGGCCTGGCAGGAGACCGTACGACGGCTGTCGGGCCGCGCGGTGCAGGTGCCCGAGGCCAGGGAGCTGGTCGCGCTCGGCGCCGCCGCGCAGGCGGCGGGGCTGCTGACCGGTGAGGATCCGGCCGCGGTCGCCCGGCGCTGGAACACGGCCGCGGGGCCGGTGCTGGATGCCGTGGAGCGGGACGACGAGACGCTGGAAAGGATCGCCGGGGTACTCTCCGACGCGGCCCCGCTGCTGGAGCGGAGCACCGAGAACGGCTGAGGACGGGGGCATGAGCGCACCGCTGCACGAGGCACACCCGGCCGGGCCCGGCCGGGCGCTGCCGGACACCCAGCAGGGCATGCGCCGCCGCAACCTGGCCCGGGTGATGCACACGGTCAGCGCCGAGGGCCCGCTCTCCCGTGCCGCCGTCGCCTCCCGTATCGGACTGACCCGGGCGGCGGTGTCGAGCCTCGTCGACGAGCTCATACGCTCGGGCCTGCTCGACGAGCTGGGTCCCGAGCGGCCCGGCCGGGTGGGCCGCCCCGGCTCGGCGCTCGCCGTCAGCGGGCACGGCCCCGCCGGGATCGGCGCGGAGGTCGGCGTCGACCATCTCGCGGTGTGCGCGGTCGATCTGCGCGGACAGGTACGGGCGAAGGCCGTCCGGCACGGCGCGAACCGCGGCCGTGCCCCCGAACCGGTGATCGGGGAACTCACCGAGCTGGTGCACCGGGTCGTCGCCGAGGCGCAGGGCGAGGGGCTGTGGCCCGCGGGGCTCGCGGTGGCCGTGCCGGGCCTGGTGGCCCGCGACGCCCGCACCGTCGTCCGCGCCCCGAACCTGGACTGGCACGACACCGACCTCGGCGCGCTGCTGCCGTCCGACTGGCCGCTGACCGTCGGCAACGAGGCCAACTTCGGCGCCCTCGCCGAACTCTGGCTCGGCGAGGGCACACCGCGCGACTTCCTGCACGTGTCCGCGGAGATCGGCATCGGCGCCGCGGTCGTCGTGGCCGGCGGGCTGCTGCGCGGGACGCGTGGGTTCGCGGGCGAGCTGGGGCATGTGCCGGTACGTCCGGAAGGGCCCTCCTGCCCCTGCGGCGGCCGGGGGTGTCTGGAGCAGTACGCCGGTGAGGAGGCGGTGCTGCGGGCGGCGGGACTGGAACCGGGCGAGGACCGAGTCGGTCTGCTCGCGAACCGGGCCGCCGACGGCGACGCCGACGTACGGCGGGCCCTGCACGACGCCGGTGAGGCGCTCGGCATAGCGCTGACGGGGGCGGTCAACCTGCTGGATCCCGAGGGCGTGGTGCTGGGCGGCGCGCTGGCCGGGCTCGCGCCGTGGCTGCTGCCGTCGCTGGAGGCCGAGTTGGCCCGGCGCACCGCCGGCCCCGCCTGCCCGGTGACGGTGTCGGGTCTCGGTTCCGATGGACCGCTGCTGGGCGCCGCGCACTCGGTGGTACGGGCGGTCCTCGACGATCCGGCGGCGGTCGCGGAGCGGGGCTGACCCTCGGCCGCACCGCCCGGTCCGCGGACCCGGTCCACCGCGCCGGAACGGCCGCATCAGACTCTCTTCACCCGTCCGGGTGGCCGAGTTGTCCACACCCGCGGTGGCGTCCACCGAAGCACGTCGTGCCCTTCTGCCCATCCCGCGAGCGCCGTACCGTGAATCACGCGAGGCGCAGCCGTCGGTATCGAGGGCGTCGGGCAAGTCGGCGTGGATTGAGGGGGATTCACATGTCGGGGGAAGCGGGGGGAGGGCTCAGGCGCGACGCGATCGGACTGCGCGAGGTGCTGTTCCAGAGCATCACGGCCATGGCTCCGGCCGCGGCGGTCGCCGCGTCCATTCCGTCCGGGGCGGCGTTCGCCGGGGGGCAGTCTGCCCCTCGCGGTGCTGATCGCGCTGGTGGCCTGTCTGTTCACCGCGTCCTGCGTGGCCGAGCCGGCACGGGAACTCCCGGCCGCCGGTTCGGTGTCCACGTACGCGGCGCAGGGACTGCACCCCGTCGTCGGGTTCCTGGTGGGCTGGGGTTACGTCTTCGTGGAGGCGCTCGTCCCACCACTGCTGCTTCTGCAGCTCGGGTTCACCACGGCAGGCACGCTGCACCAGGAGTGGTCCTCGGCATATGGATGGCTCTCGGACTCGTGGTGCTGGTCGTGCTGACGCGGCGCCATCCCGGGCGAATAGCCGAGACCGCTCGCGTCCACCTCGACGAACCCGCCCCCACCGATCCCGCGCAGAACGGAGCGACACACCGATGAGCGACCCCCGGATCCTGACCGTCCGGCCCGAACCGGGCGAGTACGCCTGGACGTTCGGTGGCGCACCGCCCGTGGCACGCGTCACGCCCGGCACGGTCCTCGACCTGTACACGGAGGACTGCTTCGCCGGGCGGGTGCGGTCCGAGAAGGACCTGGTGTCCGAGGTGTGCGAGTTCCCGTTCCTCAATCCGCAGACCGGCCCGTTCCATGTGGAGGGCGCGGAGCCGGGCGACACCGTCGCCGTGCACTTCGTGTCGATCGAGCCGGCGCGCGACTGGGCCGCGTCGACCACGGTCCCCCTGTTCGGCGCGCTCACCTCCACGCACGCCACGGCCACGCTGCAGCCACCGCTGCCGGAGACCGTGTGGATCTGGCAGCTCGACCTCACCCGGCGCACGGCGCTGTTCCGGGCGCACGACAGTGACATCGAGGCCGAGCTGCCCCTCGACCCGATGCACGGCACGGTGGGCGTCGCGCCCGCCAACCTGGAGGTCCGCTCCGCACTGGTGCCCGACGCCCACGGCGGCAACATGGACACGCCGGAGATGCGGGCCGGCGTCACCTGCTATCTCGGGGTGAACGTGGAGGGGGCGCTGCTCAGCCTCGGCGACGGGCACGCCCGGCAGGGCGAGGGCGAGACCTGCGGGGTCGCCGTCGAGTGCGCCATGAACACCGTGGTGATCGTCGAGCTGCTCAAGGGAGTGGCCACGCCCTGGCCGCGCATCGAGTCGGACACCCACATCATCTCGACCGGCTCGGCCCGTCCGCTGGAGGACGCGTTCCGGATCTCGCAGCTCGACCTGGTGCAGTGGCTGGTGCGCGACTACGGGTTCGGTGAGCTGGACGCGTACCAGTTCGCGACCCAGGCGGTGGAGTCGCCGTTGGCCAACGTGTGCGACACCAACTACACGTGCGTGGCGAAGATCCGCAAGCAGTGGCTGCCCGAGCGCGAGACTTACCGCGGCATGCACGCCCGGCTTCGGGAAACCGCCGCCGCGCTGGGGCGCTGAGCAGGCCCACTCCCACCCCCCACACACGAAAGGTACGGCTCGATGGAGCGAGCAAGACCCGGTACCTCCAGAAGACGGTTCCTCAAGGGGGCCGCGCTGGCCGCCGTCCCGTACGTCCTGCTGCCCGACGCGCGGGCCGACGCCGGGGTCCAGGCCGTCGACTACCCGTCCGCGGAGTGGCAGCCCGCGACGACCTCCAACTACACGGCGTCCAGCCGGCCCATGTCCTATCCGCTCGACTACGTGGTCATCCACGTCACCCAGGAGACGTACGCGGACACCCTCGCCATCTTCCAGAACCCCAAGAAGGCGGTGTCGGCGCACTACCTGGTGCGCTCGGCCGACGGGCATGTGGCGCAGTGCGTCCGGGAGAAGGACATCGCCTGGCACGCCGGGAACTGGGACTACAACACGCGCAGCATCGGCATCGAGCACGAGGGCTGGGTGGACCGGCCCGCCTACTTCACCGACGCCCTGTACGAGCAGTCGGCCAAGCTGACGGCGGCGGTCTGCGACAACTACGGCATTGCGAAGGACCGGGCGCACATCATCGGCCACTACGAGGTGCCGGGCACGGACCACACCGATCCCGGACCCGACTGGGACTGGACTCGCTTTATAAGGATGGTCAACTTCGCGTGAGGCGAGGGGGCCGGCGCCTCGTCCGGTGGCCGGTGGGGTTCGCTCGGCGCAAGCGGGCCGGCGCCCCGTCCGAGTGACGTGGTCCAAACGGTTGTCGGGGCGCGTACCCGGAGTGACGATGTCCTCAGCCGCATCGTTTTCCGGGGAGGCCGAGTTGACCGATCCGTGGGTGGCCCTGGAGCCGGGGGCCGACCTCGCCGAGCGCACACGGCTGCTGCGTCGTGCGCACGAGACGTTCACCGAGGCGGGCACCGTGACCCGCCCGGTGCGTTCGGTGGTCGCCGAGTCGTGGCGGCGTTCGGCGCGGGCCGGCGTGGGGCCCGACGGACTGGCGGACGTGGACCTGATGGACGACGACCTCGGCGCCTACCGGGCCGAGCATCCGCTGGCGCGGGTCATGCCGCTGTTCCGGGAACTGATGGGGACGTTCGCCGCCGACGGCGAGCATCTGCTGGCGGTGTGCGACGCGCACGGCAGGCTGCTGTGGGTCGAGGGGCATCCCACGACCCGGCGGCACGCGGGACGGATGAACTTCGTACCGGGTGCGCGGTGGGCGGAGACCGCGATGGGGACGAACGCCCCGGGTACCGCGGTCGCGGTGGACCGGCCGGTGCAGGTGTTCGCGGCCGAGCACTTCATCCGGCGGGTGCAGCCCTGGACCTGCGCGGCGGCCCCGGTGCACGATCCGCGGACCGGACGGGTGCTCGGCGCCGTGGACATCACCGGCGGCGACGGGCTGGCGCATCCGCACAGCCTGGGTTTCGTGCAGGCGGTGGCCCGGGCCGCCGAGTCGCAGCTGGCGCTGCTCGTGCCGGAGCGGCCCGGCACCGACACGCCCGAACTGACCGTGCTGGGACGGGACGAGGCCCAGCTGCGCGTCGACGGACGCCGGATCCGGCTCAGCCGCCGGCACAGCGAGATCCTCGTGCTCCTGGCGCGGCGCCCGGAGGGGCTGACCGGCGACGAGCTGTTGTGCGCGCTGTACGAGGACGAGTCGGTGACGCCGGTGACGTTGCGTGCCGAACTGGCCCGGCTGCGCAGGATGCTGGGCCCGGGGCTGCTGGCCTCGCGGCCCTACCGACTGACGGTGCCGGTGGAGTGCGACGTCGCCGTGGTCGAGCGGCGACTGGAGACGGGGGCGGTCACGGCGGCCGCGAGGGCGTACGCGGGACCGCTGCTGCCCGGTTCGTACGCTCCGGCGGTGGTGCGGCTCAGGCACCGCATCGCCGACGGCCTGCGCACGGCGCTGATCGCCCGCCGTGACCCGGACCTCCTCGCGGACTGGGCGCACGCGCCCTGGGGCGAGGACGACCTCGACGTGTGGCGGGCGCTCGCCGCGGTCCGCCCGACACCGGCGGTACGGTCGCGCCTCACGGCACTGGAGGCGGAACTGTCGGCACCCACGGCGCGCCCGCGCTGACCGACCAGGCCCTGCTCCCCCGGTCCTGCCACCGCCCCGCGGTCGGCCGGCCGACCGGGCGGGCGGCAACGTGGTTGCAACGTGCCCGTCCCTAGCCTCCGCAGGAAAGCTGCCCAACGGCGGGCAGCGCTTCTGAAGGAGCACCGGCATGACCCGTTACGCGGCGCCCGGCACCGAGGGCGCGATCGTCTCCTACCAGGCGCGCTACGACCACTTCATCGGCGGTGAGTACGTGCCGCCGGCCCGGGGGCAGTACTTCGAGAACTCGTCCCCGGTGAACGGGCAGCCGTTCACCGAGATCGCGCGCGGCACCGCGGAGGACGTGGAACGGGCGCTCGACGCGGCACACGCGGCGGCTCCGGCGTGGGGACGCACGTCGATGACCGAGCGCTCCGACGTGCTGCTGAAGATCGCCGACCGCATGGAGGCCAACCTCGAGAAGCTGGCGGTCGCCGAGAGCTGGGAGAACGGCAAGCCGATCCGGGAGACGCTGGCCGCCGACATCCCGCTCGCCATCGACCACTTCCGCTACTTCGCGGGCGCGATCCGGGCGCAGGAGGGTTCGCTCGGCGAGGTCGACGAGGACACGGTGGCGTACCACTTCCACGAGCCGCTCGGCGTGGTCGCGCAGATCATCCCGTGGAACTTCCCGATCCTGATGGCGACCTGGAAGCTGGCGCCGGCACTGGCCGCGGGCAACGCGGTCGTGCTGAAGCCGGCCGAGCAGACCCCGGCGTCCATCCACTACTGGCTGAGCCTGGTCGCCGATCTGCTCCCGCCGGGTGTTCTCAACATCGTCAACGGCTTCGGCGTGGAGGCGGGCAAGCCGCTGGCGTCCAGCCCGCGGGTGGCGAAAGTGGCGTTCACCGGGGAGACCACGACGGGCCGGCTGATCATGCAGTACGCGTCGGAGAACATCACCCCGGTGACCCTCGAACTCGGCGGCAAGTCCCCGAACATCTTCTTCGAGGACGTCACTGCGGTCGACGACGTGTTCCGGGACAAGGCGCTCGAGGGCTTCACGATGTTCGCGCTCAACCAGGGCGAGGTGTGCACCTGTCCGTCCCGGGCGCTGGTGCAGCGCGGCCACTACGCCGAGTTCATGGAGGCGGCGGTCGCCCGGACCGAGCAGATCAAGACGGGCCACCCGCTGGACACGGACACGATGATCGGCGCGCAGGCCTCCAACGACCAGTTGGAGAAGATCCTCTCCTACCTGGACATCGGCCGGCAGGAGGGCGCGAAGGTTCTCACCGGTGGCGAACGCATCGAGTACGACGGCGAGTTGAAGGGCGGTTACTACGTCCAGCCGACGATCTTCGAGGGCGACAACCGGATGCGGATCTTCCAGGAGGAGATCTTCGGGCCGGTCGTCTCCGTGACGTCGTTCGACGACTTCGACGACGCCATCAAGATCGCCAACGACACGCTGTACGGGCTCGGCGCGGGCGTGTGGACGCGTGACATCAACACGGCGTACCGGGCGGGCCGTGCGATCCAGGCCGGCCGCGTCTGGACGAACTGCTACCACGCCTACCCGGCGCACGCGGCGTTCGGCGGCTACAAGGGTTCGGGCATCGGCCGCGAGACGCACAAGATGATGCTGGAGCACTACCAGCAGACGAAGAACCTCCTGGTGTCGTACTCGCCGAAGAAGCTGGGCTTCTTCTAGACACCAAAGAAAGGGCGCCTGACCTGGGAAGAAGCCCGTCAGGCGCCCTTCGTGACGCAAGCAAAGCGGTGAGGCGATATACCCCCTTACAGCAGATTTCTCCCCCTTGCGGGTTGTGGGAGATTGCGAAGCCGTTGATCCCGCCATCGCGGGTGCGACCACAGGGCGGCGGAACGCAGGACACACCTGATGCACCGACTCGACGACGCCGGACTCGTTGACGTCATGATCGAGCGCACGATGTCGTGGCTGTCCGGCTACCGCAGACTCAGCCCCCCTACGAGCGCCATCCCGCAACTACCTGGCATTTCTCGGGCTCGCCGCAGCACTCTGCTGCTACAGACGACTCGTCCGCCTCACCACGTAGGACACGGTCTTTAGCTGTCGCGCCAGTTGGGGGTGGTCTCGTGGGTGAGGCGGCGGGTGATCCGAAAGTCAGAACTGCTCACCCAGCGACGGCTGTTCACCTGGGATTCCTGTCGGGAGCCTTACTTTTTCTACATATTGCGAGCCAGGAGCGCTCAATCCTCCGACTATTCAGACGTTGACGGGTCCGGATATTCATCGGGAGCGGTGTCGGCGCCAGAGCACCGTGCACTGAGACGCTGCTGCACCCGCCGCGGCGCGAGGAGGACAGCGGCCGCCGCGGTGTCATCGACCCCTGATGCCAAGGGCGCCGCCTGGGTAAACCCGGGCACACCCCGGGGGAAGGGATCCAGTTGCTCACCGAGTCCCAGAACAGCCGGATACACCGGACGACTTCAGCCAGCCGCCCTCGCGGCGCGCGGACCGCGGCCACGCTGCTGACCGCCGCGCTCGTCAGCGCCTTTCTCGTAGCGAGTCCCGCCGCCGCCTCGGCCACGGCCGCGGTCGCGCACACGCACCCCGCCTGGGCCACCGCCACGGCCGACCATGGCGCGGCAGCCGCCTCCACCACGTTGACCCCCACGGTCTTCTATGCCGGGCAGGACCTCGCCGGCATGACCGCCTACGCGCAAGCTGTCTCCACGCCGACCAGCCCCCTCTACCGCCACTACCTCACCCCCGCCGAGTACCACACGCGCTTCGGCGCCACCGCCGCGCAGGTCAAGGCGGTGCGCTCCTGGCTCACCGGAGCCGGTCTGAAGATCACCTCGTCGAACGCGGCCGGTGTCACCGTGACCGGCACCGCCCCGGCCATCCAGAAGGCCTTCGGCGTCACCCTGCACAATTACGAGGTCAGAGGTGAGACCTACGTCGCGCCCGCGGCCGACGCTCAAGTGCCCACCGCGGTCGCCGGGGACGTGGGCACCATCACGGGCCTGACGACGATGCCGGTCGTGGCGCGGTCGGCGGGCCTGGTCGGCCAGGTCACCACGAGCATCGCCAAGGGCGTGACAGGGGCCAAGGCCACTGTGTCCAAGGGTTCGAACGGTGCCGCCTTCCTCGGCCCGGCCCGCTGCTCCTCCTACTACGGGCAGGTCAAGGACGTCACCGACCCGCCGTTCAACGGCAAGCACAACCCGTACGTCCTGTGCGGATACGTACCCTCCCAGCTGCGCGGCGCGTACGGCGTCACCCGGTCCGGGCTCACCGGCAAGGGCGCGACGGTGGCGGTCGTCGGCGTCTACGGCTCGTCCACGATGCTCGCCGACGCGAACCGGCACGCCGAGAACCACGGCGACAAGCCGTTCAGGGACGGCCAGTACACCGAGACGGTCACCCCGGAGCAGTGGACCGATCTGAGCCGCTGCGGCGGGGTCGAGAGCTGGGCGGACGAGGAAACCCTGGACGTCGAAGCCGTGCAGGCTATGGCGCCGGACGCGAACGTCCACTACTACGGCGCCAACACCTGCAGGGACACGGGCTTCTTCCAGGTCTTCGAGACGATCAACGAAACCCACGGCGCCGACATCGTCTCCAACTCGTGGGAAGGATTGATCTACAGGACCACCGGCGACGTGGACCAGCCGGCGATCGCCGAGTACAACCGGCTCTTCGCGCAGGGAGCCATCGAGGGGATCAGCTACCAGTTCGGCTCGGGCAACTGCGGCGCCGCGGACCCCGCCACCCTGTGCGGCCTGGTGTCCGAGTCGTCGACCCCGCAGGCCGGCTTCCCGTCCTCCAGTCCGTGGGTCACCGCCGTCGGCGGCACCAGCCTGGCGATCGGCGCACACGACCAGGCGCTGTGGAGCACCGCGTGGGGCAACGACGCGTGGGTCCTGCAGGACGATGCCTGGGTGTCCGGCGGATGGCTGTTCGGCGGCGGTGGCGGCACCAGCGCCGCGTTCGGCCGGCCCTACTACCAGAAGGGTGTGGTCCCGGACGACCTCGCGACAACGCTGCCGAACGGCACGAAGGTCGCCCGCCCGATGCGGGTCGCCCCGGACGTGTCGATGCCCGCCGACCCCTTCACCGCCTTCATGGCCGGCAAGACCCTGACCCTGTCCGACGGCAGCACCGAGTACGTCGAGACCGACATCGGCGGCACCAGCCTCGCCTGCCCGCTCTTCGCCGGCCTGCAGGCCGACGCCATCCAGGCGCAGGGCGGAGAGGGCATCGGCTGGGCGAACCCCGCCCTCTACGCGCGGGCCGGCAGCCCCGCCTTCACCGACCTGACCGCCAAGGGGGCCGGCGCCCGCGCGGCCGCCGTCCTTCCGGCGACCCAGAACATTCCGACCATCACCGTGACCTTCGGCGACGACCGGCTGCTGAAGGCGGGCCGCGGTTACGACGACGCCACCGGTCTCGGCACCCCCTCGCCGTACTACCTCTGGTCGTACCGCATCCCGTAGCAAGCAGCACCGAGCACATGCAGTAACGCGAAGCGGCAGGCATTCCGGGAGACCGGGGCCTGCCGCTTCCGCTTTGTGTCAGGATTCCGTATTTCTCAGTCCGGTGCGGTTGACGTACGGAAGCTCTCGAGGTGTTCCGGCCACCACCGGAATGGGGCGCGGCAGGCACGGACCGTCGTTGTGGGACGGTCCGTGCCCGCCGCGCTCCCGATCAGGTCACAGGGGGCAAGTGCCCTCGAAGGCGACGGTGTTGGGGTCGTTCGGGATCGGGCAGAGGAACTGGTCGTAGCGGGTGTCGTTGTCGACGAAGCGTTTGAGCCAGGAGATGCTGTACTTGGCGACCGTGGTGTTGGGGCTCGCGAAGGTGAAGTGATCGGCGCCCTTGAGTTCCACGAAAGCCTTGTCGTGGGCGTTGGTCAGCGCATCGTAGGCGGGCCGGGTGAAGGTGGAGACGGGGGCGACCGTGTCGCCATCGGCTCCGAAGATCATGGTGGGCACGCTGATCTGGTCGCCGGGGTTTGTGATGTCCCAGGGGGCCAGAGGGATCGCCGCCTTGAGCGACGGGTTGGCCGCCGCACTCTCCAGAGTGCCGCCACCGCCCATCGACCACCCCATCAGGGCCAGCCTGTTGGGATCGATCCTGCTTTTGACCGGGCTTTTCGTGGTCAGGTAGTTGAGCGCGGCGAGCTGCTGCCTGCTGCGGTCGGACGGGAAGTCCCACAACGCGTTGCTGTCCATGGTCATCACCACGAAGCCCTGGGAGGCCAGCCGTGGCCCGTACCAGGCGATCTGGCCTTGTACGGCGAAGAAGCCCGGCATGATGACGACGGCACCGAAGGTGCCCTGGCTCGTGTCGGTCGGGTAGTAGATGGTGCCGTCGTTGAAACCGGGGCCACTTCCGGCAGGCACGGCGACGGAGGAGACGGCGAACGGGCCAGTGACGGCGGTTACGCTCGACTCGGTGGGGTCCGGGCCTCGCTGGTAGGGGTTACCGGAGGCCGCGTGGACAGGGGCGGCGAGCGCGATCGAGGTCACGACCGCAAGGAACGCCATGAGCGCTCGGGGGCGGAGCAGTTTCACGGGAGTCCTCTCGGGCGTGCTGTCAGTTGGTGTAGACGGCCGGGGCACCGGCGACACTGCTGTCGACCACGGGCGCGTAGCTGGCTGAGAAGTAGCCGTTGCCCGCGCACAGCAGCGAGCCGGAGACCTTCCTGAAGACCTGGTTGGTGAAGGTCAGGCCGCTGTCACCGTTGGAGCTCGTCGCGGAGAGGCTGGGCGCCTGGTAGACGCAGGTGGCGGAGCCCAGCAGGGTGGAGAGCACCACCGTGGTCTGGATGCTGCCACCCGGGGCCGGGGTCACCGTGACCGTGCCGTCGGAGGCGGCGGACGTGGCGTAGGGCAGGGCGTTGACGGTGATGCTGCGCACCCCGGTGACGCCGAAGATGTTGCTGGTGCAGCCGCTGAAGGTCTGGGAGGTCGCGGACTCGGTGGCGACGCCCGGGGCCGCGGGGTTCGACGACACCGTGGCGGAGAGCGTCGATCCCGTGCAGGCGATGCGGGAGGCGCCGTCGCTGGTGGTGGCGAGAGTGGCTGTGGTGCCGCTCGCCAGCGAGGCGGTGAGTACGTCGCCGACGGAGACCGCGTTTCCGGCGGCGCTGCCATGGGTGAGCACGGCGCTGTCCGCCGAGGCGGCAGCGGCCGGGAGAACGGCCAGGGCCGTCAGGGCGGCCGTGGCGGCGAGGGCGGGGACTGTGAACCTGGGCATGCGGGGTCCTCTGCTGTGCGTGCAGGTGGCGAAGGCGGGTTCGCCGGCCCCGACTCGGGGTGAACGCGGTGACCCGGGCAAGGCGGTTCCCGGACTGCGGGAACTGCTGGTCCGATGTGCCTCCCTGGCCCGAGGCCAGAGGGAGTGCTCACTTGCTGGTGGTCTTGCGCGTGCGTGACGCCGTCGACTCCGGCGGCTCTACGGCCGCAGGTCCGCGCAAGTTGAAAACCTGTGAGAGTTGTAAACCTGATGGGTTTTCAAGTCAATACATTGCACATGAGTTCGCAATGAAAGAGGACGAGCCATGGCCGCAGGGACGTCGACGCCACGTCAGCTGGTGCTGCCCGGTACCCGGACCGGACGCGACCCCGAGCGCTCGCTGCGACGAGGCTGACGCCGAACCTCACCCGAGGCGGTCACCGCCAACCAGCGCGACAGACTGCTCGACGGCTTTGTGCACACCGTCGCCGAGGTCGGCTACGCCAGTACTCGCATCAGCGACGTCTGCCTGGCCGCGGGCGTGACCGACCGGTCTTCTGCGAGATCTTCGACGGCAAGCAGGACGCCTTCCCCGCCGCTCACCGGTACGGCACCTCCCTGGTCCTCGACGCCATGGAGCACGCCCACCCAGCGGCCTCAGACTGGCCAGGCCGGGTACGGGCCGGACTCGGGGCACTGCTGGGCATCCTGGCCGAAGCTCCCGCGTTCGCGACGATGGCCATCGTGGAGATCGACGCTGTAGGGCCCGCGGGCCGAGACGCGCGCGAGGCTCTGTTGGCATGTTTCCGGGACTTCTTCATAGACCTGCCCGATGGCGAACTCCCCTTCCCTGTAGACGAGTTGATCGACACCGTGGTCGGCGGCGTGTGCTCCGCGACCTACCGGCGGATCGCCGCCGGCAGGACCGCCGACCTGCCAAGCCTGCTTCCAGGTCTGACGTTTTCCGTTCTGGCTCCCTTCCTCGGCCCGGAACTCGCCGCGGCCGGCCTCGGCGAACCGGCGTCCTCCTCTCGCCCCCACCCGGGGTGTCCGGCCCCGTCACCGGAGACCGGAGACCGCGAACGTTCGACGAGGCGGTGAGCACCTCTTCGCGGGAGGACGCCCGCCTGAGATCTGTAACAGGCTGTGGCGCGACACTCAGGTGCCCGTCGAGCGCAGGGGGGACGCCGGGGGCCGTACGCACTCCGGCGCCGGCCGGGAATGCTCACGGTCAGGGCCCGACCGGCCCCGTTCACGGGACGGGCCGAAGACCACGTTCGCCCGCAGGGCCATCTCCAACTCGAAACGGGCGTCCGCATCCCGCAGCGCCTCACCGAACAATTTCTCCAACTGCCTCATCCGGTATCGCACAGTCTGCGGATGGACATGCAGCCGCGCGGCGGTCACCCCCACGCTGCTCTCGCTCTGTAACCAGGCCAGCAACGTCTCCACCAGCCGGTCACGCTGCGGTGCGGGAATTCCGGCCAGCGGTGCCAGAGCCCGGGACGACAGTGCCCGGATCAGCGGCTCGTCCGCGTAAAGGACCAGCGTCGAGAGGTGGTCGGCGCACCGGAGCACGCCATCACCGGGCAGGATTCCACGACGCATCAGCGACAGAGCCCGTGCCGCACAGCGCAGCGAGCCGGCGATCTGGGACAGCGGGACGGTCGGCCCGACCGCGGTGGGCCGACCGCGCAGCACGGGTGCGAGAGCGTGTCTTCGTGGCCCGCCGAGCCTGTCCGGGTCCGGGATGACCAGACGTGCGGGGCGTGCACTCATGTCGGCCAGCACTCCGACGGGCAGCAGCCGTTCGTCGTCCTCCTCCATTCCGTCCACAGCCAGGACCGCGACACGCCTCGGCATGGCCCAACGTGCGGCGCGGGCAAGTTCCTCGACCGCTTCGGCGGAGGCCGGCGAATCGGCGAACAGCAGGTCCATCAGGCGTTTGCGGCGGCGCTGCAACTCGCCGGTGCTGTGCAGCAGGGCCTCACCGTGGCCTTCGGTGGCCGCCTGCATGATCTCGTGCATATGGGCGAAGGCCGCCTCCGCCAGCGCGGCCACCTCGCCGGAGTCCAGCCCGAGTTCGTCGGCGGCCTTCGTCAGGCGCCGCCAGGCGGCCCGCCCGCCGAGCCGGAGCGCGGCCTGCAGCACTTCCAGGCCACGACCTTCACCGGCTTCGCCTCGTCCGATCTCCTGGTAGGTGCGAGCGACACGCTCCTGATCCTGGTCGACGTCGGCGATGCGGTCCACGAAAAGCGTCAGAGCCCGTCTGACTCCGGCTCTGATGGTTCGCACATACGCGTCGTCGGCGGGCCGCGCGTATTCGGGTACCTGAAGCTGTACCTCGCGTTCGATTTCCTGGGTGATCTCGTCGAGATGCGGACGCAGAAAGTCCGCCAATCTCTGAGGGACGACAGCGAAGGGATCCATCGTGTCTGCTCCTACCGCTCGGTCAAGGCGGCACAACCGAAGACGATATCCCCCGCGGGACCCCGCCGAACTGTTCTGCAAGTGATAATGCAGGCTGGGAAGTTGTCCGTTCATGACAAACACCCACGGATCAGGCCGGCACACCGAGCGCCGCGGCGAGCAGCGGCCAGGAGGTGACGAACTCCCGCTTCCAGTCGCTCCATTGGTGACCGCCGCCCTGATAGAGGTGCTGGGTGACCGGGACGCCCAGGCGGCCGAGTTCGTTGACGAAGCTCTGGGTGGAGGGTGCCACGAGGCTCTCCAGGACTCCGGGCAGAGCGCCGTTGAAGTCGAAGTTGCCGTTGATGAGCTGGATAATCGCGAGGATGATGGCGACGGGGTTGTTGAGGCTGCCGCTTCCCACGGAGACGTAGAGCGCGGTGCCCCGCAGGGCGCTCGCCCGGGCCAGGGGGTTGAAGTCCTGCCACGTGGCCAAGTCGCGGGTCGGATCGCCCCACATCGTCATGGGGTCGAGGTTCTCGCGCGCCACGATCGCCTCGATGATCGACGGCATCCTCGTCACCATGGTGTCGGGAATACCGCTGTACGACGCGGCGGCCACGAACGCTCCCGGATGGCGGGCGGCGTGCGCCATCGCCCCGTACCCTCCCGTCGACACCCCGGCGACGGCCCGGACGCCCGAGGCCCGGTAGTTGGCGCTCAGCACCGCCGGAACCTCCTGGAGCTGGAAGGTCTCGTAGTCGGGGCCGGTCCGCCAGTGCGTGGGGATGGCGGTGGGACCTCCGTCGGGCATGGCGACGATGAGGTTCCGGTTCGCCGTGAACGCCTCGATGTCGGTCTCCCTGGTCCACGAGGTGTAGTCGTCGTGCGCGCCGTGCAGGAGGTAGAGCACCGGCCAGGTCCGGCCCGGCTGGTCGGCGTAGGAGGTCGGCAGGATGATCCGCACGGGCGCGGTGCGGCCCAGCGCGGCGGAGGGAACGCCGAGGTCGTAGGTGCGGGCGTCCAGTTGAGTGACGGTGACGCCGGCGGCCGAAGCCTTCCAGGCCCCGGCCAGCACACCCGCGACTCCGAGGGCGGCGGCCTTGGCGACGGTACGGCGGGACGGACCGCGGTGGTGAGCGGACGGGCGGTCGGACATGGCGGGCGGCTCCTTGCGGGGGTCGGGAGGAGACGAGTACGGACGTTCCGGCGCCGGCCGATCCTCAGACCGGCTCCTGGCCGAGTACTCGGTTCAAGTGATCGGCGATGGTCTGGGCGTGCGGCGGGTCGAGCAGCGACAGGTGGTGTCCCGGAATGCGCACGACCTCCAGGTCCGGGCACAGTTCCGCCCAGCCGAGGTCGTCGTCCGCGCGCTCGTAGGCCGGGTCGCGCACCGTGTGCGGGGCGCGCTCGGTGGCCCGGTAGAGGATCACCCGGCCGTCGTAGGGACGAGGCGTGTGCGCCTCACCGGCCCTCAGGTCCAGGTACGAGTCACGCTGGTGCCGCAGCGCGGCGGGTGGGACGGTCGCGACCGCGCTCAGCGCCTCCAGCACCCGTTCGATGCGGCCCCGGTCGTCGAGCCCGGCTAGTTCCTCGTACGGCAGATCCAGCGACGCACCGTAGGTACGGGCGACGTACGCGGTGAATCCCTCGAAGTGCTCGCGTGCCACTTCCCAGGTGGTCCGCCCGGACGGCCGGGGCAGCGGACATACGGCGTCGATGAGCACGACCGCGTCGGGCGGTGCGAACTCGGCGGCCAGCAGCCGGGCGGCCTCCTGGGCCACGAACCCGCCGAACGACCAGCCGCCGATCCGGTAACGGCCGTCGGGCCACGCCTCGCGGATCACCTCCGAGCACACCCGCGCCTTCGACGCGACCGTCTCCGCCTCCTCCACCCGGTCCAGCCCGTACACCGGCTGCCCCGGAGCCAGGAGCCCGGCCAGCGACCGGTAGACGTCGGGAGTGCCACCGGCCGCATGGACCAGGATCAGTGGCGGGCGGTCGCCGACCGTTTGGAGCGCGCGGAGTGGGTACGGCAGAGGTCGGCGGACCGGGCGGGGAGCGGCCGTAGGGTCCGCAAGGCGTGTCCCCCGGTCGTCGTGCGGAGCCAGAGTGATCATGTCCGCGGCGGCCTGTACGGTACCGGCCCGCAGGAGGTCGCCCAGCGCCAGCGGTACGCCGAACTCGCGGACGGCGGCCTCGCGCAGCCGGACGGCCATGAGCGAGTCCAGGCCGAGTGCGGTGAGCGGGACGTCGGGGCTGATGTGCTCGGGGCGATGGCCGGTGATGGAGGCGAGTTGGCGGATCAGCCGCGCGGTGATCGTGCCTTTTCCGGCATCCGGATCCGGCGGAGGAGGCACGCTGGCCGGCGCCGGGACAGGTGCGGCGGGCGGTCCGCCGGCCGGGCTGCTGCGTTCGGCCGTCCACCAGTGGCGGGTGTGGCGCCAGGCCGGGAGGGGGACGTCGACGACCTCGCCGCCCGGGTGGAGCAGGCGGGCCGGGAGGGGATGGCCCGCGGTGTGCAGGGCGGCCAGTTGGCCGCGGAAGGTGAGGGCGGGGTCGTCGTCTCTGCGCAGTGTGGGCAGGTGGAGGGCGTCGGGCAGGTTCTCGGCGAGCGCGTGCAGGAGCAGCGGGTGCGGCGAGATCTCGACGAAGGCGGTGTGGCCGTCCGCC
The DNA here is from genome assembly GCF_050214755.1 of Streptomyces sp. C1-1. Classification (NCBI taxonomy): domain Bacteria; kingdom Bacillati; phylum Actinomycetota; class Actinomycetes; order Kitasatosporales; family Streptomycetaceae; genus Streptomyces; species Streptomyces sp. C1-1. Next base: position 8,530,981 of record NZ_CP189826.1, on the reverse strand, counting down.
GCCGCGGCGGCCAGCGCGCCGGCCAGCCGGACCGGAGAGCGGAGATTGGCCGCCCAGTACGCGGCGTCGAAGTCGCAGGGACCGGTGGGGTCGTCGTGGACGGTCGAGTAGACGCGTACGGCGGTGCCGGAGCGGCCCCGGACGTCGCCGAGACGGGCGACCAGTTCGGGTATGAGCGGCTCGACCTGGGGCGAGTGCCCGGCTCCCTCGACCAGCATGGTGCGGGCGGTGCGCCCCTCGGCCGTGAGGTGCTCGACGAGCCGGGCGACGGCCGGTGCCTGACCGGTCACCGTCTTCTGCCCGGGTGAGGTGTGCACGGCGAGGTGGACACCCGGAAACCGCGGTGCGATGTCGTCGAGTTCCGCGTCGGTGAGGTCCACCACCGCCATCGCCCCGCCACGCAGGGTGGTGAGCAGCTGGGACCGCACGGCGATGACACGGGCACCGTCGGCGGGGTCGAGCGCCCCGGCGACGACCGCCGCCGTGACCTCTCCCATCGAATGCCCGACGACCGCGGCGGGTTCGACGCCGTAGAACCGCCAGAGTTCGGCCAGCGCCAGCTGAGTGCCGTACAGGAGGGGCTGTGCGATCTCCACACGTCGTAGGTCGTCCGGTGTGCAGCCGTCGAGCAGTTCGTGCAGGGCGATGCCGCACTCGGCCGCGAGCACCGGAGCGAGCTTTTCCACGGCCGCGGCGAACGCCGGTTCACAGACGAGCAGTCGGCGCCCCATGTCGGCCCACTGGGAGCCGTAGCCGGAGAAGACCCAGACCGGGCCGGGCCCGAGCCGGTCCCGGTCGCCGGTACTGACCCGCGGATGGGGGCGGCCGGCGGCCAGCGAACGCAGTGCGTCAGCCAGTTCCGCGCGGTCGTGCGCGACGACGGCCGCTCGGGCGGGACCTCGGCCGGTGCGCCCGGCGAGGGTCCGTCCGATGTCCCGGAGCGACACGGCGCTCCCGCCAGGCGTGTCGAGCCAGTCGGCGAGCCGGGCGGCGGTGTCCCGGACCCGGGCCGAGTCCGCGTCGCTGAGCTGGAACAGACCGGCGCTCTCCGGGGCGGGCGGGTCGGATGCCGCAGGTGTCGGGGGCTGCCAGTCCTCCAGTACGCCGTGCGCGTTGGTGCCGCTGAAGCCGAAGGCGGAGACTCCGGCGGTCGCGGTCCCGCTGTAGCGGGGCCAGGGCTCGGGTTCGACGACCACGCGCAGCCGTTCGTCGTCCAGGGCCGGCGTGTCGCAGTGCAGCGAGCCGGGGATGACGCCGTGGTGGAGGGCGAGGACGGTCTTGACGAGTCCCGCCACCCCGGCGGCGGCCTCCAGGTGGCCGAGGTTGCCCTTGACCGAGCCGAGCAGCAGTGGCTGGTCCGAGTGGCGTGCGCGGCCCAGGACTTCGGACAGTGCTCCTGCCTCGATGGGGTCGCCGAGCGGCGTGCCGGTGCCGTGCGCTTCGACGTAGTCGACGGTCGCGGGGTCACGGTCCGCACTTGCGTAGGCGGTCTCCAGGAGGGCGCGCTGCGCCGCCGGGCTGGGCGCGGTCAGGCCGTTGGAGCGGCCGTCGGAGTTGACGGTGGTGGCGGTGATGAGGGCGAGGATCCGGTCGCCCTCGCGCAGTGCGTCGCTCAGACGTCTGAGGACCACGACGGCACAGCCCTCGGCACGGCCGATGCCGTCGGCCGACCGGGAGAACGGCTTGCACCGGCCGTCGGGCGCGAGAGCCCCGGAGCGGTCGAAGGCGGCGGTGACGGCGGGTGTCAGAAGCACGTTGACGCCGCCGGCGAGCGCCGTGTCGCAGTCACCGCCGCGCAGGGCGGTGCAGGCCTGATGGACGGCGACGAGGGAGGAGGAACAGGCCGTGTCGACGGCCACGCTCGGGCCGCGCAGATCGTAGACGTAGCTGAGCCTGCCTGCGGCGACCGAGGAAGCGGCGCCGGTGGTCGCCCAGGCCTCGACGGTCTCGGGGTCGGCGCTCGTGAGCCGACCGTAGTCCTGGGTCGAGATGCCCACGAAGACCCCCGTGGCGGTGCCCGCCAGTCGGGCGGCGGGGACGGCGGCGTGGTCGAGGGCCTCCTGCGTCACCTCCAGGAGCATGCGCTGCTGAGGGTCCATCGCGTCGGCCTCACGCGGGGAGACCCTGAAGAAGGAGGAGTCGAATCCGGTCAGGGTGGCGTCGTCGAGATAGCCGCCCCATGGGTTGGTGTCCGACGGCACCACGGAGACGAAGTCACGCCGACGTCCTGGGGACACCTGGGTGACGGCGTCGGTGCCCTCGACGAGAAGCCGCCAGTAGTCACCAGGTCCGCGCACGCCTCCGGGCAGCCGGCAGCCGACTCCGACCACGGCGATCGGCTCGTCGGCGAATGCCCCGCGGGACACGTGCACGGCCTGCGGGTCGGGCGCCGCGCCGCCCAGGAGGGTGACCAGCGCGTCGACGGTAGGCGCTTCCCACAGCAGGGTCGCGGGCAGCTCACGGCCGACCGCGTGGGCCAGTTCTCCGGTGATGGCGACCGCATCGCGCGAGGAAAGTCCGAGCTCCGCCAACGGCCGGTCCCCGGTGACGTCCTCCTCCGGCAGCCCCGCCCAGGAAGCGATCCGTTCGACGACCAACCGCCTCAGACCGATCGGTCCGTCCGCTGTCGCGCTCATGACGTGCCCCGTTCCGGATGCTCGTAGGAACCGTCGAGATAGCGGGCGCGGGTCAGGGTGCGGGAGATCTTGCCGCTGGAGGTGCGCGGCACACTGCCGGGCCGGACCAGCAGCACGTCGGCCAGCCGCAGGCCGTGCCGGGCGGAGACGGCCGCGCGTACGGCGGCAGCGACCTCTTGGGGACTGCGGGCCGGGGCGGGCAGGCCACGGACGTGTTCGGCGACGATCACCGCGGACTCCGTGGCGATCGCGGCACGGGTCTCGGTGTCGACAGCGGGGTCCCGGCCGGCGGGGAGTTGTCCGGCCGGGACGGCGAAGGCCGCGAGACGGTCGGGGCGTATCGCCCGGTGGGCCGCTTGCGCGGTGCCTTCGACGTCCTGCGGATAGTGGTTGCGCCCGTCCACGATGATCAGGTCCTTGAGGCGGCCGGTGACCAGGAGCTGCCCGTCGAGCACCGTGCCGAGATCACCTGTCCGCAGCCAGTGGCCGGGTTCGTGTGCCAAGCGGGCCTGGAAGGTCTCACGGGTTTGCGGGCCGCGACCCTGGTAGCCGCGCCCGATGTTGGGTCCCTGGACCCAGACCTCGCCGACCACCCCCGGCGGCAGGACGGCGGTGGTGACGGGGTCGACGATGCGAATCGTCTGCCCGACAGGTTCGCCGCAGGCGGCGAGCAGGACCGCGGCCGGATCATCCGGGGCGACGGGAACGGCGCTGCCGGCCGCCAGGGCCTCGCGGTCCAGGGAGTACCGGCGCAACGGCTGTCCCGGCCGATGGGCACTGACGAAGACGGTGGCCTCGGCGAGCCCGTAGGACGGGGAATGCACCTCTGCCGGCAGTCCCTGGTCGGCGAAGGCCGCGTGGAAGCGGTCGGCGGTTTCGGGCCGCACAGGTTCGCTGCCGTTGACGAGCACGGCGACCCGGACCAGCCGGAGGCCGGCCTTGTCCTCGTCGGAGATGACGGTCGCGCAGTAGTCGTACGCGAAGTTCGGCGCGGCGCTGAGAGCGTTCGGGAACTCGGACAGCAGGCGCAGCCAGCGTGCGGGCCGCCGCAGGAAGGCCAGCGGGTCCATGACGACGGACCGCAGTCCACGGACGACGGGGGCGGCGACGCTGAGCACCAGCCCCATGTCGTGGTAGAGCGGTAGCCAGCCGACCATGGTGGGCGGCCGCTCGTCTGCGCCGTACGCGGTGAGCGCCTGGCGGGCGTTGGCGACGACGTTCGCGTGCGAGATCTCGACGCCGGTCGGTGTGCGGGTGGAGCCGGAGCTGTACTGCAGGTAGGCGGTCGCCTGCCCGTCCGGAGCGGGGACACGTCGGCCATCGGCCTGGTCGTCGGGAACGAGGTCGGTGACGATCAGCCGGGACCGCAGACCATGTGCGGCGAGGAAGGCGCTCACCGTGTCGGCACCGGCGCTGGTGGTGAGCACGGCGACGGGCCGTGCGTCGGTGAGGATCCCGGCCAGGCGGTCGGCGTGACCCGGCAGGTCGGGGGTGAACAGGGGGACGGCGACGGCGCCGGAGGTGAGCGCGGCGAGGAAACCGACGATGTATTCGAGGCCTTGGCCGCAGAGCAGGGCGACGCGTTCGCCGGGAGCCACGGTTTCCCTCAGCCGGGAGGCGACCGCGCGCGTGCGTATGTCGACGCGGTGCCAGGTGAGCGTGCGGTGCCTGGCCCGGAGACCGGGCGCCGGGTGCTCGGCGAAGGTGAACGCGGGACGGCCCGGGGTGTGACGGGCCCAGTGGGCAAGGTGAGCGGAGAGACTGCTCGGGTCGTCCGGCGCTGTGCCTGATGCGTCGGAGGTGTGCGGCAAGGCGTGCGAGGGCATGGGAGTACTCCTCACGTCACTGGTCGTCTCACGGACCGGGGACTGCGATCACGGCTTCGCTGCAGCACTCACAGCGGAATGTTGCCGTGCCGCCGGTCAGGGACGGTGGCACGTTTGGTGCGCAGCACACGCAGGGCGCGAGCGATGTGCGAGCGGGTGCTGCGGGGCTCGATGACCGCGTCTATGTAGCCGCGCGCGGCGGCCGCGTAGGGGGTGCCGCAGACGGCTTCGTACTGCTCCACCAACTTCGCCCTCAGATCCGCCGCCGACCGCTCGCCGACCGCCGCGGCTGCGGCGAGCTCACGGCGGTGCAGCACGCCGACCGCCCCCTGAGCGCCCATCACGGCGATCCTGGCGGTGGGCCAGGCGAGATTGACGTCGGCGCCCAGGTGCTTGGAGCCCATGACGGCGTAACCGCCGCCGTAGGCCTTGCGGACCACTACGGTGATCTTCGGCACGGTGGCTTCGGCATAGGCGTAGAGCAGTTTGGCGCCGCGCCGAATGATCCCGGCCTGTTCCTGGTGGGTGCCCGAAAGGTAGCCGGGGACATCGGCAAAGGTCAGCAGCGGTACGCCGAACGCGTCGCAGAAGCGGACGAACCGGGCAGCCTTCTCGGAGGCGTCGATGTCGAGCACACCGGCGCTGTGCAACGGCTGGTTCGCGACGACGCCGACGGAGCGGCCCTCGACCCGGGCCAGGGCGCAGAGGATGTTGGGTGCGAACAGCTCGTGCACTTCGAGCAGTTCACCGTCGTCGACGACCGAGACGAGGATCTCTCGCATGTCGTACGCCGCCTCGGGCCGATCGGGGACGATGGCGTCCAGGCGCGGATCGTCGAAGGAGGCGGCCGGCGCGAAAGCGTACTCGGGGCAGCCGGAGCGGTTGTTCGCGGGAAGGTAGGAGAGCAGGACCCGGACCAGGTCGAGGGCATCGTCCTCGTCCTCGGCGAGGAAATGGGCGTTTCCGTTGACGGAGTTGCTGGCGCGGGCTCCGCCGAGTTCCTCGGCCGTCGTCCGTTCCCCGGTGGCCGACTCGATGACGTCAGGGCCGGTGACGAACATGTGCGAGGTGCCGTCGACCATGACGGTGAAGTCGGTGAGGGCGGGCGAGTAGGCGGCGCCGCCCGCACACGGGCCCATGATCACGGAGATCTGCGGGATGACGCCGGAGGCATGGACGTTGCGACAGGCCAGTTCGGCGTAGAGGGCCAGGGCGGCCACGCCCTCCTGGATGCGTGCACCGCCGGAGTCGTTGAGACCGATGACCGGGCACCCGGTCTCCATCGCCAGGTCCATCGTCCTGACGACCTTCTCCCCGAACGCCTCGCCCATACTGCCTCCGTGGACGGTGGCGTCCTGCGCGAAGACGCACACCTGGCGTCCGTCGACCGTGCCGAAGCCGGTGATCACGCCGTCGCCGTAGGCCGTGTCGCCGCTGCCGTTCCGGCCGCACACCAGTGCGCCGGTCTCGACGAAGGAATCCGCATCCAGCAACCGAGTCAGGCGTTCGCGAGCGGTGAGGCGGCCGCGCGCGGCCTGCCGGGCCACGGCCTGTGCCGATCCGCCGGCCAGGGCCCGTCGCTGTCGAGCAGCGAGGTCCGTGATCCGTTGCGCCGTCGTACCCACAGCAAGAGCGGGCGATTCCCGGGTCTCCGCGATCGAGGTCACAGCCACCTCCTTCGGCGCTTGTGAGCGTGGCAGTTGCGCAAGCGGCGGTCCTCTTTCTCGCACCGAATGTGAAGTTATTGAGCGATCTGCGGCGCGCGTTCATAGACGGACTACAAGCCGACACGACCGAACGTCGGCCCCCACTCATCGCTGTGCCGACGCCCACCGGGTCTCGTTGGCTTGTTGCCCACGTGGTCGCGGGCGGCGGGGTGCCTGTTCTTCGAGCCGAGTGGTCTGCGTACCGCTCGCGGTCGAGCTGGTCCTCCGCCATACGGTGCATGATCAGTCAGACGGCGCTGTCGAGCGGCGGCGTCAGCGGCGGCAGTGCCACGGGCGGCGCGCTCGGGAGCGCAGGTACGCCCACGTCATCCAAGGCGCTTTTACGCAGGCCGGGGCGGTGCTGGTGGCAGGTTTTCCTCGACGCCCGCCGAACGGCCACGCACCGATCTTCACGCCCACAGGGTGGGGCTGCCAAGCCCCCGGATTACCGAGACAGCGCCTGGCAGACGGTGGTGTCGTACTCGCCGAAGAAGCTCGGCTTCTTCTAGAGGCACACGCAAGGCGCCTGACCTGGCTGATCACAGATCACCGATCAGCGATCCCCGATCACCGATCACCGATCGCCAAGGTCAGGCGTCTGCAGCTTGGCGGCGACGGCGTCGAGGACCCAGTCCAGGCCGGTCGTGAAGGTGGTCTCGGCGTCCACGTCGGTGCCGTCGTGCACGGCCCTGCTCAGCGCCGGGAAGCGGCCCGTGGCCAGCATTCTCGTCACATGGGGGCCGAAGGCGCGCTGCCATTCGCGCTTCGACAGGCCCGTGGCCCGCTCGGCACGTACGCCCGCGATCTCGCGTCTGATCGCGCCCGTGAAGTAGGCACTGACGGTCTCCACCGCGCGCATCACCGTGTCGATGTCGGCGAGGCCGTCCAGGGCGGCCAGCGTGGCCTCGGTCACGGCGAGGCCGTTCGGGCCCAGGCTCGGGCGGCCGCCGAGCAGGTCGGCCAGCCATTCGTGCCGGAGGGCGGCCCGCCTGGTGCGGTGGGCGAGCGTGCTCAGCGCCTCCCGCCAGTCACCGGGCGGTTCCTCGGGGAGGATCTCGGCCTGGACCTCGTCCACCATCAGGTCGAACAGCTCCTGCTTGGTGGAGATGTAGCCGTACAGGCGCATCGGTCCGGCGTTGAGCCGGGCGGCGACCTTGCGCAACGACACCGCCTCCAGGCCGCCCTCGTCGGCCAGCGCGACGGCGGCGGCGACGATCCGCTCCCGGTCGAGCGGCGCGGGGCGAGCCGGCGGCTCGGGCCGGTCCCACACAGTCATGATCACACCGTTCCGTTGCTTGCGGTGCAGTTGCTTGCGGTGCATCGTAAGCGAGAAATACAGTGTATCGATATGAGACATCGTATCGCCGTGGTCGGAAGCGGCCCCGCCGGACTCACCTTCGCCCGTGTCATGCACCGCCACGGCCACCACGCCACCGTCTTCGAACGCGACCCCTCCCCCGACGCCCGCCCTCCGGGCGGCACCCTGGACCTGCACGAAGGGCTGGGCCAGCTCGCGATCGACAAGGCGGGACTGCTGACGGAGTTCCAGGCGCTGTCCCGTCCCGAAGGGCAGGCCATGCGCATCCTGGACACGGACGGGACGGTCCTGCGCGACTGGCGACCGCGTCCCGACGAGCGGGCCAATCCCGAGATCGACCGCGGGCAACTCCGTGACCTGCTGCTCGGCCCTCTCGACGTCCAGTGGGGGCGGGGCGTGGCGCGGGTGACGCCAGGCGCCGCGGACGGTGCGCTGGTCCATTTCACCGACGGGCGGCAGGAGATGTTCGATCTCGTCGTCGGCGCGGACGGCGCCTGGTCCCGGGTCCGGCCCGCCGTGTCGCCGGTGCAGCCGCACTACACCGGCGTCACCTCGGTGGAGACCTCGCTGGACGACGTCGACACCCGTCACCCCGACCTCGCCCGGCTCGTCGGCGACGGCTCCGTGGCCGTGTACGGCGTCAACCGGAAGCTCGTCGCCCAGCGCAACAGCGGCGGCTACGTCAAGGTGTACGCCCAGTTCCGCGCACCGCTGGACTGGCACGCGGGCCTGGACCCGGCCGACGTCGAGGCGGTGCGATCGAGCCTGCTGGCGCTGTTCGACGGCTGGGCCGCTCCCGTTCTCGAACTCCTGCGCCACGGCGCCGCTTTCACCCACCGCCCCCTGTACGTCCTGCCGGTCTCCCACACCTGGGCCCATGCCTCGGGGGTGACGCTCCTGGGGGACGCCGCGCATCTGATGCCTCCGTTGGGGGCGGGCGCGAACCTCGCGATGCTGGAGGGCGCCGAACTCGCCGAGGGCATCGCCACGGGTTCCGGAGATCTGGACGAGACCGTCCGCGCCTTCGAGGAACGGATGTGGGCCCGGGCCGAGAGGTGGGCGAAGATCACGACGGCCGGCCTGGAGCGCCTGGTGAGCGCGAACCCCGCGGAAGCCCTCGCCCTCTTCGAAGAGGTCCAGCCTTCCTGAGGGCCCTCAGACTCCTCCGTGTGTCAGAACCCTTGACGTCACGACTCTGACTGCGTAGACATGACTGCGCAGTCAGACGGCGGTGTCTGACATCATTGGGGCCGATCGTGCGGTCACCGGGAGGCACCATGACGCGAGGCACAGGACGGAGCGGCGGCTCCGGCGCGCCGAACAGCGTGGACGTGGCACGTCTCGCCGGTGTCTCCCAGAAGACGGTGTCGCGCGTCTTCAACGAAGAGCCCTATGTCTCCGCCGAGGTGCGCCGCCGCGTCCTCGAAGCGGCGGAGCAGCTCGGTTACCGGCGCAACAACGCCGCCCGGGCACTGGCCTCCGGGCGTACCCGCTCGATCGGTGTCATCACGCTGGGCACGGCCCTGTACGGGCCCGCCTCCCTGCTGATGGGCGTCGAGCGGGTCGTCCGCGACACGGGTTACGCCCTGCGTGTGGTCAACACGATGGAGGGTGACCCGGCGGGCCTCGCCGGTGCCGTCGACTCACTCCTCGACCAGGGCGTGGACGGCATCGTCATCTCCGAACCGATCGACGAGCAGCAGGGCGACGACGGCGCCCCCCTGCACATCGGCGTGCCGGTCCTCGTCATCGGCGCACCGCCACCGCCCCTGACCGCGCCCGCGGTGCTGACCGCGGGCGCGGGCGCCGATCTCATGGCCCACGCCGCCACCGAACACCTGCTGGCGCTCGGGCATGTGACGGTGCATCATCTGGCCGGTCCACAGCGGTGGTACGCCGCCCGGGACCGTCTGGAGGGGTGGCGGACGGCGTTGACGGCCCACGGCAGGGACCTGCCCGAGCCCGTCGAGGGCGACTGGTCGGCCGCGTCCGGTTACGCGGCGGGCCGCGAGTTCGCCCGGGATCCGGGCGTCAGGGCGGTCTTCAGCGCCAACGACGACATGGCGATCGGCCTGATCCGCGCGCTGAGAGAGGCCGGACGGCGGGTGCCGGAGGACGTCAGCGTCGCCGGTTTCGACGACATCCCGGTCGCCGCCTATGTGACACCTCCCCTGACCACGGTGCGGCAACCCTTCGACGCCGTCGCACAGGAGGGGCTCAAGCGTCTGGTGCACGCCATCGAGAACCCGGAGGCCGACCCGCTGTCGTCGGACGGCCCGCCGATCGACCTGATCGTCCGCGAATCGACCGCGCCGCCGAACGGAGGTTCCGCAACCCGCCGCTGATCAGCACCGGTCAGCCGCCGCGGCACACACCGGGGCGACGCGCCCAGCCCGTCCCGCCCCTCTCACCCGCACCCGAGCCGTGACGTCCGCCCCGTAGCCCGGCGGCCCCTTCACCAGCACACTCTCGGAGCAGGCGTCGCTCCACTTCTCAGGCGCCCCTCTCCTCCCCTGCACACGCACGCCCTCGCCAGGCGTGCCTCCACCCTTGCCACCGGCGGGAGTTCACCATGCCCACATCCAGCCCTTCGCCCATGAGCCGCCGGCTCTTTCTGTCCACCACGGGAGCCCTGTCGCTCGGCGCCGCCCTCACCGCGTGCGGCGGCGGTGACTCGGGCGGCTCGTCCGGCTCCGCCAAGCCCGTCGGCCAGGCCGACATCGACAAGGCCATGAAGACGCCGACCGAGCTGACGTTCTGGACCTGGGTCCCGAACATCGCCAAGGAGGTGGCGCTCTTCGAGCAGAAGTACCCGGCCGTCAAGGTCAAGATCGTCAACGCGGGCCAGGGCACCCCGCAGTACACCAAACTGCGCACCGCGCTCAAGGCCGGCAGCGGCGCACCCGACATGGTGCAGATCGAGTACCAGGCCATCCCGACCTTCACCATCACGAACAGCCTGCTGGATCTGCGGCCGTACGGCGCGAGCGCGCTCAAGTCGAGGTTCGTGGACTGGACATGGGGTCAGGTCAGCGGCCCCGACGGCGAGGTCTGGGCGGTGCCCCAGGACACCGGGCCCATGGGCATGCTGTACCGCAAGGACATCTTCGACCGGCACGGCATCCAGGTACCCAAGACCTGGGACGAGTTCGCGCAGGCGGCCCGCAAGCTCCACAAGGCCGACCCCGGCGTGTACCTCACCAACCTCGCGGCCAACCAAGTGGCAGCCTGGCACGGCCTGTTGTGGCAGGCGGGCGCAAAGCCGTACGTCACCTCGGGCAAGAGCGACATCACCATCAGCGTCGACGACGCGGTCTCCAAGACGGCGCCTACTGGGGCGGACTGGCCAAGGAGGGCGTCATCGGTGTCGAGCCGGACTTCACCGACTCCTGGTACGCCGCCCTCAACAAGGGGAAGTACGCCACCTGGCTCACCGCGGCCTGGGGGCCGGTCTTCCTCTCGGGCTCCGCGAAGGCCACCGCCGGCAAGTGGCGGGCGGCCCCGCTGCCGCAGTGGGACGCCGCCAAGCCCGCCTCGGGCAACTGGGGCGGCTCGACCACCGCGGTCATCCGCTCCACCAAGAACCCGATCGCGGCAGCGGTGTTCGCCCAGTTCCTCAACAGCGACCCGGCCAGCGCGAAGATGTTCGCCACCGAGCAGTTCTTCTTCCCCGCCACCAAGTCCCTGCTCACGGACGCGAGTTTCACCGGCGACACCCCCTCCTTCTACGGCGGCCAGCGGGTCAACCAGGTGTTCGCGGAGGTCGGCGACACGGTCAACTCCTCCTTCCAGTGGCCGCCGTTCCTCGACCAGGCGGCCACCGACTGGACCGAGACGGTGGGCAAGTCGCTGGCCGACAGGTCGGACACCGTCACCGCGCTCGGCACCTGGGAACAGCGGCTGACCACGTACGCCAAGAAGCAGGGCTTCACCGTCAAGGGGAGCTGACATGAGCGCAGTACGGCGTCAACGCTCGGCGGGGCCGCTGTTCGTCGCCCCGTTCCTCGTCCTGTTCCTGCTGCTCTTCCTCGCACCCCTCGGCTACGCCGCCTACCTCAGCCTCTTCCAGGAGCGGCTGATCGGCGGCACGGTCTTCGTCGGACTGGACAACTACGTCCAGGCCCTGGGCGACTCCCGGCTGCTGCACGGCCTCGGCCGGGTCGCGCTGTTCTTCGTCGTCCAGGTGCCCGTGATGCTGCTGCTCGCCCTGCTGTTCGCGCTCGCCCTGGACAGCGGGCTGCTGCGGCTGGCCCGGGTGATCAGGCTCGGCATCTTCGTGCCGTACGCGGTGCCCAGCGTGGTCGCCACCCTCATGTGGGGATATCTGTACGGCCCGGACTTCGGCCCGTTCGCCCAACTGGGCCGGAAGCTGGCCGTGCCGGTACCGCACTTCCTCAGCGACGGCTGGATGCTGGGCAGCCTCGCCAACATCGTGACCTGGGAGTTCGTCGGCTACAACATGATCATTCTGTACGCGGCCCTGCGGACGATCCCCCACGAGCTGTACGAGGCGGCCGCGGTGGACGGCGCCGGCGCCTGGCGGGTCGCCCGGTCGGTCAAGCTGCCGGCGCTGCGTCCGGCTCTCCTGCTCACCCTGCTGTTCTCCGTGATCGGCAGTTTCCAGCTCTTCAACGAGCCGAACCTGCTGATGAAGATCGCCCCCGACGTCATCAGCTCCTCCTACACCGCCAACCTCTACGCCTACTCCCTCGCCTTCACCGGCCAGCAGGTCGACTACGCGGCCACCGTCTCCTTCCTCCTCGGCCTCGTCATCGTGATCGCCTCCTACGGCGTCCTGCTCACCGCGAACCGCAGGAGGACACCGTGACCACCACGACTCCCGCCCCCGCGGCCGCGCCGACGGCCCCGGCACCCGTGCGCGCCGCCCGCACCAGGCGCCGCCGGGTGCGCCGCAGCACCCCCCTCACCATCGCGATGCTGGCGGCGCTCGCCTACTTCCTCCTCCCCCTGTGCTGGCTGCTGATCGCCTCGACGAAGAACACCCAGGACCTCGTCAACACCTTCGGCCTGTGGTTCTCGCACGCCCCGCAACTGCCGGCGAACATCGAGGACACCTTCACCCAGGACGACGGGGTCTTCCTGCACTGGCTGCTGAACACCGTGATGTACGCGGGTGTCAGCGCGGTCGGGGCCGCGCTGCTCGCCGCGGCCGGCGGGTACGGCTTCGCCAAGTTCTGCTTCCGCGGCGACCGGTTCGCCTTCAACCTCGTCCTCGGTGCCGTCATGGTGCCGGCCACGGCCCTGGCGATCCCGACCTATCTGCTCTTCGCGAAGGCGGGTCTGGTCAACACCCCGTGGGCGGTCATCCTGCCGTCCCTCGTCAACCCGTTCGGCCTGTACCTGATGCGCGTCTACGCTGCCGACGCCGTCCCGGACAGCATTCTGGAGGCCGCTCGCATCGACGGCGCGGGCGAGGCGCGGATCTTTTTCCGGATCGCGCTGCGCCTGCTGGCGCCGGGCCTGGTCACGGTCCTGCTGTTCACGCTGGTGGCGACCTGGAACAACTACTTCCTGCCGCTGATCATGCTGAACGACCCGAGCCTCTATCCGGTCACCGTCGGTCTCTCCTCCTGGGCCGCGCAGGCGCAGAACGGCGGGGCGGGCAGCAGCGGCGACATGCTCCCGCTCGTCGTGACCGGCTCCCTGCTGTCGATCGTCCCGCTCGTCGTGGCGTTCCTGCTGCTGCAGCGGTACTGGCAGAGCGGCCTGGCCGCGGGCAGCGTCAAGCAGTAGCCCTCCCTCGCTCCTTGCTCCCCTCTCCTCTTCCCGGAGGTCTTCTTCATGGCGGCTCTGCCTGCCCGTGTCCTGTTCGGCGCCGCGTACTACCACGAGTACCGACCCCCCTACGGCACCGCACAACCCGCCGAACGCCTCAAGGCCGACCTCGACCTGATGGCCGAGGCCCGCTTCACCGTGATCAGGGTGGGCGAATCGGTCTGGTCGACCTGGGAGCCGGAGAACGGTCGGTTCGAACTGGACTGGCTGCGACCGGTGTTGGACGGTGCGCACGAGCGCGGCATCTCCGTCGTCCTCGGCACGCCGACGTACGCCGTCCCGCCCTGGCTGGCCCGCCAGTATCCCGAGATCACCGGCGAACGGCGCACCGGCGAGCGCATCGGCTGGGGCGCCCGGCAGGAGGTGGACTTCACCCACCCCGCGTTCCGCTTCCACGCCGAGCGGGTGGTCCGTGCGATCGTCGGCCGGTACGCGGACCATCCCGCGGTCATCGGCTTCCAGGTGGACAACGAACCCGGCCTGGAGCTCCTGCACAACCACGGTGTCTTCCAGCGCTTCGTGGACCACCTGCGGCAGCAGTACGGCGACGTCGAGACCCTCAACCGCGAGTGGGGCCTGGTCTACTGGTCCCATCGCCTGTCCACCTGGGCCGACCTGTGGACGCCGGACGCCAACGCCCAGCCGCAGTACGACGTCGCCTGGCGGGAGTTCCAGGCCCGTCAGGTCACCGAGTTCATCGGCTGGCAGGCCGACATCGTCCGCGCGTACGCCCGCCCCGAGCAGTTCGTCACCACCTGCATCTCCTACACCCGTCCCGCGGTGGAGGACGACGAACTCACCGACTCCCTCGACATCGCCTCGGGCAATCCCTACTACGAGATGCAGGACGGCCTGCTGCTGCCCGATCCCACGCCCGAGGGCCACGAACAGGGCTGGAAGACCACGGGCGTGTGGGCGCTCTACCAGACCGCCGACTGGATGTTCTCCTCCCGCCAGGAACCCTTCCTGGTCACCGAGACCAACGCCGGGTCCATCGGCGAGCCGTGGCACAACCGGCCCGCCTACGACGGACAGTGGCGCCAGGCCGCCTGGGCGCTCGTCTCGCGCGGCGCCCGCATGATCGAGTACTGGCACTGGCACACCCTGCACTTCGGTGCCGAGACCTACTGGGGCGGCGTCCTCCCGCACACCGGCCGGCCCGGCCGGACGTACGCCGAACTCGCCCGCCTGGGTGCCGAGTTCGAGACCGCCGGCCCGCTGGTTGCGGGGATCGAACCGGACGCCGACATCACCCTGCTCCACTCGACGCCGAGCAAGTGGCTCATGGAGAAGTACCCGCCGCTGCCCGGGCCCCACGGCGAGCCCGACCCGGCCGCCTACCACCGCATCTTCGACCCGTTCCACCGCGGCGCCTTCGAGGCCGGCCGACAGGTCCGCATCGTCCACGCCCGCCAGTTGCACGACCCGCGCGGCGAGCGGGAGGGACTCTCGCCGCGGGAGGCCGTCTCCCGCCATCCGGTCCTCGTCGTACCGGCGTTCTACCTCGCCGCCGACTCCGCGCTCGACTGGCTGGCCGCCTACGCCGAGGCGGGCGGCCACCTGGTCCTGGGCCCGCGCACCGGCTACGCCGACCACGAGGCCCGGGCCCGCACCGAACCGGCGCCCGGGCGTCTGACGGAGGCCGCGGGGGTGTCGTACGACGAGTTCAGCAATCTGCTGCGGGACGTCCGCGTCCGTGCCGTCCCCGACGGGGAGTTGCGGCTGCCGGAGACGGCCACCGCCACGTACTGGGCCGACGGCCTCACCGTCACCGACGCCGACGTGCTGGTGACGTACGACCATCCGCACTTCGGCCGCTGGCCCGCCGTCACCACGCGCCGACACGGCCGAGGCCGCGTCACCCACGTCGGCACCGTGCCGGGGCGTGAGCTGGCCCGGGCGCTGGCCGCCTGGCTGGCGCCGCGGGCGCGCACCCCGTGGCAGGACCTCCCGGCGTCCGTCACCGCGACGACCGGCACGGCCGTCGACGGGCGCCGCCTCCACGTGGTCCACAACTGGAGCTGGGAACCGGCCACCGTCCAGGCACCGGCGGAGCTGTCCGACGTGCTGGACGGCAGCCGCCTCACCGCCGGCGCCACGGTGCGGCTCGGCGCGTGGGACGTGCGGGTCTTCGTCGGCGAGAGCGAGGTCGCCGTCGGCGGCGACCACACCGAGAGCAGCGGGAACAGCCGGAACACCGACCAGGAGGGTCGATGAACCGCGGCGGCGATCTGGACGGGGAACGCGACGGCGGGCCAGAGGATCGGCCAGTGGGTCGACAACAGCCCCACCGGCAGCTGGAACCTGATCAGGACCGCCGACGGCTACTACCGCCTCCAGGCGGCCCGGAACACCGGGCTCTATCTGACCGGCGAGTCCCCCGGGTCCCCGCTGACCCTGCGCAGCTCGGTGGCCGACGGCTCGCAGGAGTGGAGGCTCGTGCGCCGGCCCCACTGAGCGGCACGATCGAGGACCACGCCCACCGGGGTGTGCGGGATTCCTTCGGCCCCGGAGACGTGGTGTCCTTCGCGCCGCCCGAGCTGCCGTACTCGGGCCGCATCTGCGGCGCCCGGTACAACATCACCATGCTCGGCCCCGGCCTGCTGACCCAGGTGGCGGGGGACGTCTCCGGGTCCCCGGCGCCCGCTCTCGCGCGCACCGCCCCGTCGCCGGCTCCGTCGGTTCAGCCGATCTCGACCAGCAGGTCGCCGCCCTCCACCTGCTGGATGCGGTTGATCGCCAGCCGGTTCACCCGTCCCGCCCGGGACGCGGTGATCGCGGCCTCCATCTTCATCGCCTCGATCGTGGCCACGGTCGCCCCCGCGTCTACCTCGTCGCCCTCGGCGACCGCGAGCGTGACCACACCGGCGAACGGCGCCGCCACATGGCCGGGGTTGGACCGGTCGGCCTTCTCGGTGACCGGGACGTCCGAGGCGGCGGCCTTGTCGCGCACCTGGATCGGGCGCAGCTGGCCGTTCAGGGTGGACATCACGGTGCGCAGGCCGCGCTCGTCTGCCTCGCCGACGGCCTCCAGCTCGATGAGCAGCCGGACGCCGGGTTCGAGGTCGACGGCGTACTCCTTGCCCGGGCGCAGACCGTAGAAGAAGTCCTTGCTGTCCAGGACGCTGGTGTCGCCGTAGGCCTGGCGGTGGGTGTCGAACTCGCGCGTCGGGCCGGGGAAGAGCAGCCGGTTGAGGGTCGCGCGGGGCTCCTTGGCGAGGCCCTCGCGGTCCTCCGGCGTCAGCTCCTGCACCGGCCTGGGCTGCGCACGGCCCTCCAGCGCCCGGCTGCGGAAGGGCTCCGGCCAGCCGCCGGGCGGGGTGCCCAGCTCTCCGCGCAGGAAGCCGATCACCGAGTCGGGGATGTCGAACCTGTTCGGCGTCGCCTCGAAGTCCTCCGGGGTGACGTCGGCGCCGACGAGGTGCAGGGCGAGGTCGCCGACCACCTTGGACGACGGGGTGACCTTGACCAGCCGGCCGAGCATGCGGTCGGCGGCCGCGTACATCGACTCGATCTCCTCGAAGCGGTCGCCGAGGCCGAGCGCGACGGCCTGGGTGCGCAGGTTGGAGAGCTGGCCGCCGGGGATCTCGTGGTGGTAGACGCGCCCGGTCGGGGAGGCGAGACCCGCCTCGAAGGGGGCGTAGATCTTGCGGACGCTCTCCCAGTACGGCTCCAGGTCGCCGACGGCCTGGAGGTCGAGGCCGGTGGGCCGCTCGGAGTGGTCTGTGGCGGCGACGATCGCGGACAGGGACGGCTGGGAGGTCGTGCCGGCCATCGAGGCGACCGCGCCGTCCACCGCGTCGGCGCCCGCCTGGATGGCGGCGAGGTAGGTGGCGAGCTGGCCGCCCGCCGTGTCGTGGGTGTGCAGGTGGACCGGCAGGTCGAACTCGCGGCGCAGCGCCGAGACGAGCTTCGCCGCGGCGGGGGCGCGCAGCAGTCCGGCCATGTCCTTGATCGCCAGGATGTGCGCGCCGGCCGCGACGATCTGCTCGGCCAGCCGCAGGTAGTAGTCCAGCGTGTACAGGCGCTCGTTCGGGTCGGACAGGTCCGAGGTGTAGCAGAGGGCGACCTCGGCGACCGCGGTGCCCGTCTCGCGTACGGCGTCGATGGCGGGGCGCATCTGGCCGACGTCGTTGAGGGCGTCGAAGATACGGAAGATGTCGATGCCGGTGGCGGCGGCCTCGTGCACGAAGGCGTCGGTGACCTCCGTCGGGTACGGGGTGTAGCCGACGGTGTTGCGGCCGCGCAGCAGCATCTGCAGGCAGAGGTTGGGGACGGCCTCGCGCAGGGCGGCCAGCCGCTCCCAGGGGTCCTCGGCGAGGAAGCGCAGGGCGACGTCGTACGTCGCGCCGCCCCAGCACTCCAGGGAGAGCAGCTCGGGCAGTGTGCGGGCGACGACCGGTGCCACGGCCAGCAGGTCCTTCGTGCGCACCCGGGTGGCGAGCAGGGACTGGTGGGCGTCGCGGAACGTGGTGTCGGTGATGCCGATGGTCGGCGACTCGCGCAGGGCGCGGGCGAAGCCCTCGGGGCCGAGCTCCACGAGCTTCTGGCGGGAGCCGGCCGGGGGCTCACCGGCGGGCAGCGGGGGCAGCTTGGTGACCGGTTCGATCAGCTCGGGCCGTTCGCCGTGCGGCTTGTTGACCGTGACGTCGGCGAGGTAGGTGAGCAGCTTGGTGCCGCGGTCGGCCGAGGAGCGGGCGGTCAGCAGGTGCGGGCGCTGCTCGATGAACGAGGTCGTCACCCGCCCTGCCTGGAAGTCCGGGTCGTCCAACACCGCTTGCAGGAACGGGATGTTGGTGGCCACGCCGCGGATGCGGAATTCGGCGACCGCGCGCCGGGCCCGTCCGATGGCGGCCTTGAAGTCCCGTCCGCGGCAGGTGAGTTTGACCAGCATCGAGTCGAAGTGCGCGCTGATCTCCGTACCGGCGTGGGTGGTTCCGCCGTCGAGACGGATGCCGGAGCCGCCGGGCGAGCGGTAGGCGCTGATGCGCCCGGTGTCGGGGCGGAAGCCGTTGGCGGGGTCCTCGGTGGTGATACGGCACTGCAGGGCCGCGCCGTGCAGCTTCACCGTCTCCTGGGAGAGGCCGAGGTCGGCGAGGGTCTGGCCGGAGGCGATGCGCAGCTGGGCCTGGACGAGGTCGACGTCGGTGACCTCCTCGGTGACCGTGTGCTCGACCTGGATGCGCGGGTTCATCTCGATGAAGACGTGGTTGCCGTCGCGGTCGAGGAGGAACTCGACGGTGCCGGCGTTGCGGTAGCCGATCTCGCGCGCGAAGCGGACCGCGTCGGCGCAGATCCGGTCCCGCAGCCCGGGGTCGAGGTTGGGCGCGGGCGCCATCTCGATGACCTTCTGGTGGCGGCGCTGGAGGGAGCAGTCGCGCTCGAAGAGGTGGATGACGTTGCCCTGGCCGTCCGCGAGGATCTGCACCTCGATGTGGCGGGGGTCGACGACGGCCTTCTCCAGGAAGACGGTCGGGTCTCCGAAGGCGGAGGCGGCCTCGCGGGACGCGGCCTCGATGGACTCGCGGAGCTGGGCCGGGGCCTCGACGCGGCGCATGCCGCGCCCGCCGCCGCCGGCGACCGCCTTCACGAAGACGGGGAAGCCGATCTCCTCGGCGGCGCGGACGAGTTCGTCCACGTCGGTGGAGGGCTGGGAGGACCCGAGCACCGGGACACCGGCCGCGCGGGCGGCGGCCACGGCTCGGGCCTTGTTGCCGGTGAGCTCCAGCGTCTGCGCGTTCGGCCCGACGAAGGTGATGCCCGCCTCCTCGCAGGCCTTGGCCAGCTCGGGGTTCTCCGACAGGAAGCCGTAGCCCGGATAGACGGCGTCCGCGCCGGCCCTGCGCGCGGCGCGGACGATCTCCTCGACCGACAGGTAGGCCCGCACGGGGTGGCCGGGCTGGCCGATCTCGTAGGCCTCGTCGGCCTTGAGCCGGTGCAACGAGTTGCGGTCCTCGTGCGGGAAGACGGCGACCGTCCGCGCGCCCAGCTCATAGCCGGCGCGGAACGCCCTGATCGCGATCTCACCACGGTTGGCGACCAGCACCTTGCGGAACATCACCGCTCCCTTCAGCCTGCCGACGAACGTCCCCCATGGTGTCGGTGCCATGCGCCCGTGGCCATGTGACCCGGGCCACTCAGGGGGTGATTTTCGTGGCCGCCTTGTTGATCGCCTCACGGATGCGGGCGTAGGTGCCGCAGCGGCAGACGTTCTCGATGCCGTCGATGTCGGCGTCGGTGGGGTGGCGCGTCTTCTTCAGCAGGGCGACGGCGGCCATGATCTGCCCCGGCTGGCAGAAGCCGCACTGGGAGACGTCGCAGTCGAGCCAGGCCTGCTGCACGGGGTGCAGGGTGTCGCCGTCGGCCAGGCCCTCGATGGTGGTGACCTTCCGGTCCGCGCAGTCCTTGACCTTGACGACGCAGGGCTGGATCTCCTCTCCGTCGAGATGGCTGGTGCAGGCCCGGCAGACGCCGACGCCGCAGCCGTACTTGGGGCCGGTGACGTGCAGCAGGTCGCGCAGCACCCACAGCAGCGGCATGTCGGACGGGGCCTCGACGGTGACCTTCTCGCCGTTGAGGACGAAGGAGTAGGACGGCATCGGCACCTTCTCGAAGAGGGTCAGAGGTTCGCAGAGGGTCAGAAGTTGAGCGGGAAGCGGCGGGGTCTGCTGCCGGTCGCCCGGGCGTAGGCGTTGGCGACGGCTCCGGAGGCGGCGGGTACGCCGAGTTCGCCCGCGCCGCCGGGCTCGGCCGTGGACGGCATGATGTGCGCCTCGAAGTGCAGCGGGGCGTGCCGCTGGCGGGCCCAGTGGAAGTCGGCGAAGCTGCCCTCGCGCACGGCGCCCCGGTCGATGTGCAGCCCGGCGCTCAGCACCGTGGAGATCCCGTCGACGGCCGTGCCCATGAGCTGGGCCTGAAGGCCGCGCGGGTTGACGGCCGTGCCGACGTCGGCGGCCATCACGACCTTGACGACCCGTGGCCTCTTCGGGTCGGTGGCGTCGATCTCGGCGAGGCAGGCCACGCAGGAGCCGTACTCCTCGTGGACGGCGACGCCCTGTCCGTGTCCGGCGGGCAGGGGCGCGTTCCAGCTCCCCGCCTCGGCGACCTTGTCGAGTACGGCCCGCACGGCCTTGCTCCGCAGGGTCGTACGACGGAAGGCGACGGGGTCGACGCCCAGGCTGTCGGCGATCTCGTCGACGAGGATCTCCTCCGCGGTGCGCATCGTCCCGGAGTCCACCGAGCGCCAGGCGCCGACCGGCATCGCGAGTTCGACACCGCCCGAGTCCCCCGACAGACGGCCGAAGTTGTACAGCCCGGAGTCGCTGGGTGCGGGGCGGGCCGCCGGCCGGACGAACAGCGCCTGCTCGGCGCCGCCCTTCTTGCCGTACGACTCGTTCACCGAGGCCATGGCGTGGGCGAAGGCGATGACGCGGCCGTCCTTGTGGCTGGCGCGGACGCGGTGGTGGGTGGCGGGGCGCATCCGGCCGTGGCGGGTGTCGTCGTTGCGGCTCCACATGAGCTTGACCGGCCGGCCGGCCGCCTTGGAGATCAGGGCGGCCTCGACGGCGGCCTCATGGGTCAGCCGTCGTCCGAAGGAGCCTCCGCCGCGCGTGACGTGGACCGTCACCTTGGAGGCGGGCAGGCCGACCGCGGAGGCGATGTCGTCGCGGGCCCCCATGGGGCCCTGGGCGGAGAACCACATCTCGGCCCGGTGGGCGCGCACGTCCGCGATCGCGGTCAGCACCTCCATCGGAGCGTGGCTGACGAAGGCGAACTCGAACTCGCCCTCCACCTGCTTCGACCCGCGCGGCGGCGAACCGAGCTTGGGGACGGCGGCCTTGAGCCGGGAGCGGATGCCCGCGTCGGACAGGGAGCCCAGCGGACCCGGCGCCCACTTGACCTTCAGGGCGTCGCGGGCCTGGAAGGCGTGGTGGAAGGTCTCGGCCACGACGGCGATCCCGCCGGGAACCCGTACGACCGCGTGGACACCCGGCATGGCACGGGCGGCGCGGTCGTCGACCGTGACCACCCTCCCCCCGAGCGTCGGCGGCCTGGCCACGACCGTCGGCTTCGCGCCGGCCACGTGCAGGTCGCCGGCGTAGGTGGCCCTGCCGGTGACGATGTCCCGGCCGTCGACGCGGTTCGTGGGCCTGCCGATCAGCTTGTGCCGGGAGGCCGGCTTGGGCCGGTCGGACACGGAGGTGCGGCGCACCCGGGCGGCGCTCGCGCTCAGCGAACCGAAGGTGGCTCTGCGGCCGTCGGGGGCGATGACCTCGGTGTCCTTGGTCCGCAGGCTCCAGGCGGGGACCCGCCAGCGCCGGGCGGCCGCGGTCACCAGGCGCGCGCGTGCCGTGGCCGCCAGCCGCCGGGCCGGGTCGTACAGCGAGCGGACGGAGTCCGAGCCGCCGGTGTTCTGGTTGCCCTTGGTCCGGGCGTCCGCGAGGGGGATGTCGACGTCGTCGAGGCGGGCGTCCAGTTCCTCGGCGATCATCATGGCGACGGCGGTCGTGATGCCCTGGCCGACCTCGACCCGGGGCAGTCGTACGACCACCTTGTTCTCCCGGGTGACCTCCAGGACCAGCATCTCGTCGTCGGTGCCGGTCACCACCGTGTCGGCCGGCGCGCCGGCGGGTTCGGACCCCTGGGCCGTCGAGGTGTCGCAGCCGAGCGGGGCGGCCACGGTGAGGGTGACCGTGGACAGGGAGTACACCATGAACCGGCGGCGGGATACCGTGCGCGGTCCGGCGGCGGAGGCCTCGATGCCGTCCAACAGACACTCCTCGATCGTGTCGGCCACTACGTCAACCGATAGGAGGGTCCGACCGCCCTCCAGGTTCCCTCCCGACTCCTGGGCGGTTCGGCGGAGTCCGTGGGTCCCCGGGATACTGGCCGGTCATGACGACCGACAAGCCCCGCGTCAGGCGACGCACCGACCACGATCTCGAGGCCTGCGTGGCGGCTCTCGCCGCCGTGCACCGGCACAGCGGCTACCCGGTCAACTGGCCGCCCCGTCCGGCCGACTGGCTCACCCCGCACTCGATGGAGGCCGCCTGGGTGGCCGAACACGACGGCCGGGTCGTCGGGCACGTGGAGCTGTCCCGTCCCAACGGCGGGGACGTGGCGCCCGGCCTGTGGAGCGCCCGCGCCGGGGTCGGCGTGGACTCCACCGCCGTCGTGGGCCGCCTGTTCGTGTCGCCCGCCGCGCACGGGCACGGACTCGGCGCCGCCCTGATGGCCCGGGCCGTCGCGGAGGCCCGGGCGCGCGGGCTGCACCCCGTGCTCGACGTCGTCGTCTCCAACACGGCGGCCACGGCCCTGTACGAGCGGCTCGGTTGGGAGCTGCTGGCCGTCGTGGAGCAGCGCTGGGCGCCGGACCAGCTGGTCTCCCTGGGGTGTTGGGCGGCCCCCTGGAGCACGTAGGGCGCCGCGCGCCGGGTGGTTCCGCAACCCTCTCGCAACCTTGTCCGTGGTGCCCTGGACGGCATGGACGAGGAGATCCCGCGCGTCGAACTCACCCCGGCCGCCGCCGACCTGCTGCGCGCCCTGCGGGCCACTCACGGCCCGCTGATGTTCCATCAGTCCGGCGGCTGCTGCGACGGCAGCGCGCCCATGTGCTACCCGGAGGGCGAGTTCCGCACCGGTGACTCCGACGTCCTGCTGGCGGAGCTGGAGGTGGAGGGGGTGCCGGAGCCGGTGACGTTCTGGATGTCGCGCAGCCAGTACGCGGCCTGGAGCCACACCCGGCTGATCGTGGACGTCGTGACCGGACGCGGCAGCGGTTTCTCGCTGGAGGCACCCGAGGGAGTGCGTTTTCTCACCCGTTTTCGCGTAGTCGACACGTAGTCGCTGCGCGGACCACCGCGGTCTGCTGCACTTCCCCTGAGAGTTTGGAGAGTTGACGAGACCTCAGGGGGCAGAGTGACGCGCCGTCAGAAGCGTTCCACGGCAGGCAGATCCGGCAGATCCGTACTCTCGTTCGTCACCGTACTCGGCGCGCTGGCCGGTGCGGCCCTGGTGGGGGCGGCACCGGCCGGCGCCGTACCCACGGCCACCGCGATCGCGCGGGGTGTCACCTACCGGCAGTTCGACGTCCAGGGGAGCAAGGGGCCGGCCCACGCGCACCTGCTCACCGTCGACCTGCGCAGTCCGCGCGTACGGCTCGGTCTGCTGTATCCGGGGGCGGTCGCCGCCCGGGCCACGGTCTCCCGGCTGGCCGACACGCAGGGCGCCGTCGCCGGCGTCAACGGCGACTTCTTCAACATCTCGGAGACCCAGCACCCGGGCGTAGAGGCAACGGGATCCACCGACGGGCCCGCGATCGCCGCCGAGCACGTGCTGAAGGCGGCGGTGCCCGACAGCCAGCGCTTCGGCCCGGCACTGCCGCCCGGCACCAGCACCGAGGACGTGTTCGGCGTGGGCGTCGACCGCAGGGCCCGGCTGGACGGCCTGCAACTCAAGGGCACGATCCGCACCCCGGCCGGCCGCCTGCCGCTGGGCGGCCTGAACCAGTTCGCGCTGCCCGAGAACTCGATCGGCGCGTTCACCTCGGACTGGGGCGCGGTCTCCCGGGTCCGCGCGACCTGCGGCACGGACACCGACCGGGGCGCCGCGTGCAGCAAGGACACCTACGAGGTCACCGTCCGCCGCGGCCGGGTCGTGGCGGCGGCCGACACCCCGGGCGGGGGCGCCATCGCCGCGGGCACGACGGTGCTCGTCGGCCGGGAGGAGGGCGCACGGCAGCTGCGGAAGTTCGCCGAGGGCGAGTCGGTGAAGGTCACGCGCCGCCTGGTCGCGGCCCACTCCAAGATCCCCTACCGCTTCGCCCTCGGCGGCTACCCCGTCCTCCGGCACGGACAGCCGCTGCCCGGACTGGACGGCACGACAGCGGCCGTACGCACCGCCGTCGGCATCGCGGACGGCGGCAGGCGGCTGCTGCTGTTCGCGCTGGACGGCGCGCCCGACTACCGCAAGGGCCTGACGATCGCCGAAGTGGCGTCCGAAATGCGGGAGTTGGGCGCGGCGGACGCCTTCAGTCTGGACGGCGGCGGCTCGACCACGCTGGTCGCGCGCGCCCCGGGCGCGAGCACCGTGACCGTGCGCAACCACCCTTCCGGCGACGCGGAACGCCCGGTGCCGAACGGCATCGGGGTGTTCACGACGCCCTGACCGCGACCGGCCGGACTCAGGGGCGCAGGCTGCCGACGATGTCGGCGGTCGCCGTGATGCCGCTGTGGATGGTGGGCGCCATGCTCGTGCCGGCGAGGAGGAACCCGAGCAGCGCGCAGACCAGGGCATGGGAGACCTTCAACCCGCCGCTGCGCAGGAAGATCACCGCCAGGATCAGGAGCAGCAGCACCGCAGAGATGGAAATCGCCATCGTCAACCTCCTCCGCCACGCCCGTTTCGCGGCGTTCGGCCGCAAGTGTGGCGTAGCGGAGGGCCGGTCGGCACGGCTGACCTGTCCGCCGAACGTGTGGTTCTACGCCGTCCTGTGGGCGTCGAGGAAGGCTTCGAGACCGGCGAGGTCGTCGGTGTTGAAGTAGTCGACGCCGGCGTCCAGCAGTTCGGTCCACAGCGCGTCCCGGGCGGGCCCGGCCAGGTCCGGGGTGTTCCAGAAGCGGACCTTCTGTCCGGCCGCGTGCGCCCGGGCGAGGATCGCGCGCAGCTTCTGCCGCTCGGTGTCGGGGAAGACGCCCTCGCCCAGCCACGTGAAGTTCAGCTGCCAGTTGTCGCTGATCAGCGGGGCGAAGGAGGCGGGCGCGGAGGTGCCGAGGTCGGTGAGCCGGCCGTCGTAGAAGGCGCGGCGCACGCTCTGCGCCTCCATGGGCGTGCGGGCTGCCCGGTCACCGGAGACGACGTTGGTGACCGGGCCGGGGTACACCCGGCCGTGGGCGTAGGTCGTGAACAGGTGCCGGTAGCGGCGGAGATGGCGGTCGAGTTCGAGGTAGGTCGAGGAGCCCTCGGTCTTGATGTCGATCAGCAGTTGCAGTGGCTTGCGGTAACCGCGGTACACGGAGCCGTGGTTGGCCTTGACCAGGGCCGCCAGCGGGTCGAGGTAGAGCGATTCCAGGGTGCGGGTCGGGTCGAGGTCGCTCTCGGTGTGGCCGATCAGGAGCTGGTCGCCGACGAGGAAGATGTCGGCCTCGACGCTGCCGAAGCGGTGGTCGAGGGCGTCGAAGAGGGGGCGGGGGTGCTCGTAGTCGTTGTGGGCGTGGGCGCGCCACAACGGGGCCTTGCGGTGCCCGCGTTCGGCGGCGAACGCGCTGCCCGCGGGTGGGGCGAGGACGGCTGCGAGTGTGGCGCCGAAGGCGGTGAGGGCTCTGCGGCGGGTGACGAGGGCCATGTTCTGCCTCCCTGTGGGGCGGGTCGGAACCACAGGGAGTATGGGGCCGCCGAGGCCCCAAAGTATCTGTACGTGCCAGGAGTTGGCCGGACCGCCGTCGTCCGTTCACTCCTCGCGCCGAGCGCACGAAGAAGCCCGCCCCAGGTGGGGCGGGCTTCACCGGGTGATGCTCAGGGGGTCTGCAGGTCGACCAGTTCGGCCACCGCGGACCGGTGGGCGCCGGCCGTGCCGTACGCGATCGAGTCGGCCTTGGCGCGCTTGAGGTACAGATGGATCGGGTGCTCCCAGGTCATACCGATGCCGGCGTGCAGTTGCAGCGCCTCCTCGGCGGCGTGCACGGCGACGGGCGCCGCGTAGGCCTGGGCGACGGCGACGGCCAGGTCGACGTCCTCACCGTTCGCGAGCGCGTCGGCGGCGTTGCGGGCGGCGGCGCGGAGGTTGACGACCTCCAGCCACAGCTGGGCGAGCCGGTGCTTGAGCGCCTGGAACCCGCCGACGGGCCGGTTGAACTGCTTGCGCTCCTTGAGGTAGCGCACCGTCTCGGTCAACGCCCACTCGGCGACGCCGAGTTGCTCGGAGGCGAGCAGTCCGGCGCCGGCGCGCAGGGCCCGCCGCACGGCGGGCTCGGCGTCGCCGAGGCGGCGGCCGGGGGCGCCGGCCAGGACGACGTCGGCCAGCGGCCGGGTGAGGTCGAGGGAGGCCTGCGGGGTGACGCCGGCGTCGGACGCCTCCACCGCGTACAGCCCGCCGTCCTCGGCCGGCACGAGCAGGACGTCGGCCGCCGCGGCGTCCGCGATGCCGGTCAGCTCCCCGTGCAGGGTGCCGTTCTCCAGCCGTACGGCGGGAAAGGCGGTCCCCGGAGCCCGGTGCAGCCCGACCGCGAGGGCCGCGACCGTCCGCCCCGTGGCCAGCCGGCCGAGCAACTCCTCGTCCCCGCACTCCAGCAGGGCCTCGGTGGCGACGACGGCGCTGGTGAGGTACGGCACGGGGGCGACGGCCCGCCCCAGCTCCTCCAGGACGACGGCGACCTCGCGGTGGGTGGCGCCCTGTCCGCCCTGTGCCTCGGGCACCAGCAGGCCCGCGAGACCCATGCCGTCGGCGAGCGCCTTCCAGGCGGCGGGGTCGTGCGGGGCGTCGGACTCGGTGCGCGCGATGACGCCGGGCGCGTCGCAGTGGTCGGCGAGCAGATCCCGCACGGCGGACCGGAGCGCCTCTTCCTCCTCGGAGTAGAGCAGATCCGTCTGTGTGCTCATCGGGCGAGGTCCTTCCAGGCGACGTCCTTGTCGGTGCGCGGCTCGGCGGGCAGGCCAAGGACGCGCTCGGCGACGATGTTCAGCAGGACCTCGCTGGTCCCGCCCTCGATGCTGTTGCCCTTGGAGCGGAGGTAGCGGTAGCCGGCGTCGCGGCCGGTGAAGTCCACCAGCTCGGGCCGCCGCATGGTCCAGTCGTCGTACAACAGGCCCTCTTCGCCGCGGAGTTCGACCTCCAGGCCGCTGATCTCCTGGTTGAGGCGGGCGAAGGCGAGCTTCATGCCGGCGCCCTCCGGGCCGGGCTGGCCGGCGACGAGCTGCTGGCGCAGGCGCTCGGCGGTGAGGCGGGCGACCTCGGACTCGACCCACAGTTTCAGCAGCCGCTGGTGCAGGTCGTGGGTGCGCAGTTCGGGCCGCTCGCGCCAGGTCTTCGCGACCGGGCCGATCATGCCGCCCTCGCGGGGCAGCCGCATGCCGCCGATGGCGACGCGCTCGTTGTTGAGCGTGGTCTGCGCGACCCGCCAGCCGTCGCCGACCTCGCCGAGGCGGCGGGAGTCGGGGATGCGGACGTCGGTGAGGAAGACCTCGTTGAACTCGGCCTCGCCGGTGATCTGCCGCAGCGGGCGGACCTCTACGCCGGGGTCGGTCATGTCGCACAGGAAGTAGGTGATGCCCGCGTGCTTGGGCACGTCCGGGTCGGTGCGGGCGATGAGGATGGCCCAGCGGGCGAGGTGGGCGCTGGAGGTCCACACCTTCTGCCCGTTGACGACCCAGTCCGCGCCCTCGCGCACGGCGCGCGTGCCGAGCGCCGCGAGGTCGGAGCCGGCGCCGGGCTCGCTGAAGAGCTGGCACCAGACCTCCTCGCCGGTCCACAGGGGCCGCAGGTACCGCTGCTTCTGTTCCTCGGTGCCGTACTTCAGGATGGTCGGCGCGGCCATGCCCAGGCCGATGCCGATCCGGCGGGGGTCGTTGTCGGGGGCGCCTGCGGCCTCCAGCTCGGCGTCCACGACGATCTGCAGGGAGCGGGGCGCGCCGAGGCCGCCGAGGCCCTGCGGGTAGTGCACCCACGCCAGTCCCGCGTCGAAGCGGGCGCGCAGGAAGTCCGTCCGGTCGGTCGTGGCCGGCGGATGTGCCTCCAGCAACTCGGCGGTGCGGCGCCGGAGTTCGGCTGCGTCGACGGTCATGCGGCGGCTCCGTTCGCAAGGGACGGGACGACGACGACCCGGCCGGTGGTGACGCCGTCGGCGACGCGCTGCACGGCGGCGGCCGCCTCGCCGAGCGGCACGCGCTCGCTCACCAGCGGCTTGATGGCGCCCCGGGCGGCCAGTTCGGTGAGCTGCTCGTGGCAGTGCAGGACCAGCTTCGGGTTCTTGGTGTTGTACAGGCCCCAGTGCAGGCCCAGGATCGAGTAGTTCTTCACCAGGGCGTGGTTGAGGCCCGGGCTGGGGATGCCGCCGCTGGCGAAGCCGACGACCACGATCCGGCCCTCGAAGGCGACGACCTTGGTGGACTGGGTGTAGGCGTCGCCGCCCACCGGGTCGTAGATCACGTCGGCGCCCCGGCCGCCGGTCGCCTCCTTGACCGCGGCGACGACGTCCTCGCTCTTGCGGTCGACGACCACGTCACAGCCCAACTCGCGGGCCACGGCGGCCTTTTCGGCGCCGCCGACGACACCGATGACCGTGGCGCCGGCCGCCTTGCCGAGCTGTACGGCCGCGCTGCCGACCCCTCCCGCGGCAGCGTGGACGAGCAGCGTCTCGCCGGCCTCCAGACGGGCGCGGCGGTGGAGGCCGAACCAGCCGGTCTGGTAGCCGATGTGCAGCGCGGCGGCCTCGGCGTCGTCCAGCGAGTCGGGCGCGGGGAGTACGGCGGCGGCGTCCGCGACGGCGTACTCGGCGAAGCCGCCGTACGGCAGGGCGGGGTTGGCCAGCACCCGGCGGCCGTCCTCCGTCTCGCCGCAGATCTCCACGCCCGGCGTGAACGGCAGCGGCGGGCGGACCTGGTAGTGGCCGCGGGCCATCAGCACGTCCGGGAAGTTGATGTTGGCGGCCCGCACCTTCAGCAGCACCTGGCCGTCGCCGGGGGTGGGCGCCTGGACGTCCTGGAGCCGCATCACCTCACTCGGCTCGCCGAGCTCGTGCACTTGCCATGCCTGCATGCGGTGCCTCCACGGGACAGCGTCGTCGGACCGGGGTCTTGACCGGGATCCATCGCATACTAAGCGGTCGCTTGCCGTAGAGGGAACAGGACTGCCGGGAACGTCACACCGCGGCCGCACCTAAAGCCGGGTGCCGTCCGGGCGCTCCCGCACCTTTGCGACGGCCGCCGCCATCTGCTGCCGTACCACCCCGGACAGCCGGGATCCCTCGGCGGCCCCCATCAGGTCCTGGGCGAGCCGGTGGAGCTTGGTGTTGCTGTCCTGGGAGGCGGTGACGAGTACTACCCAGGCGGCGTCGGCGCTCAGGCCGAAGGTCGCCATCAGGATGCCGCGGGCCACGTCGATGGCGGGCCGGGTCTGCATGGCCCGGCGCAGCTGGGCGACCTCCGTGCGCAGCTCCTGGTCGGCGTTCGCGCGCCGGACCGGCGCCTCGGCAACGGGCTCGTCGCGCGGCCCGCGGGCGCCGGAGGGCGCGAACAGCTCACGGGTGCCGGTCAGTTCGAGCAGCCGGGCCACCGGCGGGCTGCAGGACCGCACACCGACGGCCTTGCCCTGGGCGAGGGCCTGCCGCCGAAGGTCGAGAAGGATGTTCAGGCCGCCGCAGTCACAGAAGCCCACCGCGGCCAGATCCAGGTCGAGCCCGGCGACCGAGCGGTCGAGGACGTCGCCCAGCGCCGTCCGGAGCCCGGTGCCACCGAGGTCGAGCTCGCCGTGCACGGTGACGAGCGTGCGGTCGCCGTCCGCGACGGACTCGATCGTGGCCAGACACGGCACACCCGCTCGCGAACCGTCGTCGGGCACCCGACCCGGGCACTCCTGGGCGATGAGGGGCTGCGCCGAGTCCGCGGATTCCGGCATGACCCTTCTCCCTCGTGTACGTGTCTGCATCTCACCCTCAGATTCCCTCGACTGCCCCAAGCACGTCAACAAATACACGAAATCAAGTTCGGGTTTTTGAATACGTGAATGTCTGCTCGCTAGAGTGGAGGTATGGATGGAGTGCCCGAGTCACACACCGGATGGACGTTTCTGACGAATCACGCACGGGTGCTGGCCGCGATCGCCGACAACCAGAGCGCCAGGATCCGCGACATCGCCGCCCACTGCCGGCTCACGGAACGCGCCGTTCAGAAGATCATTTCCGATCTGGAGCGGGACGGCTACCTCTCCCATGTCCGGGAGGGGCGCACCAACACGTACCGCATCGAACCGAGCATGGTCCTGCGCCACCCGGCCGAGGCCGGGCTGACCGTGGCGTCCCTGCTGTCCGTGCTGGCCCGGGCCGAGGCCGACCGCACGGCGCCCGACAACCAGTCGCACGCGAAGGCCTGACCCGCCGGACCGAGCAGCGGCCGGGCCGCGCGCGACGGGGGGTGTCATGCCCGCTTCGGCCGGGCCCGCACGTGCATCCGCTCCCCCTGCGGTCCGAACAGGCTCAGGAACTCCACCGGTCCCTCCCCGGTCGAGCCGAACCAGTGCGGCACCCGGGTGTCGAACTCGGCCGCCTCCCCGGCCGTCAGCACCACGTCGTGCTCGCCGAGCACCACCCGCAGCCGCCCGGACAGCACGTACATCCACTCGTAGCCCTCATGGGTGCGCGGCTCGGGTTCCTCCGTGCTCCGGGGCACCAGCACCTTGAAGGCCTGCAGTCCGCCGGGCTGCCGGGTGAGCGGCCAGAAGGTGCGGCCGTGGCGCACGACCGGCTTGCCCTGGACGCGCGGATCCTCCGTCCGCGGCTCGCCCACCAGCTCGTCGAGCGGCACCTGGTGCGCCCGCGCGATCGGCAGCAGCAGCTCCAGGCTGGGTTTGCGCAGCCCGGACTCCAGCCGGGACAGCGTGCTCACCGAGATGCCGGTGGCCGCCGACAGCCCGGCGAGGGTGGCGCCCCGCTCCTTGCGGATGCGGCGCAGCCGGGGGCCGACCTCCGCGAGGACGTCGTCCGTGTCGTCCGTCATGACGCCATTGCAGTTTCGGCAAACACATTTGTCAATCCCGCACCGGTGCGGCGACCGTCGGTCGTGGAGGTGGTCACCCATGACCGAGCAGTACGAAGTGATCGTCGTCGGCGGCGGTGCGGCGGGGCTCTCCGCCGCGCTGGTGCTGGGCCGGGCCCGGCGCCGCACACTGGTCGTCGACGCGGGCGAGCCCCGCAACGCGCCCGCCGCCCATATGCACGGCTATCTGACCCGGGACGGCATGCCGCCCGCCGAGTTCCTGGCCGCCGGCCGGGAGGAGATCGCCCGCTACGGCGTCGAACTGGTCCGCGACCGGGCGGTGGACGTCGCCCCCGGCTTCACCGTCTCGCTCGCGAGCGGTCGGACCGTCCGGGCCCGGCGCCTCGTCGTGGCCACCGGCCTGAGGGACGAGCAGCCGGCGGTCCCCGGGGTCGCCGAGCGGTTCGGCCGCGATGTGCTGCACTGCCCGTACTGCCACGGCTGGGAGGTGCGCGACCGGGCCTTCGGCGTGCTGGCCACCACCCCGATGAGCGTGCACCAGGCGCTGATGGTGTCCCAGTGGTCGAAGGACGTGACGTTCTTCCCGCACACCGTCGCCGAGGAGGAGCTGACCGACGAGGACCTGCGCAGGCTGGCCGCGGCCGGCGTGAAGGTGGTGCCGGGCGAGGTCGCGGAGCTGGTCGTCGAGGACGACCGGCTGACCGGTGTCCGGCTGACGGACGGCACGACACACGCACGTGAGGTCGTCTTCGTCGCGCCCCGCGCGGTACCGCGGACGGATCTGCTGGAGCGGCTCGGCGCCGAACTGCGCGAGACGCCGTTCGGCGCGTATCCCGTGGTGGACGAGACCGGGCGGACGACGGTGCCCGGCGTCTGGGCGGCCGGCAACGCCATGGGCTTCGCGGAGCAGGTCGTCAACGCGGCGGCGGGCGGCTACCGGGCGGGCGCGACCATCAACGGAGAGCTGCTGATGAGCGACCTGGACGCGACGCCGTAACGGCGGGCGCCGTATCGATGTGCGACGCGGCCGCACGGCCACGACCGGCCGCGGACGGTAGCCGGACCCGTTCGTCCAGGTGTCACCCGGGCGAGCGCGTTGCACCATGGCAGCATGCTGCTTGCCCGGCTGGCCCATGTGTCCCAGGAGGTCGCCGCCACCTCGGCGCGGTCCCGGAAGATCGCCCTGCTCGCCGAACTCTTCGGGGACGCCGAGGCGGACGACGTACCGATCGTGATCCCCTATCTGGCGGGACGGCTGCCCCAGGGGCGGCTCGGTGTCGGCTGGAAGGTGCTGAGCCGCCCCGTCGTCCCCGCCGCCGAGCCCACCCTGACCGTGCGCGAGGTGGACGCCCTGCTCACCGGCCTCGGCAAGGTCTCGGGCCCCGGCTCGCAGGCCGAACGGGGCCGCCTGGTCGGTGAGTTGATGGGCGCCGCCACCAAGGAGGAGCAACGCTTCCTGTTCGGGCTGCTCACCGGCGAGGTGCGGCAGGGCGCCCTGGACGCCGTCGCCGTCGAGGGCCTGGCGCAGGCCACCGGGGCGCCACCGGCGGACGTCCGCCGGGCGGTGATGCTGGCGGGCTCCCTGCAGACCGTCGCCCAGGCCCTGCTCGGCGAGGGCACGGCGGCCCTGGACCGCTTCCGCCTCACCGTCGGCCGCCCGGTCCTGCCCATGCTGGCGCACACCGCCTCCTCGGTGACCGAGGCGGTCGACAAGCTCGGCGCCTGCGCGGTCGAGGAGAAGCTGGACGGCATCCGCGTCCAGGTCCACCGCGACGGCGACGCCGTACGGGTCTACACCCGCACCCTCGACGACATCACCGACCGCCTCCCCGAGGTCACCGGTGCCGCGCTGCGGCTGCGGGGCCGGCGGTTCGTGCTGGACGGCGAGGTCATCTCCTTCGGCGACGACGGGCGGCCCCGCTCCTTCCAGGAGACGGCCGGCCGCGTCGGGTCGCGGGTGGACGTGCACACGGCCGCCAAGTCGATCCCCGTCTCCCCCGTCTTCTTCGACGCCCTGTCCGTCGGCGACCGCGACCTGCTCGACCTGCCGTTCTCGGAACGGCACACCGAACTGGCCGCACTGGTCCCGGAGCCGATGCGGGTGCGGCGCGCGCTGGTGACCGGCCCCGAGGACACGGACATGGCCGAGGCCTTCATGGCCGCGACACTCGCCCGCGGCCACGAAGGAGTCGTGGTCAAGGCCCTCGACGCCGCCTACAGCGCGGGCCGGCGCGGCGCGTCCTGGCTGAAGGTCAAGCCGGTGCACACCCTCGACCTGGTCGTCCTGGCCGCCGAATGGGGCCACGGCCGGCGCACCGGCAAGCTCTCCAACCTCCACCTCGGCGCCCGCACCGCGGACGGCGGCTTCGCGATGCTCGGCAAGACCTTCAAGGGCATGACCGACGCGATGCTGGAGTGGCAGACCGAGCGGCTGCGGGAACTGGCCGTCGACAGCACCGACCACGTGGTCACCGTACGCCCCGAACTCGTCGTCGAGATCGCCTACGACGGCCTGCAGCGCTCTACCCGCTACCCGGCCGGCGTCACCCTCCGCTTCGCCCGGGTGCTGCGCTACCGCGAGGACAAGCGCCCCGAGGACGCCGACACCGTCGAGACCCTGCTCGCCGCACACCCGGAGGTGGGGGCGTGACCGCAAGGCGCAGCGCGGGACTGCTGTTGTACCGGCACACCGAAGACAGCCTGGAGGTGTTGCTGGGCCATATGGGTGGGCCGTTCTTCGCGAAACGTGACGCCGGGGCGTGGACCGTCCCTAAGGGCGAGTACGAGCCCGACGAGCCCGCCTGGGAGGCCGCCCGACGGGAGTTCCGCGAGGAACTCGGGCTGGAGCCGCCCGACGGGCAGGCCGTGGCACTGGGCGAGGTGCGCCAGACCAACGGCAAGACCGTCACGGCGTGGGCGATCGAGGCCGACCTGGACCCGGCGGCCGTCACTCCCGGCACGTTCGTCATGGAGTGGCCGCCGAAGTCGGGGCGGACCCAGGAGTTCCCCGAGCTGGACCGCGTGGCGTGGTTCGGCCTCGACCGGGGCCGCGAGGTGATTGTCAAGGCGCAGTCGGCGTTTCTCGACCGGCTGGCGGAGCACTCGGCCCTGACGGGTTCCGCGGAGCCCTGAGCAGACGCACACGCGTTGCGGTCGCCCGCGCCGCGCGGGAAGGTCGTAACACCAAGCCGCAGGGAGGTCGGCCATGCCCATCGCGACGGTGAACCCGGCGAACGGCGAGACGCTCAAGACGTACCAGGCCATGGGCGAGGAGGAGCTCGAGCGCCGGCTCCAGCTCGCGGAGGCGACGTTCCGCACGTACCGGACGACGTCGTTCGCCGAGCGCGCCCGCCTGCTGAACCGGGCCGCCGAACTGCTCGACGGGATGCAGCAGGACATCGGCCGGGTGATGACCACCGAGATGGGCAAACCGGTCAAGCAGGCCCGCGCCGAGGCCGCCAAGTGCGCCAAGGCGATGCGCTGGTACGCCGAGCACGCCGAGGAACTCCTCGCCGACGAGGAGCCGTCCGACTCCGACGTCAAGGACTCGGGCGCGTCACGCGTACGGGTGCGGTACCGGCCGCTGGGCCCCGTGCTCGCGGTGATGCCGTGGAACTTCCCCCTGTGGCAGGTGGTCCGGTTCGCGGCGCCCGCGCTGATGGCGGGCAACGTGGGCCTGCTCAAGCACGCCTCCAACGTCCCCCAGACGGCCCTGTTCCTGGAGGACCTCTTCCACCAGGCCGGCTACCCCGAGGGCTGCTTCCAGACGCTGCTCGTCGGCTCCGGCGCGGTCGACGACATCCTGCGCGACGAGCGGGTCAGGGCGGCCACGCTGACGGGCAGCGAGCCGGCCGGGCGGGCGGTGGCGTCCACCTCCGGAGAGATGATCAAGAAGACGGTGCTGGAGCTGGGCGGCAGCGACCCGTACGTCGTCATGCCCTCCGCCGACATCGACCGGGCGGCCCAGGTCGCGGTCACCGCGCGGGTGCAGAACAACGGCCAGTCGTGCATCGCCGCCAAGCGGTTCATCGTGCACACGGACGTGTACGACCGGTTCGCCGAGCGGTTCGTCGAGGGCATGAAGGCGCTCAGGGTCGGCGACCCGATGGAGGAGGACACCGAGGTCGGGCCGCTCTCCAGCGAGCAGGGGCGGACCGATCTGGAGGAGCTGGTCGACGACGCGCGGCGCAGCGGCGCCGAGGTGCTGTGCGGCGGGCAGCGGCCGGACGGACCCGGCTGGTACTACCCGCCGACCGTGCTCGCCGGGATCACCCGCGAGATGCGGATCCACCGCGAGGAGGCCTTCGGGCCGGTCGCCACGCTGTACCGGGCGGCGGACCTGGACGAGGCCGTGCTCATCGCCAACGACTCCCCGTTCGGGCTCAGTTCGAACGTGTGGACCCGGGACGAGGCGGAGGTGGACCGGTTCGTACGGGATCTGGAGGCGGGCGGCGTGTTCTTCAACGGGATGACCGCCTCCCATCCGGCGTTCCCGTTCGGCGGGGTCAAGCGGTCCGGGTACGGGCGTGAGCTGGCCGGGCACGGAATCCGCGAGTTCTGCAACATCACGACGGTTTGGCACGGGGCGTGAGTGTTGCGCGGCTAACATCCCGGTTGTGAACCGCGAAGTGACTCTGCCTCTGATCGTCGACGACCGCGGGACCCTGCAGGTGGCCGCCGCCGACGTCAGCAAGTTGTTGCGGACCGTGGGCGGTCGGTGGCTGCACCTCGTGGAGGCCGGTGAGCAGGGTCTCGACGAGGACACGGTGGCCGCGCTGACGATCGAGCTGGCGAAGCTCGCCGACCGGATCGACGTGGCGTGCATCGCCCACAGCAGCGGGGGTGCGCCGTAGGGGTTCAGGGCAGGGAGGGCAGGGTCGACAGGGTGCTCCAGAACATCGCCTCGTAGCTCTGCAGCAGCCGGCCGTACGCGTGTGCGCGTTCCTCGCTCAGGGTCGCCGTGTCCAGGCCCGCCTGCACCGCCGCCCTCGCCGTCCGGTCCAGTTCGGGCGCCGGCTGCGCGAAGAAGTCGAAGAACGCGCAGGCCTCGTCCCTGAATCCGTAATGCACTCGCAGGGCCCTGGCGATCTGCGCGCAGTAGCCTCCCCACGCCGAGAAGTTGGCGGTGATCGCCAGGACCGTGTCCGCCGGGGAGGCGTTGAGGGCGAGCCAGGCGACGTAGGCCGGGTAGGCCTGGCAGCCGGGCAGGGGGGCGTAGGCGCGGGAGCGGGCCTCGTCGATGCCACAGGCCGAGGCGAACGGCCGCAGCCGCTCCTCGGCCAGCGACTCCCCCTCGGCGAGCATCTCGAAGTACGCCGCCGCCTCCGGCTCCCCGGTCGCGCGCTGCGCCAGATGCAGGAACGCCGCCCGGTCCGCGGGGATCACCCACTGCTGTTCCAGGGCCAGGGTGGCGAGCGCGTCCCGCGGGGCCTCGCCCCGGGCGATCAGCGGGACGAGGGGATTGGCGTGGGGGTCCGGGGCCAGCTGTGCGGTGGTGTTCTCCAGCAGTTCCGCGGCCGTTGGCGCCATCGCGTCCTCCGTCGGTGGGGTGGGGCTCCTGCTCCGACCCTGGCACGGATCGCCGGCGCGGAGCGGCCCGCCGCGGGATCGTCGCCCTGTCGGGTGATCAGGGGGTGCACGGAGGTGAATCCGGCTCACTCCCGGACGCCGATCGCCTCGACCGGACGGATCCGCAGCAGCAGCCTCGTCGGCACCATCACGCCCACGGTGGCCAGGGCCGCCAGGGCGCCGGCGATCACCGCGTAGCCGAGCGGCGGCACGGCCGGCCACGGCGTTCCGCCCAGGGCCAGGGCGACCAGGAGGAGCGGGAAGACGGACAGCAGCGTGCCGGTCCCCACGCCGGCCAGGACGACGACGGCACTCTCCCTGCGCATCATTCCGGCGACCTGACGGCGAGCGGTGCCGGACAGCCGTAGCAGCGCGAACTCGCGGCGTCGGGCGGCCGTCGTCATCGCGAGGGAGTTGACCACGGTGATCGCGGTGTAGGCGATGATCACGCCGACGACGAGGTA
Source organism: Streptomyces sp. C1-1 (assembly GCF_050214755.1). Lineage (NCBI taxonomy): Bacteria > Bacillati > Actinomycetota > Actinomycetes > Kitasatosporales > Streptomycetaceae > Streptomyces > Streptomyces sp. C1-1. Next base: position 8,493,961 of record NZ_CP189826.1, on the reverse strand, counting down.
GTTGACCCAGGCGTTCGCGCGCTGTTCGGCCAGCTGGTCGTCGGCGGTGAGGCCGCTGCGCACCGCCGTGCCGGGGTAGGCCGCGGCGAGCCCGGACAGGGCGCGGGAGAGGCCGTGCGCCCGGGGCGCGGCGCGGACGAGGACCGACGTGTCGGCCTTCTGGGTGGTGTGGGCGAGCAGGAGGTCGTGGTCGAGGGTGACGTCGGCGAAGCCGAGACCCCGGCCGTACACGGCGATCACCCGGCCCCGGAACGGGGTGCCGTCGCCGAGATGGAGCCGCGCGGTGTCACCCACGCCCAGGCCGAGCCAGGACGCCGCGGTGGTGCTGAGCGCCACCGTGCCGGGCGAGAGGGAGGTCGGGTCGCCCTTGCGGGTGCCGAGGTCGAGGGTGGCGGTGAGGGCACGGGGGTCCACGCCCTGCGCGCTCAGCGACACGGCTTCCTGTGCGCCCATGAGTTCGCCCGCGGCCACGACCTTGGACTTCACCAGTCCGGTGGCCGCCGCCACCTGCCCCAGTCCCCGCGCTTTCGCCGCGAGGTCGGGCGACACCCCGCCCGGCGCGGTGAGCACGTGGTCGGCGAGGAGGCCGGAGTGGATCTGCTCGGAGGACTCCCGCAGGGCGGTGGTCTGGGTGAAGACGACGGTCGAGGCGAAGGACACGGCGAGGATCAGCGGGGTGATCGCGCCCGCCAGACGTCCCGCGTTGGCGCGGGAGTTGGCCGCCGCGAGATGGCCGGTGACGCCGGTCCGCTCCAGCAGCGGGGCCAGGAGGCTTACGGCCGTGCGGGCGAGCAGCGGGCCGAGGACGGCGCCGGCGATCACCAGGAGGAGCACGAGGGAGTTGGCGAGACCGACCAGGGTGAGGAAGTCGGCGTGCTGCACCAGGCCGGTGACGAAGATCGCGGCCGAGAGCGCCAGGAGGACCCCGCCGGTGATCCGGCGTCCGCGGCTCGGTCCGGCGGGCTCCACGGCCGCCTCGCCGAGGGCCTCGGTCGGCCTGATGCGGCCGGCGCGCAGGGCGGCGATCAGGACGGCGACCACCGCGGTCAGCACGGTCACCAGGACCGCGGCCAGGAACGGCAGCGGGCTGAGGGCGAGCGCGAAGTCGGGCGGCACGATGCCGTGTCCGGCGAACCGGTCGCGCAGCCAGTGCACCAGGAGCAGTCCGAGCGGGCAGCCCAGCAGCCCCGCGACGAGCCCGGTGACGGCCGCCTCGGCGGCCAGCATCCGCCTCAACTGGCCGGGCGTGGTGCCGACGGCGCGCAGCAGGGCGATCTCCCGGCGGCGGTGGCGGACGGACAGCGCGCTGGTGGCGTACAGGACGAAGACGGCGATGAGCAGGACGTTCCCGCCGACCGCGCCGGCCAGGACCGTGAGGTCGGATCCGCTGACGGAGACGTCGAGGAACTCCGCCCGGCCGCGCCCGTCCCCGGTGTGCACGGCGAGCCGGTCGTCGCCGAGCGCGGACCGGAGGGCGTCGGCGAGCCGCCCGGGCGAGGTGCCCGGGGTGGCGTGGACGCCGAACGCACAAGCGGTGGGCCCCAGTTGGCGCAGGCCCTGGCGGGTCAGGAACAGCACCGACTGGCGGGGCGCCCGGCCGTCGTCGAGGGCGACGATGCCGGCCACGGTGTAGGCGCGGGGCACGGAGGCGGTCATCAGCCGGACGGTGTCGCCGGGACGGATGCCGGCCCGGCCGGCGAGTTCGGCGTCGAGGACGGCCTCCCGCGCGGTGCTGGGCGCGTGGCCCCGGGTGAGCCGGAAGTCGCCGAGTCGCAGGCCCGACCAGTTGTGGGCCTGGGGCGCGGTGCCGTGCCGGCCCGGGACGGGTCGCCCCGCGGCCGTGGCCAGGCGTACGGTCGCGCCGTCGTCCTCGGTCACCGCGCGGACCCCGGGCACCTTCCTGATCCGCTCCGCCAGGGACGCCCGCAGAGGCACGCGTTCGGGCAGCGGCTGGGACTGCTTCAGCGTCGAGCCGTCCACGTCCTTCAGGGTCAGTTCGAGGTCCTGCCGGCCGGTGACGAGGACGTCGGCCGCCGCGTACCGCTCGGGCGGGGAGCCCGCGCGGATGCCGGACTCCAGGAGGATGCCGCAGGCGCTGAGCACGGCGGCGCCCAGCAGCAGGGCGACGAAGGTGCCGGCGAAACCGGCCGCACGGGACTTCAGCGTCCGCAGAGCCAGGGTGAGCATCACACCGCCCTCCGCAGGCCGGACATGACCTCGGCGACCCGGTCCGCGCTGGGGGTGACCATGCCGTCGACGACGCGTCCGGCACCGAGGAAGAGGACCTGGTCGGTGTGGGCGGCGGCGACCGGATCGTGGGTGACCATCACCACCGTCTGGTGCAGGTCGGTGACGGCCTGGCGCAGCAGGACCAGGATGTCGCGGGCGGTCTCCGGGTCGAGAGCGCCGGTGGGCTCGTCGGCGAAGATCACCTCGGGCCGGGTGACCAGGGCGCGGGCGATCGCCACGCGCTGCTGCTGGCCGCCGGAGAGCTGCGCGGGGTAGCGGGTCAGCCGGCCGCCCAGGTCGACGGCGCCGACGATGTGGCGCAGCCAGTCCGGTTCGGGCTGCCTCCCGGCCAGACGCAGGGGCAGCAGGATGTTCTGCTCGACGGTCAGCGACGGCAGCAGGTTGAAGGCCTGGAAGACGAACCCGGCCCGGGTGCGCCGCAGTTCCGTCAGCCGCCGTTCCCTGAGCGCCGACAGGTCCTGGTCGCCGAGGCGTACCTCGCCCGCCGTGGGCCGGTCCAGGCCGGCCGCGCAGTGCAGGAACGTGCTCTTGCCGGAGCCCGAGGGGCCCATCACCGCCGTGAAGGTGCCGGGCTCGATGCCCGCGCTGACCTTGTCGAGGGCGAGGACGGCGTCCGGGCCCTCCCCGTACCTCTTGGTCACGTCCGTGAGTTGGACCGCGTACCGGCTTGCGAGCACCGTGACTCCTCCAGCGACTGTCCGTCAGGGATGTCTCAAGTGCACCGTCGGCGGCGGGGCTTGACCTCGGCCGAGCAGTCGAACCGGGGTCTCGGCCGGTCGGGCGAGGCGGGTGGGTGTCTCCTCCTCGCGGAGGAGACCCCGCGGAGGAGAGCGGTCCCGGCTTTCAACCTCAGGTGAGATCACGGGGGTTCGCGGTCCGTCTACGGTAAGGGCATGAACCGGATGGAGTCGCTGGCGGGACGCCCCTGGCCACGGGCCGTCACCGACACGGCTCTCGCCCTGCTGCTGACCGCAGGCTGTCTGGCGCTGCCCCTGGCGATGCCGCACGGGGGCCCGGAACTGCGCGCGCCGGACGCGCCGTGGGTCGTCCTCGTCCTGTTGACCACGCTTCCCCTGGCGGTGCACCGGCTGTGTCCGCTGCCCGCCCTGCTGGTGATGTCGGCGGCCGCGGGAGTGCTGCAGGCCCGGCACTACGTCCCGGATCTGTCCGGGCCCGACGGTACGTCCATCGGGCCCACCTACCTCACCGTCGCCACGGCCCTCTTCCTCACCGCCACCCGCACCACACCGCGGATCGCGGCCCTGGTCGGTTCGGTGCTCATTCCGGCGGCCGCCGTGGCGGAGGCGGTGCTCGCCCCGTCCGGGCACCGCGTCGCCGCGCTGCTGACGGAGGCGGTGCTGCTGATCGCCGCGTGGGCGCTGGGACGGCTGGCCAGGGCGCGGGCCGCGATCCGGAACCAGGCGCTGGAGCGGGCCGCCGCGCTCGAGCGGGAACAGGCCGCCGACGCGCGGGCGGCGGTCATGGCGGAGCGGGCCCGGATCGCCCGTGAGCTGCACGACATCGTGGCGCACAACGTGAGCCTCATGGTGGTGCAGACGATCGCCGCCGACCGCGTCCAGGACCGCGACCGGGCCAAGGCGCACGAACTGCACGGCGCCATCGAGGAGACCGGGCGGGCCACCGTCACGGAGCTGCGCCACCTCCTCGACGTCCTGCGCACCGACGAGGAGGGGCCGGGCGACCCGAGCCGGGAACCGCCGCAGCCCACCGTCGAGGCGCTGCCCGCGCTGGTGGACTCGGTGCGCGCGGCGGGGCTGCGGGTCGACTTCAGCACCAGCGGTGAGCCGGTCGAACTGCCCGCCGGTTCACATCTCGCCGTGTACCGGATCGCGCAGGAGGCGCTCACCAACACGCTCAAGCACGCCGGCCGTACCAGGACCGAGCTCACCCTGGCCTGGGAGCCGGAGCGTGAGCGGCTCACGGTGCGGCTGTGCGACGACGGACCGGCGTCGGACGGCGAGCCGGTGCGGCCGCCCGTCGCGGCGCACGGCACCGGGCACGGTCTGGTCGGCATGCGCGAGCGGGTCGGCGCGGTGGGCGGCTCCCTGCACACCGGCTCCCGGCCCGGCGGCGGCTACTGCGTGCACGCCGTCATCCCGCTTCCGGTCCCCGAACCACGGCACGAAGGGCACAGCGCATGAAGGTCATCCGGGTCCTGCTGGTCGACGACCAGCCCATGATCCGTACGGGATTCCGGCTCATCCTGGAAGCGGAACCAGACATCACGGTCGTGGGTGAGGCGGCGGACGGCACGGAGGCCGTAGAGCTGACCGGAAGCCTGTGCCCGGACGTCGTCCTGATGGACATCCGCATGCCGCGCACGGACGGCGTGGAGGCCACGCGGCGCATCGTGGAGACGGGTTCGGCCAGCCGGATCGTCATCCTGACGACCTTCGACCTGGACGCCCATGTCGTGGACGCCCTGCGCGCCGGGGCCAGCGGGTTCCTGGTCAAGGACGGGCCCGCCGACTCGCTGGTGGGCGCGATCCGCACGGTGGCCGACGGCGAGGCCGTGCTCTCGCCGCGCGTCACCCACCGGCTGCTGGACCGCTTCGCACACCTGGGCGCGCCCGCCGAGGCGCCCGTGCCGGCCCGGCTCGACGCCCTCACCGGGCGTGAACTGGACGTGCTGCGGGCGCTCAGCCGCGGACTGTCGAACGCGGAGATCGCGCTCGAACTCGGAGTGGGCGAGACGACGGTGAAGACGCACATCGCCCACATCCTGGAGAAGTACGGCCTGCGCGACCGGGTCCAGGCCGTGATCCTGGCCTACGACAGCGGCCTGGTCGTTCCGCGCGGGGGCCGCTGAGCCCGCGCTGAGCGGACCCGGTGAAGTCCGCTGCGGTCCGGCAGCGCCCCGAAGGGGCGCGGGGAACTGCGCGACCGGCCACGACGGCGCCGCGGACGACCGACCGCACATCGCGGCACTTCAGCGGAGCGCTCAGCGGATCGGCATGCCCGACAGGGTGCGGGCGATCACCAGGCGCTGGACCTCGCTCGTGCCCTCGAAGATGGTGTAGATCGCGGCGTCCCGGTGCATCCGCTCCACCGGGTACTCCCGCGTGTAGCCGTTGCCGCCGAGGATCTGGATCGCCTGCGCCGTGACCTTCTTCGCCGTCTCGCTGGCGAACAGCTTGGACATCGATCCCTCGGCCGCGGTGAACGGCTTGCCGTTGATCGCCATCCACGAGGCCCGCCAGACCAGCAGCCGCGCGGCGTCGACGGACGTACGCATGTCGGCGAGCTGGAAGGCGACGCCCTGGTTGTCGATGATCGGCCGGCCGAACTGCTCGCGGGTCTTGGCGTAGTCGAGGGCGACCTCGTAGGCGGCACGGGCGGTGCCGACCGCCATCGCGCCGACGGCCGGGCGGGACGCCTCGAAGGTGGCCATGGCGGCGTTCTTCACGCGCTCACCGCCCTGCTTGGCCCGCTCGCGGGCGCGGGCGAGGCGCTCGTCGAGCTTCTCCTTGCCGCCCAGCAGGCAGGAGCCGGGGACGCGGACGTTCTCCAGGACGACCTCGGCGGTGTGCGAGGCGCGGATGCCGTGCTTCTTGAACTTCTGGCCCTGGGAGAGGCCCGGCGTGTTCGGCGGGATGATGAAGGACGCGTGGCCCTTGGAGCCGAGCTCGGGGTCGACGACCGCGACGACGACGTGGACGTTGGCGATGCCGCCGTTGGTCGCCCAGGTCTTCGTGCCGTTGATCACCCACTCGTCCTTGGCCTCGTCGTAGACGGCGCGCGTGCGCATGGATGCCACGTCGGAGCCGGCGTCGGGCTCGGAGGAGCAGAAGGCGGCGACCTTGACGTCGTTGGCGTCGCCGTACATCTGGGGGATCCAGGTACCGATCTGTTCCTCGGTTCCGTTGGCAAGAACGCCCACGGCGGCCAGACCCGTGCCTACGATCGACAGGGCGATGCCCGCGTCGCCCCAGAACAGCTCCTCCATGGCCATCGGGATGCCGAGCCCGGTGGGGTCGAAGTACTGCTGGGCGTAGAAGTCGAGGGAGTAGATGCCAACCTTCGCGGCCTCCTGGATGACCGGCCAGGGAGTCTCCTCACGCTCGTCCCATTCGGCGGCCGCGGGGCGGATGACGTCGGCGGCGAAGCCGTGCAGCCAGTCCCGGACCTCCTTCTGTTCGTCGTTGAGCTCCATGGTGAACTCGGCCATGTCCCCTCCAGCGGCGACGTGCAAATGTGTTACTAGCGGTAACTCGAGTCTGTTACCCACGGGTAGGAAAAGTCAACTCCGACGACGTCTCGGCAGCCTGTTCGATGCAGTGGGCATGTTGGGTGTTAGTTTGCGCAGGCGTTACCGATTCAGCACGGGTGGGGAGAGCTCATGGACACCACACAGCGGACCGATCAGCAGCGGTCCGCCGACCGCCGTCGGCGCGAGCTGCTGGAGGCCGCGGACAGAGTGGTGCTGCGCGACGGCCCACAGGCCTCGATGAACGCCATCGCGGCGGAGGCGGGCATCACGAAGCCGATTCTCTACCGCCACTTCGGCGACAAGGGCGGCCTGTACGCCGCGCTGGCCAAGCGGCACACGGACGCGCTCCTGGACTCCCTGCGCGCCGCGCTGGACGCGCCCGCGGACCGCCGGGAGCGCGTCGAGGCCACATTGGACACCTACCTCGCGGCGATCGAGGCACGACCCCAGGTGTACCGGTTCCTGATGCACCCGGCGGAGGGCGGTACGGCGGCCGAGCAGGGCTTCGACGTCGGCAAGCACTCGGCGCCGCTGCTGCGCAGGATGGGCGAGGAGCTGGCCCAGGTCATCGAGGACCGGTTGGACCTGGGCCCGGAGAGCCAGCGGCTGGCCCGGGTGTGGGGGCACGGGATAGTCGGGATGATGCACGCGGCGGGCGACTGGTGGCTGGGCGAACGGCCCTGCTCGCGGGCGGAGTTGGTGCGCAGCCTGGCCGACCTGCTGTGGGGGCGGCTGGCCGCGGCCGGGGACCGGATCGGCGGCCCCGGCTTCTGAGCGCCCTTCTCCCGCGAAGATCCGTCAGGAAGGGCCTCGGCCCGGCCGGTGCCACGATGCCTTCGCCACCTGGCGCAGCAGTTTCCGTCTGCGCCGTCCCGTGAGGTGATCGGCGTAGACCCGGCCCTCGAGATGGTCGCACTCGTGCTGCAGACACCGTGCGAAGAAACCCGTCCCGTGCACGGTGACCGGCTCCCCGGTCACCGTGAACCCCTCCACCACCACGTGGTCGTGGCGTTCGGTCCCCGCCTCAAGGCCCGGCAGCGACAGACAGCCCTCCGGACCGCGGACCACCACTCCGTCGGCCTCCACCAGGCGCGGGTTGACCACATGGCCGAGGTGGCGGACGTCCTCGTCGTCCGGGCAGTCGTAGACGAAGACCCGCCACGGCTCCCCCACCTGGTTGGCCGCCAGGCCCACCCCCTGGGCGGCGTACATCGTGGCGAACAAGTCCTCCACGAGTGCCGCCAGTTCGGGGCCGAAGTCGGTGACTTCCGCGCAGGGGGCGTGCAGTGCCGTGTCCCCGAGCAGGGTGAGGGGCCTCACTCGCCCGTGGGCGCCCGGAATGGAGCCGTTTCGCATGGCCGCAAGCGTACGGTCGCGCGCGTCTTGGCCATGCCGTGGTTCGGGACTGCGAGTGGATCTCGATAGGCTGAGGTCCACACCACGTTGCCGTCAGGCTTGAGGCGCGGCGCGTACGCAAGGAGGATCGAGAACTGATGTCAGGCAACTCGGACCCGCTCACGCCGCGGGCCAAGCTGGCCGTGACCGCGGGCAAGGCGGTCGCAGCGGCGTCGCGAGCCGCGGGGCGCGGCAGCGGTTCGGTGATCGGCGGCCGGGTGGCGCTCAAACTCGACCCCGACCTTCTCGCCCGGCTCGCCCAGAACCTGGACGTGGTCCTGGTGTCCGCGACCAACGGCAAGACGACCACGACCCGGCTCATCGCCGAGGCGCTGCGGGCCGCCGGACCGGTCGTCTCCAACGCCCTCGGCGCGAACATGCCCGCCGGCATCACCTCCGCCCTCGCCGGCAGCTCCGACGCGCGCTACGGCGTGATCGAGGTCGACGAGAAGTACCTGGCGGGCGTGGCCCGGGACACCGCACCGAAGTGCATCGCCCTGCTCAACCTCTCCCGCGACCAGCTCGACCGCGCCGCCGAGACCCGCATGCTGGCGGAGAACTGGCGTGAGGGGCTCGCGGGTTCGAAGGCCGTCATCGTCGCCAACTGCGACGACCCGCTGGTCGTGTGGGCGGCCTCCTCCTCCCCCAATGTGGTCTGGGTCGCCGCCGGGCAGATGTGGAAGGACGACGCCTGGTCCTGCCCGTCCTGCGGTGGCGTGATGCAGCGGCCCGGCGACGACTGGTTCTGCGGTGAGTGCGGCTTCCGGCGGCCCACCCCGAGCTGGGCGCTCTCCGGTGACCACGTGCTCGACCCGCACGGCTCGGCCTGGCCGATCCACCTGCAGCTGCCGGGCCGCGCCAACAAGGCCAACGCCGCCTCCTCGGCCGCCGTCGCCGCCGTCTTCGGGGTGCCGCCGCAGGTCGCCCTGGAGCGCATGTGGCAGGTGCAGGCCGTCGCGGGCCGTTACGACGTGGTGCAGTTCCAGGGGCGTGACCTGCGACTGTTGCTGGCGAAGAACCCGGCGGGCTGGCTCGAAACGTTCAGCCTGATCGATCCGCCGCCGACCCCGGTGATCCTTTCGGTGAACGCGCGCAGCGCCGACGGCACCGACACCTCCTGGCTGTGGGACGTCGACTACACGCGCCTGTCCGGGCACCCGATCTGCGTGATCGGCGACCGCAAGCTGGACCTCGCGGTGCGCCTGGAGGTCGCGAACCAGAACTTCCAGGTGTGCGACAACCTCGACCAGGCGGTCCAGGCGAGTCCGCCGGGCCGGATCGAGGTCATCGCCAACTACACCGCCTTCCAGGACCTGCGCCGCCGCGTCGGCAACTGAGACATCAGGGGACTTTTGTGAGCGACAACCAACTGCGGATCGTCTGGATCTACCCCGACCTGCTCAGCACCTACGGCGACCAGGGCAACGTCCTCGTCGTGGAGCGCCGGGCCCGGCAGCGCGGCCTGGACGTGGCCCGGCTCGACGTGCGCAGCGACCAGCCGATCCCGACGTCGGGTGACATCTACCTCATCGGCGGCGGCGAGGACCGGCCCCAGCGGCTGGCGGCCGAGCGGCTGCGCCGGGACGGCGGCCTGCACCGGGCCGTGGGCAACGGCGCGATCGTCTTCTCCGTCTGCGCCGGCTACCAGATCCTGGGCCACGAGTTCATCAACGACCTCGGTCAGCGCGAGCCGGGCCTGGGGCTCCTTGACGTGGTCTCGGTCCGCGGCGAGGGCCAGCGGTGCGTCGGCGACGTGCTCGCCGACATCGACCCGCGCCTGGGCCTGCCCCCGCTGACCGGCTTCGAGAACCACCAGGGCGTCACCCATCTCGGTCCGACGGCCCGCCCCCTCGCCCAGGTCAAGCTCGGCAACGGCAACGGCACCGGGGACGGCACGGAGGGCGCGTACAACGACACGGTCTTCGGTACGTACATGCACGGGCCGGTGCTGGCCCGCAACCCGCTGATCGCCGACCTGCTGCTGAAGCTGGCGCTCGACGTGAACGCGCTGCCCCCGACCGACGACCGCTGGTACGAGGCGTTGCGCAACGAGCGGATCGCATCGGCTCAGCAGCCCGCCTGACACCTCCTGTCCCACCCCTCGTAACCAGCCCGTCTGACGCCGAGTACGCACAGGTGAGCGGGGTCGTCCAGCAGTCGGACGCACGGTGCGGCCCCGCCCCCTCCTGCCGCTAGGGTGGCGGGGTTCGAGCCGGACAGCGCGGTCCGGTGCCGACCACGTTGAGAAGGTTCTCTCGGGCTATGCGCATTGGTGTCCTCACGTCCGGCGGCGACTGCCCCGGCCTGAACGCCGTCATCCGGTCCGTCGTCCACCGTGCCGTCGTCGACCACGGTGACGAGGTCATCGGCTTCCGGGACGGCTGGAAGGGCCTCCTGGAGTGCGACTACCTCAAGCTCGACCTCGACGCGGTGGGCGGCATCCTGGCCCGCGGCGGCACCATCCTTGGCTCCTCCCGGGTCCAGCCCTCGCACCTGCGCGACGGCGTGGCACGGGCCAGGGAGCACGTCGAGGAACTCGGTCTGGACGCGATCATCCCGATCGGCGGCGAGGGCACGCTGAAGGCGGCCCGGCTGATGTACGACAACGGCCTGCCGATCGTCGGGGTCCCCAAGACCATCGACAACGACATCGCCGTCACGGACGTCACCTTCGGCTTCGACACGGCCGTGGGCGTGGCGACCGAGGCGCTGGACCGGCTGAAGACCACCGCCGAGTCCCACCAGCGGGTGCTGGTCGTGGAGGTCATGGGCCGGCACACCGGCTGGATCGCCCTGCACTCCGGCATGGCGGCCGGCGCGCACGCCATCGTCGTCCCCGAGCGGCCCTTCGACATCGAGGATCTGGCCGCCCGGGTGGGCGCCCGCTTCGACCAGGGCAAGCGGTTCGCCATCGTGGTCGCCGCGGAGGGCGCCAAGCCGAGGGCCGGGACCATGGACTTCGACGAGGGCGGCAAGGACATCTACGGGCACGAGCGGTTCGCCGGCATCGCCCGTCAGCTGTCGATCGAGCTGGAGGAGCGCCTCGGCAAGGAGGCCCGGCCGGTGATCCTCGGTCACGTCCAGCGCGGCGGCACGCCGACGGCGTACGACCGGGTGCTGGCCACGCGGTTCGGCTGGCACGCGGTGGAGGCCGTGCACCGCGGCGAGTTCGGCAACATGACCGCGCTGCGTGGCACCGACATCGTGATGGTGTCGCTGGCCGAGGCGGTCGAGACGCTGAAGACGGTGCCGGCCGAGCGCTACGTCGAAGCGGAGTGCGTCCTCTAGGCATGGACCGGGAACTCGCGCTCGCCACGGAACTCGCCGCGTGGGCCGCGGACCGCATCCGCCGGCCCCGCGCCACGGACGAGGTGCGCGAGAAGGCCTCCCCGGCCGACATCGTGACGGACACGGACGAGGCGGTGGAGACCCACGTCCGTGCCGTGCTGCGCCGGGAGTTCCCGCAGTACGGCATCGAGGGCGAGGAGTACGGCGTCCACGAGGGCGCACCCGGCGCCCCGCACTGGGTGATCGACCCGGTGGACGGTACGACGAACTACGCGCACGGCATCGGCTGGTGCTCGTTCTCCCTCGGCCTGGCCACGGCACGGGGCGAGCCGCTGCTGGGCGTGGTGGCCGACCCGTGGCGCGGTGAGTTCTTCTCGGCGGTCAAGGGCGGCGGCGCCCGCCTCGACGGACGGCCGATCCGGGCCGCGGCCCACGACACCCTGACCGGCCACGCGTTCCTCACGGAATGGGCGGCCCACGCCCACTGGCCCGGCATGGACGACCTGCTGCGGGAGCTCGCGGCCCGGCACTGCACGGTACGGATCATGGGGTCGACGGCCCTGTCGCTGGTGCAGGTCGCGGCCGGCCGGGCCGTCGCGGCGGCCATCGGCGAGTTCCACCCCGTGGACGCCCTGCCCCCGCTGCTGATCGCGACGGAGGCGGGCGCGGTGGCGGTGCCGGAGCTCCCGGCGTACGACACCCCGTTGCTGCTCGTCGCCCCGCAGGCGGCGCCCGAGGCGACGGCCCTGTGGGAGAAGTCGGTGCTGCGCCGGGGCCAGTGAGGGGCGGCCCCCCGGTCGAGGGGGCGTCCGCGGGCAGTTCTAGTCTGTGTGCGGACACACTTGCACAACCCCCACGAATCAGGAGCCGGCCGATGGACCACAGCGGGCACGGCATGACCATGGACCTGCCGCCGTTCACGCTGGGACGGGGTCTGGAATGGTCCGCGGACCCGTTCTTCCTCGTCGCCTGCCTGCTGGGGCTGGGCCTGTACGGCTGGGGTGTCGTGCGGCTGCGGCGGCGCGGCGACACGTGGTCGGTGGGCCGGACGGTGTCGTTCGTCACGGGCGTGCTGACCATCGGGCTGGTGATGTGCACCGCCCTCAACGACTACGGCATGGTCATGTTCAGCGTGCACATGGTGCAGCACATGATCATCAGCATGCTGTCGCCGATCCTGATCCTGCTCGGCGCGCCCGTCACCCTCGCCCTGCGCGCGCTGCCGACCGCCGGGAAGGGCCGCAAGGGCCCGCGCGAACTGCTGCTGATGCTGCTGCACAGCCGCTACATGCGGATCATCACGCACCCGGCGTTCACCATCCCGATGTTCATCGCGAGCCTGTACGCGCTGTACTTCACCTCGCTGTTCGACTTCCTGATGGGGTCGAAGACGGGACACGTCGCGATGATGGTGCACTTCCTCGCCGTCGGTGTCGTGTTCTTCTGGCCGATCATCGGTGTGGATCCGGGCCCGCAGCGGCCGGGCCACCTGATGCGGATGCTGGAGCTGTTCGCGGGCATGCCGTTCCACGCGTTCTTCGGAATCGCCCTGATGATGGCGTCGACGCCGATGGTCGAGACGTTCAAGAACCCCCCGGCCTCCCTGGGCATCGACGCCCTGCCCGACCAGACAGCGGCCGGCGGCATCGCCTGGGCGTTCAGCGAGGTCCCGTCCGTCCTGGTGCTCCTCGCCCTGCTGTTCCAGTGGTACAGCTCCGAACAGCGGCAGGCCAAACGCAAGGACCGGGCCGCCGACCGGGACGGCGACAAGGAACTGGAGGCGTACAACGCCTATCTGGCCTCATTGAACGCGCGCGGACACTGAAAGGCTTCGCCGATCGGCGGCTTTCAGTAGCATGAGGCGTCAGGGGGAAACCGCCGGGGGGAGCGGTGATGACGTTTCGCGCAGTTGTGCAAAGGGCCGGGAAATCGGTGATTCGCAGGATCGCCGTGCTGCTCGTTCTCGTGCTCGCGGTCGGCGGCTGTGATCGGGGCACACCGCTGACCCTGGTCCGGGCGGTCGCGGCGGGCGTTCCCGCCCTTTCGCCGTTCTTCGACGAGCACCGACATCTGGGCCACGACCAAGCGATACGCGCGTCGGTCGGGCGCGGCAGCCTGCAACAAGGGGATACTCCGGGCCTGTACGGGGGCACCCGCGAGACGAGTGTCTGTGACGTGAAAAGACTCAAGGCATTTCTCACGGATCCCGCCAATCACCGTAAGGCACATGCGTGGGCGGCCGCGCTGGACATCACCACCGATCGGATTCCGGGATATCTGGACCGGCTCACTCCTGTTCTCCTGCGTCACGACACTCTCGTGCGGAATCACGACTACAAAGAGGGAAAGGCCGTGCCTTTCGACTCGCTGCTGCAGGCCGGAATCTCCGTTCTCGTCGACGAACAGGGACTTCCGGCCGTGAAGTGTTCGTGCGGAAATCCACTGCGGCCCTTCGCCGGTGACACGAACCGCATTTCGGTGAAGTTCGAAAACGGCAACCGGGAGTGGCGGGGATACGAGCGTTCCTCCCTGGTGGCGGTGCGGCCCGCGCCGCGGAGGCTGGAACGGCTCGCCCTGGTCGACGTGGCCGACCCCGCCCGCGGCATCACCCGGCCGGTGGGCACGGCGGGCGGCCACGACGAGCCCTTCGACGCGGGCAGGCCCCGCGCGGTGCCCGACCTGACCGGGGCGACGTTCGCCGAGGCGAGCCGGCTGCTGACCGGGCAGGGGCTGGCGGTCGGGTACGCCGGGAAGAACCGGCCCGCCGACGACGCGAGGGTCACGGTCTCCGATCCGCCGGCGGGGACGCGACTGCGGTTCGGGCAGTACGTGACCCTGAGCACGGCCGACGGGACCTCCTCGGGCCCGGGCACCTCCGGGGGGCCGACCGCTCCCCCGGCGACCACGCCGTCCCCGCGGTCCTCGCCGCCGTCCAGGACATCCAAGGCCCCGCCGTCGTCGTCGGCCCCTTCGTCCTTGTCCCCTTCGTCCTCGTCCCCTTCGTCCTCGTCGCCGCCGTCCTCGCCCGCGCCGAAGACCGGCTCGACCGGGACCGCCGCTCCGGTGACGAGCAGCGCACCACCACCACCGCCGCCGCCCAGCAGCGCCCCGGTCACCACCAGCGCTCCACCGCCACCCAGCACCCCGATCACCACCAGCGCGCCGCCCCCGTCGAGCGCGCCCGTCACCGCCAGCGCCCCCGCCGCGAGCGAGCCCGTTTCCTCCGGGCCCGCGTCGAGCGCGATCACGTAGTGCCCCCGCACAACCCGGGAGTCACCGGATGCCTTCAGGATCACCGACGTCGGGAGTGGGCCGGGTCATCGCCGGCCGTTATCTGCTGCTGAACCGCCTCGGCGGCGGCGGCATGGGCCATGTGTGGCTCGCCCACGACCAGAGACTCGCGTGCGAGGTGGCGCTCAAGGAGATCGTGTTCCGCGACCCGGAACCGGCGGGCGAGGAGCGGGAGGCCCGGGTCGCGCGGGCGCGCGCGGAGGCCCGGTACGCGGCGGGGCTGCGCGGCCACCCGCACGTGGTCACGGTGCACGACGTCCTGGAGCACGAAGGGCTGCCGTGGATCGTCATGGAGTACGTGGCGGGCGCCACCGATCTGCGCGACCTCGTCGAGCGGCGCGGTCCGCTCGCGCCCGCGGAGTGCGCCCGCATCGGCCTCGCCGTCCTCGACGCGCTCACCTCCGGGCACGAGCGGGGCGTGATGCACCGGGACGTGAAGCCGGCGAACATCCTGCTGGCACCGGACCGCACCGGGGCGCCGTACGGCCGTGTCCTGCTCACCGACTACGGCATCTCCGTGCGGCCCGACGCCGGGGAGACCCGGTACACGATGGCGTCGGTGCTGGTGGGGACGTCGGGCTATCTGGCGCCGGAGCGGGCCACGGGCGGTCCCCCGACCCCGGCCGCCGACCTGTTCTCACTGGGCTGCACGCTGTACTTCGCCGTCGAGGGCCACGGCCCCTTCGAGCGGGAGTCGAACCTGGCCGAGGTCACCGCGGTGGTGATGGAGGAGCCGCGTCCGGCGGTGCGGGCCGGCGCGCTGGGCCCCGTACTGCGGAGCCTGCTGGAGAAGGATCCCGCGCGGCGGGCGTCGGCACCGCGGGCGGAGGCGGCGCTGTCGGAGATCGTGACGCCGCAGGCCGAACCGTACGCCCGGACCAGGACCGATCTCGGCTCGCAGCCGCCGTGGGAGGGCGTGGCCCCCGTGCCGCCCCCGCCGCCTCCCGCACCGGACGGCTTCGGGCCCGCCGTCCCACCCCCGTCCGCTCCCCGGCACCGCCGGGAGGTCCCCCGTGTGCTGCGCGCCGTCCTCGCCGCGTCCCTCGGCCTGCTGCTGGCGCTGGGCGGCGTCTGGTACGCCATGGCCCACCAGGGCGGCGGAGGCGGTACGGGGAAGGTGCTGCCGTACGGCTCGGCGGTCGGGCTGGTCCGGCCGCTGAAGGAGGGTGACTGTGTGCTCGCGGACTGGCCCGGACCCGACCGCTTCTCCGGCACGCCCCGGCTGACGCTCGCCCCCTCCTGCGGTGCCCAGGCACCGGACGGGCAGGTGATGGCGTTCGCGGCCGCGGCCTCGGCGGACGAGGCCCGCAAGGACGGGCCGGCGCGGTGCGAGGAGCGGACGCAGGAGATCCGGGAGCGGCTGGCGGACGTCCGTGGCCTCGCGGTCGTGCCGACCGGGGCGGGTTTCGAGGCGGCGGGGCGGCGGACGGCGTGTCTGGTGCTGGGCGCGCACGGGCCCGTGTACGGGCCGCTGGGCGCCCACCGCAGGCTGGGCTCGTCCTTCACCGACACGGCGAACATGCAGCGCAGGGACTGTCTGCGGGCCCGTTCCAACCGGGACGCCGGCCTGGTCTCCTGCTCCGGCCCGCACGACGAGCAGGTGCTCGGCTTCACCCGGCTGGGCCGGGACGTCACGCTCACCGAGGCCCGTACGCGGTCGGACGCGGCCTGCGCGAGGGACGTGCCGCCGCGCGACTACGGCTTCGATCCGTCGGTCTACACATCCGGGTCCTGGACCAGCGAGGGGTCGTGGAAGTCGGGCACGCATTTCGTCGTATGCACGGTGCGGAAGCAGAACGGGGGCACCATGGAGGGGGACGAATCCTGAGGAGGGTGTCGCGATGCCCGGTTCCACGGACGGTTCTACCAAGGCGATGGGGGTGCTCACCGTCGGCGGTCTCGTCGCGGTGACGGCCTACACGGTGGCGCTCGGCAGCAACGGCTGGCTGTGGTTCGGCTGGGTCGTGCTGGGGTTGCTCACGCTGGGGATGATCGCCACCCGCAGCAGCGCGTGAGGCTCACTCCCCGGACAGGTCCCCGGCGAAGTCACCGGGGAGCCCCTGGGTGAGCCGCCCCGCGGAGTGCACGCCCGGCTGGTACTTGGGCAGCCGGGCGGTGACCTTCATGCCCGCGCCCACGGCGGTCTCGATGACGAGCCCGTAGTCGTCGCCGTAGACCTGCCGGAGCCGGTCGTCGACGTTGGACAGGCCGATGCCGCCGGAGGGGCTGACCTCGCCGGCGAGGATGCGGCGCAGCACGACCGGGTCCATGCCGACGCCGTCGTCCTCGATGACGACCAGCGCCTCGGCGCCTGCGTCCTGCGCGGTGATGGAGATACGGCACTTGCCCCCGGCGGATACGGCCCCGCCCTCCAGCCCGTGTTTGACGGCGTTCTCGACGAGCGGCTGCAGGCACAGGAAGGGCAGGGCGACCGGCAGCACCTCGGGGGCGATCTGCAGGGTGACGGAGAGCCGGTCGCCGAAGCGGGCCCGGACGAGCGCCAAGTAGTGGTCGATGGCGTGGAGTTCGTCGGCGAGGGTGGTGAAGTCGCCGTGCCGGCGGAACGAGTAGCGGGTGAAGTCGGCGAACTCCAGCAGCAGTTCGCGGGCGCGTTCGGGGTCGGTGCGGACGAACGAGGCGATCACCGCGAGCGAGTTGAAGATGAAGTGCGGGGATATCTGGGCGCGCAGTGCCTTGATCTCGGCCTCGATGAGGCGGGTGCGGGACTGGTCGAGGTCGGCCAGTTCGAGCTGGACGCTGACCCAGCGGGCGACCTCCCCGGCCGCGCGGACCAGCACGGCGGACTCGCGGGGCGCGCAGGCCACCAGGGCGCCGTGCACCCGGTCGTCGACGGTGAGCGGGGCCACCACCGCCCAGCGCACGGGGCAGTCGGGGTGGCCGCAGTGGAGGCGGAAGGCCTCGCCGCGACCGGTCTCCAGCGGGCCGGCGAGCCGGTCCATGATCTGCGTGCGGTGATGGCCGCCCACCCCGTCCCAGACCAGGACGTCCTTCTGGTCGGTCAGGCACAGCGCGTCGGTGCCCAGCAGCGAGCGCAGCCTGCGGGCCGACTTGCGGGCGGTCTCCTCCGTCAGGCCCGCGCGCAGCGGGGGCGCGGCGAGGGAGGCGGTGTGCAGGGTCTGGAAGGTGGCGTGCTCGACGGGGGTGCCGAGACCGCCGAGGCTCTCGGGGCGGGCCGTGCGCCGGCCCAGCCAGAACCCGGCCGCCAGCAGGGGGAGCGCGGCCACGCAGAGGCCGGCCAGGAAGCCGCTCATGCCTTCACCTCCGCCCGCAGTTCCTCCGGCAGGTGGAACCGCGCCAGGATCGCCTCCGTGCCCGTCGGCACCCGCCCGGGCGTCGCCAGGGACACCAGAACCATGGTGAGGAAGCCCAGCGGCACCGACCAGAGCGCCGGCCAGGCCAGCAGGGCGTGCAGCGGGCCCGAGCCGGGGAAGCCGGCCATCGTCGCGGCCACCGCCACGAACGCCGAGCCGCCGCCGACCAGCATGCCGGCCGCCGCGCCGGGCGGGGTCAGCCGCCGCCACCAGATGCCGAGCACGAGCAGCGGGCAGAACGAGGACGCGGAGACGGCGAAGGCCAGGCCCACCGCGTCGGCGACGGGGAGCCCGCCTACCAGCAGGCTGGCGGCGAGGGGCACCGCCATGGCGAGCACGGTACCGAGCCTGAAGTGCCGTACACCGCGCGTCGGCAGGACGTCCTGGGTGAGGACGCCGGCGACGGCCATGGTCAGTCCGGACGCCGTGGACAGGAACGCGGCGAAGGCCCCGCCGGCCAGCAGGGCGCCGAGCAGGTCGCCCCCGACACCGCCGATCATGCGGTCCGGGAGCAGCAGGACGGCGGCGTCGGCGTCGCCGCTGAGGGCGAGTTCGGGGGTGTAGAGGCGGCCGAGGGCGCCGTAGAGGGGCGGCAGCAGGTAGAAGGCGCCGATCAGGCCGAGGACGGCGACCGTGGTGCGGCGGGCGGCGACGCCGTGCGGGCTGGTGTAGAAGCGGACGACGACGTGCGGCAGGCCCATGGTGCCGAGGAAGGTGGCGAGGATCAGTCCGTACGTGGCGTACAGCGGGCGTTCCTCGCGGCCCGAGGCGAGGGAGGTGGACATGCCGCCGTTGGTGCCGGGGTCGGCGGACGGGACGGCGGTGCCCTCGGCGAAGGTGAGCCGGGTGCCCCGGGCGATGTGGTGGGTGCCGGCCGCGAGCCGCACCCGCCCGTCGTCGTGCGGGGAGCCGTCGACCGTGCCGGTCACGGTGACGGTCAGGGGCCGTACGAGTCTCAGGTCGAGGCTGTCGGCGACGCGTACCGAGCGCTGTTCGCGGAAGGTGGGCGGTTCCGCGAAGGCGTGGCGGGGTGCTCCGTCGCTCTGCCAGGCCAGGGCCAGGAAGAGGGCGGGGACGAGCAGGGCGGTGAGCTTGAGCCAGTACTGGAAGGCCTGCACGAAGGTGATGCTGCGCATGCCGCCGGCCGCGACGGTGGCCACCACGACGACCGCGACGATGACCCCGCCGAGCCCGTCGGGAGCGCCGGTGAGGACCGTGAGCGTCAGCCCCGCGCCCTGGAGCTGGGGCAGCAGGTAGAGCCAGCCGACGCCGACGACGAAGGCCCCGGCCAGCCGCCGTACGCCGTAGGAGGCGAGCCGGGCCTCGGCGAAGTCGGGCAGCGTGTAGGCGCCGGAGCGGCGCAGCGGGGCGGCGACGAACAGCAGCAGCACCAGGTAGCCGGCGGTGTAACCGACCGGGTACCAGAGCATGTCCGGGCCCTGGATCAGGACCAGTCCCGCGATACCCAGGAAGGAGGCGGCGGAGAGGTACTCGCCGCTGATGGCGGCGGCGTTGAGGCGGGGGCCGACGGTGCGGGAGGCGACGTAGAAGTCGGAGGTGGTGCGGGAGACGCGCAGGCCGAAGGCACCGACGAGGACGGTCGCCACGACCACCAGGGCCACCGCCGGGACGGCGTAGTTGGAGTTCACCGGTCCTCGACGAGCCGTACGAAGTCCCGCTCGTTGCGCTCGGCGCGGCGGACGTACCACAGGGCGAGCAGGACGAGGGGGGCGTAGAGGCAGAAGCCGAGGATGCCCCATTGCAGGCGGTGGGCGTCGGGCATGGCGGCGAAGACCAGCGGCAGCGGGCCTATCAGCAGGCCGAGGACCGCGAACACGGCCAGGGCGGCGCGCAGTTGGGTGCGCATGAGGGAGCGGACGTAGGTGTGGCCGAGGGTCGTCTGCTCGTCGATCTCGGTGCGCGGCCGGTAGTAGCCGGAGCCACGCCGGGTACGGCGGGGCGGGCCGGTGACGACGACACGGCGTTCGGTGGGGTCCTGGTGGGGCACGTGTCACGGCCTCCTCATCAGCAGGTCCCGCAGCTCGCGCGCGTGCCGGCGGCTGACCTGCAGCTCCTCGCCGCCGACGAGCACACTCACCGTGCCCGCGTCCAGGCGGAGTTCGCCTATGTGGCGCAGGGCGACCAGGTGGCGGCGGTGGATGCGGACGAAGCCGCGGGCGCGCCAGCGGTCCTCCAGGGTCGACAGCGGGATGCGGACGAGGTGGCTGCCCCGGACGGTGTGCAGGCGGGCGTAGTCGCCCTGGGCCTCGACGTGGGTGATGTCGTCGACGGCGACGAAGCGGGTGACGCCGCCGAGCTCGACGGGGATGTGGTCGGGGTCGGGTTCGTGGACGGGGATGCGCGGGGTGTTGCCGGTGAGTTCGGCGGCCCGGCGGATCGCCTCGGCGAGGCGTTCCTTGCGGACCGGCTTGAGGACGTAGTCGACGGCCTTGAGGTCGAAGGCCTGGACGGCGAAGTCCTCGTGGGCGGTGACGAACACGACGAGCGGCGGCTGGGCGAACCCGGTCAGCAGCCGGGCCAGGTCCAGGCCGTCGAGGCCGGGCATCTGGATGTCGAGGAAGACGACGTCGATCGCCTCGGGGCCGCCGGGGCCGGACTGCAGTGCCCGGTTGATGCGGCGCAGCGCCTCGGTCGCGTCGCCGGCGCCCTCGGCGCTGCCGATGCGGGGGTCGGCGTTCAGCAGGTAGAGCAGTTCCTCCAGCGAGGGGCGTTCGTCGTCGACGGCGAGGGCGCGCAGCATGAACCCGGAGTGTAGGAGGAATCCGCACGGGTGGACATGTGCCGGGGTGTGGACGTTCGCGCTGGATACAGTGCCGACATGAACAGCAGGCCCGCCCCCTTCGACGAGCTCGACCGGAAGATCGTCACCGCTCTGATGGCGAACGCGCGCACCAGCTTCGCGGAGATCGGCTCGGCCATCGGGCTGTCGGCGACGGCGGTGAAGCGCCGGGTGGACCGGTTGCGCGAGACCGGTGTGATCACCGGGTTCACGGCGACGGTCCGGCCGTCGGCGCTGGGCTGGCGCACGGAGGCGTACGTCGAGGTGTACTGCGAGGGGGCGGCGCCGCCGCGGCGGCTGGCGGAGGTGGTGCGCAACCATCCGGAGATCACCGCGGCGATGACGGTGACGGGCGGCGCGGACGCGCTGCTGCACGTGCGGGCGCGGGACGTGGAGCACTTCGAGGAGGTGCTGGAGCGCATCCGGGTGGAGCCGTTCATCCGGAAGACGATCAGCGTGATGGTGCTGTCCCACCTGCTCCCGGAAAGCCCGGAAGCGGGCGCGACCCAGCCTGCGCCCGAATAAACATTCGTCTACGCAGCAGGGCTGCTTCGTACCGGCCAAAGACGCAGCATTCCTGCGCTGACACGCAATTGTCGTCGCTTGTCGCCCGTCTCGGTCACTTCCTACCTTGGTGTCAACCCTCAGTCGACACCCCAGGAAGCGGAGGAACCCCTCTGTGTCCGACTCCCGTGTGCCGCGCCGGCGGCGGTACCTCGTCTGCGAACCCAGACACTTCGCCGTGCAGTACGCGATCAACCCCTGGATGCAACCCGATGTCCGCGTCGACGTGGACCTGGCCCATGAGCAGTGGCAGGCGCTGATCGGCGCCTACCGGGCGCACGGCCACGCCGTCGACACCGTCGAGCCGGCCCCCGGCCTGCCGGACATGGTCTTCGCCGCGAACTCGGCGGTCGTCGTGGACGGCCGGGTCTTCGGCTCCCTGTTCCACGCGCCCGAGCGGCGCCCGGAGTCCACGCACTACGACACCTGGTTCAAGACGGCCGGCTTCGACGTGCACCGCCCCGAGTCCGTCTGCGAGGGCGAGGGCGACCTGGTGTGGACGGGCCGGTACGTGCTGGCCGGGCACGGCTTCCGCACCACCCGTGAGGCGCACCGCGAGGTGCAGGAGTTCTTCGGCCACCCGGTGATCAGCCTGACACTGGTGGACCCTCGCTTCTATCATTTGGACACCGCACTGTTCGTCCTGGACGACGACAATGTCTCCTACTACCCGGAGGCGTTCTCGCCGGGCAGCCGAGAAGTGCTGGCGCGGCTGTTCCCGAACGCCGTGCTCGCCACCCTCGACGACGCGCTGGCCTTCGGCCTCAACTCCGTCTCCGACGGCCGTCACGTCTTCATCGCGCCCCAGGCCGAGGCGCTCACCACCGCCCTCGCCGACCGCGGCTATGTCCCCGTGCCCGTCGACCTGTCCGAGTTCCGCAAGGCAGGCGGCGGCATCAAGTGCTGCACCCAGGAGATCCGTTCATGACCGCTGCAGTCGACATGCGTTCGTCCGCCGAGCTGATCCGCGCCGAGGAGCCGGTCCTGGCGCACAACTACCACCCGCTGCCCGTGGTCGTCGCGCGCGCCGAGGGCACCTGGGTGGAGGACGTGGAGGGCCGCCGCTACCTGGACATGCTGGCCGGTTACTCGGCCCTGAACTTCGGTCACCGCCACCCCGCGCTGATCGAGGCCGCCCACCGCCAGCTGGACCGGCTGACCCTGACCTCCCGCGCCTTCCACAACGACAGGCTGGCCGAGTTCGCCGAACGGCTGGCGGGGCTGACCGGCCTGGACATGGTGCTGCCGATGAACACGGGCGCCGAGGCGGTCGAGTCCGGCATCAAGGTGGCCCGCAAATGGGCCTACGAGGTCAAGGGCGTCCCCGCCGACCGGGCCACGATCGTCGTCGCCGCGGAGAACTTCCACGGCCGTACGACGACGATCGTCGGGTTCTCCACGGACGAGACCGCCCGCGCGGGCTTCGGCCCGTTCACACCGGGCTTCCGGATCGTGCCGTACAACGACCTGGCCGCGCTGGAGGCGGCGGTCGACGACACGACGGCCGCGGTGCTGATCGAGCCCATCCAGGGCGAGGCGGGCGTCATCATCCCGGACGAGGGCTACCTGGCCGGCGTACGGGAGCTGACCCGGCGCAGGGGCTGCCTCTTCGTCGCCGACGAGATCCAGTCGGGTCTCGGCCGCACCGGCCACACCCTGGCCGTCGAGCACGAGTCGGTCGTCCCCGACCTCGTGCTGCTGGGCAAGGCGCTGGGCGGCGGCATCGTGCCGGTCTCCGCGGTGGTCGGCCGCCGGGACGTGCTCGGGGTGCTGCATCCGGGCGAGCACGGGTCGACGTTCGGCGGCAACCCGCTGGCCGCGGCCATCGGCACCGCCGTGGTCGACCTGCTGGAGACGGGCGAGTTCCAGCGCCGCGCCACCGAGCTGGGCGTCGTCCTGCGCGGCGGGCTGTCGGGGCTGCTGGACAAGGGGGTCGTCGGGTTCCGCGCGCGGGGACTGTGGGCGGGCGTCGACATCGACCCGGCCATCGGCACCGGCCGCGAGGTCAGCGCCCGGCTCATGCGCAAGGGCGTCCTGGTCAAGGACACGCACGGCTCGACGATCCGGCTGGCGCCGCCGCTGACGATCACCGGCGAGGAGCTGGAGGGCGCGCTGGGCACGCTGGCGGAGGTACTGACCGAGCGCTCCTGACCTGCGCGTGGCGGTGGGGACGGCCGGTACCCGGGCCCCTCGTCGGGGTACCGGACCGCGCCGTCCGTACGGCCGCTTTCGTGCGAAGGGTGAAGACTGGGTCAAGAGGTGGTAGACCACTCTCAGCGACAGAGAGGTCGGCCGTGGGCACTCAAGAGGAGCAGGACGCTGCCGGGCAGCGGTTCGACGTGGCCGATGCCGCGCCCCTGCTGCTCGACGCGCAGGGCGTGGTGCGCAGCTGGACCCGGGACGCCGAGCGGCTGCTGGCGTACACGCCCACCGAGGTGGTGGGCCGTTCGGTGTCCGGCCTGCTGGTCCCGGACGACGCCGCCCGGGTGCCGGAGCTGATCGAGCGGTGCCGCAGGGACGGCGGCTGGGCGGGGCTGCTGACCACCCGCCGCAAGGGCGGGCGGGCGGTGCGGGTGATGGCGCGGATCACCCCGGCGATGGAGCCCGGCGGCGCGCCGCGCTGGCTGGTGCTGCTCTCCGACATCACGGCCGGGGCCCGCGGCTGGGACATGAGCCGGACGGTGCTGGAGCAGATGGTGACCGGCTCCCCCGTCGGCATAGCGATCGTGGACGCCGATCTGCGGTGCGTCTGGTCGAACGCGGCCCTGGAGCAGTTCGGCGGGGGCTCGGCCGCCCGGCGGCTGGGGCGGCGGCTGGCGGAGATCCAGCCGGGCATCGACTCCGAGAGCATCGAGACCCAGATGCGCCACGTGCTGGAGACCGGACGGCCGGTCGTCGGGTACGAGCATGTGGGCCAGGTGCGCTCGGCGCCGCACCGGCAGACGGCGCACATGATGTCGTTCACCCGTCTCGAGGACGACCGCGGCCACCCGATGGGCGTCTACTACACCGTCGTCGACATCACCGACAAGCACCGCGCTCGCCGGCGCCTGGCCCTGCTCGACCGGGCCGGCGAGCAGATCGGCCGCACCCTGGACATCACGCGCACGGCGCAGGAGCTGGCCGACGTGGCCGTGCAGGGGTTCGTCGACTACGTCTGCGTCGACCTGCTGGAGTCGGTGCTGCGGGGCGCGGAGCCCGCGACGGGGCCGCCTGTCGACACGGACCGGGTGCCGCTGCGCCGGGCCGGGCACCAGTCGGTGAACGCCGGGGTGCCCGAGGCCGTCGTGGAGATCGGCGAGGTGGCCACGTATCTGGCGGGCTCGCCGCCGATCCGCTGCCTGACCACGGGCCGGTCCTGGCGCGAGGAGCGGCTGGACCCGCTCGCCAAGGAGTGGGCGACCGACATACCGGGCGGGCGGGAGGCGACCTTCCTGGAGCTGGGCCTGCACAGCGTGATGATCGTGCCGGTGCGCGCGCGGGGCGTCACCCTGGGCGTCACCACCTTCTTCCGGCGCGGGCGGCAGGAGCCCTTCGACGCGGACGACCTGGCCCTGGCCGAGGACCTGGTGTCGCGGGCGGCCGTCTGCGTGGACAACGCCCGCCGCTACACCCGGGAACGGAACGCGGCCCTGGCGCTGCAGCGCAGCCTGCTGCCGCACCGGCTGCCCGAACAGGACGCGGTGGAGGTCGCCGCCTGCTACAGGCCGGCCGACGAACTGACCGGCCTCGGCGGCGACTGGTACGACCTCATCCCGCTGTCCGGCGCCCGTGTCGCCCTGGTCGTCGGCGAGGTGCCCGGTCACGGCATCGACGCCGCCGCCGCCATGGGACGGCTGCGCACCGCCGTACGCACCCTCGCCGCGCTCGACCTGCCGCCGGCCGAGGTTCTCGCGCACCTCGACGACCAGGTGGCCCGGACGGCCCGGGAGGAGGGCGTCGACCCGGACGCGCCGGACGGCGTCGGCATCCAGGTCGCCGGGTCCGGCTGTCTCTACGTCGTCTACGACCCCGTCGACGGGCAGTGCACGATGGCCGCCGCCGGCCATCCCGCGCCCGCCGTCGTGCTGCCGGACGGCTCCGTCGGCTTCGTCGACCTGCCGCAGGGGTCGACGCTCGGTTCGGGGGGGCCGCCCTTCGAGGCGGTCGAGCTGGTCCTCGCCGAGGGCAGCACGCTCGCCCTGCACACCGACGGACTGCTCGCCCGCGAGGACGCGGAGTGGTCCCCCGACGGCGACCGCGACCGGCTGCGCCGGGCTCTGGAACGCGTCGCGCCCTCGCTGGATCTGCGCTGCCGCACCGTGGTGGACGCGCTGATGCCGGCCCGGCCGCACGACGACGTGGCGCTGCTGATGGCCCGCACCCGGCTGCTGGGCGTCGACCAGGTCGCCGACTGGGATCTGCCGACCGACCCGGCGGTCGTCGCCGACGCCCGCAAGGAGGCCGCCCGGCAGCTGACCGAGTGGGGTCTGGAGGACCTGGTGTTCACCACGGAACTGGTGGTGAGCGAGCTGGTCACCAACGCCATCCGGCACGCGCAGGGCCCCATCCGGCTCCGCCTGATCCGGGAGCGGGCGCTGGTCTGCGAGGTCTGCGACGGCGGTGCCACCGCACCCCACCTGCGTCATCCGCGGACCACCGACGAGGGCGGCCGCGGCCTGCTGCTGGTCTCCCAGTTCACCGATCGCTGGGGGACCCGCTTCGTGCCCGAGGGCAAGGTCATCTGGGCCGAGCAGTCCCTGACCGGCCCCCCGGTCTGACCGACGGAATCCGAACGCATCTCGCTTGACGTGTAAAAATAGGGCAAACCCGGCGGTGAGGCGGAAGCCATGAACGATGCGGCTATCGACTATGCGGGGGTGTTCCAGTGCCTGCCGGGGATGGTGGCCCTGCTGACGCCCGACCTCGTCTACGCGGACGCCAACGAGGAGTTCCTGCGGGTGTCCGGGCGCCGGCGCGACCAGGTGGTCGGGCGCTACCTCTTCGACGTCTTCCCGGACAACCCCAATGACGGAGCCGCGTCCGGCATGCGCAACCTGGCGGCATCGCTGCAGCGGGTGCTGGACACCGGCGAACGCGACGCGATGGCCCTGCAGCGCTACGACGTGGAGGACCCCGAACGCCCCGGGGAATGGCAGGAGCGCTACTGGAGCCCGGTCAACGCCCCGGTGCTCGACGAGGAAGGCAAGGTCGTGCTGCTCGTACACCGCGTGGAGGAGGTCACCGAGCTGATCAAGGCCCGCGGCGGCCCGAGCGGCAGCCGGGCGCGGGTCCTGGAGGCCGAGCTGTACACGCGCGCCCGGGAACTGCAGGAGCTCAACGAGCGGCTGCGCCAGTCCCACGCCCGGGAGCGCGAGGTCGCCCTCGCCCTGCAGGAGGCGATGCTGCCCGGCTGCCGGCAGGTCGGCCAACGCCGGGCCGCCGTGCGCTACCGGCCCGCGATCGGCGCACTGAACGTGTGCGGGGACTGGTACGACATCGTCAAGCTGGTCGGCGGCAACCGCATCGGCGTGTCGGTCGGCGACGTGGTCGGCCACGGGCTCGCCGCCGCCGGGGTCATGGGCCAGCTGCGCAGCGCGCTGAGCGCCGCCTCACGCGTCGCGGCGGGGCCGGCGGAGGCGCTGAACGTCCTCGGCCGGTACGCGCACGTCGTCAACGGCGCCGAGTCGGCCACCGCCGTCACCACGTTCATCGACTTCGACGAGCACACCATCAACTACAGCAGCGCCGGCCATCCCCCGCCGGTCCTCGTGCACGCCGACGGCCGGGTGGAGTTCCTCGACCAGGCCACCGACCCGCCGCTCGACGCGAGCCCCGACCCGATCCCGCGGCCCCAGGCGTCCACGATCTACACCGCGGGCGCCACCCTCGCCCTCTACACCGACGGTCTCGTCGAGCGCCGCCACGAGGACATCGGGACCGGACTGACCCGCCTCGCGGAGTCCCTCGTCCGCCACCGTGACCTGGACGCCGAGTCCGTGGCCGACGCCGTCCTGCTGGAACTGCTGCCGCCCGGCGGAGCGACCGACGACACGGCGCTGGTGATCGTACGGCTGTGAGGCGCGTGGCACCGGTCAGTTGACGGGCTTCTCCCACACCGAGACATGTCTCGGGCTGTCGCCGGTGAAGGGGGTGCGCGTCCAGTCCTCCCAGCGGTCGCGCAGCCGCATTCCGGCCAGCCGGGCCATCAGGTCCAGCTCGGCCGGCCACACGTAGCGGAACGGGATGGACCAGTGCTCGGCGCGTCCGTCGACGACGGTGACGTAGTTCGAGCTCATGGCCTGGGTGGCGAGGTCGTAGGTGTCGAAGGCCCACTTGGTCTCGCCGATGTGGAACGGCACGGCGTTCTGCCCGGGCGGCAGCTTGCGCAGTTCGGGCACCATCACCTCGACGACGAAGCAGGCGCCGGGCCCGAGGTGCCGGGCGACGTTGCGGAAGCACTCCACCTGAGCGTCCTGGGTGGTCAGATTCATGATCGTGTTGAAGACCAGGTAGGCGACGGAGAACTCGCCCTCCACCCGGGTCGTGGCGAAGTCCCCGATCGTCACCCCGATGTCCGCGCCGCCCTCCTTGGCACGCAGCCGGTCCACCATCGCGCGGGACAGGTCGATGCCGTGCACGGGCACGCCGCGACGTGCCAGCGGCAGCGCGATCCGGCCGGTGCCGATGCCGAGCTCGAGTGCCCTGCCGTCACCGGCCAGCCCGGCCAGCACGTCGACCACCGGTCCGACGGTCTCGGGGCGGAACATGTCGGCCGCCGAGGCGTCGTAGCCGGCGGCGATCTCTTCTCCGAAGTAGCCGTCCTCATCGAGCATTTGGGGACCGTATCGCCGGCGGCACGGTCGGCGCGCGGAGTTTTTCGCAAGAAGATCACGCCAAACAGGTGCGATCGACTTGCCTCGTGTCGATCAGTGACACGAGGCTGGTCGGGCAGGCGTTCCCCACGCCGCGACACGGTGTCCGCCGTGTTCCGGCGAACTGCGCCTGCACATACACTGGCAGCCCCACGACACGCCGGTTGACCTGCTGGAACGCGGCGGCCGAGGCGATCCGCCGGAGTGAGGAGCGTCCCCTTTGTTCTACTACGTGCTCAAATACGTGTTGCTGGGACCCCTGCTGAGACTGTTCTTCCGGCCCAGCATCGAAGGGCTCGAACACGTCCCGGACGAAGGCCCCGCCATCATCGCGGGCAACCACCTGTCCTTCTCCGACCACTTCCTGATGCCGGCCATGCTCAAGCGGCGCATCACCTTCCTGGCGAAGAAGGAGTACTTCACCGGTCCCGGCGTCAAGGGCCGTCTCACCGCGGCCTTCTTCCGCAGCGCCGGGCAGATCCCGGTCGACCGCACCGGCAAGGAGGCGGGCCAGGCCGCCATCCGCGAGGGCCTGGGAGTGCTGCGCAAGAACGAACTGCTCGGCATCTACCCCGAGGGCACCCGCTCGCACGACGGGCGCCTGTACAAGGGCAAGGTCGGTGTGGCGGTGATGGCGCTCAAGGCGCAGGTCCCGGTCATCCCCTGCGCGATGATCGGCACCTTCGAGGCGCAGCCGCCGGGGAAGGTCATCCCCAACCTCCACCCGGTCGTCATCCGCTTCGGCAAGCCCCTCGACTTCTCCCGCTATGCCGGCATGGAGAACGAGAAGGCGATCCTGCGCGCCGTCACCGACGAGATCATGTACGCGATCCTGTCGCTCTCGGAGCAGGAGTACGTCGACGAGTACGCGGCCGTCGCGAAGGCGCAGGAGGCGGAGGCGAAGGGCGGGAAGGAGCGCAAGTTCCCTCGGGCGCCGCTGAGTTGATCTGCGGGGCATGACGAGAGGGGCGGCCGGAGGAGTTCCGGCCGCCCCTTGCTCCGTACGACCGGCGCCTACGGCTTGGGCGTGGCGTGCGGGGTGCAGGTCACGTCGGCGGTGTCCAGCTGCCCGGTGAGCAGGTAGGTGTCCACCCGCTGGTTGATGCACGGGTTGACCAGGCCGGTCACACCGTGCGAGCCCGCGTCCTTCTCGGTGATCAGGCGGGAGCCCTTGAAGCGGTGGTGCAGTTCGACGGCGCCGTCGTAGGGGGTGGCGGCGTCATGCGTGGACTGCACGATCATGACCGGCGGCAGGCCCTTGTGGGTCTTGACGTTCACGGGCGTCTGCTGCTTGACCGGCCAGGTGGCGCACGGCAGGTTCATCCATGCGTTGGCCCAGGTCATGAACGGGTAGTTCTTGTTGAGCTCGGTGTTGTCCCGGTCCCACTTCTTCCAGCTGGTGGGCCACTTGGCGTCGGTGCACTCGACGGCCGTGTAGACGGCGTTGCCGTTCTCCGCGGATATGTTGCCCGCGGTGTCGGACATGTCGGGGGCGGCGGCGTCGACCAGCGCCTGCGTGTCGCCGGCGACGTACTTGCTGAAGACCGTCGCGATCGGCACCCACGAGGAGTCGTAGTACGGGGCGCTCTGGAAGAAGGAGATCAGCTCGGCCGGGCCGACGACCCCGCCGATGGGGCTCTTCTTGGCGGTGGCGCGCAGCTGGAGCCACTTGGCCTGGACGGCGTCGCGGGTGGTGCCGAGGTGGAAGGCGGCGTCGTTGGCGGCGACCCAGTCCTCCCAGTCCTTCCAGCGGCCCTCGAAGGCGACGTCCTGGTCCAGGTTGGCCTGGTACCAGATCTTGTCGCGGGAGGGGTTGACGACGCTGTCCACGATCATGCGGCGCAGGTGGCCCGGGAACATCGTGCCGTAGACGGCGCCGATGTAGGTGCCGTAGGAGACGCCCAGGTAGTTGAGCTTCTTCTCGCCCAGCGCGGCACGGATGACGTCCAGGTCGCGCACCGTGTTGGGCGTGGTCATCTGCTGGAGCACCGCCTTGCCGCTGCGCTCGGCGCAGCCCTCGGCGTACTCGCGGGCCAGCTTGCGCTGGGCCGCCTTGTCGGCCTCGCTGTCCGGCACCGGGTCCATCTTGGGCGCCTTGACGAACTCCTGCGGGTCGATGCAGGAGATGGGCGCCGAGTGGCCGACGCCGCGCGGGTCGAAGCCCACGAAGTCGTAGGCCTTGGCCGCGTTGGCCCAGATCGGGTTCTTGTTGGTGACGCGGGTCGGGAAGCGCATGCCGGACCCGCCGGGACCGCCCGGGTTGTAGACGAGGGCGCCCTGGCGCTCCTCCTTGGTCCCCGTGTTTCCGATGCGGTCGACGGCGAGCTTGAGCTGCTTGCCGTACGGGTGCGCGTAGTCGAGCGGGACGCTGACCCAGCCGCACTGGATGGGCTTGGCGAAGCCCCAGTCGGCGGGGCAGTCCTGCCAGTCGATGCCCGCCTTGGCGGCCCGCTCGGCGGCGATGGCGGCACCCCGGGCCTCGCGGTCCTGCCCGTGCCCCGTGCTCGCGCCGGCGGTGGGCGCCGCGACGGCCCCGGCCATCAGCGTCGCGGTCACGAGCACTCCCGCCGAACCGAGCGTCGTCGTACGCCTCTTCGCTCTGTTGCCCCTCAAGTGGGACCTCCCCCTCCATCTGTTCGATTGACAGAGGGATCCTTGCGGCTGTGGGCTGCCTGAGAACAGAGGCTGTTGACCTTCTTTACCATTCCGATAAACGGTGAGGGCGGTCCCGCTCAGCGGAACGTCACGCGTCCAGCCCGGCCAGCGCCTCGTCCAGCAGGCGGCGCAGGCGCAGCGCGTCCGCGGCGACGGCGCTCACGAGCACGGCGGGCCCGGCCAGTGGCGCGAGCACCGCCCCCTCCCCCAGCACCCGGGCCGGCACCGGTTCTTTCCCGAACTCCGGTCGTACCACGAGAAGTTGACCCACCGCCCGGTAGCCGCCCAGCACGGCGGGCCCGTCCCAGCCGCCGGGCGCTCCGGGCCCGCACCCGAGCTCCTGATCGAGCACGGTACGCCCCGCGACCCGAACGGTGAGACGGCTGCCGAGCCGCCCGGGTTCCTCCCCCACCCGCCCGAGCACCTGCTCCTCGCGCAACACGAGCCGAGCGCCGGCGCCGGCCTCCACCCGGGTGGCGACCCGCAGGTCACTTCCACCGGCGCAGATCAACTGCTCGGGCAGCCACACCAGTTCGCCGCCGTCGGCCACGTCGAGCCGGACGTCGTACCGCGCCTCGCCCTTGACCTGGCCGGGCAGCGCGATGGTGGCGGCGGCGGATCCGACCCGCAGCCGGGCCCCGTCCTCCACGCCGCACTCGACCCGGAAACGGTCCCCGCCGAGCGGCCCGCTCATCGCCCCGACGAGCATCACGCGGGCCTCGCGACCGCTCCCCCGGGTCCGCCGCAGGGCGAGCGGTCCGTCCCCCTCCAGCACGGGCAGGGAGGTGCCGCCCCGCCCGTCCGCCGTCGCCCGGATGCGTGCGGTGGCCCGCACCCCGCCCACGTTCACGCCGTCCAGGCGGCAAGCTGCGCCCGCACCCACGCGGCCACGTCCCGCACGCCGCCGTCGCTTCTGAGCGACTGGAAGACGACGGGCAGTTCGGCGCGCTGCGCCTTCGCGTCGGCGGCCATCCGCCCGAGGTCCGAACCCACATGGGGCGCCAGGTCCGTCTTGTTGACGACGAGCAGATCGGCGGTGGTCACCCCCGGCCCGCCCTTGCGCGGGATGTCGTCGCCGCCCGCCACGTCGATGACGAAGATCTGCGCGTCCACGAGCCCCTTGGAGAAGGTCGCGGTGAGGTTGTCGCCGCCGGACTCGACCAGGATCAGGTCCAGTGGCCCGACCTCGTCCTCCAGATCCTCGACGGCCTCCAGGTTGGCGGAGATGTCGTCCCGGATGGCGGTGTGCGGACAGGCGCCCGTCTCCACGGCGGCGATCCGCTCGGGCGGCAGCACGGCCTCCCGCAACAGGAAGTCGGCGTCCTCCCGGGTGTAGATGTCGTTGGTCACGACGGCGAGGGACAACTCCTCGCGCAGCGCCCGGCAGAGGGCGGCGACGGTCGCGGTCTTCCCCGAGCCGACGGGACCGCCGAGCCCGATCCGCAGGGCCCGCCGCGCCCCGTCGGGACGACGGGCGTCGGCACTGACGGCCGAGGGGCCGTCGTGGGAATGGTCGAGATGCATGGGGTGACTCCTACGGTCTTCGGGACGTGAGGGACTACGAGGCGAACAGCCGCACGGCCCAGGCGGCGTGGACCTCCGCGCCGATCTCCAGCAGCGGCGCGGACCCGGCGGGCAACGCGTCGACTCCCTCGTCGAGCACCCTCCGGGCCGCCTCGACCGCCCGATCGGCCACCCGGTCGATCTCCGGCGCCAGCCGGGCCAGCACCCCGGTGGCATCGAACGGATCGAGGCTCAGCAACCGCACCGTGGCACTCGCCGGCCCGCTCACGCTTTCGTACGCAGCGCAGTGGGCGGCGTCGACGGGCTCCAGACCGGCCGCCCGGGCCACCAGCCCCAACACCACCGGCTGATGGGCGCCCTTCGGGAACCGCATTGCCAGGGAGTCGAGTTCGTCCGACGGCCAGGTGGCACGGGCGGCCCTCGTCAGCTGCCGGCCCAGCCTGCGCGCGGCGACACGGAGCGCGGGAGACGGCGTCCGGGCATCCGCGGCCGCGTCCAACTCCCCCGCGTCCGCGCCGAGTACGGCGGCCGCGGCCAGCGAGGCCGCGACCAGGCCGGCCGTGTGCAGCCGTCCCCGGCAGAAGCCCTCCAGGCTCGCGGCCCCGGTGATCCGGCCCGCCTTCACCGCGGCCTCGGCCCCGCCGGAGTGCGCGTGCCCTCCGGCGGGAAACCGGCCGTCCGCCAGCACGAGAAGCCCCGCCCTGGACATCAGAACAGGAAGTAACGCTGGGCCATGGGCAGTTCGGCGGCGGGCGTGGCTTCGACCAGCTCGCCGTCGATGCGCACCGCGAAGCTGTCGGGATCGACCTCCACGCGTGGCCGCGCGTCGTTCTCCCGCATGTCGGCCTTGGTGACCCCACGCGTCGACTCGATGGCCACGAACCGCTTCCCGAGCTGCAACCGCTCCGGCAGCCCGTCCTCGACGGCGAGCGGGGCGACGAAGTTGAACGAGTTCGCGGCGGGCGCCCGCCCGATCGCCCCGTACATCGGCCGGGGCAGGATCGGCTGCGGCGTCGGGATGGAGGCGTTCGCGTCGCCCATCTGCGCGTAGGCGATCTGGCCGCCCTTGATCACGAGGTGCGGCTTGACGCCGAAGAACGCCGGCTCCCACAGCACCAGGTCGGCGAGCTTCCCGGTCTCCACCGAGCCGATCTCGCGGGCCAGTCCCTGCGCGAGGGCCGGGTTGATCGTGTACTTGGCGACATACCGGCGTACCCGGTGGTTGTCGGCCCGGCCGTCGCCGGGCAGCGCCCCCCGCCGCCGCTTCATCACGTGCGCCGTCTGCCAGGTCCGCAGGACGACCTCGCCGACCCGGCCCATGGCCTGGGAGTCGGAGGAGATGATCGAGATGGCGCCCAGGTCGTGCAGGATGTCCTCCGCCCCGATCGTCGAGGGGCGGATGCGCGACTCGGCGAAGGCGAGGTCCTCCGGCACCGCCGGGTTGAGGTGGTGGCAGACCATCAGCATGTCGAGGTGCTCCTCGGCGGTGTTGACGGTGAACGGCCGCGTCGGGTTCGTCGAGCTCGGCAGCACGTGCGGCTCGGAGACGACGGTCATGATGTCGGGCGCGTGCCCGCCGCCCGCGCCCTCGGTGTGGTACGCGTGGATGCCGCGGCCGTTGATCGCGGCGAGGGTGTCGCCGACGAACCCGGCCTCGTTCAAGGTGTCGGTGTGGATGGCGACCTGGATGCCGGTCCGGTCGGCCACCGTCAGCGAGGCGTCGATGACCGCCGGGGTCGAGCCCCAGTCCTCGTGCAGCTTCAGTCCCAGCGCGCCGCCGCGGATCTGCGACAGCATCGCCTCGTGCGAGACGGTGTTGCCCTTGCCGAGGAAGCCGATGTTGAGCGGGTACTGCTCCATCGCCTCCAGCATGCGCGCGAGGTGCCAGGGTCCGGGCGTGACCGTCGTGGCCTTGGAGCCCTCGGCCGGGCCCGTGCCGCCGCCCACCAGCGTCGTGACACCGGCGGACAGCGCCTCGTCGGCGATCTGCGGGCAGATGAAGTGCACGTGCGCGTCGACCGCGCCCGCGGTCAGGATGCGCCCGTTGCCGGCGATGACCTCGGTCTCCGGGCCGATCACCAGGTCCGGGTGGACCCCGTCCATGGTGTCGGGGTTGCCCGCCTTGCCGATCCCGGTGATCCGGCCGTCCCGGATGCCGACGTCGGCCTTGACGATCCCCCAGTGGTCGATGATCACCGCGCCGGTGACGACCGTGTCCGGGGTGCCCTCCGCGCGGGTGGCACGCGACTGGCCCATGGACTCGCGGATGACCTTGCCGCCGCCGAACACCGCCTCCTCACCGGCGAGCCCGGGCCCGCCGGAACGGTCCTCCTCGATCTCGACGATCAGATCGGTGTCCGCGAGCCGGATGCGGTCTCCGGTGGTCGGGCCGAACAGGTCGGCGTACGCGGCACGCGAGATCTCAGGCATCGAGGGCACCTCCGGTCTCCCCGCGCAGGCCGGGCACGACACGGGCGCCGGCGAGAGGGACGAGTTCGACGTCGACGGGGATGCCGGGCTCGAAGCGCACGGCCGTACCGGCGGCGATGTTGAGCCGCTTGCCGCGGGCGGCGGCGCGGTCGAAGTCCAGGCCGGGGTTGGCCTCGGCGAAGTGGTAGTGGGAGCCGACCTGTACGGGCCGGTCGGCGGCGTTGAGGACGGTCAGGCGGGTAACCTCGCGGCCCGCGTTGTAGACGATCGGGTCCTCGGCGAAGAGGATCTCTCCGGGAATCACGGCGCCTCCCCCGTCAGACGATCGGGTCGTGGACGGTGACGAGCTTGGTGCCGTCGGGGAAGGTGGCCTCGACCTGGACGTCGTGGATCATCTCGGGCACGCCTTCCATGACGTCGTCCCGGGTGAGCAGCTTGCGTCCGGA
This sequence comes from Streptomyces sp. C1-1, assembly GCF_050214755.1. NCBI lineage: Bacteria > Bacillati > Actinomycetota > Actinomycetes > Kitasatosporales > Streptomycetaceae > Streptomyces > Streptomyces sp. C1-1. Next base: position 8,458,901 of record NZ_CP189826.1, on the reverse strand, counting down.
GGCCATGAGCTCGGCGACGGTGCGGCCGTCCCGGGCGCCCTCGAGGATGTGCGACGTGATGAGGGCGACCGCCTCGGGATGGTTGAGCTTCAGCCCCCGGGCCCGGCGCTTCTCCGCCACGTCGGCCGCCACATGGATGAGCAGCCTCTCTTGCTCGTGCGGGGTCAGTTGCACGTCCCACCTCACAGTCTCGCTCCGGACCGTGCGGGCCCGGTTGCCGCGGCCACGGGGCAAAATCCCTGGTGGCGTGGATGGGCAGGCTAGTTGGGTGGGATTTCAAACACGTTAAACGTATACGGGCGGCCGTCACCGGAGCGCGGTCCCGGCGTCCAGGAGGGCCCGGTCCCGCCGTCCGGGAGGGCCCGGTAACGGCGTCCAGGAGGGCCCGGTAACGGCGTCCAGGAGGGCCCGGTAACGGCGCTTAGGAGGCCCCGGTCCCGCGGTGGTGCGCCGCTATGCCGAAGCGCTGCTGTTCGCGGGGAGCGGACGCGACGTCGCGCACGTTCGACACCGAGCTGATCACCTGCTCCTCGTCGGGCTCCTGGAGCTTCTCGAGCCGTTCCAGGTCGGCGGCGGAGACGAGGGCGACGAGGGGCTTGCCGTGCCGTGTCACGACGACGCGTTCGCCGCCGTACACCACCCGGTTGATCAGATCGGCGAGCTCAGCCCTGGCTTGCGTCACCGGAATCTCGTAGGCCATACCCCCATCATAACGTCACGTACATCCTGTACATTTTTTACAGAGACAGCCCGGCGAGAGATCGCGCTGCCGCGAGAAGGGGTACGCCATGACCCGACCGTCCGCCCGCTACGTCCTGCCCGAGTTCACCGAGCGCACGAGCTTCGGGCACAAGACGATGGATCCGTACTCGAAGCTGCTGGAGGAACGGATCGTCTTCCTGGGTACGCAGATCGACGACACCTCCGCCAACGATGTGATGGCGCAGTTCATGCACCTCGAGTACCAGGACCCGGACCGGGACATCTCGCTGTACATCAACTCCCCGGGCGGCTCGTTCACCGCCATGTCGGCGATCTACGACACGATGCAGTACGTCGGCTGCGACGTGGAGACGATCTGTCTGGGGCAGGCGGGCTCCTCGGCGGCGTTGCTGCTGGCGGCGGGGACGCCGGGCAAGCGGTCCGCGCTGCCGGGCGCGCGCATGGTCCTCCGTCAGCCCGCGCTGTACGAACCGGTGCAGGGACAGGCCAGCGACCTGGCCATCCAGGCCGACGAGCTGTCGCGGCTGCGGTCCCGCCTGGAGGAGATGCTGGTGCGGCACACGGGGCGGTCCCGGGAGCAGGTGGCCGAGGACATCGAGCGGGACAAGATCCTCGACGCCCGGGAGGCCGTGGAGTACGGGCTGGTGGACCGGATCGTCCCCAGCCGCAGGTCCACCTTCGCGCCACCCACGGGGAGGTGAGCGGCCGGTGCTTCCACCCGAGCTCCCGCCGCTGCCCGCCCTCACGCGTGCCGAGGGCGAGTTGATCGACCGTTACCTCGACGTGGTCGACCTGCTCGGCCGCATCAACCCCGCGCACCACGGTGACACGTACCGAGGACTGCGCGCGGCTCAGGCGCTGGTGACCAAGGCGGCCGAACTGCGCGACGCCCTGGTGCTGATGCACCAGCGGGGGGAGACCGAACTGCACGCCCCCACGCTGGGCCGGGCCATGCGGGTGCTGGACGGTGAGCGGCGCACGGCGCGGGTCATCGTGCCGCCGCGGTCCGACAGTTGATCCGAGCGTCCGGACCGAGGCTGAAACGCACCAAACGGCGTACCCCCTTTTGGAGTAGACGCGGCTGCTGTTTCGGGACCCCTCCGGTTGCGCAACACGCGTAGCCGAGGGGCGGAATGGGACGTTCCGCCGCTGGTCCGGGGCTCCTCGGACTCGCGACGGCTGTTCGAAAAACAGGGTGTCCACCCGAACGGGTGAGTGGTGAGTAACGCCACAAATCCCCGATTCCATTGGGATTTTCGGACATCCGTGAGTCAAGATCCCTGTCTGACGACAAGCCCCCGCCGCAGCGGCGGGGCGATCCGGGCGGACGCCGAGTCCTGCCGCCGCCTGGATGACCGGTCGACAGGAGTGGATCGGCAGGAGTGGAGGACCCAAGCACGACGGGTCGCCGGCACGGTCACGCCATGACCGTTCCGAGCAGCCCTTGGGGTGAAGCCGCGCATGCGGCCGGGCAACTTCGCCAGCCCGAATCCGACAGGTCATCCTTCACAGGCGGCTGACGAAGGGTTGCGCATGACTGCGCTCAATCGTGTCCCGTCGCTGATGGTCCGGGCCGGCACGGCCTCGGCTCTCACCCTCGCCGCCGTGGGCGGCTCCGTCGTGATCCCGGGCGTCGCCGCCGACGCCTCGGCCGCGACGACGGCGACGAAGGCACTTCAGGTAGCGGCGTCCAAAAAGGGATCCCCGTACAAGTGGGGCGCCACCGGACCGCGCCGCTTCGACTGCTCAGGGCTCACGCTGTACTCGTTCAAGAAGGCCGGCAAGACACTGCCTCGAACGGCGGCCCAGCAGTACAACAAGACCCACCACATCTCCGCGAGCCACCGCAAGGCCGGAGACCTGGTGTTCTTCCACTCGGGATCGAACGTCTACCACGTGGGCATCTACGCCGGGAAGGGGAAGATCTGGCACGCCCCGAAGACCGGGGACGTCGTGAAGCTCCAGAAGATCTGGACCCGCAGCGTCTGGTACGGCCGGGTCAGCTGACTCTCCCGTGGGGGCGGCGGCCTCCTGACCTGCCGTCACCCCCACGGGGCTCCACATTCCGCACCCAGGCGCATCGCGCCTGGGCGTCTTGGTTCACGGCTCCTGCTGCCCCGCCGTGACGGGCTGGGCCGGAACGGTCCACGGCAGTTCGATGGAGACCGTCTTGCCGCCCTCTCTCGTGGGCCGCACTCGCAGCCTGCCGCCGCACTCGGCCGCCAGCCAGCGGATGATCACCATGCCCCGTCCGTTGTCCTGCTGGACCGCGGCCGGGAGCCGCTTGGGGAAGCGCGGATGGCTGTCGGTGACGCCGATGCGCAGTTGCTCGTCACGCTCCAGTCGCAGGTCCACCGTGAAGGTGGGAGACTGCCCGAAGGTGTGCTGTACCGCGTTGGTGGCCAGTTCGGAGACAATGAGGCGGATCGTCTCGGCCGCCTCGGTGTGGGCGGGCAGACCCCATTCCACCAGTGTGGTGACCACGTAGCCGCGGGCGGCGGAGACCGAGGCCGGCTCGCTCGGCAGAGTGACGGATGCTTCCAGGTGGTCTGCCATGACGACGTCGTCCCTTTCCCGCGGGACCGGAGTCCGACATGGAGCGGATGGTTCGAGTACGGTCCCGGACTGGTGCTTCTTCGCCAGACTGCCATTACCGCGACGGTCACGGGTGGCGATCCACCAAGATATGCATATATCTGTCGCTCAAAACGGTGAACTCTACGACCTGAGACCGTATTTGGGCGCCCCGGAAGGAGTAAGGAGTACCGCATGCAGAACGGTCCCGCGGTGCGCCGCCGCAAGCTGGGCGCCGAACTGCGCGCCCTGCGCACGGGGGCGGGTCTCACCAGTGGCGAGGCGGCCCGGCTCGTGGGCTGGCACCAGTCCAAGGTGAGCCGGATCGAGACCGGCGCCAGCGGGGTGAAACCGGCCGATGTGCGGTTACTTCTCGACGCCTACGCCGTCGCGGACTCCCAACTGCGCGAGTTGCTTTTGGTGTTGGCGGGCTCCGACGAGGGCGTCGGGCGGCACCACTGGTGGCACGCCTATCGCGGAATTCTCCCGCCCACCTATCGAGACTTCATCAGCCTCGAGTCGCAGGCGAGCGCGATGCGCACGCTGGAGACGTCCGTCGTGCCCGGTCTGCTGCAAACGCCCGAATACGCGCGTGCGGTCACCAGGGCGGCGGTCGACGGACTGGACGACGAACGGCTGGACGCTCTGGTCGAGGTGCGGCTGGCCCGGCAGGACGTACTGCGTTCGGATCCGCCGTTGAGGCTGGCAGCGGTCCTGGACGAGGCGGTTCTGCACCGGGAGATCGGCGGTCCGGACGTCATGGCACGGCAACGGGAACGGCTTCTGGAAGCGGCCCGTCTGCCCCAAGTGCGGCTTCAGGTACTGCCGTTCGCTGCCGGGGCACATGTCGGCGTCACAGGCCCTTTCGTAATCTTCTCATTTTCGAGCACTTCTGATCTGGACGTGGTTGTTCTCGACCACTTGACGAGTAGCCTCTACCTCGAACGGAAAGAAGACCTGGAGGCGTATACACAGGCCTTCAACGCCCTTCGGATTCACGCCCTTTCACCCGAGGACTCGTTGGATTACATCGCCGCGACAGTTTGACGGCGCGTAAGGAGGCACCATGTCAGCTCTGCCTCGGAACGTACCTTCCAGCACCGAAGTGCACGGCGTGCGGTGGCTGCGCAGCAGCTACAGCACGGGAGCGAACAACTGCGTCGAGACGGCACTGCCGCACTCCGGCCCGTGGGCCGGACTGCTCGCGGTGCGCGACTCGAAGGACACCGCTGGGCCCGCGCTGCTCTTCTCCCCCGAGAGCTGGGCGGGCTTCCTCACGGTCGTCCGGTCCTGATCAGTCCGTGATCGCGCGGCACACTGCCGTGTCACGCCGACTCATGGTCGCGTCTCGCCGATCACCCTCACCGCGTGTTCGATCAGTGCCCCGGAGAGGTCCGCGCGGGCGGTCAGCCTGAGCCGTGAGATGCCGTCGGGAACGGAAGGAGGACGGAAGCAGCCCACGGCGAGGCCTGCCGAACGGCAGTCGGCCGCCCATCGCACGGCCCCCTCCGGGGACGGCGCGCGCACCGAGACCACCGCGGCGTCCGGACGCACCGCCTCGTGGCCCGCGGCGGTCAGCCGCGCGTGGAGTTCCGCCGCCACCGCGCGTGCCCGCGCCGCCCGCTCGGGCTCGCGGCGCAGCAGCCGCAGCGCGGCCAGGGCCGCCCCCGCCGCCGCGGGCGCCAGACCCGTGTCGAAGATGAACGTCCGGGCCGCGTTGACCAGGTGTTCGATCACCTTGGCCGGGCCGAGCACCACTCCGCCCTGACTGCCCAGCGACTTGGACAGCGTGGCCGTCACGACCACGTCGGCGTCGCCCGCGAGGCCCGACGCCCACGCGGCACCCCGGCCCCCGTCGCCCAGGACGCCGAGCCCGTGCGCGTCGTCGACCAGCAGACCCGCGCCCCGCTCCCGGCAGGCGGCGGCGAACGCGGCCAGCGGGGCCGCGTCCCCGTCGACCGAGAAGACCGTGTCGGAGACGACGACGGCCGGGCCGTCGTGCGTCCGCAGCGCCTTGCGCACCGCCTCCGGGTCCGAGTGGGGCACGACCTGCGTGCCGCCCCGGGCCAGCCGGCAGCCGTCGATCAGCGAGGCGTGGTTGCCCGCGTCGGAGACGATCAGCGAGCCGTGCGGGGCCAGCGCGGTGACGGCGGCGAGGTTGGCCGCGTAGCCGGAGGAGAAGACCAGCGCCGCCTCGAAGCCGCAGAAGTCGGCCAGTTCCCGCTCCAGCTCGGCGTGCAGTTCCGTCGTACCGGTGACGAGGCGGGAGCCGGTGGAGCCGCCACCCCAGGTCCGGGCGGCCTCGGCCGCGCCCTCGGCGACCTCGGGATGGTGGGTCAGCCCCAGGTAGTCGTTGCTCGCGAGGTCGAGGAGCGGCGAGTCGGCCGGGCGCGGACGCAGCCGCCGTACGAGCCCGGCTCGGCGGCGCAGCTCCGCCTGCTCGTCGATCCAGCCGAACGCCATGACTCCTCCGGGTGCTTTTGTAGGCAGTGGACAGACACTAGCCGGACCGTCCGCACCCCATGATGTGGCAATACCCACACGTCGAAGCGCACGTCTTGTTCAATCTCTCCTTGGCCCGGAGCGGCTCCGTAGGACAGGATCGGCTCTCATGGACCTGCTGAACACGCTGGTGGACAAGGGGCTTCGGCGCGAGCTGCCGACCCGCGAGGAAGCTCTGGCCGTCCTCGCCACTTCCGACGACGACGTGCTCGATGTGGTGGCCGCGGCCGGGAAGGTGCGCCGGCACTGGTTCGGGCGCCGGGTGAAACTCAACTACCTCGTCAACCTCAAGTCAGGGCTCTGTCCGGAGGACTGCTCCTACTGCTCCCAGCGGCTCGGCTCCAGCACCGGCATCCTCAAGTACACCTGGCTCAAGCCGGAGCAGGCCTCCGAGGCCGCCGCTGCCGGTCTGGCGGGCGGCGCCAAGCGGGTGTGCCTGGTGGCGTCCGGGCGCGGTCCGACCGACCGTGACGTGGACCGGGTCGCGGGCACCATCAAGGCGATCAAGGAGCAGAACGAGGGCGTCGAGGTGTGCGCCTGCCTCGGTCTGCTCTCCGACGGCCAGGCCGAGCGGCTGCGCGAGGCGGGCGCGGACGCCTACAACCACAACCTCAACACGTCGGAGTCGACGTACGGCGACATCACGACCACGCACACCTACGCCGACCGCGTCGACACCGTGAACAAGGCGCACGCGGCGGGTCTGTCCGCCTGCTCCGGCCTGATCGCGGGCATGGGCGAGAGCGACGAGGACCTGGTCGACGTGGTCTTCTCGCTGCGGGCGCTGGACCCGGACTCGGTGCCGGTCAACTTCCTCATCCCGGTCGAGGGCACCCCGCTGGCCGAGGAGTGGAACCTCACCCCGCAGCGCTGTCTGCGCATCCTGGCGATGGTCCGCTTCGTCTGCCCCGACATCGAGGTGCGCATCGCGGGCGGCCGCGAGGTCCATCTGCGCTCGATGCAGCCGGTCGCCCTGCACCTGGCCAACTCGATCTTCCTCGGCGACTACCTCACCACCGAGGGCCAGGCGGGCAAGGCCGACCTGGAGATGATCGCGGACGCCGGTTTCGAGGTGGAGGGCGCCGACCAGGTGACCCTGCCCGAGCACCGGGTGCACGCGGGCGGGGGCTGCGGGTCGCACGGGGACGCCGGCTGCGGGTCGCACGGGGACGCCGGCTGCGGGTCGCACGAGGGCGCCGGGTGCGGGTCGCACGAGGGCGCCGGGTGCGGGTCGCACGAGGGCGCCGCGGTGTGCGGTACGGCCGCTGCCGTGCCGGCGGCCAACGAGCCCCGCACCGACCTGGTCGCCGTACGTCGGCGTGGTGCCGGAACGGACCTCGCGCCCAATGCCTGACCTGCCCGTCTCCGAGCTGCTGGAGCTCGACCGGCGGCATGTGTGGCATCCGTACGGGCCGATGCCCGGACGGGTCGAACCGCTCGTCGTCGAGGCCGCGAGCGGGGTGCGGCTGCGCCTGGCGGACGGTTCGGGCGAGCTGGTCGACGGCATGTCGTCCTGGTGGTCGGCGATCCACGGCTACAACCACCCGGTGCTCAACGAGGCCGCGCGCGAGCAGCTGGGCCGGATGAGCCACGTGATGTTCGGCGGGCTCACCCACGAGCCCGCCGTACGGCTCGCGAAGCTCCTTGTCGACATGTCGCCCGACGGCCTGGAGCACGTCTTCCTCGCCGACTCCGGTTCGGTGTCTGTCGAGGTCGCGGTGAAGATGTGCCTGCAGTACTGGCGGTCCCTGGGCCGGACCGGCAAGCAGCGCCTGCTGACCTGGCGCGGCGGCTACCACGGCGACACCTGGCAGCCGATGTCGGTGTGCGACCCCGAGGGCGGGATGCACGAGCTGTGGACGGGGGTGCTGCCCCGGCAGGTGTTCGTCGACGCGCCTCCGGCCGAGTACGAGGAGGCGTACGCCGAGTCGCTGCGCTCGGCGATCGCCGAGCACGCCGACGAGCTGGCCGCGGTGATCGTCGAGCCGGTGGTGCAGGGCGCGGGCGGGATGCGGTTCCACTCCCCCGCCTATCTGCGGGTGCTGCGCGAGGCGTGCGACGCGCACGACGTGCTTCTCGTGTTCGACGAGATCGCCACCGGTTTCGGCCGCACGGGCGCGCTGTTCGCGGCGGAGCACGCGGCGGTGACGCCGGACGTGATGTGCGTCGGCAAGGCGCTGACCGGCGGTTACCTGACGATGGCGGCGACGATGTGCACCGCGCGCGTGGCCGACGGCATCTCCCGGGGCGAGGTCCCGGTGCTCGCCCACGGCCCGACCTTCATGGGCAACCCCCTCGCGGCGTCCGTCGCCTGCGCCTCGGTCGAGCTGCTGCTGGGCCAGGACTGGCTCGCGGAGGTCAAGCGGATCGAGTCGGGGCTGCGGGAGGGGCTGGCGCCGGCGCGCGAGCTGCCCGGGGTGCGGGACGTCCGCGTCCTGGGTGCCATCGGGGTCGTCCAGCTGGACCACGCGGTCGACATGAAGGCGGCCACCGACGCGGCCGTGCGCGAGGGCGTGTGGCTGCGGCCCTTCCGCGACCTGATCTACACGATGCCGCCGTACGTCACCGGGGACGGGGACGTGGCACGGATCGCGCGCGCGGTCTGCGCCGCGGCGCGGGAGGGATGACATGCCGGTACTGGTGATCACGGGCACGGGCACGGAGGTCGGCAAGACCGTCACGACGGCGGCCGTGGCCGCGGCGGCAGTCGCGGCAGGGCGTTCCGTGGCCGTGCTCAAGGCCGCGCAGACGGGCGTACGACCGGACGAGCGCGGGGACGCCGACGAGGTCGCGCGGCTCGCGGGAGCCGTGACGACGGCCGAACTGGCGCGCTATCCCGAGCCGTTGGCTCCGGCGACGGCGGCACGGCGGGCCGGTATGACCCCGGTGCGCCCGCAGGACGTCGCCGAGGCCGCCGGCAAACTGGCCGCGGAGCACGACCTGGTGCTGGTGGAGGGCGCCGGCGGGCTGCTCGTCCGGTTCGACGAGGCGGGCGGCACCCTGGCGGACGCGGCACAGCTGCTGCGCGCGCCGGTGCTGGTGGTGGCCACGGCAGGGCTGGGCACGCTGAACACGACGGAGCTGACGGCCCGTGAACTCCGCTCCCGTGGCGTGGAGTTGCTGGGTGTCGTCATCGGCGGCTGGCCCGACTCGCCGGACCTGGCGATGCGCTGCAACGTCACGGACCTGCCGGACGTCGCCGCGGCCCCGCTGCTGGGCGCCCTGCCGATGGGCGCGGGAGCGCTCGACCCCGCCGACTTCCGTGCCGCGGCGCCGGGTTGGCTGGCCCCGCGGCTGAACGGCAGTTGGGACGCGGAGGTGTTCCGGGGGCGTCAGGCTTCCTAGCGGTCCTGTCGTCAGGTCGCCGTGCGGCCCAAGGGCCCTACGGATCACTGTCCGCGAGCAGTCTCACCAGGTCGATCCGTGAGCGGATCCCCAACCGTTCGAACACGCCCCGCAGATGGTGGTCGATCGTGCGCGGGCTGAGGGCGAGGCGGGTGGCGATCTCCCGGTTGGTGGCGCCGTCGGCCGCCATGCGGGCGATCACCAGCTGCTGCGCGGTCAGGCGGCCGCCGGGGCCCTCGTCGGTCCGCTCCGGGGCGGCCGGAGCGCCGAGGGCGCGGAGTTCCGCGCGGGCCTGGACCGCGCAGTGCGGGGCGCCGAAGTGCTCGAACGCCTCCAGGGCGCTGTGCAGCCGGTCGCGGGCCTCGGTACGGCGGCGCAGTCGGCGCAGCGCGGCGCCGAACAGCAGCTCGGTCCGGGCGCGTTCGAAGTCGCGGGTTCCGCGGGCGTGCAGGTCGAGGGCCTCGTGGTAGAGGTCGACCGCCTCGGCGCCCGGCGCGAGCAGGGCGCGGCAGCGGGCGCTGAGGGCCAGTTCGTCGGGGCTGCGGACGGCCGTCGCCCAGCGGTCGTAGTCGGCGTGCGCGGCCCGGGCGACGCGGGTGTCGCCGGTCCGGACCGCGGCCTCCACGTAGTGCGGGGTGGCCAGGTGCCGGATGGCGCGGTGACCGTGGCCGGGGCCGAATCCGGCGAGGGCGCGCAGCCGGGCCGCGGCGCCGGCGAAGCGCCCCTCCGCGAGGTCGAGGAAGGCCAGCGCCCACTGGGCGAGCGCGGCGGGCAGGCCCAGGCCCCGGGAGAGGGCGTACGACCGTACGGCCGCCGCCCGTTCGCGGCAGACGTCCGCGGCACCGGTGACCGCGGCGTACATGGCGAGCGCGGCCTGCAGATGGCAGGCGCCGTTGTCCTGGCCGGAGGCGTACGCCTGCCGGAGGGCGTCCGTCGCGGCGGCCGCGCCGGCGTCCGGGCGGCCGGTCCAGAAGTCGGCGTAGGCGCGGAACTCCATGGCCTGCGCCACGGTGGCGGTCGCGCCCCGCGTCCGGGCGGAGGCGGCCGCGCGCACGGTGGCGGTGGCGGCGCGGGCGTGGTCGCCGAGCATGAGCGCGGCGATGCCGGCGTGCAGGAGCAGGGTGGGGTCGCCTCCGGGTCCACAGCGTCCGGCCGCCGCCTCCAGCAGGTCCCGCGCGTCCTCGTAGCGCCCCTCCACGGCGGCGACGAGTCCACCGAGCGCCCCGGGCGGTTCGATCCCGAGCCGATCGGCGACCCGAGCTGCCTCCCGACATCGCCGCAGGTCACCGGTGTAGATGACGGCCTCGGTGGCGCGGGCGAGGAGGTGGGCGGCGGCGGGGAGGCGGGCCGCGACGGCGGGCGCGGACGGGGAGTCGGTGCCGTGAGCGGGATCGTCGGCACGAGCGTCCCGGGCCGCCGCCGTCAGCAGCGCGTCGAAGGCCTCTGTGGCGTTCTCCGCGCGTAGCGCGAACAGGCCGGTGAGGGTGTCGTCGGCCGTCCCGGCACGAAGCAGCCCGCGGGCGCGGTCGGCGTCGCCGGACTGCCAGGCGTCGACGGCGGCGCGGGTGAGCAGACGGGCCTGCCGGGCGGGGTCGGGACAGAGTGCCGCGCCGCGTTCCGACAGGGCCCGGGCGAGCGTGAGCCGTCCGGTCGCGCGGGCCTGTCCGGCGGCCGCGTCCAGCTCCGCGACGAGCCGGCCGCTGGGTCCGAGGGCGCCCGCCGCCCGGTGCCAGGAGCGGCGCGGTGTCTCGCCGTCGCCGTTCAGGACGCGGGCGAGCAGCCGGTGGACCTCGCGCCGGTCCGACGGTGCCCCGGCCTCGTAGGCGGCGATCCTGGTCCAGGCGTCGCGGAAGACGACGCCGCCCGCACCGGCGTGCGCGATGCCGGCGGCCTCGGCGGCCTCCAGGGGGCGGGTGTCGAGGCGGGCGGCGGCGACGGCGCGCAGGAAGGCGTGGGTGGCGAGCGGGTACTGGTCGGCGGCGGCGAGGAGCAGCAGCAGGCGGCTGTCGTCGGGGAGCGCGCGGAGCTCGGCGCGCAGCGCCCGCAGCAACCGGGGTGCCTGCGAAGCGGGTTGAGTGGGGAGCGGGTCGAGGCCGGAGCGCTGGCGGTCGGTGAGGCGGGTCGCGAGTTCGGCGGCGGCGCGAGCGTCGCCGTACACGGCGTGCAGGACCCGTACGCGGACGCCCTCGGGGAGTTCGGACGCCGGGTGCGGCGGTGGCGAAGTGCGGGGAAGAGGCGGGGGGTTCACCGGAGTCACCACACAATTGACGTTACTGGCGGGTTACTTGAATCGTAAAGACCGGCGATCTCACCGATGCGGCGCGCGTAGACCCGAGCCGACACTCCTGACGAACCCCACCCGTGTCAGGAGGCATCATGCAGCGCCACACGCGTCGTATCGCCACGGCACTGTCGGCCGTGGCCGCATCGCTCCTTCTGTCCCTCCCCCTCACCGCCGCCCCCGCCCGGGCGGCGACCCACAACCCCGTCGTCTTCGTGCACGGCCTGAGCAGTGACGCGAGCAGCTGGGACGACTGGATCGCGGACTTCGAGGCGGACGGCTACTCGTCCTCCGAGCTGGACGCGTTCTCGTACGACTGGTCGCAGTCGAACGCCACCACGGCCCAGCAGCTGGCCACCGAGGTCAAGAACGTGCTCGCGAGAACCGGTGCCTCGAAGGTGGACCTGGTCGTCCATTCCATGGGCGCGATGTCCTCCCGCTACTACCTCAAGAACCTGGGCGGGACGTCGTACGTCGACGACTTCGTCTCCGTCGCAGGCGTCAACCACGGCACGTCCGTGGCCTCTTGGTGTGCCTGGCTGTACACGTCCTGCAAGGAGATGCAGACGGGCAGCTCCTTCCTGACCGCGCTGAACTCCGGCGACGAGACACCGGGCGCCGTGTCCTACGCGAGCTACTGGTCCGACTGCGACAGCGCGGTCGTCCCCAACAGCTCGGCGCTCCTGAGCGGCGCGACCAACGTCGACGCCGGCTGCATCTCGCACACCGACATGAACAACGACCCCGGCGTGTACCAGCAGGTGCGGAACTTCGTCGCCTGACCTGCGGCGGGGGTGCGCGGGGCCCGATCGGGGGACAATCGCGGTAAGGCCCGTCCGGTGGAGGAGGTCCCCATGCCGCTACGGTCGCCCGGTTCCGCGAGGCCGTTTCCGGACCCCGTGCACCACCCGCTGTTCGCCCGTTACTACGCCCGCGCCAGCGTCGCCGCCGAGACCCGGCTGGGGATGGGCGTCATCCGCGACCGTCTGCTGGCCGGGCTGTCGGGGCGGGTGATCGAGATCGGCGCGGGCAACGGACTCAACTTCGCGCGCTATCCGCGTACGGTCTCGGAGGTCGTGGCCATCGAACCGGAGCGCCGGCTGCGGCAGTTGGCCGTCGAGAACGCGCTGCGCGCCGACGTCCCGGTGGACGTGGCGCCGGGTGCCGCGGAGGCGCTGCCCGTCAAGAGCGAGGCGTTCGACGCGGTGGTGCTGTCGCTGGTGCTGTGCAGCGTGCGGGACGTGCCGCGGGCGCTCTCGGAGATACGGCGGGTGCTGCGACCGGGCGGTGTCGTGCGGTTCTTCGAGCACGGCCGGGGCGGCGGAGCGGCGATGCACTTCACCCAGCGCGCCCTGGACCGCACACTGTGGCCACCGCTGAGCGGCGGCTGCCATCTGGCCCGCGACCCGGTCGCCGCCCTGCGCGAGGCCGGCTTCGAACTCGGCCCCTACCGGCGGCTGTTGATGCCGGAGACCGGTCCCACGCTGCCCACCTCCTACTGCGTGCTGGGCACCGCGTGGCGCCCGGAACGCGAGACGGCAGCCTGACTCACATCGTCCAGCCGCGCAGTTCGGCCGCGATGTCGTACACCGTGGCGTTGCCGCGCTTGACCATGCGGGCCAGATCCCGGACCTGCGTCGGCGAGGTGGAGACCCGCAGTCCGCTGGCGACCAGGTAGGCGTAGGCCACCGCCGAGGCGAAGAGGGCGTTCGAGCGCTCCAACGCGGGGATGTGGATGAGCAGTTGGAGGAGGGCGGCGGCCCGTGCGTGCGGATTGTCGTAGACGGGGACGTCGAATATCTCGGCCTCGTGGCGGGCCACGGCGGCGACGAGGGCGCCCCAGTCGATGACCTGGGGATCCCCGGGCGTCCGCTGCTCGGCGAGCATGAGCAGCCAGGCGAGATCGATGCTGAGGTTGTTCAAGGGATCAGCGGCGACCTTCGCGCGGGGCCTCGTTCTCGCCGCCGAACTCCTCCGCGAAGACGGACTCGTACTGCTTCATGAAGTCGGCGGCGGCCTCGACGAACGTCTGGCCGACCTCTCCGGTGTCCTGTCTCACCAGTTCCTCGATGTAGCGGTTGACGCTCATGCCCCGGGCCAGGGCACGCTCACGGGCGGCGCGGGCCGTGCCCTCGTCCACTCTCACGTTCAACTGGGTCTTCGCCATACCTCGAAGCTAGCGCCGAACCGCTAGCACGGCAAGGGTCCTCCCACGGATGGAGGATGCCCCTTACATCCGTATCAGGGGCCCGACCTGCGGTGGAGACCACCCGGGACCTTCGGCGGATTTCCGCCGCGAGTGGCTCACACTAACCTCGGCCACGACGAGGAGTCGCACGTCCACGTGAGCGAGGAGGCAGCCTTGTCCACACCTGCTGCGGAGCACGCCCCGGGCCAGGCGCCGGCCGACGGGATCGCGGCCCGCGCCCGCGGTCTGACCAAGGCGTACGGCTCCGGCGAGACGACCGTCCTGGCCCTCGACTCGGTGGACGTGGACATCGCGCGCGGCCGCTTCACGGCGGTCATGGGCCCGTCGGGCTCGGGGAAGTCCACCCTGATGCACTGCCTGGCCGGGCTCGACACGGTCTCGGCCGGCCAGGTCTGGCTCGGCGACACCAAGATCACCGGACTGAAGGACCGCGAGCTGACCCGGCTCCGGCGGGACCGGATCGGCTTCATGTTCCAGTCGTTCAACCTGATCCCGACGCTGAACGCGGCCGAGAACATCACCCTGCCCATGGACATCGCCGGCAAGAAGCCCGACGAGAAGTGGCTGGACCAGGTCATCGACACGCTGGGGCTGCGGGACCGCCTCAAGCACCGGCCCGCCGAGCTGTCCGGCGGCCAGCAGCAGCGCGTCGCCTGCGCGCGGGCGCTGGCCTCCCGACCGGAGCTGATCTTCGCGGACGAGCCGACCGGCAACCTGGACTCGCGGGCCGGCCTCGAGGTGCTCGCCTTCCTGCGCCAGGCCGTCGACGAGCTGGGGCAGACCGTCGTCATGGTCACGCACGACCCCGGCGCCGCCGCCCACTCCGATCTGGTGCTGTTCCTCGGGGACGGGCGGATCGTGGACGAGATGGAACGGCCGACGGCGGAGGCGGTGCTGGAGCGCATGAAGCGGTTCGACGTCATCCGCAGCCAGTTCGAGGACACGGACGGACAGGAGTAGGGCCCGTGCTGAAGGCGACGCTCCGGAGCTTCCTCGCACACAAGGGCCGGCTGCTGCTGTCGGCCCTCGCGATCATCCTGTCCGTGGCGTTCGTCGCGGGCAGCCTGATCTTCTCCGACACGGTCACCCGCACCTTCGACCGTCTCTTCGCCCACACGTCGGCCGACGTCACCGTCCAGCCCAAGAAGGACCTGAAGTCGTCGGTGCCCACCGGCGAGACCCAGACGGTGCCCTCGGCGCTCGCGAAGCGGCTGGCGACCGTCCAGGGCGTGAAGTCCGCGCACGCCGACGTCGGTGTCGAGAACATCACCATCGTCGACCGGCACAACAAGTCGGTGGGACCGACCAGCGGCGCCCCCACCATCGCCACGGACTGGTACCTCACCTCCCGCAGCCCCGTGAAGCTGACCTCCGGCGACGCGCCGCACGGCCCCGGCGAGGCCCTCCTGGACGCGGACACCGCAGACAAGAAGCACGTGCGCATCGGCGACCCGCTCACGGTGATGGCCCAGCCCGGCACGTTCAAGGTCCGGGTCACCGGCATCGCCACCTTCACCACCACCAACCCCGGTGCCGCCCTGGTCTATCTGGACCCCGACGTCGCCGCCGTGAAACTGCTCGGCTCGGCGGACCGGGCGACGAGCATCTCCGTGGACGCGGCGAAGGGCGTCAGCGACGCGCAGCTCAAGTCCCGCGTCCTCGCCGTGACCGGTACCGGCGCCTACGACGTGAAGACGGCCGACGAGCAGGCCAAGTCCTCGGCCGAGCAACTCGGCGGCTTCCTCGACGTCATCAAGTACGTGATGCTCGGCTTCGCGGGGATCGCGGTGCTCGTCGGGATCTTCCTGATCGTCAACACCTTCTCGATGCTGATCGCCCAGCGCACCCGTGAACTGGGCCTGCTGCGGGCCCTCGGCGCCGACCGGCGGCAGGTGCGGCGCTCGGTGCTCACCGAGGCGGTCCTGCTCGGCCTGGTCGGCTCCACGCTCGGCCTCGCGGCCGGCATCGGACTGGCCGCCGGGCTGATCAAGCTCATGGGCACGTTCGGGATGAACCTCAAGACCACCGAGATGGTCGTCGGCTGGGGCACTCCCGTGGCGGCCTACGTCGTCGGCATCGGCGTCACCTTCGTTGCGGCCTACCTCCCGGCGCGGCGGGCGGCGGGTGTCTCCCCGATGGCCGCGCTCGCGGACGCCGAGACCGCCGGGATCGGCCGGCCGCTGCGGACCCGGGCGGTCGTCGGCTCGGTCGTCGGCGCGCTCGGTGCGGCGGCCCTGGCGGGCTGCGCCGCCTCCTCGAAGACGGCCTCGGCGGCCTCCCTGCTGGGGCTCGGCGTCGTTCTGACGCTGATCGCGACCGTGGTCGCCGGTCCGCTGCTGGTGCGTCCGGTGATCCGGGTCCTCGGCGGCGCCTTCCCGGCACTGTTCGGCTCGGTCGGCCGCATGAGCCAGCGCAACGCCCTGCGCAACCCCCGCCGTACCGGCGCCACCGCGGCCGCCCTCATGGTCGGCCTGGCCCTGGTGGGCGGGATGTCGGTGGCGAGCGCGTCGATGTCCAAGTCCTTCGACCGGCAGATCGACAAGACGCTGGGCGCCGACTTCATGGTGCAGAACAGCAACTTCATGCCGTTCTCCCAGGAGGTCACCGACAAGGTGCGGGCCACGGACGGCGTCGGTCTCGTCGTACGGGAGCGGTTCACGGGGATCGCGGTACGGCTCCCCGACGGCAAGCGCGTCGAGACCACGGCGGCCGGATTCGACCAGCGCCTCGACGACGTCGCCCACATCACCTACGCGCAGGGCGACACGGCGGCCGCGCTGGCGGACGGCAACATCGCCATGGACCGCAAGTACGCGGAGGACCATCGGGTACGGCTGGGCAGCGTGCTCCCCGCGGAGTTCCCCGGCGGGCACACCGCCCAGGTGAAGGTGGCGGCCCTCACCGACCAGGAGGGCTCCAGCGGCTTCGGCAGCGAGGGCGGGCTCTTCCTCGGCATCGCCACGGTGGAGAAGTACGTCCCGGGCGGTCAGGACACGGTCCTGTACGTCAACCGTGCCGCCGGCACCGGCGCCGACCAGCTGCGCAAGAACCTGGAGACCACCCTCAAGCCGTACCCGCAGGTCCAGGTCCGCGACCAGGCCGACTACAAGAAGCTCATCCACGACCAGATCGCCGTGCTGCTGTACCTCGTCTACGCCCTGCTCGGCCTCGCGATCGTCATCGCGGTGCTCGGCGTGGTCAACACCCTCGCCCTGTCGGTCGTCGAGCGCACCCGCGAGATCGGCCTGCTGCGGGCGATCGGGCTCGCGCGGCGGCAGCTGCGCCGGATGATCCGGCTGGAGTCGGTGGTGATCGCGGTCTTCGGCGCGGTCCTGGGCCTGGCGCTCGGCCTGGTGTGGGGCGTGTGCACCCAGCAGGTCCTGGCGCTGCAGGGCATGAAGGCCCTGGCCGTCCCGTGGGGCACGATCGTCGCGGTGGTGGTCGGCTCGGCGGTGGTGGGCATCGTGGCGGCCCTGCTGCCCGCGCTGCGCGCCTCCCGGATGAACGTGCTGGCGGCCATCGCGCACGAGTGACGGCGCACCGCCGCCGTCCCGGTCGCCTGCCACGGCGACCGTCCGGATGCTGGAATTCCGGGTCGGCGGCGGCCGTGACTGGTGGGATCGGTCCATGACCGATCTGCGGATACGAACCGCCGCCCCCGCCGACCTCGACGCCGTCCTGGCCTTCTGGAAGACGGCCGCCGAGGGTACGAGCATCAGCGACGACCGCGCCGGCGTGGAGCGGCTGGTCGAACGGGACCCCGAGGCGTTGATCCTGGCCGAGCGGGACGGCGAGCTCGTCGGCACGGTGATCGCCGGCTTCGACGGCTGGCGCTGCCATCTCTACCGGCTCGCCGTGCACCCCGACCGGCGCCGTCAGGGAATCGGCTCGGCTCTGCTGGCCGCGGCCGAGGAGCGGTTCGTACGGCTGGGCGGGCGGCGCGGGGACGCGATGGTGCTGGTGCGCAACGAGACGGGGCAGCGCGCCTGGCGGGCGGCCGGATACGCGCCCGAGGAGCAGTGGCGGCGCTGGGTGAAGCCGTTCACCGGCTGACCCCCGCCACAGCACTTTGCCCATCCTTTACCCTTGGGGGACCATTCGGTCCTCCCCGGAGGACCACCCGCTCCTTCATGAAAGGTGTGAGCGTCCGTCCATGGGCGAGCCTCCCAGTAGCACGCGTGGTGTTCGACATCGCGCGGTCCTCCCCACCCTGTCCGACGATGGGACGGAGGTGACCCGATGACCGAAGTGCTCCTCCTGCTGTTGGCGATCCTGCTCTCGCTCGCCTGCGGCGCCTTCGTCGCGGCCGAGTTCTCGCTGACCACCGTCGAGCGGGGCGAGCTGGAACGGGCCGTGGAGCGCGGCGAGCGGGGCGCGGCGGGCGCCCTGAAGGCCGTACGGAGCCTGACGTTCCAGCTCTCCGGCGCGCAGCTCGGCATCACCGTCACCAACCTGGTTGTCGGCATGCTCGCCGAACCGTCGATCGCGAAGCTGATCGCAGGCCCGCTGCAGGCGCTCGGCCTCTCCCCGTCCACCGCGAGCTCGCTCGCGCTGGTGCTCGGTACGGCCCTGTCGACCGTCTTCCTGATGGTCGTCGGCGAGCTCGTGCCGAAGAACTGGGCGATCTCCTCGCCGCTGGCCCTGGCCAAGCGGGTGGGCAATCCGCAGCGGTGGTTCAGTGCGGCCTTCCGGCCCTTCATCACCCACCTCAACAACACCGCGAACCGCGCGGTGCGCCGACTGGGCCTGGAGCCCATCGAGGAACTCGCCTCGGCGCGCAGCCCCAAGGAGCTGGTGGCGCTGGCCCGGCACTCCGCCCGGGAGGGTGCGCTGGAGGCGGACACCGCGGAGCTGTTCGTACGGACCCTGAACCTCGCCGACCTGACCGCGGAGAACGTGATGACCCCGCGCGTGCAGGTCATCGCCCTCGAAGCCCAGGCCACCTGCGAGGACGTGGCCAACGCGACGCGGGCGACCGGCCTGTCCCGCTTCCCCGTCTACCGTTCGAGCCTCGACTCGGTCGTGGGCACCGCCCACATCAAGGACGTGCTCGCGATACCCGCCGAGCGGCGCACGCACGTGCCGGTCTCCGAAGTGATGCGCGAACCCCTCCTGGTCCCCGAGTCCCTCACCGTGGACCGGCTCCTGGACCGGCTCTCCGGCAAGCGCACCATGGCCGTCGTCATCGACGAGTACGGCGGCACCGCGGGCGTCGCCACCCTGGAGGACATCGTCGAGGAGGTCGTCGGCGACGTACGCGACGAGCACGACCCGCACGAGACACCCGACCTGGCCCCGGCCGGCAGCGACGACGAGGGCCACGCCCTGTACTCCGCCGACGGCTCGGCCCGCATCGACCAGCTCGCCCGCGTCGGGCTGCGGGCCCCCGACGGCCCGTACGAGACGCTGGCCGGCCTGGTCGCGACCGAGCTCGGCCGGATCCCGGCCGTCGGCGACACCGTCCAGGTCAACGGCTGGCGGCTGGACGTGGTGGACGCCTCCGGCCGCCGGGCCGCACGGGTGCTGCTGCACGCCCCGTTCGACGACCACGCGGACGCAACAAGGCACGAGGAGGGGGCGCGATGACCGCCGTACAGCTGCTGATCGGTCTCGCGACCCTGGTCGTCAACGCCTTCTTCGTCGGCGCCGAGTTCGCGCTGATCTCCGTACGCCGGTCGCAGATCGAGCCGTACGCCGAGGAGGGCGACCGGCGCGCGAAGAGTGTGCTGTGGGGTCTGCAGCACGTGTCCGCGCTCATGGCGGCGGCACAGCTCGGCATCACGCTGTGCACGCTGGTCCTCGGTGTTGTCGCGGAACCGGCGATCGCCCATCTGCTGGAGCCGGTCTTCCACGCGGTGGGCGTCCCGCAGAGCGCCGGGCACGCGGTGTCCTTCGTGATCGCGCTGACCCTGGCCACCTATCTGCACATGCTGCTCGGCGAGATGGTGCCGAAGAACATCGCGCTCGCCGAGCCGGTGCGCAGCGCCCTGCTGCTCGGGCCGCCGCTGGTGGCCCTGTCCCGAGCCCTGCGGCCGGTGATCTTCGCGATCAACGCCTTCGCCAACGCCGTGCTGAAGCTGCTGCGGGTGGAGACCAGGGACGAGGTCGCGGCCACCTTCTCCGACGCCGAACTGATCCGCATCGTGCGGGACTCCGGTGAGGCGGGCCTGCTCGACGACCGGGCGCAGGAGCGGCTGCGGGACGCCCTGGAACTGGGCCGCCGGCCCGTGCGCGACGTCGTCCTGCCGCTGGAGCGCGTCGTCTACGCGCGCGTGGGCGTCACGCCCGAGGAACTGGAGCGGCTGTCGGCCGAGAGCGGCTTCTCCCGGTTCCCCGTGGTGGAGGAGAACCGCCGGATCGTCGGCTACCTGCATGTGAAGGACGCGCTGGACGCCTCGCCGCGGGACGTGCCGTTCCGGGTGCGGGACATGCGGCCCATCGCGCGCGTACGGGCGGGCACACCGCTGGACGACGTGCTCACCGCGATGCGGGGCAGCCGCACCCACCTGGCGGCCGTCCTCGGCGACGACGGACGGCTGGCGGGCCTGGTGACGATGGAGGACGTGCTCAGGGAGCTGTTCGGGCAGCCGGCCTGAGGCCATGTGGGCGGCGGGGAGGCCGACCGACCGACGGGTATGGAGGCGGGTTACCATTTCCGTCGCCATGCAGACGAACCCCACTCACACCAGCCTGGTCGCGGTCGGCGACTCCTTCACCGAGGGCATGTCGGACCTGCTGCCCGACGGCTCCTACCGCGGCTGGGCCGACCTGCTCGCGGGCCGGATGGCCGCCGTCACGCCCGGTTTCCGGTACGCCAACCTCGCGGTGCGCGGGAAACTGATCGGGCAGATCGTCGAGGAGCAGGTCGACGTGGCCGCGGCGATGCGGCCCGACGTGATCACGCTGGTGGGCGGGTTGAACGACACCCTGCGGCCCAAGTGCGACATGGGGCGGGTGCGGGACCTGCTGACCGAGGCCGTGGAGCGGCTGGCCCCGTCCTGCAAGCAGCTGGTGCTGATGCGCAGCCCGGGCCGCCAGGGGCCCGTCCTGGAGCGGTTCCGGCCGCGCATGGAGGAGCTGTTCGTCACAGTCGAGGAACTGGCCGCCCGGCACGACGCGCTCGTCGTCGACCTGTACGGGGCGCCCTCGCTCTCCGACCCCCGCCTGTGGGACGTCGACCGGCTGCATCTGACGGCCGAGGGACACCGCAGGGTCGCGGAGGCGGTCTGGCAGGGCCTCGGCTACGACCCCGAGGACACCGAGTGGCGCACGCCCATGGCGGCCACCGTGCCGCCCGGCTGGGTCGCCCGGCGCGTCGCGGACGCGCGGTTCGCCCGGCAGCATCTGCTGCCGTGGATCGGCCGCCGGCTGACCGGCCGCTCGTCGGGAGACGGACGGCCGCCGAAGCGCCCCGACCTGCTGCCGTACGAGGAGTAGACCGCGGTGCGCACGCGCGTGATCAACGTCAGGGGCCGACTCCACGAGTACGGCCCCCGGCTGGAGCACGCGCCCGCGGACCTCGTCTACGTCGGCCGCCGCTGGACCATGGGCGGCTGGGACCTGCCGAGGCACCCGCTGTACAACCCCTTCGCCTACGACACCGCCGAGCGCCGCAGGGACGGGACGCGGGCGGAGGTCATGGCCATGTACCGGGCGTATCTGCTGGAGCGGCCCGAACTGCTGGAGCTGGTACCGCCGTTGCGCGGCCGGACGCTGGCCTGCTGGTGCGCGCCCGAGCTCTGCCACGCGGACGTGCTGGCCGAGCTCGCCGACACGCAGGCGGCGTGACGGGCGTCTCGTAGCATCCGACGAACAGGGTCCTGGCGCTGGCCTGCACGAATCGCCAGTAGAATCCGTCTACGTGACTTCCGCTCCCGCCAAGCCCCGCATCCCGAACGTCCTCGCCGGACGCTACGCCTCCGCCGAGCTCGCCACGCTCTGGTCGCCCGAGCAGAAGGTGAAGCTGGAGCGGCAGCTCTGGCTCGCCGTGCTGCGGGCCCAGAAGGACCTCGGGATCGAGGTGCCGGACGCGGCGATCGCCGACTACGAGCGTGTCCTCGACACCGTCGACCTGGCCTCGATCGCGGAGCGCGAGAAGGTCACGCGGCACGACGTGAAGGCCCGGATCGAGGAGTTCAACGACCTCGCCGGCCACGAGCACGTGCACAAGGGCATGACCTCCCGCGACCTGACGGAGAACGTCGAGCAGCTGCAGATCCGGCTGTCGCTCGAGCTCATGCGCGACCGTACGGTGGCCGTCCTCGCCCGCCTGGGCAGACTGGCCGGCGAGTACGGCGAGCTGGTCATGGCCGGCCGCTCCCACAACGTGGCCGCGCAGGCCACGACGCTGGGCAAGCGGTTCGCGACGGCGGCCGACGAGCTGCTGGTGGCCCACGGCCGGGTCGAGGAGCTGCTGGGGCGTTACCCGCTGCGCGGCATCAAGGGTCCGGTCGGCACGGCGCAGGACATGCTGGACCTGCTCGGCGGGGACGCGGCGAAGCTGGCGGACCTGGAGGGGCGGATCGCCGCGCACCTCGGCTTCGCGCAGGCTTTCACCTCGGTCGGCCAGGTCTACCCGCGCTCGCTGGACTACGAGGTCGTGACCGCGCTGGTGCAGCTCGCGGCGGCGCCGTCCTCGCTGGCGAAGACGATCCGGCTGATGGCCGGGCACGAGCTGGTGACCGAGGGCTTCAAGCCGGGCCAGGTCGGCTCCTCGGCGATGCCGCACAAGATGAACACCCGCTCGTGCGAGCGCGTCAACGGCCTGATGGTGATCCTGCGCGGCTACGCGTCGATGACCGGCGAGCTGGCGGGCGACCAGTGGAACGAGGGCGACGTGTCCTGCTCGGTGGTGCGCCGGGTCGCGCTGCCGGACGCGTTCTTCGCCCTGGACGGCCTGCTGGAGACCTTCCTCACCGTGCTCGACGAGTTCGGCGCCTTCCCGGCCGTCGTGGCCCGTGAGCTGGACCGCTACCTTCCCTTCCTCGCCACGACCAAGGTGCTGATGGGCGCGGTCCGCGCGGGCGTGGGCCGCGAGCTCGCGCACGAGGCCATCAAGGAGAACGCCGTGGCCTCCGCGCTGGCCATGCGCGAGCAGGGCGCCGAGCGCAACGAACTGCTGGACAAGCTGGCCGCCGACGAGCGCATCCCGCTCGACCGCGCCCAGCTGGACGCGCTGATGGCCGACAAGCTGTCCTTCACCGGCGCCGCCGCCGACCAGGTGGCCGCGGTGGTCGGCCGCGTCGAGGAGATCGTCAAGCAGCACCCGGAGGCCGCGGGCTACACGCCGGGGGCGATCCTCTGACCCGGTTCACCCCGGCGGAACTGGAGGCCGCCCGCGACCGTCTCGTCCCGGACGTGGTCGCGGACGGCCTCTCCGTGCTCTTCTGCGGTATCAACCCGGGGCTGATGACGGCGGCGACCGGCCACCACTTCGCCCGGCCCGGCAACCGCTTCTGGCCGGTGCTGCACCTGTCGGGGTTCACGCCCCGCCTGCTGAAGCCGTCGGAGCAGCGGGAGTTGCTGTCCTACGGCCTCGGCATCACGAACGTCGTGGCGCGGGCGACCGCTCGGGCCGACGAGCTCGGTGCGGAGGAGTACCGGGAGGGCGGGCGGCGGCTGGCGCTGAAGGTGGCGCGGCTCAAGCCCCGGTGGCTGGCCGTGGTGGGGGTCACCGCCTACCGGGCCGCCTTCGACGACCGCAAGGCGCGGGTGGGGCCGCAGGAGCGGGTGATCGGGGGGACGCGGGTGTGGGTGCTGCCGAACCCGAGCGGTCTGAACGCGCATTGGACGGCGCAGACGATGGCGGAGGAGTTCGCGCGGTTGCGTTCGGCGGCGGTCGAGGAGTCGTGACGGCCGAGAGCCGCAGCTGAAGGCACTTGGCTGGTCAGGGCGGGGCGACCTCGGTGACCACGGCCAGGAGCTGGACCTCGTCCGTGACGTCCCGGTCGGCGACGGCGACGGCGACCCAGCGGGCGGTGCCCGCAACCTCCCAGAGGTAGGCCACGTCGGCGCGTGCGCTGAGGGAGGCCCACGGCTCGGGTATCTCCTCCTCCGCCGTGCGCAGCAGCACCGTCTGCAGGTTGTACGGCTCCTTCTCGCCCCAGCGCGACGCCAACCGGTCGTGCATGGCGTCCCGGTACTTCCGGTACTGCTCCGCCGTCACCGCCCGCTCCGCGAGGTCGCCGCCCCGAAGGCCGTGGCTGACCGCCAACTCGGCCTCGTGATGAGCGTGTCCCGCCGCAAAAGGGCGGAAGCACAGCTCCTCGACGAGAGCCACGTAGTGCGCGATGTCCATACGGTCCAGTAAAGCGGGCGCCACTGACAATTGGTGAGGTGTCAGACGTCCCGTCGGCGCACGCTCCACACCCCCGCCGCCAGCGCGGCCGCGGCCCACAGCGCCGTGATCGCGAGGCCGGTCCACGGGCCGAACGCCCCGTCCCAGGTTCGGTGGAGGACCACTTGACCCGCCCGGTCCGGCAGCACGTCGGCGAAGGAGTCGGACATGTCGCCGATGACGAAGGAGACGATGAGCAGGAACGGAACCAGCAGGCTCAGCGTGGCGACGCCACTGCGCAGCAGGGCCGCCAGTCCGGCCGCCAACAGGGCCATCAGCGTCAGATACAGCGCGCAGCCGACGACACCCCGAACCTCCTGGCCCCAGGTCAGGTCAGCCGCCCTCTCCCCCAGGGCGGCCTTGCCCACGGCCAGGCTCACACCGCCCGTCAGCAGCCCCACCACCATTACGGGTACGCCCACCGCCACCGCCTTCGCCGCGAACCACCGCCCCCGGCGCGGCACCGCGGCGAGGGTCGCGCTCAGCGCGCCGCCCCGGAACTCGGCGGCCACGGCCGTCGTGCCGAACGCGATCGCCGCGATCTGCCCGAAGGAGACCCCGAAGAAGGCGGAGAAGAGCGGGTCGGCGTCCGGGCCGCCGCTGTCCCCGCCGGCCAGGGCGGAGAACAGGGCGGTCGTGAGCAGCACCGCGCACAGGGCGCCGACGAGCGACCGCAGTGTGCGGATCTTGAGCAGTTCCGAGCGGAGAACGGGCGTGAATTCCATGGTCAGGCCTCCTGTGCGGGTGCGGTGAACTCGGCCTCGGAGCCGGTGAGATCGAGATAGGCCTGCTCCAAGGTGCCTTCTTCCGCGGCGAGTTCGAGGAGCGGGACGCCGGCGGCGGAGGCGAGGCGCCCGATGTCGTCCACGCGCGCGTGGTCCACGGTCCAGTGGCCCGCCTCGTGCCGCACGGCGTCGTGACCGTGCCGGGCGAGCACCCCCGTGAGCGCGGTGGCGTCGGTCGTTCTGATCCGCACCCGTGGGCACACGCGCGTGTCGATGAACTCCCGCATCGGGGTGTCGGCGAGCAGGCGGCCGCGGCCCAGGACGACGAGGTGGTCGGCGAAGGAGGCGGTCTCGTTCATGAGGTGGCTGGAGACCAGTACCGTGCGGCCCTGCGCCGCGAGGCGGCGCAGCAGCGCCCGGATCCAGACGATGCCTTCGGGGTCGAGGCCGTTGGAGGGCTCGTCGAGCATGACCACCTCGGGGTCGCCGAGCAGGGCGGCGGCGATGCCGAGCCGTTGCCGCATCCCGAGGGAGTACGTCCGCACCCGGCGCCGGGCGGCGGTGGCGATGCCCGTCTCCTCCAGCACCTCGTCGACCCGCCGGTCGGGGATGCGGTTGCTCGTGGCCAGGGTGCGCAGATGGTCCCGTCCGGTGCGGGAGCCGTGCGCGGCGTGGGCATCGAGGAGGGCGCCGACGTGGCGCAGGGGTTCGCGCAGGCCGGCGTAGGGGCGGCCGTCGATGGTGGCGGTGCCGGAGGTGGGCCGGTCCAGGCCGAGCACGAGCCGCATGGTGGTGGACTTCCCGGCGCCGTTGGGGCCGAGGAAGCCGGTGACGCGGCCCGGGCGGACGCTGAAGGTGAGGTCGTCAACGGCCCGCCGGGTGCCGTACTCCTTGGTGAGTTTCTGGACGTCGATGCTGGTCATGGCAGCAGCGTGGCCGGCGGGGAGGGGTGGTGGCCTCCCCCGCCGGTGGAGATCGTCTCCCCCGCGCGGGGGAGGCCCGTTGTCGGTGGCGGCTGGCACGATGACGAAATGGCACGCTTCCTGCGCCCGTTGCTCCAAGGGACGACATACACACGGCTGCTGCACCTGTGGGTGCCGGTGCTGTTCGTGAGCGTGTGGATGTTCATCGGGCCGTCGTGGCCGTGGGTGCCGGCGCTGCTGCTGGCTCCGGTCGGGCTGATCCCGGCCGTGCGCACGGCAGAAGGGGTCCAGGCCCGCTGGATGCTGACGCCCGGGGAGCCGGACGCGGGCTTCTCGATGGCGCCGTCGACGACCTGGCGCGACCGGCTGCGCACCACGGTGTGGATCGAAGTGCGCCTTCTGCTGGGCATGTCGGCGGCGTTCGCCTGCGTCTGGCTGCCCGTCACGTGCTACGGGCTGGTCCGGGCCGCGCTCGGCGATCCCGGCGGCGAGGTACCGGCCCTGCGGGACATACCGGGGCACTGGGCCTGGGCGCTCGCCGCTCCGCTGCCCCTGCTCGCGCTGTACGGCGTGGTCGTCGGACTCGGCAGACTGGCGACGGCCCTCGCCCGTGCCCTCCTCGGGCCGTCGGCCGCCGAGCGCCTCGCCGCCCTGGAGGAGCGCACCGAGCAGCTTCTGGAGCGCACGCGGATCGCCCGTGAGCTGCACGACTCCATCGGGCACGCGCTGACCGTGGCCGTGGTGCAGGCGGGCGCCGCCCGCGCGGCCGGTGATCCCGCCTTCACGGACCGGGCGCTGGATGCCATCGAGTCGACCGGCCGGGCCGCCCTGGAGGACCTGGAGCGCGTACTCGGCGTCCTGCGCGAGTCCGGGCGCCCGGTCGGCAGCCGGCCGACGCTCACGGACGCCGACCGGCTGCTGGAGTCCGCTCGCGCCTCCGGGGCGAAGATCGACGCGGAGGTCTCGGGCCCGCTGGAGTCGGTCCCCGGCCCTGTCTCCCGCGAGGGCTACCGCATCCTTCAGGAGGCCCTGACGAACGTCCTGCGGCACGCGGGGGCCGTCCCGGTGCGCGTGGGCGTCGACGTCGCGGACGGGCGGCTGCTGCTGGAGGTGCGCAATCCGCTGACCGGCGACGCGACGGGGGCGGGCGCGGGCAGCGGACTGCGCGGCATACGGGAGCGCGCGGCCCTGCTGGGTGGCCGCGCGCGGACCGTCCCCGCCGACGGTGAATGGCAGGTACATGTGGAGCTGCCGTTGAGTTGATCTACGCTGGCCGGGTGCCGGTGACCGTTCTCCTCGTCGACGACGAGCCCCTCGTACGCGCGGGGCTGCGTGCCGTGCTGGAGGCGCAGCCCGACATCGAGGTCGTCGGGGAGGCGGCCGACGGCGCGGCGGTGATCCCGCTGGTGCGCCAGTTGCGTCCGGACGTCGTCGCCATGGACGTGCGCATGCCGCTCCTGGACGGGATCGAGGCCACGCGCGCGGTGCTGCGGACGGTCCAGGAGCCGCCGAAGATCCTGGTGGTGACGACGTTCGAGAACGACGAGTACGTCTACGAGGCGCTGCGGGCCGGAGCGGACGGCTTCCTGCTGAAGCGGGCGCGGCCGGCCGAGATCGTTCAGGCGGTACGGCTGGTCGCCGAGGGCGAGTCGCTGCTGTTCCCCGCGTCCTTGCGGCGGCTGGCCGCCGAGTTCGGGGACGGGGGCGGAAACCGGGCGGCCCGGGAGGCGCTGGAGCGTGCCCGGCTGACGGAGCGGGAGGGCGAGGTGCTGCGGCTGATGGCCCGCGGGCTGTCGAACGCGGAGATCGCCGCCCGGCTGGTCGTCGGCACCGAGACGGTGAAGTCGCACGTCAGCTCCGTGCTGGCGAAGCTGGGTGCCCGGGATCGCACGCAGGCCGTGATCGCCGCGTACGAGTCGGGGTTCGTGACGCCGGGGTGATCCGCCGCCGGGGCGGCCCGGCACTCGCCGGTGTCCGCCGCTGCGAGTACGATCCGGCCAACACGCGCACGAGCTGGGAGGACGGACGTTGGGGCGGCTGACCGGCGGGGATCCCTCGCTGCTGCGAAGGATCAACTCCGCGGTGGTGCTGCACGCGCTGCGCGCCACGGACGCGGCGACGCTGACGGAGATCACCCGGGTGACCGGACTGTCCCGGCCGACGGTCGAGGGCGTCGTGGAAGGGCTCATCGAGGCGGGGTACGTCGTCGAGAAGGCCCCCGACGAGAGTCTCGTACGCCGGCAGGGGCGGCCCGCGCGGCGCTTCAGGTTCCGGGCCGAGGCAGGGCATCTGCTGGGCCTGGACATCGGCTCGCACCGGGTCGCCGCGCTGCTCGCCGACCTGGACGGCCGGGTGCTGGGCGCGGTCGCCAAGGACGTCGACGAGTCGGCGTCCGCGGACGAGCGGCTGGAGCGGCTGCGCACGGCGGTGGCCGAGCTGCTGCGCCGGGCCGGGGTCGCCCGCGACTCGCTGCGCGCCGTGGGCGTGGCCTCGCCCGGCGTCGTCGAGGCCGACGGCACCGTACGGCTGTGCGCCGCGCTCCCCGAGTGGACGGGGTTGCGTCTCGGTGAACGTCTGAGCCGGTCCTTCAAGTGCCCGGTGCTGGTCGAGAACGACGCCAACGCGGCCGCCGTCGCCGAGCACTGGAAGGGCGCGGCGACCGAGTCCGACGACGTGGTGTTCGTGCTGGCCGGGCTGAGCCCGGGCGCAGGGTCGCTGATCGGCGGACGGCTGCACCGCGGGTACGGTGGGGCCGCGGGCGAGATCGGCGCGCTGCACCTGCTGGGCCGCGAGGTGACTCCGGAGACCCTGCTGTCCACCACGGACGAGCCTTTGCACCCGTTGGACGAACAGGCCGTCGCGGAGGTCTTCGCGCAGGCCCGGGAGGGCGACCAGCGGGCCCGTGCGGCCGTCGAGCGCTTCATCCAGCGTCTCGTCCACGACGTCGCCGCCCTGGCCCTCGCCCTCGACCCGGAACTCGTCGTCGTCGGCGGCTGGGCGAACGGTCTGGACGGCGTACTGGAGCCCCTGCGGCGCGAGTTGGCCCGCTACTGCCTGCGCCCGCCGAAGGTCACGCTGTCCCTCCTGGGCGAGGCCGCGGTGGCGACCGGCGCACTGCGCCTGGCCCTCGACCACGTGGAGGAACAGCTCTTCGCGGTGGAGGGCACGGTGACGGCACGCCGCTGAACGGACCACCGGCCGTCCGCCGGTGAAACGGCTGCGCCCCGGGTGAGTTCCGGGGCGCACGGTCCGTGTGGTGGTCCGGTGGTTCAGGAGGCCCGGCGCTCGGTGTCCTGGTGGATCTCCACGCCGCCCGAGTCGCCGAAGGTCAGCCGGCAGGTGTCGGCGCGGTAGGTGGCGACGGAGAGTGCCGCCGTGCGGCCGTGGGCGAGGAAGCGGGTGGTGACGACCAGGACGGGAGCGCCGGGAAGGCGGTCCAGTTCCTTGGCGTCGTCCGCGCGGGCCGAGCCCAGCTCGATGGCGCTCTCCTGGCCCTCCAGCGCAAGTCGCTGCAGCTCGCGCAGGACCGCACGCGCGCGTGCCGGTCCCGACGGGGCGTCTATGGCGGACAGCTCCGGCACCGACGAGGCCGGGATGTAGAGCAGCTCCGCCGCGACGGGCTGGCCGTGCGACACCCGGGAACGCCGCACGGTGTACACGGCCTCCTCCCGGCCGGTCTCCAGCGCGGCGGCCACGGCCGCCGGCGGGGCCGCGACCGCGCAGTCCACGGCCTGCCAGACGTCGTCACCGGCGCCCGGCCAGGCGTGCTGCTCGGTGCCGACGGCGACGCCCACGCGCGGGGGCGCGACGGTGGTGCCGACGCCGCGGCGACGCTGCAGCCTGCCTTCCAGTTCGAGCTGCTCCAGCGCCTGGCGGAGCGTGGCCCGGGCGACGCCGAAACGGGCGGCGAGATCGCGCTCGTTGGGCAGGATCTCGCCCACGGAGAACTCGGACTCCAGTGCCTCACTGAGCACGGTCTTGAGTTGCCAGTACTTCGGTTCCGGCACCGTTTCCAGCTGCGTGGTCCCCACCCTGTCCTCCGCAATCGCCGTGGTCCGGCGGCGTTTTAGCGCCCTTGTTTATTAAAGGTTGTTGCACTTATCTGCGACCATAGGGCGGCCCCCACCCTTGGTCAAGACCAATCCTCGATCCCATGGCGAACACAGAGAATGGTTGCGAAGTACGGGCAGAAAACGCTGTCTATGCGACCGGCAGCGACAGCAGCTTGTCAGGGTTGCGGATGATGTAGACCGACTGGATTCGGCCGTCGAAGACGTCCAGTTGGAAGACGCTGTCGGGCCTGCCCTCGGACAGGACGACGAGAGCCGGGCCGCCGTTGAGCTCCATGAAGCGGAAGGACGGGTCGGGTACGCCCTTTCCGGCGGCGCCGATGACGAAGCGGCCCACCTTGTCGGCGGTCTCCAGCACTCGCAGCGGCGCCCGCGACTTGCCGCCGCTGTCGCCCACGAGCCGTACGTCGGGCGCCAGCAGCTCCATCAGGCCCTCCAGGTCACCCTCCCCGGCCGCGGCCAGGAAGCGCTCGGTGAGCTCGCGGCGCCGGCCGGGATCGACCTCGTAACGCGGCCTGCGCTCCTCGACGTGTCTGCGGGCCCGCCCGGCGAGCTGCCGCACCGCCGCCTCACCCCGGTCGAGCATGGAGGCGATCTCCGCGTACGGGTAGCCGAAGGCCTCCCGCAGGACGAACACCGCCCGCTCCAGGGGCGACAGCGACTCCAGGACGACCAGGACGGCCAGGGACACGGAGTCGGCCAGGACGGCCTTCTCGGCGGTGTCGGGGACGGCGTCCCCGAAGTCGGTCGCGTACGGCTCGGGCAGCCACGGGCCGACGTACGCCTCGTTGCGCGCCTTGACCTGGCGCAGCCGGTCGATGGCGAGACGGGTGGTGACGCGTACCAGATAGGCGCGCGGTTCGCGGACGTCGCCGCGGTCCGCGCCGGACCAGCGCAGCCAGGCCTCCTGAACGACGTCCTCCGCGTCGGCCACCCGCCCGAGCATGCGGTAGGCCACCCCCAGCAGGACGGGGCGGTGCTCTTCGAAGACGTCGGTTCCGGTGTCGGTGGTCACGGCGTCCATCCCACGCGACGTGTGGGGACATGTCCAGGAGAAATCCGCGTGCGCGGAGGAGAATGACGTGGGGACCGCCGGTGGTCGGCGGGCCGGAGTGGCGGAGGTTGCGATGCGGTACGCGGTTCTGGGCACGGGCGAGGTGGGCCGGACGCTGGCCGGGAAGCTGGTCGACCTGGGCCACGAGGTGACGCTGGGCTCCCGCACCAAGGACAATCCGGCCGCCCTGGAGTGGGCGCGGGACGCCGGGGCGGGCGCGCGGTCGGGGACGTTCGAGGAGGCGGCCTCGTCGGCCGAGGCGGTCGTCGTCGCCGTGGGCGGACGGGTGGCGCTGTCGGCGCTGGAGGCGGCCGGGGCGGCGAACCTCGACGGCAAGGTCGTCGTCGACGTCAGCAATCCCCTGGCGTTCGAGGACGGGCAGCTCCGGCTGGACCCCGTCGAGTCGGACAGCGTGGGCGAGCAGATCCAGCGGGCGTACCCCAACGCGCGCGTGGTGAAGTCGCTCAACACGGTCAACTGCAAGGTGATGGTGGAACCGGCCCTGGTGCCGGGCGAGCACCAGATCTTCGTGTGCGGCGAGGACGCGGCGGCCAAGGAACAGGTCACCGCCCTGCTCGGGGAGTTCGGGTGGCCACCGCACCGGGTGCTGGACCTCGGCGGCATCCGGTCGGCGCGCGCCGTGGAGATGGCACTGCCGCTGTGGGTCGACCTGTTCCGGCACTTCGGGCACGGCGAGTTCAACATGCAGATCCGCAGCGCGCGTTGAGCCGGGGAACGAAGCGGGGTACGGCCGTGAGGTCGCCCGAACTGGGGGCTACCCGTCGGTAGCAATTGCTGACAAGCTGTCTACGGCGTCCGTCAGCGAGCCCCACACGAGGAGCACCCATGTCCGCCACCGTCTCCTTCAAGGTCCCCTCTCCACGCGGCCCGCAGCCCGTGACCGTCTCCTACGCGCGCGTGGGCAGCGGCGCGCCGCTGCTCCTGCTGCACGGCATCGGTCACCACCGGCAGGCCTGGGACCCGGTGGTGGACATCCTCGCCACCGAGCGCGAGGTGATCACCGTGGACCTCCCCGGCTTCGGCGCCTCCCCGGGGCTGCCGGACGGCCTCGCCTACGACCTGGCCACCACGACCGCCGTGTTCGGCGCGTTCTGCGAGGCCCTGGAGCTCGACCGGCCGCATGTCGCGGGCAACTCCCTCGGCGGGCTGCTGGCCCTGGAGCTGGCCCGCGAGAAACTCGTACGGTCGGTCACCGCGCTGTCGCCGGCCGGCTTCTGGTCCGAGGCCGAGCGGCGTTACGCCTTCGGCGTGCTGCTCGCCATGCGCCGGATCTCGCAGCGCCTGCCGCTGCCGCTGGTGCAGCGGCTCTCCCGCTCGGCGGCCGGCCGGACGATGCTGACGAGCACCATCTACGCCCGCCCCGGCCGCCGTTCACCCGACGCCGTGGTCGCCGAGACGCTGGCCCTCGCCGGGGCCACGGGGTTCGACGCGACGCTCCGGGCCGGCACCGCCGTGCAGTTCACCGACGACATCCCCGATCTGCCGGTCACCGTGGCCTGGGGGACCAGGGACATGCTGCTCGTGCGCCGTCAGGGGGTGCGCGCCAAGCAGATCATTCCGCGGGCCCGTCTGGTGCGGCTGCCCGGTTGCGGGCACTGCCCGATGAACGACGACCCGGCGCTGGTGGCCCGGGTCATCCTCGACGGCAGCCGCTGACCGGGCGCACCGCCTGCTCAACGCGCCGGAGCCGAGGGCGACTCCGGCGCCCACCAGGGCGCTGCCGACGGCCTGGGCGGCCCCGTAGGAGCCCGTTCCGACGAGCGGGGCGGTGCAGGCGGCGGCGACCGGGATGAGGCCGGAGAACAGCGTCGCGCGCTCGGCGCCGATCCGCTGCATGCCGACGTACCAGCACACGAAACCGACGACGGTGACCACCGCCGCCTGCCACAGCAGCGCGACGGCCTCGGCGCCGTCGGGCCGGCGCAGCCACGCCGTGCCGTCCAGGAGCAGGCCGGTGACGGCAGACTCGGCGGCCGCGACCCCGCAGACCGTGGCGGACAGCAGCCGGGGCCCCAGCGGCCGCAGCACGGGGACGGCGAGGACGGCGAAGCCCACCTCCCCGGCGAGCGCGCAGGCGGAGAAGGCGATGCCGGTGCCGTCCGTACGGCCCCATCCCTGGACCGTGAAGGCGCCGACCGCGACGAGCGACGCCCCGTACAGGACGGTGCGCCGGGGTTCGCGTCCCTCCAGCAGCGGTACGGCGACGGCGACGACCACCGGGGCGCAGCCCACGAAGACGCCGGGGACCGCCGGTTCCGCGCTGCGCTCGGCGGCGAGTACGGCCAGGTTGAAGCCGACCATGCCCACCGCGGCGAGGGCCGCGAGGCGG
This sequence comes from Streptomyces sp. C1-1, assembly GCF_050214755.1. Taxonomy (NCBI): domain Bacteria; kingdom Bacillati; phylum Actinomycetota; class Actinomycetes; order Kitasatosporales; family Streptomycetaceae; genus Streptomyces; species Streptomyces sp. C1-1. The sequence continues at coordinate 8,425,809 of NZ_CP189826.1, read as the reverse complement.
ACCCATTGGCGGGGTTTCAGCGTGCGCAGCCGGGCCGCCGCCCCGTGACCGGCGAGCGGGATCAGCAGCAGGCAGGCGAGTGCGTAGCGCAGGAACTGGCCGCCGGCGTACGGATAGTGGCCCAGGACGCTGTTGGCGGTGAAGGAACCTCCGACGAGGACGGCGGCGAGCGCGGCGAGCAGTGCTCCACGGGCGGCGGTGGCGTTCATGGCGGCGACGCTAGGCACCGGCGCGGTCCGGTTTAAGGTCCATTCCCATGACGTCATCGGGGACCAATCCGGACGAGACCGGGGAGCCGGCCGCGGACGCGGGTACAGGCCTCAGCGCCTCGCCCGCCTGGGAGCTGCTGCTGCCTGCCGTCTCCGCGCCGGCACGCACGCGTGGCCGTGCGCTGCAGGCCGCGCTCCGGGAGGCGGTGCGCTCGGGGCGGCTGGCGCCGGGTACCAGGCTGCCGTCGAGCCGGGATCTCGCCGCCGATCTCGGCGTGTCGCGGGGGCTGGTCACCGAGGCGTACGAACAGCTGACCGCCGAGGGGTATCTGCGCAGCGGACGGGGCGCCGGCACCTGGGTGGGCGGCGCCGTACGGGCGGCGCCGCCACGCGCGCGTGACCTCGCGCCGCGCTCCCCCGGCACCGAGGCCGACTTCGTGGCCGGCACGCCGGACCTGTCGCTGTTCCCGCGCGCCGCCTGGGCGGCCGCGCAGCGCGATGTGCTGGCCCGACTGCCCCACGAGGACCTCGGCTATCCCGACCCGCGCGGACTGCCCCGGCTGCGCACGGCACTGGCCGAGCTGCTGACGCGGCGCCGGGGCGTGGTGGCCGACCCCGAACGCATCGTGGTCGTCTCCGGGGTGGCGCAGGCGACGGCACTGCTCGGATTCGTGCTGCACGCGCGCGGAGTGCGCGAGGTCGGCGTCGAGGACCCCGGCAGCCCCCAGCACGACGCGCTGTACGCCTCGGCCGGGGTCACCACTGTGCCGGTGCCGCTGGACGTTGAGGGGCTGCGCGTCGGAGCGCTGCGCGAGTCGGGCCTGCGGGCCGTGGTGGCGACGCCGTCCCACCAGTTCCCCACCGGCATCGCCTACTCGGCGCGCCGCCGCGCCGAACTCCTCGACTGGGCGCGGTCCGTGGACGGCTTGGTCCTGGAGGACGACTACGACGGCGACTTCCGCTACGACCGCGCGCCCGTGGGCGCCCTTCAGGGGCTCGACCCGGAGCACGTGGCCTACGCGGGCTCGGTCAGCAAGTCCCTCGCCCCGGGCCTGCGGCTCGGCTGGCTGCTCGTCCCGCGGCCACTGACCGAGGAGGTCGTCGAACGCAAACGGACCATGGATCTCGGCCATCCCGCCCTCGACCAGGCGCTGTTCGCCCGCTTCGTGGAGCGCGGCGACTACGACCGCCAGCTGCGCCGCTGCCAGCGTGCCTACCGGGAGCGGCGCGACACCCTCGTGGCCGCGCTGGCGGAGGACTTCCCGGGGGCGAAGCTGACCGGCATCGCCGCGGGACTGCACGTCATCGCCGCCCTTCCCGCGCGGTACGGCCCCGAGGAGAGCTTCCTCGCGCGCGTGCGGGCCGCCGGAGTGGCCGTACGCCCGCTGAGCGCGTACACGCACACGCGTGCCGAGGACGACGGCGACGGTGTGCGCCTCGTCCTCGGCTACGCGCACCTGTCACCCGGACGGATCCGGGCGGGTGTGCGCCTGATGGCGGCCGCCGTGTGAGAACGGGATGCCGGCACTTCCGGTTCTTCCGACGCGTCGGCTCCCCCGCCCCCCGCGGCCAGTTGTTCACTTGTGGTTTCCGTGCGCGCTGCGGCGCACCAGTAGTTGTGGCATCGCACACCGGCCGGATCCCGTCCCTGGAGGCGCATCCATGTCACACCGTCCGTTCCCCGGCCGCCGCAGCGTGCTGCGCGGCTCCCTCGCCGCGTCCGCGGCCCTGGCTCTGCCCACCGCCGTGTCCGCGGCACCGGCGTTCGCGCTCTCCGGTCGTCCCAGGGCGGACTGGGGTGTGCAGGCGGGTGACGTGACCCGCGACTCCGGTCTGGTGTGGGTGCGGTCGGACCGTCCCGCCCGGATGGTCGTCGAGACGTCGGCCACCGAGTCGTTCCGCGCCCCGCGCAGATGGCACGGCCCGCTGCTCGGCGCGGACTCCGACTTCACCGGCACGACACGGCTGCACGGGCTCCCCGCGGGCGAGCAGATCCACTACCGCGTGCTGCTCGCCGACCCGGACGACCCGCGCCGCACCGGCGAGCCGGTCACCGGAACGTTCCGCACGGCGCCCGCGAAGCGGCGCCAGGATGTGCGGTTCGTGTGGTCCGGAGACCTGGCGGGCCAGGGCTGGGGCATCAACGAGTCGATCGGCGGCTACCGCATCTTCGACGCCATGGCGAAGGTGGACCCGGACTTCTTCCTGTGCAGCGGCGACAACATCTACGCCGACGGCGTCATCCCGTCGACGCAGGCACTGCCCGACGGCAGCGTGTACCGCAACCTCACCACCGAGGAGAAGTCGCACGTCGCGGTCACGCTGGACGACTTCCGCGGCAACTTCCGCTACAACCTGCTGGATCAGGCGCTGCGCCGCTTCAACGCCCAGGTGCCGAACATCGTCCAGTGGGACGACCACGAGGTCCGCAACAACTGGTACCCGGGTGAGGTCATCGGCACCGGCACCGCCTACCCGGCCGGCACCCGGCTCGACGACCTCGCCGTGCGCTCGCGGCGGGCCCTCTCCGAGTACTTCCCCATCTCCACGGTCAGCGGCCGCCCGGACGGCCGGATCTACCGCGTGGTCAACCACGGTCCACTGCTGGACGTGTTCGTCCTCGACATGCGGACCTACCGCAACGCCAACTCGCCCGACGACCAGACCACCGACCCGCAGGGCATCCTCGGCGCCGAACAGCTGCGGTGGCTCAAGCGCGAGCTGTCCCGGTCGCGTGCCGTGTGGAAGGTGATCGCCGCGGACATGCCGCTCGGCCTGGTCGTGCCGGACCCGGTGGAGGGCAGGGCGAACTTCGAGGCCGTCGCGCAGGGCGACCCGGGAGCGCCGCTCGGCCGCGAGTTGCAGATCGCCGAACTGCTGCGGTTCATCAAGCACCGGCGGATCACCGGCACGGTGTGGCTGACCGCCGACGTCCACCACACCTCGGCCCAGCACTACGACCCCTCGCGAGCCGCGTTCAAGGACTTCGAGCCGTTCTGGGAGTTCGTCTCCGGCCCGCTGAACGCCGGCGCCTTCCCCGCCAACGCGCTCGACGGCACCTTCGGCCCGGACCGGGTGTTCGTGAAGGCCCCGACCGCCTCGAACGTCTCGCCGGCCGAGGGCTACCAGTTCTTCGGCGAGGTCGACATCGACGGCGACAGCGGTGAGCTGACGGTACGGCTGCGCGAGTACGACGGCACCGTACTGTTCACGCAGACCCTGCGGCCGGGGCTGGTCGGCCAGTAACTGCCGTACCCTCTCGGCAGGGCCGCGCACCGGCGTCATCCCCCGGCGTGCGGCCCTGTCCCGTACCCGCCAACTCCCCTGTCGAGAGCTCGTTTTCGCAGGTCGGGACCGATTGTCAGTGGTCGCCTCTACGGTTTTTCCATGACGCGATCTTTGCAGGCCGTGGCCTATCGCCGACCCTCCGTGCTGGAGTCCTCGGCGGGTGGGCGACGCCTGGGACTCGAGACCTCCCGGGGTGCGACGCCCACCGGCGCCGAGGACCATCCCCGCTTCTTCGCGGGCTTTCTGACGTCGCCCCGGACGGCGTCCGCCGGACTGCTGGCGGTGGCGGACGTGGCGGCCGCCCGGTACTACCAGCGGCAGTTGCCGGCCTCGCTGGACCCCGTGGTGACGGGCAACGGCGACCGGCTGCGCTTCGAGTCCTTCTCGGGCTGCGGCGGGGTCTACGCCCGCCTCGACGTGCTGGCCGCGGGCCTCGACGGCGCCGAGGTCGGGCACGGCACGACCAACGTCGACGTCAACAACCCGCTGCGTGAGGCCCTTTCCCGCATCGGCTCCGACGACCCTCTCCATCTGCGGGTCGGCCCCGAGGAGCTGTCGGTGACCACGCTGGACGGTCCGGTCGTGGAGAAGAAGGTGCCGCTGCCCGACCGGTGGCTGCGCGGGTTCGCCGAGGCCCAGGTCATCGCGGCCGGTTTCGATCTGCGGGCCGAGCTCTCCGCCGCCGAGGCCGTCCGGTTCCTGCGCACCCTGCCCCGCGGGGGTGGGCGGGGCGCCGCGACCGGGCCGCGGTGGGTGGTACCGGCCGGCCGTGGACTGCGGCCGACCACCCGGGCGGTGCCGGGCGCGGTGTGCCTGCCCGGCCCGGAGCGGCTGGTCGCGCTGCAGCGCGTGCTGCGGTACGCCACGGCCCTGCGGGTCTACGGTCCCGCGGCCACCGACGGCGCCTCCACGGCCTGCGCCTGGGAGGCCGTGCTGCCGGGGATGCGGCTCACGCTCACCCTGTCGCCCGACGCCTCCCGGGGCTTCTCCGGTGAGGGCGGCGTGCTGGACGCGCTGGCCACGGACGAGGCCGCCGAGGACGCGGAGCTGGTCTCCGTGCTGCTCGCCTGGGAGCCCCGTATCGACATCGCCGACCTCGCCGCGTCCTGCGGCCTCACGGCCGAGCGGGTGCGGGCTGCCCTGGTGCGCCTGGGCACCTCTGGCCGCGTCGGGTACGACACCGCGGAGGCGGCCTACTTCCACCGTGAGCTGCCCTACGACGCCGAGCGCGTGGAGCGCCACAACCCCCGGCTGCGCTCGGCCCGGGTACTGGTCGCCGCGGGCGCCGTCACCTTGGAGGGCGTTCTGGGGAGGGTCACGGCCGAGGACGGGCATGTCCACCGGGTGCGGGACGAGGCGGGGGTGCTCAGCTGCAGCTGTCAGTGGTGGGCGAGGTACCGGGGCGGACGCGGGCCGTGCAAGCACGCGCTGGCGGTGCGGATGGTGCGGCGGGGTGCCGCGGCACGGCAGGAGACGGTTCGAGTCGACGGGGGTGCGCGATGAGCGCGTTGATGGAAGCGGTTCGGTCCGGGCGGACGGCCGAGGTGATCGGGCTGCTCGACGAGCTCACGGATGCCGAACGGCGCGCGGCCTTCCCGGAGTTGAAGGCCCTGCGCAAGGAGCTCAGAGCGGCCCCCTGGGACGCGGCGTCCCGTCGCGCCTATCCTCCGCTGTACGCGGCGGGGGTGGCCTGCCAGACGGGTGCGGCAGCCGTCGCCGCCTGGATCGCCGCCGCCGACATGCGCTGGTCGGGGACGTCCGCGGCCCTGTTGCTGCGGCTGCTCGGCGACCGTTCTCCGGAGTGGCTGGCCGATCTGACGCACCGGCTCGCCCAGCGTCCGGCCGCCTCCAGGGTGCCGTACGAACTGATGTCGGGTCTGGTCCGGCTGTCGGGCTGCTCGGTGCCGACCACGGACGCGTATGTGCGGGGCTGGATGGGGCACGTGGGCTGGGCCTGGCAGCGCGGGGGCACGCTGCTCGACCGCATGCGCCCGGATCCTCATCTCGGAGAGCTCGTGGCGGCTCTGTTCGCGATGAACGACATCGGCGGCCTGCTCGAATGGCCGCGGGGCGACGGGCCGGACAGCTGGACGGGGGCGCTGTCGGGGCTGGCCGCCGAGGGGCTCGTGGAGCGCGGGGTGATGGTCGACGCGTGCGTGGCCCGTCTGCTGCGGGGCGGTACCACCAGCGAACAGCGCTTCTTCCTGCGATTGTTGAAGGGCCTGGACCTCACCAGGGACGAGGAACGGCAGCGGACCGCCGACTGGCTGGCGCTGGCCTGCGACGCGGTCTCCCCCGTGGCCTCGCACGCCCAGTCGGTGCTGTCCGCCCTGGTCCTCGACGGGGAACTGAGCAGCCGCCGGCTGGCGGAGATGTCGTCGGCGGTGCTCTTCCGCACGGAGAAGAAGCTGGTGCGTGCCCAGCTCGTGCTGCTCGGCAAGGTCCTCGCCAAGGACGCCGGCACGGCCGGGGAACTGCTGCCCGTGGTCGCCCGGGCCTTTGGCCACGAGGACTCGGACGTGCAGGAGCGGGCGCTGAAGCTGGTGGAGCGGCATCTGAAGAAGGCGGACAGCGACGGAATGCGCGGTGAGATCGCGGCGGAGGTGGAGCAGTTGATCCCGGGGCTGCGCGTCCGCGCGGTCCGGCTCCTGGGCACCACGACCGCGTCGGCCGACCCGGCGCCGTACGAGGAGGTGCTTCCGCCGGTCCCGGTTCCCACGCGCCTCGAACCCGCTCCGGTCTCCGCGGCCGAGGTCGCCGAGGAGGTGGGGGCGGCCATGGAGAGCGAGCCCGGGGTGGCCGGGTTCGAGCGGGCGCTGGACGGACTGGTGCGCCACGCGTACCACGACCGGCAGGCCCTGGTGGAGGCGCTCGGACCGGTGTTCGCCCGCCGCTGGTGGTACGACGCCGAGAGCGGCCTGCGGTACGCGAGCCGGTTCGGCAGGAGCGACTTCGCCGTGGCGGACGCGGAGGACGGCCTCGACCTCCTCCTGGCGGCCCTCCTCGAAAAGGTGGACCTCGAAACACCGCGCGCGTTCGTCCAGCACGGTTCCACGGCCCGCGCGTGCGGGCACAGCGCCCTGGCCCGGGCCTTCGCGGGCCGGCTGTGGGAGGTCGCGTACCGGCTGCGGACGGACCCGCTGCCCTTCCTGCTGTCGACCCCGACCTGGAGCACGGGCCTGCTGGAGCCGGACGAGTTGGTGGACCGGCTGGACGAGTACCGGCGGCTGGGCGCGCGGGTGTCGGCGGCGGACTTCGCACAGGCGCTGCTGCGGGTGCGGCGCGCGGACCGGCCCGCAGCCGGGCGGGCCGCCGAGCGAGCCGCGGCTCTCGGCACGAAGGAGGGCGCGCGGCTCGCCGACTGGCTGGGCGCACCGGGTGACGCGCAGCCGGCGACCCGGCGCCGGATCTCGGGCAGCCGCATCCTGCTGGAGTGCGATGAACTGCCGGAGCTGCGAGGTGACTTCCCGGAGGAGTTCCGGTATCTGGGCCGTCCGGTGGGGGTGTTCACCGACCGTTGGTACTGCCACCACTGGAACGACGACGCACGTCCGCACTGGCTGGCCGTGCTGCCCGAGCGGCGCGAGCTCGTCGCCGTGCGGCTGCTGCGGGATCTGTCGGCCCTGGCCGTGGACGACGACCGGGGTGCCGCAGTCCTGCCGCAGCTCGCGGAGTCCGGCGGCGCGGCCGGCGAGGCCGTGCACCTGGGCCTGGCCTACGGCCTCGGCGCCCGGCACGCGGAGGATCGGCTCGCCGCCGTGGACGCGCTGTTGACGCTGGCGGCACGCGGCCAGCTCGACCCGGCCCGGCTCGGCGCGGACCTCGGGCAGCTCCTGCGGCGCGGCGCGGTCAAGCCCCTGCGGCTCGCGGAGTCCGCCCGGACCGCGGCGGCCACGGGCGCCGACGCCACCGTCTGGGAGATGCTCCGGCACACGCTGCCCCTCCTGCTCGCCGAGTTCGCGACGGGCGGTGCGGGAGCCTCGGCCCGTGGGCTCGGGGAACTGCTGGCCGTGGGTGCGGAATGCGCCGAACGCTGCGGGGCCCGGGGTGAGATACCGCACCTCGCGCAGACCGCGGACCGGCGCGGCTCGTCCCGGATCGTGGCGCAGGCACGGCGGTTGCGCAGCGCGCTGACATGGGAGATGGCCGCATGAGCGGAAAGCGGCACACCCTAATCGTAAAGAAATCAACAAAAGGAACATAAGCACGCTTTACCGATCAGTCACAAACCGTTCGTGATCACGCAACACGTTTCCTTCACAGTGGTTCCATGAGTCGAGACATGTCTGATGGGACGACAGAGGAACAGGGCCGCTGGGGGCACCACCGGCGAAGCGGCGTGGCGGGACTCGCCTCGGCGTTCCAGACGTGGTGGTCACGCCGCCACGGACACGCGCCACCGGCGGCAGGCGATACCGGTGCCCGGCCGTTGCCGAGTGAGCGGCAGGCCGGGCCGGACGAAAGCGTGTTGTGGCGGATGCGGACCACGGTGAAGGACGAACCGGGGTCGCTGGCGGCCCTGTGCATGGCGCTCGCCGGGCAGCGCGTCGACATCCTGAGCCTGCAGACGCATCCGCTGGCCGAGGGCACCGTCGACGAGTTCCTGCTGCGGGCTCCCGGCGGCCTCATGGCGACCGAACTCACGCAGGTGGTCGCGCGGGCCGGGGGCGTCGACACCTGGATGGAGCGGGCCGACGCCCACGACCTGGTGGACGCGCCGACCCGGGTGCTGGGCCTCGCGGCCCGCACCGCCCTTGACGCGGCGGAACTGCCGCTGGCGCTGCGGCAGTTGCTGGGCCGGTGCACCATTCGCCAGCTGCCGGCCACGCCGGTCGGGGGCGGCCGCGGCCCGGAGGGCGTGCCGTTGGAGGGAGTGCTGGACGACACGGTGATGCGGCTGCGGGCGCCGGAAGGCGGCGTGATCACCGTGGAGCGGCCGTATCTGCCGTTCACCCCGACCGAGTTCGCCCGGGCGCGGGCACTGGTGGAGCTGGACGCGCGGCTCGGGCCGCGGGTGCCGCGCGGCCGGGACGTGCTGACGCTGCCCGAGGGCAACGAGATCACGGTGCGCCGGGCCGGCCCGGGTGACCTGGAGGCGGCGCGGGAGATGCACGAACGGTGCTCCTCCCGGACGCTCTCCATGCGCTACCACGGGCCGGTCGGGGACGCGGACCGCTATCTGAACCACCTGCTCAGCCCGAGCTTCGGCCGGACGCTCGCCGTGCAGACCGCGTCGGGCCGCGTCGTCGGGCTCGGCCATCTGCTGTGGGACGGGGACGAGACCGAGGTCGCGCTGCTCGTCGAGGACAAGTGGCAGCGGCGGGGCATCGGCGCGGAGCTCCTGGAGCGGCTGGTGGCGCTGGCCGCCGAGGCCGGCTGCGAGAGCGTGTACGCCGTGACGCAGGCCTCCAACACCGGGATGGTTGCCGCCATGCGGGGCCTGGGGCTCCCCCTCGACTACCAGATCGAGGAGGGCACCCTGGTCATCACGGCCCGGCTCGGAGTGGACGCCGGGTTGGTGAGGGTCACGAACGCGGAAGCACCGTAGCGGCCGGGGCCGCGTCGGCGGGTGCGGCCCAGTCGTGCCCGCTCGCGCGGGTCCCCGCGCCCCTCACGGGACGCTCCCCCAGCGCCTGGTCCAGGTCGGCCCACAGGTCGTCCACGTCCTCCAGACCCACCGACATCCGCAGCAGCCGGTCACCGACCCCGGCGCCCCGACGGTCGTCCGCGTCCACGATGCGGTGGCTGATCGACGCCGGGTGCTGGATGAGGGTGTCGACGCTGCCCAGACTGACCGCCGGGGTGATCAGACGGACCGCCGCGATCACCTCGTGCGGATCGCCGGCCGTCTCGAAGGCGATCATCGCGCCGCCGATGCGCGGGTAGTGCACGCGGGTGACCCGCGGGTCGGCGGACAGGCGGCGCACGAGTTCGGCGGCGTTGGCGGAGGCGGCGCGGACGCGGACCGGCAGGGTCGACAGACCGCGCAGCAGGAGGTAGCCGGCGAGCGGGTGCAGGACACCACCGGTGGCGAAGCGGACCTGGCGCAGCCGGCCGGCGAACTCCTCGTCGCAGGCGACCACGCCCGCCATCACGTCGCCGTGTCCGCCGAGGTACTTGGTGGCGCTGTGCAGTACCAGCCGCGCGCCGAGGCCGGCCGGGCGCTGGAGGACCGGAGTGGCGAAGGTGTTGTCCGCGAGCAGCGGGACCGAGCCGCAGGCGTGGGCGACGGCGCGCAGGTCGACTTCGGCGAGGGTCGGGTTGGCCGGGGACTCCACCATCACGAGCCCGGTGTCCGGGCGCAGGGCGTCGGCGATGCCGGCCGGATCGGTCCAGGTCACCTCGGAGCCGAGCAGTCCCGCGGTGAGCAGGTGGTCGCTGCAGCCGTACAGAGGGCGTACGGCGACGACATGGCGCAGGCCCAGGGAGGCGCGTACGAGCAGGACGGCGCTCAGCGCGGCCATCCCGCTGGCGAAGGCGACCGCGGACTGAGTGCCCTCCAGGCGGGCCAGCGCGGTCTCGAAGCGGGCGACGGTCGGGTTGCCCAGGCGGCCGTAGACGGGCGGGCCGTCGGGCTCGGCGCCGGTGGTGGCGAACGCGTCGATGCGGGCCGCCTCGCCACGGCTGTCGTACGAGGGGTAGGTGGTCGACAGGTCGATGGGCGGGGCGTGCAGCCCCTGCCGGGCGAGGTCGTCACGGCCGGCGTGCACGGCCTCGGTGGCCAGAGCTCTCGTGGACTCCATGCCCGAAGCGTGAACAACGGCCGGGGCTCATGGGCCGGACACCGTGCTACGTTCGGCCAATGGCCGATTCTGTCGTACTGGATCCGGTGGACCTTCATCTTCTGCGCCTGCTGCAGAACGACGCCCGGACCACCTACCGTGACCTCGCCGCGCAGGTGGGCGTCGCGGCCTCGACGTGCCTGGACCGGGTGACGCGGCTGCGGCGCTGCGGGGTGATCCTCGGACACCAGCTGCGGCTCGATCCGGCCAAGCTCGGGCGGGGTCTGGAGGCCCTGCTGTCGGTGCAGGTCAGGCCGCATCGGCGGGAGCTGGTGGGGCCGTTCGTGGAGCGGATCAGGGCCCTGCCGGAGTCCCGTACCGTCTTCCATCTGACCGGACCGGACGACTATCTGGTCCATGTGGCCGTCGCGGACATGACGGATCTGCAGCGTCTGGTGCTGGACGAGTTCACGTCCCGGCGGGAGGTGGCCCGCGTGGAGACGCGCCTGATCTTCCAGCAGTGGGACTGCGGACCGCTGCTGCCGCCTTCGCCCTCGGCTCAATCGGGGTGACGTGCGGCGGACCGTCGGGTGAGGATGGACCGCATGTCCCAGACCACGAACATGCTGCCCCGTCAGGTCGCCGACACGTACGTCGACGAGGTCATCGCCCTCGACCCGGTGACCGGTACGTACCTCGGTGTGAAGGAGAGCTCCAGCAGGCTGCCCGACCTCTCGCCCGGCGGCCAGGAGGCGCTGGCGCAGCTGGCGCGCCGCACCCTGGCCCGGCTCGACGAGGCCGAACGGCAACCCGGCGCGGACAGCGACGTCGAACGCCGGTGCGGCCGGCTGCTGCGCGAGCGGCTCACCGCTGAACTCGCCGTGCACGAGGCCGAGGAGGGCCTGCGCCGGGTCGGCAACCTCGGCACACCGGTGCACTCGGTGCGCGAGGTGTTCACCGTGACGCCGAACCAGACCGACGAGGACTGGGCGGCGATCGCCGAGCGGCTGCGCGGTGTGCCGGCCGCGCTGGCCGGCTACCGCGAGTCCCTGGAGCTCGGCCTGGAGCGCAAGCTGTACGGGGCACCGCGGCCGACCGCCACGTTCGTCGGACAGCTCACCGAGTGGGCGGACACCGACGGCAAGGGCCGCGGCTGGTTCGAGGACTTCGCCTCGGCCGGACCCGAGGCGCTGCGCGCGGAGTTGGACGAGGCCGCCCTGGCGGCGACCGCGGCGGTCGTGGAACTTCGGGACTGGATGCGCGACGTGTACGCGCCCGCCATCGAGGGCGCCCCGGACACGGTGGGCCGCGAGCGCTACGCCCGCTGGGCCCGCTACTTCAACGGCACCGACCTCGACCTGGACGAGGCGTACGCGTACGGCTGGTCGGAGTTCCACCGGCTGCTCGGCGAGATGAAGAGCGAGGCCGAGAAGATCCTGCCCGGCGCCGAGACCCCGTGGGTGGCGCTCGCGCACCTCGACGAGCACGGCAAGCACATCGACGGAGTCGACGAGGTCCGCGACTGGCTGCAGGGCCTGATGGACCAGGCGATCGCCGACCTGGACGGCACCCACTTCGAACTCGCCGAGCGGGTACGGAAGGTGGAGTCGTGCATCGCCCCGCCCGGCGGTGCGGCCGCGCCGTACTACACGCCGCCCTCCGAGGACTTCTCCCGCCCGGGACGCACCTGGCTGCCGACGATGGGGCAGACCCGTTTCCCGGTCTACGACCTGGTCTCCACCTGGTACCACGAGGGCGTGCCCGGGCATCATCTGCAGCTGGCGCAGTGGGCACACGTCGCCGAGAACCTCTCCCGCTACCAGGCCACGCTGGGCGGGGTCAGCGCGAACGCCGAGGGCTGGGCGCTGTACGCGGAGCGGCTGATGGACGAGCTCGGCTATCTCAAGGACGCCGAGCAGCGGCTCGGTTACCTGGACGCGCAGATGATGCGGGCCGCCCGGGTCATCGTCGACATCGGCATGCACCTGGAGCTGGAGATCCCGGCGGACTCGCCCTTCCACCCGGGCGAGCGCTGGACGCCCGAGCTGGCCCAGGAGTTCTTCGGCGCGCACAGCAGCCGCCCGGCGGACTTCGTGGAGAGCGAGCTGACCCGCTATCTGACCATCCCGGGCCAGGCGATCGGCTACAAGCTCGGCGAACGGGCCTGGCTGCTGGGCCGGGAGAAGGCCCGCGAGCGGCACGGCGAGTCCTTCGACCTCAAGGCCTGGCACATGGCCGCGCTCTCGCAGGGCTCGCTGGGTCTGGACGACCTGGTGGACGAGCTGGCCCGGCTGTGACCGGCGCCGGATCCCGCCCGCGGAGTCGATGACGTCTCCGGTGATCCGGTCCGCCTCGTCGGTGGCGAGCCACGCGACGAGGCGGACCGGGGGCTCAGGTCAGTCGAGCCGCCGTAGCTGTACGAGGCCGAGCCAGGTCTCCGGCCCCGGCTGGACGTTGGCCGCGCGGACCGAGTAACTGCCGGGCTGGAGCGGGACCTTCAGGCAGTCCGTCCGTCCGGTGTCGCCGCCGGGCCAGGCCGAGTCGAACAGCACGACCGCGCCCGGCACTTCCCAGCGCACCTCGTTCTCCCAGTCCGCCGTGGCGAGGGCGGCCGGGACGCCGGCCAGCAGCTCGTCCTCGGAGTTCGCGGCGCACCAGCGTACGAAGGCGCCGTGTTCCGGCAGGTAGGCGGTGGAGGCGGGTTCGTCGCCGAGGACCAGGGCCGCCGAGTCGCCGACCGGGAGCAGGCCGACGACCCCGTCGACCTCGCAGGCGCGGTCGTAGTCGGAGGCGGTCTCCTCGCCGTCCGCGCCCGCCCAGAACGGCAGGACCGTCTCCGGCACCGCTATGAGCGGGCCGCCGCCCGACTCCACCCACTCCAACGCCCCGGGATCCGCGTATCGCACCATGGCGCAAGAACCTACACGCACGGACGTGCCCCGTTTTCGGTGTCCCCCAACCCTCCACGCGGGCCACCCGCCATGACCGGTCATACCGGGCGAAGCGTCAGCAGCCGCAGTCCTCGGTGCCCACCGGCGCCGTCAGCGGGTCGGCGGCGCGGCGGCCGGAGCCCTCCCAGGTCTCGTACGCGAAGCCCTCGCGTGCCCAGTACTCGAACCCGCCGAGCATCTCCTTGACGCGGTAGCCGAGTTCGGCGAGGGCGAGCGCGGCCCGGGTCGCGCCGTTGCAGCCGGGGCCCCAGCAGTAGGTGACGACCGGCACGGACTTGTCGAGGAGCGCTTCGGCCTGCTCGGGGATGAGCGCGGTCGGCAGGTGGACGGCGCCGGGGATGTGGCCCTGGTCCCAGGACTCGGTGGAGCGGGAGTCCAGTACGACGAAGCCGGGATCGCCGTCGGCCGCGAGCGCGGCCGCCACGTCGGAGACGTCGGCGTGGAAGGCGAGGCTCGCCCGGAAGTGGGCGGCCGCCTCGGCCGGGGCCGCCGGGGCGACGCGCAGGACCGGGTTCACGGCGGTGGTGGTGCTGGTCATGATCTGGCCTTTCGCCGACGTTCTCTCGCTACGGCAAGAAATTTACGGTCGCCGACCGGCACCTTGAAGTGTCCTTCCACGGCCCCCGCCCTGTCCGGCCGGGGATTCCCCTGGTATCTCTGGGGCATGACCGTGTTTTCCCCGGACGCCACCGACTGGCGCATCCTCGACGTCCTGCAGCGTGCGGGCCGGGCCAGTTTCGCCGAGCTGGCCCGTGCCGTGTCCATGTCGCCGAGCGCGGTCACCGAGCGGGTGCGGCGGCTGGAGGAGGCGGGGGTCATCCAGGGGTACGCCGCCGTCGTGGACCCCGAGCGGCTGGGGCTGCCGATCCTCGCGTTCGTACGGCTCAGGTACCCCAACGGCAACTACAAGCCCTTCCACGACCTGGTCGCCGTGACGCCCGAGATCCTGGAGGCGCACCATGTGACGGGCGACGACTGCTTCGTCATCAAGGTCGCCGCCCGCTCGATGCGGCACCTGGAGGAGGTGTCGGGGAAGATCGGCTCGCTCGGCTCGGTGACCACGAGCGTCGTGTACTCCTCGCCGCTGCCCCGGCGCCCGCTGGGTCACTGACCGCGCTGGCGGACCACCGATCCCGATCGGCCCTTCACGACCTCCAGCTGGGCGTGGATGCGCCGTCTCAGGTCGGCGACATGGCTGACGATGCCGACGCTGCGGTCGCGTTCGCGCAGGGAGTCGAGCACGTCGAGGACCTCGTCGAGGGTCTGGTCGTCGAGGCTGCCGAAGCCCTCGTCGATGAAGAGGGTGTCCAGGCGGACCCCGCCCGCCTCGTCCGTGACGACGTCCGCGAGACCGAGGGCGAGGGCGAGGGAGGCGAAGAAGGTCTCCCCGCCGGACAGGGTCGCCGTGTCCCGCTCCCGTCCGGTCCAGGCGTCGACGACGTGCAGTCCGAGACCGCTGCGGCCGCGTCCGGCGCGGTCGTCGGAGTGGACCAGGGTGTAGCGGCCGGAGGACATGCGCTGCAGTCGGACGGTCGCCGCGGCGGCCACCTGTTCCAGGCGGGCGGCCAGTACGTACGACTCCAGGCGCATCTTGCGCTCGTTCTCCGCGGAGGTGCCGGCCGTGAGGCCGGCCAGGCGGGCCACGCGGTCGTACTCCTCGCGCAGCGGTGCCAGTGCGCGGACGCCGTCGGCGGAGCGGGCGGAGAGCCGGTCTAGCTCGGCGCAGCGGCGGGCCGCCGCGTCGCGGGCGGAGGCGGCCTCGCGCAGGCGCTGGGCCGCGGCGGCGGCCGTCCGCTGCGCGCCGGCGACGTCGGCCGGGGATCGCCGGGCGGCGGCCGCGGTGTCGTCCTCGGCGAGCACGGCGCGGACCGCCGATTCCTCGGCCTGCCAGGCGTCCAGGCGGTGTTGCAGCTCGCGGTGGGCGGCCGCGTCGAGGAGCGCGGCGGCCGCTGCCTGGGGGGTGTCGAAGCCGGCGCGGAAGGCGGCGTCGGCGAGCCGGGCGTCGGCGTCCTTGAGGCGCTGCGCGGTGTCCTCGGCGGCGCGCGCGGTGTCGGCTGCGTCGGTGAGCAGGGCGACCCGGCGCTCGAGCTGGGTGGCGCGGGCGGAGACGCTCGCGGCGGCTCCACGCGCGTGGGTCAGCTCCTGTTCCAGGGTCGCGCGTTCCCGGTCGAGGGCGTCGCGGCGGGCGACCCGGGAGGCGGCCCGTACGGCGGCCTGCTGCCGGGTGGCGACTCGGCGCTCGTGCTCCTGCTCGGCCTGGCGCAGCCGCTCGCCCGCGGTGTGCAGCGCGGACGCCTCCCCTCGCGCCTCGGCGTACAGCCGCTCCAACTCCTGTGCCTGGGCGGCCAGTTGTTCGGTGGGGGTGTCGCCGGCCTCGCCTTCCGCGGCGGCCAGCGCCCGTTGAACGACTCCGAGGCGACGCTCGGCCTCGGCGCGCTGTTCGTCGGCCTGCTGGGAGGCGGCGAGCGCGCGCTCCTCGGTCTCCCGGTCGACGTGTCCCGCGTCCTTGCGAGCCGGTGCCGGGTGTTCGGTGGCTCCGCAGACCGCGCAGGGCTCGCCTTCCGTGAGCTGGGCGGCCAGCTCGGCGGCGATGCCGTTCAGCCGCTGTTCCTTGACGTCCAGCCACTCGGCGCGGGCCTTCAGGGCGTGTTCGGTGGCGGCGGTCACCTGCCGCTGGGCGTCGTCGGTGTCCCGCGCGAACTGGTCGCGCTGCCGGGCCGCGGCGAGCCTCCTGCGGGCGGGGTCCCGCTGCACGGCCAGCTGCTCGGCCCGGGTGGCCGCTTCCTGGGCGGACTCGACGGCGCCCTGGAGGCCCGCGCGGATCTCCTCCCAGCCGGCGAGCCATGCCTCGGCCTCCTGCAGGACCTCCGCGTCGGACCGCTCCTCCCGGTCCAGCCCGGCACGTTCCGCGAGAAGTCCGTCCAACCGCTGCTCGGCACGGCGGGCCGACTCCAGCCCGCCCAGCTCCTCGGCCGCCCGCCGCGCGGCGACGGCGAGCCCGGACGCCTCGGCGTGGGCGGACGCGTCCACATCACCGGGAAGTTCCCCGGAACCCTCTCCCGGCGCGGCCACCGCGAGGCCGGACGCCCCGGACGCCCCGGCGTGGGCGGACGCGTCCACATCACCGGCACGTTCCCCGAAACCCTCTCCCGGCGCGGCCACCGCGAGGCCGGACGCCCCGGACGCCCCGGCGTGGGCGGACGCGTCCACATCACCGGCAGGTTCCCCGGAACCCTCTCCCGGCGCACTGCCCGCGCGTTCGGCGGCGTAGGCATCGCGCAGCAGCGCACGCGCGCGGGCCTCCGCCTGGGCCGCCCTGCGGTGTTCCGCGTCGGCCGCGTCCCGCAGTTCGAGAGCGGGCGCCACCGCCTCGGCCTTGCGGGCTCGTTCCATGCGTTCCTGCGCCGCCCGGTGGGCGTCGGAGTGCTCCTGCAGCCGTGCGGCGCGCTCCCGTGCCTCGGCGAACCGCTGCTGCAGCCGGGCCAGTTCGCGCGCCTCGCCGAGTTCCCGCTCGGCCGCCGCCTGTCCGGACTCGGCGGCCGACAGGCGGCAGTGGGCGATCGTCAGCTGCTCGCGGGCGGTCGCGCGGGCGACGGCGGCGGCGGTCAGCACCGCTTCGGCCAGCCCCGGCTCGCCCGGTTGCAGTTCCGGCAGTGTCATCGCGCCGCCGGCCGCCTGCTGCATGCGGTGCGCGTCGGCCAGCAGGGTCGCGTCTTTCTCGCGGACCTGGGCCTCGGCGGCGCGCCGGCGCTCGGCGAGGCGTTTCTCGACCTCGGCGAAGCGGTGGGTGTCGAAGAGGCGGCCCAGCAGCCTGCCGCGGGATTCCGCGTCGGCGCGCAGGAAGCGGGCGAAGTCGCCCTGGGGCAGCAGCACGACCTGGCAGAACTGCTCGCGGCTCATGCCGAGCAGCTGGGTGACCTCCTCGCCGATCTCCTGGTGGGAGCGGCTGAGGTCCTTCCAGGCGCCGGCCGTGGCGTCGTACTCGCGCAGCCAACTCTGCGCTTTTTCGAGGGTGGTGCCCGTGCCACGCTTCTTGGGCCGCTCCCAGGGCGGCTGGCGGGTGACCTCCAGTCGGCGTCCGGCGACGGTCAGTTCGAGAGTCACCGCGGTGCGCGTGCCGATCGCCGCGTGGTCGCTGCGCAGGGTCAGGCCCTGGCCGCTCTGGCGGGCGCCCGGGACGGTGCCGTACAGCGCGTAGCACACGGCGTCCAGGACGGACGTCTTGCCGGCGCCGGTCGGTCCGTGCAAGAGGAACAGCCCGGCCGCGGACAGGCTGTCGAAGTCGACGGACTGGGAGCCGCCGAAGGGGCCGAAGGCGGTGATGTCCAGCCGGTGCAGCCTCATCGCGCCACCTCCCGCAGGGCCTCGTCCGCGCGCACCGCGTCGAACGCGTCCCGCAGCACGGTCCGTTCGCGCTCGTCTGGTCCCGCACCACGCACATGGGCGACGAAGTCCTCGGCGATCTCCTGGTCGCTGCGGCCCGCGAGCCGTCGGGCGTACGACACGTCGGGGTCGTCCGGGGCCCGGTCGGGGTCGAAGAGCAGGCTGAGGGTGTGCGGGAAGCGCTCGGTGAGGCGGGCCATGGGGTCGGCGGGGCGGACGGCGTCGGTGAGGGTCGCCTCGACCCACGCCTCCTCGTGCGGCGCGAGACGGGGGTCGGCGAGCAGGTCCTCCAGGGGGCCCCGGACGCGGGCCAGCGCGCGCGGCACGGGGCAGTCGAGGCGTTCGGCGGTGACGGCGCCCTCGGCGTCGAGGTCGACCAGCCACATGGTCTTGCGGTGGTCGGTCTCGGAGAAGGAGTACGGCAGCGGGGAGCCGGAGTACCGGACCCGCTCGGTGATGGTCTGGCAGCCGTGCAGGTGGCCCAGTGCCGTGTAGTCGACGCCCTCGAAGACCCCGGCGGGCACGGAGGCGACCCCGCCGACGGTGATGTCCCTTTCGCTGTCGCTGGCCTCGCCGCCGGCGACGAAGGCGTGGGCGAGGACGATGGAGCGGGTGCCGGGCGCGCGCGTGGCGAGGTCGGCGCGGACGCGCTCCATGGCGGCCGCGAGCACCGTCTCGTGGCCGGCCCTCTCCACCCCGAACTCGTCCTTGACCAGAGCCGGTTCGAGGTACGGCAGTCCGTAGAAGGCCACGTCCCCGTGCGCGTCGGTGAGCACCACCGGTGTTCCGCACGCGGCCGGCTCGGTGCGCAGGTGGATGCCCGCGCGCCCGATGAGGCCGGCGCCGACGCCGAGCCGGCGGGCCGAGTCGTGGTTCCCGGAGATCATCACCGTCGGGACGCCGAGGTCGGCGAGGCGGTGCAGGGCGTCGTCGAACAGCTCGACCGCGGCCAGCGGGGGCACCGCCCGGTCGTACACGTCTCCCGACACGACCACCGCGTCCACGGCGTGCTCGCGCACGGTCGTGACCAGGTGGCCGATGAACTCGGCCTGGGCCCCGAGCATGTTGACCCGGTGGAACGCCCGGCCGAGATGCCAGTCGGAAGTGTGCAACAGCCTCATGATCCCCGACCCTAACGGCCGGGTCCGACATCACGGGCGGTTACTCCCGTATCGGCCCGTCATGAGCAGTCTCACAGCCGTCCGTTACATCCGTTACGTCTGTTTCGCGGGGAACGTCACGCGTCCCCGTAGGCCTCCCCGCCCAGTTCGAACCCCGCCGTCCCTGCCGTCGCGTCGGCCAGCCAGGCCCGGAAGGCGTCCACGTCGGCGTCGGGCAGGGCGATCTCGATGGCGACCGCCTCGCCGTAACGGACGTCGCGAACCTCGCGGCCCGTGGAGCGCAGGTCGTTCTGCACCTTGCCGGCGCGCTGGTGGTCGACGGTGACCGTGGCCAGCCGGAAGCGGCGCCGGGTGAGGGTGCCGAGGGCGTCGAGCGCCTCGCCGACCGCGCCGCCGTAGGCCCGGATGAGGCCGCCCGCGCCGAGTTTGACGCCGCCGTAGTAGCGGGTGACGACGGCGACGACGTAGCGCATCTCGCGGCGCAGCAGCATCTGCAGCATGGGGACGCCGGCCGTGCCGCCCGGTTCGCCGTCGTCGCTCGCCTTCTGCACGGAGGCGTCGGCGCCGATGACGTAGGCCCAGCAGTTGTGAGTGGCGTCCGCGTGCTCCTTGCGGACGGCGGCGACGAAGTCCTGAGCCTCCCGCTCGGTGGCCGCCGGGGCGAGGGCGCACAGGAAGCGGGAACGGTTGACCTCGGTCTCGTGCACGCCCGCGCGGGCCACTGTGCGGTACTCGTCCTGCATCCGCCCAGCCTAAGCGGCGGATACGCGCCAGGGCCCCGCCGCAGGTGCGGGCCGCGGCGTCGGGGATACTCGCTCCTCGTCGTCCGCACGGCCCCCCGAGGCCATGACCGCGCACTGGGAGAACACCGCATGACCGGCACCGAGGTGGACAGCCCCGGCACCACCGATCCCGGCGATTCCGCGTCCTCCACCGCCGGGGCCCGCTTCCGGGCTTGGCTGTTGGAGGGGCTGAGCGAGCAGTCGGCACGGCACCCCGGCCCGCACGCGACGCCGCGCCCCGAGCACGAGGGCCACAAGTGGTGGCGGGTGATGTGTCTCACGGGTGTCGACTACTTCTCCACGCTCGGCTACCAGCCGGGCATCGCGGCGCTCGCCGCCGGTCTCCTCTCGCCGGTCGCGACGCTGGTGCTGGTCGCGCTGACGCTGCTGGGCGCGCTGCCGGTCTACCGGCGGGTCGCGCACGAGAGCCCGCACGGCGAGGGGTCGATCGCCATGCTGGAGCGGCTGCTGTCGTGGTGGTCGGGGAAGATCTTCGTCCTGGTCCTGCTGGGCTTCGCGGCGACCGACTTCCTGATCACGATCACGCTGTCGGCCGCGGACGCCGCCGCGCACGTCGTGGAGAACCCTTTCGCCCCGCACTGGTCGGAGGGCGGCAACCTCTGGATCACGCTGGCCCTCGTCGGTGCGCTGGGCGCGGTGTTCCTCAAGGGGTTCCGGGAGGCCGTCGGGATCGCCGTGGTTCTCGTGGGGACCTATCTGGCCCTCAACGTGGTCGTCCTGGCCGTGTCCGCCTGGGAGGTGCTCAGCCACCCGGTGCGGATCGGGAACTGGACCGACGCGCTGACCGCCGCGCACTCCTCGCCGCTCGCGATGATCGGCGTGGCGCTGCTGGTGTTCCCGAAACTGGCGCTCGGCATGTCCGGCTTCGAGACCGGTGTCGCGGTGATGCCGCAGGTCGAGGGCGATCCGGCGGACACCTACGCGCAGCCGTCCGGCCGCATCCGGGAGACCCGCAGGCTGCTCACCACGGCCGCCGTGATCATGAGCTGCTTCCTGCTGCTGTCCAGTCTGGCGACGACGATCCTGATCCCGCAGAAGGACTTCAGGAGCGGCGGTCCGGCGAACGGGCGCGCGCTCGCCTACCTCGCGCACGAGCACCTCGGCCAGGCGTTCGGCACGGCATACGACATGTCGACGATCGCGATCCTGTGGTTCGCGGGGGCCTCCGCGCTGGCCGGTCTGCTGAACCTCGTGCCGCGCTATCTGCCGCGCTACGGCATGGCGCCCGAGTGGACGCGGGCCGTGCGGCCGCTGGTGCTGGTCTTCATGGTGGCCGCCGTGGGCATCACGCTGTGGTTCGACGCGAACGTGGACGCGCAGAGCGGCGCGTACGCCACCGGTGTGCTGGTGCTGATGCTGTCCGCGTCGTTCGCCTCGGCGGTCGCCGTGCACCGGCGCGGCCACCGGGCGGCGACGGCGGGCTTCGGGCTGATCACGGCAGTGTTCGCGTACACCCTGGTCACGAACGTCATCGAACGGCCGGACGGCCTCAAGATCGCGCTGATCTTCATCGTGGCGATCCTGGTGACGTCGTTCGGCTCGCGGGTGCACCGAGCGTTCGAACTGCGTGCCGCCGCGGTGACGTTCGACGAGACGGCGGCCCGGTTCGTCGAGGAGGCCGCGCGCAGTGGTCCGCTCCGGCTGATCGCGAACGAGCCGCAGGAGCACAGCACCCGGGAGTACCGCGCCAAGGAGTACGACCAGCGGGCCCACACGCACATCCCGGAGGGCGGCCCGCTGCTGTTCCTGGAGGTCTTCGTGCGCGACTCCTCCGACTTCACGTCGGACATCACCGTGCACGGCGACGAGAAGCACGGCGTGCGCAGGCTGCGCGTGCAGGGCCCGACCGTGCCCAACACGATCGCGGCCGTACTGCTGGAGCTGCGCGACCGCACCGGCGAGGTGCCCAGCGCCTACTTCAGCTGGACGGAGGGCGGCCCCGTCAGCCATCTGATCCGGTTCCTGGTGTTCGGGGACGGCGAGGTCGCCCCCGTGACCCGGGAGGTGCTCAGGCGCGCCGAGCCGGATCCGCAGCGACGACCGCACGTGCGCGTGGGCTGACTCAGCCCCTCCCGTGGCCCTTCTTCTTCCCCCGGGGCACGATCATGCTCGTCAGCAGCGCCGTGCCCGGGGCGAGCGCGCGCCAGGTGGCGCCGTGCCAGGCCAGGACGGCGATCGCCGAGGTCGGGAACTTCGTGCGCACCTCGTCCAGGGCGTCGTCGAGGCCGTCCCCTGCGAGTTCCAGGACGAGTTCCTCCAGTGCGGGGTTGTGCCCGATCAGCAGCAGCGTCTCGACCTCCGGGGACACCTCGTGCACGGCGTCCAGCAGGTCGGCCGGCTCGGCGGCGTACAGCCTGGCGTCATGCCGCACCGGCGGGGGCGTGCCCCACTGGGCCGAGGCCAGTTCCCAGGTCTGACGGGCGCGTACGGCGGTGGAGCACAGGGCGAGGTCGGGCAGGCAGTCGGCCTCGGCGAGGGCGCGCCCCGCGGCCGGGGCGTCCCGGCGGCCGCGCGGTGCGAGGGGCCGTTCGTGGTCGGGGACGCCCGCCGGCCAGGCGGACTTGGCGTGCCGCAGCACGACCAGCCGGCGCAGCGGCCCCGCGCCCATGCGCGCGATCACGCCGGGGCTCCCAGGTCGCGCGTGAGCTCGAGGCCGAGGAGCCGGTCGGCGTAGGCGTACGTCTCGAAGCGGGCGCCGTCCGGCAGGTCGGGCGAGGTCTCCACCCAGGTCAGGGTGTCGAGCACGGCGGGCGCGTCCAGGTCGTCCTCCCACGCGGCGCGCAGCCGGGCCCGGGCCTCGTCCGGGATGGGCCGGGACGGCTGCCGTGCCCAGGCGGCGACGCGGCCGCGCCATCGGGCGAGAAGGGCGCGGGCCTCGTCGAGGACTGCCGTGTCGAGGGCGGCCGGCGCGGTGCGGTCCCGGGCGAGCAGGGCGAGGCGCAGGGCGGTGGGGTCGGCGCCCTCGCCGGTGCCGTGGACCGGGGCGACGGCGACCGTGGGCCCGTCCGGCATCGCGGCCGCCTCGGCCACGACGTGGATGACCTGCGCCTCGCCGAGCCCGGAGCCCACGTCCCGGCTGTCCTCGAAGGGGCGGATGCCCAGCGCGGCGGCACCGGCCTGCAACTCGGCCCGCTCTCGCTCGCAGGTCAGCACGGACCACACGGGGGTGCCGCCGAGTTCCAGGGCTCGCACGAGCAGATCGGCGACGAGCAGGACACGCAGGGCGCCGGTGTCGGCCCCTGTCGTATGGGCCTCGACCCGGGTCAGGCCCCGGCGGGCGGGAGCGGCCTCGACGGACTCGCCGGTTCGGGCGTCGGTGATGCGCAGCACGGGGTGAGCGTAGGCGGCGGAACGGCCGGGCGCAGTCATCCGGCGCGGATTCCGGACAAGGCGGCGGCAAACGACCGTACGCGGGCCCCATTCGCCACGTCGTCCTCCGCTTTCGTCCTCCGCTGTCGTCCGAACCGACCGTGTACGGCGGGCAACTCCTGTGAAAGAGCGTCCAAACACTCGACAGGCCTCGGGTAACCGGCGGTAACTTCTGTCACGCTCCTCACCGCAACCGCTTTCCCTCCACAGGAGACACACCCCATGCGCAGACTCATCGCCTGCCTGGCCGTGGCAGCCGCCACGCTCGGCGGGCTCACCGCAGCCGCTCCCTCCGCGGCCGCCGCGGACCCCGGTTCGTTCAGCGTCCTCAGCTACAACGTGGCGGGCCTGCCCGAAAGCCTCTCCAGCGCCTCCACGCCGCGCGACACCAGCACCACCGCCATCGGCCAGCGCATCGCCCCCTACGACATCGTCCACGTCGAGGAGGACTTCAACTATCACGCGTACCTCTACGCCGCCGACACCGCGCACGCCTACCGCACCCCCACCAGCGGCGGCGCCGGCATCGGCAGCGGCCTCAACACCCTGTCCAAAATCCCGTACGACACCGACGACTTCGAGCGCGTCCACTGGAACTCCTGCCAGGTCGACTCGGGTGACTGCCTGACCCCCAAGGGCTTCACCTTCATGCGCGAGCGCCTGGCCGAGGGCGTCTACGTCGACTTCTACAACCTGCACACCAACGCGGGCACCAACGACGGCGACGAGGCCTCCCGCGCCGACAACCTCAACCAGCTCACCGCCTTCATCAAGGCCCACTCGGCGGGCAACGCCGTCGTGGTCATGGGCGACACCAACACCCGCTACACCCGTTCCGCCGACACCATCGCCGAGTTCGCCTCCGCCAACGGGCTCACGGACGCCTGGGTGCAGCTCGTACGGGGCGGCACCCCGCCCGCCAAGGGCAGCGACGCGCTGGTCTGCGACCAGTCCGGGGCCACCGTGCCCAACACCTGCGAGGTCGTCGACAAGGTCCTCTACCGCGGCAGCAAGCTCGTCTCCCTGAACGCGACGTCGTACAACAACGAGCACGCCAAGTTCCTCACCGACGCCGGGCTGATGCTCTCCGACCACGACCCGATCACCGTCGGCTTCACCTGGTCGCGCAACTCCGCCTTCCAGCTCAGCGACCAGTTCGGCGGCCCGCACGGCGACTACTACAACGACATCGACAGCGTGCCGGCCGGCGCCCGCGCCACCACCGTCGCGCTGCGCAGCGGCAGCCGCGTCGACCAGATGAGCCTCACCCTGGCCAACGGCACCACGCTCGCCCACGGCGGGACCGGCGGCACCGCGGCCTCCCTCACCCTCGGCAGCGGTGAGTACGTCACCTCGGCCCACCTCTGCCAGGACCAGTACAACGGCCACACGCGGATCTTCTACGCCAAGTACACGACCAACCTCGGCCGCACCCTGGCCGGCGGCACCACGACCTCCGACTGCGTGACCCGCACCGCCCCGAGCGGCTGGCAGATCGCGGGCTTCCACGGACGCTCCGGCGACGCGGTCGACAAGATCGGCTTCATCTACACCCAGCGGTAGGCTCGCGGTGAGCGTGGCCCGCGCGCCGGGCCACGCTCCCACCGCCCGGCAGCGGAATCATCGCGCCCCTCGCTCTGTTGTCGGCTTCGCAAGCTTTCGAAGATTGACGAGGAGACCGAGCGTGTACGGCGACCCGGCAACAGTCCGCAAGATCCTCACGGAGCTCGGCGACACCTGGGCGATCGTGGGCCTGTCGACGAACGAGAGGCGGGCCGCCCACGGCGTCGCCGACGTACTGCGGCGCTACGGCAAGCGCATCGTGCCCGTGCACCCCAAGGCGGAGACGGTGCACGGCGAGCCGGGGTACGCCTCGCTCGCCGACATCCCCTTCGACGTCGACGTCGTCGATGTCTTCGTCAACAGCGACCTCGCCGGACGGGTCGCCGACGAGGCGGCCGCCATCGGCGCCAAGGCCGTCTGGTTCCAGCTCGGCGTCGTCGACGAGGCCGCGTACGAGCGCACCCGCGCCGCCGGTCTCGACATGGTCATGGACCGCTGCCCCGCCATCGAGATCCCGCGGCTCGGCTGACGGGGGCCGGTCCGAACACCGCTGCCCACTGACAGTCCACCGTCATAATGCTCGGGTGACCTCCCTCGCACCCCGCGCCGAGCCCCCGTCCGCGCACCGCTTCCCGGTCGTGATCGTGGGCGCGGGACCCGCAGGCCTCACCGTCGGGAACATCCTGCGGGCCGCCTCGGTCGACTGCCTGGTCCTGGAGACGGAGTCGCGCGAGTTCATCGAGCGGCGGCCCCGGGCCGGCGTGCTGGAGGAGTGGGCGGTGCGCGGGCTGGAGCAACGGGGCCTGGCGGAGGGCCTGTTGGAGCGCGCGCAGCTGCACACCGCGTGCGAGTTCCGGTTCGGCGACGAACGGTACCGGCTGGACTACCACGAACTGACGAGGCATCACCACTACGTCTATCCGCAGCCGTTGCTGGTGACCGACCTCGTGCGCGAGTACGCCGACGTGCGCGGCGGCGCCATACGGTTCGGCGTGCGGGACGTACAGCTGCACGGGCTGGACTCGGACCGCCCGGCGGTGTCGTACACGGACCCCGCCACGGGCGAACGGCACCTCGTGCACTGCGACTTCGTCGCGGGCTGCGACGGGGCGCGCGGAGTGACACGTACCGTGCTGCCGCAGGGCGCCCGGATCGCCCGGCACGACTACGGCGTCGGCTGGCTGGCGCTGCTCGCCGAGGCGCCGCCGTCCAGCGACTGCGTGGTGTTCGGCGTCCATCCGCGCGGTTTCGCCGGGCACATGGCCCGCAGCCCGGAGGTCACCCGCTACTACCTCCAGTGCCCGCCCGGCGACGCCCCGGAGAACTGGTCGCACGAAAGGGTCTGGGCCGAGCTGCAGGAACGCCTGGGCGCCGCCGACCGGCCACCGCTCACCGAGGGCAGGCTGATCGAGAAGCGCGTCCTGGACATGCACAACTACGTGGTCGAACCGATGGTGTTCGGCCGGCTGTTCCTGGCCGGGGACGCGGCCCACCTCACCGCCCCCATCGCGGCGAAGGGCATGAACCTCGCCCTGCACGACGCGTTCCTGCTGGGCGACGGTCTCGTCGCGTACCTCACCAAGGGCGACGAGGCCGGGCTGGACGGCTACTCCGCGGCCTGCCTCGGCCGGGTGTGGGACTACCAGGAGTTCTCGCAGTGGCTGTCGGAGGTGTACCACGGCGCGTCCTGCGGTGACGCCTACCGAGCGGGAACCACCCTGGCCCGGCTGCGCCGCCTCTTCGAGTCGCCCGCCGCCGCGGCCTCGTTCGCCGAGCAGTACCTGGGGCGGAGCCCGGCGTCCTGACGCCGGTCAGGCCACGCCCAGGCCCTCCAGCACCACCGCTCCCGGCAGCTCCGCGAACGCCTTGCCCGGCACCAGCAGCTTGCCGCGCCGGCGTCCGCTGCCCACCAGTACGTACGGCAGGTCGACGACGGCCGAGTCCACCAGCACGGGCCAGGTCTCGGGGAGCCCGATCGGGGTGATGCCGCCGTACTCCATGCCGGTCTCCCCCGTCGCGACGTCCATGGCCGCGAAGGAGGCCTTGCGGGCGCCGAGTTGACGCCGCACCACACCGTTGACGTCGGCCCTGGTGGTGGAGAGCACCACACACGCGGCCAGGGTCGTCTCGCCCCCGCGCTTGCCCGCCACCACGACGCAGTTCGCCGACCGCTCCAGCAGCTCCTGGCCGTAGTGCTCCACGAAGACGGCGGTGTCGGCCCACTGCGGGTCGGTGTCGACGTACACGATCTGCTCCGCCGGGACGCTGCCACGCCAGTGGCGTACGGCGTCGGCGACCGGGCCGGTCAGCTCGTCGAGGGCGTCGGGGGCGGGCAGCGCGGTGTCGAAGTGTCCGATGGGTGCGTCCATGACCGCACGCTAACAGCAGTGCTCAGCGCACCGGCGGGACGGAGACGGTGAGCACGAACTCCACCGGGGCGGTTCCGGTGTTGCCGTAGCGGTGCGGGGCGTTCGCCTCGAAGGTGACGCTGGCTCCGGCCGGGACACGGTGTTCGGCGCCGTCGACGGTGACGGTCAGCTCGCCCTCGGTCACATGGGCCAGCTCGACCGTGCCGACGGGGTGCGGATCCGAGGCGCTGCCCTCGCCCGGCATCAGCCGCCACTCCCACATCTCGAGCGGGCCGGGCGCCTCGGTACCCACGAGCAGTCGGCTGTAGCTGCCCGCGTCGGTGTGCCACAGCCGTACCGCCTGGTCGGCGGGGACGATGCGGACCTTCGGGCCCTGTTCGTAGTCGAGCAGCGTGGTGACGCTCACCCCGAGCGCGTCGCCGATCTTGACGACCGTGCCGATGCTCGGGTTGGTGCGGGCCTGCTCGATCTGGATGAGCATTCCGCGGCTGACCCCGGCGCGGGCGGCGAGGGTGTCCAGCGTGAAGCCGCGCTCGTTGCGCCAGCGCTTGACGTTGCGCGCGAGGGACTGGGTCAGCAGATCGAGATCCGACACGTTCCGTCCAATGCCCTTGCCGGTCGAGGTCAATATTCTGGATGACAGGGTTCACTCCATTGAACTACGGTGGGGTGCACCCGATCGTTCACCGAACTGTACTGCGAGGCCGACCGTGACAGCACTCTTCGCCCTGGCCACCAGCCTGCTGTGGGGCCTGGCCGACTTCGGCGGCGGTCTGCTGACGCGGCGTCTGCCCGCTCTCACCGTGGTCGTCGTCTCGCAGACGATCGCCGCCGCCGTGCTCGGCGCGATCGTGGCGGCCACGGGCGGCTGGAGCGAGGCCGGCCCGCGGCTGTGGTTCGCGTTCGCGGCGGGCCTGGCCGGCCCGGTGGCGATGATCGCCTTCTACAAGGCCCTCGCCCTGGGCCCCATGGGCGTCGTCTCCCCGCTGGCCACCCTGAGCGTGGCGGTACCGGTCGGGGTGGGCCTCATCCTCGGCGAGCGTCCCGGCCTGGTGCAGGTCGCGGGGATCGCGGTGGCCGTCGCCGGGGTCGTCCTGGCGGGCGGCCCCCAGCGCGGGGGCGCGGCCGTGCAGCGGCAGGCCATCGTGCTCACCCTGATCGCGGCACTTGGCTTCGGCGCGGTGTTCGCGCTGATCGCGGAGGCCTCCACGACGGTCACCGGCCTGTTCCTCGCCCTCTTCGTGCAGCGGCTGACGAACGTGGCCGCGGGCGGCGTCGCCCTGTACGTCTCCGTGAAGCGGGGCGCCAAGGCCCTTCCCGGTGGCCGCTTCCCCTGGGCCTCCCTGCCGGCCCTCGGCTTCGTCGGACTCGCGGACGTCGCCGCGAACGGCACCTACTCGGTCGCCGCCCAGCACGGCCCCGTCACCGTGGCCGCCGTACTCGCCTCGCTCTACCCGGTGGTGACCGCCCTGGCCGCGCGCGGGGTGCTGCGCGAACGCCTGCGGGGCGTGCAGGCGGCGGGCGCCGGCCTCGCCCTGGTCGGCACGCTCCTGCTGGCGACGGGCTGAGCCGATCGTCAGGCGTCGGCGTCGAGTTCGGCGAGCCTCGCCGCCGTCTCCTCGTCCAGCGCCGAGAGCGCGCGCAGCTGCTCGGGCGTGATGTCGTCGGGCAGCGGCACCGGCGCCGGCGTCCTCAGCGGCGGCTGCCAGCCCTCGGCGGCCGTCCAGCGTCGTACGACCCGGGCGGGCGCCCCGGCGACCACGGCGTGGTCCGGCACCACACCCCGCACGACCGCCCCCGCGGCCACGACGACGTTCCGTCCGATCCGCGCGCCCGGCAGGATCACCGCGCCGGTGCCGATCCAGCAGCCCGGCCCGATCTCCACGGGCTCCATGCGCGGCCACTGCTTGCCGATGGGCTCGTGCGGATCGTCGTACGAGTGGTTCGTCGACGTCACGTACACATACGGCCCGAAGTAGCAGTCGCTGCCGATGGTGACCGTCGTGTCGGCGATGACGTGGCTGCCGCGGCCCAGGACCACGCCGTCGCCCATGCGCAGGATCGGCTCGGGGCCGAGGTCTAGGTCGGGCATGAGGCCGGCGGTGAGCGTGACCTGTTCGCCGACGATGCAGTGGGAGCCCAGGTGGATCCAGGGTTCGCCGAAGACCGTGCCGAGCGGGAAGGCCAGGCGGGTGTGGGCGCCGATCGAGCCGAAGCGGAAGCGGCCGGGGCTCTCGGCCGTCACCGAGCCCGTGCGCTGCACCCAGGCCCAGCCCGCGTGGACGACGCGCTGTGTGAGGCGACGCCGCCAGGATGAGAACGTGTTCTTGCTCTTCGGCACGGAGTCACCGTACTCAGCGCTCCGTGCGCGCATGAGGTCGTGGTCCTGTGATCTTCGCCCTACCCGGGCACGGTCCGCTCGCGCGGTTCACCCGTAGCGGATGAGGCGGCCGTGCCGGGGCGGTGATGCGATGACCGGGTGACCCTGCTCCGTCTCCTCGACCCCCGCCGCACGATCGAGCGCGTGGCGCGGCTCGGACTGTCCACCGCGGACTATGTGACGGACCGGCTGATCCGGACGGTGACGGCCGCCGTGATCGACCGTCTCGACCTCGACGACCTGGCCGCCCGCCTCGACGTGAACCGGGTCGCCGACCGGGTGGACGTGATGCGGGTCGCCGGCCGCGTCGACGTCGACGCGCTCGCGGACCAGGTCGACGTCGACCGGATCGCCGACCGGATCGACGTGAACCGGGTGGCGGCGCGGCTGGACGTGGAGGAGGTCGCGGGGCGGATCGACGTGGACCGCATCGCGGCGCGGGTCGACGTCGACCGGATCGCCGCGCGCCTGGACGTCGACGGCGTGATCGGCCGGGTCGACCTGGTGACGCTCACCAGAGCCGTGCTCGAGGAGATCGACCTGGGCCGGATCGTGCGGGAGACCAGCGGGGGGATGGCCGACGAGACGGTCGACGCGTTGCGGCTGCGGAGCGCGCGGGCCGACCGGATGGTCAACCGCGTCGCCGACCGGTTGCTGCACAGACCCGTGCCGGAGACGGCGCGGGCCGACGGCCACGGGGGGTCGCTCGGACCGGCGCCATGAGCCGGGAGAGCCGGGACCGCAGCCCGTACGGCGATGTCGCGGGCGTCGTCACCCGGTGCCTGGCCGCCCTGGTGGACGTGCTGGTGGTGGCCGGCATCGGCCTGGCCGCGCAGTTCGTGTACGCCGGGTTCCGGCTGCTCGTCACCGGGCCGCCGTTCCGCATGCCCGACCTCGCCGACTGGCTGACGGGCGTGGCCGGCTGGATCCTCGCCGTGCTGTACCTGGCCGTCAGCTGGGCCTCGACCGGAGGGACCGTGGGCGATCGGCTGATGGGGCTGCGGGTCACCGGCCGCGGCGGGCGGCTGCTCGGCGTCCCGCGGGCGTTGCTGCGGGCCGCGCTGTACCTGGTGTTCCCCGTCGGGCTGTTCTGGATCCCCTTCAGCCGGCGCCGCGCGTCGCTCCAGGACCTGGCCGTGGCCACCTCGGTCCGCTACCACCGGTTCTGACGCCGCCCTCACCCGTGCGAGGTGACGCGGCGGTCCCGGCACCCGGAGTAGGAATCGTGTAAAGGGCCGCCGCCGGCGGCCCCCGGGACGGAGGTCCAGCCATGGCCACGACGACCCCGAAACACCACCGCTCGGAAGGCGCCCTGGCCGCGGCGAGCGGCCTGACGGCCTTCGCCTGCGTGATGCTGATCATGTGCGGCATCCTCGACGTCTTCCGCGGCATCATGGCGATCGCGAACGACGACGTCTTCGTCAACACCCGCAACTACGTGTTCCAGTTCGACCTGACCAGCTGGGGCTGGATCCATCTGGCCCTCGGCGTGATCGCCGTAGGCGTCGGCATCGGACTGGCCATGACGGCGACCTGGGCGCGGGTGATGGGCGTCGCCATCGCCTCGCTGCTGATCATCGCCAACTTCCTGTCGCTCCCGTACTACCCGTTCTGGTCGATGACCATGATCGCGCTGTACGGCTTCACCATCTGGGGCCTGTGCGTGGTGGAGCGGGACCGCGAGTACTGAGAGCCGAGGACGGTGGCGCATGTCGGACGAACGAGCCGAGCGGATCGCCGACTTCATCGCCCCTCTGCGGGTGAAGCCGGGGTCGGAGGTGGACCTGTCCATCGACTTCGATCCCGGCTTCAAGGCCGGCATCAGCAGCAAGAAGGACGGGCAGGAGCTGCTGCGTACCGGTGTCACGCTGCTCGCCGACTACCAGCGGCGGCTGGCCGCCGAAGGCAGATACGGGGTGCTGATGTGTCTGCAGTCCCTGGACGCCGGCGGCAAGGACGGCACGATCCGGCACGTCATGAGCGGGGTGAACCCGCAGGGCGTCCACGTGTCGAACTTCAAGGTGCCCTCCAGCGAGGAGCTCGACCACGACTACCTGTGGCGGTATGCCCGCCGGCTCCCCCGGCGCGGGGAGATCGGCATCTTCAACCGCTCGCACTACGAGGAGGTGCTGGTGGTCCGGGTGCATCCGGAGCACCTCGACCGCCAGCGGCTCCCGGAGGGGGCCAAGCGCAAGGGCGTGTGGCGCCGGCGCTACCGGGAGATCAACGACTGGGAGCGCTATCTGCACGACAACGGCTTCAGGATCGTCAAGCTGTTCCTGAACCTGTCCAAGGAGGAGCAGCGCACCCGGTTCCTCAAACGGATCGACGTGCCCGAGCGCAACTGGAAGTTCTCCGCCGCGGACGCGCGTGAGCGGTCCTGGTGGGACGACTACCAGAGGGCGTTCTCCCGCATGCTCTCCGCCACCAGCACGAAATGGGCCCCGTGGTACGTGGTCCCCGCGGACCACAAGTGGTTCGCGCGCATCTGCGCGGCCGCGGTGCTCGCCCACACCCTGATCGACATCGATCCGCAGTACCCCGAGGTCGGCGAGAAGGCCCGGCACGAACTGTTCGTGGTGAAGGAGGAGTTGGTGGCCGCGGCACCGCCCGGCGCGGCGGCCGACCCGTACGCGGAGTCGGTCGCGGCCGAGCGGAAAGGACGTGACCGGCGATGACCTCCTCGATCTCCTCCACGGACGGGCGACGCGACGACGCCGAGCCGGCCCGCACCTGGTACGGGCGGTCGGCCGAGGCGGTGGCCGTGGCGCTCGGCGTGGACCCGGCCGTCGGCCTCACCTCGGCGCAGGCGGCCGAGCGGCTGACCCGGGACGGCCCCAACGCGCTGCCGGAGGAGCAGCCGCCGCCGTTGTGGCGGCGGGTGCTCGAGCAGTACCGCAGCTACATGCAGATGATCCTGGTCGCCGCGGCGATCGTGTCGCTGCTGATCCAGGAGTGGGCCACGGCCGTGCTCCTGCTGGTGCTGACCGTGCTCAACGCGGTCATCGGGATGCGCCAGGAGGGCAAGGCGGCCAGCGCCATGAACGCCCTGAAGTCGATGATGCAGGCGACCGCCCGGGTCCGGCGGGACGGCACGGAGACCGAGATCCCCGCCGAGCAGGTGGTGGCCGGGGACGTCGTACTGATCACCGCCGGGGACGACGTCCCCGCCGACGGCCGGCTGGTCGCGGCGAGCGCCCTGCAGATCGACGAGTCGGCACTGACCGGCGAGAGCACACCCGCCGCCAAGGACACCGAGGTGCTGCGGGGCGAGGGGCTGAGTCCCGGCGACCGGACCAACACGGCGTTCATGAACACCCCCGTCACCCACGGCAGCGGCACCATGATCGTCACCGCGACGGGGTCCGGCACCGAACTGGGCAAGATCTCGGGGATGCTGTCCGCCACCCCTCGGGAGGAGTCGCCGCTGACCAGGGAGCTCGACCGGCTGACACTGTGGATCGCGGGCGCGGCCGGGCTGACCATGATCGTGATGTTCGCCCTGGGACGCAGCCGGGGCGAGGCCTGGGACACGCTGTTCGTCAGCGCAGTCTCCCTGGCGATCGCGGCCGTTCCCGAGGCCCTGCCCACGGTGACCCAGACGATTTTGTCGCTCGGCGGACTCGACCTGGCACACCGGCACGCGATCGTGAAGGACCTGCCGTCGGTGGAGACGCTGGGCTTCACCTCGGCGATCAACTCCGACAAGACCGGCACGCTGACGCTGAACCAGATGACCGCCGTGGAGGTCGTGGACGCCTTCGACCGCTACACCGTCTCCGGCACCGGCTACGGCCTGGAGGGCAGGGTGCACCACGCCGCCGGCCGCTCGCCCGACATCGAGGACGCGATCCTGCCCTACCTGATCGCGAGCGACGCCAAGCTGGTGAACGGCCAGGTCGTGGGCGATCCCACCGAGGGCGCGCTGCTGGTCCTGGGCCACAAGGCGGGGCTCGACGTCGAGGCGACGCGCGAGCGGTTCCCGCGGCTGGCCACCCTGCCGTTCGACCCCTCGTACAAGCTGATGGCCACCTTCAACACGGCGACCGACAGCCGCGGCCGGCCCGTCGTCCGGTGCTTCGTCAAGGGCGCGGCGCCCGCGGTGATGGGACGCGCGTCCACCGCTCTCTCCGACGGCGTGCCCATCCCCTGGGACGCCGATCTCGGCAAGCGGGCGCACGCGCAGATGGAGCGGATGGAGCGGGCGGGCCGACGCGTGATGGCCGCCGCCGTCCGTGATCTGGACCCGGCCGACTTCTCGGCCGACGATCTGCTCGCCCACGTGAAGGACCTGCAGGTGGCGAGCCTGGTCGGCATGGAGGATCCACCGCGCGAGGAGTCGAAGCAGGCGGTGGCGGGCGCCCAGGCGGCCAACATCCGGGTGCGCATGGTGACCGGCGACGACGTCATCACCGGCGCCGCCATCGCCGAACAGGTCGGCATCGAGGGCGAGGCGATCCTCGGGTCCGACTTCGCCGCCCTCTCCGAGGCGGAGCGGCTGGAGCGCATCGACGGCATCGGCGTGATCGGCCGGGTCGCCCCCGAGCACAAGGTGCTGCTCGCGGACACCCTGAAGAAGAAGGGTGACGTGGTGGCGATGACCGGGGACGGGGTGAACGACGCCCCCGCCATCAAGGCCGCCGACATCGGGATCGCCATGGGTTCGGGCACCGAGGTGGCCAAGAACGCCGGACGGCTGATCCTGTCCGACGACAACTTCGCCACGATCGTCTTCGCGGTGGAGCAGGGCCGCAAGATCTACGACAACCTCACCAAGTACATCCGCTTCGTCCTGGTGCTACTGGTCGTGTTCGTCCTGACCTTCCTCGGCGCGACGCTGTTCGACATCGCGGGAGGGGAGCCGTTCACGCCGCCCCAGGTGCTGTGGATCCACTTCTTCGTCAACGCGGCCTTCGGCTTCGCCCTGGGCTTCGACCGGGTCAGTCCCGGGCTGATGGAGCGGCGGCCCCGGCCGCGCGGCGAACCGGTGATGACGAACCGTCTCATGGTCACGGTGGGCCTGGCCGGACTGGCGATCACGATCGGCCTGCTGTTGATGATCAAGCTCGGTGAGACGCGCTTCGACAGCGCGGCCGTCGGCAACTCGATCGCGTTCACGTCGTTCGCGTTCTGCCTGATCGTGGCCGCCCTGGAATGCCGCAGCGAGACCGAGACGGTGCTGACGACCTCGACCTTCGACAGCCGGCAGATGAACCGGGCGGTGTTCGGCGAGTTCGTGCTCGCCGTGCTGGCGACCCAGACGGACGTCTTCAACCGGCTGCTGGGCACCACTCCCCTCACCGTGGGGCAGTTCGGATGGGCGCTGCTGCCGGCCCTCGCCCTGCTCGGGCTGTGGGAGGCGGCCAAGGGCATCTCCCGAAGGCGCCGGCCCACGGCTCCCCTGCCGTCCGGCTGAGCCGCCCACGCCCTTGGAGGACCGCCATGCCAGGTGACGACACCAGGGCCCGCTTCGTCCCGCCGGGGCTGCGCATCCTCCTGGCCTACCGGCGGGACTGGCTGGTCAAGGACGTCGTCGCCGGAGTGGTGCTGACCACCCTGCTGGTGCCGCAGGGCATGGCCTACGCCGAGTTGGCGGGACTGCCCGCGATCACCGGTCTGTACACCTCCGTGCTCTGCCTGCTGGCCTACGCCGTCTTCGGGCCGTCGCGCATCCTGGTGCTCGGCCCGGACTCCTCCCTGGGTCCGATGATCGCGGCGACGCTCGTGCCCCTGATCGCCTCCGGCGGCGACAGCGCGCGGGCGGTGGCACTCGCCTCGATGCTCGCGCTGATGGTCGGCGCCATCACGGTCCTGGCCGGGGTGTGCCGACTGGGCTTCATCGCGGATCTCATCTCCAAGCCCACCATGATCGGCTATATGAACGGGCTGGCGCTGACCATCCTGATCGGCCAGTTGCCCAAGCTGTTCGGCTTCAAGACGGACGCCGACGGGCTGATCCGCGAGTTCGACGCCTTCGTCCGGGGGCTGGCCGACGGCAAGGCCGTGCCCGCCGCGGTGGCCGTGGGGGGCGCCGGGATCGTGCTGATCCTGGTGCTGCAACGGTGGCTGCCCAAGGTGCCGGCCGTCCTGGTCATGGTGGTGCTGTCCATCGCGGCGACCTCGGCCTTCGACCTGGGCGGACACGGGGTGAGCCTGGTCGGCGAACTGCCACGGGGATTCCCGCCGTTGACGTTCCCCGACGTCCGCCTCGACGATCTCGCCCCGCTGGGCGCCGGAGCCCTCGGCATCGCCGTGGTGTCCCTGGCGGACACCATCTCCAACGCCTCGGCCTTCGCCTCCCGCACCGGTCAACAGGTGCGCGGCAACGAGGAGATGACGGCGATCGGGGCGGCCAACATGGCCGCCGGACTGTTCCAGGGGTTCCCGGTCAGCACCAGCGGATCACGCACCGCCGTGGCCGAGCGGGCCGGCGCCCGCAGCCAGCTCACCGGCGTCGTCGGCGCGGGGCTGATCGTTCTCATGCTCGTCCTGCTGCCGGGGCTGTTCCGCAATCTGCCCCAGCCGGCCCTGGCCGCGGTGGTCATCACCGCCTCCCTCTCGCTGGCCGACCTTCCCGGGACCGCGCGCCTGTGGAAGCAGCGCAGGGCGGAGTTCATGCTGTCGATCGCGGCATTCCTCGGCGTGGCGCTGCTCGGTGTCCTCCCGGGCATCGCGGTCGCCGTCGGCCTGTCGATCCTCAACGTCTTCCGCAGGGCGTGGTGGCCGTACAACACCGTGCTGGGGCGGGTGCCGGGGCTGCCGGGCTACCACGACGTGCGGTCCTACCCCGCGGCCGAGCAGCTGCCGGGCCTGGTGATCCACCGTTTCGACGGCCCCCTGTTCTTCGCCAACGCCAAGGCCTTCCGCCACGAGGTGATGCGGCTGGCCGTCGTGGACCCGGCGCCCGTCTGGGTGGTGCTGGCGGCCGAGCCGATCACCGACGTGGACACCACGGCGGCCGACGAGCTGGAGGAGCTGGACGAGGTGCTCAACGAGCGGGGCACGAGCCTGGTGTTCGCCGAGCTCAAGGATCCGGTGCGGCGCAAGATCGAGCGCTACGAGCTGACGCGCACCATCGACCCCGCTCACTTCTTCCCGACCGTGGAGGCGGCCGTCGCGGCCTACCGTGAGCGGACGGGCGTGGAGTGGACCCCCGTCGACGACCGGCACCCGACGGGTACCGCGGCGAGCCCGCCGGCCGGCGACTGGGCCCACCCGGCGGCGCCCGAGAACACGGCCGGCACCTGACGCACCCTTCCTCGGACGGGCCCGTCGGTCAGCGCTTCGGGCTCCGTGCGGGATCGGTGCGCAAATCGCCGGGAGTGAGGGTGCCGAAGACCGTCATCAGGGTGGCGACCAGGCCGGTCCAGCCGGCCTGGTGGGCGGCCCCGATGCCGGCGTTGTCGCCGTGGAAGTACGCGTGGAAGGAGATCGGGTCCCGCCGGTGCGGATCCTGCTGGAACTTGGTCTGTCCGCCGTGGACGGGCCGGCGCCCGTCCTCGCCGCGCAGGAAGAGCCGGGTGAGCGGTCGGAGATCTCCCGGGCGACCTCGAACAGGGTCATCCGGGTGCCGGAGCCGGTCGGGCACTCGACGGTGAGCTCGTCGCCGTAGAACCCGTAGAGGTTGAGCAGGGCCCGGACGACGAGGGCGTTCATCGGGGGCGTGGCAGGCTCAACGGGTCCAGGCCGTGTTCGTTCAGCCAGGTCTCCAGGTCGAACAGGTAGTACTGCTTGGTCCACAGCATCCCGGCGAGGGCCTGCCGCAGCACCCGCGCCTCGTCCTCGCTCGCGCCCTCGGGGGTCAACTCCGCGTAGAACGCGTCGGCTTCGGCGATCCGGTCGCGGAACACCGAGTCGAAGCCGCCCCAGGGACAGCCGGGAGCCGGCGGGCCCGAGCCGCAGCCGCAGCGTCTCCGAGCCGTCGGCCGCCACGCTCAGGACGTGGTGCGCGGCAGCCTTGGTGCCCTCCCGCGCCGGGTCGACCGCGTCGCTCTCGCCGTCCACCACGTACCGGCCGATGCCGTCCTTGACGTACGGCGTTCGGCGTTCGGCGTTCGGCGTTCGGCGTTCGGCGTTCGGCGGGTGCCTGCCTCACCTGCCGCGGGTGAGGTGCCGTCAGACGTCCACGCGGAAAGCGCACTTCGCGCCGGGACGCGGGGAGGGCGTGTCGCCCGATCTCCGCAGAACGGTGGACTGCGTCCGGACTACGGCGTGTACGCCGTCCCGGTGGACGGCGGTCCGGCAGCCGGCCGCCTACGGTCGCGCACCGCGCGCCGTGCCCACGCGCCTTGCTACGGCGGGGAGTTCGTCCACTCACCTGACGCGGGTGAGGCGCGCCGGTGACGCGAGGCGGCTGGATGGAGTGCCATCACGTCGAAGGGAGCGGCCATGGTCGAGATCGGGCCGGTACAGCTGCTGACGGTCGAGTTCGGGCCCGACGCGAAGTTCGAGGGAAGGATCCTCGACGAACTCGGAGTGCTGGAGCGCGACGGCCGGATCCGCGTGCTCGACCTGCTCTTCGTGCAGAAGGGGCCCGGGGGCGACCTCGTCACCGCCGACTACCAGGCGGAGAGCATGGGAGCGACCGTGGCCGCGCTGCTCGGTATCCCACGACGGACCCTGCGGCGGGCCGCGGCGATGTCGCCGTCGCTGTCCGAGTCGAACGCGTTCGGCCTCGGTCTCGACGAGATCCGCGACCTCGCACGGGGGCTCGATCCGGGCACGGCCGCCGGGTTCGTCCTGCTGGAGCACGTCTGGGCGCGGGATCTGCGCGAGGCGATCCGGGACGCGGGCGGCGTACCCGTGGCGGAGGGCTTCCTCACCGAGGAGGCCCTGGAAGGGGTGATGGCGGAACTCGCCGCCGGCCTGGCGCGGCTCGACGAGGCCGCCGAGCGGCACAGCGAAGCGGGCCGACAGCCCGGCCCCGACAACAGGAGGTCCTGATGACCGATCTCGTCGTACTCGGCTTCTCCGACAAGGAGAAGGCCGAGGCCGTACTGCGTCTGTCCAAGGAGCTGTCCAAACAGGAACTGCTCGACCTGGACGACGCCGCCCTCGCCTGGCGCACCCACGACGGCAGGATCCACGTGCGCCAGTCCTTCAGCCCCACCGCGAGCGGCGCCGCCGGCGGCGCCCTGTGGGGGACGCTGTTCGGCCTGATCTTCCTGATGCCCGTCTTCGGGGCCGCCGTCGGTGCCGCCACCGGAGCGGTCGCCGGGAAGCTCACGGACGTCGGCATCAACGACGCGTTCGTCAAGGAGATCGCGGGCACCCTCGAGCCCGGCCGCGCCGCGGTCTTCGCCCTCGTACGGCGTTCCACGCCGGACCGGGTCAGGGAGGCGCTGCGCCCGTTCGAGCCGACCGTGCTGCGCACGTCGCTCACCAAGGACCGCGAGGAGGAGCTCGTCACGGCCCTTCAGGCGTGAACTGCTGACCGTTCCACCAATTTCACCCGGGTGAGATGGGGCGCTCACCATGAACGCCCCGCCCGGGTGGGGCCACACTCGTCCGACATGTACCGGCCAGCCCCGAGAGCGAGGTGCCGGCGATGGACGAGTCGAACAACACGCGACGGCCACGGAGCGCGCCCGTGGCCGCCCTGCCGGCCCGGGTCGGGGTGCCTCCCCTGCCGACGTGGCTCGTGCCCCGGCCCCGGCTGACGGAACGTCTCTCCCGTGGAGTGCTGCGTCCGTTGACCGCGCTGGTCGGTCCCGTGGGCGCCGGCAAGTCGGCGCTCGCCGTGGAGTGGGCGCACACCGGGAGCGCGCCGGGCCCGGTCGCCTGGGTCACCTGCGACGGCCCGGAGGAGCGGGCCGACGTCTTCTGGACGCGGGTGCCCGCGGCCCTGCGCGAGGCCGGGGTGGACCTGCCGCGGCTCGCGGACGGACGGTGCGCGCCGTGGACGGGCGGTCCCGCCGGGGACCGGGGCGAAGGCCTCGATCCGTCGTCCGCCGCGGCCGACCGGCCGCTTCTCGTCGCGGCGATCGCCGACGCGATCGCGGCGCGGGAGGATCCCGTCGTCCTCGTACTGGACGATTTCCAGCCGGAGACCGGCTCGGCGGTCGCCCGGACGACCGCCTACCTGCTGCGGCACGCGGCGCCGGCGCTGCGGCTGGTCGTCCTCGCGCGCCGGGACCCGCCCCTGCACCTGCACCGCCTTCGGCTGTCCGGTGAGCTCACCGAACTGCGCACCGCGGACCTGGCCTTCGACGACCGCGAGACGGCCGCCCTGCTGGCCCAGCACGGCATCGTGCTGCCCCGGCAGGTGGCGAGCACCCTGCGCCGGCGGACCGACGGGTGGGCCGCGGGCCTGCGTCTGGCGGCGATGTCCATGGCGGACCACCCGCACCCGGAGCGGTTCGTGGCCCGGTTCGCCGGAGACGACGAGGCGGTCGTGAGCTATCTGGTGGAGGAGGTGCTGGACTGCCGAAGTCCCGCCGTGCGCGACCTGCTGCTGGCGACCAGCGTTCTGGACCATGTGAACGCCGAGCTGG
The DNA here is from genome assembly GCF_050214755.1 of Streptomyces sp. C1-1. NCBI lineage: Bacteria > Bacillati > Actinomycetota > Actinomycetes > Kitasatosporales > Streptomycetaceae > Streptomyces > Streptomyces sp. C1-1. The sequence goes on along the minus strand of NZ_CP189826.1, from coordinate 8,386,158 downwards.
CCACCGAACTCGCGGGCGCGGAGGCCGGGGCGCACTTCGCGGCGCTCACGGAGCAGAACACGTTTCTCCAGCACGTCGGAAACGGCTGGTACCGCTTCCACCGGATGTTCGCCGACGTGCTGCGGGTGCGGCTGCGGCACGAGGCACCCGACCTGGTGCCCCTTCTGCACCACCGGGCGGCCGGGTGGCTCGGCGAACACGGGCTGCTGGACGAGGCGGTACGGCACGCGTTGGCCGCGGACGACTGGGACTGCGCGGGCCGTCTCGTCGTACGGCACCTGGCCATCGGGCGGGTCCTGGCCCTGAGCGAGGGCCGGCTGCCGGATGAGCTGACGCGGCTGACGCCCGCCGCTCCGGAGAGCCGGTCCGGGCAGCCTCCCGCCCCGGAGGCCGCGCTCGTGGCCGCGGCCGCCGCTCTGCGGCGCGGCGAGCGGCCGGCCTGCGCGCGGGCACTGGAGTACTCCGACCGGTTGCTCGACGCGGTGCCCCGGCAGGATGCCGGCCGGATCGCCCGGTGCAGGTTGTCGCACGCGGTCGTCCGCATGGTGATGGACAGGGACCGCGATCCGCGGGCGGCGGGCGAGGCGGCGGCCGCCGCCGAGGACCTGTTCGCCCAGGTGCCCGCCGATCTGCTGGCCGACCGCCCCGAGCTGAGGGCCCTGGCGCTGTGCGTGCGCGGGCGCGCCGAACTGCGCACGGGCGCCCTGAAGGCGGCCGAGTCGTCACTGACGGCGGGACTGCGGGCCACGGGCGCCGCCGGCAACGGCACGCTGCGCCGCGACTGCCTCGTCGAGCTGGCGCTGCTGGAGGTGATCCGCGGACGCTTCCGGGCCGCGGACGAACTCGCCGGGCAGGCGCGGCGGCCGCCGCTGCCGGGCTGCGCCCCCGGGGACTCGTCCCTGGCCACACTGCACCTGGTGCGGGCCTGGGTAGCCGCGGCCGGGTTCCAGCCGGTCCGGGCCCGCAACGAACTCGGCGACGCCCAGGCGGCGTTGCGCACCGCGCCGGACCCCTTCGTCGCGTGGCTCGGGTCTCTGGCCGACCGGCTCCTCGGCGCGCCGGAGAGCGGAACACCGCCGGCCGCCGGGCTCGCGGGGACCGTCCCCGACGCCGCCGGGTGGCTCGCCGAGGATCTGCGCCGCTCCGTCGGGCGGGCATGGGCGGCCGCGGCGGGCGCGATGCGTGCCGGGGCCCTCCGGTCACCGCGTACCGGTGTCGTCCTCTCCGGTGTACCGGCCCAGGGGTGGGGGGACGGCCGGCCGCCCGTCGCCCCGCTCAGCACCCGGGAGCACGACGTGCTGCGGCGCCTCGCGGAGATGATGACGACGGAGGAGATCGCCGCGGAACTGTATCTGTCGGTCAACACGGTCAAGACGCACCTCAAGAGCGTGTACCGCAAGCTCGCCGTGTCCCGGCGGTCGGCCGCGGTACGGCGAGCTCGCGAACTCGAACTGCTCTGAAGGTCCTCCTGTCCGGCTCCGGTCGTCACAGGAGCCGTAGTCGCCTCGCCCGGTCGAGGGCTTCGGTGCGCGAGCAGACGCGGAGTTTCCGGTACACCGCTCGCGCGTGGCTCTTCACCGTGTTGTGCGAGATGAAGAGATCGGATCCGATCTGACGGAGCGGCACGTCCTCCTGCAGTCGCACCAGGACGGCGTGCTCACGTTCCGTCAGGGGTTCGGTCGGCGCCACGGGGTCCGGGAGGTCCCGACCGTCGCGAGGCAGCTCGGCCAGCACGGCCGAGGCCTCGTCCATCAGCACGCCCGCGCTGCGCGGGTCGCCCAGGGCGACCGCGATGTCCACGAGCGTGTCGGCGACCCACTCCAGACAGGTCGCCACCACGGTGTCCGCCTCCGGCGCCTCGTCGCCGAGGGCACGCAGTCGGCCGTGCAGCGCGGACACCCGCCGGGCATCCGTGCCGTGGAGGGGCGCTTCCCTCCGTCGGCCGCCCAGCACCGCAGACATGACCCTCACCTCCTCCGAGGTAGGCGGTACATACCAACGGTGGGGGCCGCGCACGCATGCCGGAAGGGGGCTTACGGCCTTTTGGTCCCGGTGTCACCCGTCCCGCCCGGCAACCGTCGTACCTCGACCAGTTCCAGTCCGAGGGCCTGGATGCGGTCCAGGATGCCGTACAGGGCCGCCTGGTCGAGCCCGGCGCCGTACAGGACGGTCTCCGGCGGGTTGACCGTGACCGTCAGCTCGGCGAACGCCGACCGGAAGGCCTGTCCCACCCTGCCCTTGATCCGGATCTCGAACTCGCCGCCGACGGCCCGCGCTTCTGCCCGCCGGGGTCCCGGGCGTTCCTCCGCCGTACCCATGAGGGGTCACCTCCGCTGCCGCGGGCTGGGGACACCCGACATTCTCCCGGGCGGCGCGGGCCGGGAATCATCCGCGGCGGGTGAACCCCCGGCGCGCCGGCCGCGGGATGCTCCTCGTTTCCGGAGGAGGTGTCCTACATGGCTGAGCAGACATCGGCGGGGCAGACCCGGTACGGCGGCGAGGCGCCGGAGAAGCGCGTCAAGCCGCTCATGGTCGGCGGGGTCGTGTTCGCCGTGTGCATGTTGTTCATCGTCGGTCTCTACCACGCGGTCGTCGGCATGGCGGCTCTCATCGACGACAACTTCTACCAGCGGGTGCGGGACTACCCGTACGACTACAACGTCACCGGCTGGGGCTGGTTCCACCTGATCTCCGGCCTCGTCGTCCTGGCCGCGGCGTTCAACCTCTTCAGCGGCCGGACGTGGGCGCGCGTGGTGGGCATCGTCGTCGCGATGCTCAGCATGCTGGAGAACTTCTTCTTCACGCCGTACTACCCGGTGTGGTCGGCCATCATGATCGGGCTGGACGTGCTGATCATCTGGTCCCTGGCGACCTACGGCCACGCGCAGGCCCATAAGGTCTACGGCGCGCCCATGTGAGGTGCCGCGCCGACGCCACGCGCCGCGTCGCCGCCCTCCGCGGCCTCACCCGCGCGGGGTGACACGCGGCCCGGTGCGCTTCCTCGGCGGCTCATCGCCTACGGTGCGTCCTGTACCGACGAGGAGGAGAGACCGATGACGCACGAGGCACTGATCACGGGTATCGGCGGCAGGGAGCCCAAGATCGACGGGGAGGCGTTCGTGGCGCCGACCGCTTCGGTGATCGGGGACGTGACGCTCGAAGCCGGTGCGAGTGTCTGGTACGGGGCGGTGCTGCGCGGTGACGTCGAGCGGATCTCCGTCGGGGCGCAGGCCAACATCCAGGACAACTGCACGCTGCACGCCGACCCCGGGTTCCCGGTGAGCATCGGGCAGCGGGTGTCGGTCGGGCACAACGCGGTGGTGCACGGGGCGACCGTCGGCGACGACTGTCTGGTCGGGATGGGCGCCACCGTGCTCAACGGGGCCGTGATCGGCGAGGGCTCGCTGGTCGCCGCGCAGGCGCTGGTGCCGCAGGGGATGCAGGTGCCGCCCGGCTCGCTGGTCGCCGGCGTCCCCGCGAAGGTCAAGCGGCAGCTGACGGACGAGGAGCGCGAGGGCGTCACCCTCAACGGAACGCTGTACGCGTCACTCGCGACGGCCCACGGCGAGCTCTACGAGAAGCCGTAGCCGTCAGTCGACGGCCGGGACGGGCTCCGGCTCGGCCGCCTGCTGCTGTGCCGCCTTCTTCGCCCGGCGCCTGATGACCAGCATCGACGCCAGACCGACGAGCACCGCGGCCACCAGGCCCAGGTACGAGAAGCGCTTCAGCCAGTCCTCGGCGACGATGCCGACGTAGTAGATGACCGCGGTGGTGCCGCCCGCCCAGCAGATGCCGCCGAGGACGTTGGCGATCAGGAACTTCCAGTACGGCATGTGCAGCACACCGGCGAGCGGGCCGGCGAAGATTCGCAGCAGGGCGATGAAGCGGCCGAAGAAGACGGCCCACATGCCCCACTTCTCGAAGGACCGCTCGGCCGTGGCCACGTGTCCTTCGCTGAAGTGCCTGGGGAACTTCGCGCCCAGCCAGGCCAGCAGCGGCCGGCCGCCCTTGCGGCCGATGGCGTAGCCGATGGAGTCGCCGACGACCGCGCCGAGGGTGGCGCAGGCGCCGAGGATCACGGGATTGACGCCCGAGTGCTGGGAGGACAGCAGGGCCGCCGAGACCAGGACGATCTCGCCGGGCAGCGGGATGCCCAGGCTCTCCAGACCGATGACCAGCGCCACCACGGCGTAGACGGCCGCGGCGGGCACGGTGTCGAGCCACTCCTGGACGTGCAAAGCCGGTTCCTCCCGGATCGTGACGCTTGGTTCGCCGTGTTCCCGGCGTGCGCCGCACGGGGGCGCACGCCGGGAAGCCTACCGGGTCAGCCGGCGGCGAGGCGGTCCCAGAGGTCGCAGTTGTGCTCCCTGTGAACCGTGGTGCTCAGGGTGACACCGCCCTTGGACGCGGTCCTGAGCGAGAGGACGACGCCCGGACCGGCGGGCATCGCCGGCTGTCCGGTGGCCCGCGGCACACCGTCCCGCACGAACGACCCCCAGTACTGGATCATCTGCCGCGACAGCGCCCTCTGCTGCGCGTCGAGGGGCGACTCGAGCCCGAAGTGCTTGAAGAGGTACTGGACCTCGTTGACGTGCGTCGCGCCGAAGTCGAAGTCGGTGTGCAGGTTGCGCAGGGAGGCGAAGGGCGGCGAGGTGCGGTCGGCGAACTCGTACGAGTAGACCGGGCCGCGCGCCTTCAGCAGGCCGTCGAGCCGCAGCGCGGTGCACGCGAAGACCGCGTCGCCCAGGGCGGTGGCGTACCCGACGGTCGGGGTCGGGTAGTCGGACAGCGGATAGCGGGACAGCGCCTCATCGCCGAACTCGTCCCGCATGACCTGCGGATACCGTTCGGCGGTCAGCGGGGTGGCGTTCAGGTCGAAGCGGGAGAACGCGAACAGCCGCCCCTCGTCCTCGTTGGCGCCGTTGATCACCGGCACCCGGGACGCCGCGCCCTTCGCGAGCGCCTGCTCGGGCTGCACCGGCAGGAAGGCGCCGCCGGTCACCGGCCCCCAGTCGAAGTCGCCCTGGGCCTCGAGGATCTCGCGGGCGGACTTGCCGCGCAGACAGGCCGGCGTCGTGCAGCCGAGCCGCTTCGCGAAGTCGGCTCCCTGTGCCACCGCGTCCGGGTGGGTGCGGGCGGCGCAGTCGCCGTAGGCGCCGCTCTCGATGACGCCCGCCCGGAAGAGGCCCCTCGCGGTGGGCGAGGCGAGCTGGGTGCAGACCGAGCGGCCGCCGGCCGATTCGCCGGCGACGGTGACGCGGGCCGGATCGCCGCCGAAGCGACCGATGTTGGCACGCACCCAGCGCAGCGCGGCCTGCTGGTCGAGCATGCCGAAGTTGCCGGAGACCCCGTCCCGGGCCTCCTTGTCCAGGCCGGCCGCGGCGAGGAAACCCATCGCGCCGAGGCGGTAGTTGACGGTGACGACGACGGTTCCGGTCCGGCGGGCGAAGGTGTCGGGGACGACGTCCTGGCCGGCGCCGGCGGTCAGTCCCCCGCCGTGGAACCAGACGAGGACCGCGCGGCGCGCCGAGCCGTCGGGGACGTACACGTTCAGGTCGAGGCAGTCCTCGGTGTACGACGGCCGGTCGTAACCGGGGTCCCAACTCGCGTTCTGTACGCACTTGTTGCCGAAGGACCGGGCCGAACGCACCCCGTGCCAGGGGCGGACGGGCCGCGGATCGCGCCAGCGCAGGGCGCCCACGGGCGGCTCGGCGTACGGGATGCCGAGGAACTGCCGCCCCTCGGCGGTGGTCTCGCCGCGCACGGGGCCCGCGTCGGTGCGGACCACCGGACCGTCGCCCGGTGCCGCGGCGGCCTGGGCGGCGGGGACGGGGGCGACGAGGGCGGCCGCGAGGGCCGTCAGGGCGACGGCGATGCGTCGGATCACTTGCCCACCTCCACGCTGGTGCGCAGCCGCAGGTCGCGCGCGGACGCTCCGACCCAGACGGAGCGGCGGCCGGTGCCGAGCACCCAATCGTGACGCTTCGGGTCCCATGAGGACAATGTGCGTGCGGCGACTTCCACCCGGACGCGCCGCCGCTCCCCCGCAACCAGCACAAGTCTGCGGTAGCCGCCCAACACCCGTACCGCCTGGTCGAGTCGGAGGTCGGGCGAGCGTCCGAGATACACCTGCGGCACGGCGATGCCTTCGCGCCGGCCGGTGTTGCGGACGGTGAAGGACACCTCCAGCCCGGCCCTCGTGCGGCGCGCCCGCAGGTCGTCGTAGGCGAAGGAGGTGTACGACAGCCCGTGCCCGAAGGGGAACAGCGGCCGCACGCCCTCGGCGTCGTACCAGCGGTAGCCGGCGTGGATGCCCTCCGAGTACTCCTCGATGCCGTCGACTCCGGGGTAGCGGCGGGGGTCTCCGGCGACGGGGTGATGGTCGTCGTCGACCGGGAAGGACTGGGTGAGACGGCCGCCCGGGTCGCACTCGCCGAACAGGACGGCGGCGGTGGCGGCCGCGCCCTCCTGGCCCGGGTAGTACATCTGCAGGACGGCGCCGGTGCGCCGCAACCAGGGCATGGACGTCGAGGAGGAGGTGTTGAGGACGACCGTGGTGCGCGGGTTGGCGGCGGTGACGGCGTCGATCAGCTGTTCCTGGTGGCCCGGAAGGGCGATGGTGGTGCGGTCCTGGCCCTCGGTGGCGTCCTCATAGGCGAACAGGACGACGTCCCGCGCGGCCCGGGCGGCGGCGACGCCCTCGGCGACGTCCTGTGCGCGGGTCGCGCCGGTGCTGCGCCGCAGCCGGAACAGCAGCCCGCCGGCTCCTCCCTGCGCGCTGATCCGCAGGGTGTGGGCGCCTGCCGCGAGGGTGAGGCTCTTGCGGCGTACGGACAGCCCGTCCGGGGCGGCCGAGACGAGCCCACCCTGGAAGTACTCGCCGTACCCGGCGGCCTGCGGGAACAGTTCGGTGCCGTCGAGCAGTACCTTGGGCCGTGCCGTGGGCGCGGAGGAGAAGTGCAGGACGAAGGTCCACTCGTCGGCCTCGGGGACGGTGAGCGTGCCGTCGTACGTCCAGACCTTGCCCGCGCCGACCTGGACGCCCTCGCTGTCGAAGGCGGGGCTGAGCAGCGATGCCGGGATCGCCTTGCCGAACAAATCCTCGCCAGGGGCATAAGTCACCTTGCCCGCACGGGACTTGATGGCGTCGAGGGGGTTGTCGGCATGGTCGGGGACCACGTGCGCGCTGCCGCCGCCGCTGACGAACGGCAGGCTGCCGGTCGGGCCGATCACCGCGACGGTGCCGCCGGGGCGCAGGGGCAGGGTGCGGTGTTCGTTGCGCAGGAGCGTGGCGCCCGCCCTGGCGACCTCCAGCGCGACGGCCGCGCCCGCCCGCGGGTCCCGGTCGGGGCGCGGCGGCGCGCTGCCGTCGAGCAGCCCGAAGCGGTCCATGACGGCGAGGACGCGGCGCACGGCGCGGTCGACGTAGCGCTCGGGCACGGCGCCGTCGCGCACGGCCGTGGCGAGCGCCGTACCGAAGTGGGTGCCGTCGGGCATCTCCATGTCGAGGCCCGCCGTGATGGCGGCGACGGTGCTGTGGGCGGCGAACCAGTCGGTCATCACCCAGCCCTCGAAGCCCCATCGGTCGCGCAGGATGTCGGTGAGCAAGGTCTTGTTCTCGCAGGCGAAAGTGGAGTCGACCTTGTTGTATGCGCCCATGACGGCACCGGCGCCCGCGCCGACGGCGGCCTCGAAGCCACGCAACTCCAGCTCGTGCATGGTCTGTTCGTCGACCCGTACGTCGATCGTCATGCGGTCCCGTTCCTGGTTGTTCATCGCGAAGTGCTTGACGGTCGCGATGAGATGTTCGCCCTGGATGCCGCCGACCTCCGCGGCGACCAAGTCCGAGGCGAGCAGCGGGTCCTCGCTGAAGGTCTCGAAGTTGCGGCCCGCGTACGGGGTGCGGATCAGGTTGACCATCGGGGAGAGCAGGACGTCCTGGCCGAGGGCGCGGCCCTCGCGTCCGATGACCTGTCCGTAGCGGCGGGCGAGTTGGGGGTCGAAGGCGGAGGCGAGGAGGACGGGGGCGGGCAGGGCGGTGGCGTGCCGGGTGACGCGGACGCCGGCCGGGCCGTCGGCCAGGCGCAGGGGCGGTATGCCGAGGCGTGCCACGCCGGGGACATAGCCCGCCTGGCCGAGTGAGGCGGGGTCGGTGGTGCCGTGCAGGAGGGAGATCTTCTCGTCGAGGGTGAGCCGGGCGAGGAGGCCTTCGACGCGGGGGCCGGCCCCCGCCTCGGGTCTCGACTGCGCGTGGGCGGCCGGTGTGAAACCACCGGTGGCCGCCGCGGCGACGGCGATCGCGCCGCTCATGAGACGCAGGGCGGATCGGCGGGAGACGGGGTCGGACATGAGCCGTCACTCCTTCGGTGTGCGGACACGACGATGTGGACCGCTGGAGCACCCCCGGTGGTGTGTTCGGTACGTGAACGCACCTGGCCTCACTGGCCACTTGACGTTCCGTTCGACACCACCGACGCGGCGGGAAAACTATGACCGGAGGTGACTCGTGTCAATGACAGGAACGAGAAACGACGCGAACGCCGACAACAAACGAAGTCGGGCCACCCGACGGAAGGGGCCCCCGGGGAAAGGGACCACCCGACGGAAGGGGCCACCCAGGGAAAGGGGCCACCCGACGGAAGGGTGACCCCGTCGCCCTAGTGAACCTGCGCACCCCAGGTGGCTCGTGGAGCCGGCACACCGCTGTCGACGGACCAGCCCTTGGCCACGAGCACCGTCGCCAGCAGGGCGAGGGCGGTCACCCCGACGCCCAGGGCGATGACCGTGGCACGTCTGGCCGAGGGAGCGGGACGGTGACGGCCGCCGCCGAGGGGCCGGGCGCCGCGGTGACCCGGCCGCACCTTCCGGTCCCCGCCGCGACCCGGCCGGGAGTCGAAGTAGCGCTGCGCGCCCCAGCCGAGGACGGTCTCGGCGAGCAGCACCTCGAGACCGTCCTCGAAGTGACTGAGCTGCTCGGCGGCGTGCCGGCAGTAGCGGCACTCCGCCAGGTGCTGCTGCACGTCCGGGAGCAGGGCGCCCCCGCGCCGTATCGGGACGTCGAGGAGCCGGTTGTAGAAACGGCATTCCCGGCCGGGCGCGAGTTCCCGGTGGGCGCGTACGCAGCCGACCCGGAATTGCTCGCGCGCCTGCTCCAGAGCGGCCGCCGCGGTGGGCGCGTCCACCCCCAGCAGACCGGCTGGTATGGTTATGGGTTCCGCCTCGACCTCGGTATGCCACAAGAGGCATTGGGAGGCTCCCGGAAGCGCCCTGAATGCCCGTTCGGCGAGCTGTCGCCTTTCGGGCGTCACGGACCGTGCGGCCCGCAGCCCCCGGCCGCCGGTCGGTTTGCGGAGTTCCGGCAGCACAAGGGAAATGTCGTCGTCGGCGGCCCACTCCTTGACGGTCTCCCGTACCGCCATCAGGATTTGCGGCCGCAGCGCGCCACCGGCCGGCCCGCCGAGCACCCGGTGGAATGCGGCGGCCGTGACCATGGACGCAGGGTCGTCAGCACCGGCGAGACATACGACTGCGTAGTCGTATGCCGCCCGCCAGTGCCTGGCCAGCAGTAACGCTCCCGCCCGGGCACCCGCGGCGCCCTGGTTCAGTTGCGCGACGAGGTTGCGGTCGGACTCTTCCGGACCCGATCCGGGACGCGGCGGATACGGGGGACGTGGGGGGTAAGGGGATGGCACTGAACCGATTCCTTCCAAGCCGCAGGACGACGTACGGAATTCGCGGGTCCACCGAAAAGAGGGGGTCTGATTGGTGCGTACCTGTGCACGTCGGGTGCCGGGACCGCTATAGGGCCGTTCACTTTCGCACAATTGATGCGCAGGAAACAAGAAGTTCGAGTGACCCAAGTTCAAAACAGCGAAAGTTCAGATAAGTTACCCGCGGTATCCACACCGGCATTCGATGGAACGGTCGCAGCGCCGCCAAGTTGTGTGGGGAAAAAGGCGACCGGCGCACGAAACCTTCAAATCCTTGCGTTCCGTCCAGCCGGACCCACAGCGTCCTCCGAGGTTTCTCTCGGGGCCCTCTCATCCGCGTGAGCCAGCATGGGCCGCATGATCGCCCCCCACGCCACGAGCGCCCCCGCCTCCGTCCGTACCGTCACCAAGGCGGTCGTCCCGGCCGCCGGGCTCGGCACCCGCTTCCTGCCCGCGACCAAGGCCACGCCCAAGGAGATGCTGCCGGTCGTCGACAAGCCGGCCATCCAGTACGTCGTGGAGGAGGCGGCCGCGGCCGGGCTCGACGACGTCCTGATGGTCACCGGGCGGCACAAGCGGGCCATCGAGGACCACTTCGACAACGCCTTCGAGCTGGAGCAGGCCCTCGCCGCCAAGGGGGACACCGTACGGCTGGACTCCGTACGCGATCCGGCCCGGCTGGCCAACATCCACCACATCCGCCAGGGCGAACCGCTCGGCCTCGGCCACGCCGTCCTGTGCGCCCGCCGCCACGTCGGCGACCAGCCCTTCGCCGTCCTGCTCGGCGACGACCTGATCGACCCGCGCGAGACCCTGCTCAGCCGGATGCTGGACGTCCGCGACCAGTACGCGGGCAGCGTGGTCGCCCTGATGGAGGTGGAGCCGGAGCAGATCCACCTCTACGGCTGCGCGGCCGTCGAGGCGACCGCCGAGGCCGACGTGGTCCGGGTCACCGGCCTGGTGGAGAAGCCCTCGCGCCAGGACGCGCCGAGCACCTACGCCGTCATCGGCCGCTACGTCCTCGACCCGGCCGTCTTCGACACCCTGGAGCGCACCCCGCCGGGCCGCGGCGGCGAGATCCAGCTGACCGATGCCCTCCAGGAACTGGCCGCGGGCGGCACGGTGCACGGCGTCGTCTTCGACGGACTGCGCTACGACACCGGCGACAAGGCCGACTATCTGCGCACGGTGGTTCGACTGGCCTGCGACCGGGACGACCTGGGGCCCGAATTCACCGCCTGGCTCAAGGAGTTCGTCGCGGGCCTGGAGGACGGAGCCGTCGCCGACCGACGTCGCCAGGCGGCCTGAGGACACGGCGTGTCACCCCGGGCGAGGCACACCCGGGACGACGCCACGACGCGGGGTCCGAGCCGTATGCCCCGGACCCCGCGTCGCAGCCGTATCAGCCGTTGGGACGCAGCGTCCAGATGACGGTCATCTCACCGGTGACGGCGCCGTCCTCGCGCCTGAGCTCGATCGAGACGGGGAACTCGGGGCGCTGCCCGGCGTCCAGCTCGGCGACCACGTCGGCGGCCGGACGGCCGAGGGTCGCGGTGGCGGTGACCGGGCCCATCGCCAGCTTCCGGTAGGCGATCTCCGCGCTCACGGCGAGCGGCACGGCCCGCGAGAGCTGCTCGCCGAAGGCGGCCAGCACGATCGTCCCGCTCGCGGTCTCCCCGAGGGTGAACATCGCGCCGGCGTGCGGGCCGCCGACGTGGTTGTGGTACTCGCTCTGGTCCGGCAGGACCACCACGGCCTTCTCCGGCGTGGTCTCCAGGAACTCCAGGTTCAGGGTCCGGGCCATCGGCACCGTCGCGGCGAGCATCTCGCCGATCGACATCTGGTCTGCGCTCATGCGGGGATGTTACCCATGAGTAGCCGCGAGTGGCCAGATCCGTGCGGTGATCGTTCGCCGTACCGGGCGGACCGCCTCCCGGTCGCGGGCTCCGGGCCGGGCATGACGGGAAAACGGTTTGGCAGGTGGCGTCACCAGCGGGGACAGTCAGCCAGTGACCCCCGCCTCCGCACACTCCCCCGGCCCCCTCGCGGCCCACCGCAACTACGGCCTGCTGACCGCCGCGGCGGTCGTCACCAGCCTCGGCGGCAACGGTGCGCTGATCGCCGCCGCCTTCGCCGTGCTGGACGCGGGCGGTGACGGCGGTGACGTGGGCCTGGTGGCCGCCTCCCGCACGCTGCCGCTGGTGGTGTTCCTGCTGATCGGCGGAGCGGTGGCGGACCGACTGCCCCGGCCTCGCGTGATGGTCGCGGCCAACGCCCTCAACTTCCTGTCCCAGGGCGCGTTCGCCGCGCTGGTCCTCGCCGGGCATCCGCAGCTGTGGCAGATGATGCTGCTGACCGCGCTGGGCGGCACCGGCCAGGCCTTCTTCAGCCCGGCGGCCGAGGGCATGCTGATGTCGTCGGTCCAGGGGGAGCAGGCGGGCCGTGCGTTCGCCATGTTCCGGATGGCGATGCAGGGGGCCGGCCTGGGCGGAGCCGCGCTCGGCGGCGCCATGGTCGCCGCTTTCGGGCCGGGCTGGGTCCTCGCGGCGGACGCGGCGGCCTTCGCGGTCGCGGGCGCGCTGCGGGCCTTCCTCGATGTCGGCCACATCCCCCCGCGCGAGGCGGGCGGCGGGATGCTCGCCGATCTGCGCGAGGGCTGGCGGGAGTTCATCGGACGTCCCTGGCTGTGGGGCATCGTGGTGCAGTTCTCGATCGCCAACGCCGTGGTCGGCGCCGCCGACGCGGTCTACGGCCCGCTCGTCGCCCGGGACGACCTGGGCGGTGCGGGTCCGTGGGGTCTGGCACTGGCCTGCTTCGGCGCCGGCACGGTGGCCGGCGCGCTGCTGATGACCCGCTGGAAGCCGCGCCGCCTGCTCCTCGCGGGCACGCTGTGCGTCTTCCCGCTGGCCCTGCCGTCGGCCGCGCTCGCCGTCCCGGTCCCCGTCGGCGCGCTGTGCGCGGTGATGTTCCTGTCCGGCGCGCTCGTCGAGGTGTTCGGGGTGTCCTGGATGACCGCGCTGCACCAGGAGATACCGGAGGACAAGCTCTCGCGGATCTCCGCGTACGACTGGTTCGGCTCGGTCGCCCTGGTACCGCTGGCGACCGCGCTGGCCGGTCCCGCCGAGGAGGCCTTCGGGCGTACGGCGTCGCTGTGGGGCTGCTCCGCGCTGGTCGTGGTGGTCACGGCGGCCGTGCTGACCGTGCCGGACGTGCGCAATCTGCGGCGCCGTACCAGGGAGGTGGCCGTCAGGAGCGGTTCAGCCGATGCCGAACGCCCCGTCGGGGGGCTCGGGTGACGGTACGGCGTCCTCGTCCCGGACGGGTCGCGCGCCGCGTATGAAGTCCCGTGCGCCCTGGCCGTGTTCGACCCGGGCCGGGAAGGCGTCGGATGCGGTGAGCCGGGCCAGGGCCGCCGTGTCGAGGGGCCGGTGGGAGGCGGCCAGCACCGCGTTCCCGAAGCGACGGCCGCGCAGCACGGCCGGTTCGGCGATCAGCACGAGCTCCTCGAAGACCGTGGCGAACGTGGCGAGTTGGGAGCGCAGGAAGTCGAAGGGCGCGGCGTCGGCGAGGTTGGCCAGGTAGACGCCGGTGTCGCGCAGCACCCGGCCGGCCTCGCGGGCGTAGGTGACGGAGGTGAGGTGGGCGGGGACTCGGGAGCCGCCGAAGACGTCGGCTACGACGACGTCGGCGGACCCGTCGGGGGCGGCTTCCAGCCACGCGCGGGCGTCCGCGGCGTGCAGCGCGATCCCGGCGTCCTGCGGCAGCGGCAGGTGCTCGACGACCAGTTCCAGCAGCGCGCGGTCGGCCTCGACGACGTCCTGCCGGGAACCGGGCCGGGTCGCGGCGAGGTACCGGGGCAGCGTCAGCGCGCCGCCCCCGAGGTGCACCACGTCCAGCGCCCGCCCCGGCTCGTCGACGACGTCCAGCACGTGTCCCAGCCGCTGTGCGTACTCGAACTCCAGATACGCCGGCTCGTCGAGGTCGACGTAGGACTGCGGCGCCCCGTCGACGGTCAGCAGCCAGGCCCGCTCGCGGTCGACGTCGGGCATGAGCTTGGCGACACCGAGGTCGGTGGCCCTGCTGACGGGGATGGGTTCGGTCACTGCTCCATTGTGCGGCCGGGCAGCGTCCCCAAGGGGCGCGGGGGGACTGCGCGACCGGCCCCAACGGCCGCCCCGCAGTCCCCACGCACCCCGGCCTCACTCCACGGCCGTCACGGTCCCCGCCCCCACGGTCCGCCCGCCTTCCCGGATCGCGAACCCGAGTCCGGGCTCCAGCGGCGTGTCACGCCCGAGCTCGACCGTCATCGTCACCGTGTCTCCGGGCCGCGCGACGGCGACCTCACCGAGGTCGACGTCACCGACGACGTCCGCGGTCCGGATGTAGAACTGCGGCCGGTACCCGCTCGCCACCGGGGTCGTGCGTCCGCCCTCGCGCGCCGACAGCACGTACACCCGCGCCGAGAACCGCCGCCCGGGCACCACGCTCCCCGGCGCCGCCACCACGTGCCCGCGCCGGACGGCGTCGCGCGCGACGCCCCGCAGCAGCAGGGCCACGTTGTCCCCGGCCTGCGCCTCGTCCATGGGCCTGCCGAAGGTCTCCAGGCCGGTGACGACGGTCTCGACACCGGCGCCGAGCACTTCGACCCGGTCGCCCACGCGCACGGTGCCGCGCTCGATGGCGCCCGTGACCACGGTTCCCCGGCCGGTGATGGTCAGCACGTTCTCGACCGGCAGCAGGAACGGCGCGTCCAAGTACCGCTCCGGCATGGGCACATAGGTGTCCACCGCGTCGAGCAGCGCCTCGACGGCGGCCGTCCAGCGCGGGTCGCCCTCCAGGGCCTTCAGTCCCGAGACCCGTACGACGGGCACGGCGTCGCCGCCGTATCCGTGCGCGGTGAGCAGTTCGCGGACCTCCAGCTCCACGAGGTCGGTCAGCTCCTCGTCGCCCGCGTCGGCCTTGTTGAGGGCGACGACGATGTGGTCGACGCCCACCTGCCGGGCCAGCAGGACGTGTTCGGCCGTCTGCGGCATGATCCCATCGACGGCGGAGACGACCAGGATGGCGCCGTCGAGCTGCGCGGCGCCGGTGACCATGTTCTTGACGTAGTCGGCGTGGCCGGGCATGTCGACGTGCGCGTAGTGCCGGGTGTCGGTCTCGTACTCGACGTGCGCGATGTTGATGGTGATGCCGCGGGCGGCCTCCTCCGGGGCGCGGTCGATGCGGTCGAACGGCACGAAGGTGCCGCTGCCGCGGTCGGCCAGGACCTTGGTGATGGCGGCGGTCAGGGTGGTCTTGCCGTGGTCGACATGGCCCATCGTGCCGATGTTCAGATGCGGTTTGGTGCGTACGTACGCCGTCTTGGGCATGGCTGAGTACCTCGAAGCCTCTGCGGAGGAAAGTGGGGACCCCAAGGACTCGCCGACCCTCCCCCTGCGGGGTCCGCCGGACGATCCGGAGAGGGTCAGCTTCGGGCGCCGTCGGCTGCGGCGAGGAAGATCGGGACGGCAGCCTTCGGAGCATCCGCGACTGCGGATGCTGCGAGAAGGAAGGCGTGCCGGAACATGGGACCGATCATCGCCGACGGGCCGCCCGGCGTCGAATGGTTTTCCCAGGTGCGCCGGGGGGCCCGGGGCGTCGCCACGCTCGGCGCGGCTACGCCCCGATGTTCTTCAGCGCCTCCCGCACCGACAGCGGCGCGAACCTTCCGCGCTCCCGCGCCAGGAAGGCCCGTACGGCCTCCGGGTCGGTCCTGGCGTACTCGCGCAGGGCCCAGCCGATGGCCTTGCGGATGAAGAAGTCGGGGTGGCCGGACTGGATCAGGCAGTAGGCGAAGAGGCGTTCGGCGTCGGTGCGTTCCTTGTAGCGCAGCTGGTGCAGGAGGGCGGTGCGGGCGATCCACAGGTCCTCGTCGACGATCCAGGCGTCCATGTCCGCCGTCAGCGCCGGGTCGGCCGCCACCAGGGCTCCCACGACATGCGCGGCGAGCAGGTCGACCGTGTCCCACCAGGAGCGCGTGCCGGCGAGGTGACGGGCGACGGGCAGGAAGGCCGAGGAGCACACGCGCGCGTGGCGGCGCAGATAGTCCACGGCGAAGTACTGGTACTCGCGCTCGGGCAGTCGCCAGCACCGCAGCGCGATCGCCGTGCAGTCACTCTCGTCGGGGCGCGGCAGGCCGTCCACGACCACGCGGGACAGCGCCCGGCGCACGGGCGTGGTGAGGCCCAGGAAAGGGGCCACGTCCTTCATGTACGCGCGCATCGGCGCGGCCCGCGCGGGGTCGGCCGCGTCGGCGTAGACGGCGGTGAGCCGCTCCAGCACCGTGTCGGCGAGTGTGCTGAACGGCACATCCATCGTGACCTCGTCCGTGACGCCCATGCGACGAACCATACGGCGATCACACACACCGGTCGGTTAGTGTCACCGGATGCTCGATGCCACCACCCGCTCTGGGGGCACCGCCACGGCCTCTCCCCGGGCCGCCGCAACGGAGCTCGCCGTCGCCGCCGTCCCCGCCTCCGCCCCGCCCGGCCCGGGCACGCGCGGCGCGCGCGTGCTGCTCTCGCCGTGGTCGCGGCTGTCGCTGCTCGTCGTCCTGCTGGCCGGCGCCGCCACGTGCGTGCTGCTGTTCGAACCGCAGAGACTGCTCGCGCACGGCTGGCCGCCGCAGCTCGACGGGGCCACGGCGGCCGTGGTGTTCGCCGGGGCGTACGGGCTGTGCACCGTGGCGTTCGTGCCGCGGCCGCTGCTGAACCTCGCCGGGGGCGCGCTGTTCGGCTCCCAGCTGGGTATCGGCACGACCCTGGTGGGCACCGTGCTGGGGGCCGGTATCGCCTTCGGCCTGGGCCGGGTGCTCGGGCAGGACGCGCTGCGCCCGCTGCTGCGGGGCCGGCTGCTGAAGGCGGCGGACGGGCAGCTCAGCCGGCACGGCTTCCGCTCGATGATGGCGGCCCGGCTCTTCCCCGGGGTGCCGTTCTGGGCGGCGAACTACTGTGCCGCCGTCTCCCGTATGGGCTGGGTGCCCTTCCTGGTCGCGACGGCGCTCGGCTCGATCCCGAACACCGCCGCGTACGTCGTCGCGGGCGCCCGTGCCTCGGCGCCGACGTCCCCCGCCTTCCTGATCGCGATGGCCTGCATCGCCGCACCGGCGCTGGTGGGCGCGGTGGTGGCGTGGCGCAAGCGGCACCACATCCGGGGCCGTTGACCGCGCCGACGGCTCGCTACGCGGCTTCCAGGATCATCGCGTTGGCCAGGCCGCCCGCCTCGCACATCGTCTGCAGGGCATAGCGGGCGCCCCGCGCGCGCATGGCGTGCACGAGGGTGGTCGTCAGCCGGGTGCCGCTGGCGCCGAGCGGATGGCCGAGGGCGATCGCCCCGCCGTGCACGTTGACCTTGGCGAGGTCGGCGCCGGTCTCCTGCTGCCAGGCGAGGACCACGCTGGAGAAGGCCTCGTTGACCTCGAACAGGTCGATGTCGTCGAGGGTCAGTCCGGCCCGGCGCAGCACCTTGTCCGTCGCGGGGATCACTCCGGTGAGCATCAGCAGCGGGTCGGAGCCGGTCACGGCGAAGCTGTGCAGCCGGGCGAGCGGGCGCAGGCCCAGGCGCGCCGCGGTCTCGGCGGACGTGATGAGGACGGCCGAGGCGCCGTCGTTGATCGGACTGGCGTTGCCCGCGGTGACATTCCACTCGATCTGCGGGAAGCGCTCGGCGAAGTTCGGGTCGTGGTAGGCGGGTTTGAGGCCGGCGAGGATCTCGGTGGTGCTGTTCGGCCGTACGCACTCGTCGCGGGTGACGCCCTCCAGCGGCGCGACCTCGGCGTCGAACAGTCCCTGGTGCCAGGCGTCGGCGGCCTTCCGGTGCGAGGACACAGCGAAGGCGTCCATCCGCTCGCGGGTGATGGACCACTTGGCGGCGATCAGTTCGGCGCTGATGCCCTGCGGGACCAGGCCCTCCGGGTAGCGCTCGGCGACTCCGGGGCCGAAGGGGTCCTTGCCGGGCGGGACGTTGGACCACATCGGCACGCGGCTCATGGACTCGACTCCGCAGGCGACGACCATGTCGTACGCCCCGGAGAGCACGCCCTGCGCGGCGAAGTGGACGGCCTGCTGGGAGGAGCCGCACTGGCGGTCGACGGTGGTGGCCGGGACCGTGTCCGGGAAGCCCGCCGACAGCACGGCGTAGCGGGTGGTGTTCATGGCCTGCTCGCCGACCTGGTCGACGGTGCCGCCGATGACGTCGTCGATCAGCGCCGGGTCGACGCCGGAGCGCTCGACGAGGGTGCGCAGGGTGTGGGCGAGGAGTTCCACGGGGTGGACGTGCGCGAGGGCTCCGTTCGGCTTGCCCTTGCCGATCGGGGTGCGTACGGCTTCGACGATGACTGCGTCACGCATGGTGCGGGCCTCCGGGACAACGGGGTCGACGGGAACGACGGGACCGACGGGACCGACGGGCAGGCCTACCGGTCGGTAGGAAATCCGAACTCACCATAACCGGGTGAGTTGGAAAATCAAACCCTCCCCTAGACTGGCGCCATGGCCGCCCCCAAAGACCCGCGCCCCTGCTCCATCGCCGACGCCCTCGCGCTGGTCGGCGAGAAGTACTCCCTGCTCGTCCTGCGCGAGGTGTGCCTGGGCAACGGCCGCTTCGACCAACTGGTGCGCAACATCGGCGCCCCGCGCGACATCCTGGCCACGAGGCTGCGCCGGCTGGTGGATGCCGGAATCCTGACCAAGCGCGTCTACAGCGAACGCCCGCAGCGCTTCGAGTACCGGCCCACACCGGCGGGGCTCGAACTGGAGCCGGTCCTGATGACCCTCAAGGAATGGGGCGACCGGCATCTGCGAGGCGGCGTCGACCTGCCCATGGTCGTCGAGCACACCTGCGGCAACGAGATGGTCCCGGTGGTCACCTGCCGGGCCTGCGGCGAACCGGTCCACCACGAGGACCTGACGGCCCACCCGCAGGCCGAGGGCTGGACGGTGACGGGCCCTACGGCGGCGTGAGCTCGTCCACGGTCCGTACGGCACTCGTACCGGCGAACGGGTGACGACTCGCTCAGGTTTACGGACCCGGCAGCCTCGTCATTTCGGGGGCCGAACGCCACTTCTCTGCGTAAGGGTTACCTCCTCCTCACGCACTGAAGGACACGACTCGTGCACCAACTCGCCCAGAGCGCGGCCCTGGTGATCAGCCTGCTGGCCCACTCCCGGACGATCACCCTGTGGGTCCGCGACCGCTCCCGGCAGCGCCTGAACTGCTCGGTCCTGCGGGAGCTCGCCCGCACCGGTGGCACCGTCAGGGAAGAACGCCGGACCCGCACCGGCACCCTACTGACCTGGGAACTCCGGCTCCCGGAGCGCCGCACGGAACCCGACCCGCCCGCCACGGCGCTCCGCGGCACGGCCCGGAGCGAACGCCCGCGCCACCGCAGATGCGCCGTCACGGTCCGGGCGGCCGGCCGACCCTCCCGCACCGGCGGAGCGGGCGGGGGCCGGTGACCTCGACGCCTCCGCCGGACGGAGCCGCACAGGACCCCCGAGAGCAGTTCACGCGGTTCTACACCGAATACCAGCCCCAGTTCGTGAAGTTCGTCCACTTCCATGCCCCCGCCGCCGACGAGGAGTCGATCGTCGGCAATGCCTTCCTGGAGGTCTACTCCCGCTGGGAGCGGATCGACAACCCGACGGCCTACATGTACGGCGTGCTACGCAAGAGCCTCGCCCGGCACTACGAGGCGGCGAAGAACGAAGCGAGCCTGCTGGAGCAACTCACCCACTCCAGGTCCTCCCAGATCGACTTCGACCCCCTGGAGAGAAAGATCGTCCACGACGATGTCGTCGCCGCCTTGCAAAGCCTTCCTCCGGCCATGCGCGAAGTGGCCATCATGAAATGGATCCTGGACAAACCGACCCCGCTCATCGCCGACGAACTCGGCATCGCCCGCAGCACGGTGACGACCCATCTGACCAACGCCGGCCGGCGGTTGGAGGAGCTCTTCGACGCCACGGCGACACGACGCGGCACGGGGAAGGGGGAACGATGACCGACCGGAAACACGATGCCGAGTCCCATTCCGCTGTGAACCCCGAGATCACCGACCGGTTCGCGGTGGCCGCTGCCTACGCGGACGAGCAGTTGCCGCTGCTCACCGCTGAGGGCCGGAACGCCATGCTCGCGCGGGTCCTGGAGAGCGCCCCGCGCCAGTCGTCCCCTGCCGAGCCCACCGTCACCGCCGTGCCGGTGGCGGGCTCCGCGCCCCTCAGGCGGCAGCGCCTCGCCGCGGGGTCCTCGCGGGGAACCGCGGCGGTCGCCGTACAACGGAGGCCGCCGCGTACGAACGCCTTCGCCGCGGCACTCGAAGGGCTGGAGGATGCCGAGATCCAGGCGGAAGGGCCGCACCCGGAGCCCACCGCCGACAGCGGCGAGCAGGCCAGGCTGCTGGGTCTGACGGAGGCCTTGGCCCACATGCCGAAGCCGGAACTGGATCCCGAAGTCAAGATCGTCCAGCGGGCCCGGCTGGTGGCGGCCATGGAGGCCATGCTCGCCGAGGGCACCGATCCGCTCGCCGTACCGCCCCAACGGTCCCGGCCCACCCGGAGCGGTCATCGCGCGTTGCGGCCCCGGTCCAGGTGGTCGCGTCGACTGGCCACGGCCGGGCTGGCCCTGGGTGTCGCCGTGGGGTCCTTCGCGGGCATGGCCTCCGCGAGCACGAACGCGCTTCCCGGCGACGCCCTGTACGGCATGAAAAGAGGCATCGAGGACGTGCAGCTCTCCTGGGCACGCGACGACACCCAGCGTGCCGACCTCTACCTCGGCCAGGCCTCGACCCGGCTGCGGGAGGTCGAGCTGCTCGTGGCGCGCGAGAACGCGGCGGCAGCCGACGCACGCTACACCGCTCACCTCCGGGTGGCGGTGACCGACCTGCGGGACGACGCCTCCCAAGGGCTCCGTCTGCTCCTCGTCACCTCCTCCGACGAAGCGGAGACGCGGGCGATGCTCGCCACGCTGGCGGACTTCTCGCAGGACAACCGTCGCTCCTGGAACGTGGTGCGCGAGCAGCTGCCGCCCGCGCTCACCGACGAAAGCGCCCAGGTCACCGCTCTGTTCGACACCATCGACCGGGACGTCACCGGGGCGAACGTCCCACCGACGACGGCGAACCCCGAACCGGAGAGCGCACCGGGGCGGCCGGGCCGGGCCGACGCCCCCGCAGAGGGGAGCAGGAATCGGGGGTCACAGGGATGAGAGACCGGGGGCGGGCCGCGGCCACGACCCGCCCCCGGCCCCGCCTCTCATGGGCGGGTCCGCGCCGCGTACACGTCCAGCCGCCCGCACATCCCGAACCTCCCGTACGCCGACGGCTGTTCCGCTCGTACGACGGCCTCGGTGAGGTGGTCGGCGTCGCCCTCCTCCAGGCGGTCCAGCTGCTCCCCCGTGGCGGCCGCGGCCGCCTCGGCGCCCCGCCGCCAGCGCTCGCGCCACTCGGCGAGCCGGGGTCGCACCAGTGCCGCGGCGGCGCGGTGGAAGGCGGCCAGCGCCTCGGGGCCGTCCGCGTCGCGCAGCGCCCGGTAGCCCTCCAGGGCGAGATCCCGGCGGGCCCGGGCCGCCCGCGCCTGCTCCTCCTCCGGCGCGTCCACCGGAATGGTGGTGGCGGCGGCGTACGTGCCGGGGTCGGCCAGATACCGCGGCGGCAGCGTCAGCACCGCGTCGCCGGCCTCCGGCAGGCCGCTGTTCTGCATCAGCACCGTGATGCGCAGGTCCTCCTCGTTGACGAGGCGGTGGATGGTGCCCGGAGTGAACCAGGCGACCGTGCCGGGCACGAGGGGCGTGACCTCGTACCCGGACGTCGTGAGGGTCTGCACCGCACCGCGCCCGCCGGTGACGACGTACGCCTCCGAACACGTCAGGTGCATATGGGGGGTTCCGCCGCGGACGCCGTCGGCGGCGGGCCAGTCGTAGACGGTGAGGTGCGAGACGGCGACGCCGCCCGGCGGACCGGTGAAGCCGGCACCGCTCACCACGGGTGCGCCTCCAGGTACTTGGCGATCTCCTCCCGCTCCCAGGCACCGTCGGCCACGACGACCCGGTAGCGGCGGGCGAGCGTGTCCCCGGGGGCGAGTTCCAGTTCGTCGTAGAACGCCCAGGAGGGGGCCACGGCGGCGAACGGCTCGTTGCGTACGAACCAGTGGGCGGGGTGCGTGCCGTGGGCGCCGTCGTGGTCGTTCTCGGGGGCGTGCGCGAACAGCAGGGTGGCGTGGCCGTCGGCGCCGTCGTGCTCGCCGGAGAAGGCGAGCCAGGGCGCCTGCTCGCCCATCAGGCCGGGGCCCTCGGCGTCGGGGCCGATGATGCGGCCGTCCCGGAAGCCGCGCGGGCCGCGCCAGAACAGCCCGGTGTAGCCCGCCAGTTCACGGCCGGCGGTGGTGGGGCTGCCGAAGCGCAGCGGCTCGTCGCGACGGTTGGTGACCGCGCTGCACCAGGTCAGTGCCCAGGATCCGGACTCGCGGTCCACGTCGTGGATCTCGATTTGGCGCTCCTCGTCGGCCCACAGCTCGCCGTTGTACGGGTGCCAGGTCAGCCGTTCCGCGATCACCACACGGTCGTCGCGCACGGCGACCTCGTCGAAGGCGACGTGGGCCATCGAGCCGACGCGCTCTGGGAGTTCGAGGTAGCCCTCGCCGTGGACGTAGGAGTTGCCGCCCCACAGGTTGGCGCCCGACAGGTGCGAGGCCGTCAGCTGCAGGCCCTTGTGCCAGCGGTGGTCGTTGGGGCGGTAGTCGGTGACGACGTCGCCCGCCAGCGTGCGCAGGGGGTGGATGTACGGCTTGGGGGCCTCCCAGGCGGCCTCCGGTGCGTACACGTAGCTGAGCAGCTCGACGCCGGTGACCGGTTCGGTGACCGTGATCCGGTCGCCGTGGGCGTGGACGAGGCGCAGGCCCGTCATGCGGAAACCTCCTCGGCGGCGACGGGAGCGGTGGAGAGGACGGGTGCCCAGCCGGGGGCGTCCCCGTGCATCGCCGTGTAGAACGGGTCGCCGGGCCCGATCTCGCCCGCGCGCACCGTGGTGTCCGTGAACGCCGACTTGTACAGCGCGGCGACGAGTTCCAGGCTGGTCCGCCCGTCGGCCCCGCTGCTGCGCGGGCGCTGCCCCGCACGCATGCTCGCGACCAGCTCCCGCAGCTGCTCCAGGTGGGAACTGGGCACGTCCGCTCCGAAGTCCCGCCACGCGTCGGCCTCGTCGCCCGGCACGCCCGGCGCGGGGGTGATGCGCCAGTCGGCGTTGGAGTGGCCGTAGAGGTGGGTGAGCTCGACGGTGGCCCGCTCGCAGTCGATGCGGATGCGGCTGACCTCGTCGGGGCTCAGCACGCTGTTGACGACCGTGGCCATGGCGCCGTTCTCGAAACGCACCAGGGCGGTGGAGACGTCCTCGGTCTCCACGTCGTGCACCAGGCGCCCTGCCATCGCGCGCACCTCGCTCCACGGGCCGAGCAGGTCCAGCAGCAGGTCCATCTGATGGATGCCGTGTCCCATGGCGGGCCCGCCGCCCTCGGTCGCCCAGCGGCCGCGCCAGGGCACGGCGTAGTAGGCGGCGTCGCGGTACCAGGTGGTCTGGCAGTGCGCGACGAGCGGCCGCCCCATGGCCCGCTCGGCCAGCAGCCGGCGCACATGCTTCGAACCCGAGCCGAAGCGGTGCTGGAAGACGATCGAGGCGTACGGCCCGCCGGCCGTGCCCTCCTCGGCCTGTACGGCGTCGAAGTCGGCGAGGGTCGGCACGGGTGGCTTCTCGCACCACACCCAGGCCCCGTCCCGCAGCGCGGCGACGGTCTGCTCGCGGTGCAGCGTGGGCGGGGTGCAGATGCTCACCAGGTCCGGCCGCTGCTCGCGCAGCATGCGGTCCAGGTCGGTGTAGGCGTGCGGGATCCCGTTCGCCGCGCAGAACTCCTCGACCGCGGTGGCATCGATGTCAACGGCGGCCACGACCTCCGTCTCGCCCTCCTCGGCGAGCTCGGCCAGGGCGGGCAGGTGGGAGCCGCGCCCGATGGCGCCGATGCCGACGAGGGCGGCCCGGATGCGGCGGCCGGCGGCAGGGGTGAAGGGGGTCGGGGACGTCCCAAACCGGGTCTCGGACGTGGACATGGACGCGATCAGCACTCCTCCGGAACGGCGGCCTGGTGAGGAGGTCGAGCAGCAAGCGCTTTCTCCTCCCTGCAACGTAAGCTCCGCCCCCGCGCAAGGTCAACCACCCGAAAGCCATGGCCGCGCGGGGGCGGTGAAACCCCTGTGCCGGTCCCGTCGCCGTCGGACGCTAGGCTGCCCCGCACACCCGTGATCACCACGCCCGGCGGCGTGACGTTCCGTCGCGCCTGCCTCGACGAGCACTTGGACGCCGTAACTTCATGTCTTGGTTTGAATCCCTCATCCTCGGACTCGTCCAGGGGCTGACCGAGTTCCTCCCCGTCTCCTCCAGCGCGCACCTGCGGCTGACGGCGGCCTTCTCGGGCTGGAAGGACCCGGGTGCGGCCTTCACCGCGATCACGCAGATCGGCACGGAGTCCGCGGTGCTGATCTACTTCCGCCGGGACATCGGCCGGATCATCTCGGCATGGTCGCGCTCGCTGTTCAGCAAGGAGATGCGCGGGAACCACGACGCCCAGATGGGCTGGCTGGTGATCGTCGGCTCGATCCCGATCGGCGTGCTCGGGCTGCTGTTCAAGGACCAGATCGAGGGGCCGTTCCGCGATCTGCGGATCACGGCGACCATGCTGATCGTCGTCGGCGTCGTGATCGGCGTGGCCGACCGGCTGGCGGCGCGGGACGAGACGGGCGGCCGGCACCGCGCGCCCAAGCAGCGCAAGACGCTGGAGAACCTCGGCGTGAAGGACGGCCTGGTGTACGGCCTGTGCCAGTCGGCGGCGCTGATCCCGGGCGTCTCCCGCTCCGGCGCCACGATCAGCGGCGGCCTGTTCATGGGCTACAAGCGCGAGGCCGCGGCCCGTTACTCCTTCCTGCTCGCCATCCCCGCGGTGCTGGCCTCCGGCCTGTTCGAGACCAAGGACGCGCTGGAGAGCGATCACGTGGCGTGGGGTCCGACGCTGTTCGCGACGGTGATCGCCTTCGCGTCCGGGTACGCCGTCATCGCGTGGTTCATGAAGTTCATCTCCACCAAGAGCTTCATGCCGTTCGTCTGGTACCGCATCGCGCTGGGCATCGTCATCATCGGCCTGGTGACAGCAGGCGTCCTCAGCCCGCACGCGGCAGAATCAGCGGGCTGACCAGCAAGGCCGAACCGCCGAACACCACCCCCCGCCACGCCCTAAAGGGGCGCGAGGAACTGCGCGACCAGCCCCCACCGGCCCGCAGCCGACAAGCAACGTCACTCCCCCGCACGACCGGGATCAACCCACGGTGAGGATGATCCGCTCCCGCACCTCACCGCTCTCCAGCAGGCGATGCGCCTCGGCGGCCTCCCGCACCGGCATGGTCCTGCGGCCCTTCATCCGCAACCGCCCCTCGGCCAGCATGGCCATGCCCTCGTCCAGCGCCCCGGAGGCCCGGTCCGCCGTGGGCACCGAGAGCACGACTCCGAGTCCGGGCGCCGCATGGTCGGACAGGGTGATGACCCGCTGCGGCCCTCCCGCCAGCTCCACGGCGTCGGCGAGCGCCCCCTTGCCGGCCGCGTCGAAGACGGCGTCCACGGTTCCCAGGGCTCGGACGGCGTCCACGAGACCGGAGCCGTAGCGGACCGGCGACGCTCCCAGTTCCACGGCGAATTCGTCGTCCCGCGCACCCACGGCGCTGATGACCTTCACGCCGCGGGCGACCGCCAGCTGGGTCGCGATCACGCCCACCGAACCGCCACCTCCGAGGAGGAGAAGGGTCTCTCCGCTCTCGACCCGCAACTGCCGGAGAACACCGGCAGCCGCCTCCACCGAACTCGGAAGCGCCGCGGCATCCGCCCATGACACCGACTCGGGCTTGTGCGTCCAGATCGACGCCACCGCGTACTCGGCGTAGCCTCCGCGCTCGAAGAGGACGGCCGCGACCTCGTCACCGACGCGCGTGCCCGACACACCGGGTCCGACGGCGTCGACGACGCCGGCCACCTCGTAGCCCAGCACGGGGTCCGGAGGCAGCGGAAACCTGAGGCGTCCGGCCCGGATGTCCAGGTCGGTCGGGCCCACGCCCGCAGCACGGACCCTGATCCGGATCTGACCTTCACCAGGTTGCGGCAGGGGAACCTCGGCCCACTTCAGCACGTCCGGCGGACCGTACCCGGTCATGACAACGGCATTCGGCATGACGACTCGCACCTTCTTCCATCCTCGCGTCGCGCTACCTCTCACGCGCCGCATATAGTTGATGTATCACATACATGCGCGGACCGCACCCGTAAACCCGGAGGTGATGGAAAGGTCAACCTCCTCCTATGGTGGGGCCATGGAGGAAGCACCCCGCTGGCTGAGCCCCGTCGAGGAACGAGCCTGGCGCGGCATGCTGCGCATGCACGACCTGCTGGTCAACCAGGCCGGCCGGACGCTGCAGGGCGAGTTCGGGCTGTCCGCGACCGACTACTCCGTACTCGCCGAACTGACCCGCGCGCCCGGTGACCGACTGCGCGTGCTGGAACTCGCGAAGGTGCTCGGCTGGGAGAAGAGCCGAGTGTCGCACCACCTCTCGCGCATGGTGAAGCGCGGCCTGGTCGCCCGGGAGGAGTGCCTGGACGACGGACGCGGGGCGTACATGATGGTCACTCCGGCCGGCCGGGAGGCGCTGGAAGCCGCCGCGCCGCAGCACGTCGAGGACGTCCGGCGCCTCTTCCTGGACCACCTCTCGCCCGGCCAGATCACGTTGCTGGCGGAGATCACCGACACGGTCATCGAGAAGATCGACACCAACTGAGGTCCCCGCCGAGACCGTCACCCGACCCGCCCGTCGCGCCGCACCGCCTCCACGAACGGACGGAATGAACGCGTCCCGCGATTGTTGAAAGCGGTATGAAAAAGATCGGGTTCCTGTCATTCGGGCACTGGACGCCGTCGCCGCACTCCCAGACGCGCTCCGCCTCGGACTCGCTGCTGCAGGCGATCGACCTCGCGGTCGCCGCGGAGGAGCTGGGGGCGGACGGCGCCTACTTCCGCGTCCACCACTTCGCCCGGCAGCACGCCTCGCCGTTCCCGCTGCTCGCCGCGATCGGCGCGCGCACCAGCCGGATCGAGATCGGCACCGGCGTGATCGACATGCGCTACGAGAACCCCCTCTACATGGCGGAGGACGCGGGCGCGGCCGACCTGATCTCGGGCGTCCGGCTCCAGCTCGGCCTCAGCCGAGGGTCACCGGAGCAGGTCGTCGACGGCTGGCGGCACTTCGGTCACCGCCCGCCGGAGGGCGGCACCGACGCCGACCTGGCCCGTGCGCACACCGAGGAACTGCTCGACGTGCTCCGCGGCGAGGGATTCGCCGAGCCCGATCCCAGCCCGATGTTCGCCAACCCGCCGGGTCTGCTGCGGATCGAGCCGCACTCCGAGGGGCTGCGGGACCGCATCTGGTGGGGCTCCGGCTCGAACGCCACCGCGGTCTGGGCCGCCGGTCTCGGGATGAACCTGCAGAGCTCGACCCTCAAGGACGACGAGAGCGGCGAGCCGCTCCATGTCCAGCAGCGCAAGCAGATCGAGGCGTACCGCGAGGCATGGCGGGCCGCCGGCCACACCCGCACCCCCAGGGTGTCGGTCAGCCGCAGCATCTTCCCGCTCGTCGACGACAGGGACCGGGCGTACTTCGGCCGCGACCGCGACTCGAAGGACCAGATCGGCTACATCGACGCCAACACGCGCAGCATCTTCGGCCGGTCGTACGCCGCCGAGCCGGACGTACTCGTCAAGCGGCTCGCCGAGGACGAAGCCATCGCCGCCGCCGACACCCTGTTGCTGACGGTGCCCAACCAACTGGGCGTCGAGTACAACGCGCACGTCCTCGACGGCATCCTGAAGCACGTCGCGCCGGACCTCGGCTGGCGCTGACCCCGCGGGGCCACGGAAGGCGCCGCCCGGCGAGGCAGCGGGCCACGCGCCCGCCGCCGACCACGGCGGCGCCTTCACCGCCCCTCTCACTCCACCACAGAACCGCGAGATAGATGACACTTCACCCTGTTAGTTGACACGTCATCTTTCTCGACGTAGGTTCATTGAAAGTTAAATCGACCGGCCGCCGACAGGCCGCCGCACCTATCAGGAGAGACACCATGGGACAGCTGGACGGCAAGACGGTCGTCATCACCGGCGGCACCAGCGGCATCGGGCTGGCGACGGCCCAGCGCTTCGCCGAGGAGGGCGCCCACGTCTACATCACGGGACGCCGCAAGGAGGCTCTCGACCAGGCCGCCGAACTGATCGGCGCCAACGTCACCCCGGTCCGGGCCGACAGCGCAAGCCTGGCCGACCTCGATCGGCTCTACGCCACCGTCGCCGACGCCGGACACCGGATCGACGTTCTGTTCGCCAACGCCGGCGGCGGCACGTTCGCCCCGCTCGACCAGGTCACCGAGGAGCACTACGACAGCACCTTCGACAGCAACGTGAAGGGCACCGTCTTCACCGTCCAGAAGGCACTTCCCCACCTGGTCGACGGCGCATCCGTGATCCTCACGGGCTCCATCGCGGGTGTCTCCGGAGACCCGGCCTTCGGTGTCTACGGCGCCTCCAAGGCCGCCATCCGCTCCTTCTCCCGCACCTGGGCCAACGAACTCAGCGGGCGGCGCATCCGCGTCAACACCATCTCCCCCGGCCCCATCACCACGCCCGGCCTCAACGGCCTCGCCGCGGACGAGGAAGGGGCCGCGGAACTGCGGAAGACCCTCGCCGGGATCGTGCCCCTGGGACGCATGGGCCAGCCGGAGGAGGTCGCCGCCCTCGCCCTCTTCCTCGCCACGGACCAGTCCAGCTTCATCACCGGCACCGAGATCTTCGTCGACGGCGGCGCCAAGCAGGTGTAGTCCGGTCCGCCGTGCCCGCACCCTGACTCACGGCTCAGTACGAGGGGTGCGATCAAGGAATCCGTGACGCAGGACATACGGGATCAGTAGCCGTTCGGTAGCGCAGTGTCAGTGCTTGCCCCTAGGCTTGTCCGCATGTCCCCCGATTCCGTGACCTCTGGTTCCGTGCGCTCTGCCGCCGAGGTGAACGAGCAGATCCGGGCGCTGTGGATGCGTGCGGGTGGCTCGCTGTCGGCCCAGGAACGCGCGGAGTACGAGCTGTTGGTGGTCGAGTGGGCCGAGGCGATCCGCGGCGACGTCATCGAGGCGGCCTGACGGCGCCGGGGCCCTGAGCCCGCCCGGCGCCCGCGAGGCCGTTCCGCAGGCGTCCCCGGCCCCTCACCGCCCGCCCGCCACCCGCAGCACCGCCCCCGTCGTGTACGACGCGTCCGGGGACATCAGCCACGCGATGGCCGCCGCGATCTCCTCCGCCCGCCCGGGCCTCCGCAGCGGAATGCCCTCCGCCATGCGCCAGGCCCGGTCCGGGTCCCCCATCGCCGCGTGCATCTCGGTGTCGACCGCGCCCGGCGCGACCGCGTTGACACGGATGCCGTCCGGTCCGAGCTCCTTGGCGAGACCCAGGGTGAGCGCGTCGACGGCGGCCTTGGTCGCCGCGTAGTGCACGTACTCCCCGGGGCTGCCGAGCGTGGCCGCACCCGACGACACGTTCACGATGACGCCGGCGCCCCGTGCCGTCATGAGCTGGGCCGCACGGCGTGAACACAGCAGTGTCCCCAGGAGGTTGACGTCGACGACCCGGCGCAGGGTCGCCGTGTCCGTGTCCGCGAGGCGGCCCAGCAGGCCGGTCACGCCCGCGTTGTTCACCAGCCCCGTGATCGGCCCCAGTTCGCGCTCGGCCGTTTCGAAGAGCCGCTCGACGTCGGCCTCCACGGAGGTGTCCACCCGCACCGCGATCGCGCGAGCGCCCGCCTCGCGCACCCCGTCCGCCACCTTCTCGGCGGCCTCGGCGTCACGGACGTACCCCACCGCCACGTCATGTCCCTCGGACGCGAGCCGCAGACAGGTCGCGGCACCGATTCCCCTGCTGCCCCCGGTGACGACGGTGACGAGACGTTTCATGGGACCTCCCGAGCTGGAGCGTGATGATCGATCATCGATCACCCTAGCCGTCCAGCGGCCACCGGTCTGCGGGCCGGGCACCTCCCGGTCCGACCGATACCGTGGTCCGACGGCTCCCGCCGCAAAAGCTACGCCCGGGCGTACTCCTTCACGAGCTCGTACGACCTCAGCCGGTCGGCGAGCGAGTAGACCGGCGTCACCAGCATCAACTCGTCCGCCCCCGTCGCCTCCACCACTTCCGCCAGCCGCTTCACCACCGATGCCGGCGATCCGTGCGCCTGCTGAGAACGGAAGGCCGTCAGCGCCTTCTCCTCCTGCTCCGTGAACGCGTGGGCCGCCGCCTCCTCGGGCGTCGGGAAGGCGGTCTCACTGCGTCCTTGCAGCAGCCCGGCCTTGACGACGTCCATCGGGCCCGCCAGCCGCGCGGCCTCCTCGTCCGTCTCGGCGCACACCGTCTCCACGCAGACCAGCACGCGGGGCCGTGCGCACCAGCGAGAGGGGGTGAAGTGATCGCGGTAGTGGCCGAGCGCGGCCGGGGTGTTGTCGGGGCGGATGTGATGGGCGAAGGCGATCGGCAGTCCCAGTTCGGCGGCGAGCGCTGCGCCTGCGGTGCTGGAGGACAGCAGCCACGGTTCGGGGAGCGGGCCGAGCGCCACCTCGTCCACCAGGTGGCGCAGGATCGCAGTGACGTCGTCGCGGTACTCGGCGTCCGTGGTCGGTGCCGCCCCCCGGCGCAGGGCCCTGGCCGTGGGCTCGTCGAAGGTGCCGGGGCCGCGGCCGATCCCCAGGTCGATGCGGTCCGGGTGCAGTGCGGCGAGCGTGCCGAACTGCTCCGCCAGCATGATCGGGGCGTGGTTCGGCGCGAGGACCCCTCCCGAACCGAGTCTCAGCGACGAGGTCAGGGCGGCCGCGTGGGCGGTCAAAACGACCGGCGGGAACGCCCCGATGGCCGGGGAGTGGTGGTGCTCCGCGTACCAGAGACGTTCGTAGCCGAGGTTTTCGAGGCGCCGGGCGAACTCGGCGGTGTCGCGCAACGTGTCGACGGCCGGGGCGCCCGACTGGACCATGGCCACCTCGAGCGCGCTGAGCGGGACGGTGATCATTCGGTCAGTATAGGAAGGGCCCGCGCCGGCATCACGCCGGAATGGGCTTGCAGGGCAAGGGAGTTGTACGCGCGCGGGGGGTGACGAGCGTCGATTGTGGCGCCACGCCCCTTGGCCCGGCCCGCCTCATGCCCAAAACTGAGCCGATGACGCAGCGTGTGGAGCTCGCGACCGTGATGGACCGGCTGGCCGTCGACGAGGTGGTCACCGACTACGCGACGGCGGTGGACGACGGCGACTGGGAGGCGTACCGGGGGCTGTTCGCGCCGGACGGGCGCGCCGACTACCGCTCGGCGGGCGGCATCGAGGGCGACGCGGGGAGCGTCTCCGCCTGGCTCGCCAAGAGCATGCTGCTCTTCCCGATGCGGCAGCATCTGATCGTCAACCGCCGCGTGCGGTTCGGGACCCTGGAGCAGGACACCGGCGACACGGCCCGGGTGCGGGCCGACTACGTCAACCCGATGCGGTTCGATCCGGACGGCTCCGTACCCGACTTCGTGTGCGGCGGGCGCTACGCCTTCGCCCTGCTGCGCACGGACGACGGCTGGCGGCTGACGGAGGTCGTCGTCGAGGAGAAGTGGCGGCGGCTGCCCGGGCCGCGGCCCGCGCCCGTGGCCGAATGATCCCGGCCGCTCTGTGCCGGATCATCGAAAACGCGCACACTGGAGCCATAGCTGGGTAGAGGGGGGCCGTATGAAGACCTTGGGTTCTTGGCTCGCCTCTCCGTGGCGCCGCTCGGCCATCGCCGCGCTGGCCGGCGCCCTGCCCATGTTCGCTTTCCCCGCGCCGTCCTTGTGGTGGTTCGCGTACGTCGCCCTCGTCCCGTGGATCCTGCTGGTCCGCTCCGCGCCGACGGGGAAACGGGCGGCGTACGACGGCTGGTGCGGCGGGTTCGGATACATGGTGGCGGTGCACCACTGGCTGCTGCCGAGCCTGAACGTCTTCATCTTCGCCCTGGCGGCGCTGCTGGGCGCGTTGTGGCTGCCGTGGGGCTGGCTGGTGCGCCGCTTCCTGGGCGGGGTGCCCGGGCCGGGGCGGGTCCTGGCCGGCCTCCTCGTCGTGCCGTCGGCCTGGCTGATGGTCGAGCTGGTGCGCTCCTGGCAGGGGCTGGGCGGGCCCTGGGGGGTGCTGGGCTCCAGTCAGTGGCAGGTGGAGCCGGCGCTGCGGCTCGCCTCGGTCGGCGGGGTGTGGCTGCTGAGTTTCCTGGTGGTGGCCGTCAACGTGGCCGTCGCCGTGCTGGTGTCCGTGCGTGAGTCGCGGGTGCCGGCCGTCGCCGGGATCGTCGCGACGGCGGCGGCGACCTCCGCGGCCTGGGTCTTCTCGCCCCGCCCGGACGTCGACGGCCGGGTGCGGGTCGCCGTGGTGCAGCCCGGTGTCATCGACGGCCCCGGCCGGCGTTTCGACCGCGAGGAACAGCTGACCCGCACACTCGCCGGACGCGGCCTCGACCTCGTCGTCTGGGGCGAGAGCAGCGTCGGCTACGACCTCGGCCACCGGCCCGACCTCGCCCGGCGCATCGCCGCGCTGTCCCGGGAGACGAAGGCCGACATCCTCGTCAACGTCGACGCCCGGCGCTCCGACCGGCCCGGCATCTACAAGAGTTCCGTCCTGGTCGGCCCGGACGGCCTGACCGGCGACCGCTACGACAAGATGCGGCTGGTGCCCTTCGGCGAGTACATACCGGCCCGGTCGCTGCTCGGCTGGGTCACCTCCGTCGGCAAGGCGGCCGGCGAGGACCGCAGGCGCGGCACGGAACAGGTCGTGATGAACGTCGGACACGGGCTGCGCGTCGGCCCGATGGTCTGCTTCGAGTCGGCGTTCCCCGACATGAGCCGTCACCTCGCCCAGGACGGCACCGAGTTGCTGATCGCGCAGTCGGCGACGTCGTCGTTCCAGCAGAGCTGGGCGCCCGAGCAGCACGCCTCGCTGGCCGCCCTGCGCGCCGCCGAGACCGGCCGCCCCATGGTGCACGCGACGCTGACCGGCGTGTCGGCCGTCTACGGGCCGAGCGGGCAGCGGATCGGCTCCTGGGTGGGTACGGACCGCAGCTCATCGGTGGTGTTCGACGTTCCGCTGGCCCACGGGATCACTCCGTACGTCCGCTACGGCGACTGGCCGGTGCACGGCGCGATCCTGATCCTCGCGGTGTGGTGCGCGACGGAGGGTGTGCGGGCGGTCCGGCTCAGGCGGCCCGGTCCACAACCGCACGTACCACCCGCTCGCACAGTTCGTGAGTCGCCAGTGCGTCCCGGGCGCTGAGCACCTTGCCCGCCCGTACCGCGTCGAGGAAGGCCAGGACCGCCTGCTCGATGCCGCGCTGGCGGGCCACCGGCACCCAGTCCCCGCGCCGCCGCACCGTCGGCTGCCCCTTGTGGTCGACTATCTCGGCGAGGTTGACCACCTGACGCTTGGTGTCCTGACCGGACACCTCCAGGATCTCCTCCGCCGAGCCGCTGAGCCGGTTCATCACGCCGAGCGCGGTGAAGCCGTCCCCGGCCAGCTGCAGCACCACGTGGTGCAGCAGCCCGTCCTCCACGCGCGCGCGTACCGTCACGTCGTCGACGGGCCCGGGCACCAGGAACCGCAGGGTGTCGACGACGTGGATGAAGTCGTCGAGGATCATCGACCGGGGTTCCTCCGGCAGTCCGATCCGGTTCTTCTGCATGAGGATCAGCTCGCGCGGATGGTCGGCGCACTGCGCGTACCCGGGTGCGAAGCGCCGGTTGAAGCCGACGGCGAGGGACACGCCGCGCTCCTCGGCGAGCGCCACGAGCCGTTCGGAGTCGGCGAGTTCGTAGGCGAGGGGCTTGTCGACGTAGGTCGGCACACCCGCCTGGAGCAGCCGCGTGACGATCTCGGGGTGCGCGAGGGTGGGCGCGTGCACGAAGGCGGCGTCGAGGTTCTGTGCGAGCAGGGAGTCCAGGTCCCGGTGGCGGCGGTCGGCCGGGAGGTGGAGGCCGTCGGCCACCCGGTCGAGGGTGGCGGGGGTGCGGGTCTGCAGGTGCAGCTCGACCCCGGCCAGGGCGCCGAGCACCGGAAGATAGGCCTTCTGCGCGATGTCGCCGAGTCCGATGCAGCCGACCTTCACGGGGTGTTCTCCTCTGACGGTTGCCTGCCCTGCTCCTGCCGGAAGCATACGGCGGCAGCGGCGGCCGCCAGTCGGCGTTCGAGGCGAAGCCCCGCAGCAGGAGCCCGGGTACGGCTCGCGAGAGCGCGGCGACGGCCGTGTCACGGACGGCCGTCGGGGCGGAGGCGGTCGTCGTGCTGAAGCGGACCTCCCGGACCGCCTGGCGGGTGACGCCCGCCGTACGGGGCGGCCGGGCCGCCGGGCAGGCGGCGACCGCGTCGGCGTGGTGCGCCGGCACGGTCGCGTCCTCGATCGCCTGGCTGCCGCCCTGGCCGAGCGTCGGGGGCATGGGTGCGCGGCGTCGCCGAGCAGGGCGACCCGGCCGCGGCTCACGGCACGCGTGGCGGGCCCGGGCTCGACGGACCCG
Organism: Streptomyces sp. C1-1; assembly: GCF_050214755.1. Classification (NCBI taxonomy): domain Bacteria; kingdom Bacillati; phylum Actinomycetota; class Actinomycetes; order Kitasatosporales; family Streptomycetaceae; genus Streptomyces; species Streptomyces sp. C1-1. The sequence goes on along the minus strand of NZ_CP189826.1, from coordinate 8,351,747 downwards.
GCCCGCCACGCGCTGTCGCCGGCAGCAGCCGCTGACGGGCCGCGGCGCGGGCCGATAACCCGTGGTCGTGGGCGACGGGGTTGGACGAGGATGCCCGTATGACGACCGAACGCCGTGAACCCCCGACCACCGCCGACGAACGCACCATGCTGGAGGGCTGGCTGGAGTACCACCGGCAGACACTGGCCTGGAAGTGCGAGGGCCTGACCGACGCCCAGCTGAGGACCGCCTCCGTGGAGCCGTCCACGCTGTCCCTGATGGGGCTGGTACGGCACATGGCGGACGTGGAGCGCGGCTGGTTCCGCCGGGTCCTCGCCGACGAGGACGCGGGTCCGATCCACTTCACCGACGAGGACCCCGACGGCGAGTTCCACCTCACCGAGGCGGACACCTGGGCGCAGGCGCGGGACGCCTGGCAGGCCGAGATCGAGGTGGCACGCCGCGTCGCGGCCGACTTCGGCCTGGACGACCTCTCCAAGGGCCGGCACCGGCGCACCGGCGAGCAGTTCAACCTGCGCTGGATCTACACCCACATGATCGAGGAGTACGCCCGCCACAACGGCCACGCCGACCTGCTCCGCGAACGGATCGACGGCGCCACCGGCGACTGAACGTCAGCCCGGCCGCTCCCGTGCCCTCCGTAAGGGGCCGGAGATCACCCGTGCGGGGCATCCTCCGCCCGTCCGCTGTTCCGCGGCGCGGGCGGAGACGCCATCGTTGAGCGGTGCATCGAACGACGACCACCGCAACGCTCCTGGTCACCGTCGCTGTCGCGGCCCTCACCGGCTGTGTGACGGTCCAGCGCCCGCCCGCCTCCGGCCCGCCGACGGCGCCGTCCCAGTCGTCGGCGCCGCGCCCGGACGGTGAGCGCGAGCCGCAGTCCGTTCAGGCGCCGGCCAAGGAGGCGCTGGAGATGATCGGCCCGTCCCGGCCGGCGGAGCCCGGGGCACCGCAGCACGGACCGGCGGCGAAGGCCCCGGCACCGGCCGGAAAGCCGTCGGCGCCCCGCTCACGTGCGCGGCCCCACCCCCGGGCACCGCGGCCGGAGCACGGGCACCACCAGCAGCCGCGCGTGGGGATTCCGGACGTGCGCAGGTCGGTGCCGAAGAACACGAAGGACCTGTGCGCGCTGGGGCGGCAGTACGGAGGCTGGCACGCGGACAGCCCGGAGTCGGTCATCTGCAAGCAGGCCTACGGGCGTTGAGCCACCGTCGGGGACGCCGGAAAGCGCCCCCACCGCGTCAGGGCCGCTGTCTCGGTGGCCCCCACCGCCCGTCCCCGTCGGTGCCCCGCTCCCCCAGGCTGGACTCCAGCCGGCTGATGGCCGCCCGTACCCCGTCGCCGTACCGGTCGTCGCCGAGCGTCCCGGCGGCGGTCCGGGCCCGGCGCAGATGGGTGCGGGCGGCACCGTCGCGGCCGAGTTTCAGGTAGTCGGCGGCCAGGTTCAGGTGCAGGGAGGGGTACAGCGCCCGTACCGCTGTGGCGCTCTCGTGCTCGGCGGAGCGCGCCCCGGACAGTTCCTCCGCCGCCGTCAGCGCCCTCAGGTCCCAGGCCAGCTCGTCGGACGGGTCGTCCTGGGCGTCGGCCATGTAGTGGGCGAGGGTGCAGCGGTGCAGCGGGTCGCCGTCCGTGCCGATCTCGGCCCACAGCTCGAGGAAGCGGTGCCGGGCCTCCTCGCGGTCCCCGGCGTGGTGCAGGATGACGACCTGTCCGATGCGTGTCAGCAGGGCGTCCGGCGCCGTCTGCTCCTGTCCCTTGGCCACCGCGCACTCCGCCCACTCGTCGGCTACTGCTCACCGACGCTAACCGCAGCGACCGGCATTCCCGGTCAGGCGGCACCGGGCCGGTCCCCCGCGGAACCGGCCCGGCGGGGCTCAGCCCAGGTTCGGGACCGTCCAGTCGATCGGCTCGTGGCCCTGCCGTGCCACCGCCTCGTTGATCTGCGTGAACGGACGGGAGCCGAAGAACTTCTTCGCGGACAGCGGCGAGGGGTGCGCGCCCTTGACGACCACGTGCCGTGTCTCGTCGATCAGCGGGAGCTTCTTCTGCGCGTAGTTGCCCCACAGCACGAAGACCGCCGGGTCGGGCCGCTCGGCGACCGCGCGGATCACCGCGTCGGTGAACTTCTCCCAGCCCTTGCCCTTGTGCGAGTTGGCCTCGCCGGAGCGGACCGTGAGCACCGCGTTCAGCAGCAGGACGCCCTGCTCGGCCCACGGCATCAGATAGCCGTTGTCCGGCACGGGGGTGCCGAGTTCCTCGTGCATCTCCTTGTAGATGTTGCGCAGGGAGGGCGGGATCTTCACACCGGGGCGGACCGAGAAGCACAGGCCGTGCCCCTGGCCCTCGCCGTGGTAGGGGTCCTGGCCGAGGATCAGGACCTTCACCTTGTCGTACGGGGTCGCGTCCAGCGCGGCGAAGACCTCCTCGCGCGGCGGGTAGACGGGGCCCTTCGCCCGCTCCTCCTCGACGAACTCCGTCAGCTCCTTGAAGTAGGGCTGCTGCAGTTCGTCGCCCAGAACCCCGCGCCAGGACTCGGGCAGCATGGCGATGTCGGTCACGTCAACTTCCTCACGATGTGCGGTGGAACGGTGTGCGGTCACTTCCAGTTCTCAGAACCTACAGGCGACCACTGACAACGGTCTTCCGCTCCGTGAACCGGGCCCGCTACCAGCTGGTCTTGCGGGACAGCTCGCCCATCATCATGATCGTCGACGGGTCCAGCGCCTGCTCCGCGCCGGAGATGTCGTCGCTGGCGGCCACGAACTGCTTGCCCTGCCACAGCGGCAGCAGCCGGGCGTCGCGGACGAGGATCTGCTGGGCCTGCTCGAAGTCCGAGACGACGTTGGCGCGGTCGCTGACACTGCGCGAGCGGGGCAGCAGCACACCGGTGATCTCGGGCGCCGGATAGGGGGTGCCGAGCGCGTTCTGCTTGCCCACGAAGGGCGCGATGAAGTTGTCGGGGTCCGGGAAGTCGGGGAACCAGCCGCGCCCGAACACCGGGTACTCGCCCTTCTGGTAGCCGGTGACGTACGTCTTCCAGGGGCGGCTCTTGAGGGTGACCGTGAACAGGCCGGAGTCCTCCAGCTGGCGCTTGATCTCGGCGAACTCCGGCTTGGTCTGGGAGCCGTAGCGGTCGCTGGTGTACCAGAGGGTCAGCGGGACGCGCTGGGTGATGCCGGCGTCGGTGAGGATCTTGCGGGCCTTTGCCGCGCTGGGGCTGCCGAAGTCGTCGAAGAAGTCGGTCGTGTGACCGGTCAGGCCCTTGGGGACCATGGAGTACAGCGGCTCGACGGTGTCCTTGTAGACCTTGTGCGCGATGGCGCCGCGGTCGACGACCTGGGCGACGGCCTTGCGCACCGCGGCCTTCCCGGCCCAGGGGTCCTTCGGGTTGAACACCAGGTAGTTGATCTCGATGCCGGCGCCCTCGATGAGCTGCAGGCTGCCGTCCGTGTTGTGCTTCTGCAGGCCGACGATGTCGTCGGCGTCCAGGCCGCGGAAGGCGACGTCGAGGGTGCCCTTCTTGAGGTCCGCGACCATGGGGGCCGACTCGCGGTAGTAACGGATGGTCACGGCGTTGTTCTTGCGGTCGGCGACGCCCTTGTAGCTGTCGTTCCTGGCCAGTTCGGCCCGCTTGCCGTCCTGGTAGGAGCGCAGGGTGTACGGCCCCGAGCCGTAGACCTTGTCGTCCTTGCGCAGGGAGGAGGCCGGGTACTCCTCCGGGTCGACGATGGACATGGCGGGCGTGGCGAGCACGAACGGGAAGGTGGCGTCCGGCTTGTTGAGGTGGAAGACGACCTCGCTGTCGCCGAGCACCTGGACCCGGTCGAGGCTGCCGAGCAGTCCCGCGGGACCGCCGTTGAGGTTGATCTTCCTGATGCGGTCGATCGAGTACTTGACCGCCGCGGCGTCGAGCTTGTGTCCGTCGGAGAACTTCAGTCCGGAGCGCAGCTCGCATCTGTACGTTCTGTTCGAACTGTCCGCGAAGCGGCAGTTGTCCGCTGCGTCGGGCTGCGGAGTGGTCGCGCCCGAGGGGTAACTCAGCAGCGTTTGGTAAATGTTTCGGAACAGTTCCCAGGACTGGTCCCAGGAGGCGGCCGGATCCAGTGTGCTGGGGGCGCTGGTGGTGCCGACGGTGATCGGCCCCTCGCTGTCGGAGGAGTCCGAGGACAGCACACCGCAGCCGGTCACCAGGCTCGATATGGACGCGATTGCCGCCACCTGACGCAGGCGTCGCTTCCGGTTGAACACGCGCTCGCTCCTCGATCTGCCGTACCAAGGGTCGGCAGACCATACCGCAGGGCAACCGAGGTTGAACCCGCCTCGTACAAGGGGCTTGATCAGCTCGTTTATGACGACGTTGTCATCGGGCCGTGCCCCTCCTGTACGACGACGAGGGCGCCGTTTCCGTCAAGGAAACAGCGCCCTCGGGTACCCGATCGTTACCCTTCCGGGCGGGTGGCGTCAGCCCACTCCGGCGTTCAGGAAGATGCCTCCGTCGACCACGAGCGTCTGGCCGGTGACCCAGCCGGACTGCTCGGAGGTGAGGAACGCCGCGGCGCCGCCGATGTCGGACGGCACGCCGAGCCGGGCCAGCGGGTAGGCGGCGGCGGCCTCGGCCTCCCGGCCCTCGTACAGGGCCTGGGCGAACTTGGTCTTGACGACGGCCGGGGCGATGGCGTTGACCCGCACCTTGGGCGCGAACTCGTGTGCCAGCTGCTGGGTCAGGTTGATCAGCGCGGCCTTGCTGACGCCGTAGGCGGCGATGAAGGGCGAGGGCGCGAGGCCCGCGACGGAGGCGATGTTGACGATGGCGCCGCCGTTGTCCTTCTGCCAGGCGTGCCAGGTCTTCTGCGCGAAGCCGAGCGCGGAGATCACGTTGGTCTCGAAGACCTTGCGCGCCACGTTCAGGTCGAGGTCGGCGATCGGGCCGAACACCGGGTTGGTGCCGGCGTTGTTGACCAGGAAGTCGACGCGGCCGAAGGCCTCCATGGTGCGCTCGACGGCCTCGGCCTGGTGGTCCAGGTCGTGCGCCTTGCCGGCGATGCCGATGACGCGCTCGGCGCCGAGCTGGTCGACGGCCTCCTTCAGGGCGTCCTCGTTGCGGCCGGTGATGGCCACGCGGTCGCCACGGGCGACGAGCGCCTCGGCGACGCCGTAGCCGATGCCGCGGCTGGCGCCCGTGACCAGGGCGACCTTGCCGGAGAGTGCGGGGAGTTCAGTCATGGCTGGGAGTTCTCCTAGTCGAGCGGTCCGCCGGCGACGTACAGCACCTGGCCGGAGACGAATCCGGCCGCCTCGCCGGTGAAGAAGGCGATGGCGTTGGCGATGTCGTCCGGCTCGCCCACCCGGGCGACGGGGATCTGGGTGGCCGCGGCGGCCTTGAAGTCCTCGAAGCCCATGCCGACGCGGTCGGCGGTGGCCTTGGTCATCTCGGTGGCGATGAAGCCGGGGGCGACGGCGTTGGCGGTGACGCCGAACTTGCCGAGCTCCTTGGCGAGGGTCTTGGTGAAGCCCTGCAGACCGGCCTTGGCGGCCGAGTAGTTGACCTGGCCGCGGTTGCCGAGCGCCGAGGAGGAGGACAGGTTGACGATGCGGCCGAAGCCCGCGTCGACCATGTGCTTCTGGCAGGCCTTCGACATCAGGAAGGCGCCGCGCAGATGGACGTTCATGACGGTGTCCCAGTCGGAGACGCTCATCTTGAACAGCAGGTTGTCGCGCAGCACGCCCGCGTTGTTGACCAGGATCGTCGGCGCGCCGAGTTCCTCGGCGATGCGGGCGACGGCGGCCTCGACCTGCGCCTCGTCGGAGACGTCGCAGCCGACCGCGATGGCCTTGCCGCCGGCCGCGGTGATCTTCTCGACGGTGTCCTTGCAGGCACCCTCGTCGAGGTCGATCACGGCGACCGCGCGGCCCTCGGCGGCCAGTCGTACGGCGGTGGCGGCCCCGATGCCGCGTGCTCCGCCGGTGACCACGGCTACCCGCTGCTCAGTGGTGGACATTGCTGCTTCTCCTCGCCCTCGAGAGAACCTGCGGCGCGGTGAGCGACCGCTTAGTACCTTCGTCGCACGTGACGCTAGAAGCCCTGACACTCGGTGTCAACGTCACACGAGCCCGGTGTGATCGATTACCTCACCAGCAGGTCGAGCAGGCGCTCCGTCTCGGCCGCCGGATCGGCGGTGAGGCCAGTGTGCACCGGTCCGGGCCGGACGACCGTGGAGCGCGGCGCGACGAGCCACCGAAAGCGCCGTCCGGCGTCCTCGCCGGCGGCCTGTCCGGCCGCCTCTCCCCCGCCGCAGACCCGCTCGACGGCGCCGAGCGCCGCCCGGATCCCGGCCACGTCGGCCTGCGGGTCGAGGGCGAGCAGCCGCGCCTCGTCGAGGTGGGTGCGGGCGCCGACGTAGGCCTTGGCGCGGCAGTACAGCAGGACGCCGGCGTTGATGCACTCGCCGCGCTCGGCGCGGGGCACCACCCGCAGCAGGGCGTACTCGAAGACGTCCCGCTCGTTGGCCTCGCTGCCCCGGATGATGTGCCGCTCGACCACGGCGCCGGCCATGTGGACGTGGCGCTCGCTCACTTGCTTCCCTCGATTCCCGTGATGCGCTCGTGGACGGAGGCGGCCCGGGCCAGCAGCGGCCGGGCGTAGGCGCGCCTGAGGTCGTCCGGCGTGTCGAAGCCGGGTTCGCCGGTCAGCCAGACGTCCGGGACCTCGGCGGTGACCTCGGCCAGGAGGCCCTCGGTGACCTGCGGGGCCAGCTCGGCGGCCGCCCGGGCGACGTCCGGCGCGAAGGGCTTCAGGGCGTGGTCACGGGCGTCGTAGGGGCGGGCGGCGGAGGCCTCGGCGCCGGGCCAGTTGTGGTGCCAGATCATGGTGGCGCCGTGGTCGATGAGCCACAGCTCGCCGCGCCACATCAGCAGGTTGGGGTTGCGCCAGGAGCGGTCGACGTTGTTGATCAGCGCGTCGAACCAGAGGACCCGCCCGGCCTCCTCGGGGCTGACCAAGAAGGCGAGCGGGTCGAAGCCGAGGGCGCCCGGGAGGAAGTCCATGCCGAGGTTGGTGCCCCCGCTGGACCTCAGCAGCTCCTGCACCTGCTGGTCCGGTTCGCCGAGACCCACCACCGGGTCGAGGTCCAGCGTCACCAGGCGGGGCATCCGGAAGCCCAGCCGGCGGGCGAGTTCGCCGCAGACGACCTCGGCGACCAGGGTCTTGCGGCCCTGTCCGGCGCCGGTGAACTTCATGACGTACGTCCCGAAGTCGTCCGCCTCGACGAGCCCCGGCAGCGAGCCGCCCTCACGCAGGGGCGTGATGTAGCGGGTCGCGATGACTTCCTTGAGCATCGCCCCAGGTTACTGGCCGACAGCGAACCGACAGCTCAGGTTTACCCCGCCCTGAACTCGAACGCGTTTAGATCTCGACATCGTCTGAACAACCAACGGCTCCAGGCCGTACCCCTGTCCAGATCTACGAAGCTTGCTATGAAGGGACGTCGGCATGACGACCAGCGAATCGCTTCCCCCCACCGCGGCGCCCGGCCGCCGGACCGTCGTGGCGGCGGTCGGCGCGGCCGGCCTCGCCGTCGCGCTGACCGCGTGCGGCTCCTCCGACGACGACTCCGCCTCGTCCGGCTCGAACACCCAGGCCGGCGCGAACACGACCGGCGGCACCACCGGGGACACCGGCGCGAGCGCCTCCACCGGCTCGGGCGGCGGCACGGCCCTGGCGAAGACGGCCGACATCCCCGAGGGCGGCGGCAAGATCTTCAAGGACAAGGCCGTGGTGGTCACCCAGCCGGCCTCGGGCACCTTCAAGGCCTTCTCCACCAAGTGCCCGCACGCGGGGTGCGCCGTGAGCAGCATCGCGAACGGCGTCATCGTCTGCCCGTGCCACGGCAGTCAGTTCTCGGTCGAGGACGGCAGCGTGAAGAAGGGCCCGGCGACCAAGGGGCTGACGGCCGAGAACGTGACGGTGAGCGGGGACTCGATCACGCTGGCCTGACCCGGGCGTCCCGGGGCCGTCGCAGACAGCCCAGCACCTCGTCCGTGGTCGCGACCGTGGCGACGAGCGCGAGGGTGTGACGGATCATCGCGGGGGTGTAGTCGGAGGGCACCCCCGCGATGGCGTCGGACGGCACCACGACGGTGTAGCCGCGGTTGACCGCGTCGAAGACGGCGTTGGGGACGGCCACGTTGGCCGAGACGCCGGTGACGACGAGGGTGCGGCAGCCCAGGTTGCGCAGCAGCGCGTCGACGTCGGTGCCCTGGATCGGGGACAGTCCGTGGAGCCGTCGTACGACGAGGTCCTCCTCGGCCACCTCGATCGGGGCGGCCACCCGGACCGCCGTGGTTCCGGACAGCTGCCGGACGGGGAGGCGCTCGGCGGCCCGGAAGAGGCGGGCGTTGCGGTTGGCGCCGCGGCCGTCCGGGCGCCGCTCGGCGACGGCGTGCAGGACCTGGACACCGCTGTCGTGGGCGGCGGCGACCAGCCGTGCGATGTTGGCCAGGACGCCGGACGAGCGTGCCTCACGGGCGAGTTCGGGCAGGGCGCTGTCCGGGCCGACGACGCCCTGCTGGCACTCCACGGTGAGCAGCACGGTCGTGGCGGGGTCGAGGAGCTCACGGAGCTTGTCGTACGACGGCACGGTTCCCCCTGGTCGCCTGCGGTCCCCAGCGGGCGTGAGAGTAACCACCATTGCGCGAGGACGGAAGACGACCCATCCTTTTCTGACGTGATGTCAGAGGATCATCCGAGTTCCTCTGACACGACGTGAGAGAAGAGGGGGACACATGACCGTCACTCAGCGTCGGGGCCGGAAGATCATGATGACGCCCGGCGAGCTGGACGAGTTCCTCGTGAGCCAGCGCACCTGTCGGGTCGCCACCGTGTCGAAGGACGGTGCTCCGCACGTCAGCACCCTGTGGTTCGCCTGGGACGGGACGTCGTTGTGGCTGTACTCCGTCGTGCGCAGCAAGCGGTGGACCGACCTGCGCCGCGACCCGCGCGTCGCGATCGTGGTGGACACGGGTGAGGAGTACGAGGAGCTGCGCGGCGTCGAGCTGTCCGGATCGGTCGAGTTCGTGGGCGAGTTCCCGCGCACCGGCGAACTGTGCGCCGAACTCGACGTCCCCGAGACGCTGTTCGCCCGCAAGAACTTCGGCCTGGAGGAGATGCCGCACGACGGCCGGCACGCCTGGGTGCGGCTGACCCCGGACAAGATCGTCTCCTGGGACTTCCGCAAGCTGGGTCCCGCCTAGGACCTGCCGTCCCGGCCCACGGTCCGGCCGGCCTCCTGCAGCGCCTCCACCGCCGCCCGGATCGACGGGCGGCGGTCGGCGTCCGCGCGCCAGACGGCGTAGATCTGGCGCCGCACCGACTGCCGTACGGGCACGGTGCGTACGCCCTCCGGCACCGGGCCGCGGCCCAGCCTCGGCGCCACGCACACGCCCAATCCCGCCCCGACGAGGGCGAGTTGGGTGGGGTGCTCCTCGGCGCGGTGGGCGACGCGCGGTTCGATGCCCTTGGAGCGCAGGGTGTGGATCAGCCACTCGTGGCAGAACTCGTTCTCGTTCCAGGTGACCCAGTCGTCGTCGGCGAAGTCCTCCAGGTCCACCTCGACGCGGTCCGCGTGCCGATGGTCGGCGGGCATGGCCACGTCGGCGGTGTCGTCGAGGATGACGGCCTTGACCAGCCCCTCCGGCATGGGCAGCGGCCTGTTGTACCAGTCCAGGACGACGGCGAGATCGAAGTCGCCGCGCATCACGGCGAGCACGGCCGGCTCGGGCTCCATCTCGCGCGAGGTGGTGCGCAGGCCCGGGTGTGCCTTGCGCAGCTGTGACAGCGCGACCGGGAACAGACCGCGCGCGGCGGTCGGGAACGCGGCGAGGCGGAGTTCGCCGACCACCTCCCCGCGGTGTGCCTCCAGGTCGGACTGGGCGAGCTCGACCTGGGAGAGGATGCGCGCCGCGTGCTCCGCGAGCAGCCGGCCGGCGTCGGTGAGCCGCACGCCCCGGCCGTTCTTGGCGACGAGCTGCTGGCCCACTTCCCGTTCCAGCTTGGACAGTTGCTGCGAGACCGCCGACGTCGTCACGTGCAGGCCCTCGGCCGCACCACTGACCGAGCCGTGCCGGGCGAGGGCGTCGAGGGTGCGCAGGCGCTCCAGGTTCAACATGTAAGTGATGCTACGAGATACCTGGAGAAGATGTCGCTTGTGCTACGAGATCACCGTGCCGCATGGTTACGGTCATGACGACCGTGACCACGCCCCGGACCTCCGCACCCGCCCCCGTCCGCCGCCCCGCCCTCGACTGGCGTCTGCGCTTCGGCGCCCTGTCCCTGATCTGGGGCTTCAGCTTTCTGCTGATCAAGGTCGGTACGGACGGGTACGCGCCGTTCCAGGTCACGCTGGGTCGGCTGGTGTTCGGGACGGCGGTGCTCGCGCTGGCGATGGCGGTGAAGCGGGCGGGGCTGCCCCGCGGGCTGCGGACGTGGGGGCATCTGGCGGTGGCCGCGTTCCTGCTGAACGCGCTGCCGTTCTCGCTGTTCGCGTACTCCGAGCTGACGATCCCGTCCACGCTCGCGGGGATCTGCAACGCGACCTCGCCGCTGTGGGGCATGGTGCTGTCCCTCGTCGCGCTGTCCGAGGACCGGCCGTCCCGGGTGCGGGTCGCGGGGCTGGGGATCGGGTTCCTGGGGGTGCTGACGGTCCTGGGCGCCTGGCAGGGGTTCCACGGGCTGGACGGCAGGGGGACCGCGATGGCCCTGCTGGCCTCGCTGAGCTATCCGGTCGGATGGATCTACGTCCGTCGCACGCTGGCCGGGTCCGGGTATTCGCATCTGTCGCTGACCGGGGCGCAGTTGCTGCTGGCTACGGTGCAACTCGCGATTGTCACGCCGCTGTTCACGGCGTTTCCGAGCCGTGTGGACGTGGTGCCGTTGCTCGCGGTCGCCGCATTGGGGGCGTTGGGCACGGGGTTGGCCGTTCTCATCCAGTACGGGCTGGTCGCCGAGGTCGGGCCGACGACGGCACAGATGGTCACGTACTTCATTCCGGTCATCGCCACGGGGGCGGGTGTGGCGATTCTCGGGGAGTCGTTGAGCTGGTCCACGCCCGTGGGGGCCGTGATCGTGCTGGCCGGGGCGGCGCTGACGCAGGTGCGGGGGAAGGGGCGGTGAGGGGGGCGGGCGCGTGAGGGGGTTGGGTGCGGGGAGCGTCGGCGGCTGCGGGTTCGATGGGGCTGGTCGCGCAGTTCCTCGCGCCCCTGGGGGTGGCGGTCACCCTCTATACGAAGTTCCGCGTGGGTGATGGGTTCACTGCCCTCACCACCGCGTCTGCCAGTGGGGGGACCTCTTCCGGGGCCAGGGTCGACACCGTGACGCGGATGCCGGGTGGGGCGTTCAGGCGGAAGCGGGCGCCCGGGGCCACCGCCCAGCCCGCGTGCAGGAGGCGGGCTACGGCCCCCGTCTCGTCGGGGACGGGGATCCAGACGTTCATGCCGCTGCGGCCGTGGGCCTCGACACCCCGGTCCGCCAGCGCCTCGATCAGCAGGTCACGGCGTTCGCGGTACGCCGCCGCCACGGCCCCGGTGTCGAATGTGTCGTCGCTCCACAGGCCGACCACGGCGCGCTGGGCGATGCGGCTGACCCAGCCGGGGCCCAGGCGATGGCGGCCCGTGACCCGGTCGACCGTGGTGGCGTCGCCGGTGAGGACGGCCAGCCGGAGGTCGGGGCCGTAGGCCTTGGCCACCGAGCGCACGAAGGCCCAGTGGCGGGTGACGCCGGCGAGGGGGTGGAGGGGGAGGTCGACGATGCCGTGGCCGTGGTCGTCCTCGATCAGGACGATCTCCGGGTGGTCGCGCAGGACGGCGCGCAGGGCACGCGCACGCGTGGCGGTCACCGCGGCGCCGGTCGGGTTCTGGGCGCGGTCCGTGACGACGAGCGCGCGGGCGCCGGCGTCGAGGGCGCGCCGGACGTCGGCGGGGCGCGGCCCCTCGTCGTCGACGCCGACCGGGGCCGTGCGCAGGCCGAGGGCGGGGACCAGGTCGAGGAGGCTGCCCCAGCCCGGGTCCTCCACGGCGACGGTGTCGCCCGGCTTGAGGTGGGCCGCGAGGACCCGCTCGATGGCGTCCAGCGAGCCGGAGAGCACGGCGAGCGGACCTTCCGGCACGCCGTCGGCGTCGAGCCGGGCCCGCGCGATCCGAGCCAGCTCCGGGTCTACCAGAGCGTCCCCGTACAGCACGGGCCGCCGGTCGTGCTGTTCGGCCGCCGCCGCGAAGGCCTTGCCCAGCGGTGGCAGCAGCGCCGGGTCCGGGTTGCCGTTCGCGACGTCCCGCACCCCCTCGGGCACGTCCAACCCCACGTACTCACGGCCCGTCGTGGCCGGTTTGGACCGCACCCGGCTGCCCCGGCGCCCGGCGGTCTCGATCACCCCGCGCTCACGCAGGATCCGGTAGGCGGCCGCGACCGTATTGGGGTTCACTCCCAGCTCGACCGCCAACTCCCGCATCGGCGGCAGCAGTTGACCCGGCTCCAGCTCGCCCGAGCCCACCGCGCGCTCGACGCTCGCCGCGATCCCTGCTGCGCCCCGACCTTCGATCCGATATCCTCCTAGCACAAACCAGATTATGCACTAGTGCAATATCGCTTCGCAAGCCGAGGAACCACGGAGAACGCCATGCAGGGGACCGCCCAGCCGACATCGCAGGCCACCGCCTACACGCCGACCGACCGCACCGTCCCCACCCGTTCCGCGGAACGGGCGTCGTACGACAAGGAGCTGGTGCACGCGATACTCGACGAGGGGTACGTCTGCCATCTGGGCTTCGTGCGGGACGGGGCGCCGGTGGTGCTGCCAACCCTGTACGGCCGGGTCGGCGACCGGCTGTACGTGCACGGCTCGACCGGGTCGCGCCCGCTGCGGATGACCGGGCAGGCCGACCCGGGGCTGCCGGTGTGTCTGACGGTCACGCACGTGGACGCGCTGATCCTGGCCCGGTCCGCCTTCCACCACTCGATCAACTACCGGTCGGTGGTGGTGCACGGGATCGCCCACGACGTGACCGACCCCGAGGAGAAGCGGGCGGCACTGGACGCGCTGGTCGACCACGTCGTGCCCGGACGGGCGGCGGACTCCCGGCCCGCCAACAAGAAGGAGCTGGCCGCGACCGCCGTGATCCGGCTCGACCTGGACGAGGTCTCCGCCAAGCTCCGCACCGGCGGTGTGAACGACGAGCCCGAGGACCTGTCCCTCCCCCACTGGGCCGGCGTCGTCCCGCTGCGCAAGGGCTACGAGACCCCCGTCGCCGACGGCGACCTGACCCCCGGCATCGGCCTCCCCGACTACCTGGCGGTGCCCTGATGCTCATCCACCCCTGGGACGCGGCCCACGACGACACCGAGTGGCAACGGTGGCTCGCCGTGCACGACTTCGGGCAGCTCGCCGTGAGCGGCCCGCCGGGCGAGGCGCCGTACGTCCAGCCGCTGCACTTCGTCTACGACGCCGAGCGCGCCGAGGTCCTCACCCATCTCGCCCGGCCGAACCCGCTGTGGCCCGCCCTTGAGGCCTGCCCCGAGGTGCTGCTGAGCGTGGTCGACGACTACGTCTACGCGCCCGGATACTGGCAGGTCGCGCCGGGCGAGCCGGCCGAGCACGGCACGCCGACGAGCTACTACGCGGCCGTACAACTCCGTTGCCGCGCCCATGTGGTGGACGATCCCGCCGAGAAGGCCGCACTGCTCGACCGTCAGCTCGGGCACTTCCAGCCGGAGGGCGGCTCGGCGCAGGTGGCGGTGGGCCGGGTGCCGTACGGCAGGATGCTCTCCGGGCTGCGCGGGCTGCGGCTCGAAGTCGTCGACGTACGGGCGAAGTTCAAGTACGCGGGCCGCAAGCCCGAGGTGCAGGAGCGGGTCCTGGCCGGGCTGGCCGAGCGGGGCGGCCCGCGGGACGCCGCCGCGCGCGAGCATCTGCTGCGCCGGCGCGGGGTGTGACACGCGGGGTGTGACACGAACCGCCGCGCCGACGCAGATCACTGAGGAGAGGGACCTCACGGGGGAGGGTCCCTCTCCGGCTCATCCGTGCGGTGACGCCCGCGTCTCCGCGCGCGCCAGGCCCGCGACGGAGGCGAGCATCAGCCCGATGCCGGCCACGGTGACCACGGTCAGCCGCTCATCGAGCAGAGCGAAGCCGAGGACGGTCGCGCCGACCGGCTCCAGCAGCATGACCACGGCGACGGTGGCCGACCGCACGACGGCGGCACCGGCGAAATAGAGGGTGTACGCGAGAGCCGTGGGCACGGTCGCGAGGTACGCGAACAGCAGCAGGAACGGCCCCGGTTGGGCGATCCGCGGCAGCAGTCCCGCGGTCAGGGCGAGCGGCAGCAGCCACAGGGACGCGCCCGCGAAGGTGGCCACGGCCGCCGCCGAGGCGTCCGTCACCCCTTCCCGACGGGCGAGCAGCGTCATCGCGCACTGACCGGCGGCGGACAGCACGGCGAGCAGCACACCCCACGGCCGTACCGTCGCCCCCGCTCCCCCGAGGACGACGACGGCCAGCCCGAGCAGCGCTCCGGCGACCGCGACCGCGCCACCGCGTCCGAGCCGCTCCGCCAGGACCAGCCGCGCGGCGAGCGCGACCAGAACGGGGCCGGTGCCCAGGGTGACGACGGTGGCCACCGCCAGCCCGGTGGCGGAGACGGCGGCGAAATAGGCCGCCTGGAACACGGCGAGCCCCAGCCCGGTCGCGGCGCCCCGCACGATCCGGCGGCCGAGCGGGTCCCGGTCGGCCGGACCGGGCGTACGGCGCAGCGCGCGGACCGCGAGCAGCAGCAGGAGCCCGGCGGCGCAGCGCCAGAAGGACAGGGCGACGGGTCCCAGGTCGCTGGTTCTTCGGATCAGCGACGCGGCCGCACCCGCGGTGCCCCAGACGGCACCGGCGACGATGAGACAGCCAAGGCCTCGCCCCACGGGCAGGCCGGAAACAGCGTTCGACACGATTTGCTCCGCAGCCGCGTGACGGCGGCCCGCAGGCGACGGCCACACGGAAGTCGACGAATGAACGGACTTCGTCCGCGGGCAGCACCGTCAGCGCCCGGACCGTGCCGGGCGCGGTTGCCGGAAGCCCGCCTCAGACGGCGGGCGGAGAGGCGATGACGTGAGTGATCGAACGCACGGACCGGACCCTAGGCTGCGCTCTCGCGGGCAGGCAACCCACTTTCCGCACCGGCGGCCCGCCCGCCGGCCACCGGCGCGCCCGTGCCCTTGGCCGGCGTCGACGACTGGGCGATGAACGCGCCCACCAGGACGACCGCGCCGCCGACGATCTGCGGTGCGGAGAGGTGCTCGCCGAGCAGGACCCAGGCCAGGACGGTGGCGATGACCGCTTCGAGACAGGCCACGACGCCCGCGACCTGCGGGGAGAGACGCCGTACCGACAGCACACCGGTCACGTAGGCCAGGACGGTGGCGACGAGGACGATCCAGGCCAGCAGCAGAGCGGCGGGGACCGGATCGCCGTCCATGCGGGCGGAGCCGGTGAGCACCGTCCAGTCCATGGTCCACGGGCGGGCCACGGCGGTCAGCACGAGTGCGCCGATCAGCAGGCCGTACGCGATGACGCCGAGCGGGTCCGGCGCGTCCTCGCCCGCGTCGCTGCCCTGGTCGGACAGGACGAAGTAGCCGACCTGACAGCCGGCGGCGCCGAGCGCGAGCAGCAGGCCCAGGGCGTCGAAGCCCAGGCCCGCCCAGATCTCGACGACGCAGGCCAGGCCGCCGACCGCGAGGACCACGCCGAGCGCGGCGGCGCGGGTCACCGGGCGTCGCTGAACGAACCGCACCCAGCCCAGCACGAGCCCGGGCGCGAGGTACTCGACCAGCAGCGCGACCCCGACGGGGATGCGCGAGAGGGCGGCGAAGTAGCAGGCCTGCACACCGGCCACCGCCAGCAGGCCGAAGCCGGCGAGCAGGACGGGACGGCGGCGCAGCAGGGCCCGGTGGCGCACGGCGACCGGCAGCATCACCAGGGCCGCGCCGGCCACCCGCAGCCAGACCACGTGCAGCGGGTCGAGTCCGGCCTCGATCAGCGGCTTGGCCGCGACACCCGACCCGCCGAAGGCGACGGCGGATGCCAACGCCAGCCCGAGCCCGGCTCCCTTGCCGTGGCCGCCTCGACTGCTCTCAGACCTGTGCACCGGCACATGATGACAGGCGACGACATGAGCGTCACCCCCGTTGACACCTGTCTCACCGGCTGGACGCGCGGCCGGCTCGCGGAGGCCGGACGTCACCGGGACTCTGCGGGCAACTGCTCGACGCGGGCGAGGATCTCGTGGCTGTCGATCCCTGCGCGGTCCAGGACCTCCATGGCGCGGGCCTGCCGATCGACGACGAGCGCGGCCAGCAGGTCGACACCGAGCGCGGCGCCGTCACCCCGGGCGGCGGCGCGCTCGCGGGCGTACTCCATGGCGCCCGCGGCCAGCGGCGACATCCCTTCCGCCGCCGTCACCACGGGGACGGCGCCGGAGTCCTCGACCGAGCCCTGCCAGCGCAGCCCGTAGCCGATGCTGCGCTGCACCAGGTACCCGAGCAGCCGGGCGATGCCGGGGCCGTCGCCGAAGACGGCGCGTGCCTCGGGGTCGTACTCCAGCAGCGAGTGCAGCAGGTGGGCCGTGTCGATCTGCCGGTCCCCGTCGCGCAGCGCCCGACGGCGGGCACCGGTGACGACCGCGGCCAGCTCGGCACTGAGCCTGGCATCGTTGTCCGGGCGCGGCCCGGCGGACTGCTCGCCGACCTGCTGCCGGGGGATACGGGGTTGCACACCCCCTACCCCATCAGCCTCTCCGCCTCCGGTCATCCCCGACGGGAAGCATTTCGGCGTCCCACACAGAGTGGACCCGGGGCGCCGGAATCTCCTCCTTACGGATGAGATCAGGCCGAGTCGCCCCGAAGGGCGCGTACGTTCTCGCCGCGCGCCCGGCACGCAACCGGAGTGCACGCTCTCACGTCCAACAGGTGCATGGAGCGCAGGAGCTGGCTGGTCGCCCTGCCGGCCGTCGACGGCAAGCAGTACGTGTACCGGGTGTACGCCCCGGACGACGCGCTGCCCGCCGACCTGTTCTGGGATGCCTGGCACTGCCACGACGAGAGTGCCTTTCCGCGCGCGTGGGACGTGTTCGACGCGGCGGTGATCCGCCGGGTGGGCCGGCCCCTGAAGGGGGCCACCCTCCACAATTCCTGACGGTTCATCAGTATTGAATGTTGCGATCCGTGCGGTTACTTTCCGCGACACCACAGCCCGACACGAAGAGGTGGTCGCATGCCGGAAATCAGCGCGGAGGCACGGATCGAGGCGCCGGCCGAGAAGGTCTGGGCACAGCTCACGGACTGGCCCGCCTACGGCGAGTGGAACGCCACCCACACCAGCTTCCCGAAGGGCGGCCCGACCTCCCTGGAAGTGGGCGGGACCTTCCAGGAGAACATGAAGCTGATGGGATTCCCGGCCGAGGTCGAGTGGACCATCTCGGAACTGGAGCCGGCCCGGGTCCTCGCCATCACCGGCAAGGGCCCGATGGCCGTGAACGTGGCCACGCGCTACACCCTGACCCCCGACGGCGACGCCACGAAGGTGCGTATCGACGGCGAGTTCACGGGCGCCGCGGTCACGCTGATGGCGGGGAGGCTGAAGGACTCGGGTACGGCCGCCCTCAACGAGTCGCTGCGCAAGCTCGCCGGGCTGGTGTCCTGACCGCTGCGGACACAGGAAGGCGCCCCGCGGAGTGCTCCGCGGGGCGCCTTTGTCGCCGTACGACCCTCAGTCCTCGTCGGCGAGGATCAGGTACAGCTTCTTGCGGGCCTCGTTGATGACGGCCAGCGCCTTCTCGCGCTGCTCCTTGGTGCCGGTCTTCCAGACCTGGCCGAAGGCCTCCATCAGGCCGAAGCCGGCCTGGCGGATCTCACCGAGCGCCTCGAAGTCGATACCGCGGGAGGCTTCCTCCCAGGGCGCGTCCGGGCCCTCGTCGGCCGCGGCGCGGCCGGACTCGGTGAGCGAGAAGAGCTTCTTGCCGCCCTCGCTCGCGCTGGCGATCAGGCCCTCGTCCTCCAGCAGCTGGAGGGTGGGGTACACCGAGCCGGGACTGGGCTTCCACGCCCCGCCGCTGCGCTCGGCGATCTCCTGGATCATCTCGTAGCCGTGCATCGGGCGGTCCTTGAGCAGGGCGAGGATCGATGCCCGTACGTCGCCGCGCCGCGCCCTCCCCCTCGGTCCGCCGCGCCCTCGCGGCCCCCAGGGGCCCGGGCCGAAGCCGGGTCCGCCGAAACCGAAGCCCGGACCACCCGGGCCCCCGGGGCCACCCGGCCCGAAGGGACCGAAGGCACCACGCCGGCCCTCGAAACCACCCCGGCCACGAGAGCCCGGTCCACCGTGTCCACGTTCGAATCCATGGGAACGCATCGCAATCACTCCATTCCATCGTTGATCTGTCGCGATGCGTCAACGATATATCGGAACAGTTCGGATGACAAGGCCCTGCCGGGGACAGGGGTCTGTCGCGGTGGTGGAGCCGGCGGCCCTGGGTCGGTAGGCCCAGGTCAATGGCCCCGGAACGCCTCCTCCAGCCACCAGGCTCCGTGCTCGCGGGTGACCTTCGCGTCGACGAGCAGGGGGGCAGAGCGGGGTCCGGCGACCCAGTCCGCGACCGCCTTCAGGTCGGCGGGAGTGCGCACGGTCACCGCATCGAAGCCGTAGCCGCGCGCCACGGCGGCGATGTCGGTCTCGGGGAAGGTGACCGTGTCCAGCGGGAACCCGTCCGGGCCGAAGTGGTGCACCTCGGCCCCGTAGGCCTCGTCGTTGTAGACGACGACCACCATCGGCAGCCCGAGCCGCCGCACCGTGTCCAGCTCCACGGCGCTCATCAGCGCACCGCCGTCTCCCAGGGCGGCCACGGGGAGCCGGTCCGGCCGCGCGAGCGCCGCGCCGATCGTGGTCGCGAGGCCCAGACCGATGGACTGGAAGGCCTGGGTGAAGCAGAAGCCGTTCTCGTCCGGGACGGAGAGGTAGGCGCTCGGGTAGCCCATGAAGTTGCCCGAGTCCACGCCGACGACCCGCTCGGCGGGCAGGATCTCGTCGAGCGCGATGCTCAGCGTCCTCGGGTCGATCCGCTCCCGGGTGCCCTCGTCCTCGTAGGGCACGTCCCGCCATCGCCCCCGCTCGGCGAGGGCGGCGGCGGTACCGGGTGTCCGGTAGCCCGCGCGGCCCTCACCAGTGGCCGCGTGGGCGCGCCGTGCGGTGCGCGCGACGTCCCCGACGACGCCGAGGTCCACCTCCCGGTGCGCGCCGAGCGCCTGCGGATCGTCGTCGACCTGGACGACGGCCGCGTCGGGGCCGATGAGGGTGCCGTGCCGCATGGTCCACATGTTCAGCGCGCAGCCCCAGCCCACGATCAGGTCGGCGCCCCGGATCAGTTCGGTGGCCAGGGGTGAGGCGAAGCCGCCGGAGACGTCCAGCGACCAGGGGCTGCCGCGGAAGAGGCCGCGAGCCACCGCCGAGGTCGCCAGCAGGGCGCCGTGACGCGCGGCGAGGGCGGTCAGCGCGTCCCGGGCGGCGGGGGTGCGAGCACCGCGGCCGGCCACGAAGACCGGGCGCCGGGCGCGCTCCAGGACCCGTACGAGATCGTCCACCGCCCGCTGCGACGGTTCGACCGGCTCGGGTTCCGCCGGCGGGACGGCATCGAGCGAGACGCCGTCGGGGACGTCCAGGGCCTGCACCTCCAGGGGAAGGTTGAGCAGCACGGTGCGGCGCTCGTGCCGGGCTCGGCGCAGGGCGGCTCCGGCCTGGTCGACCGCGTCGTGCGCGGTCGTCACGCGGGCGGTGACGGCACCGACGGAGTGGGCCAGCACGGCCTGCTCGACCCGGAAGTTGGAGCGCTGGGCGGTCGCCTCCGCGGCCAGCACCAGCAGCGGCGTACGGCTCTTGGCGGCCTCGGTGATGCCGGTGAGGGCGTTGGTCAGGCCGGGGCCCTGGTGGACGCTGAGCGCGGCGAGGTTGCCGCTGGTCCGGGCGTAGGCGTCGGCCATGGTCGCCGCGCCGCCCTCGTGCCGGGCGGCGACGAAGCGGGCGCCCTCGGCCACCATGGCGTTGGTCAGGTGGAAGTTGCCCGAGCCGACGACCCCGAAGACGTGGTCGACCCCGGCCGCGACGAGCGCCCGTCCGACGGCTTCGGCGACCTTCACGACCGCTCCACCAGGGCGAGCACCCGGGCGGGGGCGCCGGAGCCGGACACGATGGGCAGGGGCCCGGCGACGACGAGCGCGCCGGTCGGGGGCAGGGCGGCGAGGTTCTGCAGCTGGGTCAGCCCGTACTTGCCGGCGCCGAGGAGGTGGGAGTGGCAGGGAAACGGCGGGTCGAAGGAGTGGGCGCGGCCCGCGTCCGTGCCGACGGTCTCCGTGCCGAGGCCGATCACCGGGGACTCCTCGGCGACCCAGCGCGCGCACTCCGGTGACAGGCCGGGCGTGTGCGGGCCGCTGTCGTCGGCGTTGAGGAACTCCTCCTGGGAGTGCGAGCGCGCGTCCCACCCCGTGCGCACGAGCAGCCAACCGCCTTCCGGAAGTGGTCCGTTGGCGGCCTCCCAGGCCTTGATGTGGTCCAGCTCGACGAGGAAGTCGGGGTCCTCGGCGGCCTGCTCGGAGAAGTCGAGTACGGCGGCCGGTGCGATCAGGCTGCTCGCGGGCACGGAGGCCACGTCGGCCAGGTCCTTGCCGGTGACCCAGTGGACGGGGGCGTCGAAGTGGGTGCCGGTGTGCTCACCGCTGCGGAAGTTGTTCCAGTACCAGGCCGGTCCCCGGTCGTCGTAGCGGCTGATCTCCTCCAGTTCGAAGGTCTGGGTCTGGCCGAAGGGGGGTGGCAGCTGGATCACCGGCGTGGTCGAGGAGAGCGGCGACGTGAGGTCGACGACTTCGACGGCGCCGTTGCGCAGCCCCGCGAGAAGGGCGGCGAGCACGGACGGCTGGGACATGACGGCCTCCTGGGCGGGGCTGAACTGTCAACGCCTGTCTGTACAGGGTGTCAGCCAATGACCGGTTCTTTGCGGCACACGCTCGGAAAATCGGTCCACCGTTCGCGAATTGGACTTGGTGGCCGAGGCCACGTCGTCCTAGCGTCGGACCATGCGAATCCGAATCGTCGACGCCTTCACCGACCGCGCCTTCGCCGGCAACCCCGCCGGCGTGCTGCTCCTCGACTCCTTCCCCGACGACGACCGGCTGCAGAAGATCGCACTGGAGGTCAACCACGCCGAGACGGCGTTCGCGCACCGGCTGCCCGAGGGCGGGGCGGCGGACTGGGCGTTGCGCTGGTTCACGCCCGCTACGGAGGTCGCCATGTGCGGCCACGCCACGCTCGCCACCGCCCACGTGCTGCACACCACCGGCGCCCACGAGGGCACGGTGCGCTTCGCGACCCGCAGCGGTGTGCTGGTGGCGACGCCCCGCGAGGACGGCTCGATCACGCTGGACTTCCCGACCTCGCCGCTCACCGCGGTCGAGGTGCCGGCCGGGGTCGCCGACGCGCTGGGCGCCGAGCCGCGCAGCACGTTCGACACCGGGCCGAACGTCGGCGACCTGCTGGTGGAACTCGCCGACGAGAAGACGGTCCACGCCCTCTCCCCCGACCTCAGGGCGCTCGGCGCCTACTCGGAGCGCGGCATCATCGCGACCGCCCGCGCCGCGGACCCCGCCCAGGGCTACGACTTCGTCTCCCGCTGCTTCTTCCCGAACGTCGGCATCGACGAGGACCCGGTCACCGGCAGCGCCCACACCGCGCTGGCCCCCTTCTGGTCGCAGCGCCTGGGGAGCACCATCCTGACCGGACTGCAGGCCTCGCGGCGCTCCGGCCGCGTCCGCACCGAGCTGCGCGGCGACCGCACCCTGCTGAGCGGCCACGCGGTGACCGTGATCGACGGCGAACTGCTGGCCTAGGAACAGGAACGCGTTTCGAAACACGCCTAGGCGGTCGGCAGCCAGCCCACCTTCCCGGCGAGCAGCGCGTAGCCGACGAACGCCCCGATGTCGAGGAGGGAATGCGCCACCACCAGGGGGCCCACGCGTCCCCAGCGCCGGTACAGCCAGACGAAGACCACGCCCATCACCATGTTGCCGACGAAGCCGCCGATGCCCTGGTAGAGGTGGTAGCTGCCGCGTAGTACGGAACTGGCCACCAGCGCGGTGCCCGGGGTCCAGCCCAGCTGTCCCAGCCGGCGCAGCAGATAGCCGACGACGATGACCTCTTCGAGGATCGCGTTCTGGATCGCCGAGAGGATCAGCACCGGGTACTTCCACCACACGTCGGGCAGGGCCTCGGGCACCACCGTGAGATTGGCGCCGAAGCCCCGCGCGGCCAGGTAGAAGGCGATTCCCGTACTGCCGATCACGGCCGCGACGGCGGCGCCGCGGCCGAGGTCGGGCCAGGGCCGGGTGCGGTCGAAGCCGAGGGTGCGCAGGCTCCCGCCCTCGCGCAGCAGCAGGTGCGCGACAAGGGCGACCGGCACCAGGGCGGTCGCGATCCCGAACAGCTGCCAGGCCAGATCCAGCCAGGGCCGGCCCGGCGCGGCCGAGGCGTTGAGGGTCGCCGCCTGATCCTTGAGCCCTCCCGGTTTCGTGACCGATCCGACAAAACTGATCAGGGCGGACACTCCGCTCGCACCGAGCGAAAGCGCCAGAACGAGCAGCGTCTCGTCACGGAGGATCCGCCGCGAGAGCCGCTCGGGAGGATCAGAATCGGCCACCGCACCCGTCTCCGCCTGCACACCTGACTCCAATTCAGTAATCCCGCCTCATCCCCATCCTCGCCCCGCTAGGGTCTCGAAAGAACTTACGAAGATCGTGCGCTTGGCCGTCAGGGGGGGACGGACGCCGTACGGGGCGTACCTCCCCTCCGCATGCCATACGGCCGCCTGCCGGCACGAGGTTCAACAGGGAGGGGCACCACCGTCATGGGACGTCACAGCTTGCCCGATCATTATGGGGCGGGCGGCAGCGACCCCCGTCCCCGCGCGCGCCGCCGCACGATGGCCGTCGCCACGGTCCTGGTCCTGACGGTGGCCGGGGGCACGGCCGCCGCCGTGAAGAGCGGGCTGCTCTCCTTCGGATCGTCCTGCCAGGACGACGCCGTACGGCTGCGGCTGGCCGCCTCCCCGGACATCGCCCCCGTCCTGACGGCCGCGGCCGAGCGGGCCCGGCAGCAGAACGTCACCTCCGACGGGCGCTGTGTCGCGGTCTCGGTGACCGCCCGCGACTCCTACAAGGTTGCGGACACGCTCGCCGCCCGCAGGAAGACCGACGTCCAGGTGTGGGTGGCGGACTCCGACCTGTGGGTCGACCGGATCACGAACGACAACACCGCGACGGAGGTGACCCCGGCGGGCGCGGTGGCCTCGACGCCCGTCGGCGTGGCCATGGTGCCCGAGGCGGCCAAGTCGCTGGGCTGGCCGAAGAAGACGTACAGCTGGATAGAGCTGGCCGGCGCGACCATGCGGGACGACGCGCTCAGGCTCGGCTCGGCCGACCCCTCGCGCAGTTCCACCGGGCTGCTCGCGCTCACCCGGCTCACCACCGCCGCGGCCGGGATCAAGGGCGGTGACACCCAGGCCGCGGCGATGATGAAGACGCTGTCGCAGCGCACCTCGCAGTGACGGCCAGGTGCTGGACACCCTGCCCAGGAACAACTCGGGGACCGAGCAGGGCAACCCCAGGCGCAACCAGGCGCTGATCCTCACCGAGCAGGCGGCGTACACGTACAACTCGTCGGCGGACGGCGGCGACGGCCTGGACATGTTCTATCCCAAGGACGGTTCGCCGCAGCTGGACTACCCCTACGCGATGGTCGGGCAGCTCACGACCGACCAGAGCCGGGCCGCGCTGCGGTTCATGAACTATCTGCGGCAGCCGGCCCAGCTGCGGCTGCTGCAGAAGTACGGCTTCCGCACCTCCGACGAGGAGGCCCCGGAGGCGGTGGTCGCCGAGGCGGGCGGCAGCAGCCCGCAGCCGTACGCGCAGCCGGCCGTCCAGCCGGCCACGGACGAGGCGTTGCAGGAGGCTCTCGGTACCTGGACGATCACGGTGCAGAGCGCCCGGCTCACCACGGTCGTGGACGCCTCGTCGTCGATGTCCGAGCCGGTGCCGGGCACGGGCGGGCAGTCCCGTATGGAGGTGACGAAGGCGTCGCTGCTGCAGGCGCTCGCCACCTTCACGCAGGAGGACGAGATCGGCCTGTGGGAGTTCTCCACGAAGCTGGACGGCGCCAAGGACTACCGGGTCCTGGTGCCGACCGAGCGGCTCGGCGACCGGATCGGCGACGGCACCCAGCGGGATCGGCTGTCGGCCGCCTTCGGCGCGCTGAAGCCGGTCCGCGACGGCGCGACGGGCCTGTACGACACCACGCTGGCCGCTTACCGGGCGGCCACGTCGTCGTACACGAAGGGGAAGTTCAACGCGCTGGTCGTCCTCACCGACGGCGTCAACCAGGACCCCGGCAGCATCTCCCGGGCCAGGCTGATCAGTGAGCTGCAGAAGCTGGCGGACCCGGAGCACCCGGTGCCGCTGATCATGATCGCTGTGGGGCCCGACGCCGACCGGGAGGAGGCCGAGGAGATCGCCGGTGCGACCGGCGGCTCGGGCCAGTCGGTGAACAACCCCTCACAGATCCAGTCGGTGATGCTGAAGGCGATCGTGGCGGCGGGCGCCCAGGGCGGCAGCACGGGCTGACCGCCGCTCACGGCGCCCGCTCACCCCAGCGGCACCGGCTCCGGCATGCCCACGGGCCAGGTGTGCACCGGATCGCCCATGTGCATCAGCTCGCTGTAGCGCCGGGTGGTGGCCGCCAGCGCCGCGTCCCGGGACATGCCCGTCTCCAGGGCCCGGTGGAAGGTGGCCGCCTGCCAGGACGCGCCGTTGACCCGGCGCCGGCAGCGTTCGTCGATCACGCCGAGGTAGAGATCGCGGTCGGCGGGTTCGATGCCCCACGCGTCCAGACCGGCCTCGGCGAGCGGCAGCAGCTCGTCGCGGACCAGGCTGACCGCGTCGACCTCCGCCGTACCGCCGTAGCGCCCGCGCCGCGGCCACTGGAAGCGCGCATCGATGCCGTGCCTGCAGGCGGCGTCGAAGTTGGCGGCGGCGGCCTCGAAGGGCAGCCGGGTCCACACGGGGCGGGAGTCCTCGGCGAGGGCGCGGACGAGGCCGTAGTAGAAGGCCGCGTTGGCGATGACGTCGATGATGCTGGGGCCTGCGGGCAGGACGCGGTTCTCGACGCGCAGGTGCGGGACGCCGTCGGCGATGCCGTAGACCGGGCGGTTCCAGCGGTAGATCGTGCCGTTGTGCAGGACGAGTTCATGGAGGTTCGGGATGCCGCCCGCGTCGAGGACCTCCAGGGGCTCCTCCTCGTCGCAGATGGGCAGCAGCGCCGGGAAGTAGCGCAGGTTCTCGTCGAAGAGGTCGTGGGCGGAGGTGATCCAGCGCTCTCCGAACCAGGTGCGCGGGCGCACCCCCTGGGCCTGCAGCTCGGGCGGTCGGGTGTCGGTGGACTGCTGGAACAGCGGAGGCCGGGACTCGCGCCACAGCTCACGGCCGAACAGGAAGGGCGAGTTGGCGCCCACGGCTATCTGGGCGGCGGCCACGGCCTGGGCGGCGTTCCACACGTCGGCGAACCGGGCCGGGGTGACCTGGAGGTGCAGCTGCACGGAGGTGCAGGCGGCTTCCGGTGCTATCGACTTCGAGGTGCAGGTCAGGCGCTCCACGCCGTCGATGTCGAGCACGAAGTCCTCGCCGCGGGCGGCGACGATCTGATCGTTGAGCAGGGCGTAGCGGTCGACCGCGGAAAGGTTCGAGGAGACCAGGTCGTCCCGGTCGAGAGTCGGCAGAATGCCGATCATCACGATTCCCGCATCGAGCTCGCCGGCTTTTCGGTCGGCATATGCCAGAGAGGTCCTGAGTTCCTCTCCGAGCCGGTCGAATACCCGCCCCTGCAAGCGGTGTGGGGCTATGTTCACTTCCAGATTGAACATGGCGAGTTCTGTTTGGAAATCTCGGCTCGCGATCCGTTCCAGGACCTGCGCATTGAGCATTTTCGGCATGCCGTCGGCACCGGCGAGATTCAATTCGATCTCCAGCCCCATCAGGTTCCTGGGGCGGTCGAACCGCTTCTCGGCCAGGAGCCGCTCCAGCCCCGTCAGGCACCTGCGGAGCTTGTCGCGGTAGAGCTGCCGATCGGACAGATCGAAACGACCTGCCACGACCTTCTCCCCCATCGGAGCGTCCCTCCTCGATCGGGCGGCGCTTTGGATCCCGGCCGCCGGTGTCGGGTCACGTGGGATAATGCCCAGCGTCGGCCATCGGTAACGTCCCCGCGCGAGCGGGTCGCGCGCTACTCTGGTCACACGTGACCGGGGGCACATTCGCCGGGCATGCGGCACGGCGCAGTTTCATGTACGCGACGAACTCGTGAAAAACGCCGACGAGAATTGGCCGACCGCGCCTCCGGCATTCCCCGAGGTCACCGCCTTCGGGGTGAGCGAAATCGGGGTGATTCCCGTGCGCCGCAGACCGGATACGCCCTTGCCGAGTGCTCCGCAAAGGGCTAGACGAAACACTGTCTGAACATGTGTCGTATAAACTCCGCGAACAGGCAGAGGGTCGGCGCCCCCGGTCTTCGAGACCTGCCGTCAGGTGACGAGCGACAGGTCTCACCCACATCCCTCGTACCCAGACCCCGCCCCGTCTCTCTCGCCTCGTGAGCAGACAGCGCCGTCCGCCCCCGCCCTCGCGCCACCGTGCCTGTCGAATGAGAGGCGACCCACCATGCCGTTGCATGTCCCCCCGGCTCCCGCGCCCGCCCTTCGCACCGTCCTGACCGCGCTCGGCTCGCCCACCGCGGTTCGCGAGGCCCGAACACCCTCCCTGCTGCGCTCCCAGGGACCCGCCACACCGGAACTGCCACTGCCCGTGCACGTACTGGACGAGCTCACCCCCGAGGGCGCCTCCGCCAGCCGGCTGGCCGGCTGGCGGTTCCTGATCCGCTGCGGCGACCGCGCGGTGGCCGCGGCCGAGACCATGCTGACGCCGGACGGCTGGGCCTTCTCGCACTTCTTCGAAGGCCCCTACATCGCCTCCACGGAGCGGGCGCTGCGCCAGGCCGAGACGATGAAACAGCCCTACCAGGCGCGCCTGCTGTCGGTTCCGAGCCTGTACATGCTCACGCTCTGGCTGCACGGCGACTGCGCCGCGGACGGCGCGGACGGCCACCCGGCGGCCACGGACCTGCTCGTCCCACTGGCCCCGGCTCCGCCCGGCATCGCGGCGCACCGCCCGCACCGTGTCGCCGAACTGCTCCCGGTGCTGACCCATCGGGTGACTCCGGCCCCGCTGCTCGGCCAGATCGCCTGACGAACGACCCCGTGCCCCGCCGTCGAATTCACCGACGGCGGGGCTCGACTTTTTACCCGACGCCTTACCCGGAAGCCATTTCGCTCGTACGAGCGAAAAAGTGCTCGTACGAGCCCTGAAACGGCTCCGACCTGTACGGACTAGCCCCATCCGGCCACTGCGAACCACCCGAAGGGACAGTGCAGTTGGACTGAACCGTCCGGGCGGCCGGCGCGTCATCAACCTGTGAAGAAGTGGTGCGCCGAAATGCCTGCGGATTGCCGTCCGTGGGGCAACACTGGACTGGACCGACTTAAAACCAACGGGGGGCGGCCATGGACAACGCTTCAAGCCGCAGCACAGACTCGACAGCCATCTCCGACATCACGACAGAGCGAAAGATCCCACCAATGTGCCAGCATCAGCCACCGTGCCCTTCAGCAGACTCCGCCGACCGGGAATCCGCCCGACTCGTGGCGCACCACCCGGAGCAGGGGTGGAGCCTGCTGTGCAACGGCGTTCTGCTCTTCGAGGACACCGGTGAGCTGCTGCCCGACGGCCAGATCATCGCCCCGCACCGCCCGCTGGGCGCCAGCCAGGTGATGACGGCCGCCTGAGGCGGCACCCGGGCGGTCGACCAGCCGCCCGGCGGATTCCCGGGGGCCGGTCGCGGAGGACATGCCGCGAGCCGGCCCCGACGCACGTCCGAGCCCGATCACGCACCGTAGTTACCCGGGCGGGCCAGGGTCATGGGGGACCCCGGTGGCGAGCCCGGTGCCGATCAACCGGTGATCCCGGCATCGATCACCCGACGAGCCCAGTATTGATCACTCGGTGATTCCGGTATTGATCACCCTTCCCACGGGCGCGCGTCTTCCGGAAGACTTCTGGAAGTTTCGCGGCGAGTGTCCACGGAGGTGGGGGAATTGGCAGCAGACGAGGCCGGGGCCGAGGGGGTGCCCGAGAGCCGGGGGAAGATCACGATCACGGAGATCGCCCGGCAGGCCGGGGTATCGGTGCCGACCGTCTCCCGGGTCGTCAACGGCCGCTCCGACGTCTCGCCGCGGACCCGGGCACGCGTGGAGGATCTGCTGCTCCGGCACGGCTACCGCAAGCGCGCGAACGCCTCCGGTTCCGGCGCCGCACTGCTCGACCTGGTCTTCAACGACCTCGACAGCCCCTGGGCGGTGGAGATCCTGCGGGGTGTGGAGGAGGTCGCCCACGCCGCCGGGGTCGGCACGGTGGTGTCGGCGATCCACGGGCGCTCCGGCGACGCCCGTGAGTGGATGCGCAACCTGCGGGCCCGCGCCTCCGACGGCGTCATCCTGGTCACCTCGGCACTGGAACCGGTGCTGCACCAGGAGCTGCGTGCCCTCGGAGTCCCGCTGGTGGTCGTGGACCCGGCGGGCTCCCCCGCCCTGGACGTCCCGACGATCGGCGCGGCCAACTGGTCCGGCGGCATGGCGGCCACCGAGCACCTGCTCTCCCTCGGGCACCGCAGGATCGGTCTGATCGCCGGCCCGCCGCGGCTGCTGTGCTCCCGGGCCCGCCTCGACGGCTACCGCGCCGCCCTGGAGGGCGCCGGCATCGCCCCCGACGGCTCCCTCGTCGTCCCCGGTGACTTCCACCCCGAGTCCGGGTTCACCGGCTGCAACGCCCTGCTGGCTCTCACCGAACCACCGACCGCCCTCTTCGCGGCCAGCGACCAGATGGCCCTCGGCGCGATCGAGGCACTGCGCCGACGGGGTCTGCGGGTCCCGGAGGACATGAGCGTGGTCGGCTTCGACGACCTCCCGGAGGTCCGCTGGTCGGCGCCGCCGCTCACCACGGTCCGTCAACCGCTCGCCGACATGGGCAAGTTGGCCGTCCGTACGGTCCTGCGACTGGCCCGCGGCGAACAGCCGGACTCTCCGCGCGTGGAACTCGGCACCGAGCTGGTGGTACGGGCCAGCACGGCACCCCCGGCACCCTGACAGACCGGGGGTGCCGGACCCCGGCGGTGCTCCCCAATGCACCGCCGGGGCGTTCCGGAAACCCTCCTGTACCAGGGCTACTTGCCGCCCAGCGCCTCCCGGATCGCGAAGTACGCCGGTTTGGGCCGCAGTTGCTCGTCGTACGGCAGCGCGGCGCCCTCCCCGGGGAAGAACGCCGGGATCCAGGAGTACTTGTCGGTGTAGTCCCACACCGTGATGCCCACGCACCGCCGTACGGCCAGGCAGGCCGAGGTCAGATCGCGGTACCAGTCGGCCTGCTGGGCCAGCTTCTCCTCGGTCGCCGGCAGGATCATGCGGATGTCGACCTCGGTGAGCGCGGTGTCGAGCCCGAGCCGGGAGAAGCGGCGGAGGTTGCCCTCCAGGGAGGTCGGATAACCGTACTGCAGAGCCAGATGGGCCTGCAGGCCGATGCCGTCGAGCGGGACGTGCTGCGCCTTCAGCTCCTGGGCCAGCCGGTAGTAGGCGTCGCTCTTCGGGCCGACGGCCTCGATGTTGTAGTCGTTGAGGTACAGCCTGGCGTGCGGGTCGGCCTGGTGGGCCCAGCGCAGGGCGTCGGCGATGTAGCCGG
Organism: Streptomyces sp. C1-1; assembly: GCF_050214755.1. Lineage (NCBI taxonomy): Bacteria > Bacillati > Actinomycetota > Actinomycetes > Kitasatosporales > Streptomycetaceae > Streptomyces > Streptomyces sp. C1-1. Next base: position 8,321,794 of record NZ_CP189826.1, on the reverse strand, counting down.
GGCCGAGCGTCCGGTACCAGATGGTGTCGCGGTAGGTGCCGTCCTCGTTGAACGCCTCGTTGACCACGTCCCAGGAGTAGACCTTGCCGCGATAGTGCCGCACCTCCGTCTGGATGTGCTTCTTCAGTACGGCCCTGAGCTCGTCCGCCGTCCAGGCGCGACCGGTGAGCCAGTCCGGCAGCTGGCTGTGCCAGACCAGGGTGTGGGCGCGCACCCGCTGGTGGTTCCTGCGCGCGAGGTCGACGATCTCGTCGCCGTTGGTCCAGTCGAAGACGCCCTGCTGGGGCTCGGTGGCGTACCACTTCATGCCGTTGCCGGGCGTGATCATGTCGAACTCGCTGCCCAGCACGGAGGTGTAGGCGGTGTCGGTGAGTTCGGGGTTGTCCGTGGCGCTGCCGAAGTAGCGGCCGTGGCGGTGGGCGAGTTCGGCGAGGGTGGCGGGCCGTTCGTGCGCCTGGGCGGGGGTGCCGGTGGTGACGCCGGCGGCGACCAGGACGGCGGCGAGGGCTCCGACGAGTCTGAGACGGGTCTGGGGCATGGTGCGACTCCTCACGGGGTGGGGGTGCGGGGCCGTACGTCCGGCGGCGCGCGTCATCCCTTCGTGGCGCCGGCGGTGAGGCCGCCGACGAGCTGGCGCTCGGCGACCGAGTAGAGGGCGAGGGCGGGGACCATCGCCAGGACGAGGTAGGCGAAGACACGGGCGTACTCGGCCGAGTACTGGCCCTGGAACTGCGCGACGCCGAGCGGCAGCGTCCACCACTTGGAGTCGGTGAAGACCAGCAGCGGCAGCATGTAGTTGTTCCAGCTGGTGACGACGGCGAGCACGGAGACCGTGCCGAGCGCGGGCCGTGCCATCGGCAGAAGCACCCGCCAGAAGAAGCCGAAGGCGCTGCAGCCGTCGAGGGTGGCCGCCTCCTCCAGTTCGCCGGGGATCTGCCGGAAGAAGCCGCGCAGGATGATGATCGTCATCGGCAGGCCGAAGGCGGCCTGCGGCAGGATCACGCCGAGCGGGTTGTCCAGCAGGCCGAGGGAGCGCAGCAGGAGGAACAGGGGCAGCGCGGCCACCGCCGGCGGGAACATCAGCCCCATCGTGAAGAAGGTGAACATCAACTCCCGGCCGCGGAAGGCGAACCGGGCGAAGGAGAAGGCCGCGAGGGCGGACACGGCGACCACGAGCACGCACGTCGCGACCGCCACCAGCGTGCTGTTGCCCAGCAGCCGCCAGAAGTCGCCGGAACCGAGGATGTCGGTGTAGTTGCCGGTCAGCCAGCGCTCGGGCAGCCCGAAGGGGTTGCGGGAGAGCTCGTCGGTGGACTTGAAGCCGGACAGCGCGGCGTACAGCAGCGGTACGACGATCACCGAGCCGACCACGACGAGGACCACGTGCAGCGGCAGTTTGCGCAGCGTGTTCACCTGCCGTCTCCCCTCATGTTCGTGGTGGCGCCCTCGAGGTCGCGGCGGAGCACGAACCGCTGGTAGGCGAGGGCGAAGACGAGGCAGATGCCGAACATGACCACGCTGATCGCGCTGGCGTAGCCGACCTGGTAGCGCTTGAAGCCGTACTGGAACATGGTCACGGCCATCGTCTCGGAGTGGTGGTCCGGCCCGCCCTGGGTGATCACCCAGACCAGGTCGAAGAGCTGGATGGACCCGATGACGGACAAAAAGACGCTGATGCGGAGCGTGGGAGCGAGCAGCGGCAGGGTGACGTTGCGGAAGCGCTGCCAGGGATTCGCGCCGTCGATCAGCGCCGCCTCCGTCAACTCGGCCGGGATCGACTGAAGTCCGGCGAGCAGCAGCATCATGTGGAAGCCGAAGTACTTCCAGGTCATGACGAGGAAGAGGGTCGCCATGACATAGGAGGGGTCGGCGAACCACTCGCCGCCGACGCCGTCCAGCCCGACGGCGCCCAGGACATGATCGGCGAGCCCGTCGTCCGGGGCGAAGACCATGCTGAACAGCACGCCGGTGATGGCCTCGGACAGGACGTAGGGCGCGAAGAACAGCATGCGGTAGACGGCCCGGCCGCGCAGCTTCTGGTTCAGCGCCACCGCCATGGCCAGCGCGAACGGCAGTTGCAGCAGGAGCGAGAGCCCGACCAGGAGGGCGCAGCGCCACAGGTCGCCGAGGAAGACGTCGTCCTGGAAGAGGCGGGTGAAGTTGTCGCCGCCGATGTAGTCGGAGGGCATGCCGAAGCCGCCCCAGCGGAAGAACGCGGCGTACAGCGCGAACAGCATCGGCAGCAGGACCAGCCCGATGAACAGCACCAGCGCGGGCACCTGGAAGCCGACCGCGGTGAGCCAGTTCACCAGGCTCCGACGCGCCCGTCCCCGCCCCGACGTCGCCGTCGGGGAGGGGAGGGCGACGTCCGGGCCCGTCCGCTTGTCCGGAAGGAAAGTGGAGGTCATCGCCGGCTACTGCTCTTCCTTCGCGGTCTTGGAGATCGACTGCGTGACCTGCTCGGGCGACTTGGAGCCGGAGATCAGCGCGGCGACGCTGTCGTTGACCTCCTGGCCGACGGCGGGCGCGTAGGCCTGGTCGAGGTAGAGCTGGAAGCCGGTGGCCGCCTTCAACTGGGCTTGTACGGCCTTGGTGTTGGGGTCGGAGAGCCCCTTCTCGGCGCCGGGGACCACCGGGAGGGTGTTGGTCTTCTTCACCAGCACCAGGTCGGTGGCCTCGGAGGCGAAGAACTTCAGGAAGTCGACGGCCGCCTGCGGGGCGCCCTTGCGCAGGGCGTGTCCGCCGCCACCGCCGAAGACCTCGGTGATGGCGCCCTTTCCGCCCTCGACCGCCGGGAAGGGGAAGAAGCCGAGGTTCGAGCCGAGGCCCTTGCCGGAGTCGGCCTCGACGACCGGGGCCCACTGGCCCATGAGCTCCATGGCGGCCTTGCCGTTGCCCATGGTGGCCGCCTGGCCGGTGGGCGTGGAGTACGCGGCGCCGAGGAAGCCCTTCTGGAACGGCTGGAGTTTGACCAGGTCCTGGAGGTGCTGTCCGGCCTGGACGAGCCCGGGGGCGGTGAAGTCCTTGTCGTCGTTGGCCTTCTTCAGCGCGTCGATGCCGGCCGTGCGCATCGCGAGGTAGGCCCAGTAGTACATGCCGGGCCACTTCTCCTTGCCGGCCAGGGCGATGGGCGTGATGTTCTTCGCCTTGAGCTTCTTGACGGCGTCGAGGAAGCCGCTCCAGGTGGTGGGCGGGGCGGTGATGCCGGCCTGCTTGAAGAGCGCCTTGTTGTACCAGAAGCCGATCATGCCGATGTCGAACGGGATGCCGTACGTCTTGTTGTCGAGGATGTACGCCTGCTTGGCGACGGAGAGCATGCCGTCGACCCACGGCTTGGTCCGGTCGGTGAGGTCCTCGACGAGCCCGGCGTCCACCTGCTGCTGGAGAACGCCGCCGCCCCAGGTGTGGAAGATGTCCGGGAGCTTCCCGGAGGCGGTCAGCGCCGTCATCTTCGACTTGTAGGCGTCGTTCTCCAGCTGCACGATCTTCACCTTGACCTTGGGGTTCTGCGCCTCGAACTTCTTGGCCAGACCCGCCCAGACGGTCTTGGTGGGTTCCGTGGTGGAGATGTTCCACCACTCGATCGTGGTCTTCCCGTCGGCCGACCCTCCGTCCGAGTCGCCGCCGCATCCGCTCAGAGCCGTCATGCCCAGACCGGCCGCGGCGGAGGCCGCCAGGAACCCGCGGCGGGACAGTGCCCGGTCGCCCATTTTGCGCTCCTTGGGGTAGGGACGGCGCGTCAACGACCGTCCGCTGGGACCGAAAGTTTCGGAGATGATCCAGAAAGCTTCGCTGTTGCCGCACCCTAGAGACAGCTCCTAAACGGTGGCAACCCCTTGAACGCGGTGAATCTGCGCGCGACGTCGCACAGCGGCGGCAGTGGGGGACTCAGGCTCGGTCCGGCAGGGGCGCGGATCCTCGCCCGTCACTTCCCGATCGGTCGAAACATTCGGCTCCGCACGCGAACATTACGGAGCCGATCAGGGCCGAGCCGATCAGGGCGGAGCCGATCAGGCGGTGCTAGCGCACGGAGACCGAGTCGGCCCGCTCCGCCTCGCTCTCGGCGGCGGCGAGCGCGCGGTTGCGGCGCACGGAGGACCAGAAGGACCAGGCGATCAGGACGACGCCGATGAGACCGGTGACGACCTCGTTGATCTGGTACTGGATGGTGACCATGAGGATCACGGCCAGGGCGCCGATCGCGTAGTGGGCGCCGTGCTCCAGGTAGACGTAGTCGTCCAGGGTGCCCTGGCGGACCAGGTAGACCGTCAGCGAACGGACGTACATGGCGCCGATGCCCAGGCCGAGCGCCATCAGCACGATGTCGTTGGTGATGGCGAACGCGCCGATCACGCCGTCGAAGGAGAAGGACGCGTCCAGGACCTCCAGGTAGAGGAACATGAAGAACGCGGCTCGGCCCACGAGGGTGCCCGCCGAGGGCTCGCGCTGCTCCCGCTCCCGCTCCTCCTCGTCCTCCAGCCTGTTCTCGAAGTAGCCGGACAGGCCGCCGACGACCAGGTAGGTGACCAGGCCCGCGATGCCGGAGACTAGGACGGTCTGCGCCTTGTCGGCGTGCGCGCCGCCGTGCTGGTGGGCGTGGGTGGCGAAGGTGAACGACGTGATCAGCAGGACGATCAGCGCGATGCAGACCGACAGCATGTCGACCTTGCCCAGCTTGGCCAGCGGGCGCTCGATCCAGCCCAGCCACTGGATGTCACGGTCCTCGAAGATGAAGTCCAGGAAGATCATCAGCAGGAACATGCCGCCGAACGCGGCGATCGCCGGGTGCGCGTCGGTCACCAGCTGCTCGTAGCGGTTCTTCTCCGTCAGCGCCAGGTGGACGGCGTCGTACGGGTTCAGCTTCGCGGTGACGGCGACGATGACGACCGGGAAGAGCAGCCGCATGCCGAAGACCGCGATGAGCACGCCGACGGTGAGGAAGATCGTCTGCCAGAAGGCGCTCATCTTCTTCAGGATCCCGGCGTTGACCACGGCGTTGTCGAACGACAGGGAGATCTCCAGCACGGCCAGGATCGCCACGATGCCGAACGCGGTCCAGCCTCCGTAGAGCACCCCTGCGGCCAGCCCGAGCACGGTGGCCGCGAACGCCCAACGGAAGGTCTTCAGCATCACCGGTCACCCAGTCCTCTCACCACGGCCGTGAACGTTCCGTACCGTCATCGGCGTTGTCTACCACGCCCGGCTGTCGTGCGGGTGTCCAGCCGGGAACCCGGCACACCGGCTTGTCGGGATCTTTGCGCTCGGCGGTCCGTCACGGACGAACGTCCGCCAGGAGGATGTCCAGGCCGCGTCGCGTGGTCGCGAGGACCACCCGGTCCCCCGCCCGCAGCAGGCGGCCCTGCTCAGGACGCCAGTCGAAACCGGTCCGATCGAAACGGGTCCCGGCCGGGGCATCCGCGGCCGCGGGCTGCGGAAGCGGCCCGCCGGCGGTGCCGACGGCCAGCACACGCCACTCGTTCTCCCGGAACGCCTCGTGCACCGAGCGCCCCTCCAGCTCCGGGTGCCCGGCCACGTCGACGCAGGTGAACAGCAGCGACCCGCGTTCCACCGGCATCACGCCCAGCACATGGCGGCCCATCATCGCGGCAGCGAACGAGGGCGCGGCCAGCGCGGAGACGCTCCGGCTCCGGGTCAGGGCATCCGGGTAGGAGGCGCGCAGGGTGCGCTGGACGGTGGCCGCGAACCCGTCGTCGTACAACCGTGTCACCACGCGCACCTCGGGGTCGGTCTCCCGCACCGCCATGACGATGTCGAGGTTGCGGCCGTCGTCGCGGGTGAGGACGAGCAGCGAGCGGCTGTGCCGGACCCGGGCCCGTTCGAGCACCCCGGGGATCGAGGCGTCGTCCAGGATCAGCGGGATGCCGAGTTCGCGCGCGAGGGCGATACCGCGGGCCCGCGGGTCGCACTCGATGGCCACGACCTGGTGTCCGGTGCCGTGCAGCCGGGCCAGCACCCGGGTGCCGACCATGCCGAGGCCGACCAGCACGATATGACCGTTCACGTCCTCGTCGGGGGGATGGCTCGCCGAGGCGGTGCGGAAGGCCTCGGTGGCGTTCATGGTCGAGGCGACCACGAGCGGCAGCACGGCCAAGCCGACGAAACCGGCGAGCAGTTGGAGCACACGGCGGGCGGGGGACTCCTCGGTGGCGGGGTCGCCCATGGTGAAGATGTCCAGCAGCGGCAAGTAGAAGTTCTTCCACCACGGATGTTCGTCCGTGAAGAGCGCGGTGGCGGTCGACAGGGCCACCACGACGGCTGCCAACGCCCCGTACACGGCCGCCAGTTGATGCGAGAGGAAGACCTTCCACGGCAGGTTCGCCAGGCGCGCCCGAAGCCACTTGCGCGGGCGGAAGTGCCGGACACGGATGGCCGGTTCGGCCGGATGCCGGCCGACCTCCTCCAGCATCAGCCGGCCGTGCGTACCCTGCCGCTGCCACGCGGTGCCGGTGTCGGGCAACAGCTGGGTGCCCTCCTCGCCGGGCGTCTCCGCGCTGTCCTGGCTGGCCGGGTCGTCCTGGTGGGCGCCGGACAGAACGGCCAGGGTGGCCAGGTCGGTGGCATGCGACGGGGTACCGGCGGGGCGTACGACGCCGCGGAAGACCCTGTCCTCGACCTGGAGGGTGTGTCCGCGGCCCAGCGCCGCGGCGGCCACGAGCTCCGGTACGGCGGTGTCGGCGTCGGAGAGCACCGTCGTGGAGGTGTCCTGCGCGATGTCCTCGCACAGTCCGGCCGCCCGGTCCAGCAGCCGCTCCAGATGACGGCCGCGCTCGCGGTCGAACATCCGGACGACCAGCCGGACGGAGGGGTTGACAGTGCGGGCCAGCAGAGCGGCGGTCATGTTGACCTGGTCGTCGCGGTAGGTGAGGGCGAGTGCCGCCGCCCGCTCCACGCCCGCCGCGCGCAGGGTGCGCTCGTCCGGGCGCGCGGAGACGTGCAGTTCGACCGGCGACTCCGGGTCGCGGTGCAGCTCGGCGACCTGGGCGCCGTGCTGGTCGCTCGCCGACGGCAGCACGACCGTGACGATCTCGCCGCACACGGCGTCCAGCTCGACGGCGAGCCGGTGCGCGAGCCCGTCGTCGCCGCAGATCACCATGTGCCGGGATCTCTGGCCGGGCTCCGTGCGGGCGGGATGAGTCGACGTCACATCAGACGAACGGCTCGGGCCCTCGGGCCTGTTCCGGCCGTGTACCTGACAGCGTCCAAGATTGCGTCAAGGACGCGCCAAGGGGGCGGAGCCACCCCGGCTCCCCGACGCCCCGGAGATGACGCTGGGTGTGCACCCTCGTCCCTCCCCCGTCCAGCCCATCCGGCCCCCGCAACGGCCGTGCGCTCCGGCCCGGCCGTGCGGACGGCTCTCACCAGGACGGTCTTAACGCAAGCTTGACGCCCTCGCCCCCCTCATCCGTGGGCCCGCACGTCACGCTCCGCTTACGCTGGTGCCGCCGTCCGCGTGATGGCCCCCACCACACGCCGAGCCGCACATCAGGAGCACGCCGATGGCCACCACCGAGCACCCACCCCCCAGTCGCCTGCGGGCCTGGATGCTGGAGGGCCTCTCCGACATGGGCAAGGGCGTCCAGCAGGCGCCGCACGCCCGGCCGGAACCGCCGCACAAGGGCCAGCGCTGGTACCGGGTGATGTGTCTGACCGGCGTCGACTACTTCTCGACTCTGGGCTACCAGCCGGGCATCGCGGCCCTCGCCGCCGGCCTGCTGTCCCCGGTGGCGACCGTCGTGCTCGTGATCGTCACGCTCGCCGGCGCGCTGCCCGTCTACCGCCGCGTCGCCGAGGAGAGCCCGCACGGCGAGGGCTCGATCGCCATGCTGGAACGTCTGCTGTCGTTCTGGAAGGGCAAGCTCTTCGTCCTGGCGCTGCTCGGCTTCGCGGCCACCGACTTCCTGATCACCATCACCCTCTCCGCCGCGGACGCGGCCACCCACATGGTCGAGAACCCGCACCTGACCAGCGCCTTGCACGGCCGGCAGATGCTGATCACGCTGGTCCTCGTCGCCCTGCTCGGCGCGGTCTTCCTCAAGGGCTTCCTGGAGGCGATCGGCGTCGCGGTGGCCCTGGTGGTGGCCTACCTCAGCCTCAACGCGGTCGTCGTCGCCGTCGGCCTGTGGCACGTGGTCACCGCGGGGCACGTCGTCACCGACTGGACGAGCGCCCTGACGGCCGAGCACGGCAACGTCTTCGCCATGATCGGCGTGGCCCTGCTGGTCTTCCCCAAACTCGCGCTGGGCCTGTCCGGCTTCGAGACCGGCGTGGCCGTCATGCCGCACGTCCAGGGCGACCCCGGCGACACCGAGGACAACCCCAAGGGCCGCATCCGCGACACGAAGAAGCTCCTCACGACCGCCGCCCTGATCATGAGCGTCTTCCTGATCGTCACGAGCTTCATCACCACCGTGCTGATCCCCGAGAAGGAGTTCAAGCCCGGCGGCCAGGCCAACGGACGCGCCCTCGCCTACCTCGCCCACGAGTACCTGGGCAACGCCTTCGGCACGGTCTACGACGTCTCCACCATCGCCATCCTGTGGTTCGCGGGCGCCTCCGCGATGGCCGGCCTGCTCAACCTGATGCCGCGCTACCTGCCCCGCTACGGCATGGCCCCGCACTGGGCCCGCGCGGTGCGCCCGATGGTCATCGTCTTCACCCTGATCGCCTTCCTGGTCACCTGGATCTTCGACGCGAACGTCGACGCCCAGGGCGGCGCCTACGCCACCGGCGTCCTGGTGCTCATGTCGTCCGCGGGAATCGCGGTGACCATCGCCGCCCGCCGCGCGGGGCAGCGCGGCTGGACGATCGGCTTCGGCGTCGTCTCGGCGGTCCTGCTCTACGTCACCGGCGCCAACGTCGTCGAACGCCCCGACGGCGTCAAGATCGGCGCCTGCTTCATCGCCGGCATCATCCTGGTCTCCCTGCTGTCCCGGCTGGCCCGCGCCTTCGAACTGCGGGTCACCGAAGTCCAGCTGGACGGGATGGCGGAACGATTCATCCGGGACATCGCGAGCCGGCGGATACGGTTCATCGCCAATGAGCCCGATCAGCGGGACAAGGCCGAGTACCGCGACAAGATCGAGCAGATCCGCGCCGACAACGACATGCCCGAGGCGGAGGACTTCGTCTTCGTCGAGGTCACGGTCACCGACCCCTCCGAGTTCGAGGCCGGTCTCACGGTGCGCGGCGAGGTCCTGCACAACCGCTACCGCGTACTGACCCTGGAGTCCTCCTCCATCCCCAACGCCCTGGCCGCGCTCCTCCTCCACGTCCGCGACACCACGGGCTGCATCCCGCACATCTACTTCGAGTGGACCGAGGGCACCCCCTTCGCGAACTTCCTGCGCTTCTTCCTCTTCGGCCAGGGCGAGGTCGCCCCGGTCACCCGGGAGGTCCTGCGCGAGGCGGAACCGGACCGCGCCCGCCGGCCGCGCGTGCACACCGGCTGAGGCACGGCGTCAGAATCGCGTCAAGACCGGCCCTCCCGCCGTCAGGACCCCGTCAAGGCCCGTCGTCCTCGCACGCGCCCCGGCCTACGGTCTCGATATGCGAGGCAGCGGACCGCAGAGCCCGGCCGACGACCGCCACTGGCGTGGCAGCGCACGGCTGGCCGGGTGCTGCGCGGTCGTCTTCTGCGCCATGGCCGAACTGGTCGACTGGGACGCCCGGACCCTGACGCCCCTGCGCGCACTGGTCTGGCTCGCCCTCTCCCTCGCGGTCTTCACGGTCCTGCTTCCGCCACACGTCACAGCGGGCGCGGGCCGCCTCACGGCACGCGGCCCCCTGCACCGGCGGACGATCCACACGGACGCCCTCGTGACGGTGACGCAGTACGGCGGCGTCTCCTCCCACCTGGTGCTCAGGGACGTCCACGGCCACCGGCTGGAACTCGACCCCCGGGTCCTGATCGCCAACCCCGTGCTGTGGCACGAACTGGACACGGGAGCGCGCCGCTCGCTGCAACGGGGCACGCTGCACCAGGGGTTCGACGTCCTCCGGCGCCTCGGCCACCGCATCGACGACGAGACCGTACGGGCGGTCCTCAGGGAGTCGGGGCTTTCCTGATCCGTCCGACCCCGCATGTCGACGCGCAGCACGACAGGGGCACCCGAGCCGTCCGCCGAGACCCCTTCCCGGCCCTATCGTGACCGCATGCAGAGCTACACGATCGGCCAGGCAGCACGGCTGCTCGGCGTCAGCCCGGACACCGCACGCCGTTGGGCCGACGCCGGCCGGGTCGCGACCCACCGCGACGAGGGCGGACGCCGGCTCATCGACGGCCGGGCACTGGCGGCCTTCTCCGTCGAACTCGCCAAGGCAGGCAGCACCGAGGACGAAGCCCCGTACACCTCGGTCCGCAACGCCTTTCCCGGGATCGTCACCGCGATCAAGCTCGGGGACGTCGCCGCCCAGGTCGAGATCCAGGCCGGCCCGCACCGCCTGGTCTCCCTCCTGACCCGCGAGGCGGTGGAGGAACTGGGTCTGGAGGTAGGCATGGAGGCCACGGCCCGTGTGAAGTCGACCAACGTCCACATCGACCGCACCTGACCCGTCCGCCCCCCTCGTCCCGTACGAACGCACATGCGCACCCACAGCGCCCATCGGGCCAGCTCATGCGAACCGACAGGAGACTTACGCCTCGCATATGCGCCAGTATGATCGACGCATGGGAGGGGCCCGACGGGCTCCTCCAGGAGGCAACCGAGGGAGTGCACCCCGTGATGACCCGTTCCGCGCGCCGGACCCGCCGGACCCTGCAGGCGGCCGGCGCTGGAGCCGCCGCGCTGCTGGCCCTGACCGCCTGCTCGTCCTCCGACTCGCACGACACGAAGTCCGCCCCCGCGCCGTCCGAGTCGGCGAAGCTGTCCGGCACGGTCACCGTCTTCGCCGCCGCCTCCCTCCAGGAGAGCTTCACGACCCTGGGCAAGGAGTTCGAGAAGGAACACCCCGGCACGAAGGTCACCTTCAACTTCGGCGGCAGCGACACCCTCGCGGCGAGCATCACGGGCGGCGCCCCGGCCGACGTCTTCGCCGCCGCCAGCCCCAAGACGATGGCGATCGTGACGGACAAGAAGGACGCGGTCGGCGCCCCGGCCACCTTCGTCCGCAACCAGCTGGAGATCGCCACGCTGCCGGGCAACCCCGACAAGGTCTCCTCCCTGAAGGACCTCACCAGGTCGGGCCTGAAAGTCGTCCTGTGCGACAAGACGGTGCCCTGCGGCGCCGCGGCTCAGAAGGCCCTCGACGCGAGCAAGCTGAAGCTCACCCCGGTCTCCTACGAACAGGACGTCAAGAGCGCCCTGACGAAGGTCGAACTGAAGGAGGCCGACGCGTCCGTCGTCTACAAGACGGACGTGAAGGCCGCCGGTGACAAGGTGGAGGGCGTGGAATTCCCCGAGTCCGCCAACGCCATCAACGACTACCCGATCGCCCTGCTCAAGGACGCGCCGAACGCCGCCGCGGCCCAGGCCTTCATCCAGCTGGTCAAGTCCGCCGAGGGCCAGAAGGTCCTGAGCGGGGCCGGGTTCCTCAAGCCATGACCTCCGGCGACGAGCCCGACGCCGCGGCCGACACCCTTGAGGGCGGCCCGCGGCCCGGCCGTGTCCGCAAGACCTTCCGGCGCGAAGACCGCCAGGGCGAGACCGGCTCCCGCCCGCGCAGGCCGCGCGGGCGGACGTCGTACGGGCGCCGGCCGCGGGGACGCGGGGTCCCGCTGCCCCTCCTGCTCCCCGCCCTGCTCGGACTGGCCTTCCTCCTCCTGCCGCTGCTCGCCCTCCTCGTCCGGGCTCCCTGGAGCACCCTCCCCGACCAGCTGACCAGCGCCGAGGTGTGGCAGGCGCTGCGGCTGTCCCTGGTGTGCGCCACCTCGGCGACACTGGTGTGCCTGGTCATCGGCGTCCCGTTGGCCTGGCTGCTGGCCCGCACCGACTTTCCCGGCCGCCGTCTGGTACGGGCCCTGGTGACCCTGCCCCTCGTCCTGCCCCCGGTCGTCGGCGGCGTCGCCCTCCTCCTCGCCCTCGGCCGCAACGGCATCGTCGGCCAGTGGCTGGACTCGTGGTTCGGCATCACGCTCCCCTTCACCACGACCGGCGTCGTGGTCGCCGAGACCTTCGTGGCGCTGCCGTTCCTCGTCATCAGCGTCGAGGGCACCCTGCGCGCGGCTGACCCCCGTTACGAGGAGGCCGCCACCACCCTGGGCGCCTCCCGCTTCACCGCGTTCCGCCGCGTCACGCTGCCCCTCATCGCCCCCGGCATCGCCGCGGGCGCCGTCCTGGCCTGGGCGAGGGCACTGGGCGAGTTCGGCGCGACGATCACCTTCGCGGGCAACTTCCCCGGCCGCACCCAGACGATGCCCCTGGCGGTCTATCTGGCCCTCCAGAACAACCCGGAGGCGGCCATCGCCCTCAGCCTGGTACTCCTGATCGTCTCGATCGCGGTACTGGCAGGCCTACGAGACCGCTGGATGACAACCTCGTGACTGCGAACCCGGCCGATCCCGAAGCCCGCCCGACCCCGAACCCTGCCGGACCCGAGGGCCGTCTGATGCCGAACTCCCACCCCGCAGCCGCCGAGGGCGCTCAGCCCGCACAGGGGCCACCCGCACCCGAAGACGAAACCGTCATGGCTGGTGCGAGTGGGAAGCCCATCCCGGCCGAAGGGTGGGCAGAACCCGCCCTGGACGCCCGCCTCCAGGTGACCCACCCCCACTTCCGCCTGGACATCACCCTCGCCGCGGCCCCCGGCGACGTCCTCGCCCTCCTCGGCCCCAACGGAGCCGGCAAGACCACCGCCCTGCGCGCCCTCGCCGGCCTCACCCCCCTCACCGACGGCCACCTCCGCCTCGACGGCACCGACCTGACCCGTACACCCCCCGAGAACCGCCCCGTCGGCGTCGTCTTCCAGGACTACCTCCTCTTCCCCCACCTCACCGCCCTGGACAACGTCGCCTTCGGCCCGCGCTGTCAGGGCGCCTCGAAGGCCGAGTCCCGGGCCCGCGCCACCGAGTGGCTGACCCGCATGGGCCTGGCGGACCACCTCACCGCCAGACCCCGCCGCCTCTCCGGCGGCCAGGCCCAGCGCGTGGCCCTCGCCCGCGCCCTCGCCACCAACCCCCGTCTGCTCCTCCTCGACGAACCCCTCGCCGCCCTCGACGCCCGCACCCGCCTCGACGTACGCGCTCAACTCCGCCGTCACCTGGCGGAGTTCGAGGCCGTGGCCGTACTCGTCACACACGACCCGCTGGACGCGATGGTGCTGGCCGACCGGCTGGTGGTCGTCGAGCACGGCGAGGTCGTCCAGGAGGGCACGCCCTCCGACATCGCCCGTCACCCCCGTACGGACTACATCGCCAGGCTGGTCGGCCTGAACCTCTACAAGGGCCGGGCCGAAGGCCACACCGTCCACGTCGACACCGGCCCCGCCATCACCACCACCGAGAACCTGTCCGGCCCGGTCTTCGTCGCGTTCCCGCCCAGCGCCGTCACCCTCTTCCGCGACCCGCCCACCGGCTCCAGCGCCCGCAACCACTGGCGCTGCGAGGTGGCCGGTCTGGAGACCCACGGCGACCAGATCCGCGCCGACCTCACCGGCGAACTCCCGCTGGCCGCCGACCTCACCACGGTCGCCGCGGCCGAACTCGACCTGCACCCCGGCTCTGTGGTCTGGGCGACGGTCAAGGCGACGCAGACGCACGCATACCCGGCATGACGGGCCCCCGGCCCTAGGGTTTGCCCATGACCCTGAGCATCCGCAACCAGATCCCCGGCACGGTCACCGCCGTCACCCCCGGCGAGGTGATGGCGACCGTCAAGGTGCGCCTCACCGGCGGCCAGGACATCACCGCGGCGATCACCCGGGAGTCCGTCGAGGACCTCGGCCTCACCGAAGGCACCGCAGTGCGCGCCCTGGTGAAGTCGACCGAGATCTCCCTGGCCACCGCCCCGGTCGCGGGCCTGTCCATCCGCAACCAACTGCCCGGGACGGTCACCGGCATCGCGACCGGCGGCGCCATGGCCTTGGTCAAGATGGCAATCCAGGGCGCCGAGCTGACGTCCGCGATCACCACGGACGCCGCGCAGGACCTCGGTCTGGCGGCCGGCGCATCGGTCGTCGCCCTGATCAAGTCGACGGAGATCTCCCTCGCCACGGCCTGACGGAAAAGGGCCCCACCGAAGCGGGGCCCTCCTCCAAGCCTGCCGGCTCAGTCCTCGTACGCGTCCAGCGGCGGGCAGGAGCAGACGAGGTTGCGGTCGCCGTATGCCTGGTCGATCCGGCGCACCGGCGGCCAGTACTTGTCGGCGGCCGAGACCCCGCCCGGGAAGACGGCCTCCGCACGCGAGTAGGCGTGCTCCCACTCCCCGCCCAGCGCGGCGGCGGTGTGCGGGGCGCCCCGCAGCGGGTTGTCGTCCGCCGGCCACTCGCCCGCGGCGACCTTCTCGATCTCGGCGCGAATGGCGATCATCGCCTCGCAGAACCGGTCGAGCTCACCGATGTCCTCGGACTCGGTCGGCTCGATCATCAGCGTGCCGGCCACCGGGAACGACATCGTCGGCGCGTGGAACCCGTAGTCGATGAGCCGCTTGGCGACATCGTCCACGCTCACGCCGGTCGCCTTGGTCAGCGGTCGCAGATCGATGATGCACTCGTGCGCGACCAGCCCGCCGGGACCGGTGTAGAGCACCGGGTAGTGGGGCTCGAGCCGCTTGGCGATGTAGTTGGCGGAGAGCACGGCCACCTGCGTGGCCCGCTTCAGCCCCTCGCCGCCCATGAGCCGGACGTAGGCCCACGAGATCGGCAGGATGCCCGCCGAGCCCCAGGGCGCCGCGGAGATCGGACCGACGCCCGTCTCCGGCCCGGCGGCCGGCTGCAGCGGGTGGTTGGGCAGGTACGGCGCCAGGTGCGCGCGCACGCCGACCGGGCCGACGCCCGGACCGCCGCCGCCGTGCGGGATGCAGAAGGTCTTGTGCAGGTTGAGGTGCGAGACGTCACCGCCGAAGTGGCCCGGCTTGGCGAGGCCCACGAGCGCGTTGAGGTTGGCGCCGTCGACGTACACCTGCCCGCCGGCGTCGTGCACCTGCGCGCAGATGTCCGCGACGTGCTCCTCGAACACACCGTGCGTCGACGGGTAGGTGATCATCAGCACCGCCAGCTCGTCGCGGTACTGCTCGATCTTCGCCCGCAGGTCCTCGACGTCGATCTCGCCGTCCTCGGCGGTCTTGACGACGACGACCTTCATGCCCGCCATGACGGCGCTGGCCGCGTTCGTGCCGTGCGCGGACGACGGGATGAGGCAGACGGTCCGCTGCGCGTCCCCGTTGGCCCGGTGGTACCCGCGTACGGCGAGGAGACCGGCCAGCTCGCCCTGCGACCCGGCGTTGGGCTGCAGCGACACCTTGTCGTACCCGGTGACCTCGGCCAGCCGCTCCTCCAGCTCGCGGATGAGCGTCAGGTAGCCCTGGGCCTGCTCGGCGGGCGCGAAGGGGTGCAGCTGCCCGAACTCGGGCCAGGTGACCGGCTCCATCTCGGTCGTCGCGTTGAGCTTCATGGTGCACGAGCCCAGCGGGATCATGCCGCGGTCGAGCGCGTAGTCCCGGTCGGCGAGCCGGCGCAGGTAGCGCAGCATCGCGGTCTCGGAGCGGTGCTGCTGGAAGACGGGGTGGGTGAGGATGTCGTCGTCGCGCAGCAGGTCCTGCGGCAGGGCCTCCTCGACGACGGCGTCCAGCGCCTCGATGTCGCCCTTGACCCCGAACGCGCTCCACACGGCGCTCAGCTGGGCCCGGCCGGTGGTCTCGTCGCACGCCATGGAGACGTGGTCGGCGTCGACGAGCCGCAGGTTGACGCCGTTGTCCCGCGCCGCGGCGACGATCTCGGCCGCCTGTCCGGGGACGCGCGTGGTCAGGGTGTCGAAGTAGGAGCCGTGCACGACCTCGACCCCGCCGGCCCGCAGCCCCTCGGCCAGGATGGCGGCGTACCGGTGGGTGCGCCGCGCGATGCCCTTCAGGCCCTGCGGTCCGTGGTAGACGGCGTACATGCCGGCCATGACGGCGAGCAGCACCTGGGCCGTACAGATGTTGCTGGTGGCCTTCTCGCGGCGGATGTGCTGCTCACGGGTCTGCAGCGCCAGCCGGTACGCCTTGTGCCCGTCCGCGTCCACGGACACGCCGACGAGCCGCCCGGGCAGGCTGCGCGCGAACTTCTCCTGTACGGCCATGTAGCCGGCGTGCGGCCCGCCGAAGCCCATCGGCACACCGAACCGCTGCGTCGTACCGACGGCGATGTCCGCGCCGAGCTCCCCGGGCGACTTCAGCAGCGTCAGCGCGAGCAGGTCGGCGGCCACGGTGACGAGCGCGCCGAGCTCGTGCGCCTGGTCGATGACCCGCTTGATGTCGCTCACCGCACCGGAGGCGCCGGGGTACTGCACCAGTACGCCGTTGATCTCGCGCCCGGCGAGGTCGGCCGGGATGCCGTCACGCAGGTCGGCGACGACGACCTCCACGCCCGCCGGCTCGGCGCGGGTCTCGATGACCGCGATGGTCTGCGGCAGCGCGTCCGCGTCGACGAGGAAGAGGCCCTTCTTGTTCTTCCCCATACGGCGGGAGAGCGCCACGGCCTCCGCGGCCGCCGTCCCCTCGTCGAGCAGGGAGGCACCGGAGGTGGGCAGTCCGGTGAGGTCGGCCACCACGGTCTGGAAGTTGAGCAGGGCCTCCAGCCGGCCCTGCGAGATCTCCGGCTGGTACGGCGTGTAGGCCGTGTACCAGGCCGGGTTCTCCATCACGTTCCGCAGGATGACCGGCGGGGTGAAGGTGCCGTAGTAGCCGAGGCCGATCATGGAGCCGAGGACCTGGTTGCGGTCGGCGAGCGAACGCAGCTCGGCGAGCACCTCGGCCTCGGTCCGGGCGCCCGGCAGGTCGAGCGCGTCGGCGTTCTTGATCACGTCCGGTACCGCGGCGGCGGTCAGCTCGTCCAGCGAGCCGTACCCGACCTGCGCGAGCATCTTCGCCCGCGCCTCGTGGTCGGGGCCGATGTGGCGCTGCTCGAAGGGGATTCCCTGTTCGAGCTCGGAGAGCGGAATGCGGTGGGCGGTCATTGCGGAGGCCTCCTGGTCTGACGCGACCTTCGAGGGGCACCACGGCGCGGGTACCCGAACGGCCTCCCCCTCTGTCATCTCAACCTGAGAGCTTCACCGGACCGCCCGGAGGCGCCCGGTTTTCACCGTCGGTGAGAGCGGAAGCCGTCGACACCCGCCCTGCTTTCCAGAGTGACCTCGTCCGTGCGGTACGTGAGCCTGAGAGATTCCGGGGAGGATTTGCTCCTTCGGCGCCTCCGGGTTCTCCGGAGGACTCTCCCGCACGGGGTCAGCAGCCAGTGTCAGCCTACCAGCGGGCACAACACAGGCGTCTTCGAGTGGCCGCCCGTCCCGTTGTGCTCTTTTGTAGTGCTAAGGACGAGTTGCGAGCAAGAGGAGGGCACGTGCAGACCGACATCGATCCGCGCAACCTGATCGGCCGCAAGGCGTTCGACCGCAACGGCACCAAGATCGGTACCGTCGACGAGGTCTACCTCGACGACGCGACCGGTGTGCCGGAGTGGGCGGCGATACGCACCGGCCTGTTCTCCCGCGACGCCTTCGTCCCCCTGGAACCCAGCGAGCTGATCGAAGGCACCCTCCACATCCCCTTCGAGCGCTCCCTGATCAAGGACGCGCCCGACTTCGGTGTGGGCCGCCACCTCTCGCCCGAGCAGGAACTGCAGCTCTACCACCACTACGGCCTGGACGTGGCGCCCCCACCCCCCTTCCCGGACCGTACCTTCGGCAAGCTGGCGGGAACGGAGGACGCGGACGCCTAGAGCCCACCCCTTGTCCGGTCACGCACCGACCCCCTCCGCGGAGACGCCCGCCGCCCCCTCGACCAACGGCAGCGGTTCTGCCGGTTCCAGGTCAGGATCGTCGACCCGGAACGTGCGCACCCGCCCCGGCTCCGACCCGGGTGTCTCGAAGCGCACGGTCACCCGGCCCAGCCCGCTCCCCTGCACCCATCCGTGCCCGAACTCGGCGTGCCGCACGTCGTGCCCAGCGGGCCACCGCCGCTCGACGACCACCTGCCGCTCCTCGACCGGCTCCTGGTCCCCCTCCTCCGCCACCTGCTCGGCCGCTCCTTCCCCGGCCGCCTGGGCGAACAGATCCTCCTGCGTGTAGTCGGCCAGCCCGCTCACCCCGACGCCCAGCAACCGCACACCCCCCGTCGTGTCCACGGAGTCCAGCAACCGTGCGGCGGACTCCCGCACCACCGCCGGATCGTCGGTCGGCCCCCGCAGCGTCTCCGACCGGGTCAGGGTGGAGAAGTCGTACCGCCGCACCTTCAGCACGATGGTCCGCCCCGACAGCCCCGCCGCCCGCAGCCGCCGCACACAGCGGTCGGCGAGCCGCTGCACCTCCAGCCCCACCCGCAGCCGGTCATGGATGTCCACGTCGTACGTGTCCTCGACGGACACCGACTTGGCCTCGCGCTCGGCCACCACGGGCCGTTCGTCGTGTGCCAGCGCCATGGCGTGCAGCGCGTGCCCGTGCGCCTTGCCCAGCAGCCGTACGAGCTCGTCCTCCCCGGCCTCGGCGAGGTCGTCGACCGTGGTGATCCCGGCCCGCCGCAGATGGTCCCCCGTCGCCGGTCCCACCCCCGGCAGGGTCCGCACCGACATCGGCCCGAGCATCGCCCGCTCGGTCCCGGGCTCGATCAGCACCAGTCCGTCCGGCTTGGCCTCCTCGGAGGCGATCTTCGCGAGCATCTTGGACGCCGCGAGCCCCACGGACCCGGTGAGCCCCGTCACGGCCCGTATGTCGGCCCGCAGCTTCTCCCCCACCAGCCGAGCCGAGGCCGCGTCCCAGGCGGTCTCACCGGCCTCCAGGTCCACGAACGCCTCGTCCAGGCTCAGCGGCTCCACCAGGGGCGACAGCGCGTGCAGAAGCGCCATGACCTGCTCGCTGATCGCCCGGTAGAACCCGAACCGCGGCACCAGATACGCGGCGTTCGGCGCCAGCCGCCGCGCCTGGGCCATCGGCATGGCCGACCGCACCCCGAACACCCGCGCCTCGTACGAGGCCGTCGCGACGACCCCACGCGGCCCCAGTCCGCCCACGACGACGGCCTTCCCGCGCAGACTCGGCTTGGACGCCTGCTCCGCCGAGGCGTAGAAGGCATCCATGTCGAGATGCAGGATCGTGGGAGCGTTTCTCACATGTCCGATGCTGCCCTACGCCACTGACAATGCCCCTGTACAACGACCGGGCTGCCGTCGCTTCCGCCTCAGACGGCCCGGTTGCGCCGCCGCGCCAGTTCGTCGGCCGGGTTGGGCCCCACCAGGGTCTCGCCGGTGTCGGTCCGCTCGCCGTGCAGCTGGGACAGCGCGCTCTCGACGTCCCGCCAGACGACCCCGACAGCGATCCCGAAGATGCCCTGGCCGCCTTGGAGCAGTGCGTGGACCTCATCCGGCGAGGTGCACTCGTAGACCGTGGCGCCGTCGCTCATCAGCGTCATGCGCTCCAGGTCCCGGAAGCCGCTCTCCCGCAGGTGCTGCACCGCGGTGCGGATGTTCTGCAGCGACACACCGGTGTCCAGGAAGCGCTTGACGATCTTCAGGACGACGACGTCCCGGAAGCTGTAGAGCCGCTGCGTCCCCGAGCCGTACGCGGGCCGCACACTCGGCTCGACCAGCCCGGTGCGCGCCCAGTAGTCCAGTTGCCGGTACGTGATGCCGGCGGCCGCGCAGGCCGTCGGCCCGCGGTAGCCGATCTGCTCGGACGCCATCGACGCCGCCCCTCCGCTGCTCGGCACGGCCGCAGGTCGCTGCGGGACGTGATCGGCCGCGTTGCCGTGATGGGGCTCCCCCCAACTCGAACGCGGCTGAGAGCTTGGGGGAGGGTACGGTCCGCTGTCCCCCTGACCTCGTCCGGGGGCACCCCCAGCCGTACCGTCGCCGCTGCTTCTCACGCCGACCTCCGTCCTTGACCTGCCTCCTCGACGGTAGGCAGCCACCCGGGGTGCGTCAACGACCGCCACACTCGGCACGCCGAGTGATAATCACCCTGAGAGTGGTTTCCCGTGCCCCATCGCGGGGAAAGGCTAGCCGAATGCGCTCGGAGCGAGCCGCAGGACGCTCGCACGGGCCGCTGGCAAATGCGGGCATTTGAGTCGTGATCGCCTGCGGACCGGCCGCTCACGGACCACCGGGGTCCGCCGGGCCGGCCCCGCCTCACTGACTGCTGGTGCCGAAGTCCTCCGGCGAGATCTGGTCGAGGAACTCGCGGAACTTCTCCACCTCGTCCTCCTGCTCGTCCGGGATCGCGATGCCCGCGTCGTCGAGCACGCCGTCGCTGCCGTAGATCGGCGTTCCGGTGCGCAGCGCCAGCGCTATGGCGTCGGACGGACGGGCGCTCACCTCGACTCCGCTGGCGAACACCAGCTCGGCGTAGAAGACGCCCTCACGCAGGTCGGTGATGCGCACTTCGGTGAGCTCCTGGCCGACGGCCTCCAGCACGTCCTTGAACAGGTCGTGGGTCAGCGGTCGCGCGGGGGCCATGCCCTGCTGGGCGAAGGCGATCGCCGTCGCCTCCCCCGGCCCGATCCAGATGGGGAGGTAGCGGTCGCCTCCCACTTCACGCAGGAGCACGATCGGTTGGTTGGAGGGCATTTCGACCCGGACACCTACGACATCGAGCTCGTTCACACAGCAACCCTAGGACGTGCCCGGGACGTTTGGGTAGTCGGGCAGGAAACGGGGGGACGATCCGGCCTCACGACGCGTGCCCGGCTCAGGGCAGTCGCACGCCGAGCGCGGTCTGCACGAGAGCCGCGTGCAGCCTCATCGTGAGCGCCGCCAGCTCCTTCGTACGGGCCTCCGCGTGGGCCCTGGTCTGCGGATTGCGGTGCCTCTTCAGCGGGGCCACCACCTGGTCCACGAGCCCCGCCTCGCGGTCGGCGGCGGCCTTCATCGCCCTCAGGTGCCGCGGCTCGATCCCGAACCGCCCCAGTTCCACCACGAGGGAGGCGACGGTGACCGCCTCCGCGTCGTACGCCCCGTCCGGCATCGGAGTGAGCAGGCCGTACGACTCCCACTCCTTGAGCTGCTCCTCGCCGATCTCGGCGGCGGCGAGCAGCTCGTCCTTGCCGATCCGGGCGGCCGTCGGCCCCTCCAGGGGCTCCAGAACGGCCTCACCGTCCCGCTGCCGGCCCACCGCGGGCAGCGCCACGGCCTCGCCGCGCTCCATGGCGTCCAGGTGCTCTCGGATCACCTTGAGCGGCAGGTAGTGGTCGCGCTGCATCCGCAGGACGTGGCCGAGGCGCTCGACGTCGCCGACGGTGAACTTGCGGTACCCGGAGGGGGTCCGCTGCGGCTCGATGAGCCCCTCCGACTCCAGGAAGCGAATCTTGGAGATGGTGACTTCGGGAAACTCCTCGCGCAGCACGTTCAGCACTGTGCCGATGCTCATCAGACCGTCCGTGGCGGCGGTGCCGTGGCCGGCACCACCGCTCGGTGTTTGCAGCATGGACATTCCCTGGGGTCCCCCCGGACGGAGTCCGGGAGCGGTCAGTAGCCCTGCTGGCTCGCGTAGAAGACCAGCCGGTACTTGCCGATCTGGACCTCGTCGCCGTTGTTCAGGGCGACCTGGTCGATCCGCTCTCGGTTGACGTACGTGCCGTTGAGGCTGCCCACGTCGGCCACCGTGAACGTGCCGTCCGCACCGCGGCGGAACTCCACGTGACGACGCGAGACGGTCACGTCGTCCAGGAAGATGTCGCTCTGCGGATGGCGGCCGGCCGTGGTCAGGTCGCCGTCCAGAAGGAAGCGGCTGCCCGAGTTCGGCCCGCGACGCACGACCAGCAGGGCGGAGCCAAGCGGCAGCGCGTCCACGGCGGCCTGCGCCTCGGGAGAGAGCGCCGGCAGCTGCGTCTGGCCGGTGACCTCGGCGTCGTAGGCCTCGATGCCGGAGATGGAGATCGTGGAGGTCGTCTCGGACGGCCGCTCGGCCGCGGCTCCACCGCGCAGCGGGGCGCCACAGTTGGAGCAGAAGCGGCTGTTCTCCGCGTTGCGGTTACCGCACCTCGTACACACCAGGGCCGACATAGGGGAAAACCCTCCACCCGTACTTGAGGTTGACGGTTGCCCGAAACCTATGCCGCCGGACTGCGCAGGGTCAACCGACGGCGCGCCCTGACCTCCGGAAATGTCACCGCCCGGCCCAGCGACCTGGTCCCGGAAGAGGGGACGCTGGCCTTCCGCGTCGGGCTGTGCGCGATGACGAGCAGTGGCATTGTCGCTGCCCTCTCGCGCGCTCTTGCCGAACAACTTCGCAAACAACTTCACGGGCGATTCCCCTTGACCGAAACAGACCCGCCCGTGGGGCAGGACGAACCCTGACTCAATACGCCGGCCGACCCGGACATCCTCACAACGTCCGTATCCACCAGACAGTTTCCACCACGCACCACCCAATCGGTGCGCCGACCCCCCGCAACCTCATGCCCCTGCCGGTCGCCCCCCATGCACCGCCGGTTCACTGGGAGGACGACCGAGCGTAGTCAGGCCGCTTCGCCGCTCGCAAGGCGTCCACGACGATCTTGTTCGACCGGTCGACAGTGACGGTGGCCTGCTCCTTCTCGAGAGTCTGCACCACGCCTCCAGGGATGTTGAGCGCCGGTTCGAGGTCCTCCGGTTTGCCGATGACCTTGAAACGATAGGGCGCGTTGATCTTGTTCCCGTCGACGCTCACGCTCTTGCCGGAGTCCGACAGATAGGTGTTGGCCACGACACGTACGCCGTTCACCTGGATCGCCTCGGCCCCGGCAGCGCGCAACTCCTGCACCGCGTCGAGCAGCATGTCCGCCTGGACCGTCCCCTTCGTGTCGTCGATCGTCATCGTGATGCCGGGCCCCTGCGCCGCCACCGTGCCCGCCAGAATGCCGAGTTGCTTCTCCTTCTCGACGGTCTGCTTGCGGGCCTCCTCGGCCTGGTCGGAGCTGTTCTCCAACTCGTCGCGCTGCTTCTGCAGCCCCTGCTTCTCGTCCTCAAGACGTTGAGTACGGTCGTCGAGTTCATCGAGGATGCGAACAAGATCCTCCTGACGCGCTCCGCGCAGCGCGCTGTCACTGTCGCTGTTCGACGCCACCTGCACGGCGAGGCCGAAGCCGAGACCGAACAGCAGCACCGCGACGATCAGTTGGGCGCGGCTCGCCCGAGGCGGCCACAGGCCCTGGACCAGCCGCTGCCGGCCGGTCAGCCGGGGCTTCGCCTCGGGCGTCTCACCGACGACCTCGGGCGTCTCACCGGCGGTCTCGGGCGTCCCCTCGCCGGCCTCCGGGGCCGTCGCGGGCACCTCTTCGGGCAGTTCCTTGCGCAGCCTGTTCTCGGGCTCGTCCTTCGCGTCGCTCATCGGCCTCACGCCCGGAACACGTGGCGACGGATCGCGGCGGCGTTCGAGAAGATGCGGATACCCAGAACCACCACGACACCGGTGGACAACTGGGCACCCACGCCCAACTTGTCGCCCAGGAAAACGATCAGCGCGGCCACGACCACGTTGGACAGGAACGACACCACGAAGACCTTGTCGTCGAAGATGCCGTCCAGCATGGCCCGCAGCCCGCCGAAGACGGCGTCGAGCGCCGCGACGACGGCGATCGGCAGATAAGGCTCGACGACCGCCGGAACCTCAGGCCGGACCAACAGTCCGGCCACGACTCCCACGACGAGGCCCAGTACGGCGATCACGATGTGCCCTTCTCCGTCTTCTCGTTCTTCGGCTGTGCTGTACGTACGATCACGCTCGGTGCGGCGGGCAGCCGAAGGTCGCCCTGCACCGAGATGCTGGTCCTGATGCCGTAGTTCTCCTGCAGGGCGTGCAGGTACAACCCGTCGGCACTGTTCTGGAACCGGGTGCTCAGCTGTTTCCCATTGCCCACGGCGAGCACGGTATAGGGCGGCACCAGCGGCTTGTTGTCGACCAGTATCGCGTCACCCGCGGCCCTGATCGCCGACAGGGCGGTCAGCCGCTGCCCGTTGATGGAGATGGCTTCGGCCCCCGACTCCCACAGCCCGTTCACCACGCGCTGCATGTCGCGGTCGCGCACTCGGCCGGTGTCGGAGAAGTCCGAGGTCTCTCGCGGGTTGCCGTTGCCCCCGGAGGTCGCTTCCTTGGCGTCGTTCACGACCAGCCGCACGCCTGGGCCGTGCACCTCCACGGCGCCCGAAAGCAGGCCCACCAGCTCCGACTGGTCGCCGCCACCGCTCTTCTTCAGGGCTTCTCGCTGTCGGGCGCTCACGTCGTCGCGGAGCTTGTCGACGGAGTGCTCCAGCTTGTCCGCGGCCGCCGTCTCACGGTCGATGCGGTCGATCAGTTCCTCGCGCTCCTTGGCGACGACGGGTGCCGCCACCCGCGCCTGTGCCGCCCCCACCGTCACGACCAGCGCCGCGAGCACCAGCCCGGCCGCGAGACCGAGCCTGGCCCGCAGCGTCCTGGGCATACCGCCGACGCCGGCGGCCTTCTTACGGGCGGCCGCCTCGGCGTAGCCGTCGTCGAGGCTGTGGTCCATGACGTTGGTGAGGAGGAACATGGACGCGTCCGGCCGCGAAGGGCGCGTCGGTGTGCTCCGAATGGGGGGCTGCTGCGGCATGCCGCACATCGTCGCACGTTGCGGCCACTACCTCCGAATGGCCCCACCGGCGTGCCGGACAGGCCCCCTTGGGGACGCTTGTCCGGCACGCACGCGTACGGCGTTTTTTCAGCGCCCGGCGCTGTCCACGACCGTCGACCACTCGTCGAGCAGGGCCTGCGCGGAGGCGTCGTCCGGCCCTTCCGCCCACAGATGGGTGACGGCCTCGGCCGGGTCGGGCAGCACCATCACCCAGCGGCCGTCGGTCTCGACGACACGCACGCCGTCGGTGGTGTCCACGAAGCGGTCTCCGGCCTCCTCGACGACCCGCCGCATCACAAGTCCCTTGACGGCCCAGGGAGTCGCCAGGTCCCGCTTGAGGACGTGCGCACGGGGGATCCGCGCGTCGATCTGGCTCAGCGTGAGCTGCGTCCGCGCCACCAGCCCGATCAGCCGTACGAAGGCGGCCGCGCCGTCGAAGACGCTGCTGAACTCCGGGACGATGAATCCGCCCTTGCCGTCGCCGCCGAAGATGGTCGAGTCGTCGCCCCCGACCCGGGTGAGGTCGTCGGGCGAGGTCGTCGTCCACTCCACCTGGGTCCCGTGGTACGCCGCCACCTGCTCGGCGATCCGCGTCGTGGTCACCGGAAGCGCCACCCGCCCACTGCGCCGCTCGGCGGCGACCAGGTCGAGCAGCACCAGCAGAGCGCGGTCGTCCTCGATGATCCGACCCTTCTCGTCGACGAGGGAGAGCCGCTCGCCCACGGGGTCGAACCGCACGCCGAACGCCGCCCGGGACGAGGCCACGATCTCCCCGAGCCTCACCAGCCCCGACCGCCGCTGGTCGCCGGTCTCGGTGGGCCTGGACTCGTCGAGGCCGGGGTTGATGGTCAGCGAGTCCACGCCCAGCTTGCCGAGCAGGCTGGGCAGCACGAGCCCCGCACTGCCGTTGGACGCGTCGACGACGACCTTCAACCCGGACTCACTGATGCCGGTCGTGTCGACGTTCCGCAACAGCGACCCGGTGTAGGAGTCGAACACGCTGGCGGGGAAGTGCAGGTCACCGATCTCACCGGGGAACGCCCGCCGGTACTCCTGCCGCGCGAACACCCGGTCCAGCTTCCGCTGACTGCCCTGTGACAGGTCGGCGCCGTTGCCATCGAAGAACATGATGTCCACCGAGTCCGGCACCCCGGGCGTGGTCCGGATCATGATCCCGCCGGCACTGCCCCGAGCCGTCTGCTGCCTGGCCACGGGCAGCGGTACGTTCTCCAGGTCCCGTACGTCGATGGCGCTGGCCTGCAACGCCGAGATGACCGCCCGCTTGAGCGCCCGGGCACCGCGGGAGTGGTCGCGGGCCGTGGTGACGGTGGAGCCCTTCTTGAGGGTCGTCGCGTAGGCGCCGGCGAGGCGGACGGCGAGCTCCGGGGTGATCTCGACGTTCAGGATGCCCGACACACCACGGGCTCCGAAGAGGTGCGCCTGCCCCCTGGACTCCCAGATCACCGAGGTGTTGACGAACGCACCGGCCTCGATCGTCTTGAACGGGTAGACCCGCACATTGCCCTGCACGATCGATTCTTCACCGATCAGGCACTCGTCACCGATGACCGCGCCGTCCTCGATGCGGGCGGCACGCATGATGTCGGTGTTCTTGCCGACGACACAGCCCCGCAGATTGCTGTGCTGTCCGACGTACACGTTGTCGTGCACGACGGCCTTGTGCAGAAAGGCGCCGCTCTTCACGACGACGTTGGAGCCGACGACCGTGTGTTCACGGATTTCGGCTCCGGCCTCGACCTTGGCGTAGTCGCCGATGTACAGCGGACCGCGCAGAACCGCGTCGGGATGCACCTCGGCACCCTCGGCGACCCATACGCCCGGGGAGATCTCGAAACCGTCGATATCGACGTCGACCTTGCCCTCGAGGACGTCGGCCTGCGCCTTCACATAGCTTTCGTGGGTGCCGACGTCCTCCCAGTAGCCCTCGGCGATATAGCCGTAGATCGGCTTGCCTTCCTTCATCAACTGTGGGAAGACGTCACCGGACCAGTCGACGGGCACATCGGGGTCGACGTAGTCGAAGACCTCGGGCTCCATCACATAAATTCCGGTGTTCACGGTGTCGGAGAAGACCTGCCCCCAGGTCGGCTTCTCGAGGAAACGCTCGACCTTGCCTTCCTCGTCGACGATCGTGATACCGAACTCCAGCGGATTGGGGACACGCGTCAGACACACGGTGACGAGCGCGCCCTTTTCCTTATGGAAATTGATCAGCTCCGTGAGGTCGAAGTCGGTCAGCGCATCGCCGGAGATGACAAGGAAAGCATCGTCCTTCAACGCCGCCTCGGCGTTTTTCACGCTCCCGGCGGTACCGAGTGGCTTCTCCTCGTTGGCATAGGAAAGCTCCATACCGAGCTCTTCGCCGTCACCGAAATAGTTCTTGACCAATGAGGCCAGGAACTGCACGGTGACGACGGTCTCGTTCAACCCATGCCTCTTGAGCAGCCGCAGCACGTGCTCCATGATCGGGCGGTTCGCCACGGGCAGGAGCGGCTTGGGCATACTCGAAGTCATGGGACGAAGGCGGGTGCCTTCGCCTCCGGCCATCACGACGGCCTTCATGTCGGAAGCGTCCTCCTCAAGAGACGACGGTCTAGCCGACTTCACCCGTCAAGATTGTCCCGCACTTTTCCGCCGGGGGCCATCCAGCCGCTACGGCCGCAGCAATCAGGGAGTTCAGTCGGCCATGGCGTCCGCACGGACCAGGCGGCGGACTTGTACCACGTAGAGGACTCCTGCCCACCAGTACAGCGTTGTACCCCATCCGGCGAACGCCCATCCGAAAATAGCAGCGAGTGACGCGATCCATCCAGTTCCGTCACTGAGCAGGAGCAGCGGGAAGGCGTACATCAGGTTGAAGGTGGCGGCCTTCCCGAGGAAGTTCACCTGCGGCGGCGGATAGCCGTGCCGCCTGAGGATGCCCACCATCACCAGCAGGAGCAGCTCTCGCGCGAGAAGTGCAGCGGTCAACCACAGCGGGAGAATCTCGCGCCAGGTGAGACCGACCAAAGTCGAGAGAATGTAGAGCCGGTCGGCCGCGGGGTCCAGGAGCCGGCCAAGGCTGCTGATCTGGTTCCAGCGTCGCGCCAGCTTGCCGTCCAGATAGTCGCTGATGCCGCTCAGAGCGAGGATCAGCAGCGCCCACCCGTCACTCTGGGGGCCTCCGAACTCAGGCCTCAGGATCAGCCACAGGAAGATCGGCACGCCGACGAGACGCGCCATGCTGAGGATGTTGGGGATGGTGAGGACCCGGTCCGTCTGGACACGGGTCTCCTGGACCTCCACCCGGGGGCCTCCTGTGGGAAACGAGCCAACGATGCCCCCTGACCCTACCTCAACGCAAAAAAGCTCTGGCTCTTGGGCTTGAGTGCCCAAGAGCCAGAGCTCTAAAAGGAGTTCGGCGGCGTCCTACTCTCCCACAGGGTCCCCCCTGCAGTACCATCGGCGCTGTAAGGCTTAGCTTCCGGGTTCGGAATGTAACCGGGCGTTTCCCTCACGCTATAACCACCGAAACACTATGAAGTTAGACCGGAAAAAAACACGGTCGTTGCCTCAGAACTAACACAGTGGACGCGAGCAACTGAGGACAAGCCCTCGGCCTATTAGTACCGGTCACCTCCACACGTTACCGTGCTTCCAGATCCGGCCTATCAACCCAGTCGTCTACTGGGAGCCTTACCCCATCAAGTGGGTGGGAGTCCTCATCTCGAAGCAGGCTTCCCGCTTAGATGCTTTCAGCGGTTATCCCTCCCGAACGTAGCCAACCAGCCATGCCCTTGGCAGGACAACTGGCACACCAGAGGTTCGTCCGTCCCGGTCCTCTCGTACTAGGGACAGCCCTTCTCAAGACTCCTACGCGCACAGCGGATAGGGACCGAACTGTCTCACGACGTTCTAAACCCAGCTCGCGTACCGCTTTAATGGGCGAACAGCCCAACCCTTGGGACCGACTCCAGCCCCAGGATGCGACGAGCCGACATCGAGGTGCCAAACCATCCCGTCGATATGGACTCTTGGGGAAGATCAGCCTGTTATCCCCGGGGTACCTTTTATCCGTTGAGCGACGGCGCTTCCACAAGCCACCGCCGGATCACTAGTCCCGACTTTCGTCCCTGCTCGACCCGTCGGTCTCACAGTCAAGCTCCCTTGTGCACTTACACTCAACACCTGATTGCCAACCAGGCTGAGGGAACCTTTGGGCGCCTCCGTTACTCTTTAGGAGGCAACCGCCCCAGTTAAACTACCCATCAGACACTGTCCCTGATCCGGATCACGGACCCAGGTTAGACATCCAGCACGACCAGACTGGTATTTCAACGACGACTCACCGCGAACTGGCGTCCGCGTTTCAAAGTCTCCCAGCTATCCTACACAAGCCGAACCGAACACCAATATCAAACTGTAGTAAAGGTCCCGGGGTCTTTCCGTCCTGCTGCGCGAAACGAGCATCTTTACTCGTAGTGCAATTTCACCGGGCCTATGGTTGAGACAGTCGAGAAGTCGTTACGCCATTCGTGCAGGTCGGAACTTACCCGACAAGGAATTTCGCTACCTTAGGATGGTTAT
>NZ_CP189826.1:7745000-8287500 GCF_050214755.1 Streptomyces sp. C1-1 | reverse complement strand
TACGACAACCACCGCGGCGGCGGGACCCGCCGCACTATCGGAGACGGGTGAGATGGAGACAACGCTGCGAGGCGTCGGCGTGAGCCACGGAGTGGCGATCGGCGAGGTTCGGCACATGGGAACGGCGGTGCTCGAGCCGCCTGCCAAGCAGATACCGGCCGAGGACGCGGAGCGCGAACAGGGGCGCGCCCGCAAGGCTGTGGAAGCCGTGGCGGCCGATCTGATGGCGCGGGGAAATCTGGCGGGCGGCGAAGCCCAGGCGGTGCTCGAGGCGCAGGCCATGATGGCCCAGGACCCCGAGCTGATGGCGGATGTGGAGCGGCGCATCGCCGTCGGGAGCACGGCGGAGCGTGCCGTGTACGACGCGTTCGCCGCGTACCGGGCGCTGCTGGCCGGTGCCGGGGAGTACCTCGCCGGCCGGGTGGCGGACCTGGATGACGTGCGGAATCGTATCGTCGCCCGGTTGCTGGGGGTGCCGATGCCCGGCGTCCCCGACAGTGACGAGCCGTACGTCCTCATCGCACGTGACCTCGCGCCGGCTGACACGGCTCTGCTGGACCCGACCCTGGTCCTCGGCTTCGTCACCGAGGAGGGCGGGCCGACGAGCCACAGTGCCATCCTGGCGCGGGCCCTCGGTGTCCCGGCCGTGGTGGCGCTGCCGGGTGCCGGCGAGCTCGCCGAGGGCACGGTGATCGCCGTGGACGGCAGCACCGGCGAGATCTTCGTGAACCCGAGTGCGGAGAAGAAGGCGCAGCTTCAGGCCGCGGCCGCCGAGCGCAAGGCGGCGCTGGCCGCCGCGACCGGGCCGGGCGCGACGTCCGACGGGCACAAGGTGCCGCTGCTGGCCAACGTCGGTGGCCCGGCGGACGTGCCGGCGGCCGTGGAGGCCGGTGCCGAGGGTGTCGGTCTGTTCCGTACCGAGTTCCTTTTCCTGGACGACAGCAAGAACGCGCCGTCGGAGGAGAAGCAGGTCGAGGCCTACCGTCAGGTTCTCGAGGCGTTCCCCGAGGGGCGTGTCGTCGTGCGTGTGCTCGACGCGGGCGCGGACAAGCCGCTGGACTTCCTCACCCCGGCCGACGAGCCGAACCCGGCGTTGGGTGTGCGTGGTCTGCGTACGCTGCTGGATCACCCGGAGGTGCTGCGCACCCAGCTGACGGCGTTGGCGAAGGCCGCCGAGGGGCTTCCGGTGTATCTCGAGGTCATGGCGCCGATGGTGGCGGACCGTGCCGACGCCAAGGCGTTCGCCGACGCGTGCCGGGAGGCGGGGCTGCGGGCGAAGTTCGGAGCGATGGTCGAGATTCCGTCGGCCGCGCTGCGGGCGCGTTCGATCCTGCAGGAGGTCGAGTTCCTGTCACTGGGCACCAACGACCTCGCGCAGTACACGTTCGCCGCCGACCGCCAGGTGGGAGCGGTGTCCCGCCTTCAGGACCCGTGGCAGCCCGCGCTGCTCGACCTGGTCGCGTTGTCCGCGGAGGCCGCGAAGGCCGAGGGCAAGAGCTGCGGTGTCTGTGGTGAGGCCGCGTCCGACCCGCTGCTCGCCTGTGTGCTGACCGGTCTCGGTGTCACCTCGCTTTCCATGGGTGCGGCGTCGCTTCCCTATGTGCGGGCGACGCTGGCCAAGTACACGCTGGCTCAGTGCGAGCGGGCGGCTGCCGCGGCTCGTGCCACGGAGAGCGCCGAGGAGGCGCGCAGCGCGGCTCAGGCGGTGCTGTCCGGCGAGTAGGGTCCGGCTTTCCGCTTCCTGAGGGGGCGCTCCACCTGCGGGTGGGGCGCCCCTTTGGCGTTCAGTGGTGATGGCCGCCTGTGTCCCGTTCCTCTCCGAGGTCCGGCGGTACGCAGTAGTCGACGTCGGATTCCGGTGAGATCAGATCGCCGGATTCGATGTCGGTGCAGTAGGCGTCGAAGACCTCGCCGGCCGTGAGGGGTGCCAGGCCTTCGCCTCGCAGGCGCCAGCCGTAGACGCGGTCGGTGGTGCCGGGGGCGCTGGTGCGCATGACGAGTCCGCCGGGGCACTTGGTGGCGATGCCCAGTGCCAGGACGGTGGTGAATTCGAGGGCTTCTGCTTCGTCGAGTTGCAGGGCGCCGTTGTCGTCCTCGTCCGCGTGGAGGACGGCGAGCAGTGTTTCCGGGATGGCCGAGACGCTGCAGACGAGGTGTCGGTTGCCCGCGCCGGCGGTGTCGAGGATGCGGACGAGGAGGTGGGAGGCGCGCGTGAAGGCGGCGCGGCCGATGTCCTCGCCGCAGGAGGCGCAGGCGCCGAGCCGGGCCAGCAGCGTGGACGCGTACTCCCAGGTGGCCTGTCGGACCGCTTCGTCGACGAGGACCGGTACGAGGTCGGCCAAGGGCTGGCCCTGGTAGGGGACGGTGGGGCCGGTGGTCGCGAGTTCCGCGGTGAAGCGGGTGCGGCTCGACGGGGCATCGGGGTCGAGGCCTGTTCCCGCGCAGAATTCGGCGTACTCCTGAGGGTCGAAGAGGGCGACCGTGGTGTGGCTGCCCTGGGAGGCGCGGGTCTTGAGGAGTGCTTCGACCTGTTGCAGGTAGGTCAGGTGGTCTTCGAAGGTGAAGCTGCGGTAGCGCCGCATGGCCCGGAAGTCGTGTTCGTCGGTCAGCAGGCCGATGGTTCCGGCGATTTCGCGGCGCAGGACGCGTCGCATGGTCTGGTGGTCGGTGTGCGCCATGTTTCCCCCTGAGCACAGTCGATCAATGCTCACTCACAGTAACCGGTGGCACTGACAACGCGGTCCGGGCGAGGCGGCCGCGGATCAGGCGGTGCTGGATGGCGCAGGTCAGGGCGATTCCGGCGCCGAAGACGCTCCATCCGAGGGGGCCGGTGGCGATGGCCGCGGTGACGGCGAGTGGGCCGACGCTGCGCTGGGCGGACTGCGCCAGGCCGTGGACGCCGAGGTAGGTGCCCTGCGCGGTCTCGGGCGCGAGGGCGACGGACAGTTCCCAGGAGATGGTGGCGTGGAGGATCTCGGCCAGCGTGAAGGCGGTGGCGGCCGCGGTGAGGAGCAGGGTGGCGGTCACGGTTCCGCCGCTCGCCGACAGGGTCATGGCGACGCCGGCGAGTGCGAAGGCGGCGGCGAGCGGGAGGAGAAGGGCGCGGGCGGCGGCGGTTGTGGTTCCGAACCGGGCGAGGGGCACTTGGAGGGCCACCACCATCACGTTGTTGAGCACCAGCAGCAGGGGTGCGAGGCCGTGCGGTGCGTGCGTCGCGTGGGCGATCCACAGAGGCAGGCCGACCTTGAAAACGGAGTCGTCGAGGAAGAGGACGGTCTCGGTGGCCACGTAGGCGAGGTAGGTGCGGTCGCGCCAGGGGCCGGGTGCCTTTGTGCTGGCGGCCTTGGTGCTGGGGGCCGGGTCCTTCGACGTGATGATGGTGCGGGAGGCGGAGGGGGGTTCCGCGCAGCGGAGGGTGAGGAGGGCGGACGCGAGGAAGGACAGCGCGTCGCCGGCGAGGAGCCACTGGTAGGCGGCGGTGCTGCCGAGGGCCAGCGCGGCTGCGGCCGTGAGGCCGCCGAGTGCCCAGCCGGCGTTGGCCACGGTCCGTTGGACGGCTTGGTAGCGGACGCGTTCCGGTCCGGCTGCCCGGGTGGCATAGAGCCTGGTGAGGACGCCGGCCGCGCGGTCTCCGAGGCCGCCTGCGGCGGCGAAGGCGACCAGAAGGGTGTAGTCGTTCGTGGTCAGCAGTGCCAAGGAGCTGAGGGCGCGCAGGAGTTGGACGGCGATCAGTACACGGGTGAGCGGAAATCTGTCGGCGATGCGGCCGCCGAGCGGCGCTCCGGCGATTCCGATGGCTCCGGCGGTCGCGGCGAGCGTGCCCACCTGGGCGAGGGAGAGCCCTGAGACGTAGGTGAAGTACAGGACGGAGACGGAGGCCCACAGGCCGCTGCCGACGCGGTCCACGAGGGCGATGACGAGCATTCTGCGCCCGTCCCGTCCTCCGGGTATCCGGCTCGACCATGCGACTGCGCGGCGCATCGGATGCACTGCTCCCCCTTGCCTTCGATTATGTACTGACACATAATTTCCAACGTGGCAACACAATATGGGATCACCGGTACGACGGCCAAGGGGATTGCGGCGTCCGTGGAACGGGCCGTGGCCGAGGGCGCCTTGGGGCCGGAGGCCGCCCTGCCTCCCGTGCGGCGGCTCGCGGACGACCTCGGGGTCAGTCCCGGCACGGTCGCGACGGCCTACAAGGAGCTGCGGCAGCGCGGGATCGTGGTCACACGCGGGCGGGGTGGGACGGTGGTGGCTCCGGCCCCTGCCGTGGCGTCGCGCCGGCCTCCGAGAGTTCCGGAGGGGTTGCGCGACCTGTCCGGCGGTCACCCTGATCCCGCCCAGCTCCCCGCTCTCGTACCTCCCTCACGGTTGTCTCCGGGGGTGCGGGCCCACCGCTCGGCGCCCCGGCTGAGGCGGCTGGAGGAGGCCGTTCGCGAGTGGATCGGGCCGGACGGTGTGCCCGTGGAGCAGGTGACGTTCGCCCATGGAGCACTCGATCTGATCGGGCGACTGCTCTCCGTGGAGCTGCGGCCAGGTGACGCCGTGGCCATGGAGGATCCGGGGTATCACCATCTCCTGGATCTGGTCACGGCCTTGGGGCTGCGCAGCGTCCCGGTGGCCGTCGACGACGAGGGGATGCGTCCCGACGCGCTGCATGGGGCGCTGCGGGCCGGCGCCCGGGCCGTGGTGTGCAGCCCTCGGGCGCAGAATCCCTACGGCGGCCGTTTCTCCGGGGCACGCCGGGACGCCCTGGTGGACGTGCTGCGGGACCGGCCGGACGTGCTGGTCGTCGAGAACGACCATGCCTCCGCCGTGGCGCACGCCCCGCTGCACACCCTCGCCGGCGGGGGGCTGCGACGCTGGGTGCATGTGCGGACGGTCAGCAAGTTCCTCGGGACCGATCTGCGGTGGGCCGCCGCCGCGTGCGACGCCACCACGCTGGCCCGCCACGACGGCCGGCTGCTGCTGACGTCGGGCTGGGTCAGCCATCTCCTCCAGGAGATCGTCCACGGGTTGCTGACCGACGACGGCACGCGCGCGTTGGTGGCACGCGCGTGTGAGACGTATGCGCTGCGCCGCGGGGCTCTTGTCGACGAGCTCGCCGAGCGTGGGATCGGGGCGCACGGGTCGAGCGGGATGAACGTGTGGGTGCCCGTGCGGGACGAGTCGGCCGTGGTGAACGGGTTGCGGTCGTACGGCTGGTGGGTGGCCGCGGGTGCCAGGTTCCGGCTGTCGTCGGCTCCGGGTGTGCGGATCTCCGTC
This sequence comes from Streptomyces sp. C1-1, assembly GCF_050214755.1. Classification (NCBI taxonomy): domain Bacteria; kingdom Bacillati; phylum Actinomycetota; class Actinomycetes; order Kitasatosporales; family Streptomycetaceae; genus Streptomyces; species Streptomyces sp. C1-1. The sequence goes on along the minus strand of NZ_CP189826.1, from coordinate 8,282,232 downwards.
GCGGAGCTGGAACCGGCCGACGCGGCGCGGCTGGCCTCGGACTTCGCCGCCGTGCTCGGCGAGTCCGAGGCCACCTACGGGGGGTGAGGCGCGGCCTCAGGAGCGCTTGCGGGCGAGGTCCTCGTAGAAGTGCAGCAGGTCGAGGTCGTCGATGGAGCCCGGGTTGACCGCCTTCTCCAGCGGGGCACCCTGGAGGAGGCGCTTGACCGGGACCTCGATGCGCTTGCCGGTGAGCGTGTGCGGGACTCCGGGCACCTCGATGATCTCGTCCGGTACGTGGCGCGGTGAGAGCTGTTCGCGGATGGTCTGCTTGATGCGGTTCAGGAGCGCCTCGTCCAGGGTGGCTCCGGGGGCGAGGTGCACGAAGAGGGGCATCCAGTAGCCGCCGTCGGGCTGTTCGATGCCGATGACGAGGGATTCCTTGATCTCCGGCAGCCGCTCGACGGCTTCGTAGATGTCCGCCGAGCCCATGCGCACGCCCTGGCGGTTGAGGGTCGAGTCGGAGCGGCCGTGGATGACGACGGATCCTCGCGAGGTGATGGTGATCCAGTCGCCGTGGCGCCAGACGCCGGGGTAGGTGTCGAAGTAACTGTCGTGGTAGCGGCTGCCGTCGGGGTCGTTCCAGAAGCGGATCGGCATCGACGGCATGGGGTTGGTGACGACGAGTTCGCCGACCTCGTCGGTCAGAGGTTCACCGCTGGGGTCCCAGGACTGCAGGTCGGTGCCCAGGCCGGCCGCCTGGAGTTCGCCGATGTGGACGGGCAGCGTCGGTACGGCTCCCGCGAAGCAGGAGCACACGTCCGTGCCGCCGCTGACGGAGGCGATCCACAGGTCGTCGCGGACCTCGTCGTGCAGCCAGCGGAAGCCGTCCGGCGGGAGCGGTGATCCCGTGGTGGCGACGCACCGCACCTTGGAGAGGTCGAAATCGCGCCCGGGGTGGACGCCGGCCTTGGCGCAGGCCATGACGTAGGCCGCCGAAGTGCCGTAGAGGGTGGCTCCGGTGCGTTCGGCGACGCGCCACTGGGCGCCCGTGTCCGGATACCCGGGGCTGCCGTCGTACAGGACGATCGTGGTGCCGGTGAGCAGGCCGGAGACGAGGAAGTTCCACATCATCCAGCCCGTGGACGTGTACCAGAAGAAACGATCCTCGGGACCGAGGTCGCAGTGCAGTCCGAGCTGCTTGAGGTGCTCGACGAGGATGCCGCCCTGGGACTGCACGATGGCCTTGGGCAGGCCGGTCGTGCCCGAGGAGTACAGCACCCACAGCGGGTGGTCGAAGGGCACCTGCTCGAACACCGGTTCAGTGTCCGCGCCGGTCAGCGCCGCCCATTCAAGGGCGCCTTCGGGTGCCTGCGTGCCCAGCAGGGGGATGTGGACGACGGCACGCAGCGTGGGCAGCTCGCGGCGGAGTTCGGCGACGATCTCGCGGCGGTCGTGCTCCTTGCCGCCGTAACGGTAGCCGTCGACGGTGAACAGGACGACGGGTTCGACCTGCTGGAAGCGGTCGAGGACGCTGCGGGCCCCGAAGTCGGGGGCGCAGGACGTCCACACGCCGCCCACGGCGGCCGTGGCGAGGAGAGCGACGACGGCCTGCGGGATGTTCGGGAGGTAGCCGCTGACACGGTCTCCGGGGCGTACGCCGAGGGCGCGCAGCTCGGCGGACAGGGAGCCGACCTGGCGGCGCAGTTCGGACCAGCTGACGGGGCGCTGCTCGTGGGTCTCGTCGACGTACAGCAGGGCCGGTTCGTCCGCACGGGTGGCGGCCGCGCGCAGGGCGTGCTCGGCGTAGTTCAGGGTCGCCCCGGGGAACCACTGGGCGCCGGGCATCGAGCGGTCACCGAGTACGCGCGCGTAGGGCGTCGAGAACCACACGTCGAACCATTGCGTGACGGCTTTCCAGAAGGTGTCCAGCTCGTCGACGGACCACCGGTGCAGGGCCGGGTAGCCGCCGTCGGCCGGAGCCCCGTGCTCGCGGGCCGCCCAGGCCTGGAACCTCGTGACCTGTGCCTGGGCGATGCGTTCCGGATCTGGCTGCCAGAGCGGCTGGGGGTTCACGGTCGACATGGGGCGGCTCCCGGACTGTGCGCGTCGTGTGCGTCTTTCGCGCACGGGCTGGGGTGTGCGCGTGACGCGATGACACGGACGATGCCATGTGATCGACTTCTGCACCAGGGCGCGCCCCACATAGTCCGTGTCGTGAAGATGTGGTCCCAGCACGGGTGAACGGAAGTTGAACGACACCCCTGTTCGGCGCGGTCAATGGCAGGGTGAGCAGCATGGACGGTCGTGACCTGGTGCGTTCGGTGAGGGTGGTCGGTTCGGTGGGGGCGGCCCAGAGGTTGCGTACCGTGACGGCGGCGTGGCGCAGGCGGCGTGCCGACGCGGGCGCGCTGCCGCCGCGGGGTCCGGAGCGCGCGCGGGTGCCCGGACCCGTGCGGGAGGTGGAGCCCGGCCCGGGCGGCGGTGTGATCCGCTTCAACCGCTCGGAACTGCGGATCCTGGTCGCCGTGAACGGCGCGGTCTTCTGGGGCTGGGACGGGGCCGCTCCTGAGCCGTCGTACGCGCTCTTCGGCCGCTGCCCGGAGGCGGACCCACGGGCGGTTCTGGAGCCGGACAAGGACGGCGGCTGGCGGGTCGTGGCCGAGCGCGTGACGGTGATCGTCTCGCGGCACGGCGCAGTCGAGGTGCGCACGCCCGGAGGCGTCACGCTGCGCCGTGATCTGCCGCCCCGGTGGTGGGAGCCGGTCGGGGGCGGGGTCGCGCGGTGGATGCAGCGCTCGGAGGTGGCCGCCGACGCGCGGTTCTTCGGGCTCGGGGGACGGGCGTCGGGCCCGCGGCTGCGTGCCGGGACCTACCGACTGTGGAACACGGACCCCGGCCGCGCCTTCGGCCCCGGTGACGATCCGCTGTACATCACGATGCCGGTGCAGCTGGTGGTGTCCGACGCGGCCACTCATCTGGTGTTCCACGACACCACGTGGGACGGCACGGTGACGCTGAGGGAGGGCGAGGAAGGAGCCGGTTCCGGCCATGACAGGGCGGGCACGAGCGAGCTTCGGGTGGAGGGCGGTCCGCTGCGCTGCTGGGTGATGGTGGGCACCCCCGCGCGCGTGCTGCTGGCCTGGGCGTCGCTGACGGGCGCGCCGGCGCTGCCGCCCACCTGGGCCCTGGGCCACCACCACGCGCGCTGGGGCTTCGGCAGCGAGCAGGAGGTGCGCCGGATCGTCTCGGGCTACCAGGAGCGCGGGCTGCCGCTGGACGCGGTGCACCTCGACATCGACCACCACGACGAGCACCAGGTGTTCACCGTGGACCAGGAACGCTTTCCCAAGCTGCCGTCCCTGGCGGAGGACCTGCGCCGCGACGGGATCCGGCTGGTGTCGATCGTCGACCCCGCGGTGAAGGCCGCGGAGGGCAACGCGGTGTACGACGGCGGGACGGCCGTCGACGCGTTCGTGCGGGACGCTTCGGGACAGCTTGTGCGGGGCGTGGCGTGGCCCGGGGAGGCGGTCTTCCCCGACTTCACGCACGCGCGCGTGCGCAAGTGGTGGGGCGGGCTCTACGAGGAGCGGCTCGCCCAGGGGTTCTCGGGTTTCTGGCACGACATGAACGAACCCACGTCGTTCGCCGCGTTCGGGGAGTCGACGCTGCCGCGCTCGGCCAGGCACTCCCTGGAGGGCCGCGGCGGGGACCACCGCGAGGCGCACAACGTCTACGCGCTGTGCATGGCCAGAGCGGGCTACGAGGGCCTCCTCGAACTGGCTCCCAAGGAGCGGCCGTTCGTCTTCTCCCGCTCCGGCTGGGCCGGGATGCAGCGCTACGGCGGGACCTGGTCCGGCGATGTGGCGACGGGCTGGCCCGGTCTGCGGGCGTCGCTGTCGCTGGTCATGGGGCTCGGCCTGTGCGGCGTGCCCTATTCAGGGCCGGACGTGGGCGGCTTCGACGGCAGTCCGTCACCCGAGCTGTATCTGCGCTGGCTGCAACTGGCCGCGTATCTGCCCCTGTTCCGCACCCACGCGAGTCTGCGGGCGGGGCGCCGGGAGCCCTGGGAGTTCGGTGCCGAGGTGCTGGAGCACGCGCGCGCGGCGCTCGTCGAGCGCCGGCGGCTGCTGCCGTACTTCGTGACCCTGGCGCATCTGGCCCGGCGCACCGGAGCGCCCTACGTGCGGCCCCTGTGGTGGAACGCGCCCGAGGACCGCGCGCTGCGCGACTGCGAGGACGCGTTCCTGCTGGGCGACGGTCTGCTGGTGGCGCCGGTGCTCGACCCGGGGGCCGACCGGCGTGCGGTGCAGCTGCCGCGGGGGCGCTGGTACGACACCGTCACGGAGCAGGTCTACGAGGGGCCGGCACAGGTACTCGTGGACGCTCCCCTGTCTCGGATACCCGTGCTCGCGCGTGCGGGTGCCGTCATTCCCGTACGGGGGGACGACGGCGGACTGGAGTTGGAGGTGTGGGCGCCGGCCCGCGGCCGCACCGGGGGCGGGCTGGTGGTCCCGGACGGCGGCGACGGCTGGGACGAGCCGGAACTCGAACGCTACGTGGCCCGTTGGAAGAGCAGGGGAAGGCGGCTGGTGGTCGAGGCAGCGGGTGAGGGCGGCTCGTCCGAACCGCCCTACCCGGTGCGTGTGCGGGGACTCGGGGAGGGCTGAGCTCAGATGTAGCGGCCCTCGAACCAGGCGCGTACGGCCAGGGTGTGGAGCGGGAAGGCGAGCTCCTCCGGCCTGCGCAGGAGGTGCCAGCCCTCCGTCTCGTCCGTGGCGGCGGACCGGGGCAGACCGTCGGCCGGGCGTTCCGGAAGGACTCCGAACAGCAGCAGGTGCCCGTCGGGCGAGCTCATGGCGTCGACGAGGCGTACGTCGCGGCTCGCCGCGTCGATGCCGGTCTCTTCCTTCAGCTCACGGACGACGGCGTGCCGCCAGTCCTCGCGGTCGTCGACGAAGCCGCCGGGCAACGCGATGCCCCCGCTGGCGGGGGCGACGGTTCGGGTGATGACGACCAGGGCCGTGCCCTTGGTGTCGTACACGGGCTGGAGTGCGACGGCCACCGGCAGCGGGTTGCGGTAGGCCACGGCGTGGCAGGCCGGGCAGGTGCGCGGCCAGCCGGAGACGCCCTCTCCATAGGGCGCTCCGCAGCTCGAACAATGCGAGCCGGGGGCGGAGTTGGGGATGGATTGAGTTTCGGACACGCGGCGGACTGTATCCGATCAGTGGAGGGGCGTCTTCCGGAGGCTGCTCAATGGCCGCCGGCGAGGGACTTCCAGGAGACCGGGAAGTCGAAGTAGGTGTCCGGGTAGGGCTCGGGCTTGTACGTGTAGTGCCACCACTCCTCTGCCAGGTTCACGAATCCCAGGCCCTCCAGGGTGCTCTTGAGCAGCAGGCGGTTGGCGCGCTGGTCGCCCTGGACACGCGGGTCGAGGGTGTGGGCGAGGGTGTCGAAGCAGTCGAAGCCGGTGCCCATGTCGACGGAGTTGTCCGGGAAGCGTTCGTCCTTCGGCGCGTAGCACGGCACGAGGGGCTCTCCCGGGTGGTAGGGCCGGGTCGGCCTCGCCGGGAGCCGCACGATGGTGAGGTCCATCGTCGAGCCACGGCTGTGGCCGGATTTCTCCGCGATGTAGCCGTCCTCGAAGAGCCGGGTCTTGTCGACGTTCGGGTAGAACTCGCTCTTCATCGCCTGGTCGTCGAGGTCCTCGGCCCAGCGGACGAAGTGGTTCACGGCGCGCTGCGGCCGGTAGCAGTCGTAGACCTTGAGGGTGTATCCCCTGCGCAGCAGTTTCAGCTGGGCCTTGTGGAGGGCTTCGGCGGCCGGCCGGGTGAGGATGCAGATCGGTTGTTCGTAGCCGTCGATGCGTTCGCCGACGAAGTTGTGCGGGGTGAAGTAGCGCATCTCCTGGAGGATCGTCGGGTCGACGGCTCTGAGGGCCACGAAGTCCTTCGGTGCCCTGGGCCCGGTCTCCGCCCGGGCGGTGGCCGAGGTTGCGGTCACGGCCAGCACTGCCGCGAAGGCGGTGACGAGACCGCGTACTGCACGGGTGAGTCGTGTCATGTCTCCTGCACTGCCCAATTCCGCCTGCCCGTGACACACTTCTGACGCATCGTCAGATGTTGTGGCAGGGAGGGACCATGTCTCGCACTCGTACGCCCGTGGTGGACGGATGGTTCGCCGGGACGGGGGACGATTTCCGGCTCCTCGGCACCCGTTGCGCGGCTTGCGGCTCGGTGTTCTTCCCCCGCGAGGAGGTTCGGTGCCGCAATCCCGGATGTCCCGGCGGTGATCTCGACGAGGTGCCGCTGTCGCGACGGGGGCGGATCTGGTCGTTCACGGACAGCCGGTACCGCCCTCCGTCACCCTATGTGAGCAATCCGGAACTTCCGTGGGAGCCGTACGCGTTGATCGCTGTGGAGCTGGCGGCCGAGCGGATCGTGGTGCTGGGGCAGGCGGTTCCCGGGGTCACCGTCGCCGATCTGGCGGTGGGCATGGAGGTGGAGGTCGTCCCCGGCGTGCTGCACGAGGACGCGGAGACGACCTGGACGACGTGGCACTGGCGGCCTACGGGGGTGGGGGCATGACGGGCGAGGTGGCGGTGCTCGGCGCGGGCATGCACCCGTGGGGCAAGTGGGGGCGAGGCTTCGTCGAGTACGGCGTGGCAGCCGCGCGCGCGGCACTCGCCGACGCCGGGCTGGAGTGGCGCGACATCGGCTCGATCGTCGGCGCGGACACGGTGCGTGGCGGCTATCCGGGCTATGTGTCCGGTGCGACCTTCGCGAAGGCGCTGGGCTGGCAGGGCGCCCGTGTGACGAGCGTGTACGCGGCGTGCGCGTCCGGGGCCCAGGCCGTCGACACGGCGCGGGCGCAGATCCTGTCCGGCCTCGCGGACGTCGTCCTGGTGGTGGGGGCCGACGCGGCGCCCAAGGGGTTCTTCCGGCCCGCGGGAGGCGAGCGGCCGGACGATCCGGACTGGCTGCGGTTCAGGGTCCTGGGGGCGACGAACCCGACGTACTTCGGGCTGTACGCGCGCCGCCGCATGGCCGTGCATGGGGACACTCCGCAGGACTTCGCGCAGGTCAAGGTGAAGAACGCGGCCGTGGGCGCGCTGAACCCGAACGCGCGCTACCGCACCCGGGTGAGCGCCGAGGAGGTCGCCGCCTCGCCGGTGGTCGCCGATCCGTTGCGGCTGCTCGACATCTGCGCGACCTCGGACGGCGGGGCGGCGCTGGTGCTGTCCAGCATGGACTTCGCACGCCGGCACGGTGCGGCGCGGCCGGTGCGGATCCGGGCCGTGTCGACGGTGACACCGCGCTTCCCGAACACCGTGCTCGACCTCCCGGACATCGCGACGGACTCCTGGGCGGCGGCGGAGCCCCCCGACGGGACGTTCCGGACGTCGATCGCCCGGGCGGCCTACGAGGAGGCCGGCGTCGGCCCCGAGGACCTCTCCCTCGCGGAGGTCTACGACCTGTCCACGGCGCTGGAGTTGCAGTGGTACGAGGACCTTGGGCTGTGCGGGGAGGGCGAAGGCGCCAAACTCCTCCGGGAGGGGGCGACGAGCCTCGGCGGGCGAATACCGGTCAACGCCAGCGGCGGACTGGCCTCCTTCGGCGAGGCGGTTCCGGCCCAGGCGATCGCCCAGGTGTGCGAACTGACCTGGCAGTTGAGAGAGCAGGCCGGTGACCGGCAGATCGCGGGGGCACATGTGGGGATCACGGCGAACCAGGGGCTGTTCGGGCACGGGTCCTCGGTGATCGCCGTGCGGTGACGGGGAGGCAAGGCCTTTCCCGCACTCTGCGTGATCACCCGGGAATCCTGCGTGAACGTCGTGTGAACTGGGCCTATGGGCGCGCCCGCGGAGCCATCATGCTCCCGTGCGCTCCTGGACGGACATTCTCCGCTTCGCCTTCCAACCGGTGGTCAACCTGGCCACCGGAGGGGTCGCGGGGCTGGAGATACTCGCCCGCCCAGAGACCGGAGACATCCTGGCCGAGGCCCGCCGCGACCCCGAACTCGACGGCCATCTCGCCGTGCTGGCGGTCCGGGCTGCCGCGCGCAGGGAGACGTTGCTGCCGCTGCACGTCAACGTCTTCGCGGGCACCCTCGCCGACCTCGGCGGGCTGACCCCGCTGCACGACGCCGTGCGCGCGGCGGGGCGACTGCCGTGGGAGGTGACCGTCGACATCGGACCGCCGTACACGCACGTGCCGCAGCGGGCGCTGCTGGAGGCGGTCGGCGCACTGCGGGCGCAGGGGTTCCGGATCAGTGCGGACGGCGTCGGCGACGGGGACGTACCGTTGCGGCTGCTCACCGATCTCGCCCCCGACCTGGTGAAACTCGACGCCTCGCTGCTGACCCGGCCGGCCGCGACACGAGCCATGCGGACGCTGTGCGAGCAGTTGGGAGCGCTGCTGTCCGTCGAGGGCGTGGAGACGGAACTGCAGTGCGCGGCCGCGGTGTCGGCCGGTGCCCAGCTGGCCCAGGGGACGTTGTTCGCGCCGCCGGCCCGGCTGCCCGCGGCGGATGTGTACGTTCCGCCCCGGTGCCCCGCCGACATGGCGGTGGCGTCCCGGCCGGGGCCGTCCGTGCGGGAGTTCGTGCGGCCCGCCGCGCTGCTGCCCGCGACCGCGTCCGCGGGGCAGGTGCGAGCACTGCTGATCGGCTCACCCGACGTCTCCGGAGTCCTCCTCGTGGACGCGCAGGGGGTTCCGGTCCGGTCCGTGCACCGCTCGCGCTTCCTGCTGTCGATGTCGGGGCGCTACGGGCACGCGCTGTACGCCGACCGGCCCGCCGCCAGGCTCGGCGACCCGCCCCGTACGGTGGGCGCCGACGCGACCGCGTGGGAGGTCCTGGACGTGCTGGCCGTCGGCGGGCGGGAGCGCACCTCGGACGATGTGGCGGTCGTCGACGCGTACGGCCGGTGCGTGGGCGTCGTACGCCTGGCCGACCTGGTGCGGGCGCTGGCGGAGAGCCGGGTCGAGGAGGCGACCGGGCTGAATCCGCTGACGCGGCTGCCCGGCTCGGACGCGATCACGGGCGAGGTGGACCGGCGCATCGCGGACGGCCGCACGTTCGCGCTGAGTTGGCTGGACGTGGACCACTTCAAGCAGGTCAACGACGGGGCCGGGTTCGCGGCGGGCGACGAGCTGATCCGGTCCGTGGGGCGGACGCTGCAGGGCGCTGCCTCCGGCACCACCCGGGTCGGCCACATCGGCGGGGACGACTTCCTGGTACTCGCCGATCCGGAGCGACTCGGTCCGCTGGCCGCGGCCGTGCTGGACGCGCCGTGGTCGGCGGGCGGGCGGCCCGTCACGCTGTCGCTGGCGACCGTCCTGTGCCCGCCCGGCAGCGTGCGCGACCACCGGGAGGCCGCCGCCTGTCTGGCGCCGCTGAAGAAGGCCGCGAAGGCGCTGCAGGGGGCCAGCTGGGTGCTGGGCCGGGCCGGTCTGGAGGGGCTGGAGGTCCTCCGCGGAGCCCAGGCGGCGCCCGCTCCGGCGGGCTGAGCGGCACGCGAGCGTGTCACCGTTGCCGTCCGTGCGCTTGACGCTCTCTGAGTGCCGGTGAACACTTCCGATGTAGGTCGACATCGCCGTACAAACACGCTGTAACCAGGCAAACACCGCAAAAACCGCCTGAAGGGCAGGCCACTCCCCCCGCGGGTGATTCGGCTGCGACGGCACGCTCGCCGCCATGCGCAAAGACATCTTCGTCGGTGAGGTCAACGGCACGGCGATCCTGATCCTCTCCGGCGCCGTACTGCAGGAACGACGAAGGGGACGTCATGACGGACAAGTTCGTCGCCGCTATCGACCAGGGCACCACATCCAGCCGCTGCATCGTCTTCAACCAGGACGGCGCGATCGTCGCCGTCGACCAGCGGGAGCATCGCCAGATCTTCCCCAAGCCGGGCTGGGTGGAGCACGACGCCACCGAGATCTGGTCCAAGGTGCAGGCGGTGGTCGCCGGGGCGATCGCGAAGGCGGGGCTGCGCGCCGACCAGCTCAGCGCCATGGGCATCACCAACCAGCGCGAGACCACCCTCCTGTGGGACCGCGCGACCGGAAAGCCCGTGCACAACGCCATCGTCTGGCAGGACACGCGCACCGCGGCGCTGACCCGGCAGCTCGGCGGCTCGGACGGGCAGGACCGCTTCCGCGAGCAGACCGGACTGCCGCTGGCCACGTACTTCTCCGGGCCGAAGGCGGCCTGGCTGCTGGACAACGTGCCCGGCCTCAGGGCGCGCGCCGAGAACGGCGAGATCGCCTTCGGCACCATGGACTCCTGGCTCATCTGGAACCTCACCGGCGGCACCGACGGCGGGCAGCACGTCACCGACGTGACGAACGCCGGCCGCACGATGCTGATGAACCTGGAGACCCTCCAGTGGGACCAGTCCATCCTCTCCGCGATGAACATCCCGGAGGCCATCCTGCCCGAGATCAAGTCCTCGGCGGAGGTGTACGGGAACGCCGTGGGCCAGCTGGCCGGCGTGCCGGTGGCATCGGCGCTGGGTGACCAGCAGGCCGCCGTGTTCGGGCAGGCCTGCTACGACGTGGGCACGGCGAAGAACACCTACGGGACGGGCTCCTTCCTGCTGCTCAACACGGGCAACCGGCCCGTGGTGTCGAAGAGCGGCCTGCTGACGACGATGGGCTACAAGATCGGTGGCGAGGCGCCGGTCTACTGCCTGGAGGGCTCCATCGCGATCACGGGCGCGCTCGTCCAGTGGTTCCGCGACCAGCTGGGCATCATCCGCACCGCGGACGAGATCGAGCCGCTCGCGGCGAGTGTCGAGGACAACGGCGGCGCGTACATCGTGCCCGCCTTCTCCGGCCTGTTCGCGCCGTACTGGCGCTCCGACGCGCGCGGTGTGATCACCGGACTGACCCGGTACGTCACCAAGGCGCACCTGGCCCGCGCCGTGCTGGAGGCGACGAGCTGGCAGACCCGCGAGGTCGTGGACGCCATGTTCCAGGACTCCGGGGTGCACATCACCACCCTCAAGGTGGACGGCGGCATGACCAAGAACAACCTGCTCATGCAGCACCAGGCGGACGTCCTCGACGTCCCCGTGGTCCGCCCCAAGGTCTCCGAGACCACCTGCCTGGGCGCCGCCTACGCCGCCGGTCTCGCCACCGGGGTCTGGAACGACCTCGACGAACTGAAGGCGCACTGGCAGAAGGACGCCGAGTGGGCGCCCTCCATGGAGGCGTCGGTGCGGGACCGCGAGTACCACAACTGGCACAAGGCCGTGGAGAAGAGCTTCGGCTGGGCGGAGGACGAGGACTAGGCACACGCGCGTGTGCCGATGACGGCGGCCCGTACCCCGGTCGGCGGGGGTACGGGCCGCTCTCGTGCGGTTCCGTCAGGTGCCGACGGTCTCGCGGCGCTCCGACGCCTGGGCCATCGCGTGCCGCACCACGCCGATCAGCACCTCCTTGACCGATTCCCGGTCGCGGGCGTCGGTCAGCAGCAGCGGCACGTCGGCGTCGAGGTCGAGGGCCCGCCGGACGTCCTCCACCGGGTAACGGGCGGCTCCCTCAAAGCAGTTGACGCCGACGACGAAGGGTATCGAGCGCCGCTCGAAGTAGTCGACGGCGGCGAAGGAGTCCTCCAGGCGGCGCGTGTCGGCGAGCACGACGGCGCCCAGGGAGCCCTCGGAGAGCTCGTCCCACATGAACCAGAACCGCTCCTGTCCCGGCGTGCCGAACAGGTACAGCACCAGGTCCTCGCGCAGCGTGATGCGGCCGAAGTCCATGGCCACGGTGGTGGTGCGCTTGGCCTCCACACCGGTCGTGTCGTCGACCGGGCGTCCCGCCTCGGTGAGCAGCTCCTCCGTGCGCAGCGGCCGGATCTCGCTGACCGCGCCGACGAGCGTGGTCTTGCCCACGCCGAAGCCGCCGGCCACCAGGATCTTGAGCGTGACGGGCTCGACCGGAGACTTCCCGCGCTCAGAACGCCCGAAGATCATCGATCTCTTCTCCTGCTTGATGGGGGTGGTGGGACGGTGGGCCGTAGCCCCCGCCGCCGGGGGTTTCGATGACGAGTACGTCGCCGGGACCGACGTCCGCGGAGTCGCTCCCGGCGAGCGCGGTGACGGTGCCGTCGGCCCGCTCCACCCGGTTGGCTCCCAGCGCGCCGGGCTCGCCGCCCGCCATGCCGTACGGCCGCACCCGGCGGTGCTGGGACAGGGTGGAGACGGTCATGGGCTCCTCGAAGCGGATGCGGCGCACCGCGCCGTCTCCGCCGCGCCAGCGTCCGGCACCGCCGCTGCCGTGCCGGACAGCGAACTCCTCGAGCCGCACGGGCAGCCGCCACTCCAGGACCTCGGGGTCGGTGAGCCGCGAATTGGTCATGTGGGTCTGGACGACGGGAGCGCCGGGGAAACCGTCGCCCGCGCCGGAGCCCGAGGCGACGGTCTCGTAGTACTGGTGCCGCTCGTTGCCGAAGGTGACGTTGTTCATGGTGCCCGAGCCCTCGGCCTGGACGCCGAGCGCCGCGTACAGGGCGCCGGTGATGGCCTGGGAGGTCTCGACGTTGCCCGCGACGACGGCGGCGGGCGGTTCGGGCGCCAGCATCGAGGCGGGCGGCACGATGATGTCCAGGGGCCGCAGGCAGCCGTCGTTGAGCGGGATGTCGTCGGCGACGAGGGTCCGGAAGACGTACAGGACGGCCGCGTTGACCACCGCGAAGGGCGCGTTGAAGTTGCCGGCCAGCTGCGCGGAGGTGCCGGTGAAGTCGACGGCCGCGGAGCGCTTTTCGCGGTCCACGCGCACGCACACGCGGATGACGGCGCCGGAGTCGGTCTCGTAGGCGTACTCACCGTCGTCGAGGGCGTCGATCACCCGGCGGACGGCTTCCTCGGCGTTGTCCTGGACGTGCCTCATGTAGGCCTGGACGACGTCGAGGCCGAAGTCCTCGATCATGCGGGCGACTTCGTCGACGCCCTTGCGGTTGGCCGCGATCTGGGCGCGCAGGTCGGCGAGGTTGGTCTTGGGGTTGCGGGAGGGGTAGGGCGCCTCGGTGAGCAGCCGGCGGGTCTCCTCCTCGCGGAAGCGGCCGGCCTCGGCGAGCAGCCAGTTGTCGAAGAGGACGCCTTCCTCCTCGATGGTGCGGCTGTCGGCGGGCATGGAGCCCGGGGCGATGCCGCCGATCTCGGCGTGATGGCCGCGGGAGGCGACGTAGAACAGGATCCGGTCACCCTGCGTGTCGAACACGGGCGTGATCACGGTGACGTCCGGAAGGTGGGTGCCGCCGTGGTACGGGTCGTTGACGGCGTAGGTGTCGCCGGGCCGCATGGCCGGTCCCCGGCGCCGGATGACCTCCTTGACGCTGGTGCCCATGGAGCCCAGGTGGACGGGGATGTGGGGGGCGTTGGCCACCAGGTTTCCGTCCGGGTCGAAGAGCGCGCAGGAGAAGTCCAGGCGCTCCTTGATGTTGACGGACTGGGCCGTCGACTCCAGCCGCGCACCCATCTGTTCGGCGATCGACATGAAGAGGTTGTTGAAGACCTCGAGCAGAACCGGATCGGCTTTCGTGTCGAGATCGGAACTCTGCGTAATCACCGAGCGTTCCATGACCAGATGCCCGTCGTCGCGCGCCACGGCCTGCCAGCCGTCGTCGACGACGGTCGTCGCACTGGCCTCGGTGATGATCGCGGGGCCGGTGACCGTCTCGCCGGGAGGCAGGTCCTCGCGGCGGTGGAGGGGCACGTCGCGCCAGGTGCCGCCGGTGTGCAGCCGGACGGTGTCGGGAGCGGCGGGGCGGCCTTCGTACGGGGCGAGGGCGGACAGATCGGGGGGTTCGGTGATGCCGGTGGCTTCCACGGAGAGGGCTTCGACGACGATCGGGCGGTCGAGCGTGAAGGAGTACGTGGCGCGATGACGTTCTTCGAAGGCGTGACGCATCGTGTCGGGCTCGGTCAGCTCGACCGTGAGGGTGGTGTCCGTGCCGTCGTAGCGGAGCTGGGCACGGCGGGCGACCTGGATGTGGTCCTTTGGGACGTCCTCGGCGAGGAGTTCGGCGCGGGCCGCTCCCTCGAGGTCGTCGGCCGTCTTGAGGACGGCGGGCATGGCCCGGGGTTCCAGGGGCGCCTCGACGGACTGTTCACGCATGGCGGTGGTGTCGGCGAGGCCGATGCCGAGGGCGGACAGGACACCGGCCATCGGCGGGACGAGGACGGTGCGGATGCCGAGCGAGTCGGCCACCATGCACGCGTGCTGGCCGCCCGCGCCACCGAAGGTGGTGAGGGCGTAGCGGGTGACGTCGTGGCCCTTTTGGACCGAGATCCGTTTGACGGCGTTGGCGATGTTGGCGACGGCGATCTGCAGGTAGCCCTCGGCGACCTGCTCGGGGGTGCGGTCGTCGCCGGTCCGCTCGCGGATCTCGCGCGCGAGGGCGGCGAAGCGGTCGCGGACGAGCCGTTCGTCGAGGGGCTGGTCGCCGTCGGGGCCGAACACCTTCGGGAAGTGGGCGGGCTGGATGCGGCCGAGCATGACGTTGGCGTCGGTGACGGCGAGCGGGCCGCCGCCGCGGTAGCAGGCGGGGCCGGGGTCGGCTCCCGCCGAGTCCGGCCCTACGCGGTAGCGGGAGCCGTCGAAGTGGAGCACCGAGCCGCCGCCGGCCGCCACGGTGTGGATGTCCAGCATCGGGGCGCGCAGCCGGACACCGGCGATCTGCGTGGTGAAGACCCGCTCGTACTCACCGGCGAAGTGCGAGACGTCGGTGGAGGTGCCGCCCATGTCGAACCCGATGACCCGGTCGAACCCGGCGAGCTGCGACATGCGGGCCATGCCGACGATCCCGCCCGCGGGACCGGAGAGGATGGCGTCCTTGCCGCGGAACTGCCCGGCTTCGGCGAGACCGCCGTTGGACTGCATGAACATCAGCCGCACCCCGTGCAGCTCGTCGGCGACGTGCCGGACGTAGCGGCGCAGCACCGGCGAGAGGTAGGCGTCGACGACCGCGGTGTCCCCGCGGGGGACGAGCCTCATCAGCGGGCTGACCTCGCTGGACAGCGAGATCTGCGGGAAGCCGATGCGGGCGGCCAGCTCCCCGACGGCCTGCTCGTGGGCGGGGTGCAGGTGGCTGTGCATGCATACGACGGCGACGGCGCGGATCCCGTCGTCGTACGCCTCCTGGAGGAGCCCGCTCAGCGCGTCCAGGTCGGGGGCGCGCAGCACGGTGCCGTCGGCGGCGATGCGCTCGTCGACCTCGACGACCCGCTCGTGGAGCAGTTCGGGGAGCTCGATCCGGCGCGCGAAGATGTGCGGCCGGTTCTGGTAGGCGATGCGCAGGGCGTCGCGGAAGCCGCGGGTGACGACGAGCAGCGTGCGCTCGCCCTTGCGCTCCAGCAGGGCGTTGGTGGCGACCGTCGTACCCATCCGGACGGCCTCGACGGGTTCCCGGGCGCCGTCCAGCAGTTCCCGGACGCCCGCGACGGCCGCGTCGGAGTACCGCGCAGGGTTCTCCGACAGCAGCTTGTGCGTGAGCAGGCGGCCGTCCGGGCGTCGAGCGACGATGTCGGTGAACGTGCCGCCCCGGTCCACCCAGAACTGCCAGCCAGTCACGTCAGTACCCCGCTTCCGCGCCGCTCACAGCGCCCGGAGGCCGTTGATCACGTCGCGCAGAATACTCTCGTCCACCAGCTCGGCAGGCGGGATCGGCCGGTTGACGTGGACGAATTCCGCGTCCACGAGATCTCCGACGAGGACCCGGACCACGCCGATGGGCAGGTCGAGCCCGGCGGCGAGTTCGGCCACCGACTGAGGGGTGTCCCGGCACAGGTCGACGATGTCCACGTGCTCGGGGGACAGTGTCGTGTCGGCGTCCGGGTCTTCCGCCTGCGGCTCCGCGACCACCACCGCGATCAGGTCGAGGCGGTGCTGCCCCGGACTGGTCGTGCGACCGCGTGTCATCGCGTAGGGGCGGACGACCGGTCCGGCCTCGTCGTCGAACCAGTGGCTTGTTCCCTGACCGTCAGCGCTCATGACATCTCACTACCCGCCTGCGGGCAGATCGGTGCGCGGAGCGGTGCCGAGATGCGCGCCGACGCGCTTGACCAGGAGTGTCATCTCGTACGCCACCTGGCCGATGTCGGCGTCGGCGTCCGACAGGACGGCCAGGCAGCTGCCGTCGCCCGCGGCCGTCACGAACAGGAAGGCCTCGTCGAGTTCCACGATGGTCTGCCGGACGTTGCCCGCCTCGAAGTGGCGGCCCACACCCTTGGCGAGGCTGTGGAACCCGGAGGCGACGGCGGCGAGGTGCTCGCTGTCCTCCCGGGTCAGGTCCCTGGACACGCCGGTCGGCAGGCCGTCGCCGGAGAGCACGAGAGCCTTGCGGATGCTCGCGACGCGGTCCACCAGCTCGTCCAGGAGCCAGTTCAGCTCTCCGGACTGATTGGTCGCGCTGTGGCCGGTCGCCTTCGGTGCGGTCATCGACCGTCCCCCTTAGTCGTTCCTTGTGGTGCTGTGCCGCGGTGGGCGTCGTCGCCCGCGGCGTTCTCCTCGCGGCCGCGCTGCCAGCCGCGCTGGAGCGAGGCCATACGGTTGCGTACGTCGTCGGCGTCCCGCTCGACGGGTTCCGCGCGCTCCTCCGTGCGCCGCACGGCGCTCTGCCGCAGCTGCGGGGCCAGGTTGGCCTGGCGCACCCGCCGGGGCAGGGCGCCCGCGCCGGGCCCGGCCTCCTGCGTCCCCGCGCCGGGACGCCCGTCGGCGGCGTCCGCTCTGCCGGGCGCGGCCGGCGCGGGACGGGTGCGCGCGGGAAGCCCGGAGCTCAGCGGGTGGTCGCCCGGGGCCCCGGCCGCGGGGGCTCCGCCCACGGGAGCCCCGGTCACGTCACCGTCGCCGGGGCGGCCGGCCTCGCCCGGGCCGGAGCGCAGTGGCGAGGTGCCCCGTCGGCGGTTCGGCAGGGGCGGTGCGGCCTCCGGGGCCGGGGCGTCCGGCCCGCTGCCCGACAGGAGTTCCTCGCGGCGGCGGGACGGCAGCGGCACGGCGGTCTTCGGGTCGGGGCGGCCGGACCGGGCCGGCGCTGCCTCGTGCGTGTCCTCGCGCCGGGGCCGGGGCTCGGTGACCGGGCGCCCGTGGGAGCTGACCAGCTTGGGCGTGCTGCGCCTCGGCAGCGGGAGGGCTGCGCCGGAGAGGTCGTCCTGGTCGCCGCGGGCGGGCCCGCGGCCGTCGGCGTCGGGGCGCCGGAGGTCGTCGTGACGGCCGCCC
This sequence comes from Streptomyces sp. C1-1, assembly GCF_050214755.1. Classification (NCBI taxonomy): domain Bacteria; kingdom Bacillati; phylum Actinomycetota; class Actinomycetes; order Kitasatosporales; family Streptomycetaceae; genus Streptomyces; species Streptomyces sp. C1-1. The sequence continues at coordinate 8,265,034 of NZ_CP189826.1, read as the reverse complement.
GGTTCGTCGTCGGCGAGGACCCTGGACCGGAGGGGGCGGAAGATGCCGCCGCGTTCGTCGTCCTCGTCGTCGAGCGCGCCCGGGAAGTCGTCGATGGCGTCGAGGTCGACGGGGGCCTCCAGCTCGACCGGCCCGTTCAGGAGCGCGCCGGGCAGCTGTACGGGCACCCGGGACAGCTCGTTGCGGCGGCTCTCCTCGAGTTCGGCCTCCTTCGTGGGCTGGGGCCGGTCGAGGCGGAAGCCGATGCCGTTGGTGTCGGGGACGTCGTCGGTCAGCAGCGCGTCCGGGATGAAGACGACGGCGGTGGTGCCGCCGTACGGGGAGGTCTGGAGGGAGACGCGCACGTTCTGCCGCTGGGCGAGGCGGCTGACCACGAACAGACCGAGCCGGTCGGTGTCGGACAGCTCGAACTCGGGTGTCTCGGCGAGCCGCAGGTTGGCGTCCAGCAGCGCGTCGGCGGCCATGCCCAGACCGCGGTCGTGGATCTCCAGGGTGAAGCCGTTGGCGACCCGCTCCCCCACGACCTGGACGGCCGTGTGCGGCGGGGAGAACACGGTGGCGTTCTCCAGGAGTTCGGCCACGAGGTGGGTGAGGTCGGCGACGGCCGGGCCGGTGACGGCGACCCGGGGCAGCCTGCGGACCTCGATGCGCTCGTAGTCCTCGACCTCGGCGACGGCGGCCCGCACGACGTCCATGAGCTGGACGGGTTTGCGCCACTGCCGGGACGGGGCGGCGCCGGAGAGGATCACCAGGCCCTCGGCGTGCCGGCGCATACGGGTGGTCAGGTGGTCGAGCCGGAAGAGGTCGGCCAGTTCGTCGGTGTCCTCGGTGCGGCGCTCCATGCTGTCGAGGAGGGTGAGCTGCTTGTGGAGCAGGACCTGGCTGCGGCGGGCGAGGTTGACGAACACCTCGGAGACGCCGGCGCGCAGTTCGGCCTGTTTGACGGCGGCCTCGACGGCGGCGCGCTGCAGGGTGTTGAGGGCCTGGCCGACCTCGCCGATCTCGTTCTTGTCGTACTCCAGGCGCGGTGCCTCGGTCTCCACGTCGACCTGCTCGCCCGCGGACAGGCGCCGCATGACGCTGGGCAGCCGCACGCCCGACGCCTCGTGGGCCTCCAGGCGCAGCTTTCGCAGGTCGCGGATGAGGGCGCGGCCGATGCGCACGGACAGGAAGAGCGAGAAGAGCAGGGCCAGCAGCCCGAGGACGCCCGCGACGGCGGCCTTGGCGATGACACCCATCGCGACGGGGCGTACGCGGTCCTGGTAGCGGTCGTCGGCCTGGTCGTTGAGGGTGCCGAGCTCGTCGAGGACGTTCCCGGCGGCGGTGTCCCAGTTCTTGGCGGTGACCTCGGGAGAGCTGCCGGCTCCCGCGGAGACCGCGGACTGCTCGGCCACGCGCAGCGGGGCGGTCTCGGCGTTCTTCCAGAACCGCTGGTAGCGGTCGCGGTCGTCGGAGGGCAGCAGCTGCAGGTTGTAGTCGTAGATCAGGCCGCGCTGGGCGATGAGGTCGGTGACCTTGCGCAGCTCGGTGCGGGAGGGCTTGCCGACGACGAGGGCGGAGCCCAGGAGCGCGTCCTCACGCGAGAGCAGTTCGCGGGCGCGGGCGAGGTTGACCAGTGCGCGGTACTGCTTGTCCATCTCGACGTTGTCGACGACGTGGAGGTTGGTGAGCAGCACGTAGCAGGGGTCGATCAGGCGGTTGTAGAGGTCGAGGGCCTGGGCCCGGTCGACCGTTCCGTCCTCGACACTGTGCCGAAGGTCGTCGAGGCCCTTGAACGAGTCCAGCACTGTGCCCAGCCGGTCGGTCGTCTCCTCGCCCATGGCGTCGCGCACATCGGGGTTCGTGGAGTTCTTCCGGATCCGTGCGACGGCCTTGTCGGTGGCGGCCCGGGTGCGCCGCAGATCGCTCATGCCCTCGGAGGCGCGGGGGTCGGCGAGATAGACGAGGGACTGACGGCGTTCCTGCTGTACGACGCGGACGGTGTCCTCGATCGGATAGGCGACCTTCTCCACCACGTCCGACACGTTGAACAGCTGTTCCGCCTCACGTCCCGTGAGTACCGTGGCGAAGCCCCAGATCGCGGTGAGGGACACCAGCGGCACGAGAAGCAGCGCCACGATCTTCCGGCGGATCGACTTCCCGCGAAAGCGCATGGCCTCCCCCAGCTCGACCCCCATCCGAGCGGGGGTACACATGTACGTCAACAAACGGCGCGAGCCTACTACCGACGCAGAGGTAACTCGAAGAGCGGTCCGGAGGCTGAACTTCCGCACGGGCGGCGAGACATGGGGAGTTGTCCGTTCATTGCGGGAGATTGCCTCCCGGTTTGCCCGGGAGATGACGGAAGTTCATCGCGCCTGCCTGGCCGGTGTGTTGGCCGAAATTTTTCGCTGCTTGGGAATCTTCGCCGAGTGTCGTTCGTCCTTCTCTGCAGGAAATGGGTGCGGAATCGGCCACAGGAGCCGCATCCCGCAACCGGGCGGCGTAAAACAGCGCAAGCCGGGCAGCCACTGGGGTGTAGTGCTGTGAGGCACAGAGGCGAGCGGTTTGCTGGCGGTGGGGAGTGACACGGTGATGGGCACGGCGGAGCGGAGCAAGGCGCCCGGGCAGGGCGTGGTGACGCGCACGGCGGTGCGGCGGGGCACCGAGGCACCGGATCGCGACATTCCGGCAGGCGGGCGTACGACCGTGGAAGAGGGGCGCACGGCTCGGGCCCAGTCGTCGTACCGACCGTTGTGGGTCGAGGAGTCGGCGCGGCGGCGTCGGCTGCCCGATCCGGTGCGTACGGCGGCGGTGCGGGCGGTGCTGATCATCGCCGTGACACTGCTGCAGGCGATGGTGGCGTTCCTGTGCACCATGGCCGGCTCATGGCTGGCCTTCCCGATGGTCATCAGCAGCGTCGTCAGCACGGTGGTCGCCACCTGGGGTGCCCTGGACGTGTGGGTGACCCGCCAGGTGTGGAACCAGCGCAACGGCGTGGTGTCGGCCCCGAGCAGCACCGCCCGGGCCCTGCGGCGCGAGCGGCGCCGGGCCCGGCGCCAGGAGAAGGCCACCGCGCGGACCCAGGAGCGGATACGGCGTCGGGGCGGCGCGGGGCAGCTGTCGCACCCCTGACGCCGCATTGCTCAACCGTTCGTCGGCGCCGGCCGCTTGAACATCCGCGTGGCGGTGATCTCGCTGTGCACCGCTTCGCCCTCCCCGCCCGGACTCTGCTGGGGCAGTCCGGGCCGGAGGTGTTCCTCCACGCTGATGTACTTCAGCCCGGCCCGCAGGTCGGCGTCGTTGCGAAGCCTGATCACCAGGGGGAACTCCGCCAGCGCGGTCGTGTCGAACAGACCGGTGGTGTAGAGCAGTTGGACGCCCAGCGCGTCGGACACGGCCCGCTGCAGCTCCAGCAGGTACGTGGCGTTCGCGCGCCCGATGGGGTTGTCGAGGAACAGCGTGCCGGCGTGGCGGTGTCTGTCCCGGCCCCGGTCGTTGGAGCGAAGGGCGGCCATCGTGCAGTACAGGGCGATGGCCGCGGTGAGCAGCTGGCCGCCCGAGAACACGTCGCCCATCTGCCCGACAGGCACCCGCTCGGCGCGCAGTACGGCGTCCGGCTTGAGGATCTCGACGGCGACGCCTCTGGGCTCCAGGGCGGCGGCCACACCGCGCAGCAGCAGGGACATGCCGTCGCGCCGCAGGTCGGAGTTCTTCTTCACGGCGGCCCGGGTCGCCTCGTCGATGACCTCGCCCAGGCGCTCGGTGAGCGTGGCCTGGTCGGGTTCCTCGAAGCGGATGCGCAGGAACTCCTGCCCGGACCACTCGCCGAGCCCCTCGGGCAGCCGGGACAGCCGCTGGGCGGACCGCAGGGTCGCCAGCGCCGATTCGACGAGACCGCGCAGACGGTCCACGATCGAGTCGCGGTTGCGCTCCAATTGAGCCAACTCGTCGGTGAGGACGCGGAGTCGGGGTGCGAAGGCGTCGGCCCACTTCTGCGCGTGCTCGGGCAGCGCGGAGGCGGGCAGTTCGCGGATCTGCTGACGGGCGGGGGTGCGGACCTGCTCGTAGCGCGTGGAGTTGGCGTGCCGTACGAGGACGTCGCTCGCCTCCCGCACGGCGGACTCGGCGGCCGACAGTTCGGCGGCGCACCCGCGCAGCGAGCGGCGGGCCTCGGCCGCGGAGTGCCGGGCCTCCTCCAGGCTGCCCGGGTAGGGCTCCGGTTCCTCCTGCTCCTCCTCGAAGGTGTGCTCGCGCAGCAGATCCCGCAGCATCGCGGCGATCTCGTCGAAGCCCCCGGCCGAGTCCTCGGCCGCTCGGTGGGCGTCGAGGAGTTCGGCGTGCGCCTGCCGGGACTGGCTCAACGCCTCGGTGCGCGAGGCCAGTTCGGCGGTGGCCGTGCGCAGCAGTGCCTGGGCGTGCTCGGCGTCGCGCGGCTGGAGCTCCTCGGGCAGCTCGGTGTGCGCCTCGCCGTCCTCGGGCGCGTGCCGCTCGGCCTCACCGCGGAGCCGGCCGAGCTGCTCGCTCGCGCTGGACATCCGGGTCTCCAGCAGCTGGACCAGTTCCTCGGCCCGGGCGGCGGCGGCCTGCCGGGAGGGCCCGTCGGAGCCGTCGGGTGACCGCAGCAGCTGCTCGGCGCGGGTGCGGACCTTGTTGCTGAGCCGGTCCAGTTCGGCGCGGGCGGCGCTCTCGTCGCTCTCCGCGCGGGCCTGCTCGGCGCGCAGGTCGGCGCCGACACCGACCTTCTCGTAGACCTGGGAGGCGGCCCGGTAGGCCTCGCGCAGGGCGGGCAGCGACGCCTTCGGGGCCGCCGCGTCGTCCTCCGGTACGTCGTCGGGGGCGCCCGCGATCTCGGCGCGCTCGGCGCGCAGCGCGCGGGCGGTGCGCCGGGCGTCGTCGGCGGCCCGCTGGGCGGCGCGCCGGTCCTCGTCGGCGGCCCGGGCGCGCTCCAGGCAGGCCTGGGCGCGGACCTCCGACTCGGCGCCCTCGTCGGCCAGTTCGCGGAGCTTGGCCTGCCAGCCGGCCCGCTCACGCAGCCGGAAGGCGAGTCCCGCGAGGGCGTCGGCGGCGCGGCGGGCCTTCTGCGCGGCCTCCTGCCGCTCGTCCCGCACCTGCGCGGCCTCGGCGGCGACCTCGTCGGCCTCGGCCCGCACCGTGCGCGCCTCGGTCAGCTCGGCCTCCGCCTCCTCGGCGAACACGCGGGCGTCGTGCGCCGCCTGTGCCAGTTCCACGAGGCGGCCGGCCGGACAGCCGGTGCGCCAGGAGGCGAGCCGGGCCGCCAGCTCACGGTCCTTGCCCAGCCGGGCGGCGAGGGCGCGGATCTCCTCGTCGCGCTCGGTCGCCCGTGCGCGCAGCGCCTGCCGCTCCTCGTCGGCGGCGCGTTCGTCGTGCATGGCCGGGTTCGGCGGGACGAGGAACACACCGGCGGAGCCGCCGTGTTCGGCATCGTGCGCCGGGGTCGGTGCGAGCAGGGCGGCCGCCGTGCCGACGGCGACGGCCGAACGCGGAAGCAGGGCCGCGTCGGCGAGGGCGTCCCGGGCACGCGCGTGCGTGTCGGGGTCGGTGATGATCACGCCGTCGACCAGCTCGGGCCGGGCGGCCAGCACGCGCGCGTGGTCGGCGGGGTCGACGGCCTGGGCGAGATAGCGCCAGCCGGGCAGTGCGGGGATGCCGTGCTCGCCCAGGAACTCGACGGTGGCCAGCACGTCGGGGCCGGGCGGAAGCAGTCCGCCGTCGCCGAGTGCGCCGAGGATCCGGGAGTCGTCGGCCGCGGCCGTGCGCAGCTCGAAGAGGTGGCGTTCGGCGGTGGAGACCGAGTCCTCCAGCAGCTCGCGCAGTTCGTCGGCGAAGCGGTCGAGTTCCTCGGGCGTGAGCGCCCCCTCGTCGCCCTCCGCCTCCTGACGTGGCTGCGGGACCATCGCCCGGTCGTGCTCGCCGGGCCTGCCGGACAGGCTGAGCAGTTCCGCCAGCCGCTCCTCGGCCGCCAGCGCCTCGGCCAGGCGGCGCTCGGCCTCGTAGGAACGCCGGGTCGCGGTCGCCGCGTCGGCCGCGCGGGCCGCGGTCAGCTCCGCGCGGGACTCGGCCGAGGCCGCCTCGCGCGCGTGCTCGGCCGCCTTGCGAGAGGCCTCACGGGCCGTGTCCCAGGCCGCCACGGCCGTCTTCTCGGCGTCGCTGGCCGCGAGGGCGGCGCGCGCCGGGTCGGCGTCGGGCGCGCTGTCGTCGAGCCAGCCGGCCCGCACCGCCTCGGCGGTCTCCTGTTCGACCTCGGTGAGGCGCTGCCGCAGATGCCCGATCTCGCTGCGGGCCCGCTGCGCCTCGGTCGCGGCGGCGGTGGAGTCCCGGTGGGCGGCCTCACCGACCTCCTGCAGGGCGGCGGAGCGCTCCTCCTCCTCGTTGGCGAGGGTCTCGGCGCTCTCGGCGGCCGACTGCAGGGCCCGTACGAGGTCCACGGCGGCCCTGGCGCGGGCGGCGAGCGCCGGGGCCGCGTCCCGTTCGGCCTCCTGGATGGCGGCGGCCACGCGCGCGACGCGGTCGGCGGCGGCGCGGTGGCGCAGCACGGCCTCGGCGGCCTGCCAGGCGGAGTGCAGGGTGCGGGCGTCGGCCAGCTCGCGCTTCTGCGCGGCGGCGGACTTCTCGGCGGCGGCGAGCGCCAGGGAGGCGTTGCGGTAGGCGAGTTCGGCGGCGATCAGCGCGCTGCGCTCGCGGGCGCCCTCGGCGTGGGTGACCGCGTAGGCGGCGGCGGTGACCCGCTGGGCGAGGTCGGCGGCCCGCACCCGTTCCCGCGTGCCGCGTGCCGACAGCCGGCGGGCCAGGGTGCGGGTGCGGCGCTCGGCGCCGGCGTGGACGTCGCGCGCACGCGCGCGTGCCTCCGCGGCCTCGATGATCCGGCCGAGGAGGTCCACGGACCCGGCGGTGAAGTCCCGTTCGGCGATCAGCTCGGCGCGGCGGCCCAGCTTGTTGCCGAAGCCGCTGACGAGGTCGGCGAGTCCGTCGGTGTCCCGGGTGTCGGTGACGGCGCGCAGCAGCAGGTCGGTGAAGTCGGAGTCCTTCTTGACGGCGAAGAGGCCGGCGGCCTCGCCCTCGTCGGCGTTCATCTCCCGCTGGTAGCGGAAGAGTTCGGGGTCGAGGCCGAGGTCGCCGAGGTGCTCGATCCACCGGTCGTGGATCTCCTCCCAGTGGACCTCCAGGTGGGGGTAGGCCTTGCCGGCCTCGGTGATGGCGTCCCGGAACCCCTTCATGGTGCGGCGGCGGCCCTGGGCGCCCGACTGGCCCTCGATCGCGGGGCGTACGGCGGTGGACTCGGCCACCGGCAGGTTGTCCAGGGACAGTCCGGGCCCGGGCCGGAACGAGTACCAGGCCTCGGCGAACTTGCGCGGGTCGTTGGAGACCTGCCGGCCACGCCACTCGCTGACCTTGCCGACGACGACGCACTCGCCGGTCAGCGTGTGCTGCCACTCCAGGGCGACGTGCCCGCAGTCGTCGGCGAGCAGGAACTTGCGCAGCACGCCGGAGCTGGCGCCGCCGAGGGTGTTGCGGTGGCCGGGCAGCATCACCGAGAAGATCAGCTTCAGCAGGACCGACTTGCCGCCGCCGTTCTCCAGGAAGAGCACGCCGGCGGGCGCGGGGCGGCGCGGCGGTCCGACGGGCTCCTCCTCGAAGAACTCCGCCTGGGTGGGCGCGGGGTCGGGCACGGGCTCGCCCACACCGCGCAGGTCAAGCATGGTGTCGGCGTAGCGCGCACCGGCGGGCCCGATCGAGTAGAGGCGGACCCGGGACAGCTCGTACATGGCGGACTCTCGTAAGTCTTCGGCAGGTCGGGGGGTTCAGGACGGGGACGACGAGTGGAACGGCAGTCCGGCGTCGGCCGCCAGGTGCAGGTCGTCGGTGTCCTCGGGGGGCAGCAGCGTGGGCGTGCCGTCGGTCACCGGGACGACGCCCAGCTCCAGCAGTTCGGCCATCGCGGCGCTGCCCGCCATGTCCCGCACCTGGAGCTGGTAGCGGGCGGTGGTCCGGTAGGTGCCGCCGTTGTCGTCGCCGGTGCGCTGGAGGAACCCGGAGTCGGTGAGGAAGGCGACCGCCTTGCCGACGATGCCGGTCGTCGAACCGGCGAGCCTGCGCGCGTCCTTGGTGGCTCCGGCCGCGCTGCGCCTCATCCAGATCCGCCACGCGGCCTCCAGCCCGGGCGCGTCGGTGGCGGGGTCGGTGTTCTCGCCCTGCTCCTCGGCGCGTTCCTCCAGCCGCCGGCAGGCCTGCCGGACGAACGCGTCGACGCCGTTGACGCTCACGCGCCCGATGTAGCCGTCGTCGGCCAGGTCCTCAGGGCGCGGGAAGGCCATGGCGGCGACGGCGAGGTGGGCCAGTCCGTGCAGGAAGCGGTCTCCGCCGTCGGCGGAGGTGCGACGCGCGTAGTCGCCCATGCGGACGGCGAACACCGAGTCCTCGGCCGCGGTCACGGCCATCCCCGCGCGCGGGGACACCTCCAGCACGATCAGTCCGAGCCCGGCGGCCACGGCGTCCGCGAGACGCGCGAAGGGCGGGTCCTCCCGGTAGCGCCGCAGCAGTTCCGCGTACTCCTGGTCCCGCGCGGGCTGCAGTTTGGGTTGCAGCCCGAAGGCGACGAGCCGCGCCGCGTCGGCGGCGTCGGCGGGCGTGACAGGGGTGGGCGCCGTGGGCGCCGGGGCCTCCGTGTCACTCCGATCGACGTGCTCGGTCACTGCTCGGGCTCCTTGTCGCGTCGTTGCTCGGTCATGCCGCTTCCGTCCGGTCCGCGGCCATCCCCGCCGCGTCCAGCAGGGCGGTCCCGACGATCAGGTCGGCGCCGCCGAACTCGGGATCGTCCAGCTCCGTCCCGTCGTCCACGGCGAACAGCAGCTTCTCCTCGCCCTGCCGGTAGGCCGTTCCGACCGGCGGGCTGGCCGCGTGCACCGCCAGCAGGGCCACGAGGTACGGCAGTTCCGGATCGCGTCGGCGGGCCTCCGCGAGCAGTCCGGAGAGACGGCGCGGCGCGTCGGCCGGCAGGTCGAGCAGTTCGGTCGCCGCGGCCAGCTGCTCCTCGCTGAACCGGCTGTCGTCCGGCGTCGCGATCAGATCGGGCTCCGGCATCTCCGCGCCGAGGTGCTCCCGCTCCACCGGAGGCGTCAGCAGTATGTCGACCAGGTCGCCCACCCGGACCGACACCGGCGTCCGCAGGCCCGTCCCACGCGCGAAGAAGGCGTCCGTGACCCGGACCGCGTGCTCCAGCGGCAGGGGCAGCACGGGAGCGACCAGATGTCCGTACAGGTCGATGCCCGACGAGGTCATGGGGGTGGCGAACGCCTGCCGGTCCTGCTCCGCGCGGAACAGCGGCCCGGCCTCCAGCAACCGGGACTGCAACTGCGTGTGCCGGCGGATGCAGTCCTTGACGATGTCGACGAGTTCGGCCGCGCGCCGCTTGTGCTCGGCGTCCTCCGTCTCGTCGCGCGCCTTGCGGATGTTGGTGAGGATGGCGTTCTCGTGGCGGTACCGGTCGGCCACGTGGTCCAGCGCCTCGGCGATCATGTCGGGCACGGAGTTGAGCCAGTCCACCGCCCGTACGTTGCGCCGGGTCGCGTCCAGGGCGCGGCGCAGGGTCTCCGAGTACTGGACGGTGCGGTAGCGGGCCTGCTCGGCGGCGAGCTGCGCGTCGGCGAGGCGGCCCCGGTTGATGAGCACCTCCAGCTTGACCTCGGCGGCGATCTGGGCGCTGGTGACGTCCGTGTCGAGGGCGCCGACCAGGACGTTGACCGCTTCGTCGGTCGTACGGAGGTACACCGTGCCGCCGGGGCCGGGCACTTCCTCGATCAGCTTGAAGTCGTAGTCGCGCCGGACGTAGCTGCCGTCGGTCGTGAACGTGCCGTAGACGGCCCGGAAGCCGCGGTCGACGCTTCCGACGTTGATCAGGTTCTCCAGCACCCAGCGGGCCACGCGTTCGTGCTCGGTGACGGGCCGCTGGGGTGCCTGGGCGGCGATGCGGGGGATGAGGCGGGCGACTATCTGGTCGTGGTCGGCGCCCGTGTCGAAGTCCATGTTCAGGGTGACCAGGTCGATGGCCGCGAGGGCCACCTCCGCCATGCCGTAGACCGAGTACTCCCCCGCGAGGTTGGCCTTGCGGGTGTCGAGGTCGTGCAGTGGCGCGGTGCAGGCGAGCGCGCGCAGCCGCCGCGCCAGTCCCTCGTCGGCGGCCGGGCCCGGTGCGGGGCGCGGCCCCGCGCTGAGCTGGGGCGGAACACGGTCCGTCGGTGCAGGCGAAGTCACGGTGCACAGACTAGGTCCTCGGTCTGACAACGGCCCAAACGACTCAGACGGGCCCTGGCGTCACACTTCGCCCGCCAGTGCCAGGAAGACCCCGGTGTGTCCGGCCCCGGCCCGCTACGCCTCCTCGCCGACCCGCCTGCGGTAGACCTCGACGACCCGCTCCAGGGAGTCCTCGAGGTAGACCGCGAGCAGCTTCTCGGCCTCCGCCCGGTCCCCGGCCTCCAGCGCCTGGAGGATCTGGCGGTTGCGGGCGAGATAGGGCTCGTGGAGCCGCTTGGGGTCGTCGACGACGTGGAAGGCGAGCCGCAGTTCGGCGAAGACGCTGCGCATCAGCTCGTCGGTGCGGGCGCTGCCCGCGAGGGCCACCAGTTCCCGGTGGAAGTGGATGTTGGCGGTACCCAACGCCTTCCAGTCACCCTCGCGCGCCGCCCGGAGCCCCTCCTCGACGGCGGCCGACAGCGCGTCGAGCCCGTACGGCGGCTCGCCGAGCCCGCGGACGACGGCGCACTCGACGAGGCCGCGGGTGCGGTAGATGTCCTCGACGTCCTCGACCGCCAGGACCCTGACGAAGACGCCGCGGTTGAGCTCGTGGACGAGCAGGCGTTCGTGTGTGAGCAGCCGGAACGCCTCGCGCAGGGTGTTGCGGGAGACCCCGAGCGCGCCTCCGATGCTGTCCTCCGACAGCCGCGTGCCGGGTGGGAAGAAGCCCTCGGCGATGCGGCTTCTGAGAATGTCCGAAACCCGTTCGGCGGTGCTGGTGCGCCCCAGGAGGGCGCGGTCCTCGGCGAGTGACGTCAGCGGCTCTGCCATGCCGGAATTCAATCGCAGATCAGAAGAACGAACCAACATGGGTATTGAGGGATCGTTGAACAATCCTCTACGGTTCTCTTCGCGGCACCGCTCCGATCCCTCGCGGCGCCGACCGCTCCCGCACGGCACGGCGCATCCGCACGGCACGGTTTCCCGCCCGACACAGCTCATCCGCACGGCACGGCTCACTCCTGAAGCACCCTCCGTCCTCCCTCTGCGAGGTGCCCATGAGCACGACCCCTCCACCCCAGGCCCTGGCCACCGGCGCGCGCCCCGGTGAAGTCACCGACCACGACGGCGCGTTGGGCTGGCTGCGCGCCCTGGGGCCGCGCGGCCGGCGCGCCTTCGCCGGCGCTTTCGGTGGCTATGCCCTGGATTCGTACGACTACTTCACGCTGCCGCTGAGCATGGTCGCGCTGTCCGCGTACTTCGGCCTGGACAGCGGCCAGACCGGCCTCTTCACCACCGTCACGCTCGTGGTCTCCGCGGTCGGCGGCGCCCTGGCGGGGGTGGTGGCGGACCGGGTGGGCCGGGTCAAGGCGCTGATGATCACGGTCATCACCTACGCGGTCTTCACCGTGGCCTGCGGCTTCGCGCCCAACTACGAGACGTTGCTGGTCTTCCGGGCGCTGCAGGGTCTCGGCTTCGGCGGCGAGTGGGCGGTCGGCGCGATCCTCGTCGCCGAGTACGCGAGCGCCAGGCACCGCGGGCGCACCCTGGGCGCGATCCAGAGCTCCTGGGCCGTGGGCTGGGCACTCGCCGTGATCATGTACACGGTCGTGTTCTCGTACGCGGGCGACGACCTGGCCTGGCGGATCATGTTCTGGACGGGCGCCCTGCCCGCGCTGCTGGTGATCTGGATGCGGCGCCGGGTGCACGACGCCCCGGAGGCGGCCGCCGTACGCGAGAAGAGCACCGGGAAGGGCTCGTTCACGGCGATCTTCAAGCCGGGTCTGCTGCGCACCACCGTCTTCGCCGGCCTGCTGTCCACGGGCGTCCAGGGCGGCTACTACACGCTGGCCACCTGGGTGCCGACGTACCTGAAGACCGACCGCGGACTGTCGGTGGTCGGCACCGGCGCCTACCTGACCTTCCTGATCTCCGGCGCCTTCCTCGGCTACCTGACCGGCGGCTACCTCACCGACCGGCTCGGCCGCCGCCGCAACATCTGGCTGTTCGCGCTGCTGTCCGCGGTCTGCATCCTGGCGTACGCCAACATCCCGCACGGCGCCAACACCCTGCTCCTGGTGCTCGGTTTCCCCCTCGGGTTCTGCATGTCGGCCATCTTCAGCGGCTTCGGTTCCTACCTGAGCGAGCTGTACCCGACGGCCGTGCGGGGCACCGGCCAGGGCTTCACGTACAACACCGGGCGCGCCGTCGGCGCCGTCTTCCCCACGGCGGTCGGTTTCCTGGCCGACAGCTGGGGCGTGGGCGGGGCCCTGGTGTTCGGCGCGATCGGCTACGGCCTCGCGGCACTGGCGCTGCTCGGGCTGCCGGAGACGCGCGGGAAGGAGCTGGCGTGAACCGGACGAAGGACGCGGTCGCCGACCGCCCCCTGACCCTGGTCGACGACCACGCGCACGCGTGGAGCCCGAAGACCGCCCGCGCCCGCTTCCGGGACGGCCTGTCCGGCCCCACCGCCGGTGTCGCGGCGGGCCACACCCAGGTCAACCTGATCTCGGTGCCCGCCGACTGGGCGTACGACATGCTGCTGTTCTGCCAGCGCAACCCCAAGCCGTGCCCGGTGCTCGACGTGACGGACGCCGGTTCCTGGACCACCGTCCTCGCCGACGGCGCGGACCTGCGCACCGACCTGCCGCGCTACCGGGTGTGGCGGGACGGCGAGTTGGTGGACGAGCCCACGGACGTGCGCGCGCACTGGCGCGAGGATCTGGTGTCGTTCCTGATCGGCTGCAGCTTCACCTTCGAGTGGGCGCTGGCCGAGGCGGGCGTGCCGATCCGGCACGTCGAGCAGGGCCGCAACGTGCCGATGTACGTGACGGATCGTCAGTGCCGTCCGGCGGGGCGGCTGCACGGCCCGATGGTGGTGTCCATGCGGCCGGTGCCGCCGCAGCACCTGGCGGCGGCGATCCGGGAGAGCAGTCTGCTCCCGGCGGTGCACGGCAGTCCCGTGCACTGCGGCGATCCGTCGGGGCTCGGCATCGGCGACCTCGGCCGGCCCGACTTCGGCGACGCGGTGGACGCGGCGCCGGAGGACATCCCGGTGTTCTGGGCCTGCGGTGTGACCCCGCAGGCCGCGGTGATGGCCTCCCGCCCGCCCTTCGCCATCACGCACGCACCGGGACAGATGTTCCTGACGGACGCCCGCGACGAGCAGTACCGCGTGGCCTGAGACGAGACACGAAGGACCCATGACCTCGATCGATCTGAACGCCGACCTCGGCGAGGGCTTCGGCCGCTGGCAGCTCACCGACGACGAACGGCTGCTGTCCGTCGTCACCAGCGCCAACGTGGCCTGCGGCTTCCACGCCGGCGACGCGGCGACCATGCGGCGCGTGTGCGAGCTCGCGGCCGAGCGCGGTGTCCGGATCGGCGCCCAGGTCTCCTACCGGGACCTGGCCGGCTTCGGGCGGCGGGCGATGGACGTGCCGCCCGCCGAACTGGCGGCCGAGGTCGCGTATCAGATCGGCGCCCTGGAGGTCTTCGCGCGCGCGGCGGGCACGCGCGTGTCGTACGTCAAACCGCACGGCGCGCTCTACAACCGCGTGGTGCTCGACGAGGAACAGGCCGGCGCGGTCGTCGACGGTGTCCGCCTCGCCGACGCCACGCTGCCCGTGCTCGGCCTGCCGGGCTCGCGGCTGCTGGAGTACGCCGAGAAGGCCGGCCTCCCGGCCGTCCCCGAGGCGTTCGCCGACCGCGCCTACACGGAGGAGGGCACGCTCGTGCCGCGCGCCCGTGAAGGCGCCGTGGTGACCGACCCGGAGGCGGTCGCGGAGCGCTCGGTCGGCCTGGCCCGCGACGGGGTGGTCGACGCGCACTCCGGGGCGCGCGTCGAGGTACGCGCGCGTTCCCTGTGCCTGCACGGCGACACTCCGGGCGCGGTCGAACTGGCCCGGCTGGTACGGGAGCGCCTGCAGGCCTCCGGTGTCCGGGTGGAGGCCTTCGCATGAGGGTGCTGCCCGTCGGCGACGGCGCCGTCCTGGTCGAGGTCGCCTCCGGGGACGAGGCGCAGGCGCTGCACGCCGAGCTGCTGCGCCGCCGCGCGGAGGGGGCGCTCTCGGCCGGCGAAATCGTCCCGGCCGCCCGCACGGTCCTCCTGGACGGCGTGGACGACCCGGTCCGCCTCGCCGCCGAACTGGCGGCCGCCGCGGTTCCCCCCGCTCCCCCACGCGCGCGTGAGGCGGTCGAGATCCCGGTGCGCTACGACGGTCCCGACCTGGCGGACGTGGCCGCGCACTGGGACGTCGACACCCGCGAGGTGGCCCGCATCCACGCCGACACCGAGTTCAGCGTCGCCTTCTGCGGGTTCGCCCCCGGATTCGGCTACCTCACCGGCCTGCCGCGGCACTACGACGTCCCGCGCCGGGCCACCCCGCGCACGGCCGTCCCGGCGGGCGCCGTGGCTCTCGCGGGCCCCTACACGGGTGTGTACCCGCGCTCGTCTCCCGGCGGCTGGCAGCTGATCGGCAGCACGGACACGGTCCTGTGGGACCACGCGCGCGTGCCGGCCGCACTGCTGTCGCCCGGCACGCGCGTGCGGTTCGTCCCGGTGGGGCGCACATGACGGACCGTGCGCTCGTCGTCGTACGCGCCGGGGCCCTGACCACCGTCCAGGACGAGGGCCGGCCGGGCCACGCCCACCTCGGCGTGCCGCGCTCCGGGGCGCTCGACGGTCCCGCGGCGGCGCTCGTCAACCGTCTCGTCGGCAACGCGCCCGGCGCCGCCGTCCTGGAGACCACGGTCAACGGCTGCTCCCTGCGGCCGCGTTCGGCGGTCACGGTGGCGGTCGGGGGCGCGCCCTGCCCGGTGACGTTGGACGGCAGGCCGGTGGCCTGGGGCGCGCCCGTACGCGTTCCCGCCGGTGCCCTTCTGAACGTCGGCACCGTCGTCTCGGGAGTACGCGGCTACGTCGCCGTCTCCGGGGGCGTCGCCGTCGACCCGGTGCTCGGGAGCCGTTCCACGGACCTGCTGTCCGGCCTGGGCCCGCCACCGCTGACGGACGGCACGGTGCTGCCCCTGGGCACACCGCAGGCCCTTCACGCGCGCGTGGACGCCGCCCCGCAGCCGGCGCCGCCGGCCGAACTCGTCCTGAGGGTGAGGCTCGGTCCGCGCGACGACTGGTTCACCCCGGCGGCACTGCGCGCTTTCACGTCCCGCACGTACCGGGTGTCCCCGGCGAGCAACCGCATCGGGCTGCGCACGGAGGGGCCCGTCCTGGACCGGTCCCGGCCGGGCGAACTCGCCAGTGAGGGCATGGTTCTGGGCGCGGTCCAGGTCCCGCCCGACGGCAGGCCGGTGGTCTTCCTGGCCGACCACCCGACCACCGGGGGCTACCCCGTGATCGCGGTCGTCCGAGCCCAGGACCTCCCGGCCGCCGCCCAGGCGGCACCGGGCACGCCGGTCCGCTTCGTGGGGACACGCGGGCGCTAGCGCCCCGACAGGGGTGCGGGGAACTGCGCGACCAGCCCCCACGCACCCGCAGAGGCCCACGCGGCAAACCCCCACGCACCCGCAGAGACCCACCGGCCCACACCCCGTCACACAACGTCCACCCGCTCCGCGACCGTCACCGCGGCCAGCGCCGCCGAAACGGCCGCCGCGGCCCGCAGGTCCAGCCGCCCGCTGGTCCCCCGCGCCCGGTGCCGCATCTCGTCGGCGGCGAGCCGAAGCAGCTGCGGCAGCAGATCGGTGCACCGCCGCGCCACCCAGCCGGTGCCCGCCGTGGCCAGCCACCACAGGCTCGCCGACCTGGTGGGCACGGGATGCTCCGGCTCGGGCGAGGGCGCGGCCCCCGTCGCGAGGCCCGCCTCCGCCAGCAGCCCGTGGAAGCGCACCGCCAACTGCCGGTGCCCCCGCTCCCCTGGGTGCAGCCGGTCCGCGCTCCACATGGCGCGGTCCGTGATCCAGTCGGCCTCGGCCGCGTGCAGATGCACCGCTCCGTAGCGGTCGGACAGCACGTGGACCACCTCGTTGACCGCGCGCTGCCGTCTGGCCAGGGGACGGGCCAGGGAGCCCGGCAGGCCGAGCATCGAGCCGGGGTCGGGCAGACAGGCGGTGAGCAGGGTCGCGCCCCGCGTGGTGAAGGCGGCGTACACCTGGTCCAGTCGTTCGGCGACGGCGTGGATGTCGAAGGTGCAGCGCAAGGTGTCGTTGACGCCGATCACCACGGACACGACGTCCGGCTCCAGGGCGAGACCGGCCGGTGTCTGGACCTCGAGCACCTCCCGGGTCTGTGCCCCGCTGACCGCGAGGTTGGTGAACTCGACGTCAGCCTCGGCGAGCCCGCCGGCGAGCAGCGCGGCCCAGCCGCGCCACCCGTCGCCGGCCGGGTCGCCCACGCCCTCGGTCAGCGAGTCGCCGAGGGCGACGAAACGCGTGGCTCTCATGCCACGCCCCCGGGGGCGAAGCGACGCACCGGTACCGTCGCGTCGTGCGCGGCGAGGAAGGCGTCCACGGCCGCGTCCCAGCCGAAGCACTCGGCACGCGCGCGGGCCGCCTCGCGCCGTTCGGTTTCGGGGAGTTCGAGCAGCGCGTCCACGGCGTCCGCGAACGCCTCCCCGTGGTCCGCGGCGACAGCTCCGGCGGAGCCGATGACCTCCGGCAGCGCCGACGACGCGCTCACCACGACGGGTGTGGCGCAGGCCATCGCCTCCAGCGCGGCCAGACCGAACGTCTCGGCGGGCCCGGGGGCCAGGCAGACGTCGGCCGAGGCCTGCAGTGCGCCGAGCCTGGCGCGGTCCGAGACGTGCCCGAGGAAGGTCACCGGCAACCCGCGCTCGCGCGCCCGCAGTTCGAGCCGCGCCCGCAGCGGTCCGTCGCCGGCGACCACCAGCACCGCCGGACGGCCGCGGCGGATCAGCGCCTCCAGGGCGTCGAGGGCCGTGCCGGGCCGTTTCTCCACGGACAGCCGTGTGCAGGTCACGAGCAGCGTCTCGGGCACGCGCGCGTACTGTGCGCGCAGCCCCGCGTCGCGCAGCGCGGGACGGCGTTCCACCAGGTCGACTCCCAGCGGCGCCCGTACGACGTTGCGCGCGCCGATCCGCACGAACTCCCGCTCGGCGAACTCGGTCGTGCACACCACGCGCGCGTAGGTGTGCGCCGTACGGATGTTCAGGGCGTCCGCGGCGCGCCGGGCGGCTCCCTCGGACAGGCCCCAGGTGCGCAGCACGCCGTCGGCGGTCTCGTGGGAGACCATCACGGCGGGCACCCGGTGCCGCCGGGCCCATTTGCCGGTCCACCTGAGGGTCGTCCGGTCGGAGACCTCCAGCCGGTCCGGCGCCAGTTCCTCCAGCAGCGCGGCGACCCGCCGCTTGTCGGTCAGGACGCGGTAGCCGCCCGTGCCGGGCAGCAGCGGTCCGGGCAGGGTGATGACGCGGCCCTGCTCGGTGTCGCGGTCGTCGGCGCGTGCGCCGGGGACGATGAGCAC
Organism: Streptomyces sp. C1-1; assembly: GCF_050214755.1. Taxonomy (NCBI): domain Bacteria; kingdom Bacillati; phylum Actinomycetota; class Actinomycetes; order Kitasatosporales; family Streptomycetaceae; genus Streptomyces; species Streptomyces sp. C1-1. Next base: position 8,247,366 of record NZ_CP189826.1, on the reverse strand, counting down.
GGGTTCGTGCCCGGCAGCCCGGTAGCCCTTGCCGAGTTCGCGCAGGGCGGTGCGCAGTCCGCCGGAGGCGGGCGCGACGAAGTTGGCGAGCCGGACGATCCGCAGCGGGGTCATGCGGCCACCGCCGTCTTCTTCCGGGCGGCGAGCACGTCCGCGTAGTGGCCGATCAGCTGGTCGCCGACGGCCGCCCAGGTGCGTCCCTCGACGGTGGCGCGGGCGGTGGCCCCGAACAGGAACCGCCGCTCGGGATCGGCGACCAGGGAGCGCACCGCGTCGCGGACGGCGTCCGCGTCGTGCGGTGGCACCAGCAGGCCGGTGCGCTCGTGGGCGACGAGGTCGAGTGGTCCGCCGACGGCGGGCGCGACGACCGGGACGCCGCTGGCCATGGCCTCCTGGACGGTCTGGCAGAAGGTCTCGAACGGGCCGGTGTGCGCGAAGACGTCCAGGGAGGCGTAGATCCGGGCCAGTTCGTCGCCGGTACGGCGGCCGAGGAAGACGGCGCCGGGCAGCGCCTCGGTCAGGCTCGGTGTGCTCGGGCCGTCACCGACGATCACGACCCGCACCCCGTCGAGTCCGCACACTCCGGACAGGAGCTCGACGTGCTTCTCGGGGGCGAGCCGCCCCACGTAGCCGACGATCAGTTCGCCGTTGGGGGCGAGTTCGCGGCGCAAGGCCGCATCGCGCAGGTCGGGGCGGAAGCGGACGGTGTCGACGCCGCGCGGCCACAGCCTGACCCGGGGGACGTCGTGGGCCTCCAGGTCGCGCAGGGAGGCACTGGAGGGGGCGAGGGTGAGGTCGGCGGCGGCGTGGACGGAGCGGATGCGCCGCCAGGCCGCGGCCTCGCCGGCGCCCATGTAGGTGCGGGCGTAGCCGGCCAGGTCGGTCTGGTAGACGGCCACGGCGGGGACACCGAGCCGGGCGGCGGCCGCCATGCCGCGGACGCCGAGGACGAAGGGGCTGGCCAGGTGCACGATGTCGGCCCGGTGCAGGGCGACGGCGGCGGCGAGGCGCCGGCTGGGCAGGGCGACACGGACCTGGGGATAGCCCGGGAGCGGGAGGGAGGGGACACGGACGACGGGGCACGGCGCCTGGGCGTCGGGCCCGGTCCCGGCCCGGCCCAGCAGAGCGGCGGGGGCCGGGGCGACGACGAGCGGATGGTGACCGCGATCTACGAGGTGCCGGGCGGTCTGGAGCGCGCAGTGGGCCACGCCGTTCACATCGGGGGGAAAGGATTCGGTCACGATGACGACACGCATACCGGTGTTCTCGCCGGGCCGGACGTGGCCGCGTCAACGTGGATCTTTGCGAACGATGAACGTCCCGTGAGCGTTCCCTCGCACACCCGAGCAGGTCAGACCGTGTCCATGACCGCCTGACCCGCGGGTCATCCCTCGTTCACCCGGCGGCCGTGCCGCCACCCGATGCCACTGCCCCAGGTGGGTCTCCCGGGGACCGGAGCTGCCCGCTTTCCGCCATCGGTGCCCCTGCGTCCGCGCCGCCTCACACGGCGGGTCCCTCGGGTGCGATCCGGCTGCGTACCGCCGTCTGGACCTCGGCCTCCTCGGCCGGATCGGCGGCGAGGCGACGGAGTTGTTCGACGACCCGGACGTCACCGGTCTCGGCGTGCCGGGCGGCGATCTCGCGGGTGGACTCCTCGCAGTCCCAGAGGCATTCGACGGCGAAGCCGGCGGGGAAGGAGGGATCGGTGGCGGCGAGGGCCCGGGCGGCCCGGCCGCGCAGATGCGAGGAGGCGGTCTCGCGGTAGATGTGGCGCAGGACGGGGGCGGCGCAGGCGATGCCGAGCCGACCGGTGCCGTCCACCAGGGTCCACAACGTGGGGGCGTCGGGGCCCTCACCGCGTACGGCTTCCCGCAGCGCGCCGAGGACCAGGTCCTTGTCCTCCACTCCGCCGCGGCAGGCGAGCATACGGCCGGCGGCGGCGCCCAGCGGGTCGGGGCGGTGGGCCCAGCCGCGCGCGCGGTCGACGGCGGCGATGCTCCGCATCCGTTCGAAGGCGTCCACGGCGGCCTCCACGACGGCCGCCGAGCCCGTTGTCACAGCGCCCTCGATCAGGTCGAGGGCGTCGGGATCGTTGCCGTCGGCGAGGTAGCGCAGAGCTGTGCAGCGCGCTCCGTCGAAGCCGTCCTTGGCGGCCCGCACGATCTCCGGCCGGTCCTCGGGGCCGGCGACGGCGACCAGACAGCGGGCGGCGGGCACGTGCAGGGCCGCGCCCCGCTCGACGCCCTGCTGGGCCCACTCGAAGACCGCCTGCACGCTCCACCCCGGACGGGGCCCGGTCGGTCGCATCTGCCGTTGCCAGCGGTCGAAGCAGCCGGCCTCCTGGGCGGCACGCACGCGCGTGGCGATCGATTCGCGGGGATCCTCGGCCCACAGCCGCCAGGGCCGGGGCTCGAAGGCGTCCCGCACGACGGCGGCCAGCTCGGCCTCGCCCTCGGCGTCGGTGGCGAAGCGGGCGAGGACGGGCGCGGCCAGGGACCGCAGACCGGCGTCGTCGTCCCGCAGGGCCAGCTCGTCCAGGGCCCAGGCCCAGTTGGAGCCGGACGCGGCGTACCTGCGCAGCAGCTGGAGCGCGTCCCGCCGGCCGTAGGAGGCGAGATGGCCGAGGACCGCGAGGGCCAGGCCGGTGCGTGACTCCTCGGTGTCGAAGGTGTCCTCGACGTCGAAGAGGTGGGCCTCGATCTCGTCCAGCTCGCCGTGCAGGTCGAGGTAGAGACGGGCGTAGTAGAGGGAGCGGTTCTCCACCTGCCAGTCGTGGCGGGGGTCACGCAGCACACAGTGGTTGAGAGCCGCGAGCGCTTCGGCGCGCGGGGCGGTGAGCGCGTGCAGTGTTCCGTCGCCGCGGCCCCGCTGAAGCAGGCCGAGCAGCGTACCGCTGGGCGCTATGACCGGTTCGAACATGGGAAACAGCCTCACATCAAGCGTCGACACAACCGGGGACCCTGCTTCACCTGGCCGCGTGACAACACGTCGGGGCGCCCGCCGTTTCCTGCTTGCTGTAGACCATTTTCCTCTGCCTCTCGTCGGTGGCCCATGCGGACCGCATCACGGCCCGCGCGGTGCGGCATCACCTGCCCAGCCATCGCGTCCGTGAATCACGACGTCATGATGACTCGGCAGTTCGACCTGCCGCGACCGAAATTTCGGCGGCCCTGTACCGCCTCCCCCGTTTTCTGTGTTTTCGCTGGTCAAAACATACGGATCAGTGTGCGCCGAACAGTTCGAGCAGTTCTGTCCGGCCGAACATCCGGGCGGTGTCCACGGCCGACGGCGTGCCCGCGGAGGGGTCGGCGCCCCCCTCCAGGAGGGTCTTGATGACGTCCGTCTCACCCTTGAATACGGCCCCGGCGAGCGGGGTCTGCCCCCGGTCGTTGATCTCGTCGGCGGCGGCGCCCCTGGCGAGCAGTTCGCGCACCGCGTCCGCATGCCCGTGGTAAGCGGCGAGCATGAGGAGCGAGTCGCCCCGGTCGTTGGTGAGGTTGGCCGGAACGCCCGCGTCGACGTACGCCACGAGTGCCTCGGTCGGACCCTGACGGGCCAGATCGAAGATCTTGGTCGCCAGCTCCACGACCTCGGGGTCGGGGGCTTCAGTCATCGGCGGGACCGCCTCTCGTACAACCGATCAGGTGAATCGCAAGGGTACTGGCTCGCGCCGCACATGACCCGATGCGCCGGAGGTAAAGATCACCACACGCCCGGTCGGACGCAAACGCCCTGCTCAAGAGGGGCAGCAAGGCTCAGCCATTCGAGGGAAATCCACCATAATTCACCCATTTGCACCTTTTATCGTATGGATACATCCTGTGATCCTGGAAGTACTCATGGTGACTGTCCCCGTGAACCAGGAGAACTCAAATGATCTTGTCCATCTCAGGCGTGGTCCTGCTCGGCATCATCGTCTTCCTCTTCTTCCGCAAGGACGGCCTGAAGGCCTCGCACGCGCTGGTCTCGGCCCTCTTCGGCTTCTACCTGGCCAGTACGGCGATCGCCCCGAGCATCAAGGCGGGCGGCGAGAGCCTGGCCAGCCTCCTCGGCGGCATCAAGTTCTGACGCCGTTCCTCCGTCCCGTACGCACCCCGAGGAGACAGCAGTGGCCCGGCGCCCCCTCCCCCGCATCCTGAGCACAGGCAGCGCGCAGATCGCCCGGAGCCGGGAGCTGGCCCGGACGGCGGCCGACAGCGCCACCGACGTACTCCATCCGCTGATCACGATCACGCGCGGTCTGCGCCGGCTGGCGGCGGCCGGCCGGCGCAGATGGGCCGAGACCCCCAAGGACAGGCGCGGGCCGCTGCTGTTCCTGATGGCGTCGGTGGTCCTGGTCGTGGCGCTCGTGCCGTACGGCCCGCTGCTCGCCGCCGTCGTCGTGATGTCGGCGGCGGCCTGGCAGGGCCGCGACCGCAAGCCGCGGGAGCCCGACGGCCCCGACGAGTCGCAGACCCAGCGCCTCAAGTCCCTGTACGAGGCACTGGTGCCGTACTTCTCGACCCCGGAGGACCCGGACCCCCTCTACGCCCACGGCGGCGAGTGGGAGAAGGCGTTCCCGGCGTACGAGTTCGACCAGACGGGCCGCACCACCGAGCTGGTGATCCGCTACCCCGCCTATTTCCCGGACGGCGAGCCCGAGGCCCGCGCCCGGATCGAGCAGTTGCTGCACGCCAAGTCGGGCCGCGGCCGCGAGTACCACTTCGCCTGGGACGAGGAGGGCAACCAGCTGACCGTCACGGTCCTGTCCCCGCTGCCCACCGACATCGCCGCCCAGCGCTTCGTGACGGCACCGGGCGAGACGGTCCTCGGCTTCACCGACCCCACCCAGGTCCAGCGCACGCTCCCCCTCGGCCACGGCGAGGAGCAGCGCGACGTCCCGCCGGTCGTCTGGCGCACCGGTGTCCGCTCCACCGAGCCGCACCTGCTGGTCATGGGCCAGCCGGGCAGCGGCACCTCGACCCTGCTGCGCTCGATCGCCCTGCAGGCCCTGCAGTACGGCGACGTCGTGATCGTCGAGGGCGGCGGCACCGGCGAGTACGCGTCCCTGACCGGCCGGGACGGCGTCCTCGCCGTCGAGTGCGGGCTCTCCGGGGCGACGGCCAGCCTGGAGTGGGCGGCCACCGAGACGGAACGCCGGCTCATCGCCGCCAACCGCGCCCGTCAGGCCGGCCACCCGCCGCCGGAGGACACCAAGCGCCCGCTGTGGCTCCTGCTGGACCGCCCCACCGCCTTCTCCCACCTCGCCGCGGCGGACGGCCGCAAGGACCCGCAGGCCCTGCTCCAGGTCCCGCTCCGGCACGGCCGCGCGGCCAACGTCACGGTGGTGGTGGCCGACCAGTTCGACAGCGCGGACGCGCTGAGCGACGCGGTACGGCAGCACACACGCGCGCGTGTCGTGCTCGGGCCCGCCACCACCGAGCAACTGCGTGCGGTACTGGGAGCGCCCCCGAACTCGACACCGGTGGCGCAGGTGCCGCCCGGCCGGGGGTACGCCCGCCTGGGCGCCGGACCGGTGCACCGCCTTCAGGTGCCGTCGACACCGGACCCCTACGACGACGCGACGAGCGACACGGACCGGCAGGCGGTGCTCGCACTGCTGCCGCCGCGCACGACGCCGGCCGACGGGGAGAACGTCGAGACCGGGCAGGTCGAGGCGGAGCCGATCCAGGCCGAGGCGGTGCCCGTGGAGGCCGCGGTGGCCGAGAGCTCGTGAGCCGGCGGGGGCATCGGGCGCCGTGGGAAGGCCGCGCGCCTCACGCCACGAACGTACGCGGCGTCTCCCCGCCGCCCGATGCCCCCGCCTCCACCAGCTTCGCCGCCGCCGCGAGCCGCACGGCCGCCTCGTCGGCCACCGCGCCTCCCACGGTGAACGGCAGCCGTACATACCCCTCGAAGGCGCCGTCGACCCCGAACCGGGGCCCCGAGGGCACCCGTACACCGACCCGCTCCCCCGCCTCCGCGAGCCGCGAGCCGGACAGGCCGCCCGTGCGCACCCACAGGGTCAGTCCGCCCCTCGGCACCTCGAACTCCCACTCCGGCAGCTCCCTGCGTACCGCGGCGACCAGCGCGTCCCGGTTCTCCCGGGCCTGGCCTCGCCGAATCTCCACCGCCTGCTCCCAACCGCCCGTGTTGAAGAGCCAGTTCACGGCGAGCTGTTCCAGCACCGGCGTGCCCAGGTCGGCGTAGGCCCGCGCGGCGACCAGGCTGCGGATCACGTCCGGCGCCGCCCGAACCCAGCCGATGCGCATGCCCGCCCAGAAGGCCTTGCTGGCCGACCCGACGGTGATGACGCTGGACCCGGCGGGGTCGAAGGCGCAGACGGGCCGCGGCATGGTCCTGTCGTCGAGGCCCTCGTCCAGCCACAGCTCGCTCATCGTCTCGTCCGCGATCAGCACCGTCCCCGCCGACCGGGCCGCCTCCACGAGCTGCCGCCGCTGGTCCTCGCCCGCGAGCGCGCCGGTCGGGTTGTGGAAGTCGGCGACGATGTACGCGATCCGCGGGGCCGCGTCCCGCAGGACCTGGCGCCAGCGGTCCAGGTCCCAGCCGGTCAGCCCCTCGGCCATCGCGACCGGCACCAGCCGTGCGCCCGCCTCCCGCATCAGTTGCAGGATGTTGGCGTACGACGGCGACTCGACGGCGATGCGCTCGCCGCGCCCGGCGAAGAGGTGACAGATCGCGTCGATCGCGCCCATGGCGCCGGTGGTCACCATGACCTGCTCGGGCATCGTCGGGATACCGCGCGCGGTGTAGCGGTCGGCGATCATCGAGCGCAGGGCGGGGAGCCCGGCCGGGTAGTCGCCGTGCGTGTGGGCGTACGGGGGCAGTTCCTCCAGCGCTCCCTGGACGGCCCGGGTGAGCCACGGTTCGGGGGCCGGGAGTGCCGCGCAGCCGAGGTCGATCATCGATCCCAGGGCCTCGGGCGGGAGCGGCTCGAGCCCGCGCGCGGGGAGCGGGTTTCCGGCCGGTACGGCCGTCCAGCTGCCGGCGCCGCGCCGGGACTCCAGGAAACCCTCGGTGCGCAGCGCCTCGTAGGCGGCCGCGACCGTGGTGCGGCTGACGGACAGGGCGAGGGCCAGCTCGCGTTCGGCCGGCAGCCGGGCGGCGACCGGGACGCGGCCCTCCAGGACCAGCAGGCGGATGCCGTCCGCGAGCGCGCGGTAGGCGGGCGGGCGGCGCGTGCCCGGGCCGGCCGGCCGGTCCTGCTGGGACTTGAGAAGCCGGGCGAGCTGCGCGGCCCCCATCGCCGAGGTCCACTGCCCCATGGAAATCAGTCCACCTTCCCCGGATTGGCCATGGATGAGGTTTCCACTCACCCCCCAGGGTGTCATGCACCAGGCCACCACGACCACAGGGGGTATCTCTTGGCCACCAGGGACCGTTTCGGGCGACGGTTGATCCAGCTCTACGCCGGGCTCACGCTGTACGGCACGAGCTCCGCGCTCCTCGTCCGATCGGGCCTGGGACTCGAACCCTGGGGTGTGCTGCACCAGGGGCTCGCCCGGCTGACCGGCCTCACCATCGGCGTCGTCTCGATCATCGTGGGCGCGGCGGTGCTGCTGCTGTGGATACCGCTCCGCCAGCGCCCGGGCCTCGGCACCGTCTCCAACGTGTTCCTGATCGGCATCGCGATGGACGCCACGCTCGCCGTCTTCCCCGACGTCCGCTCCCTGGCCGTACGCCTCCCCCTTCTCGTGGCCGGCATCGTGCTCAACGGCGTGGCCACCGGGCTCTACATCTCCGCCCGCTTCGGTCCGGGCCCGCGCGACGGCCTGATGACGGGACTGCACCGCCGTACCGGCCGCTCGATCCGGCTGATGCGGACGGCGATCGAGGTGGCGGTCGTGGCGACGGGATTCGCCCTCGGCGGCACGGTCGGCATCGGCACACTGCTCTACGCGCTGTCGATCGGACCGCTCGCCCAGCTGTTCCTGCGGGTGTTCGACGTCCCGTCGGCATCGGGCGGCAGCACGGTCGTTGCCGAGGGGCAACCGGGGCGGGCCATACTGCGACGGTGACCCCAGCGATACGCCACCCCTACCTCGACCATCCCGGTCCGATCGCCTTCGCTCACCGGGGCGGTGCCGCGGACGGCCTGGAGAACACCCTGTCGCAGTTCCGGCGGGCGGTGGCGGCGGGCTACCGGTACATCGAGACCGATGTCCACACCACGGCGGACGGCAGGCTGGTCGCCTTCCACGACGCGACGCTGGACCGGGTGTCGGACGGCGGGGGGCGGATCGCCGACCTGCCGTGGGCGGAGGTGAGCCGGGCGCGCGTGGCGGGCAGGGAGCCGATCCCGCTGTTCGAGGAGCTGCTGGAGACCTTCCCCGGGGTGCGCTGGAACGTCGATCTCAAGGCGGAGTCCTCGCTCCTGCCCTTCCTGGAGCTCGTCGAGCGCGCGAACGCCTGGGACCGGATCTGCGTGGGCTCGTTCTCCGAGGCGCGGGTGGTCCGCGCCCAGCGCCTGGCCGGCCCGCGCCTGGCGACCTCGTACGGCACCCGGGGCGTGCTCAATCTGCGGCTGCGCTCCTGGGGCGTGCCGGCGGCCCTGCGCCGTTCCGCGGTCGCCGCCCAGGTGCCCGAGGCGCAGTCCGGCATCCGGGTCGTCGACCACCGCTTCGTGCGCACCGCCCACGCGCACGGACTGCAGGTGCACGTGTGGACCATCAACGAGGCCGAGCGCATGCACCGTCTCCTGGACCTGGGAGTCGATGGCATCATGACCGATCACATCGACACGTTGCGCAAGGTCATGGAGGACCGCGGCGTCTGGGTCCCCCACCCCTGACACCCGCACCCCGCCGCCCTCGCGCGGGACATCCACCGGAAAAGCGAGGCGCGGGTGAGCACCACCGACACCGTGCGGACGGCCACCACCGACCTGCGGCGCGAGCAGCGCGGCTGGTACTTCTACGACTGGGCCTGCTCCGTCTACTCCACGAGCGTGCTCACGGTGTTCCTGGGCCCCTACCTGACCTCCGTCGCCAAGTCGGCGGCGGACCCGGACGGGTTCGTGCACCCGCTGGGCATCCCGGTGCGGGCCGGGTCGTTCTTCGCGTACTGCGTCTCGGCGTCCGTGATCGTGTCGATCGTGGTGATGCCCCTGGTGGGTGCGGCCGCCGACCGCACGGGCCGCAAGAAGCCGCTGCTCGCCGCCTGCGCCTACCTGGGCGCGACGGCCACGACGGGGCTGTTCTTCCTCTCGGGCGACCGGTATCTGCTGGGCGGCCTGCTGCTGATCGTCGCCAACTCCTCCGTGGCCGTCTCGATGGTCGTCTACAACTCCTATCTGCCGCAGATCGCCCCGCCCGAGGACCGCGACCGGGTCTCCTCGCGCGGCTGGGCGTTCGGCTACGCGGCGGGCTCGTCGATGCTGATCGTGAACCTGGTGCTGTTCACGGCCCACGACTCCTTCGGCGTCTCCGAGTCGGTGGCGGTCCGTATCTGTCTGGCCTCGGCGGGACTGTGGTGGGGCGCCTTCACCCTCGTACCGCTGAAGCGGCTGCACGACCGTCGTACGGCGTCCGCCGCACCGGCGGTGCACGGATGGCGGCAGCTGGCCTCGACCGTCCGGGACATGCGCGGCAAACCCCTCACTCTGTCCTTCCTGCTCGCCTACCTCATCTACAACGACGGCATCCAGACGGTGATCTCACAGGCCTCGGTGTACGGCTCCGAGGAACTGGGCCTGAGCCAGTCCACGCTGATCACGGCCGTGCTGATGGTCCAGGTGCTGGCCGTCGCGGGGGCGCTGGGCATGGGGCGGCTGGCGCGGACGTACGGGGCCAAGCGCACGATCCTCGGTTCGCTGGTGGCGTGGACGGTGACGCTGGCGGCCGGGTACTTCCTGCCCGCCGGGGCGCCGGTGTGGTTCTTCGTGCTCGCGGCCGGTATCGGGCTCGTGCTCGGCGGCAGCCAGGCCCTGTCCCGCTCCCTCTTCTCCCATCTCGTCCCGCCCGGCAAGGAGGCCGAGTACTTCTCCGCGTACGAGATGAGCGACCGGGGTATGAGCTGGCTCGGTCCGCTTCTGTTCGGCATCACCTACCAGCTGACCGGGAGCTACCGGGACGCGATCATCTCGCTGGTGGCGTTCTTCGTGATCGGGTTCGCGCTGCTCGCGCGGGTTCCGGTGCGGCGGGCGATCCACGACGCGGGAAACCCGGTTCCCGAGAGAATTTAGCGCTCACGGCGAAAGGGCTGTAGTGTACGCGTTTGGCCTGCCAGGCGGACCGTTACTGCGCGTCAAAGATGGCGAAACGCTGGGTGACATCTGCTAGCGGATGTGACAAACCGGGCGCTGGTGGGTACAACAAGGGGCGGCTACGACGGCGACACATGTCCCGGAACGGGAATCTTTACCGCCGACCGGACGTTGACCGGATGACGACGACAGCGACACCTGTCCTGTGGGCGACAAGCCCGGGAGGCACGATTCATGAGTGAGCGAGCTCTTCGCGGCACGCGCCTCGTGGTGACCAGCTACGAGACGGACCGCGGCATCGACCTGGCCCCGCGCCAGGCCGTGGAGTACGCATGCGAGAAGGGGCACCGCTTCGAGATGCCCTTCTCGGTCGAGGCGGAGATCCCGCCGGAGTGGGAGTGCAAGGTCTGCGGGGCCCAGGCACTCCTCGTTGACGGCGACGGCCCGGAAGAGAAGAAGGCCAAGCCCGCGCGTACCCATTGGGACATGCTGATGGAGCGACGCACCCGAGAGGAGCTCGAAGAGGTCCTCGAGGAGCGTCTGGCGGTTCTGCGTTCGGGTGCGATGAACATCGCGATCCATCCGCGGGACAGCCGCAAGTCGGCCTAGTCCCCTGCCGGGGTCGGGTAGACACCAACACACGCAACAGACGGCGGGCGCCTACGTGGAATCACGTAGGCGCCCGCCGTCGTGTGCGCAGATCCGGGGCGGGCCCGCCCTCACCGCGTCAGCGGCGGACGCGGCTCCTGCGGGGTGTCACCGGCCCGCTCGTCGTCGCGGACGACCTCGCCCTGGACGATCTTGCCGTCGGGGCGGTGGATGCGGGCCTGCTGGAAGGCGTCTCCGAAGCCGCCCGGGACCGCCTCGCGCAGCTTGCGGTCGACGGTGCGCTCGGTGAAGCGGCTCACCGCCTTCTGGACCGGCGGGATCAGCAGGAGCAGACCCACCGCGTCCGAGATCAGGCCCGGGATCATCAGCAGCAGGCCGCCGAGCATCATCAGGCCGTTGCCGCCGCCGCTCTGCGGGGTGCCGCCCCGCTGCAGCGCTTCGTTGAGGTTCTGGAAGGCGCGACGGCCCGCCTTCTTGATCACCGCCCCGCCGAGCACGAACCCGGCGACGAGGAGCAGGAAGACCACGAACCCGCTGGTCGCGCCCGCGACCATGGACAGCAGCCAGATCTCCAGCACCAGCCAGGCCGCGACGCCCAGCGGCAGGAACGTCCGCAGCCGGGAGCGCCGGGGCCGGGCGGGGTACGTGGGGGTGGGAGCGCCAGTCGTCATACGTCCAGTGTGCCTGGGAGCGGCTCAGGACGGGATAAACGGGTGATCGGCGGGACCTGTGCGGCCCCGCGCGGCCGGATCAGGCCTTCTTGCCGCGGCCCAGGACCTTGTCGACCCGCTCCGTGGCACCCCACGCCGTGACCCGGAACAGGGCCTCGACGAGGATGTCGCGGCTCATCTTGGAGTCGCCGAGTTCGCGCTCGACGAAGGTGATGGGGACCTCGACGACGTGGTAGCCGGCCTTGACCGCGCGGCGGGCGAGGTCCACCTGGAAGCAGTAACCCTGGGAGGCGACCTCGTCGAGGCCGAGGCCTTCGAGGGTCTCGCGGCGGAAGGCGCGGTAGCCACCGGTGATGTCCCGGAGCGGCAGGTCGAGGGCGAGACGGGAGTAGAGGCTGCCGCCGCGGGAGATGAACTCGCGGCTCTTGGGCCAGTTCACCACCCGGCCACCGGGCACCCAGCGGGAGCCGAGCACCAGGTCGGCGCTCTTCAGGGCGGTCAGCAGCCGGGGCAGTTCCTCGGGCTGGTGGGAGCCGTCGGCGTCCATCTCCACCAGGACGCCGTAGCCGTTCTCCAGGCCCCAGCGGAAGCCCGCGAGGTAGGCGGCGCCGAGGCCCTCCTTGCCCTTGCGGTGCAGGACCTGGACATGGTCGTCCTCGGCGGCCAGTTCGTCGGCGAGCTTGCCGGTGCCGTCGGGGCTGTTGTCGTCGGCCACGAGGATGTGCGCCTCGGGGACGGCCGCGCGCACCCGGCCGACGATCTTCTTGATGTTCTCCGCCTCGTTGTAGGTCGGAATGATCACCAAGGCCGTGCCGAGCGGGCCGAACTTTTTCCCCCGGTCCGATGCCGCGAGGGTCTCGTCGCCGTCGTTCACTGCTGCCCCTTCATGTCCGTACGCAGACGTCCACCATAGTGGCCGCGGCCTGCGATGACGTGACAAGGACGTTCGTATGGTGGTGTCGATTCCGCAAGAGCGGGGTAAGAGCAACCCTTTTACCGGTTTGGCTGCGGATGGGGGCCCGGCGCCCTTCGGGCCGACCTGGGACCCGCTGGCTGCGGGTCGACCGAAAGCCGTTGTCTACTGAGCGTCCGGGCCCCACCCGGGTCGCACCTCCCCGACCGGTCGGAACGTTCCCTCGCAGCGGCGCGGGCGCTGAGCCTGGCTCCCAGTGGCGGTGCCCCGGTGCGGCACACCGTCCCTGACCCAGCGGCGCCGCGGGCGAGTGCGCGGAGGTTCCCCGGTCGGGCGTCCGGTGGTGGACTCGGCCGAACCTACCGGCCCCCCGCCTCCGCCTGTCAACAGCCGTTCGACCTGCGGCTCTTCAGGTAAATGCCTGGTCAGCGGGGTGCAGACGCAGGTCGCACCACGAGCGTGCGGACCACGATCGGCGGTGCGCCACCCCGGGAGATCACTCGCCCGGCCGTACGAACACCGTGCGGCCGCCCACCACCGTGCGCAGGCAGACGGGCAGGTCACGGCCCGGGCTGAGATCGGGCAGGCCGGGGGTGCCGGAGCGGGGGTCGGTGGACCAGCGGGCCACACGGTCGTCGGGCGCCTGGACCACGAGTTCGTCGGTACGCCACACGGCGTAGTCGGCGGGCGCTCCCGGTACCAGGACACCGGCGTCGTCGCGGCCGATTGCCCGCCAGCCGCCGCGGGTGTGGGCGGTGAAGGCCGCGCGCACGGAGACGCGGTGCTCCGGCGTGCGGTGGAAGGCGGCGGCGCGGACCGTGCCCCAGGGGTCGAGGGGCGTGACGGGGCTGTCGGAGCCGAAGGCGAGCGGGACGCCGGCACGCAGCAGGGCGGCGAAGGGGTTGAGGGTCCGGGCGCGCTCCACGCCGAGGCGCTGGGCGTACATGCCCTCCTCGCCGCCCCACAGCGCGTCGAAGGCGGGCTGCACGGAAGCGGTCAGGCCCAGCTCGGCGAAGGCCGCGACGGTCTGCGGGGTGAGCATCTCGGCGTGCTCGACGCGGTGGCGGGCGGCGCGGACGCGCGCGAGGCCGACCTTCTCGGCGGCGGCGCGGACGCCGTCCACGACGGCGGTCACGGCGGCGTCGCCGATGGCGTGGAAGCCCGCCTGGAGGCCGGCCTCGGTGCAGGCGACGACGTGGGCGGCGACGGCGTCCGCGTCCAGGTAGGCGGTGCCGGTGTGGTCGGCGTCGGTGTACGGCCGGTGCAGACAGGCGGTGTGCGAGCCGAGGGCGCCGTCGACGAACAGGTCCCCCGCGGCGCCGACGGCGCCGAGCTCACGCGCCTTCTCGACGTCCTGCTCGGCCCAGTAGCCGATCACCCGGGGCCCGGGCTCCTCGGCGGCGAGCCGCAGCAGGGCGGTGAAGTCGTCCTCGGAGGAGATCTCCGGGCCGGCGCACTCGTGCACCGACCCGATGCCGAGGGACGCGGCCTGCGCGAGGGCGGCGCGCTGGGCCTCGGTCCGCTGTTCCGGGGTCACGGCCGCGAACGCGGCGGCGCGCACGGCGTGGTGGGTGTCGGCGGTGAGCGGGCCGTCCGCCTCGCCCAGTGCGGCCATGTCGAGCAGGGCCGAGGTGACGACCGCCGAGTGGACGTCGATGCGGCTCAGGTACAGGGGGCGGCCGCCCGTGGCCGCGTCCAGTTCGGCGCGGGTCGGCGGCCGGCCGCCGGGCCAGCGGGCGGCGTCCCAGCCGTGCCCCAGCAGGACGCGATCGCCGGGCCGAGCAGCGGCGAAGTCCCGTACGAGGACGAGGGCCGCGTCCAGCGAGGGGGCGCCGGACAGGTCGAGGCCGGTGAGCGCGAGGCCGGTGGAGGTGGTGTGCACATGGGCGTCGGTGAACGCCGGGGTCACGAGCGCGCCGTCCAGGTCGACGATCTCGTCGACGCCGTCCGCGAAGGCGTCGGCGGCACCCTCGGAGCCGACCCATGCGACCTGTCCGGCCTCCACGACCATCGCGGTCGCGAAGGGATCGGCGGGGCTGTGCACCTCGCCTCGGCGCAGCAGGACGGTCTTCGGCCGGTCGGTGCGTTCACTCATGACCGACAGTTTCTCGTGCCGCGGTGCCGGCGTCGTACGCGGGTCGGCTCAGATGCGCGGCGGCCGTGCCTCGTAGGGCGTCGACAGCACCACCGTCGTCCGGGTGGAGACGCCGGCCAGGGACCGCAGCCGGGCCAGCAGCTCCTCCAGCTCGTGGGGCGTGGCCACACGTACCTTGAGGATGTAGTTCTCGTCGCCCGCGACGCTGTGGCACGCCTCGATCTCGGGCACTCCCGCCAGTCGCTCGGCGATGTCGTCCGGCGCGCTGGGGTCGAAGGGCTTGACCGAGATGAACGCGGTCATGGGCAGCCCGACCGCCTCGGGATCGACGACCGCGGCATAGCCGCGGATGACGCCCCGCTGTTCCAGCCGCCGCACCCGCTGGTGCACGGCCGACGTGGACAGGCCCGTGGCCTTGCCCAGGTCCGTGTAGCTCATCCGCCCGTCCTTGACGAGCAGCTGAACGATCTGTCGGTCGAGCTCCTCCATGGCGCAAGAACCTACAGTGCGCTTGATCTCCTCGGATACCTCAGCACCCCAGGTCATGCCCGGTTCGTGATGTGGCCGTCCGCCATGGGCATCTGCGAGCGGCATGTGACGAACGCCACACCCCCCGACGCGTCTCCGTGATGGTCTCGTGATTACCGCCGAGACCGGGCGGGAAGTGCTTGCTGTGGTCGAGGCCGCAGCGCCTTCACGGCCCCAGCCCAAGGGGGAGTTATCCATGCAGAGTCTTAAGCGCCCTGGTCGTACCGCGCCCAAGCGGCTCCAGCCGGTGGTCGAGCCCGAGCCGGAGGGCGTCGAACCCGACGAGTTCGACGACGAGCTCGACGCGTACGACACCTTCGAGATGTACCGGGTGATCTGCCCGGACTGCGCCCAGCCCATCGCCCTGCTGGCCGACGAGG
Organism: Streptomyces sp. C1-1; assembly: GCF_050214755.1. Lineage (NCBI taxonomy): Bacteria > Bacillati > Actinomycetota > Actinomycetes > Kitasatosporales > Streptomycetaceae > Streptomyces > Streptomyces sp. C1-1. Next base: position 8,231,966 of record NZ_CP189826.1, on the reverse strand, counting down.
AGGTGCTGCCGGAGCACGCGCTGTGCGCCTCGCCGTGGAATCCGTTCGGCCTCACCGTCTGCACCGGCACCGGCCGTCAGGCCTCCGAGGCGCGCTCGGCCGACGAGTCGGCGAAGCCCCAGGAGCACGACACCGCGCTGCTGTTGACGCTCCCTCAGGGACTCGACTGGCGGACGCAGCCCTTCTCGCACGTCGGCGGCCCGGGCTCGCGCCCGATGAGCGTGCCGGTGATGCGCCGTCAGGCCGCCTGAGCCGGCTCAGTACCGGTAACTGCCCTGCACCATGGCGCGCAGACTGCCGTGGTGCAGGATCAGTGTGTCCGGGTCCGCCGGGACGACGGCCTCGCCGAAGTGCACCTGCCGGTAGGCGACGCGCAGCATGACGATCGCGTGCCGCAGGGCGGCGTACAGGGTGTAGAAGTCCATGTCGCGCGGTGTGTGGCCGGTGAGTTCGGCGTAGCGGGCCTCGACGCGGTCGCGGCGCAGGAACTCGGGCAGGCCGTGCTGGCCGAAGGCGACCGTCAGGTCCTGGAAGAAGCGGTGCAGGTAGACGGTCCAGCCGAGGTCGACCTCGCGCGGGGCCAGGGCCGCCATCTCCCAGTCCAGGACGGCGACGGGGTCGAACCCGTCGTAGACGACGTTCCCGATGCGCGCGTCGCCCCAGTTGAGGACCGGTGTGCCCGGATGGTCCGGCCAGGTCTCCGCCAGCCGGTCGAAGGCCGCCTCGATCAGCGGTGAGCGGGACCGGCCGTCGACGACCCAGTCGTAGTAGGCGCGTTGGGCGGTGACGTGGCGGCGCAGCGCGTCGCCCTCTCCGGGCAGCGCGAGGAACGCGGCCCGCTCCGGCGGTACTTGGTCGTGCAGTCGCGCGAGCAGCCCGACCGAGGCGGCCTCCAGGCGCTCGCGTTCGGCGTCGCTCGCCGCGTGCAGCCAGTTGCCCTCGTAGGTGTACGGCATGACGTCCGGGGGCACGCGCCCCGCCACCCGCTCCATGACGAAGAACGGGGCGCCGAGCGGTGCGGGATCCTCCTCCAGCCACAGCACCTTCGGTACGGGCAGGTCGGTGTGTTCCGCGACCAGGCGCATGGTGCGGTACTGGCGCGGCATGTCGTACACCGGGAAGACGGTGTACGCCGCCGGGTCGGCCGCGAGTCTCAACGCGCAGGCCCGCAGCGGTGGTTCGGGGTGCTCGATGTCGAAGAGCAGGGTCTCGCTGGACATGCCGTTGGACCCGGGGACGCGGACGCCGGTCGCCTTCGCGCCGGGCAGGCGGGTGCCGAGCCAGGCGGTGAGGCGACGGGCGATGTCCTCGGGGTCGCGGGTGGTGGTGCGGGGGCGGGGCGCCGCGGGTGCCATGTCACATACCGCCTAGGGTGCGACCGACGTGAAGTCCGTGAACCCGCTCGGGTCGTGCCGCCCGAACGAGCCGTGCTCGAAGATGCCGTGCCCGACCCGTCCGTCGAGGCGGAAGCGTGCCGCGTGGTCGGTGACCCCGTAGGCGGCGAGCGGGTGGGCGGCCGTCAGGTCGTAGGTGCGCCGGTCGGTCCAGCCCCTGCCCCGCCAGGTGCCGTGCTGCCAGTCGTCGGCGGGCGGGTAGCCGGCTCCGACGGCGAGCGGGGAGGAGGTGAGGATCTCCACCTCCAGCTCCTGGGGTTTGCGGAGGTCGCCGAGGTGGACGAGGGCGCGCTCGGGGTGACGGGTGCCGGATTTGTAGGTGATCTCTGGCTGGGGCCAGCCCAGTTGGCGGTCCCGATGGCCGGGTCGGACGAGGGTGGCGTCGTTGAGGGTGCGGTAGCCGTCCGCGTCCTCCTGGACGACCACCATCAGGAACCGGTCCTCGAAGCGGACCGGGCACCACAGCCAGTGGAAGCCCTCGGTGGGGTGTTCCTCGGCGAGCCGGCCGCCCTCCTCCCCCGGCAGGGGTCGTACGCCCCAGCTGCGGTCGCGGGTCCCCGTCCAGCCCCCGGCCGTCACCCGGAACTCCTCGCCGGCGGCCCGGATGACGCCCTCCACGCTCCCCGCCTGCACGAACCGGCGCCCTTCCAGGGTGAGCCGGTCGCCGCGGCGCTGGAGGTGGTGGGGCTCCCACAGGGCGGGGAAGCCGGCGGTCCACACGAGGTCGTACGACAACGACTCGTCGTCGCAGCGCAGCCGGATCCGGCGCAGCGGCTCCTCCACCTCGATGCGCAGCGGGCCCACCGCGAGTTGCATGCGGTCCTCGCCGAGCGCGTCCGACGCCCGGACGGCGTGCAGCGCCTCGCCCGCGCGCAGGGTCGCGTAGGTGTCGATCACGCCGACGTTCGGGTAAACGCCGAGTCCGGTGATCAGCAGTGCCCGTCCCTCGTGGTCGAGGACGTGGAAGATGCACCGGTCGTAGGCGTTGCGGTCGCCGGTCGCGACGTGCCTCATGGACAGGGCGACCTGGTGCACGGGGTACTCGTCGAGCGGTACGGGACGGTCGTCGGCCATGCCACACCTCCCTGGAGACGGCTTGGCTGACGGTACGTCAGGTGGCGTCGGCCCACCAGATCCGCGGCCGGACATCCACGAACTCACGGTCGATTCCGCGGACGGGTGACCTGTCCCCTCGCCCGTCCGTTGCCCTGGTATGACCTCAACCTACGCAGCGGCCGAGCGGCGACGCCGGGTGTTCGTGCCCTCGCCGACAGGAACGGTTCCGCATGTCCCGGCGGCCCTCCAGGACCCGCCCATCTACCGTGAGTTGCTGCGGGCCTGGGCCGACCGGGGCCGCACCCTGCCCGGGCGCCACGATCCGGAGTGGGCCCGGCTCGCGGCGCCGCAGGTCAGAACGGGTGAGTTCAGCGGGTTTCCGGGCCCGCGAGATGACGGGCGATGACCATCCGCTGGATCTGGTTGGTGCCCTCGACGATCTGCAGGACCTTGGCCTCGCGCATGTAGCGCTCGGCCGGGAAGTCGGCGGTGTAGCCGTAGCCGCCGAGGATCTGCACGGCGTCCGTGGTGACCTTCATCGCGGTGTCGGTGCAGTGCAGCTTGGCCATGGCCGCCTGCTTGGCGAACGGCCGTCCGGCGTCGCGCAGCCGCGCCGCCGTCAGATACAGCGCCCGGCCCGCCTCGATCTGGGTCGCCATGTCGGCGATCATGAAGCGCAGGCCCTGGAAATCGGCGATCGGCCGCCCGAACTGCCGCCGGTCCGTGGCGTACGCGACCGCCTCGTCGAGCGCCGCCTGGGCCAGGCCGATCGCGCAGGCCGCGATGCCGAGCCGGCCGGCATCGAGCGAGGACAGGGCGATCGCGAAGCCCTGGCCCTCCTCCCCGATCCGCCGCTCGTCCGGCACGCGCACCCCGTCGAAGTGGACCTGGGCGGTCGGTGAGCCCTTCATGCCCATCTTCCTCTCGGGCGCGGCGGCGCTGAGGCCCTCGGCGTCACCCGGGACCAGGAAGACGCTGATCCCGCGCGAGCCCTCCTCGCCCGTGCGGGCCATGACCGTGTAGAAGTCGGCGACCCCGCCGTGCGTGATCCAGGCCTTGGTGCCGCTGATCACCCAGTGGTCACCGTCCCGGACCGCCCTGGTGCGCAGGGAGGCCGCGTCGGAGCCGGAGGAGGGCTCCGAGAGGCAGTACGCCCCCAGCAAGCCCCCGCCGAGCATCGCGGGCAGGTACTCGATCTGCTGCTGCTTGGAGCCGTAGGCGGCGAGCGCGTAGCAGGCCAGGGTGTGGACGCTGACCCCGAGGCCCACGGTGAGACGGGCGGCGGCGAGCTCCTCGAGCACCTGGAGGTAGACCTCGTAGGGCTGGTCGCCCCCGCCGTACTCGGAGTCGTAGGGCAGGCCGAGCAGCCCGGACTTGGACAGCAGCGTGAAGACCTCGCGCGGGAAGCGTCCCGCGTCCTCCTCCTCGGCCGCCTTCGGAGCGATCTCCCGCTGGGCGATGTCGCGGACGAGCGAGATCAGATCCCGGGCCTCGTCCGTGGGCAGTTCACGGTCCACCGGCTGCGCGGCGCGATCGGGCATGGCGACGCTCTCCTCCCTCTTTAGGGCACATCGGCGGACGTGCGCCTTGGGTGGGGGCGGCCGCCGGGTCTTCAACGGGCCCAGCCGACGCTCGCTCTCCCGGGTCTCGGAAGCTGCTGACCAGCGGCTGTGCGCTGTGAGTATGCCCGATCGGGGGCGCCCCGTCACCAGTTAACGACCGCTCACTTCAAGAATATCCGAACCGGCCCGGGACCTCGTCCGGTGTCCGTCGGATTGGTCCGCACCATTGACCCGACTGGTCTAGTCCTCCTAGTGTTCATGACCAACGCTTTACCGCGTTCATGCCAATCGGCGCGCGTTCCCCTCTCCCCCACGAGGAGACACCCGATGCACGTTTCGCACCGCCCCCGCGCCTCCGTGCGGGCACTCGCCTCCGCCGCCTGCTGCGCGGTCCTCGGCGCCGGGCTGCTGGCCGGCGCCGGCCCCGCCGCCGCCAGACCCTCGGCCCGGGAGGCGGCCGGCTCCAAGGTCGTCGGCTACTTCACCGAATGGGGCACCTACGACCGCAAGTACTACGTCAAGAACGTCGAGACGTCCGGCTCGGCGGCGAAGCTCACGCACATCAACTACGCCTTCGGCAACGTCACCGGCGGCAAGTGCGCGATGGGCGACTCCTACGCGGCGACCGACCGCGCCTACACGGCCGCCGAGTCGGTGGACGGCGTCGCCGACACCTGGGACCAGCCGCTGCGCGGCAACTTCAACCAGTTGCTGAAGCTGAAGAAGAAGCACCCGGGGCTGAAGGTCCTGTGGTCCTTCGGCGGCTGGACCTGGTCCAGCGGCTTCGGCGAGGCCGCGAAGAACCCGGCCGCGTTCGCCCAGTCCTGCTACGACCTGGTGAAGAACTCCAAGTGGGCGGGCCTGTTCGACGGGATCGACATCGACTGGGAGTATCCCAACGCCTGTGGCAACACCTGCGACACCAGCGGCCGGGAGGCCTTCAAGAACCTGATGGCGGCGCTGCGTTCGAAGTTCGGCAGCGGCTCGCTCGTCACCGCCGCGATCACCGCGGACGCCACCGCCGGGGGCCGGATCGACGCGGCGGACTACGCGGGCGCGGCACAGTACGTGAACTGGTACAACCCGATGACGTACGACTACTTCGGCGCCTGGGACGCGAGCGGTCCGACGGCCCCGCACTCCCCGCTGACCTCCTACCCGGGCATCCCCAAGGCCGAGTTCAACACCTCCGCCACCATCGCCAAGCTCCGCGGACTGGGCGTCCCGGCCGCCAAGCTGCTGCTCGGCATCGGCTTCTACGGCCGCGGCTGGACGGGCGTGACCCAGGCGGCACCGGGCGGCACGGCGACCGGTCCGGCGGCGGGCACCTACGAGCAGGGCATCGAGGACTACAAGGTCCTCAAGACCAAGTGCCCGGCGAACGGCACGGTGGGCGGCACCGCCTACGCCAAGTGCGGCAACAACTGGTGGAGTTACGACACGCCCTCGACCATCGCGACGAAGATGACGTACAAGAACCAGCAGGGTCTCGGTGGCACGTTCTTCTGGGAGCTGAGCGGGGACACGGCGAGCGGCGAGCTGATCAGGGCCATCAACTGACCTTGCCGGTAAGGTGCTTGGGGCGAGGGCGCGGGACGGTCCGGGCGCCTCGCCTCAGGCGTCGCGGCGGGCCGGGGCCGGGGTCGGGTAGGCCGGGTCGAGTTCCTCGATGGCGCGCATCGAGCCGCCGAGAGTCTTGACCAGCAGCTCGCGCATCTGGGCGCGGGTCAGGGCGGGACGGTCGATCCAGTCGAGGGCGGCGCCCTCCACGCTGCACACCCAGCTGAACAGGCCCATGCGGGCCAGCGGCGATATGTCGGTGCAGCCGTAGGCGCCGTCGGCGATGGTCGCCACGATCGCCTCGCGCACCCCGTCCCGGATGGCCTGCACCTCGGCGTCGAAGCCGACTCCGCCGCTGACGATCGTGCGGTAGGCGGCCTGGTTGTGCTCGGCCCAGCGGAGGTAGCTCTCCATGGTGCGGTGCACCCGGTCGAGCTGCTCCAGTTCGGCACCGCTCGCCGCGAAGCCGATCAGGTCGGCGACCGAGTCGTGGATGATCGCCAGGTAGTAGCCGCGCTTGGACTGGAAGTAGTAGTAGATCAGCCCCTTGGCGACATGCGCCTGCTTGGCGATGTCGTCCATGGACAGGGCGTCGTAAGAGGTGTCGGCGAACAACTTCCGCCCGATGGCGATGAGTTCGGCGCGACGCGCCAGCGAGCGTTCGGTGCCGCGCGCTCGGGGACGGGCGCCGTCGCGCTGTTCGCTGATCTTCAATTTCGACCCTGGTCTCGGGCGGGGTGGCGGGACATCCGCAGTATGTCAGAACAACAACGTCCACTCGTTCGACTCTGATCGACGAGCGGGCGCGGGGCGGACCGGCGGCGTCCCGCGCCTCATCACAGCAGGCCGAGCTGGGTGACGAGCATGGCGACGACCATGACCAGGGCCCAGCCCATGACGTGCTCGAAGACCTTCGGGCCGGCGTTCTCGGGGCCGCCGGTGCGCGTGCGGACGGCGGTGGCGGAGTGTGCGGTCATGGTGTCTCACTGAGGTCGGACGGGTGCGATGGACTCCCCCCACTGTTCTGTCCACCTTGCCACTCCTGACGGCTTTTGCGGCAGAGACGTCGGTCACAGCGTGAAGGCCCCGGTTCGTCCGGGGCCTTCACCTGCGAGCCCGTGCGTCAGCGCACGCCGACCGCGGCCAGCGCCCCGCGCATGCGGATGCCGAGCCGTGCGGGGAAGTACAGGTAGCAGACGCCGCCGCTGCCCGAGACGACCTTGCCTGAGGCGTTGTACCGCTTCGTGCGCAGCCAGATGTTCTCGAACTCGCGCCGCTCGTACACCCGTCGCACCGCCTGGTCGTCCGGCGAGAACGGGTCGTTGGCGATCACGTCGCCGTCGGCGGTGAAGCCGATGACGGTCATCAGGTGCCCCGCGGTGCCGTAACCCGCCCCGGTCAGCTCACCCTTGAGGAACGACTGGGACGTTATGGCCGGGATGCCGGCCGCGATCAGTGTCTCCAGGTCGGTGAGCGAGCCGAGCCGGGTGACGACGCCCTGCAACCCTTTGTACGTGGCCGCGTAGGCGGCGTTGAACGGCCAGTTGCCGCAGCCCTCGTACTGGTAGTCGTAGGTGTAGCGGGCAGCGTGATCGACCTGCGGGTCGGCGTAGGACGGGTCCACCCAGGACAGCTGCTCGGGAGTGAGCCGGCCGCCCCAGTACTCGATGATCATCTGCGAGGAGGTGGGGCTGCACCACGCCTCACCGCCGTTGTCGTACTCGGGATACTGCCCCTTGTGGATCTCCTGCGAGTACCGCGGGACGATCAGCTCCCTGGCCGGGCCGGGGGTGGAGGCCGGGACGGTGAAGCGGTCGGGCACGTCGGAGCCCATCGCGCCGAGCCGCCACACGAGGGGCGTGAGCCCGGTGCCGGGCCTGCGGTAGAGGGTGAGACGCAGGCGGTACGACACCAGGCGCAGGCCGGTGGTGGCGTCGTCGACGGCGAAGGTGTCGGTCCAGATGGTGCTCCTGCCGTCGCTCTGGCCGTCGACCGAGGTCCGCCTGATGTCCTGGTCGCCCGCCGCCCAGCGGCCCATCACGTACCAGGGGGTGTCGGTGCCGTCGGAGTACGTGCCGTGCAGTTCGACCTGAAGCCAGGTGCCGGCCGGGGTGTGCGCGTTCCAGGAGGCGATCGCCTCGGTGGCCGGGACGCGCAGCCGGTGCACCGGGGAGGTCCAGGTCGCGTACTCCCAGGTGGCGGTCGTGCCGGTGTGCGGGTCGGTGTAGTCCACCGCGCCCGCCGGACGCGCGATGGCGACGCCGGGACGGATGCCCGCGACGGCACGGGTGCCCTGCGCGCTGCCGGCGCGCCAGTCGGTGTACGAGGTCCAGGCGTGGTAGTCCACCGTGCGGGCGGGCTCCTCCGCGGCGTCCGCCGCGTCGGCCACCCCCGGGGTGACCGAGGGGCCCACCACCGCCGCGGCGACGGCCGCGGCGAGAACGGTTCTGCGGGACGGCTGTTCGGCTCTGCTCATGGGTGGAATGACCCCCAGGTGTCCGAGTCGGGGCAGGTCCGATCGCACAGCGGTGCAGCACTTTTGACATGCACCGTTGTGCGCCCACTATGGCCGCCGACCGGCCCTCCGGCCAGCACTTCGGGCCGAGCCGCGCCCGCCAATATTGGTCTGAACCACTGGCGTCACCTGCCAGGACGCGGACAGGGCAGGTCTAGACTGGCCATGCGGACCACACCCCTCCCCCGAGCCAAGGAGCGACGATTCAGCACCTCGCCTCCCGGCTCCGCCGGCTGCCCCCGTCCTGCGGCCCGGTCCGTCTGGTCGGCGTCGACGGACACGCCGGATCCGGGAAGACCACGTTCGCCGGGCAGTTGGCCCGGGCGCTCGACGACGCCCCGGTGCTGCACCTCGACGACATCGCCACCCACGACGAACTGTTCGACTGGACCGGCCGGCTCCGGGCCGAGGTGATCGACCCGCTCCGGCGCGGCGAGAGCGCGCACTACGCCCCCTACGACTGGCGTGCCCGCCGCCTCACCGCTCCCCGGGCCCTGCCGCCGGCCCCCGTGATCCTCGTCGAGGGCGTCGGCGCGGGCCGCCGCGCCCTGCGGCCGCACCTCGCCCACCTGCTGTGGATGGAGTTGCCGCACGAGGATTCCTGGACCCGCGGACGCCTGCGGGACGGGGAGGAGCAACGGGAGTTCTGGGCCGCGTGGGTTCCCGCGGAACGGCGACACTTCGCCGAGGATCCGTCGCGACCCTTCGCCGACCTGCTGGTACGGCAGGGCGAGAAGGGATACGTGGTACTGCCGGGACCTGCGCACACACTTGGACCGGACCAAGCGAACACGCACAGTGACGGACCATCCGCAGTGTGCTGAACTTGTGAAGATCGGCGCTTGCGAACTTCCCGGAGGGCCTCAACTCGGCTTGACCGAGGGGCCGTACAGGTCTTACGTTCTCAATGTGCGGTCAAGCGTGGCCGCCCACGCACGCGAAGCCCCCGGTTGTTCCCCCGTGATCGGGGGCTTCGTTCTGCCCTCACCCTCCCATTCGGACGCTGTGTGACGTGTTTTGCTCACCCTCGGTCACCGTCCGATCCGGGGCTCATCCGCTCCCACCTCGTCAAACGTCCTGTGCGGCACCCTTCGACGGGCGACACGGCGCAGGTACGATGCCCTCGGTGCGACCTGTACGACGGCTGCGCGCACCGCAACTCCGGTCCGCGGTACGGCGGTTCGATCAAGGAGGCCACCGGGTGACCGCCCGGCGGCCAACCGACGGGGGCACGGTTTGTGGGGGACGTGATGGACTTCGGCACGCGGGGCCCCGAGGCCCCGGCCGACCTCGCCTGGCTGCGAGGTGTGGACGCCTACACGATGGGCGCCTATCCACAGGCGGAGGAGGAGTTCCGGGCCGCGGTGCGGATGGACCCCGGGATGGCCGACGGCTGGCTCGGGCTGCACGCGCTGCGCGTCGACACGACGACCGCGCTGCTCAGGATGTTCCGCCACCGGGACCGCTTCGGGGAACAGCGCGCCCGGCACCGCCGCGCCCTCAACTCCTGGTACTGGCTCGGCTGGTGGGTGCAGCCCGTGCTGGAGAGCCCGCGCGACCTGCTGCTCGCGCACGCCTCGCACTGGCTGGACGGCCGCCACGTCCCCGAGCTGGACCGGGCGCTGGCCGGCCTGCCGCCCGTCGACACCGACCACCAGGTCCGCTTCCTGCACGCCTGCCGCGCCTATCTCGTCAAGGACTGGGACCAGCTCGTCCGCCACACCGACCCGCTGATCGACGACCCGCTGCTGGGCATCGAGGCCGGCCTGTTCGGCGGGATGGCACGGGTCCGGCTGGAGACGTACGGCCAGGCCGAACCGCTGCTGGCGGCCGCCCTGATGCGCTGCCGCAGCGAGCAGCCGCAGCGCAAGGAGCTGCGCTACTGGCTCGCCCGCGCCCACGAGGGGACGGGCCGCTCCGCCGCCGCGCTCCCGCTGTACCGGGCCGTGCACCGCGTCGACCCCGCCTTCATGGACACTTCGGCCCGGCTCGCGGCGATCGCCGAGGGCGACGGCTACGACGACGCCGACCTCGCGGCGATCGCGCTGTCCGGCGGCCAGGACGTCCTGGAGGGCCCCGACGGGTTCGACCCGCTCTTCGGCTCCGACGGCCGGGACCTCAGGTTCCCGGAGCCCGATCTGCCGCCGGCCGGGGCGATGCCGTCCGCGATCGACCCGCTGGTGCGGGAGAAGACCATCCCGGGCTCGCCGCTGCCCGCCGGGCCCACCGACCCCGCGCTGCTCGAGGAGGCGCTCGCCGAGCTCGAGCGCATGGTGGGCCTGGAACCCGTCAAGCGCCAGGTCAAGGCGCTGTCCGCGCAGTTGAACATGGCGCGGCTGCGGGCGGGCCAGGGACTGCCGGTCCAGCCGCCCAAGCGGCACTTCGTCTTCTCCGGCCCCTCCGGCACCGGCAAGACCACGGTGGCCCGCATCCTGGGCCGCGTCTTCTACGCCCTCGGGCTGCTCGGCGGCGACCACCTGGTGGAGGCCCAGCGCGCCGACCTGGTGGGCGAGTACCTGGGCCAGACGGCCGTGAAGGCCAACGAGCTGATCGACTCCGCCATCGGCGGCGTGCTCTTCGTCGACGAGGCCTACTCGCTCTCCAACTCCGGTTACGGCAAGGGCGACGCCTACGGCGACGAGGCGCTTCAGGTCCTGCTGAAGCGGGCCGAGGACAACCGGGACCACCTGGTGGTGATCCTGGCCGGCTACCCGGAGGGCATGGACCGGCTGCTGGCGGCCAACCCCGGGCTGTCGTCCCGCTTCACCACCCGCGTCGACTTCCCGTCCTACCGGCCCCTCGAACTCACCTCCATCGGTGAGGTGCTGGCCGCCGAGAACGGGGACGTGTGGGACGAGGAGGCGCTGGACGAGCTGCGCTCGATCGCCGGACACGTCGTCGACCAGGGATGGATCGACGAGCTGGGCAACGGACGGTTCCTGCGGACCCTGTACGAGAAGAGCTGCGCCTACCGGGACCTGCGGCTGTCGACGTATCCGGGGATGCTGTCCCGGGACGACTTGTCGACACTGCGCCTGCCGGATCTGATGCAGGCGTACGGCGAGGTGCTGTCGGGACGGGGGCCGCAGGACCCTTCGGGGACGTGACGGCCCCCTCCCGTCAGCCCGCCAACGCTCCTTCCGGCTCGCCGCTCGCCCGTGGCTCCGTGACCCGCACCTGCGGGGTGTCCCGGTGCGCGGGGTCCGTCACCTCGCCGACCAGCAGTTCCAGGACGTCCTCCAGCGCCACCAGACCGAGCACCTTGCCGGACCCGTCGGCCACCTGGGCCAGATGGGTGGCGGCGCGGCGCATGACCGTCAGGGCGTCGTCCAGGGGGAGGTCGGAGCGCAGGGTCGTCATCGGCCGCCACAGCTGCTGCGGCACCGCCCGGTCGGAGTCCTCCAGGTCGAGTACGTCCTTCACGTGCAGGTAGCCCATGAAGGCGCCGTTGTCCGCGGCGACCGGGAAACGGGAGTACCCGGTGCGGGCGGTGAGCTCGACGATCCGGCCCGGCGTGACCGAGGGCGGGACCGTCACCAGCGACTCGCGGCCCAGGAGCACGTCCGTCACCGGGCGGGAGCCCAGCTCCAGCGCGTCCTCCAGGCGTTCCTGCTCCTCGGGGTCGAGGAGGCCGGCCTGACCGGAGTCCTCCACCAGCCGGTTGAGCTGCTCGCTGGTGAAGACGGCCTCCACCTCGTCCTTGGGCTCGACGCGGAAGAGCCGCAGGATGCCCCGGGCGCAGGCGCCGAGGGCGACGGTGATCGGCTTGCAGAGGCGGGCGAAGTAGACCAGGCCGGGGCTGAGCCACAGGGCGGCCTTCTCGGGGGCCGCCATGGCCAGGTTCTTCGGGACCATCTCGCCGATGACGAGGTGGAAGAAGACCACCGCGGCGAGGGCGATGACATAACCCAGGGGGTGGATCATGCCCTCGGGCAGGTGGATCCACTCGAAGACCGGTTCCAGCAGGTGGGCCACCGTCGGTTCGGCGACGGCGCCCAGGGTCAGCGAGCAGACCGTGATGCCGAACTGGGCCGCCGCCATCATCTGGGGCAGCCGTTCCAGGCCGTAGAGGACCTGGCGGGCCCGTGCCGTGCCGAGCGGTTCGATCTGGCTGCGGCGGACGGAGACCAGGGCGAACTCGGCGCCGACGAAGAAGCCGTTGGCGAGCACGAGCAGGGCGGCGAACAGGAGTTGCAGCACGCTCATCGGGTGACCTCCACGACCGACCCGGTGCGCACCAGGCGGACCCGCTCGGCGCGGTAGTGGCCGACGCGGCGCACGGTGAGCCGCCAGCCGGGCAGTTCGGCCCGGTCGCCTGCGGCCGGGATGCGGCCGAGCAGGTCGGCGACGAGTCCGGCGACGGTCTCGTAGGGCCCCTCGGGCACGTCGAGGCCTATGCGCTGCAGGATGTCGACCCGGCAGCTGCCGTCGGCGTCCCAGGCGGGCCTGCCGTCCTCCGGCGGGGCGGCGGCGAGCTCGGGCACGTCCTGGCCGTCGTGCTCGTCGCGGACCTCGCCGACGATCTCCTCGACGATGTCCTCCAGCGTCACCACGCCCGCCGTGCCGCCGTACTCGTCGACGACGACGGCGATGGGCTGCTCGCTGCGCAGCTGGGCCAGCAATGGCTGGACCGGCAGGGTCTCGGGGACCAGCAGGGCCGGACGGGCGATGCGGACGACGGGGGTACGCAGCCGGTCGTGTGCCGGCACCGCGAGCGCGTCCTTCAGGTGCACCATGCCGACGACCTCGTCGATCTTCTCCTTGTAGACGGGGAAGCGGGACAGGCCGGTGGCGCGGGTCAGGTTCACCACGTCCTCGGCGGTCGCCGAGGACTGCAGCGCGCTGACCTTCACGCGCGGGGTCATGACGTGCTGCGCGGTCAGCTCACCGAGGGACAGCGTCCGTACGAAGAGGTCGGCGGTGTCCTGCTCCAGGGCGCCGGCCTGCGCGGAGTGCCGGGCCAGGGAGACGAGTTCGCCGGGGGTGCGGGCGGAGGCCAGTTCCTCGGCGGGCTCGACGCCCAGCGCGCGCACCAGCCGGTTGGCGACCGTGTTCAGCGCGGCGATGACCGGGCGGAACAGGCGGGCGAAGACGTGCTGCGGGCCGGCCACGAAGCGGGCGACCTGCATGGGCTTGGACACCGCCCAGTTCTTCGGCACGAGTTCGCCGATCACCATCTGCACGGCCGAGGCCAGCAGCATCCCGACGACGACCGCGATGCCGGAGACCGCGCCCGCGGGGATGCCGACGGCCGTGAACGGGCCGTGCAGCAGCCGGGCGAGCGCCGGTTCGGCGAGCATGCCGACGACGAGGGAGGTGATGGTGATGCCGAGCTGGGTGCCGGAGAGCTGGAAGGACAGTTCCTTCAGCGACTCGGCGACCCTGCGGGCGCGTTTGTCGCCCTCGGCGGCGGCCTTCTCGGCGTCCGTGGACTCCACCGTGACCAGACCGAACTCGGCGGCCACGAAGAAGCCGTTCGCCAGGATCAGCAGGAACGCCGCTCCGAGGAGCAGCAGGGGGGTGGTCATGATGCCGCCACCTCGGTATGTCGGGAGGGGGCGGCGCAGGTACTACAGGACGATCCGTCCATCGCTGGAGGGAGTCACTCCTCGGGTAGCAGGGGCAGCCGGTGTCCGCGGGAGCACCGGCGGCGGAGGCGCGACGAAAACGCCTCCGCCAACAGATTAATCAAGACAGGGGTCTCTAGGGCAGATCCCTCGTCGAGCGGGCCTCGGCGAGCGCGCGCAGGGTGCGCGCGTCGGCGATGGCCCGGTCCCGGGCGATGCCGGGCTGGATGCCGAGCACCGGCAGGCTGGTGCCGTCGCTGAGGTCGAGGAACACCCAGGGGTCGCCGGGCCGCAGATTGACGTGCAGGATCTCGGGCCAGTCCAGGTGCCGCCTGGTGGCGATGTTGACCACGGTGACGCCGGTCTCGTCGGCGACCACCTTCACGCGTGCGAGCAGTGCCAGCACGCCGGCCATCAGGGCGCCGGTGACGATGAAGCTGAGCCGCTCCCCCGGGCCGAGGCCCTCCAGCAGGAGGGCGACCGCCGTGATGACCACGAAGATCGCGACACCTGCGGTGAGCAGGACCGCGCGGGTGCGGCCCGGCCGGAACGTGACGGGAAGGGTGGGCAGGTCGGACATCTCTCTACGGCTCTCCGGGGCTTCCTGCTGCGGTCAGAGACGGTTGTCAGAGACGGCAGGCGTGGATGGCCGTGGTCAGGATGGCCCGGGCGCCGATGTCGTACAGGTCGTCCATGATCCGCTGGGCCTCTTTGGCGGGGACCATCGCGCGGACGGCGACCCAGCCCTCGTTGTGCAGCGGGGAGACGGTCGGGGACTCCAGGCCGGGGGTGAGGGCGACGGCCTTCTCCAGCTGCTCGACCCGGCAGTCGTAGTCCATCATCACGTACGTCCGGGCGACCAGGACGCCCTGCAGACGGCGCAGGAACTGCTGCACCTTGGGCTCCTCGCCGTCCGCGCCGGTGCGGCGGATGACGACGGCCTCGGACTTCATGATCGGCTCACCGAAGACCTCCAGGCCGGCGTTGCGCAGCGAGGTGCCGGTCTCGACGACGTCGGCGATGACCTCGGCGACACCGAGCTCGATGGCGGTCTCCACGGCGCCGTCGAGGTGGACGACGGAGGCGTCGACGCCGTTGTCGGCCAGGTGGCCGGCGACGATGCCCTCGTAGGAGGTGGCGATCGTCTTGCCCTTGAGGTCCGCCAGGCCCGCCGCGGCGCCCGGCTTGGAGGCGAAGCGGAAGGTGGAGCGGGCGAAGCCGAGCGGCAGGATCTCCTCGGCGTCGGCGCCGGAGTCGACCAGCAGGTCGCGGCCGGTGATGCCGATGTCGAGCTGCCCGGAGGAGACGTAGATCGCGATGTCGCGGGGGCGGAGGTAGAAGAACTCGACGTCGTTCGACGGGTCGACGGTCCGCAGTTCCTTGGACTCCCGGCGCTGCCGGTAGCCGGCCTCATGCAGCATCTCCGCCGCAGGGCCTGAGAGGGAACCCTTGTTGGGGACGGCGATGCGCAGCATGAGGTCGGCTTCCTTCGCGTTTGTTTCGTGTGGGAACGGGGGTGTGACTTACAGGTGGGCGTAGACGTCGTCCAGGGAGATCCCGCGGGCGACCATCATCACCTGGACGTGGTACAGCAGCTGCGAGATCTCCTCGGCGGCCGCCTCCTTGCCCTCGTACTCGGCGGCCATCCAGACCTCGGCGGCCTCCTCGACGACCTTCTTGCCGATGGCATGGACGCCCTTGCCGACCAGTTCTGCGGTGCGGGAAGTGGCGGGATCGCCGTGGGCGGCCTTGTGCTGGAGCTCGGTGAAGAGCTCCTCGAACGTCTTATTGGACATGGTGAGCGTCAGACTACGCCAAAGGGACGTTGGCTCAGTGCCACGGTTCAGATACTGAGCGGAGGGTGGCCGCGGTCGCCACGGCCGCCGTCACCGCCTCGTGTCCCTTGTCCTCGTTGGAGCCCTCCAGGCCGGCCCGGTCCAGGGCCTGCTCCTCGTTGTCACAGGTCAGCAGGCCGAAGCCGACCGGGACGCCGGTGTCGACGGAGACCTGGGTGAGGCCCTGGGTGACGCCCTGGCACACGTAGTCGAAGTGCGGGGTGCCGCCGCGGATGACGACGCCGAGGGCGACGATCGCGTCGTAGCCGCGGCCCGCGAGGACCTTGGCGACCACCGGGAGCTCCCAGCTGCCGGGGACCCTCAGCAGGGTCGGCTCGTCGATGCCGAGGTCGTGCAGGGCGCGCAGGGCGCCGTCCACCAGGCCGTCCATCACCTTCTCGTGCCACTGCGCCGCGATGACGGCGACCCGCAGGTCTCCGACGTTGCGTACGGACAGCTCCGGTGCGCCCTTGCCGCTCACGTTCTCTTGTCTCCTCGAGGTGCTGTTACTGGTTGTTGCAGGTGGACGCCGGGACGGCGTCCAGCCAGGGCAGGTCGTGTCCCATCCGGTCCCGCTTGGTGCGCAGGTAGCGGAGGTTGTGCTCGCCCGCCTGTACGGGCATCGGCTCGCGACCGGTGACCTTGAGGCCGTGACGGACGAGCGCGTCGGTCTTGTCGGGGTTGTTCGTCATCAGCCGGAGGCTGCGGACGCCGAGGTCCTGAAGGATCTGGGCGCCGGCGCCGTAGTCCCGGGCGTCGGCGGGCAGGCCGAGCTCCAGGTTGGCGTCGAGGGTGTCGCGGCCGCGCTCCTGGAGTTCGTAGGCGCGCAGCTTGGACAGCAGGCCGATGCCGCGTCCCTCGTGGCCGCGCAGGTAGACGACCACGCCCCGGCCCTCTTCCTGGATGCGGTCCAGGGAGGCGTTCAGCTGGGGGCCGCAGTCGCAGCGCAGGGAGGCGAAGATGTCGCCGGTCAGGCACTCGGAGTGGACGCGGACCAGGACGTCCTCGCCGTCGCCGATCTCGCCGTGGACGAGGGCGACGTGCTCGACGCCGTCGACGGTGGAGCGGTAGCCGTAGGCCGTGAACTCGCCGTGGGCGGTGGGCAGCCGGGTCTCGGCCTCGCGGCGGACGGTGGGCTCGGCGCTGCGGCGGTAGGCGATCAGGTCCTCGATGGAGATGATCGTCAGACCGTGCTTGCGGGCGAACGGGATCAGTTCGGGCAGGCGCAGCATGCGGCCGTCCTCACCGGCGATCTCGACGATCGCGCCGGCCGGGCGCAGGCCCGCGAGCCGGGCGAGGTCGACGGCGGCCTCGGTGTGGCCGTTGCGGGTGAGCACGCCGCCGGGCCTGGCGCGCAGCGGGAAGATGTGCCCGGGGCGCACGAAGTCGCCCGGCTCGGCGTCGCCGCTCGCCAGGAGCCGCAGCGTGGTCGCGCGGTCGGCGGCGGAGATGCCGGTGGTCACGCCGTGGGCGCCGGAGGCGTCGACGGAGACGGTGAAGGCGGTCTTCATCGACTCCGTGTTGTCGTCGACCATCTGCGGCAGGTTCAGCCGGTCGAGTTCCTCGCTCTCCATGGGGGCGCAGATCAGGCCGCGGCACTCGCTCATCATGAAGGCGACGATCTCGGGGGTGATCTTCTCGGCGGCGATGACGAGGTCGCCCTCGTTCTCGCGGTCCTCGTCGTCGACGACCACGATGGGGCGGCCCGCCGCGATGTCGGCGACGGCCTGCTCGATCGGGTCGAGGGACCAGTCCTCGATGCCGTCCGCGCTGTACAGGATCGGTGCCGTGCTCATGCCGGCGCTCCTTCCAGGACGGGCTGCGGCGTCCTGCGGGAGCGCAGCCACCAGTCGCGCATGCCCCACAGGACGAGTGCGCCGTAGATGACGTAGACGAAGCCGGAGAAGGCGTAGCCGTTGGCGAAGTTGAGGGGGACGCCGACGACGTCGACGAGGAGCCAGGCGATCCAGAACTCGACCATGCCGCGCGCCTGGGCGTACATGGCGACGACGGTGCCGACGAAGATGTAGGCGTCCGGCCAGGGGTCCCAGGACAGGGACGGGTAGGCCTTGAAGAGCAGGGCGACGGCGACCGTGCCGGCCGCGGCGGCGGCGATCATCGCGCCGCGCTCGCGCCAGGTGGCGAACCGTGGCTTGATGTGGCCGTCCGCGGATCCGTCCTTGTCGCGGTTCCACCGCCACCATCCGTAGAGGGCGACCACCATGACGACGACCTGCTTGCCGGCGCTGCCGGCGAGGTGGCCGTAGAAGGCGATGAACAGGACGAGGCCGGAGAGGAACTGCACGGGCCAGGTCAGCAGGGAGCGGCGCCAGCCGAGGGCGAGGGTGATCAGGCCGAGGATGTTGCCGATCATGTCCGACCAGATGATGTGCTGGCCGAACATGACGAACGCCTGGGAGTTCAGCCAGTTCACTTGGCCGCCCCCTGACCGCTCGCGAGCAGGCGCTCGACGTACTTGGCGACGACGTCGACCTCGAGGTTGACCGGGTCGCCGGGCTGCTTGATGCCCAGGGTGGTCAGGGCGAGGGTGGTGGGGATGAGGCTGATCGTGAAGTAGTCGGGGCCGGCGTCGACGACGGTGAGGCTGATGCCGTCGACGGTGATGGAGCCCTTCTCCACGACGTAGCGCGAAAGGCCCGCCGGGAGCGAGATCTTGACGATCTCCCAGTTCTCGGAGGGCTTGCGCTCCAGGACCTCGCCCGTGCCGTCGACGTGGCCCTGCACGATGTGGCCGCCGAGCCGCGCGCCGACGGCCGTGGGGCGTTCGAGGTTGACGCGGGAGCCGGCCGCGATGGCGCCGAGGCTGGAGCGGTCGAGGGTCTCCGCCATGACGTCGGCGGTGAACTCGTCGCCCTCGTGGTCCACGACGGTGAGGCAGACGCCGTTGACGGCGATGGAGTCCCCGTGCTTCGCGCCCTCGGTGACTACGGGGCCGCGCACTCGGAAGCGACAGGCGTCGCCGAGGTTCTCGACCGCGGTGATCTCGCCCAGCTCTTCGACGATTCCGGTGAACACTTCCCGGGTCCTCCTGCCTCATTCGGGCACGGACTCCGGGGCTGTCGAAGACGACAGAGTACGAGCGAGGACACCGGGGGCGACGCCGGACAGACTCATCCACATGGATGAGCGCATACGGCGGCGCGCACGAATGCCCGCCCGCCGCGCACTGCCTCCCATCCGGACTTTAACCGTCGGTCCAGGAATTTCACCTGGTCAACCGGCCGCTGGAAGCGACCGGGTCGCGGACTGTAACCGCCGGTTCGGAATTTCACCGACCCCGGAGTGCGCTGCTTCTGGTACAGAGCCAGTGTGCCACGCCTGATCGGCGTCCATACGGGTGAGGGGTGTGGGTTGGCTCACAGCGGCCGCCGCTGGACTTCTCAACTCCCGCCCACCTGTTGGACCCTATGGTCTAGTCCTTTCTGGATCTCGCAGACCGGCCCGGCGGCGGTGACGACGGCCCTTGCCCGCCGCCGGGCCTCCCCACGGCGCGGTGGGCACGCTCTGGCAGGGTGGTGCCATGAGCAGCGCGACCGCCGAGGAGTTCGAGCTCCACCGCCCCCGTCTGTTCGGGCTGGCCTACCGCATGCTGGGCTCGGCCGAGGAGGCCGAGGACGCGGTCCAGGACGCGTATCTGCGCTTCAGCGGCGCCGATCGCGCGGGCATCGAGCATCCGGCGGCCTGGCTGGCCAAGGTCGTCACCAATCTCTGCCTCAACCGGCTGACGTCGGCGCGGGCGCGGCGCGAGCGGTATGTCGGGCCCTGGCTGCCGGAGCCCGTGGTCACCTCGGACGGTGCGCTCGGCCCGCTGGAGTCGGCCGAGCAGCGTGAGGCCGTGTCGATGGCGATGCTGGTCCTGCTGGAGCGGCTCACGCCGACCGAGCGGGCGGTGTACGTGCTGCGGGAGGCCTTCGGGTACGGCCACCGGGAGATCGCCGGGGTGCTGGACGTGACCGAGGCCAACTGCCGTCAGCTGTACCGGCGGGCGGTGCGGCGGGTGGGTGAGGACCGGTCGCGGTTCGAGCCGGTGCCCGAGCGGCAGGCGGAGCTCGTCGCCTCGTTCCTCAGCGCGGCCCGGGACGGTGATCTCGCGGGGCTGGAGAAGCTGCTCACGGCGGACGTGACCTGGTCGAGCGACGGCGGCGGCAAGGTCAGCGCGGCCCGGCGGCCGGTCGAGGGGCGCGAGAAGGTCGCGCGCCTCGCGGTGGGCGGCGCCGAGCGGTTCGCGGCGGGGCTGCGGTACACGCCGGCCGAGGTCAACGGCGAGTACGGGCTGGCCGCGTGGGCTGGCGACGTGCTGGCCGGTGTGGTCGCCTTCGAGGTGCGGGACGGTCTGATCGCCCATCTGCGGGTCGTGGTGAATCCGGACAAGCTGGACTTCGTACGGCGTCAGCTCGCGCGGCCGTAGCGGCGTGTCACATTTCGCCGGGGCCGCGCGGTCTCAGCTGACGTGGGGTGTTCCACCGGGGAGCGCCCGCGTTCGAAGGGACTGACGGCATGACCACGATCCTGGTGACCGGCGGGACGGGCACCCTCGGCCGACTCGTCACCGAGCGGCTGCGCGCGGACGGCCACGAGGTGCGCGTACTCAGCCGGCGCACCCGGCCCTACGCCGTCGACCTGCGCGAGGGCGGAGCCGGGCTGGACGCGGCGGTCGACGGCGTCGACACGGTCGTGCACTGCGCCTCCACGCAGACCGGCGGGGACGAGAGGGCGGCGGCGAACCTGATCGCGGCGGCGCGGCGGGCGGGCGTGAACCATCTGCTCTACATCTCGATCGTCGGTGTCGACCGGGTGCCGTTCCCGTACTACCGGACCAAGCTCGCCGTCGAGAAGGCGGTCGAGGAGTCGGGGCTCGGCTGGACGGTGCTGCGCACGACCCAGTTCCACGACCTTCCCGTGATGCTGTTCCGGACGCTGGCCAGGCTGCCGGTCCTGCTGCTGCCCGCGAGGGTGGCGGACCAGCCGATCGAGGTGGCCGAAGTGGCTGACCGGCTGGCCGAGTTGGCGCAGGGCGAGCCCGCCGGGCGGGTCGAGGACATGGGCGGTCCGCAGATCCGGACCCTGGAGTCGCTGGCCCGTTCCTACCTGAAGGCGACGGGGCGCAGGCGCACCGTGCTCAGCGTGCCGCTGTTCGGCAAGGCGTACCGGGCCTTCCGTGAGGGCGGCCACATGACCTCGGAACACGCGGTCGGGAAGGGGACGTTCGAGGAGTACCTGGCGCGGTTGCGGGGATGAACCGGCGTGCCGGAGCCGCGGGTCACCGCTCGGCCGGCGCGAACAGTTCGTCCTGGGCCCGGTCGCGGGCGGTGAGCAGGGCGCCGCGCAGTACGGCGCCGCCGCCGAGGGCACTCGGCCGGACCTCGGTGACCAGGGGCGACATCCGCCGGACCCGCTTCTGCACCCGTGCGGCGAGCTCCTGACCGCCGGCCTGTCCGACCTCGCCGCCCAGCACGACACACCCCGGATCGAGAATCGCCACGACGGAGGCCACCCCCACGGCGAGCCGGTCGGCGAGATCGTCGAGGAATCGACCGGCACCGCCCGCCGCCCGCTCCCCCGCCGCCGACTTCACCGCCGACCGGACCAGCGCCGCGGCCGGCGGTTCCTCACCGGTGACCGTCGCTCGCACCCCGTGTCGGCGGGCGAGTTCCGCGATGGCCGCCGATCCGGCCAGGGAGTGGAAGCCACCGTCGCAGTCCGTCGCCGAGGGCAGTCCGGTGGTGCCGGGGACCGGCAGGAAACCGATCTCCCCGGTACCGCCGGAGGCCCCCCGGCGCAGCGCGCCGTCCAGCACGACCGCGGCGCCCGTGCCGTAGCTCAGCCAGAGCAGGACGAAGGTGTCGCGGTCGCGGGCGGTGCCGTCGCGCTGTTCGGCGAGGGCCGCGAGGTTGGCCTCGTTGTCGATGCTCACGTGGGCCTCGGGGAACCGGTCCTGGAGCGCGGCGACCAGGCGCCGGTGCCAGGCGGGCAGCCCCGAGGAGTCACGGAGTTCGCCGGTGGCGGGGTCGATCAGGCCGGGCGCGCCGATGCCCACGGTGTGCAGGCTCCCCCAGGCCCGTACCCCCGCACGCGGGGGCGCCCCGCTCGCCTCGGCCTCCTTCACGACGCGTTCGACCAGCGCCACCGCCTGCTCCACCACCGGGCCCGTGCCGCTCTCCCCGCCGATCGGCACCGACGCCTCGGCCAGCACCCGCCCCACGAGGTCGGCGACGACCACCGAGACGCCCTCGGTGCGCACGTCCAGCGCGGCCAGCCGGGCGCGGTCGGCCACGATCCCGTACAGCTTCGCGTTCGGTCCGCGCCGCTGCTCCCCCGCCTCTCCGACCACCGTGATGAGACCGGCCTCGGCCAGCCGCTCCACGAGGTCGGCGACCGTCGGCCGGGACAGTCCGGTCAGCTGTTTCAACTGCCCGGCCGTCAACGGGCCCTCCTGCTGCAGCAGACGCAGGGCGAGCCGGTCGTTGATGGCCCGGGCGGTGCTGGGGGATGCGGGCATGCCGGGGATCCTTCCAGATCGGCGGGGCCGCGAGGGCGGGGCTCCGGGCCCCGCTCGGCCATTAATCCTCTATCTATCAGGAAGGGACCCTGATAGTTTACGCGGCGCGACCGAGGCCAGGAAGGAACGGGAGGGGACGGAGAATGGGCGACGTGGCCGAAGACCTGCGTGAGGTGAGGCGTGCCCGGTACGCCGTGGCCGCGGTGTTCGCCGTGCACGGCGCCGTCACCGGCACGTTCGCGACGCGGGTGCCATGGGTCCAGGAGCACGCGCACCTGAGCGCGGGCGAACTGGGCTTCGCGCTCGCCTTCACCGCGTTCGGCGCCTCCTGCTCGATGCCGCTGGCCGGCCGGATCAGCCACCGTTTCGGCAGCCGTACCGCCCTACGCGGGCTGATCGCCCTGTGGACACTGTCGCTCGTCCTGCCGTCCGTCGCGCCGAACATGCTCACCCTGTGCCTGGCGATGTTCACCTACGGCGCGAGCGCGGGCATGGCGGACGTCGCCATGAACGCGCTGGGTGTGGAGATCGAGCACCGGCTGAACAAGTCGATCATGTCCGGACTGCACGGCATGTGGAGCGCCGGCGCCCTGATCGGCTCGGCGGGCGGCACGCTCGCCGCGCACCTGGGGGCGGACGCGCGGGTGCACTTCGCGCTGGCGTCGGCGACCCTCACCGTCCTCGGCCTGCTGGCCTGCTCCTGGGTGCTCGACCTGCAGCCGGCCGAGGACGAGGAGCCACCGCCGCGGTTCGCGCTGCCGCCGCGGTCCGCGCTGCTGATCGGCGCGGTCGGGTTCTGCGCGGTGTTCGCGGAGGGCGCCAGCCTCGACTGGTCGGCGGTCTTCCTGCGCGACCAGCTGGAGACCTCGGCCGGACTGGCGGCCGCCTGTACGACCGGGTTCATGCTGACCATGGCGGCGGCGCGGCTGGTGGGCGACGCGGTGGTCGACCGCCTGGGCGCGGTCCGCACGGTCCGGGCGGGCGGGGCGTTCGCCGTGCTCGGCGGTGTCCTGATCGTCCTGGCGGGTCATCCGGCGGTGGCGATGACGGGCTTCGCACTGCTGGGTCTGGGGATCGCCGTCGTCGTGCCGCTGTGCTTCGCGGCGGCCGGGCACAGCGGACCGAACCCGAGCCAGGCCATCGCGGGCGTCGCCACCATCACCTACACCTCGGGGCTGATCGCGCCCAGCCTGATCGGCGGGGTGGCCCAGGCGACGAGCCTGGTGGTGTCCTTCGTGCTGGTGACCGTCCTGGCCTGCGGGCTCGCCGCCTTCGCGGGCGTCCTGCGCACGGGCGAGCGCGGCAGCCGTACCGAGGTCAGTCCGCAGCCCGCAGCAGTGCCCGACCCGCGGCCCTGAAGCCCTCGCTCCACGGCGCGGGGCGCATCGTGGCCGCGTCCAGCCGGACCAGGACCCGGGTGCCCCGCGCGTAGGTCTCGGTCCCGTCGGCCGAGCAGAACCGGAAGCCGTAGGTCAGGCCGGTGTTGCCGAGCCGTTCGAGCCACAGGTGGACGGCGTACTCGCCCGGCCGGGTCACCGGCGCCTCGTAGCCGATGGTCAGCTCCTTGACCGCGTTGCAGGCGTCTCCGGCCGCGGCCCAGTCGCCGTCGAAGTGGATGCCGTGCTCCTGCCACAGCTCGGTCCAGGCCTGCTCGACCTTCAGCGGGTAGCGCGCGTTGTGCAGCAGTCCGAGCGCGTCCAGGTCGTCGAAGTGGACGGTGACGGGGATCAGCCGGCCGTACGACAGGGCGGGGGCGATCGGGGCTTCGGCGGTCACGGGTGGGACTCCTGAACGTCAAGGGTGGAGCGGTGGGGACACTCCATCCTAAGCGGACGCTCAGGAGTCCCGGTCGGGAAGGGCCTGGTCAGCCCACGATCGAGTCCAGCTGCTCGGCCGCCGGGCGCAGCGCCCAGAGGTCGCCGCCGGGCGGGGTCTCCAGCTTCCCGACGGCCTCGCCGGCCGTCCGGTCCCCCGCGTCCGCCGCCGCGTGCACGACGTCGCTCGCGGCGTACCGGTGGAACTCCAGCTCCGGGTGGGGCCATGCCGCGACCCCGGTCGCGGCGGGCAGCAGATAGTCCACGGCCTTGAACAGCCCCTGTCCCTGCGGACCTCGATAGGCCCACAGGTTCACGCCGACGTGCCGGCCGATCGCCGCGAGCCGTGTGTACGCGACCAGGTCGAAGGTGGAGTAGTGCCAGCTCCTGGTCCGGGCGAGCTCCTGCGGCTGGCTGCCGTCGGCGGCGATCTGCGGGTCGATGCGCCCGCTCCGCGCGTCGAGCACGGTCCGCCTGGCCAGTGCCCGGTCGCCGGTGGCGTAGGCGAGGGCGGCGAGCTGCATGTCGTAGAAGGTGCCGTGGTTGTTGCCGGCCGCGGCTTCCTGCCTGCCGAAGTCGCTGTTCTCCAGCCAGTCGCGGAAGTCGGAGTTCCACGCGCGCATCGCGGTGCGGTCCGCGGCGCTCCAGCCGGGGGCCCCGGTGGCCAGGAGGGCCTGGGCGTCCAGGACGCTCGTGTACGACTGGGAGAAGTCGATGATCCCGATGGCCCGGCCGTCGTACTTGCACGGGATGAACTGGGCGTGGTCCAGGTTCGGGTTCATCCGGGTGGCCGGGTCGAGGAACCAGGTGCGCAGGATCCGGGCGGCCTTCTCGGCGTAGGCCTTCCGGCCCGTGTAGTACCAGGCCAGCGAGAGGTCGTAGGTCGAGTCGAAGACCTTCTCGGCGTCCTGGCGGTCGGTGCCGGAGTCGACTTCGGGATTGCGCTGTCCGTCCTTCTGGACGTAGGGGCAGCCCCAGGGGTTGTCGGCGGTGGGCGTGGTGGTGGGCCACCAGTAGGGGGCCTGGCTGAGGTAGTCGTGGGGGTCGCCGCCGGGGGCGGGCCGGGGCTTGTCGACGACCGTCCAGGGGCCCTGGCGCAGCCAGTCGTCGGCGCGGGACGTCAAGGCCGCCAGTTGGCGCCGGAGTTGTGGATCGCCGCGGTCGAGCAGGGCTTTCGTCCGCTGCAACCGGGCGCCGTCGAGGACGGTGGTGGCGGGCGCCCGGGGGCTCGCGTGTGCGCAGGGGACGAGGGCGGCCGCGATGGTCACCGCCGTGGCGAGCAGTACGGCCGCGCGGGATCTTCCACTCATCTGGACTCCGATCCATCGAGGGAGCGGTCAGAAATGTGAATTCAGTTCACGAGTAGGACCGTGCGAGCGTAGAACCCCGAGGTACCCGTGACAATGGTCCGGACAAGACTTCAGGTACGGAGAAAGCGAACCCTCACATGGACCTCGGCGTGCGCTGGAAACTGCACGGAGACGGGCGGTCGCCCGCGCCCGGAGCGGTGGTACGCCCCGACGAACGGCTCTCCTGGCCCCGCACGGTCGGCCTCGGCGCCCAGCACGTGGTGGCGATGTTCGGCGCGTCCTTCGTGGCGCCGGTACTGATGGGCCTCGACCCCAACCTCGCGATCATGATGTCGGGCGTCGCGACCGTGATCTTCCTGCTGGCCACGCGCGGCCGAGTGCCGAGCTACCTCGGCTGCTCGCTGTCGTTCGTCGGCGTGGCGGCCGTGATCCGCGCACAGGGCGGCACGAGCGCCACTGTCACCGGCGCGGTCCTCGTCGTCGGCTTCGCGCTGTTCCTGGTCGGTCTCGCCGTGCAGCGCTTCGGCGCGCGGATCATCCACGCCGCGATGCCGCCGGTCGTCACCGGCGCGGTGGTGATGCTCATCGGCTTCAACCTCGCGCCCGTCACTGCCTCCACCTACTGGCCGCAGGACCAGTGGACGGCCCTGCTGGTCATGCTCTTCACCGGCCTGGCCGTCGTCGGCCTGCGCGGCTTCTGGTCACGGATCGCGATCTTCCTGGGTCTGGTCTTCGGGTACGGCGTCTCGTGGGCCTTCGACCGCATCTTCGGCCGCATCCACTCGGCCGACGCCAGCGGCAAGGTCACCGACCACTGGCGTCTGGACCTCTCCGGCGTCGGCAAGGCGGACTGGATCGGCCTGCCGTCCTTCCACGGTCCGACCTTCCAGTGGTCGGCGATCCTGGTCGCGCTCCCCGTCGTCATCGCCCTGGTCGCCGAGAACGCCGGCCATGTCAAGGCGGTCGGCGAGATGACCGGCGACCCGCTCGACGACAAGCTCGGCACGGCGATCTCGGCCGACGGCGTCGGCTCCATGCTGTCCACCGCGCTCGGCGGCCCGCCCAACACCACGTACTCCGAGAACATCGGCGTGATGGCCGCCACCCGCGTCTACTCCACGGCCGCGTACTGGGCCGCCGCCGGTTTCGCCCTCCTGTTCGGCCTGTGCCCGAAGTTCGGCGCGGTCGTCGCCGCGATCCCGGGCGGCGTCCTCGGCGGCATCACCGTCATCCTCTACGGCATGATCGGCCTGCTCGGCGCCCAGATCTGGACCAACGCCCGGGTGGACCTGCGCAATCCGCTCAACCTGGTCCCGGCCGCCGCGGGCGTCATCATCGGTGTCGGCGACGTCACCATGAAGTTCACCGACCGCTTCTCCCTCTCCGGCATCGCGCTGGGCACGATCGTCGTCATCACCGGCTACCACGCGCTGCGGGCCCTGGCCCCGGCCCACCTCAAGCAGCAGGGTCCGCTGCTCGACGAGGGCACGTCCTCCTACGACGAGGCCAAGGCGTAGGCGTACGACGGGCTGAACGTCCCCGGCGCCCCCTCGCACCCGTCCGACTCGCCCGGCAGCTTCACCCACAGGTAGGCGTCGATCCGGGCCTGTCCCGTGCTCAGCGTCGGCGCCTGCCCGAGTCTGCGGCCGGCCGGGTCGCACCAGGTGCCGTCGGCCGGGGCGCCGTTGCCGTTGCGGCTGGTGTCGATGACGGCGCCGAGGCGCGCGGGGCCGCCGAGGGCGTCGAGGACCCGGCGGTCGTAGGTGATCTCGTCCGAGGTCGGACGGAAGTTGGAGACGTTGCTGAAGATCCCGTCTGAGGAGGCGGGCGAGGCGGCGCCCGCCTGCCGGAGCAGGGCCGCCTGCTCGCCGGCCGGGTGCCAGCCGGAGTGACCGGCGTCGTAGTAGACGCGGGCCTTGGGGTCGGCGGCCTTCAGAACGCGGCCGGCGCGGGCCAGCGACGCGAAACGCCCGGCCCGGCGGGCGGCGGGCAGACAGCCGGCCTGGGCTATGGAGTCGGGCTCCAGGACGACGACGACCTCGCCGGACCCGAGCCCCGCGGCGAACGCGTCGATCCAGCGGTCGTAGGCGTCGAGGTCCGGCGCCCCGCCCTCGGAGGCCCCGCCGCAGTCGCGGTCCGGGATCGCGTACGCCACGAGCACCGGCACCCGGCCCTGCGCGGCCGCGCCCGAGGTGACCGCGCGGACCCGGGAGGCGATGGCCGACGGCGAGGGGTCGGCGAACCACACCGCGGCCGGCCGGTCGGCGATGCGGGACGCGATGAGCGGTGTGCGGGGGTCGGCGGGGTGGGCGCGGACCCAGTCGAGGACGTGTGAGTCGGGGTGGCGGTAGAGAAGGGCGGACACGGTCGAGGACCGCTGCTCGCGCTCGGACGCCGCCGGCGCGGAGGTGGCCCGGCTCCGCGACGAAGCGGGCGAACGGGGCTTCCGTGACGGGGACTTCGTGACCGTGGCAGAGGGCGGGGGCGCTGCCGTCAGCCGGTCGACGTGCGGCGAGCCGGTCGCCGCGGACCTCGCCGCGTCGGCGCCGCGGCCGCCGTCGAGGGCGGAGATCGCGCCGGTCACCGTGGCGACGGCGACCACCGCCGAGGCCACCGCGAGCATCGCGGCGCGCCGGGCGCGTCCGCGCCGGGCCCGGCGTGCGGCCAGACGCTGTGCGCGTAAGCCTGACAAGGCGTCGCTCCCCCTCCCCCACGGCGGAGCGTTCCCCCGTTTCGGGGAAGCCTCGGCCCGCCGCCACTGCGGTCAGCGTAGGACTGGGACCCTTCCCCCATGCCGCAACTGCAACAGTTCGACCCGACCGTGGACGCGGTGCTCTCGCGCATGCGCGCCCTCGACGCGGCCCTGCCCGAGCGGGACGGGATCGCGGTGTTCAACCGCGTCTACCTTGCCGTCACCGAGGCCGTCGACCGCCGGATCGACGCCGGCCGCTTCCCGGACGCCCGGGCCGCGATCACCCTGGACGTGCGGTTCGCGGAACGCTATCTCGCCGCCGTCGACACGGTGTCCGACGGACGGCGTCCGCCCGCCTGCTGGCGGCCCCTGTTCCAGTTCCGCCGGCATCCCGGGGTACGTCCGATGCAGTTCGCGCTGGCGGGCATCAACGCGCACATCGGGCACGACCTGGCGCTCGCCGTGGTGGACAGCTGTCGTAGTCTGCGCTGCGAACCGGCCGATCTGGAGGACGAGTTCGACCGTGTGGGCGACCTCCTCGTCTCGCTGGAGGAGCACATCCGCGAAGAGCTGATGCCGGGGCCCGACCTCCTCCAGATCGCCGACCCGCTCACCCATCTGCTCGGCTCGTGGAGCCTGGAGCGGGCCCGGGAGGCCACCTGGACGGCCGCGCGGGCCCTGTGGGCGCTGCGCCGACTGCCCGACGTGGCCGAGGAGTTCACCGAACGGCTGGATACGGCCGTCGGCTTCGCGGGCCGCATGTTGCTGACGCCGCTCCTGGATTAGGTTGACCGTTGTACCGACGCAAAGGAGCGTACGCATGGCCATCCGGCTGGGTCTGAGCCTTCCCCAAGCGCGGCAGTACGACATCGGACGTGACGTGCCCGACGTGGCCCGCACCGCCGAACGGATCGGTTACGAGAGCCTGTGGGTCTACGAGCGGGCCCTGTTCCCCGAGCCCGCGACCCAGGGCCTGTACGGCATCGAGGGCCTGGCGTGGCCCGACATCTACCGCGGTGTTCCCGACCCCCTGGTGACGCTGACCCTGGCGGCCGCGTCGACCGAGCGGGCCCGGCTCGGCACCAGCATCCTGGTGGCACCGCTGCACAACCCCTTCCAGCTGGCCAAGTCCCTCGCGACGCTGGACGCGGCGAGCGGCGGCCGGGTGCTGGCGGGCCTCGGCACGGGCTGGTCCCTCGACGAGTACGCCGCGGCCGGCGTGGCGCCGTTCGAGGAGCGGGGCCGGGTCCTGGACGAGATCATCGGCGTGTGCCGGGCGGTGTGGGGGCCGGACCCGGTGACGTACGAGGGCCGGATCACCAGGATCGCCTCGGCCGTGGTGGCTCCCAAGCCCGCCCGCCCGATCCCGATCCTGCTGCCCACCAACAGCAGGAAGGCGATGACCCGGCTCGTCGACCACGCCGACGGCTGGATGCCCATCGCCATGGGCGTCGAGCAACTGGCCGCGCAGTGGCGCCAGTTGCAGGACCTGGCGGCCGAGCGCGGCCGCACCGACCCGATCGAGACGGTGGTGCGGATCAACGCCCGGCACTCGCCCAAGGCGTACGACGGCACGGACCGCTCCCCCTTCCAGGGCAGCACCGCGCAGATCGTCGAGGACCTCGCGGCCCACGCCGCCGGCACCGGCCTCGACGCCTTCTTCTTCGAGCTCCAGGGCAGCGCCCGGGACGCCGAGGAACTCAAGGACGTGGCCGCCGAGCTGTACGAAGCGGTCCGCGCGGCCGGGATCTAGTCCTCGGGCAGTTCGACCGGCGCGATCTCGTCGTAGAGGTCGCCCGGGCCCGGGTTGGACGGGTCGGTCGAGCCGCCGAGGTGGTGCATGACGCCCCAGACCGCGTTCAGCGCGGTCTGGATGGCGCCCTCGGCCCAGCCGGCCGTCCAGGAGATGTCGTCGCCGGCCAGGAAGATGCCGCGCTTGTCCTCGGGCAGCCGGTCCTGCATGAAGTGGGTGAACAGGCGCCGCTGGTAGCGGTAGTGGCCGGGCAGGTTGGCCTTGAACGCGCCCATGAAGTAGGGCTCGTTCTCCCAGGAGACGGTCACCGGGTTGCCGATGATGTGCTTCCGGATGTCGACCTTGGGATAGATCTCGCCGAGCGACTTCAGCATGACCTCCATCCGCTCGTTCGCGGACAGCGGCAGCCACTTCAGGCTGTCGTCGCACCAGGTGTAGGAGAGGCAGATGACAGCCGGCTTGTCCGGGCCGTCGTCCAGGAGGTAGGTCCCGCGCGTCATGCGGTCGGTGAGGGTCATCGACATGACGTCCCGGCCGGTCTCCTCGTCCTTGTCCAGCCAGAAAGGCCGGTCGACGGGCACGAAGAGCTTGCTGGACTCCATGTAGTGGGTGCGCTCGACGGCGGTCCAGTGGTCGATCGGGAAGAGCGAGTCGTCGCAGGCGATCTTCGACAGCAGCATCCAGGACTGGGCGGTGAAGACGGCCGCCTTGTAGGTGCGGATGTCGCCGCCCGCGTCGGTGACGGTGATCCGGTTGCCGGCCGCGCGGTGCAGGCGGGTGACGGCCGGGCGGGGCTCGCCGTTCTCGTGCAGCGTCGCCAGCGAGGTGCCCTGCGCCCAGTGGACGATCTTCCCGGGCTCGCGCTCCCACAGCCTGAGCGGCAGTTGCTGGGAGCCGCCGACGATCCCGCGGTGGTGGTCGTCGGCCTCGGTGTAGACGACCCGCAGGATCTCCAGGATGGAGTTGGGGAAGTCGGTGTCCCAGCCGCCGGTGCCGAAGCCGACCTGGCCGAAGATCTCGCGGTGCCGGAAGGACTTGAAGGCCTCGGAGTCGCAGAGGAAGCCGTAGAAGGTCTGGTTGTCGAGCTTCTCGACGAGCCTGCCCCAGATCTCGCGGATGCGCGGCACGTCCCGCTCGCGCAGGGCGCGGTTCATGTCGGAGAAGTCGGCGCCCTCTTCGAGGCACCTGTTCCAGGCGTCGGCGACATCGCGGTAGACCTGCGGCAGGTCGTCGACGGTCTCGGCGTAGTGCGACTCGCCCTTGAGGTCGACCACCGTCGAAGGCGTCGTCTCGGCAAGGGGGTTGGGGAAGGGGCGGGTCTCCAGGCCGACCAGGTCGATGTAGTGCTGGAGGGCGGTGGAGGAGGGCGGGAAGCGCATCGCGCCCATCTCGGCGGTCAGGCCCTCGGTGCTCG
The DNA here is from genome assembly GCF_050214755.1 of Streptomyces sp. C1-1. Classification (NCBI taxonomy): domain Bacteria; kingdom Bacillati; phylum Actinomycetota; class Actinomycetes; order Kitasatosporales; family Streptomycetaceae; genus Streptomyces; species Streptomyces sp. C1-1. Next base: position 8,200,974 of record NZ_CP189826.1, on the reverse strand, counting down.
GGCCGTCGAAGCCCACCGTGCGCAGCCGCCCACCGATCTGATCGGCCTCGTACACGACCGGCTTCAGGCCCATCTTCATCAGCTCGTACGCGGCCACGATGCCGGAGAGGCCACCGCCGACGACCGCGATCTCGGTGCCGTGCTCGGTCGCCGGTATCTGGCCGAGGCCCGCCGGGTGGGCGAGGAAGTCGTCGTAGGCGTAGGGGAAGTCCGGACCGAACATGGTGATCGGCGGCAGCTGCTGCGCGTCCGCATGCTCGACGGCGTTGGGCACGGTGGACGTCATGGGGTACGGACTCCTTGCGAGAACTGCGGGGTGAGGACTGGAGGGGGTGTTCAGACGAGCGACCGGTACAGACCGGGCCGGCGGTCCTGCAGATACGGGTTCGCCTCGCGGGAGGCGGCGAGGAAGGCCGGGTCGGCGTCGGCGAGGAGCAGGTCCTCGGCGCGGCCGGCGCGGGTGCGGGCGATCCCGTCGGGCCCGGCCAGCGTGGAGAGCCCGACGAAGTCGAACTCCCCTTCCCGGCCCACCCGGTTGACGTACGCGACGTACATCTGGTTCTCGAAGGCGCGCACCGGGATCATCGACTCGGCGACGAACTGGAACGGGTGCATCTGCGCCGTCGGCACGACGAGCAGGTCGGTGCCGGCCAGGGCGTGGGCACGGACGTTCTCCGGGAACTCGACGTCGTAGCAGATCATGAGGCCGACGGTGAGTCCGCCGAGCTCGGCCTGGACGACCGGCTGCTCGCCCGGCGTGAAGTGGTCGCGCTCGAAGCAGCCGAAGAGGTGCGTCTTGCGGTAGTTCGCGAGGCGGACGCCCTCGGCGGAGATCAGCTGCGCGGAGTTGAGGACCGTCTCGCCGTCGCGCTCCGGGTATCCGTAGGCGATCGCGAGCCCGTGCCGGCCCGCGATGTCGGCGATCGCGTCCGCGGAGTCCCCGTCGGCGGGCTCGGCGAGCCGGGCGATGTCGTCGCCGATCGCGTACCCGGTCAGGAACATCTCCGGCGCGGCCAGCAGCGCGGCTCCGGCGGCGGCGGCACGGCTCGCGGCCGCGTCGAGGACCTTGAGGTTCTCGGCGACGGATCCGGGGCGTCCGGAGCTCTGGAGCAGGGCGGTGCGCATGCGTGTTCCTCGACGGTACGGAAGGGGTTGGGGCCATCTAGAAGGTACGGTCGGTGGGCCGCGACCAGCAAGAAGGACCCGTTGCGCGCCGGTGAGCGGTTCATTGCGTGCAGCGCCCCTCGCGCGGCGATTCGTTGCGCGCCCCGGTACGGGCGCGGACCCCCAGCGCCAGGGCCGTCAGCAGATACGGCAGCGCGAACAGGGTGAAGGCCGTGCTGTGGGCGGATCGCGTCGCGATCGCCGCGTATCCGGCGTACACGGCGACCGTGACCAGTTCCGTGCCCAGGCCGGCGACCGAGGTGAGGGTGGCGCGGCCGGTGTCGCCGATGCGCTGCTGGAGACGGACGTCGGCGAGTACGGTCGCCAGCTGGAAGCCCCCGAAGGCGACGGCCACCAGTCCGAGGGCGAGTGGTGTCCGGGCCGCCGCGCCCGCGGCGAGGGCTACGGCGGCCGCCCCGAGGAGCCAGGCCAGCCCCCTGGTCCCCAGGCGTGCGAAGCGGCCGGCGAGCAGACTGCCGGCCGTGGCGCCCGCCCAGATCAGCAGGAGCAGGTAGGGGACCCGGGCGTCCGGCACTCCGGTTCCCCGCACCAGCAGCGGCGTGTACTCGTCCAGCGCCCCCCACACCGCGGTCACCATCGGGACGAGCAGGATCGCCCCGCGCACCGAGGGCTCGCGCCGGACCTGCGTGAGGCCGGCCTTCAGGGTGGCGGTCCCGATCTCTTCGTCGTGCGCGGCCGCGGTCCGGCGTTCGGGGAACGCGCAGGCCGTCACCGCGGCCGCCACACAGGCCAGCACACTCGCCGCGCCGACGGCCGGATAGCCGCCCCGGGCGAGGACGGGTCCGGCGAGTCCCATCGCGGCCATGACCGCGACCAGGCCGACCGCCCGGGACCTGCCCATCAGGCGGGCGTACCGCTCGGCCGCGCCGAGCCGCTCGAGCTCCTCGTACACCAGGGCCTCCAGCGCCCCGGAGACGAACGCTCCCCGCGCACCCCACAGCACGAAGCCCACGGCGAAGGCCCAGTACGACGGGACGAGCACCCACAGCGCGAAGCCGACGGCGGTCAGCAGCGGGCCGAGCCACAGCAGCAGCCGTCGCGAGACGGCGTCGGCCCAGGCACCGGAGGGCACCTCCAGCACCACGCCGGTGACCGACCACAGCACGAACAGGGAGGAGATCTGCCAGAGGGACAGCCCGGTGTCGCTGAACAGCAGCGTGTACACCGGGTAGAGCAGCACGAACTCGTCGAGGAACGAGTACCCGTACAGGGTGGCCGTCAGCCGGCGGACGCGGGTCGCGGGCGGACGGATGGAGGAGAGTGTCATGTGGCCTTCCCGGAGGGGCGGTTCGGACGTCGTGGGTACGGCGTCCGAGGCGGCCCTCGGGAGGCCCGGTTCGTGGATCAATGTCGCCAGGTCATGCAACCGATGCTAGACAGTCCCGGGCCCGGCGCCCAGCGAGAATACGGAGGTTGCGGTGAACATCGCGGAGTTGCCCCGGATCGACGAGCACTCGACGGTGGTCGTGGCCGAGGGCGGTGCCCTCTGGCACGCGCTCGGCGAGACCCTGGAGCGGTCCTTGGGGCGACCGCGCTCCGCCCGCTACGCCCGTCTCGTCGGCGCCGCCGACCGGACGGCGTCGGGACCGCGGCCCCTGACCCGGGGGTCGGCCTTCCCCGGGTTCCGGGTGGCCGACGCGGTCCCGGGACGGGAGCTGGTGCTGGTCGGCCGGCACCACTTCTCGACGTACGCCCTGGTCTTCCGCCTGGAGGCGGCCGGGAGCGGGCGCACCCGGTTGCGGGCCGAGACCCGGGCCCGGTTCCCCGGACCCGGCGGCGCCCTCTACCGGCTGCTGGTCATCGGCACGGGGGCGCACGCGCTGCTCACCGGACGTCTGCTGGCGACGGTCCGGCGCCGTGCCGAGGGATCAGGTGGGTGAGCCCGACGAGAAGCGGCGCAGCAGCGGCGACAGCACCAGCACGGACTTCGTCCGCTCCACGAAGGGCTCCCCGGCGATCCGCTCCAGGACGCGCTCGAAGTGCCGCATGTCGGAGGCGAAGACCTGGACGATCGCGTCCGCGTCGCCGGTGACGGTCGACGCGGCCACGACCTCCTGGTAGCGCTCCAGTCCGCGCCGGATGGTCTCCGGCGAGGTGTTGTGCCGGCAGTAGATCTCGACGAACCCCTCGGTCTCCCAGCCGAGGGCCGAGGGGTCGACGCGTACGGTGAAGCCGGTGATGGCCCCGGTGGCGCGCAGCCGGTCCACGCGCCGCTTCACGGCGGGCGCGGACAGGCCGACCAGTTGCCCGATGTCGGCGTAGGAGCGGCGGGCGTCCTCCGCGAGGGCGTGCACGATGCGTTCGTCGAGATCGTTCAGCACGGTGGGTCGTTCAGCTCTCAGATGGTGCGAGTCGGGAGCGGCGGTGGCCGTACCCGAAGTAGAACACGAGCCCGACGGCCATCCAGACACCGAAGACCACCCAGGTGACGGCGGACAGGCTGCCCATCATCCACACGCAGAAGCCGAAGCCGAGCGCGGGCAGGACGGGCGAGAGCGGGACGCGGAAGGTGCGGTTCATGTGCGGGCGGGTCCGACGCAGCACCACGACGGCGATGTTGACCAGGGCGAAGGCGAACAGCGTGCCGATGCTGGTGGCGTCGGCGAGCTGGCCCAGCGGGATCGCGGCGGCGAGGACACCGCAGAACAGGGAGACGATCACGGTGTTGGCGCGGGGGGTGCCGGTCTTCGGGTGCACCTTGGAGAACACCTTCGGTACCAGGCCGTCGCGCGACATGGCGAAGAGGATGCGGGTCTGGCCGTAGAGGACCGTGAGCACGACGCTCGCGATGGCGATGACGGCGCACGCGGCGAGCAGCGTCCCCCAGAAGGACTGGCCGGTGACGTCGCGCATGATCTGGGCGAGCGCGGCCTCGGAGTCGTTGAACCGCCGCCAGGGCTTGGCGCCGACGGCGACGGCGGCGACGAGGACGTAGAGGGCGGTGACGATGACGAGCGACAGCATGATGGCGCGGGGCAGGTCGCGCTGGGCGTCCTTCGCCTCCTCACCGGCGGTGGAGGCGGCGTCGAAGCCGATGTAGGAGAAGAACAGGGTGGCCCCGGCGGCGCTCACGCCCGCCATGCCCAGCGGCATGAAGTGGGCGTAGTTCCCGGACCGGAAGCCCTGGACGCCGATGGCGCAGAACAGGACCAGCGCGGCGATCTTCACGCACACCATGACGGTGTTGGCGCGGGCCGACTCCCGGGCGCCGCCGAGCAGGAACGCCATGGCGAGCAGGACGACGATCAGCGCGGGCAGGTTGAAGACGCCGCCGTCGCCGGGGGGCGCGGACAGGGCGTCGGGGATCGTGACGCCGATGGTCCCGTCGAGGAGTTCGTTGAGGTACTCGCCCCAGCCCACGGCGACGGCCGCCACCGAGACGCCGTACTCCAGGACCAGGCACCAGCCGCAGATCCAGGCGATCAGCTCGCCCATCGTTGCGTATGCGTACGAGTACGAGGAGCCGGAGACGGGGATGGTGCCGGCGAGCTCGGCGTAGGACAGGGCCGAGAACAGCGCGGTCAGACCGGCTATCACGAAGGAGAGGGTGACGGCCGGGCCGGCCTTGGGGACGGCCTCGCCGAGGACCACGAAGATGCCGGTGCCCAGGGTGGCACCGATGCTGATCATGGTGAGCTGCCAGAGCCCGAGGGAGCGGCGCAGACTGCCGCCTTCACCCTGGCCGCCCTCTGCGACCAGGCGTTCCACCGGCTTGCGACGCATGAGGCGCGCGCCGAGGCCCGGGGACGACGGGGCATCGGTGGTACGGCTTTGCGGGGGTGCGCCTTGGTCGAGCACGCGCTGACTCCTTCGTCGCTGCGGTCAGCGCGGCGGGGACCGTCAGGCGTCCCCGCGCGAGCAGGGACCCATCGAGCGGGGTCCGCGCCACGCCAGGTACAGCGCATGACCCTACGGGCCGGGCCTTCGCAGGCGAAATGCAGCAACCTTGCGGATACCCGCAAGATCGTTGCGTTCATAGCGAAGAGGGTGGGTGTTCGTTGCGCCGGTGTGTCGGAACGTGCGAACGGCGCCCCGGGGGCGCGGGGAACTGCGCGACCGGCCACGGACCGGCCCGCAGCTGCCCCACGGCCTCAGCACTCCCGAGCGGAGCGTTTTAGCGTCTAGCTCCAGCTGGCGTGCAGCGGCTTGCCCTCGGCGTAGCCCGCGGCGCTCTGGATGCCGACGACGGCCTTCTCGGCGAACTCCTCCAGGGAGCCCGCGCCGGCGTAGGTGCAGGAGGAGCGGACGCCCGCGATGATCGAGTCGATCAGGTCCTCGACGCCCGGGCGGGCCGGGTCGAGGTACATGCGGGAGGTCGAGATGCCCTCCTCGAACAGCGCCTTGCGGGCACGGTCGTAGGCCGACTCCTCGGAGGTGCGGTTGCGTACGGCGCGGGCCGACGCCATACCGAAGGACTCCTTGTAGAGTCGGCCGGAGGAGTCCTGCTGGAGGTCGCCCGGCGACTCGTAGGTGCCCGCGAACCAGGACCCGACCATCACGTTGGAGGCGCCGGCCGCGAGGGCCATGGCGACGTCGCGGGGGTGCCGGACACCGCCGTCGGCCCACACGTGCTTGCCGTACTTACGGGCCTCGGCCGCGCACTCCAGCACGGCGGAGAACTGCGGCCGGCCGACGCCGGTCATCATGCGGGTGGTGCACATGGCGCCCGGTCCGACGCCGACCTTGATGATGTCGGCACCGGCCTCGACGAGGTCCCTGACACCCTCGGCGGCGACGATGTTCCCGGCCACGATCGGCACCCCCGGGTCGAGCGCGCGGACCGTGCGGATCGCGCTGATCATCGACTCCTGGTGGCCGTGCGCCGTGTCGATGACGAGCGTGTCGACGCCCGCGTCGAGCAACTGCTTGGCCTTGCCCGCGACATCGCCGTTGATGCCGACGGCGGCGGCCACGCGCAGCTTGCCGTCGGCGTCGGTGGCCGGCGTGTAGAGCGTGGCGCGCAGGGCGCCCTTGCGGGTCAGGATGCCGGCCAGGCGGCCCTCGGCGTCTACGGCGGGGGCGTAGCGCCGGTTGGCGCCGTCGAGGCGGTTGAAGGCCTCGCGCGGGTCGATGTCGGCGTCGATGAGCAGCAGGTCCTTCGACATGACGACCTCGAGCTGCGTGAAGCGGTCGACGCCGGACAGGTCCCGGTCGGTGACGACACCGACGGGCCGCCCCTCCCCGTCGACGACGACGCCGGCGTTGTGCGCCCGCTTCGGCAGCAGGGACAGCGCGTCGGCGACGGTCTGGTGCGGGGTGAGGACGATCGGGGTGTCGAGGACGAGATGGCGGCTCTTGACCCAGGAGATGACGTCGGTGACGACCTCGATCGGGATGTCCTGCGGGATGACCACCAGGCCGCCGCGCCGGGCCATCGTCTCGGCCATGCGGCGTCCGGCGATGGCGGTCATGTTGGCGACGACCAGCGGGATCGTGGTGCCCGTGCCGTCCGGGGAGCTGAGGTCCACGCCCTGCCGCGAGCCGACCGAGCTGCGGCTCGGGACCATGAAGACGTCGTCGTACGTCAGGTCGTACGGGGGCTGGATGTCGTTGAGGAAACGCACGTGCTGCACATCCCAGTCGATCAGAGGTGGCCCCCGGACAGGTCAGCCAGGGGGAAGAGCACGTACTTCATTGTCCCATGTCGGCCGGAATGCGATGCCCGGGCGAATCATCCAGGCAGGTCAGGGGGCTACTTGGAGGATGCTCCAAGAGCGAGGGCCACAGTGGCCGCGGAGGCGTGCGTGAACACGTCCACGGCCGTCTCCCACTCGTCCGGTCGCGCCTCGGCGTACGGCCGCCAGTTGCGCACGACGACCAGCAGCCCCCTGCCGGCGGCCCCCTCGGGCCACACGCCCGGGTCGGACAGGACGTCGGCCAGGGCGTCCCAGTTGCGGCCGAACCAGTCCGGCAGCATCAGGTCCCGGGCGCACCGGTCCATCAGCCCGGCCTTGTCCCGGACCCCGTCGAGATCCAGCGTGACCACGTGCTCCGTCATCTCCGTACCACCCTGAACGATTGGTAGTGATCATCGGTGTAGTAGAGCTCGCCGCCCCGCCCGGTGACGATGCGCCGGGCCCCGCGGTCGCGCGAGCCCGGCGTGGGGACCGTGTACTCGTGGTAGTAGCCGCGCCGCTGCCGGGGCAGCAGCCCCTCGAAGTTCCCGAAGACGGCGCCGTCCTTGGCGTACGGGAAGGGGCCGCCCTCGTCGATGAGGGCGAGCGTCCGCCGCGCCTCGGCGGGGAGTCGGGAGGCCTGGACGGTGGCCGGGCCGGAGGGGGAACGCGTGGTCGTCGGGTCGACCGACGAGCACGCCGTCAGCAGCGCGAGGAGCAGGCAGAGCAGCACACGGGGGACGGACCGGAGCACCATGCGCCCGATGCTGCCACGGCCGTCCCCTCATGACCTTCCGTCAGGGCCCGTCGGGGTCCGCCCTGTTGAGGGCCGGCCTCGGCGTCGGCCCCGCCGTCATCAGCACGTCCGCGGCCGACGTGTCCGTCACCAGGCTGGTCACCAGCCCGGAGCGCAGCACCGCGTCGATCGCCGCCGCCTTGCGTGCCCCGCCGGCGATGGCGACGACCTCGGGGATACGGCGCAGCTGGTCGGCCTTGACCGTGATGCACCGCTCGCCGAGGTCCCGTCCGACCCGGCGGCCCTCGGCGTTGAACAGGTGCGCGGACATCTCGGCGGCGACACCGAGGGAGGCGTAGTGCGCGCGCTCCTCGTCGCTGAGCATGTCGTGCACCGTCGAGATACCGGGCTCCCAGGAGCCGATGGAGACGCAGGCGACCGTGACCTTGTCGAAGTACTCGAAGGCCCGCGCGATGCCGGTCTGGTGGCGCAGCGCCGCCGCGGTCGCCGCGTCCGGCAGGAGCATCGGCGCGTAGATGGGGTGGGCGTCGCCGCCGGACACCTGGGCGGCGCGGCGCACGGCCTCGACGGAGCCGCGCTCGGCGGTACCGGCGTCGTACACGCCCGTCAGCTGCACCACGGTGCACGGTGGCAGCCGGTCCAGGGCGGCGGCCATGTGGATGGTGGAGCGGCCCCAGGCGAGTCCGAGCACATCGCCCTCGTTGACGAGCTCGCCGAGCAGGTCGGCGGCCACCTCGCCGAGGTTCTCGGGGTCGGGGGTGTCCTCGGCCTCGGCCGGGGACTCCACCACTACGGCGTGCCTGAGCCCGTAGCGGGCGCGCAGCGCGTCCGAGCGCTCGGCGTCCAGCTCGGCCGGGACTCGGATCTCGATGCGTACGAGATCCCGTTCGAGAGCGGTCTCCAGGACCCTGGCCACCTTGAAGCGGCTGACGCCGAACTCCTCCGCGATCTGGATCTTGGACTTGCCCTCGAGGTAGAAGCGGCGGGCCATGGCCGCCGCCTGCACCAGCTCGGCGGGTCCCATCCGCACTGCTGACCGGCCGCCCGCCGTCATACCCGACACGGCGTTCTCCTCACTGCTGTTCACACTCTGGATTCGCCGTTCATCCTTGCAGATCCGGCGTTGTTGATCCGCCCCGATGGGCGCCGTTCACAGCTGTTCACCGACCTGTGGCTCAGTGGTCGCACGCCCAGGACGCCTCAGCGGTCACCGACTCCGCCTGGTTGCGCAGGGCACGTACCGCCTCGGCGGGGTCTTCGGCGCCGTACACCGCGGAGCCCGCGACGAAGACGTCCGCGCCGGCCTCCGCGCAGCGCTCGATGGTGGCGGCCGAGACCCCGCCGTCGACCTGGAGCCACAGCTCCAGCCCGTGCTTGCTGATCAACTCGCGGGTGCGCCGAATCTTCGGAAGCATGATGTCCAGGAACGCCTGCCCGCCGAAGCCCGGCTCGACCGTCATGATCAGCAGCATGTCGAGTTCCGGCAGCAGGTCCTCGTACGGCTCGATGGGCGTCGCGGGCCGCAGCGCCATGGAAGCTCGGGCGCCCTTGGCCCGGATCTCGCGGGCCAGCCGCACCGGAGCGGTGGCCGCCTCCACGTGGAAGGTGACGGAACCGGCCCCCGCTTCCACGTACTGGGGCGCCCACCGATCGGGGGCCTCGATCATCAGATGGCAGTCCAGCGGGGTGTCCGTCGCACGGGCCAGGGACTCTACGACCGGCACACCGAGCGTGAGGTTCGGGACGAAATGGTTGTCCATGACGTCGACGTGGAGCCAGTCGGCTCCCTTGACCGCCTTCGCCTCGTCCGCGAGGCGGGCGAAGTCTGCGGACAGGATGCTGGGGTTGATCTGCACGGCCATGACCCAAGCCTGCCATGTCCGGGCACGTTTGTTCGCGCCGGTCCAGACCTAAGCCGTTCATCGGATGCCGTCCGCGGCCGCCGCGTGCCATGCTGGGCCGCCGTCGGGCACCACGTACGTCCACGGGGGTCGCAATGAGGCAGCTGTACGCCTGGAAGCGGAACGCCATCCGGTTCGTGTGCGGCCGGCGCTCGAAGTGGCTGATCGTGATCCTGTGGCTGGTGGTCCTGGTGATCGCGGCCCCGTTCGGTTCGAAGCTCAACAGTGCTCAGGACAACGACGCTCAGTCCTGGCTGCCCGGTTCCGCCGAGTCCACGCAGGTTCTGAACGCCTCCGAGCACTTCAGGCCCGAGCAGATCCCCGCGGTGGTCGTCTACGCCCGCGCGGACGGGCTGACGCTCCGCGACCGGCAGCAGATCGCCCAGGACGTCCAGCAGATCAAGACGCTGCGCGCCCACGGCATCCGCGGCGCCGAGACCCGCGGCCCCGTCTACGACCGCGCGGCCGCACCGCGCGCCGCCCAGATCTATGTGCCCATCACCATGGACGCGCAGGGCTGGCAGCGCATCGCGCCGGCGGTGGACTCGATCCGCGAACAGGTGGGCAGGGGCGGCGGCGGGCTCGTGGTCCACATCACCGGGCCGGGCGGCACGTCCGCCGACTTCTCCAAGGCCTTCGAGGGCATCGACTCGACGCTGCTGTTCTCGGCGATGGCCATCGTCATCGTGATTCTGCTGTTCACCTACCGCAGTCCGACGCTGCTGTTCGTGCCGCTGCTCGGGGTGGTGGCGGCCCTGTTCACGGCACAGGCGCTGATCTATCTGCTCGCCAAACACGCGGGCCTGACCGTCAACGGCCAGAGCGCGGGCATCCTGACGGTCCTCGTCTTCGGCGCGGGCACCGACTACGCGCTGCTGCTCGTCGCCCGCTACCGGGAGGAGCTGCGCCGGCACACGGACCGCCACGAGGCGATGGAACTCGCCATGAACCGGGCCGGCCCCGCGGTCCTCGCCTCGGGCGCCACCGTCGTGCTGAGCATGCTGGTGCTCCTGGTCGCCGAGATGAACTCCACCCGGGGCCTGGGGCCGGTGGCCGCCATCGGCGTCACGGTCGCGCTGCTGGCCATGCTCACCCTCTTCCCGGCCCTGCTGCTGATCTTCGGCCGGTGGATCTTCTGGCCCGCGATCCCGCACTACGGCTCGGCCGATCCCACCGAGCGGGGCATCTGGGCCCGCATGGGCCGCCGTATCGCCGTGCGCCCGCGGCTGATCTGGGGCATCACCACCGCGGTGCTGGTCGCGCTGTCGATGGGCCTGCTCCAGTTGCGCGCGGACGGGATCGCCAACGCGGACGCCTTCACCAACACCCCGGACTCCATCACCGGACAGAAGGTCTCCGCACGCTACTTCCCGGCGGGCACGGGCGATCCGCTCGTGATCGTCGCCAACCGGGCGCAGGCCGAGCAGGTGGGCCGCGCGATCGCCGCGGACCGCGGTGTCGTCCCGCAGAGCATCGGCATACCGCCCGGCGCGGCGCCCGAGCACAACGGCCAGGTGCTGCTGGAGGCGACCATGCGGGCGCCCTCCGACAGCGACGCGGCCAAGGCGACCGTGGAGCGGGTGCGCGACGCGGTGCACGCCGTGCCCGGCGCGAACGCCCTGGTGGGCGGCGGCACGGCGGCGCTGCTGGACATGGAGAACGCCCAGGTCCACGACAACTACCTGGTCATTCCGCTCGTCCTGGCCGTCGTCCTGCTGGTGCTGTGCCTCCTGCTGCGCGCGCTGGTGGCCCCGCTGCTGCTGATCGCGACGGTGTGCCTGTCACTGGCCACGGCGCTGGGGCTGAGCGCCCTGGTGTTCCGGCACGTCTTCGACTACGCGGGCGAGGACGTGGCCTTCCCGCTCTTCGTCTTCGTCTTCCTGGTGGCGCTCGGCATCGACTACAACATCTTCCTGACCACCCGTATCCGCGAGGAGGCCGTGCGCCAGGGCACGCGCCCGGGCGTGGTCACGGGTCTCGCCGCCACCGGCGCGGTGATCACCTCGGCGGGCCTGGTTCTCGCGGGCACCTTCGCCGCGCTCGGCACGCTGCCCATGGTGGGCTTCGCCGAGATCGGCTTCGCGGTGGCGCTGGGCGTGCTGCTGGACACGTTCGTGGTGCGTTCGGTGCTGGTGACGTCGCTCTTCCTGGACGTGGGCAAGAAGGTGTGGTGGCCGCACCACCTGTCACACGCCGACGGAGGGAGCCGCACGCCCGAGGGGGTCGGCACCAGAGTCAGCCAGTCCTCCGAATGAGCGCCAGATACATGGCGTCGGTCCCGTGCAGGTGCGGCCACAGCTGTACGTCGGGACCCGCGCCGAGGTCCGGCACGCCCGGCAACAGCGGCCGGGCGTCGAGGAGTTCGGCCTCCGGGCGCTGCTTGAGCACGTCGTCGACGACGGCCCTGGTCTCGGCGAGGTGCGGCGAGCAGGTGGCGTAGCCGACCACGCCGCCGACGCGTACGGCGTCCAGGGCGGAGTGCAGCAGGGCCCGCTGCAGGGGCGCGAAGCCCTCCAGGTCCTCGGGGCGACGCCGCCAGCGCGCCTCCGGCCGCCGCCTGAGGGCGCCGAGCCCGGTGCAGGGCACGTCCATCAGCACGCGGTCGAAGGAGCCGGGCCGCCACGGCGGGCGGGTCCCGTCGGCGGCGATGACCTGGTACGGGCCGGGATTGCCGCTGAGTGCCTTGGCCACCAGGCCGGCCCGGTGCGGCTGCTTCTCGGAGGCGAGCAGCACGGCCCCCCGCGCGGCGGCCAGGGCCGCCAGCAGCGCGGCCTTGCCGCCCGGCCCCGCGCACCCGTCGAGCCACCTCTCGTCGGGCCCGTCCAACGGCGCGTTGGCCAGTGCGAGCGCGACGAGCTGGCTGCCCTCGTCCTGCACGCCGGCCCGTCCCTCCCGCACGGCCTCGATGGCCCCGGGCTCGCCGCCCTCGGTCAGCCGCACGGCGTACGGCGACCAGCGTCCCGGCACCGCGGCCTTCTCGTCGAGCAGCTCCTCGGTCGTGGCCCGGCCGGGGCGCGCCACGAGTGTCACCTCGGGCCGCTCGTTGTCGGCCGCCAGCAGCTTCTCGATGCCGGCGCGGCCGCCGCCGAGGGAGTCCCACAGGGCGGAGACCACCCAGCGCGGATGCGAGTGCACGACGGCGAGATGGTCCTCGGGGTCCTCGTCGTAGCTCGGCGCGACCTTCGCGATCCAACCGTCGAGGTCGTCCTGGGCGACCTTGCGCAGCACGGCGTTGACGAACTTGGCCCGCCCGTCGCCGAGCACGACCCGCGCGAGCTCCACGGAGGCGGAGACGGCGGCGTGCGTCGGGATGCGCGTGCCCAGCAGCTGGTGCGCGCCCAGGCTGAGCACGTCGAGCACCGGCGGATCGACCTCGCGCAGCGGCCGGTCGACACAGGCGGCGATGACCGCGTCGTACGTCCCCTGCCGGCGCAGCGTCCCGTAGACCAGTTCGGTCGCGAGCGCCGCGTCCCGCGCGTCGAACCTGTCGGGTCCCTCCTTCTCCCGCGCCTTGCGCAGCAGCGGCGGCAGGACGAGGTTGGCGTAGGCGTCCCGCTCGTCCACGGCCCTCAGCGCCTCGAAGGCGAGGATGCGGACGGGGTCCTTCTTGGGCCGCCGATACGGCTTGCCGGGCTTGTGGGGCCGACGGGGGGTGTCGCTCACGAAAAAGGTGCTCCGGAGGTGAGATCAGGGAAATACGTCCCCAGCGTACGTCGCCCGGGCCCGCCGGTTACCCGCCGAGGCCCTCGCCGTCGGCGATGCGCACCCCGCGGGCCCAGTCGGCGGCCCGCATCGGCTTCTTGCCCTGGGCCTGCACCCAGAGCAGCTCGACGGCGTACGAGCCGGTGCCGACGTGCACGCTGTTCTTGCCGACGGCCATCTGCGCGGGCGCGAGGTCGGTGCGCTCCGGCACGGGCGTGACCTGGATGAGCTTGAGCCGCTCGCCCCGGAAGACGGTCCAGGCACCGGGCGCGGGGGTGCAGCCGCGCACGAGCCGGTCGACCCGCAACGCCGGTGCGTGCCAGTCCACCTGGGCGTCCTCGACGGTGATCTTCGGGGCCAGGGAGATGCCGTCGGCCGGCTGCGGCACGGCCTTCAGCGTGCCGTCCTCGATGCCGTCCATGGTCGCGGCGAGCAGGCCGGCGCCGGCGAAGGCGAGGCGGGTGAGCAGGTCGCCGCTGGTGTCGGTGGGCCGGATCTCCTCCGTGACGGTGCCGTAGACGGGCCCGGAGTCCAGCCCCTCCTCGATCAGGAAGGTCGAGGCGCCCGTGATCTCGTCCCCGGCCATGAGGGAGTGCTGCACCGGCGCCGCGCCCCGCCAGGCGGGCAGCAGCGAGAAGTGCAGGTTGACCCAGCCGTGGGCGGGGACGTCGAGGGCGACGCGCGGCAGGAGCGCGCCGTAGGCCACCACGGGACAGCAGTCGGGCGCGATCTCCCGGAGCCGGTCCAGGAACTCCGGGTCCCGGGGCTTGACCGGCTTCAGCACCTCGATGCCGGCTTCCTCCGCCCGCTGCGCCACGGGCGACGCGACCAGCCGGCGCCCCCGTCCCGCCGGCGCGTCGGGCCGCGTGACGACGGCGGCCACCTCGTGCCGCCCGGAGGCGATCAGAGCGTCCAGGGCGGGAACGGCGACCTCGGGGGTCCCGGCGAAGACGAGCTTCATGGGTGGGTTCGGGCCTCTCGGGGAGCGGGTTGCGGGCAGCGACCCAGTCTATGACCTCACGGCCGACCGGAAACGGCTGGTGCGGGCGGGAGAACGGCCGGGCCCACGACCGGCGGCCGAGGCGCGCCGTCCTCCACCGGGGCGCACGAATATGCCCACACGCCCCCAGTGCGTGACCCGCGGAGCGTTGCCGCGTTGGTCAAGAAAGAGTTGACCACAATGGGCCGCTTCAGCGCGGCCCGATCCTTTTCAACGCCGGTTCGAGAGGCTTGTTCATGGCCGACCATGCAACCCACGACGCCCAGGCTCGGGCCAGCCTGCACTTGCTGGTGCGGGACATCGAGCGGGTCCGCCGGCAGGTGGACGCACTGCGCACGCTCACCGCCCAGTTGGGCAACGTCTACCGCCCGCGCCGCTCCGGTCCCTCCACGGGCTTCGTCGTCTACGGACGCGCCCCCGCCCCGACCGTCCGTCTCGCCCAGGAACTTCGGGACAGTGTCGAGACCCTGGTGACGGCCGCGGTCGACTTCGACCGCTCTCTCGGTTTCTCGTGGGACGCGGTGGGTTCCGCACTCGGCGTCACCAAGCAGGCGGTGCACCGCCGTTACGGCGCCCGTCGCGCCGCGGCCCAGGCCGCCGCCGAGGCCGAGCGCACGGCCGAGCCGTCGGAAAGCAGGGCGGTCGCCGTGAACACCGGCATCCCCACGGTGCCGTCGGTCCCCGCCGCCCGCGCCATGCCCACCCAGCCGACGGCGGGCAGCCCCGCCCTCCGCGAGGAGGCCAGACCCACTGCCTTCCCCGGCCCACGCAACGGCTGAACCACCTCACCTCCTGCCCCCCCGGCGACCATGCGCATCCGGGAGGGCAGACGCATGCGCAGACGCATGCCGGGATGCGGCCGTCCGCGTCACGGCGCGCCCGTCGGCCACGAGGCAGCCGCCTGGGCCGCCGGGACAGTCCGCCCTCCGGGCGGGCCGACGGCCGCCGGTCTGGAACGACGGCAGCCTCGCATGCCGCCGCTCGCCCTGCGCGCGGGCCGACGGCGACCGGTCCGCCGCCCCGCAGGCCGCCCCCTGGTTGTGCGTCAGCCGATGTCCGGTGGGTCGATGCGCACCCGGACCGCCGTCTCCCCGGCCGCGGCGCCGCGCGCCATCCGTGCCGCCTGTGCGGACTTCAGCGCCGATGCCAGCGCGGCTCCGCTGCCGGGCGGTACCCGCACCAGCGCCCGCTCCCAGTGCTCACCGGGAGGCGGTGCCCCCACCCGCCGCGGCCCGCCCGCCGACGTGACCGGCAGCGGAACGGGCCCCAGCACCTGGGCCTCCGGCGGCAGTTCGGCCGTACGCAGGAACTCGGTGACCGCCTCCCCCGTCCCCGACACGGCCGCCATCCGCGACACGGGCGGGAAGCCCAGCTCGGTCCGCTCGCCGAGCTCCCGCACCGCGTGTCCGACGGGATCCCACCGCACCAGCGCCTGCACGGGTCGCAGCGTCGGCTCGGCGACGACGACCACGGTGCCGCCGGCGCCCTGCGGCCGGACGAGCGCGGCGGCCGCG
This sequence comes from Streptomyces sp. C1-1, assembly GCF_050214755.1. NCBI lineage: Bacteria > Bacillati > Actinomycetota > Actinomycetes > Kitasatosporales > Streptomycetaceae > Streptomyces > Streptomyces sp. C1-1. The sequence goes on along the minus strand of NZ_CP189826.1, from coordinate 8,185,300 downwards.
ATCCACCGCCGCAGCGCGTCCTCGCCCGCCCGCAGGTCGGGCCGCCCGAGCATCGCCCAGCCGTCCAGCAGCAGCGCCGCCGCATAACCGCCCTCGGCGACCGGCTCGGCGCCCGGTGTGCTGACGACCAGCGCCGGCGCGCCCGGCACGGTGTCCAGCACATGCTCACGCCCCGAGGTCCGCACGGGAACGGCGGGGAAGGCCCGCCCCAGCTCCTCGGCCGTCCGGCGGGCCCCCACGACCTGCGCCCGCAGCCGGAATCCGCCGCACTCCGGGCAGTGCCAGCCGCTCTCCTCGCGCCCGCACCACCCGCACCGCAGCGCCGCCCGCGACTCCTGCCCCTCCAACGGCCCCGAGCAGTGCCGGCACCGGGCGGGCGCACGGCAGTCGGCGCACGCCATGCGCGGCACGTATCCCCGCCGGGGCACCTGCACGAGCACCGGCCCGTGGCGCAGCCCCTCCCGGACGGCCTGCCAGGCGAGGGTCGGCAGCCGGGCGGCCCGGGCGGCCTCGTCGCGCGCGAGATCGCCGTCCCCCACGGTCCGCACGAGCGGCGCGAGAGCCCGCACCTGCTCCCGCGCGGCGACGAGCGGCCGTGCCCAGCCGCTCTCGACGAGCTGGGCCGCCTCCACGGTGCAGCTCCAACCGCCCAGCAAGAAGGCGCACTTGTCCTGCGCGGCCCGCAACAGCAGCACCTCGCGCGCATGCGGCTGAGGGGCGTGCGGTTCGCTGTGGCTGTCGTCGCCGTCGTCCCAGACGGCCACGAGCCCGAGGTCCTGGACGGGCGCGAACATGGCGGCCCGGGTCCCGACGACGGCCCGTACGGACCCGCGCCGCACCGCCAGCCACTGGCGGTACCGCTTCTCGGGCCCGGCGTCGGCGGTGAGCACCGCGTGCCGCCCCTCCCCCAGCAGGGCGGTCAGCGCGGCGTCGACGCGCGCGACGGCCCGCCCGTCCGGCAGGACGACGAGTGCCCCGCGCCCCGAGGCCAGCGTCGCCACGACGGCTCGCGCGATCTCCTCGCTCCACCCGGGCCCCGGCAGCGCGTTCCACACGGCACGTGGGGCTCCGCCGGACGCCAGCGACTCCAGGAACGCGGCCCCTCGCTCGTACCGCGCCCAGGGCCCCGTCTCCGGCGCGCCGGGCGGCGGCAGCGGGTCGGGCGAGGGCCGCTGCTCGGCCCGGGCGCTGCGCGGCGGCACGGCGAGCTGCAGCACGTCGGCGAGGCTGCCCGCGTACCGGTCGGCGACCGCCCGCGCGAGCCCCAGCAGCTCCTCGCTCAGCACCGGCTCGGGCGACACGACCTGGGCGAGCGCGGCCAACGGCCCCGAGTAGTCGGACTCGGCGCGCCGCTCGATCAGGAACCCGTCGATCAGCCCGCCGCCCTCACGGCGCCCCTCCCGCACCCGGTGCCGCCCGGCCCCGAACCTCACCCGCACCCGCACACCGGGCTGCGCGTCGGCATCGAGCTCCTCCGGCACCGCGTAGTCGAAGTACCGGTCGAGATGCAGCACGCCCTTGTCGACCAGCACCCGCGCGACCGGCAGCTCCCCGGCCAGCGCGGCACCCCGCCAGGTCCGCGGCTTGGCCCGCGGCTCCCTGGCCTTGCGCACACTCTCCCTGATGAGCGCAAGCTGCTCCGGCGGCGCACCCTCGCCGCCACCGCCCCCCGAACCGTTCTCGCTGCTCACGCTTGCATTCTTCCAAACGCCACTGACAAACGACGGCGTCCGATCCCCCGAAGACCCCGCCCGCGGATCATCGGCGCGCCGCCCGGCAAGTCCGCGCTCCCGGCCATTTCCCCGGCCGATCCGGCCTCCCTGGCCGTCCGCAGGCTTGCCATGGGCCCGGGGCCCGGTATCAGAAGTGGAAACGGGAAACACCGCCGACCGCCTTGCCCGCCCCACGACGCCTGGCGACGCTGAAACGCGACGACGGACGGCCCGGAGCACCGGCGGCGTCGGCATGAGGGGGGTTCACATGCTGGAGCGGCCATGTCTCTTCGGGGCCGAACTGCGCCGGCTGCGCATCGCCGCCGGGCTCACGCTGACGCGGTTCGCCGCCACGGTGCACTACAGCAAGGGGCAGATCAGCAAGGTCGAGACAGGCCGCAAACGGCCGACGACCGAGTTCGCCCGCCTGTGCGACGCGGCCCTGGGGGCCGGTGGTGCGCTGGCGGCTCTCGTCCCCGCGGGCCCGGGACGCCGTCCGTCCGCACAGCCGCCCGTTCCCGACCAGGCAGGAGCCATGCGCACAGACTCCCCCAACCATCCGGACGACGCTCAGTGGTCCCCGCCGACGCGTCGGCAGCTGATGGCGGCGGGCGCGGTGTCGGTGTTCGGCATCGCGGCCTCCGCTCCCGCCACCACCACAGCCGTCCAGCCCGAGTCCTCCGGTCAACCGCTGGTCGACGCCTACCGCGGGCTGTTCGACGCGTACCGCCGCATCGGCCAGTTGTCCCCGCCGCAGTCCGTTCTGCCGACGCTCGTCGAACAGACCGGCGCCTTGCGTTCGCTGGCGGTGCACACCGGGGGCGACACGGGGCGCGGGCTGCTCGCCCTGGCCGCGCGCTTCGCCGAGTTCACCGGCTGGATGGCCCAGGAAGCGGGTGACGACGTGGCCGCGGCCCACTGGACGGCTCATGCCGTGGACATCGCCGAGGCCGCGGGCGACGGGCACCTGGCGTCGTACGCGCTGGTCCGCCAAGCCCTGATCACCTACTACCGGGGCGAGGGCGCGGACACGGTCGCGCTCGCGGAGGGCGCGCTGGGCGGGAGGCTGCCGCCGCGCATCCGGGCGCTGGCGGCTCAGCGCGCGGCGCAAGGACACGCCCTGGACGGGGACCACGACGCCTGCATGCGCCTGCTCGAACGCGCCCGCGTCCTCTTCGGCCGGGCCGCCGCGGAGGAGCCCGCCTCCGACGCCCCGGTACTCGGCCCCACGCACCTGCGCGACCCCGTCGCCATGGTGACCGGCTGGTGCCTGCTGGACCTGGGCCGGCCACGGGAGGCCGCCGAGGTCCTCGACGCCGAGTACGCCCGGCTCGCCCCGGACGCCCTGCGCACCCGACGCCGCTACGGCGCCCGAAGGGCGCTGGCCCACGCCGTCGCCGGAGAGATCGGGCACGCCTGCGAACTGACGATTGATCTGCTGGAGCACACCGCGGGCGTGGGCTCGCAGACCGTCACGGCCGACCTGCGCCGCCTCGCCCGTGTCCTCTCCCGGCATCCGCGCCACCCCGCGTGCCGCGCCCTGGCGCCCTCGCTCACCGCCGCGCTCACACCGCAGGCGCTCTGACCCGCATCCGCTCCCTCGCAGCCGTCCGACAGAGAGGTCGCTCCGCCATGCCCGAAATCTTCATCAACTACCGCACGAACGACGGCGAACAGGCCGCCACGACCCTCGACAACGCCCTGCGCGCCCGCTTCGGCGACGAGCACGTCTACCGTGCCAGCCGGTCCATCGCCCCGGGCGACAAGTTCGACGACCACCTCCTCGGCAACGCGCGCAGCAGCTCCGTCCTGCTCGCCCTGATCGGCGACCGCTGGCTCGGCCACCCCCGGCTCGGGATCGAGGGCGACTGGGTCACGAAGGAGATCCTGGAGTCGTACCGCTGCCACCGGCGCGTCATCCCGGTCCTCGTCGGCCGCCGCACCGAACGGCCGGCGCGCAACGAGCTGCCCGACGCGATGATGTGGCTGGCGGACTGCCAGACCCTCCGCTACGACCACCAGAACGACGAGTCCGATCTCAAACGCATCGGCGACTCCCTGGCCGACCTGGTCCCCGCCCTCGCCGCCGCGGACCGCACGGCGACCGAGCCCGAACCGCCCGAGCCGGCCCCGGCGACGGGCGACACCTACCGGACCGACATGGGCGGGAACAACGGAAAGATCCACATCGGCCCCACGCACCACGTCGACCAGTCCGGCCCCGGCGCGAACTACACGGCCGGAAATCACCAGGGCGACATCAGCCACACCTTCGGCCCGATACCCCCGGCCCAGGACGACAGGCGATGACCGACGCGCCCGATCCCCCCGGTGCGGGCGGCACCGGTGACTACTACAACACCACGTTCCATTTCCACGGGAGCGAGCCCCCGCCGGATTTCATGTCGGCGCGGAACACCCCGCCCCGCCAGGTGGCCGACCAGCAACTGAGCCGCCTCCAGCAGCGGTTCGCCAGGCCGACGGGCATCAACGACGCCTACGACACCCTGGAACGCCACAACATCGTGTTCCTGTACGGCACTCCCGGGAACGGCAGAACCACGGCCGCCCGGGTCCTGCTGCGAGAACTGCCGCGCGGTTCGGGCGTCTACCAGGAACTCACTCCCGATGCGGACGGCCAGTCACCCGAACCGCTCACCCCGGAACTCATCGGGGAAGGGGACCGGATGCTGCTGGACCTGTCGGATGCCAAGGAGGACGTGTGGACGCGCTGCCACGACCGGTTCCCCGGCTTTCACAAGGTTCTCCTGGACAAGCGGTCGTTCCTCGCCGTGGTCCTGCCGCATGCGCACGCCGACGGGTTGAGCCCCGACTTCGCGGCGTACCGCAAACCCGTCAACCGCCCCGACGACCTCGAAGTGATCGCTCGGCACCTGCGCCTGCGGGGCGTCGATCCCGGGAGCCTTTGGCAGGCGCCGAAGGAACTGACCGACTACCTCACCGAAAAGCCGCCCATGCGGGAGCTGGCGAGCACGGCGGACATCATCGTGGACGCCTGTCGGACTGCGAAGCCGGAGGATTCCTTCGCGGACTGGTGCCGGCAGGCCATCGCCGCCGCGACGATCCGGGCCGAGGAGGTGAACGACTTCCTCCCGGATCTGCGGGCGGGCTCCCAGCGGGCCCTGCTGCTGTCGGTCGCCATGCTGCACGGCGCGCCCGCCGACCTGATTCACCGGGCGGCGGCGATTCTCCGCGGGAGCCTGCGGATCGCGGGCGACGACCGTCCACTGCTGGAGCACGAGAGTCTGACGGAGCGCCTGCGCGAGGTGGGTGCCTCCCGGAACGACGAGGCCCGCGTCCACTTCGACAAGCTGCGCTACGACCACGCCGTACGCCACTTCTTCTGGCGGAACATGCCCGACCTGCGCAGACCGCTGCGCGACTGGGTGGAGCAGGTGCTGGCTCTGCCCCAGTTCCCCGAGGAGGGGCGGAAGGACGTCGTCGTACGGCTGGCGGAGCTGTGCGCGCTGACGGAGGACGCGGACAGACTGGCCGAACCGGCCCGGGACTGGGCACTGCGGTACGGCGACCCGGCGCGCCTGCGTGCCGCGGCCGACTGGCTCGGCTGGGGTGTGCGCCACGAGGACGAGCCGACGAGCCGGCACTTCCGCCAGGCGATCTACAGCTGGGCGATCCGGCCCGTCGAACCGGATCTGCGCCGGGTGTTGACCGAGGTGTGCGTGAACGTCATGGCGTCCACGCATCCGGAACAGGCCGTCGTCAGGCTGCACCACCTCGCCCGCAGGGAGCCCTTCGACGAGGGAAGCGCAAAGAACTCGGCCCGGCACGTGCTGCTGAGACTGGTCGAGATGGATACGCGCCTGCGGCTCCATCTCCTCTACCGGCTGGCCTTCATGCCACGGCAGAGGCGACCGGGGCGGCAACGGGCGCTCGACGCCTGGCTCTTCCTCGGCCTGCTCACCATGCCCAGCCGACCGGAACACATCTTTCTCCAGCTGTCCTCCACCCGGCTGTGGCTCTCGATGTGCTGGATCGACGTGCTGTGGGGGTTCAGCAGCAGGAGCTGGCTCCCGCATGTGCAGCGGTGGATGACCACTACGGACGCGGCCGACGACCCCGAACTCGTCCACCTCGCCCTGGACGTCCTCGTCGACGCCGCCGCCGAGAACTATCCCGCCCTCCGCCAGATCTATCTGACGGCACGCAAGTCCCTGTCCGCCGAGAAGACCGAGTGGCTGCTGTCCCGTATCGAAGAGGCGCAGCGCAGGCGTCCGCCACGGCGGGCCGATCCCGAGAAGGAGACCCGGACATGAGTTCCGCCCAGAAGACCGTCTCCGTCTTCATGGCTCTGATCAGCGCCATGCTCGTGCTGATCCTCGGTCTGTACACGGGCTGGCCCGCGTGGGCGTGGCCGCTCACCGTGATCCTGCTGGGGGCCGCGTGGGCGGGCGTCACGTTCGCGACGCTGCGTACGAACCGTGGCAGGCCGCTGTCCGAGACGGTCACCGCGCCACCGGTGCCCGAGGTCGAGCGCCGTGAACTGCCGGTCGAGGACATCGCGCTGCCCAGCGCCCTGGCGGACTACGACTTCCTGTTCTCGGCGACGATCCGCTGGTGCCCCGAGAAGCCGTACGCGCAGGAGACCGGCACGCACCACGGTGGCCTCGCGCTGCAGGCGATCGTGGAACGGGCCGGTGCGGTGACGCTGGCCCACCAGCCGCTGCGCAGTTCGCTGATCCAGCAGGAACTGAGCGGGGCGCTGGCGGAGATGCTGCCCGATCGTGGCGGCCGTATCCGGGCCATGGCCCTCGATGTCGTCCTGCGGCTGTCGGAGGACGACCAGCGCCGCCTGGACCGGCTGGCCGCCATCCGCAAGGACGAGGAGCTCTGGGAGCACGAGCGGAAACAGGAGAAGAGCAAGCGCGACTACCTGGGCCACGACGTGCTCCAGAACACCGGACGCGCGGTCGTGTGGTGGCTGGCCCGCAACGACGAGAAGGTCGAGCGGACCGTCAACGACATCGGCCTGCTGGCGCAGCTCACCTCGGCCGCCAACAACGAACAGGTGGCCGAGCCGTTCCGGCATCTCGTCCCCGGCGCCGCCGTCGAGGAGGCGGCCGAGGTCGTCAGGGACCCGGCGGACCTGTTCACCGAGTTCATGCGGCAGATGGGCTTCAAGCCCGGTGACGACGCGTGCGTGATGGTCGCCGATCAGGTCGCGAGGGCCATCAAGGACAAGGACGCGGACACGGCGGAGGAGATCCGGACACGTTTCGCCCCGCCTGAGGAGTCCCCTGAGGAGTCCCGTGAGGAGTCCGCTGACCTGTCCCCGGACCAGGGCACGGTGGGGGAAGAGGGCGGGGACGGGGGCGACGGCACCGAGGAGTAGCCAGGAGGCGGCCGGAGCACGAAAGCGTCGGGCCCGGTCCCCCGAGGGGAACCGGGCCCTGGTACAGCCGCTGGAGGGGTTACAGCCCCACGGCCTTCTTCAGCGCTTCCACCCGGTCCGTCCGCTCCCAGGTGAACTCGGGGAGCTCGCGGCCGAAGTGGCCGTAGGCCGCCGTCTGGGCGTAGATCGGGCGGAGCAGGTCGAGGTCGCGGATGATGGCGGCCGGGCGGAGGTCGAAGACCTCGTCGATCGCCTTCTCGATCTTCTCGTGGTCGATCGTGGCGGTACCGAAGGTCTCGACGAACAGACCCACCGGCTCGGCCTTGCCGATCGCGTACGCCACCTGCACCTCGCAGCGGGAGGCCAGGCCGGCCGCGACGACGTTCTTGGCGACCCAGCGCATCGCGTAGGCGGCCGAGCGGTCCACCTTGGACGGGTCCTTGCCCGAGAACGCGCCACCGCCGTGGCGGGCCATGCCGCCGTACGTGTCGATGATGATCTTGCGGCCGGTCAGGCCCGCGTCGCCCATCGGGCCGCCGATCTCGAAGCGGCCGGTCGGGTTGACCAGGAGGCGGTAGTTCTCCGTGTCGAGCTTGATGCCCTCGTCCAGGAGCGCCTTGAGTTCCGGCTCCACGACGAACTCGCGGATGTCGGGCGCGAGGAGCGAGTCCAGGTCGATGTCGGAGGCGTGCTGCGAGGAGACGACGACCGTGTCGAGGCGGACGGCCTTGTCGCCGTCGTACTCGATGGTGACCTGCGTCTTGCCGTCCGGGCGCAGGTAGGGGATGGTGCCGTTCTTGCGGACCTCGGACAGGCGCTTGGACAGGCGGTGCGCCAGGAAGATCGGCAGCGGCATCAGGGTCGGCGTCTCGTCCGTGGCGTAGCCGAACATCAGGCCCTGGTCGCCGGCGCCCTGCTTGTCGAGTTCGTCCTCGTCGCCCTCGACCCGGGACTCGTACGCCGTGTCCACGCCCTGCGCGATGTCCGGCGACTGCGCGCCGATCGAGACCGAGACACCGCAGGAAGCGCCGTCGAAGCCCTTCTTGGAGGAGTCGTAGCCGATCTCGAGGATCTTGTTGCGGACGAGGGTCGCGATGTCCGCGTAGGTCTTGGTGGTGACCTCGCCGGCCACGTGCACCAGGCCGGTGGTGATCAGCGTCTCGACGGCGACCCGGGAGGTCGGGTCCTCGCGCAGGAGCGCGTCGAGAATGGTGTCGCTGATCTGGTCAGCGATCTTGTCGGGGTGGCCCTCGGTCACGGACTCCGAGGTGAACAGGCGACGGGACACAACGCTCCCTGGGGTTGCAGCGGCTGCTGGCTGATCATGGGCGGACGGGCTCGGGGGCTGCGCCCGGCACCGTCCGAGAACAGTTTATCGGTCTGTCTCGGCCACCGGCCTCTCCGTCTCGCCTCTCGGGAGGGCTGTGACCAGCGGCACGGGCATTCTGCCCAATCCCCTGCGGCCTTGGCCAGGGTCGCCACACCCCTGTGGCAGAGGTTTGAGGGAGCCGAGAAGCGAATGAAACATTCAGCCGAGCCGCTCCGCCACCAGGTCCCAGACGATTTCGGCCAGATGTTCCTTCGGTCCGTGGGGCACCGGCGTCTCGGTGCCGTCGGCGCCCAGCACCACCGCCTCGTTCTCCTCGGAGCCGAACGTCTTGCGCTCGCCCACCTCGTTCACCACGAGGAGGTCGCAGCGCTTGCGCTCCAGCTTGGCACGGCCGTTGGCCAGGACGTCGTCGGTCTCGGCGGCGAAGCCGACGATCACCTGCCCGTCGCGGGCCCGCTCGGCCGAGATCTCGGCGAGGATGTCCGGATTCCGTACCAGCACGAGGGGCTCGGGATCCTGGCCGTCCTTCTTCTTGATCTTTCCGGCGGCGTAGGCCACGGGTCGGAAGTCCGCGACGGCCGCGGCCATGACGACGGCGTCGGCGTCCGCGGCGGCCTTGAGCACCGCCTCGCGCAGCTGCACGGCCGTGCCGACCTGGACGACGTCGACGCCCGCCGGGTCCGGCATGCCGGTGTTGGCGGCGACCAGTGTGACGCGGGCGCCGCGCGCCGCGGCGGTGCGGGCGAGGGCGTAGCCCTGCTTGCCGGAGGAGCGGTTGCCGAGGAATCGGACCGGGTCGAGGGGTTCGCGGGTGCCTCCCGCGCTGACGACGACGTGTCGGCCGACGAGGTCGGGTGCGGTGACACCCCGGGCGAGGACGCGACGGCAGACCTCGAAGATCTCGGCGGGGTCGGGCAGCCGGCCCTTGCCGGTGTCGACGCCGGTGAGGCGGCCGACGGCGGGCTCGATGACGACGGCGCCGCGGCGGCGCAGCGTCGCGACGTTCTCCTGCGTGGCCGGGTGCTCCCACATCTCGGTGTGCATGGCGGGGGCGAAGACGACCGGGCAGCGGGCGGTCAGGAGGGTGTTGGTGAGCAGGTCGTCGGCGAGTCCGTGGGCGGCCTTGGCCAGCATGTCCGCGGTGGCCGGTGCGACGACGACCAGGTCCGCGTGCTGCCCGATGCGGACGTGGGGGACCTCGTGGACGTCGTTCCAGACCTCGGTGGAGACGGGGTGGCCGGAGAGCGCGGACCAGGTGGCGGCGCCCACGAAGTGCAGAGCGGAGGCCGTCGGCACCACGCGCACGTCGTGACCCGACTCCGTCAGCCTGCGCAGCAGCTCACAGGCCTTGTACGCGGCGATGCCGCCACTGACCCCCAGAACGACCTTCGGCTTGTCCACCGTCTCTCCCCGGCTCGGCAACGTACGGTCCCATCACACACCACAGGCCCGACAGTCGCGCTGCCGGGCCTGTGGATAAGTCAACCGCGATACGAAAGTACTACTGCGCGGGGCCTTCGACGGCCTCGGACGTCAGCAGACCCGCGTTGATCTCGCGCAGGGCGATCGAGAGCGGCTTCTCGTGGACGTGGGTGTCGACGAGCGGACCGACGTACTCGAGGAGGCCCTCGCCGAGCTGCGAGTAGTACGCGTTGATCTGGCGGGCCCGCTTGGCCGCGTAGATCACGAGGCTGTACTTCGAGTCGGTGGCCTCGAGGAGCTCGTCGATCGGCGGGTTGATGATGCCCTCGGGCGCGGAGATGGAAGAGGACACGCTCTACCTTCCGATGGATGGGAAAAGATCGGTCGTGATCACATCACGTGCGATCACACAACATCCATCAAGGCTAGCAGCTCGCGAGCCACGTCCTCGACGGAGGTGTTGACCAGGGTCACGTCGAACTCCGGCTCGGCGGCCAGTTCGACCTTCGCCGCGTCGAGGCGACGCTCGATCACCTCGGGCGGTTCGGTGCCGCGTCCCGTGAGCCTGCGCACGAGCTCCTCCCAGGAGGGAGGAGCCAGGAACACCAACTGTGCGTCCGTCATCGACTCACGCACCTGCCGGGCACCCTGGAGATCGATCTCCAGCAGGACGGGCTCCCCCGCCTCCAGCCGCTCCAGGACGGCCGCGCGGGGCGTGCCGTAGCGATTGCCGGCGAACTCGGCCCACTCCAGCAGCTCGCCGTTGGCGATCAGCTTGTCCATCTCCTCGTCGGTGACGAAGAAGTACTGGACGCCGTGCTTCTCACCGGGGCGGGGCTTGCGGGTCGTCGCCGACACCGAGAGCCAGACCTCGGGGTGTTCCTTGCGCATATGGGCGACGACCGTGCTCTTGCCGACCCCGGAGGGGCCGGAGAGCACGGTCAGCCGCGGACGTACGTCCGGGGGCTCGGGGGTCGTCCCCCGGAATGTTGCAGCCATGCAGCGATTATTCCAGCAATCCCGGTGTGCCCGGGACTCCTGGTCCGGAGGTCCCGGGACTCAGGAGCCGGTGCTGCCGAACTCACGCTCCAGGGAAGCGATCTGGTTGGAGCCGAGGCCGCGAACCCGGCGGCTCTCGGAGATGCCGAGTCGTTCCATGATCTGCTTGGCGCGGACCTTGCCCACGCCCGGCAGGGACTCGAGCAGGGCGGAGACCTTCATCTTGCCGATGACGTCGTTTTCCTGGCCCTGCTTGATGACCTCGTGCAGGGAGGCGCCGGAGTGCTTGAGTCGATTCTTGACCTCGGCCCGCTCCCGGCGAGCCGCGGCGGCCTTTTCGAGCGCGGCTGCGCGCTGTTCAGGGGTAAGGGGCGGAAGAGCCACGCCTACGTCACCTCGGATGTCGAACTGTCGGATACGGACCGGTGAGGAACCTAGTCGCCCCACACCTGGGGAGCCACGAGCAACACGCTTGCCCTTTGACTCTCGTCGGAGACTAGCGGTCAAGTCCGCCAGAGTCAGCGAGAACAGCGGAAAAGTCCTGGTCAGCCTCCGTCAGGCCGGACATTTAGGACATAATGCCCCGGATTTGAGGATGTATTCAGACTCAAGCGGGCTTCCGAACACCTGTCGGAAGACTCCCGCGACCTTCTGGAACGCCCGGAACGGCCGTCATGAACGCCTCATACGGTCGTCCCGGGAGCCCCGCACGTGGTACAGCTCACACCTGGGCCAGTGCCGCCTTGATCTCCTCCGCGAAGCGGTCCGCGGACGACCGCAGCGCGGCGACGTCGGGACCATGACGGAGTACCCCCCGGCTGACGTTCGGCACGACGTTGCGCACGGCGGCCCCGAAGACCCTCGGAAGGTCGGCCGGGGTGGCCCCCTGGGCGCCGACGCCGGGAGCCAGGAGCGGGCCGTTGATCGCCAGGTCGTACGAGGACAGGTCGCCCAGCGTGGCGCCCACGACGGCGCCGAAGGAGCCCAGGGGCTCCTCCCCCTCGTTCTCGGCCGCCAGGTGGCCCAGGATCGTCGCGCCGACGTTCCGGCCGTCGGGGCGCACCGCGTGCTGGACCTCGCCGCCCTCCGGGTTGGAGGTGAGGGCCAGCACGAACAGGCCCGTGCCGCTCTCCCGGGCCAGCGCGACGGCCGGGCTGAGCGATCCGTAGCCCAGGTACGGCGAGACGGTCAGCGCGTCCGAGAACAGCGGGGAGTCCTTGTGCAGGAAGGCCTCTGCGTACCCGGCCATGGTGGAGCCGATGTCGCCGCGCTTGGCGTCCGTCACGACCAGGGCGCCGGCCGCGCGGGCCTCCTGGACCGTCTTCTCCAGGACGGCGACGCCGCGCGAACCGAAGCGCTCGAAGAAGGCGCTCTGTGGCTTGAGGACGGCGACCCGGTCGGCCACCGCCTCGACCACCGTGCGGCTGAACCGCTCCAGGCCGGCCACGTCGTCGTTCAGGCCCCACTCGGTGAGCAGGGACGCGTGCGGGTCGATGCCGACGCACAGCGGGCCGCGGGCGTCCATGGCGCGCCGCAGACGCGCGCCGAAGGGCTCGAGGACGGTCATGCGTGCTTCCTCACGTCGGCGCCGACCGCGTCGGCGAGGGTGGCGTACGGGCTCGTGCGCAGGCGCGCGGCGAGCCCCTTGTGGATGGCTCGGCCCCAGAAGGGCCCCTCGTACACGAACGCGCTGTAGCCCTGCACGAGCGTGGCGCCGGCGAGGATGCGCTGCCAGGCGTCCTCGGCGTTCTCGATGCCGCCGACGCCCACCAGGGTGATGCGGTCGCCCACGCGCGCGTAGAGGCGGCGCAGCACCTCCAGGGAGCGCGCCTTGAGCGGCGCTCCGGACAGGCCGCCGGTCTCCTTCACCAGCGAGGGGTCGGAGTTCAGGCCGAGCCCCTCGCGCGCGATGGTGGTGTTGGTGGCGATGATCCCGTCCAGACCGAGTTCGACGGCCAGGTCGGCGACGGCGTCGACGTCCTCGTCGGCGAGATCCGGCGCGATCTTGACGAGGAGCGGCACCCGGCGAGTGGACACCGTGCGGTCGGCGGCCTCGCGGACGGCGCTCAGCAGCGGCCGCAGGGCCTCGGTGGCCTGCAGGTTGCGCAGGCCGGGCGTGTTCGGGGAGGAGACGTTCACGACCAGGTAGTCGGCGTAGGGCGCGAGCCGCTCGGTGGACTTCACGTAGTCGCCGACGGCCTCGGCCTCGGGGACGACCTTGGTCTTGCCGATGTTGACGCCCACGACGGTCCTGAAGACCGGCTCGCGGGAGGCCAGACGGGCCGCGACGGCCAGGGAGCCCTCGTTGTTGAAGCCCATGCGGTTGATGAGCGCACGGTCCGGCACCAGACGGAACAGCCGCTTCTTGGGGTTGCCGGGCTGGGCCTCCCCGGTGACGGTGCCGATCTCGACGTGGTCGAAGCCCAGCATCGACATGCCGTCGACGGCGACCGCGTTCTTGTCGAAGCCGGCGGCCAGGCCGAACGGGCCGTGCATGCGCAGCCCGAAGGCCTCCGTGCGCAGTTCCTTGTGGCGGGGCGCGAGGGCGGCGGCGACGAAGGTGCGCAGCACCGGGATGCGGGCGGCGAGGCGGATCCAGCGGAAGGCCAGGTGATGGGCCTGCTCCGGGTCCATGCGCCGGAAGACGAGGTTGAAGAAGATCTTGTACATGGTGTCCTCACGACGAGGGGGACACCGTTTCCGGTGTCCCCCTCGTCGGCTGCTAGTCGCGGGCCGCGGTCAGGTGTTCGGCGTGTTCCTGGAGCGAACGCACGCCCACGTCACCGTGGTTGAGGGCGTCGATGCCCTGGACGGCGGCGGCGAGCGCCTGGACCGTCGTCAGGCACGGGACCGACCGCGCCACGGCCGCCGTACGGATCTCGTAGCCGTCGAGGCGGCCGCCGGTGCCGTACGGGGTGTTGACGATGAGGTCGACCTCGCCGTCGTGGATGAGCTGGACGATGGTCTTCTCGCCGTTCGGGCCGGTGCCCTCGGACTGCTTGCGCACGACGGTGGCGTTGATGCCGTTGCGCTTGAGGACCTCGGCGGTGCCGGAGGTGGCCATCAGCTCGAAGCCGTGGGCGACCAGCTCGCGCGCCGGGAAGATCATCGACCGCTTGTCGCGGTTGGCGACCGAGATGAACGCGCGCCCCTTGGTGGGCAGCGGGCCGTAGGCACCGGCCTGCGACTTGGCGTACGCCGTGCCGAAGACGGCGTCGATGCCCATGACCTCGCCGGTGGAGCGCATCTCGGGGCCGAGGACCGTGTCGACACCGCGGCCGTGGACGTCACGGAAGCGCGACCACGGCATGACCGCCTCCTTGACGGAGATCGGCGCGTCGAGCGGCAGCTCACCGCCGTCGCCGGTCGCCGGCAGCAGGCCCTCGGCCCGCAGCTCGGCGATGGTCGCGCCCAGCGAGATCCGGGCGGCGGCCTTCGCCAGCGGCACCGCGGTCGCCTTCGAGGTGAAGGGGACGGTGCGGGAGGCGCGCGGGTTGGCCTCCAGGACGTAGAGGATGTCCCCGGCCATGGCGAACTGGATGTTGATCAGGCCCCGGACGCCGACGCCCTTGGCGATGGCCTCGGTGGAGGCGCGCAGCCGCTTGATGTCGAAGCCGCCCAGGGTGATCGGAGGCAGGGCGCACGCCGAGTCGCCGGAGTGGATGCCGGCCTCCTCGATGTGCTCCATGACGCCGCCGAGGTAGAGCTCGGTGCCGTCGTAGAGTGCGTCGACGTCGATCTCGATCGCGTCGTCCAGGAAGCGGTCGACGAGGACCGGCCGGGAGGGGCTGATCTCGGTCGACTCGGCGATGTAGGACGACAGCCGGGTCTCGTCGTAGACGATCTCCATGCCGCGCCCGCCGAGGACGTACGACGGCCTCACGAGGACCGGGTAGCCGATCTCGTCGGCGATGGCCTTGGCCTCGGTGAAGGTGGTGGCGGTGCCGTGCTTGGGGGCCGGCAGGCCGGCCTCCGCGAGCACGCGTCCGAAGGCGCCCCGGTCCTCGGCGGCGTGGATGGCCTCGGGCGAGGTGCCCACGATCGGCACGCCGTTGTCCTTGAGCGCCTGCGAGAGGCCCAGCGGGGTCTGGCCGCCCAGCTGCACGATCACGCCCGCCACCGGACCGGCCTGCTGCTCGGCGTGGACGATCTCCAGCACGTCTTCCAGCGTCAGCGGCTCGAAGTACAGGCGGTCGGAGGTGTCGTAGTCGGTGGAGACGGTCTCGGGGTTGCAGTTGACCATCACCGTCTCGTACCCGGCGTCGCTCAGCGCGAAGGACGCGTGCACGCACGAGTAGTCGAACTCGATGCCCTGGCCGATGCGGTTCGGGCCGGAGCCCAGGATGATGACCGCGGGCTTCTCACGGGAGGCGACCTCCGTCTCCTCGTCGTAGGAGGAGTAGAAGTACGGCGTCCTCGCGGCGAACTCGGCGGCGCAGGTGTCGACCGTCTTGTACACCGGGCGGACGCCCAGCGCGTGCCGGACCTCGCGCACGACGTCCTCGCGCAGGCCGCGGACCTCCGCGATCTGCGCGTCGGAGAAGCCGTGCCGCTTGGCCTCGACGAGCAGCTCCGGCGTCAGCTCGGGTGCCTCGGCGAGCTCGTCGGCGATCTCCTTGATGAGGAAGAGCTGGTCGACGAACCAGGGGTCGATCCTGGTGTACTCGAAGACCTCCTCCGGCGTGGCGCCCGCGCGGATGGCCTGCATGACGGTGTTGATCCGGCCGTCGGTGGGCCGTACCGACTCGCGCAGCAGCTCGTCCTTGTCGCCGGGCTCGCCGACGAAGGTGAACTGGCTGCCCTTCTTCTCCAGCGAGCGCAGCGCCTTCTGGAAGGCCTCGGTGAAGTTGCGGCCGATGGCCATGGCCTCGCCGACCGACTTCATGGTGGTGGTCAGCGTGGAGTCGGCCTGCGGGAACTTCTCGAAGGCGAACCGGGGGGCCTTGACGACCACGTAGTCGAGCGTGGGCTCGAAGGAGGCCGGGGTCTCCTGCGTGATGTCGTTCGGGATCTCGTCGAGGGTGTAGCCGACGGCGAGCTTGGCGGCGATCTTGGCGATCGGGAAGCCGGTCGCCTTGGAGGCGAGGGCCGAGGAGCGCGAGACGCGCGGGTTCATCTCGATGACGATCACGCGGCCGTCGTCGGGGTTCACCGCGAACTGGATGTTGCAGCCGCCGGTGTCGACGCCGACCTCGCGGATGATCGCGATGCCGACGTCGCGCAGGATCTGGTACTCGCGGTCGGTCAGCGTCATCGCGGGCGCCACGGTGATCGAGTCGCCGGTGTGCACGCCCATGGGGTCGAAGTTCTCGATGGAGCAGACGACCACGACGTTGTCGTGCTTGTCGCGCATCAGCTCCAGCTCGTACTCCTTCCAGCCGAGGATGGACTCCTCCAGGAGCACCTCGGTGGTCGGCGAGAGGGTCAGGCCCTGCCCGGCGATGCGGCGCAGCTCCTCCTCGTCGTGCGCGAAGCCGGAGCCGGCGCCGCCCATGGTGAAGGAGGGGCGGACGACGACCGGGTAGCCGCCGAGGGTCTCGACGCCCGCGAGGACGTCGTCCATGGAGTGGCAGATGACGGAGCGGGCGGACTCGCCGTGCCCGATCTTCCTGCGGACCTCCTCCACGACCTCCTTGAACAGGTCGCGGTCCTCGCCCTTGTGGATCGCCTGCACGTTGGCACCGATCAGCTCGACGCCGTACTTCTCCAGGACGCCGTTGCCGTGCAGGGAGATGGCCGTGTTGAGGGCCGTCTGGCCGCCCAGCGTGGGCAGCAGGGCGTCCGGGCGCTCCTTGGCGATGATCTTCTCGACGAACTCCGGGGTGATCGGCTCGACGTAGGTGGCGTCGGCGATCTCCGGGTCGGTCATGATCGTCGCCGGGTTGGAGTTCACGAGGATCACACGCAGACCCTCGGACTTCAGGACGCGGCACGCCTGGGTGCCGGAGTAGTCGAACTCGGCGGCCTGGCCGATGACGATCGGGCCGGAGCCGATGACCAGGACGGACTGGATATCGGTGCGCTTAGGCACGCTGGCCCTCCATCAGGGATACGAAGCGGTCGAACAGGTAGGCGGCGTCGTGCGGGCCGGCTGCCGCTTCGGGGTGGTACTGGACGCTGAAGGCCGGGCGGTCGAGGAGCTGCAGGCCCTCCACCACGTTGTCGTTGAGGCAGACGTGGGAGACCTCGGCGCGGCCGTAGGGGGTCTCGGAGACCTGGTCGAGCGGGGCATCGACGGCGAAGCCGTGGTTGTGCGCGGTGACCTCGACCTTGCCGGTCGTACGGTCCTGCACCGGCTGGTTGATGCCGCGGTGGCCGTACTTGAGCTTGTAGGTGCCGAAGCCCAGCGCGCGGCCCAGGATCTGGTTGCCGAAGCAGATGCCGAACAGCGGGGTGCCGCGCTCCAGGACCGCCCGCATCACGGAGACCGGGTGGTCGGCGGTGGCCGGGTCGCCCGGGCCGTTGGAGAAGAACACGCCGTCGGGCTCGACGGCGAAGACGTCCTCGGCGGTGGCCGTGGCGGGCAGGACGTGCACCTCGATGCCGCGCTCGGCCATCCGGTGCGGGGTCATGCCCTTGATGCCGAGGTCCACGGCGGCGACGGTGAACTTCTTCTCGCCGATCGCCGGGACGACATACGCCTCCTTGGTGGCGACCTCGGCCGAGAGGTCGGCGCCCTTCATCTCGGGGACCTGGCGGACCTCGGCGAGCATGGTGCCCTCGTCGGGCATGGCGTTGCCGGAGAAGATGCCGACGCGCATGGCGCCGCGCTCGCGCAGGTGACGGGTGAGCGCGCGGGTGTCGATGCCGGAGATGCCGACGACGCCCTGGTGGCGCAGCTCGTCGTCGAGCGAGCGGCGCGAGCGCCAGTTGGACGGCACGCGCGCGGGGTCGCGCACGACGTATCCGGCGACCCAGATGCGCTTGCTCTCCGGGTCCTCGTCGTTGACGCCGGTGTTGCCGATGTGCGGGGCGGTCATCACGACGACCTGGCGGTGGTACGAGGGGTCGGTCAACGTCTCCTGGTAGCCCGTCATGCCGGTCGAGAAGACCGCCTCGCCGAAGGTCACCCCCACGGCCCCGTAGGCACGGCCGCGGAAGATCCGGCCGTCCTCCAGGACGAGTACGGCGGGAGTCCTGGAAGCTCCCCTGGTGGAGGTTGTCATCGTGCGCCTTCCGTCTTGTTGATCATCACATTCAGGGCCTCGACCCACTCCGTGTGCTCGGCCGCGTGGTCGGAGCGGAAACCGGAGTCGATCAGCCGCTCGCCGTGCTGCCAGGTCACCACGAGCAGCCCGCCCTCGGTCAGCACCTTGCCGGCGATGCCCTTGTCCAGCCGGGCCTCGCGCAGTCGCGCCGCCGGGACGAAGAAGTCGGTCGCGCCGGGCCGTACGACGTCCAGTCCCGCGTCCGTCAGCGTGAGCTCGACCCGGCTGCGGGTGCCGAGCCCGTGCGCCACGATGCGGTCGAGCCACTGACCGGCCGTGGTGGAGCCGTGGTAGCGGCCGCTCAAGGTCAGTCTCGCCTCGCCGGGCTCGTCCGGCGCGCCGGGCAGCTCGGGCAGGTCGCCCTGGAGCGTGCCGCGCCATTTCCAGCCCTCGCGCATCAGCCAGTAGACGAGCGCGACGAAGAGCGCGAGTCCGACGAGCCAGCCGATGCGGGCGGCCCAGTCGGTGACCTCGGCCGACTTCTTCTCGGCGGCCAGCAGGATTACAGGTGTCACGTGAGCTTCCCGTCGACGAGCGTGGCCTTGCCCCGCAGCCACGTGTGCGTCACACGGCCCGGCAGCTCAAGCCCCTCGTAGGGGGTGTTCCGGCTGCGCGAGGCGAAGCCCGCGGGGTCCACCGACCCACGGTATGCCGTGTCGACGAGCGTGAGGTTGGCGGGCTCACCAGCCGAGACGGGACGCCCGTGGCCCTTGGCCCCGCCGATGGCGGCCGGCTTGAAGGACATGCGCTCGGCGACCCCGGCCCAGGTGAGCAGCCCGGTGTCCACCATGGTCTCCTGCACCACCGACAGCGCCGTCTCCAGGCCGACCATGCCCATGGCGGCCGCGGCCCACTCGCAGTCCTTGTCCTCGTGCGGGTGCGGGGCGTGGTCGGTGGCGACGATGTCGATCGTGCCGTCGGCGAGCGCCTCGCGCAGCGCGAGCACGTCGCGCTCGGTGCGCAGCGGCGGGTTGACCTTGAAGACCGGGTTGTAGGTGCGCACCAGCTCGTCCGTCAGCAGCAGGTGGTGCGGGGTCACCTCGGCGGTGACGTCGATGCCGCGGGACTTGGCCCAGCGGACGATCTCGACGGACCCGGCGGTGGAGAGGTGGCAGATGTGCACGCGGGAGCCGACGTGCTCGGCGAGCAGGACGTCCCGGGCGATGATCGATTCCTCGGCCACCGCGGGCCAGCCCCCGAGCCCCAGCTCGGCGGAGACGATCCCCTCGTTCATCTGGGCGCCCTCGGTCAGCCGCGGCTCCTGCGCGTGCTGGGCGACGACACCGCCGAAGGCCTTCACGTACTCCAGGGCCCGCCGCATGATCACCGCGTCGTCGACGCACTTGCCGTCGTCGGAGAAGACGGTGACGCCGGCGGCCGACTCGTGCATGGCGCCCAGCTCGGCGAGCTTCCTGCCCTCCAGGCCGACGGTGACGGCGCCGATGGGCTGCACGTCGCAGTAGCCGTGCTCCTGGCCGAGCCGGTAGACCTGCTCGACGACGCCGGCGGTGTCGGCGACCGGGAAGGTGTTGGCCATGGCGAAGACGGCCGTGAAGCCGCCGCTCGCCGCCGCGCGGGTGCCGGTCAGCACGGTCTCGGAGTCCTCGCGGCCGGGCTCGCGCAGGTGGGTGTGGAGGTCGACCAGGCCCGGCAGCAGGACCTTGCCGTCGGCCTCGACGACCTCGGCGCCCTCGGCGCTCAGTCCGGTGCCGACCTCGGCGATGGTGGCACCGTCGATCAGGACGTCCTGCGCGTCGCGGCCGAGCACCTTCGCACCACGGATCAGGATCTTGCTCATGTGTCTTACTTCTCCTCGATACGGGCGTGGGTGACGGCGGGCTCGTTGCCCCCGAGCAGCAGGTACAGGACGGCCATCCGGATGGAGACTCCGTTTGCGACCTGCTCGACGACGGTGCAGCGGTCGGAGTCGGCGACCTCGGCGGTGATCTCCATGCCGCGGACCATCGGGCCGGGGTGCATCACGATGGCGTGCCCGGGCATCCGCGCCATGCGGTCGCCGTCGAGTCCGTAGCGCCGCGAGTACTCGCGCTCGGTCGGGAAGAAGGCGGCGTTCATGCGCTCGCGCTGGACCCGCAGCATCATCACCGCGTCGGACTTGGTGAGGGTGGAGTCGAGGTCGTACGACACCTCGCAGGGCCAGGTCTCGACGCCGACCGGCACCAGGGTGGGCGGGGCGACCAGGGTGACCTCGGCGCCGAGGGTGTGCAGCAGGTCGACGTTGGAGCGGGCGACCCGGCTGTGCAGGACGTCGCCGACGATCGTGATGCGCCTGCCGGACAGGTCCTGGCCGAGCCCGGCGTCCCGGCCGACGAGGCGGCGGCGCATGGTGAAGGCGTCCAGCAGGGCCTGGGTGGGGTGCTGGTGGGTGCCGTCGCCGGCGTTGATGACGGCGGCGTCGATCCAGCCGGAGTTGGCCAGGCGGTACGGGGCTCCGGAGGCGCCGTGCCGGATGACCACGGCGTCGACGCCCATGGCCTCCAGGGTCTGGGCGGTGTCCTTCAGGGACTCGCCCTTGGAGACGCTGGAGCCCTTGGCGGAGAAGTTGATGACGTCCGCCGAGAGGCGCTTCTCGGCGGCTTCGAAGGAGATACGCGTGCGCGTGGAGTCCTCGAAGAAGAGGTTGACGATCGTACGGCCGCGCAGGGTCGGCAGTTTCTTGATCGGCCGGTCCGCGACCCGGGCCATCTCCTCGGCGGTGTCGAGGATCAGGACGGCGTCGTCGCGGGTGAGGTCGGCGGCCGAGATGAGATGACGCTGCATCTGTCAGGCTCCGTAAGGCAATTCGGGAAGCGGGGGCGTGGGGGTGTCCCCCACGGGGCACAGCTGGGCAACCGGGCTCATGGCTCGGCGATCGCCGAGCACCCGGATCGCTACTGCGCGGTCTGCTTCGCGCCGAGCAGCACGGTGTCGCGACCGTCCTCCTCGGCGAGCTGGACCTTGACCGTCTCCCGCAGCGACGTGGGGAGGTTCTTGCCGACGTAGTCGGCGCGGATGGGCAGTTCGCGGTGGCCTCTGTCGACGAGGACCGCGAGCTGGACCGCGCGCGGGCGCCCGACGTCGTTCAGGGCGTCCAGGGCGGCGCGGACGGTACGGCCGGAGAAGAGCACGTCGTCGACGAGGACGACGAGCTTGCCGTCGATGCCGTCACCGGGGATCTCGGTGCGGGCCAGCGCACGCGGCGGGTGCATGCGCAGGTCGTCGCGGTACATGGTGATGTCGAGCGAACCGACCGGGATCCTGCGGGCGGTGATCTCCTCGAGCTTGGCTGCGAGCCGCTGGGCGAGGAAGACGCCTCGGGTCGGAATGCCGAGGAGCACCACGTCGTCGGCGCCCTTGGCGCGCTCGACGATCTCGTGGGCGATGCGGGTCAGTACCCGCGCGATGTCGGGGCCCTCGAGAACGGGCCGGGCATCGGAGGCTTGCGTGTCCTGCTTGTCCATAAGAAACGGACCTCCTTCTCCGCCTCACGGGACGGACCTTAAAGGACGTCGGATTTGCGCCATCCACGGTAGCAGGCCCGCACGACACGCCTGATCACCCCCCTGGCGTAATCGGCCACCGCCACCACGGAAGAGTCGGTGTGGACCATTCGGCTTGACGCAGAAGAATCACGCTGCGTAACCTCACAGTGAGTTACCAGACGCGCGGCGGCGGAACGTCCGCAGCCGCGTCGACACAGTGTCCGGGGAGCTATATGTCCAGCGAATACGCCAAACAGCTCGGGGCCAAGCTCCGGGCCATCCGCACCCAGCAGGGCCTTTCCCTCCACGGTGTCGAGGAGAAGAGCCAGGGACGCTGGAAGGCGGTCGTGGTCGGGTCGTACGAGCGCGGTGACCGCGCGGTGACCGTACAGCGCCTTGCCGAACTGGCGGATTTCTATGGTGTGCCCGTGCAGGAGCTGCTCCCGGGCACCACCCCGGGCGGCGCCGCCGAGCCCCCGCCGAAGCTGGTCCTGGACCTGGAGCGGCTGGCCACCGTGCCCGCCGAGAAGGCCGGCCCCCTGCAGCGCTACGCGGCCACGATCCAGTCGCAGCGCGGTGACTACAACGGCAAGGTGCTGTCGATCCGCCAGGACGACCTGCGCACACTCGCCGTCATCTACGACCAGTCGCCCTCGGTCCTGACCGAGCAGCTGATCAGCTGGGGCGTCCTCGACGCGGACGCGCGCCGCGCGGTGGCTCACGAGGAGAGCTGAGTCCCACCGCACCACAGCAGAAACGTGCCGCCGGGGTGGCCGGAACTTCACGGTTCCGGCCACCCCGGCGGCTTTCTGCGGCTTTCCGACGCCCCGGCGATGCGGGAACGCCAGGGGGCCCGCAGCACTCACGCTGCGGGCCCCCTGGCGATGTACTGCCTCTTACGCCTCTTCGCGGCGCAGGGAGGGCTTCAGCTCCTTGAGCCGGCCGAGCAGACCGTTGACGAAGGCGGGCGACTCCTCGGTGGAGAACTCCTTCGCCAGCTGCACCATCTCGTCGAGGACGACGGCGTCCGGGACCTCGTCCACCCAGATCAGCTCGTAGGCGCCCAGACGCAGGATGTTGCGGTCCACGACCGGCATCCGGTCGAGCGTCCAGCCGACCGAGTACTGCGCGATGAGCTCGTCGATCCGCTTCGCCTGCTTGGCGTAGCCCTCGACCAGCTGCATCGTGTACTCGCTCACCGGCGGCTGCCGGGTGTCGTCCCGGGAGAGCCGGATCCAGTCCGCGAGGACCGTCAGGACGTCCGCGCCGCGCTGGTCGCCCTCGAAGAGGATCTGGAAGGCGCGCTTGCGGGCCGTGTTGCGGGCAGCCACGGTTAGCTGTTCACCCGGCCGAGGTAGTCGCTGGTACGGGTGTCGACCTTGATCTTCTCACCGGTGGTGATGAAGAGCGGGACCTGGATCTGGTGACCGGTCTCCAGGGTGGCGGGCTTGGTGCCGCCGGTGGAGCGGTCGCCCTGCAGGCCCGGCTCGGTCTCCTGGACGACGAGCTCGACGGCGGCCGGCAGCTCGACGAAGAGCACCTCGCCCTCGTGCTGCGCGACGGTGGCGGTGAAGCCCTCGATGAGGAAGTTGGCGGCGTCGCCGACGGCCTTGCGGTCGACCATGAGCTGGTCGTAGGTCTCCATGTCCATGAAGACGAAGTACTCGCCGTCCATGTACGAGAACTGCATGTCGCGCTTGTCGACAGTGGCCGTCTCGACCTTGACGCCGGCGTTGAAGGTCTTGTCGACGACCTTGCCGGAGAGCACGTTCTTGAGCTTGGTGCGCACGAAGGCGGGGCCCTTGCCGGGCTTGACGTGCTGGAACTCGACGACGGACCAGAGCTGGCCGCCTTCGAGCTTGAGCACCAGGCCGTTCTTGAGGTCGTTCGTGGAAGCCACGGTTGCGGAATCTCCTGGACTGACGTGGACGACCCCGGCGCACGCACCTTCTCTATAGTGCGAGCAGCTCCTTGGTCGTGATGGTGAGTAGCTCGGGTCCGCCGTCCGCCTCGGGGCGGACGACGAGCGTGTCATCGATCCGGACGCCGCCCCGGCCCGGGAGGTGGACCCCAGGTTCGACGGTGACCGGCACGCAAGCGTCCAGTTTACCCATGGCCGCAGGGGCCAGCTGCGGGTCCTCGTCGATTTCGAGTCCCACGCCGTGGCCGGTGAGGGAGGGCAGTCCCCCGGCGTACCCCGCGGCGTCGAGCACCTGGCGGGTGACGCGGTCGACGTCTCGGCAGGCCGCGCCGGGTGCGAGGGCCTCCCGTCCGGCGCGCTGCGCGGCGAAGACCAGGTCGTACAGCTCGATCTGCCAGTCCGCGGGCGAGGTGCCGATCACGAACGTACGGCCGATCTCACAGCGGTAGCCGCGGTAGGTGGCGCCGAGGCAGACGGAGAGGAAGTCGCCCTCCTCGACCCGCCGGTCTGTGGGGCGGTGCGCGCGGCGGCCGGAGTTGGGGCCGGTGGCGACGGAGGTGGGGAAGGCCGGGCCCTCGGCGCCGTGGTCGACCAGCCGGCGTTCGAGTTCGAGGGCGAGATGGCGTTCGGTGCGCCCCACCAGGATGGACTCCAGGAGTTCCCCGAGTGCCTGGTCGGCGATCTCGGCGCCGATGCGGAGGCAGGAGATCTCCTCCTCGTCCTTCACCACCCGCTGCTGTTCGACGGCGCCGCCCAGGTCGGCGATGCGCAGGCGTGGGGCGACGGAGCGGATCTCACGGTGCCGGGCGACCGTGAGGTGGTGCTCCTCCACGGCGAGGGAGTCGGCGCCCTGGGCCGCGGCGAGGTCGGCGCCGGCGACCGCGGGATCGCCCTGGCCCGCGGTGAGGTACTGCACCCGCAGGGCCTCGTCGGGCCGGCCTTCCGTGGGGCGGTCGTCGGGGGGGCCGGGGCACAGCAGCAGGTCTTCCGTCCGGCCCAGGAGGAGGACGGCGCCGTGCGGGGCGGTGCCCGCGAGGTAGCGGACGTTGGCGGGGCGCGAGACGAGCGCTGCCGCGTGGCCGGCCGCGCTGTATTGCTCCCTGAGCCGGGTTCGGCGGTTCGCGTACATCTCTGACATGAGATGAGCGTAGGAGGGGTGGGCGGTTTGTGCCGGTTTTGGGGGTGCCGATCGGGGGATGGGGTGCCACCTCGGCAGTGCGCCGTCTGCGGGTGCGTAGGGGCTTGTCGCGCGGTTCCCCGCGCCCCTGAGGGCGTGCGCGCCCCCGGCGTTCACCAGCTCGGGGGACTTGCGATCGACCTCGCCAGTACGTCGTCCAGGACGCGGGCCGTCTGAGGGACGTCCAGCTGGCTGTTGTCGATGATCGGGAGGCCGGAGCCGTACCAGCCCGCCATGCGGCCGTGGATCCGGGCGACCTCCTCGTCGGTGAGGCGGCGGTTGCCCGAGCGCTCGGCGTTGCGCTCCAGGACTATCTCGAGGCCGGGGAGCAGGACCACCGGCAGCAGGCCCGGGCCGACGTGACGCTTCCAGCCGCCCAGGCCGACCACGGGGCGGTCGGGGAAGACGGCGTCGTCGAGGATGCAGGAGATGCCGTTGGCCAGGAAGTTGCGGGCGGCGAAGCCGCAGGTGCGGCGGGCCAGGCGGTACTGGGCCTCGGAGTTGTCGTTCCACCCGGACTGGGGGTCGGCGAAGCCGGAGCGGACCCATTCGCGCACGTCGTCGAGGCTGATGTGGGCCGTGGGCACCCTGCGGTGCTCGGCCCAGTACTTGGCGACGCTCGTCTTGCCGGCGCCCGCGGGACCGATCAGCAGGACCGCGAGGGTCGTGGTGGCCGGGTCGGGGGCGCTCGCGGGCGCCGTGCCGGGCATGGTGACCGGGCCGCCCGGGGGAAGCGGGACGTGGCCGGTGGTGTCCGGGACCGGCGGGGCCGGGTTGTGGTGCGGGGCGGGCGGGACCGGCGGGGCCGGGTTGTGGTGCGGGGCGGGCTGGACCGGGCCCTGGGGTGTGAAACCCGGCGCGGGAGGCGGCGGGGGCACGGGGGCGGAGCCCTGGTGCGGCCCGGGGTGACCCGGGTGGTGTGCGGCCGGCGACCAGCCGGCGCCAGGTCCGTGCCCCGGCTGGTGGGGCGGCGGCAGCGGAGAACCCACTGCGTGCTGCATCCGGTGCCACTCCGTCTCGTACAGGCGATTGACCCTGGCAGCAGGGTACGGGCCCCGCTTCCTACCGAACGGTACCTTCCCCGGCCGCCGTTTGTTGAACGGCCGGGGACGGCTCGAAGTGCCCACGCCGGCAAGGCAAATGGGACGGAACGCGCTCCGGCGGACTTACTCGCCCACTTCGCCGTAGGCGGCGAGCAGTACGGCCGGGTCGGGCCCCTCGAGGACGGTGGGCTTGGCCAGGCCGTCGAGGACGATGAAGCGGAGCAGGTCGCCGCGGGACTTCTTGTCGACCCTCATCGCCTCCAGCAGCTTGGGCCACTGGTCGTAGCGGTAGTGCAGCGGAAGGCCGACGGATTCGAGGACGGCGCGGTGACGGTCCGCCGTCGCGTCGTCCAACCTGCCCGCCAGACGGCCGAGTTCGGCGGCGAAGTGCATGCCGACCGAGACCGCGGCGCCGTGCCGCCACTGGTAGCGCTCGTTCTTCTCGATGGCGTGGCCGAGCGTGTGGCCGTAGTTGAGGATCTCCCGCAGACCCGACTCCTTGAGGTCCGCGGAGACGACCTCGGCCTTGACCCGGATGGAGCGCTCGATGAGTTCGGCGGTGTGCGGGCCGTCGGGGCTGCGGGCGGCCTGCGGGTCGGACTCGATGAGGTCCAGGATCACCGGGTCGGCGATGAAGCCCGCCTTGATGATCTCGGCGAGCCCGGAAACGTAGTCGTTGACCGGCAGGGAGTCCAGCGCGGCCAGGTCGCACAGCACGCCCGCGGGCGGGAAGAACGCGCCCACCAGGTTCTTGCCCTCGGCGGTGTTGATGCCGGTCTTGCCACCGACCGCGGCGTCCACCATGGCCAGCACGGTGGTCGGTACGGCGATCCAGCGCACCCCGCGCAGCCAGGTCGCGGCGACGAACCCGGCCAGGTCGGTGGTGGAGCCGCCGCCGACGCCGACGACGACGTCGGAGCGGGTGAAGTTGGACTGGCCCAGAGCCTTCCAGCAGTAGGCGGCGACCTCGGCGGTCTTGGCCTCCTCGGCGTTCGGCACCTGGATGGCGATCGCCTCGTAGCCCTGCTCGGCCAGGTCGGCACGCAGCGCGTCGCCGGTCTCGGCCAGCGCCTCGGGGTGGATCACCGCGACCCGCTTGGCCTTCTCCCCGATCAACCCGGCCAGTTCACCGAGGAGTTGACGCCCCACCAGGACTTCGTACGGCTCGGACCCCGCCGTGCCGCCGACCTGGATCCGGGTGACTGCCTCGCTCATGCCTGCTTCAACTCCAACGCGTCCAGGGCGACTTGCGTGACCTCTTCGGGGGTGCGGCCGTCGGTCGCGACGACGACCGTGGCGACCTCCTCGTACAGCGCGCGCCGGGCCTCCATCAGCTCGCGCCACTGCTTGCGCGGGTTGACCGCGAGCAGCGGGCGCGCGGTGTTCAGCCCGGTGCGCTTGACGGCCTCCTCGACGTCCATCGAGAGGTAGACGACCCGGTGTCCGGCCAGCAGCGCGCGGGTGTCGGCGTCGAGGATCGAGCCGCCGCCCAGCGCCAGCACACCGTCGTGTCCGGCCAGCGCCTCGCGCACGGCGGCCTTCTCGATCGCCCGGAAGGCCGGCTCGCCGTCGTCGACGAAGATCTCGGCGATGGTGCGGCCCTGGGCGGCGACGATGTCGTCGTCGGTGTCCCGGTAGCCGACGCCCAGCCGGTCGGCCAGCAGCTGCCCCACCGTGGACTTGCCCACGCCCATCGGTCCGACCAGGACGACCTGCGCAGCCGTCATCGGATGGCCAGGTTGTCGAGGTAGGAGCGCACGTTGCGGCGGGTCTCGGGGACGCTGTCGCCACCGAACTTCTCCGCCACGGCGTCCGCCAGGACCAGGGCCACCATCGCCTCGGCGACGATGCCGGCGGCCGGCACCGCGGAGACGTCGGAGCGCTGGTGGTGGGCCTGGGCGGCCTCGCCGGTGGCCACGTCCACGGTCTGCAGGGCCCGCGGCACGGTCGCGATCGGCTTCATCGCCGCCCGCACCCGCAGCAGCTCACCGGTGGACAGACCGCCCTCGGTGCCGCCGGAGCGGCCCGAGACCCGCCGGATGCCCTCGTCGGTGCCGACGATCTCGTCGTGCGCCTTGGAACCGGGGACCCGGGCGAGTTCGAAGCCGTCGCCGAGTTCGACGCCCTTGATCGCCTGGATGCCCATCAGCGCACCGGCCAGGCGGGCGTCCAGCTTGCGGTCCCAGTGCACGTGCGAGCCCAGGCCGACCGGGACGCCGTAGGCCAGGATCTCCACCACGCCACCGAGGGTGTCGCCGTCCTTGTGGGCCTGGTCGACCTCGGCCACCATCGCCTTCGAGGTGTCGGCGTCCAGGCAGCGCAGCGGGTCGGCGTCCAGCCGCTCCACGTCGGCCGGGGTCGGGTACACGCCCTGCGGAGCCTTCACCGAGCACAGCTCCACGACATGGCTGACGATCTCGATGCCGGCCGTCTCCTTCACGTACGACCGCGCCACCGCGCCCAGCGCGACCCGGGCCGCGGTCTCCCGAGCGGAAGCCCGCTCCAGGATCGGCCGCGCCTCGTCGAAGCCGTACTTCTGCATGCCCGCCAGATCGGCGTGGCCGGGCCGCGGGCGGGTCAGCGGCGCGTTGCGGGCCAGGCCGGCGAGGATCTCCGGGTCGACCGGGTCGGCCGCCATGACCTGCTCCCACTTGGGCCACTCGGTGTTGCCCACCATGATCGCGACCGGGGAGCCGAGGGTCAGACCGTGCCGGACGCCACCGAGGAAGGTGACCTCGTCACGCTCGAACTTCATGCGCGCACCGCGCCCATAGCCGAGTCGGCGCCGGGCCAGGTGGTCCGCCACCATCTCCGTCGTGATCGGCACGCCCGCGGGAAGACCCTCCAGCGTCGCCACGAGTGCGGGACCGTGGGACTCCCCCGCGGTCAGCCAGCGCAACCTGCTCAACGGTGCTCCTCAATGCTCGCGCCCCGGTACAGCCCTGCGTACGCGTGTCCTCGCGTACGGCGACGGCGCGACCGGGTGCGCGGCTCCGGCCCGCCACCCCCGATCCTCCCATGTCCGGGGGTGCGACTCCGATCCGAGTCCGGCAAACGGACAGATCAGGCCGACCGAGCGGCCTCACGCATCGCGGCCAGCGGAGAGCGCGGGTCCCCCGTGAACCGGCGGAACTGGAAAACGGCCTGGTGCACCAGCAGATCGAGGCCGCTCAGCACCGGGCCGCCGCGGTCCTGCCAGGCGGCGGCGAGGGGCGTGGGCCACGGCTCGTAGAGGACGTCGAAGAGGGTGCCGACCCGGGCGGGGAGCCGCGCTGCGAGGTCGTCCGTGCCTCCGGCGGGGGTCGTGGAGATCACCAGGGGCGCCTCGACGGCACGTATCGCGTCGGCCCAGTCCGCCGGCCGGACCTGGACCCCGAGCCGTTCGCCCCACTGCCGCATCTCGTCGGCGCGCCGCTCGCTGCGTACGTACACCGTGACCTCGCCCGTGCACAGCCTGGCCAGTGCCGCCAGCGCCGACGAGGCGGTGGCGCCCGCGCCCAGGATGGCCGCCGACTCGACCTTCTCCACGCCGCGCTCCTGCAGCGCGGCGATCAGCCCAGGGATGTCGGTGTTGTCGCCGACGCGCTTGCCGTCCTCGCGGAAGACCACGGTGTTGACGGCCTCCACCGAGGCGGCCGTGTCGGTGATCTCGTCGAGCAGCGGGATCACCGCCCGCTTGAGCGGCATGGTCAGGGAGAGTCCCGCCCACTCGGGACCTAGCCGCTCGAGGAAGCCGGGCAGCGCGGCCTCGTCGATCTCGAACCTGTCGTACGACCAGTCGTCCAGGCCGAGCGCCCGGTAGGCCGCGTTGTGCAGCCGCGGGGACAGGGAGTGGCCGATGGGCGAGCCGAGCACGGCCGCCCTGTGGGTTGCTGCCATCAGTTCTTGTTCCTCGACGCATTGAATTCGTCGACCAGCTTGTTGTGCTCGGCGAGCGTCTTGGTGAACTTGCTGGTCTTGCCGTCCAACGAGATGAAGTAGTACCACCCGTCGTGCGTGGGGTTGAGCGCGCCCTTGAGGGCTTCCTCGCCGGGGTTGTCGATCGGGCCGGGCGGCAGGCCCTTGACGTAGTACGTGTTGTACGGGTTGTTGTACTTGCGCAGCTCGGTGATGCTCAGGTCGATCTTGCTCTGGTTCTTGATGTAGTTGTAGGTGGAGTCGAACTCGAGCGAGCCGTAGGTCTCGGGGTTGCCGCGCTTGAGGCGGTTGTAGACGACCTCGGCCATCTTGCGGAAGTCGTCGTGGCTGACGCCCTCGGCCTGGACCAGGCTGGCCACCGTGAGCAGCTGCCAGGGGTCCTGGAGGCCGAGGCTCTTGGCCTTGTTCGCGAGGCCGAGCGCCGCGTACTTGTCACTGGCCCGGGTGACCATGTCCTTGAGGACCGCCTCGGGCTTCTGTCCCTTGCTGGCCGCGTAGCTGGAGGGGTAGAGGAACCCTTCCAGCGGGTCCTTGACGTTGGGGTGGTTCAGCGCCCAGGAGGGCAGGCCGAGCTTCTTGTAGTCGTTCTTCGCGATCTTGGCCGTGGTGCCGTCCGCCACGCCGAGACGTTTGTCGATCAGCTCGTAGACCTGCGAGTTGCGCCAGCCCTCGGCGATGATCAGGTTGTCGCGGCTCTTCGGGCTCAGCATCAGCTCGACCGCGCTCGCGGCCGACATGTGCTTCTCCAGCGTGTAGACGCCGTCCTGGATCTTCTTGCCGTCGGGGTTGGACTGCTGGGCCGAGACGAACGCGTCGACGCTCTCGACGACGCCCGCCTCCTTCAGCCTCTGTCCGATCACATAGCCGCCGGCGCCCTTGGGAATGACGACGGTGACCGACTGGCCGTTGCCGTCGCCCGCGAAGTCGGGGGCCGGGCCGAAACGATCCTGGTAGAACTGCCAGCCGAAATAGCCGACGCCACCGAGGCCGCCACCGAAGACCAGCACGAGCACCAGGCAGGCGCAGCCGTTGCGGCTCTTCTTCTTCGGTTTCTTGCCGCCGCGGGCCTTGCGCCCCTCGGCGGGGTCGTCGTCCTCGTCCTCTTCGTCGTCGCCGCCCGCGAAGAAGGCGTGCTCGCCCTGGTCGGGCCCTGGGTCCCAGTCGGTCTGCTGCGGTTCGGGCTCGGCCTGCCGGCGGCTCGGCGGCTCGGGCGGCGGGTAGGCGTCCGGGGTGCCGTAGTAGTCGGACTGGTCACCGCCGTAGGAGGCGGCGGCCTGCTGGGCGTAGGGGTCCTGCGGGTCCGTGTACCGGACGTCGGTGTACTGGGCGTGGGTGTGCGTGCCCTGGCCCCATGCCTGCTGGTCGTACGACTGCTGCTGTGTGTGACCCGCGTAGTACTGCTGGTCGTACTGCTGATACTGCTGCGCCTGCCCGTATCCGGTCTGCTGACCGTCGTGCCAGCCGCCCTCGTACTGCTGCTGCGGCTGCTCTGGATAGTGCTGCGGCTGGCCGCCGTAGGGGGACTGCGGGCCCACCTGGGCCTGCTGTCCTCCCCATCCGTCGTCCCCGTAGTACGGGTCCTCCGGATGCCACGGTTCGGAGCCTTGGCCCCGGCCATACTCAGTCATCAAACCCCTAGAGCCGCGAGGCGGTTGATCACGCGGCCTCGGTGGGGGCCCGCTCACGGTTCCGCCTCTTGCTGTGCACCGGCTGTTCGATTCAGCGGCGCAATCGCGCGGAACGTTACCGTATCGCGATCAGATGACCACTTCGACGCCCTCGCCGGGTGCTTTACCTGACACCCGTTCGGATTCCAGGGCCTGCTGCAGGATGATCACAGCGGCTGCCTGGTCGATGACCGAGCGGCCCTTCTTGGATTTCACGCCCGAGGCGCGCAGCCCCTGACTGGCCGTCACCGTCGTCATCCGTTCGTCGACCAGGCGGACCGGTACCGGCTTGATGCCCCTGGCCAGCTCCTGGGCGAAGGCCCGGACCTTCGCCGCGGCCGGGCCCTCGCCCCCCTTGAGGGAGCGAGGGAGGCCGACGACGACCTCGATCGGTTCGTACTCCTCGACCAGTTGGCGAAGGCGGCGGTGGGCGGCCGGGACGTCCCGGCCGGGGACCGTCTCCACCGGGGTGGCGAGGATCCCGTCGGGGTCGCAGGAGGCGACCCCGATCCGGGCGTCCCCGACGTCGACGGCGAGGCGGCGGCCCCGGCGCATCACCGGGCCGCCCTCACCGGATTCCTGCCCGGTACTCACTTGGCCGTGTCCGCCACGAGCCGCTCGACCGCGTCGACGGCCTCGCCGACGGCGGCCGGGTTCTGGCCGCCGCCCTGCGCGACGTCGGGCTTGCCGCCACCGCCGCCGCCGAGGGTCTTGGCGGCGGTGCGGACCAGGTCACCGGCCTTCAGGCCGCGCTCGCGGGCGGCCTCGTTGGTGGCGATGACCGTCAGCGGCTTGCCGTTGTTGACGGCGAAGAGAGCCACCACGGCGGCGCGTCCGCCCTGGATGCGGCCGCGCACGTCGAGGACCAGCTTGCGCAGGTCGTCCGGGGTGGTGCCGTCCGGGACCTGCCCGGTGACGACGGCGATCCCGCGGACGTCCTTGGCGGACTCGGCGAGACCGGCGGCGGCCTGCAGCACCTTCTCGGCGCGGAACTTCTCGATCTCCTTCTCGGCGTCCTTCAGCTTGCCGAGCATCGAGGAGACCTTCTCCGGCAGCTCCTCCGGGCGGCCCTTGAGCAGCTCGGTCAGCTGGTTGACGACCGTGTGCTCGCGCGCGAGGAAGCTGTAGGCGTCGACACCGACGAGGGCTTCGATACGGCGCACACCGGAGCCGATGGAAGACTCGCCGAGCAGCTTCACCAGGCCCAGCTGGGCGGTGTTGTGCACGTGCGTGCCGCCGCACAGCTCCTTGGAGAAGTCGCCGATGGTCACGACGCGGACGCGCTCGCCGTACTTCTCTCCGAACTCGGCGATGGCGCCCTGCTTCTTGGCCTCGTCGATGCCCATGACGTCGGCGCGGACGTCGAGGTCGCGGGCGAGAACCTCGTTGATCTTGTGCTCGACGTCGGTCATGACGGCCGTGGGAACGGCGGACGGGGACCCGAAGTCGAAGCGGAAGCGGCCGGGCTGGTTCTCGGAACCGGCCTGGGCGGCCGTCGGGCCGAGCGCGTCGCGCAGCGCCTGGTGGGTGAGGTGGGTGGCCGAGTGGGCGCGGGCGATGGCCTTGCGGCGGCGGGCGTCGATCGAGGCGACGGCCTTGGCGCCGACGGTGACCTCGCCGACCTGGACGACGCCCTTGTGGACGTAGACGCCCGGGACCGGCTTCTGGCAGTCGCGGACCTCGATGACGGCGCCGGAGTCGACCTTGATCTTGCCGGTGTCGCCGATCTGGCCGCCGCCCTCGGCGTAGAAGGGGGTGCGGTCGAGGACGATCTCGACCTCGTCGCCCTCGGTGGCGGCCGGGGAGGAGGCGCCGTCGACGAGGATGCCGACGATCGTGGACTCGCCCTCGGTGTCGCTGTAGCCGATGAACTCGGTCTCGCCGGTCTTGTCGGCGATCTCCCGGTAGGCGCCGGCGCCGGCGTGGCCGGTCTTCTTGGCCTGGGCGTCGGCCTTGGCGCGCTCCCGCTGCTCCTTCATCAGGCGGCGGAAGCCGTCCTCGTCCACGGAGAGGCCCTGCTCGGCGGCCATCTCCAGGGTGAGGTCGATCGGGAAGCCCCACGTGTCGTGGAGCAGGAACGCCTTGTCGCCGGCGAGGACCGTGCCGCCGGACTGCTTGGTCTCGGTGACGGCGGTGTCGAGGATGTTGGTGCCGGCCTTCAGCGTCTTGAGGAAGGCGTTCTCCTCGGCGACGGCGACCTTCTCGATGCGCTCGCGGTCGGTGACCAGCTCCGGGTACTGCTGGCCCATCATGCCGATCACGGTGTCGACGAGGTCGAGGACGACCGGGCCGGTGGCACCGAGCAGGCGCATGTTGCGGATGGCGCGGCGCATGATGCGGCGCAGGACGTAACCGCGGCCCTCGTTGCCGGGGGTGACGCCGTCGCCGATGAGCATCACCGAGGTGCGCATGTGGTCGGTGACCACGCGCAGCGAGACGTCCGAGGCGTGGGCGGCGCCGTAGTGGACACCGGTCAGTTCGGTGGCCTTCTTGATGACGGCCATGGAGGTGTCGATCTCGTACATGTTCTGCACGCCCTGCAGAATCATGGCGAGACGCTCCAGGCCGAGGCCCGTGTCGATGTTCTTGCTGGGGAGCTCGCCGAGGATCTCGAAGTTGTCCTTGCCGATGCCCTCGCCGCGCTCGTACTGCATGAAGACCAGGTTCCAGATCTCCACGTATCGCTCGTCGTTGACGGCGGGGCCGCCCTCGGCGCCGAACTCGGGGCCGCGGTCGTAGTTGATCTCGGAACACGGGCCGCACGGGCCGGGGACGCCCATGGACCAGTAGTTGTCCTTCATGCCGAGGCGCTGGATGCGCTCCTTCGGCACGCCGACGACGTCGTGCCAGATGCGCTCGGCCTCGTCGTCGTCCTTGTAGACGGTGATCCACAGCCGGTCCGGCTCCAGGCCGTAACCGCCCTTGTCCTGGGGGCTGGTGAGCAGCTCCCAGGCGTACTTGATGGCGCCTTCCTTGAAGTAGTCGCCGAAGGAGAAGTTGCCGCACATCTGGAAGAAGGTGCCGTGCCGGGTGGTCTTGCCGACCTCTTCGATGTCCGGGGTGCGCACGCACTTCTGCACGCTGGTGGCGCGGGCGAAGGGCGGCTTGACCTCACCCAGGAAGTAGGGCTTGAAGGGCACCATGCCGGCGGGGACGAGGAGCAGAGTCGGGTCGTCCGCGATGAGCGACGCCGAAGGGACGACGGTGTGCCCGCGCTCCTCGAAGAAGCTCAGCCAGCGGCGGCGAATCTCGGCCGACTCCATCAGTGGTCCTCATTCCGGTTGTACGAGTGCGTCTGGTACGTCGAGCCCTCGACGTACTTCGGGTTGTTGCGGTTCTCGATGGCGGCGTGGCGCCGGGGCGCGGGGAGTTCGGGGGCCGCGTTGATGCCCAGGGCCTCCCCGAGCTCCTCCTCCCGCTGGGCCATGTTGTCGCGGACGTCGAGCGCGAACCCGACCGCGCGGTCCTTGATGCGGTGACCGGCCTCGATCGCCTTGTTGGCCGCGGCGGCGGCGAGGCTCTCGGGGGTCAGCTGCTTGAGCTTGCGGTTGACCTTGGTGGTGGCCCACACACCGGCGGCCACGCCCGTGCTGAACCAGAACGTACGGCGGAACATCGCTAGGTCTCAGTCCTTCTTCCGCTTGCCCCGCCGGGACGCCGGGACGGTCCGGCCCACGATCACGGTACGCCTCGGCTCCTTCGTGGGCATGTCGTCCCGGCGGGTACCCATGGCCCTGCGGACGCCGTAGCCGAAGGCCGCGACCTTGACCAGAGGGCCGCCGAAGGTGGAGGCGACGGTGGTCGACAGCGCCGAGGCGTTCGAGGTGACCTCCTGGACGTCGGTCGCGATCGCGTCGACCCGGTCGATCTGGGTCTGCGCCGAGCGCACCGCGGCGGAGGCGTCGGCCAGCAGCGGGACGGCCTGGTCGGTCACGTCCGCGACCAGCTTGGTGGTCGCTCTGAGCGTCTGGGCCAGCCTCGCGAGGGCCACCGCGAGGAAGGAGACCAGGATCGCCCAGAACACGGCCACCAGGATCCCGGCCACCTCACCACCGGACACCACGCGCACCCGCTCCCTCAGCTTGCCCTGAACATCGAAAAAGTCGTAGGCCGAGCCTATCGCGCCGGGGGTGGCGCTCCGCACCGGATTCCCTTCCACACACTGTCGAGTTGCGCAAGGAGATTGTACGGACTGAATACGGTTCAGTACGCTCCGTATTCCATGCGGCGACATCAACGCGACGGCGGTCCGGCGGACGGCAACCTCCCCCAGGAGCTCGACGCGTTCGTGGGACGCTCGGTCGAACTCGCCGATCTGGCGCGGGCACTCGACGCCGCTCGGCTGGTCACCGTGACCGGCGCGGGCGGGGTCGGCAAGTCGCGGCTCGCGGCACGGGCGGCCGCCATGCGGGTCCCGCCCGACGGCGTCCGGCGCGTGGAGCTGGCGCCGGTGCGGGATCCACGGTTCGTCGACCACGCCGTCGCAGAAGCGCTGGGGCTGGCCGATCACACCGCCCGGCCGCCGCGCGAGACGCTGCTCGCCCATCTCGCCGAGCGTCAACTCCTGCTGCTCCTGGACGGGTTCGAGCATCTGGTGGACGCGTGTGCCGAGCTGGTCGGCGCGTTGCTGCAGGCCCTGCCCGGACTGCGGGTGCTCGCGGCGGGGCGCCGTCCGCTGGGCGTGCCGGGAGAGCGGGTGTTCCCGCTGGCGCCGCTCGGCGAGGACGAGGCGGTGGAGCTGTTCACCGAGCGGGCGGCGCTGCACGGCGTGCCGGTCGCGGACGACCGGGACGTGCGCGCGCTGTGCCGGCGCCTCGACGGGATTCCGCTCGCGATCGAGCTGGCGGCGGGGCGGCTGCGGGCCCTGTCCCCCGGCCAGTTGCTGGAGCGGCTGGACGACCGGTTCCGGCTGCTGACCGACGGCGGCCGGGACGCTTCCCCGGGCTCTCCGCCGCGCACGGGCCCGGGGGCGCGCCCGCCCCGGCATCGGACGCTGCGTCTGGCGATCGGCTGGAGCCATGAACTGTGCACACCGCGGGAGCGGTTGCTGTGGGCGCGGCTGTCGGTGTTCGCCGGCCGGTTCGACCTGGAGGCCGTCGAGTACGTGTGCGCCGGGCACGGTCTCGACGCCGACGACGTCCTCGACGTACTGACCGAGCTGCTCGCGCAGTCGGTGATCGCGCGGGAGGAGACGCCGGCCGGGGTGCGCTACCGGATGCTGGACACCGTACGGGCGTACGGGGCGGACTGGCTGGAGGCGACGGGGGACGCGGCCAGGCTGCGGCGGCGGCACCGGGACTGGTACCTGGGGCTGGCGACCTGGTGCGAGCTGGACTGGTTCTCGCCTCGGCAGGACGAGGTGGCGGGGCGTGTGGAGGCGGAGCTGCCCAATCTGCGCCATGCCCTGGAGCACTGCCTCACCGAGCCGGAGGAGGCCCATCTGGGCCAGTACCTCGCGGGCTCGCTGTGGTTCTGCTGGGCGGGCTGTGGGCGGCTGGCCGAGGGGCGGCACTGGCTGGAGCAGGTCGTGGAGCTGGACTCGGGCCACGACCGGTCGCGGCTGAAGGCCCTGTGGGTGCTCGGTTACGTGGCGATCCTGCAGGGCGACACGGTGTCCGCGCTGGCGGCGCTGCGGGAGTGCCGGGAGGAGGCGGAGCGCTGTGGCGATGCGACGGCGGTGGCGTACGCGGAGCACCGCACCGGCTGTCTGGCCCTGGTCACGGACGACATGCCGCGCGCGGAGAGGCTGCTGCGCTCGGCGCTGGAGCGCTACGAGGAGATCGGCGAGCTCAACAGCAATGTGCTGATGGCCCGGGTCGAGCTGGCGATGACGCGCGCCTTCCAGGGCGATCTGCCGGGCGCGGTGCGGATGTGCGAGGACGTGCGCCGCATCTGCGAGGACCACGGCGAGCGGTGGACGCGCACCTACGCGCTGTACGTCCTGGCGTACTCGGCCTGGGCCGACGGCGATCCCGCCCGGGCCCGCGCCCTGCTGGGTGACTGCCTGACCGGCGCCCACGCCTTCCACGACCTGCTCGGTTCGGTGCTGGCGGTCGAGCTGCTGGCCCTGGTCACGGTGGTGGAGGGAGACGCGGCCGAGGCCGCGGTGCTGCAGGGCGCGGCGGGCCGGATGTGGCGCTCGGTGGGGCTGCCGCTGTTCGGCTCGGCCTATTACAACGCCCCGCACCAGCTGTGCGAGACGACGGCCAGACAGCGGCTCGGCGACGAGCGGTACGAGGAGCGCGTACGGGAAGGGGCACGGCTGGTGCGGGAGGCCGCGGTGTCGCGGGCGCTGGAGCGGCCCCTGGACGCCATGCCGTCGCCGCGGGAGCCCGCGCGGTACGCCGCGGCGAGCCCGCAGACGCACGAACCCGCCGCCTCCCGCACCCGGAAGGGCGGGGAGACGGCGGGCTGAGGTGGTACTGCCGCCTGCCGAGGATCAGCGGGCGTAGTACTCGACGACGAGCTGCTCGTCGCAGATGACCGGAACTTCCTTGCGGTTCGGCTCGCGGTCCAGGCGGAACGCCAGGGCCTTGAGGTTCACCTGCAGGTAGCGCGGGGTCTCGCCCTCGGGGGCGAAGCCGCCCTCACGGGCGATCTGGAAGAGGGTCTTCTCGCGGCTGCGCTCGCGGACCATCACGACGTCGTCGGGACGGACACGGAACGACGGCTTGTCGACCTTCTGGCCGTTGACCTCGATGTGGCCGTGAACGACCATCTGACGGGCCTGGTAGATGGTGCGGGCGATGCCCGAACGCAGCACCAGGGCGTCGAGACGGCGCTCGAGCTCCACGATCAGGGCCTCACCGGTCTTGCCCTGCACCTTGGAGGCACGCTCGTAGGCACGGACCAGCTGGCGCTCGGAGACGTCGTACTGCGCGCGCAGACGCTGCTTCTCCAGCAGACGGACCTTGTAGTCCGAGTTCTGCTTGCGGCCACGGCCGTGCTCACCCGGCGGGTAGGGGCGGGCCTCGAAGTACTTGACGGCCTTCGGGGTCAGCGCGATGCCGAGGGCACGCGACTTCTTGACCTTGGGGCGGGACTGGTTCGCCACTGTCTCTTTCTTCCTTCTGATATTCGGCTCGTCAGGGTTGAGGGAGGTCGCATCCGCAGCCGGGGAAACCCGCCTCGTCCTGGTGGACTTCGGTGGGCAGCCGCTCCCCTGGTCTGGGCACTACGTGCAGCACGCGAGTGGCCCACCGACCTGTCCCGTCCTGCGACGGGTGGTGGTGGGCTGCCCGCGACACCATTCGAACGGTGCGCGACGCTCCTGGAACCCGCTGGGGGTTCCGGCCGGATGTCCCGCTCTGACTGCGCGGGACTCGGCACTCCGGCGAAGTCTACAGGGTTGTCAGGGGCGCTTCCGACCGAGGTGGGTCCTGGTCCACTCCACGGCGTCCGCGTACCGGGCCTCAGCCCCGTGCCGGGTCGGGGTGTAGTACTCGCGGTCCTTGAGGGCGTCAGGGGCGTACTGCTGCTCGGCGATGCCCTCGGCCAGGTCGTGCGGGTACACGTACCCCTGCGCGTGGCCGAGCTTGGCGGCGCCCTTGTAGTGCCCGTCCCTGAGATGCGGCGGCACCTGCCCGGCCAGTCCCTTGCGTACGTCGTCCAGGGCGGCGCCGATCGCGGTCGTGGCGGAGTTGGACTTCGGGGCCAGGGCGAGGGCGATGGTGGCGTGGCTGAGGGTGAGGGCGGCCTCGGGGAAGCCGATCATGGCGACGGCCTGGGCGGCGGCCACGGCGATCGGCAGGGCGTTGGGGTCGGCCAGGCCGATGTCCTCGCTCGCGGAGATCATCAGGCGGCGGGCGATGAACCGGGGGTCCTCGCCGGCTTCGATCATGCGGGCCAGGTAGTGCAGGGCGGCGTCGACGTCCGAGCCCCTGATGGACTTGATCAGGGCGCTGGCGACGTCGTAGTGCTGGTCGCCGTCGCGGTCGTACTTGACCGCCGCCCGGTCGACGGTCTCCTCCAGGGTGGTCAGGGAGATCTCCGTCTCGCCCTTGTCGAGGGCGGCCCCCGCCGCGGCCTCCAGGGCGGTCAGGGCGCGGCGGGCGTCACCGCCGGCGATGCGCAGGAGGTGGTCCTCGGTGTCCGCGGGGAGCGCGACGACGTCCTTCAGGCCGCGCTCGTCGCTCAGCGCCCGCTTCAGCAGGCCGCGGACGTCGTCGTCGGTGAGTGGTTCGAGAGTCAGCAGAAGGGAGCGGGACAGCAGCGGGGAGATCACCGAGAAGTA
Source organism: Streptomyces sp. C1-1 (assembly GCF_050214755.1). Lineage (NCBI taxonomy): Bacteria > Bacillati > Actinomycetota > Actinomycetes > Kitasatosporales > Streptomycetaceae > Streptomyces > Streptomyces sp. C1-1. Next base: position 8,145,817 of record NZ_CP189826.1, on the reverse strand, counting down.
CGGGTTCTCCGTGGTCGCCGCGATCAGGGTCACCCAGCGGTTCTCCACCGCGGGCAGCAGGGAGTCCTGCTGGGCCTTGCTGAAACGGTGGATCTCGTCCAGGAAGAGGACGGTCTCCTTGCCGTATCCGCCGGTGGCGCGGCGGGCGCCGTCGATGACCGCGCGGACCTCCTTGACGCCCGCGGTGATCGCCGACAGTTCCACGAAGCGCTTGTTGGTGGCCTTGGACACTACGTACGCGAGGGTCGTCTTGCCGGTGCCTGGTGGGCCCCAGAGGATCACCGACGACGGTCCCGCCGGGCCGCCCGCGCCCTCGCCGACCAGGCGGCGCAGGGGCGAGCCGGGCTTGAGCAGGTGCTGCTGGCCCACCACCTCGTCGAGGATGCGCGGGCGCATCCGCACCGCCAGGGGGCTTCCTGCCGGATCCTTCTCCTGGCGTTCTTCTGCGGCTGCGGTGAACAGGTCGGGCTCCACGCTGAAACCCTAAATCACGGCACTGACAATCTTCCCGGGCCCCGGACCCCGGGCCCCGGGCTGCCCGGGGTCAGCTGGTCCAGAAGTCCCACCAGCGGGTCAGCACCAGCATGCCGATGATGCCGACGTGCAGGACGGGCAGGACCCAGGTGAACTCGCCGAAGAAGCCCTTCAGCCAGCGCGGGGCCGGCAGGAAGTCGTTGCGGATGTTGAACGAGGTCACGTACCAGAACATGGTGATCGTCGCGACCCAGGCCAGCGAGCACCACAGGCACAGCGCGTTGATGCGGTACAGCGACTGGAACTGCAGCCAGGTGCAGAAGGCCACACCGAAGAGCGTGCCGAAGTTGAAGGTCAGCCAGTACCAGCGCGGGAAGCGGGCGCGGGCCAGCAGGCTCATGCCGACGCAGATGACGATGCCGTAGGCGACCAGGCCGAGCATCGGGTTGGGGAAGCCGAAGGCGGCGGCCTGCTTGGACTCCATCACGCTGCCGCAGGAGACGACCGGGTTGAGGCTGCAGCCCGGGGTGAAGGTCTTGCCCGCGACCTTGGCCTCGAGGAGCTTGAACTTGTCGATCGTGATGACCCATGCGGCGAGCAGCCCGGCAGCGCCGGTGATGATCAGCAGCAGGGCGAAGGCGCGGCTGCCGCCGACCGTGCGCGTCTCCGCGGCCGCACTGCCCGGCTCGGGCTCGGTGGAGACGTCTTTGACTGTGGTCTTGCTCATCACGTCGATTCCGTCTGCTTGAGAGTTGGACCTTCAGGGGGCACCGGCCATTCTGCCGCACCCGGCGCCTTGTCCACCGTTCGATGGACATAAGGAAGTACGCACGGTCGTCCCTGAGCGTTCGGTTCCGGACGAGGATCGACGGCATGACGGCACACGTGAACGAACTCGCGGTGGATGTTCGGGGGCTGCGCAAGCGGTACGGGGACGTGACCGCGGTGGACGGCATCGACCTCGGCATCCGGCGCGGTGAGGTGTTCGGCCTGCTGGGACCCAATGGCGCGGGCAAGAGCACCACCGTGGAGATCCTCCAGGGCAACCGCGGCCGGGACGCGGGCGAGGTGTCGGTGCTCGGGTCCGATCCGGCGACGGGCACGCGCGCGTGGAGGTCGCGTGTGGGAATCGTCTGGCAGGACGAATCGGCGCCCGCGGAGTTGACGGTCCACGAGACCGTACGGCACTTCGCGCGCTACTACCCGAGGCCCCGGGACCCCGAGGAGGTCATCGCCCTGGTGGGCCTGGAGGCGAAGGCGGGCAGCAGGATCAAGGCGCTGTCGGGCGGCCAGCGCCGCCGTCTCGACGTGGCCCTCGGGGTGATCGGCGACCCCGAACTGCTGCTCCTGGACGAGCCGACGACCGGCTTCGACCCGGCCGCCCGCCGCATGTTCTGGGACCTGATCCGGCTGCTGGCGGGCGAGGGCACGACGATCCTGCTGACCACGCACTACCTGGAGGAGGCGGAGGCCCTGGCCGACCGGCTCGCGGTGGTCGCCCGGGGCCGGGTCGTGGCCGAGGGCGAGCCCGCCGCTCTCCGGGAGCGGTACGGCACCGGGGCCACGGTCGAGTGGACCGAGGCCGACGGCACCGCCCGCCGCGAACCCACGGACACCCCGACCAGGACGGTCGCCGAACTCATGCACCGCTTCGACGGCGAGATCCCGGGGCTGCTGGTGACCCGCCCCACCCTGGAGGACGTCTACCTCCGGCTGACCGGACAGGAGGACACGCGATGACCACGACCGCCGTGCCGACCCGCACCCGCGCCGCGACCGGTCGGCTGCCCGGGGCGTGGACCCTGGGGCTGAGCCGGGGAGCGCTGGAGATCAGGCAGTTCTTCCGCCAGCGCGACCAGGTCGTCTTCACCTTCTCCTTCCCGGTCGTCTTCCTGTTCCTGTTCGCGGCGATCTTCCACGACGACGTACGCGGCTCCGGTGTCAACGCCTCCCAGCTGTACGTCCCGGCGATGATGGCCTCCGGCATCATGTCGACCAGCTTCCAGTCGCTGGGCATCTCGATCGCCGTGGAGCGCGACGAGAAGGTGCTGCGCCGGCTGCGCGGCACGCCGATGCCTCCGGCCGCGTACTTCCTGGGCAAGATCTGGCTCGTTCTGTTCACCGGTGTCGTGGAGACGGCGATCCTGCTGTTCGTCGGCACCGCCTTCTACGGCGTGCGGCTGCCGTCGGACGCGTCCCGCTGGCTCGACTTCGGCTGGATCTTCGTGCTCGGGCTGACCGGCTGCTCGCTGCTCGGCATCGCCATCAGTTCGGTGCCCAAGTCGGCTAAGAGCGCGAGCTCCGTGGTCGTACTGCCCTTCCTGGTCCTGCAGTTCATCTCCGGGGTGTACATCTCCATCGACACGATCCCCGAGTGGATGCTGAACGTCGGTGCCCTGTTCCCGCTGAAGTGGCTGTGCCAGGGTCTTCGGGGCGTCTTCCTGCCGGACTCGGCGCGGGTCCTGGAGCAGGCCGGGAGCTGGGAGTTCGGGAAGGTCGCCCTGGTGCTGGCCGCCTGGTGCGTCGGAGGATTGGTGCTGTGTCTGCTGACCTTTCGCTGGAAGAGCCGGCGCGACGGATGAACCACCCGGGGGCCGCTCGCGGCGAACACGCCTGGGACCGGACCATCCGGCTGTGGGACGTGTACTTCGCGGTCGCCTGGGCGGCCACCCTGGCCTTCGTGCTCAACGCGGCGCATCCCGACTCGCCCGTGCGCCTGACCGCGGCCGCGCTGCTGGTCCCGCTGGTGCCCTGGTACGCCGTGATGGGGCGCCCGTTGCTCCAGGAGGACCCACCGGACCAGCGGCGGGCCCTGCGCTACCTCGCCGTGTCGATGGCGCTGTTCCTGCCGTCGGCCGTCCTGGTCGGCGAGACACGGTTGATGGCGTTCGCGCTCATCCCCCAGTGCTTCATGACGCTGCGCATGCACTGGTCCCTGGTGACCGTCACCGTGATCAACCTGGCGCCGGTCGCGGGCTGGGCGCTGCTGTGGCGGCCCGACGGCACGGACCTGTTCGCCAACTTCCTGTTCTCCGTGGTCACCCTGGTCTTCTCGGTCGTGATCGGCAGCTGGATCATCCGCATCATCGAACAGAGCGCGGAGCGGGCCCAGTTGATCGCCGAGCTCGACGCCAGCCGCCACGAGATCTCCCGTCTGTCCGCCGCGCACGGCGCCCTGACCGAACGCGAACGCATGGCCCGGGAGATCCACGACACCCTGGCGCAGGGCTTCACCAGCCTGCTGATGCTGGTCCAGGCGGTGGAGGCGGAACTGGACCACGACCTGCCCGAGGCCCGCCGCCATCTCGCGCTGATGGACGAGACGGCCCGGCAGAACCTCGCCGAAGCGCGTGCCCTGGTCGCCGGCGCCGCACCGGCCGACCTCGACGGCGCCTCCCTCCCGGACGCCCTGCGCCGACTGGCCGCCCGCCACGAGGCGGCGCTTCGGGTACGCGGCCCGGTGCGCACGCTGCCGGCCGGCCCCGAGGTGGTGGCCCTGCGCTCCTGCCAGGAGGCGCTGGCCAACGCCCGCAAACACGCGGGGAGTTCGGCCGAGGTGGGCATCGAGCTGACGTATGCCGACGACGCGCTCACCCTCTCGGTTCGGGACGACGGCTGCGGCTTCGACCCCGGCGCCCCGTGCGACGGCTACGGTCTGGCGGGCCTGCGCGCCCGGGCCACCGAGCTCGGCGGCACCACACGGATCGACAGCACGCCGGGGGACGGTACGACGGTGACGGTCAGCCTGCCCCTGTCCGCGGTGAGGAGCCCCTCGTGATCCGTATCGTCCTCGCCGACGACCATCCCGTCGTACGCGAGGGTCTGCGGGCGATGCTCAGCGCGGAGCCCGACCTCGACGTGGTCGCCGACGCGGCGAGCGGTCCGCAGGCGGAGGCGCTGGCGGCGGAACTGAGGCCGGACATCGTCCTGATGGACCTGCGGATGCCGGGCGGCGGGGGCGTCGACTCGATCGTGCGGATGGGTGAGGCGGGGCTGGCCTGCCGGGTGGTCGTGCTGACGACCTACGAGACGGACCGGGACATCCTGCGGGCCGTGGAGGCCGGGGCCGCGGGCTATCTGCTCAAGGACATGCCGCGCGGCGAACTCGCGGAGGCGGTGAGGGCCGCAGCACGCGGCGAGACGGTCCTGGCCCCGTCGGTGGCCGCACGCCTGGTGGACCAACTGCGCACGAAGCCGGAGCGGCCCCGACTGTCGGACCGCGAGACGGCGGTACTGCGCCTGGTGGCGGAGGGCTGCACGAACGCGGAGATCGGCCGACGCCTCTTCATCGGCGAATCGACGGTGAAGACCCACCTCCTGCGCGTCTTCGCCAAGCTGGACGTCGACGACCGCACGGCCGCGGTCACCAGCGCCATGCGGCACGGGCTGCTCGACCAATGACGGAAATCTCCGCCTGGAACACAAAGACCGGCCGACGGCCCCGCGGCGGCAGCCGCACAATGACGGGGTATCGGCGAATCGACGGTGAAGACCCACCTCCTGCGCGTCTTCGCCAAGCTGGACGTCGACGACCGCACGGCCGCGGTCACCAGCGCCATGCGGCACGGGCTGCTCGACCAATGACGGAAATCTCCGCCTGGAACACAAAGACCGGCCGACGGCCCCGCGGCGGCAGCCGCACGATGACGGGGTATCGGCGAATCGACGGTGAAGACCCACCTCCTGCGCGTCTTCGCCAAGCTGGACGTCGACGACCGCACGGCCGCGGTCACCAGCGCCATGCGGCACGGGCTGCTCGACCAATGACGGAAATCTCCGCCTGGAACACAAAGACCGGCCGACGGCCCCGCGGCGGCAGCCGCACGATGACGGGGTATCGGCGAATCGACGGTGAAGACCCACCTCCTGCGCGTCTTCGCCAAGCTGGACGTCGACGACCGCACGGCCGCGGTGACGAGCGCGATGCGGTTCGGGCTGCTGGAGCAGTGAGAAGGGCGCCGGAGGGTGGTTCCGGCGCCCTTCGTGCGTTCTCAGCCGAGCCGTGACTCCAGTTCCGCCACGATCTCGTTGACGCCGATGGCCGTCTGCTCGCCGGACTCCATGTCCTTGAGCTGGACGACGCCCTCGGCGAGGTCGCGTTCGCCGGCCACGATCGTGTAGCGGGCGCCGCTGCGGTTGGCGTTCTTCATCGCGCCCTTGAGGCCCTTGGCGCCGTAGGAGAAGTCCGCCGCGACGCCGACCTTGCGCAGTTCGGTGACCTTCGAGAAGAGGACCCGGCGGGCCTCCTCACCGAGCGGTACCGCGAACACGCTGGTGGTGGAGGGCAGTTCGAGCTCGACGCCCTCCGCCTCCAGGGCCAGGACCGTGCGGTCGACGCCGAGGGCCCAGCCGACCGACGGCAGCGCGGGGCCGCCGATCATCTCCGACAGGCCGTCGTAGCGGCCGCCGCCGCCCACCGCGGACTGCGAGCCCAGACCGTCGTGGACGAACTCGAAGGTCGTACGGGTGTAGTAGTCCAGGCCGCGCACCAGCTTGGGGTCGTCCTCGAAGGAGACGCCCGCCGCCGTGATCAGCTCACGGACCTCCTCGTGGTACGCCTTGCAGGCGTCGCAGAGGTAGTCGCGCAGGAGCGGGGCGTCGCCGAGCTGCTTCTGGACCGACTCGCGCTTGTCGTCCAGGACGCGCAGCGGGTTGATCTCGGCGCGCCGCAGGGTGTCCTCGTCGAGGTCGAGGCCGCGCAGGAAGTCCTGCAGCGCGGCCCGGTAGACCGGCCGGCACTCCTTGTCGCCCAGGCTGTTGAGCAGGATGCGGAAGTCGCTGAGGCCCAGCGAGCGGTACGCCTGGTCGGCCAGGATGATCAGCTCGGCGTCGAGCGCCGGGTCCTCCGCGCCGATCGCCTCGGCACCGACCTGCGAGAAGTGGCGGTAACGGCCCTTCTGCGGGCGCTCGTAGCGGTAGTACGAGCCGGAGTACCAGAGCTTGACCGGGAGGTTGCCCGTCTTGTGCAGGTTGGCCTCCAGGGCCGCGCGCAGCACGGAGGCGGTGCCCTCGGGGCGCAGGGCGAGCCGGTCGCCGCCCTTGGTCTCGAAGGCGTACATCTCCTTGGTCACGATGTCGGTGGACTCGCCGACACCGCGCGCGAAGAGCTCGACGTTCTCGAAGCCGGGGGTCTCGATGTAGCCGTAGCCGGCGGCGCGCAGCGGGGCGGCGATCGCCTCGCGGACCGCCAGGAACTTCGCGGAGTCCGGCGGAATCAGGTCGTACGTGCCCTTGGGGGCCTTGAAGGTGCTCACGAAGTCTCTCGTCACATTCCTCGTCGGGGAGCCTCGGCGGCTCCCTGGCCGGCGGCCACCTGCCGCAGATACGGGTTGGTGGCGCGCTCCTGGCCGATGGTCGTCTGGGCGCCGTGGCCGGACAGCACCACGGTCGAGTCGTCGAGCGGCAGGCACACGCGGGCCAGCGAGTCGAGCATCTCGGCCATGTCACCGCCGGGCAGGTCGGTGCGTCCGATGGAGCCGGCGAACAGCAGATCCCCCGAGAAGAACACCGACGGAACGTCAGTCGTCTCGGGCATCCGGAAGGTCACCGACCCCTTGGTATGGCCCGGCGCGTGCGCGACGGAGAACTCCAGCCCCGCCAGAGTCAGTTGCGCGCCGTCGGCCAGCTCCCTGACGTCGTCCGGCTCCCCCACGGTGAGCTCGCCCATGAGCGGCATCCCGATGGAACGGCCGAGCGCCTTCTCGGGGTCCGCCATCATGTAGCGGTCCTCGGGGTGGATCCAGGCGGGCACGTCGTGCGCGCCGCACACCGGGACGACCGAGGCCACATGGTCGATGTGGCCATGGGTGAGGACGACGGCGACGGGCTTGAGCCGATGCTTCTTCAGCGCTTCCTCGACTCCTTGGGCGGCCTGATGGCCCGGGTCGATGATCACGCACTCCTCACCGGCGGCGGGGGCGACGAGATAACAGTTCGTCCCCCAGGCCCCGGCGGGGAACCCGGCAATGAGCACGATCGTCCTTCGTTGTGTCGGTACGGGCGGCTGCGGTGGCCGTGAACGAGCGACCACAGCCACTGCCAGAGCCTACCGGCGCTGCCGAATCCTCAGCGAACCCATATACGGTACGGGGCACACGCAGGCGGTCGGCTCACAAGACGCACGCGTCCCAGTCGGCGTACGAGACGCATGAGGAGAAAACCCGGTGGTCAGCCAGGAACAGCGGAAGCGGCAGCTCGCGCGGGAGAAGTTTCTGCGGCAGCAGCAACGGCGTACGGAGGCGCGGCGCAAGGCACGCATGCGCAACTCGGTGATCGCGTCGGTGCTCGGCGTGATCCTGATCGGCAGCGTGGCCCTGTACACGACCGGGGTGATGAAGGGCGACGACAAGGCCAACGCCAGTTCGCAGACCACCCCGAGCGCCACGCCCACCAGCAAGGCGCCGGACCCGTGCCAGAAGGCCGCCAAGGGCTCGGTGAAGAAGCTCAGCTGGAAGAAGGAGCCGGCGGTCACGATCGACAAGTCGGCGAAGTACACGATGAAGCTCGCCACGACGTGCGGTGACATAGACGTCGCGCTGAAGACGTCGGCGGCCCCGCACACCGTGAACTCCTTCGACTTCCTCGCCTCGAAGGGCTTCTTCGACCACACGAAGTGCCACCGGCTCACCACCAACGGCATCTACGTGCTGCAGTGCGGCGACCCGACAGGCTCGGGCAGCGGCGGTCCCGGCTACACGATCCCGGACGAGAACCTGAAGGACAAAAGCCTGAAGGGCGGTGTCTACCCGGCGGGCACGGTCGCGATGGCCAACACCGGGCAGAAGCACACCGGCGGCAGCCAGTTCTTCCTCGTCTACCAGGACAGTCAGCTGCCGGCCAGCTACACACCGTTCGGTACCGTGTCCGCGTCGGGCATGAAGGTTCTCAAGAAGATCGCCGCCGCGGGCGAGAGCACCGGGCAGGGCGACGGCGCGCCGAACGCGACGGTCGTGATCAACAAGGCCACGGTCACGAAGTCCTGACCCTCTGAGCACCTCATCCGGACCCCGAGGTGCGAAATTTCGGTCGTGCGGGATGCGGACAGGCCGCCCGCACGTCGCCTATGTTGGCCGTGACGAAACTGTGGACGATGCCCGGGGGCAGCGAGGCCCCTCGCAGGCATCATGTGGAGGAGGCGCTGTGAGCAGCGACCCGTGGGGCCGCGTCGACGAGACGGGGACCGTGTACGTGCGTACGGCCGACGGCGAGCAGGTCGTCGGCTCCTGGCAGGCCGGCTCCCCCGAGGAGGCGCTGGCCTACTTCGAGCGCAAGTACGAGGGCCTGGTTGTGGAGATCGGCCTCCTCGAGAAGCGAGTGAAGACCACCGACCTGTCCGCGAAGGACGCCCAGGCGGCCATCGACCACATCCGCGAGCAGGTCGACGCCCACCACGCGGTGGGCGACCTGGACGCGCTGCGGCAGCGGTTGGACAAGCTCGTTCAGACCGTCGAGGCCCGCCGGGAGGAGCGCAAGCAGCAGCGGGCCAAGCAGTCCGACGAGGCGCGGCACGCCAAGGAGGACCTGGTCGCCGAGGCGGAGCAGCTGGCGCAGTCCGACCAGTGGCGGGCCGCGGGTGAGCGGCTGCGGGCGCTGGTGGACACCTGGAAGGGCCTGCCGCGGCTGGACCGCAAGTCGGACGACGAGCTGTGGCATCGCTTCTCGCACGCCCGTTCGGCGTTCTCCAAGCGGCGCAAGGCGCACTTCGCGGCGCTCGACGCGCAGCGCGAGGAGGCTCGCCGGATCAAGGAGCGGCTGGTCTCCGAGGCGGAGGCGCTGTCGGGTTCGACGGACTGGGGTCCGACGGCCGCCCGCTACCGCGAGCTGATGGCGGAGTGGAAGGCCGCCGGACGGGCGCAGCGCGAGCACGAGGACGACCTGTGGAACCGCTTCCGCGGCGCCCAGGACGTGTTCTTCGCCGCCCGCAGCTCGGTCTTCGCCGAGCGTGACGCGGAGCAGTCGGAGAACCTGAAGCTGAAGGAGGAGCTGGCCGAGGAGGCCGAGAAGATCCTTCCGGTGACGGACCTCCGGGCCGCGCGGGCGGCCTTCCGCTCGGTCAACGAACGCTGGGAGGCCATCGGCCACGTGCCGCGCGACGCCCGTCCGAAGGTCGAGGGTCGGATGCACGCGGTGGAGCGGGCCATCCAGGAGGCCGAGGAGGCCGAGTGGCGGCGGACCAACCCGGAGGCACGCGCGCGTGCCGAGGGTCTGACCGGACAGCTCCAGGCCGCGGTGGACAAGCTCAGGGGCCAGATCGAGCAGGCGCGCGCCCAGGGCAACACCGCCAAGGCCGACAAGCTCGAGCGTGAGCTGGAGGGCCGCCAGGCCCTGCTGGACCAGGCGCTGAAGGGTCTGCAGGAATTCGGCGGCTGATCCGTCCCTTCGGCGGATACGACGAGAAGGGCCCCGTACTCGCGTACGGGGCCCTTCTCGTGCTCTCTAGGAGCGGTTGCGGGCCGAGGTCACCCGGTAGACGTCGTAGACGCCCTCGACGCCTCGTACGGCCTTCAGGACGTGGCCGAGGTGCTTCGGGTCGCCCATCTCGAAGGTGAAGCGGGAGGTGGCGACGCGGTCGCGGGAGGTCTGCACGGCCGCGGAGAGGATGTTGACGTGCTGGTCGGACAGGACGCGGGTGACATCGGACAGGAGCCGGGAGCGGTCCAGGGCCTCGACCTGGATGGCGACCAGGAAGACCGAGGACTGGGTGGGCGCCCACTCGACGTCGAGGATGCGCTCGGGCTCGCGGGACAGTGACTCCACGTTGACGCAGTCGCTGCGGTGAACCGATACGCCACTACCCCGGGTGACGAAACCGATGATCGGGTCGCCGGGGACGGGCGTACAGCAGCGGGCCAGTTTGACCCACACGTCCTCGACGCCCTTGACGATGACGCCCGGGTCCGCGCTGGAGCGCCGCTTGCGGCGGCTGCGGGTGGGCGGGACCGCCTCGTCGATCTCCTCGGTGGCCGCCTCCTCGCCGCCGAGCGCGGAGACGAGCTTCTGCACGACGTTCTGCGCGGAGACATGGCCCTCGCCGATCGCCGCGTACAGCGCGGAGATGTCCGGGTAGCGCATCTCGTGGGCGAGCGTGACCAGCGAGTCGCCGGTGAGGATGCGCTGGATCGGCAGGTTCTGCTTGCGCATCGCGCGGACGATGGCGTCCTTGCCCTGCTCGATCGCCTCGTCGCGGCGTTCCTTGGAGAACCACGCCCGGATCTTGTTGCGGGCGCGCGGTGACTTGACGAAGCCCAGCCAGTCGCGGGACGGGCCGGCGCCGGCCGCCTTGGAGGTGAACACCTCCACCAGGTCGCCGTTGTCGAGCGTCGACTCCAGCGGTACGAGGCGGCCGTTGACCCGTGCTCCTATCGTCCGGTGGCCGACCTCCGTGTGGACCGCGTAGGCGAAGTCCACGGGAGTGGCACCCGCGGGGAGCGCTATGACGTCACCCTTTGGGGTGAAGACGAAGACCTCGTTGCGGGACAGGTCGAAGCGGAGGGACTCCAGGAACTCGCCCGGGTCCTCGGTCTCCTTCTGCCAGTCCAGCAGCTGGCGCAGCCACGCCATGTCGTTGAGGTGGTCGTCCTTCTTGCCGGCCTTGGGCACGTCGGTGCGCACCTTGGAGGCACCGGCGACGGCCTCCTGCTTGTACTTCCAGTGCGCGGCGATGCCGTACTCGGCGCGGCGGTGCATGTCGAAGGTGCGGATCTGGAGCTCGACCGGCTTCCCGTTGGGGCCGATGACCGTCGTGTGCAGCGACTGGTACATGTTGAACTTCGGCATCGCGATGTAGTCCTTGAACCGGCCGGGGACCGGGTTCCATCGCGCGTGGACGGTGCCGAGGGCCGCGTAGCAGTCGCGGACGGTGTCCACGAGGACGCGGATGCCCACCAGGTCGTAGATCTCCGCGAAGTCACGGCCGCGGACGATCATCTTCTGGTAGACGCTGTAGTAGTGCTTCGGACGCCCGGTGACGGTCGCCTTGATCCGGGCCGCGCGCAGATCCTGCTGCACCTCGTCGGTCACTATGGCCAGGTACTCGTCACGCTTCGGTGCCCGCTCGGCCACCAGCCGTACGATCTCGTCGTACATCTTGGGGTAGAGGATCGCGAAGGCGAGGTCCTCCAGCTCCCACTTGATGGTGTTCATACCGAGGCGGTGGGCGAGCGGCGCGTAGATCTCGAGGGTCTCGCGCGCCTTCTTCTCCTGCTTCTCGCGCTTGAGGTAGCGCATGGTGCGCATGTTGTGCAGGCGGTCGGCGAGCTTGATGACCAGGACGCGCGGGTCCTTGGCCATGGCGACGACCATCTTGCGCACGGTCTCGGCCTGCGCGGCCTCGCCGAACTTGACCTTGTCCAGCTTGGTGACGCCGTCGACGAGTAGCGCGACGGAGTCGCCGAAGTCGCGGCGGAGCTGGTCGAGGCCGTACTCGGTGTCCTCGACGGTGTCGTGCAGCAGGCCCGCCATCAGGGTGGCCGGATCCATGCCCAGCTCGGCGAGGATCGTGGTCACCGCGAGGGGGTGCGTGATGTACGGGTCGCCGCTCTTGCGCTTCTGGCCACGGTGCCAGCGCTCGGCGACCTGGTAGGCCGTCTCGATCTTGCGGAGCGTGGCCGTCTCGATCTTCGGGTCGTTGCTGCGCACTATCCGCAGCAGCGGCTCCAACACCGGGTTGTACGGGTTGGAGCGCTGGACGCCGAGGCGGGCGAGGCGGGCGCGGACGCGGTTGGAGGAGCCGGAGCGGGCGGGCTGACCGGTGTTCGGGCGCACCGCCGGGGCCGTGGGCACCGGGCTTTCGGACGGGGCCGGCTTGGGGCGGGACTGTTCGGCCGACTTGTCGACGGGCGCGGACTGGGCGTGCTCGACCGGCCCGCGGGTGTCGTTCTTGGCGACCGGCTCGGTCGGCGCGGGTTTGGCCGCGGCTGCCGAGGCGGACTCGGGCTTGGCGGCGGTCAGGTGCTGGGCCTCGTCTGGCAAGAGGACTCCTCGTGCGCGATCCGGGTCCCCCGGTCAGGCTCCGGAGGACCCATGGTAGCGATCCTGGGCATCAGGATCGCCTTCAGGCCGATGTGAGAACGGTCTACCCGCGTAACACGGATGGCCGCCACTGCATTCCACGACCCCGCAAAGAAATCGGAAAGCTTTTCTCCGAAAGTCACTAATTGGACAGAGCAGAGGAATCAAGGCGAATTAATTCGGTTGACTCGAACATCGGGCGCCGCCTAAGATCCACTTCGACCCAGAAGCGGAAAATGACCTATTCCGCTTCTAAAGAAAAAGAAACGGGAGAGCATGAGAATGCTTGGAAAGACAATGGCGGCTGCGGCTCTGGCAGTCGGTCTGAGTGCGGCTTTCGCACTTCCCGCCCAGGCGGCGACCGCGGCCCCCATGTCGACGCACCGGGGGAGCTCGGGTTGCTTCAACTGGTCCTGGGCCGACGGGACCACGACGACCACCATCTACTACCACAACACGTGCAGCACCACGAAGCACCTGTGTGTCTGGTGGAAGGACGGCCAGGAGAACAACCTGCACCGCATCACGGCCGGAGCCGATGCGAAGGGTCACCTCAAGGAGCCCGGCACCATCATAACCAACGACATCGAGGACTGCTGATTTCGCCGTCCACCGGATTGCGTAAATAGCAGGGGGAAAAAGACGGAGCCCCGAGTGCGACAAGCGCGCACTCGGGGCTCCGTCATTTCGAGAACTCCGCTCAGAGAGCGAGCACGGCCTCCAGGGGAGCGCCCTTGAGGGCGGGCTCAAGACGGGCACGGCCGCCCAGGAATCCCAGCTCCATGAGGACGGCGAGACCCACGACCTCGGCTCCCGCCCGGCGGAGCAGCTGGATCGAGGCCTCGGCGGTGCCGCCGGTGGCGAGGACATCGTCGATGATGAGGATCCGGTCGTCCGCCGACAGATCCTCCGCGTGGACCTCGATCTCCGCCGAGCCGTACTCCAGGTCGTAGGCCTGGGCGAGGGTGGCTCCGGGGAGCTTGCCCGCCTTGCGGACGGGGATGAATCCCAGGCCGGCGCGGACGGCGACCGGGGCGCCGAGGATGAAGCCGCGGGCCTCCAGGCCGACGACCTTCGTGGCGCCCGTGTTCGCCGCGACCTCGGCGAGCGCGTCGGTGAGCGCCGTGAAAGCCGCCGGGTCCGCCAGGAGCGGGGTGATGTCCTTGAACATCACCCCCGGCTCCGGGTAGTCCGCGACATCGCGGATACGGCTGAGCAGCAGCTCCTGGATGCCGGTCATCGGCGCTTCCCGGACGGACGGCCGCGGCCTCGGCCGCGGGAGGCGGGCTGGTGGCGCGGGCCGACGACCGCCGCGGCGGCGTCCTCGTGCTCGTCGCCGTAACCGTCGTCCATCGTCTCCGGCTGCTCGTCCTGCGCGGCGGCCTGGGCGCGCTTGGCGAGGACGCGCTTCTTGAGCGCCTTCATCTGCGGCTCGCGCTCCTTGAGGTCGGCCACGAGCGGCGTGGCGATGAAGATCGAGGAGTACGCACCGGCCGCGAGGCCGACGAACAGCGACAGCGAGATGTCGTTGAGGGTTCCCGCGCCGAGGAAGCCGCCGCCGATGAACAGAAGGCCCGCCACCGGCAGCAGGGCGACGATCGTGGTGTTGATCGAACGGACGAGGGTGCCGTTGATCGACCTGTTGGCGATGTCGCTGTAGGTGAAGCGGGTCTGCTTGGTGATGTCCTTCGTCTGCTCCTTGAGGCTGTCGAAGACGACGACCGTGTCGTAGAGCGAGTAACCGAGGATCGTCAGCAGACCGATGACCGTGCCCGGTGTGACCTCGAAGCCGACCAGGGCGTAGATACCGGTCGTGATGGTGATGTCGTGGATCAGCGCGACCAGGGCCGCGAGCGCCATGCGCCACTCGAAGGCGATCGCCAGGTAGATCACCACGAGCACCATGAAGATGCCGAGGCCCTCCCAGGCCTTGTTGGCGATCTGGTCACCCCAGCTCGGGCCGACCAGGTCGGCGGCGATGGACTCGGTGGACATGTTCAGGTCCTTGGCCAGTTCGGCCTTGGTGGCGTCCGACTTCTCGGTGTCCATGCCGGCGATCTGGATGCGCAGGCCGCCGGTGCCGAGCTTCTGCACCACCGCGTCGTGGCCGGCCGCCCGCGACGCGTAGGTCTCCGCCTGCGTCACCGAGACACTGGTCTTCCCGGTGGTGAAGACGGCGCCGCCCCGGAAGTCGATGCCCATGTTCAGGCCGCGCACCGCCAGGCCGACGATGGCCGTGATGGTGATCAGGATGGAGATGCCGTACCAGATCTTGCGCTTGCCGACGAAGTCGTAGCTGATCTCGCCGCGGTGGAGTCGGGCGCCGAGGTTGCCGAGTTTCGACATCGCTCACGCTTCCTTCGGGTCGACAGGGCCCGCGACGGGGCCGGAGGGACGGCGGGTGCGGCGCAGGGGGGCCTTGGCGCCCAGGCCCTTCGGGTCGAGTCCCGACCACTTGTGGCCGCTCGCGAAGAACTTGCGTCGGGCGAGGATCGTCATCAGCGGCTTGGTGAAGAAGAAGACGACGACCACGTCGAGCACGGTGGTCAGACCGAGCGTGAACGCGAAGCCCTGGACCTTGCCGACGGTCACGATGAACAGCACCGCGGCGGCCAGGAACGACACGAAGTCGGAGACCAGGATGGTACGCCGGGCGCGCGGCCAGGCCCGCTCCACGGCGGGACGCAGCGTGCGGCCCTCACGGATCTCGTCCCGGATGCGTTCGAAGAACACGATGAACGAGTCCGCTGTGATGCCGATCGCGACGATGGCGCCGCAGACGGCCGGCAGGTTCAGCGCGAAGTGGATCGTGGGGCCGAGCAGCGACATGATCACGTAGGTGAGGATCGCCGACACCAGCAGGGAGGGGATCGCGACGATCGACAGCCCGCGGTAGAAGGCGAGCAGGTAGATGATGACCAGACCCAGGCCGATCGCACCCGCGATCAGACCCGCGTGCAGCTGCTCACCGCCGAGCGCGGCCGTCACGGTGGTCACGCTCTGCTCCTTGAAGGAGAGCGGGAGCGCGCCGTAGGACAGCATGTTGGCGAGGCCCTGGGCCTCCTGCTGGCTGAAGCTGCCGGTGATCTCCGCGCTGCCGCCGGTCAGCGCCTCCGAGACGCGCGGGTCGGAGACGACGTTGCCGTCGAGGACGATCGCGAACTGGTTCTGCGGGGGCTGGTTCTTGGCCAGCTCACCGGTGATGTCGCCGAACTTCTTGGCGCCCTTGGAGGTGAACTCCATCGTGACGGTCCAGCCGGCGCTGCTCTGCGTGTTGAAGACGGCCTGGGCCTTCTTCACGTCCGTGCCGTCGACGCCGGCGGGGCCGAGGATGTACTTCTGCCACTGGCCCGAGGAGTTCTTGCCGCAGGCGACGGTGGGCTCGGAGGCCTTGGCGTTCTTGCCCGCGGTGGTCTGCACCGTCTTCTTCGTGCAGTCGAGGGCGGCGTACTGCGCCTGCAGCTTGGCGGCCGCGTTGCCGGCGGCCGAGCTGCTGCTCGCCGACGGGGTGGGGCTGGCGGACGTCTTCGAGCCGGAGGAGGCGGTGGCGCTCGGCGTCGCGTCCGCCTTGAGGGCGTCGGTGACCGCGCGGCCCTGCGAGGTGGCCGTCGCCGACGGGCTCGCGGAGGACGAGGGAGTCGACGTGCCGGTGGCCTTCTGCCCCTTGTCGGTGGCCTTGGCCGAGGGGCTGCCGGAGGTGCTGGGCGACGGGCTGGCCTTCGCCGAGCCGCCGGAGACCTCGGTGGTGAGCACCGGGCGGAAGTACAGCTTGGCGGTGGTGCCGACCTGGTCGCGCGCTTCCTTGGAGTTCGTGCCCCGGGGGATGTTGACGATGATGTTGCTGCTGCCCTGGGTCTGCACCTCCGTCTCGGACACGCCCAGACCGTTGACACGGCGGTTCATGATGGCGACCGCGGTGTCCATGTTGGTCTTGTTGATCGCGTTGGGCTGGCCCGGCTCGTTCACCGCCTGAAGGGTGATGCTCGTACCACCGGCCAGGTCGATGCCGAGGCGCGGAGTGGTGTTCCCGGAGGCGAACATCCCACCGGTGAGCGCCACGATGGCGATCAGAATGAGGGCCAGCGAGCGCCCTGGCTTGCTCTGGGCGCTCGCGCTTCGGCCCTTTTTAGGTGCTGCCACCTTCTCGTACTCCCTCTCGGGCCGTTCCACGCCGGGTCAGCGCGGTGTCGGCCATGACATGGTGTCGGGATCCCCGTGTGCGAGACGACACGTCCCGGGGCGCGCGAGGTCGGCCGCGCGCCCCGGGACGTGACTACTTCGCGTCGGAGTCGCCGTCGGTCTTCTTCGGCTCCTCGTCCGACTTCGTCTCCGTGGCGGCGGTCTCGTCGGCCGGCTCCTCGGTCGCGTCCTTCTTACCGAGGTCGACGGACTTGTCGTCGGAGGCGGCGGCAGCTTCGTCGGCGGAGTCGTCGGTCTCGGTGAGGGAGGAGGCGTCGTCCGGGACGACGTCGGTGTCGGACTTCAGGTCGTGCTCGATGCCGTGCACGATGCGGTTGTACTCGTCATCGCTGAGCACGGAACCGATGGCGTTCTTCGCGAAGAGGAGGTCCACGCCCGGGCCGGCGTCGAGGAGGACCGTGTCCTCGTTGACCTCCTTGACCGTCGCGTACATGCCCCCGATCGTGCGTACGCCACTGCCGGGCTGCATCTCGTTCCGCATCTGCTGGGCCTGCTGCTGCTTGCGCTTGGCCGAACGGGTCATGAGGAACATGGCCCCGATGAGCACGATGAACGGGAGGAGCATGGTGATATTCACGGGACGGAATTTCCTTCGCACGACCGCGATGGAGAGCGGCCTCATGGATGGGGGTATGTATGCCGCCGACAAAGGCGGCATCGGCGGAGTCTAAGCGAGTCCGCGCGCATGGAACAACGCTCAGCATGGCACCTGGGTTCCTGACCCGGCCAATGCCGGCGCCGTCACAATGGCATCACGTCCCGAACAGGTCCTGTTGTCCGTTTCCCGCAGTGGCGGAGCGGGGCGGGGTGAGGCCGAGATGCGCCCATGCGGCGGGCGTGGCGACCCGGCCGCGCGGGGTGCGGGCCAGCAGCCCCTCCCGTACGAGGAAGGGCTCGGCGACCTCTTCGACGGTCTCGCGCTCCTCCCCCACGGCGACGGCGAGGGTGGACAGGCCGACGGGTCCGCCGCCGAACAGTTTCAGCAGCGCCTCCAGTACACCGCGGTCGAGGCGGTCCAGGCCCCGGGCGTCGACCTCGTACACCGCGAGGGCCGCGGCCGCTATGTCCCGCGTGATGAGGCCGTCGGCCTTGACCTGGGCGTAGTCCCGTACGCGGCGCAGCAGGCGGTTGGCGATACGGGGCGTGCCGCGGGAGCGGCCGGCGATCTCGGCGGCGCCGTCGGCCTGGATCTCCACGTCGAGCAGGTTCGCGGAGCGGTGGATGACGCGCTCCAGCTCGGCGGGCTCGTAGAACTCCATGTGCGCGGTGAAGCCGAAGCGGTCGCGCAGCGGGGGCGGCAGCAGACCCGCGCGCGTGGTGGCGCCGACCAGGGTGAAGGGGGGCAGTTCGAGCGGGATCGCGGTGGCGCCGGGGCCCTTGCCGACGATGACGTCGACGCGGAAGTCCTCCATCGCCATGTACAGCATCTCCTCGGCGGGCCGGGACATGCGGTGGATCTCGTCGAGGAAGAGGACCTCGCCCTCCTGGAGGGAGGACAGGATCGCGGCCAGGTCGCCGGCGTGCTGGATGGCGGGTCCGCTGGTGATGCGGATGGGGGCGCCCATCTCCGCCGCGATGATCATGGAGAGGGTGGTCTTGCCGAGGCCGGGGGCGCCGGAGAGGAGCACATGGTCGGCGGTGGCGCCGCGGGCGCGTGCGGCGCGCAGCACCAGGTCGAGCTGTTCGCGGACCTTCTCCTGGCCGATGAACTCGCCCAGGTCCTTGGGGCGCAGGGCGGCCTCGACGGCCTGGTCCTCACGGTCGGCGGACGCACCGACGAGCCGCTCGGCGGAGGTGTCGGTGGTGTCGTCCCAGTTCATGTGGTGTGCCTCGGGTTCGGGGTGGTCAGCGGGCGCGGTTGAGGGTCTGCAGGGCCGCCTTCAGCAGCTGTCCGACCTGCGGGGTGCCCTCGGCGGCCTCGGCCTGCGGTGCCACCGCGGTCACCGCCTCGTCGGCCTCGCGGGTGGCGTATCCCAGGCCGATGAGCGCGGCGTGCAGCTGGTCGCGCCAGCCCTGGGTGACGGGGGCGCCGACCGCGGGGGCACCGACCGGTTCGCCGAGCCGGTCCTTGAGCTCCAGCAACAGCTTCTGGGCGCCCTTCTTGCCGATGCCCGGGACGGCGGTGAGGGCCCTCTCGTCACTGGTGGCGATGGCGCGGCGCAGGGCGTCCGGGCTGTGCACGGCCAGCATCGCCTGGGCGAGGCGGGGGCCGACTCCGCTCGCCGTCTGCAGCAGCTCGAAGACCTGGCGTTCGTCGTCGTCCACGAAGCCGTACAGGGTGAGCGAGTCCTCCCGTACCACCAGGGAGGTGGCGAGCTTGGTCTGCTGGCCCATGCGCAGCCCGGAGAGGGTGTTGGGCGTGCACTGGACGGCGATGCCGATCCCGCCCACCTCGACCACCGCGGAGTCGGGTGCCAGGGCGGCGACCGGGCCGCTGACGAACGCGATCATGCGATACGGCCTTTCGAAGATGCCTGGGCGGCCTTGGCCGCCTGGGCTGCGTGCAGGGCCACGGCCTGCTGGAGTCGGTTCTGCGCGGGGGCGCGCCAGATGTGGCAGATGGCGAGCGCGAGGGCGTCCGCGGCGTCGGCGGGCTTCGGGGGCGCGTCGAGCCGCAGGAGGCGGGTGACCATGGCGCCGACCTGGGCCTTGTCGGCGCGTCCGCTGCCGGTGACGGCCGCCTTGACCTCGCTGGGGGTGTGCAGGGCGACGGGGATGCCGCGGCGGGCGGCGCAGAGCATGGCGACGGCGCTGGCCTGGGCGGTGCCCATCACGGTCCGTACGTTGTGCTGGCTGAACACGCGCTCCACTGCCACGTACTCGGGCCGGTGCTCGTCCAGCCAGGCCTCGATGCCCTGTTCGATCGCGACGAGACGGTGCCCCAGCTCGGCGTCCGCGGGCGTCCGTACGACACCCACGCCGACCATGGTCAGCGGCCGGCCCGCCACCCCCTCGACGACGCCGACTCCACACCGGGTCAGCCCGGGGTCCACCCCGAGTACACGCACCGCGCCCCCTCCCCTCTTTGCGGCTGAACCGCCGCCGCTCTCGCGGACCTGGCCGAGCACCGTCGGGGTCCCTCAATGGCCGGTTCCGGTCCGTGGACGGTGATCTTTGACTGCCGCAAGGCTATCCGCTGCCACTGACAACAGCGGCGGGCCGGTGGGACGTGTCCCATCGGCCCGCCGAAATCCGCTCAGCTCGCGGCAGCGCTACGCGTCGACCTTCTCCATGACCTCGTCGCTGACGTCGAAGTTGGCGAAGACGTTCTGCACGTCGTCGCTGTCCTCGAGCGCGTCGATCAGCTTGAAGATCTTCTTGGCGCCCTCCTCGTCCAGCTCGACCTGCATGGTCGGGACGAAGTTGGCCTCGGCGGAGTCGTAGTCGATCCCGGCCTCCTGCAGGGCGGTGCGGACCGCGACCAGGTCGGTGGCCTCGCTGAGCACCTCGAAGGACTCGCCCAGGTCGTTGACCTCCTCGGCACCCGCGTCCAGGACGGCGGCCAGGACGTCGTCCTCGGCCAGCTCGCCCTTGGGGACGATGACGACGCCCTTGCGGTTGAACAGGTACGACACCGAGCCGGGGTCGGCCATGGAGCCGCCGTTGCGGGTCATGGCGACGCGCACGTCGGAGGCGGCGCGGTTGCGGTTGTCGGTGAGGCACTCGATGAGCACCGCGACGCCGTTCGGGCCGTAGCCCTCGTACATGATCGTCTCGTAGTCGGCGCCGCCGGCCTCGAGACCACCGCCGCGCTTGATCGCGGAGTCGATGTTCTTGTTCGGGACCGACGACTTCTTCGCCTTCTGGACGGCGTCGTAGAGCGTCGGGTTGCCGTCGAGGTCGACGCCGCCCATGCGCGCCGCGACCTCGATGTTCTTGATCAGCTTCGCGAAGAGCTTGCCGCGCTTGGCGTCGATCACGGCCTTCTTGTGCTTCGTCGTGGCCCATTTAGAGTGGCCGGACATCTGCCTGTCTCCTTCGCGTAACCCATCTCTGCAACGAACGCCAGGAATCCTACTAGGACTCCGTCGCCCGGTTCGCGTGCACCATGTCGACGAACAGGGAGTGCACGCGGTGGTCGCCGGTCAGTTCCGGGTGGAACGACGTGGCGAGCGCGTTGCCCTGGCGGACCGCGACGATGTGGCCCTCGTGCTCGGCGAGCACCTCGGTCTCGGCGCCGACGGACTCGACCCAGGGGGCGCGGATGAAGACGCCTTCTACAGGATCGCCCTCGACGCCCTTGACGTCGACCGCCGCTTCGAAGGACTCGTTCTGCCGGCCGAAGGCGTTGCGGCGCACGATCATGTCGATGCCGCCGAAGGTCTCCTGGCCCGAGCGCGGGTCGAGGATCTTGTCGGCGAGCATGATCATGCCGGCGCAGGTGCCGTAGACCGGCATGCCGGCCCGCACGCGCGCGCGGAGGGGCTCCATCACGCCGAAGAGGACGGCCAGCTTGGAGATGGTGGTGGACTCGCCGCCGGGGATGACGAGGCCGTCCACCTCGGCGAGTTCTTCGGGGCGCCTGACCGGCCTGGCCACGGCGTCGGCCGCGGCCAGGGCGATGAGGTGCTCCCGTACGTCGCCCTGGAGGGCCAGGACGCCTATGACGGGGGTGTTCATGTGATCCGGTGCCTTACCAGCCGCGGTTGGCGTAGCGCTCGGCCTCGGGCAGGGTGTCGCAGTTGATGCCGACCATGGCCTCGCCGAGGTTGCGCGACGCGTCCGCGATGATCTTCGGGTCGTCGTAGAAGGTGGTGGCCTTGACGATGGCGGCGGCGCGCTTGGCCGGGTCGCCGGACTTGAAGATGCCCGAGCCGACGAAGACGCCCTCGGCGCCGAGCTGACGCATCAGCGCGGCGTCGGCCGGGGTGGCGACGCCACCGGCGGAGAACAGCACCACGGGGAGCTTGCCGAGCTCGGCGACCTCCTTGACCAGCTCGTACGGGGCGCGCAGCTCCTTGGCGGCGGCGTACAGCTCGTGGTTGTCGTAGCCGCGCAGGCGGGCGATCTCGTTCTTGATCTGGCGCAGGTGGCGGACGGCCTCGACGACGTTGCCGGTGCCGGCCTCGCCCTTGGAGCGGATCATGGCCGCGCCCTCGGCGATGCGGCGCAGGGCCTCGCCGAGGTTGGTGGCGCCGCAGACGAAGGGGGTGGTGAAGGCCCACTTGTCGGAGTGGTTGACCTCGTCGGCCGGGGTGAGGACCTCGGACTCGTCGATGTAGTCGACGCCGAGGGACTGCAGGACCTGGGCCTCGACGAAGTGGCCGATGCGGGACTTGGCCATGACCGGGATGGAGACGGCCTCGATGATGCCCTCGATCATGTCCGGGTCGGACATGCGGGCCACGCCGCCGTCCTTGCGGATGTCGGCCGGGACCCGCTCCAGGGCCATGACGGCGACGGCGCCCGCGTCCTCGGCGATCTTCGCCTGCTCCGGCGTGACGACGTCCATGATCACGCCACCCTTGAGCTGCTCGGCCATACCGCGCTTCACGCGCGCGGTGCCGGTCTCGGGGGCCTGGTTTTCGGAGAGCGTGCTGGACACGGATGACCTCACTGAAGGGAAAGAGGGTTTCTGCAATCCCCGAGGAAACGTGAGCGCACCAGTCCACGGCAAGGGCCAATGACAACCCGGTGGATCGTTTTGCCGCCGAGCCGCCCGATCCGGCCCCGCGCCGGCCGGGCCGCGCGCCGCCGGGCCGGCGTCTCAGGCCGCCCGGTCCGCCAGGCCGGCCGGTGGTTCGTCGTCCATCTCGAAGGCCATCGGGACGGGGGCGTGACCCGCCAGGCGGAACCAGCGGACCTTGCGGTGTTCGCGGAGCCGGTGAGCCGCGCCGACCGCGTCGTTGTGGAAGCGGCGGGCCATCGGGACGCGGCGTACGGCCTCCGCGAGCTCGTGGGTGGCCGCCTCGCCACCGGGGGCCTCGCGCACCACCTCGACCTGGGCCGACTCGGCGAACACCGCCCGCAGCGCCTGGCTCAGCTCGCTCTCGGCGACCTCCCGCTGCTCCTCCTCGGCCTGCCGGGCGGCGTGCGCGGCCTCGTACAGGACGATCGACGCGGCCGGGTCGAGCACGCCCGAGGTGGCCAGTTCCTGGGCCACCGAGGCCCTGCGCAGCAGCTGGGCGTCGAGTGCGGCGCGGGCGGCGTCGATCCGGGCGTGCAGCCGGTCCAGGCGGCCCGCGGTCCAGCTCAGGTACAGGCCGAACGCGACGAGGGCGGCGAGGATCCAGATCAGGGTTGCGGTCACGGGCGCTCACGTTACCGGGCACGTCACGGCGCCCGGAGGGGGCGTCAGTCCCGCGCCAGCCCGAACCGCGCCCGCAGCCCCGGCACCCGGTCGTCCGCCGCCGCGACCGCCGTCGTCCCGTCCGTCACCGTCTCGTACACCGACAGGATGTCCGCCCCGACCGTCGACCAGTCGAAGCGCCGTACGTGCGCGCTGCCCCGCTCGCGGAGCTCGGCCCGGCGCCCCGGGTCCCCGAGCAGCCGCACGGCCGCCTGCGCCAGTGCGTCGGAGTCCTCGTTGGCGAACAGCTCTCCGGCCGCTCCCTGGTCCAGCACCTGCGCGAAGGCGTCCAGGTCCGAGGCGAGGACCGGCGCGCCCGCCGACATCGCCTCGACGAGGATGATGCCGAAGCTCTCGCCGCCGGTGTTCGGGGCGACGTAGAGGTCGACGCTGCGCAGGAAGCGGGCCTTGTCCTCGTCGCTGACCATGCCGAGGAACTCGACGCGGGAGCGCAGTTCGGCGGGCAGCGACTCGACCGCCTCCTCCTCGTCGCCCCGGCCCGCGACCAGCAGCCGTGTCTGCGGCCGGGCCGCGAGGATCTTCGGCAGGGCCCGCATCAGCACCGGCAGGCCCTTGCGCGGCTCGTCGATGCGGCCGATGAAGCCGATCGTGTCGCCCTGCCAGGCGGGGTTGGGCTCGGCCTTGGCGAAGAAGTCGACGTCCACGCCGTTCGGGATGACCACCGCGTCGCCGCCCAGGTGCTCGACCAGGGTGCGGCGGGCGTACTCGCTCACCGCGATCCGCGCGCTGATCTTCTCCAGGGCCGCCTGCAGGATCGAGTACGCGGCGATCATCGCCTTGGAGCGCGGGTTGGAGGTGTGGAAGGTCGCCACGATCGGGCCCGACGCCGCCCAGCAGGTGAGCAGGCCCAGCGACGGCGAGGTCGGCTCGTGGATGTGCACGACGTCGAAGTGGCCGTCGTGCAGCCAGCGGCGCACCCGGGCCGCCGAGAGGAAACCGAAGTTCAGGCGGGCCACCGAGCCGTTGTACGGCACCGGGACCGCGCGGCCCGCCGAGACGACGTACGGCGGCAGCGGGGTGTCGTCGTCGGCGGGCGCCAGGACGGACACCTCGTGACCGAGCCGGATGAAGTACTCGGCGAGGTCGCGGATGTGGAACTGGACGCCGCCCGGTACGTCCCAGGAGTACGGGCAGACGATGCCGATCCTCACAAGGCCCCCTTGGCGGGATCACGTGCGGGGTCGAGGTCCTTGAGCCACAGACGCTGCAGCATGTGCCAGTCCTCCGGATGGTCGGCGATCCCGGTGGCGAAGGTGTCGGCCAGCGCCTGTGTCATGACAGACGTCTTCTCGGCCCGGTTGCCTGTCTCCGGCACCTCGATCGGGGGATGCACGCGCCCCCGCATGACGGGCGAGTCGTCGTACCAGAGCGTGACCGGCAGCAGGAGCGCGCCGGTCTGCTGGGCCAGAAGGGCCGGACCGGCCGGCATCCGGGTGGCCTCACCGAAGAACTCGACCTCCACGCCCGAGGTCGACAGGTCGCGCTCGGCGACCAGGCAGACCAGGCCGCCGTCGCGCAGTCGGCGGGCCAGGGTGCCGAAGGCGGTGCCGCCGCTGTGCGGGAGGACCTCCATGCCGAGGCCCTCGCGGTAGGCGACGAAACGGTCGTAGAGGCTCTCGGGCTTGAGGCGTTCGGCGACGGTGGTGAACGGCGTCTCGAGCGCGGTGGTGACCCAGGCGCCGGCCAGGTCCCAGTTGGCCATGTGCGGCAGCGCGAGAACGACGCCCCTGCCGGAGGCGATGCCGTCGGTGAGGTAGTGCACGTCCTTGGGGTCGAAGCCCGTCCTGACGCGTTCGGCGCTCCACGCGGGCAGCCGGAAGGACTCCATCCAGTAGCGCAGGTACGAGCGCATCCCCGCGCGTGAGAGCTCGGCGAGGCGCTCGGGGCTCGCGTCCGGCACCACGCGCGCGTAGTTGGCCTCCAGGCGCTGCACGCCCTTGCCGCGCCGCTTCCAGGCGAGGTCGGCGATGCTCCGGCCGAGCCGTACGGCGGCCGGCTCGGGAAGCTTCTTGACCGTGCTCCAGCCCAGGCCGTACAGCCCGTCGGTCAGCTGATCCCGGACGCTCACTTCGCCGCCTCACTCCCCTGGGAGGCATTCTCGCTCTCCTGGGCGGCGGCCGCCGCCTCGGCCTCGGCCGATTCGCGGCGGACCGTGACGACGCGCTGGACGAGGGTGACGAGGCTGCCGACGGCGACGATCCACAGGGCGACGGGCAGCAGGTACTGGATCCCCGGCACGCCGAACTTGTGCAGTCCGGCGAGACCGGCCGCGACGAGCGAGATGACCAGGCGCTCGGCCCGCTCGACGAGGCCGTTGACGGCGACCGGCAGGCCGATCGACTCGCCCCGGGCCTTCGTGTACGACACCACCTGGCCGCTTGCCAGGCAGAAGATGGAGACGGCGCACAGGACGTTGTCGTTGCCGTCGCCCGCGTACCAGAGGGCGAATCCGCCGAAGATCGCGCCGTCGGCGACGCGGTCGAGCGTGGAGTCGAGGAACGCGCCCCAGCGGCTGCTGCGTCCGAGCTGGCGGGCCATGTTGCCGTCGACCAGGTCGGAGAAGACGAACAGCGTGATGACGACCGTGCCCCAGAAGAACTCGCCCATGGGGTAGAAGACCAGGGCACCGGCGACCACGCCCGCGGTGCCCAGCAGCGTGACCGTGTCCGGGCTGACGCCCCGGCGGATGAGAAACGCGGCGAACGGTGTGAGGACACGCGTGAAGAATGCACGCGCGTACTTGTTCAGCATGGCCTTCCCGACGGTCGGTGTGACCGGCTCGGCCCCTGTGGCCACCGGCTGGCCCATCGTAGCCACGCGCGCGTGTGTGCGACCGCCGGGCACTGCCGGACAGGACCAGTGGCCGTCGCCGAGGGGACCTACGGGCACGATCACGTCCTCCGTATGGACGCACCGTGACGGGAGTGGAAAGCTCGAAGAACCGCGGGCGTCATCGGAGCCGTCACCGCACGCGGCCCCGTACGCCCGCGCCCACAGTGACCTCACCGTGCACGGGAGGCAGGATCATGGGCGACAAGGCGAACGCACACCCCGGAGCCGCCGGCAGGGCAACAGCGGCCGACCACCCCGCGTCCGTACGGAATGTGGTGCTGGTCGGCCACTCCGGATCGGGCAAGACGACGTTGGTGGAGGCCCTCGCGCTGACAGCGGGGGCGGTGAACCGGGCGGGCCGCGTGGAGGACGGCGGCACCGTCTCCGACTACGACGAGATCGAGCACCGGCAGAATCGTTCGGTGCAGCTCTCCCTGGTGCCGGTCGAATGGGACGGCATCAAGATCAACCTTCTGGACACCCCCGGATACGCCGACTTCGTCGGTGAGCTCAGGGCCGGTCTGCGAGCGGCGGACGCGGCCCTTTTCGTCGTCTCCGCCTCCGACGGCGTGGACGGCTCGACGCGCATGGTCTGGGAGGAGTGCGCGGCCGTCGGCATGCCCCGGGCGATCGTCGTGACGCACCTGGAGGCCGCCCGGGCGGACTTCGAGGAGATGACGCGCACCTGCGCGGAGGCCTTCGGCGGCGACGACCCCGACGCCGTGCTCCCGCTCTACACGCCGCTGCACGGCCCCCAGGGTCCCGACGGGCACGCGCCCGTGACGGGCCTGGTCGGGCTGCTGTCGCAGAAACTGTTCGACTACTCGACCGGCGAGCGCAAGGAGTCGGAGCCGGGCGAGGACCAGCTGCCGCAGATCGAGGAGGCCCGCAACCGGCTGATCGAGGGGATCATCTCGGAGAGCGAGGACGAGACCCTCATGGACCGCTACCTGGGCGGCGAGCAGATCGACGTCAAGACGCTCATCGACGACCTGGAGCGGGCCGTCGCACGCGGGGTGTTCTTCCCGGTCCTGGCCGCCGCACCCGCGGCCGAGGGTTCCAGGCAGGGGCTGGGCACGGTCGAACTGCTGGAACTGGTCACGGGCGGCTTCCCGACGCCGTTCGAGCACCCCACTCCCGGGGTGACGACCATCGACGGCAAACCGCGCGAGATCAAGGCCTGCGACACCGAGGGCCCGCTGGTCGCCGAGGTCGTCAAGACGGCGTCCGACCCCTACGTCGGCCGGGTCTCCCTGGTCCGCGTCTTCTCCGGCACCCTGCGCCCCGACGAGACGGTGCACGTCTCCGGGCACGGACTGGCCGACCGCGGCCACGAGGACCACGACGTCGACGAGCGCATCGGCGCGCTGTCCACACCGTTCGGCAAGCAGCAGCGCCCCGTGACGCACGCCATCGCCGGCGACCTGGTGTGCGTGGCCAAGCTGGGCCGCGCGGAGACCGGCGACACGCTCTCGGCCAAGGACGACCCGCTCCTGATGGAGCCGTGGGAGATGCCCGACCCGCTGCTGCCGCTCGCCATCGAGGCGCACAGCAAGGCGGACGAGGACAAGCTCTCGCAGGGGCTGTCCCGGCTGGTCGCCGAGGACCCGACGATGCGGCTCGAACAGAACCAGGACACCCACCAGGTGGTCCTGTGGTGCCTGGGCGAGGCACACGCGGACGTGGCGCTGGAGAGGCTGCGCAGCCGCTACGGCGTCCAGGTCGACGTCGTACCGCACAGGGTCTCCCTGCGGGAGACGTTCGCGGGCAAGTCCGGCGGGCGCGGCCGGCATGTGAAGCAGTCCGGCGGGCACGGGCAGTTCGCCATCTGCGAGATCGAGGTGGAGCCGCTGCCCGGTGGCTCGGGCATCGAGTTCGTGGACAAGGTGGTCGGCGGCGCGGTGCCGCGGCAGTTCATCCCGTCGGTCGAGAAGGGCGTACGGGCCCAGGCGGCCAAGGGAGTCGCGGCCGGCTATCCGCTGATCGACGTCCGGGTGACGCTGCTCGACGGCAAGGCGCACTCCGTGGACTCCTCTGACGCCGCTTTCCAGACGGCGGGCGCGCTGGCGCTGCGGGAGGCCGCGGCCGACGTGAAGATCCACCTGCTGGAGCCGGTCGCCGAGGTGAGCGTGCTGGTCGGCGACGACTACGTGGGCGCCGTGATGAGCGACCTGTCCGGGCGGCGGGGCCGGGTGCTGGGCACGGAACAGACCAGCGGCGGCCGCACCGTCGTACGGGCCGAGGTGCCCGAGATCGAGATCGGGCGGTACGCCGTGGACCTGCGCTCCCTCTCGCACGGCACCGCGCGCTTCAACCGTTCCTACGCGCGGCACGAGCCGATGCCGCCGCAGATCGCGGAAAGGATTCGTGAAGAGGCGCGACAGGCCTCGTAGTTGACACCGGGTGCTCCGCAAGTGGCGTGCGGGGGCACGCGGACGGCTTTCGCGGAAGGCTCCCCTCCGCGTCGGCGGGCGGCTTCGGCCGTCCGCCGACGATTGTCGGTGGCTGCGGATACGCTGATGACAAGCTGATCAAGTTTCCGCGGGAGCGTTCGTCGGATCGACTCGTCGTCGAATCAACTCGTGGTCGAATCAACACATCTGCGCGATGACCTGATCAACAGGTGTGCGGAGCAAGGAAGTCGGGAAGAGCCGCAGAGGCGGTATCGGGCGGCGATCGGGGGCGGGAATGACCGTTGAGAGCGGCTACGGGGACATCTTCGGTCCGCAGGTGCCGCGCACGGGCGACGAGAGCCAGACGGCGACGTTCGCGCTGGCCTCCGCGGCCTACCGGGACAACCCGGTGGTGGACATCAAGAAGGCCGACAACGAGTGGCACCAGACCGAGGTCAAACCGGGGCGCTCCTGGGCGGCGATATTCCGGCCCAACCTGGGCGAGGCCTTCTCCCGGGCGATCGTCGACCGCATGCTGAGCCCGGGCCGCAAGCCCCTCATCCAGTCCTTCGGTTCCGAGCCGCAGGTCGCCGTGGAGCACGCCCTCGCGGCGAACAACATCCGCAAGGCCCGCGACCAGATGCTGTCCATCGTGATGGTGCTCTGCGGGCTGCTGTTCCTGCCCGGCCTGCTCGTCTGGCTGCTGGTCTTCCAGATCCGCATGGCGGTCTCCCGCACCGCGGACCGGCGGGCGGGCGCGATGGGCACGACGCTCCTGGTGGCCGTCGGCGCCCTCGCGGTGATCTTCCTGATCCGCATGCCGTTCACCGGATTCTGGGCCTGGTACGCGCGTGCGTGCGTCGTCATGCCCGTCATCGGCTGGTTCTGGGCCAAGCAGATCTGCGAGCGCACGGCGAAGGACCTGCGCGGGCGCTGGGACAGCCTCCTCGCCGGCAGCAGCATCGGCGCCAAGGTGCCCGAGGCGGTGCCCACCAGCCCCGGTGAGACGAAGGCGGACGCGCTGCGCCAGTCGCTCGCCAAGCTCGCCGCCGAGCAGCAGTCCAACTCCGTGTTCTACGCCGGGCCCAAGGGCATCCTCGGCATGGGCACGCGCTGGGGCAGCTGGCAGCTCGCCGAGGACCTGGTGCCGGCCGACCCCAGCCGCGAGATCCACCCCTTCCGCAGCTGGGACGTGATCAGGGCGATCCACGACGACCTGCGCATGCTGGAGCGGAACACCATCAACACCGGCGGTTTCCCGACCCCGTCCGTACGGCACTGGATCGTCACGCCGATCGCGGAGGGCGCGAAGGCCGTCTCCCGGCCCGAGGGCACGGACGTGGACGCCTTCCAGGTCAAGTCGCACGCCATACAGGACATCTGCAACAAGCAGCAGTTCGGCGCCGGCGACCGGCACTACCTGGGCGTGCAGTGGACGCTGTGGGACGGCCAGCTGGTCATCACCATGATGATCACGGTGACCGTGCTGCACCAGACGCTGCGCATCGAGGTCACCGGCCATGCGCTGGGCCCCGTCAACGGCCTGTTCACCAGCAAGCCCGAGGCGCCGTCCAAGGAGGTCCAGAAGTCGTTCAAGCCGTGGGAGACCCGCAAGGTGGCGCTTCCGCTGGTCAACACCGACGAGGTCGTACGGCTGACCGTGCGCGCCCCGCTGTCCTGGTACCCGCCGCTGCTGAACTGGCTCGGCGGCACGATAGCCCTGCCCGAGCCGTTCGGTCTGCGGCACGCGTGGGCCGATCAGCCCTGGCGGCACCGCTTCATGGCCGACGACGCGCTCCGCGCGGCCACGCCGGTGCTGCGGGTGGTGCACTCGGCGGCGATACGGGTGCTGCAGGAGAACGGCGTGGACACGGAGAAGTTCGGCACGAGGTCGGCGTTCCTGAGCACGCAGGTGCAGGATCCGACGCCGCGGAAGGCCGACGTGTACGACGCGTAGACCTCCGGCGGTTCGGCTGGATCTCGGTGCGGGTGAGTGGGGGTGCGCGTTTCTGGGGGCTGCGCCCCCAGGCCCCCTTTCGGCCTGCGGCCTCGTCCTCGAACGCCGGACGGGCTGGATCATTGTGCCGGAGTGGCTGTGATCAGGCCGTCGGCCACGCGTCCGCCAGCATCTTCCTGGTGTCCGCCAGGAGCTGGGGCAGTACCCGGGTGTGGCCCACCACGGGCATGAAGTTCGTGTCGCCGCCCCAGCGGGGCACGATGTGCTGGTGGAGGTGGGCCGCGATGCCGGCGCCCGCGACCGTGCCCTGGTTCATGCCGATGTTGAAGCCGTGGGCGCCCGAGGCCGTGCGCAGGGCCGTCATCGCCTGCTTGGTGAGGGCGGCGAGCTCGCTCGTCTCGGCGTCCGTGAGGTCCGTGTAGTCGGCGACGTGACGGTAGGGGACGACCATGAGGTGGCCGCCGTTGTAGGGGTAGAGGTTGAGGACGGCGTAGACCTGCTCGCCGCGCCTGACGATCAGCCCGTCCTCGTCGGACTTGGCCGGGATGGAGCAGAAGGGGCAGCCGTCGTCGGCCCCGGGGCCGGTCGGCTTGTTCTCGCCCTGGATGTAGGCCATCCGATGGGGCGTCCACAGACGCTGGAAGGCGTCCTGGGTGCCCACTCCCCACTGCTGCTCCGGCTCACTCGTCATGCAGTGCAGCATATGGCGTCGCCCGTTCGCGGCGTGTCGGCGGGGTTGTGGGAAAAGGCCGCCGCGACAAGCTGGGCTCGTGGACGATGACACTCGCAGAGAGCGCTGGGAGCAGCGCACCGAGCTGCCGCTCGCCGTCGCGTCGCTGGTCTTTCTCGGCTCCTACGCGGTCCGCGTCCTGGCGCCGGGTCTGACGGACCCGCTGCAGGCTCTGGCCCTCGCGGTGATGCTGGCCTCCTGGGCGCTGTTCGCCCTCAATTACGCGGTGCTGTGGCGCCTGAGCGGGCAGGGGCTGCGCTTCGTGCGCAAGCATCCCCTGGACGCCGTGGTGGTGATCCTGCCGCTGCTGCGCCCCCTGCGGGTCGTCAAGGTCTACGAGGCCGTCCAGCGCCGGCACGGCAAACCCCGGCTGGCGCTGCACGCGCGCGTGATCGCCTACTCGGGGCTCGCCACCGTACTGCTCGGCTTCGCCGGCGCCCTCGCCGTCTACCAGCAGGAGCGCGGGGCGCCGGGCACGTCCATGAAGTCGTTCGGGGACGCGGTCTGGTGGGCCTGCGCCACGCTCAGCACCGTCGGCTACGGCGACATCACCCCGGTGACACCGCTGGGCCGGCTGATCGCGGTCGGCATGATGGCCGTCGGCCTGGCCCTGCTGGGTGCGGTGACCGGCACCTTCGCCTCCTGGCTGCTGCAGGTGTTCGCGCGGGAGGACGACCAGAGGCCCCCGGGAAGCTGAGCTCCCCGGGGGCCTCCGAGTCAGACGGACGGTCAGACCTGCGTCCGCTCCTCCACGACCTTCACGATCTTCGCGATGGCCTCGTCGAACGGGATGCCGTTCTCCTGCGAGCCGTCGCGGTAGCGGAAGGACACCGAGTTGTTGGACATGTCCTCGTCGCCCGCGATGACCATGAAGGGCACCTTCTGCTTCTGGGCGTTGCGGATCTTCTTCTGCATGCGGTCGGAGGAGGAGTCCACCTCGACGCGCAGACCCTTCTTCTTCGCCTCGGCTGCGAACTTCTCCAGGTACTCCACGTGCCCGTCGCCGATCGGGATGCCGACCGCCTGCACCGGGGCCAGCCAGGCCGGGAAGGCGCCCGCGTAGTGCTCCAGGAGCACCGCGAAGAACCGCTCGATGGAACCGAACAGGGCGCGGTGGATCATGACCGGGCGCTGCTTGGAGCCGTCCGGGCCGGTGTACTCCAGGTCGAAGCGCTCGGGGAGGTTGAAGTCCAGCTGGATCGTCGACATCTGCCAGGTGCGGCCGATGGCGTCCTTGGTCTGCACGGAGATCTTCGGACCGTAGAAGGCGGCGCCGCCCGGGTCGGGCACGAGCGGCAGGCCCTGCTTCTCGGCGACCTGGCGGAGGGTCTCCGTGGCCTCCTCCCAGGCCTCGTCGGAGCCGACGAACTTCTCCGGGTCCTTGGTCGACAGCTCCAGGTAGAAGTCGGTCAGGCCGTAGTCGCGCAGCAGGCCGAGGACGAAGGTGAGCGTCTTGTCGAGCTCCTCCGACATCTGCTCGCGGGTGCAGTAGATGTGCGCGTCGTCCTGGGTGAAGCCCCGCGCGCGGGTGAGGCCGTGCACGACGCCCGACTTCTCGTACCGGTACACGGTCCCGAACTCGAAGAGGCGCAGCGGCAGTTCACGGTACGAGCGGCCGCGCGCGTCGAAGATCAGGTTGTGCATCGGGCAGTTCATGGGCTTGAGGTAGTAGTCCACGCCCTCGTCGAGCTGCATGGGCGGGTACATACCGTCGGCGTACCAGTCCAGGTGCCCGGACGTCTCGAAGAGCTTCCCCTTCGTCGCGTGCGGGGTGTAGACGAACTCGTAGCCCTCCTCCTCGTGCCGGCGGCGCGAGTAGTCCTCCATCACGCGGCGGATGATGCCGCCCTTGGGGTGGAAGACGGCGAGGCCGGAGCCGATCTGCTCCGGGACGGAGAACAGGTCGAGTTCGCTGCCCAGCTTGCGGTGGTCGCGCTTCTCGGCCTCGGCGAGGAAGTCGAGGTAGCCCTTCAGCTCGTCCTTGGACGGCCAGGCGGTGCCGTAGATGCGCTGGAGCGTGGGGTTCTTCTCGCTGCCGCGCCAGTAGGCGGCCGCGTTGCGCATCAGCTTGAACGCCGGGATGAGACGGGTGGAGGGCAGGTGCGGACCGCGGCAGAGGTCCTTCCAGCACAGGTCGCCCGTCTTGGCGTCCAGGTTGTCGTAGATCGTCAGCTCGCCGGCGCCGACCTCGACGTCCGCGCCGTCGTCGCTGGAGGCGGAGCCCTTCAGGCCGATCAGTTCCAGCTTGTACGGCTCGTTCGCCAGCTCCTCACGGGCCGCCTCGTCGGTCACCACACGGCGCGAGAAGCGCTGCCCGCGCTTCTGGATCTCCTGCATCTTCTTCTCGATGGCCTTGAGATCCTCGGGCGTGAACGGCTTCTCCACGTCGAAGTCGTAGTAGAAGCCGTCCTTGACGGGCGGGCCGATGCCCAGCTTGGCCTCGGGGAAGAGCTCCTGCACGGCCTGCGCCATGACGTGCGCGGTGGAGTGGCGCAGGATGTTCAGGCCGTCCTCGGAGGAGAGCTCGACACCCTCGACGGTCTCGCCGTCCCGGACCTCGTACGCGAGGTCCTTCAGCTCCCCGGCCACGCGCGCGGCGATGATCGAGCGCTCGCCGGCGAAGAGCTCGGCGGCCGTAGTGCCCGTCGTCACCACGCGCTCTTCCCGCTCGGAATCGCGTTGGATGATCACACGGACGTCTGACACCGGTCTCTCCTGACTGAAGGTGGGTGCGGCGCCATACCAGGAGCGCGCGCAATAGGGGATCGTACCGACCCCGACCCTCCGACCGCGAAACGGTCACCGGCGCAGGGCGCTCAGTCGCCCTCCTCGCCGCCGCACGCCTCCTCGAAGAAGTCGAGGTTCTCGTGCAGCGACTTCATCAGCCGGTCCCGCTCCGCGTCGTCCACCTGTACCGGTACGACACCCTCGGCGCCGGTCAGCCGCCGGAAGCCGCCCCGGCTCTCCAGCCGCCCGCGCACCCGCACCGGCAGTCCCACGAGGTGGGCGTGCCCGGCGATGCGGTAGTCCTCCTCGTCCAGGGTGATGCGGACGTGCGGTATGTCGGCGCCGGCGAGCACCCGCAGCCGTACGCTGCCCTCGCCGCGCGGCCCCGACCTGCGCATCCGTATCACGGCTCCGGTGACGTGGACCGGCACGGACGGCTCGTCGCGCAGGAAGCGGGCGCCGGCCTCGCGCAGCGCGGGCAGGTCGCCCGGCGAGAACTCCACGGGCTCGACGCCCGCCACGCAGTCCTCGGGCACCCCGGCGGCGGGCGCCCACTCGACGGCGATCCGGGCGCCCTCGGTGCCGCGCACGAGGGCGATCAGCGCCTCGGTGAGCTCGCGGCTGACGCCCGCCTCCACGGCTCCGTCGAAGGCGTCCATGCCGCCGGTGGCCCGTTGGTAGTCGACGGCCTCCCGGGCCGCGTACAGGGCCTGCTGGAGGCGTACGGCGAGAGGCCGGCCGGCGCCGACGGGCACGAAGGCGGTCAGCCGGCCGCCGCCGGTCGCGGGGCCGACGAGGACGCTCTCCAGCAGGGCGGCGGCGGCACGGCGGTGCCGGGCGCCGTAGTAGCCGGCACGCGCACGCGTGGCGAGCGCGGCGGCGAGCAGCATCTGGCGGGCGGCGGAGCGCAGCCGCTCCTCGACCACCCAGGACGCGGCGTCGGCGGGACCGGCGGGGACGTCGCGCCACCAGCGGATCTCGTCGCTGGGCACGGCGAGGCCGACCAGGACCTCCCGGGCGGCGGGGGTGCCGCTGCGGGTCAGGGCGACGAGCGCCTCGCCGAGCAGGTCGTCGCTGTCGGGAAAGGCGCGGCTCTCGGGCACGAGGAGGCTCGTGCCGCTGCCGCCGGGCCCGGGCGGGGTCCAGCGGCCGTAGCGTCCGGCGGCGCCGCCGCGGCGCTGCCAGCCGTGCCGGTGCAGCAGGGCGCCGAGCACGGCGGGGTCGACCTCGCCGGGGTCGGGCGGACGCTGCCAGGCCACGGCGGCGATGTCGTCGGGATGCGGCCGCACCGGCCGGGTCGGCTCCTCCAGGGGGCGGTGCGTCATGGTCTGCCTCCCGTCCCGACCCGCGTCATGATCTCGCACAGCGCCCGGTCGTCGAAGATGCGTGAGGTCGGAATGCGGACGGTGGTGCGGGTGCGCCCGGTGACGGGGTGGCCGGCGAGGTTGACCCAGTAGCAGCAGTGCCGCAGGTCGAGGCGGTCGTGGCTGGCCCTGAGCCAGTCGTCCTGGGTTCTCGGGACGAGCATCACGACGAGGATCTTGTGCACGGAGACCGGGGTGCGCGCCAGCTTGCGCAGATGGTCGTTGTCGAGCGTGAAGGAGAAGAAGCGGCCCGGTGGGTTCGGCGGGACCTGGTAGGTGCACTTCAGCTGCACCTTGATGGTCACCTCGTCGTCGACGGTGTGCCCGGGCGAGCCGTGACTGACGTGCCAGTCGATGCCGTTGTCCGGGAACGGCTGCGACAGCGAGCAGCCGGCCGCCGCGGCCACGGCGTGCAGATAGCCGACCTGCAGTGTCTCCATGCACGCGGTGGTGGCGAGTGTGCCGCGAAGGGGGCCCGCGCGCTCGGGCAGCAGCCCGCCCCGCTCGGGCTGCGCTATCGCCATGACCAAACAGCCTTCCAAGCCAAGTGATTCCCCGTGGCGGGCCGCTGAACTGCAAAGACCCGTACTCCTGTTGTGTCCTTCCGGCGTAGTGCGCAAACAGCCCGGGTATCACCAAACAGGCAGAAGACGGGACGTCAGCTGCCAGGGGTGATGGAGGAGTTGGGTAGGCATGACGTGCTGGTACGAGGGGCCCCTCGCGGCCTTCGACACGGAGACAACGGGCGTCGACGTGGAGACCGACCGCATCGTGTCGGCCGCCGTCGTCGTCCAGGACGCGCCGGGCAGCCGGCCCCGGGTGACCCGTTGGCTGGTCAACCCGGGTGTGCCGGTGCCCGAGGCGGCGACGGCGGTGCACGGTCTGACGGACGAACACCTGCAGCGCAACGGCCGCTGGCCGGCGCCGGTGGTGTACGAGATAGCGGAGGCGCTGGCCGAACAGGCGGCGATGAACCGCCCGTTGGTCGTGATGAACGCGCCCTTCGACCTGACGCTGCTGGACCGCGAGCTGCGCCGGCACCGCGCCTCGTCGCTGGACCGCTGGCTGCAGGCGTCGACGCTGCGGGTCCTGGACCCGCGGGTACTGGACAAGCACCTCGACCGCTATCGCAAGGGCCGGCGCACCCTGACGGACCTCTGCGCGCACTACGAGGTGACGCTGGAGGGCGCGCACGACGCGGCCGCGGACGCGCTGGCCGCGCTGGACGTCGTACGGGCGCTCGGGCGCCGTTTCGCGGCCCGGCTGGAGCGTCTCTCCCCCGCCGAGCTGCACTCCCTGCAGGCGACCTGGCACGCGGCGCAGGCGCGCGGGCTGCAGGCGTGGTTCGCGCGCAGTGGCACCGACGAGATCGTGGACACCTCGTGGCCGCTGCGTCCGGACCTGCCGGCAGCGGCATGAAAAAAGCCGGTCCGCTGCTGCGGACCGGCCTCTCCCGGTGGGCGATACTGGGTTCGAACCAGTGACCTCTTCGGTGTGAACGAAGCGCTCTCCCACTGAGCTAATCGCCCGGGAACGCACTGAACCATACAGGTCTCCACGGGTTTCCTTCAAACCGCTTCCAGGTGGGCGGCCAGTCCACGCCGTCCGGAGCGCATCATGATCCGGTGGTTGGCCCGGAACACCGGCCGCCCCGGCATCGCGAACCGCCTGAGCAGGGGCTTGTTCACGTCGACGACCTGCTCGTAGCGGGCGAGGGTCACGGCGCCGTCCGCCGTGAGCATCCAGCGCGCCCAGCCGTCGAGGTCGCCGGTCATGGCGATCTCCAGGACGCCGGCCCCGGGGTCGCGGCGTGTCTCGCGCGCGGTGAACCGCAGGTCGTACGGGAGGACGGAGCGGATCCGGATGATGCCGCTGGTGTCGTCGAGCCGGGTCACCTCGCGGATCTGCGGCCACCACCGGGGGTAGTCCTCGGCCCGCTCCAGCGTCTCGTACACGACGGCGGGCGGCGCGGTCAGCCGCCACAGGCTGCGGAAGCGATAGTGCGACCAGTCCATGGGGCGAGTCTGCCCGCACCGGGCGCTTTCGTGCCGGATCTGAGTAGCCCCTGAGTACCGGCACTCATGTCGTGGGGCGTGACCGGGACCACACTTCGTGGCATGACGCATGTTCCGCCACCGGCCGAGGAGTTGCGGCTCCTCGACGCAGAGTTGTGGCAGCTCGACAACCGCCGGGCCCAGCTGCTCGCCCGCCGCGCCTGGCTGGTCGCGGCCCTGCAGGCGGTGCCGCAGCCGCCCCGCGCCCCGGTGCCGCACGCCATGGCGGCCCGCCCCGAGACGGACGCTCCGCGCGTACAGAACGTGCTCCTCCTTCTCGGCGGTGTGCTGCTCACCGTCGCCGCCATGGTGTTCACGCTGGTCAGCTGGGGACATCTGGGGATCGCCGGGCGCGCCGCGGTGCTCGGCGTGCTCACGCTCGCCGTCCTCGCGGCGCCGGTGCCGCTCCTGCGGCGCGGGCTGCGCTCGACGGCCGAGTCGGTGGCCGGGCTCGGGCTGGCGCTGACGGCGCTGGACGCGTACGCCCTGCACGAGACCGTGTTCGCGGGAGCGGACGGCACGGCCTACGCGGCGGCCGCCACCGCCACACTGGCGGTGCTGTGGGGGGCGTACGGCCTGCTGCCGCGCACGGCCGCCCTGCGACTGCCGGTCCCGGCCGCCGTGGCGGCCGCCCAACTCCCGCTGCTGCTCTGGGCTCTGGCCGCGGAAACCGGACCGTACGGCTGCGCCGCCGCGCTGCTGGTGACGGCCGGACTCGACACGGCGGCGGTCCTCCGCCCGACCTCCTCGTCCCCGAGGCCCGTACGCCTCACCGCCGTCGTCGGCGCGTACGGCACGGGCGGCTGGGGCATCCTGACGGCCGGCCTGCTCTCCTTGACCGCAGCCGGCCCGAGCGCCGCCGCCCGTGCGGCGGCGCTCCTCCTCCTCGCGGCGGGCATCGCGGTGGGCACGTCGTGGCGCCTTGCGACGCGCGGTGGGGCAGACACCGAGGGCGAGGGTGTCGGTGATTCTGCAGGGGCCGTCGGTCATGCGTTGGCCGGGGCGCTCCTCCTGGTGTCGGCCGGGGGTGGCGTGCTGCGGGTTCTGCTGCCCGGAGAGTGGGCGGTGCCGGGGTATCTGGCCTGCGGTGTCGCGTTGCTGGCGGTGTTGCGGGGGCCGCTGCCGACGGCCGTCCGGCGAGGGTGCGTGTGGGCCTCCGGTGTCGTGCAGGCGGTCGCCGCCTTCTGTGCGCTGCCCCTGGTCGGCGTCGCTCTCCTCGGTCCGCTGGGCTGGGCGCGCGAGCCCTGGGCCGGTGTTCCCTCGGACGCGCGGGCGGCGGTGACCGTCCACACACCCTGGCCGGCCTTCCCGACCCACATGCTCCTCGCCCCCGCGGTCGTGGCCGTCGTACTCGCGCTGCTGGTGCGTGACACGACGTGGCGGCCGAGGGCGCTGACCGGCGCGACGGTCCTCGCGTGGGCGACCGTGATGACGGTGCCGTCCGCCTTCGAACTGCCTTATCCGGTCGCGCTGTCGGTGCCGGGACTCCTCACCGCCGCCGCCCTCGCGGCAGCCGCCGCCCGCCCGCATCCCTGGATCGCGTTCGCCGTGGGCACCTCCGTCCCCCTCGTCTTCCTCGCCCTTGCCTCCCAGGCGGCCACCCTCGCCGTGCTGTCGGCCCTGACCGCGCTGTTCGCGACGGCGTCCCTGCGGCCGCGGCTGACGCCGGTGACCGCGCCGGCCGCCCTCGTCCTCGCCACCGCGCTGGCCTGCGCGACGGGCGCGGCGGCGGACTGGGCCCCGCAGCACACGGCCCTGCTGGTCCTCGCGGTGCCGACGGCCGCGGCCCTGCTCGCCGCACGCCTGGGCGACCGCCGGGCCACCGTGCCGGTCGAGGCGTCCGGCATCGCCGCCGCGCTGCTCGCGATCGGTCTCGCGGTTCCGGACCGGCCGATGCTCGCGCTGGTGCTGGCTCTGTGCGGGGTGCTCGCCGCCGGCACGGCCGTGCGCCCGGACCGGCGTCCCGTCGGCTACGCGGCCGCCGCCCTCTTCGTCCTGGCCGCCTGGGTGCGGCTCGCGGCATGGGACGTCGGCACGGTGGAGGCGTACACCCTGCCGGTGACCGTCCCGGCGCTGGTCGTGGGCGTGATGCGCAGGCGCCGCGATCCCCGGGCCTCGTCCTGGACGGCGTACGGTCCCGGCCTCGCCACCACGCTCCTGCCGAGCCTCGCCGCGGCCTGGGCCGACCCCCACTGGGTGCGTCCCCTCCTGCTGGCCGCCGCGGCCCTGCTGACCACCCTGCTCGGCGCCCGGCACCGGCTCCAGGCCCCGCTCGTGCTCGGCGGCTCGGTCCTGGTCCTGGACGCCCTGCACGAACTGGCGCCCTACCTGGTCCAGTTGACCGGCGCCCTCCCCCGCTGGGCCCCCTTCGCCCTGGCCGGCCTCCTCCTGCTCACCCTGGGCGCCACCTACGAACGCCGCTTGAGCCAGGCCCGCCAACTCCGCGATTTCCTGGGAGGCATGCACTGAAGCACGCCCCGAGAGGGGCGCGGGGAACTGCGGGACCGGCCACAACGGTCCCGCAGTTCCCCACCACCATGCCCGCGACGGCGCTACGGCATCTTGTCTCCCAGCAGCGCCAGGTTCTCGATCGCGGCGAGCCCGTACAACGCGGTGTCGTTCGACGACACCCAACTCGCCTCACTGCCCGCGACCAACGCCATGGGCCCGCTCACCTCCTCCGTCTTCCACGGCGAGGACTCCGTGTACCCGTCGGAGCCGTAGAACTTCGTCCACGCCCGCTTCGCCAGCGCGGCGTCCCCCGTCTGCACGGCGGCGTACGCGTCCAGCCGCGAATGCCCCTGGAAGAGCAGGAGCGTGCCGAAGTCGGAGCCGTAACGGGCCTTCTGTTCCGCCTTGGTGGCGTTGAAGTACCGGCAGTAGTCGAAATAGGCGTCGCTGAACTTCGGCATGTCGACCAGATGGATCAGCTCGGCGCACAGCTCGTTGAGGCCGAAGACCGCGGACAGGTGGGACACCGACACCACGGGCGTCGAGGCGACCGCGAACCTGCCGGTGTCGAGGTCGTACAGCCCGCTGCCCTGCACGAAACCGTTGGGCTGGGCGGCGATGCCCTCCATCGTCGACAGCACGCGCGCCTTGGCCTTCTCCCACTTGGGGCCCTTGCGCTCCCACTCGGTCAGCCAGGCGGACACCAGCCCGCTCCAGTCCGTGCCGAAGCCGATGGACAGGGCGTGCCGGTCGGGCGTGTAGGGATCGGTGCGCACCTTGCGCAGCGGGTCGAGGACGAGGAAGGTCTCGTCGGAGTCGACGTTGGCGTGCATGAGGTCGCCGACCCGTTCGTCGGCGGTGAGGAAGTAGTAGAAGCGCCGGTACGTGGTGTTGGCGATGC
Source organism: Streptomyces sp. C1-1 (assembly GCF_050214755.1). Classification (NCBI taxonomy): domain Bacteria; kingdom Bacillati; phylum Actinomycetota; class Actinomycetes; order Kitasatosporales; family Streptomycetaceae; genus Streptomyces; species Streptomyces sp. C1-1. The sequence goes on along the minus strand of NZ_CP189826.1, from coordinate 8,105,415 downwards.
GCTGCTGCTTGGCGCTGTCGGCGTAGTGCTGGACGCCGTGTCGCGTGCCCAGGCCCGCCCACTTGCCGAGGTGGTAGACGTCGACCTCACCGGTGTGCCGGGTCATGGCCTCGGCGAAGCGGAAGATGTCCGCCCGGCCGCTTCGCAGATACGCGTACCAGAGCCACAGGTCGGGCGACAGCTCGGAGTTGTCCCAGGCGTAGCCGCCGATGTCGTAGCGCCACACGTGCCGCACGGTGTCGTACGTGTGCATGATGTCGCCGTAGTCCCAGAAGCCGTACCAACGGCGTTGCTCCACCTGGTCCTTGTAGTAGGTGAAGAGGAAGTCGAGGTGGTCCTCGATCTTCGCCTTGGCGGGTGTGGAGCGGTCCGGCTCGGAGTACAGGCCGGGGCCGAAGACCTTGGCCCTGATGAGCTGCCTGGGCGGGGCGACGAGCTGCGGCAACGTCCGTACGGCCGCCACCTGTTGGGCGAGGGCGTCCGCGGAGGGGGTCGACTCGTTGGCCCAGAACAGCATTTCCGAGGTGCGGGCGATGCCGTAGGGGGTGCCGAACTCGGGCTCGTAGTCCTCGTAGGTGATGTTGAGGCCTTCGAGCTGCTCGGCGTAGGTGTCCTGGCCCATGCCGTCGTGGTAGAAGCGCAGGTCCATGGGCTGCGCCTCGGGCGACCAGAGCCAGAGGGTCACCTCGGCCTCGTCGGTGTGGGCGTCGCGGATGTCGAGCTGGGCGGGGTGCCTCTCCCAGAAGTCCCTGAGTCCGAAGGAGAGTCCGCCGCTAGCGCCGCCGACGTACCCGAAGCCGGAGGCGCGCTTGCCGCCGCCGGCGCCGATCCAGCCGTACCCCTTCTTGGTGCGCTTGCGCAGGGTGAAGCCGTCGGCGGAGAGCTGGGCGAGGGTGTAGTCGCCCCACTCCGGGATGTACTGCAGCCGGGTCGTGACCCGCTGGTCCCAGGTGGAGGGGTCGGGGAGTCTCTGCCCCGCGTACTGGGCGGCCTGCACGGCGGCGCCCGGGTCGCGGCGCAGGCCGGTGATGCCCTTGACGGCCTCCCGGAGCAGGCCCTTGCCCTCACCTCCGATGCGGATGTGCCGGTCGTAGGCCTCGTCCCGCATGGGCACGGAGAAGCGCACGCCCAGCCCGCGGATGAAGTCGCCGCTCGCCTTGCCGGGTTCCTGCGTTCCGTCGTAGGTGATGGTGTGGACCATGCGGAAGGAGTCGGCGCCGGCGTAGAAGTACAGGCGGATGGAGAACGGCAGCCAACTCCGGTTGCCCTTGCGGTGCTTGCCGTCGATGCGGACGACCGCGCGGACCGGCCCGTCCTGCTCGACCGTCACCTCGCCGATGGCGCCGTCGAAGCGCTCGGTCCTGACGGTGCCCTGGTCCTCGTCCTCGATCTCCGGCTGGCGGATGAGCACGAGCCGGCCGTTCCTGGCGATCTCGGTCGAGCCGCGCCGGACCGACTTGACGAGGGTGGAGCCGTCCTTGCCGATCTTCACGGTGATGACGCCGGTGGAGACGTCGACCGTCCCGCCGCTCCTGTCGACGGTGACCTTCTTGTCGGGGGCGGCCGCGTCACCGGCGGCGAGGGTGAGCTTGCCGGAGCCCGAACCGACGGCGTGGGCGGTCCACTTGAGGGATCCGTCGGGCCAGTACGCGAGCGGCCAGCTCTGCACGGGGACGGCCTTGCCGTCGGCGTCCGTGAGCGCGAAGGTCTGGTCGGCCTCGTACACGCCCTTCGGCCAGGGGACGCCGACCGTGGAGCCCGGCGCGGCGCCGAGGCCGCCGTCCTCCAGCCAGTCCAGGGTCACCGGATCGGCGTCGGCGCCCTCGGCTCTCGGCGCGGCCTGCGCGTCCTTGGCGCCCAGCGCCCAGCTGAACTGCGCGGCGGCTCCGGCGACGGCGGCCGCCTTGAGGAGGGACCTGCGGGGGATGGGAGACATGAGGCTTCAGCCTTTCCTTTCCGTGCGGGAAGCGTGCGTTCCTTGCAGCTGGTCAGGGGCATGACAGAGCGAGGTGCGGCGCCGGGGCGCCGACCGGGTGCGCGGGCACCGCCCGTCAGCGGTGCCGGTACCGCTCCTCCACGGCGACGGCGGCCGCCGCGACGGCCCCCAGGACGGGGACCGCCAGCGGCGCGACGAACCAGGCGGACAGGGCCACCAACGCCAGTCCGCCGATGAGCAGGAAGGATCCGGCGGGATCGAGGACGGTACGGCGGCCGGCGGCTCCGAGCAGGGCCCGCCAGCTCTCGCCCGGTGTCCAGACCGCCGCCGCCCGCAGCCCGGCGACGGCGCCGCCGATCAGCGCGAACAGGCCGACGGCCCCGACGAGCGGCCCGCCGGGAATCCCGGCGCGTACGGCCTGGACGTCCACCCAGATCACCGCCGTCGCGACCCAGCCGCCGAGCCCGACGGCCCAGCCGCCGCGCACGGCCGTGCGGAAGTCGTCCGCGAACTCCCGCCAGCCGCCGCCCCGGTGCGCGGTGCGCCGCCGCAGATGCCGTGCGCCGGCCGCGAACGCCGCCGGGTAGGTGACCACGCCGAGCGAGGCCACCGCGATCCACACCCCGGTGAGCAGGCACTCGGCGAACACGGCGAACCGCTCGGCGAGGACGGACTCCTTACGTGCCTTCACGCGTGCCTGGGCCATGGTGACCGCCTCAGCCCTTCAGTCCGGAGGTCGCCATTCCGTCGATCAGATAGCGCTGGAAGGCGAGGAAGAACAGCAGGACGGGCAGGAGCGCCACCAGGGACATCGCGATGAGGCCGCCGTAGTTGGCGGCGACGCCGTCGGAGTCGCGGAACATCATCATGCCGAGGGAGACGGTGTACTTGCCGGGCTCGTTGAGGTAGATCAGCGGGCCCATGAAGTCGTTCCAGGCGTTGATGAAGGTGAAGATGGCGCTGGTGATGAGCGCCGGCCGGCACAGCGGCAGCACGATCGACCAGTAGATGCGCAGATGGCCGCAGCCGTCGATCCGCGCCGCCTCGTCCAGTTCCCTCGGCAGGTTGCGCATGAACTGCACCATCAGGAAGACGAAGAAGGCCTCGGTGGCCAGGTACTTGCCCAGCAGCAGCGGCACGTAGGTGTTGATGAGCTCCAGCTTCTGGAACATCACGTACTGCGGGATGAGCAGCACGTGGTACGGCAGCAGGAGCGTGCCGATCATCAGGGAGAACAGCAGGTTCCGGCCGGCGAACCTGATCTTGGCGAAGGCGTACGCGGTGAGCGAGCAGGAGATGAGGATGCCGACGACGGCCCCGCCCGCGTAGAACAGGGAGTTCTGGAAGAAGGTCCAGATGGAGATGTCGGCTATGCCGTCGGCCAGGCCCTTGAAGTTGCCGAGGATCGGGTGGGACGGGAACAGCTGCAGGCTGTTGATGATGTCCTTGCTCGGCTTGAACGACGCGCCGATGACCCACAGCACGGGGTACAGGATGACCGCGAGGATCAGCAGCGCCCCGAGGTGCCAGGCCAGGGAGCCGGTCCGTCTGCGGCCCAGGACCAGGGGTTTCGTGGCGGCGGGCTCTGTCGTGGTCGCGCTCATCGGGCGCCCTCCTCGTAGTGCACCCACTTCTTCTGCGACCAGAACAGGACGGCGGTCACCAGCGCGACGGCGAGCAGCAGCATCCAGGCCATCGCGGAGGCGAAGCCCATCTGGGCGTTCTTGAAGCCCTGCTGGTAGAGGTAGCAGGTGTAGACGAGCGTGGCGTCGGCCGGGCCGCAGTAGGTGTTGGAGACGACGTAGGCCGAGCCGAAGATCTGGAAGGAGTGGATGGTCTCCAGCAGGACGTTGAAGAACAGCACCGGGGAGATCATCGGGAGCGTGATGCTCCAGAACTTGCGCAGGGCCCCCGCGCCGTCCAGTTCGGCGGCCTCGTAGAGCTCCCTCGGCACCTGCTTGAGACCGGCCAGGAAGATGACCATGGGGGCGCCGAACTGCCAGACGGTCAGTGCGACCAGGCAGTACAGGATCCAGTCGGGGTTGCCGACCCAGCCGCCGGCGTGGATGCCGACGGCGGACAGGGCGCGGTCCACGATGGCGTTGTCGGAGAAGATCGACCGCCAGACGAAGGCCACGGAGACGCTCGCGCCGATGAGCGAGGGGGCGTAGAAGGCGGCCCGGTAGAAGGCCTGGCCCCGGCGGCTCTGCGCGAGCAGGAGGGCGACCCCGAGCGCGAGCAGCAGCTTGAGCGGAGTGCCGATGATGACGTACTTGGCGGTCACCTCGACCGACTTCTGCCACCGCGGGTCGTCGAACATCTTGGTGAAGTTGTCGAGACCCACCCACTTCGGGGTGTTGAAGAGGTTGTAGTCGGTGAACGCGAAGTAGAGCGAGGCGGCCATGGGGCCCGCGGTCAGGAGCAGGAAGCCCGCGATCCACGGGGACATGAAGAGATAGCCGGCCAGGTTCTCCCGGCGGCCCCGCCGCTTCTCGGCGGCGGGGGCGACTGAACGGACCTTGCGGGCGGTGGGCGGTGAGTCCTTGACGAGCGTCACGGTGCTTCCCAATCGGTTCCGGTGCGGTCCGGTCAGGCCTGGAAGGCGGCCTGCGACTCGTCGAAGAACTGCTTCACCGCGTCGGCGACCTTGACCTTGCCCAGGCCCAGGTCGCCGCCGATGCGCAGGAAGGAGGCCTCGATGGTGTCGGCGCCGGAGGGGTGCGGGGTGATCGTGCCGAGGACGCCCGCCTTCGCGGTGTCGGCCTCGTACTGCGCGATCTCCTTGTTGACGGCGTCCGTCGGCTTGAACGCGTCGTACTGCTCGGTGGAGGCGAGGATGCCCCGGTCGTAGCCCATGATCTTGCCGACCTCGGGGTCGTGGACCATGAAGTCGATGAACTGGGCGACCTCCTTGGGGTGCTGGGTGCGCGCTGACGCGCTCAGCATCAGGGAGGCGAGGTACTGGCCGGTGTGCTTGCCGTCCGTCGTCGGGATCGGGGCGAGGCCGTACTCGCTGTCGCCCTCGGCCGTGTAGCGGACGGTGAAGTTGTCCCAGGTGAACTCCGAGGCGCCGTGCCCGGCGGAGAGAGACGACTTGGGCCGGTCCTGCGCGACGATCTTCGGGCTGGTGATGATGCCGGCCTTCGTCCGGTTGTAGCCGTCCTGCCACCACTCCGTCAGGTCGGCCTTGTCGAAGCCGAGTCCGTCCTTGGTGTAGAACGCCTTCCCGTTCTGGCGCAGGTACAGGTCGTACAGGTACATGATGCTGAAGTAGCCGGTGTCCCCGGGGACCTTGGTCTTGTCGTAGACGGTCTTCAGGGCCTTGAAGTAGTCGTCCCACGTCCAGCCGGCCGCCGGTTCGACGCCCGCCTTCCGGAAGACCTTCTTGTCGATGACCAGCGCCATGGTGTTGGAGCCGACAGGAACGCCGAGCTGCTTGCCGTCTACCTCGCCGACCTTGGTGACGCCCGCACGGAAGTTGTCGAGGCTGAGATTGCCCGCGTCGATCTGCGACTTCAGGTCGAGCAGAACACTTCTCTTGTCGTACTTCCGAAGGAATGTGACGGCGTTTTGGAAAACGTCCGGGGGATTTCCGCCGGAGGCCTGTGTCTGGAACTTCTCCCAGAAAGACACGTAGTCCTGGAAGTCCGTCTTCACCTTGATCTTCGGATACTTCTTCTCGAAGAGCTTGATGGTCTGGTTGATCTTCTTGGCCCGCTCGTCGGCACCCCACCACGAGTAACGGATCGTCACCGTCCCGTCGGCCGAGGTGCCGCTGTCGCCTCCGCACCCCGTCGTCGCGGCCAGCCCCAGCGCGGCCGCGCCGGCCCCCGCGGCCTTGAGGATCGTACGCCTCTCAACATTCCTGCTGGTTCCCACAGTCGGGCCCTCCCCGGCATCGTCGCCGCATGCATGAATCGTTTCAAGTAAGCGCTTGCTGGCACAAGTTACGGAGGGGCTCGGAGTGCGTCAATGATTCGGACAGGAATTTCTCGGGGGGTTCGCGGGAGGGCGGGTGACGGAGGAGGGCCGCTCGGCGCGAGCCGCGGAGTGAATGTGCAGGTCGGAGGCGTACGGTCCGGAGGGCGGACGGTTGGCGGGGGTGGGAGGGGTGTCGGTGTGCGGCTGAAAGTTGTTCGGTCGGTGGGGAGTTGACGGGGCGTCTGGCGGTGGGGGGCGGGGGTGCGGTCGGTGTGTGGTCGAACGGGGGGCGGTGGGTGGGGGTGTGGCTGACGGGGATGGTGTCGGGGTGGTGGGGGTGTGGCTGACGGGGGTGGTGTCGGGGTGGTGGGGCTACGACTGACGGGGGTGCTGTCGGGCCGGTGGGCAATGACCGACGGGAGTGCTCTCGGGTCGGTAGGGCATGGCTGACGGGGATGGTGTCGGGCTGGTGGGCCGGCGGGGATCGAGCCCCGCGCATGCGCTGGGGAAGTCTCCTGCGGAGGGCGGACAGCCGCTTGGGCGGAGTGGACGAGCCGCGCTCCAGAGTCGAGCCCACGGCCGAGCGGGCCGCAATGCCGTCCCGCTGCGCGGGCGCACTCCCGCCGCCACCGGACGTCCGGCGCGCCCAAAGAGGCCCCGGGCGCCCACGCGCGGGCACAGCCCAACGCATCCCCGCCGAACCCGCAGACGCCCCAGCCCAGCGCGCATCCGCCGAACCAGCAGACGCCCCAGCCCAGCGCATCCCCCGAACCAGCAGACACCCCCGCCCAGCGCATCCCCCGAACCAGCAGACGCCTCACCCTCCTGCACACGCCCGGCTCACGCTCAACGCCCCGCACGCCTCGCACGCGGGCGCCGTCGACCACGGCTGCATCGGACCGGCACGGCGCACCCCATGCCCCACGCCCCGCACGCGAGCGCCGTGAGGCACGACTGCACGACTCCCCCGCCCGCCCCGCACCCGAGCACCGTCGAACACGCCCCCCGAGCCCAACAGCCCCAGCCTGCCGAACAGCCGCCCCCACCCCCGCAACACAACAGCGGCCCACCTGCACTGATGCAGATGGGCCGCTGTTTCCGGGTGGGCGATACTGGGTTCGAACCAGTGACCTCTTCGGTGTGAACGAAGCGCTCTCCCACTGAGCTAATCGCCCGGGCGCAGGAAGAACATTACCCCATGTCAGGCGGCGCCCCGCACCCTCTTGTGAAGATCACTGATCCTCGATCTTCCAGGGCATCACGACGCCGAACTTCCACAGGTAGACGCCGACCAGCACGCCGACGATCACGAGCCCGACGGCGGTCAGCGTGATGTTGCGCCGCCGCACCCTGGGGTCGAGGGCCCGCTGGGCCGCTTCCGTGACTTTGCGCTTGGTCCAGCGGAGCACCAGCTGGGCCCAGACGAACTCGGTCGCCCAGATGGCCATACCGCCGAAGATCACGACCCAGCCCGGACCGGGCAGCGGCAGCATGACGACGCCTGCGGCGACGACCGCGAGCCCGACGACGAAGACGCCGACCTGCCAGCTCAGATGCAGTGCGCGGCGCCGCTTGATGAACCCCGGCGCCCTCGATCCGAGCCCCTGTCCGTCCCGCACCTCGTCCGCCTCGGTACCGCCCGCTTCGGACGCGCCCGACGCCACGGCGACCTCGCCGCCCGCCCGGCCTGTCCGGTTACTCCCCGTATCCATACGCCCAAACTTTACCTTACTTTACTGACCGGAAACCAGTCACCAGAATGGCCGTACCGTACGAAGGAGCTCTCGGCCGGAAGAGTTACGTAAACGCACGCAAAACACTCAGAGGGGTTTACAACGGCACCGTAGGTGGCATGTCGATTTCGCCGACGTGCGAATCCCCGAGCGCACACTGAGCGAAAGGCCCTGGCGCTTATGAACACCACGGTCAGCTGCGAGCTGCACCTGCGCCTCGTTGTGTCGAGCGAGTCCTCCCTGCCTGTCCCCGCAGGACTGCGGTACGACACGGCCGACCCCTACGCCGTGCACGCCACCTTCCACACCGGAGCCGAGGAGACCGTCGAGTGGGTGTTCGCCCGCGACCTCCTCGCGGAAGGCCTGCACCGCCCGACCGGCACCGGCGACGTCCGTGTCTGGCCGTCACGCAGTCACGGTCAGGGCGTCGTGTGCATCGCCCTCAGCTCCCCGGAGGGCGAGGCCCTGCTGGAAGCCCCGGCGCGGGCTCTGGAGTCCTTCCTGAAGCGGACGGATGCCGCCGTGCCTCCCGGCACGGAACACCGGCACTTCGATCTCGATCAGGAGCTCTCGCACATCCTGGCGGAGAGCTAGGCCGAGAGCACACCAAGCCGCCCGGCGCCGTCGACTCGGGGAGACGGCTCGGGCCGGAACAACCGCATAGGGCTCACGCCGACGCCGTCCCGTTCGTCACGGGACGGCGTCGGCGTGTCCGCGTCCGCTCCCTCCCGTCAGAGGGGCGCGCCCACCCCTCTCCCGCCCGCGGAGCACGGTGTACGGCTTCGCGTGACGGGCGGGACCGGTCCGTGGGCCCCGAGACGCATTACCATCGGCCAGCATCGGCGGGCGTGTGCCCGACCCCCAGGCCAGGGAGCGAAACGTGCTGATCACCCACGACACCCGGTGCGCCCTCGACACCGTGGTCGATCTGGTGAACACCGCGCCGGAGGACGACACGACGCCGGACGCGCTGCCGGACGTCCCGGCTCTCGAGGAGTTCGTACAAAACCACGAGATCAGTGATGTCGGTGTGCTGTCGGAGTTCGACCTCTCGGCGGTGCGCAAGATCCGCGGCCGGTTCGCCTCGGTGTTCGCCTCGCCCGACGCCCGCAGCGCCGCCGTACTGATCAATGAACTGGTGGCCGCGGCGGGCACCACTCCCCGCCTGACGGACCACGACGGTTACGACTGGCATGTGCACTACTTCGCGCCGGGCGCCTCCGTCGCCGACCACCTGGCGGCCGACTGCGGGATGGCGCTCGCCTTCTTCGTGGTGGCCGGGGAACAGGAGCGGCTGCGCCGCTGCGAGGCGCCCGACTGCCGGCGTGCCTTCGTCGATCTCTCCCGGAACCGGTCGCGGCGGTACTGCGACAGCCGTACCTGCGGCAACCGCCTGCATGTGGCCGCCTACCGGGCGCGGCGCAAGGAGGCTGCGGGCTGAGGCGGCCGGCGGCGGTCCGGCGATGTCGACGTGGTCCCCGACGGGTGACGCCGGGGACCACGGGTACGGCTCAGAGCAGCAGCAGATCGTGCAGCGCAGCCATGAGCAGCAGACACCCGATCACCGCAAGGAAGATCATCAGCGGTGGCTGGGAAAGGGCGAAGAGGCATCCGCGCGGCTCGTCCTTGGGCGGCGCGGTATCGCTTGGTGTCGTGTCCAGCATCTCGCGGCGATGATGGCGTAAACAGCACCCTCGGCGCGATCAACACACCCGAAATGACCGGGAGTTCGCCGGATCCCGTGACGTCCCGTTTCGGGCGTGATCACTTACGGACGACACATTGGTCCACTGTGACGTTTCAGGCGTCATGCGCAGGTCATATGCCGTGCTTCTTCAGGATGGCCTCGATGTCGCTGAAGTCGTCCGCGGAGTCGCCGCGCGGCGCGGCCGTCGGCCGGGTCGAGGCGCGCGTGCCCGCACCCAGGGAGGGTGCGGAGGCGGCGGGAGCCGTCGGGGCCACGGCCGCGCGCCGTTCGGCCGCCCTGGCCTCCTTGCGCTCCTTGCGGGTCCCGCCCCGGCGGCGCTCCACCGCGCGCGTGGTGGAGAACAGCAGCCAGGAGACGCCGAGCACGGCGAAGCCGGCCCAGGCGGTCACACTGAAGGCGGTGTCCGCCAGCCACTTGACGACCCCGGTCATCACCAGGCCCAGGGGCACCAGCGAGTAGGCGGCGATGCGCGCTGCCGCGAGGAACCGCTTGCGGTAGGCGGTGACCGCCGCGATGCCCAGGCCGGCCGCGGCCACGGCGGAACAGACTGTCTCGGCGATCATCCGGTCCTCCAGGGCGGGGCTCGATCGGGCAGGCGTGGTTCGTCCCTTCCATCCTGCACCGCTCGGGCCCCGCCGGGCCATGCCTCCGGCCGACATCAGGGACATCTCCGGGTCGGCTCCTCCGCAGGTGCCGGTACCGGGCCCCACCCGCTAGTGGTTCGGGGCCGGGCCCGCAGGTCACCGGCGTGCCGGCCGATTGGGGCTGCCGCGCCCGGGCTGGAAGACTGTCCCCATGAGCGACTCCTCCCCCGCCCCCGTCCTCGACATCTGGTGCGAACTCCAGTGCCCGGACTGCCGAAGCGCCCTGGACCACCTGCGTGCCCTGCGCGCGCGTTACGGCGACCGGCTGGAGCTGCGCCTGCGCCACTTCCCGCTGGAGAAGCACAAGCACGCCTTCGCCGCCGCGCAGGCCGCCGAGGAGGCGCTGGAGCAGGGCAAGGGCTGGGAGTACGTGGAGGCCGTGCTGGACCGGGTGGCGGAGCTGGACCGTGCGGGAGAGCCCTTCCTGGTCGAGGTCGCCCGCGAACTCGGTCTCGACGCCGAGGAGTTCGACACCGCGCTGATCGACGGCCGGCACATCCTGATCGTCGACGCCGACCAGGCCGAGGGCAAGGCGATCGGCGTCACCGGCACTCCGACGTACGTCATCGACGGGGAACGCCTGGACGGCGCCAAGAGCCAGGAGGGCCTGCGCGAACGGATCGAGGAGATCGCGGACCGGCTGCTCGCCGGAACCCCGTGAAGCGTGCCGGTCGCAGCCAGCGTCTAGAGCAGCTCTTTGTACAGGTGGTAGACGGTCGTCTCGTAGCCGAGTGACTCGTAGAGCCGCTCGGCGGGGGTGTTGCCCGCGAAGACGTTCAGCTGGATCGCGGGGCGGCCGGCGGCCACGCTCTGGGCCTCCGCGAGAAGCATCAGCGTGCGGCCGTGGCCCCGGCCGCGGTGGTTCGCGTCGGACTCCACCTTGTAGACGAAGGCCTTGCCGTCGCGGACGCCCGTCCAGAGGATGCCGACCGCTTCCCCCTCGTGCTCCAGGACGCTCAGGACCATTCCCTCGGTGGCCGGTCCGTCCGGCAGCGCGAGGGTGTGGTCACGCTCGGCCTTGGCGCGGGCCTCCGCCTCGGGCACCCCGCGCTCGATCCAGCTCTGCGCGTAACTCTCCTTGTCCTGCGCCTGCCAGGGCCCGAACTCCTCGCGGGTCATGGGCCGGCCCCGGCTCCCGGCGGGGAGTTCGGGTGCGGTGGCGCCGAGCGGCTTCTCCATATGACGGTTGCGGACGACGTACCCGAGGGTCCTCGCCAGCCTGAGCGCCGCCTCGGCGTCGGCGGGCACCGACACCTCGACCCTCTTGCAACCCCAGCCGCGCAGCACTTCCTCGGCGGCGAGCGCGGCCACCGTGCCGCGGCCGCGCCGGCGGTCCGGTTCCTCGATGCCCAGGTCCAGGATCTGGGCCACCGATTCACCGAAGACAGCACTCGTGGCGAGGTGCACCGTGCCCACGGGGCGGCCGTTCACGCACACCTGGTAGTGGCGCGACTGCGCCCCGTCGGCGGCACGCTGGAGCGGCTCGGTCGGCCGCAGGGTCGTCGTCATCAGGGGAGTTCTACCCGCCGGGAGGCCATGCGTCAGCCAATTTTCCGCGTCTGTCACGGATCTTGGTCGGCTCCCGACCGCTCGTCGAAGATCCGCATGGCCTTGGCGGTCACCGGGCCCGGCGCGCCGGGCAGTTCGCGGTCGTCGACGCGGTGGACGGCCTGGATGTCGCGCAGGGTGGAGGTGAGGAAGATCTCGTCGGCCCGCCCCAGCACGTCCAGGGGCAGCTCGGTCTCCGCGGCGCCGGTCCACTCGATCGCCAACGCGCGCGTGATGCCCGCGAGGCAGCCGGAGGCGAGCGGCGGGGTGTGGATCTCGCCGTCGAGGACGACGAAGACGTTCGAGCCGGTGCCTTCGCAGAGCTGCCCGACCGTGTTGGCGAACAGGGCCTCGGAGGCGCCGTGTTCATGGGCGCGGGCGAGCGCGACCACGTTCTCGGCGTACGAGGTCGTCTTCAGGCCGGTCAGCGCGCCGCGTTCGTTGCGCGTCCAGGGCACGGTGATCACGGCCGTGGAGTCGGGGCGGCGGGCGGTCTCACCGAGCGCGACCACGAGGGTGGGGCCGTGCTCGCCCCGGTCGGAACCGAGGGGGCCGTGGCCGCCGGTGTAGGTGATGCGCAGCCTGCCGAGCGGCATCGGGTTGGCCTCGAGGACGGCGGCGCAGGCGCGGCGCACCTCGTCGTGGTCGGGGTCGGGCAGACCGAGACCGCGCGCGGAGCGGGTCAGCCGGTCGAGATGGCGGGTGAGCGCGAACGGCTCCCCGTCGACCGCCTTCACCGTCTCGAAGATGCCGTCGCCCACGGTCAGCCCGTGGTCGAAGACGGAGACGCGGGCGGATTCGATGTCCCGCAGCGCGCCGTCGAGCCAGATCTTCACGTCGTGATTCCCTCTCCACTCACCTCGTACGTCCCCGACGCTACCGCGAGCAGTCGGGACGCCTTCAGCTCGGTCTCCCGCCACTCCGCCTCCGGGTCGGAGCCCCAGGTGATGCCGGCGCCCGTGCCGAAGCGCAGCACGGCCGCGTCCCCGGCGACCCGGTCGATCCAGAAGGTGCGGATGCCGACCGCCAGCTCGCCGGTTCCACGGTCGGCGTCCACCCAGCCGATGCCCCCGCAGTACGGCCCCCGGGGCGCGGGCTCCAGGGCGTCGATGATCCGCAGCGCGCTGGACTTGGGAGCGCCGGTGACGGAGCCGGGCGGGAAGGCGGCGTCGAGCAGCTCGGGCCAGCCCGCGCCGTCGCGCAGTTCGCCGCGGACCGTCGAGACGAGGTGCACCAGGCCGGGGTGCTTCTCCACGGCACACAGGTCGGGGACGGTGACGCTGCCGGTGGCGCACACCCGGCCGATGTCGTTGCGGACCAGGTCGACGATCATCACGTTCTCGGCGTAGTCCTTGTCGAGGAGGTCGGCCTCCGTGCGCCCGGTGCCCTTGATCGGCCCCGACTCCACGACCCGGCCGCGGCGGCGGAGGAAGAGCTCCGGCGAGGCGGTGGCTATCTCGACGCCGTGCTCCCGCAGCCGGATCGTTCCTGCGTACGGCGCCGGGTTGCCGCGGGCCAGCAGCGCCGTGAGGTCGTCCACATCGGCCCCGGGGGCCACGGGAGCCGCGAGCACCCGGCAGAGGTTCGCCTGGTAGACCTCGCCCGCCGCGATGTGCTCACGGATGCGGCGCACGCCGGCCGTGTACGCGCCGTGGTCGAGGGACGACGACCAGTCGCCGGCCGTCGGCCCCTGCCAGCGGCCCGGCACCGGCGCGGGCACCGGCTCCTGTCGTACGTCGTCGAAGCGGGCGCAGGTCAGGCGGCCCTCGAAGTCCGCGACGACCGCCCAGAAACCGGTGGAGTCCAGGGCGGCGGGATCGGCGGTGACGTCGCGGAGACCGGTGGCGACGCGCGTGCCGAAGCGGGCGAGAGGAGGGAGGTCGTGCACGCGTCGAGTCTAGGGCGGGTGTCCGAAAGGTGACCTCGGCATGTCCCGCCGGAGGCCCTGGCCACGCCCCTGAGCAGGCGCAGCGCAGCACGCTGCGCAAACGCGTTTTTGTACTGGCCCCGGAATCCGCTAGAGTTCAACACGTCGCCGGGCCGCGGGAGCGGAACGAAACGACAAGCGGACGTAGCTCAGTTGGTAGAGCGCAACCTTGCCAAGGTTGAGGTCGCGAGTTCGAGCCTCGTCGTCCGCTCGAAAGAACAAGGGGATCTTCCCGAACCCCTGCACTCCTGGTGGAGTGGCCGAGAGGCGAGGCAACGGCCTGCAAAGCCGTCTACACGGGTTCAAATCCCGTCTCCACCTCCAAGGACGATTAGCTCAGCGGGAGAGCGCTTCCCTGACACGGAAGAGGTCACTGGTTCAATCCCAGTATCGTCCACTGGATCTTCGAGGGAACTTCGAAGGTCTGACCCGCGCGATTAGCTCAGCGGGAGAGCGCTTCCCTGACACGGAAGAGGTCACTGGTTCAATCCCAGTATCGCGCACGCAGCCCCTCATGCGGGGTGGCTGACCTGGACGATTAGCTCAGCGGGAGAGCGCTTCCCTGACACGGAAGAGGTCACTGGTTCAATCCCAGTATCGTCCACACACCGAAGCCCCCGGCCGTCCGAGACGGCCGGGGGCTTCTTCGTGGTTCCGGTCAGCTGGAGAACAGCATGTGACCGAAGCTCTTGTGGCGGTGGTGACCGCCGTGGCCGCCGTAGTGACCACCGCCGTGGCCACCGTGCGGGGCGCCCCAGGCCGGCGCGGGCGGGGCCGGGTAGGCCTGCGGCGCGGGCGGAGGCGGCGGGGCGGGCTGGGACCACTGGGACTCCAGCCGGGTCAGCGACTCCAGCTCGCCGTAGTCGAGAAAGATCCCGCGGCAACCGCTGCACTGCTCGATCTGGACACCGTTGCGGTTGTACGTGTGCATCGGCGCATGGCACTTCGGACACTGCATGGTCGGCTCAACTCCTCGCCGGTCGGTCCTGCTTCGTGTTTCGCCAGCACAGACTCTGTCCGGCGGCGGTCGGTTGCACCCTACTTCGCTCGGGCCGGGGTCAACTGCGCCGGGAGGGAACTCATTCGGGCACATGCGTCGATCACGGACATCTCGATCTCGTCGAGGGGGCGGTTGCCGGTGACGGCCTTGGTGACGGCCCGGGCGGCGGTCTGGACGGTCAGGGCGCGGGCCGGGACGTCCAGGGCGGGCCACGGGTCGCCGTCCGCCGGGACCGCCGGGCCTCCCCGGGCGCGGTAGGCGGTGAGGAAGCGGGTCCACTCGTCGGGCGGGAGCAGCCCGCAGGCGTACCAGGCCGCCGGGCGGGCCAGGTCCCAGGCGGGGACGCCGGTGCCGAGGTCGTCGACGTCGATCAGCAGCCACCGACCGTCGGGGGCGGGATGACGGACGAGCTGGCCGAGGTGGAGGTCGCCGTGGCAGAGGGTGGTGGTGTCCGGCATCGGGGCCTCGGCGCGGGCCCAGGCGGGGAGCGTGGTCCAGGCGCGCAGGACGGGTGCGACGGCGGGGTGGGGAGCCGCGGCCGAGCCGGTGGCCGCGGCGGCGAGCCGGGCGACGGCGTCGGCCGCCTTCGCCGGTCCGCGCATGGGCGGCAGCGGTGCGGCCATGGGCGGGACCGGGGTGCGGTGGAGGTCGGCGAGGAGCGTGGCGGCGTCCTCCCAGGGGGCGGCGTCGGGGGCGTCCGGGTCCACGGGGGTGCCGTAGGGCCAGAAGGTCACGACGCGGCCGTGCAGGTCGACGGGGGCCGCGGTCAGTGGGGACAGGAGGATGCCCGGGAGGCGGGCGGCGGCCGCGAGGCGGGGAGCGAGGTCGCGGAGGTCGGTGTGCGGGGCGTGTGCCTTGGCGACCGTGTCCGCGTGCCGGACGACGGTGGTGTCCGGCCGGTCGGCCAGGGTGGTGGACTCGCCGCAGGGGCAGTTCGGGGTGCGGGTGTGGGCCGTGGCCTCGGCTCGGACGGTGAGTTCAGCGAGCAAGGGGGTGGCGGTCACGGGGCTCCCTGGGGCGGTGCGGGGCTGCTTGCGCAGGGTACGGCGTACGACGCGGTCGCCGTAACGGCCGTGCGGACCCGCGTCGGCGAGGTGACGTCCGTCTCCGGGCAGAGCAATGCCGGCGCAGCTCCCCAGCTGCGCCGGCATTTTTGCCGTCCGCCGCACCCCCGTCCCCACGGGGTTTCATGGGTGGATGTCCCCGCCCGGACCGCTCTTCCGGGCCTGGGGTCGCCGCTCAGCGCCCCAGCATCACTCCCACGGACGACGCCTGTGTGGCCACTGTCTCCCAGCCGTCGAAGACGAAGAAGAGCAGGGCCGCCAGGGGGAGGACCATGAGCGTCGCCACCAGGGGGTGGCGGCGGCCCGTGCGGCGGGGGCGGAGCGTACGGTGCTCCAGCGTGCGGAACTGTGTCCGCGGTGCCGTCCAGGCCATGGTCCCTCTCCTGACCGATCTTGTTGTCATTGGCAGCGGCGGGTGTCTGACCTCGGGGGACGAGTGCTGCACCCGCCGCTTGACCTCAAATCTAGGCGTCCGGCGTGCTCGGGTCGTCATGCCCTCGTACCGATTGGCGGGCCTCCCGGAGGATGAGCCGCCGGTCGAGGCGTACTCCCCTGGGTGGAGACGAGGACCTAGGTCTCAGGGTCTTCCCCGAGGGGGTGCCCGGTGTGTGCGCGCTTTTCCGAGCTGTCCTCCCTGGGGACCGGCTGCTCGACCAGGGCCAGGACCCGGGTCGCCATGAAGCGGGCCGTGCGGACCACGGATCCGTTTCGGGTGACTTCGCTCACTTCCACGACGCCTCGGCGCACCGCCGTCTCCACCCTGCGGCCCGCCCTGCTCGCCACCACCTCGTAGGTGCGGGTCGTGTCCCCCGCGTCCACCACTATCTCCACACGGTCACCCTTCACGGGTTCAATCCCCCTTCTGTGATGGGTGGTTGGCAGCCCGTGCAGCAACAAGTCCGCCTGCTGCCGTGCTCCCTGACCACCCCTCAAGTCTCCCACCCGGCACTGACAATCGATCTGCGCGAGAGGGCGCGGCCTCTGCGCGCGGGCGGCCGTGGAAACGTAAGCTGTGCCACGTCACACGGACCGGGCAGCGGGGATGAACATGGCGATGATGCGCCTGAGGCGCGAGGACCCGCGCGTCGTCGGCTCGTTCAGGCTTCACAGACGGCTCGGCGCGGGTGGGATGGGCGTTGTGTACCTGGGCTCCGACAAGAAGGGGCAGCGGGTAGCACTGAAGGTCATCCGGCCTGACCTGGCGGAGGACCAGGAGTTCCGGTCGCGGTTCGCGCGTGAGGTCTCGGCGGCGCGGCGGATCAGGGGTGGGTGTACGGCCCGGCTGGTCGCCGCCGATCTGGACGCGGACCGGCCCTGGTTCGCCACGCAGTACGTGCCCGGGCCCTCGCTGCACGACAAGGTCGCCGACGAGGGGCCGCTGGCCGCGGCCGACGTCGCGGCCGTGGGGGCCGCCCTGTCGGAGGGGCTGGTCGCGGTGCACGAGGCCGGTGTGGTGCACCGGGACCTCAAGCCGTCCAACATCCTGCTGTCCCCCAAGGGGCCACGGATCATCGACTTCGGCATCGCCTGGGCGACGGGGGCCTCGACGCTCACCCACGTCGGTACGGCCGTTGGCTCCCCCGGCTTCCTCGCCCCGGAGCAGGTGCGGGGTGCCGCCGTCACGCCGGCCACGGACGTGTTCTCGCTCGGGGCGACCCTGGCGTACGCGTCGATGGCCGACTCGCCCTTCGGACACGGCAGTTCGGAGGTGATGCTGTACCGCGTGGTGCACGAGGAGGCGCAGCTGCACGGCGTCCCGGACGCGCTGGCGCCGCTGGTGCGGGCGTGTCTGGCGAAGGACCCCGAGGAGCGGCCCAGCACACTCCAGCTGTCGCTGCGCCTGAAGGAGATCGCCGCCCGTGAGGCGCAGGGCCTGGCGGAGGTGCGTCCGCCGGGGCCGCGGACGGGCGAGGCGGACCGGCCCACCGGGCGGCTCGCCGACACCTATCCGGAGACGCTGCGCGAGCCGCAGCGCAGGCGTCCGCAGGGGACTCCCCCGCCGCGCGGTACGTCCTCCTCCTCGCGCGGGGCCGCCCCGTCGCAGGGCGGGGTCCCGTCCCGGGGTGGCGGTGCGGCGACCGGCGGCGGGAGCCAGTCGCGAGGCGGCGGCCAGTCCTCGCGTGCCGGCGGGGCGGCGTCCCCACGTTCGGGGTCCCGGCCCACGCCCGCCTCGCGCAGCGGCACCCGTTCCGGCAGCGGAAGCCGGCCCGCGCCGCGCAGCGGGGCCGGACGCCCGGCGCCCAGGACCACCGGGACGGGACGCCGGCCGGCCAATCCGCGGCTGCTGCGGCAGCGGCTGTTCGTGTTCGTGGTCGTGACGCTGCTGGTCGCGCTCGGCATCGCCGCGGCCCAGGGCTGCCAGGGACCGTCCCGCGGCCTCGGCGGCGACGGCCCCGTCGTACGACAGCACCAGCAGCAGGTGGAGCCGGGCCGCAGCCAGGGAAGCTAGGGCCTGTCGTCCGGATCAGCTGGGCGTCGCGGGCGACGGGCCCTAAGGCTTCAGAGGCTCGGAAGGACGCGGGCGAAGAACTCTCTGTCGCCGTCGAAGACCGGGTCGAGGGCGAGGAACTCCTCGGGGGTGACCCAGCGGAAGTCTCCGACCTCGTCGGGGTCGGGGACCACCTCTCCGGTGGGTGCGTGAGCCGTCCACCAGTGGAGGCGGAAGGTGCCGTCGTCGGTCTCCGACTCCCAGACCTTGGCCAGGGGTGTCGCCGAGAGGCCGACCTCCTCGCGGACCTCCCGGACGACGGCCTCCTCCTGGCTCTCCCCCGGCTCGATCCTGCCGCTGAGGGGCTGCCAGTAGCCGGGGCGCGCGACACCGGGGCCCCGGCGGATGGCCAGCAGCCGGTCACCGCGGCGCAGGATCGCGACGATCGCCTCGCCCTGCGGCACGGCTACCCCTGCGGGCGGCCCGTGGCCACCGCGTAGAAGGCGACCGCGGCCGCCGCGCCGACGTTCAGGGAGTCCACGCCGTGCGACATCGGGATGCGTACCCATTCGTCGGCGGCGACCAGTGCCTGCGTGGACAGGCCGTCGCCCTCGGCGCCGAGCATCAGGGCGACGCGGTCCATCCGGTGCGGGGCGGCCTCGTCGAGGGTCTTGGCCTTCTCGTCGGGGGTGAGGGCGAGCAGCGTGAAGCCGGCCTCGCGCACCGACTCCAGGCCCTTGGGCCAGGTGTCGAGGCGTGCGTAGGGGACGGAGAAGACCGCGCCCATGGAGACCTTGACGCTACGGCGGTACAGGGGGTCGGCGCAGTCGGGCGAGAGCAGGACCGCGTCCATGCCCAGAGCCGCCGCCGAGCGGAAGATCGCGCCGATGTTGGTGTGGTCGTTGACCGACTCCATGACCACCACCCGGCGTGCGGTCTGCAGGAGTTCGGCCGCCGTCGGCAGCGGCTTGCGCTGCATCGAGGCGAGCGCGCCCCGGTGCACGTGGTAGCCGGTGACCTGCTCGGCGAGCTCCGGGCTGACGGCGTAGACCGGGGCGGGGAGCTCGTCGATGACGTCGCGCATGACGTCGACCCACTTGGCGGACAGCAGCATCGAGCGCATCTCGTACCCGGTGTCCTTGGCCCGGCGGATGACCTTCTCGCCCTCGGCGATGAACAGGCCCTCGGCCGGCTCGCGTTTGCGGCGCAGTTCGACGTCGGTCAGGCCTGTGTAGTCGCGCAGGCGCGGGTCGTCGGGATCCTCGACGGTGATGAGATCGGCCACAGGGTGATACTGCCTTGTCCTGGGTGTGGTGCCAACGGCTGGGAGCGAGTTGTGTTACCCCGGGTTACGCCGAGGTCCCCGGGCCCACGTTCACGACCGCGCCGATGACGATGACCGCCGGCGGCCTGACCTCCTGCGTGACGACCGTCTCGGCGACCGTGGCGAGGGTGGCGTCGACGCGCCGCTGGGCGGCCGTCGTGCCCTCCTGGATCAACGCGACCGGGGTGTCGGGCGACTTGCCGTGCGCGATGAGCGTCTCGGCGACCTTCCCGATCGTGGCCACGCCCATGAGGATCACGAGGGTCCCGGTCAGCCGGGCGAGGGACGGCCAGTCGACCAGGGAGCGCGCGTCGTCAGGGGCGACGTGTCCGCTGACCACCGTGAACTCGTGTGCGACACCGCGGTGGGTGACCGGGATGCCGGCCGCGCCGGGGACCGAGATCGAACTGGAGATGCCGGGGACGACCGTGCACGGGATGCCGGCCTCCGCGAGCGCGTTGACCTCCTCCATCCCACGGCCGTAGACGAACGGGTCGCCGCCCTTGAGCCGTACGACCGACTTGCCCTGCTTGGCGTGTTCGATCAGCGCGTTGTTGATGGCCTCCTGGGCCATGAAGCGTCCGTAAGGCAGCTTCGCCGCGTCGATCACCTCGACGCCCGGGGACAGCTCGGCGAGCAGGTCGCGGGGGCCCAGGTGGTCGGTGATGACCACGTCGGCCTCGGCCAGCAGGCGGCGGCCGCGGACGGTGATCAGGTCCGGGTCGCCGGGGCCGCCGCCGACGAGGGCGACGCCGGGGGTGCGGGTGCGGTGGTGCGGGGCGACCAGGCTGCCGTCGCGCAGGCCCTCGACGACCGCGTCGCGGATGGCGGCGGTGTGCCGAGGGTCGCGGCCTCGGGCGCGGCTGGTGAGGACGGCGACCGTCACGCCCTCGCTCGTTCCCGTGGCCGGGGTCCAGGCGGTGGCGGCGTCGGCGTCGTCGGAACGTACGCACCACACGCGGTTCGCCTCCGCCTCGGCGGAGGCCCGGACGTTCGCCTCCGTGTCGCTGGTGGCGATCAGGGCGTACCAGGCGTCGGCCAGGTCCCCGTCGGCGTACCCGCGCCGGTGCCAGGTGATCTCGCCGGCCTCCGCCATCGCCTCGACGGAGGGGGTCGCCTCGGGTGAGACGAGGAGGACGTCCGCGCCCGCGGCGATCAGGGCCGGCAGGCGGCGCTGGGCGACCTGGCCGCCGCCGAGGACGACCACTTTGCGGCCGGTGAGGCGGAGGCCTACGGGATAGGCGGGGTGTTCGGCCATGAGGTGCGGCTCCTCGTCCTGGCAAAAGCGATGGGCGCTACGGCGCTGGAGCAGCCCTGACGTGCGAATTCTAAAGAGGGGTATCAGCGTACGGCCGGGGTGGGGCGCCCCGCAGGAGCGCATGCCCACCCCGGCCGGGGCTCACTTCTCGGTGACGCCCGCCGAGTCGAACGTCGCCACCTCGTGCATGGCACGGGCCGTGCTCTGCACCAGCGGCAGGGCGAGCAGGGCACCCGTGCCCTCGCCGAGGCGCAGGTCGAGGTCGACCAGCGGGCGCAGGCCCAGCTTGTTCAGGGCGGCCACATGACCGGGCTCGGCGCTGCGGTGACCCGCGATGCAGGCCGCGAGGACCTCCGGGGCGATGGCGCGGGCGACCAGAGCGGCGGCCCCGGCGCTCACGCCGTCGAGGATCACCGGCGTGCGCAGGGACGCACCGCCCAGCAACAGGCCGACCATCGCGGCGTGTTCGAAGCCGCCGATCGCGGCGAGGACGCCGATGGGGTCGGCCGCGTCCGGCTGGTGGAGTTCGAGGGCGCGCCGGACCACCTCGGTCTTGCGGGCCAGCGTCTCGTCGTTGATGCCGGTGCCGCGGCCGGTGACCTCGGCCGGGTCGGCGCCGGTGAACACGGAGATCAGGGCGGCCGACGCGGTCGTGTTGGCGATGCCCATCTCGCCCGTCAGAAGCGCCTTGTTGCCGGCGGCCACCAGGTCGCGGGCGGTCTCGATGCCCACCTCGATGGCCAGCTTGGCCTCCTCGCGGGTCATCGCGGGGCCGGTGGTCATGTCGGACGTGCCCGCGCGGATCTTGCGGGGCAGCAGACCCGGGGTCGCCGGGAGGTCGGTGGCCACACCGACGTCCACGACGCACACCTCGGCGCCGACCTGGCCGGCGAAGGCGTTGCACACCGCACCGCCGCCGAGGAAGTTGGCGACCATCTGGGCCGTCACCTCCTGCGGCCAGGGGGTGACACCCTGGGCGTGCACGCCGTGGTCGCCGGCGAAGATCGCGACGGCCGCGGGCTCCGGGATCGGCGGGGGGCACTGGCGGGACAGACCGGACAGCTGGGCGGAGATGATCTCCAGCATGCCGAGCGCGCCGGCCGGCTTGGTCATGCGCTTCTGCCGCTCCCAGGCCTCGCCGAGCGCCTTGGCGTCCAGCGGGCGGATCTGCGAGACGGTCTCGGCGAGCAGGTCGTGCGGCTCCTCGCCGGGCAGGGCGCGCCGGCCGTACGTCTCCTCGTGCACGACCCACGACAGCGGGCGGCGCTTGGACCAGCCGGCCTGCATCAGCTCGGGCTCGTCCGGGAACTCGTCGACGTACCCGACGCACAGGTAGGCGATGACCTCCAGGTGCTCGGGCAGCCCCAGCGCGCGGACCATCTCGCGCTCGTCGAAGAAGCTGACCCAGCCGACGCCGAGGCCCTCGGCGCGGGCGGCGAGCCAGAGGTTCTCCACGGCGAGCGCGGCGGAGTAGGGCGCCATCTGCGGCTGGGTGTGCCGGCCGAGGGTGTGGCGGCCGCCGCGGGTGGGGTCGGCGGTGACGACGATGTTCACCGGGGTGTCGAGGATGGCCTCGATCTTCAGTTCCTTGAACTGCTTCGCCCGACCCTTGGGCAGCGACTTCGCGTACGCGTCCCGCTGCCGCATGGCGAGTTCGTGCATGCTGCGCCGGGTGTCGGCGGAGCGGATGACGACGAAGTCCCAGGGCTGCGAGTGGCCCACGGACGGGGCGGTGTGCGCGGCCTCCAGGACGCGGAGCAGCACCTCGTGCGGGATGGGGTCGCTGCGGAAGCCGTTGCGGATGTCGCGGCGCTCGCGCATGACCTTCAGGACGGCCTCGCGCTCGGCGTCGTCGTAGGCGGGCGCGGCCGGGCCGGTGGACTGTCGTACTTCTTCCACTGCGGCCTTGCTCTCTTCTTCCTGGTCGGCGACCTGGGTGTCCAGGTCGTCCGCGTGCTGTACGGGTTCGGGGTCGGCCTCGCGCGGGGCGGGGACGGTGGGGGCCGGTTCCGGCGCCTGCGCCTGCTCCGCGGGGAGCATGAGCGCGTGCGGCGGGGTCGGCGCGAGGTGCGGGGTGGTCGGCACGGAGCCGGCCACCGGCACGAACCGGCCCATGGACCGGTTGTCCGCGGGGAGGCCGGGCCGGTCGGCTTCGGCGGTCACCGGCGGGGGCGTGTGCGCGGGGTCCGCCGCGGAGACGGCGTCGACCGGCTGGGGTGCGGCCGCTGTCTCGACGAGCGGGCTGGGGACCTGGGCGAAGTGCTCGCCGTCCGCGGGCTGGGGGGAGGGATGGGTGGCGATGATGGCATCTCCGGTCGGTGCCGTGGGGCCGTCCGTCGGCTGCGGTGGCTGCGTCGGGTCGGGGTCCGGCGGGAGGGCGCCTTCCGGCGGCTCGGGGGTTACGGGGGTGCCGGGGGCGTCCGCCGCGTCGGTGGGGTCGGCGACGGCGACCTGGCCGGTCTCGGGTCGGGCATGCGCGCCGGGCACGGCCGCGGGCTCGGCGGCCGCGGCGTCGGAGACCTGCCCGGTCTCGGGTACGGCGGCGTCGGTGAGCTGGGCACCCTCGGGCGCGGCGCCCTCCGCGAACTGTGCGCCCGCGGGCGCGGCAAACACGGCTCCGGGAACCTGACTGGCGTCCACAGTCGGGCCGACCTCGGGAACCGCGGCCTCGGCGGGCGTGCCTTCCGGTACGAGTCCGGTGGCGGACGCCTCCGTCTCGGCGCCGTGTCCCGCTTCGGCGGCGGGCACGACGGCAGCGCCGCCCGCGTCGGGGCCGGCCGGGAGAGCGGACGCGTCCTCCGCGCCGGGGCCGCCCGGAATGGCCAGGTCCCCTTCGGGGACGAACCGGCCCGTGTGCCCGGCATCGGTCACGGGAACGCCCGGGTCCGCGGGCGCACCGTCCGCGGCGAACTCGCCGGCACCCTGGTCAGCCGCGTCGGCCGCGGGCGCACCCTGGCCTGCGGGCCCGCCTTCCACGGCGAACCCCCCGGCGCCCGCGTGCGCGCCCTCGGCAGCGGGCACACCCGGCGCGACCTGCGCACCGTCCACGGCGAACCCGGCGACACCCGCGTCTCCCGCATCGGCCGCGTGAGCGCCCGGGGCGACAGGCCCACCCTCGACCGGCACAGCGACCGCGTCGGGAGCCAACGGCACGCCCGCCGCGACCGGGCCGCCCTCGGCGTCGGCCGCGTGAGCGCCCGCAGCGACGGGCCCACCCTCGACCGGCACGCCGACCGCGTCGGGAGCCAACGGCACGCCCGCCGCGACCAGGCCGCCCTCGGCGTCGGCCGCGTGAGCGCCCGCAGCGACGGGCCCACCCTCGACCGGCACGCCGACCGCATCGGGAGCCAACGGCACGCCCGCCGCGACCAGGCCGCCCTCGGCGTCGGCCGCGTGAGCGCCCGCAGCGACGGGCCCACCCTCGACCGGCGCACCGGCCGCGTCGGCCTGCGCGCCCCCCGCCGCATGGGTCCCGGAAGCCGTCGAGTCATCGTCCGCCGCATGCATCCCGGAAGCGGTCGGCGCATCGTCCGCCCCATGCATACCGGAAGCCGTCGGCGCGCCGTCCGCCGGAAGGTTGCCAGGCGCCGTCGGCACACCGTCCGCCGGAAGGTTGCCAGGCGCCATCGGCGTGCCGTCCGGAAGGTCTCCGGCGGCCGTCGGCGCGCCGTCCGCGGGGAACGCCCCGGCCGGCCCACCGGCATCCGGAGCGAATCCGCCCGCGGCGGCGTCGGCTCCGGCGACGTGGGCGCCGTCCACGGCGGCCACTCCCACGGGCACCTGCCCGCTCTCCGGGCCGTGTGCCGCGCTCGCGCCCTCCGTCACCCCGGTCTGCGTGTGGTGAGCGACGTCACCGCTCTGGACCGGGTACGAACCGTCTGGCCCCTGCGCGGCGGCCCCCGCCTCCGTCGCGATGCGGGCCATGACGGCCTGGGCCGCGCCCACCGGCTCGGCCTGCCGCTCCTGCTGCGCCTGCGCGGGATCTGCGGAAACAGCCGGAACAACCGTTTCCGCAGCCGTACCCTCGGTGCCGACCTGGGCCGGCGCCGCGCCCGGCGCCTGGGCGCTCCAGGGGGTCGCGCCCTGCGGGGACGCGGCACGCGCCTGGGGGGCGTCGAGGTATTCGGGGCCGACCGTCGGCGGACCCGGCTGGCGCACCGGGGCGCCCGCGGGGCCGCGGTCGGCCAGGGAGCGGACCGGGCTGGCGGAGGCGTCGGGGATGGGCGGGCCGAGGTGGAGCGGGCGGCGCGGGGTGACCGGCGGGATCGGCGTGGTCGGCGCTTCGGGGAGACGGACGCCGCCGAGGTCGACCGAGCCGCTGTCGCGGCCGGACATCTCGTGCGGGCCCGGCTCGTGCACGGTCTCCACGACCGGCTCGGGCGCGGGCGGCGCGACCTCGTTGCCCCAGGGGCTCTGCGCACCGGGCAGCAGCAGGAGGTCTTCGTCCTCGGCGGTGGTCTCGGAGAGGTAGGCGTACGCACCGGGCGCGGGAACGCCCGGCTGTTCCACCATGCCTGCGTTCTCCGGCAGCCCCTCGCCCGGGACCTGGCCGGTGTCGGTCATGCGTACCCCTCGCCCATCGGTTAGTGCTTCTCGGTCCGGCTCACCGGGAACGGCGCACCGACCGCCCCCGTAGTGAAGAACGAGCGTGCGTGCCCAGCGGCACGAACGACCCGCCCATAAAAGGCGACAAAGCCATTCAGTGGCATTGTCCCGGTCGTTCCTCCGTCGCGACAGCTTGATCCGCGACGGCCCGCTGTGGACTGCGCCACGTTGCGCGTCCTCCGGTTCTGCCGTACCGCACCCACCCCAAAAGGGGCGCGCTTTCCGGACATTGGCGAACGAAGCCGGGCCACCCGGTGCGGTACAACGGTCGGCCAGCCTACCGCGAGCGATAGGACTAGCGGATCACCGGGAGGGAAGAAAACAGGATCACTGGGACGGAGCCGGAGTCACACTGTGCGCTCCGGCAGCGCGCCGCTGAGCAGGAACGCGACGCTCCGCTCCGTCTCCGTCCAGGCCCGGGTGTCGAGTTCGACGGCCTGGAGGAGGGCGCACTCCACCTCGTATCCGTGCTCCGTCAGGTCGCGGCCGATGAGTTCGGCGGCGTCGCGGGTCGCGGCGTGCGTGACGATGCGCTGCGGGCGACGGTCGGCGACTGCCGAGACGACGGCCGCTCCCCCGCCGCCGACGCGTACGACGTCCGGCTCGGGGAGGTTCTCCAGGACGTGCGGGGCGGTACCGCGGATGATCTGCGGCTGCACGCCGAAGCGGCGGGCGGCGGCGTCCGTGCGGGCGCAGGCGTCCAGTTCCCGGTCGACGGCGATGACGGCGGCGCCGGCGCGGGCGGCCTCGACGGCGAAGGCGCCGCTGCCGCAGCCGATGTCCCAGACGAGGTCGCCGACGCGCGGCCCCAGCCGGGCGAGTTGGGCCGCCCGAAGCAGATCCGTCTCCCCTTCGCCGAGCGGGCCGTCGTAGGCCTCGCCGGGCTGCGTCCAGCCTCGCGGGCCGCCGCCGGGGTCGCGTCCGGCGAGCCAGCCGCCGCTGTCCCCCGCCGCGGCCGGGCCGCCGATGACGATGACGACGTTCGGATCACGCCAGGTGTGGTCGGGAGCCTTGTCCGAGGTGACCACGGTGACCTGCTCGCGTTCGGTGCCCAGTTCCTCGCAGATCACGAAGGTGCGGTGCACGCCCTCCAGGAGCAGGCCGAGTTCGGCGGGGCCGGCGCCCGGTGAGGTGAGAACCGCCACCTTGGTGTGGGCTCGGCATACATTCACCGCGCGTCGCAGGGTGCGTCGATGTGCGACGACCACCTCAGCGTCGTCCCAGGGCATGCCGGCGCGCGCGAAAGCGGCGGCGACGGAGGAGACGGCGGGGACGACCTCGACCTCCAGGCCGAACTCGGGTGCGCGCAGGGTCCGTACGACTCCGAAGAACCCCGGGTCGCCGTCCGCGAGGACGACGGCGGTGCCCCGGTGGCCGGCGATGCGGCGGGCGGCGAGGGCGACGCTGCCGAGTCGGATGCGCTCGGCGGAGGGCGGCACCTCGGGCAGCGCCAGGTGGTGGGCGGCACCGGCCACCAGGGTGGCGGCGCCGAGGGCGGAGCGAGCCGCGGCGGTCAGCGGCGAGCCGTCCCAGCCGATCACCGTGACGCGGTCGGCCATGGTCGTCAGTCTCCAGGGGGGTTCACGCAGGTCGGGCTCCGTGAGGGTACCTGGTGGCGGAGGCGGCCGCTGCGGCGGTGCCGTACGCCTCGGTCCCCAGGGTTCAGTTCCAGTCGGGGAACGACGTGAAACCACTCCTGTCGGCCAGCTGCTCGCCGGCGCCGTCCAGGTCCTCGGGGAGCAGGCTCCACACGATGTAGTCGGTGCGTACGTCGTTCCAGGTGCCGTCCTCCGCGCGGACCCGCGCCATGCACGCGTTGCGCAGGACGCCCTCGCTGATACAGCCGATCTTCTGGGCGACCTGCTGGGAGGCGGTGTTGTCGGCCGCCGTGCGCAGCTCGATGCGCTCGAACTTCTGGTCGCCGAGCAGCCATTGGGCGGTGGCGAGCGCGGCCTCGGAGGCGTAGCCCTCGCCGCGGGCCCAGGGGGCGATGATGTACGACAGCTCGGTGGAGCGGACGTGCCAGTTGGTCCTGGCGAGCTGGACGACGCCGACCAGACGCTGGGTGAGGAACTCCGTGACGGCGAGGTCGAGTCCGCGTCCCGCCTCCCGCTCGGCGGCCGTGCGCTCGGTTATCCAGGCGCGGGCCTGTTCCTCGGTGTAGGGCTGGGGGACGCTCGTCCAGGCGCCCACCTGCTCGTCGTTCATCATCTCGGCCAGTGCGGGCACGTCGTCCTCGTCGAGGGGACGCAGCACCAACCGCTCCGTGCTGATGGAGATGTTGGGGAAGGTGCCACTCATGCGCCGCTCCGTAACCTTCGGAAAACCTTCAAGTCCTGCTGAACTGCCCAGCATGCAGCATGGACCCGCCGGACCGCACCACGGGGTCCACTCGCAGTGAGCGAGTAGACCCCGTGCGTGGCGATACGCCGTATACGTGCCGTCGGCACAGATAGGTGACGGCTCAGAAGGACGGGATGACCGAGCCCTGGTACTTGTCCTCGATGAACTTCTTCACCTCGGGCGAAGTGAGCAGCTTGGCGAGCTTCTTGACCCGCGGGTCCTTCTCGTTGCCCTTCTTCACCGCGAGGAAGTTGCCGTACGGGCTGTTCTTCGCCGACTCCAGGACGAGCGCGTCCTTGGCGGGCTTGATGCCTGCGGAGATGGCGTAGTTGCCGTTGACGACGGCCGCGTCCACGTCGTCCAGGGAGCGCGCGGTCTGGGCCGCCTCGACCTCCTTGAACTTGAGGCTCTTGGGGTTCTTGGTGATGTCCTGCGGGGTCGCCTCGTTGCCCACGCCGTCCTTGAGCGTGATGAGGCCGTTGGCCGCGAGCAGCT
Organism: Streptomyces sp. C1-1; assembly: GCF_050214755.1. Taxonomy (NCBI): domain Bacteria; kingdom Bacillati; phylum Actinomycetota; class Actinomycetes; order Kitasatosporales; family Streptomycetaceae; genus Streptomyces; species Streptomyces sp. C1-1. The sequence goes on along the minus strand of NZ_CP189826.1, from coordinate 8,077,481 downwards.
TCAATGCGCGCGCCTCGTTCACGGCGTCGTTCGGGACGGCGACGGTGGCGCCGCTCTTCAGCGCGTCGGCCTTCTTGACCTTGTGGGAGTAGAGGCCGAGGGGCTCCAGGTGCACCGTGACGACCGGCACGATGTGGGTGCCGCGCTTGTTGTTGAAGTCGTCGAGGTAGGGCTGGTTCTGGAAGTAGTTGGCGTCGACCGAGCCGTCCTCGGTGGCGGTGTTCGGGACGATGTAGTCCTGGAACTCCTTGACCTGCAGGTCGAGTCCGGCCTTCTTGGCGAGGTTCTTCTCGACGAAGTTCAGGATCTCGGCGTGCGGGGTCGGGCTCGCGGCGACGACCAGCGGTCCGCTGTAGTCGGAGGAGGCCGAGTCGTTGCCCGAGCCGCAGGCGGTGAGCCCGAAGGTGAGGGCTCCGGCGGCGAGGACGGCGGTGCTGAGCTTTGCGGTGTTACGCACGAAAAGTGCCTTTCCTTATGGGTGCAGCGATCCCGCGGTTGGTGGGGCGGGAAGTCGTGGAGCGGTTACGCGACCTTGCCGACGTCGGCCGACGCGGGGTCCGTGGCCTTGAGCAGCCGCAGCTTCGGTGCCGGGCCGGAGCGGCCGCCGCGGCGGTGCAGCGAGCGGGCGGCGAAGTCGCCGGCGAACTGGATGAGCGAGATGACCACGGCGAGGATCGCCACGGTGATCCACATCAGCGCGGTCTCGAAGCGCTGGTAGCCGTAGCGGATGGCGATGTCGCCGAGTCCGCCCGCGCCGACCGTGCCGGCCATGGCGGAGTAGCCGATCAGGGCGACGACGGTCGTCGTGGTGCTGGCGATGAGGGACGGGAGCGCTTCCGGTACGAGCACCTTGCGCACGATCGTCCAGGTGTTGCCGCCCATCGCCTGCACGGCCTCGACGAGCCCGCCGTCCACTTCGCGGACAGCCGTCTCGACGAGGCGCGCGAAGAACGGGATGGCACCGACGGCGAGCGGCACGATGGCGGCCTCGCGGCCGATGGTGGTGCCGGTGATCCAGCGGGTGAAGGTCATCAGCGCGACCATGAGGATGATGAACGGCATCGAGCGGGCGATGTTCACGACCTGACCGATGACCCTGTTGGCCACGATGTTCTGCAGCAGTCCGCCCCGGTCCGTCAGGACGAGCAGGATGCCGAGCGGAAGTCCGCCGACGACGGCGATGAGCGTGGACCAGCCGACCATGTACAGGGTGTCCCAACAGGCCTGGGACAGCAGGGGCTGCATCTCGGACCAGTTCACCTGGCACCTTCCTTCACCGGCTGGAGCTCACCGACGACGTCGATCTGGAGTCCCTGTTCGCGCAGGAAGCCGATCGGCACGACGTTGTCCTCGTAGCGTCCGGGCAGTTCGATGCGCATGCGGCCGACCTGGAGGCCGCCGACGGTGTCGATGGCGGCGCCGAGGATCGATATGTCGATGTTGTAGGTGCGGGAGAGCTGGGAGACGACCGGCTGAGTGGCGGCCTCGCCCTGGAAGGTGACGTCGACGACCGTGCGGTCCGCGCCGGAGGCCTCGCCGCCGAGCGGGAAGAGGGCCGAGGCCAGCTCGGAGCCCGGGGTGGCGAGGAGTTCGCTCACCGTGCCGGATTCGACGATGCGGCCGTTCTCCATCAGGGCTGCCGAGTCGCAGACCGACTTCACTACGTCCATCTCGTGGGTGATGAGCAGGACCGTGAGGCCCAGCTGCCGGTTCAGGTCGCGCAGCAGCGTCAGGATGGAGCGGGTGGTCTCCGGGTCGAGGGCGCTGGTGGCCTCGTCGGAGAGCAGCACCTCGGGGTCGCCGGCCAGGGCGCGGGCGATGCCGACGCGCTGCTTCTGGCCGCCGGAGAGCTGGGCGGGGTAGGCCCGTGCCTTGTCGGCGAGCCCGACGAGGTCCAGCAGTTCCAGCGCCTTGCGCGAGCGCTCCTTGCCGGACTTGCCGAGGATCTCCAGCGGCAGTTCGACGTTGTCCTGGACGGTGCGTGAGGACAGCAGGTTGAAGTGCTGGAAGACCATGCCGATACGGCTGCGTGCCCGCCGCAGCTCCCGGCCGGCGCGGGGGCCGCGGCCGGCGAGGGCGGTGAGGTCCTGCCCGGCGACGGTCACCGTCCCGGACGTCGGACGCTCCAGCAGGTTGACGCAGCGGATGAGCGAGGACTTGCCGGCGCCGGACTGGCCGATGACGCCGTACACCTCGCCTTCGCGGACGTGCAGGTCGACGCCGTCCAGGGCGGTGACCTCACGACCGCGCGAGCGGTAGACCTTGGTCAGGCCCGATGTCGTGATCACAGGGGTTTTCCGTCACTGTCGAATCCGTACGCGGGCGTGGGTGTGCCCTGGTACGGGAGGAAGGGTTCATGCGCGGGGGCTCGGTCTCGTACGGCGTTCAGCGCGCACGGACATGCCACGGCGGCTCGCTTCGGGGCGCGAGGCTCGGAATGGTGCGGGGGCCCTCTAGAAGGCGCACATTCGACACATACAACGAGCACCGGGCATCATGGTCGCCTCGGTCGCAAGGGTGCGGCAGCTCGTCGTGGTCATGCGGTCAGTAAATCAGACGTATCGACGTGACCAAGAACCGCCGTCCCACATCGTGGACGGCGGTGGACAGGGGTCAGGCGCGGACGGAGATCTCCACGCCCCGGTCGGTGACCAGTACGGACAAGGCCGAGAGGTCCTCGACCACGAGGTCGGCGTCGAGCTCGTGGGCCTGGTGGGTTGTGGCCAACGCCACCGTGGTCATTCCGGCGGCGCGCCCGGCCGCGAGGCCCGCCGGGGCGTCCTCGAAGACGACGCAGTCGGCCGGGTCGACGCCCAGCTGCCGGGCGGCGAGGAGGTAGGGCTCCGGGTCGGGCTTGCCGCGGGTGATGTCGTCGGCGGCGATCAGCGTCTTGGGCAGGATGCCGACGGCGTCGAGGCGGGCTTCGGCCAGGCGCCGGGTGGCGGACGTGACGACGGCCCAGCGGTCGGCGGGCAGCGGGGCCAGGAAGTCGGCCGTCCCGGGCAGCAGTTGGACACCCCCGTCGGGCACGTCCTCCACCTCCAGCAGCTCGATCCGCGCGACCGCCTCCGGCACCACCTCGGCGGGCAGCAGGTCGGCGGCTATCGCCACGGCCGTGCGTCCGTGCAGCTCGACGCGGCCGAACTCCTCGGCGGTGAGGCCGTACTCCCGGGCCCACCGCGTCCAGCAGCGGTCCACGGAGGCGAGGGAGGAGACCAGGGTGCCGTCGTTGTCGAACAGGAGGGCTTGCGCGTGGATCGTCATGGTCTAGACCCTACGGCGTACAACGGGGTCGGCGGCGGCGGCCGGTTTCGGCCGTAATAAGGTCACGACATGCTTGATGCCCTGACGCTGGTGACCGGTGTCGCCGCGCTGCTGCTCGCCGCCTGGTGCGGGTGGGCGGCCTATCGGGACCAGCCCACCAAGGACTGGCACTTCATCGGGATGGCCGTGGTGTCGCTGCTGGCCCTGGTCCAGCTGGTGATCGGGATCGTGCAGCTGGCGCGGGGCGAGAAGCCGGAACAGGGCACGACGATCTTCGTGGCGTATCTGATCGGCGCCGTCGCCTGCGTCCCGGTTGCGGGGTTCATGTCGCTGGCGGAGCGGACGCGCTGGGGCTCGGTGACGGTCGCCGCCGGCGGTGTGGTGCTGGCCGTGCTCGAGGTGCGGCTCTACGACATCTGGGGAGGGTGAGATGACCGCCGTGGACGACAAGCCGAAGCGACTCATCAGCGGGCCCGGCATGCTGCTCGTCTGGTTCTACGGCGTGATGGTCGTCGGCGCGGTCTCGCGCTCGGTCTACCAGATCACGACCGAGTTCGACCGGGCGCCGCTCGCCTATTCGCTGTCGGCCGTCGCGGGCGTGGTGTACGGGTTCATCACGTACACGCTGGTGCGCGGCGGCGAGAGGGCCCGCAAGGCGGCGCAGGTGTGCTGCGCCGCCGAACTCGCGGGCGTGCTGATCGTCGGCACCTGGACCCTGGTCGACCCCTCGGCCTTCCCGGACGCGACGGTCTGGTCGGACTACGGCATGGGCTACGTCTTCATCCCGGTGCTGCTGCCGCTGTCCGCCCTGTACTGGCTCCGCAGGAACCGCGCCGTCACGCGGTAGTGACGTACGCCTCCGCCGGCTTCTCCAGAATGATCATCGGTACGCCGTCGGTGCCTTCGGACGTGCCCACCGTCTGGTAGCCCACGCGGCGGTACAGACGCAGGTTGCCCTCGCTGCGGTGGCCCGTGAACAGGCGGAACTTCTTCGCCCCGCGCTCCTCCACCAGCGCCGTCTCGGCCGCGCGCAGCAGCCGCGCGCCGATGCCGTGACCCTGCAGGCGGGGGTGGACGCAGAGCTTGCCGATGGAGGCCGAGCCGTCCTCGGTGACGCGGCCGCGCACCGAACCGACGACCTCCTCGCCGAGCCGCGCCACGAAGACGCAGTCGGCGGCCACCTCCTGGCGGACCGATTCCAGGGACTGGACGAGCGGGTCGATGCGGTAGTTGCCGTACAGCGCCGCCTCGCTCTGGAAGCACAGGTACTGGAGCTTGAAGATCTGCTCTGTGTCCTGCTCGGTCGCCACCGAGATGGTCACGCTCATGCCCATGTGCGCACGCCTCCCGCTCACCTGATCGCCACGTTGTCCCTCACTCCTATCCCCGCCCTTCGCGCGCCGCAACCTCCGATGTGAGCAAACGGCGAAGACATCCCAGGCATCTGGAGCGTTCCGGGCCCAGACTGCCCTGTGAGATACCCAACTCCCCCGCGATTTCCCTGTATGTCAGGTCTTTCGGGGAGAGCAGGGCCTCGACCAGACCGGGGCATCGGCCGGGCAGCCGGCGGACCGCGTCGCGCAGGGCCCGACGGCGGGCGGCGGCGAGGGCGAGGTCGGCCGGGTCACGGTCGGTCTCGTCGGCGGGCTCGGCGCCGTAGGGCCGTTCGATACGCGTCGTACGGCGGCTGCGGCGGGCCTCGGAGCGGACGGCGCGGCGCAGCCAGCCCGGCGGGTCCAGGGGCGGGCCGTCCGTGTCGAGGCGTTCCAGCAGGCGGAGCCAGACCGCCTGCTCCAGGTCGGCCGGTTCCGCCCCGGAGGCTGGTGCCTCGGCCGAGGCCTCGGCGGTGAGCAGCGGGCGCAGGGCGGTGACCAGGTCGTGCGTCATGTACGACACGACGCGGCCGCCCGGGTGCCGGGTTGCCCGGGCGGCCGCCCGTTCACCCCAACCGGGGTGGGGCGCTCAGCCGTTGACGAAGTCGGCGCGGGCCAGCAGGCCGGTGTCGGCGTTGTCGGTGAAGACGCCGTCGATGCCGGTGGCGAAGTAGCGCTTGAAGGCGCCGAAGGCGTCGCCGTAGGCGTCGGCGTCCGTGCCCTTGCGGTACTCGGCCGGCAGGAAGGGGTTCTCGTTGCGCATGGTGTACGGGTGCAGGATCAGGCCGACCTTGTGCGCGTCGGAGACGAGGGTGGTCTCCTTGTCGAGGCCGCCGTCCGCCTTCTTGGTGATGACCAGGTCGAGGGTCGGGCCGATGCCCTGCGCGTAGCCGGCGATCTCCCTGAGGCCCTTGGGGGTGATCAGGTCGGCCACGGTGCGCGGGTCGCCCGACTCGACGAAGTCCCAGGGGCGGGTGGTCGCTCCGGACAGCAGGACGACGAGGGGGTTGTCGAGGAGCTTGTTCAGCCGCTGGATGCTGGTGGGCTCGAAGGACTGCAGGACGACCGGCGAGTTCCACCTGTCCTTGCCGTGCTTGTGCAGCAGCTTGGCGACACGTTCCTCCAAGCCAAGGCCCAGCTTGCGGAAGTACGTGGGGTGCTTGGTCTCGGGGTAGATCCACACCTGCTTGCCGCGCCTGCGGGTCTGCTCGTCCTGCCACCGCAGGACTTCCTCGAAGGTGGGGATCTCCCAGCGGCCGTTGTAGAGCGTGTTGTGCGGGCGGTTGGCCGGGATGCGCTCGATCGCGCGCAGCGTCTTCAGCTCGGCGAGGGTGAAGTCCTCGGTGAACCAGCCGGTGGTGGAGACGCCGTCCAGCACCTTGGTGGTTTTGCGGCCGGCGAACTCGGGGTGGTAGGCGACGTCCGTCGTCCCGCCGATCTCCGGCTCGTGCCGGCAGACCAGATGACCGTCCTTGGTCGGGCACAGGTCGCCGGCCTCGACGATGTCGGCGCCCATGTCGAGGGCCAGGTCGTACGAGCCGAAGGTGTGCTCGGGGCGGTAGCCGGCGGTGCCGCGGTGGCCGATGATCGTCGGCCGGGGCAGGCTGCCCAGTCCGCCGCCGTGCCGCGCCTCGGCGGCTCTCGCGGTCCCGGACAGGCCGAGTACGGCTCCGCCGGCGCCCAGCACCGCCGCGCCGAGAAGCGCCCGTCGCCCGGTGCCGCCTGTCTGACCGTTCTCCTGCGTTCCCATGAACGCCTCCCCTGACGTGGGCTCCTGGATGCGGGCCGATCGTAGGTGCGTGGACATGACGCCCGGGAGACCGTGGCCGGAACACGCGGGTGACGCCCGATGTCGTACGGGAAAGAAGATCTGACGAGGTGTCGGCCCCACTCCTTCGGCGCACGCGACCTGCGTCACAGGTTCCACCCCGGTTACCGGCGAGTGACAGGGCGTCACCGCAGGTAAACGCGTGTCAACAGTGCGTAAGACCTCGGTGAACCCGATGTGCGCGACCCCCGGGCCCGGGAGTATCGTCCTCACCTGCACAGACTCATACCGAAACCCTTGACACCGGAGGGCCCGTTGTCCCGCTTCGCGCTCATCAAGGCAGTGCTCGGACCGATCATGCGCCTGATGTTCCGCCCACAGGTGGAAGGCGTGGAGAACATCCCGGGGGACGGTCCCGTCATCCTGGCCGGCAACCACGTCACCTTCATCGACTCGATGATCCTTCCGCTCGTGTGCGACCGGCAGGTCTTCTTCATCGGCAAGGACGAGTACGTCACCGGCAAGGGCTTCAAGGGCCGGCTCATGGCGTGGTTCTTCACCGGCGTCGGCATGATCCCGGTCGACCGGGACGGCGGCAAGGGCGGCGTGGCCGCCCTGATGACCGGGCGCCGGATCCTGGAGGACGGCCGGGTCTTCGGCATCTACCCCGAGGGCACCCGCTCCCCCGACGGGCGGCTGTACCGGGGGCGCACCGGCATCGCGCGGCTGACGCTGATGACCGGCGCGCCCGTCGTCCCCTTCGCGATGATCGGCACGGACAAGATCCAGCCGGGTGGCGCGGGCATGCCGCGCCCCTCGAAGGTGACGGTCCGCTTCGGTCCGGCCATGGAGTTCTCCCGGTACGACGGTATGGACCGGGACCGCTATGTGCTGCGGGCCGTGACGGACTCCGTGATGGCGGAGGTCATGCGGCTGTCCGGGCAGGAGTACGTGGACATGTACGCCACCAAGGCGAAGGCCGCGTAGCGCCTCCGGCGGTTGGGCCGGTCTTCGGGTGCGGGTTTGTGGGGGCTCGTCGCGCAGTTCCCCGCGCCCCTAAAGGCGTTGGCCTCGCAGGAGGAACCAGGCGGCCACCGCGGTCACGAGCAGCACCGCCGCGCCCACTCCCGACGCCATGCTCAGGCCGTCGACGAAGGCTTCGCGGGCCGAGGACAGCAGTTCCCGACCCGCGGCCGTCGGCATGCCGGCCGCCGCCTCCACCGCGCCGCCCAGCGATTCATGTGCCCCTGACGGAGTACCCGCCGGGGCGCTGAAGCCCCGGTAGACGCCCGTGACGATGGTGCCCAGCAGGGCGATACCCAGTGCCGCGCCCAGTTCGTACGCCGTCTCCGACACCGCGGACGCCGCACCCGCCTGCTCCTTGGGCACCGAGGACAGGATGACGTCCGCGGTGACGGTGAAGGAGAAGCCCGCGCCCACGCCCACCACGAGCAGGGCCGCGCCGAGGATGCCGTAGCCGGTCGACCGGTCGAGGGCCGTCAGCACGGCAAGGGCCAGGCCCACCGCCGCGAGGCCGCCCGCGACCACCGCGCGCACCGAGAAGCGGCGGGCCACGCGCCCGGCGACGAGCCCCGCCGCCACCGCGCCGACCGCCGCGGGGAGTTCGGCGAGCCCCGCCTCCAACGGGCCCCTGCCCTGGACGAGTTGCAGGTACTGGGAGAGGAAGAACACCAGGCCGGACAGGCCGAGGATGGTCAGCAGGTCGGCCAGGACCGCGGCGCTGAAGCCGCGGTTGCGGAACAGTCGCATGTCCAACAGCGGGTTCGAAAGCGTGAGTTGGCGGCGGACGAACCAGGTCAGGGCCGCCGCGCCCAGTGCGCCGGCGGCGAGCGGGAGCCAGGCGAGGCCGTGGGTGGCCGCTTCCTTCACCGCGTAGACGACCGCGATCACACCGACCAGGGACAGCGCGACACTGGTCAGGTCCCAGGGGCCCGGGTTCGGGTTGCGGGACTCGGGCAGGGTGCGGATGCCGACGACGACGAGGACCGCCATCACGGGCAGGTTGATCAGGAAGACCGAGCCCCACCAGAAGTGTTCCAGCAGGAAGCCGCCCACTATGGGGCCGACCGCCGTGCCCGCGGAGGCCGTCGCCCCCCAGACGCCGATGGCGAGGCTGCGCTCACGCGGGTCGTGGAAGATGTTGCGGATCAGGGCGAGGGTGGCCGGCATCAGGGTCGCGCCCGCGACGCCGAGCAGGGCGCGGGCCAGGATCATCATCTCCGGTGTCGTCGCGTAGGCGTTGAGGACGGATATCGCGCCGAACGCCGTGGCGCCGCCGAGCAGGATGCGCTTGCGGCCGATGCGGTCGCCGAGGCTGCCCATGGAGACGAGCAGGCCGGCGATGACGAAGGAGTACACGTCGCCGATCCACAGCAGCTGGGTGCCGGAGGGGTCGAGGTCCTCACTGATGTAGGGGGTCGCCAGGCCGAGGACGGTCGCGTCGACGGCCACCAGCAGCACGGCGAGGACGAGGACGGCGAGCGCGGCCCAGCGGCCCGGGCGCTTCACCGCCTCGGTCGTGGTCGCCGGCCGCAGGGTGCTGGTCATGATTCCTTCCTTCGTGGAGTGTCCTGGCGCAGTGCGCCGCCGAGCAGCAGCTCGGCGATCATGTGGGTGAAGTCTTTGCGGGCCACGCGGCCCTCGGTCACCGCCCAGGCGCCGGAGGCCAGCAGGCCGTACAGCGCCTCGGTGAGCCAGGCCGGGGTGAGGTCGATGCGGAAGTCGCCGGCCGCCTGCCCGCGCCGGAACAGGGCGGCGATGCGGTCGTCGATCCTGGTCCAGCCCGCGTTCACCTCCTCGCCCTCGAACAGCTGGTTCTCGGTGTAGAGAAAGGCGAGCAGGGCGGCCGAGGGCTCCAGCGTCCGCATGAGACGCCGTACGGCGTCGGGCGCGGGGCCCTCGTCGAGGGCGGCCGTGTCCAGCGCCGCCTCGCACTCCGCGATGCCGAGCGACTCCAGCGCCCGTACGAGCGCGTCGCGGCCGGCGAAGTGGCGGTGCAGGGTGGCGCGGCTGATGCCGGCGGCCTTGGCGACCTCGTCCATCGTCGCGGTGGACTTGCGGGTCAGCAGGGCCGCGGCGGAGCGGAGGACGTGGTCACGGTCGACAGGCATGAGACAACCATAAACCATGTGAGACATTCATGTCTCATGCGACGCATGCGTGACTCACCCAGGGGTGGTTCGGGCGGGTTTCCTCAGTGCCAGGGCAGGCTGTTGCGCTTCTCCCAGTACGCCCGCGGTTCCTCGGCCAGCGCGGCCAGGCGGGTCAGCTGGTCCTCGTCGAGGTCCACCGCGGCCGCGTGCAGGTTGGAGGCGAGCTGGGTGAGGGTCGCCGCACCGGAGAGGACGACACCGGCCCAGGGCTGCCGGAGGATCAGGGCGAGGGCGACGGCGTCGCAGCCGAGGGAGGTCTCCTCCGCCACGGCCTTCAGGGCTTCGGGGGCGTGCTGGGCCGCGAGCCTGCCGTTGGCCATGCCCTCCTTGACGATCACCGTGAGCCCGGCGTCGTGCGCCTCGGCGAGGGCGGGGGCGGCCGAGGTCTCCAGGGCGTTGTACGTCGACTGGACGGTACGGAAGAGGGGTTCGCCGTCGACCGTCACGGCGAGGGCGGCGCGGATCGCGTCCGCCTGGGCCGGGCCGCTGGTGGAGAAGCCGATCGTCAGGCCCCGCGCGGCGGCCCGGGCGAGTTCGGCGTGGAGTTCCTTGTCGGTGAGGGCGGGGCTGTCCGGGGTCACCGAGTGGATCTGGTAGAGGTCGAGACGGTCGCCGAGCAGGGCGTCGGTCTCGGCGCGCTGACGGTCGTAGGTCCGGACGCTGTGGTCCTTGACCTCGTGCGTCGCGGCGTCCGTGGTCCAGTCGGCGGTGTAGGTGTAGCCCCACTTGCTGCCGATGACCACGTCGTCGACGTGGGGGTTCCCGGCGAGCCAGGCCGCGAGGAACTCCTCGGAGCGGCCGTAGGAGCGGGCCGCGTCGAAGTAGCGGACGCCCTGGGCGTAGGCGGCGTCGAGGAGTTCGTGGGTCCGGGTGCGGAGGGCTTCCACCGTGCGGTGCTCTCCGAGGTCCTCGTCCCGGCCGAGGTTGATGTAGCCGGGGCGGCCGACGGCGGCGAGGCCCAGTCCGATGTGGCAGGTGGGGGTGGTTGCGGCGGCCAGTCGGGCGAAGGGCATCGCGGGCTCCGTGGGTCGGGTCCGGTTCGGTTCCCGACCAACGTAGCCCGCGGGGGCCTTCGGCTCAGGGCTCGGTGGGTGCGGTGCGTCGGCGCGGCGGGTGGTTCGCGGCTTGGCGCGCAGTTCCCCGCACCCCCCTTCAGGCCTGCTGGCGGGCCGTTGCCCAGGTGTGCTGGGCGGCCACGTTCGCCTTGACCTCGGCCAGTTGGACGGCGACCGCGCTCGGGGCCGTGCCGCCTCGGCCGTTGCGGGAGGCGAGGGCGCCCGGGACGTTGAGGACCGTGCGGACCTCCGGGGTCAGGTGGGCGGAGATCTTGGCGAACTGCTCGTCCGTCAGCTCGTCCAGTTCCTTGCCCTCGGCCTCGGCGGCCTTCACGCACTCGCCCGCCACCTCGTGCGCGACACGGAAGGGGACGTTCTGCTTGACCAGCCACTCGGCGATGTCGGTGGCCAGGGAGAAGCCGGCGGGGGCCAGTTCCTCCATGCGCTCACGGTGGACGGTGAGCGTCGCCATCATGCCGGTGAACGCCGGGAGCAGGACCTCCAGCTGGTCGATGGAGTCGAAGACCGGCTCCTTGTCCTCCTGCAGGTCGCGGTTGTAGGCGAGCGGCAGGGCCTTGAGGGTGGCCATCAGGCCGGTCAGGTTTCCGATGAGGCGGCCCGACTTGCCGCGCGCCAGCTCCGCGATGTCCGGGTTCTTCTTCTGCGGCATGATCGACGAGCCCGTGGAGAACGCGTCGTGCAGGGTCACGAAGGAGAACTCCTTCGTATTCCAGATGATGACCTCCTCCGCGATGCGGGAGAGGTTCACACCGATCATCGCCGTGATGAAGGCGAACTCGGCGACGAAGTCGCGCGACGCCGTGCCGTCGATGGAGTTGCCGACGCTGCCGTGCTCGAAGCCGAGGTCCTTGGCCACCGCCTCCGGGTCCAGGCCGAGGGAGGAGCCCGCCAGGGCGCCCGAGCCGTACGGCGACACCGCCGTGCGCTCGTCCCACTGGCGCAGCCGCTCGGCGTCCCGGGACAGCGACTGCACGTGCGCCAGGACGTGGTGGGCGAACAGGACCGGCTGGGCGTGCTGGAGGTGCGTGCGGCCGGGCATCGCCACGTCCGGGTGGGCCTCCGCCAGGCCGATCAGGGCGTCCTGCAGTTCGGCGATCAGGCCGCCGATGGTGCGGGCGTGGTCGCGCAGGTACATCCGGAAGAGGGTGGCGACCTGGTCGTTGCGGGAGCGGCCCGCGCGCAGCTTGCCACCGAGGTCGGGACCGAGGCGCTCCAGCAGGCCGCGCTCCAGGGCGGTGTGCACGTCCTCGTCGGCGATGGTGCCGACGAAGGAGCCGTCGGCCACGTCGGACTCCAGCTGGTCGAGCCCGGCGATCATGCGCTGGAGTTCGTCCTCGGTCAGGAGCCCGGCCTTGTGCAGCACGCGTGCGTGGGCACGCGAACCGGCGATGTCGTACGGCGCGAGCCGCCAGTCGAAGTGGACGGACGCGGACAGCTTCGCCAGGGCCTCGGCGGGACCGTCGGCGAACCGGCCGCCCCAGAGCCGGACGTCACCGCTGTTGCTGCTCACTTGCGTTGCTCCTAGGGAAGAGGCCGAACCGTCATGCATGAGTATGCAGAGTTATGCATGATTCGTCAATCTGTGAAGTGGTTGAACGCCCGCAACCGCTTTCACGTACCTCACGCCGAACGCAGGCGCCGCGTTTGTGCACACCAGCCACACAGCAGTGACACACCTGTCACCCGAGACCCGAGTGAGGCAGCCGCATGTCCAGGGCTCTTCCGAAGTACAACAAGCGTCGCGTCGTCATCCTCGGCGGCGCCGCCGCTGTGGCGCTGTCCGGGGCGATCATCGCCGGTACCGCCCTCGCCGGGACGCCGTCCAAGAGCAGCGGCGGCGCCGACGCGCGGACCCTGGCGGCCTCGCCCGGCACGATCACGTGCCCGGACGTGGCCTCGAAGCTGCCCGCCATCCCCGCCTCCGCCCAGGCCGAGGTCACCCGCAACCTCACCCTGCTGCAGACCCAGATCGACGAGGCCAACAAGCGCCTGCAGTCCACCGTCGGCCAGGGCGGCCCCAACTTCGTCAACAACGCCATCCTCGGCCCGCTCAAGGACAAGCGCGTGGCCACGGTCAACCGCATCGCCACGGCCATCGGCCGTACGGCGGCCAAGCCGACCGGCCTGGACGCGCTCGCGCCGTGCACGCTGAACGCCGCCGGTGCGAGCGGCGCCAACACCGGCAACGCGGCCGGTAACGCCAACGGGGGCAAGGCCAACGCCGGGGGCAACGCCAACGCCGGCGGCACGGCCAACGCCGGGGGCAAGGGCAACGCCGGGGGCAAGGGCAACGCCAACGGGGCCAACGCCAACGCCGGAGGCAACGCCAACGCCTCGACCGCCGCCGGCACGATCACGTGCCCGGACGTGGCCTCGAAGCTGCCGGCCATCCCCGCCTCCGCCCAGGCCGAGGTCACCCGCAACCTCACCCTGCTGCAGACCCAGATCGACGAGGCCAACAAGCGCCTGCAGTCCACCGTCGGCCAGGGCGGCCCCAACTTCGTCAACAACGCCATCCTCGGCCCGCTCGCGGACAAGCGGAAGTCGACCATCGACCGCATCGCGATCGCCATCGGCCGTACGTCGACGAAGCCGACCGGCCTGGACTCCCTGGCCGCCTGCACGCTCACCAAGTGACGTGACAGGCGCCGTGGCCGCCCCGATTCAGCGCCGGCCGGGGCGGCCGCGGCAGGGGCTCGGCCCCTCCGGGGGCCGAGCACGACAAGCCGGGCACGACAATTCCTTAGACAGGCGAAAGACTTGCGCCCATAATCGTCAGCTGTGGGAAAGACTTATGAGCGCATAGACGGCAGGCTGCGTACGTTCATCGAGGAGCAGCCCCTCTTCTTCACCGCGACCGCGCCCCTGTCCGGCGACGGCACGGTCAACCTCTCCCCCAAGGGCCTCAAGGGCTCCTTCGCGGTGCTCGATGAACTCACCGTGGCCTACCTGGACTTCGCCGGGTCCAACGCCGAGACGATCGCCCACCTGCGGGAGAACGGGCGGATCACCCTGATGTGGTGCGCCTTCCAGGGGCCGCCGAACATCGTGCGGGTGCACGGGCGCGGCGAGCCGGTCTTCCGTGACGACCCCCGTTTCGAGGAACTCCTCACCCGGTTCCCCGGCATCGACCCGACGGCGCACGGGCTGCGCGCGATCATCGTCGTGACCGCCGAACTCGTGCGTGACACCTGCGGTTACGCGGTGCCGTTCATGACATACGACGAGGACCGCGATCTGCACGGCAGGCGGTTCGCACGCGAGGACGACGCCTCACTGAGCGAGTACTTCACCAAGAAGGAGCACGTCGCCACCAGCCTGGACGGACTGCCCGGGCTCCCGTTGCCCCTCCCGCCCACCCCGGCCCGGGCGCCGGGCCCGGCCTGAGCACGGCCCTCACGCGCCGCTGAGCCGTACGGTGAACGTCGTCGAGCCGGGCCGGCTCTCCAGCTCCACCCTTCCGCCGTGCGCCTCTGCCACCGCGGCCACGATCGACAGGCCCAGCCCCGCGCCGCCGCCGGGGGCGTCCGAGCGGCGGCGGTGTTCGGCCCGGGTGAAGCGTTCGAAGATGGTGGGCTGGACGTCCTTGGGAACACCGGGCCCGTCGTCGTGCACCTTCAGCAGGACGAACCTGCCCTCCGTCTCCAGGGACACCGTGACCTTGGTGCCGACGGGGGTGTGCACCCGGGCGTTGGTCAGCAGGTTGGCCAGCACCTGCTGCAGCCGGTGGGCGTCGCCCTCCACCGTGACCGGTTCCTCCGGCAGGTCCAGGGACCAGCGGTGGTCGGGGCCCGCGGCACGGGCGTCGGTGACGGCGTCCAGGACCAGCATGGTGAGGTCGACGGGACGGCGTTCCAGCGGCCGGCCCGCGTCCAGACGCGCCAGGAGCAGCATCTCGTCGACCATCTCGCCCATGCGGCCGGACTCGGCGGCGATGCGTTCGAGGGCACGGGTGACCTTCGGCGGCACCGGGCCCGGGTGCAGCAGGGCGAGTTCCGCGTGGCCGCGGACGGAGGCGACCGGGGTGCGCAGCTCGTGGCTGGCGTCTGCGGCGAAGCTGCGCAGCCGCTCCTCGCTGGCGTGCCGCTTGGTCAGCGCGTCCTCGACATGGCCCAGCATGCGGTTGAAGGCCCCGGCGACCTGGCCCACCTCGCTGCGCGGGTCCGACTCGGGGGCCCGCGGCGGCAGGGCCACCTCACCGCTGGCCAGCGGCAGTTCGCTGACCCGGGTGGCGGTGGCCGCGACCCGGCTCAGCGGCCGCAGCGACCAGCGCACCCACAGGGCGCCGACCACGCCGGTGACGGTGAGGGCCAGGCCGAAGACGACGGCGGCGACCAGTATCAGACGGTGGACGGCCGCCTCCACCGGTTCCAGGGGCAGACCGGTGATCAGGACGTCCCCGTCGATGCCCTGGGAGGCCTTGACCCGGTAGGAGTCCAGCGTGGACAGCTCGACGCTGTGGGCCCGGCCGTCGACCGGGACGGCAAGCAGTTGCCGCCGGTCCGCCGTGGTCAGGGGGACGTCGGTGACGCTGCCGGGGCGGACGACGGCCGAGTTGGTGACGGTGTCGCCGACCAGCCGGGCCCCGTACGTGCCGCTGGTCTGCCGCCGGGTGTCGCCGTGTTCGTCGCCGTCGTGGTCGTCGGGCTGCAGCCCCTTGTGCTCCAGGCTCTCCGGGAAGCGGTTGCCGACCTGGGCGAGCTGCTGGTCGAGCCGGCTGACGAGGAACCCGTCCAGCTCGATCACCGCGGCCACGCCGACCGCGGCGCAGCTGACGGCGAGCAGGACGACCAGTCCGACGGTGAGCCGGGCCCGGAGGGTGCGCGGGCGCGGCAGGCGCCGCAGGAACCTCATGGACTCACCGGCTTCAGCACGTACCCGGCCCCGCGGACCGTGTGGATCATCGGTTCCCGGCCCGCGTCGACCTTCTTGCGCAGGTAGGAGATGTAGAGCTCGACGACGTGGGCGCGGCCACCGAAGTCGTAGGACCAGACGCGGTCGAGGATCTGGGTCTTGCTCAGGACGCGGCGCGGGTTGCGCATCAGGAAGCGGAGCAGCTCGAACTCGGTCGGCGACAGCTCGATCAGTTCGCCGGCGCGGGTGACCTCGTGGGAGTCCTCGTCCATGACGAGGTCGCCGACGATCAGCTGCGGGCCCTCCTCCAGCTGGCGGGCCATGCCGGCGCGGCGCAGCAGGCCGCGGAGCCGGGCGACGACCTCCTCCAGGCTGAAGGGCTTGGTGACGTAGTCGTCACCGCCCGCGGTGATGCCCGCGATGCGGTCCTCCACCGCGTCCCGGGCGGTGAGGAACAGCACGCAGACGTCCGGTTGCACGGCATGCAGGGAGCGCAGCACCGCGAAGCCGTCGGTGTCGGGGAGCATCACGTCCAGGACGACGGCGTCGGGCATCAGCTCGCGGGCCTCGGCGAGCGCGGCTGCCCCGTCGCCGGCCGTGCGGACCTGCCAGCCCTCGTAGCGCAGGGCGCCGGAGAGCACTTCGGCGAGGTCGGGGTCGTCGTCGACGACGAGGACGCGCAGCGGGGTGCCGTCGGGGCGGGTGAGGGCGGGGCGGCCTGATCTGGTGTTCATCTCCTCACCAGGATCGCCCCTCGCGGGCCCGCCGGGTCTCTCGCGGAGCTCTGAGTTTCCTCTGAGTGGCCTCGGCGCGGGCCCTTTCAGAGGGTCCTGAGAAGTTGCGACGGCACGCTTGCGTCCCATAGAAGGCGAAAGGACGCACATATGACCACCGTGTACGACCGGCGGACGGCCCCTGCCGTGACGCCGGCCGCGCCGCGCTCCCCCGCCGGTGCCGTGCTCGCGCTGCTGTGGGCCGGGGCCGCGGCCGTGGTCGCCCTGTGGTGGGTGGACACCGGTTCCGTCGTCGGCACGGCGGGCTGGCTGACCGGCGCCGGGCGCATCGCCGGACTGCTGTGCGGTTACGCCTGCGCGGTGCTCGTCGGCCTGATGGCGCGCGTGCCGCTGCTGGAGCGGCGGGTCGGCTCCGACCGGGTGGCCCGCTGGCACGCGATGGCCGGCCGCTACACGATCTGCCTGCTGGTCGCGCACGTCGTGCTGATCCTCCTCGGGTACGCGGCACAGGACCGCGCCTCGCTGTGGCACGAGACGGTCACCGTGGTCATGGACTATCCGGAGATGCTGAAGGCCACGGCCGGCACGGTCATCCTGTTCGCGGTCGGCATCACCTCGGCGCGGGCCGCGCGACGGCGGCTGAGCTACGAGTTCTGGTACTACGTCCACCTGTTGACGTACGCGGCCGTGTTCCTGGCCTTCGGCCACCAGCTGGCGCTGGGCAACGACTTCAACGGGCACGCGATCGCGACGGCCGTCTGGTACGCGCTGTACCTGGGTGTCGCGGCCCTGGTGCTGTGGTTCCGGGTCCTCGCGCCGGTGCGGCTGAACCTGCGGCACCGGCTGCGGGTCGAGTCGGTGCACCGTGAGGCGCCGGACGTGTACTCGGTCGTCATGCGCGGCCGGCGGCTGGACGAGATGGGGGCCGAGGCGGGGCAGTTCTTCCGCTGGCGGTTCCTCGGCGAGGGCATGGGCTGGACGTCGACGCCGTACTCGCTGTCGGCGCCGCCGCGCCAGGACCTGCTGCGGATCACGGTCAAGGCGCTCGGCGGCCACAGCGCGGCCGTCTCGCTGCTGCGGCCCGGCACCCGCGTGTGGGCGGAGGGCCCGTACGGCTCGATGACAGCGGACCGGCAGACCTCGGCGAAGTCCCTGCTGATCGCCGCCGGTGTCGGCATCACGCCCATGCGGGCCCTGTTCGAGACCCTGCCCGGCGACGTCACGCTGCTCTACCGGGCCCGTACGTCCGAGGACCTCGCCCTGGGCGGGGAGTTGGAGGCCATCGCCCGCTGGCGCGGCGCGAAGGTGATGTACGCGCTCAACGGAGCGGACGGCCGGCGCCCGAACCTGACCGCGCAGTCGCTGCGGGCCACCT
Source organism: Streptomyces sp. C1-1 (assembly GCF_050214755.1). Lineage (NCBI taxonomy): Bacteria > Bacillati > Actinomycetota > Actinomycetes > Kitasatosporales > Streptomycetaceae > Streptomyces > Streptomyces sp. C1-1. The sequence continues at coordinate 8,059,864 of NZ_CP189826.1, read as the reverse complement.
TCCCCGGTCTTGCCGCGTACGACGTGTACATCTGCGGCCCGCACGGCTTCGCCCGGGACCTGTACGAGGAACTGCGTGCCGCCGGGGTGCCGGACCGCCGCATCCACCACGAGTCGTTCGAATTCTGAGAGCTGTGAGGCCGTAACCGTGCACGCGCTGAAGAAGAACCGTCCGCTGCGCCGCATCGTGCTGGCGAGCGCCGCCACCGTCTCCGGAATGGTGATGCTGCTGTCGCTGAAGCCGCATTCCTCACCGGAGGCCGCCCTGGCGGTGCCCGCGCCCTCCAGCAGTTCGAGCGGGTCGGGCAGTTCCGGTGGGTCGAGCAGCTCCGGAGGGTCGAGCAGTTCGGGAGGGTCCACCACCTCCGGCACGAAGACCGTCACCGGCAACACCATCCAGACCCGCTGGGGTCCGGTCCAGGTCAAGATCACCCTCAAGAGCGGCAAGCTCACCGAGGTGACGGCCGTGCAGTACCCGACGGACAACCCACGGGACCAGGAGATCAACAGCTACGCCCTGCCCCGCCTGCGCAGCGAGGCGCTGCAGGCGCAGAGCGCGAGCATCGACACCGTCTCCGGGGCCACCTACACGAGCGACGGTTACCGCCAGTCACTCCAGTCGGCACTCGACTCTGCACGCGGCTGAACGCACGGGCGTCGTGGCACGTATCTCAGGGCCAAGGGACCACGCCACCCCCCTTGCCCCCGCCCCCGGAGGAATCGTGACCACCACGCTCGCAGGCGGCCGCGCCGCCCGCCGCCAGACGATGCGCCGCATCCGCCCGCGCCGTTCCCCGGCGACCGTTCTGCTGCTCGCCGTCTGGGCGGGCGCCGCGGCGGTGATGTGGCTGTGGTGGCACAACACTCCGTCCATCGCCGACAACAACGGCAGAATCCTCAACGCGGGCCGGATCACCGGCCTGTTGGCGGGCTACCTGATGGCACTCGTCGTGCTGCAGATGGCCCGCGTGCCCGCACTGGAACGGCGGGTCGGCTCCGACCGGGTGGCCCGCTGGCACGCGATGAGCGGCCGTTACACGCTCAGCCTCATCGCGGCGCACATCTTCCTCACCATGTGGGGCTACGCGCTGCAGGCCGGCAAGACGCTCGGCGACATCGTCCAGCAGACGATCGACTCCATCAACCAGCTGCCGGACATGGGCAAGGCCGCCATCGGCACCGGTCTGTTCGTGCTCATCGGGCTGACGTCGATCGGCCCGGTGCGCCGCCGCATGGGGTACGACACCTGGTACCACGTCCATCTGCTGACGTACGGCGCGGTGTTCCTGACGTTCTGGCACCAGATCACCACCGGCAACGACTTCGCCGTCGAGCCGACCGCGAAGACCTTCTGGTACGCGCTGTACGGGTCGGTCACCGCGCTGGTCGTCTGGTACCGCGTCCTCGTCCCGATCCGGCTGAACATGCGGCACCGCATGCGCGTCGAGGCGGTCATCGAGGAGACGCCGGGCATCGTGTCGGTGCTGATCGGCGGGCGCAAGCTGCACCGGATGGGCGCGGAGGCCGGGCAGTTCTTCCGGTGGCGGTTCCTCGCGCCGGGCATGCGGTTCAGCTCGCACCCGTACTCGCTGTCGGCGGCGCCCCGCCCGGACATGCTGCGGATCACCGTGAAGGCGATCGGCGACCACAGCGCCCGGCTGCGCGAGCTGACGCCGGGTACGAGGGTGTGGGCGGAGGGCCCGTACGGCGCGATGACCGCGCAGCGGCGCAGCCGCGGCAAGGTGCTGCTGGTCGCCGGCGGTGTCGGCATCACGCCGATGCGGGCGCTGTTCGAGACGCTGCCCGGCGCGGCCGGCGACATCACCCTGCTGTACCGGGCCAACACCACGCAGGACCTCGCCCTGTGGGACGAGCTCGCCGCCATCGCCGACGACCGCGGTGCCCGCCTGATGTACGCCGTCAACAGCCCCGACGGGGAGCGCCCGGACATCTCCGCCGAGCGGCTGCGGCAGAAGCTGCCGGACATCGACGACCACGACGTTTTCATGTGCGGCCCGGCCGGGTTCGCGCAGACCGTGTACGAAGCACTGCGCGGAGCGGGAGTGCCCGCCCGCCGCATCCATCACGAGTCGTTCGAGATGTGAGCGACGGGACTTCAGGAGCCTCGGAAGAATGAAGAAGAGTCACCCCGTCCGGCGTGTCGTGCTGGCCACCGCCGCCACCGTCTCGGGTGTCGTGCTGCTGCTGTCGCTGAAGCCGGCGTCGGACCCGAACGCCCAGGCGGCCGGCGCGGCACCGCAGCAGACCCAGGCGGCCCAGGAGTCGCCCCAGGGCGGCAGCTCGGCCACCGGGAACGGCACGATCGACGGCAGTGTGGTCCAGACGGAGTACGGCAACGTCCAGGTCCGGCTGACCGTCGCCAACGGAAAGATCACCAAGGCGGAGGCCGTCCAGGCGCCCAAGGGCGGCACCAGCGACCAGAAGACGGCCCTGTCCATCCCCAAGCTCACCCAGGAGACGGTCGCCGCGCAGAGCGCCGCCATCGACTCGGTGTCGGGGGCGACGTACACGAGCAACGGCTACAAGCAGTCGCTGCAGTCGGCGCTCGACAAGATGAAGGCGAGCGCCGGTTCCTCCCAGAGCGGCGCGAGCCCCTCGCAGGGTGCCGGCAGCCCGTCGCAGGGCGGTGGTTCGGGTTCCTCGGGTGCCGCCCGGACGAAGACCGTCACAGGCGCAGTCGCGCAGACCCAGTACGGCCCGGTCCAGGTCCGGATCACGGTCAGCAACGGCAAGATCACCAAGGCGGAGGCGGTCCAGGCGCCCAAGGGCGGCCTCAGCGACCAGAAGACGGCCCTGTCCATCCCCAAGCTCAACCAGGAGGCGGTGGCCGCCGGCAGCGCGAAGATCGACTCGGTGTCCGGAGCCACGTACACCAGCGGCGGCTACAAGCAGTCGCTGCAGTCGGCGCTGGACCAGGCCGGTGGCTGAGCGGGTGGCCGAGTCGTCAGATGCTCCCGTCGCGGTACGTCGGCATGCGGAGGAGGTCATGGGGACCGTCTTCTCCTTCGACGTCCGCGGCGGGGAACCCGGTGCGGTCGAGGCGGCGCTCGAGGAGGCGATCGCCGGACTGCACCGGGTGAACGAGTTGTTCAGCACCTACCGCGAGGACAGCCAGGTGTCGCGGCTGGCGCGCGGGGAGCTGGACCTGGAGGAGTGCGATCCTGACATCGCCGAGGTGCTCGAACTTGGCGCGGAGGCGGAGCGGGTGAGCGGCGGCTGGTTCAGCATGCACTACCGGAAGGCGCTGGACCCCACCGGGATCGTCAAGGGCTGGGCGGCCGAGCGCGCCGCGCTCCGGCTGCGTGCGGCCGGTGCGACCGGAGTCAGCGTCAACGGCGGCGGCGACGTCCAGATGTTCGGGGTGCCGGAGGAGCACCGCGCCTGGCGGGTGGGCGTCGCCGACCCGCTCCGCCCCGGCGGCCTGGCCGCGGTGGTCTCGGCGGCCGGCGCGGACGAGCTGGCCGTGGCGACGTCGGGCACGGCGGAACGCGGCGACCACATCGTCGACCCGAGGACGGGCCGGTCGGCGGTCACCGACCTGGTGGCCGTGACGGTGGTGGCCCCCCGGCTGACCTGGGCGGACTGCTGGGCGACGGCCGCCTTCGCGATGGGGTCGCGGGACGGTCTGCGCTGGCTGGAGTCCCTGCCCGACGTAGAGGCCCTGCTGATCACAGCGGGCGACGAGGTCCGGTGCACGGGGGGCCTGGCGTCCCGCCTCGGGTGACGGCGTCCGGCCGAGTGGCACGAACCGCGCCGCACACGGCCCGCTGACATCCACCACATGGGCGCGACATCGGCCGCACACATGGCCACCACCGCATGGCCGCAAGGCCACGGACGGCCGTGGCCGGTCGGGCACCGCGTGGGCGTAGACCCGCCCATCACACCCTGCCATCACCGCATGCCCGCCCAGCACACCCCGCCCCCACCGCAAGGCCGCAAGGCCGCGCCGCACTCGCGGCCACCACCGCGTGGGCGTAGACCCGCCCCAGCGCACCCTGCTATCACCCCATGGCCGCCCCGCGCACCCCGCCCCCACCGCAAGGCCGCAAGGCCGCGCCGCACTCGCGGCCAGCACCGCATGGCCGCAAGGCCGCGGGCGGCCGTCGCCGGTCGGGCACCGGTTCGTCAGTGGCCGTTCTGGGCCAGGCGCAGCAGATGTTCCGCCAGGGCCTGGCCGCCGGTGGGCTCGCGGCTGATCAGCAGCAGCGTGTCGTCGCCGGCGATCGTGCCCAGGATGTCGTGCAGTTCGGCCTGGTCGATCGCCGACGCCAGGAACTGCGCGGCCCCCGGGGGCGTCCGCAGCACCACGAGGTTCGCCGACGCCTCCGCGGAGATCAGCAGCTCCTGCGACAGCCGCCGCATCCGCTCCTCCTTCGCCGACCCTCCCAGCGGCGCGCGCGGGGTCCGGAAACCGCCCTCGCTCGGCACCGCGTAGATCAGGTCGCCGTCGGTGTTGCGGATCTTGACCGCGTTGAGCTCGTCGAGGTCCCGGCTGAGCGTCGCCTGCGTGACGGTCAGGCCGTCGTCGGCGAGCAGCTTCGCCAACTGACTCTGCGAGCGAACGGGTTGCCGGTTGAGGATGTCCACGATCCGGCGATGCCGCGCTGTCCGCGTCTGCGGCACGGCAGGCCCGGCGTGCTGTGCGTCGTCCTGCGCATGACTCATCGTCGTTCGTTTCTCCGGATCATCCGTCCCCCTTGGCCGCGTTCAGGACGCCGGGAAGGGCCCGGAGGAACGCGTCCACCTCGTCGTCGCCGAGATTCAGCGGTGGCATGAGCCGTACGACGTCGGCGGCAGGCGCGTTCACCAGGAACCCGGCCTCCTGAGCCGCCTGGCGCACCTGGGGCGCGAGCGGCTCGGTGAGCACGATACCCAGCAGCAGGCCCGCGCCCCGGACATGGGCGATCAACGGGTCGCCCAGTGACTCGATCCCGTCCCGCAGCTTCTCGCCCTGCCGCTTGACGTTCTCCAGCAGCCCGTCGTTCGCGATCGTGTCGACGACGGCGAGTCCGGCGGCGCAGGCGACCGGGTTGCCGCCGAAGGTCGAGCCGTGGTGGCCCGGCTGCAGCAGCTCAGCAGCCCGCCCGAAGGCGACGGTCGCGCCGAGCGGCAGCCCGCCGCCCAGGCCCTTCGCCAGGGTGACGACGTCCGGCAGGACCCCTTCGTGCGCCTGGTACTCGAACCAGTGCCCGGTCCGGCCGACGCCGGTCTGCACCTCGTCGAGGACCAGCAGCGCACCGTTCGCGGCGGTGATCGCGCGGGCCGCCTTGAGGTAGCCCGGCGGCGGGGTGACCACGCCGATCTCGCCCTGGATGGGTTCGAGGATCACCAGCGCGGTGTCCTCGGTGACCGCGGCGGCCAGCGCCTGCGCGTCGCCGTAGGGCACGTGCGCGACCTCGCCGGGCAGCGGCAGGAACGGCGTCCGCTTGCCCTCCTGGCCGGTCATCGCGAGGGCGCCCATGGTGCGGCCGTGGAAGCCGCCCTCGGTGGCGACGACATGGGTGCGCCCGGTCAGCCGGCCGATCTTGAAGGCGGCCTCGTTGGCCTCGGCGCCGGAGTTGCAGAAGAAGACGCGGCCCTCACGGCCGAAGAGCTGCAGCAGCCGCTCGGCGAGTGTGACGGTCGGGTCGGCCATGAAGAAGTTGGAGATGTGGCCGAGGGACGCGATCTGCGTGCTCACGGCGTCGACGATCGCCGGGTGGGCGTGCCCGAGGGCGTTGACCGCGATGCCGCCGACGAAGTCGAGGTACTCCTTGCCGTCGGCGTCCCACAGCTTCGTGCCCTCGCCGCGCACCAGAGGCAGCAGCGGGGTGCCGTAGTTGTTCATGAGCGAGCCCTGCCACCGCTGGGTGAGCTCTGCGTTGGCGGTCATGCGACGTCCCCCTCTTCGGCGTCGGGCACGACCATCGTGCCGATGCCCTCGTCGGTGAAGATCTCCAACAGGATCGAGTGCTGCACCCGGCCGTCGATGACGCGGGCGGTGTTGACGCCGTTGCGCACGGCGTGCAGGCAGCCCTCCATCTTCGGCACCATGCCGGAGCTCAACTCCGGCAGCAGTTTCTCCAGTTGGGAAGCGGTCAGGCGGCTGATCACCTCGTCGCTGTTCGGCCAGTCCTCATAGAGACCCTCGACGTCCGTGAGGACCATGAGAGTCTCCGCTCCAAGAGCAGCAGCGAGTGCCGCAGCCGCCGTATCAGCATTGACGTTGTAGACATGTCCGTCGTCCTGGCTACGGGCGATCGACGAGACGACCGGGATACGGCCGTCGGCGAGCAGAGCCTCGATCGCGCCCGTGTCGATCTCGGTGATCTCGCCCACCCGCCCGATGTCGACCAACTCGCCGTCGATCTCGGGCTGGTGCTTGGTGGCGGTGATGGTGTGCGCGTCCTCGCCGGTCAATCCGACGGCCAGCGGACCGTGTTCGTTGAGCAGGTTGACCAGCTCGCGCTGCACCTGCCCGGCCAGCACCATGCGTACGACGTCCATGGCGTCCTCGGTGGTGACCCTGAGGCCGGCCTTGAACTCGCTGACGATGCCGTGCTTGTCGAGGGCGGCGCTGATCTGCGGGCCGCCGCCGTGCACGACGACCGGCTTGAGGCCGGCGTGGTGCAGGAAGACGACGTCCTGCGCGAACGCGGCCTTCAGGTCCTCGTCGATCATGGCGTTGCCGCCGAACTTGATGACGACGGTCTTGCCGTTGTGCCTGACCAGCCAGGGCAGCGCCTCGATGAGGATCTGGGCCTTGGGCAGCGCGGTGTGTTTACGTGTGGTGCTCATGAGCTGTAGGCGCTGTTCTCGTGGACGTAGTCGGCGGTGAGGTCGTTGGTCCAGATGGTGGCGGTCTCGGACCCGGCGGCGAGGTCGGCGACGATGTGCACCTCGCGGTAGCGCATGTCGACCTTGTCGCGGTCCTCGCCGACGCCGCCGTTCTTGCACACCCAGACGCCGTTGATGGCGACATTGAGGCGGTCCGGTTCGAAGGCGGCCTTCGTCGTGCCGATCGCGGAGAGCACACGGCCCCAGTTGGGGTCCTCGCCGTGGATCGCGCACTTGAGGAGGTTGTTGCGGGCGATGGAGCGGCCCACCTCGACGGCGTCGTCCTCGGTCGCCGCGCCCACGACCTCGACCTTGATGTCCTTGCTGGCGCCCTCGGCGTCCCGGATGAGCTGCTGGCCGAGGTCGTCGCAGACCTGCCGTACGGCCTCCGCGAACTCGGCGTACTCGGGGGTGACCTCGGAGGCACCCGAGGCGAGCAGCAGGACCGTGTCGTTGGTCGACATGCAGCCGTCGGAGTCGACGCGGTCGAAGGTCGTGCGGGTCGCCGCCCGGAGCGCGCTGTCCAGTGCGGCGTCGTCGAGGACCGCGTCGGTGGTGAGGACGACCAGCATGGTGGCCAGGCCCGGGGCGAGCATGCCCGCCCCCTTCGCCATGCCGCCGACGGTCCAGCCGTCCTTGGTGACGACGGACGTCTTGTGGACGGTGTCGGTGGTCTTGATCGCGATGGCGGCCTTCTCGCCGCCGTGCTCGGAGAGTTGGGCGGCGGCGGTCTCGACTCCCGCGAGCAGCTTGTCCATCGGCAGGAGCACGCCGATGAGGCCGGTGGAGCAGACGGCCACCTCGATCGGGGCGCGGCCGAGGACCTCGGCGGCCTTCTCGGCGGTCGCGTGCGTGTCCTGGAAGCCCTTCGGTCCGGTACAGGCGTTGGCGCCGCCGGAGTTGAGGACGACCGCGGACACCTGGCCGCCCTTGAGGACCTGCTCGGACCACAGCACGGGGGCGGCCTTCACCCGGTTGGAGGTGAAGACACCGGCGGCGGCGCGGCGCGGACCGTTGTTGACCACGAGGGCCAGGTCGGGATTGCCGTTCTGCTTGATTCCGGCGGCGATGCCCGCGGCCGTGAATCCCTTCGCTGCCGTCACGCTCACGGCGCAACTCCGATCGTGGTCAGTCCGGTCGTCTCGTCGAGACCGAGGGCGAGGTTCATGCTCTGGACGGCACCGCCCGCGGTGCCCTTGGTCAGGTTGTCGATGGCGCTGATCGCGATGATGCGGCCGGCGGCCTCGTCGTACGCGACCTGCACCTGAACGGCGTTGGAACCGTAGACGGACGCCGTGGCGGGCCACCGGCCCTCGGGGAGGAGGTGGACGAAGGGCTCGTCGGCGAAGGCCTTCTCGTAGGCGGCCCGGACGGACTCCGCCGTCACGCCCGAGACGGCCTTCGCGCTGCAGGTGGCGAGGATGCCGCGGGGCATGGGCGCCAGGGTCGGGGTGAAGGAGACGGACACCCGCTCCCCCGCCACCGCACCGAGGTTCTGGATCATCTCGGGGGTGTGCCGGTGACCGCCACCCACGCCGTACGGCGCCATGGAGCCCATGACCTCGCTGCCGAGCAGGTGCGCCTTGGGCGCCTTGCCCGCACCGGAGGTGCCGGAGGCGGCGACGATCACGGCCTCGTTCTCGGCGAGGCCGGCCGCGTAGGCCGGGAAGAGGGCCAGGGTGGCGGCGGTCGGGTAGCAACCGGGCACCGCGATGCGCTTGGACCCCTCCAGCGCGGCGCGGGCGCCCGGCAGTTCGGGGAGGCCGTAGGGCCAGGTCCCGGCGTGGGCGGAGCCGTAGAACTTCTCCCAGTCGGCCGCGTCCTTCAGCCGGAAGTCGGCGCCCATGTCGACGACCAGGACGTCCGGGCCGAGCTGTTCGGCGACGGCGGCGGACTGGCCGTGGGGCAGAGCGAGGAAGACGACGTCGTGACCGGAGAGGACCTCGGGGGTGGTCTCCTGGAGCACGCGGTCGGCCAGCGGCAGCAGGTGGGGCTGGAGCGCGCCGAGCCGCTGGCCGGCGTTGGAGTTGCCGGTCAGGGCCCCGATCTCGATCTCGGGGTGCGCGAGCAGCAGACGCAGGAGTTCACCGCCCGCGTATCCGCTCGCTCCGGCCACCGCCGCACGTACCGCCATGTCATCCTCCTCCTGGATGGCATGACTATACGTTTCACTGCAGTTTTATGCAATCTCGTGGATCGCTATGCGGCGCCCCGTCGGGTTCGCGCCGCGCGGGCGCGGCCGCGGGCAGCATCACCCAGCGGGAGACGACGAAGGTCGCGGGGATCGCCCAGAGGGAGGCGAGCAGCGGCGCGAAACGGCTTCCGGCGTGCAGCACGTCCACGATCACGTACAGGCCCGCGGTCGTCACCGCGAAATTGGTGGCGTTCGACAGGGGGAACAGCAGGAATTTCCGCCAGGTGGGAGGTGTCCGATAGGTGAACCGCGCATTGAGGAAAAAGGAACCGACCATACTGAGCAGCGAGGCGAGGACATGCGCCACGAGATACGGAACACACATGAGGAACAACAGGTAGAGACCGTAATACGTGCCGGTGTTCACGACTCCGATGACGGCGAACATGAGGAGTTGCCTGGACATCACGGAATGAGGTCCTTCGCGCGTTCCACGTTGGTCGCCTTCACCAGGAAGTGCGGGCGTCCCTTCACCTCGTAGTAGATCCGGCCGGTGTACTCCCCGATCACCCCGAGCATGACCATCTGCACTCCGGCCAGACCGGTGACGGCGGTGATGATCGTGACGTAGCCGGGCGTCTGCACGCCGTTGACGAGCGCGGCGCCCACGATCCACGCCGTGTACAGCCCGGCGATCAGCAGCAGGACCATGCCCAGGTGGAGGGCGGCGCGCAGCGGGCGGTTGTTGAAGGAGAGCAGGCCGTCCAGGCCGTAGTTGAGCAGGCCGCGCATGCTCCAGGAGCTGCGGCCGGCCTCCCGGGCCGCGTTCTCGTACTCGAAGGTGGTGCCGGGGAACCCCACCCACGCGAACAGGCCCTTGGAGAAGCGGTTGTACTCGGTGAGGTTCACCACCGCGTCCACCACCCGGCGGGACAGCAGCCGGAAGTCGCCGACGCCGTCGACCAGCCGGACGTCCACGAGCCGGTTGACCAGGCGGTAGTAGACGCGGGCGGCCAGGGTCCGGGTCAGTTTGTCGCCGGTGCGGGTGCGGCGGGCGATGACCTGGTCGTAGCCCTTCGCGCGCAGTTCCACCATGTGTTTGATCAGCGCCGGCGGGTGCTGGAGGTCGGCGTCCATGACGACGACGCTGTCCCCCGTGGCATGGCGCAGACCGGCGAGCAGCGCCGCCTCCTTGCCGAAGTTGCGGCTGAGGGAGACGTACCTGACCCGCGAGTCGCGGTCCGCCAGCCGCTGCAGGACGGCGAGGGTGCGGTCGCGGCTGCCGTCGTCGACGTAGACGAACTCCATATCGTGGCCGAGCGGGAGGAGTTCCTCCGCGACCTTCTGGACCTCTTCGTGGAAACGGTCGAGGACGGCTTCCTCGTTGTAGCAGGGTGCGACGATCGATATCAGCATGGGTCTCCCCCTGGGACGCGTTCAGGCAGCGCCGGGCACGCGCTCGCGCGGTCGGGTGGGCAGGGACGGGGCCGGCGGTGTGCCGCGTCGTCGGCGGACGGCGGCCAGGACGCCGAGCAGAGTCAGGGTCAGCAGCGAGCCGGCCCCGACACTCGTGCCGAGCCGTAGCCCGGGCGGGTGGAAGGTGCAGGTCAGAGTGGTCGAGGTGCCGTCGAGGGGGACGGCGATCAGGCCGTGGTGGTCCTTGGCCGGTACGGCGGCGCCGTCGCCGGTGGCGCAGCGCCAGCCCGCGATGCGGGGTGCCGCCACCACCGCGATCCCCTTGCTGTGGGCGGGGAGTTCGGCCCGGACGGTGGCGCCGGAGACGGTCACGCGGGTGGCGCCGGTGGCCTTGAGGCGCTCCACCGCCGCGTGCAGCCGGGCGGTGTCCAGGCAGCCGACGGCGCCCCGGGGGACGCTGCCGGGGCGGTCTGGGGTCAGCCGGATGCGGAGCCGCCCGGAGGCCGGGGCGGTGCCGAGCGGCTCCATGGCGGCACGGTTGCGGGGGCGGGCCGAGCGGAAGAACGCGGTCTCGTCCGCCAGGCCGACGGTGCCGGAGAAGTGCGGGGCCCACAGGTAGACCCGGCTCCCGGCGGGGCAGTCGGCCGTGATCACCGGTGCGGCCAGGGCGTTGCCGGAACCGACCCGCCCGGACCTGAGCGGCTTTCCGGCGTCGTCGTACAGGGCGATCCGGGGGACGGTGTAGACGCGGCTGCCGAGCAGCAGTTCCTGGTTGCGGTACGGCGACGGGCCGAAGGGCGTCGTGTCGGGCCGGGGCCGCACCGTCACGAGCGGCGGCACGTCGGCCCGGGAGACGCTCAACGGGCCGCCCACCTGTGGCAGGTAGGCCTGGTGGGGGTCCGTGGGCGAGTGCACGCGCGCCCCGACCGAGAAGATCGCGTCGGTGACGGCGTTGTCGAGGCTCTGCACGCTGCGGCCCCGGGAGGTCCAGCCGCCGCCCAGGGCGGTGAGGGTGCGGCTGAGGACGTCCGAGGTGAGGCTGCTGTAGTACTGGGCGCCCTGGCCGCCGACCATGAGCGGGTCGTTGCCGACGGTCTGCTCGCGGCCCGGGTCGGTGCGGTAGCGGGGCCAGCCGTCGGCCCACGCGACCGCCTCCGCCTGCGTGTGCTGCCGGGGTCCCCAGGGGGCGTAGTCGTCCATGTGCCCGAAGCGCTGCCGGGTCGCCACGAAGGAGGTCGCCATCGCCTCCCCGAACTGACCGCCGAAGAGCAGGGCGAGGGCGAGCGCGGCCAGGACGGTCCGGCGGCGGGCGACGGACCGGGACCCGGACGAGGGAGCCGGGTGGCCGGGAGCGGGCGGGGTTCCGCCGCCGAAGGTCGGGAGGCGGCTCTCGGCCGTCCGCAGCAGCGCCAGGCCGCCGGCCGCGCCCGCGACGGCGAGCGCCAGTACCGCCCATGTCACGGGCTTCATCAGCGCGCTGCGGCTCGCGACCGCCGTGAGCAGGGCGAGCAGCCCCCCTGCGGCGCCCAGCGCGCGCGGGTCGGGCAGACCGTACGACAGGGTGTGCCAGGCGGTGATCACCAGCAGCGCGCACAGCACGAAGGCCTGCCGGTAGGGGCTGCCCTGCGGGGTGGCGAAGGCGTGCCAGACGAGGTGGGTCGGGCCCCACTGGAACGACAGCGCGACCGCCGTGAGCAGCAGGGGCCAGCCGGCCCGCACCCGGCGCGGGGCCGCCCGGTGGAAGGGCAGGGCCAGGGCGAGCAGGAGCGCCGCGGTGCCGGCGTAGAGGGCGGGGCTGCCGAAGCTGTACGTCGTGGGGAGGAGGCGGGCCAGCAGGTCGGGCGTGGACACCGGCCGGAACGTCACGGTCCTGCCCGGGTAGGCGTGCCTGGTGCCGAAGTAGACCACCGTGACCAGCGGGGCCGCCAGGCCCACCCCCAGTGCGACGGTCGCGGCCGCGCGGCCCGCCGTCCTGAGCCGCCGCCCGGCCGGGACGCCGCTGAGCCACAGCCGCAGCAGCAGCACGAGGCCGGCGGCGAGTGTCGCCATGTACGCGGTGTAGAAGTTGGCGGTCCAGGCGAGTGCCACGACGAGCACGCCGAGGAGCGGCCGGCGTCGGCGCAGCGTCCACTCGCCCACCAGGCACAGCAGCGGCAGCGCGACGAGTCCGTCCAGCCACATCGGGTTGTACGAGGCGACCGCGACGCTCCAGCCGCAGAGCGCGTACGAGGCACCGAGCAGCCCCGCCGCCCACCACCGGCCCGGCCGCAGGGTCAGCAGCAGCACGGCCATGGCGGCACCGGCCGACGCAGTCTTCAGCAGCGTGATCACGTACACCGCGAGGTCGGTCTCGTCCCGCGGGAACACCCCGACGAGCAGGGCGAACGGGCTGCCGAGATAGGTGCCGAGGTCGGGCAGGAAGCTGGAGCCGTACCCGGACTGCCAGTTGACCAGGAGCCCGCCGTCGGCCCGCCCGTGCAGCAGGTCCCACAGATGGGCGTGGAACGGCACGTACTGGTTGCCCAGGTCGTTGACGTCACGGGTGCGCGGACCGAAGGGACGGCTGCGGGCGAGCGCGTCCGCGGTGCACGACACCGCGGTCGCGACAAGAGCCGCGAGAAGTGCGGCCGCGCGCCCCGGCCGGCTCCGAGAGGACTGTTTCACGCCCTGTTCCCGCCCCGGCACGACGGCGCGTTCCCGTGCGAAATCGCACTCGAAACGATTCTGGACAGGGTTGCGCGCTGCATTCCTCGTTACTCCCCGCGGGTCGTCGATTCGCGGGGTTAGACGGATCGAATTCCCCATCGGTTGCGCCGCCCACAGGAAGTGACAATGTCTGTTCCGAACAACTCCTGGACTTGAATTCGAGAGGAAAATGAACGGACGGGAAACGGAAATCCCCCGGCGTGTGATGCGGCAGTGAATTGAATACGGCGCCCGCGCTCGGCACGGAGGCCGCTTGACCTGGAGCGCGCTCCAGGTTCTACCGTTCTCGTCATGACCAGCGGACACCCTCTCCCGCAGGACCCGGAGCCGACCCTGACCATCGCCGAGGTCGCCGAACGCACGGGCCTGACGCACGACACCCTGCGGTACTACGAGAAGGCCGGTCTCATCGAGCGGGTCGGCCGGACCACCGGCAACCAGCGCCGCTACGACGCGGCCGACCTGGTCTGGCTGGAGTTCCTGCTGCGGCTGCGCGAGACCGGGATGCCGATCGCCGGCATGCAGCGGTACGCGCGGTTGCGGGCACAGGGGGACGTCTCGGTCGCCGACCGGCTGGCGGTGCTGCGCGAACACCGCGCCGAACTGGGCGACCGGATCAGGGCGCTGCGGCGCAACGCCCGTGCGCTGGACGCCAAGATCGACCACTACGAACGGCTGCTCGACGGGCAGCCGGGAACGGAAGACACGACATGAGCGAGAGCACCACCCGTGAAGAGCGTTTCGCCCATGGCCTGGAGGTGCTGAAGCGGGTCGACGGGGAGGCGGGCCAGCGGGTCGTCGACTCCCTCGCCGACGTCAACCCCGAGCTCGGCCACCAGATCGTCGCCTGGGCCTTCGGCGAGATCTACGACCGTCCCGGACTCGCCCCGCGCGACCGCCAGTTGGTGACGCTGGGCATGCTCACCGCGCTCGGCGGCTGCGAGGCCCAGCTGGACGTGCACGTCAACGCGGCGCTGAACGTGGGCCTCACGCCCGAGCAGATCACCGAGGCGCTGACCCACTCGGCGGTGTACTGCGGCATACCGAAGGCCCTGAACGCGACCTTCGCCGCGAAGAAGGTCTTCGCCGAGCGCGGGCTGCTGCCGCTCGGACAGCAGCCCGCGGACACGGCCCCCGCCACCTCCGCCTGATCCTCACGGCGCCGGTCACGACGTAGGGTCGGGGCCATGGAAGCCGTGGGATCACCGGTCCCGGCCGCATCGCCGGGCCGGGAGGCGGACGTGCGGGCGGGTGGGTTCCTTCCCGTGCCGGACGTCCTGACGCATCTCGCCGGGCGCTGGCACGTGGAGCGCACGGTGCGGGACCTCGCGAGCGGCGACGAGGGGCACTTCGAGGGGACGACCGAGTTCGGCCCGCTGGAGGGCGGCGGACTCCTGCACGTCGAGTCCGGCACCTTCGTCTGGCGGGGCGTCCCGCGGCCCGCCGAACGCACCCTGCGCTTTCTGCCGGGGAGCGCGCCGGGAACGGCCGACGTGCGCTTCGCCGACGGCCGCCCCTTCCACGACCTGGACCTCGGCACCGGCCGCCATGTCGCCGACCACCCCTGCTCGGCGGACCTCTACCGCGGCGAGTTCACGGTCCGCGACACCGACCACTGGCGGACGGTGTGGCGGGTGCGGGGCCCCGCCAAGGACCTCGTGCTGGTCACGGAGTACGCCCGGATCGTCGGGCCCTAGGCCGGCACCGCGTCGAAACGGAGGTTCCAGCGGCCCGCGCGACCCATGACGGTGGTCGTCGACAGGGGGCGCACGTCGAGGTTCCAGTACGTGGCCGGCGGGGCCTTGAGGGCGTAGACGAGGGCGGCGCGGACGACCGAGGGCTCGGCGACCGCGACGATCCTGCCGCCGTCCTCGACGGGTCGGGTGTCGAGCCACTCGCCGACCCGTCCGATGAAGGTCAGCAGCGACTCCCCGCCGTGCGGGGCGGAGCGCGGGTCGGCGAGCCAGGCGTCCACCGCCTGCGGTTCCCGGGCCATCGCCTCGCCCAGGGTGAGCCCACGCCAGCGACCCATGTCGCAGTCGCGCAGGGCGAGTTGCACCAGTGGCGCGTAACCGAGGGCGTCGCCCGTGGCCCGGCTGCGCGGCGTGGGTGAGCAGTAGCGCAGCTCGGCCGCCGCGAGCGGGATCAGCTCGTGGGCGACGCGCTGCACCTCCTCCCAGCCGGCCTGGTCCAGCGGACGGTCGTCCTCGAAGCGCTCGGCGAGCAGCGGGGCGCTGCGAGCGGCGGCGAGGAATGTGACCCTGAGTTGCATGCGGTGATGGTGAATCGTGAAGGATTGCAGGTCAAGGGATGTCACTCACGAGTCACCGAGGGTGGCCGAAACCTTACCCGCGGGTCAGGATTTGGCGGACAAGTCACCCGAGGCTGCTCACCCGAACTCGAGCGCCATCCAGATCTCGGGCCGCTCCAGCCCGGTGAAGCCGACCTTCTCGTAGACGCCGTGCGCGTCGAACGTGGCGAGCATGACGCGCCGCAGCCCGAACGGCCGCAGGTGCTCCCGTACGGCCGCCACCATCGCCGTGCCGACGCCCTTGCCGCGCACGGACGGATCGACGTACACATCACACAACCAGGCGAAGGTGGCGTAATCAGTGACAACTCGCGCATAAGCGACCTGGTCACCGGAAACCGCCTCGTAGACCCCGAAGTTGAGCGATCCCTCGATCGCGCGCTCGTGCTTCTCCCGGGGCCGCCCGATCGCCCAGTAGGCGTCGGTGGACAGCCAGCGGTGCACGCGGTCGGTGTCGAGGCGGTCGGCGTCGGTGGAGAGCTCGTAGCCCTCGGGCAGGTCCGGGGTGTCGCTGTCGGTCATGGCGGGATGCTCGCAGGCCGCGGTCGCCGTCGTCGAACGGTTATCCCAGCACTTCCGCGCAGGCCGTACGCAACCGCCGTACGCCTTCCGTGATCTCGCCCGCGCCCGCCACCGCCGCGAAGCTCAACCGCACGTGGGCGGCCGGGGGTTCGGCGCTGAAGTAGGGGCGGCCGGGGGTGAGGGCGACGCCGGCGCGCAGGGCGGCGGAGGCGAGGGCGGCCTCGTCGGTTCCGTCGGGCAGGCGCAGCCAGAGGTGGTAGCCGCCGGACGGGATGTGCGGCAGGGCGAGTTCGGGCAGCTCCCGGCGCAGGGCCGCCGTCATGGTGTCGCGGCGGGCCTTCAACTCCGCCGAGACCGCCCGCAGATGGCGGGGCCAGGCCGGTGAGCCGACGAGTTCGAGGGCCGCCTCCTGCAACGGGCGGGGGACGAAGAAGGTATCCACGACCTGGATGGCGCGCAGCCGTTCCAGGACCGGGCCGTGGGCGGCCAGGGCGCACAGCCGGAAGCTCGGCGAGGTCACCTTGGTCAGCGAGCAGACGTGGACGACGACTCCGTCGGGGTCGTCGGCGGCGAGCGGGCTGGGCAGCGGCCCCGCGTCCTCGTGCACGAGCCGTCGTACGAAGTCGTCCTCGACGACGAACGCGCCCGCCGCACGGGCGATGCGCAGCACCTCCCCGCGCCGCTCGGGGGCGAGCACGGCCCCGGTCGGGTTCTGGAACAGGGGCTGGCAGACGAAGACGCGGGCGCCGGTGGCCCGGAAGGCGTCGGCCAGCAGCGACGGGCGGACGCCGTCGGCGTCCACCGGGACCGGAACGGGACGCAGACCCGCCGCCCGCGCGATCGCCAACATGCCGGGATACGTGGGCGATTCGACGAGCACCGGCGCCCCGGGCGGGGCGAGCGCGCGCAGTGCCGTGGTCAGCGCGGACTGGCCGCCGGCGGTGATCTGCACACCGGCCGCGCCGACCCCGCCGCCGATGCTGCGGGCGAACCACTCCCGCAGTTCCTCCAGTCCCTCCATCGGCGGCCGCCCCCAGGCGCCGGGGCGGCGGCCGGCCCGGGACAGGGCGGCCGCCATGGCCCGCTCCGGCTGCAGCGACGGGTGCAGATAGCCGCCGTTGAACTCGATGACGCCGGGCGGCGGGGCGGCGAGCGAGACGACCACGCCGGAGGCGTCGACCGTGCGCGGGACGAGATCGCCGGCGCCGTCGGCGCTCAGCGCGACCTCCTGCCAGGAGGTGTCGCCGACGGGCGCGGTGGCGGCGCGCGGCGCGGCCCGGAAGGCGCCGGCCCCCGGCCGGGTCACCACCAGGCCTTCGGCGGCCAGCTGGGCCAGGGCGCGCGAGACGGTCACCGGACTGACCCGGAACCGCTCGACCAGGACCCGACTGGACGGGAGCTTTCCACCCGGCGAGTAGCGGTCGAGCTCACTCTTCAGCTGTTCCGCCAGTTCACCGACGCTGCTACGCTGCTGCATGAGAGCACAGAGTAGCGCTACTACGGCGACCACGATAGCGGTCAGCACCCGCACCGCCGATCCGGCGGCCCCGGCGGACCGGCGCTCCGGCACCCTCCAGGCCGCACTCGGCGTCACCGCCTTCTCCCTCACGTTCCCCGCCACGGCCTGGGGACTGGAGGGCTTCGGGCCCTGGTCGCTGGTCGCCGTGCGCAGCGTGCTCGCCGCGGTCGTCGCCGGGGGCTGTCTGCTGGCGGTGGGGGTCCCCCCGCGCGAGCGAGGCCGAGCGTGGGGGCGGATACCGGTGCCGGACCGCCGGCACTGGGCGGGCCTCGCGGTCGTCGCCGCCGGTGTCGTCCTCGGCTTCCCGCTGCTGACGACCCTGGCCCTGCGCACCTCGACCACCGCGCACGCCGCGGTCGTGGTCGGCCTGCTGCCGCTGACGACCGCGCTGCTGTCGGCCCTGCGCATCGGCAACCGTCCTTCGCGTACGTTCTGGACGGCGGCCCTCGCGGGCGCGGCCGCGGTCGTCGCGTTCACCGTGCAGCAGAGCGGCGGGGCGCTGACGGCCGCCGACCTGTACCTGTTCGCGGCGCTGCTGGTGTGCGCGGCCGGCTACACCGAGGGCGGCCGGCTGGCGCGGGTCATGCCGGGCTGGCAGGTCATCGGCTGGGCGCTGGTGCTGTGCCTGCCGCTGTCCGTGCCGGCCGCGGCGATCGCGCTGTCGCACGAACCCGTGCGGCTGACCGCGCACAGTGTGGCGGGGCTGCTGTGGGTGGCGGCGGGCTCGCAGTTCCTCGGGCTGGTCGTCTGGTACCGGGGCATGGCGGCCATCGGCGTCCCCAGGGCCAGCCAGTTGCAGTTGGCCCAGCCCCTGCTCACACTGGTGTGGTCGGTGCTGCTGCTGGGCGAGCACCTGACGGTGGCCGCCCCGCTGACGGCCGCGGCGGTGCTGGTGTGCATCGCGGTGACCCAGCGAGCCCGGGGCTGAGGGGCCCAACGGCCCACTTCCCACCGCCGTTCGGCGCCGTAGACTCAGGGCCACGGACCGCTTCTCCCGCACTTGCCGAGGAGGCACCGAAGATGCGCGCAACCGTGGGCGACCAGCTTGTCCAGCACGGCAGGGTGGTAGGCCAACAGGACAAGGTCGGCGAGATCGTCGAAGTCATGGGCCAGCAGGGCAACCCTCCGTACCGCGTCCGCTTCGAGGACGGGCACACGGGCATCTGCTCACCGGGCCCGGACACCGAGATCCGGCACAGGGAAACACAGGCGTGAATCAGCGCGGGGACCTCGCCGGCCGCTGGTAGTGGTCGGCGATCACCCGCGCCATCGCGCCGATCGGGTCCGCCGCCACGTCCTTGGCGGCGAAGAAGACGTGCCCGCGCACCTCGGGGTGGTCCGCACCCAGTGTGAGGTGCCGGGACAGCTCGGCGGGGTCCTGCCAGGCGGCGGACTGCGCCGGGTCGCCGGCCTTGTACAGGGCCTCCCCGATGTACAGCCTGGTCGCGGTGCCCTCGGCCACCTCCGCCCACCAGGGCAGCAGCTTGGCGTAGTCGGCGGCCGAGAAGCCGATGTTCCAGTAGATCTGCGGGCAGATGTAGTCGATCCAGTTCTTCCGCACCCACTTGCGGGTGTCCGCGCACAGGTCGTCGTACGTCTGCACCCCGGCCCTCGTGTCCGAACCGCGGGAGTCGGTGTCCGCGTTGCGCCACACGCCGAACGGGCTGATGCCGAACTGCGCGGCCGGGCGGATCCGCTTGATGCCGGCCGCCGTCTCGCGCACCAGCTTGTCGATGTTGTCCCGGCGCCAGTCGGCGCGGCTCGCGAAGCCGCCGCCGTAGCGGTCGTAGGCCGCGTCGTCGTCGAAGGTCTGGCCGGCCACCGGGTACGGGTAGAAGTAGTCGTCGAAGTGGACGGCGTCGACGGGGTACCTGCGCACCGCGTCGAGGATCGCCTTCTCCACGAAGGCGCGGACCTCGGGCAGGCCGGGGTTGTAGTACATCCTCCCGCCGTACGTCACCACCCAGTCCGGGTGCTTGCGCGCGGGGTGCGTGGCGACGAGCTTCGCCGGATCGGTGTGGTTGGCGATGCGGTACGGGTTGAACCAGGCGTGCAGCTCCAGGCCGCGGGCGTGGGCCTGCTCGACGGCCGTGCCCAGCGGGTCCCAGCCCGGGTCCCCGCCCTGGGTGCCGGTGAGCACCTGCGACCAGGGCTCGTACGGCGAGGGCCACAGCGCGTCGGCCGTCGGGCGCACCTGGAGGATCACGGTGTTGAGGCGGTCCTCCACCGCGCGGTCGAGAATCGCGATCAGCTCGGTGCGCTGCCGGGCGGCCGTCAGTCCCGGCTTCGAGGGCCAGTCGCGGTTGGCCACGGTCGCCACCCAGACGCCCCGCATCTCGCGCGAGGCCCGACGGCGCTTCGGCTCACCGCCCGCCATCGCCGCCCCGGCCGCCACGGCACCGCCTCCCGCCGCGAGAGCCGACAGGGCGGTCACCGCGAACACCCGCCGTGACAGCCCAGACTTCCGGTGCAGCATTCCCCGACCTCCGTGTGTCGATGCGCGAGTCCCGGCGCGATTGTCGACCCGGGCGCCCTCCGGCGTCAGCCTGCCACGCGGTACCCGAACGATCGATCAACGATCGCCGGAGGTAACGTGCAGGTTTGGAGCAGGCGCCGAACCAGCGGGTAACCTGCCCGATTCGTAGATCAGCGAAGGGGACGATGTGACCGACATCGAGCGCGTCGGAGTGGTCGGCTGCGGCCAGATGGGAGCGGGCATCGCCGAGGTGTGCGCCCGGTCCGGCCTGGACGTGAAGGTCGCCGAGACCACCGGCGAGGCCCTGGAGATCGGCCGGACCCGGCTGTTCAACTCCCTGGGCAAGGCGGCCGAGCGCGGCAAGATCAGCGAGGAGGAGCGGGACGCGACCCAGGCGCGGCTGAGCTTCACCACGGACCTCGGCGAGTTCGCCGACCGCGACCTGGTGATCGAGGCCGTCGTCGAGAACGAGCAGGTCAAGACCCAGATCTTCCAGGTCCTCGACCAGGTGGTGACCCGCCCGGACGCGATCCTGGCCTCCAACACCTCCTCCATCCCGCTGGTGAAGCTCGCGGTCGCCACCTCGCGCCCGGACCACATCGTCGGCATCCACTTCTTCAACCCGGCCCCGGTGCAGAAGCTGGTCGAGCTGATCCCGGCGCTCACCACGTCCGAGGGCACGCTCAGCCGTGCCCAGGTCTTCGCCGAGAAGGTGCTCGGCAAGCACGCGATCCGTGCCCAGGACCGCTCCGGTTTCGTGGTCAACGCGCTGCTGGTGCCGTACCTGCTCTCCGCGATCCGCATGTTCGAGTCCGGTATCGCCGGCCGCGACGACATCGACAACGGCATGGAGATGGGCTGCGCCCACCCGATGGGCCCGCTGAAGCTGTCCGACCTGATCGGTCTGGACACCATCGCCTCCATCGCGAGCTCGATGTACGAGGAGTACAAGGAGCCGCTCTACGCCGCTCCCCCGCTGCTGCAGCGCATGGTGGACGCCGGCCGGCTCGGCCGGAAGACCGGCTCGGGCTTCTACACCTACGACTGACGGCCGGCGGCTGTGTGCACAGTGCCCGTTCCAGGGTGCCGGTGACACAGTGCGACGACCGCGGGCCCGGCACTCGGTGAGTGCCGGGCCCGCGTCATTCACACGCCGTGTGCGCGCCGGGCCCGCATATGCCGCGCGCACACGCTCCCCACCCGTCCACCAGGCGAGTTGACTCTTCATGCGCATGCAAGGGATGTGACGACTACGGAAAGGAGCGGACTCGTGACCGCCGACCCCGAGCATCCCGTGGTCCATGGAGAACTCGCAGAGTTACGCCGCCGGCTCGACGTCGCCTACGCGCGTGTCGAGGGAGGACTGGCCCTGCTCAACCATCGCACCGAGGAGACGGACAAGGAGATCGACGACCTGAGCGCACGGATCATCGTGCTGGAGCACGCCCGCTGGCCGCTGCCCGCGATCGCGACGCTGACCGCGGTGGGCGCGCTCGTGGCGACGATATGGCAGGCCCTGGGCCGCTGAGACGGGACCGGGACGCGGGTGGGGGATCAGGGTTTGGCGTCCTGCCCGAGTTTGAGGTGATGCAGGAGCAGTAACGCGGCCGCCATGTTGGCGGCCGGGACCTCCCCGCGGGCGACCATGTCGGGGACGAGCTTGAGGGAGACCCATTCCCGGCGGTCCGACTCGAAGTCGTCCACGGGGGGACCGACGTACTCACCCTCGTCCGACCAGTAGATGTGGTGCCGGGCGTCGGTGAGGCCGTTGGACGGCTCCACGCTCATGAGGTGGTGCAGGGGCCCCGGCCGCCAGCCGGTCTCCTCCTCCAGCTCCCTGGCGGCCGCGTGGACGACGTCCTCGCCGTCCTCGACGACCCCCGCCGCGAGTTCCCACCCCCAGCTGTCGGTGATGAAGCGGTGGCGCCACAGGAGGAGGACCTCGTTGGCCTCGTTGACCACCGTGGCCACGGCCACGGGCCGCAGCCGTATGAGGAAGTGATCGAGATGCCGGCCGTCCGGCAGTTCGACATCCGCGAGGTTGACGCTGAACCAGCGGTTTGAGTACACAGTTTGTTCGTTCTGTTTCGTCCACTGCACGGTTCTGCCACCTTCCGTCGAGTAAGTGGCAATATCGCAGCAGGGACTGTGGCTCGGCGGTGCCCGTAACCGGTCTACAGAGGTACGCGCAGGGCCCCGTCGATGAGTTCGGCGGCCTCGGCGGTGCCCGCGCAACCGCTGCGCACCAGGTGTTCGCGCACCGCCCGGAGTCTGTCGCGCAGCCGCTGCGACTCCATCCCGCGCGCCTGTTCCGCCATCTGCACCGCGATGGCCACCGCCTTGTCGGCGTTGCCGCGGCGCAGTTCGATCGTGCTGAGCATCGCGAGCCGGTGCACGCGCCCCCGGTCGTGCGCCGGGTTGTCCACGGCGGCCGCCGCGTGCTCCCCCGCCGCCACGAGTTCGCCGAGGCTGAGCAGGGCCTCCGCCACCTGGACGTTGACCAGCCCGGGCTGGACATAGCCGGTCTCGTCCGGCTCGTACCCGCGCCGGATGCGTTCGGCCGCCTGCTCGGCACGCCGGATGCAGGACAGGGCGGTCGTGCCGTCGCCGAGGTGTGCGTACGCCTTGGCCTGCATCGCGTACAGGTCGCAGGCGAGGGCGGGGGTGATGTGCTTGCCGGCGGCGCGCAGCGCGGCCTCCGCGAAGGCGACGGCCTGCCGGTGCTCCTTCATGAACAGGGACTGGTTCACCAGCAGGGCGATCACATAGGCGCCGAGCCCCCGGTCCCCGCTGGCCTTCGCCAGGCGCAGGGCCTGGTGGAAGTAGCGCTGGGCGAGGCCGTGGGCATCGGAGTCGTACGCGCAGATGCCCGCGATCGCCACCAATCCGCCCGTGGCGCGGTGCAGTTGACGGCCGGTGGCGTCGGTGTAGCTGCCGCGCAGCAGCGGCGCGGCCTCGGCGTTGAGGAAGCCCACGATCCGGGTGCGGGTCGCTATGCCGCCCGCCTTGCGGTACATCTGCTCGTAGTGCGTGCGGGCGGCGCGCAGCATCTCGAGGTCGGCGGGCGTGACCCGGTGCCGGCCTCCGCGCGAGACGTCGACGTCCTCGGGCGGGTTCTCCCACTCCCACACGGGCATGACCGCGGGCGTGCCCGTCACCGCCGGCGCGCCCAGGATGTGCGGGCGCTGCTGCTCGTCGGAGCGCCACAGCGCGGTGGCGCGCTCGACGAAGCCGGACAGGGACGTGCCGTGCGGAGTCGACGGCTCCCCCGGCACGCCCAGGCCGATGTCGTCGAGGGTGACCGGGCGGTGCAGCCGTACCGCCAGCACCTCGCAGATCAGGTCGGGCACCTGACCGCGCGGCCGCTGCCCCTTCAACCACCGTGCCACGGCGGTGTGTTCGTAGCGCAGCGCGAGACCGCGTGCCCGTCCCGCCTGATTCACGTGCGCGGCCAGCCCGGCGTGCGAGATCCCGGCCTCGTCCAGGATCGCGTCGAGCAGAGTGTTGGGCTGCATGGGTGCCCCCCGGGAGCCTCGGTGCCGTCAGAGTAGTGCGGGCGCCTTCACACGGGGTGTGAACGGAGTACAAGAATCCGCAGTGTGCGCGCACTGTCGCGGAGAGTTTCCAGCCGGTTGACTGAAATGCCTCGCAAGAGGCCGGCCGGGCCGCCGGCTCCCCCTCGTACAGTGCGGCGGCCCGCTTCCGCGCCGTCCGCCCCGCTGCCTGCCCGACACTCCGTGGCGGGGGGACGGCGCGCCGGGCCGAGAGCGAGGGATGAGGGACCTGCCCGCCGAGACCACGCGGGAGCGCCGGGCGCACCGCGGGGGTGCGTGACGGTTCGCGGCCTCGACGTCACGTGAGGCGGTGCGCCCGGTGTCCGACCGGCTCACCGGGAGTCTGTCGGACGACGTCACGGCGGTCGTTGCGCAGCACGAGCAGCGCGACGTCGTCGGCCGGCCTGCCGCGGACGTGCCGCAGCAACGCGGCGAGGACGGCGCGCAGCACCGACTGCGGGCAGACGGGTCCGGCACGGACGGCCCCGGCGAGCACGGCCGGCAGCGGAAAGAACCGGCCGGCTCCGTCCCGGGCGTCCTCGACCCCGTCCGTGTGCAGGAACAGTGCCTCACCGGGCGGCAACCGGCCGCAGCCGACGGCCGGCAGCTCGGCGGGCAACGGGAACGGCCCGAGGGGAGGAAGCGGTTCGGCCCGGGTCAGGGGTTCGGCCCGGGCCGGACCGAGCAAATACGGCCAGGGGTGACCGCAGTTGAGGACGCGCACCTCGCCGTCCGGCCGGATCTCCAGCAGCAGTACGGTGACGAACTCCTCGGCGACCGGATGGTCCGGCTCGCCCTCGGCGGAGGGATGCTCCCCGCGCGCCCCCTCGCGCAGATGCCGGGCGTGCGCCCGCTCCAGCCGCCGCAGCACGCACCCCAGTTCCGGCTCGTCGTGCACGGCCTCGCGGAAACTGCCCAGGACCGCGGCGACCGTACCGATGGCGGCGAGTCCGTGACCACGCACGTCGCCCATCACGACACGCACGCCGTGCTCGGTGGCGATGACCTCGTAGAGGTCTCCGCCGATGACCGCGCCCCGGTCGGCCGACAGCTGGGTGGCGGCGACGTTCAGCCCGGCGACCCGCGCGGGCAGGGGCCGCACCAGCACCCGCTGCGCCGCCCCGGCGACCTCCCGGGCCTCCCGCAGCTCCCGCAACAGCGCGCACCGGACCTGGAGGACCAGCCCGGTGCCGACGACGAAGAACACCGCGCTGGTCACGATGCGCGCCCGCAGCCCGTTCTGCTGGGCGAGCGGGCAGGTCAGCTTGTAGGTGATGGCCATGGCTCCCCACACCATGGGCGGCCCCAGCGAGAGCAAGTGCTTACGAGAAAGCCCAGCCCTGACGCGAATCATGCCGATGGCCCCCCATACAGGCCCCGAGAGCACAGACGGACCGGCCTCGAAAGGCCGGTCCGATTCTGTCGAGCGATTGGCCCGATAGGACCAGATCACCCGGAGTTGTCACCCGAACGAGGGAAGGGCGTGGTCGCCTAGCCCCGAAGGACGGCCCCGGTGCGGTCGCCCGCCACGGCGACGGCCGCGTCCCGGGCCGCGGACGCCTCGTCCACGGTCAGCGTCCGGTCGTCGGCCCGGAACCGCAGCGCGTACGCCAGCGACTTACGGCCCTCGCCCAGCTGCTCCTCGTTCTCGTACACGTCGAACAGCCGGATGGACTCCAGGAGTTCACCCGCGCCGTCGCGCAACGCGGCCTCCACCTCGGCGGCCGGCACGAACTGGTCGACGACGAGGGCGACGTCCTGCGTGGCCACCGGGAACGTGGAGATGCTCGGCGCCTGGGGGGTGTCGTCGCCGACCCGCTCCAGCGCGTCCAGGTTCAGCTCCACCGCGCAGGTCCGCTCGGGCAGCCCGAGCGCCTTGACCACCCGCGGGTGCAGCTCACCGGCGTGCCCGACGACGGTCTCCGCGCCGTCGGCGACCACCGTGAACTCGGCACAGCGGCCGGGGTGCCAGGGCCCGTACTGGCCCTTGCGGACCTGCAGCTGGGCACCGGCCTCCCGGGCGACCGCGCGGCCCGCCTCGACGGCGTCGGCCCAGTCGGCGGGGCGGCCCCTGCCCCACCAGCCGGCCTGCTCGCGGGCGCCCGCGAGGACGGCGGCGACGTGCCGCGGCTGCTCGGGCAGCGCGGCGTCGAGCTCGGCGATCTCCTCGTCGGTCGGACGCCGGTCGACGGGCAGCGCGGCGGCGACCTTCTGCTCCTCGCGCGGGTGGAACACCAGCCCGGTCTCGAACAGGGCCAGGTCGTGCGAGCCGCGGCCGACGTTGCGCCGCAGGGCGCCGAGCAGGCCCGGCAGCAGCGACGTACGCAGCGCGGGCTCCTCGTCGTTGAGCGGGTTGGTGAGCCTCACCACCCGGCGCGCCGGGTCGTCGGCCTCCAGCAGCAGCTGGTCGAAGACCTGCTCGCTGATGAAGGGGTAGTTCGGCGCCTCCACGTAGCCCGCTCCGGCCAGCGCGCGGCCGACCCGGCGGTGCAACCGCTGGCGGTGGGTCAGGCCGCGGCCCGAGGGGGGCTTGGGCAGCGTCGAGGGCAGGTTCTCGTAGCCCTCGAGGCGGATGACCTCCTCGGCGAGGTCGTTGATCTCCTGGAGGTCGGGACGCCAGGACGGCACGGTGACGATCAGCTCGTCCTGCCCGTACACGTCGCAGCCGATCTCCTGCAACCGCCGTACGACCGTCTCACGGCCGAACTCCACGCCGGCCACCCGGTCCGGGTGGTCGGCGGCGACGGCGATGGTGTGCGGCGCGGAGGGCGCGACGACCTCGGTGACACCGGCCTCGGCGGTGCCGCCCGCGAGGAGGACCAGCAGGTCGACCGTGCGCTGCGCGGCAGCGGCGGCGGCCTGCGGGTCGACACCCCGCTCGAAGCGGCGGGAGGCCTCGGAGGACAGCTTGTGGCGGCGGGACGTACGGGCGATGGAGACCGCGTTGAAGTGCGCGGCCTCGATCACCACGTCGGTGGTGCCCTCGCCCTCCGCGTGGTCGGCGATCTCCGTGTTGGCGCCGCCCATCACGCCCGCCAGCCCGATCGGGCCGCGGTCGTCGGTGATGACGAGGTCCTCGGCGTCCAGCTTGCGCTCGACACCGTCCAGGGTGACGAGCTTCTCGCCCGGCTCGGCGCGGCGCACGCCGATGGTGCCCTGGACCAGGGAGCGGTCGTAGGCGTGCAGGGGCTGGCCCAGCTCCATCATCACGTAGTTGGTGACGTCGACGGCGAGCGAGATCGGGCGCACGCCGACCTTCTGCAGGCGGCGCTGCAGCCAGATCGGGGAGCGGGCCTCGGGGCTCAGGCCGGTCACCGTGCGGGCGGTGAAGCGGTCGCAGCCGTGCGGGTCGCTGACCTGGACCGGGTAGCCGAAGGCGTTCGGGCCGGGTACGTCGATCAGGGCCGGGTCGCGCAGCGGCAGGCCGTAGCCGATGGCCGTCTCGCGGGCGACGCCGCGGATGGACAGGCAGTCGCCGCGGTTGGCGGTGACTGCGATGTCCAGGACCTCGTCGACCAGTTCGAGCAGCTCGATGGCGTCCTTGCCGACCTCGGTCTCCGGCGGCAGCACGATGATGCCGTGCGCGCCGTCGTCGCCCATGCCCAGCTCGTCGCTGGAGCAGATCATGCCGTGGGACGTCTTGCCGTAGGTCTTGCGGGCGGAGATCGAGAAGCCGCCGGGCAGCGTGGCGCCGGGCAGGACCACGACGACCTTGTCGCCGACGGCGAAGTTGCGGGCGCCGCAGACGATCTCCTGTGGCTCGCCCGTGCCGTTGGCCTGGCCGACGTCGACGGTGCAGAAGCGGATGGGCTTCTTGAAGCCCTCCAGCTCCTCGATGGTCAGCACCTGGCCGACGACCAGGGGGCCCTTGAGGTCGGCGCCGAGGTGCTCGACGGTCTCGACCTCGAGCCCGGCAGAGACGAGCTTCTCCTGTACGTCACGGCCGGTTTCCGTCGCCGGCAGGTCGACGTACTCCCGCAGCCAAGAAAGCGGGACCCGCATCAGATCTCCATCCCGAACGGCCGGGTGAACCGGACGTCACCCTCGACCATGTCTCGCATGTCCTCGACGTTGTGGCGGAACATCAGCATCCGCTCGATGCCGAACCCGAAGGCGAAGCCGCTGTACTTCTCCGGGTCGACGCCGCAGGCGGTGAGCACCCGCGGGTTGACCATGCCGCAGCCGCCCAGCTCGATCCAGCCCTCGGAGGAGCAGGTGCGGCAGGGGCGGTCGGGGTTGCCGACGGACTCGCCGCGGCAGACGTAGCACACCATGTCCATCTCGGCGGACGGCTCGGTGAACGGGAAGAAGTTGGGCCGCAGCCGGGTCTTCATGCCCTCGCCGAACAGCGACTGGACCATGTGGTCCATGGTGCCCTTGAGGTCGGCCATGGTCAGGCCCTCGTCCACGGCGAGCAGCTCGACCTGGCGGAAGACCGGGGTGTGCGTCGCGTCGAGCTCGTCGGTGCGGTACACGACGCCGGGGCAGATCACGTACACCGGCAGCTCACGGTCGAGCAGCGAGCGGATCTGCACGGGCGAGGTGTGGGTACGCAGCACGACACCGGACTCGGTGCCGCCCTCCGGGCCCTGTACGAAGAAGGTGTCGTGCTCGCCGCGGGCCGGGTGGTCCGGGCCGATGTTCAGGGCGTCGAAGTTGAACCACTCGGCCTCGACCTGGGGGCCCTCGGCGACCTCGTAGCCCATGGCCACGAAGACATCCTCGATGCGCTCCGACAGGGTGGTCAGCGGGTGACGGGCGCCTGCCGGTACACGGTCGTACGGCAGCGTGACGTCCACCGACTCCTCGACCAGCACGCGCGCGTCCCGCTCGGCCTCCAGCTCGACCTGGCGGGCGGCCAGCGCCTTGTTGACGGCGCCGCGGGCCTGGCCGACCAGCTTGCCGGCGGCGGCCTTGGCGTGCGGGGGCAGGGCGCCGATCTCCCGGTTGGCCAGGGCCAGCGGGGAGGTGCCGCCGGTGTGGGCGACCTTTGCCTCCTGGAGCTTGTCGAGGGAGTCCGCGGCGACGAAGGCGGCGAGCGCCTCGTCCCGCATGCGCTCGATCTCTTCCGGTTTCAACGCCTCGACCTCGACAGGGTCGTACGACTTATTCGGTGCCGACATCTCTTCCCGTGCTTCCGATTGGCTGGCTGAAGGTCCCCGTCACCGACTCACACAGAGGTCAGAGGGCCGTCCATGGGACACAAGGGTGCCAAAGGCCGAGTCTAACGGGGTGGAGGTATACGAATGCGCCCGTGGGGCCCTTGCCGGCTCTCAGGTGAGATACGCCGGGGCCGCCACGGGCAACGTAAATCGGAACTCGGCTCCGCCCTGGGGGCCCCGGCCGACGGTGATGGTGCCGCCGTGGGCTTCGACGATGCCCTTGACGATGTAGAGCCCGAGGCCCGTGCCGCCGCGCTTGCTGCCCCGCCAGAAGCGGGTGAAGACGCGGTTCATGGACTCCTCCGGGATGCCGGGCCCCTCGTCGCTCACCGTGACCGACGTGCCGGTGTCCTCGCCCTCGCGCGGGGACTCCGTGGCCGTGATGTCGATGGTGACGGTTCCCTCGCCGTGGCGCACGGCATTTTCCAGCAGGTTGCTGAGCACCTGGTCGATCTTGTCGGGGTCGGCCCACAGGGCGGGCAGCGGCTGCTCGAGGCGGAGCAGGAACCGGTCGGCGGGCTGCCCGGCGGCGACGTACGCCTGGATGTGCCGCCCGACGGCCGCACCGATGTCGACGGGCTGGCGCCGCACCTCCAGCCGCCCGCTGTCGATCCGTGAGATGTCCAGCAGCTCGGCGATGAGCCGGGTGACCCGGTCGGCGTCGGCGTCGACGGTCTCCAGCATCAGCCGCTTCTGGTCGTCGGTGAACCTCTCCCACTTGGCCAGCAGCGTGGCTGTGAAGCCCTTGACCGAGGTCAGCGGCGAGCGCAGTTCATGGGCGACGGTGGCTATCAACTCGGCGTGGCTGCGTTCGGTGCGGCGCCGGGCCTCGGTGTCCCGCAGGGAGACCACGACGCGGCGGACGGGCCCGGTGGGCTCGGTCCGTACATAGCGGGCCGACACGAGGACTTCCCGCCCGCCCGGCAGCAGGAGGTTCCGCTCGGGCTGCCGCTGCCGGATGGCGAGGCCGCCGTAGGGGTCGGTCAACTGCCACCAGCGGCGCCCCTCCAGGTCCTCCAGCGGCAGGGCCTTCTCCAGCCGCTGCCCCAGGGCCTCCTCGGCGGGGACGGCGGTGATGCGCTCGGCGGCGGCGTTGAAGCAGACGACCTGGCCCCGCTCGTCGGCGATGACGAGACCGTCGGGCAGTTCGTCGGGGTCGACGCCGAGCTCGGTGGCTTCACCGTGCCGGGGCGCGGGCGCGTGCGGCGCGTCCTGTGCTCCCCGTGCCCTGCCCGTGCCGACACTCATCCCCGAAACCCCACCTCTCGACGGCGCAGGTGGCCCCCCGAGCTGGTCACCCTACTAGTTGCCGGTGACGGAGCGGCACCCTCCGGAGGCGCGCTGTGCACGGGCCGACGCATAGAGACATACGGCGGCCGCGGTGGCGAGGTTCAGGCTCTCGGCCTTTCCGTGGATCGGAACGCGCACCACGGCGTCCGCGAGTGCGCGGGTCTCCTCCGGGAGCCCCCACGCCTCGTTCCCGAACACCCATGCGGTCGGCCCGCCCATGGTGCCCTTGTCCAGCTCGTCGTCGAGGTCGTCGGTGCCGGCGCCGTCGGCGGCGAGGATGCGCACGCCGACGCCCTTGAGCCCCGCGACGGCCTCGTCGACGGGGACGCCGACGGCCACGGGGAGGTGGAAGAGGGAACCGACGGAGGCCCGTACGGCCTTGGGGTTGTACAGGTCGACGGAGGCGTCGGTCAGGACGACGGCCTCGGCCCCCGCGGCGTCGGCGCACCGCAGAACGGTCCCGGCGTTCCCGGGATCCCGCACGTTCGCGAGGACGGCCACCAGCTGGGGGCGGGCGGCGAGGATCTCCTCGAAGGGCGTGTCGACGAACCGGCAGATCCCGACGAGCCCCTGCGGGGTGACGGTCGTGGAGATGTCGGCGATGACCTGTTCGGAGGCGAGGTGCACCCGGGCGGCCGCGTCCCTGGCCTCGCCCACGATGTCGGCGTACCGCTCGGCGGCCTCGACCGTGGCGAACAGCTCCACCAGCCCGTGTCCGGCGGCCTCCCGCACGGCCTGCGGACCCTCGGCCAGGAACAGCCGCTCCTTGCCCCGGAAGTTCCGCTTGGCCAGCCGCCGTGCGGCCGACACGCGGGGGGACCGGGGGGAGATCAGCTCGGGGCTGACGGGGGGCATGCGGTGCTCACCTTCGTTTCCACTCAGCACAACGGACCCGCGGGCATCGGCCCACGGGTCCGTCCAGTCACGTCGGCTCGGGCCGAGCGCGGCGTCAGGCCGCCTTCGGGGCGTTGACGTCGGCGGGCAGCGCCTTCTGCGCGACCTCGACCAGCGCGGCGAAGGCGGTGGCGTCGTTGACGGCCAGCTCGGCCAGGATCTTGCGGTCGACCTCGACGTTCGCGGCCTTCAGACCCTGGATGAAGCGGTTGTACGTGATGCCGTTGGCGCGGGCAGCGGCGTTGATGCGCTGGATCCACAGCTGACGGAAGTCACCCTTGCGCTTCTTGCGGTCGTTGTAGTTGTAGACCAGCGAGTGGGTGACCTGCTCCTTGGCCTTGCGGTACAGGCGCGAACGCTGACCGCGGTAGCCGGAGGCCTGCTCGAGGATCGCCCGGCGCTTCTTGTGGGCGTTGACTGCCCGCTTGACGCGTGCCACTTGTTAACTCCTTGTAGCGGGGCCGTGGGTGGACTCACACGGCCCGGTATCGATTGGGTCCCGGTCCAGACGTGCGGCGCTCAGGTGGAGCGCCGGGCACGTCACTTGCCGAGAAGCTTCTTGATCTTCGCGGCGTCGCCCGGGGCCATCTCGGCGTTGCCGGTGAGGCGACGCGTCACGCGGGACGACTTGTGCTCGAGCAGGTGGCGCTTGCCGGCGCGCTCACGGAGCACCTTGCCGGAGCCGGTGACCTTGAAGCGCTTGCTGGCACCGCTGTGCGACTTGTTCTTCGGCATAGCGCCGTTATCTCCTCGTCGGTGGCGCTCCGGTGCCCGGTCACGAAAACCGGGCACGTCGGAACGTCGCTCTTGTATCGGTTACTGCGTCCTGGGACTGGCGTCCCCGGGATCACGCCTCGGCGGAAGCCTCGGCAGGTGCCTCGGTCTCCACGGCGTTCTCGGTTTCCGCGGCGTTCTGCGACTTGCCGGGGTTGGCCTTCGCGTCTGCCTTGCGGGCTTCCTGCGCCTGGCGGGCCTCGGCCATCGCCTCGGTCTTCTTCTTGTGCGGACCGAGGACCATGATCATGTTTCGGCCGTCCTGCTTCGGGTTCGACTCGACGAAACCGAGGTCCTGGACGTCCTCCGCGAGACGCTGCAGCAGTCGGTAGCCCAGCTCGGGCCGGGACTGCTCGCGACCACGGAACATAATCGTGATCTTGACCTTGTCGCCCTGCTTGAGGAACCGGACGACGTGACCCTTCTTGGTGTCATAGTCGTGCGGGTCGATCTTCGGCCGGAGCTTCATCTCCTTGATGACCGTGTGCGCCTGGTTCTTGCGCGCCTCACGGGCCTTCATGGCCGACTCGTACTTGAACTTCCCGTAGTCCATGAGCTTGCACACGGGCGGACGGGCGTTCGCCGCTACCTCGACGAGGTCGAGGTCGTACTCCTGGGCAAGCTCCAGTGCCTTGGCCAGCGGGACGATGCCCACCTGCTCGCCACTGGGACCGACAAGTCGCACCTCGGGAACGCGAATCCGGTCGTTGATGCGGGGCTCGGCGCTGATGGATCCTCCTCGGTTAGCACCACACGGCCATCTGGCGGACGGCCGCGTTTTGTCTCTTTTCGACAGACCTAACCGCGCCGAAGCACAAAAAATGCCCCGGACGATCACAGGCGGGGCTCCAAATACACTGCCGGAGCACCGCCGCGATGATCACGGGGCGCGCTTTCGGGCGACTCCATCGTCCGTACGGAACGATGGTGGCCGCCTGACCGGGGTGACCCGCCGTCCCGGGGGACGGTCGGGTGGGAGATCGGAGCCTCCACTTGTGGGCCGGGCACTGGTACTGCAGGCGTGTCCAGCCGGTCGTCACACAAGGTTAGCAGCTGTCCGGGGGTGGTGCGAACCGGCGTGCACCGGGCCCTATCGTGTGAGGCATGAGTGACACCCCTCCTGAGTCCCCCGAGTCCCCCGCCGACTTCGACGCCATGACCCGCGACATCGCCGAGGTGCCCGCGGTCGAGGTGATCGTGACGGTCGCCGTCAACCTGATGAGCGCCGCCGCGGTGAAGCTGGGCCTGACGGAGGAGGGCGACAAGTACAAGGACCTGGACGAGGCCCGCAAGCTGGTCGCGGCCCTCGCCGGTCTGCTGGACGCCTCCGCGACGGAGATCAGCTCCTTCCACGCGGCCCCGCTGCGCGACGGCCTGAAGTCGCTGCAGCTGGCCTTCCGCGAGGCCTCGCTCGTGCCCGACGAGCCGGGTCAGGGCCCGGGCGAGAAGTACACGGGCCCGGTCTACGGCAAGTAGGTCACCGCACGTACAGGGGCTCGCCCGGGGGCGTCGTCCCGGCCGGCAGCAGTGCCAGGTCGAGGCCGCGCACCAGGCGGGCCCTCAGTGTGTCGTCACCGGCGAGCCGCTCGGCGACGGCCCGCGCGGCCTCGGCCGGCGCGGCGGCCTCGTCGAGCACGAGGGCCAGGGTGCCGTCGGCCCGCCCGGGCCCGAGGTAGGCGCTCAGCACGGCGGACTCGGCGGCGACCGCGGCCCGTACCGCCTCCCGCACGGCCGGGTCGGCGAGCGGGTCGGCCGTCGTACGGCCCTCGGCGAGCGCGAGCAGGGCGGGTCCCGTCAGCTCGAAGGGCACCGGTCCGGCCATGTCCAGCACCACCGTGTCCGCCTTCTCGTGCGCGGCGGCCTGCAGCGCCTGGTGCAGGGGTACGGCGACGGGGCGCGCCGCCGGGTCCCAGCGGGCCAGCGAGTCGGTGGAGGTGAAGGCCGGCAGGGCGGTGCGGGATCCCGCCTTCAGGGTGGGCACGGCCATGTCGGAGGTCTTCTCGCGGCGCAGCCCGTTCTCGTCCTCCTCGACCTCGCCGAGCACGGCCACGACGGGGACCAGCAGCCGGGCGCCCTTGAGCGCCTCGAGGACCGGGCCCAGTGCGGTGCGGTCCTCGGCCCAGGCGGCGAGCGCGGCGCTCAGCCGGGGGTCGGCGGAGCCGTCGTCGTCGGAGAAGCCGGGGTCCGGGATGTTCTTGTTCGCCACGGTCACCGACCCTATAGGGCGGGTATCGGGGGAATGCTGCTGGGCTTGTGCGGCCCCGGAAACCAGGTGTTCACGGACTTCACGGCTTTCTCAGATTTCCCTGACCTGGATCTAACGTCCGTCTAACGGCCCGCACAGTCGGCGCCCCGAGCATCGCGGGCATGGAGTCCCCCAGAGCCCGCCGCGGCCGCCGCGCCCGCCCCTCCCGGACACGTCCTCTGCTCAGCACCGCCCTCGCCGTGGTCGCCGTGGTGGGCGTCACCGCGGCCGGGACGGTGTACGTGAAGGCACAGGCGCACTCGGGCCCGGGCCCCGTATCGTCGCGGGCGTCGGCCTCCTCCTCGGCCACGGCCGACGGGAGGGAATCGGTGGAGCCCGTGGCGGAGCCGACGGTGGACCACGACGCGCTGCTCACGCAGGCGATGGGGTCGGTGGCCGCCGAGGACGGGGCGGCGGTGTCGGTCGCGGTGCTGGACCTGGACTCGGGCGAGAGCGCCACGTACGGGGACGGCGCCTTCGACACGGCGAGCATCGTCAAGGTCGACATCCTCGCGGCGCTGCTGCTGCGGGCGCAGGACGAGGACCGGCGTCTGACCGCGGCCGAGAAGTCGTACGCCACCAAGATGATCGAGAACAGTGACAACGCGTCGGCCTCCGCGCTGTGGGACGTCATCGGGCGGGCCGACGGGCTGGACGCGGCGAACAAGAGGTTCGGGCTGACCGGCACCGAGGGCGGTGACGGTGCCCTGTGGGGGCTGACCCAGACCACGGCGGCCGACCAGCTCACCCTGCTGCGGCAGGTGTTCGGGGACGACTCGAAGCTGACCGCCGCCTCGCGGTCGTACCTGCGGGGGCTGATGGGGCAGATCGAGGCCGATCAGCACTGGGGTGTGTCGGCCGCGGCGGACGGCACGCGGTGGGCGCTGAAGAACGGCTGGCTGGCCCGCAGCACGACCGGGCTGTGGGACATCAACAGCATCGGCCGGGTCACGGCCGGCGGTCACGCGTTCCTGGTGGCCGTGCTCTCCAACGGCAACTCGACGCAGGCGAAGGGGATTTCGCTGGTCGAGGCGGCGGCGAAGGCGGCGGTCTCGGTGTTCACCGGGGGCGGTGAGGGTGCGTCGGCGTCGGCGTCCCCGTCGGCTTCGGCCACCGCGTCCTCGTAACGGGAGCGTCGCCTCTAGAAGCCCTCGTGGCGTGGGCGGCGGCCGCGCCAGAGCACCACGGCGGCGACGAGCAGCACGCCGCCGAGGCCGCCCGCGAGCGGGCCGGCCCAGCCGCTGGTGTCGTCGCCGGACCCGGCGGTGTCCGGGCCGGGGCCGAAGTACCTGTCGGCGTAGGAGACCGCCCGCAGGTCCTTCGGCTTCAGACGGCCGGCGGCCTTGATCGCGGCGGCCGGGTCGACCATGCCGAAGCCGCGGGAGTCGTCGCGTCCGCCGGCCGGGGCGTCGCGGGCGGTGTCCTCCAGGAGCTGCTTGACCTGGGCCGGGGTCAGGCCCGGGTGGGCCGCCTTGACGAGTGCCACCGCGCCCGACACGAAGGCCGAGGCCGCGCTGGTGCCCCAGCCCTCGTAGTACTTGTGGTCGGGGTCGGCGATGACGACGTCGTCGCCGGGGGCGCTGACCGCGGCGTACCAGCGGCGGGTGGAGAAGTCCGCGCGGGCGCCGAAGCGGTCCACGGCGGTCGCCGCGATGACGCCCGGGTAGGCGGCGGGGTAGGAGACGTGGTCGCCCTTCTTGCCGCCGTTGCCGGCGGAGGCGACGACGGTGACGTTCTTCTCCAGGGCGTACTGGATCGCCTCGTCCTCGGCGGGCTCGGGGTGGGCGGAGGCCGAGTCGTCGCCCAGGGAGAGGTTGATGACGTCGGCGCCGTGGTCGGCGGCCCAGCGGATGCCCTCGGCGAGGGCGTTGCCCCGGGTGGAGCGGGCCTTGCCGCGGGCGCTGTCGCCGTCCTCCAGGATCACCCGTACCGGCAGGATCTTGGCCTCGGGGGCGATGCCCATGACGCCGTCGGCGTCGCCGGTGCCGTGTCCGTGGCCGGCGATGATGCCGGCCATCGCGGTCCCGTGCCGGGCCCAGGCGCGGTCCCCCTCCTGTGCCCCGAAGCCGATCATGTCCTTGGCGGGCAGGACGTTGCCGACGAGGTCCGGGTGGTCGGCCTCGACGCCCGTGTCCAGGACGGCGACGGTGACGCCCCTGCCCTTGGTGGTCTGCCAGGCCTGCTGGGTGTGCATGGCGTCCAGGGCCCACTCCTGGCCGCGTATGCCGTCGGCGTGCGCGGAGGTGGAGGGCACCAGCGCCAGGGAGGCGGCGAGGAGGAGGCTCGCGGCCCCCGTACGGCGGTTCATGAGGGCTGCTCCGTGGCCGGGCCCGCGATGTCCTTGCGCAGGGCGCGTTCGATGCGGTCGGCCAGGCCCTGCGCCTCGTTGCCGAGGCCGGCCTGGGCGGGGGCGGTGCCGGCGCCTGACTGGGTGGCCTGGTCGGCGGGCTGCGGAGTGTCGACGCCGCGGCCGTCGGCCCAGCCGGAGACGGCGTAGACCACGACGGGGGCGTCGGTGAGGACGGAGATCGTCCAGGAGGCCCGCTGTGCGGGGCCGAAGCGGGCGGCGGCCGTGTCCTTCGCCGCGTAGGGGCGGGGCATGAGGTCGGCGCGGTCGCCGAGGCCGTCGTCCTGGAAGCGTTTGGCGAGGGAGGACATGGCGGCCTGGTCGCCCTTGGTGAACAGCAGGCCGACGGTGGTGACGAAGCTCTGGGTGGCGTCGGTGTACGTGGCCCGTACCAGCCGCTGGCAGCCCACGGGCGCGAGCGCCTTGGCGAGCAGTGGGTCGAAGGCGCCCTTGCAGCCGCTGTCGGGGGCGACGGCTATCCGCGTCCATGTGCGGTCGGCGCCGCCGGGTCCGGCTCCCGTGCCCAGCACGGTCCGCGGGAACAGCCGGTCCACGGGCACGCTGTGCCACAGTCCGCGGGCCGCGACGAAGGTGCCCTGCGCGCCGCCGTCCCCCGAGTCTCCGAGCAGCCAGCTTCCGGTCACGGCACCGCCGATGAGGCCGAGCCCCAGCACGAGGCAGGTGGCGACGGCGAGGGTCCGCGAGCGCAATCGCCCGGCGAGCGGCCGGGGCCGAGCCCGCTCGTCGTACCCCTCGGGCTCCCCGAACGACACCACGGGCCTGATGGTTCCGCTCTCCCCACCGGGCGCCATCGGCGCACTCCACGACAACGCCGGATCGGGCGCCACACTCGCCGCGCCCCCGGAGCCGACGACCGCGGACTCCGGCCGCCCCGGCGGCATGGGCGGCGTGACGGGGGTGGTGTGCCGAGGGTCGGCGGCGGGAGCGGCGCCCGTACGGCGCGGAACGTCGGCCGGAGCCGAGCCGTTGCGCCGCGGGGTGCCGGCGGCAGCCGAGCCGGAGCCGGGGCGCGTGCCCGGCATCGGCGGCACCACCGGACCCGACGCGGGCCGCGCCTGGGGCACGGGGCCGGGAGAAGACGGACGCGCCTCCGGCATCGGCGGTGCGGACGCACCCGACACCGGACCCGCCGAGGACGGACGCGCCTCCGGCATCGGCGGAGTCGACGAACCCGGAACCCGCCCCGAGCCCGACGCACCCGACGACGGGCGGGCCTCCGGCATCGGCGGCGCGGACGCACCCGACACCGGACGCGACTGCGACACCGGACCCGCCGAGGACGGACGCGCCTCCGGCATCGGCGGAGTCGACGAACCCGGAACCCGCCCCGAGCCCGACGCACCCGACGACGGGCGGGCCTCCGGCGTCGGCGGCGTGGGTGGGCTCGACGGGCGTGCCGGGGCGGATGCGGTCCGGGCCTGTGGTGGGGTCGGTGCGTCGGGGCGGGTGGATTCGGCCGGGGGCGTCGTGGGGCGCGGTGGTGTGCGCGGCTTCGCCGGGCCCTGCGCGGCCCGGTCCTGTTCCCGTCCGACCGCCGGAGGAGCGTCCGGGAAGCGCGCCGAGGCCTGGGGCGGCGGTGCCTGGGCTCCCGGGGCCCCGGGCACGGGTGTGTCCGGCCTGGGGGCGCGGGGCCGGTTGCGCGAGGCGTCGGCGTCCCTGATGTCCTGGTTCGTCCCCGCTCTGCCGTTGGGGGGCGTGCGGGTGCCGAAGGCCTCGAA
Organism: Streptomyces sp. C1-1; assembly: GCF_050214755.1. Lineage (NCBI taxonomy): Bacteria > Bacillati > Actinomycetota > Actinomycetes > Kitasatosporales > Streptomycetaceae > Streptomyces > Streptomyces sp. C1-1. The sequence goes on along the minus strand of NZ_CP189826.1, from coordinate 8,021,936 downwards.
GGGCTCGGCGTTGCGCCAGGGCGACCACACGCCGGTGGGCCCGGACGTCGTCGCGTCGGCGGCGGAACGCCCGCCGGATCTTCCGGACACCGGTCGTGAACCCTCGCCGCCGGACACCGCACTCCCGTTTCTCCCGCCGCCCGGCGACGCGTCGGGGCCCGCCCCACCGGTCGCCGAAGGGGTCTCGCTCTGCGCCTCGGAGCCCTCGGTCCCCGCCGTCGGTGGACGGGACGGGCGTGGCGGAAAAGAGGCGTGCCGCGGTTCCGTGGTCATGCACCCCCCGTTTCCTCGTCCCCCGGGCCGTCTACTCGTACGCGGGCCGTGGTCGTTGCGCTCATTCACTGGGCGCCGAGTCCGACGCGGACGGTCCGTCCCGGGCACGCATACCCGTACGAGCGGACCGGCATCCCGGTGCAGCGTATGCGGCACTCGCCCTTCCGCCGTACGTGCGCGTCACTCTACGGCTTGCCCCTGTGGGAACGGGAACCAGTCCACGAGCCCGGGGCATCTGCCCGGAACGTCCCCCTACCCTGCGGTAATCCTGTCTGGCAGGCTTCGTTCATGACTGCGCGCGCCGCCGACCGGGCCCGTTACGACCGGGCCACCGCCGACCTCCAAGCCCCTCTCGCGATCGTCGATCTGGATGCCTTCGACGCCAACGCGGACGATCTGGTGCGTCGGGCCGGCGGCAAGCCGATCCGCGTCGCCAGCAAGTCCGTGCGCTGCCGGGCCCTGCTGGAGCGGGTCCTGGCGAAGGACGGCTTCGCCGGCATCATGTCCTTCACCCTGGCGGAGTCCCTGTGGCTGGCGCGCGGAGGATTCGACGACGTCCTGCTCGCCTACCCGTCCGCCGACCGTGCCGGGTACGCCGAACTGGCCTCCGACCCCAAGCTCGCCGCCGCGGTCACCGTCATGATCGACGACCCGGCGCAGCTGAGGCTGATCGACGAGGCGCGCGACGGAGGGCGTGAAGTCATCCGGGTCTGCCTGGAGTTGGACACCTCGCTGAAGCTGCTCGGGGGCCGGGTGCGCGTGGGCGCGCGTCGCTCCCCGCTGCACTCCCCCGCCCAAGTGGCCGACCTGGCCCGGTTCGTGGCCGGCCGGCCGGGGTTCAAGGTGGTCGGGATCATGGCCTACGAGGGGCACATCGCAGGTGTGGGCGACTCCGTCGCGGGGCGGCCGTTGCGGTCGCGTGCCGTACGGCTGATGCAGGCCACCGCCCGCCGGGAGCTGGCCGAGCGGCGCGGTGAGGTCGTGCGCGCGGTGCGGGCCGTCGTACCCGATCTGGAGTTCGTCAACGGCGGGGGCACGGGCAGCGTGCAGCACACGGCCGCCGAGGACGCGGTCACCGAGATCGGCGCCGGGTCCGGCCTGTACGTGCCGCGGCTGTTCGACAACTACACGTCCTTCAGCGGGCGTCCGGCCGCGCTGTTCGCGATGCCCGTCGTGCGGCGGCCGGGCGTCGGGGTCGTCACGGTCCTCGGCGGCGGCTACCCGGCCTCCGGCGCGCCGGGCCCCGACCGGCTCCCCGTGCCGTACCTGCCGGAGGGGCTGCGCTACGACCCCCAGGAGGGGCCCGGCGAGGTGCAGACCCCGCTGCTCGGCTCCCCCGCCGACGATCTGCTGATCGGCGACCGGGTGTGGTTCCGGCACGCGAAGGCCGGCGAACTGTGCGAGCGGTTCGAGAGGCTGCACCTCGTCGAGGGCGACACGGTGACGGCGACGGTCCCGACGTACCGGGGCGAGGGTCACACGTTCCTCTGAGCGGGCCTACAGGGGCGTGACGTACGCCCCCGAGATCCCGCCGTCCACCAGGAAGTCGGCGGCGTTGACGAAGGAGGAGTCGTCGCTGGCCAGGAAGGCGACGGCGGCGGCGATCTCCTCGGCCTCGGCGAACCGGCCGACGGGGATGTGCACCAGGCGGCGTGCGGCCCGCTCGGGGTCCTTGGCGAACAGCTCCCGCAGCAGCGGGGTGTTGACCGGTCCGGGGCACAGGGCGTTCACGCGGATGCCCTCGCGGGCGAACTGCACGCCCAGCTCGCGGGACATCGCGAGGACGCCGCCCTTGGACGCGGTGTAGGAGATCTGGGAGGTCGCCGCGCCCATCCGGGCCACGAAGGACGCCGTGTTGATGATGGAGCCCCTGCCCTGGCGCTGCATGTAGGGGATGGCGGCCTTGCAGCAGAGGTAGACGGAGGTGAGGTTGACCTCCTGGACGCGCTTCCAGGCCTCCAGGCCGGTCTCCAGGATGGAGTCGTCGTCGGGCGGGGAGATGCCGGCGTTGTTGAAGGCGATGTCGACGCTGCCGTAGGTGTCGAAGGCGGCCTTGAAGAGGGCCTCGACCTGCTCGGGGTCGGTGACGTCGACCTTCACGAAGAGGCCGCCGACCTCCTCGGCGGCCGCCTTGCCGCGGACCTCGTCGACGTCGCCGCAGACGACGTGGGCGCCCTCGGAGGCGAGCCGGCGGGCGGTGGCGAGGCCGATGCCGCTGCCGGCGCCGGTGATGACGGCGGTGCGGCCCACCAGGCGGCGGCAGATGATGTCGGTGTCCTGAGAGGTCACTGTGCGGGGCCTTCCGTGCTGATGAAGACGTTCTTGGTCTCGGTGAAGGCGGTCAGGGCGTCCGGGCCGAGCTCGCGGCCGATGCCGGACTGCTTGAAACCGCCGAAGGGGGTCCAGTAGCGGACGCTGGAGTGGGAGTTGACGGACAGGTTGCCGGCCCGCACGGCCTGCGAGACGCGCAGCGCGCGGCCGACGTCCCGGGTCCAGATGGAGCCGGAGAGGCCGTAGTCGGTCGCGTTGGCCAGGCGTACGGCGTCCGCCTCGTCGTCGAAGGGCAGGACCACGGCGACGGGGCCGAAGACCTCCTCGACGGCCACGCGCGCGTGCGGTTCGACGTCGGTGAGGACGGTGGGCGGGAACCAGAAGCCGGGGCCCTCGGGGGCCTTGCCGCGGATGCCCTTCAGGTCGTCGCCCACGTACGAACGTACGCGCTCCAGCTGGACCCTGGAGATCAGCGGGCCCATGTCCGTCGTCTCGTCGGCCGGATCGCCGACCCGCACGGCCTCGATCGCGGGGCTCAGCAGCTCCAGGAAGCGGTCGTGCACGTCGCGCTGGACGAGGATGCGGGTGCGGGCGCAGCAGTCCTGGCCGGAGTTGTCGAGGAAGGACATGGGGGCGGCCGCGGCGGCGGTCTCCAGGTCGGCGTCGGCGAAGACGATGTTGGGGCTCTTGCCGCCGAGTTCGAGGGTGACGCGCTTGAGGAGCGCCGAGCCCTTGGCGAGCACCTGCTTGCCCACGGTGGTCGACCCGGTGAAGACGATCTTCGCGACGCCGGGGTGCTCGACGAGGGCGTTCCCGGCGACCGGTCCGTGCCCGGGGAGCACCTGGAACAGCCCCTCCGGGAGCCCTGCCTCCAGGGCGAGTTCGGCCAGCCGCAGCGCGGTCAGCGGGGTCGTCTCGGCGGGCTTGAGGAGCACGGCGTTGCCCGCGGCCAGCGCGGGGGCGGTGCCCCAGGCGGCGATCGGCATGGGGAAGTTCCAGGGCGCGATGACGCCCACGACGCCCAGCGGTTCGAGGATGGTGACGTCGAGGCCGCCGGGTACCGGGATCTGCCGGCCGGTCAGCCGCTCCACTCCCCCGGCCGCGTAGTCCAGCAGGTCACGGACGTTGCCGGCCTCCCAGCGGGCGTTGCCGACGGTGTGCCCGGCCTCGCGGACCTCCAGGCGGGCCAGTTCCTCGACGTGCTCGTCGACCTTCGCCGCGAACCGGCGCAGCAGCCGGGCGCGGTCGGCGGGGGGCAGGGCGGCCCACCGGGCCTGTGCCGCCGTGGCCCGTACGACGGCGGCGTCGACGTCGGCCGCGGTCGCGGCCGGGACGGTGGCGAGGACCTCCTCGGTGGCGGGGTTCAGTACGACGAGTTCGTGCTCGGTGGACAACAGGGGCCTCACAGGCGTTCGAAGGAGCGGCGCAGCTCCCAGTCGGTGACCGCGGCGTCGAAGGCGTCCAGTTCGACGCGCGCCATGTTGCGGTAGTGCGCGACGACCTCGTCGCCGAAGGCGGCCTTGGCGATCGGACTGTTCTCCCAGAGCTCGGCGGCCTCCCGCAGGGTGGTCGGGACGTGCTCGAACTCCGCCGTGTACGCGTTCCCCGGACAGGGCTCGGGCAACGCGAGTTTCTGCTCGATGCCGTACAGGCCGGCGGCGACCAGCCCGGCGACGGCGAGGTGCGGGTTGACGTCGCCGCCGGGCAGCCGGTTCTCGAAGCGCAGGGAGCGGCCGTGCCCGACGACCCGCAGCGCGCAGGTGCGGTTGTCGTGTCCCCACGCGACGGCGGTCGGGGCGAAGGAGCCCGGCTGGAACCGCTTGTAGGAGTTGATGTTGGGGGCGTAGAGGAGGGAGAAGTCCCGCAGGGCGGCCAGCTGCCCGGCGAGGAAGTACCGCATGACGTCGGACATGCCGTCGGGGCCGGCCATGGCGTTGTTGCCGGCCGCGTCCGCCAACGACAGGTGGATGTGGCAGGAGTTGCCCTCCCGCTCGTTGTACTTGGCCATGAAGGTGATCGACACGCCTTCCTGGGAGGCGATCTCCTTGGTGCCGGTCTTGTAGATGGCGTGCTGGTCGCAGGTGACGAGGGCGTCGTCGTAGCGGAAGGCGATCTCGTGCTGGCCGGGGTTGCACTCGCCCTTGGCGGACTCCACGGTCAGCCCGGCGCCGGCCATCTCGTTGCGGATGCGGCGCAGCAGGGGCTCGATGCGCCCGGTGCCCAGCACCGAGTAGTCGATGTTGTACTGGTTCGCCGGGGTGAGCCCTCGGTAGCCCGCGTCCCAGGCCTGTTCGTAGGTGTCCTTGAAGACGATGAACTCCAGCTCGGTGCCGACCTTGGCGGTGAAGCCGTGCTCGGCGAGGCGGTCGAGCTGGCGGCGCAGGATCTGGCGGGGTGCGGCGACGACAGGGGAGCCGTCGGTCCAGGCGAGGTCGGCGATCACCATGGCCGTGCCGGCGTTCCACGGGACGCGGCGCAGGGTGGTCAGGTCGGGGTGCATGGCGAAGTCGCCGTAGCCACGGTCCCAGGAGGACATGGCGTAGCCGTCGACCGTGTTCATGTCGGTGTCGACGGCGAGCAGGTAGTTGCAGCCCTCGGTGCCGTGGTGGAGGACCTCGTCGAGGAAGAAGCGTGCGGCGAACCGCTTGCCCTGCAGGCGCCCTTGCATGTCGGGGAACGCCAGGACGACAGTGTCGATCTCACCGCTCGCGACGAGGGCGTGCAGCTCCTCGACGGCGAGTGGGGGTGTGCGGTCTGCCACGGGAAAGCCTCCTTCGGCTTCTACGGTCAGCCGGAAGCCATAAGGTATTCGGGAGAACCTTTGCTTGGGAAGGGGGTGCGGCGGGATGTCGCTCGATCCGGACGGCAGCTTGGAGGACCGGTTGACGCCGGTGCTCAGGCCGGTGCGGGCGGGGAACGGCTTCGAGGAGGCGCTGGAGCAGATCCTTCAGGTCGTACGGCTGGGTCTGGTGCCGGGCGGCGAACGGCTGCCGGCCGAGCGGGAGCTGGCGGAGCGGCTCGGGATCAGCCGGGTGACGCTGCGCGAGGTGCTGAAGGTGCTGCAGGACCAGGGCCTGGTGGAGTCCCGCCGGGGCCGCTACGGCGGCACGTTCGTCCTGCCGCGGCCGGACGCGGGCGGCGAGGACGAGCTGCGGCGGCGGATCTCCGAGGTCGACATCGAGGACGTGCTGCGCTTCCGTGAGGTCCTGGAGGTGGGGGCCGCGGGCCTGTGCGCCGCGCACGGGCTGACGGACGAGCAGGCGGAGCGGCTGCGCGAGGCGCTGGCCCGCACCCATGACGCGCCGTTGGCGGAGTACCGCCGCCTGGACACCCTGCTGCACCTGACACTGGCGGAGCTGTGCGGCTCGCCCACGCTCACCGCCCAGTACGCGGCGGTACGGGCCTCGGTGAACGACCTGCTCGACTGCATCCCGCTCCTGGTGCGCAACCTGGAGCACTCGCAGCGCCAGCACACCGCCCTGGTCGAGGCCGTACTCGACAGGGACGCGGACGGGGCGCGGGAGATGATGCGGGAGCACTGCGCGGGGACGGCGGCGCTGCTCAGGGGCTTCCTGGCGTGAGCGTCACGCCCCGGAAGCCTTGCCGTGCACGGCACTCCTGAGAAAAGGTATGGGAACAGTCCATTGCAGGAGTGGGAGGGCGCATGGCGGGCAGGCCGCTGATCGGCGTCAGCACGTATCTGGAGCCCGGGGTGCGCTGGGGCGTGTGGGAGCTGGAGGCAGCGCTGCTGCCGGCCGGCTATGCGCGGCTGGTGCAGCGGGCCGGCGGGCTGGTCGCGATGCTGCCGCCGGACGCCCCGGAGCAGGCGGCGGCGACCGTCGCCCGGCTCGACGGGCTGGTGATCGCGGGCGGCCCGGACGTCGAGCCGGTGCGCTACGGCGCCGAACCCGACCCCCGTACCGGCCCGCCTGCAAGGGCCCGGGACGCCTGGGAGCTGGCCCTGATCGAGGCGGCCCTGTCCGCGCGTGTGCCGCTGCTCGGCGTCTGCCGGGGCATGCAACTGCTGAACGTCGCCCTCGGCGGCACGCTCACCCAGCACATCGACGGCCACGCGGAGGTGGTCGGCGTCTTCGGCCGGCACGCGGTCAAGCCGGTGCCGGGCACGCGGTACGCCGAGATCGCCCCGGAGGAGACGGCCGTACCGACGTACCACCACCAGGCCCTGGACCGGCTCGGCACGGGTCTGATGCCGTCGGCCTACGCGGCGGACGGCACGGTGGAGGCGGTGGAGGTGCCCACCGCCGACCGCTGGGTCCTCGGCGTGCAGTGGCATCCCGAGATGGGCGAAGACCTGCGTGTCATGCAGGCCCTGGTGCGAGCCGCCTCCTGAGCCAGGCCGTCGCGGCCTCGCCCTGGGCGCGCTGGAAGGCGCGCAGGGTGGGCAGACCGGGCGGGTCCGGTCGCAGGGAGTGCTCCACGAAGAAGCCCGCGAGGGCCGCGAGCGTGGCGGTGACGCCGTTTCGGTCCGCGTCCCGGCCCAGCGGGTGCGCGGCGAACACCTCCTCCGGGTCCGGCCCGCCCTGGGCGCGTACGCACGGCAGCATGATCAGCAGGTCGAACCAGGGGGCGGCGCGCACGGCGTGCGGCCAGTCCACGAAGACCACGCGGCCCTCGGCGGTCACCAGCATGTTGTCGGCGCGCAGGTCGGCGTGGGCGAGGGTGTCGCCGGCCGCGGCGTCCGGCCAGCCGTCGGCGAGGTCGGCGAGGCGGGCCAGCCGGTCCAGGGTCCAGGCGTCGAGCCGTCCGCGCAGCTCTCCCTCCGGCCGTTCGCGCAGCCGCCGCCAGCCGGAGAAGGGCTCGGCGAGCGCCTCGGCCGCGGGCGGCGCGGCCACGGGGGACGGCGTGAGACTGCGGCCGAGCTCGGCCACCGCGTCCAGCACGAGCCCCAACTCCTTCTCCCGCCAGGGGACATGGGGCTGGCGGCCGTCGACCTCCTCGAAGACGAGCGCGACCCAGGTGCCGTCGTCGTGAGTGCCGAGGAGACGTGGAGCGGGGACGGCGGGCGGCAGGGCGGCGGCGTTGCGGGCCTCGGCGCGGTGCAGGGCCGGGCTGTGGGGGTTGCTCCGCGCACTGACGGCCTTGACGAAGGCGCGGCGGCCGTGGCCCGTGGCGACGCGGCTGGCGACTCCCGGGGAGAACCCGCCGGTCTGGGTCTCGGCGTGCACGACGGCCCCGCCGAGCACACCGGCGACCGCGTCGCGTACGGCGGCGGGGAGTTCCTCCCAGGGGGTGCGGACGCCGGAGGCGGGCGGTGCGGTGGGGTTCATGCGCGTCATGGTGCGTGCCGGGCGGCGGGCGGCGCCACCGCGTTTCCGCGCGGGGATGATCTGACCGTCGCCTGGGCAGGAAGCAGCGCATGAGGATCGTGGTCACGGGCGGTTTCGGCTTCCTGGGCGGCCGGCTGGCCGCCGCCCTGCTCGCGCGGGGCGCGTTCCGCGGGGAACCGATCGGCCGGCTGGTGCTCGCGGACCGGGTCGTACGCCCGGAGTCCCCGCTGCCGTCCGACACACGCGTCCAGGTCGTGCACGGTGACGTCTGCGACCGGCTCGAGGAGGTGTTCGCCGAGCCGGTCGACGTGGTCTTCCACCTCGCCGCCGCGGTCTCGGCCGAGTGCGAGGCCGACTTCGACCTCGGCATGCGCGCCAACCTGGACACGACCCGTGCGCTGCTGGAGGCCGCCCGCGCCCAGTCGGAGTCCGGCGGACCGGTGCCGCGGCTGGTGTTCTCCAGCAGCGTCGCGGTCTACGGCGGCGACCCGGCGCTCCCTCTGCCGCCGGTGGTCGACGAGTCGACGCTGCCCTTGCCGCGGACGAGTTACGGCACCCAGAAACTGGTCTGCGAGCAGCTCGTCGCGGACTTCACACGCCGCGGTTTCGTCGACGGGCGCGTGGCCCGGCTGATGACGGTGACGGTCCGGCCCGGCAAGCCGAACGCCGCCGCGTCCGGTTTCCTCTCCGGCATCGTCCGCGAGCCCCTCGCCGGGCTCCCGGCCGTCTGCCCCGTCGACCCCGGTCTGCGGGTCGCCCTGTCCTCGCCGAGGCGCACCGTGGAGGCCCTGCTGCGCCTGGCTGAGGCCGACCGCGGCACGGCGCCGGGACAACTCACCGGCACCCTGCCGGTCAACCTCCCCGCCCTGTCGGTGTCGGTGGCCGAGATCCTGTCCACCCTGCGCCGCGTGTCCGGCGACGCGGTCGCCGACCTGGTCACCGTCTCCCCCGACCCCGCCATCGAGGCCATCGTCGCCTCCTGGCCGGCAGTGGTGGACCCCGCTCGCGCGGCAGCACTGGGCCTGCACTCCGACCCGGACTTCGAGACGGTCCTGCGGGACTACATCAACGACGAGACGCGGCCGATTCATTGACGCCGGCCCGCGCATTCCAGCCCGTCCGTCGCTGGCACCGGGGTCTGGGGGCGGCAGCCCCAGGAACCGGGGCCAAGCGACCCCCTACCCCCGTGTCAGCGACAGAAGATCCCGCGCCGGCCCCACCGGCCGATGCCCTGTCGGCCACACCGCCCTCAGCTCCCGCGCCAGCGCGACCCCCTCCACCGGCACCCGCACCAGCCGCCGCAGCGCCAGCTCCTCCCCCACGGCGAGTTCACTGAGCACCGCGGGCCCGGCCCCGCTCACCACCGCCGCCTTCACCGCGGTCGTCGAGGACAGTTCGATCAGCGGCCTGGCCAGGCCGCCCAGCGCCGCGTCCAGCACCTGCCGGGTCCCCGAGCCCTTCTCCCGGAGGATCAACGGCGTCGCCGCCAGCTCCGACGCCTCCAGCGGCCGCCGCCGGCGGGCCCACGCGTGCCCCGGCGCCGTCACCACGATCAGCCGGTCGTGGGCGATGACGGCCGAGTCGAGACCGGCCGGCACACTCACCCCCTCCACGAACCCCAGGTCCGCCTCCCCGGCCAGCAGCCGCTCCGCCACCGCCGTGGAGTTGCCCGCCAGCAGGGACACCGCGGTGTCCGGCCGCCCCGCCCGAAGGGCCAGCAGCCACCCCGGCAGCAGATACTCCGCGATCGTCATGCTGGCAGCCACCCGCAGCCGCGAGTCACGCCGGTCCCGCAGCGCCTGCGCGCCCGCGTCGAAGGCCTCCGCCGCCTCGACGATCCGCCGCGCCCAGTCCGTCACCAGCGCACCGGCGTCCGTCAGCCGGGACCCGCGCGGCGACCGGTCGACCAGCGCCACCCCCAGCTGCCGCTCCATGGACCGGATCCGGCTGCTCGCCGCCGGCTGGCTGATCCCGACCTCCCGGGCGGCCCCGCCCAGGCTCCCCAGCCGCGCCACAGCCAGCAGCAGCTCCAGCGCGCCGAGATCCGGCACCCGGTGCGCGAGCGAACCGCCGGGCCCCGGCCGGGCAGCCGCCTGCTCCTCCACGTCGCTCATAACTCCAGCTTATGTCCTCATAGAGACGTACTCCCTGGTCCGCACCTCGCGGCGGCGAGACGGTGATCCCATGGTCACCGCAGCCCAGCCCGTCACCCGGGCGCTCCCCCGTGCCATCGCCGTCCGTCACCTCGGACCGAACTGGTACGCCGCCGTCATGGGGACCGCGATCGTCGCCACGGCCGGAGCCGGCCTCCCCGTCCAGGTCCCCGGCCTGCGCACCGCCTGCGCGGCCGTCTGGGCGCTCTCCCTCGGCCTGCTCCTCGTCCTTCTCGCCGCCCGCGCCCTGCACTGGACCCACCACCGCGACCAGGCCCGCGCCCACCTCCTCGACCCGGGGACCGCGCCCTTCTACGGCTGCCTCGCGATGGCCCTGCTGGCCGTCGGCGGCGGCGCCCTCACCGTCGGCCGCGACTGGACCGGCCCGCGCGCCGCCCTCGCCCTGGACGCCGTGCTGTTCACCGCCGGGACGGTCGTGGGGCTGGCGGCCGCCGTCGCGGTGCCGTACCTCATGGCCGTACGACAGGAGGTGGCGCCGGGGCAGGCCTCGCCCGTGTGGCTGCTGCCGCTGGTCGCGCCGATGGTGTCCGCGGCGCTCGGGCCGCTGCTCGTGCCGTATCTGCCGCCGGGGCAGCCCCGCGAGACCCTGCTGCTGGGCTGCCTGGCGTTGTTCGGCCTCAGCCTGCTCGCCACCCTGGTGACGCTCCCGCTGGTCTTCGCCCGGCTGATCACCGGCGGCCCGCTGCCCCTCGCGCTGACGCCCACGCTCTTCCTGGTACTGGGCCCCCTGGGGCAGTCCACCACCGCCGTCGGCAAGTTCGCGGACTTCGCGCCCGGTGTCGTACCGGCTCCTTACGACGCCGGCCTGCGAGTCCTGCCGGTGCTCTACGGCGTGCCGGTGATGGGCTTCGCGCTGCTGTGGCTGGTGTTCGCCGGCGCCCAGGTGCTGCGGGCCCGCCGGAACGGCATGCGCTTCGCGATGACCTGGTGGGCGTTCACCTTCCCCGTGGGCACCTGCGTCACCGGCGCCGAAACCCTGGCCCGGCACACCGGGCTCGTGGTGTACGACTGGCTCGCGGTGGGACTGTACGCCGGTCTCGTCGTCGCCTGGGCGGTCGCCGCCGCGCACACCGCGCGCGGTCTGCTCAGCGGCGAGCTCCTCGCAGCGCCTCGGCCAGCACCCGTGGTGCCTGCGTCAGTGAGGGCCCGTACCAGGTCAGATGCCGTCCGCTGACGAGGGCGCAGCTCAGTCCGGGGAACGCCTCCGGGCCGTCCTCGGGTGTGAAGCGGTAGGGCTCGTCGGGCAGCACGACGACGTCCGGGGCCGCCGCCCGCAGCTCGTCGAGCGGAATGCGGGGATAGCGGTCGGGGTGGGTGGCGTACAGGTGGTCCACCCCGAGCCGCGCGAGCACGTCCCCCGCGAAGGTGTCCCGGCCCAGCACCATCCACGGCCGGCGCCACACGGGGACGACCGCGGTGGTGCGCTGCCCGGGCGGGGGCAGGGACGTCCAGGTCCGCTCGGCCTCGTCCAGCCAGCGCGGCCGGGTCCGCGCGCCGCAGGCGGTCAGCACGCGGTCCAGCTCCCGGAAGGCCTGGGGCACGTCCCGTACCTCGGTCACCAGGACTTCGACGCCCGCCTCGCGCAGGACGGCGAGGTCGGCCTCGCGGTTCTCCTCCTCGTTGGCGATCACGAGGTCGGGGGCGAGCGCGAGGACGCCGTCCGGGCGGGGGTTCTTGGTGCCGCCGACGCGGGTGACGTCGAGGCCGGCGGGGTGGGTGCACCAGTCGGTGACGCCCACCAGAGCGCCGGGGACCGAGACGGCGACCGCCTCGGTCAGGGAGGGGACGAGCGAGACGACGCGTGGCGGCACTACCGCGACCGGTCCTGGACCGCCTCGACGTGTTCGGCCACCGCGACGACGACCAGGCGGGTGTCCGCGACGGTCGCCCGCCAGCGGTGGCGCACTCCGCCGGTGAGGTACAGGGTGTCGCCACGGCCGAGCCGGTAGGCGCGGCCCTCCGCCTCGATCTCCACCGCGCCGTCGGCGACGTACATCAACTGGTCGTTGCGGTACTGGAATTCGCGGCCCGCGTCATGGTCGCCGGTGAATTCCGAGGCATGCATCTGATGGTGGCCGCGGACCAGGGAACGCACCCGGGGCTCCAGCGCGGGCTCGGGGCCCTCGGCGCGCACGACGTCGACGCTGCACGCCGGGTCGGCGGCGGCGAGCAGTTCGACCGCGGTGGTGCGCAGCGCGTCGGCGACCTTCTCCAGGGAGGTGCTGCTGGGGCGGGCCCGGTCGTTCTCGATCTGGCTCAGGAAGGGCACCGACAGGCCGCTGCGCTCGGCCACGACGGCGAGCGTGAGTTCCAGGGTCCGACGTCTGCGCCGCACGGCCGCACCCACGCGCAGGGGCTGCTCCTTGAGGTCTTTGTGGTCGCCCATCGCTCCGGCTCCCTCCTTCGCTCGTCGGTCCGTCGTGTGTGCGATGCCGTCGGGATGCGGTGGCCCCCGATGGGTTCTCTGCACCTTACGCAGGTTCGGCAAACCGTTTCATGTGCCCGTCACGCACCCGTAAACGAGGCGTGCGGTCAATGCGCCAACTATCGCCAGTAGACCAGTTCCGCGGAGCCGACGGGTCCGGATTTCGTCTTCGAATCGAAGGGACTGACCAGCGGGGGGAGCGAGGAGAGCGGAGAGGCTTGGGGTCGGGGTAGCGCTACGTGGTTGGCCGGATCCTTACCGTGCCCTTGGACACGGTGAGGATCCGGCCGATAACGCGCGGGAACCGGCCGCTACTGCGGGGTCATCCGGACCGCGGGGTCATTCGGTCGACCATGCCGGGGTGCTCCTTCAGCCAGGCGGCAACCGCCTCTTCCTCGTGGCCCTGGCCGCGCCGGTTGATCTCGCTCTCCAGGCTGCCGAGCTCGGCCTCACTCATGTGGAAGCCCTTGATCCACTTGGTGAGTTGCGGGTACTGCCCGGGGAACCTCTCGTTGGCGACGGTGCGGATGGTGTTGCCCTCGCCGAAGAGCTTCTCGTCGTCCCGGAGCTTGGTCAGGTCGTAGCGGCTGTAGGCCCAGTGCGGCGACCAGAGCACGACGGCGACCGGCTGCTTCTTGGCGTAGGCGCGCTTGAGTTCGGCCAGCATCGCGGGCGTGGAGCCGTCGACGACCTTGTACTCCTTGTCCAGGCCGTAGCCGGGCAGCACCTTGGTCTTGAGCAGGTTCATCTCGCCGGTCCCCGGCTCGATCCCGATGATCTTCCCGCCGAAGAGGCCCGCCTTGCCCTTGAGGTCCTCGTAGGACTTCACGCCCTTGACGTAGGAGGGCACGGCGACCTCCAGGGAGGTGGGCCGGTACCAGGTGCCGAGGTCCGTCAGTCTGTCCTTGCTCTTGTCCCAGTAGTTCTTCTGGGCATACGGCAGCCAGGCGTCGAAGTTGACGTCGAGGTCCCCGGAGGCCAGTCCCGTGTAGACGGGGCCGACGTCCATCTGCCTGAGGTTCAACTTGTAGCCGCGCCGCTGAAGGACGTGCTTCCACAGGTAGGTGACGGCGATGTCCTCGTCCCAGGGGAACCAGGCGACGTTCACCGGCCGCCGGGCCTCGGCGGGGGCGGCGCTCTCGCTCACCGGCGCCAGCTTGTCGACCACGCCGGGGTTCTTCTTCAGCCAGGCGCGGACGGCGTCCCGCTGCCTGCCCTCGCCGGACTTGTTGATCTGGGCTTCCAGGCCGGTGAGCTGCTTCTCGTCCAGCTTGAAGTCCTTCAGCCACTTGGCGACGACCGGGTTCTCGCCGGCGAAGCCCTTGCGGGCGACGGTGTGGATGCCGTCACCGGAGCCCCAGGCGCCCCTGGGGTCCTTCAGCTTGGTCAGCTTGTAGTCGTTGTAGGCCCAGTGCGGCGACCAGAGCGTGACGACGATCGGCTGCTTCTTGCCGTAGGCCCGCTTCAGCTCGGCCAGCATGGCGGGCGTGGAGCTGTCGACGACCTTGTACTCCTGGTCCAGGCCGTACTCCTTGAGCACCTTGCTCTTGAGCAGGGCCGTCTCGCCGGCGCTGGACTCGATGCCGGTGATCTTCCCGCCGAACCGCGCCGCCTTGCCCTTGAGGTCGTCCAGGGAGTCGATGCCCTTCATGTACGACGGCACGCTGAGCTCCAGCGAGGTCTTGCCGTACCAGGCGCCGAGGTCGTCGAGCCTGCTGCCGTACTTCTTCCAGTACTGCTCGTGGGTCGTCGGCAGCCAGGCGCCCGTCATGAAGTCGACGTCGCCCGAGGCGACCGAGGTGTAGAGGGGGCCGGCGTCGAACTGCCTGGCGTCCACCTGGAAGCCGCGTTCCTCGAGGATCTCCTTCCACAGGAAGGTGGAGGCGACGCCGTCGTCCCAGGGGACGTAGCCGATGGTGACCTTCTTGCCCCGGCCGACGTCCTTGGCGTCGGCGACGGCGGTGGAGCCCCCGGAGCCGCCGCCGAACACGCCCATGCCGCCCGCGACGAGGGCGAGGATCACGACGCCGATCACGGCGACCTGGGGGCGGGGGCGGTAGGACCAGATCTTCAGGCCCTGGGCGGCGCGGGCCCTGGCGGCGGCCCGGCGGCCGAGCGGGGAGACATGGGTGCCCAGGGCGCCGGTCATCCGGTCCAGGTAGATCGCGAGGATGACGATGGCGACGCCCGCCTCGGAGCCGAGGCCGACGTCGAGCTGGCCGATGGCCTCGTTGACGTCGCCGCCGAGGCCGCCGGTGCCGACCATGCCGGCGATGGCGGCCATGGACAGGCCGAGCATGATGACCTGGTTGACGCCTGCCATGACGGTGGGCAGGGCGAGCGGCAGCTGGACGCGCAGCAGGGTGTCACGGGGTGTGGTGCCGAACGCGTCGGCCGCCTCGACCAGTTCCCCGTCGACCTGCCGGATGCCCAGCTCGGTCATGCGGACGCCGGGGGCGAGCGCGAAGATCAGGGTGGCGACGATGCCCGCGGAGGCACCGGTGCCGAAGAAGAGGATGGCCGGGATGAGGTAGATCATCGCGGGCAGCGTCTGCATGAAGTCCAGGACCGGGCGGACGATCGAGCTGACCCGGTCGGAGCGCGCGGCCCAGATGCCCAGCGGCACGGAGACCACCAGCGCGATGATCGTCGCGACGAGGACGAGGGCGAGGGTCACCATCGCGTCGTCCCACAGTTCGAGGGAGTCGATGAAGGCGAACCCGCCGAAGGTGAGGACACCGGCGAGCGTGCCGCGCAGCCAGAAGGCGAGCACGGCGAAGATGCCCGCGAGGAGCAGCGGCTCGGGGGCCTGCAGGACGGCGACGATGCCGTCGTAGGTGCCCGTGAAGACCGTCTTGAGGAAGTCGAAGAGCCAGGAGACGTGGTTGAGCAGCCAGTCGACGGTGCTGTTGACCCAGTCGCCGAGAGGGATCCTAGGCATGGGCCGGCACCTCCCCGTCGCCGAGGAAGCCGACCAGCCGCCGGGTCGGCACCACACCCACGAGCCTGCGTTCGTCGTCCAGGACGATCACCGGGTGGGTCAGGCGGGCGCTGATCGCGCACAGTTCGGTGAACGGGGTGTCCGGGGTCGCGGTCTCGCACCCGCTCTCGCAGCCGCAGTCCGCCTCGTCGCCGCGCAGGTCGGTGTCCATGACGGCGGAGGCGGTCAGGACGCGGGAGCGGTCGACGTCCTTGGTGAAGGAGGCGACGTACTCGTCGGCCGGCCGGACGAGGATGTCCTCGGCGGTGCCGGTCTGGACGATGCGGCCGTCGCGCATGACGGCGACGCGGTCGCCCAGCCGCATGGCCTCGTTGAGGTCGTGGGTGATGAAGACGATGGTCTTCTTCAGCGTCCGCTGCAGCTCGAGCAGCTGGTCCTGCATGTCGCGGCGGATCAGCGGGTCCAGGGCGCTGAAGGACTCGTCCATGAGGAGCAGGTCGGCGTCGGTGGCGAGGGCGCGGGCGAGGCCCACGCGCTGCTGCATGCCGCCGGACAGCTCGTCGGGCCAGGACTTCTCCCAGCCGGCCAGTCCGCACAGGGCGAGCGCCTCGCCGGCGCGCCGCTCGCGCTCGGCGCGGGGCACGCCCTGCACGGCCAGGCCGTAGGCGGCGTTGTCCAGGACGCTGCGGTGCGGGAACAGCGCGAAGTGCTGGAAGACCATGCTGATCTTGTGGGCGCGGACCTCGCGCAGTTCGCGGGCGCCCAGCGCGGTCAGGTCCTGGCCGTCGAAGCGGACGTGTCCGGCGGTCGGTTCCAGCAGGCCGTTGAGCATGCGCAGCAGGGTGGACTTGCCGGAGCCGGACAGGCCCATGACGACGAAGATCTCGCCGGGGTTCACGGTGAAGGAGGCGTCGATCACGGCGGCGGTGGTGCCGTCGGCGCGCAGCTCCTCCCGGTCGGCTCCCCGCCTCAGCCGTTCGACTGCTTCGTCCGGTCGTCTGCCGAACACCTTGTAGAGCTGCTCGGCCTCAAGTCTCGCTGACACGCTTGCCTCTGGTCTCGGGGGCGGTGAACGGGGCGGCGCCTGCCCTGGCCCGACCGGCCCAAACGCGACAGTGGTCCGGTTCACAAGGGGTGCGTAGGATCGCCGCCGCTGCTTCACATCGCCGTTCACCGGGGGGACGACCGTGGACCGACCCGACGACAGACGCGCCTCCGTGCTGCGTTTCGCGACGGAACTGGTCGCCTGGATCGCGACGCCGTGGGCGCTGTGGTCCTGCTCCCCGCCGCTGGCCGTGCTCGCCGTGGTGCTGCTGATCGGTCTGCCGACCGTCCTCTCCACGCCGGGCGACAAGGCGCACGTCGTCGTCGCGGTCCCCGGTTGGGCCACCGTCCTGCTGGTGCTGCTCCAGCTCGTCGCGGCCGTGGTGTCGTCGTGGTGGCTGATGCCCGTGTGGGCGGCCGTCCTGGTGTCGCTGCTGGCCGCCGCGACCCTGGTGACCGAGGGTCCGCGGACACGGTGGCTGCTGGCCGGCGGGTGACTGTCGGTGCCGTGCGGCATGATGCGAGCGTGACCGGACGACTGATGCTCCTCGACACCGCCTCGCTCTACTTCCGCGCCTACTTCGGCGTCCCGGAGTCCGTGAAGGCCCCGGACGGCACGCCGGTGAACGCCGTGCGCGGGCTGCTGGAATTCATCGACCGACTGGTCAAGGACCACCGGCCGAGTGACCTGGTGGCGTGCATGGACGCCGACTGGCGCCCGCAGTGGCGGGTCGACCTGATCCCCTCCTACAAGCTGCACCGCGTCGCCGAGGAGCACGCGGCGGGCCCGGACGAGGAGGAGGTGCCGGACACGCTGTCGCCGCAGGTGCCGGTCATCGAGGCCGTCCTGGACGCGCTCGGCATCGCGCGCGTGGGCGTCGAGCCGTACGAGGCGGACGACGTGATCGGCACGTTCACGGCGCGCGCAAAAAGCCCGGTCGACATCGTCACCGGCGACCGCGACCTCTACCAGCTGGTGGACGACGCCCGGGGGGTGCGGGTGCTGTACCCGCTCAAGGGCGTGGGCACGCTGCAGCTGACGGACGAGGCGTGGCTGCGCGAGAAGTACGGGGTCGACGGGCCCGGGTACGCGGATCTGGCGCTGCTGCGCGGCGACCCGAGCGACGGTCTGCCGGGCGTGCCGGGCATCGGCGAGAAGACGGCCTCGAAGCTGCTCGCCGAGTTCGGGGACCTGGCGGGGATCATGGCCGCGGTCGACGATCCGAAGGCCAGGCTCACGCCTTCGCAGCGCAAGCGGCTGGACGAGGCCCGGCCGTACGTCGCCGTGGCGCCGACGGTCGTCAAGGTCGCCGACGACGTGCCCTTGCCGGACGTGGACACGGCCCTGCCGCACGCCCCGCGCGACGCGGCGGCACTGGAGGCACTGGCGGCGCGGTGGGGGCTGGGCGGCTCGCTGCAGCGGCTGCTGAGCACGCTCGGCGCGTAGGCGATGTTCTTGTTTCGGTAATGGCCGCCCTCATTGAGGTGGTTCTCAAGAGAGAGGTGCTAACTTAGGTAAGCCTAAGCATGAATCTGGGAGGCCGTCATGGCAGAACGTCCGGCTCGGAGGCCGCGGAAGCCCCATTCCGCGCAGGTCGTCCGCACAGAACGGCTGACTCCGCACATGCAGCGCGTGGTTCTCGGCGGCGAGGGGCTGGCCGAATTCGCGGCCGACACCTGCACCGACCACTACGTCAAGCTGCTGTTCCCCCCGAGCGAGGGCGTGACCTACCCGGAGCCCTTCGACATGGAGCGCATCCGCGAGGAGCTGCCGCGCGAGCAGTGGCCGGTGACCCGGACCTACACGGTGCGGGCCTTCGACCCCGAGACGCGCGAACTGACGCTGGATTTCGTCATCCACGGCGACGAGGGGCTCGCCGGGCCCTGGGCGATGCGCGTCCAGCCGGGCGAGACCGTGCGCTTCATGGGGCCGGGCGGCGCCTACGCTCCCGACGTGAGCGCCGACTGGCATCTGCTGGTGGGTGACGAGAGCGCGCTGCCCGCGATCGCCCGTTCCCTGGAGTCGTTGCCCGGCGGCACCACGGCGCACGCCTTCGTGGAGGTGGCCGGCCCCGAGGAGGAGCAGAAGATCGACTCCGACATCGAGGTGGTCTGGCTGCACCGCGGCGACCGCCCTGTCGGCGAGACACTGCTGGAGGCCGTACGGTCCTTCGACTTCCCCGAGGGCCGGTTGCACGCCTTCGTCCACGGCGAGGCGCACTTCGTGAGGGAGCTGCGCCGGCTGCTGCGCGTCGAGCGGGAGATCCCCCGCGAGGACCTGTCGATCTCCGGCTACTGGCGCCTCGGTCACAACGAGGACGGCTGGCAGTCCTCCAAGCGGGAGTGGAACGCGAGCATCGAGGCGGAGCAGGAGGGCGCGGCTCCGGCCGCATGAGCTTCGCGGAGGGGCGGCACCCGGTCGAGGTGCCGCCCCTCCGTCATGCGCTCACACCGACCGGAGCGTGCGCCCACACCGACCGGAACCGGCGTTCACACCTCCCGGAACCTGCGCTCACACCGACCGCTGGTACGACCGGAACGTCCGGATCGACAGCCACACCGCCGCCACGGCGAGGGCCAGCAGCCCCCCGCCGCGGCTGAGTACGACGTTCCAGTCGGGGTGCGCGGACAGCGCCGAACGACCCGCGACCATCGCCCAGTTCAGCGGGTTGAAGTCGGCGATGTGCCGCATCCAGGAGGGCATCTGGGACGGCGCCATGAAGGCGGACGACAGGAAGGTCAGCGGCAGCAGCAGGAAGGTGTTGATGCCGATGATCGACTCCCGCTCCCGGACCAGCATGCCCAGCGCGTTGGACAGCGCCCCGAAGATCGTGCCGAGCAGCACCGAGGCGAGCACCAGGATCGCGACGCCACCGGCGCCGCCCGGGTAGTCGGCGCCGCCCGCCAGGGCCAGCAGCACGATGACGACCGACTGGAGCGCGGTGACCAGGCCGTTGTTGACGACGTTGCCGTTCATCAGCGCCGCCCGGCTGACCGGCGTGGTCAGGAAGCGGTTGAGAGTCCCGCGCTGGATCTCCTCCAACGTGCCCATTCCGGCCCACATGTTGGAGCTGAGCGCACTCATCGCGACCACACCCGGGACGAGATAGGTGAGGTAGGTCGTGGTGCCGAAGCCGCCCAGCTCGACGACCTTCTTGAAGAGGCCACCGAACAGGAACAGCCAGATCACCGGCTGCACGAGCGTGATGACCGCGTACGCGGGCTGCCGTGCGAACACCATGAGTTGACGCTGCGTCATGTACCAG
Source organism: Streptomyces sp. C1-1 (assembly GCF_050214755.1). Classification (NCBI taxonomy): domain Bacteria; kingdom Bacillati; phylum Actinomycetota; class Actinomycetes; order Kitasatosporales; family Streptomycetaceae; genus Streptomyces; species Streptomyces sp. C1-1. The sequence continues at coordinate 8,002,254 of NZ_CP189826.1, read as the reverse complement.
GTCTGGGAGACGGCCGTGCTCATCGGGCACCTCCGGCGAGGACGAGGGTGCCGTCGGCCTCGGCGTCGACCTCGGAGTAACGGCGGCCGGCGTAGCGGAGGTAGACGTCGTCGAGCGAAGGCCGGGCGACGGTCGCGGCGGCGACCCCGACCCCCGCCCGCTCCAGGGCGGCGAGCAGCGCCGGTACGGCGGCTGCGCCGTCGTCGGCCCGGACGCTGACGCGGCGGCCGTCGACGAGGATCTCGTGCATGCCGGGCAGCCCGGTCAGGGCGCCGTCGAGCAGGGTGCGCCCGGCCTCGCCGACCGCCTCCCGCAGCTCCACGTGCACGGCGTCGCCGCGCAGCTCGCCCTTGAGGGCGTCCGGGCTGCCCTCGACGACGACCCGGCCGCGGTCGACGATGGCGACGCGCTCGGCGAGCCGGTCGGCCTCGTCGAGGTAGTGCGTGGTGAGGAGGATCGTCAGCCCCTCCTCCCCCGCGAGCCGGTCGATCTCGTCCCACATCGCCGTGCGGGCCTCGGGGTCCAGGCCGGTGGTGGGCTCGTCGAGGAAGAGCACCTGGGGCCGGTGGACCAGGCCGAGGGCGACGTCGAGGCGACGCCGCATACCGCCCGAGTAGCCCTTGACCGGGCGTCGGCCCGCGTCGGCGAGACCGAAGCGGTCCAGCAGCTCGTCCACCCGCAGGTCGAGGGCGGCGCCCTTCAGGCCGTAGAGCCTGCCCTGCAGTCGGAGGTTCTCCCGGCCGGTGGCGACCGGGTCGGCGCCGGAGCCCTGGGCGACCACGCCGATCGCGCGGCGCACCCGGTCGGGGTGGCGCAGCACGTCGTGTCCGGCGACGGTGGCGGTGCCCGAGTCGGGCCGGGCCAGGGTGGTGAGGATCTTGACGGTGGTGGACTTGCCGGCGCCGTTGGGGCCGAGGAGCCCGAAGACGGTGCCCGGTTCGACGGTGACGTCCATGCCGTTGAGGGCGGTGACTTCGCCGGGATAGGTCTTGATCAGCTGACGCGCCTCGACGGCGGGCGCACGGGTACTGCTCATGACGACAGCTCTCCTGAGTGAGCGGATGACGGATGGTGACGACTGATCCGCGTGGGGAGGGCCGGGCTATCCTGGGTGTGCCGCACCTCGATGGCCCGGCCTGCCGCACGGCGGAGTCGGTTCGGGGTTCGAGACCCCGGCGGGAGCTGCTGCAACAGCCCTGCCGGGGTCTGTTTCTTCCTGGGTGCTCCAGGTGGTCTGGATGATCTGAGTAATTCAGGTGATCCAGTGATCCAGTGATCCAGGTGCTCTAGGTGCTCTAGGTGCTCTCCTCCATGAATTCCGGTGGCAGCTCCCCCGTTTCGTGGAACCGGCGCCATGCGTCGACGCCCGGCAGCCCACCGCTGCCGATCTCCTCGACGAAGCCGCGGACCCACTGCGCCTCGGCCTCGACCATGTGGAGGCGGTACTCGACCTCCACCAGGAAGAGCCGGGGCACGGACTCGTAGAGCTTCTCCAGCGCTCCGCGCGAGCTCGCCGCCTGCACCTCCAGGGTCTTCAGCCGCTCCTCGAGGAGCCGCACCGCCTCATCGGGGTGCACGGCCCCGAGGAAGGACAGCGCGCTCTCGAAGACCGGGAACTCCTCGGCGGGGACGGCCAGCAGGTCCGACAGCCACTCGGTCGCCTCCTGGCGCCCGGCCCCGGTGAGGCCGTAGACCGTGCGCTCGGGGCGGTTGCCTTGCCGCTCCACGTCGGTGACCTCCACGAAGCCGTGCTTCTGGAGGTTCTGCACGACGGTGTAGAGCGAGCCGTAGTTGATCTTCGTGCTGGTGTCCTTGCCCTGCCGGCGAAGGGTCTGCGCGATCTCGTACGGGTGCATCGGCTTCTGCCACAGCGTCACCATCACGGCGAGCGCCAGCGGGTTGCCGAGCTTGCGTCGCTTCCTCGCCATGGACCTCACCTCGCCAACGAATATCCGTGGCCGAACATATCGCGACCAGCAGATGAGCGTCAATACACACGATGTATCGCGTTTTGGCGTGCATAGCAAGCACGTGAGGACTTGGGCCCGCCCCCGACATGCCGGCGTGACGCGGCGGAAACAGCCCGTCCCTAATTTCTGTCGCCTGACAGGAATCCGCTCGCAGGACCGTGCCGAAGGCAGGTGCCGCCGTGCCGACAACCGACCATTCCCTAGCCGAGTTCGGCTACCGCCAGGAGCTCCACCGCAGCCTGGGGCGGTACGCCTCCTTCGCGGCGGGCTTCTCCTTCATCTCGGTCCTCACGACCGTCTTCCAGTTCTTCGCCTTCGGGTACGCCTTCGGCGGCCCCGTCTTCTTCTGGGCCTGGCCGGCGGTACTGCTCGGCCAGCTGCTGGTGGCCGCGTGCTTCGCCGAACTCGCGGCGCGCTACCCCATCTCGGGCGCGATCTACCAGTGGTCCTCCCGCCTGTCGAACCTCACCTTCGGCTGGTTCGCCGGCTGGATCATGGTGATCGGGCAGATCGTGGTGGTCGCGGCGGCGGCGCTGGCGCTGCAGATGGTGCTGCCGGCGATCTGGTCCGGCTTCCAACTCGTCGGCACCGACCCGGCGGTGACGTCGACGGACGGCGCCGCGAACGCGGCGGTGCTCGGGGTGATCCTGCTGGTGCTCACCACGATCGTGAACATCGTCGACAACCGCGTGATGTCGGTGATCAACCGGGTCGGCGTGACCGCCGAGATCATCGGCGCGGTCCTGATCGTCGTCCTGCTGCTCACCCACTCGAAGCGCTCCCCCGGCATCACCTTCCACACCGAGGGCGCCGCGAGCTCCGGGCTGCTGGGGGCGCTGCTCGTCGGCTCCTTCACGGCGGCGTACGTGATGATCGGCTTCGACAGCGCGGGCGAGATGAGCGAGGAGACGCACAACCCCCGTCGTACGGCGCCGCGTACGATCCTCACCGCGCTCGCCGCCGCCGGTCTGCTGGGCGGCCTGGTGATCCTCGGCGGACTGCTCGCCGCACCCAGCCTCACCGACGGCCATCTCGGCGTCGACGGCCTCAGCTACGTGCTGACCAGCAGCCTGGGCGACGGGGTCGGCAAGGTCCTGCTCGCCGACGTGGTGGTGGCGATCGCGGTGGCGACCCTCGCCATCCAGACGGCGGCCTGCCGGATGCTGTTCTCCATGGCCCGCGACGGACAACTCCCCTTCTCCGCGCGCCTCGCACGCGTCAACCCGCGCACCGGCATGCCGAGCGCCCCGGCCGTGGTCGTCGGCGTCCTGGCCGCCGCGCTCCTGCTGCTCAACTTCGCCTCGCCGGACGCCTTCCTGGCCATCGGCACCACCTGCATCGTGATGCTGTACCTGGCGTACGCGATGGTCACCGGCCCGCTCCTGGTCCGCCGTCTGCGCGGCGAGTTCACCTCGCGAGGCACGGACGAGACGGGCGGAAAGCTGTTCTCCCTGGGCCGTTGGGGCGTCCCGGTCAACGCGCTGGCCCTGCTCTACGGCCTCCTGATGACGGTCAACCTGGCCTGGCCGCGGGCGGCGGTGTACGACCCGGCGGGCGGCCACTGGTACTTCCAGTGGTTCACGGTCCTGTTCCTCGCCGCGACCCTCGTGACGGGCGCCGGGTACCGCGCGTACCGCAGGACGACCGAGATCACGACTCCCGTACCGGAACCGGCCGTTCAGGAAGCCGCGGTCTAGTCCTCGCGCAGGCGGGCGTGCAGGTGCATGTCGTGCCAGCCGTCCTGGTGGTAGGCGGCGCTGCGCTTGGTCCCCTCCAGGGCGAAGCCGGCCTTGGCGGCGACGCGGCAGGAGGCCTGGTTGGCGGTGGCGTGCAGGAGTTCGAGGCGGTGGAAGCCGATCTCGTCGAAGGCCCAGCGGGTCAGGGTGTCCGTCGCGCGGGTGGCGACGCCCCGGCCCCTGGCCGCCGCCGTGGTCCAGTAGGCGACCTTGGCCTGGGCCTCCACGAGCAGGATGCCGAGCAGGGCCACCCGCCCCAGCAGCCGGTCCGTGTCGGCGTCGACGACGGCCCACTGGGCCTTGCGCTCGCCCTCCCACTCCTCGACCCATTCCCGCACCCACCCGGCGGCCTCCTCCTCGGAGTCACTGCGCCGGATGTGCCACTGATGCATGAGGGGATCCTGAAACGCCTGGTGCACGGCGGGCACGTCCTCGACCCGCCAGGGCCGCAGCACCAGCCCGTCCCCGGTGGCCAGCAGGGGCTGGGAGGCACGGGAGAGGGTGCCCTTGGGCAGCAGTTCGTCGGCGGTGTACGGCATGGGGGGCATCCTGCCGCCCTGTGGTGGCACCTGCCCAACGCTTTTATCCGAGAACTGCCGAGCGCCCTTCGACCCCGTGTCCCGCGACGTCCCGCGCGACGGTACGCATGAACAGCCCTTTGGGTCCCAGGGCGAGCGCATAGGGCGCAGCCCTGACCTGTCGGCCGGGCGTGGGCTCCAGTCGCCACCGGGCGGCGATGGTCGCCAGCGCGAGGGTGGCTTCCGTCAACGCGTACGCGTCACCGATGCACTTGCGCGCACCTCCCCCGAAGGGCAGGAACGCGTCGCGGGGGATGGCCCCCACCCGGTGCGGCGCCCATCGGTCGGGATCGAAGCGCTCCGGTTCGGTGTACAGGTCCCCGCGATGATGTATCTGGTACGGGCTGAAGGCGACATCGGTGGCGGCGGGGATGTGCAGGCCACCGAGTTCGGTGTCGACCGTCGTGGTGCGGGTCAGCAGCCAGCCCGGCGGATACAGCCTCATGGTCTCGGTGATGATGTTCCGGGTGACCTCCAGCCGCGGCAGATCCTCGAAGCCGGCGACGCCGCCGGCGAGCGCGTCGTCGACCTCTGCGTGCAGCCGCTCCGCGACGTGGGGATGACGTCCCAGAAGGTGCAGCGCCCAGGCGAGGGCTTTGCCGATCGTGTCCGTACTCGCGAAGAGGAACGACATGACCTGGTCCCTGACCTCTTCGTCGGACAGCCGTGCCCCCTCTGCACCTGGGCCGGCGAGATCGTCCTGGGCCGCCAGCAACATGGACATCAGGTCGCCGTGGTCGACACCGTCGGCGCGGTAGTCGGCGATGATGCGGTTGATGGTCTGCTGGGACCTGGCGTGTGCGCGGTCGTAGCGCCGCTTGCCGGGTGTGGGGACGGCATCGACGTGAGGCGGCAGGAGCATACGCCGGAACACGCCTTCCTCCAGCGTCGCCAGATCGGTCGCCAGTGACTCCCGCAGGGCGGCGGGCGCGGCGGAGAAGATCGTGACCGCGGTCGTGCGCAGGCTGATCGTGGTCGTTTCGGCCAGCACGTCGATGGTCCGCCCGTGCTGCCACGCGTCGGCCACGGCGTGGGCCTGTGTGCTCATCTCCCGCGCGTAGCCCGGCAGGCGCGCCCGGTGGAACGCCGGCTGGATCATCCGTCGCTGCCGACGATGGTCCTTGTGCAGGCAGGTGCCGAGACCGTTGCCCAGGAACTCGCGACTGCGGTCGAAGAGGAAGCCGCCCTTGTCGAAGGTGCGGTCGTCCACGAGGACCCGGCGGACGAGCTCGGGAGCGCAGACGACGACGGCGCTGACGGGTCCGAGCCGGATGGCCACGACGTCTCCGGAGTCGGGCAGTGAACGCAGGAAGCCCAATGGATCACGCAGGAACCGCAGCGTGTGTCCGAGCAGCGGCAGCGCCCCCGGCGCGATGACGAACGAGCAGTCGGCCTGCGCCATGAGTCCTCCACCGTTGTGGGTGCACATGCACCCGCACAGATCAGGTTGCGCCGCGCCTCGGGGGCACCGACCGACGAAACGGTGTGCCCGGCAACTGACTGCGGTTCTGGGGCCGATGCCCGGGCTCCTCGGAAGGTGCCCTGTCAGTTTGGTACGCAAGCCAACCACATGAGGGCGCACGGAAGTAAGGTCTTGTGACATGGAGGCGCGGACCTGACCGTTCCTGCTCTTCACGCGACATCGTGCGCCCCCCCGCTCAGGACCGCAGTCTGCAACTACCGGCTACACAAACCTCATTGTGAGACGCACTGAGGCTCGCCAGTCACGACCGCGCGCGCTGGGGCGTACAACCGAGCGCATCGCGCCGTATGGCGGGCGGGAAGGTTGTCCCCGACCCTGTTCCTCGGCACGCCTTGACCGGAACCCGGCCCTCACCTGCGCTGCGGAGTTGAGCCGTTATGAATAGTTCCCGTACTGCATGGCATCCTTTGGGCGAAGCGCCTGTGCCGGCCCGCGAAATACGGCGCTGCCTGGACCACGCCGTTGCCGCCTGCCTGGAGTTGCAGCGATCCAACGGCTCGTGGGCGACGCCCGCGCGCCCCCGCATTCTGGAGAACGCCCTCGCGGCCTTCGCCCTGGCCAAGGCGGAATGCGGCTCGCCGTACCACGACCGTGTGCGTGCCTGGCTCCGGCAGGCGGAGCCCCAGAGACACGACGCCTTCACGGCGGCGGCGGACGCATGGCTGCGCGCCCTCGCACTCGACCTCACAAGCCCTCCCCCCTTGCCCGTCTTCCCACGCGACAGTGCCGCGCATCAGCGCCGCCGGTTGCTTCTGCAGACCCTGGGTGTGGCCGCCGGCGCGCCCGGCTGCTCCCCGTACGATCTGCTCGACCACGCTACAAAGGCACTCGGCCACGGACACGGCACCGCGCTGACCGGATGGCATCGAGCACAGTTCCTGTCCGCCGCGATCATCGCCAGGGACGCGGTCGGCCTGCCGGTGGACGAACGCCTTGTCGCCGCGTTGGCCGCCGAACAGGCCCCGGACGGCTCCTACCACGCCATGCCGCTGGTCACCGCCATGGCCTGCCTGGCACTGACCCGGGTCGCACCGGGGCGGCCTGCCACGCACCGCTGTACGACAAGGCTCCTGGCGGACCAACACGCGGACGGGACATGGCGGTTCACGACCTTCGACGTCTGGGACACCGGCCTGATGGTTCGCTGCCTGCGCGGCCACTCCGCTTTCGACACCATTGCCCGGCCCGCGGCACTGGACTTCCTGGCCGACGCCCAGTCCCCACAAGGAGGATGGGGCAGTGTGTCCCCGGCGATCGCCGGCAGCGGACTGGACTGTGACGCGGACACCACGGGCAACACCCTGCTCGCTCTGGCCGGCACGGAACAGGGACGCCGGGTCTGGCCGGCCGTCGCGGTGTACGCGCGCCAGAACCAGGACGGCCGGGGCCTGTGGACCACATGGAGATCGGCCCGGGACACGGTGGCCCAGGACACCGTCGCGCACATGGTCGGCGGAGTACGTGCCCACGCCCCCGACGAGGTCGACGTCGCACGGGCGGCCCGGTGGCTTCACCAGCAGCACCGCGGTGCCAGTCGCTGGACCGCCGACTGGTACGTCTTCCCCGGTTACCCCGCCGCCGAGATCAGTCCGGTGGTGGGCTGGAGCACCGCCGCGGCCCGCTCCGAGGCCAGAGCACTGGCGGCCACTCAGAACAGGGACGGCGGCTGGCCCGCGTTCCCCGGCGCGAGCGGTTCCAGCCCGGCGGCGACAGCCCTCGCCGCGACCGTCCTCATCCGTTCCCGGACCAGCACGCCGCAGGTGCTCGTGCGGGCCGCCCGCTTCCTCGTCGAGACTCAACTGGACGACGGCACCTGGGACGAGCCTGACCCGTTCATGAGTGGACCACGACCGTTCCTCACCGACGTGCTTGCCCAGGCACACGCCCTGACCTGCCGAGGGCTCATGGATCTGCTGCCGCACACGACGGCGGCCCGCACCTGACGGTCCGCGCCGTGACCCCGGCCCGAACACGCCCGTAGCGCAACCGACTCGCTCAGCCGACAGGGCCCGTCCCGACCGATCCGCCCCCTTCGCCCACCGTCGGCCGACCACGCCGCGGGCCGGCGGCCAGGAAGGGAATACGCATGAACGAGCAGCCGCGTGGATCGCTCTCCATACCCTCGCTGTGGTGCCCGATCCCCAGCCGGATCCACCCGCAACGCGCCTCCGTCACCGAGTTCCAGCTCGACTGGAGCCTCCGTCACCGGCTCGTCGCGGGCGACGCCGAGTTGACACGCCTCGCCCGCGCGGACATCGCCGGTCTCGCCGCCCGCTTCGTTCCGCGTGCCACCCTGGCGGGCGTCCGGGCCATGGCCGCCCTGCTCACCCTGACGTTCGTCATCGACGACCTGAACGACGAGGGCCCGCTGCGCGGTCGGCCCGACGAGTTCGCGCGCTACGCCTCGGCGCTCTCCCGCGCACTCGACCGCAGCCCACTGGGCGAACCGACCGAACCCACGGTTGGGGCGCTCCACGACATCGGCCGGCGTCTGAGGCATTCGGTGTCCCCCGGGCTCAGGGCACGCCTCGTCCGCGACTTCCGTCTCACCCTCGCCGCCGAGGTCCGCGAAAGCACGCACAATGTCCGCCGCCTGCCGCCCGACCTGGACACCTATGTGCGCAACCGCCTCGCCACCACCTGGGTGCTGCCACTCACGGACCTCGCCGCATCCGTGGACGGCGCGGAACCCGCTCCGGCGGACCTGGACCGACCGGAGGTACGGGCGCTGACCGAGATGACCGGCCTGATCCTGGGATGGGACAACGACATCTGCGGCTACGCCAAGGACCGTCGCGACGGTGTCGTCGACGTCAACAACCTGCCCGACGTCCTCGCCCGCACCACCGGCGCCGACCCCGCCGAGTCCCTCGCCCAGGCCGTGGCGATGCGTGATCGGGTACTGGCCCACTGGCTGGCACTGCGCGACCAGGTCGCCGACACCGCGAGGCCCGCGCTGGCCGCCCATATCGCCAACCTCGCGTCCATGATCCGCGGGCACCTCGACTGGGCGGCGGCCTGCCCCCGCCACACCGTCCCGCAGGGCGGCTCGGTCATCCGGATCAGCTCCGCGCGCCCCGCTTGCGACACCTCCGGCCCGGACCCCCTGAGGATCCCGTCGATCGCCTGGTGGGGGCGGCTGTCCAGCAAGGTCGCCGGGTAACGGGGTACGAGGCGAGGGCCGACACCTTCGTAAGCTGGACGCGATGAGACGCCGTACTCCGCCCCCGCCCTCTCCCCTGCCGCAGCGCGACGGGGTGGATCCCGTTCGGGTGCGGTTGCCGCCCGCAGGCACCTGGGCGACCGTGCGGGACCATCTCGTGGCGCGCCTCGCGCCCGGGGCCGGGGTGATCGACGAGATGTTCCACGCGGGACGGATCGTCGAGGCCACGGGACGTCCGGTGCCGTGGGACGCCCCCTACGTGCCGGGGATGTACGTGTGGTTCCACCGCGAACTGCCCGCCGAGGAGCGGGTACCGTTCGAGATCGACATCGTGTACCGCGACGAGCATGTGGTCGTGGCCGACAAGCCGCATTTCCTGGCCACCACCCCGCGTGGCAGCCATGTCACCGAGACCGCCCTGGCACGGTTGCGGCGGCAGCTGGACATCCCGACGCTCGGGGCGGCGCACCGGCTGGACCGGCTGACGGCCGGGCTGGTGCTGTTCACCGTGCGCCCCGAGGAACGCGGCAGGTACCAGGCGCTGTTCCAGGAGCGGCGCGTGCGCAAGGAATACGAGGCGGTGGCCCCTCACGACCCCGAACTCGTCCTGCCACGCACCGTGCGCAGCCGGATCATCAAGGAGCGCGGGGTGCTTACGGCACGCGAGGTCGAGGGCGAGCCCAACGCCGTCAGCCGGGTCGACCTGCTGGAGGAGCGGAACGGACGTGCCCGGTACCGGCTGAGACCACACACCGGCCAGACCCATCAACTGCGGGTGCACATGAGCGCGCTGGGAGTGCCGATCCTCGGCGACCCCCTCTATCCCGTGGTGACCGGCCCCGTGCCGGACGGTGATTTTCGTCGGCCGCTCCAACTGCTGTCGCGCGTGCTGGAGTTCGGCGATCCGGTCACGGGGCGCGAGCACCGGTTCGTCAGCTGCCGTCTGCTGCGGGCCTGGTCGTCGTACGACGAGTGGGCCGGATAGCACGGGCTCGGTCGGTCAGTCGCCGTGCCACCAGCGAAGAAGGCGCTGGAACAGATTCGGTCGGCCGACCGGTTCGGGCGTCGCAGGCGGCGTCGGAGCCGGCATCGCGGCGGCGGGCTCCGCGGCGGTGGGCTGCTGAGGGGGAAGCTGTGTCTGCACGGTGCCGATCTGCCAGTCGTTCGAGCGCTGTGACGGCACCGGGGAGATCGTGAGCCGCTCCATGACGTCCTGCTGGGGCTTCGGTGCGAACTCCACCGGAAGTGCCACCAGGTGCTGATTGGAGATGGACGCCCGCCAGCGCAACTCGTCCTCCTCGCAGGCGAGTTCGACATCGGGAAGCCGGGTGAGCAGCGCGTCGACGCCGACGTCGGCGATGGCGCGGCCGATGTCCTGGCCGGGACACTCGTGGGCGCCGCCGCCGAAGGCGAGGTGGGAGCGGTTGCCCTGCATGTTGGCGGTGAGATCCGGACGGACTCGCGGGTCGACGTTGCCGGGCGCGATACCGAAGAGGAGACCGTCGCCCTTGCGGATGTGCTGGCCGCCCAGCTCGGTGTCCTGTTTGGCGAAGTAGCCGAGGATGGTACTGAACGGCGGCTCGTCCCACAGGGACTGCTCGACCGCCTCGGGCACCGTCATCTGGCCGCCGTTGAGCTGGGCGCGGAACCGCGGATCGGTGAGCACCACGCGCAGGACGTTCGCGAGGAGGTTGGTCGTGGCCTCGTACGCGGCGATCAGGACGACGCGCAGGTGCTGGCCCACCTCGTCGTCGGTGAGCCGCGCGGGATGGTTGATCAGGTGGCTGGTGAAGTCGTCCTGGGGGTCCGCCCGGCGGCGGACGGTGAGCCGCATCAGGACGTCCATGATGTACGCGTTGCTGGCGATGGCGGTCTCGCTGCCCTTGAGCATGTCGCGGGCGGCCTGCACGATCTGGTCGTTGTACTCCTCGGGCATGCCGAGGATCTCGCACATCACGGCCATCGGCAGGTACTCGGCGAACTGACCCACCAGGTCGGCCCGGCCCTGTTCGCAGAACTTGTTGACGAGGTGCTGGGTTGCGCGGTTGATGTAGCGGCGGATACCCCGATGGTCGATGGTCGACATGGCGCCGTTGACCGCGCCGCGCAGCCGCAGGTGTTCGTCGCCCTCGGTGTGACTGCAGATGGGCTGCCACGCGAGGTGCGGCATGAGCGGATTGTCGGGCTTGACCATGCCCTGCCGCAGCGGGGTCCACAACCGGAGGTCACGGGAGTACTGCGAGGCCGTCCGCACCATCTGCATGTTCTCGCTGTGGCCGAGCACCACCCAGATCGGCAGATCGTCGTGCAGCAGCGCGGGAGCCACCGGGCCGTGCTCGGCGCGGAGTTGCTCGTACACAGGCCTCAGATCCTCCGACCCGGGGCCGTACAGCCGGCGCAGCCCGCCGGGGCCGATGCCGTGGGCCGGGCAGCCGGGGGGCGGGGCGGTGATGGGCTCGTCCGTGCCGGTCGGGGAGAAGGATTCAGGCGTCACGATGGTCGCTCCGAAGCTGAGGTGGATCAGGTGTGAAGGGGGAGGTCGAGGTCGGGCGCGCTGCTCACGCCCGTGTTTTCGCCGTCGCCAGGGCGTGCAGGAAGCGCATGAGGGTCATCAGGACGTCCCTGCTGGAGGCCCGGCGGCGGGCGTCGCACTCGATGATCGGGATCTCCGCGGCCAGGTCGAGGGCGCTGCGCAGGTCCTCGATGGGGTAACGCGGGGCGTCGGGGAAGGAGTTGACGGCGACGACGAAGGGGACGCCCCGCTCCTCCAGTCGCCCTATGACGTCGAAGCTGACCTCGAGGCGGCGCGTGTCGATCAGGACGACCGCACCGAGCGCGCCTTCGAACAGGCCGTTCCACAGGAACCAGAAGCGTTCCTGGCCGGGCGTGCCGAAGAGGTAGAGCACCAGCTGGTCGGTGATGCTGATGCGGCCGAAGTCCATGGCCACGGTGGTGGCCGTCTTCGACTCGGAGCCGTAGTTGTCGTCGACGCCGACGCCGGCCTGCGTCATGGTCTCCTCGGTCGTCAGCGGCCTGATCTCGCTGACCGAACCGACCATCGTCGTCTTGCCGACTCCGAAGCCGCCCACGATCACGATCTTCACCGCGGCCTGGGCCGTCTGCGGCAGATGATCCTCTGATCGTGGTCCGGGGATGGTGTCAGAGCCTTTGAAGTCCATGCATCACCGCTTCGAGGAGGGAACGGTCGGGAAGCGCCTGCCGCACGATCGGGGCGCGCGCCTGCACCAGTTCGGCCGCCAGCATCTCGGTGAGCAGTACGGTCATCACGCTGAACGGCAGGTTCAGATAGGCCGAGAGCTCGGCCACCGAGAGGGGGGCCGCGCACAAGCGGAGCGTCGCCGTCTGCTCCGGTGTGGCCGAGGGCGGCGGGTCGGCGCGCGCCACGATTAAGGTCACGAGGTCGATGTCCGCCCGCTCGCCGTCCGGTCCGGCGACGACGTACAGCCGTTCCGGGGCCTTCTCGTCGCCCTGCTTGGCGGTCCGCGGGCGGGGCGGCGGGGGTGGTTGCCGGTTCGGATGTCGTCGCCGGCGTTGCGGAGGAGTCATACGGCCTGCCCGTTGCGTCGGGGTGGACTGGTGAGGTGAGCGCCGATGCGGACGACGAGGTCGCGCATGCGGTTGCTCATCAGGCCCGGTTCGGCGACCACGTCCGACAGGACCGCGAGATAGGCGTTGGGGCCGGCGGCCATCAGGTAGAAGTAGCCGCCGTTGATCTCGATGAGGACCATCTTCATCCGGCCGTCGCTGTCCGGGATCTCCTGGGCGACGGCGCCCGCGAGGCTCTGCAGGCCCGCGCAGGCCGCGGCGACGCGGTCGGCCGCGTCCGGATCACCTCCGTAGCGAGCGATGCGCAGGCCGTCCGCGGACAGCACCACGATCATCTCGATGCCCGGTACTCCATCGGCGAGATCCTTGAGCATCCAGTCGAAGTTGGCTCGCTGCTGGATCACTTGGGGTCCCTCTCGTCGTCGGCCTCAAGGCGGGCCGGCTCGTTGGTCGGCTGGGGAATGTCGAACGGGTCGGGCGTGCCCTTCAGGCCGTTCCAGAACGCCTCGACCCACAGGCCCGGTTCGGGCTCGTCCTTCTCCTCCGGCTCGGGCTCGGGTTCGGGCGTCGCCCAGGCGGAGCGGGCCTCCTCGGCCTCCCGTTCGGCGCGTTCGGCGGCGGCCTGTTCGGCGAGCCGCACGCTGAGCGGCGTCTTGACCCGGCTGCGCCGCTGCGGCAGACCGCCCGCCGTCCACTCGGTGACCACGGGGACGTCGTCCTCCATGGAGACGCCGGCGGGGATGCGCGGGCTGGTGGGACGGCGCCGCTTGGGGGCGCGCTTGGGGCCCTCGATGCCGCCGATGTCGAGCTTGGGCGCGGCGGTGGCGCCGATGCCGTGGGCGATGCCCGGCGCGATGTCCTCGGTGACCATCACCCGCGGCACGACGAGTACGGCGCGCACGCCGCCGTACGCCGAGGAGCGCAGCGAGATCTGCATGTCGTACGCCTTGCACAGGCGGCCCACGACGGCGAGGCCGAGGCGCGGGGACTCGCCGAGCTCCTGGAGGTCGACGCCGGCCTTGGCGCGCTCCAGCATGCCCTCGGCCTTGGCACGGGCCTCCTCGCTGAGGCTGACGCCGGCGTCCTCGATCTCGATGGCGATGCCGGTCTGCACCTCGGAGGCGGTGACGTGCACCTTGGTCTGCGGCGGTGAGTAGCGCGTGGCGTTGTCGAGGAGTTCGGCGCAGGCGTGGATGACCGGCTCGACGGAGATGCCGCGGATGTTGACCTTGGCGATGGTGTCCAGCGAGATGCGCCGGTAATCCAGGATCCGGGACATGGCGCCGCGCAGCACGCTGTAGAGCGGGACGGGCTGCGGCCACTGGCGGCCGGGGCGGCCGCCGCCGAGGACGGAGATGGAGTCGGCGAGGCGGCCGATCAGCGCGGTGCCGTGGTCGATGCGCAGCAGGTCGTCGAAGACCTCGGGGTTGCGGCCGTGGTCCTCCTCCATCTCGCGGAGTTCCTTGGCCTGCTGGTGCACGATCGCCTGGACGCGGCGGGCGATGCTGACGAAGGAGCGCTGGGAGGAGTCCCGCAGGGCTTCCTCGGTGTCGATGATGTCGAGGATCGTCCTGAGCAACCGCAGCTGTGACTCGGGCAGTTCGGCGTAGCTCGGGTCGACGTTGGGGAGTTGGCGAATCACCTCTGTGGGCGAATTGCCCCTGCGCAGCCAGTAGATCGCGTTCGGGGCGATCTCGCGTGCGAAGCGGAGCATCTGCTGCTCGTGTCCGGCGAGGCGCTGTTCCAGATACGCAGTGTGACGGCCGGTCTGCTCGCGCAGGGCCCGCAGGCTGCGGCCGCGCCGGACCGCTTCGGCCGCCGTCGCGATCACCAGGAGGGTGGCGGCGGCGCCGCACCAGCCGACCGCGGCCCGGGCCGGGTCGGTCACCACGGCGACGGCGGCGCCGGTCGCCGCGGCCATCAGTATCGCGGGCAGCAACAACACGCGCGCGTAAGGCAGTTCGCGGCGCCCGGGCGGGGATTGAACACTCACCATTTAGGCCCTCTGAAACGAATCGGCAGGGAGTCGCACATATAGGGAACAAGCGCACGAATACATCTCAACTCGGTGCGCTGCGGGCGAGCTTAGTCCGACCGGATCATCGCCGTGTCATATTCAGCAAGCCCCTGAAAACGGGCACCGGAAGCGAGTACTCTCGGCTCCATTTACACGGTGCGCCCTTGTTCGCATACAGCGAGTGACGGCGAATGTGGGTGCGAAAATCACTCACTGTGACGAGTGAAGACCGGTTTCCGGCCGTGACCCGGCGGTCGGTTCAGACGCCGGCGATGCGCAGCGCCGCGTCGGCGGTGGCCTCCGCGAACGCCGACGCCGGGCGGTCGGGATCGGAGCGGTGCACGAGGATCACGCCCTCGATCAACCCGAACAGCAGATCCGTACGCAGGTCGAGCTCGCTCTTGGCGAGCGCTCCGCCGGCGGGCGTGGCCGCGAGCAACTGCCGGTAGGCGTCCTTGAGTTCGGCACGCACGGCATGGAAGCCCGCGAACCGCTCGGCGCGCACCTCGGGCAGCAGGTACAGGCCGCCGAGGTTGTGCGGGCCGCCGCACAGCAGCTCCACGTCCGTGCGGCACAGTTCCCACAGCCGCTCCCCGGCCGGCCTCGCGTCGTCGGCGAGGAGGTCGCGGGCGCAGGCCAGCGAGGGCGTGACGGTGGACTCCAGCAGCTCGGCGAGGAGTTCCTCCTTGCCGGAGACGTAGTGGTACATGGAGGCCTGGCGCATGCCCGCCCGCTCGGCGACCGCCCGGGTGGAGGTGGCCGCGTAGCCGCGGGTGGTGAACAACTCTGCGGCGGCGGTGAGCAGTTCGTCGCGCGGCGAGAGCCCGCTTTCCGGCCGCCGCGCGGCCCGCGGCCTGCCGACCCGGCGCCCACCTGTCGTCCCCATGGGTTCGATCCTCGCACACCGCCCTCCCGCCGGCCTCGCGGCGATCTTGGTGAGGACCCGGTAACCGACCGGCAACGCGCGGGCAACGCCCTCGACCCGCCGGGCCCTTCTAATTTCTGTCGACCGACAGAAATACCCGAAGAGCCCCTGAGACACATCCCGACGAGCCACCCCGCAGCCGGAGGTCCGCGATGG
This sequence comes from Streptomyces sp. C1-1, assembly GCF_050214755.1. Classification (NCBI taxonomy): domain Bacteria; kingdom Bacillati; phylum Actinomycetota; class Actinomycetes; order Kitasatosporales; family Streptomycetaceae; genus Streptomyces; species Streptomyces sp. C1-1. Next base: position 7,986,659 of record NZ_CP189826.1, on the reverse strand, counting down.
CGACAGCGACCACATACGGAGCCCGAGACCATGCCCGCGCCCAGGAGGGCGCCCGCGCCGAGGCCATGCCCGTCGTCCCGGCGACCGACTGGCCGGCCCCGCCCTGCGAGGCGGGTCATCTGCTGTGGGCCGAGACGGTGGCGGGCGGCAACTACACGCACCGGGTGCTGGCCCGCGGCACCGAGCTGCGTTTGACCGACCTGCGCGGCGACGCCTGCGCCCATCTTCTGCTGTACGTCGCCGAACGGCCCTGGGAGCGGCTGAACGTCGCCGACACGGTCAAGGTGCAGTGGAACGCCTACCTGGGCGAGGGCCGGCTGCTGCTGTCCGACCAGGGCCGGGTCCTGGCGTCGGTCGTCGCCGACACCTCCGGACGGCACGACGCGCTGTGCGGCACCTCCACCCTCGTACGCAACACCCGGCGGTACGGCGACGGCACCCCCCAGTCGGCCTCCCCAGCAGGCCGGGAGCTGCTGAAGCTGGCGGCGGCCAAGAACGGCCTGGAGCCCCGCGACCTGCCGCCCTCCCTCTCCTTCTTCCAGGGCGTCCGGATCGGCGACGACGGCTCCCTCGACTTCACGGGCTCGGCCGGCCCCGGCGGCAGTGTCACGCTCCGCACCGAGCAGGACGTCACCGTCCTGATCGCCAACGTGCCGCATCCGGCCGATCCCCGGCAGGAGTACGTCTCCACCCCGCTGGAGGTCCTGGCCTGGCGCGCCGCGCCGACCGCGCCGGGCGACCCGCTGTGGGACGCCACCCCCGAGGGCCGCCGCGCCTTCCTCAACACCGCCGAACACCTCGCATCGAGGGGGCTCGCATGAAGACCGAGGAAGCGCGTATGGAGACCGAGGGAGCTCGCACGAAGACCGAGGGAGGCCGTATGAAGACCGTGGTTCCGGCCCGCGCCGCCTGGTCGTCGATCGTCCGCGAGGGCGAGACGCTGACCGTCACCGACCTGCACGGCAACCAGGCCGTGGACTTCCTCGTGTACGACGCCCACGACACGTCCGTCCGCTACAGCGCGCCCGACACGATCCAGGCGCAGGGCAACCTCTTCCTGACCACGGGCAGTGTGCTGATGTCCAACGAGCACACCCCGCTGATGACGGTCGTCGAGGACGAGGTGGGCCGGCACGACACGGTGGGCGGCGCCTGCTCCAAGGAGTCCAACACCCTGCGCTACGGCCACCACACCTTCACGCAGCACGCGTGCGTGGACAACTTCCTGGCCGAGGGCGCCCGGCACGGCCTCGGCAAGCGCGACCTCGTCTCCAACATCAACTGGTACATGAACGTGCCGGTCGAGCGGGACGGCACCCTCGGCATCGTCGACGGCCTCTCCGCCCCGGGCCTCGGACTCACCCTGCGCGCCGAGCGCGACGTCCTGGTCCTCGTCTCCAACTGCCCCCAGATCAACAACCCCTGCAACGGCTTCGAGCCGACGGCGGTGGAGATGACCATCACCGGAGCCACGCGATGACCTTCGACACGCTGCTGGTCGCCAACCGCGGCGAGATCGCCGTGCGCGTCATCCGCACCGCCCGCGAACTCGGCCTGCGCACGGTCGCCGTGTACTCCGACCCCGACCGCTGGGCACCGCACGTCCGCCTGGCCGACGAGGCGGTACGGCTCGGCCCGGCACCCGCGAAGGAGTCGTACCTCGACGCCGACCTGGTACTGAAGGCGGCCAAGGACACCGGCGCGGGTGCCATCCACCCCGGGTACGGCTTCCTGTCCGAGGACGCCCTGTTCGCGCGCCGGTGCGAGGAGGCCGGGATCGTGTTCGTGGGTCCGGCGCCGGAGCAGCTGGAGCTGTTCGGCGCCAAGCACACGGCACGGGCGGCGGCCGAGGCGGCGGGGGTGCCGCTGGCGCCCGGGACGGGGCTGCTGGCCTCACTGGACCAGGCCCTCGCCGAAGCCGCGGTCATCGGCTATCCCGTCATGCTCAAGGCGACCGGCGGTGGCGGCGGCATCGGCATGTCGGCGTGCCGGTCGGCCGAGGAGCTGGCCGATTCCTGGGAGCGGGTGCAGCGTGTCGCCGCCGCGTCCTTCGCCTCCGCCGGGGTGTTCCTGGAACGCCTGGTGGAGCACGCCCGCCATGTCGAGGTGCAGGTCTTCGGCGACGGCGAGGGCAGGGTCGTCACCTTCGGCGACCGCGACTGCTCGCTGCAGCGCCGCAATCAGAAGGTCCTGGAGGAGGCACCCGCCCCCGGCCTTCCGGACCACGTGCGCGAGCAACTGTCCGTGAGCGCCCGCGACCTGTGCGCCTCCGTCGGCTACCGCTCGGCCGGCACGGTCGAGTTCGTCTACGACGCCGCCCGCGAGGAGGCCTACTTCCTGGAGGTCAACACCCGTCTGCAGGTGGAGCATCCGGTCACCGAGGAGGTGTACGGCGTCGACCTGGTCGCCTGGATGCTGCGCCTGGCCCGCGGCGAGCGCGACGTCGTCCGCGACCCGGGCACGCCGCGCGGCCACGCCGTCGAGGCCCGCCTCTACGCCGAGGACCCCTCACGCGAACACCGGCCCAGCGCCGGCCTGTTGACGCGAGTGGAGTTCCCGCCGGGCGTGCGCGTGGACGGCTGGGTGGAGACCGGCACCGAGGTGACGACGTCGTACGACCCGCTGCTGGCGAAGATCATCGCCTACGGCTCGGACCGCGCCCACGCGCTGCGCAGGCTCGACGAGGCTCTCTCCCGCACCCGCGTCGACGGCATCGAGACCAACCTGGGCCTCGTCCGGGCGGCCCTGGCCGACGACGCCTTCCGTACGGCCGGCCACTCGACGGCGACCCTCGCCCGCGTCACCGACCCCACCCCCCGGATCGAGGTCGTCTCCTCCGGCACCCTCACCACCGTGCAGGACTGGCCGGGCCGCACCGGCTACTGGCAGGTGGGCGTGCCCCCGTGCGGCCCGATGGACGACCTGTCCTTCCGGCTCGGCAACCGTGCCCTCGGCAACCACGAGGGCGCCCCCGGCCTCGAATGCACGCTTCAGGGACCGGCGTTGAGGTTCACGCACGCCACGACCGTGTGTGTGACGGGCGCCCCCGCCGAGGTCACCGTCGACGGCACGCCGGTCGCCCAGTGGGAGCCGGTGACGGTGCCCGCCGGTGCCGTACTGGAGACCGCCGCACCGGCTCGGCACGGCCTGCGCACCTACGTCCTCGTCGCGGGCGGCCTCGACGTCCCGGCCTTCCTCGGCAGCGCGAGCACCTTCACGCTGGGCGGGTTCGGCGGGCACGGCGGCCGTGCGCTGCGCACGGGCGACGTCCTGCACGGCGGGCGCGTGACCCGGGACGGCGCACCGGTGCCGCCGGCGGACCGGCCCTCCTTCGGCGCGGTGTGGCGGATCGGGGCCGTCGAAGGCCCCCACGCGGCACCGGAGTTCTTCACCGAGGACGACATCCGCGACTTCTACGCGGCCGACTGGAAGGTGCACTTCAACTCCGCGCGCACCGGTGTGCGCCTGGTCGGGCCCAAACCGCGCTGGGCCCGCGCCGACGGCGGCGAGGCGGGCCTGCACCCCTCCAACATCCACGACACCCCGTACTCGGTCGGCGCCGTCGACTACACCGGCGACATGCCGGTGCTGCTCGGCCCGGACGGGCCGTCGCTGGGCGGTTTCGTGTGCCCGGCGACGGTGCTCGGCGCCGAACGCTGGAAGCTGGGGCAGCTCCGGCCGGGCGACACCGTGCGGTTCGCCCCCGTCCAGATCGACGGCTCGCCGCGCCCCGAGATCGTCGACGGCGGGGTCCTGGCCCGGGACGGCGACGTCACCTACCGGCGCAGCGGCGACGACAACCTGCTGGTCGAGTTCGGTCCCCCGCACCTCGACCTGGCGCTGCGCATGCGCGTCCACGCCCTGATGGAGGCGCTGACCGCGCAGGGCCCGGACGGCATCACCGACCTCACCCCGGGCATCCGCTCCCTGCAGATCCGGACCGACCCGGCCCGCCTCCCCCAGCCCGAACTCCTGGACGCCGTACGGGAGATCGTGGCCGCCCTGCCGCCCACGGACGAACTGGTCGTGCCCTCCCGCACCGTCCACCTCCCACTGTCCTGGGACGACCCGGCGACCCGCGAGGCGATCGCCCGCTACATGGCGGGCGTACGCGACGACGCCCCTTGGTGCCCGTGGAACATCGAGTTCATCCGTCGCGTCAACGGCCTGGAGTCGGTGAACGACGTGTACGACACGGTCTTCGACGCCGAATACCTCGTACTGGGCCTGGGCGACGTGTACCTGGGGGCCCCCGTCGCCACCCCGCTCGACCCCCGCCACCGCCTGGTGACCACCAAGTACAACCCGGCACGCACCTGGACGGCCGAGAACTCGGTCGGCATCGGCGGCGCCTACCTGTGCGTCTACGGCATGGAGGGCCCCGGCGGCTACCAGTTCGTCGGCCGCACCACCCAGGTCTGGTCCGGCTGGCAGCAGCGCGGCGCCTTCGAACCGGGCTCCCCCTGGCTGCTGCGCTTCTTCGACCGCATCAAGTGGTATCCCGTGAGCGCGGACGAACTCCTCGACCTGCGGGCCGACATCACGTCCGGCCGCTTCGTGCCGCGCATCGAGGACGGCACCTTCTCGCTCGCCGCCCACCAGGCCTTCCTGGCCGAGAACGCCGAGTCCGTACGGGAGTTCAGGACCCGGCAGCAGGCGGCGTTCGCGGCGGAGCGCGACGCGTGGGAGGCGGCCGGCGAGTTCGCCCGCGCCGAGGCGGCGGCCGCGCCACCGGCCCCGCCCGCCGAGGTCGCCCTTCCGCCCGGGGGCAGGCTGGTGGAGGCCGAGTTCGCCGCGTCGGTCTGGCAGCTGAACGTTCGGCCGGGCGAGGCGGTGTCGGCCGGACAGCCGCTGCTCGCGCTGGAGGCGATGAAGATGGAGTCCAGGGTGCACGCGCCGATGGACGGCGTGGTGACGAGGATCCTGGCCCGGCCCGGCGACCAGGTGGAGGCGGGAACGGCACTGCTCGTCCTGGCCCCGGCGACGAACTGACCGCTGCGGTCCACGAACCGAAAGAGGCACACAGCATGTCCGCTCTCTCCCGTGTCCGCGCCGCCCACGCCCGCATCGAGGCGGTGGACCGGCCCGAGATCTGGATCGACCTGCGTCCGCGGCAGGAGGTCGAGGCGGAGGCGCGGACCGTCGACGAACGCGTCGCCGCAGGTGAGCGGCTCCCGCTCGCCGGACGCCTGTTCGCGGCCAAGGGCAACATCGACGTGGCCGGACTGCCCACGACCGCGGGCTGCCCGGCGTACGCCTACCGGCCCGCGTCCGACGCGCCGGTGGTGGCCCGGCTGCGGGCGGCGGGCGCGATCGTGCTGGGGACGACGAACCTGGACCAGTTCGCGACGGGCCTGGTGGGCACCCGCTCCCCCTACGGCGCCGTGCGCAACGCCCACGACCCCGCCCGGGTCAGCGGGGGTTCCAGCTCCGGATCGGCGGTCGCCGTGGCCCTCGGCATCGTCGACTTCGCCCTGGGCACGGACACCGCGGGTTCGGGCCGGGTCCCGGCGGCCTTCAACGGCATCGTCGGCCTCAAGCCGACCCGCGGCCTGGTCCCCACCACGGGCGTAGTCCCGGCCTGCGCCTCCCTCGACTGCGTGACGGTGTTCGCCCGCACCCTCCCGGAGGCCGAGCAGGCCCTGTCGATCATGACGTCCCCGCCGGCCCGGGAACTCCCCCCGCTCCCGCAGCGGGCACCGGGCCCCTGGCGGGTCGCCGTCCCGGCACCGGGTCAGCTGGGCGAACTGGACGACGGCTGGGCGGAGGCGTACGAGTCGGCGGTGGAACAGCTCGGGTCGGCCGGTGCCGAGGTGCGCACGCTCGACCTCACGCCGTTCACCGAGGCGGCGGCGATGCTCTACGAGGGCGCGTTCGTGGCCGAGCGCTACACGGCGGTGGGCGCTTTCGTCGACAAGGCGGCCCTCGACGGGAGCGAGGGCCTGGACCCCACCGTCACCGGCATCATCACCCGGGCCCGCGACATCCCCGCCCACCGGCTCTACGCCGACCTGGACCGCCTCGCCGCACTGCGCGCCCGCGCCCTGGCCGCGCTCGCCGACTGCGACGCCCTGCTCCTGCCCACCACCCCCGGCCATCCCACCCTCGCCGAGGTCGCCGCCGACCCGCTGGGCGCCAACGCCCGCCTGGGCCGCTTCACCAACTCCACCAACTTCTTCGACCTGGCGGCCGTCGCCGTACCGGCGGGCGAGGTGAACGGCCTCCCCTTCGGGGTGATGCTGATCGGCCCGGCGTTCACGGACCAGCGGCTGGCGACGATCGCCGCGCTGCTCCGCCCGGAGACACGCGTCGCGGTGGTCGGCGCCCACCTCTCCGGTCAGCCCCTGAACCCCCAGCTGCTGTCCCTGGGCGCCCGCCTGGAACGCACGACCACGACCGCCCCGGCGTACCGTCTGCACGCCCTGCGGACCACCCCGCCGAAGCCGGGCCTGGTCCGGGTCGGCGAGAGCGGGGCCGCGATCGAGGCCGAGGTGTGGCGGCTGCCGGCCGAGGGCCTGGGCCGCCTGCTGGCCGCCCTTCCCCGCCCGATGACCCTGGGCGCCGTGGAGCTGGCGGACGGCGGCCTCGTCCCCGGCTTCCTGTGTGAACCGGGCGCCCTCGACGACGCCGAGGACATCACGTCGTACGGCGGCTGGCGGGCATACCGCGAAGCACACCGGCGGTCGTAGGCCCTCAGGTCCCTCGATCCGGGACGTTCGGCCCTGCAACCGGACCTTCGGCTCATGTGCGGCGAGCGCGCACCCGAGAACGATGGGATGATCAGCGATGGGGAGCGCTGCCCATGATTTGACGCCCAGTGGTGGTGAGCGCCGTGTCCGTCGACGACGACCAGCAGGAACCGGCCGAACAGCACACAGATCCGCTCGGGGACCCGTACCTACGCACGCGTTTCACTCTGCCGTCACGGCCCGTCACCTTCCTGTCGCGGCCGCGGCTCAAGGAGCGTCTGGACCACTCGCCGCACACGCTGCTGACCATGGTCAACGGCGCGGCCGGCGCCGGGAAGACCCTGCTGCTCGCGGACTGGGCCGCGGGCCTGCCCCGGCCGGTCGCCTGGCTCACGATGGAGGCGCAGGAGAAGCGGCCCGGCATGTTCTGGGCGTACTTCCTCCACGCCGTGCGAACCAGTGGCAGACGGCTCTCGGACCGGGTCCGCGGCCCGGCCGACGCCTACCACGTGGACCACCGACTGCTGTCGGCGATCGCCGAGGACCTCTCCACCGCCGAGCCGCCCGTCACCGTCGTCCTCGACGAGTTCGAGCGCGTGACGGAGCCGGACATCGCGGAGCAGCTGGAGTTCGTGCTGCAGCACGCCGGGCGGGGACTGCGGCTGATCCTCGTCACCCGTACGGAACCGATGCTCTCGCTGCACCGGTACCGTACGGCCGGTGAACTGACCGAGATCCGCGCCGCCGAGCTGGCCTTCACCCCCGAGGAGACGGTGGCCCTGCTGGAGCGGCACGGACTGCGCCTGTCCGTGCAGTCGGCGCGGCCTCTGGTGGACCGCACCCGCGGCTGGGCCGCCGGACTGCGGCTGTGCGCCCTCGCCGCGCAGGAGAGCCAGGACCCGGAGGTGTATCTCAAGGAGTTCGAGGCGGACCGGAGCACCATCGCCGACTTCCTGCTGGCCGAGGTGCTCAAGCGGCAGACGGAGGCCACGCAGGACCTCCTGCTGCGGGTCAGCGTCCTGGACCGCTTCAGCCCCGAGCTGGCCAACGCGCTGACCGGGCGCACCGACTCCGCGCGCATCCTCGCCGACCTGCACCGCGAGAACGCCTTCGTCGAGCAGCTCGGACACTCGTGGTACCGCCTGCACCCGTTGTTCGGGGAGATACTCCGCACCCACCTGTGCGTGCGCCGTCCCGGTCTGGAGCCCGAGCTCCACCGGCGGGCCGCCCAGTGGCTGCGGCGGGCGGGATCGCTCCCGGAGGCGCTCGCCCACGGCGCCGCCGCGGGCGACTGGGACTTCACCGCCGGCGCGCTGGTCGACGACCTGGCCATCGGCCGGTTCTTCACGGGCATGCGCTCCGACGACCTGGCCGGGCTGTTCTCCCGGATGGGGCCCGAGACCACCAGCCCCGCGACCGACCTCGTCCGGGCGGCTCGCGACCTCTCCCACGGCGACTTCCGGCACGGCACGGCTCATCTGCGCCAGGCACGCGCCCGGCTGGACACCGTCACCGGCGATCCGGCGGCCGCCCAGCTGAGCTGTGCACTGCTGGAGGCCCTGGCCGCCCGGCTGACCGGGTCCCCCACCCGTGCGGAACTGGCCGCCGAGGCCGCCGACGAAGTACGCCCGGAGGTGGACCCGGACCTGCTGGAGAAGCATCCCGAGCTGCCCGCGCTCCTGCTCACCCACTTGGGCTCCGCGCGCCTGTGGGCCGGGCGTTTCGAGGAGGCCCGGGCCGCGCTGTCGAAGGCGGCCGACTCGCCCGACAACGCCTCGACCGTGCTGGCCCGGGAGGAGTCGATGGGACACCTCGCGCTGATCGACTACCTGGACGGCTGGCCGGGCAGGGCGGAACACAAGGCCCTGGAGGCGGTGGCGGAGGCGGAGCGGTTCGGCCCGTCGCCGTCGGCCGGCTCCGGCATCGAGCAGGTGGTGCTGGCGGGCGTCGCCGTCGACCGCAACGAACTGGGCCGGGCCAGGGCCCTCCTCGACGAGGCCGCCGAACGCTCCGCCACCCCGCACGATCCGGTCACGGCCGCCGGCCGGGCCATCGTCACCGCACGGCTCCAGCTGGCCCGGGGCGACGCCCGCGCGGCCGTCGAGGCCGCCGACCCGGACGTCTCCGCCGTCGTGTCCTCCCCCTGGGCCGAGAGCCACAAGACGCTGGTGGCGTCGGCCGCCCACCTGGCCGAAGGCCGGGCCGGGGAGGCGGCCGAGATGCTGCGGAAGCTGGGGGACGACCAGCCGACGTGCACCACGGAGGCCGCCCGTATCCAGTTCGCCGTGGGCAACGAGGAAGAGGCCATCGACCTCCTCCTCAGCGTCCCCGTCACCGGCCGGGCGGGCCCGGCGGTGACCGTCCGGGCGACGCTGGTCAAGGCCATGGCCGCGGATGCCGCGGGCGACACGGCCACTGCCCGCAGGCTCGTCGCGCAGGCCCTCCTCGACGCCCGGCGCGAGCGGCTGCGGCGGCCGTTCCTCGACGCCGGGCGGTGGATCCGGCCCCTGCTGGTCACGGCGCCGCTGGACAGGCTGGCGGCGGGCTGGCTCACCGCCGGCAACCCCACCAACGAGGAACCGGCCGGGCCAGGGACACCCCCCGCGCCGATCGTCGTGGAGGAGCTCAGCGCACGCGAGCGCGACGTCCTGCTGCGGCTGGCCCAGATGATGTCGACGCAGGAGATCGCCGCGGACCTGTACGTGTCCGTGAACACGGTGAAGACGCACCTGAAGAGCCTGTACCGCAAGCTCGCGGTCAACCGGCGCGGTGCCGCGGTGCGCCGCGCACGGGACATGGGCCTGCTGTGAGCCGGCACGGTCTCGCCCGCGACGGGTGAGGCGCCGGGTGCCGGGCTTCCGCTGCCATGGGACTGGCGTCCGACCCGACGCCGCTCCGGCCCGACTCGGCGAGGTGGGCACAGTGAAACGCTGGCGCGCTCTGATCGTCCTGGGAACGGCCCAGTTCCTGATGGTCCTGGACACCTCGGTGATGAACGTCTCGATCAGCCAACTGGTCAAGGACTTCGACACCGAGGTCACCACCATCCAGGCCGTGATCACCCTGTACGCGCTGGTCATGGCCGCATTCATGATCATCGGGGGCAGGCTGGGCGACATCCTGGGGCGCCGCCGCGTCTTCTTCCTGGGACTCATGGTCTACGGCACCGGATCGGCCCTGACCGCCGTGGCACCCACGGTGTGGGTCCTGGCGCTGGGCTGGTCGGTCATCGAGGGGATCGGTGCCGCCCTGGTGCTGCCGGCCATGGCGGCCCTGGTCGCCGAGTCGTACCGCGGACCGGACCGGGCCGTGGCGTACGGCGTGATCGGCGGACTCGCCGGCGCCGGCATCGCGGTCGGCCCGCTGCTGGGCGGCTGGGTGACGACGTACCTCACCTGGCGGCTGGTCTTCGCGGGTGAGGTCGTGGTGGTGCTGGCCGTGCTGCTGTGCCGTCGGATGATCACCGAGGCCGCGCGGACCGGGCGGCGTCCCGGGCTCGACGGGATCGGGGCCGTGCTGTCGGCGGCCGGACTCGGGCTGGGCGTGCTCGGTGTGCTGCAGAGCAGCACCTGGGGCTGGGTGTCGCCCCGCAACCCGCCCTTCACCGTCTTCGGCTTCTCCCCCACCCTCTTCGTCGTCGGCGCCGGCGTCCTCGTCCTGGCGGGCTTCACGCGCTGGGAGCGGCACCGCGACGCCAAGGGCGCCGACCCGCTCGTCCATCTGCCCCTGCTGCGCAGGCCGGCCCTGCGCTCCGGTCTGCTGGCCCTGCTGGGCCAGAACCTGATCCTGCTGGGACTGTTCTTCGTCATCCCGCTGTACCTGCAGGTGGTGCAGGGCTTCGACGCGTTCCAGACGGGCCTGCGGCTGCTCCCGGTCTCGATCACCATGCTCGTGGCCTCCGTGCTCGCCTCCGCGCTGGGTCGGGCGGCAGGCCCGCGCCGGATCGTCCGGCTGGCCCTGGTCGTCCTCGCGGTGGCCGTCGTATGGCTGCTGGCCACCATCGACCCGGTCATCGACGACGCGCAGTTCGCCGGAGCCATGGCCCTGGTCGGGGTGGGCACCGGTCTGCTCGCCTCGCAGCTGGGCAACGTCGTCCAGTCGAGCGTCGGCGAGGAGGAGCGCAGCGAGGTCGGCGGCCTGCAGTTCACGGCACAGAACCTGGGCTCCGCGCTCGGTACGGCGCTCATCGGCTCGATCCTCCTGGGCGCGCTGGCCCACGCCTTCACCGCCCAGGTGGCGGACGATCCCAGGCTGTCGGACGAGGCCCGCAAGCAGACCGGTGTCGCCCTGGAGTCGGGGATCTCCTTCGTCACCACCGACCAGGTGCGCTCGGCGGCCGAGGAGGCCGGGCTCCCGCCGTCCGAGGTCGAGGCCGTCACGGATTCGTACGCGTCGGCGCAGCTCGACGGCCTGAAGGCGGCGATCCTCGCCGCCGGCGGAGTCACCGTGGCGACCTTCCTCGTCACCTCGAACCTGCCGACCGGCAAGGGCCGGACCAAACCGCGGGAGACCGACACACCGGCCGGAGCCGTCGGCTCGTCCCGCTGAGCCGCGGCTGGATCGCCTGAGCCGCAGATGGACCGCCGAGCCCCAGGGGGACCGCCCGAGCCCCAGGCGAACCGCCCGAGCCACAAGCGGACCACTCGTCCCGCCGACCCGGAAGTGGACTGCGATGCCCCGAACCGATCACGCCACGGCCGGCGCGGACACCCCCGCGCAGGTCGCCCACACGGACTACACCGGGGGCGTCTACGGCTCCATGCTCGCCGCCTCCGTCGTCATCGGCGCCGGCGCGCTCGGCTCCTTCCCACGGCTGCAACTGATGCTGCTGTTGCTGCTCACCGGGCTGGTGTACTGGATCGCGCACGTGCACGCCCAGCTGTTCGGGGCCCGCCTGGCGCGGCGCCGCCTCGACCGGCGCGCGGTGCTGCACGCGTGCCGCGACGAGTGGCCGATCGTCAAGGCCGCCGTCCCCCCGGCCGCCGCCGTGGCCGTCAGCCCGCTGCTGGGACTGGACGTGCAGGGCACCGTCTGGTTGGCGCTGGCCGTGGCCGTGGCCGGACAGGTGGGGTGGTCGGTCGCCGCGGCCCGCCGGTCCGGTGCCTCCTGGCGTCTGGTGGCGGCCACCGCGTCGGTCAACCTGCTGCTGGGCCTGCTGATCGTCTCCTTCAAGTTCGTCCTGACGCACTGACCCGCGACACGGCACTCGGATCACCTCTGCCGGGTGAGGCCCCGCGCGCCGCCGGGCCGGACCATCGCGGTACGGGGCGCAGACCGCCTTACCAGGCCGCTCGCGGGAGCAAAGCCCATGCGCTACGAGATCCGAGTCGACGGACACATGTCGGACACGCTGGCCCAGGCCTTTCCTGAGCTGGACCACGTGGTGATGTCCGGTCAGACGGTCCTGTACGGATCGGTCATCGACGAGGCTCAGCTCTTCGGGCTGCTGGCCCGCTGCCAGTCCCTTGGCCTGCACGTGCTGGAGATGCGACAGGTGCCGGAGTGAGCCGGACGTCCGCTCACAGGTCCCGGGCGAGGACCCGGCCGGAGCGGACCGCGGCCCCGAGCGCCTCGAAGTCCTTCTCGTTGCGGTCGGCGTAGGACTGCGCGAACTCGGTGAGCGCGCGGTCGAACCGGTCGCTGCCGCCCAGGTAGGCGGCGATGGCGATCGGATCGCCGGAGCGGGCGTGGGCCCGGGCCAGACTGGCGCCGCACACCTGGGCGAAGAGGTTCAGCGTCTCCGGCCCCATGGTTTCCGGGCGCGCGATGCCCTTCCAGTCGCGCAGCTGTCGTACGTAGAAGTCGCGGTCCCTGCCGTCGAGGCCCACCACGTGCGTCCAGCCCAGGAAGATGTCGCTGGTCGTCTGGATGAGGCGCTGCCCGGAGACCACCCGGCGGCCCTGGTTGTCGAAGCCGGCGTCGCCGGTGTGGGCGGCCAGCACCGACTCCTGGGCCTCCTTGGCCTGCAGCAGCAGGGGGTCGTCGTCGTCCCTGCCGAGCATGAGCAGGATCCAGCAGCGGGTGCCGACGCTGCCGACGCCCACCACCTTCCGGGCGATGTCGACGAGGTGGTAGTGGCGCAGCAGATGCCTGCGCTCGGACGGCAGGGTGCGCGCGTAGTCCTCGATCACGCCCCGGAGCACCTTCTCCTCCTCGTCCCCCGTCGACGAGGACAGCAGGTCCTTGAGGGGGGTGATGAGCGGTGGGTCCGGGGTGATCCGGCGGCCGTCGGCGGTGTCGCGGGTCAACTTCTCGAACGCCTGCATGCTGGTGCGGGTGCGGGCCTGTGCCGCGGCGCGTTCGGTACGGCGCCTGACGTCCTTGTCCATCGACGACGCGAGCAGCTTGCGCAGGCCTTCCACGTCGTCTTGGGCGTACCAGATGTCGAGGGTGCGCATGCCGGCGAACTCCCGCATCCGCCTGCGGTAGGCCGCCGCGCAGGCCAGTACGGCGAGGTTCTGCTCCTTGACGGAGAAGCCGTTCTCCCGGCCGGCCGTGACGAAACTGCTCGTCAGACGCTTGACGTCCCATTCGAACGGGCCGGGGTAGGTCTCGTCGAAGTCGTTGATGTCGAAGACCAGATGCCGCTCCGGTGACGCGAGCATCCGGAAGTTCAGCAGATGGGCGTCCCCGCACAGCTGCACCTGAAGCCCCGAGTTCGGTGTGGGCCCCAGGTCGGCGGCCATGATCGCAGCCGCGCCGCGGTAGAAGCGGAACGGCGACTCCAGCATGCGGCCGTAGCGCACCGGCACCAACTCCTGGACGCGGGTCGCCGACTGACGCTCGATCACCTCCACCGGGTCGAAGCGGTCGGGGCCCCCGTCGAACCACCCGTGGCACGAACGCGACGCACGGGCCCGGGCACGGCGGCCGATCTCCGCGCGCTCGGCCGCCGACAAGGACGCGGTAAAGGAGTTGGGTACGGTCATGGCTCGTCCTCCTGGTCCGGTACGCCCCGCCCACCTGCTGTCTCGTGATGGCCGAGACCTCCAGCCCATCGGCACGGCGGTGGCGGCGGATCACCCGGGACGGGTGACCCGGCTGCCGCGGGTGCGGAGGACGCTGGCCCCGTGAGGTCCCCGCGCACTGCCTTAGGCCGCGGTCCGGCGACGCTCCGCCCGATCGCGCGAGGAGGAGCCATGACCATTCCCCTCGGTCCGAACCCCCGCACCGGAGCCGCTCGCAGCCCGGACGGAGCGGTTCCAGGCCAGGCGGACGGGGCCGCGCGGGCGCTGGAGGAGCTGGGCCGTTCCTGGACCTGGATCCTGGCCTCCGCGATCGCGACGCTCGTGCCGGGTGTGCTGGTACTGGTCTGGCCGGACGAGACACTGCACGTCCTGGCCGTCCTCATCGGCCTGTACCTGCTGGTGCACGGGGCGTTCCGGTTCGTGGCCCTGTTCGGCGCGCAAGGGGCGGGCGAACGGCTGGCCGGGCTGCTCATGGCCGTGCTGTACGTACTGGCCGGGGTGCTGTGCCTGCGCAACCCGCTGCAGACGATCTCCGCGCTCTCGCTGGTCGTCGGAGTCGTCTGGCTCGTGTCCGGGATCCTCACCCTCTACACGGCGATCACCGCCGAGGACCTGCCGCACCGGGGCTTCGTGCTGGGCGCGGCGGTGATCGGCATCCTCGCCGGAGTGGTGGTCCTGGCCCTGCCGGCCGAGTCGGCGCGTGCGCTGACCCGGCTGCTCGGCCTGTGGCTCGTCCTGCTCGGCCTGGTCGAACTGGCGCTCGCCTTCGCCTGGCGGGCGGCGCTGCGCAGGTCGGGCGTCACCGGCGGCCCGCAGCCCACCACGGCCGCCTGAGGCCGCGCGGGGGGCGCACACACAAGGGGAGGGACGTTCCATGGATCCGGCCACGGCCTCCGGCACGCCGGGTTCCGAAGCGACCGCCGACGGCCGTCGGCTGGTGACCGCCGCGGAACACGCCGAATACCAGCGGCTGCGCCGAGCCGCGACCATGCGCCACCGGCGGCTGCGTCAGGCGGGCGCCTCGCTCCTGCTCGCCCTGACCCTCCTGCTCGCCCCGCTCGCGCTCGTCGCGACCTGGGTGCACGACCAGGTCTCGGACACCGGACGGTACGTGCAGACCGTCGCCCCCCTGGCCTCCGACCCCGCCGTGCAGAACGTCGTGATCGACCGGCTCACCGACCGGGTGGTGGCCCAGGTGGACGTCAAGGCCGTGACGGACACGCTCGCCAAGAACCTCGCCGACAACGGCGCGCCACCCGCCGTCGTGCGGGGCGCCCAGGCCCTCACCGGCCCGCTCGGCTCCGCGGTGCACACCGTGGTACGGCGCAACGTCAGCCGCGTGGTCACCAGCGACGCCTTCCGGCAGGCCTGGGAGGGCGCCAACCGGCGCGCCCACACCGCCGTACTGAACATGCTGACCGGCGAGCGCGGGGGCGCGCTGCGCGCCTCCGGCGACACGGTGCGGCTGGACCTCGGCGTCGTCGTCGACCAGGTGCGCCGGCGCCTCGTCGCCGCGGGCTTCGACAAGGCCGCCGCCATCCCGGACACCGACCGCACCGTGACCCTGTTCAGGACCGCCCGGCTCGCCAGGGCCCAGGACGCCATGCGGCTGCTGAACGTCCTCGGCATCGGGCTGCCCGTCCTGACACTGGCCCTCGCGGTCCTCGCCGTGTGGACCGCTCCCCACCACCGGGTGATGGTGATGGTCACCGCCCTCGGCGTCGCCGCGACGGCGGTGCTGCTGCTGATCGCCCTGGCCGTCGTACGGCGGGTCTACCTCGACTCCGTCCCCTCCGCGACGCTGCCGCCCGACGCCGCCGCCGCGATCTTCGACACCTTCGTCCGGTTCCTGCGCGCGAGCACGCGCACCCTGCTCGTCGTCTCCCTGCTCACGGCACTGACCGCCTTCCTCTACGGCCCCTCCCGGGCGGCCCGGGGCGTGCGGGCCCTGTTCCGGCGGGGGACCACGGCCGCCGGGTCGGCGCTGCGCCGCGCCGGGGTGCACACCGGACTCACCGGCCGCTGGCTGTCCGTGCACCGGTCCTGGACCGTCGGCGTGAGCATCGGTGCGGGCGCGCTGGCCCTCGTCCTGTGGAACCGCCCCACGGTCGGCGCCGTGGCCCTGGTGCTCGTCCTGGTCCTGGTCGTGTTGTCCGCCACCGCCGTACTCGCCGCCGCGGGCCCCCCGCCCGACGCCGATGAACCACCGGGGCGCGCAGGTCTCACCCCTACCGGGTGAAGCCGCCGGGCGCTTGCCGTGGGCACGCTGAGAAACGCAGAGACATGCGGGCGCACGCCCGGAACGGAGGAGAGTCATGAGCACGTACCTCGCGTACGACTATCCGCTACTGAGCGTCTTCTGGTCCATGCTGTGGTTCTTCCTGTGGATCATGTGGTTCGTGCTGCTGTTCCGGATCGTCGTCGACATCTTCCGCGACGACGACATGAGCGGCTGGGGCAAGGCCGGCTGGCTGGCGTTCGTCATCCTCCTGCCCTTCCTCGGAGTGTTCGTCTACGTGATCGCCCGCGGGAAGAACATGGGTCGCCGTGAGGTGGCACAGGCGAGGGCGCAACAGCAGGAGTTCGACTCCTACATCCGCAAGACCGCCGGAAGCGGCGGATCCAGCAGCGTGGACGAGCTCGCCAGGCTGTCCGAGATCCGCGCCCGCGGTGACATCACCGACCAGGAATACGCCAGGGCCAAGGACATGGTGCTCAGCGGTCACGGAGCCACGTCGAGCCCCGGCGTGAGCGCCGGCTCCCAGCACTGAGCGCACCGGACCGATCGAAACGAGGTCTCCACGATGACCGCCACCCACCACCCCGCACAGACCCACGCGACAAGGCAGAACTGGGCCCAGGGACTGATGGCCTTCGCCGCCGTCATGCTGATGCTCGCCGGAATCCTCGACATCTTCCGGGGCATCATGGCGATCGCCAAGGACGACGTCTTCGTCAACACACCCAACTACGTGTTCCAGTTCAGCCTCACCAGCTGGGGCTGGATCCATCTCGCCCTGGGCGCGGTCGCCGTGATCGTCAGCCTCGGGCTGTTCGCGTCGGCCACCTGGGCGCGTGTCGCCGGTGTGGCCATCGCCGGGCTCGTCATCCTCGGCAACTTCCTCTCCCTGCCGTACTACCCGGTCTGGTCGGTCGTGATGATCGCGTTCTCGGGCTTCGTGATCTGGGCCCTGTGCGTGGTCAAGCGCGACGACCCCAACGCGATGTTCGACCACCCGGGGCACGACATCTGAGCCGACCCGGCTCGCATCGGCACGGCACGTGACGGGCGGGACCCGTCCGTGCCCGTCGGGGGAGGAGGGGCGATGGGACGACACCGCGACCCGGGTACGAGCACGACGCGGTCGGCGGGCGGGCCCGCCGAGGCACCCGCCGGCCGCGTCGGCCGGGCGCGTGTCGCCCTGCTCGCCCTGCTCGGCAGCGTTCTCGTGCCGCTGGTCTTCGCCGGTCTGCGCAGCGTGCTGTGGCTGCTGGTCGGCATGGCCGGCCTGGCGCTCGCCGCCGTCGGTGTGTGGTGGACGCTGGCCCACACCGGGGCCCTGCGTGTGCTCGGGGTGCTGCTTTCGGTGACCGCGCCGCTGACGGTGCTCGCCCTGTACGCGGCCTCCGGGATGCTGGGTCCGGCGTGTCTGTCGCTGGCCCTGTGGGCGCTGGCCGTCATGGCGGCGCACACCGCGCTGGCCCCCTCCCACGGTGCTCGGAAGCCGGAGCCGGCCGCGGTTCCCCGGCGTCCCTGGATCGTGATGAACCCTCGCTCCGGCGGCGGCAAGGTGGGCCGGTTCCAGCTCGTGGACAAGGCCCGGGCCGCGGGCGCCGAGGTGGTCCTGCTCGACGCGGGCCAGGACGTCGTGGACCTCGCGCGCCGGGCCGTCGCCGAGGGAGCCGACCTGCTCGCGGTGGCGGGCGGCGACGGCACGCAGGCTCTGGTCGCCGAGGTGGCGGCCCGGCACGACGTGCCGTTCGCCGTGATCCCCGCCGGCACCCGCAACCACTTCGCCCTCGACCTGGGCCTGGACCGGGAGGATCCCGCGGCGGCGCTCGAGGCCCTGACCGACGGCGTCGAGATCCGGGTGGACCTCGGGTTCGCCGCCGACCGCGTGTTCGTCAACAACGCCTCCTTCGGGACGTACGCGTCCGTGGTCGCCGACCCCGCCTACCGGGATGCCAAGGTGCACACGGCTCTGCAGACCCTTCCCGGCCTGCTCGCCGGCAAGGACGCCGCCACGCTGCGGATGCGGGCCGACGCCGCCCGGGCCGACGGGCTGCAGGCGCTGCTGGTCAGCAACAACCCCTACCGCCGGGCGGTCGACTCGGCGCACCCGGGACGCCGGCAGCGGCTGGACTCGGGACGCCTCGGGGTGCTGTGCGTCCGTGTGGACAACACCGTCCAGGCGGCTCGTCTGGTACGCGGCCCGCGCTCCGGTTCGGTCATGCGGCTGGACGCCGAGGAGGTCGTCGTCGAGGCGGACAGCGACACCGTCGCGGTCGGCATCGACGGAGAGTACGTGACACTGCCGTCCCCCGTGGTGTGCCGCTCCTCGCCGGCCGCGCTGCGAGTCGTCGTGCCACGCCATCGCCCCGGCGTTCCGACCGCCGCGGGCCCGGCCGACTGGCCCCGAGTGACAAGACTCGCCCTGGGCCGCCTCGCCCCCCACCACGGCCCCCGACCGGCGACCGCGTGAGCCGACCGACACGGCCTGCCTCACGGCGCCGGTCACCGTGGGGGCCCACCGACACGGCCTGCCTCACCGCGCCGGTCACCGTGGGGGCCTACCGCGGGTCGGTCGATTCGTCCGTGGTCCCCGTCGCCGCGCGGAGTTCGGCCTCCACGGGGGCCAAGGCCTCGGCCGTCAGGAAGCCCTCCGCGAGGGGCCGGCCTCCGGTCTCCCGGACGGCTTCGAGCAGCTGCTTCGCCCACAGGTGCTCCAGCAGCAGGAAGCCCGCCGCGGTTCCCGGCAGCAGTTCCTCCGACAGCGTCTTGAGATCGTCCGGGGTGAACCCGAACTGCTTGGTCACGGCGCCGTACTCCCCCGCCACGGCGGGCTCCGGCGCGCCGGGCGCCTCCGCGAGGCCGGGACCGAGGCCCAGCAGGGCTGCGAGCGTCTCGCCCATGCCCTCGGACCGGTAGTCGAGAACGGCGACGTCGCCGTCGGTCTGCTTCTGCAGGAACAGCACGTCCAGGACGCGGATCTGTCCGCTGGCCTCCAGCGCCGCCAGCTCCTCGAGCACACGGCCCTCGAACTTGGCGTCGGGACCGAACCCGAAGGTCACGAGCTGTACCGGCCCGAGTGTCGACATGGCGTGGCTCCCTTCCCCGTCCCGGGTTCATCAAGCCCCACCCCGGTGCGGTCGCGCCTCACCCCCAGGAGGTGAGACCACGGCCCGGCACCCCGCGCCGGGACCGTGTTCCTCACGCCGCCGTGCCGGTCACCCCACCGACGAGTAGGCCACGACCCCGCGCAGCAGCAGGTCGACGGCCTTGCGGGCGTTCTTCGCGACCGTGGACGACGCCTCCCCGCCGGAGACGGGAGCCGCCGCCGAGATCTGCCCGAGCACGTCGATCACCTGCTTGCACCACCGTACGAAGTCGCCGGCGGGCATCTCCGCCTCCCGCAGCACCTCGTCCAGCCCCTTGCCCGAGGCCCACGTGTACGCCGCCCAGGCGAACCCGAGATCCGGCTCCCGCTGCCCGACCCCCTCGGTCTGCGTGATCCGGAACTCCTCCTCCAGAGCGTCCAGCCGCCCCCAGATCCGCACCATCTCGCCCAGCGCGGCCTTGGCCTTGCCGGACGGCAGCTTCGGCGCCATCGCGTCGTCGCCGACCCGCGCCTCGTACACCAACGCAGAGACGCAGGCGGCCAGTTCGGCGGGGGCGAGCCCTTCCCAGACCCCGGCCCGCAGACACTCGCTGGCCAGCAGGTCCAGCTCGCCGTACAACCGGGCGAGCCGCCTGCCGTGCTCGGTGACCTCGTCGGCGCGCAGATAGTCCAGCTCGGTCAGCAGGGCGACGATCCGGTCGAAGGTCCGGGCGATGGTGTTCGTCCGCCCCTCGATCCGCCGCTCCAACTGCGAGGTGTCCCGCAGCAGCCGGTGATACCGCTCGGCCCAACGGGCGTGGTCCTCACGGTCGCTGCACCCGTGGCACGGATGGGCCCGGATCGCGGTCCGCAACCGTGCGATCTCCCGGTCGTCGGCCGCCTGCGACCGCTTCTTGCGGGCCCGCTCCGGCGGAATGTGCCCGGCCTTGGTGCGCAGCGCGGACGCCAGGTCCCGACGCGACTGGGGCGAACGCGGGTTGAAGGACTTGGGGATCCGCATCCGCTCCAACGCCTCGACCGGCACCGGGAAGTCGATGGAGGCCAGTCGCTTGACCTGGCGCTCGGCGGTCAGCACCAGGGGCCGCGGCCCGTCGTGGTGCTCGAAACCTCGGTGCCCGTTGGACCGCCCGGCGGGCAGCCCCGGGTCCAGCACCAGTGCCAGTCCCGCGTACTTGCCCGTCGGCACGTGGATGACGTCACCCGGCTTGAGCTTCTCCAGCGCCACCGCGGCCTCCGCGCGCCGCTGTGCCGCTCCCTGCCGGGACAGCTCTGTCTCCCGGTCCTTGAGCTCTCGGCGCAGCCGCGCGTACTCCTCGAAGTCCCCGAGGTGGCAGGTCATGGAGGTCTTGTAGCCCTCCAGCCCCTCCTCGTTGCGCTGCACCTGCCGCGAGATCCCGACGACCGACTTGTCGGCCTGGAACTGCGCGAAGGACGTCTCCAGCAGCTCGCGCGAGCGGTGCCGCCCGAACTGCTCCACGAGGTTGACGGCCATGTTGTACGACGGCTTGAAGCTGGAGCGCAGCGGATACGTACGCGTGCCCGCGAGTCCCGCCAGATGCTCGGGGCTCATCCCGCGCTGCCACAGCACCACGGCATGTCCCTCGACGTCGATGCCGCGCCGCCCCGCACGACCCGTCAGCTGGGTGTACTCGCCCGGCGTGATGTCGGCGTGCTGTTCGCCGTTCCACTTGACGAGCTTCTCCAACACCACCGAGCGGGCCGGCATGTTGATGCCGAGGGCGAGCGTCTCCGTCGCGAACACGGCCTTCACCAGGCCGCGTACGAACAGCTCCTCGACGACCTCCTTGAACGTCGGCAGCATGCCCGCGTGATGGGCCGCGATACCGCGCTCGAGGCCCTCCAGCCACTCGTAGTAGCCCAGGACATGGAGGTCCTCGGAGGGAATGGACGCCGTGCGCTCCTCCACGAGCGCCCGCACCCGCTCCCGGGCCTCCTCGTCGTTCAGCCGCAGTCCCGCGTACAGGCACTGCTGTACGGCGGCCTCGCAGGCGGCGCGGCTGAAGATGAAGGTGATGGCGGGCAGCAGGCCCTCGGCGTCGAGCCGCTCGATGACCTCGGGCCGCCCGGGTGTCCACACCCGGGACCGCTGTCGCCGCTCCCGCTCCCGGTCGGCCTCGCGCATGGCGCGCCCGCGCCTGCGGTCCTGGTACGACGGCCGGCTGGCCTCCATCCGCGCGAGCCGGGTGAGGTCGGGGTTGACGGCCTTCTTGCTGCCCTCGCCCTCCTCGAACAGGTCGTACATCCGCCGGCCGGCGAGCACGTGCTGGAACAGCGGCACGGGCCGGTGCTCGGAGACGATCACCTCGGTGTCGCCTCGGACGGTGTCGAGCCAGTCGCCGAACTCCTCCGCGTTGGAGACGGTCGCCGAGAGGGACACCAGGGTCACGGACTCGGGAAGGTGGATGATCACCTCTTCCCACACCGCTCCCCGGAAGCGGTCGGAGAGGTAGTGCACCTCGTCCATGACCACGTATCCGAGCCCGAGGAGGGTCTGCGAGCCCGCGTACAGCATGTTCCGCAGCACCTCGGTGGTCATCACGACCACCGGCGCCTCGGAGTTGACGCTGTTGTCGCCGGTGAGCAGGCCGACCTTGGCCGCCCCGTAGCGGCGGCAGAGGTCGGCGTACTTCTGGTTCGACAGCGCCTTGATGGGTGTCGTGTAGAAGCACTTCTTGCCCTGCAGCAGGGCCAGGTGGACGGCGAACTCGCCCACGATCGTCTTGCCCGAGCCGGTGGGCGCGGCGACCAGCACCCCCTTGCCCGATTCGAGTGCCTGGCAGGCCTCGATCTGGAAGGGGTCCAGGCCGAAGTCGTACATCTCGCGGAAGGAGGCGAGCGCGGTGGCCTGCTCGGCAGCGCGCCTACGGGCAGCCGCATACCGCTCGGCCGGTGAGAGGTCCTCTGTCATCGTGCTTTCGAGCGTACCGGGCCCCACTGACAACAGGACGATCATTATCCGGAACCCCGGTCGTCAAACACCGAGAGGTGCCCGGGTCCCGCAGGACCCGGGCACCTCTCGTGCCGTGTGGACGATCGCTCAGGTCACGTCGTCGTACCCGTTGACCCGGTCCGTGCTCGCCTGCTCGGGCAGGCTCCGGCTGGCGGAGACGACCTCCACCTCGCCGATGTCCTCGGGGGTGAGGTCGAGGTCGGAGGCCTCGTCGTCGGCGGGACCGGCCGCCTCGCGGCGACGCTTGCGGCGGTCGTTGAAGAGGGAGAACGCGACAGCGCCGAAGTACAGCACCCAGATCGGCCCGGCGAGCGCCAGCATCGACAGCGGGTCCGTACTGGGCGTGGCGACGGCCGCGAAGACCGTGATGCCCATGATCATGCCGCGCCACCAGCCGAGCATCCGTCGGCCGCTGAGCACCCCGGTGAGGTTCAACATGATCAGCAGCAGCGGGAGCTCGAAGGAGAGGCCGAAAACGATCACCATGCGGGTGACGAGCTGCAGCAGGTCGTCGAGCGGCAGCAGGTTGCTCACGCCGTGCGGGGTGAAGTCGATGAGCACCTTCGCGGTGGTCGGCAGCACCTTGTACGCGAAGAACGCGCCGGCGAAGAAGAGCGGAGCGCCGGTGCCGACGAACGCGTAGGCGTACTTCCTCTCGTGCCGGTGCAGACCCGGCGCGACGAAGGCCCAGAGCTGGTACAGCCAGATCGGCGACGCGAACACCACGCCGGCCATCAGGGAGACCTGAAGGGCCAGCGTGAACGGCGCGAGCAGACCGTTGATGGTGATCTGTGCGCACGGGTGAGAGCTGGACTTCGACTTCGCCAGCTGCTCGAATGTCTCCCCGCACCCGACCGAGTCGAGGACCGGCTTGGTGAGGAAGTTGATGATGTCGTTGTAGAAGAAGGCGGCGACGATCGTCACGACGACGATGGCCAGCATCGCCTTCGCGAGCCGGTTGCGGAGCTCACGAAGGTGGTCCGCAAGGGGCATCCGCCCCTCGGGATCCTTCTCCTGCTTGCGGGCAGACTTGGGCAACCCACGTCCTCATCTCGTGCGGCGGGCCGGAGGCGTCCGGCCCTGCATCAGGCCTTGGTGGTGTCCGTCGGCTCGGTGACCGGGCGCGAGCTGGTCACGTCGCCGGGGGCGGCCTGGATGGTGCGCTGGGCGGGGGGCTGCTCACCGGTGTTCGGCGGGCCGGCCGGCGTGGCCGTGCCGCTGCCCTCTTCCTTCATCGCCTTCGCCTCGCTCTTGAGGATGCGAGCGGACTTGCCGAGCGAGCGCGCCATGTCGGGAAGCTTCTTCGCGCCGAACAGCAGGATGACGACGACGAGGATGAGAATGATCTCGGGGGCGCCGAGCCTTCCGAACATAAGTCTTTACCTTCTCACCGAGGCGGCTGGGGGTGGGATGCTGTCCGACCGGTCGGACACATGTCCGATCGATCGTGCTGGCAGCGATCGTAACGCTCGGGGGTGAACGTGAGGCAATCCCCGTGCGTACTCCCGTCCGCGGCCCGGGCCTCGTTCTCCGGTCCGCGACCAGCAGCGTACCCGCCAGTGTGGCCCGGGTGACAGGCCGAAGTGACCCAAAACGCCTGCGGCGCAGGACTCACACCTTCGCCACAGCGCCCCTCACAGGGAATCCACGGCGCGTGCGGTGCTCACGGCGGCACGCTCCAGATCCTCCGCGGCCCGGTTGATACGGCGCGCGGAGTCACTGACCTGCCGACCCAGCCGCTGCGCCTCCAGGAACACCCGCACGGCGAACACCCCGAGCACCGCCAGACCCAGGAAACCCACAGCTACCGCGAACATCGGCCAGAACATGACGTCGACCCTAGACCTTTCTACGGTGTGTGCAGCCGCAGGGTCCGCACGCCGCCGCCGGTCAGCAGTTCGACGATCCGCTCCCCCGCCGGCTTGCGGACCGAGGCGCCGCAGTCGGGGCAGGTGAAGGAGTAGAAGGTGCTGCGGCTGGTGGCGCCGATGGCGAGCCGCAGGGCGCCGGCGGTGAGCTCGAAGCTGCCCCGGCAGTCCGGGCAGCCCGCCCTGAACATCACCGCCGACACGCTTCTCATCCCCGCGAAGGCAGCCGCCACCGACATCCCCTGCACACCAGACACCGACGACTCGCTCAAAGCTCCCGCTCCCCTTCTCCTGGTCGTTCGCCTCCGGGGCGCCCGGCCGGTGCCGGGACCGCAGCCGGGCTCAGCCGTCAAAACCGCGCGCCCGCCCCCGGACACCGGCGCGTTCCCTCGACCTCACTCCCGCCCGTCGGACGGCTCCTGATCCGGCTGTCGCCCTTCGTCGTGGACCGCCCCCACACCGTCGTACGCCAGCAGCGCCTCACGGGCCGCCCGGCGCGCGCTGTCCGCGAGGTCGGGCGGCGACACGATCCGGCCGTCGCGCCCGAGCCGCAGGGCCAGGCGCCGCAGCGAGGCCGGATCGGGGGTCCGCAGAGTGATACGCAGCCCGCCGTCCGCAAGCTCATCCGCGCTGTCGTGCGGGTAGTACTCGGCGACCCAGCGGCCGCCCGGACCCACCTCGATGACGACCTCCGGGTCCTCGGCGGCAGGCTGCACCAGCGCCTCGGAGAGGTCCCGCAGCTCCATCTCGGGCGGCGCGGACGGCTCGTCGAGGATCTTGATCTCGGCGACCCGGTCGAGCCGGAAGGTGCGGCGCGCCTCGGAGCGGCGGCACCACGCCTCCACATAGGTGTGCCCGACGCTGACCAGGCGGATGGGGTCGATCTCCCGCTCGGTGACCTCGTCGCGGGCCGGCGAGTAGTAGCGGATCCACAGCCGGCGCCGTTCGGAGATGGCCCGGTCGACGTCCGCGAAGACCCCGCCCTCCGACTCGAACGTCACCGACAGGCGGGAGCTGGCGCCGGCCGCCTCGCCCGCCGCCGTCTCCACCTTGGCGGTGGCCCGCAGCAGGGCCTGCCGGTCGCCCTCGCGCAGCCCGGGCAGCGTGGCCACCGCGCGGGCGGCCACCAGCAGCGCGGTCGCCTCGTCGGCGGCCAGCCGCAGCGGCTCGGCGACGTCGTCGGGGTTGTGCCACCAGATGCGCTCGCCGTCGGTGTCGATGTCGAGCAGGTCACCGCCCCGGAAGCTGGTGCCGCACATGGGCAGCACGTCGAGGTCGGAGACCAGCTCGTCCTCGCTGATGCCGAAGGCGCGCGCGACGTCCTCGACCCGGGCCCCGGGGCGCTCCTTGAGATACGTCACCAGGGAGAGCATCCGTCGGGTCTGGTCGATGGCGTTCACGGGCCTGACCGGTTTGCCTGCCACTGCTTAGCTCCGCTCCCCCTCAGCCCTTGGCCACGGCACGCAGCCGGTCCACCACGTCCGCGCGCAGCTCGGCCGGCTCCAGCACCACCACGTCCGGCCCGAACTCCACCAGCCAGGCATCCAGCCCGTGCCCGTACGGAATCTCCAACTCGTCCCAGCCGTCGGCGAGTTCCCGCACCGAGGAGGCCTTCGCCCGAAGGGGGTAGCCCGCGCCCGAGCGCAGCCGGATCAGCGCGGAACGGTCGGCGGTCTCCCCCGCCCAGCTCGCGACCGTCTCGCGGACGGTGACGACGTCCGGGATCTCGGCCGTGAACCGGCCCCCGCGGCTGCGGACCCTGCCGGTGATCCGCGACAGCCTGAACACCCGCTCGGCACCCCGGTCACGGTCGAACCCGGCCAGGTACCAGTGGCCGCGCCAGCACTCCAGGGCCCACGGCTCCACATGGCGGGGCTCGGGACGGGCGGCGGTGGCCTTGCGGTAGTCGAAGACGACGGGACGGCGGTCGCGGCAGGCCAGCATCAGCGGCTCGAACGCGGCCTCGTGCACCGGGATGCGCGGCTCCAGGGCGCCGTGGGCCTCGTACGGGTCGAAGTCCTCGGGCAGACCGGCCGCGCGCAGCTTCTGCAGGGCTCCGCTGGCCGCACCGGCGAGCCGGGCCTGCTGCCAGACCTTGGCGGCCAGGCCCAGGGCGGCGGCCTCCTCGGCGTCGAGGGTCACGGGAGGCAGGCGGTTGCTGTCACGTCGGGCCAGGTAGCCGATCTCGCCGTCGAGGTTCTCCACGGTCTCGATGACCAGGCCGAGTTCGCGCAGATCGTCCTTGTCGCGCTCGAACATCCGGCTGAAGGCGTCCTCCGAATTGGCCTCCAGGTACGCCTCGATGGACTCACGCAGCTCGCGCTTGCTGAGCGGCCGCCGCGTCCCGAGCAGACACAGCGCCAGGTTCATCAGCCGCTCGGCCTTGGCAATGGCCATCGACGCCCTTCGCCTCCCTATGGTCCTTTACGACGATGACCGTACCGCCCCGAAGTGGCGCGGCAAAAGCCGAGGGCCCATGCCCGGGCGGGCATGGACCCCAGGTGATCGGGTCCGGTCGGTCGCCGCACGACGACCGAACCGTGAACCGATCCCGCACGACCGCGAACGAACTCGGACGACGATCAGACGCCGAGCAGGTCGACGACGAAGATCAGCGTCTCGCCCGGCTTGATCGCCGGCGTCGGGCTCTGGTTGCCGTAGGCGAGGTGGGCCGGGATGGTCAGCTGGCGGCGGCCGCCGACCTTCATGCCCTGCACACCCTGGTCCCAGCCCTTGATGACGCGGCCGCCGCCCAGCGGGAAGCGGAACGGGGTGCCGCGGTTCCAGCTGGCGTCGAACTCCTCACCGGTGCTGAAGGCCACGCCCACGTAGTGGACGGTGACGGTCTGGCCCGCCTGCGCAACGGCGCCGTCGCCCTCCCAGATGTCCTTGATCTCGAGGTCCGCCGGGGGCTCGCCGCCCGGGAAGTCGATCTCGGGCTTCTCGATGCTCACGTCTTTCAGCTCCTGCTTGTCGGAAAGGCAACACGCACAGTCTTACACCTCGCGGACGCTACATCTTCGCGAGGATGTCGACCGAGAAGACCAGCACCGAGTCCTTCTTGATGCCGCTGTTGGGCGGCGGGTTGTCGGCGTAGCCCAGCTTCGGCGGGACGACGATCAGGACGCGGCTGCCGACCTTCTTGCCGGTCAGGCCCTGCGCCCAGCCCTTGACGACCTGCTGCAGCGAGAACGAGATCAGCTCCTTGCGGCCGTACGTCGAGTCGAACTCCTTGCCGCCGTCCCACAGCACGCCCTTGTACTGCACCAGGACACTGCTGTCGGCCGCGACCTCGTCGCCGTCGCCCTCGATGACGTACTTCGACACCAGCTTCGTCGGCGCGTCGCCCTTGGGCACCTCGATCGACGGCGCCTTGCCGTCGGTGTTGGTGCCGACCTTGGGCAGGCTCGCGTCGCTCTGCGCGACATTCGTGCCCTTCGCCGAGCTCGACGCGTTGAACGTGTTCTGGATGTCGGCGACGAACACCAGAGTGTCGGTGCCCTTGATGCCCGCCTGCGCGTTGCCCGACGTGCCGTACCCCCAGGTCGGCGGGACGGAGAAGATGACGCGGCTGCCGACCTTCTTGCCCGCCAGGGCATAGCGCCAGCCGTCGATGATGCTGCCCTGCGCCAGCTTGATGAGCAGCGCCGTCTTGCGGTCGTAGGAGTTGTCGAAGACCTTCGCCGTGTCCCAGATCTGGCCGAGGTAGTGGGCCTGGATGTAGTCGTTCTCCGCGACGGTCTTGCCGCTGCCCGCGATGAGCGTCTTCACCGCGAGCTGCTTCGACGGATCACCGGTGCCCTTGGCCACGGTCGGCTTCTTGCCGAACGTCGTGCCCGCGGTCACCGCCGGCAGCGGACCGTCGACGATCTTCGGCGGCGGCGCGGCGGAGGTCGCCGAGGCGGAGGGCGACGCGCTGTCGCTGGCCTTGGCCGAGTCGGACTTGTTGTTGTCGCCGCACGCGGCGAGCGTGGCAAATCCTGCGGGTACGGCGATGAGCAGTGAGCGTCGGCGCACGGTGGGGGCCTCGTATCGGTCGATCTTGTGGACTGGCGTGCGCGCAACTCTACGGCGTGAGAAGGGCGCCGCACTGAAAACGTACGGCGCCCGCGTTGCGTTCCGGTGTTTCACCGGAACAGGTTCCTCACATTCCCGCGATCAGCTTCTCCACCCGGTCGTCCACCGACCGGAACGGGTCCTTGCACAACACCGTGCGCTGCGCCTGGTCGTTGAGCTTGAGATGGACCCAGTCGACCGTGAAGTCACGGCGCTGCTCCTGAGCCCTGCGGATGAAGTCGCCGCGCAGCCGGGCCCGAGTGGTCTGCGGAGGAACGGACTTGCCCTCGAAGATCTTCAAGTCGTTGCAGATACGCGCCGCTTGACCCTTCTTCTCGAGCAGGTAGTACAGGCCACGACGGCGGTGGATGTCGTGGTAGGCGAGGTCTATCTGCGCGACCCGCGGGTGGGACATGGTCATGTTGTGCTTGGCCCGGTACCGCTCGATGAGCTTGTACTTCATCACCCAGTCGATCTCGGTGCCGATCCGGTCGAGGTCCTCGGCCTCGATCGCGTCCAGCGTGCGGCCCCACAGCTCCAGGACCTGCTCGACGGTGCCGGTGCGGATACCTCGGCGCTCGCAGAAGTCCACGGCCTTCTCGTAGTACTCGCGCTGCACCTCCAGCGCGGAGGCCTCCCGGCCGCTGGCCAGACGCACCTTGCGCCGGCCGGTGATGTCGTGGCTGACCTCACGGATCGCCCGGATCGGGTTCTCCAGGGTCAAATCGCGCATCACGGTGCCCGCCTCGATCATGCGCAGCACCAGGTCGGTGGCCCCGACCTTCAGCAGCATGGTCGTCTCGGACATGTTCGAGTCGCCCACGATCACATGCAGCCGGCGGTACCGCTCCGCATCCGCGTGCGGTTCGTCGCGGGTGTTGATGATGGGCCTCGAGCGGGTCGTCGCCGAGGAGACACCCTCCCAGATGTGCTCGGCCCGCTGACTGACGCAGTACACCGCACCGCGCGGCGTCTGCAGCACCTTGCCCGCCCCACACAGGAGCTGGCGGGTGACCAGGAACGGAATGAGGATGTCCGCGAGCCGGGAGAACTCCCCGTGGCGCGCGACGAGATAGTTCTCGTGGCAGCCGTAGGAGTTGCCCGCCGAGTCGGTGTTGTTCTTGAAGAGGTAGACGTCGCCCGCGATTCCTTCCTCGTGCAGGCGTCGTTCGGCGTCTACCAGGAGTCCTTCCAGAATGCGTTCGCCGGCCTTGTCGTGGGTGACCAATTCGGTCACGTTGTCACATTCGGGTGTCGCGTATTCCGGATGTGAGCCCACGTCGAGATAGAGGCGGGCGCCGTTTCGCAGAAAGACATTGCTGCTGCGGCCCCATGACACGACACGGCGGAAGAGGTACCGCGCCACCTCGTCGGGAGACAGGCGGCGCTGTCCCCTGAACGTACATGTGACGCCGTACTCGTTCTCCAGCCCGAAAATGCGGCGGTCCATGACTGAACATTACGCCCGATCCCCTGAGCTGAAACGGGGTTCGACGGCACGGTTTGGATCATTTTCCGTACAGGCCGCAACTACCCGCGGCCCGCCGGGAGCTGCGAGGACCCGCCCGGTGGCCAGCAGGACCAGCAGCGACACACCCCCCGCCGCACCCGGGACGGCATACCCCCACAGGGCCCCGCCCGCCTCGACGACCGGACCCGCAAGGCCCGTTCCGACCGACGCCCCGACCGTGAACGTCGTCACGATCCAGGAGAACGCCTCGGTGACCGTCCCGCTCGGCGCGTGCCGGTCGACCAGTACGAACGCGCACGCGATGACCGGCGCCAGGAACAACCCGGCCACCACCGTCAGCAACACCATCGCCACAGCACCCGGCATCAGCATCAGCGGCAGGTAACACACCGCCAGAAGAGCGACCAGCACCTGCAGTCGCCGCGCCGGCTCCCCGGTCCACCGCCGCGCCCCGTACGCCGTCCCGCCGATCAGCGCGCCCAACCCGATCGCCGCCATGATCCAGCCGTACACCGCGTCCCCGCCGTGCTCGTCGGCGTACGGCACCGAAGCCACCGTGATCGAGCCCAGCGCCATGCCGACGAACAGGAACGCGCCCAGCAGCGCGAGCAGTCCTCGCGAACGCAGGGCGCCGAGCCAGTGCGCCTCGCGCGGCGCCGACCGCCACGCGCGCGAAGGCGGCGAGACGACCACGGACAGCGCCCCGAGAACCCCGAGGACGTTCACCACGACCAGCGCCGCCCCGGCCGACCACAGCGACACGCACAGCGTCACCAGCAGCGGCCCGGCGGCGAACATGACCTCCTGGGCCACGGCGTCCATCGCGTACGCCGTGTGCACCTGCTCCTCCCTGCCCAGCACACTCGGCCACAGCGCCCGCAGACCGCCCTCCAGGGGCGGCGTGAACAGCCCGGCGGCCGCCACGCACGCGTAGGCGAGCCCGAGCGGATCGGTGCCGGTGACGGCGAAGCACGCCATGGCGAGGGCCGACGCGAGCGCCGCGGGCAGCTGGACCCGCGGCTGCCCACGCAGGTCCACCAGCCGCCCGAGCACCGGCTGCCCGACCGCGTTGGCGACCCCGTACACCGCCGCCAGCCCCCCGGCGAGGCTGTACGTGCCACCCTCCGCGCGGACGAACAGCACGATCGCGATGGCCGCGGTGGCATTGGGCAGCCGACCCACCAAAGTGCCCGCCAACAGACGCGCGGCATGCCGCGCCCTGAGGATCTCCAGGTAGCCCGCGGCCATGCCCCGCCTCCAAGTTTTACGTATAACGCCGTCTCCCATACGTACCATGTGCGCTGTTCACCAGTCCACACGAAGGAGCAGGCCGACGGTGGCACGAGGCAGCACCCGCCCCACAAGCCGAGACGTCGCCCAGGCCGCCGGCGTCTCCCAGGCCGCCGTCTCCCTGGTCCTCGGCGACAAATGGCGCGGCCGCGTCTCCGCCGCCACCGCCGAACGCGTCCGGGAAGCCGCCCGCGAACTCGGCTACCGACCCAACCTCGCCGCCCGCAACCTCCGCCTCGGCCGCACCCGCACCGTGCTCCTGGTGGTCCCCGCCCTCACCAACGAGTTCTTCGCCGGCGTCTACACAGGCGCCGCCCGCATCGCCGCCCGCCACGGCTTCGGCGTCGTCCTCTACCCCTCCCCCGCCGGCATCGGCCCCGCCCGCGACCCCTTCGCCTCCGCCCAGGCCGCCCTGGACGGCGTCATCGCCTCCTCCATGGCCGCCGACGCCCTCACCGAGATCCGCGGCGACCAACTACCCCTCGTCATGCTCGACAGCGACCCCGAAGGCAGCCTCGGCGCCGCGACCGTCAACCTCGACATCACCGACGGCGTCCGCCAAGTCGCCGAACACCTCCTCGCCCAGGGACACCGCGCCTTCCTGCACCTCGCCGCCGACGTACCCTCCTGGACCTTCGAGGTACGCGCACGAGAACTCGCCGACCGCGTCGCCACGACCCCCGGCACATCCGTGCGAACGGCCCACTCCGCCCTCTCCATCGAGGCCGCCCTCACCGCCACGACGACCGCCCTCACCGAACCGGGCCCCCGCCCCACCGCGCTGGTCTGCGACGACGACAAACTCGCGGCCGGCGCCTACAAGGCGATCCGCCGCCTCGGCCTGCGCATCCCCGACGACATCTCGGTCACCGGCCTCGACGACCTCGCCCTCGCCACCGCCCTCGACCCGGAACTCACCACCGTCCGCCTCGACGCCGAGACGGTCGGCGAACGCGGCATGCAAGCCCTCCTGGCCGTCCTGGACGGCCGCACACCCGACGCGGGCGACATCCCCGTCGAATTGGTCGTACGAGGCTCCACAGCGCCTCCCCACGCCCCCTGAACGCCGTGTGCCCCGGCCGCACCAGCGACCGGGGCACACGAACGAGACGAGGCCGGACTACTCCTCGTCCGGGCCCTCACCCTCCGTGCTGCTCTCGGCCTCGGTGGACGCACCACCGGCCTCCAGCAGCCGCGCGAGCTGACGGCCGACGATCCGCTTGAACTTACGCGCCTGCGGACGCGTACGGTCCAGCACCGCGACCTCCAGGCGCTCCGCGGGGATCTCCCGCTGCGTGCCGTTCGACTCACGGGACAGAGCCTGCACGGCCAGCTTCAGCCCCTCCGCGAGGGTCATGCCCTCCCGGTGCTGCTGATCGAGGTAGTTGCTGATCAACTCGGCGTTGCCGCCGACCGCGACCGAACCGTGCTCGTCCACGATCGAACCGTCGTGCGGCAGCCGGTAGATCTGATCGCCCTCCGGCGTCTCGCCGACCTCGGCCACGACCAGCTCCACCTCGTACGGCTTCTCGCCGGCCGAGGAGAAGATCGTGCCCAGCGTCTGCGCGTAGACGTTCGCCAGACCGCGAGCGGTCACGTCGTCCCGGTCGTAGGTGTAACCGCGCAGGTCGGCGTAGCGCACACCACCGATCCGCAGGTTCTCGTACTCGTTGTACTTGCCGGCGGCCGCGAAGCCGATCCGGTCGTAGATCTCACTGAACTTGTGCAGCGCACGGGACGGGTTCTCACCGACGAAGACGATGCCGTCGGCGTACTGGAGCACGACCAGGCTGCGGCCGCGCGCGATGCCCTTGCGGGCGTACTCCGCCCGGTCGGCCATGGCCTGCTGGGGGGAGACATAGAACGGCGTCGACACCGGTTATCCGTCCCTTTCTGTCGAGGTCAACTGGATCACCTTGATAAGACCGGCCGCCGCTACAGCAGCGCGGCCCGCGGGCCGTCGGGCTGCTCCAGCCGCCGCGCCAGGATCGAGCGGGCGATCTCGGAGGACTCGTCCTCGGTGAGCCGGCGGAAGCCGTCCTCGGTGATCACGGTGACGATCGGATAGATCCGGCGGGCGACATCGGGACCACCGGTCGCCGAGTCGTCGTCTGCCGCGTCGTACAGGGCCTGCACCACGAGCGTGGTGGCGTCGGCCTCGGTCAGGTCCTCACGGAAGAGCTTCTTCATCGCACCGCGCGCGAAGATCGAACCGGAGCCCGTGGCCGCGAAGCCGTGCTCCTCGCTGCGGCCGCCCGTGACGTCGTAGGAGAAGATGCGGCCCTTCCCCCGGTCCACGTCGTAACCGGCGAACAGGGGCACCACGGCCAGGCCCTGCATCGCCATGCCCAGGTTGGAACGGATCATGGTCGACAGGCGGTTCGCCTTGCCCTCCAGCGACAGCTGGGCGCCCTCGACCTTCTCGAAGTGCTCCAGCTCCAGCTGGAACAGCTTGACCATCTCCACGGCGAGACCGGCGGTGCCGGCGATGCCGACCGCCGAGTACTCGTCGGCGGGGAAAACCTTCTCGATGTCGCGCTGGGCGATCATATTGCCCATGGTGGCCCGACGGTCACCGGCCAGCACGACACCGCCCGGGAACGTCACGGCCACGATCGTGGTGCCGTGCGGCGCCTCGATCACGCCCTGGGTGGGCGGCAGTTGACGGTTGCCGGGCAGCATCTCGGGCTGGTGCTCCGACAGGAAGTCCATGAAGGACGAGGACCCAGGCGTCAGGAAGGCAGCTGGTAGACGCCCGGTGCTACGAGTGTTGGCTTCCACGCGATTCCTTCCACGTAAGCAGCAGCCCGCCTTATGGCATCGGGCCGATCCTTGAACTGCCCCAGCGCGGCATTGCAGCTGAAGCACAGTACGCCTCGGACCCTACCCGTCTTGTGGCAGTGATCCACATGCTCCGGCGCTGCCGCCAGACATACGCAGCAGACACCCCCTTGAGACGCGACCAACTCGTCCCGCTCGGCCTCGGTGATGCCGTACTGACGCTTCAGATGGTCCTGCCGACACTGGGCGGCCCGGCACGCCTTGCAGCGCGTCGAGAGACCATCGGACGCCGTTGCGTTGCGAGGCCCCTCGCTGTGGGGTTTGATCTCGCCGCACGTCCGGCACAGCTTGTGCCCGGCCGGGACATCCACTTTCTCGCGGACTGTCCTGCCCATGGCCCCCTGGCGCCGCCGGTAGTGCGCGGCGCTGTACTCCGCCACGCACTCCCGGCAGTGCACCTGAAGGCCGTCACGCCGATTCTTGTCCCGCGCGAATGCAGCAAGCGGCAGGCCTCGGCCGCGCTTCCTGCACTGCTTCGCGTTCACTTCGTCTGCCAACCTCGCCCCCCAAAATCTTCAATCCGAAGGCAAAGTCGCTAAACGACCGTCACTCTCCGCCTTTTTGCACGAATGAGCGCACGAAATCCTCGGCATTTTCCTCGAGTACGTCGTCGATCTCGTCCAGAACCGAGTCCACGTCGTCGCTCAGCTTCTCGTGTCGTTCCTTCAGGTCCTCGGAGCCCTGTGCTTCGGTCGTCTGCTCCTCGGCCTGTTCGGTCGAGTGCGTCGCCTTCTGCTGGCCGCCGCCGGTGTCCTTGGTTGCCATGACCCTCACCCCGCTCAGTTCGCCCGACATGGTCGACAGGTCGGCATTCCTGCCGATCGGTGATGATCAGACCCTACAAGCCGGGTCTGACAATGGCCCTGCGTTTCTCCAACGTACGAGGACCACCTCGATGATTCCCGGACGGCGGACTTTCCACCCTGTTCGCCGGACGCCGCCCGGGTACCCGTTCAGCCGCCCGACAGCACCCTGACCAGGTCTTCCGCCGTGCGGCAGCGGTCGAGGAGCTCCTTGACGTGATTTCGCGTTCCGCGAAGCGGTTCGAGGGTTGGGACACGCTGGAGCGAGTCCCGGCCCGGGAGGTCGAAGATCACGGAGTCCCAGGAGGCCGCGGCGACGTCGTCGGCGTACTGCTCGAGGCAGCGTCCGCGGAAGTAGGCGCGGGTGTCCTCCGGCGGCTTCGTGCGGGCCCGCTCGACCTCGCTCTCGTCCAGCAGGCGCTTCATGCGGCCGCGGGCTTCCAGGCGGTTGTAGAGGCCCTTCTCGGCCCGTACGTCGGCGTACTGGAGGTCGAGGAGGTGGAGCTTGGCCGCGTCCCAGTCGAGGCCGTCGCGGCGCCGGTAGCCCTCCATGAGTTCGCGCTTGGCGACCCAGTCGAGCTCGCCGGCCAGGCTCATGGGGTCGTGTTCCAGTCGGTTGAGGGTGTCCTCCCAGCGGGAGAGGACGTCCTTGGTCTGCTCGTCCGCGTCGGCGCCGTAGCGTTCCTCGACGTACTTGCGGGAGAGCTCGTAGTACTCCATCTGGAGCTGGACCGCGGTGAGTGTGCGGCCGCTGCGGAGGGTGACCAGGCGCTTGAGGGTGGGGTCGTGGGAGACCTGGTGGAGGGTGCGGACCGGCTGGTCCACGGCCAGGTCGACGGCGATGAACCCGTCCTCGATCATGGACAGGACCAGGGCGGTCGTGCCGAGCTTGAGGTAGGTGGAGATCTCGGAGAGGTTCGCGTCGCCGATGATCACGTGCAGGCGGCGGTACTTCTCGGCGTCGGCGTGCGGCTCGTCCCGGGTGTTGATGATGGGGCGCTTGAGGGTGGTCTCGAGGCCGACCTCGACCTCGAAGTAGTCCGCGCGCTGGCTGAGCTGGAAGCCGTGTTCGTGGCCGTCCTGGCCGATGCCGACGCGGCCGGCGCCGGTGACGACCTGGCGGGAGACGAAGAAGGGCGTGAGGTGGCGCACGATGTCCGAGAACGGGGTTTCCCGCTTCATCAGGTAGTTCTCGTGCGTGCCGTAGGAGGCGCCCTTGTTGTCGGTGTTGTTCTTGTAGAGGTGGATCGGCTGCGCCCCGGGCAGCTGGGCCGCGCGTTCGGCGGCTTCGGCCATGATCCGCTCGCCGGCCTTGTCCCAGAGGACGGCGTCGCGGGGGTTGGTGACCTCGGGTGCGCTGTATTCGGGGTGTGCGTGGTCGACGTAGAGCCGTGCGCCGTTGGTGAGGATCACGTTGGCGAGGCCGATGTCCTCGTCGGTGAGCTGGCTGGCGTCGGCGGCCTCCCGTGCGAGGTCGAAGCCGCGCGCGTCCCGCAGCGGGTTCTCCTCCTCGAAGTCCCAGCGGGCCCGGCGGGCCCGGTGCATCGCCGCCGCGTAGGCGTTGACGATCTGGGACGAGGTGAGCATGGCATTGGCGTTGGGGTGGCCGGGGACGGAGATGCCGTACTCCGTCTCGATGCCCATTACTCGCCGTACGGTCATGCGGCCCTCCTTGCCCGGCGGCGCCCTCGGTCGGGGACGCCGCTCAAGTACCGCTGGCGCTCCGGTGCGTGTGCGGTGCCCGTCCCCGCACTGCGCGACTCGGCGGTACCGAAGAGCCTAGAACGGCTTTGCGCTGGTGGGGAGATCATTTGCGTCATTGCCTTGCTCGCCTTGGTTCCGGTTGGTTGCCTGAAAAACAGTCGGCTGCGGGTACCCCGGTGAGGGCACCCGCAGCCGCCCTGTCTTTACAGGTACTGACCGGTGTTCGCCACCGTGTCGATGGAGCGTCCGGTGTCGGCGCCCTGCTTTCCGGTGATGAGGGTACGGATGTAGACGATCC
Organism: Streptomyces sp. C1-1; assembly: GCF_050214755.1. Lineage (NCBI taxonomy): Bacteria > Bacillati > Actinomycetota > Actinomycetes > Kitasatosporales > Streptomycetaceae > Streptomyces > Streptomyces sp. C1-1. Next base: position 7,950,361 of record NZ_CP189826.1, on the reverse strand, counting down.
GTTCGCCCTTCTTTCCGGAGATTCGGGCCCAGTCGTCCGGGTTGGTGGTGTTGGGCAGGTCCTCGTTCTCCTTGAACTCGTCCACGCATGCCTGGAGGAGGTGGGAGACGCGGAGGCCCTTCTGGTTGTGGTCGAGGAAGTCCTTGATGGCCATCTTCTTGGCGCGGCCGACGATGTTCTCGATCATGGCGCCGGAGTTGAAGTCCTTGAAGTAGAGGACTTCCTTGTCACCGTTGGCGTAGGTGACCTCCAGGAAGCGGTTCTCCTCGGATTCCGCGTACATGTGCTCGACCGCTGTCTGGATCATGCTTTCGACGGTGGTCGTCTTGCTGCCGCCGTGTTCGCCGAGGTCGTCGGCGTGGAGCGGAAGGCGTTCGGTGAGGTACTTGCCGAAGATGTCCTTGGCGGCTTCGGCGTCCGGGCGCTCGATCTTGATCTTCACGTCGAGGCGGCCGGGGCGCAGGATGGCGGGGTCGATCATGTCCTCACGGTTGGAGGCGCCGATCACGACCACGTTCTGCAGGCCTTCCACGCCGTCGATCTCGGCGAGCAGCTGGGGGACGATCGTGTTCTCGACGTCGGAGCTGACACCGGAGCCGCGGGTGCGGAAGAGGGACTCCATCTCGTCGAAGAAGACGATGACGGGTGTGCCCTCGCTGGCCTTCTCCCTCGCACGCTGGAAGACGAGGCGGATCTGCCGCTCGGTCTCGCCGACGTACTTGTTGAGGAGTTCGGGGCCCTTGATGTTGAGGAAGAAGCTCTTGCCCTGGGCCTGGCCGGTGACTTCGGCGACCTTCTTGGCCAGCGAGTTGGCGACGGCCTTGGCGATGAGTGTCTTGCCGCATCCGGGCGGGCCGTAGAGGAGCACGCCCTTGGGCGGGCGGAGCTCGTGCTCCTTGAAGAGGTCCGGGTAGAGGTACGGGAGCTCGACGGCGTCGCGGATGGCTTCGATCTGGCCGCCGAGGCCGCCGATCTGCTCGTAGCCGATGTCCGGTACTTCTTCGAGGACGAGTTCTTCGACCTCGCTCTTGGGAACGATCTCGTAGACGTAGCCGGAGCGGGGTTCGAGCAGGAGGGCGTCACCGGGGCGGATGTTCACGTCCAGCAGTGGCTCGGCGAGCCGTACCACCCGCTCCTCGTCGGTGTGCCCGAGCACCAGGGCGCGTTCGCCGTCCTCGAGGATCTCCTTGAGGGTGACGATGTCCCCGACGCGCTCGAACTCCATGGCCTCGACCACGTTGAGCGCTTCGTTGAGCATTACTTCCTGGCCGCGCCGGAGCTCTTCGAGGTCGACGCTGGGGCTGACGTTCACCCGGAGCTTGCGGCCCCCGGTGAAGATGTCGGCGGTGCCGTCCTCGTTCGCCGTGAGGAAGACTCCGAAGCCGGCCGGTGGCTGTGCGAGCCGGTCGACCTCCTCCTTGAGGGCCACGATCTGGTCGCGGGCCTCACGGAGCGTGTTGGCGAGTCGCTCGTTCTGAGCGGACACGCCGGCCAGGTTGGTCTGCAGCTCGACGATCCGCTCTTCGAGAATCCTCGTGTGTCGCGGAGAGTCGGCGAGCTTGCGTCGCAGGACGGCGATCTCCTGCTCAAGGTAGGCAATCTGCCCGGCCGGGTCGTCGGACCCGCGTCCCGGGCGGATGCCGCGGTTCATGTCGTCGTCGTGGGCTGCCACGGTCCTCACCTCCTCCAAGGGGAGCTGGACGCTTCCAGACCCTACCTGGGTGGGTGTCGATTGAAACCCCTAGATCACAAAGACGGTCGGGGTGTGTCCGATCTTCACCCTTGCGCTCTCCCTCACGCCAGGGGAATACCCACCGAACATGATTGGAAAGCTGCCGGAGGTAGGGTCACAGTGTTCAACACCCGTCAGAGCTGGCCCGATTCCCGTCGGCTCGACTTTCAAACGGCAGGAGAGATGAGCGTGCAGCAGGAGGCCGTGGCCGGCGGCGAGGAGCTGGAGGTCTGGATCGATCAGGACCTGTGTACCGGCGACGGGATCTGCGCGCAGTACGCGCCGGAAGTGTTCGAGCTGGACATCGACGGTCTGGCTTATGTGAAGGGCCCGGCGGACGAGTTGTTGCAGGACAAGGGTGCTGCAACGCCTGTTCCGTTGCCGCTTCTGACGGATGTGGTGGACTCGGCGAAGGAGTGTCCGGGCGAGTGCATCCATGTGCGGCGGGTTTCGGACAGGGTCGAGGTCTACGGTCCGGACGCTGAGTGAGGTAACGGGTGCGGGCCGTTACGGTTGTCTGATTTCTCACATGGGCCGGGGGGCGGGACTCAGACGCTGTGGGTGGCGGCGGGTGTCGAGCGGACGAACGTGCCGTTCTTCCACTGCCACTTCACGTGGTCGGTGACGTCGGGGCAGCAGCGGGGTACGTCGTCGGTGGAGTAGCCGAGGAGGGTGGCGGTGACGGCGCCGTCGCGTATCGCGAAGTCGCTCACCGTGTCGCCGGCCTTGGGGTCGAGCAGGGTGGCGACCACGCGGGGTGTGCCGTCGGTGGCGCGGGTGAGGACGTAGACGCCGTCGGGCGGGGTGCCCATGGGTGCGTCGCAGTGCACGATCGCGACCGTCTCGGGGTTGCCGTCGCCGTCGAGGTCCCCGGTGGTCTTCTTGCGCACGACCGCTTTCACCGGACCGCAGGTGATCGGGAAGTCGACTCCGGCCGTGCCGGGCGCGGCGGCGGCGTGGACGGTCCTGGTGTGCGGGTCGGCGGTCTGGGCCGCCGTCGCCGAGTTGGGCTGCAGGACCGAGGAGAGGGCCATGACGCCGGCGACCGCCGTGGCGGTGGCGACCCAGTGGATGGGACGGGTGTGCGTGTGTGCCAGTTCCGGGACGGCGGATTGCTGCACTAGGAGCGTCTCCTGTGAGGGCTGTGCCGGTGGGGGTGGCACGCATCGTGCCACACGTCACAGTGCGGGGGAACGGCGGGGTACGGGATGACGAACGGGGACCGCCGGTTTTGTTCGGTTTGTGGCGTGCTGTCAGGAGAAAGGCGCCGAGGTCGAGTTCCGGTGGGTTTTCCGGTAACTCGACCGCGGCGCCCGTGCGTTGCTGCGGTGTGGGGCGGTGTCAGCGGCTGCCGCCGTCGGCGTTGGGGCCGGCGTAGTCCTCGCCGTAGGCGCCCTTGGCGGGACGGCGGCGGCGCATGGGGGGCTCGACGCCGTCTGCGAGGCGGCGGGCGGTGAGGAGGAAGCCGGTGTGGCCGATCATCCGGTGGTCGGGGCGGACGGCCAGGCCCTCGATGTGCCAGTTGCGGATCATCGTCTCCCAGGCGGTCGGCTCGTTGAAGGAGCCGATCTCGCGGATGGACTCGACGGTCCGGGCGAGCTGGGTGGTGGTGGCGACGTAGCAGCAGAGGATGCCGCCGGGGACGAGCGCCTTGGAGACGGCCTCGAGGCACTCCCAGGGGGCGAGCATGTCGAGGATGACGCGGTCGACGTCGGTGTCGGAGAGGTTGTCCTGGAGGTCGCCGACGGTGAGCTGCCAGGCGGGGTGGGGGCCGCCGAAGTAGCGCTCCACGTTCTGCTGGGCGATCTCGGCGAAGTCCTCGCGGCGCTCGTAGCTGTGGAGCATGCCCTGGTCGCCGATGGCGCGCAGCAGGAAGCTGCTGAGCGAGCCGGAGCCGACTCCGGCCTCCACGACGCGCGCGCCGGGGAAGATGTCGGCGAAGGCGAGGATCTGCCCCGCGTCCTTGGGGTAGACGACGGCTGCCCCGCGGGGCATGGACAGGACGTAGTCGGGGAGCAGGGGGCGCAGCGCGAGGTAGGCGACGTTACCGGTGGTGCGGACAACGCTGCCCTCGGGTGCGCCGATCAGCTCGTCGTGCGGGAAGGAACCCTTGTGGGTGTGGAAGTTCTTTCCGGCTTCGAGCGTGAACGTGTAGTGGCGGCCCTTGGGGTCGGTCAGCTGAACCTGGTCCCCGACCTTGAAGGGCCCGCGCCTGCGGGCGGCACCGGTCGGTTCGGACATGTGAACAGCCTACCGGGGTTTGCGGGGGCCGCCGACCACTAGGAGGAGGGCCTGGCCATGGCCTTCACGAAGGCGCGTTCGACGTCGGCCGCGGACAGGACGCCGTAGATCTCGCCGGTCTCCTCGACGACCAGGTATTCGGTGGCGGGGGTGGCGCGCAGGACGTCGAGGAGGTCCTCGCCGGCGAGTTCCGCGGAGACGCGCATGCCGTCGGTGAGTTCCTGGGCGAGGCCGCTGACGGCGACCCAGGGGCGGCGGTGTTCGGGTACGCCGACGATGGCGGCCTCGCGGACCAGGGAGAGGGGGCTGCCCTCGGCGTCTACGACGACGAGGGCGCGGGCGCCTGCGGCGTTGGCGCGGCGCAGGGCCTCGGAGAGGGGGGTGTCGGTCTCGACGGGGACGGCGCGGCGGGTGAGGTTGCGGGCGCGCAGTTCCGGGAGGTGTTCGCGCAGGCGGGCCATGCGGAGGCTGTTGCCGGCGCCGGTCCAGATGATCGCGGCGAGGATGGCGGCGAGCAGGGCGTCGGTGACGGTGTCCATGCCGACGCTGTCCTCGGCGGTGGAGCCGAGGGCGCCGGACTGGGTGAGCAGCGGCAGGCCGATCAGGACGGAGACGGCGAGGGCGCGGCCGACCCAGGCGGCGGCGACGGTGCCGCTCATGGGTTTGCCGGTGATCTTCCAGACGACGGCGCGGAGCATTCGGCCGCCGTCGAGGGGGAGGCCGGGCAGGAGGTTGAAGGCGGCGACGATGAGGTTGGAGATCATCAGACCGGCGAGCAGGACGCCGGGGACGGTGCCGGGTTCGACGGGCTGCATGGCGACGTAGAAGATCCCGGCGAGGACGAGGGAGAGCAGGGGGCCGACGAAGGCCAGGACGAACTCCCTGCCGGGGGTCTCGGCTTCCTTCTCGATCTCGGAGACGCCGCCGAAGAACTGGAGCTGGATGCGGCGGACCGGGAGTTTGAAGCGGAGGGCGGCGACGGTGTGGGCGAGTTCGTGGACGAGGACGGAGGCGTAGAAGGCGACGGCGAAGAAGAGGGAGACGAGGTAGCGGGCGGCGCCGAGTTCGGGCAGGACGCGGTCGAGCTGGCCGCCGAAGACCCAGGTGATGAGGGCGGCGACGAGGAACCAGCTGGGGGCGACGTACACGGGTACGCCGAAGGGGCGGCCCATGAGGAGTCCGCCTCGGGGGGATTCGCGACGCTGGGGCGGGGGGTTCTTGGCGCCGGAGTGGGCGAGGGCGCGGTCGGGGTGCGTGAGGTGGCCCGGCGTGGAGGAGGCTCGATGGTCGGCGTCCGGACCGGTGGGGTGGCCGCCTGCGGGCGCGTCGGTGGGGTGGTCGGCGGGCGTGTCGGGACCGGTGGGGCGGTGCGCGGGCGTGTCGTCGGCGTCCGTCGGCTGGTCCTCGTCCCGCTGTGCCGCGGTGGCGGCCTCGCTCTGGGGGGCGGCGGGCCGCTCCTGGGGGGCGGGGTCGCCCGTGGGGTCGGCGTCCTGGTTCCCCGTCTGCTCTCGCGGGCCCACCTGTGCGTTCGGGTCGCCGGCGGCCGGGGCTGCCCCGGTGTCGGTGGTCGGCGCTTGCGTGCTGTCGCCCATCGAGGGGTCCCCCTTGGCGGCGTCCCTGGTCGTGGTGGTCCGTCGTGCGTCCGTGGGCTGTGCGTCGGCCTGGGTGGGTGAGGGGGTGGCCGGGGCCGGTCCCGTGTGGGGCTCGGCCGGCTCGTCGGTGCCGGGCCGCTGCTGCCCGCTCCCGCCGCTCTGGTCCACGGTGTCCCCTCGTTCGAAGCGTCTTCCGCGCCTGCCGGGCGGAAGGGTCTGGGGTCGATGGTATGCGGCCGTCGCGGTGCGTTCCGCCCCGGCACCCCCGGTGTCTCCCCGGCGGCCGCACCCGTTGCGGCGGTGGGCGGGTCACTGTCAGTGGCGGGCCGTAAGGTCTGTGGGCATGGAGAACAGCGCGGAGGGCACGGCCGAGGCCCATGGCGGGGGTCCGGCACCGGCGGATCTTCCTGTGGTGGCCGAGCAGACGAGGGTGACGACGGCGGTGAGGACCGCGGTGACGACCGCGGTGGCGGCGGACGCGGCCGTGGAGACGGCGGACGCGGCCGTGGAGACGGCGGACGCGGCCGTGGAGACGGCGGACGCGGACCGGCCCGCCGCCATAGCGCCGGCCAGTCTGTCGCCGTCGCGTGCCGGTGACTTCATGCAGTGCCCTCTGCTCTACCGCTTCCGTGTCATCGACCGCCTGCCGGAGAGGCCGAGCGAGGCGGCGACCCGAGGGACGCTGGTGCACGCGGTGCTGGAGCGGCTCTTCGACGCCCCCGCCGCGGAGCGGACGGCGCCGCGCGCCAAGTCCCTGATCCCGGGTCAGTGGGACCGGCTGCGGGAGAGCCGGCCGGAGGTGGTGGAGCTGTTCGAGGACGATCCCGACGGCGAGCGGCTGGCGCGCTGGCTGGGCGAGGCCGAGCGGCTCGTCGAGCGGTGGTTCACACTGGAGGATCCGACCCGGCTGGAGCCCGCGGAGCGGGAGTTGTTCGTGGAGGCCGAGCTGGACTCCGGGCTGACGCTGCGCGGGATCATCGACCGGGTCGACGTGGCGCCGACGGGCGAGGTGCGGATCGTCGACTACAAGACGGGCAAGGCGCCCCGACCGGAGTACGCCGAAGGCGCCCTGTTCCAGATGAAGTTCTACGCCCTGGTGGTGTGGCGCCTGAAGAAGGTGATCCCGCGGCGGCTGCAGCTGGTGTATCTCGGCAGCGGGGATGTCCTGACGTACGACCCGGTCCTCGCCGACCTGGAGCGGGTGGAGCGCAAGCTGCTCGCGCTGTGGGAGGCGATCCGTGAGGCCACCGAGTCCGGCGACTGGCGGCCCCGGCCGACGAAGCTGTGCGGCTGGTGCGATCACCAGGCGCACTGCCCCGAGTTCGGGGGCACTCCCCCGCCCTATCCGCTGCCGGTGAGGGCGGTCGGGTCGGGTGACGTCCCGCAGGGCAGAATGGGGCCGGACTAGCGAAGGAGTGTCACGTGGCCATCCGCGTCCTACTGGTCGACGACCAGCCGCTGCTGCGTACCGGTTTCCGGATGATCCTGGAGGCGGAGCAGGATCTCGCGGTCGTCGGCGAGGCCGGAGACGGCCTCCAGGCCCTCGACCAGGTGCGGGCGCTGCAGCCCGATGTGGTTCTGATGGACATCCGGATGCCCCGGATGGACGGGGTGGAGGCGACCCGGCAGATCACCGGGCCCGGGCGGGACGGCCCGGCGAAGGTGCTGGTGCTGACCACTTTCGACCTCGACGAGTACGTGGTCGAGGCGCTGCGGGCGGGGGCGAGCGGGTTCCTTCTGAAGGACGCGCCGGCCAATGAGCTCGTGCAGGCGATCCGGGTGGTGGCGGCGGGCGAGGCGATGCTGGCGCCGAGCATCACCCGGCGGCTGCTGGACAAGTACGCCACTCACCTGCCCTCCGGTGACGAGCCGGTGCCGGACACGCTGCACACGCTCACCGACCGTGAGGTGGAGGTGCTGAAGCTGGTGGCGCGGGGGCTGTCCAACGCGGAGATCGCGGCGGACCTGTTCGTCAGCGAGACGACGGTGAAGACGCATGTGGGCCATGTGCTGACCAAGCTGGGGCTGCGCGACCGGGTGCAGGCCGCGGTGTACGCGTACGAGAGCGGGCTGGTGCGCCCCGGCGCCCAGTAGGGCATGCGACGGCGGAGGGCGCCCCTTGTGACCAAGGGGCGCCCTCCGTGTGTGTGGCCGTCCGTCAGCCCTTGCTGAGCTCCCAGAAGCGGAAGACGGTCGAGGCGTCGAGGCAGTATTCGAGGCCGTAGACGTTCTCGCGGGTGACCGCGTACTGCTTGGCCTGCCAGACCGGGAGGACGGGCAGCTGCTGGGCGACGATGTCCTGCAGCCTGGCGTAGTCGTTGTCGGTCGCGGCGCGGTCGCTCTCGGCGGCGGTGCGCGGGATGAGTGTGCCGGTGATCGTGTTGTTGCTGTAGTTGTTGCTCAGGACGTTGCCCTTGCCGAAGAAGGGGGCGGTGAAGTTGTCGGCGTCCGGGTAGTCCGGCACCCAGCCCTTGACGTACACGCCGTACTTGCCCTTGGCGATGTCCTTCTCGTACTGGTCGAAGGCGACGGACTTGACGTCGGCGGCGAACAGGCCGCTGGCGTTGAGCTGTCCGGCGATGGCCTTGAGCTCCTGGTCGGTGGCGGGGCCGTAGCGGGAGGGGGTGGACCAGAGGGTGAGCTTGACCTTGCCGGTGATGCCCGCGTCCTTCAGGGCGGCGGCGGCCTTGGCGGGCGAGGGGCTGGCGCCGTAGGTGTCGAAGAACGCCGTGTTGTGGCCCACGATGCCGGCCGGGATGATCGAGTAGAGCGGGGTGGCCGTGCCCTCGTAGACGTTCTTGATCAGGGCGTCGCGGTCGAGCAGGTAGGCGATGGCCTTGCGCACGCCGAGCTTTCCGGCGACCGGGTCCTTCATGTTGAAGACCAGGTGCTGCACCTCGGCGCTGCTGCCCTCGACGACCTCGGTGGTGGCCTTGTTGTCGGCGTTCTGCAGGTCGGCGATGTCGCCGGCGCTCAGTCCCCGGTAGGCGATGTCGATCTTGCCGTCCTGGAGGGCGCGCTTCAGTTTGGCCTGGTCGCCGTGGAACAGCTTGAGCGTGACGCCGGAGTTCTTGACCTTCGCGGTGCCCTTGTAGTTGCCGTTGACCGAGAAGACGGCCTTGTCCTTGCTGAAGGAGTCCAGCTTGTAGGGGCCGGAGCCGACCGCCTTGCCGTCCTTGCGGAGCTTGTTCCCGTCGTACTCGTTGTGGTCGACGATGGAACCCGCGCCAGAGGCGATCTTGCTGGGGAAGGTGGCGTCCGGCTCCTTCAGGTGGAAGACGACCGTCTTGGCGTCCGGTGTCTCGATCCTGCCCAGCATCGGGAACATGATCGCCGGACCGGCGTCGTCGTTGATCTTCAGCATGCGGTCGAAGGAGAACTTGACGTCCTCGGAGGTGAGCGCGTCACCGTTGCTGAACTTCAGGCCGTCCTTGAGCGTGCACCGGTAGACCTTGGTCGCGGTGTCGGCGAACTCGCACGACCGGGCGGCCTCGGGCACCGGCTCGGTGCCTCCGTTGGGGAAGGCGAGCAGCGACTGGAAGACGTTGTTGAACAACAGCCAGGAGCCGGGGTCGTAGCCCGAGGCGGGGTCGGTGGCCAGGACGTCGTCGGACATCCCCATGACCACGGAGGACCCGGTGCCGCCGGAATCGCCGTTGCCCGCGCCGCAGCCGGTCAACAGGCCGGAGGCCAGCCCCGCCACTACGGGCAGGACCGGCCACTGGTTGCGCATGTTCACAGCATGTGCCTTGTCGTCGGTATCGGGACCCCGGGGCCGCCGTCCCCGGGCCCCGGGCACAGGGAGATCAGCCGCTCACACCACGGCCGAGCTCCCAGAGCTGGAGGGTGGAGGAGGAGTTGAGTGCGTAGGCGGTTCCCGTGACGTTGTCGCGGGCGGCGACGTACTGCTTGCCCTGCCACAGCGGGATGAGCGGAACGTCTTCGGCGACGATGTCCTGGATCGTGGTGAGGTCGGAGGCGGCGGCCAGGCGGTCGGCCTCGCGGCGGGAGTCCGGGATCAGGGTGTTGATGATCCGGCTGTTCCGGTACGGCAGCTTGAGGAAGTTGTCGGCGTCGAGGAACGGCGCGAGGTAGTTGTCGGCGTCCGGGAAGTCGGGGAACCAGCCCATGCCCCAGACGTCGTACTGGCCCTTGCGCTCGGCCGGGATGTAGGCGTCCCACTTCGTGCCCTGGATGCTGACGTCGAACAGCCCGCTGTCGTTGAGCTGCTGCTGAAGGATCTTGAACTCCTTCGCGGTGGCCGACCCGTAGTGGTCGGTCGTGTAGTGCAGCGTGAGCTTGACCGGGGTGGTGATGTTCGCCCTGGTCAGCAGGGCCTTGGCCTTGGCGGTGCTGGGGTCGCCGTACTTGTTGAAGAACGCGTTGGAGTGGCCGGTGATGCTCGCCGGGACCAGCGAGTACAGGGGCTCGGCCTGGGTGCCGTAGACCTTGGAGACGAGTTCGCCGCGGTTGATCAGCTGGGCCATCGCCTGGCGGACGGCCTTGTCCTTGACCGACTTGGCGTCGGTGTTGAAGGCCAGGTAGCGGATCTCCAGGCCGGACATCTCGACGAGGTCCTCGTTGTCGTCGGTGCTGTCGGACAGCTTCTGGATCTGCTCCGGTGACATGGTGCGGGTCATGACGTCGATGTCACCCTTGTCCAGCGCGGCGCCCATGGCCGTGGCGTCCTTGAAGGACACCATCTGGACCTTGGTGTTGTTCACCTTCAGCACCCCCTTGTAGTTGGGGTTCTTGGTGAAGGTGGCGGTGACGATCGCGTTGTCCTTGACGTCCGTCGACAGCGTGTAGGGGCCGGAGCCGTCGACGTCGAAGCCGTCGCGCAGCTTGTTCTTCTCGTAGTCGTCGGGGTTGACGATGCCGGCGACCGGGGTCGACAGCTTGAACGGGAAGGTGGCGTCGGCGGTCTTGAGGTGGAAGATGACCTCGTTGTCACCGTGCGTCTCGACGGTGTCGATGGTCGATAGCAGGCCGACCGGACCGCCCTCGGCGTTGATGGCACGCGCGCGGTCGATGGAGTACTTCACGTCGGCCGCGGTGACCTTGTCGCCGTTGGCGAACTTCAGACCGTCGCGCAGGGTGCACGCGTAGCGCTCGTTGCCACTGTCGGTGAAGCCGCAGCTCTGGGCCGCCTCGGGCACCGGGTCGCCCTCGCCCTTCGGCTGGATCATCAGGGTCTGCACGGTCTGGCGCAGGATGTTCCAGGTGCCGACGTCGTAGGCGTACGCCGGGTCCAGGGGTGCGGGGGCGTCCTTCGTCGCGGTGAACGTGTCGGTGGTGCCGACCTTGATCGCGTTTCCACCACTGCTGCCGCTGTCGGAGCCGCCGCAGGCGGCGAGCACGGGCGCGAGCAGGCCGACGACGGCCGGCAGCACCAAAGACTTGCGGTTCATGCTCGTGTTTCTCCAGAGCTGTTCAGGTCCGTGTAACCGGCATGCAGGGGTGTCGCGGCGGCACACGGGGGTAGGGGCGACGGTTCTCGCGACGAGATTAGTCCGCACCTGCGCGGGGGTTCGCGGTCATGGGAGTTGAGACGCCATCACGCAGTGAAACCGGGCGTGGACACACCGAAAACCCGACAGCGGAAGGATTAGTGCAGCTTTCCATCAATCGGGACACAAGGTCCCACCACAGGCCCGGGAAAGGGCGTGCGCAGCACAGCGGACCCCACCTGTCGACCCTTGAACGCGTGGGGAACGTCACACATCAACAACGGGTTGGGCCACCGGAATTCGGCCATCCAGCCGGGTTCGAATTCCTTCGCACACCCGCGCCGGAATTCCGGACCCTATCGGCGCCGTACGCTGCGTGAACGGTCGGCGCATTTCCGTCATCGGCCGGTGATCGGCCGGTGATCAGCCGGTGATCAGCCCGCGCAGAAATGCCAGGTCGACCTCTTCGAGGGAGCTCACCACGGTCCGCCGCTCGGCGGGGGTGATAGGGGCCACCGAGGGGACCGCCACGACGTGGCAGCCGGCCGCCTCGGCCGCCGCCACACCGGTCGCGGTGTCCTCGACGACCGCGCATCTGGCCGGATCCACGCCGAGTCCGGCGGCGGCGACCAGATACGGGTCGGGGTGCGGCTTCGTGCGCCGTACCTCGTCGCCGGCGACCGACAGGGCGAAGTGCTGGGAGCCGAGCGAGGAGAGCACCCGGTCGATGATGCGCCGGTGGGAGGCGGAGACCAGGGCGGTCGGGATCTCGTACTCGGAGAGTTCGGCGAGCAGCCGCGCGGCGCCCGGCATCAGGGGCAGGGCCTGGCCGATACGGGCCTCGAAGCCCTGGTTGAGCAGCACCGTGACCTCGGCGAGGGTGATGTCGGCGCCGGTGGCCTCGATCAGGAACCCCGCGCTGCGGGTCATGGGACCGCCGACCACGACGTGGCGCCAGGAGTCGTCGAGGGTGTGGCCGAGGGCGGCGAAGATCTCGACCTCGACGTCCCACCAGAAACCCTCGGTGTCCACCAGGGTGCCGTCCATGTCGAGGAGCACGGCCTGCAGGGCTGAGCCTTCGGCCGTACGGGTTCCGAGCGCGGGGACCGTACTTGTCATCCGGGCGCACCTCCTTGGGGGACGAGCAGGCCGGTTCCCGCGCGGGGAACCGGCCTGCAGTGGACCGACCAGTGTACGTCGCCCGTCGCCGAAGCGCCTCGTTTAATCGGCGTGGCCTCGGGGCACACCGTGAATACCGCCGGGGGGCGCTGTGAGCTGCGCTTTCGCGCCTGTCGTGGGCGGTTTCAGCGCGCGTTGAAGTACTTCGCCTCCGGGTGGTGGATCACGATCGCGTCCGTGGACTGCTCGGGGTGGAGCTGGAACTCCTCGGAGAGCTGCACTCCGATGCGCTCGGGTTCGAGCAGGTCGGCGATCTTGGCGCGGTCCTCGAGGTTCGGGCACGCCCCGTAGCCGAGGGAGAAGCGCGCGCCCCGGTACTTCAGGGCGAACATGTCCTCGATGTCGCCGGGGTCCTCTGCGGCGTAGCCGAGCTCCGAACGCACGCGCGCGTGCCAGTACTCGGCGAGGGCCTCGGCCAACTGCACGGACAGGCCGTGCAGTTCGAGGTAGTCGCGGTAGGCGTTGGCCTCGAACAGCTTCGCCGTCCGCTCGCCGATCTTCGAGCCGACGGTGACGACCTGGAGGCCGACCACGTCGGTCTCCCCGGCCTCCTCGGGGCGGAAGAAGTCCGCGAGGCACAGACGGCGGCCGCGGCGCTGGCGGGGGAAGGTGAAGCGGGTGCGTTCGTTGCCCTGCTCGTCCAGGATGATCAGGTCGTCGTCCTTGGACACGCAGGGGAAGTAGCCGTAGACGACGGCCGCTTCGAGCAGGTTCTCGGTCTGCAGCCGGTCCAGCAGGCCGCGCAGCCTCGGCCGGCCCTCGGCCTCGACGAGCTCCTCGTAGGTCGGCCCTTCGCCGGTGCGGGCCTGCTTCAGGCCCCACTGGCCCTTGAACAGGGCGCCCTCGTCGAGCCAGGACGCGTACTCCTTGAGCTGGATGCCCTTGATGACGCGGGTGCCCCAGAACGGCGGGGTGGGGACGGGGTTGTCGGTGGCGACGTCGGAGCGGACGTGGCCCTCCTCGGGGCGTTCCTCGACCTCGACGGCCGAAGTCGCCCGCACCCGGCGCTGCTTGAGTTCGGGCAGGACCGCGCCGGGCACGCCCCGCTTGACGCCGATGAGGGCGTCCATGAGGCGCAGGCCCTCGAACGCGTCGCGGGCGTAGCGGACTTCGCCTTCGTAGATCTCGTGCAGGTCCTGCTCGACGTAGGCGCGGGTGAGGGCGGCGCCGCCGAGGATGACGGGGTAGTCGGTCGCCAGTCCGCGCTGGTTGAGCTCCTCCAGGTTCTCCTTCATGATCACGGTGGACTTCACCAGGAGACCGGACATGCCGATGACGTCGGCCCTGTGTTCCTCGGCGGCCTCCAGGATCGCGGAGACGGGCTGCTTGATGCCGAGGTTGACGACGTTGTAGCCGTTGTTGGACAGGATGATGTCGACGAGGTTCTTGCCGATGTCGTGCACGTCGCCGCGGACGGTGGCCAGCACGATGGTGCCCTTGCCCTCGGCGTCGGACTTCTCCATGTGCGGTTCGAGGTGGGCGACGGCGGCCTTCATGACCTCGGCGGACTGCAGCACGAACGGCAGCTGCATCTGGCCGGAGCCGAACAGCTCGCCGACGACCTTCATGCCGTCCAGGAGGGTTTCGTTGACGATGTCGAGGGCGGGGCGCTCCTGGAGGGCCTCGTCGAGGTCGGCCTCCAGGCCGTTGCGCTCGCCGTCGATGATGCGGCGCTTGAGGCGCTCCTCCAGCGGGAGGGCGGCCAGTTCCTCGGCCCTGCCGGCCTTGAGGGACTTGGCGGTGGCGCCCTCGAAGAGCTGCATCAGCTTCTGCAGGGGGTCGTAGCCCTCGCTGCGGCGGTCGTGGATGAGGTCGAGGGCCGTGGTGACCTCTTCCTCGCTGAAGCGGGCGATGGGCAGGATCTTCGAGGCGTGCACGATCGCCGAGTCCAGGCCCGCCTTCACGCACTCGTCGAGGAAGACGGAGTTGAGCAGGATGCGGGCGGCCGGGTTGAGGCCGAAGGAGATGTTCGACAGGCCCAGCGTGGTCTGCACGTCAGGGTGGCGGCGCTTGAGCTCGCGGATCGCCTCGATGGTGGCGATGCCGTCCTTGCGGGACTCCTCCTGACCGGTACAGATGGTGAAGGTCAGGGTGTCGATGAGGATGTCCGACTCGTGGATGCCCCAGTTGCCGGTGAGGTCGTCGATGAGCCGCTCGGCGATCTCGACCTTCTTCTCGGGGGTGCGGGCCTGGCCCTCCTCGTCGATGGTCAGCGCGATCAGCGCGGCGCCGTGCTCGCGGGCGAGCGTGGTGACCTTGGCGAAGCGGGACTGGGGGCCGTCGCCGTCCTCGTAGTTGACGGAGTTGATGACCGCGCGGCCGCCGAGCTTCTCCAGGCCCGCCCGGATGACGTCGACCTCGGTGGAGTCCAGCACGATCGGAAGGGTGGAGGCCGTGGCGAAGCGGCCGGCCAGCTCCTCCATGTCGGCGACGCCGTCGCGGCCGACGTAGTCCACGCAGAGGTCCAGCATGTGGGCGCCCTCGCGGATCTGCTCGCGGGCCATCTCCACACAGTCGTCCCAGCGCCCCTCCAGCATCGCCTCGCGGAACTTCTTGGAGCCGTTGGCGTTGGTGCGCTCGCCGATGGCCAGGTATGAGGTGTCCTGGCGGAACGGCACGGTCTGGTAGAGGGAGGCGGCGCCGGGCTCGGGCTGGGGGGTCCGCTCGACGGGTGTGGCCTCGCGGACGCGCTCCACGAGCTGGCGCAGGTGTTCGGGCGTCGTACCGCAGCAGCCGCCGACCAGGTTCAGGCCGTAGTCGCGGACGAAGGTCTCCTGGGCGTCCGCCAGGCCCTCGGGGCCGAGCGGGAAGTGCGCGCCGTCCTTGGTGAGGATCGGCAGACCGGCGTTCGGCATGCACAGCAGCGGCGTGCGGGAGTGCCGGGCCAGGTAGCGCAGGTGCTCGCTCATCTCGGCGGGGCCGGTCGAGCAGTTCAGGCCGATCATGTCGATGCCGAGGGGCTCCAGCGCCGTCAGTGCGGCGCCGATCTCCGAGCCGAGCAGCATGGTGCCCGTGGTCTCGAAGGCCATCGACACCAGCAGGGGCACATCGCTGCCGGTCGCCTCCATGGCGCGGCGCGCGGCGACGACCGAGGCCTTGGTCTGCAGCAGGTCCTGGGTGGTCTCCACGATCAGGGCGTCGGCGCCACCGGCGAGCAGGCCTTCCGCGTTGGCCTGGTAGCCGTCGCGGATGGTGGTGTAGCCGACGTGGCCGAGGGTCGGCAGCTTGGTGCCGGGGCCGATCGAGCCCAGCACCCAGCGGGTACGGCCGTCGCGGGCGGCGTACTCGTCGGCCACCTCGCGGGCGATCCGGGCACCGGCCTCGGACAGTTCGTGCACCCGGTCGGCGATGTCGTACTCGGTCGCCGCGGTGTGGTTGGCGCCGAAGGTGTTCGTCTCGACGCAGTCGACACCCGCCGCGAAGTACTCCTCGTGGACGGAGCGGACGATGTCCGGACGGGTGACGTTGAGGATCTCGTTGCAGCCTTCGAGGTTCTGGAAGTCCTCGAGGGTGGGCTCCTGGGCCTGGAGCATCGTGCCCATCGCTCCGTCGGCGACCACCACTCGGGTGGCCAGCGCTTCACGGAGCGCGGACGCACGGGCCCGGCTGTCGGCGGAAGGGGTCGGTGGCGACGAGGCCATGAAAGGGGCTCCCTTATGGTGCGACGGCTGTCGGCTTTGCGCGTTCCGTGGAACTCTCCGCGGTGGGCGCACCTGGCCAGAGTAACCGGGTGGGCCGCTTCGCGGTCGGGGCGTCCACGAGGCGGACCGGGATGGCCGTCAGGCACCTGGGGGGAGACGCGTGACACAACAGGTGCCGTACGAGTATTAGCGGTGGGTCGGCATGGACCGGTAGTGTTCGACATTGCCGAACGGTGGCAACGACGACGTTACGTCGACGTTCGAAGGGGACGGAGGCAGTACGGCGATGGCACGGAACATCCAGTCGCTCGAACGGGCGGCCGCGATGCTGCGGCTGCTCGCGGGCGGCGAGCGGCGGCTCGGCCTCTCGGACATCGCCTCGTCGCTGAGTCTCGCCAAGGGCACCGCCCACGGCATTCTGCGCACCCTCCAGCAGGAGGGTTTCGTCGAGCAGGACGAGGCCTCCGGGCGGTATCAGCTGGGGGCGGAGCTGCTGCGTCTGGGCACGACCTATCTGGACGTCCACGAGCTGCGCGCGCGTGCCCTGGTGTGGACGGACGACCTGGCCCGCTCCAGCGGTGAGAGCGTGTACCTCGGCGTGCTGCACCAGCAGGGGGTGCTCATCGTGCACCACGTCTTCCGGCCCGACGACAGCCGGCAGGTGCTGGAGATCGGGGCCATGCAGCCACTGCACTCCACCGCCCTGGGCAAGGTGCTGTCGGCCTACGACCCGGTCGCGCACAGCGAGGCGATGGAGGCCGACCGCAAGCCGTTCACGGACCGCACGGTGTGCGAGGCGGAGGACTTCGAGCACATCCTCGACCTCACCCGCGCGCGTGGGTACGCGGCCGACGTCGAGGAGACCTGGGAGGGCGTGGCGTCCGTCGCCGCGCCCATCCACAACCGGCGGCGGATGCCGGTGGGCGCGGTCGGCATCACCGGGGCCGTGGAACGGCTGTGCCGGGCCGAGGAGAAGGACGCGCTGCGGCCGGAGCTGATCGCGGCCGTGCGGGACTGCGCGCGTGCGGTGTCGCGGGATCTGGGTGCCGGGCGGTTCTGAGGAAGCGGTACGAGGACCGGGACGCGGGTGGCGCGTCCCGGTCTCACCCGTACCCTGACACAACGGACGTACCGCCCGGCCGGTACGCAGGGTGCTTGTTACTCCGCCGTACGCACCTGACCAGCAAGATCGACGACTCACGGCAATCAGTAACGATCGTGCTTTCGACAACAGAACCCTTGACGCACACGTGACGCCGCGGCGAGACTCCCGTCCATCGGTCGGCATTGTCGAACACCTACCGGCAATACGCGTTAGAGTGTGACAACGCCAAGGGCCGACACCGCTCTCACCCCCGAGGGCAGCTCGAACCTCCGGAGGGACCCGGGGTTCGGTCCCCTGGACGAAGGACAAAGGAGTCGCGGGTGTCCAGCTCCGACATCTTCATCGGCGAGACCATCGGTACCGCCATACTCATCCTGCTCGGCGGCGGCGTCTGCGCGGCCGTCACGCTGAAGGCCTCCAAGGCGCGCAACGCCGGCTGGCTCGCCATCACCTTCGGGTGGGGCTTCGCCGTACTGACGGCCGTCTACACCTCGGCGCCGCTGTCCGGCGCCCACCTCAACCCGGCCGTGACGCTCGCGCTCGCCATCAAGGACGGTGACTGGAGCAACGTTCCGGTCTATTGGGCCGGCCAGCTGCTCGGCGCCGCGATCGGCGCGACCCTGGTGTGGGTCGCCTACTACGGGCAGTTCCACGCGCACCTCACCGACAAGGAGATCGTCGGCGGCCCGGGTGCGCAGGCCACGACGGCCAAGGCCGTGGAGGCGCAGGAGAAGGGCGCGGGCCCGGTCCTCGGCGTCTTCTCCACCGGTCCGGAGATCCGTGTCGTCTGGCAGAACCTCGCCACGGAGATCATCGGCACCATCGTTCTGGTCCTGGCCGTGCTCACGCAGGGCCTCAACGACAAGGGCAACGGTCTGGGCACCCTGGGCGCGCTGATCACCGCGCTCGTCGTCGTCTCGATCGGTCTCTCCCTCGGCGGCCCGACGGGCTACGCGATCAACCCGGCCCGTGACCTGGGTCCGCGCATCGTGCACGCCCTCCTGCCCCTGCCCAACAAGGGCGGCTCCGACTGGGGCTACGCCTGGATCCCGGTGGTCGGTCCGCTGATCGGCGGCGCGATCGCTGCAGGCATCTACAACGTCGCTTTTGCTTAAAGCACCGGTAGAACGACCCCTTAACTCACGGAAACCCAGGAGCACACAGTGACCGACGCGCACACCGCCGGCCCCTTCATCGCCGCCATCGACCAGGGCACCACCTCCAGCCGCTGCATCGTCTTCGACCGGGACGGCCGTATCGTCTCCGTCGACCAGAAGGAGCACGAGCAGATCTTCCCGAAGCCGGGCTGGGTCGAGCACAACGCCAACGAGATCTGGACCAACGTCCAGGAGGTCGTCGCCGGGGCCATCCAGAAGGCCGGCATCACTCGCGACGACATCAAGGCCATCGGCATCACCAACCAGCGCGAGACGACGCTGCTGTGGGACAAGAACACCGGTGAGCCCGTCCACAACGCCATCGTCTGGCAGGACACCCGCACCGACGCCCTGTGCAAGGAGCTCGGCCGCAACGTCGGCCAGGACCGCTTCCGCCGCGAGACGGGTCTCCCCCTCGCCTCCTACTTCGCCGGCCCGAAGGCCCGCTGGCTGCTCGACAACGTCGAGGGCCTGCGCGAGCGCGCCGAGCGCGGCGACATCCTCTTCGGCACCATGGACACCTGGGTCATCTGGAACCTGACCGGTGGTGTCGACGGCGGCAAGCACTACACCGACGTCACCAACGCCTCCCGCACCATGCTGATGAACCTGCACACCCTGGAGTGGGACGACAAGATCGCCGAGTCCATCGGCGTGCCGCTGGCGATGCTGCCCGAGATCCGCTCCTCCGCCGAGGTCTACGGCGAGATCAAGGGCGGCAAGCTGGGCGAGCTGCTCGGCGGCATCCCGGTCGCCTCGGCGCTCGGCGACCAGCAGGCGGCCCTGTTCGGCCAGACCTGCTTCTCCGAGGGCGAGGCCAAGTCGACGTACGGAACCGGCACGTTCATGCTGATGAACACCGGTGAGAAGATCATCAACTCGTACTCCGGTCTGCTCACCACCGTCGGCTACCGCATCGGCGACGACGCCCCGGTCTACGCCCTGGAGGGCTCGATCGCCGTCACCGGTTCGCTGGTGCAGTGGATGCGCGACCAGATGGGCCTGATCTCCACCGCCGCCGAGATCGAGACGCTCGCGCTCTCCGTCGAGGACAACGGCGGCGCCTACTTCGTGCCGGCCTTCTCCGGCCTGTTCGCCCCGCACTGGCGCTCCGACGCCCGCGGTGTGATCGCCGGCCTGACCCGGTACGTCACCAAGGCGCACCTGGCCCGCGCCGTCCTGGAGGCCACCGCCTGGCAGACCCGTGAGATCACGGACGCCATGACCAAGGACTCGGGCGTGGAGCTCACGGCCCTCAAGGTCGACGGCGGCATGACCTCCAACAACCTGCTGATGCAGACCCTCTCGGACTTCCTGGACGCCCCCGTGGTGCGCCCGATGGTCGCCGAGACCACCTGCCTCGGCGCCGCCTACGCCGCCGGTCTCGCCGTCGGCTTCTGGACCAGCACCGACGACCTGCGCGCCAACTGGCGTCGGGCCGCCGAGTGGACCCCCCGCATGGACGCGGAGACCCGCGACCGTGAGTACAAGACCTGGCTCAAGGCCGTCGAGCGGACCATGGGCTGGATCGAGGACGAGGGCTGACGAGCACCCCGCAAGGCTCGCGGCCCGATGAGGAGTAAGAACCCGAAATGACCAGTCAGACCACCCTGCAGTCCGTGCCTGCCCTCGGTACGCACCCGGCCTCCGGCTCCAACCCGAGCCGCGCCGAGACCCGGGAGCAGCTCTCCAAGGCGTCGTACGACCTTCTCGTGATCGGCGGCGGCATCCTGGGCATCTCCACCGCCTGGCACGCCGCGCAGTCCGGCCTCAGGGTGGCTCTGGTCGACGCCGGCGACTTCGCCGGCGCCACCTCTTCCGCCTCCTCCAAGCTGCTCCACGGCGGTCTGCGCTACCTGCAGACCGGCGCGGTGAAGCTGGTGGCGGAGAACCACTTCGAGCGCCGTGCGGTCTCCCGTCAGGTGGCTCCCCACCTGGCGAACCCGCTCACGTTCTACCTCCCCGTGTACAAGGGCGGGCCGCACGGCGCTGCGAAGCTCGGGGCGGGCGTCTTCGCCTACTCCGCGCTCTCCGCGTTCGGTGACGGCGTCGGCCACCTGCTGTCCCCCGCGCGGGCCGCGCAGGACGTGCCGGAGCTGCGCACCGACAACCTCAAGGCCGTCGCCGTCTACGGCGACGACCAGATGAACGACGCGCGCATGGCGCTGATGACGGTCCGCGCGGCCGTCGAGGCGGGCGCCGTCGTCCTCAACCACGCCGAGGTGACCGGACTCCGGTTCACCCGGGGCCGCGTGACGGGCGCGGATCTGAAGGACCGCACCACGGGCGACGAGTTCGGCGTCAACGCCCGCCTGGTGCTGAACGCGACCGGCCCGTGGGTCGACCACCTGCGCAGGATGGAGGACCCGAATGCGGCGCCGTCGATCCGCTTGTCGAAGGGCGCGCATCTGGTCCTGAAGCGGACGTCCCCGTGGAAGGCCGCGCTGGCGACCCCCATCGACAAGTACCGCATCACCTTCGCCCTCCCCTGGGAGGACATGCTGCTCCTCGGCACGACCGACGAGGAGTTCGAGGGCGACCCGGCGGACGTCGCGGTCACCGAGAAGGACATAGCCCAGATCCTGGACGAGGCCGCGTTCTCGGTCCGGGACCAGCAGCTCAGCCGTGACCTGATCACGTACTCCTTCGCGGGTCTGCGCGTGCTGCCGGGCGGCCCCGGCGACACGGCCAAGGCCAAGCGCGAGACGGTCGTCACCGAGGGCCGGGGCGGGATGCTGTCCGTCGCGGGCGGCAAGTGGACGACCTTCCGGCACATCGGCCGCACGGTGATGCAGAAGCTGGAGGCGCTGCCCGGCGCCCCGCTGGGCGACGACTTCGAACCCATCTCGTCGCTGCCGAAGAAGCTGCCGCTGCCCGGTGTCGCCAACCCGCGCGCGGTCGCCCACCGGCTGCTGGTGGACAACCCGGCCCCGGGGCCGCGGATGGCAGCCGACACGGCGAAGCACCTGGCGACGCACTACGGGTCCCTGGCCTTCGACATCGCCCGGCTGGCCAACGAGAACCCCGAGCTGGGCGAGCGCGTCCACCCGGACGCCCCGGAGATCTGGGCGCAGGTCGTCTACGCCCGGGACCACGAGTGGGCCGAGACGCCCGACGACGTGCTGCGCCGCCGGACGACGCTGACGATCCGGGGCCTTGCCACGGACGACGTCCGCGCCGGGGTCCAGGACCTGCTCGGCAAGAAGTGACCGCGCACCGGCCCCTTCCCGACCAGGGGCCGGCACGGACGGGAACGGCCCCTCTCCCCTAGGGCGCCGGCTCCCGGATGAGGGGCGGCTCCCTGCCGACGGAGCCGCCCCTCTCGCATGCGGGCCGTGCGCCTTCAGGCACTGATCTCCGACCTGGAGGCGGGCACCTGGGCAGGCACATAATGAGCTCAGACATCCGAGGTCTCGGCACGGTGCGGCGACAGGGATGAGGCGACAGGGAGGCCGGTCATGGCAGTCACCGACGAGGCGATCGAGAAGATCAAGGGCATGATCGTCTCCGGCGCGCTGCGGCCGGGCGACCGGCTGCCCAAGGAGAGCGAACTCGCCTCCGAGCTGGGCCTGTCCCGCAACTCCCTGCGCGAGGCCGTCCGCGCCCTGTCCCTGATCCGGATCCTGGACGTGCGGCAGGGCGACGGCACCTATGTGACGAGCCTGGACCCGCAACTGCTGCTGGAGGCACTGAGCTTCGTCGTGGACTTCCACCGCGACGACACCGTCCTGGAGTTCCTGGCGGTGCGCCGCATCCTGGAGCCGGCCGCGACCGCGATGGCGGCCTCCCGGATCAGCGAGCAGCAACTGGACGCGCTCTCCGCCCAGTTGGAAAAGCTCGGGGACGCCCCGTCGGTGGAGGAACTGGTCGCCTGCGACCTCGACTTCCACCGGGGCATCGTGCAGAGCTCGGGCAACTCGGTGCTGTGCTCCCTGCTGGACGGCCTGTCGGGCCCGACCACCCGGGCCCGGATCTGGCGCGGCCTGACCCAGGAGGACGCCGTCAGCCGCACCCTGCGCGAGCACCGGGCGATCCTGTCGGCCCTGCGGGACCGGGACGCGGAGGCGGCACGGTCCTGGGCGACGGTGCACATCGCGAGCGTGGAGCAGTGGCTGCGGTCGTCGCTGTGAGGGACCTGCCGCCGAGGGGTTGCCCGGGGTGGCGATCTTGGGTGTTCGGGGGGTCCGTACGGGGCAGTGATCCGTTCACTCCCCCGTGCAAGGGGGCTGCGGGCGCCCCCGCGGAACGCCGTAAGGTTGGTGGGTCAAGCGAGGGCACGTCGGAAGGAGGCACTGGGTGATCGAGCTCGAGGGGGTTCCCGAGCTGATCGACCCGGTCATGGTGGCCGCGTTCGAGGGCTGGAACGATGCCGGCGACGCCGCCTCCACCGCGGTCGCGCATCTGGACAGGGAGTGGAAGGGCGAGGTGTTCGCGGCGCTCGACGCCGAGGACTACTACGACTTCCAGGTGAACCGCCCCACGGTGTGGATGGACGCGGGAGTGCGCAAGATCACGTGGCCGACGACAAGGTTGTCGGTGGTGCGGGTCGGCGGTGAGAAGCCGCGCGACCTCGTGCTCGTGCGGGGCATCGAGCCGTCGATGCGGTGGCGTTCGTTCTGCAACGAACTGCTGGGCTTCGCGCACGAGCTGGGCGTGGAGCTGGTCGTCATCCTCGGCGCCCTGCTCGGCGACACCCCGCACACGCGGCCGGTCCCGATCAGCGGAACGACGTCCGACGCCGACCTGGCCCAGCGGATGGATCTGGAGGAGACCAAGTACGAGGGCCCCACGGGCATCGTCGGCGTCCTCCAGGAGGCCTGCGCGCACGCGGGCGTGCCGGCGGTCAGCCTGTGGGCGGCCGTACCGCACTACGTGTCGCAGCCGCCCAACCCCAAGGCGACGCTGGCGCTGCTGAACCGGCTGGAGGACCTGATCGACGTGCGCATCCCGCTGGGCGAGCTGCCCGAGGACGCGCGCGCCTGGCAGGTGGGCGTGGACCAGCTGGCCGCCGAGGACAGCGAGGTCGCCGAGTACGTGCAGACGCTGGAGGAGGCCCGGGACACCGCGGAGCTGCCGGAGGCGTCCGGCGAGGCGATCGCCCGCGAGTTCGAGCGGTATCTGCGGCGCCGGGACGGCCATACGAAACCCCCGACGACTCCCCCGAAACCGGGCGGGGAGGACGACGAGTCCTCCGAGGAGTGAACGAGAAGGGCGGTGCGCCGGGCGCACCGCCCTTCTCGTTTCCCCGGCCCAGGCGAACCACGTGCCACCTTTGGCCGGATTGAGGCGTGACCTCTGTTTCCGGACGGATTGCACACGTTACCCAATTCAACTTGTTTCAAACAGAGTTGGCGAAAACGGTCTGGACGCCTCGCCGTCGGAGTGCTTGGTTGTGAGCGAAGGCGCACCCGCGCGGACCGAAGGGAGCGGCAGCGATGAGCGACCAGGTACAGCCGGCGCAGGGTCCGGGAGCATCCGGGCCGGGCCCAGACGGAGCGGGATTCACCTATCACGGAGCCGAGCAGGAACTGATCGTCGTCGCCCGCCCCGAGGCCCGGCTGCGCGCCCGGCCCGAGGGCGTCCGCTCGGCGGCCGGCGCCGACGTCTCCGCGCTCGAGATGTTCCTCGGCGACGAACAGCTCACGCTGGAGCCGCTGTTCGGCGGTGAGGAGCGGCTGCAGCAGTCCTCCGCCCCGCCGGGCGAGCGGCACGTGCCCGACCTCGCGCTGTTCTACCGGGTGCGCGGCGGGGAGAGCCGCGCCCAGGAGCTGCGCTCACGGATCGCGGCGCTGCCGGGGATCGACACGGCGTACGTGAAGCCCGGCGCCGTGCCCGCCACCGTCACCGGCGACAGCGGCCGGCTGAAGGAAGGCACCCCGGCCACCCCGGACTTCAGCGGCCGGCAGGGCTATCTGCGCCCGGCCCCCGAGGGGATAGACGCCCACTGGGCCTGGCAGCGCCCCGGTGGGACCGGTCAGGGGGTGACGGTCGTCGACGTCGAGGGCGCCTGGCAGTTGGGCCATGAGGACCTGGCCGCCAAGCTGGCCGGCGTCGTGGTCGGCACTCCCCTGACCGACCTCGCGTGGCGCAACCACGGCACCGCGGTGATCGGCGTGATCGGCGGCGACCGGGGCGAGTTCGGGGTGAACGGCATCGTGCCGGACGCGGTGACCGCGGCCGCCTCCTTCCAGGGCATCGGCACGGCGGCGGCGATCCACGCGGCGGCCGAGCGGCTCGGCCCCGGTGACGTCGTCCTGGTCGAACTCCACCGGCCGGGACCGCGGTTCGAGTACGCCGAGCGCGACGACCAGCGCGGCTACATCGCGATCGAGTGGTGGCCGGACGACTTCGCGGCCATCCGGTACGCCACCGCCAGGGGCGTCATCGTGGTCGAGGCGGCGGGCAACGGCGCCGAGTCGCTCGACGACGCGGTCTACGAGCGCCGCCCGGACGGATTCCCCGAGTGGTGGCGCAACCCGTTCAACTCCTCCAACCAGTCCTCCGGCGCCGTCCTCGTCGGCGCGGGCGCGCCGCCGCCCGGCACGCACGGCCGCGACCACGGGCCGGACCGCTCCCGGCTGGCGTTCTCCAACTACGGCGCCCGGCTGGACGCCCAGGGCTGGGGGCGCGAGGTCACGACCACCGGCGGCTCCTGGGACCGGCCCGGCGATCTGCAGGGCGGCCCCGAGGAGATCGCCTGGTACACGGACACGTTCTCCGGGACCTCCTCCGCCTCCCCGGTGGTGGTCGGCGCGCTGGCCGCGCTGCAGGGCATGCTCAAGGCGGCCGGCCAGCCACCGATGTCCCCGGATCGCGCCCGGCTGGTGCTGCGGACGACCGGCTCCGAACAGCAGGACGCGCCGGGCCGCCCCGCCTCGCAGCGGATCGGCAGCCGGCCGGACATCAAGGCGGCCGTCACCCATCTGCTGCCGCAGGCGATCGGCTCGGGCCGCGCCGAGCGGTACTGGGACGAGCTGCTGCCCTACCCCCGTGAACTCCCGCCCAGGCTCCGCCTGTTCGTGGCCGGCGCCTGGCGCAACCTCAATCGTCCGTCCCCCGAGATCCGCCAGGCGGTGCACGCCGCGTTCGCGGGGGGACGGCCCGACGTCCGGGTGTGGTTCTCGGACGACGAGATCGTCGGCCTGGTGGTCACCGGCTGACGGTCAGGCAAGGCAAGGCCTCACATCAAGGGAAGGTGACATCCGTATGAGCATCACCCCGCAGATGGGCCACATGGGACAGCAGAGCCAACAGGGCCAGCCGTTCCCCAGCACCTCGCCCTACGAGCAGCAGGAGTACGGGCAGCAGCAGGGCTACGGCCAGCAGCAGGAGTACGGCCAGCAGCAGGGCTACGGCCGGCAGCAGCCGTTCGGACAGCAGCAGTCCGCCGGCTGGCCGGGCGTCGGCATGATGCCGCAGCTGCAGCAGCTGGGTCAGCAGCAGCCCTTCCACCAGTTGCTGCAGCAGCTCGGGCAGCAACAACAGCAGCCGTTCGCGCAGCAACAGGCCCCCCAGGGCCAGCAGATGCAGCAGCAGGACCAGCAGGCCCGGCAACAGGAGCAGCAGACCCAGCAGCAGCTGGCGCAGCTCGCGCAGGCGGTGGTTCAGCAGGTGATCCAGCAGGTCCAGGCGCAGGCGCTCGCCTCCGGCGTGGCGAACGGCTTCGTCGACATCCCGCAGCCGCTGCAGGGCCAGCCGCAGCAGGTCTTCCTGCGCATCAACGGTCAGTTCCGGGTCCTCATCAACCCCGTTCCGCAGCTGCACCAGCAGATCCAGGAGGCCTTCGCCCTCGGCCACCAGGTGATCGGCGTCTGGGACACGCAGTCCCCGAACGTCCTGCGCAGCGTACGGATCCAGCGGATCTGACCTCGTCGTCCGCACGCGACACGAGGGGCGCCTCCCCGCGGGGGAGGCGCCCCTCTCGTACGCCGTCGCCTACAGGGCCACGCCCAGCAGCGCGTCGACGGCGCGCGACACCACGCCGGGGGCCGCGATGTCCGTGCCGCCCTGTTCCTCCTGGAGCGCCGCCCAGCGGTCGACCGCGGCGAGCGCGGCCGGGGCGTCCAGGTCGTTCGCGAGGGCCTCGCGGATCTCCTCGACGAGGGCCTCGGCGGGCGGGCCGTCGGGCCGGGAGACGGCGGCACGCCAGCGGCCGAGCCGGTCCACGGCATCCTGGAGGACCTGGTCGGTCCACTCCCAGTCGGAGCGGTAGTGGTGGGCGAGCAGGGAGAGCCGGATGGCGGCGGGATCAACGCCGTCGCGGCGCAGCCGCGACACGAAGACCAGGTTGCCCTTGGACTTGGACATCTTCTCGCCGTCCAGGGCGACCATGCCGGCGTGGACGTACGCCCTGGCCATCGGGAACTCGCCGGTCAGCACCTGGGCGTGCGAGGCGCCCATCTCGTGGTGCGGGAAGGCGAGGTCGGATCCGCCGCCCTGGACGTCGAAGGTCATGCCGAGGTGGTCGAGGGCGATGGCGACGCACTCGATGTGCCAGCCGGGGCGCCCGCGGCCGAGCGAGCCGCCGTCCCAACTGGGCTCGCCCTCGCGGGCGGCCATCCACAGCATCGGGTCGAGCGGGTTCTTCTTGCCCGGGCGCTCCGGGTCGCCGCCACGCTCGGCGGACAGCAGCCGCATGGCGGCCGCGTCCAGGTTGGAGACCTTGCCGAAGTTCGGGTCGGACTCGACGGAGAAGTAGACGTCGCCCTCGAGTTCGTAGGCGGCGCCCGCCTCCCGCAGCCGCTCCACGAGCGGCACGATGCCCGGTATCGCCTCGACCGCGCCTATGTAGTGCCGGGGCGGCAGCATCCGCAGGGCGGTCATGTCCTCGCGGAAGAGGGCCGTCTCCTTCTCGGCGAGGGCCACCCAGTCGACGTCGTCCCGCTGCGCGCGCTCCAGCAGCGGATCGTCGACGTCGGTGACGTTCTGGACGTAGTGGACCTGCCGCTTGGTGTCGAGCCACACGCGCTGAACGAGGTCGAACGCGTTGTAGGTCGCCGCGTGCCCCATGTGGGTGGCGTCGTACGGGGTGATGCCGCAGACGTAGATACGGGCGACGGGACCGGGGTCGAGGGTGACGAGGCCGCCGGTCGCGGTGTCGTGGATCCTCAGGTCGCGGCCCTGACCAGGCAGGGCGGGGACCTCGGAAGCGGGCCAGGCATGCATGTCATGAGCCTAACCGGACGGATGTTCCGTATACGAACCGGACCGGGCCGGATGGCCGGTAAGGCCATCTTGCGCGGTACCGGTCAGTCTGCTCCTACACGGGCGGCCAGGGAATGGCCGGCCACTCCCCGCTCGGCTCGGGATGCCTGCCCGTTTCCAGCAGTACGGCGACCCGCGCGCGCGTGGCG
The DNA here is from genome assembly GCF_050214755.1 of Streptomyces sp. C1-1. Taxonomy (NCBI): domain Bacteria; kingdom Bacillati; phylum Actinomycetota; class Actinomycetes; order Kitasatosporales; family Streptomycetaceae; genus Streptomyces; species Streptomyces sp. C1-1. The sequence continues at coordinate 7,922,911 of NZ_CP189826.1, read as the reverse complement.
TCGAGTTCCGCGGGGGTGATCAGCGCGCCGAGCCGCTCGGCGAGCGCCGCGCCGGGACCGAGGGCCTCCTGGAGGCCCTTCAGGACCGTCACCGCCTCCTCGGTCAGCGGCTCCCCCGCCCAGCCCCACAGCAGGGTGCGCAGCTTGTTCTCGGTGTTGAAGGTCACTCCGTGGTCGATGCCGTAGAGCCGGCCGCCACCGCCGGGCAGCAGGTGGCCCCCCTTGCGGTCGGCGTTGTTGATGACCGCGTCCAGCACGGCGAGGCGGCGCAGCCGCTCGTCGTCGGCGTGCACGAGGAGCGCCGTCCGGCCCTCCCCCACCTCGGCGAGGCCGATCGCCTTCCAGCCCGCCTCGGGTTCCTCGCCGTCCACGAGGGCCAGCAGCCCGTCGCCCGGCTCGCCCTCGATCCACACCTGGCACATGCCCTCGCCGAAGGGCCCGTCGCGCAGCACGGTGGTGGGCACCAGCCCCCAGCCGGTGGCCTCGGACACCTCGTACGCGGCGACCTCGCGCTGGGCGAGGGTGCCGTCGGGGAAGTCCCACAGGGGGCGCTCGCCGCGCACCGGCTTGTAGACGCACAGCACCTCCTCGCCCTCGTGGGCGACGGAGCAGTACAGCACCGCGTTGGAGGCGTCCCGGATCTGCCCACGGACGGTGAGCTCACCCCGGGTGAGCAGCTCGACCGTGGTCACGCTCCGCGGCGGTATCCGTTCTGGCGCGGACATACGTGTCCTTCCGGGTCGAGCGGGAGGCTGCACAGCGGGCACGGCGGCCGCCCGGCGTTGACGACGTCGAGGGCGCGCTTGGCGAAGGCTCTCGCCTGCGCGCCGGTCAGCCGGACCCGCAGCATCGGGGGCCCGTTCTCCTCGTCCTGCAGCAGGCGCTCCTCGGCCTCGGCGAGGTCCTCGTCGGACTCGGCGTCGAGTTCGACGAGGGCCTGCGCCTCGACGATCATGCGCTGTTCCTCGCCGTCCCAGGCGAGGGCCATGGTGCCGACCCGGAACTCCTCCTCGACGGGGGAGTCCAGCGGGCCGGTGTCGGAGATCTCGGCCGGTGCCAGGGCCGGGACGGCGGCGTTGCCCCCGCTGCGCCGCACCACCTCGTCGAGCAGTTCGTCCATGCGCTCGGCGAGTGCGGCGACCTGGGTCTTCTCCAGGGCCACGCTGGTCACCCGAGAGCCTGCGGTGGCCTGGAGGAAGAACGTACGGCGTCCGGGCAGCCCGACCGTACCGGCCACGAAGCGGTCCGGGGGGTCGTAGAGGAACACCTGACGGGACACGTCCTGCTCTCCTGGAGTCGGGGGATCGGCAACGGCGCTACTGCGACCGCTTCACCCTACTGCGCCCGACGATCACGGTGCGCCCGCGCCGCCCCCGACCGTGGCGTCGCCGGCCGGGGGTTCTTCGCGCGGTGCCAGTGACGCGAAGTCACCGGTGTCGCCGAGGCGTACGAGAAACGGCCTCAGGCGGGTGTAACGGATGGCGGTGATGGAACACGGTTCAACGGAAATCCTCTGGAAGAGGTCGAGATGAAGTCCGAGTGCGTCCGCGACGAGCGACTTGATGATGTCGCCGTGCGAGCACATGAGGTACACGGCGTCGGCGCCGTGGTCGCGCTCCACGCGCGCGTTCCATTCTCGTACGGCTTCGGCCGCGCGGGACTGCATCGCGCGCATCGATTCGCCGCCGGGGAACGCGGCGGCCGAGGGGTGCGCCTGCACGACCTCCATCAGCGGCTCGTCCTTGAGCTCGGCGAGCTTGCGGCCGGACCAGTCGCCGTAGTGGGCCTCCCCGATCCGCTCCTCGGTGTGCGCGGTGAGCTCGGGCCGGGCCCGCAGGAGCGGCTCGAGCGTCTCCTGGCAGCGCTGCAGCGGGCTGGTGACGACCTCGGAGATCGGCAGCCCCTCCAGCCGCCCGGGCAGGGCGGCGGCCTGTGCGGCGCCGCGCTCGTCGAGCGCGACACCGGGTGTCCACCCGGCGAGCACTCCTTCGGTGTTGGCGGTGGAACGTCCGTGCCGGACAAGGATCAGCGTGGGCATGCGGCCAAGGGTAGGCGCCCGGCCGGGTGCACCCGCCGTACTACGAAGGGAGAACACGCTCCGTGATCGTCGACTGCGCCATCTACCGCGACGGGCGCCGGACAAAGGGCCCCGCGGACCTCTCGGACGCGCTCGCGCAGTGCCGTCGCGGGCCCTACGACTTCGTCTGGATCGGCCTGTACGAGCCGACGGAGAAGGAGTTCGACAAGGTCACGGAGGAGTTCGGGCTGCACCCGCTGGCCGTCGAGGACGCCCTGAAGGCACATCAGCGGCCGAAGCTGGAGGTCTACGACGACTCGCTGTTCGTGGTCCTCAAGCCGGTCGGGTACGAGCCGAAGAGCGACGTCGTCACCGCCGGCGAGGTCATGGTCTTCGTCGGCGACTCCTTCGTGGTGACCGTGCGTCACGGCGAGGAGGCGCCGCTCGCCGATGTGCGGCACCGGCTGGAGGAGGAGCCCGAGACTCTTCGACACGGTCCGACGGCGGTGCTGTACTCGATCGCCGACGCCGTGGTCGACCACTACGTCGAGGTCGCCGACGAACTCGGCACCGACCTGGAGGAGCTGGAGGCGGAGGTGTTCTCGCCGACGCAGGGCGGCTCGCGGCACACGGCGTCCCGTATCTACGCCTTCAAGCGGCAGGTCATGGAGTTCCGCCGGGCGACGGGTCCGCTGGCCCAGCCGCTGGCCCGGCTCGCGGGCGGTGGCCTGTCCGGCGGGCGGGTGCCTTTCGTGCACGAGAAGGCGCAGCCCTTCTTCCGGGACGTCAGCGACCACCTCACGCGCGTGAACGAGTCGGTGGAGGGCCTGGACCGGCTGGTCTCGGACGTGCTGTCGGCGCACCTGGCGCAGACGGGCGTCCGGCAGAACGACGACATGCGGAAGATCTCCGCGTGGGCGGCGATGGCCGCGGTCCCCACGATGATCGCGGGGGTCTACGGCATGAACTTCGACCACATGCCCGAGCTGCACTGGCTGTGGTCGTACCCGACGGTGATCGTGGTGATGGCGGTCCTGGAGCTGCTGCTGTACCGGCTGTTCAAACGCCGGGGCTGGCTGTAGCGGGGCGGGGGCGAGCGGGACCGAGGGGCTCAGGCGAACTCGGGGGCGGTGGCCGCGGGCCCGCCGAGCGCGTCGCGCCGACGGGGCATGCGCAGGTTCACCATGCGCCGCCAGCCGGCGAGCCGCTCGTACGCGTACACGGCGTGGATGCCGGCGGCGAGCACCGCGGACTTGGCCCTCGGCCAGCCGAGGAGGCGTCCCATGTGGTCCATGACGGCGAGGCTGACGTCCCGGTAGACGCGGATCTCGGCGAGCGCGCACTCGCGCAGGGTGCGCTGGATGGCGCGGCCGTGTCCGGCGTGGGCGAGGCGCAGCAGTTCCTCGTGGCAGTAGGCGAGGTGGTTGTCCTCGTCGCCGGAGATCATCCGCACCGCGCGGCCGAGGTCGGGGTGGTCGGCGAAGTACCGGCGCAGCAGTTCCATCTGTTCCGAGGCGCGCTGTTCGGTGACCCTGCTGTGGGCGAGGTAGGTGACGATGTCCCGCACGGTCAGCGGCCGGTCGGCCTTGAGCTTGTCGTGGGCAAGGCCGATGCCGTGCTTCTCCAGGAGCATCGTGTAGTCGGTCTCGGGCGGGACCGGGACGGGTTCGAGGCCGCGCTTTCTCATCAGCGCGGTGAAGATCCGTCCGTGCTTGTCCTCGTCGGCGCCGTGCCGGGCGATCTTGGGCGCGAGCGCGCGCTCGCCCTCCGGTACGAGGGCCGCGATACGGCCGTTCTCCCAGCCGCCCTGGGACTCGCCGCTGGCCGCGATGGAGCAGAAGAGCGCGAAGGACCGGTCGTCGTCGAGGATCTCCTGGAACAGACTCTTGGCCGAAAGCATCGTCGGTACCTCTCCGCAGGACTCGCAGATATCGCAGATTTCCGGAGCATTCCGCAAAGAACGAGTCAAGTGCGGCCCGCGAGGTGTCGCAACAGCTGTGCCGGACAACTCCGCCAAAAGGAGGAGCCGCACGGTCACGTCGAGGGCGTAACCGCGCGAGCCGCGGCGCGTTGTTCCCCGTGACGGCCGTGGCGGGGAAGACCCCCGAGCCCCCACCACGGCCGCAGAACAACTCCTGTGTCCGGGCCGCGTGTCACGCCAGGCCGGCGCGCTCCAGGGCCTCGGTGCCGGCGCGGAGCGAGGCGATCCGCTCCTCCAGCGTGAAGCCCGCCGGGTTGAGGCTCAGGGTGGTCACGCCGGCGGCCGCGTACTCCTTCATCCGGTCCGCGATGCGGTCGACGGAGCCGAGGAGGGTCGTCTGGTCGATCAGCTCGTGCGGGACGGCGGCCGCGGCGCCCTGCTTGTCGCCCGCCAGGTACTTCTCCTGGACCTCGGCGGCGGCCGCCTCGAAGCCCATGCGCTGGGCGAGCTGGTTGTAGAAGTTCTGCTTGGCGCTGCCCATGCCGCCGACGTACAGCGCGGTGTAGGGGCGGAAGGCGTCGGCGAGCGCGGTGACGTCCTTGTCCTCGCCGACGGCGAGCGGCAGGGTCGGGTGGACGTCGAAGCCGTCCATGGTCTTCCCGGCCTTCTCACGCCCGGCGCGCAGGTGCTTGAAGGTCGTCTCCTCCAGGTGCGCGGCGGAGGGGAAGATCAGCAGGGCGCCGTCGGCGATCTCTCCGGTCTGCTCCAGGTTCTTCGGGCCGATCGCGGCGATGTACAGCGGGATGTGCTCGCGCGTGGGGTGCACGGTGAGCTTGATCGGCTTGCCGGGGCCGCCGGGCAGCGGCAGCGTCCAGTGCGTGCCCTCGTACGACAACCGCTCACGGCTCATGGCCTTGCGCACGATCTCGACGTACTCACGCGTGCGTGCCAGCGGCTTGTCGAACTTGACGCCGTACCAGCCCTCGGAGACCTGCGGTCCGGAGACGCCGAGGCCGAGGCGGAAGCGGCCGCCGGACAGGGAGTCCAGGGTGGCGGCGGTCATCGCCGTCATCGCGGGCTGGCGGGCCGGGATCTGGAAGATGGCCGAGCCGACGTCGATCCGCTCGGTGTGGGCGGCGACCCAGCTGAGCACGGTGGCCGCGTCGGAGCCGTAGGCCTCGGCGGCCCAGCAGACGGCGTACCCGAGCCGGTCGGCCTCCTTCGCGACCGCCAGGTTGTCCGCGTCCATTCCGGCGCCCCAGTAGCCGAGGTTGATCCCGAGCTGCATGGCCGTTCCCCTTACCGATCAGTAACGTCGTGCCTGTTGCGCAGACCCTAACCTGTGGAAACTGGTTGTCCACAGGCCCCCACACCGCAGGTTCCGGCCAGTAATCTCGGCGTTCATGGAGCAGAGGCATCTCGGCCGCACCGGCCTTCGTGTGTCCCGTATCGGACTCGGCACGCTCACCTGGGGCAGGGACACCGACGAGCACGACGCCGCGGACCTCTTGAAGACGTTCTGGGAGGCCGGCGGCAGCCTCGTCGACACGGCCGACGTGTACGGCGACGGGGAGGCCGAATACCTGGTCGGGCGCCTCATAGAAGGACTGGTCCCGCGCCGGGACCTGGTGATCTCGACGAAGGCCGGCAGTGTGCCCGACCCGGACCGCCGCTTCGACGGTTCGCGCGGCCATCTGCTCTCCGCCCTCGACGCCTCGCTCGCCCGCCTCGGCACCGACTACGTCGACATCTGGCACGTGCACGCCTTCGACCCCTGCACCCCGCTGGAGGAGACCCTCCAGGCCCTCGACCTGGCGGTCAGCAGCGGTCGTGCCCGGTACGCCGGTGTCTCCAACTTCTGCGGCTGGCAGCTGGCGAAGGCGGCGACGTGGCAGCTCGCGGCGCCGGGGACCCGGACCCGGCTGGCGAGCACGCAGATGGAGTACTCGCTGCTGCAGCGCGGCGTCGAGCGCGAGGTGCTGCCGGCCGCGCTGGACCTGGGCATCGGCCTGCTGCCGTCCTCCCCGCTGGGCCGTGGCGTGCTGACCGGCAAGTACCGGGGGGACGCCCGGCCGGCCGACTCGCGCGGCGCCTCCGAGCACCTCTCGCGGTTCGTCGCGCCCTACCTCGACGACACCGCGAGCCGGATCGTCGACGCCGTGCAGACCGCGGCGGACGGGCTCGCCGTGACCCCCCTCCAGGTCGCCCTCGCCTGGATCCGCGACCGGCCGGGCGTGGCCGCGCCCGTCATCGGTCCGCGCAACGCGCAGCAGCTCACGGCGGCATTGTCAGTGGAGGCCCTTAGTCTTCCTGACGAGATCTGCCGGGCGCTCGACGACGTGTCGGCGCCCGTGCACCGCTATCCCGATCACGACTGGAGCACGCTGTGAGCACGGAGCCGGAGACCACGGAGCAGACCGGGCCGGAGACGCCGGACGGCGCGACGGAGGACGGCGCCGTGCAAGGGGGCGCGGAGGCCGGTACCGCGGACGGCGGTGACGGCGAGGGCACGGCCGCCGAGGGCGACTCCGGCAAGCAGCTGTCCGAGGCCGAGGCCGAGTTGGCCGCGCAGCGCCTGGAGCGGGAGCGGATCGAGCGGCGCAAGGCCGAGCGGACGGGGCCCGTCGAGGCCGGCGCCAAGCTGAGCGGGAAGGCCGCCGATCTGCTGGCGGCCGTGCGGGCCGTGGAGAGCGGTCAGAAGCCCGTCGCCGCGGTGTTCGACGAGCCCGCGCCGCGCCGGCCCGCGCCCGAGCCCGTACGGCGGCCGCAGCCGGCGTCGCAGCCCGTCGCGCCCGCGGCCGTGGCGGCGGAGTCCGTCGACGAGGTGCGTCGCGTGCTGGCCGACGGCGGCGCCCCGGACTCGCTCGCACCACAGGCCGCCGCCGCGCTCGGCGAAGGCGCCGGGGAGCAGCTGCGCGCCGACCCCTGGCAGCTGCTGCGGGTCGGCGGTGTGCGGCCCGAGCAGGCCGACGGATTCGCGCGGGCGCTGCTCGGCGAGCAGGCCGGGCCGGACGACGAGCGGCGGGGCCGGGCGCTGACGGGCTGGCTGCTGGAGCAGGCCGCACTGGCCGGGCACACGGCGCTGGAGATGCAGGCGCTCACCGCCGCGCTGGCCCAGCGGGGCGTGCCGGACGCCGACGCCGCCGTGCAGAACGCCGTCGCCGAGGGCGAGGCCCTGGTCTTCCAGGACGCCCTGGACCCACGCGCACCGGAGCCGGAGGACGACGACGAGGAGGGCGCGGAGCGGCCCGTCCGCATCCTGGTCGGCCTGGAGCGGTACGCCCTCGCCGAGGAGAGCCTCGCCGACGGACTCGCCCGGCTGATCAACTCGGTACCGAAGGAGGACGGTGCGGCGCAGGAGTGGGAGCGGGCCGCCGAGGCGGCCAGGGGTTCCACCGCCGAGCTGATCCGCGCGACGGCGGGCAACGGCCTGGTCCTGCACACGGGCGGCGAGGCGTCCCTGGCCGAACCGGCGGCCCTGCTGCGCACGGCCCACGCCCTCGGACTGCGCGCCTGGGCGGCGGCCCACACACCACTGGGCCGAGACCGCTTCACGCGCCTCCTGAGCGAATCGGACGGCGCGGTCCCCGTAGCCACCGTCGCCGGGCTGCTGTCCGGGATCGAGGGGCCCGGGCGGGACGCCGACGGTGCGTTGGATCTGGATCTCCTCGTCGTGCTCGACGCGCCCCAGCTGGACGTCGAGACGGCGGCGCTGCTCGCCGAGTCACTGCCCGACGGGGCCCGGCTGGTGCTGGCCGGTGATCCGGCGGTGCTGTGGTCGGCCGGTCCCGGGCGGGTGTTCGCGGATCTGCTGGCGGCACGAATCTGCCCGCAGATCGCCTCCCGCCTGCCGGACCCCGGGCCCCTCGGCGAGCTGGTCTCCGGCATCGGCGTCGGTGAGCTCAACCAGGTCGAGGCCCCCGGCAAGGAGGTCGTGATCGTGCCGGTGCGGGACGCAGGCGAGGCCGTCCACCGGACCGTGCAGCTGGTCGCCGACTCGGTGCCGCGCGCGATCGGCGTCCCCACCGAGCACACGCAGGTGATCACGCCGGGCCACGGCGGCGCCGTCGGCACCCGCGCCCTCAACGCCGCCCTCAAGGAGCGCCTCAACCCCGGCCCGGGCCGTTTCGGCGGCTTCGACCCCGGTGACCGCGTCGCCTACTCCCCCGCCCCCGGCCGTACCGTGCCGGGACAGGTGGTCAAGGCCGACGCCGACGGCCTGCACCTGTCGTGCGCGGGCGTCTCCGTGGTCGTACCGAAGGACCGGGTCGAGCAGTGCGTGCGGCTCGGCTGGGCCGTGACCGCGCACCAGGCGGTGGGCAGCCGGTGGCCGGCCGTGGTCGTGGTGCTGCCCGGGGACGCCGCCCAGGTGCTGAACCGCCCTTGGGTCTACACGGCGTTCAGCCGGGCCGACCGCCACCTCTCCGTGGTCCATGGCGTGGACCAGGCCCTTCCGAGGGCGGTCTCCGAGATCTCCGCCAAGCCACGCACCACCCGCCTGCCGGTCCTGCTGGCCACCCAACTCCCGACGGCCACCTGACCGCCCCCCAGGGGCGCGGGGAACTGCGCGAACGGCCGCACGCGGCCCGCAGCCCGCAGCCCGACGACCACGGCGCAACCGCACCACCACCCGCCCCGCACACACGAGGGCGGCGGTCACGGAAAGTCCGCGACCGCCGCCCTCGGCAGCCCTCAGCGATCCACGTCCAACGGCTCCAGATCCTCGTCCTCGTCCAGCTCCGGGTCGATCTCGTCCTCGAGATCGTCCCCGTCCAGCTCGTCGTCGAACACCGCGCTGACGTCGAACCGGCACACCACGGCCTGCGGATCGACGCCGTCGAACGGCGCCTCCAGCCACTCACCGGGCTCCGCGGGGTCCTCCGCGGCGGTCACCCAGAGTGTGGAGTCGCCCTCCTCCAGCCCGAACTCCTTGTGCCGCGAGGCGATCTCGTCCGGCTCGAACTCGCCGAACAGGATGCCCAGCGCCCCGTGCACCGTGCCGGAGACCTCCGTGTCCGTCGCGTCCTCGTCCGCGGCCTCCACCCGCTGCGCCTGCGCCAGCAGCCGCTGCGGCTCCACCACGGAGTAGTCGCGGCGGATGAGCACGCTGAGCGCGTTCGGCTCCTCGGGTCCCGTGTACGGCGGCAGCGCGTCCTCCGCGCCGGGGATCTCGAAGGGGGTCACCTCGTCGTAGCGGTCGTAGAGCAGCTCGTCGTACGCCTCGGCGGCCGCCGCCAGCTGGTTGAACGCCTCGTAGACGGCCGGGTCGTCCTCCCCCGACCGGCGTTCGACGGCCGCCAGGTGGCGGTCGAGCGCGGTCTTGACCGCCTCGGCGGCGGCGCGTACCTCGGCAGCGGTGGGCTGCGCAGCATCAGACATAGTGCAGACGCTATCCGTACCGGGCCCCAGCCCGCACAATAGATGCGATGCCGGAATACGAATTTGTCGACGTGTACGTACCGCGCGGGGTTTCCCGCAAGGACGCCACACGCCTGCTGACGGACCATGCCGAGTACGGACACTGGGAGTTGGACCGCCTCAGTCTGATGCGCGACGGCAGCCGCAGGGTGCGGTTGCGCCGGCGGATCATCCGCCAGGTGCGCGCCACGTGGTGAGCGACGGGCGGCGACACGATCACCGGAAACGGAGCGGGCCCCGCCGAGGCGGGGCCCGCTCCGTGATATGTGTCACGCAGTGCTACGCGGAGGCACGCGCCTTGCGGTAGAGCACGGCGCCCGCCAGCAGCGCTCCGGCTCCGACGGGGAGCACGATGCCCAGCGGCAGCTCGCTGCCGGTGTGGGCGAGCTGCGAGACCGCCTCGGGTCCGCTGAGCGCCTGGGCGCCCGGGTGGTTGGCGTGGGAGGAGCCGCCCGGCGTGTGGACACCGGTGGCGGGCGGTGTGCTCGGGGTGCCGGGGTGACCGGGGGTGCCCGGAGTGCCGGGGTTCCCGGGCTGTCCCGGCTGCCCGGGCGGCGTGGTGTGACCGCTGCCCGAACCGCCTCCGTCGGCACAGCCGTTGCCGGTGGTGGGGTTGCCGACGCCGACGACGTTCACGCTGTTGCCGCAGGCGTTGACCGGCGCGTCGATGGGCGCCTCGACGCGGTTGCCGGAGCCGACGCCCGGCGAGTCACCGCTGTGCCCGCCCGCGTGCGAGCCGCCGGAGCCCGAGCCACCGTGGCCGCCGGACGGTCCGCCGCCCTGGTTGGCGCACCGGTTGCCGGCGGCCGGGTTGAGCACGCCGACGACGTTCACGGTGTTGCCGCAGACGTTCACCGGCGCGTGCACGGGCGCCTGCACCGTGTTGCCCGACAGCACGCCGGGCGAGTCCGAGGAGCTGCCGCTCGCCGAGGAGTCGGCGTGCGCGTAGCCACCGGCGGCGGCGAGCACGCCGGTCGCGGCCGCCACGGTCATCAGGCCCTTGCGGGTCACCTGTCGCATTCCTGAATTACCCCTTGCTTTCGAACCTGACCTGGAATCATCGGGAAAGCCCGGTCGGCTCCGGAGCACATGGCGCGCTCCGGAGCCGACCGGTTGTCAAACGAGCGGCCTCAGCGGGCCGGCGTCAGCGGTTGATGCAGGTGTTGCCGAAGGCGGGGTTCAGCAGTCCGATCGCGGAGACCGTGTTGCCGCAGACGTTCACCGGGATGTGCACCGGAACCTGAATGACGTTGCCGGACGCGACACCCGGGGAGTGCACCGCGGCACCCTGAGCGCCGGCGTCGGCGACGGCCAGGCCCGCACCCGCGAGAACCAGACCACCAGTGGCAGCCGCAGCAGCGACGACCTTCTTGATCATTATTCCTCCTTGTTGGCAATTCGATCCCAAGCAGCGGATCGCATCACCTACAACGAGGAGCGATTAATGGGGCTACGAGCTTATGAGCACATTCACTCTTCTCAGCCACTTCCGTACACGCAGCCGAATTCGAGTGTCATGACGCGTCGATGAAACGGTCGAGAACGCGCACGCCGAACTTCAGGCCGTCGACCGGCACCCGCTCGTCGACCCCGTGGAACATGCCGGCGAAGTCCAGCTCCGGGGGCAGCTTGAGGGGCGCGAAGCCGAAGCCGCGGATACCGAGGTCGTCGAAGGACTTGGCATCCGTACCGCCGGAGAGCATGTAGGGGATCGCCTTGGCCGTCGGGTCCTCGGCCAGCAGCGAGGACTGCATGGCCTCGACCAGGGCGCCGTCGAAGGAGGTCTCCAGGGCCTTGTCGGAGTGCACGTCCTCGCGCCGCACCTTGGGACCGAGGATCGACTCGAGGTCGGCGAGGAACTCCTCCTCGTACCCGGGCAGAAAGCGCCCGTCGACGTGCGCGGTGGCCTCGCCGGGGATGACGTTGACCTTGTAACCGGCGCCGAGCTGGGTGGGGTTGGCGGTGTTGCTCAGCGTCGCGCCGATCAGCTTGGCGATGCCGCCGAGCCTGGCCAGCGTCGACTCCATGTCCTCCGGGTCGAGCTCGGTGCCGAGGGCGTCACCGAGCTCGTCGAGGAAGGCGCGGGTGGTCTTGGTGACCCGGACGGGGAACCTGTGCCGGCCGAGCCGCGCAACGGCCTCGGACAGTTCGGTGATGGCGTTGTCCCGGTGGATCATCGAGCCGTGGCCCGCGGTGCCGGCCACGGTCAGCTTCATCCAGTGCATGCCCTTCTCGGCCGTCTGGATCAGGTACAGCCTGCGCTGCTCGCTCACGGTGAACGAGAACCCGCCCACCTCGCTGATCGCCTCGGTGACGCCCTCGAAGAGGTCGGGGTGGTTGTCCACCAGGTGCCGGGCGCCGTACGTGCCGCCGGCCTCCTCGTCGGCGAGGAACGCCAGCACGATGTCGCGCGGGGGCCGGCGGCCGCTGCGCAGCCGGTCGCGGACGACCGCCAGGGTCATCGCGTCCATGTCCTTCATGTCGACGGCGCCCCGGCCCCACACGCACCCGTCGGCGACCTCGCCGGAGAAGGGGTGGTGGGTCCAGTCGTCGGCGTTGGCCGGTACGACGTCCAAGTGGCCGTGGATCAGCAGCGCGGGCCGGGACGGGTCCTCGCCCTCGATGCGGGCCACCGTGGAGGCGCGGCCCGGGTGCGACTCGAAGATCCGCGGCTCCAGGCCCACCTCGGCGAGCTTCTCGGCGGTCCACTCGGCCGCCTTGCGCTCACCCGGTCCCGAGTGGTCGCCGTAGTTGCTGGTGTCGAAGCGGATCAGTTCGCGGCAGAGGTCCACGACCTCGTCCTCGCCGGTGACGCCCTTGGCCGTGTCCGTGTCGCTCACGCTGCTTCCTCCCGCTGTCACTGCTGGTGGTTCCCCTCATCCTCCCTCTCCCCCGCGCCGCGCCCAAGAGCGGGACCGGCCCGTCACACGCCGTTCACGCGGGCGCGGAGGCCGGACGGGGGGTGATCGGGCACCCCTCGAAAGCCTGGTAATGTTTCCCTCGTCGCAGCGGGGCAGACCCCGCACGACAGACACCTTGTCCGGGTGGCGGAATGGCAGACGCGCTAGCTTGAGGTGCTAGTGCCCTTTATCGGGCGTGGGGGTTCAAGTCCCCCCTCGGACACTTCACAGACCGGGTGGATCGGGACTCATCTCGATCCACCCGGTTCGTTCTGCGTCCTCGCCCTCTTGTACGGCCGCTGCCCCGACCTGCTGTCGAGTAGCATCGCCCCGCCGGGACGGTACGACCCCGATCAGGGGTTCTCCGGGGTGGGGTGTGGGGAGGCGGGGCGGCCATGGCGACGTCGACGGAAGGTGCCCGAGATCCAGGGGCGGACCTGCGCGATCTCGAGGCGATGCTGGACGCGGTCACCGATCAGGCGATCGTCAAGCTGGGCCCTGACGGCGAGGTGGTCCGCTGGAGCCGCGGCGCCCGGGCGATGACCGGGTTCGAGCAGGACGAGATGGTGGGCCGGTCGGTGGAGGCGCTGCACATCGCCGAGGACCGGGAGGCCGGGCTGGTGCGGCAGGAGCTGGATGCGGCCCGCGAGGACGGCCGGCGCACCTTCCAGGGCTGGCGGGTCCGCAAGAGCGGCGAGCGGTTCCTGGCGCAGGTGACGCTGACGCCGTTGCGGGAGCCGGACGGCTCGGTGACGGGCTTCGTCAAGACGCTCAAGGACGTCACCGAGAGCGCGCGGGCCGAGTCGCTGTTCCACGGGCTGCTGGAGTCGGCGCCCGACGCCATGCTGATCGTGGGTCCTGACGCCCGGATCGTGCTGGCCAACCGGCGGACCGAGACCCTGTTCGGCTTCGAGCGCGACGAGCTGGTCGGCCGGGAGATCGAGGTGCTGGTCCCGGCCCGGTTCCGCGACCGCCATGTCGGCCACCGCAGCGGCTTCCTGGCCGATCCGCGGCTGCGGCCGATGGGCGTGGGCCTGGAGCTGTACGGGATGCGCCGGGACGGCACCGAGTTCCCGGTCGAGATCAGCCTGAGCCCGCTGGAGACAGCCGAGGGCCGGCTGGTGGCGGCCGCGATCCGGGACGTGACCGAGCGCCGGGAGACCGAGCAGCGGCTGCAGCGGCAGCGCGACGAGATCCTGGAGCTGTCCACGCCGGTCATCCAGGTGTGGGACAAGATCCTCGTGCTGCCGATCATCGGCACCCTGGACACCCTGCGGGCCACCCGGCTGACCGAGGGCCTGCTGGAGAAGATCGCCCACACGCAGGCCGAGGTCGCCATCCTGGACATCAGCGGCGTGCCCACGATCGACACCCAGGTCGCCCAGCACCTGCTGAAGACGGTGCAGGCGGCCGCGCTGATGGGCACGGTCAGCATCATGAGCGGGGTGCGCCCGGAGACCGCCCAGTCCATGGTCCACCTGGGCATCGACATGGGGCGGCTGCGCTCCCGCAACACCCTCCAGGACGCCCTCCGGCTGGCGCTGGCGGTACTGGCCGAACGGGCCGGTACGGCGGCCGACGCCGCGCGGTCCCTGCTCGGCGGGGAGGGGCGGTGAACGAGGACGTCGTACCGGTCATGCGGATCGGCGACACGCTGCTGGTGGCGTTGCAGGGGGACCTCGACGACACCACGGTGATCCGGATCGAGGAGCAGCTCACCCGGGAGATCGCGAACACGTCGGCGTCCGGCATGCTGATCGACGTCAGCCGGCTGAGCGTCGTCGACTCCTTCATCGCCCGGGTGCTCGCCCGGATCGTGGCGATGGTGCGGCTGCTCGGGGCGCAGGCGGCCGTGGTGGGGATCCAGCCGGCGGTGGCGATCACGCTGGTGGAGCTGGGCGTGCAGATGGGGCACCTGGACACCGCGCTCAACGCCGAGCAGGGGCTGGCGCTGCTGGAGCGGCTGCGCCGCGGCGACACCGGCGCGGGCCGCCCGTGACGACGGGGGCCGCCACGGAGCGGGAGCCGGACGCCTTCGCCATCGCCCACGAGGCCGATCTGATCCGGGTCCGCAAGGTGCTGCGCGCCGAGGCGGAGGCGGCGGGGCTGAACCTGGTGGACGCCACGAAGCTGATCACGGCCGGCAGCGAACTGGCCCGCAACATCCTCAACTACGCGACCGGCGGCCGCGGAAGGCTCTGCGTGGAGCGCGTGTACCGGCAGGGGCGGCGCGGGGTGCGGGCGACGTTCTCCGACGACGGGCCGGGCATCGCGGACATAGCGGCGGCGCTGACGGACGGCTTCAGCACGCGCGGCAGTCTGGGTCTGGGGCTGCCGGGCGCGGGGCGGCTGGTGGACGACATGACGCTGACGTCCACCGCCGAGGAGGGGACCACGGTGACGATCGTGAAGTGGCAGCGATGAGCGGGGCAGGGGTGGGACGGCACTGAGCGAGAGCGAGCACCAGCGGCATGCGATCGGGGCGCCGGAGGATGTGGGCGCCCTGCGCCGGTCCGTCGCGCGCCTCGCCGCCGCGCAGCCGGCACTGCGCGCGGGCGCGGCCGAACTGGTCGCCACCGAACTGGGCACCAACCTTCTCCGGCACGCGCACCCGGGCGGGTATGTGCTGCTGCGGAAGAGCGGCGACGGCCTCGAGCTGCTGTCCGTCGACCACGGGCCGGGCATGACGGGCGTGGCCCCGCCGGCGACGGTGCCCTCGGCGCCGGTGCCGGGGGGCGGGCTGAACGCGGGGCTGAACGTCGTACGGCGGCACGCCACCGAGTTCGACTGGTACGCCACCCGGCGCGGCACGGTCGTCTACGCGCGGCTGGGTGCGGCCGATGCGGGTCGGGGTGGTGGGTGGCGGTTCGGCGGGGTCAATGTCCCGCTCTGCGGGGACGGCGAGTCGGGGGATGCCTGGACGGTCGTGCCCGGCCGGCCCCTGGCCGCGCTGGTCGTGGACGGGCTGGGGCACGGTCCGGCGGCCTCCGTCGCCTCCCGGGCGGCGGTCGGCGCGTTCGAGGAGGAACCCGTCACGGATCTGGACCGGTTCGTGCGGCGCGCCCATGAGGCGATGCGCGCGACCCGCGGCGGTGTCCTGGGCGCGTGTCTGATCGACGCCGAGCGGGGTGAGCTGTCCTACGCGGCCGTCGGGAACATCACCGGGCGGGTGTTCACGGGCGCCCGTTCCGTGCATCTCCTGGACCGCCCCGGCACGCTGGGCACCCACCTGCCGGTACCGAGCACCCGGGTGCAGCGCTGTGCGTGGGAGCCCGGGTCGATGCTGGTGCTGGTGTCCGACGGGATCCGTTCCGGCTGGAGCCTGGAGGACCACCCGCGGCTGGCGCAGCGGCATCCGGCGGTCGTCGCGGCGGTCGTCCACCGCGACTACGGCAGGCCTTCCGACGACGCCACAGTCGTCGTGGTCCGGGACACGGGGAGCGTGCCATCATGAGCCACGTTCCCGTCACCGGAGACGAAGGGCGGTCGGACATGGGGGAGGTCGTCGATCCCAGCACCCCCGCGGACCCGGGGTCCCCGTCCGTGATCGGCTCTGCGTCGGAGCCGGACGGCCGGACGCTGCTGATCGACGAGCTGCGTCAGGAGCTGGAGGACACCAACCGGGGCCTGATCGCGCTGCACACCGAGCTGGAGGCGGCCCGGGCGGGCGAGGCCCGGCTCGCCGCCATCGTGGCGTCGTCCGACGACGCGATGCTGGCGGTGGACGCGGACGGTCTCGTCCAGACCTGGAACCCCGGCGCGCGGCGGCTGCTCGGGCGCGGCGAGCTGGAGGTCGTGGGGCGGCCGGTGCAACACCTCATGTCTCAGGGGGCGTTCGACGCCTACCGCTCGGCGGTGGAGCAGATCCGTGCCCGCCAACACGCCGAACCCCACCAGAGCCGCTGGCGCCGGGCCGACGGCGGCGAGGTCGACGTGGCCGTGACGGTGTCGGCGATGCGGGACGCCGGCGGAGAGCTGATCGGGTTCTGCACGGTGGCCCGGGACATCACGCAACAGCTGGCCGCGCAGGCCGAGTTGGCCGCCGCTCGGGCGGACCGCGTGGTGACGGACGAGCGTGAGCGCATCGCCCGCGATCTGCACGACATGGTCATCCAGCGGGTGTTCGGGGCCGGTCTCGTCCTGCAGAGCATCGCCGCGCGGGACGTCCAGGCCGGGCCCGCCGCCCGTATCACCGCGGTCATCGACGAACTGGACTCCACCATCAAGGAGTTGCGCAACACCATCTTCGAGCTGAACCGGCCGACGCAGAAGGCCGTCAGTCTGCGCGCCCAGGTCCTCGGCGAGACCACCGCCGCGGAGGGCCGGCTCGGTTTCGCGCCCGCCGTCGAGTTCCACGGTCCCGTCGACGCGACCGTCCCCGACGAGACGGCCGTGCATCTGCTGGCCGCGCTGCGGGAAGCCCTGTCCAACGTCGGCCGTCATGCCGGGGCCTCGGCCGTGCAGGTCACCGTGCGAGCCGCGGAGGACCTGCTGCTGGAGGTCGTGGACAACGGCCGGGGCATCGGCACGCCGACCCGCAGCAGCGGTCTGACCAACCTGCGCCGGCGCGCGGAGAGGTTCGGCGGCACCTTCGAGGTGACCGGGCGCGCGGAGGGCGGCACACGGGTGTCGTGGCGGATACCGGTGACGGCGGGCGGGCCGTCCCGCACCTCCTGAGGCCCGGCCCGGGGCCGAAGGTCCCCGAGGGGTCCCGGTCGGCCCATCGTGGTGCCGGTTCCGCGGTGGTCACGCTGATGGTGGGGCCTGCCCCGCGGCGGGAGCCCCGGACCGAAGGAGCTGATCGCCATGACGACCTTGGCTGCGTATCCGGACCGCCCGGTCCGGGTGGAGGCGGTGCTCGACGCGCCGCTGTCGCGGTGGCTGTGGCTGGTGAAGTGGATCCTGGTCATCCCCCACTACGTGGTGCTGTTCTTCCTGTGGGTCGCGTTCACCCTGGTGAGCGTGGTCGCGTTCTTCAGCATCCTGTTCACCGGCCGCTATCCCCGCGCCCTGTTCGACTTCAACCTGGGGGTGCTGCGCTGGAGCTGGCGGGTCGCCTACTACTCGTACGGCGCCCTCGGCACCGACCGGTACCCGCCGTTCAGCCTGGGTGAGGAGCCCGACTACCCGGCCCGGCTGGACATCGCCTATCCGGAACACCTCTCCCGGGGCCTGGTGCTGGTGAAGTGGTGGCTGCTGGCGATCCCGCACTACATCATCATCGGCTTCTTCCTCGGTGGCTGGCGCGTCGGCTGGTGGGACGGCGGCCTGGTCGCCGTACTGGCTCTCATCGCGGCCGTGACGCTGGCCTTCACCGAGAAGTACCCCAAGGGCCTGTTCGACCTGATCCTGGGCCTGAACCGGTGGGTGCTGCGGGTGGCCGCCTACGTGGCGCTGATGACGGACGTCTATCCGCCGTTCCGGCTGGACATGGGAGGTGACGAACCGGCGGTCGCGACCGTGGTGGAGGACCGGGCGTGAGCGTCCAGCCGGCCACTCTCAGTGTGGGGCATCTCTCTCCCGCGTGAAAGACGCAGGTCAACGCCCCCTTTTTGCGGGCCCGTTCGTCCGGACGGCCCACCCGAGTGGCAGTTCAGCCGGGCCGAACCTAGCTTCGTACTAAAATTTCCGGCTTGTTACGGAGCTGGAGGAGGACAACCCCAGGCAGACCTGCGGGCCCGCCAGCGCCCCGGAGGCTTCCGGGATCGAGACGCGAGGACCGATGGCAGCCATACACGAGAGCAGTGCTCTCGGCCTGCTCGACGAAGAGCTCAGCGCTGAGATCCACCGACAGTTCGGCGACACCGCACGCTTCTCCGCAGGTCAGGCGGCCTCCCCGCGGACCCTGGTCGACATCTTCGACGCCTCCGTGCGCTCCTACCCGGGTGAACTCGCCCTGGACGACGGCTCGCGGCAGCTCACCTACCGGGAGCTGGCGGCCGAGGTCGAGCGGCTGCGCGGGCGGCTGGCCGCCGCCGGCGTCGGGCTCGGTGACCGCGTGGGGGTCCGGGTGCCGTCCGGCACCAACGACCTGTACGTGGCGATCCTGGCCGTCCTCGCCGCCGGTGCCGCCTACGTCCCCGTCGACGCCGAGGACCCCGACGAGCGGGCCGAGCTGGTGTTCGGGGAGGCGGACGTACGGGTCGTCGTCGGCGCCGGCCACGAACTGACCGTCGGCGGGCGGGGAACGGCGAGGGCCGCGCGGCCCGGCGTCGAGCACGACGCGTGGATCATCTTCACCTCCGGCTCCACCGGGAAGCCCAAGGGCGTCGCCGTCTCCCACCGCAGCGCCGCCGCGTTCGTGGACGCCGAGGCCGCGCTGTTCCTCACCGAGGACCCGATCGGTCCCGGTGACCGGGTCATGGCCGGGCTGTCGGTGGCCTTCGACGCGTCCTGCGAGGAGATGTGGCTGGCCTGGCGCTATGGCGCCTGTCTGGTGCCGGTGCCCCGTTCGCAGGTCAGGAGCGGCGCCGACCTCGGCCCCTGGCTGGTCGAGCAGGAGATCACCGTGGTCTCGACGGTGCCGACGCTCGCGGCGCTCTGGGAGCCCGAGACCCTCAACGACGTACGCCTGCTGATCTTCGGCGGCGAGGCCTGTCCGCCCGAGCTGGTGCAGCGGCTGGTGACGGAGGGCCGGGAGGTGTGGAACACGTACGGGCCGACCGAGGCCACCGTCGTCGCCTGCGCCTCGCTGATGAGCGGTGCCGAACCGATCCGCATCGGGCTGCCGCTGGCCGGCTGGGAGCTGGCCGTCGTCGACGAGGCCGGGGAGCCCGTGGCGATGGGCGCCGACGGTCAGCTGGTGATCGGCGGGGTCGGCCTGGCCCGGTACCTGGACGCCGAGAAGGACGCCGAGAAGTACGCGCCCCTCGCCTCGCTGGGCTGGGAGCGGGCCTACCGCAGCGGTGACCTGGTCAGGGCCGAACCCGAGGGGCTGGTCTTCCTCGGGCGGGCCGACGAGCAGATCAAGCTCGGCGGTCGCCGTATCGAGCTCGGCGAGGTCGACGCCGCGCTGCAGGCGCTGCCCGGGGTGGCCGGCGCGGCCGCCGCCGTACGGACCGCGCGCGGCGGCAACCAGCTCCTGGTCGGCTACGTCGTCATCCAGGACGGCTGGGACCACGCGGCCGCCGTGGAGAAACTGCGCGCCGAACTGCCCGCCGCGCTCGTCCCGCTGCTCGCGCCGGTCGCCGAGCTGCCGACCCGGACCAGCGGCAAGGTCGACCGCGACGCGCTGCCCTGGCCCCTGGAGGGCCTGGAGACCGGCGGACCCGCCGAGCGGCTGTACGGCACCGAGGCATGGCTCGCCGAGCAGTGGACGGAAGTCCTCGGCATCCCCGTCACCAGTGCCCGCGACGACTTCTTCGCGATCGGCGGCAGCAGTCTGGCCGCCGCGCAGCTGACCACGCGGCTGCGCACCCGCTACCCGAGCGCCGCCGTCCTCGACATCTACCAGCAGCCCACGCTGCGCAAGCTGGCCCGCCGGCTGGAGGACTCGGCGCAGGACGACGGGGGCAGCCGCACGGTCGCCCCCGTGCCCGCCCGCGCCAGGATCGTCCAGCTGCTGCTCCTCGTCCCGCTGTTCACGCTGCTCGGGCTGCGCTGGACGGTGGCGCTGGCCGCGCTCGGGAACCTGCTGCCCGCCTGGTCGTGGCTGCCGACGGCCCCCTGGTGGCTGCTCGTGGCCGCTGCCCTGCTGCTCTTCAGCCCGCCCGGCCGGCTGGCGATCGCGGCCGGTGGCGCACGGCTGCTGCTGCGGGGCGTGCGGCCCGGCCGGTACGCCCGTGGCGGCAGTGTCCACCTGCGGCTGTGGGCCGCCGAGCGGCTGGCCGAGTTCTCCGGCGCGACCTCGCTGACCGGCTCCTGGCTGGAGCGGTACGCGCGCGCCCTGGGCGCCAAGGTCGGCCAGGACGTCGACCTGCACTCGCTGCCGCCGGTCACCGGCCTGCTCAAGCTCGGCCGGGGCGCCGCCGTGGAGTCCGAGGTCGACCTGTCCGGCTGGTGGCTGGACGGCGACCGGCTGGAGATCGGCCAGGTCAAGGTCGGCGCGCACGCCACCGTCGGCACCCGCAGCATCCTCTTCCCGGGCGCCCGCGTCGGCAAGCGCGCCGAGGTGGCGCCCGGTTCTGCGGTCACCGGGCAGATCCCGACCGGCCAGCGCTGGGCGGGCGCTCCCGCGGTCAAGCTCGGCAAGGCCAAGCGGAACTGGCCCAAGGACCGGCCGCAGCGGGGCACGTACTGGCGGGTGATGTACGGCCTGACGGGCCTCGTCCTGACCGCTCTGCCGCTGCTCGCCGGCGGGGCCGCCTTCCTCGTGGCGTACGCCCTCGTCGACCCGGCCGCGCCGGTGCGCGGGGTCGCGGCCGCCCTGGTGCCGGCGACGCTGGCCTTCGGGGTCGCGTACGCGCTGCTGATCCTCGTCGGTGTGCGGCTGCTGAGTCTGGGCCTGCGCGAGGGGACGTACCCGACGCACAGCCGGACCGGCTGGCAGGCCTGGACGGTCACCCAGCTCATGGACCGCTCCCGGGACACGCTGTTCCCGCTGTACGCGGGGCTGGCGACGCCGGTGTGGCTGCGGCTGCTCGGCATGCGCGTCGGACGCGGCGCCGAGGTGTCGACCGTGCTGGCCCTGCCCAGCCTGACGACGGTCGGAGAGGGCGCGTTCCTGGCCGACGACACGCTGACGGCGCCGTACGAGCTGGGCGGCGGCTGGATGCGGATCGGGTGCGCGGAGATCGGGCGGCGGGCGTTCCTCGGGAACTCCGGGATGACCGCGCCGGGACGGAGCGTGCCGGACGGCGGGCTCGTCGGGGTGCTGTCCGCCACGCCGAAGAAGGCCAAGAAGGGCAGCTCCTATCTGGGGCTGCCGCCGGTGAAGCTGCCGCGCAACGCCGAGTCGGGCGACCAGAGCAGGACGTACGACCCGCCGGCGAGGCTGCTGTGGGCGCGCGGGCTGGTGGAGCTGTGCCGGATCGTGCCGGTGTTCTGCTCGGCCGCGCTGGCCGTCGGGACCGCGGCCGTGCTGTGCCTGCTCGGGTCGTGGGCGCCGCCGCTGTCCGGGCTGGTGCTGCTCGGGGCGGGCGGTGTGGCCGCGCTGGTGTCGATTCTCGCGAAGTGGCTGCTGGTCGGGCGGCACCACACGGGTGAGCATCCGCTGTGGAGCGGCTACGTGTGGCGCAACGAGCTCGCCGACACCTTCGTCGAGGTCGTCGCCGTGCCGTGGCTGGCCGGGGCGGTGCCGGGGACGTCGCTGATGAACGGGTGGCTGCGCGGTCTCGGGGCCCGCATCGGCAAGGGCGTCTGGGTGGAGAGCTACTGGCTGCCGGAGAGCGACCTGGTGACCCTTCAGGACGCGGCGACCGTCAACCGGGGCTGCGTCCTGCAGACCCACCTCTTCCACGACCGGATCTTGCGGACGGATACTGTTGTCCTCCGTGAGGGCGCCACGCTGGGCCCTGGCGGGATCGTGCTGCCCGGCAGCACGATCGGGGCCCGTACGACCCTGGGTCCCGCGTCGCTCGTCATGGCCGCGGAGTCCGTCCCGGACGACACCCGCTGGCTCGGCAACCCGATCGAGGCATGGCGTCCCTGAGCGCGGGCCACTCGGATTCGGTGGGCGGTGTACCGGCGGGCAGTGGCAGCGCGGCGCAGGGAGCGGAAGCGGCAGTGGCGGTTCAGCAGTCGGCGGCGGCCGACCCGTACTTTCCGGAACACGGTGACCCCCGTTACCGCGTGCACCGGTACGAGATCACGCTGGACTACCGTCCGGGGCCGAACCGGCTGGCGGGCGCCGTCCGGATCAACGCCATAGCGGGACGGTCGCCGCTCGCCGAGTTCTTCCTGAACCTGTCCGACTTCAAGATCGGCCGGGTGCGGGTGGACGGCCGGCAGCCGCACTACACCCACCGCGGCGGCCGGCTGCGCATCCGTCCCTCTAAGCCGGTCCGGCCCGGCGCCGCGTTCACGGTCGAGGTGCACTGGTCGGGCAACCCCAGGCCGGTGAACAGTCCCTGGGGTGGGCTGGGCTGGGAGGAGCTGGAGGACGGGGCGCTGGTGGCGAGCCAGCCGATCGGGGCGCCGTCCTGGTATCCGTGCAACGACCGGCCGGCCGACAAGGCCTCGTACCAGATCTCGGTCACCACGCCGTCGGCGTACGCGGTGGTCGCGGGCGGGCGGCTGCTGACCCGTACGACCAGGGCGTCCACCACCACCTGGGTGTACGAGCAGGCCGCGCCGACCTCGAGCTATCTCGTGGGCCTCGCGATCGGCAAGTACCAGACGGTGCTGCTGGGCGACCCGGGACCGGGCGGGGTGCCGCAGCACGGGCACATCCCGGCGCACCTGCTGCCGGAGTTCTCGCGGGACTTCGCGCGCCAGCCGCAGATGATGGACCTGTTCCAGGAGCTGTTCGGGCCCTACCCGTTCGAGGAGTACGCGGTCGTGGTGACCGACGAGGAGCTCGATGTGCCCGTGGAGGCACAGGGGTTGTCGCTGTTCGGCGCCAACCACGTGGACGGGGCCCGGGGTTCGGAGCGGCTGGTCGCGCACGAGCTGGCGCACCAGTGGTTCGGCAACAGCGTGTCCATCGCGGACTGGCGGCACATCTGGCTCAACGAGGGGTTCGCCAAGTACGCCGAGTGGCTGTGGTCGGAGCGCTCGGGCGGGCGGTCCGCTCAGCAACTGGCCGCCGCCGCGCACCGGTTGCTGTCCTCGCAGGCGCAGGACCTGAAGCTGGCCGACCCGGGTCGCAAGACGATGTTCGACGACCGGCTCTACCAGCGCGGCGGCCTCGCCGTGCACGCCGTGCGCTGTGCGCTGGGCGACGAGGCGTTCTTCCGCATGCTGCGAGGCTGGGCGGGCCTGCACCGGGGCGGGGCGGTCACGACCGCGACGTTCACGGCCCACGCCAACCGGTATGCGGACGAACCGCTGGACGACGTGTTCGACGCCTGGCTGTACCGCACGCCACTTCCCGCGCTGCCCACCCAGATCCCGGCACGCCCGTCGCACCCGCCGACCAACGCCGAGTCGGCGTAGGGCGGCCCGCAGCCGTTCGGCGAGCTTCGGCGTATGTCTCGCCGATGCCTCTCTGAGCAGCTCTTTTCCTGCTCGGCTTCGGATGTGTTCGGCGTTCCGCCATGGCGGTTCCCGGTTGCCCAGGGTTGTCCCGGCCGGGTGGGAAGCACTCCGGCGATCCGTAAGTCCGGGAGGACGCCATGAAGAAGTTGATCACATTGCGGAGCGCGGTCGTCATGGGCGCCGCCCTGGCGGCCGGCAGCGTGACGGGCAGCGCCGCCGAGGCCCTGGGTGGTCATGTGGGCGTGGGGCCGGTGATCACCGGGGCCGTGACCCTGTGGTTCGCGGAGAAGCTGGACCGGCTCATCGCGGACGAGGACAACGAGGGCTGACGGCCCGGGCGGGCCGGGCGCGGTGTCCTCAAGGATGCCGCTCCTGGCTCCGCGCCCAGAGCTGCTGCTGGTGATCGCGCGCGGACAACGACGCCCGCAGATACTCGACCTCCGCGGGCCCCAGCAGATCACCGCCGACAGAATCGAGCTCGCGCAGCACCCAACCGCCGTACCGGTCGCACCAGGAGCGCAGGTCCAGTGCCACGGCCAGTTCCAGAAGCCACAGCAGTGACCGGTCGCGGGCCTCGCCCGGTACGGCGGTCTGGAGTTGCTGGAAGATCGCGTTGAGCATGAGTTCCGTCCTGCCGACCCGAGGCACCGGATGGTGCTGGGGATCCAGGCCCAGAAGCTCGGCGAGAAGCTGTGGCAGGCCCTCGCGGTCGGCTCGGGACAGCAGACGGCAGACACAGGCGAGCAGGGGGATCCTCGACCCTTTCGCCGACCCGCCCACTCGCGTGCGCGCCTGGTTCAAGGTGCGTACCGTCGAGAACACGAAGTCGATGGGCAGTGTCTCGCTCTCTCCGGCGAGGCGGCTGCTGATCAGGTCGACGAGGCGTGCCATGTCGGCCTGGGTGCTCCGCAGGTCGAAGATCTTCAGGCAGGTCTCATAACGGTGCATCAGCTCCTCATGGGGTTCTCGCGGACAGAGCAGAAGGGCGATCAAGGCGTGTGCTCCTGAGACGTGCCGCCCGAGGTGGTCGCGCACGAACAGGCCCGGAAGTCCGCCGAGTTCCTCGAACACCGGGAGGGCCGGTTCCAGAAGAAGTTCGGTGTCGCGGTCGTGCAGCGCCCGCGAACGACGCAGGGTGTCGGACGGTGAGACATCGCTGATCAGCGCGTCGAGTTCACTGTGCAGCAACCATGTCATGTTCCTCGCGGTGGGTCCGGCGTCGTGCTGCCCCAGCCGTAGGGCGATGTCCTTCAGAGCCACCGGCGCGGTGCCCACCGCCCGGGTGAAAGCGTCCCAGGAGTCCGCCGTGAACTGCGACTTCCAGAGAGTCGCGTGGGCTCGCCAGGATTCCGCCGGATCGCCGTCCGCGGTCAGACGGGAGAAGTGGACGATGCCGCCGGGGGCCAGGGCCACCAGCATGAGGTTCGCGCTGTAGCAGGCGTGCCGGTAGGTGGCGGTGATCTCCGGACTCGCGGTGTATCCCGTGTCGCTGCCTTCGGGGAGCGCGTGAAGAGCGCGCCGGAACAGCAGTTCGGCCGGTTTCGTGGCGGGGAGCAGCTCGCCCAGGTTGTCGATGATCTGTGCCCGGTCGGTCAAGGGCGCGAAGGACAGCAGGGCGAACAGCAGTCCGTCCTGCGCTCCCCGGTCCGGGCAGTGGGACAGCGTGCGGGCCAGCTTGCGCGCGACCAGGTACTCGCCGAAGGTCGCGTGGAGGAACTCGTACCAGCGCTGGTCGGATCCGTCCTCATAGATGGCCTTGGCCTCGTGGATGAAGAAGAACCGGCCGAAGATCAGGCGTGCTTCGGGGTTGCTCGCCCGTCGGTCGAGAGCCCGCAGGAAGCCCAGGTCGTGATCGGCCTCCTCGGCGCTGACTCCCTGGCGTCCCCGGTTGAACATGGCGCAGGCGATGACCGAGAGGAGGTCGAGTTCGTCCTCGACTCTCTCCGCCAGCTCCCCGGGCGGCAGCTTGGGTTCCAGTTTCCTGATCTGGCGGCGGACGAACAGTTCCATCAGCCTCTCGTACAGGGCGACGCGGCTCATCGGCTGTGCGTCGTCGAGGACGGGACCCTTCTCCACCGTGTGATAGAGCGCCAGCATGAGCAGGAGGAGCGGCTGAGGGGCCAGGTCGGGATGAAGTACCCTCAGGTCGCGGCGGAGCGGCCGGTGCATGTGGCCGTTGGCCCGGTTCCAGGTGTCCACCCAGCGTTCGATGCGGGGGGTGTCGAAGGGCTCCAGCCTGATCACGACGGTGCCGTCGCGGAACCGGGTCTGGTCGGCGACGACGGTGCGGCTGGTGACGATGGCCGCCACCGGCAGTCCGTTGTCGGCGGATCTCTCCTGGAAATCGGCGATCTCCTGCAGGTAACCCCAGTGGCTGGGGCCGCCTGCCTGAAGGAGTTCGTCCAAGCCGTCGAAGATGAGGACAGGGAGCACGCCGTCGAGTGACTCGGTGACGCTGTCCCAGGTGAGCACCCGCTGCGTGGCCTGCCGCAGTGCCTCGTTGATCTGGTCGATGATCTCGGCGTCGGCCGGGACGCTCCGCAGCTCGATGCGGATCGGCAGGTAGTCGGTCGGCGGAAGACGCGCGGCCAGCAGTCGGGTGAGCAGGGATTTGCCCGAGCCCGGATCGCCGAGGATGACCAACGGGCGGTCGACGAGCGGGAGGCCGGTGAGGTGACCGGCCAGGAACCCCTGGATCTCCTGGCGCAGCGGGCGCGTGTTCCACCAGGCGTCGATGTGCGGCCTGCTGCCCGCGCCGTGGACGGCGGTCCGGAAGGCGGGGTTGACGTACCCCTTGGCGAGTCGCGGGATGCGGGGGCCCTGACCACTCTCGCTCGCCTCTCCGATCGGGGAGATCGGTCGGCCCAGCTCGTTGCGGTAGATGCTCGACAGGCGGGCGGGCCAGGCGCCGGGTGTGGTGTCGCGGGCCAGTGCCCGCAGCAGCGTCTCCAGACCGCCGAGTCCCGTCTTCTGCGTGTGCAGTTCGCGGTACAGCGCCTCAAGTCGTTCGCGCGCGGGCCCCTCGGGGCAGGCACGCAGCGCTCCGGCCGCCTCGGGTCCGTCCTGCATGCCGGCCCAGACGAACAGTTCGGGGCACTCTGCGGCCAGCTCGGCGAGCCGGGCTTCGTAGACGGCTGCGGTCTGCGTGGCCACCTCCGGCGGCGGAACCGTTCCCGTCACTTGCTCCGCGACCCGTGCGTAGTGATCGACCACGCGTCCGTGATGGTCGACGTAGGGGACGTTAGCGACAGGGAGGGGTGCGGAAGTGATGGCCCGGTCGCCGACGTTCTCCTCGAAGAGCGGACCGAGATCGACCTGCCAGTTCCCCGCTCCGGCCGTCGCGAACGCCAGATCCAGGATGGGGCCCGTGATTCCGCCCTCGATCACCAGGAGCGTGTGGGCGGCGTGCAGCAGCCGTACCCGGTGGCGGTGGCAGGCGCGGCGCACCCGGGACCCGAGTCCGGACAGCAACTGGCTCGCGATGTCTCTGAACTGGTCGCGGAACGGGGCGAGATCCTCGGGTTTCCGCAGTGCGCCCTCCACCAAGGTCTGCACCTCGTGCCGCACGGAGTCGTTCGCGCCGCCGAGTACGCGTGCCGCTCCGTTGAGCAGACTGGGCTCCCAGTCGTCCTCGAGCTGCCAGTCGTCGTCGTACGTCTGGAAGCGGTCCTCCTCATAGGCGTCCTGGCAGACGGAACAACCGGGCTGCTCCGGAGGGGACTTGGGATCATCGTCGGCGAGTTCACTCTGCCGTTCAAGCTCCCAGTCGCGTACCAGCTCTTCCAGACGCGGTCTCCAGTAGGCTTCGGACTCACCGCAGGCGACGACAACGGCCTTCACCAGATCCCAGTCGGGTGGCCGCCTGCGCTGCCCGCTCAGCAAGGTGGACACCGTGGCCGGCGCCTTGGCCGCCCGTCGGCACAGCTCCGCCCGACTGACGCCGCTGCTGTCGACCTTCGCCTTCAGCGATCGGCAGAAGGCTGCAATCAAGTCTCCGCCGGACACGCGGCGTTCTCCCTCGTCGTGCGGTTCGTCCGATCGGAGCTTACGGCTGTGAACGACCTTGTGTACCCACAGCGGCACAATGGGGGGCATGTCCAGACGTGCCGCCCGATCCCCCCGCCCCGTCGCCTCGAAGAAGACTCAAGGCGTCTGCCCCTGCGGCCTGCCCGAGCCCTACGCCGACTGCTGCGGCCGCTTCCACCGGGGTGAGGCCGCTGCCTCCACCGCCGAGACCCTGATGCGTTCGCGCTACAGCGCGTTCGTGAAGCGCGACGAGGCCTACCTGCTGCGGACCTGGCACCCGCGCACCCGCCCCGCGGCGCTCGACCTCGATCCCGGCATGCGCTGGTCGGGCCTGGAGATCCTGGGCACGGCCGACGGATCGGCTTTCCATTCCACCGGCACGGTGACGTTCCGGGCGTCCTTCAAGGGCGGTTCGCTGCACGAGCGCAGCCGGTTCGAGCGGGTGGACGGGGCGTGGGTGTACGTGGACGGGGAGTTCCTCGACTAGGACACACGCCTAGGGCGCGAGGATGTCCAGTTCCTGCAGGGCCCCCACCGTGATCTCGCGGGTCAGTGCTTCGGCGCGGGCCGCGTCGCCCTCCCGTACCGCCTCGGCGACCTGGACGTGCAGGGTCACGGCCGCCGGATCGGGGTCCTCGAACATCACCTCGTGATGGGTGCGGCCCGCGAGGACCTCGGCCACGACGTCGCCGAGGCGCGCGAACATCTCGTTGCCCGAGGCCGTGAGGATGATCCGGTGGAAGGCCATGTCGTGGACGAGGTATCCCTGAAGCCGGTGGCCGCGGGAGTTGGCGACCATGCCGAGCGCGCACTCGGTCAGCTCGGCGCACTGCTCGGCGGTGGCGTGCCGGGCCGCGAGGCCCGCCGCGACCGGTTCGATCGCCGAGCGCAGCACGGTCAGGGAGCGCAGCTGCCCGGGGCGGTCGGCGCCGGCCAGCCGCCAGCGGATGACCTGGGGGTCGTAGACGTTCCACTCGGACTTCTGGCGCACGGTCACGCCGACGCGGCGGCGGGACTCCACGAGGTGCATGGATTCCAGCACCCGGACCGCCTCGCGCATCACGGAGCGTGAGACGTCGAAACGCTGGGCCAGTTCGTCGGTGCGCAGAACGCTGCCCGGCGGATACTCCCCCGCGGTGATCGCGGGGCCGAGGGTGTCCAGTACATGGCCGTGCAGCCCCCGGCCCGGTGTGCTCATGCACTCAGAGTACGTGCCGGATCACACGCTCAAAAAGTCAGACTTATTTGTCACAGGCTCTTGAATTCGTCGTACCTAATCGGTTCCATTACGTCGACACCAGCCGAAGAAGACAGTGAGGCAGCGATGAGCACCCCCCATGTCGTCGTGGTGATGGGCGTCGCGGGCACCGGGAAGACCACCATCGGTCCCCTGCTCGCGGCCCGGCTCGGCGTCCCGTACGCCGAGGGCGACGACTTCCACCCGCGGGCCAACATCACCAAGATGTCGGCCGGCGTCCCGCTCGGCGACGACGACCGTTGGCCGTGGCTCGACGCCATCGGCGCCTGGGCGCACGGGCGGGCGGGGCTCGGTGGAGTGGTCAGCTGCTCGGCGCTGAAACGGTCGTACCGCGACCGGCTCCGCGCGGCCGCTCCCGCCGTCGTCTTCGTCCATCTGGCGGGCGACCGCGCCCTCATCGAGGACCGGATGTCCCACCGTCAGGGGCACTTCATGCCGACCGCGCTGCTCGACTCCCAGTTCGCCACGCTCCAGCCACTGGAGCGGGACGAGGCGGGCGTCACCGTGGACGTCGCCGGCAGCCCCGAACAGATCACCGAACGGGCCGTGAAGGCACTCGCCGACCTCCCGTAACCCCCCGCGCCCCCTCCCCGTCCCCGTACCTGCAAGGGAACTCCCCCGTGACCAGACTCAGCGTCGAGATGCTGGCAGCGGACGCACCCGAGCCGATCACCTCGGCCGGCCACGCTCAGCTGGGCATCGCCGTTTTGGCGGGCATCGCCGTCATCGTTCTTCTCATCACCAAGTTCAAACTGCACGCCTTCCTGGCGCTGACCCTCGGCTCGCTGGCGCTCGGCGCGATCGCCGGCGCGCCACTCGACAAGGTGATCATCAGCTTCACCACCGGCCTGGGGACCACGGTCGCCGGCGTCGGCGTGCTGATCGCGCTCGGCGCGATCCTCGGCAAGATGCTCGCCGACTCCGGCGGCGCCGACGAGATCGTCGACACGATCCTCGCCAAGGCGGGC
The DNA here is from genome assembly GCF_050214755.1 of Streptomyces sp. C1-1. Taxonomy (NCBI): domain Bacteria; kingdom Bacillati; phylum Actinomycetota; class Actinomycetes; order Kitasatosporales; family Streptomycetaceae; genus Streptomyces; species Streptomyces sp. C1-1. The sequence continues at coordinate 7,893,327 of NZ_CP189826.1, read as the reverse complement.
GGCCGGGCGATGCCGTGGGCGATGGTGCTGATCGCCTCGGTGATCGGCCTGCCGCTGTTCTTCGAGGTCGGCGTCGTGCTGCTGATCCCGGTCGTGCTGATGGTCGCCAAGCGCGGCAACTACTCCCTGATGCGCATCGGCATACCCGCCCTGGCCGGTCTGTCCGTGATGCACGGCCTGGTGCCGCCGCACCCCGGCCCGCTGGTCGCGATCGACGCGGTCAAGGCCAACCTCGGCGTCACCCTCGCCCTCGGCGTCCTGATCGCGATCCCGACGGTGATCATCGCCGGACCGCTGTTCTCGAAGGTCGCCGCCCGCTGGGTGGACGTCCAGGCCCCCGACCGGATGCTTCCGCAGCGCGCGTCGGAGGAGTTGGAGACCCGTCCGGGCTTCGGCGCCACGCTGGTCACGATCCTGCTGCCGGTCGTCCTGATGCTCTCCAAGGCGCTGGTCGACATCGTGATCGACGACCCCGCGAACCTCACCCAGCGCGTCTTCGACGTCATCGGCTCCCCGCTGATCGCCCTGCTCGCCGCCGTGCTGCTCGGCATCTTCACGCTGCTGCGGCCCGCCGGGTTCGGCAAGGAGCGGCTGACGCCGCTGGTGGAGAAGGGCCTCGCGCCCATCGCGGGCATCCTGCTGATCGTCGGCGCGGGCGGCGGCTTCAAGCAGACGCTGATCGACACCGGCGTGGGCCAGATGATCCTGGACATCTCCAAGGACTGGTCGATCCCGGCGCTGCTGCTGGCCTGGCTGATCGCCGTGGCCATCCGTCTCGCGACCGGTTCGGCGACGGTGGCGACGGTCTCGGCGGCCGGCCTGGTGGCCCCGCTCGCGGCCGACATGTCGACCACCCACACGGCCCTGCTGGTCCTGGCCATCGGCGCCGGCTCGCTCTTCTTCAGCCATGTCAACGACGCCGGGTTCTGGCTGGTCAAGGAGTACTTCGGCCTGAACGTCGGCCAGACCATCAAGACCTGGTCGGTGATGGAGACGATCATCTCGGTGGTCGCGGGCGGTCTGGTCCTGCTGCTGTCGCTGGTCATCTAGGAGTACGCGGATGAGTCACCCCCTGTTCGACATCCGCGGCCGCGCCGCCCTGGTGACCGGCTCCAGCCGGGGCATCGGCCTGGCACTGGCCCGGGGCCTGGCGGAGGCCGGCTGCACGGTGGTCCTCAACGGACGGAACGCCGGCCGGCTCACCGACGCGGCCGCGCTGCTGCCCGGCGAGGTCCACACGGCCGTCTTCGACGTCACCGACGGACCCTCGGTCAAGGCGGGCATCGCCGATGTCGAACAGCGGGTCGGCCCGCTCGACATCCTCGTCAACAACGCGGGCATGCAACTGCGCGCCCCGCTCCTGGAGTTCACCGACTCCGACTGGCACCGCATCCTGGACACCAACCTCACCAGCGCCTTCCTGGTCGGCCGTGAGGCGGCCCGGTACATGACCGCCCGCGGCCACGGCAAGATCGTCAACATCTGCTCGCTGCAGAGCGAGGTGGTCCGCCCGGGCATCGCGCCCTACGCGGCCACCAAGGGCGCGCTGAAGATGCTCACCAAGGGCATGTGCGCAGACTGGGGGCCGTACGGCGTCCAGGTCAACGGCCTCGGCCCCGGCTACATCGAGACCGAGCTGACCCAACCCCTCGTCGAGGACGAGGAGTTCAGCGCCTGGGTGCGCCGCCGCACGCCGGCCGGCCGCTGGGGCACCACCGAGGACCTGGTCGGTGGGGTGCTGTTCCTGGCCTCGCCCGCGGCCGACTTCGTCGGCGGGCAGGTGCTGTACGTCGACGGCGGCATGACGAGCGTGCTGTGAAGGGGGCCGCGGAGATGCTCGGTTGCGTGATCCACGGTCGCGGCGACCTGCGCGTGGAGGAGCTGCCGGTACCGCAGCCCGGCCCCGGGCAGACTCTGGTCGCCGTCCGCTACGGCGGCGTCTGCGGCTCCGACCTGCACTACTGGAAGCACGGCGGAGTGGGCGACTTCCGCCTGCGCGCGCCGATGCTGCTCGGGCACGAGGTGGTCGGGACGGTCCTCGCCCACGGCACCGCGTCCCCGGCGAGTCCCGCCCCGGGCACGGCCGTCGCCGTGCACCCGGCCACCCCGTGCGGCGCCTGCCCGGAGTGCGTGCGGGGGCGCCGCAACATCTGCCGTGACACCCGTTATCTCGGCAGTGCGGCCCGTTTCCCGCACGTGCAGGGTGGGTTCGCGGCCCAAGTGGTCGTCCCGGCGGAACAGTTGAGGCCGCTCCCGGCGGGTCTGGAGCTGCGCCGGGCGGCGCTCGCCGAGCCGTTGTCCGTCGCCCTGCACGCCGTGCACAGGGCCGGGGACGTGACCGGACGGCACGTCCTGGTCACCGGCGCCGGCCCGATCGGATGCCTGGTCGTCGCCGCTGCCAGGGCGGAGGGGGCCGCCCGGGTCACCGTCACCGATCTCCTTCCGGCGGCCCTGGAGTACGCCCGTGCCGCCGGCGCCGACACCGTCGTACGGGCGGACGACCCGGACGATTCCGGGTGGCCGGCCGAGGCGGACGTGGCCGTGGAGGCCTCCGGGGTGGCCGCCGGTCTGGAGACCTGTCTGCGTCTGGTGCGGCGCGGCGGGGTCGTGGTGCAGCTCGGGATGCTGCCGCCGGGACCGAGTCCCTTCGCGGGGAACCTCGTCGTGAGCCGGGAGATCGATCTCAGGGGGGCCTTCCGCTTCGACGCGGAGTTCGACGAGGCGCTGCGGCTGCTGTCGGCCGGACCCGTGTTCGACGGACTGGTCAGCGCGGTGGTTCCGGTGCGGGAGGCGGAGGCTGCCTTCGCGCTGGCGGCCGACCGGAGCCGTTCCTGCAAGGTGCTGCTGGACTTCGGGGCGCCGTGAACGGCTCCTGACGATCAGCGGGAGACGGGTTCCCCGACGGCGTGGCCGCCCGCATCATGAGGAGGTCCCGGGGCGGGGGCTCCGGGGTCGACCGTGTCGGGGGGCGTCATGGCGGTTTCCCTCGGGATGCGCATCTCGGGGCTGCTGGTGGCCGGAGCGGTGGCGGTGGCCGTCGCGGCCTTCGGCGGTGACGGGAGCGGCGGGCCGGACGGCCGAGGCGGCGGTGGCCCGGTCGTGACCGCGGAACCGTCCGGGCGCCCGCCCACTCCCGCCCCGTCCGTCTCCCCCACTCCCCGCCAGTCGCCGGCCGGTGAGGCCGGCGACGTCGTGAACCACTCCGCGCCGCCTCGCACCCACCGCGGCACGGCCCCGCACCCGTCCGCCTCCCCCACGCCGTCGCCCGTGGACAGGCCGCTGTCGAGCCCCGCCTGGCTCCCGCCCGGCCCCGTCTCGCCCGACGCCGACTCCGTCCCCGACACGTCGAGCCTGTACGACCGGCTCCGCGACCCCGCCCAGTGCCGCACTGCCCTCGCCCTGATCCCCCGGACACCGGCCGGCCCGGACCGGCGGCTGCTGCGCGGTCTCGCCGAGGCCTGTCTGGCCGTGCAGGGGCACGGCGGCAGCTGGGACACGGCGGCCGCGGACCACACCGCCCTGGCCGGCCGGGCCGACACCTGCAAGGACCGGGCCGCCTACGCGGTACTCGGCGCACTGCTGGACTTCCACCGGCGACACCCGCACGCCACCGTGCTGTTGCGGACCGCCCCGGGCGGCACGCCCGCGTGCGCCTACCGCGTCGCCGGAGTGGACACCGGGCAGGCCCGGCCCGCTGACACGGTCGGGATCGAACTGCGCGGCACCTACTTCGACCCGGCCGAACTGACCCGCTACGGCGAGGTGTTCATCGGCGGCGAGCGGCTCGACGGACCGCCGGTGATCAGGTCCCGGAACGGCGACCGGCTGGTGCTGACCGCCGTGGTACCGGCCCTGGACGGCTACCCGAGGACGGTCGACGTGGTCGTGCGGTACGGCTCCGCCGAGGCGCGGCTGCCGGACGCTTTCACGGTCGTGGCGCCCACTGTCGTCCCGTCGGCGGATCCGCCGTCAGGGACGCCACAGGGGGTGCTCCCGCTCGGCCCACTCGCGGCTCACCTTCCCCGTCCGTAGCCCGTGCCGCGCCTCGGGGTCGCCGAGCGCCATGCCGATGTGCCCGGCGAGGACGATGCCGATGGTCAGGGCCAGCCAGTCGTGGACGAAGGTCGCGCTGGTGCGCCACATGATCGGTGTGAGGTGGGTGAACCACATGATCAGCCCGGTGCCGAGCATCACCACCGACGCGCCGGAGATCCAGGCCGCGTAGATCTTCTGCCCGGCGTTGAACTTCGCCGCGGGACGCGCCGAGCGCCGCTTGTCCCGGGCCAGGGCCCCGTGCAGCCAGGTCCTGTCGTGCGGTCCGAAGCGGTTGAGATGCCCCAGGTCGGCGCGGAAAGCGCGGGAGGCGAGGCCCACGAGCACGGGCACCGGCAGGGCGAGCCCGGCGAACTCGTGCACGCGGACCACCAGCTCGCGGCGGCCCACGAGTTCGGCGAGCTGGGGGACGTAGAGGAAGGCGGCCGTCACCACGCACACGCCCATCAGGGCGGCCGTGGTGCGGTGCACCCAGCGCTGGACGGGGCCGAAGCGCCGTACCTCGGTCACCTGCGGGGTGTGGGCCTCAGCTCGTAGGGTCATCGTCCCGCCCGTTCGACTTTCCGACCCAGGCGTCGACGTCGTAGCCGAGTCTCTCCCAGTAGCCGGGCTTGACGTCCTCGGTGACGGTGATGCCGGAGAGCCACTTCGCGGACTTGTAGAAGTACATCGGCGCCACGTACAGGCGGACCGGGCCGCCGTGGGCGTGGCCTATGTCCTTGTCCTGCATGCGCAGCGCGACCAGGACGTCGGAGCGGCGGGCCTGCTCCAGGGTGAGGCTCTCGGAGTAGGCGCCGTCGAAGCAGGTGAAGCGCACCGCCCCGGCCTTGGCCCGCACACCGGCGGCGTCCAGCAGCCGCGACAGGCGCACCCCTTCGAAGGGGGTGTCGGGGACCCGCCAGCCGGTGACGCACTGGACGTCCTTGACCAGCCGGGTCTGCGGCAGGGCGCGCAGCTCGTCGAGCGTGTAGGTCGCGGGGCGGTCGACGAGGCCGTCGACGGTGAGGCGGTAGTCCGTGGCGTCCTTGTGCGGGACGGAGGAGGTGACCGAGTAGTAGCGGAAGCCGCCGCCGTTGGGCAGCAGGCCGGTCAGGCCGGTGGGGTCCTTCTCGGCCGCCGCGCCGAGGAAGCCCTCCAGACCGCGCTGCAGGACGGGGGCGGCGACCACGCCGAGCGCGCCCAGGCCGATGGTGCCCAGCAGGACGCGGCGGCCGATCGGAGTGCCGTGTTCCGCGGGCGGCCGCGGCTCGCCCGGTTCCTCGGGTGGTTCGGAGTTCACGCCTCCATTCGAACACCCGCGACACCGGGCGGGCCAGGGATCGCGGATGCCCGTCAGGGTTCCGTAATGACTTCTTACGGCGTTCTCAGAAACGGCGTTCCCTCGGGGCGCCGCTCCTACGACGCGTCCTGTGCCGCCTCCTCCAGCCGGAAGGCCTCGTTGCCGAGCCCGATGCGGGCGTGTGCCTCGGGCGAGCGGGAGCGCAGGAGCAGGCCCTGGACCAGGCCGGCGACCAGGGCGAGGACGATGATGCCGGGCAGCACCCAGCTCAGGGCCGAGTCGGGGCCGGCGCCGACCAGGACGTCGAAGTCCTTGACCGTGTAGCCGGCGATCACCAGCAGGGCGACGGCGGCCAGCGCGGAGGTGACGAGCCGCCAGGCCTGGGCGCCGACGGCACCGCGCCGGGCGAAGAAGACGATGACCGAGACGGAGGCGGCCGCCATCAGCAGGATCACGCCGAGCGCGCCGATGTTGCCGAACCAGGTGAACAGGTGCAGGACGGGTTCGGTGGGATCGCCGGCCGGACCGTCGTCGGCGACGGCGAAGACGGTCACGATCACCGCCGCCACCGCCGTCTGCAGCAGGGAGCCGGTGCCGGGGGCGCCGCTCGCGCCGGTGGTCCGGCCGAAGGTCCGCGGCAGCAGTCCCTCACGGCCCATGGCGAAGGTGTAGCGGGCGACGACGTTGTGGAAGCTGAGCATGGCGGCGAACATGCCGGTCACGAAGAGCACGTGCAGGACGTCGGTGAAGGCTCCGCCGAGCCGGGACTCGGTCAGCGAGAACAGCATGCCCGCGCTCTCCTTCCGGGCCACCCCGACGACCTGGGACGGACCGGCGGCGACGGTGAGCGCCCAGCAGCTGACGGCGAAGAACACGGCCACGCCGGCCACCGCGAGGAACATCACCCGCGGCACCAGGACGTGCGGCCTGCTGGTCTCCTCCGCGTACACCGGCGCCTGCTCGAAGCCGACGAAGGCCGCGATGCAGAAGCACAGGGCGGTGCCCACTCCCGCGCCGCTGAGCGTGTCCGGGTTGAAGGCGTGCAGCGACAGGCCCTCCCGGGCCGGGTCGCCGATCGCGGCGACGTCGAAGATCATCACCAGGATCACCTCGACGACCAGCAGGACGCCCAGCACGCGCGCGTTGATGTCGACCTTCAGCCAGCCCAGCGCGCCGACCACCGCGAGGGCCACCAGCGCGGGTATCCACCAGGCGACCTCCACATGGGCGTAGGTGGAGAACAGCCCGGAGACCTCGAAGCCGAAGATGCCGTAGATGCCGACCTGCATGGCGTTGTAGGCGACCAGGGCCACCAGGGCGGCGCCCGCGCCGGCCGTGCTGCCGAGGCCGCGGGAGATGTACGCGTAGAACGCGCCCGCGTTGTGGACGTGCCGGCTCATCTCGGCGTAGCCGATGCCGAAGAGGACCAGTACCACGCCGAGGACGACGAACAGCAGGGGCTGGCCGACGATGCCCATCACCGCGAATGTGGTGGGCATGACACCAGCGACCACCATGAGGGGTGCGGTCGCGGCGAGCACGGAGAGCAGCAGGCCCCCCGTGCCGAGGCGGTCGGCGCGCAGGGCGCGCTCCTGCCCCAGATAGGTACTGATGCCGTCGGCGGTGGTACGGCTCGCGCTGGAACTGCCCGTGGTCATCGCAGGACCGTCCTTGTGGTTGGCGTCAGGAGTGTCACACCGTGCCGAGCGCGGCGGCCCGCGCGGCACGGAAGGCGGGGTACGGGTCGTGGTGCGGGTAGGACCAGGGGGCCGGCGTGGCGTGCTCGCCGATCCGGTGGAAGAGGGCGGCGGCCTCGGCGCTCCGGCCCTCGCAGACCTTGGCGTGAGCGAGGAAGTTGAGGTCGACCAGGCGGCGCGGGTGCCCCTCCTGCTCCCACTCCAGCCACCAGTCGAAGGCGGCCTTCATCACCTGCCGGGCCCGGCGCCCGCTCCAGTGGCCCGAGGCGACCGGATCGGGGGGCTCGTGCCCGGCCGCGGCCAGCACGCGGTAGCGCTCGGCGTGCGCGACGACGGGGAGGACGGCGAGCGGGGAGTCGGCGGGGGCCCGCTCGGCCGCCCAGTCGGCGAAGTCGTATACCTCGTGCAGCGGGTCCCGGCCGGTACTGACGCCCCGCTCGGCGAGCCGGGCGACCATCAGGTGGTGGGCGTGGTGGTGGTCGGCGTACCGGGAGCGGACCTCGCCGAAGAGCCGTAACGACTCCTGCTCCGCGCCCAGGGAGCACTCCAGCAACAGCAGCCCCAGCCACGGGGTCGGATCGGCGGGGGCGCGTCCGGCGGCCTCCCGGCAGGCCTCGCGGGCGAGGTCGGGCCGTTCCGCGCCGCGCAGGGCGCGTTCCACCAGGGCGAGGGCGAGCAGCAGGGCAGCCTCGGGGGACGCGGGCTCGGCGACCAGCCAGTCACGTGCCCAGGCCGCGCTGTGACGCTCCTGCCCGAGGACGACGGCCCGGTGTCCACGTCGGTCCCAGTCGTCACCCGTGTGAACGAGGAGTGATCGCGCGGCCTGCCACCTCCCCTGCGCCAAGGCCGCCCGGGCGGCGGCGAGTTCGGTGTCGTCGAGGGCCGCGTCCAGCGCGTGTGCCGCGCGCTTGCGGATCCGGCCGAAGGATGGCGGAGGTGGGGGCACCGCGGGACTTCCTCACGCGACGCGGCTCTGCGTCAGGACTCGGGGTTTCGGACTGGCGTCAACTGATCACACACAGCAAACTCGCAGCCAAGGCTTGAGTCAAGGCCCGGGCCCCCGTTACACGCGTCAACTTCTGTTACGTTTGGGGTAGTTGAGAACTGGACGATCATGGTCGGCGTCACCGGACCGTCGAAATGGTGTGGCGTACGCCATGGCGCGTGTCGCCCCGGCCCCTCACCATGGGCGGAACGGCCGGATCCGCAACTCCCTTGATCGACACGGAGAGGTGACCGAGCCGACTGCCCGATTCCGGGTACTCCCAGGGGCATGCCGGGCCCTGGGACGCTACAGTCCCCACTACGCACTCCGTGACCCGGCCCGTCTGACTCGAGGTACGCAGCGTGTCGTTTCTGGTTCTGCTTCTCGCCGTGAGCGCTGCCTGCTGCCTTGGCTTCGGGTTCGTGCTCCAGCAGAACGCGGCCTCGCACGCACCCCTGGGCGACTTCCTCTCGCCCCGGCTGCTCCTCGACCTGATGCGCGTGCCGCGCTGGCTGGGCGGCATCGGCCTGATGGTGGTCGGCATGGTCCTGGGCGCGATCGCCCTCAGCCAGGGCGAGGTCTCCCTGGTCGAGCCCCTGCTGGCCACCAACCTGCTGTTCGCCCTGGCCCTCTCCCGCAGGCAGACCAGGCAGCCGCTGGGCCGCCAGGGCTGGACGGGCCTCGCGCTGCTCGCGGGCGGCGTCACGGCGTTCATCGTCGCCGGCCAGCCGCGCGGCGGCACCGCGGTCGGCGACCCCTTCCGCCACTGGCTGATCATCGGCGTCATGGTGGGCCTCGCCCTCCTGCTGACCACGTACGCCAAGCGCTCCCGCCTCAGCTCCGGCCCGGTCCTGCTCGCCCTCGCCGCCGGTCTCCTCTACGGCGTCCAGGACGCCCTCACCCGGGTCAGCGGGCAGCGCTTCGCCGAGGGCGGCCTGACCGAGCTGTTCACCACCTGGCAGCCGTACGGCGTGGCCGCGCTCGGCGTCACGGGCCTGGTGCTGGTGCAGAGCGCCTTCGAGACGGCGCCGCTGCGCATGTCCCTGCCCGCCCTCACCGCCGCCCAGCCGCTGGCCGGGATCGTCTGCGGCGTGGGCTTCCTCGGCGACCGGCTGCGCACCGACACCGGGGCGCTGGCCTGGGAGGCTGCGGGCCTGGCGGGGATCGTCGTCGGCATCGTGCTGCTCGGCATGCACCCCTGCATGCCGACGGGCGCGGGCAAGCCGGAGCGGATGCGGGACCTGCAGCCGAACTGACGCCGCCCTGCTTGGATGGCGGTATGACGACGACCCCCGCAGACGAGATCCTCGACATCGTCGACGAGAACGACCAGGTCATCGGCCGCTCCCCGCGCGGTGAGGCCTACGCCAAGGGCCTGCGCCACCGCTGCGTCTTCATCCAGGCCCGCGACGCCGAGGGCCGCCTCTTCGTCCACCGCCGCACCCCGACGAAACTGGTCTTCCCCTCCCTCTACGACATGTTCGTCGGCGGCGTGGTCGGCGCGGGCGAGTCCTACGACGAGGCGGCGCTGCGCGAGGCGGAGGAGGAACTGGGCGTGAGCGGCCTGCCGGCCCCGCGCTTCCTGTTCAAGTTCCTCTACGACGACGGCGCCGGCCGGAGCTGGTGGTCGGCCGTGTACGAGGTCCGCTGCGACCTGCCGGTCCGGCCGCAGGCCGAGGAGGTGGCCTGGCACGACTTCCTGCCCGAGGCGGAGGTGGAGCGCCGGCTCCCGGAGTGGGAGTGGGTACCGGACGGCCTGGCGGCGTACGAGCGGCTGAGGGAGCACGGGGCGGCTTCCTGAGGGCTGGCCGATAGAGTCCTCGGCGTGATCGAATTCGCACGGAACGTCCGCCTGTGGTTCGCTCCCGAGGAGATCCGCCGGGAGGGCAGTACGCCCGACTACCGCTTCTCCCTGGCCAATGAGCGCACGTTCCTGGCCTGGCTGCGCACCGCCCTCGCCCTCATCGGCGGCGGCTTCGCGGTGGACCAGTTCCTGCCCGACCTGCGCTGGGCCTGGCGCGTGGGACTGGCCCTGGCACTGCTCGCCGCGGGCGTGCTGTGCTCCCTGCGCGCGGTCAACCACTGGATGCGCTGCGAGCGAGCGATGCGGCGCGGCGAGGACCTGCCGGTGTCGCGGTTCCCGGCGGTGCTCGGTCTCCTCGTCGCCGTCGTGGCGATCGCGATGGTCGTCGTCGTGACCGTCGGGTGGGAGGGATGAACGCCCCGGCGGCCGAGGAACGCGACCCCGGACTCCAGCCGGAGCGCACCCGCCTCGCCTGGCGCCGTACCACCCTGGCGAGCACCGTGGCCGCCGTCCTCTCCGTCAAGAGCGCGCTGCGCGGCGGTGTCTCCGTGACCGGTGCCGTCGTCTGCGCCCTGAGCTGCGCCCTCTGGCTGGGCTTCCTGCTCGTCGCCCACCACCGCATCCGCGCCCTCGCGGCCTCCGCGGGCCCGCCCGTGCTCGCGCGCCGGCACGCCACGGCGGCGGTCCTGTGCACGGTGGCCCTGGCCCTGTGCGGAGCGGCGCTCGTCCTCTAAGGTGTGTCCTCTTCTTCCGGGGCCTGTGGTTCCACGGTCACCACGATCTTTCCCCGGGTGCGGCCCTCCTGGCTGAGCCGGTGCGCCTGCGCCGCCTGCTCCAGCGGGAAGACCGCGTCCACGTGCACGGACACCACGCCCTGCTCCGTCAGCTCGGTCAGCCGCAGCAGGTCCTCGGCGTCCGGGCGCACCCAGCAGTACCGGCCGCCGTAGCCGACGACGTCGCCGTCGGCGATGGACGCCAGCCGTCCCTCCGGGGCCAGCAGGTTCGCCGAAGCCTTCAGGGCCGTGCCGCCGACCGTGTCGAAGACGGCGTCCAGGCCCTCGGGGGCCAGCCCCCGCAGCCGCTCGGCCAGTCCCTCGCCGTAGGCCACGGGCTCACCGCCGAGCGAGCGGACGTAGTCGTGGTTGCGCTCGCTCGCCGTGCCGAGCACCCGGGCGCCGAGGTGCCGGGCGAGCTGGACGGCGATCGAACCGACGCCGCCGGCGGCCGCGTGCACGAGGACGGTGTCGCCGCGCCCGACGCGCAGTGCCTTGTACAGCACCTGGTAGGCGGTGAGCCCGGCCAGCGGCAGCCCGGCCGCCGCCTCCCAGGACAGGTTGCGGGGCTTGCGGGCCAGGGTGCGCACGGGTGCGGCGACGTACTCGGCGAAGGTCCCGCGGGAGAGGAAGTCCTCGCGTACGTAGCCGATGACCTCGTCCCCGGCGGCGAACTCGGTCACGGACACGCCGGGCCGGACCACCACGCCGGAGACGTCCCAGCCGGGGACGACCGGGAAGACCGCCTCCAGCATCCCGTCGAGATGACCCTCGCGGGCCTTCCAGTCGACGGGGTTGACGGCGGCGGCCCGTACCTCGACCAGTACCGCGTCGGGGCCGACCTTCGGGTCGCGCACCTCGCCGTACTCGAGAACGCCGGGTCCGCCGTACCGGCTGTAGCTGATGCCCTTCATGCCACCGACCCTCCGGGGTGCGCGCACGCCACGCAAGCCGGATGCGCGCCCGATGCCCCGATATGCGCCGTTCGCGTGGCAGCCTGTCGGTCGTCACCACCCCGCACCCCGAAGGTGAGCAGATGACCGCCCCCCACCTGGAACACGCCTCCCACAAGCACGCGCACGGTCCCGGCTGCGGGCACACGCCGGTGCGGCACGGGGATCGCGTCGAGTACGCGCACGACGGCCACTTCCATCGCGAGCACGAGGGCCACTGGGACGAGTGCGAGCAGGACGCGCACGTCTCGCACGAGGACCACGACCACCGGCACGGCGACGGCTGCGGGCACGACAGCGTCCTGCACGGTGACCACGTCGACTACCTCCACGACGGCCACCGGCACGCCGCGCACAACGGCCACTGGGACGACCACTGAGCCAGGACCCGCCCGGCTCCCGGCCGATCCGCACCGCCCGACAGCTCCCCGCCGCCCCCGGCCGGGAGCTGTCGGCCGTATGGTGGCCCCGATCACTTCGGCGTTCACCACTGGACGACATACCGACCAGTCGGCATGATAGGTCGGGTCATGTGCACGCGCATCGCAGAGGAGCACCGATGAGCCCCGATCACCCGCCAGGTCTCGATCTCGACCGGCTGCGCGGCCTGCTCGACCGCGAGCGGCCCGGCCTGGTGAACGGCGCCCTGACCGGCCGGCTGATCGAGGGCGGACGGTCGAACCTCACCTACTCGGTCTCGGACGGCACCTCGAAGTGGGTGGTACGGCGTCCCCCGCTCGGCCATGTACTGGCCACCGCGCACGACATGAGGCGCGAGCACCGCGTGATCAGCGCGCTGCACCCGACGAACGTACCGGTCCCCCGGCCGGTGCTGCTGTGCGAGGACGAGGAGGTGCTCGGGGCCCCGTTCTACGTCATGGAGTTCGTCGACGGCACCCCGTACCGCACCGCCGACCAGCTCGCCCCGCTCGGCCCGGAGCGCACCCGGGACGCGGTGCTGTCCCTGGTCGACACCCTCGTCGAACTGCACGCAGTCGACCCGGCCGAGGTGGGCCTCGCGGACTTCGGCCGTCCCGAGGGCTTCCTCGACCGCCAGCTGCGCCGCTGGGGCAAGCAGCTGGACGCCTCCCGCAACCGCGACCTGGCCGGCATCGACGAGCTGCACGCCGAACTCGGCCGCCGGCTGCCGGCCTCGCCCGCACCGACCGTCGTCCACGGCGACTACCGCCTGGACAACGTGCTGATCGACGGGGACGACAGGATCAGGGCGATCCTCGACTGGGAGATGTCGACGCTCGGCGACCCGCTCACCGACCTGGGTCTGCTGGTGATGTACAGCATGCCGCTGGGCATGTCGGACTCCCCCGTCTCCACGACCGCCGAGGCCCTCGGCCACCCGGCCCCGGCCGAACTGATCGAGCGTTACGCGGCCCGTTCCGGCCGGGACGTCTCTGCCGTCTCCTGGTACACGGCGTTCGCCTGGTTCAAGCTCGCCGTGATCCTCGAGGGCATCCACTACCGCTACACGCTGGGCCAGACGGTCGGCCGCGGCTTCGACCGCATCGGGGACCTCGTCCCCGTCTTCATCGAGCACGGCCTGACGACTCTTCAGGAAGGCTGACGGATCATGGACTTCGCGTTCGACGCGCGCACCGAGGAGCTGCGGGCCAAGCTGCTCGCCTTCATGGACGAGTACGTGTATCCGGCCGAGCCGGTGGCCGAGGAGCAGCGGGCCGCGCTGGCCTCGCCCTGGGACACCCCGGCCGTGGTCGAGGAGCTGAAGGCCGAGGCGCGCAGGCAGGGCCTGTGGAACCTCTTCCTGCCCGACGGCGAGTACGGCGCCGGGCTGACCAACCTCCAGTACGCCCCGCTCGCCGAGATCACCGGCCGCTCCCCGCAGCTGGCGCCCACCGCGACGAACTGCGCCGCGCCGGACACCGGGAACATGGAGGTGCTGGCGCAGTTCGGCGACGAGCAGCAGAAGAAGCAGTGGCTGGAGCCGCTGCTGGCCGGCGAGATCCGTTCGGCGTTCGCGATGACCGAGCCCGAGGTGGCCTCCTCCGACGCCACGAACATCACCACGCTGATCGAGCGGGACGGCGACGAGTACGTCATCACCGGCCGCAAGTGGTACATCTCCGGGGCGATGGACCCGCACTGCAAGATCTTCATCGTCATGGGCAAGACGGACCCGGACGGGCCCGACATCCGCCGCCAGCAGTCGATGGTGCTGGTCCCGCGCGACACCCCCGGCGTCACCGTGAAGCGCGCCATGCAGGTCTTCGGCTACGAGGACCACTACCACGGCGGCCACGCCGAGGTGGTCTTCGACCACGCGCGCGTGCCGGTCTCCAACCTGATCGGCGAGGAGGGCGGCGGCTTCGCCATCGCCCAGGCCCGCCTCGGCCCGGGCCGTATCCACCACTGCATGCGGCTGATCGGCATGGCGGAGCGGGCGATCGAGCTGATGTGCCGCCGGGCCGTGTCCCGCACGGCCTTCGGCAAGGCGCTGGCCCAGCAGGGCGTGGTGCAGAACTGGATCGCGGACGCGCGGGTGGCCGTGGAGCAGCTGCGCCTGCTGGTGCTGAAGACGGCCTGGATGATGGACACCGTCGGCAACCGGGGCGCCCACACCGAGATCCAGGCCATCAAGATCGCCACGCCGCGGACGGTCGTCGACATCATCGACCGCGCGATCCAGCTGCACGGCGCGGGCGGTGTGAGCCAGGACTTCCCGCTGGCCGAGCTGTACGCCGCTGCCCGCACCCTGATGCTCGCGGACGGCCCGGACGAGGTGCACCAGCGGTCGCTGGCGAAGCGGGAGCTGAAGAAGTACCTGTGAGACATGAGTGAGGGGCGGCTGCGATCGGCAGCCGCCCCTCACTCGTGCGTCCGGACCCGTCAGGGCCGCAGGGCCCGCAGCAGCAGGTCGGCCAGGTGGTCGGCGACCTCCTGCGGGCTCATCGGGCCGTCGGGGCGGTACCAGGTCGACAGGTGGTGGACGGAGCCGAAGTGGTAGTCCACCACCAGGTCGGCGGGGGTGGCCTTGGAGAAGACGCCCGCCTCCTGCCCCTCCTCCACCAGCGCGCGGAAGCGCTCGTGGTAGCGCCGGCGCTCGGCGCGCACCTGCTTGTTCTTCTCCGGGCTCAGATGGTGCATCGAGCGGAAGAAGATCGACGCGTCGTCGAGGTTCTCGATCGTGGTGACGACGACGTCCGCCGCCGCGCCCCTGAGCCGCTTCTCGATCGGCTCGTCGGCGTTCGCGAAGGCGTCCAGACGCTCCTGCTGCACGCGCAGCACGCGCGCGTACACCTCGTGCAGGAGGTCGTCCTTGGAGCCGAAGTAGTGGTACAGCGCCCCCTTGGTGACGCCGGCCGCCTCGACGATCTCCTGCACGGAGGTGCGGTCGTAGCCCTGCTCGGCGAAGAGCCGGGTGGCGGCGGCCAGCAGCCGCTGCGGGACGGGCGTACCGTCTCCGTCCGTCGTCCTGGGCACTGTGCCGCCACCTGCCTTCCGGGCGTTCCGCCGTGTTCCGGCGTGTTCTATTCGCTTGCCTGCCTGCGGGACCGAAGCTCCCGACGGAGGATCTTCCCACTTGCCGTCTTCGGCAAGTCGGGCAGGATCTCCACCTGCCTCGGGTACTTGTAGGCGGCCAGTCTCTCCTTGCAGTACACCGCGAGTTCATCCGGGTCCGTGTCGGCACCCGGACGCAGGCTGATGTACGCCTTGACGGTCTCCCCGCGGTAGCCGTCCGGCACCCCGACGACGGCCGCCTCGCGCACCGCCGGATGCGTGTACAGGACGTCCTCGACCTCGCGCGGCCACACCTTGAACCCGGAGGCGTTGATCATGTCCTTCTTGCGGTCGACGACGTACAGCCAGCCCTGCTCGTCCATGAAACCGATGTCGCCGGTGCGCAGCTCGCCGTCCGGGAAGGTCTCGGCGGTCGCGTCCGGGCGGCGCCAGTAGCCGGGCACCACCTGCGGCCCGCGTACGAGGATCTCGCCCTGCTCGCCGAACGGTACCTCCTGCCCCTGGTCGTCGACGATGCGCACGACCGTCTCGGGCCCCGGCAGTCCCACGGCCAGCGTCCCGGAGACCGGGTCGACGGGTGCCTCCAGGCCGGGCGGGACGGAGGCACAGGGGGCGGTGCACTCGGTCAGCCCGTAGCCGTTGCGGATGTAGGGCCCGAAGCCGGCCCGGAACTTCTCCACCAGGGCCGGCGGGACCGGCGCGCCGCCGCTGGAGATGTTCACGAAGGAGGAGAAGTGGTCGGGGGTGGCGTCCGGCCGGGCGGCCAGCGCCATGAAGGCGGTGGACGGCCCGACCGTGTAGTGGGGCCGGTGCTCGGCGAAGGCCTCCAGCACCACGCCCGCCTCGAAGCGGTACGTCAGCACCAGCGTGCCGACGCTGTCGAGGCAGGCCCCGAGCTGGCACACCATCCCGGTGATGTGGAACAGCGGGGCGAGGGCGTAGTACACGGGCCCGTCGGGCAGTGCCAGCCCCGTCCGCTGCCGCTCGGCGTTGTACATGATGTTGCCGTGCGTGTTGGTGGCGCCCTTGGGGGTGCCGCTGGTGCCGGAGGTGTAGCTGATCAGCGCGATGTCGGACGGCGTGAGGTCGCGGCCCTCGGGCGCCTCGTACCCGGCGCGGGCCACGGTCGTCAGGTCTGCGGCGTCCGCGCTCTGCGGCAGCCGCTCGAACGACAGCACGCGCGCGTCGCCGCGGGTCTGGAAGTCCAGCTCGCAGGCGGTGAGCACGATCCGCACCGGCGATCCGGCGGCCGTCTCGCGCAGATACGACTCCCAGGCCCGGTCGGCGCAGATCAGCGCCGTCACCTCGCCGTCCCGCAGGACGTGCCCGACCTCCCCCGACTTGTACATCGGGTTGACCGGCACGACGATCGCGCCCGCCTTCCACGCCCCGAGCAGCGCCAGCACGAACAGCGGCGAGTTCTGCAGCAGGATCGCCACCCGGTCCCCGCGCTCCAGACCCCGCGCGGCCAGATGCCCGGCGACCGAGTCGCTGAGCTCGTCGACCTCGGAGTAGCTCAGCCGTCCGTCGAAGTAGGCGAGGAAGTCCCGGTCCGGTGCCTCGTCGACGGCCCGTCGCAGGGCGTGCACCAGCGTGTCGAGGGGCTTCACCGGCGCCCGCTGGGCGTCGTTCAGCAGGGCCACCCAGGGCCTGGCCGCGTAGCGGGACCCGGTCACCGTACGTCCTCCCACTTCTGCTGGACCCGGTTCATGTTCTCCAGCCAGTGCTCGGGGTCGGTGGCCCGCGCCTGGTAGAACTCGGCGACGAAGGGGTGCGGCAGGATGAGGAAACGGTCCTCCTCGATGCCCTTGAACAGGGCGTCCGCGACGTCCGAGGGGTCGATCGCGGTGGACTGCAGCACCAGGTCGCCCGCGCTGCCGCTGGCGGTCAGCATGTCGGTGCGCACGCCCTGCGGGCAGATCGCGTGGACCTTCAGACCCCGGTGGCGGTAGGTCAGCGACAGCCACTCGGCGAAGGCGTAGGCGCCGTGCTTGGTCACGCTGTACGAGGGCGCCCCGATCATGGTGAGCAGCCCGGCGGCGGAGACGGTCGACACGAACCGGCCGCTTCCCCGCTCCAGCCACGCCGGAAGCAGTTCCTGGGCGGCCCGCACATGGGCCATCACATTGACGTCCCAGGAGGTGGCCCAGGACGTCTCGTCGGCCGACAGCCCCTCGGCGCCGTCCTGGAACCCGACACCGGCGTTGGCGCAGTACACGTCGACGGTCCCGCCCAGCGCCTCCCGGGCCGGGGCGACGACGGCGGAGGCGTCGCCGGGGACCGCGATGCCGCCGATCTCCTCGGCGACGGCCCGGGCCCGGTCACCGTCGAGGTCGTTCACGACCACACGGGCCCCTTCGGCGGCGAACCGCCGGGCGAGGGCGGCCCCGATGCCTCCCCCGGCCCCCGTGACGACCACACCAGCACCCTGAACGGCTTCCACCATCAATCTCCTTCGACTGCGGTTCCGGCTGCCGTCAGACTAACCGGTCGGTATGTAAGAGAAAAGGGGTGCCGAAAACGCCCCGGGGCGCGCGGTACCGCGCCACGAGCCGCGCACCGCCCGCGGCTTCCACCCGAACCGCGGGAGCAATACCGTGCCCCTCATGCGCCTCTCCAGACGAGCCCTCCTCGCAGCGACAACGGCAGCAACCTCCCTCACCGCCGCACCCCCGGCCACCGCCTCCGAGCCCCGCCGCGGACTCCGCACCGGCTTCGAACGCCTCGCGGCGGACGGCTACTCCCTCCTGTACGGCCGCCGCGTGGGAATCGTCACCAACCCAACCGGCGTCACCCGAGACGTCCGTCACATCGTCGACGTCATGCACGCCGACCCCCGCGTGGACCTCGTCGCCGTCTTCGGCCCCGAACACGGCTTCCGCGGCACCGCGCAGGCGGGCGGCTCCGAGGGACGCTACGACGACCCCGCCACCGGACTCCCCGTCTACGACACGTACCTGAAGAGCGGCCGGCCGCTCGCCGACGTCTTCACCGCCTCCGGCGTCGACACCGTCGTCTTCGACATCCAGGACGTCGGCGCCCGCTTCTACACGTACATCTGGACCCTCTACGACTGCATGGAGGCGGCCCAACTGGCCGGCAGGCGCTTCGTCGTGCTCGACCGCCCCAACCCGGTGACCGGCCGCTCCGCCCAGGGCCCCGTGCTGCACAAGGAGTTCGCGACCTTCGTCGGGCGGCAGCCGATCTCCCAGGCGCACGGCATGACGGTCGCCGAGCTGGCCCGGCTGTTCAACGGCGAGTTCCTCACCACCCCCGTACCGCTGGAGACCGTCCTGATGACGGGCTGGAGGCGCTCGGACCTCTACGACGCCTCCGGGCTCCCATGGGTGCCGCCGAGCCCCAACATGCCGACACCCGACACGGCGCTCGTGTACTCGGGCACCTGCCTCTTCGAGGGCACGAACCTCTCGGAGGGCCGCGGCACCACCCGCCCCTTCGAACTGCTCGGCGCGGACGGCGTCGACGGCCGCTGGGCCGCGAAGGTGAGCGAACTCGGCCTGCCCGGCGTGCACTTCAGGGAGGCGTACTTCGCGCCCACCTTCTCCAAGTTCCAGGGCAAGACCATCGGCGGCGTGCAGATCCATGTGCACGACCGGGCCGCGTACGACCCCGTCCGCACCGGAATCGCCCTGCTGGTGACCGCCAAGCAGGTCTGGGACGGCTTCGCCTGGCGCTCCGACAACTGGATCGACAAGCTGACGGGCTCCACACAGGTGCGCGCCGCGATCGACGCCGGGGCGAGCACCGAGGACGTAGCGGCCGGCTGGCGGGAGGAACTCGCGGCGTTCCGGCGGATTCGAAAGGAATACCTCCTCTACAAGTGAGTCGCGGCGTATGGCCATTCCCGCCCGATAGCAGGACGATGCGCCCACATCGCACCACTACGGGGGACGAGGGGGCCCGACATGGCACAGTCGGCAACGAGCGTGACGCCCTACTGGGAGCTGACCTTCGACGCGGACGGGGACGTCGACGCGACGGAACGGGACGCGCTGCTCGCCCAGGTCGGCGGGCACGGCGTCCGGGACCTGATCGTCTTCGCGCACGGCTGGAACAGCGACCGCTCGCACGCGACCGCCCTGTGCACCGGGTTCTGCCGTCCCATCCGCGGGCTCGCGCCACAGGCGAAAATCGGGTACGTGGGCGTGATCTGGCCCTCGATGCGCTTCTGCGACGAGCCGATCCCCGACTTCCCCAAGTCGGTCGTGGCCACGGAGGCGGAGGCGAACCCGGCACCCGCGCTCGACAAGGACACCCGGCACGCGCTGCTGGAGACCTTCCCCGGCCGGGCCACCGTCGTGGACCAGATCGCGCGCATGCTGGACCAGCGCCCCGACCACGAACTGGAGGAGTTCGGCAGGCTGGTCCGGCTCCTGGTGGAGGTCGTGCCGGGCGGGCCGCAGCCGTTCTTCGCCGCGGACACGGTCGCGGAGGGCGTACCACAGAGCGAGCCGGCCCTGTTCACCGCGGACACCGCGACGCTGTGCGACGAGTTCGCCCGGGCACTGGCGTCCCTGCGGGCCGACGGCGACACGGAGGCGTTCTCGCTGCCGAATCCCTGGGACGGGGCGAAGGAACTGCTGCGGCAGGCCACGTACTACGCCATGAAGCGGCGCGCGGGAACGGTCGGCGAGCGTGGACTCGGCCCGGTCATCGGCCGGTTGGCGGCCGCGGCGCCGGACGTCCGGGTCCATCTCGTCGGACACAGCTTCGGCGGGCGCCTGGTGTCGTTCGCTCTGCGCGGCCTGCCCGAGGGCGTGCGCGCGGTGAAGTCGGTGACGCTGCTCCAAGGGGCCTTCTCGCACTACGCGTTCGCGGCGCGGCTGCCGGAGGATCCGCGTACCGGCGGGGTGCTGCAGGGACAGCAGAACCGCATCGACGGGCCGCTGGTGTGCTGCTACTCCCGCTTCGACCAGGCGCTCGGCACGCTGTATCCGCTCGCCTCGCGGATGGCGGGCCAGGACAACGCGGTCGCCGGCTTCGACCTGCTGGGGGCGGGAGGCGAGTGGGGGGCCATGGGCCATGACGGAGTGCAGGCGGTGCCGGGCACCCGACGGCTGGACCTGGCCGAGGCGTTGCGCGGGCCGCTGGCCGCCTCCGGGTGCGTGAACGTCGACGCCTCCGCGGTGGTCAGGCGCGGAGGCCCGCCGTGCGGGGCGCACAGCGACATCGTGCATCCGGAACTGGCGCGGGTGGTGCTGGCGGCGGGCCGTATCCGCTGACCCGCCGCCTCTGTGCCATGTCACACGTCACACATCACATGTCACGCGTCACATGTCACATGTGACACACCACCCCGCGCCGTTTCCGTTCCCTCGTCACCGGTGCGACGTGTACTCCACCACCTGCTGGAACGTCGGCCGGTTCTGCCAGCTGATGTTGCCGTGCTTGATGCCGCCCAGGGTGCGCTGGACGATCGAGTCGGCGCACCACTGGTCGCCCGCCGAGCAGAGGCTGTCGCCGGGGTAGACGGTCGACGCGGACGTGCCGGCGGCCGTCTTCAGGGTGCTCATCAGGATGTCCCGGCAGGAGCTGAGGCCGCCGCCGCCGCAGTACTTGTCGGCGAGCGGGCCCTGGACGCTCTCGCCGAGCACCGCCCTGATGTCCTTGTCGACGTAGCTCCACCAGCCGTACTGGAAGGAGCTGCCCGCGTGCGAGCCGGTGGGCCCGTGGGCGGCCGACGGCGACTCGTCGATCGGGAGGTTGTTCGTGATGGCGGTGTACAGGTCGTTGCCGAGACCGGGTTGGAACTCGGCCTTGACCAGCAGCGGCCACCAGGCGTCCAGGATGCGGATCGCGTCGGCGTTGGCGTACTTCTTCGAACCGGCCGAGGTCTCCGTGCGCTTGGCGCCCGCGGACACCCACGCCTGCAGCTTGCTCACCGCGTCGGCGACCGTGGAGTCGGTCACCGTACTGCTGTTGACGACCTTGAGCAGCTTGGGCAGGACGTCCTCGGCGCGCAGGTCGGCGAGGGCGGCGTCGGCCATCGCCTGCACCAGCTTCGTACGGGTCACCCCGCCGGCGGCGACCAGCTTCTTGACCCGGTCCTGCAGCAGGTTGCCGCGGTGCACGGAGCCGTCGCCCCAGGGCGCGGTCGTGTAGTCGAGGGCCTGCTTGTTGTTCCAGGAGATGTAGTAGTCCTGGTCGACGGAGTTGGGGTGCGCCGAAGCGGGCGTGTAGTCGGCGGTGTTGGTGGACGGGTCCCAGTTCTTCCACTCGTAGGCGGCCTGTCCCCACACCGGGAACTCGGCGTCGACGCCGCTCGCGCGCACCGGGTTGTCGCCGCTGTTGTAGTACGCGGTGTGCGAGGAGTCGGCGTAGAACCAGTTGAAGGTGTAGTTGATGTGCTGTGTCGCGCTCTGGAAGTCCTTGGGGCCCTTGACGTAGTCGGGGTCGTTGAGCATCTGGAAGCCGATGATCGAGTCGGCCTCGTGCATGTAGGAGGAGCGCAGGGTGGTGTAGGCGACCTTCTTGCCGCCGACGGTCGCCCGGTACTCGACGGGCCCGTACTTCGTCTTCCACACCCGCATGGTGTACGACCCCGCCGCGGTGCCGTCGGCCGTGGTCGGCTTCCAGGAGTTGGTCTGCTCGACCTTGTCCATGGCGGTGCAGGTGCCGTGGTACAGGTAGTGGTAGTCGTCCTGGCACAGTTCGACGGCGTAGGTGTCGATGATGTCCTGGCCGGAGGTGGTCGCGGACCACGAGTAGTCCTGCCCGCGGCCCAGTTCGACGTACATGCTCAGGCCGGCGAAGGAGGCGCCGCGGGCGCTGATGCCCGGGCCCTGGATCTCCTGCAGCATGAGCAGCTGGGGGGCGAAGTACCCGGTCTGCGGGCCGAAGACCGCGATGGGGTGGCCGCTTGCGGTGTACTTGCCGCTGACGACGAGGGCGTTGGACATGCCGCGCCTGGCGGAGCTGAGCGCGGTCGTGGTCGCCGTCTGGCTGGCGGCGGTGGCGCTCTGGCTCGCGCCGGTGCCGGTGGCGTCGTAGACGAGCGGCTCGGTGGTCACGGAGCCGGTGTCGGGCAGGGCCTCGCCCTGGGCGTCGGCGGGCTTGGTGGCGTAGGGGAAGCTCTCGCCGTTGTGGACGGTGAGGACGGCCTCGGGGTCGTTGCGTTCGCGGAAGGACTCCCAGACCTTGGTGCCCTGCTCCACGCCGTACTTGGACTGGGCGGCGATCAGTGAGATCGCGTTGTTGACCTCGCCGCCGCCGCCGGCGCCGAACAGGGAGCCGATCACCGCGCCGAGCGCCACCAGGTCGGTGATCTTGAAGTGGTCGATGGTGCCGGCGTTGGTGATCGAGTCCTTGTGCCCGGTGAGGACGTACTCGCCGGGGAAGTAGCGGCCCGAGTCGGAGGCGTCGATGTAGGAGTTGATCCCCGCGAGGTAGGCGTTGGCGTCGGCGAGGGCCTGCTGGCCGCGGGCGCCGTTGTGGGCCACGGCGTTGTCGATCTGGGCCTGCAGATCGGCCTCGGAGTAGGGGGCGTTGCGGTAGAACTCCTGCTCCAGGCCCTGGTTCGAGGGCGCGCCGCCCGCGAAGGTGGTCAGCTGGCCGCGGCCCACGTGCCGGAAGACGTCCATGAGCCACAGCCGGTCCTCGGCCGCCGCGTACCCGGCTCCGAACTCGGTGCCGTATCGAGTGGTACCGGTGATGTGCGGTACGCCGGTCTTCTTGTCGCGGACGATCGTCACGTCGCTGCGGCCGGCGGGGCTCTCCGTGGAGGCGACTTGATCCGAAGGCACACCGAACGAGGCGTCGTTGAAGAAGGTGTTGATCTTCGCGTCGGTGAGCCCGGAGTAGCCCGTGGCGAGGTTGGCGTAGGGGCCGAGCTGGTCCTCGGCGTGGCTGGGCTGGGTGCCGAAGGCCTGGTTGAGGAGGATCTGCGCGAGGGTCGCGTTGCCGTTCTCACCGGGCGGCAGGATGTCGGAGCACTGGCCGCCGCAGTAGTCGTTCGAGGCGGTGGCGGCCGTGGCGGTCGCTTGAGTGAGCGGGGACAAAAGGCCGGCAATCAGGACGCATATGGATGCGGACTTCAGGAACCCGGTGGCTCTGCCGGGAGTTCTCAGTCTGTCGAGGGTGGTGCGCACGGTGCGCCGAGGCATGGCGGCTCCTGCCGACGAGGGGTGTGCCGGGACGTTACCGCCGGTATCCCCGAGATTGAAGATGAACATGCGTCAAGTTTTGGAAGACGGTGGTCGGCTTATGGAGGTCATCGGAAAACGGATGGAGCCGAATCGCTTGTCGATACGTCTATTCGGCGACGTCCTTACGACGACGCCGAAGTGACCGAAGTACAGGTGCAGGTGTGACGGAGGTGCAGGACGATGGCCGGTTTCCGGAGTCTGGCGAGACAGGTCCGCGATCCGCGGTGCGATCTGGCACTGCGGCGCTACTCACTGCGCAAGTGCCTTGAGCGGTTCGCTCCTTACGGGCACAGGGCGACCTGGGACCACTTGTGCTCCCGGGCAGGGTTCGGTCCCGAGGACCGCTCTCCCGACCCGGCGCGGCTCGTGGCCGCACTGGAGGAGTTGGAAGAGGCGCGCTCGGTCTGGCTGGCCTACGAGGTCGAGTTCGCCGAGCGACGCAAGAAGGAGAAGCACGACGGGCTGCGCCGACCGGGCAGCGTGGACGACTGGCACCGGCTGACCTGGGGCGGTTTCGGTGTGGCGTGGTGCGACGACCCGCGGGTCCACCCCCGTGAGCCGCTGGCCGAGGTACTGCGCCGCCTGATCTCCGCCCTGGAGCGCGAGCCGGGTGCGGAGTGCCCGGTGTGCGGCGGGGAACGGCTGGTGTGGACGTACGACCTGGACCATGAACCGTCCTCCGGTCCGGTCTGCAGCAACTGCGGAATTCTGGTGCCACGGCCCGTGCTCAAGCCCGAGGCCCTGGCGGACGCAAGGCGCGGAAGGCTGTTGGTGTCGGCCTAGCACGGCGGGGGTGCGCCGGGGATGCCGCACCCCCTGTTCTGTCCGCCACGAGCGCGGCCGGCGGTCCGTTGTCAGTGGCGTCCGGCAGGCTTGGGGCATGGTGCAGGTGTGTCTCAACGGGACGCGGGGGTCTGCCGACGGCGCGAGGGTGCCGCTGACCCCTGGCGCGCTGGCCGAGTCCGCGGCCCGGGCCGTCGCGGCCGGTGCCACGGATGTGCATGTCCACCCCAAAACGCCCTGCGGGCGCGACGCGTTGTCGCCGCGGGTGATCGCACCGGCGCTGGAGGCGATCCGGGCGCGGGTGCGGGTACCGGTCGGGGTGACCACGGGTGCCTGGGCCGAGCCGGATCCGGCGGCCCGGCTCGCGCGGGTGCGGAGCTGGGCGGAACTGCCCTTGCTGCCCGATCACGCCTCGGTCAACTGGCACGAGGAGGGCGCCGAGGAGATCGCCGCCGCCCTGATCGACCTCGGTGTGGGGGTCGAGGCCGGCATCTGGTCCGGGACGGACGGCGCGGCGCGGTTCGCGGTGTCGCCGTCGGCGGGACGGGTGTTGCGGGTGCTGGCGGAGGTGACGGACACGTCTGCCGGGACGGCCGAGGACAGCGCGCGTGCGCTGCTGGCCGACCTCGGCCCCGCGCGAGGACGTCCGGTTCTCCTGCACGGCGAGGACGGGGGCGCGTGGCCGGTGCTGCGGCTGGCGGGGCGGCTGGGGCTCGCCACCCGGATCGGCCTGGAGGACACACTCGCCTTGCCGGACGGCGAACCCGCCTTGTCCAACGCCGAGTTGGTGGCCGAGGGACTGAGGCAGTACCGCGACGCGCGACGGTAGCAGCCGTAAATCCGCTCGCTCCACCGTTTTCGCGCCCGGACAGTGGGAGGCGATGAGACCGAACTGAACTCCCTCCCGAACCGAGGTGTCCCATGTCGACGCTCCGCGTCACCGCCGAAGTGCTGACCGTCCACGAACATCCCGACGCCGACGCGCTCGAACTGGCCCAGGTGGGCCTGTATCGCGCGGTCGTCGCCAAGGGCGCCTACCGCACCGGCGACGCCGCCGTCTACATCCCCGAGCAGGCCGTGCTGCCGGCCGGGCTGATCGAGGAGCTGGGACTCACCGGGCGTCTGGCGGGCACCAAGGCGGACCGGGTGAAGGCGGTGCGGCTGCGCGGCGAGCTGTCGCAGGGGATCGTGTGCCGCCCGAGGGCGCTGGCGGACGTCGACCTGGCGCGAGCCGCGGCGGAGGGCACCGACTTCGCCGAGCTGCTCGGCATCACCAAATGGGTGCCGCCGATCCCGCCCACGATGAGCGGCGATGTGGAGTCCGCGCCCGAACTGCTGCCCTGGGTCGACATCGAGAACATCCAGCGGTTTCCGCAGGTCTTCGCACCGGGCGAGGCTGTGGTCCTGACCGAGAAGCTGCACGGCTCGGCGTGCCTGCTGACCTACGCGGCGGACGAGGGACGGGTGTACGTCTCGTCCAAGGGCTTCGGCGCCAAGTCCCTGGCCCTCAAGGAGGATCCGCGCAACCTCTACTGGCGCGCGGTGCACGCACACGGTGTGGCCGAGGTCGCGAAACGCCTCGCCGAGCGGCTGGGAGCGCGCCGGGTCGGGATCTTCGGCGAGGTGTACGGGGCCGGGGTGCAGGACCTGACGTACGGCGCGGACGGCCGGCGGGAGAGCCTCGGGTACGCCGTGTTCGACGTGTCCGCGGAGAGCGACGGCGCCGTGCGGTGGCTGGACGCGGCCGAACTGCTCGACGGGGAGCTGCCGTTGGTGCCCCGGCTGTACGAGGGGCCGTACGACGTCGAGCGGGTCCTTCGGATCGCGAGCGGGCGGGAGACCGTGTCCGGGCGCGGCCTGCACCTGCGGGAGGGGGTCGTGATCCGCAGCGCGGTGGAGCGGTACAGCCCGGTGACGGGCGGCCGGGCGATCGCGAAGGCGGTGAGCCCCGCCTACCTGACCCGCAAGGGCGGGACCGAGTACGAGTAGTCCCTCGTCGTCACCCGGTCCCGGCCGGCCCGCCGCGTCGCCGCTCCACCAGCAGCCGCGACCCGCTCCGCCGCTCGCCGAAGGCGTCGTCCGGGTTGGACAGGACGCACGAGTCCAGCGACAGGCAGCCGCAGCCGATGCAGTCCGTCAGGTGGTCGCGGAGGCGGTTGAGCTGCTTGATGCGCTCGTCCAGTTCCGAGCGCCAGTTCTCCGAGAGGCGGGCCCAGTCCTCGCGGGTGGGGGTGCGCTCCTCGGGGAGCTCGGAGAGGGCCTCGCGGATCGTGGCGAGGGGGATGCCGACGCGCTGCGCGGCGCGGACGAAGGCGACCCGGCGCAGGGCGTCACGGGAGTAGCGGCGCTGGTTGCCCGCGGTGCGGCGGCTGCTGATCAGGCCCTTGGACTCGTAGAAGTGCAGGGCCGAGACGGCGGCGCCGCTCCGCGCGGCGAGCTGGCCGACCGTGAGCTCGTGGATCTTCTCGGGGATCTGGGGCACCCCTCGAACCCTACCCACCCGGCGCCGGCCGTCGTCCGTTGACATCGGAATCCCGGCCGACCATGCTAAGCAGTTGCTTAGACATTGCGACGAATGGGAGGCCGGGACATGGCAGAGCCGAGGATCTTCTCCTCCGCCGAGGAACTGAAGGCGGCGGTGGGCGAGCAGCTGGGGTACACCGACTGGCTGGAGATCGACCAGAAGCGGATCGACCTGTTCGCGGAGGCGACGGGCGACCACCAGTGGATCCACGTGGATCCGGAGAAGGCCGCCTCGGGGCCCTTCGGCACGACCATCGCGCACGGGTACCTGACCCTGTCGCTGCTGCCGCTGTTCGGTCCGCAGCTGATCCAGGTCGAGGGCGTGAAGATGGGCGTCAACTACGGCACCAACAAGGTCCGTTTCCCCGCCCCGGTCCCGGTCGGCTCACGGCTGCGCGCGACCGCGAGGATCAGCGGCGTCGAGGACGTGGCCGGCGGTGTGCAGGTGAGCGTCGCGTACTCGGTGGAGCGCGAGGGCGGCGACAAGCCGGTCTGCGTGGCCGAGTCGGTGGCCCGCTTCTACCTCTGACGCCGCCGACGGCGCTCAGGCGGCTACTTGACCCCCACCATCCGCAGCACGAGGTCGGCATAGAGCGCGCCGACCTCGTCCGGAGTCCAGGGGCCGTGGACGTTGAACCAGCGGGCGACGTCGATGCAGAGCGAGAGGACGGCGAGGGTGGTGCCCTTGACGTCCAGCACGTCGAAGTCGCCGACGGCGATGCCGTCCTCGATGATCCCGCGCACCTCGGCGTCGCACTGGCGGCGCAGCGCGAGGATCTCGGCGCGGGCGTCCGGGCCGAGGGAGTCCAGCTCGTACTGCACCACCCGGGCGGTCGTCCGCCCGCCGGCGTGCCAGCGCACGAAGGAACTGACGGCGTCCGCGAGCCGCTCGGCCGGAGTGCCCTCGCCGCGGGCCGCCGTACGCAGGATGTCGACCGCCTTCTCGTGGCCGATGCGGCTGATGCGGTGGAGCAGCTCTTCCTTGGTCTTGTAGTGGATGTAGAGCGCGGCCGGGCTCATGCCGGCCCGGCCCGCGATGTCACGGGTCGTCGTGGCGTGGTAGCCACGCTCGGCGAAGGCCTCCACCGCGGCCATCAGCAGCCGCCGGGCCGCGTCGGGCGTGACCTCGCCCCATGGCGCCACCTCGCCGCCGGCCGTCTCCTCCGCCGTACTCATCGCTCGCTCGCCCCTCTCGCAGACAGACACCCCACCATACCGCCCAAGGTGAGCGAGCGCTTAGTCCGCGCGTTCACAGCTTCGGTGGTCGTCACGGCTTCCGTGGGAGTCAGAGCTTCTCGAAGGGGTGGTACGACCGCTCCGCCGCCTCCTGCCGGTCCCGGATGACCTTGGCGAGGGTGAAGGCGGAGGTGACGAGGTAGAGGACGGCGATGCCGAGGAAGGCCCGCACCCAGGCGTCGGCGTTCAGTTTGAAGATGCCGATGGCCGTGGCGGCCATGGCGACGGCGAAGGAGGCGACCGCCTGGCCGTAGAAGGCGGCGGTGTTCTGCTGCTTGCCCGAGGTCTCACTCATGGGGACAAGGGTGCGGGCGTGCGGGACGCGGAGGCATCCGCACACATACTCAGAGGCGTACTCAGAACGCCGAAACCCCTGTCAACGCACGGCCGATGAGCAGTTTCTGGATCTGGCTGGTGCCCTCGTAGAGGGTCATCACCCGGGCGTCGCGCAGTAGCTTGCCCGCCGGGTACTCGTCGATGTAGCCGTATCCGCCGAAGACCTGCAGGGCGTTGTTGGCGGCGCGCACGGCGGCCTCGGAGGCGAACAGCTTGGCCTTGGAGGACTCGACCGCGAAGGGCTGCCCCCGGTCGATCAGATCGGCGACCCGCCAGGTCAGCAGCCGGGCCGCGTCCACGTCCACGGCGATGTCGCTGATCAGCTCCTGCACCAGCTGGTGGTGGGCGATCGGCCTGCCGAACTGCTCCCGCTCACCCGCGTACTTCACGGCCGCGTCCAGCGCGGCCTGGGCTATGCCGACGCAGCCCGCCGCGACCGACATCCGGCCCTTGGCGAGGGCCGACATGGCGACGGAGAACCCCTTGCCCTCCTCCCCCAGCATCGCGGAGGCGGGTACCCGCACGTCCTCAAGAACCAGTTCGGCCGTCGCCTGGCCGCGCAGACCGAGCTTGCCGTGGATCGTGCGACGGGTCAGGCCGGGGGTGTCGGTCGGCACGAGGAAGGCGGAGACACCCTTGTGACCGGGAGCGTCGGTGGAGCGGGCGAAGAGCAGGACGACGTCGGCCCAGGTGCCGTTGGTGATGAACATCTTGGTGCCGTTGACGACGTAGTCGTCGCCGTCGCGCACGGCGCGCGTGGTGAGGTTGCCGGCGTCGGAGCCGGTGCCCGGCTCGGTGAGGCCGAAGCAGCCGACGTACTCACCGGAGGTCAGCCCAGGCAGCCACCGTCGTTTCTGCTCCTCGCTCCCCCAGCCGGCGATCGCCTTGGCGACCAGCCCGAGCGAGACGGACACGATGCCGCGCACGGACGAGTCGCCGCGCCCGAGCTCCTCCGTGACCAGGCAGTACGCGAGGTGGTCGCCGCCGGAACCGCCGTACTCCTCGTCGACGGTCAGCCCCAGGAAGCCGACCTCGCCGAGTTTCTTCACGATGGCCCGGTCGACCTCCTCGGCACGGTCCCAGACGACGACGTTCGGGGTGATCTCCCGCTCCACGAAGTTCCGGGCGAGCCGCCGTACGGCCTCCTGCTCCTCGCTGAGCCCCAGGTTCACCACGAGATCACCCCACACAGACAGATCTTGAAAGCCGTACCTTTAAATTAGCACTGCTAGTTTCTGATCGCAGCCCTACTATGTGCGCCATGGCCCGACCGCGCAAGCCCCTGCTGAGCACCGACCGGATCGTCGAGACGGCACGCGCGCTCGTGGACGCGGAAGGCCTCGCGGCCGTCTCCACGCGCCGGTTGGCGGCGGAACTCGGGGTCAGCGGCCCGTCGCTCTACAACCACTTCCGCACCAAGGACGAGATCCTGGAGGCAGTCGCGGACTCGGTGAGCGCCCAGGTCGACCTGTCGATGTTCGACGACGCCCGGGACTGGCGGACCGCGCTGCACGACTGGGCGGTCTCCTACCGGGCCGCGCTGCGCGACCACCCCAACATCGTCCCGGTGCTCGCCACCGGCCCCGGGCGGCGCCCGGCCGGCCTCCGGCTCGCGGACGCGGTGTACGGCGCCATGGTCCACGCGGGCTGGCCGGCCGCCCAGGCGACATCGATCGGCGCGCTGATGAGGTACTTCATCATGGGCTCCGCCCTCGGGTCGTTCGCGGGCGGCTTCGTGGACGACGCGACGGCCTACGACCCCGCCGACTACCCCCACCTCGGACAGGCCCACCTGCTGGCCGAGCAGCAGGAGAAGATCGACGAGCGCGCCTTCGAGACGGGGCTGACGGCACTGCTGGACGGGCTCGCGCAGCAGTACGAGCAGGTACGGCGGCGGGCGTAGCGACCTTTCGGCCTGCGCCGAAGTGTTCGTGGCCCATCCTGGGGTGCATGACCACCAGGGATCCCCAGGCACCTGGGCTGGCCCGGCTCGCCGCCCTGATCGCCGACGAGACACGGGCGGCGTGCCTGCTGGCGCTGCTCGACGGCCGGGCCTGGACCGCCGGTGAGCTCGCGCGGCACGCCGGGGTCGCCGCGTCGACGCTCAGCGAACACCTCGGCAAACTGGTCGCGGGCGGACTGCTGAGCGAGGAACGGCAGGGACGGCACCGGTACGTGCGGCTCGCCGACGCGCGGGTCGCACAACTGGTGGAGGAACTGGCCGCGCACGCCGGGCCCGGGGACGACGTACGGCCGCGGGGGCTGCGGGCGTCGAGCGCCGGCTCGGCGATGGCGCGCGGGCGCACATGTTACGACCACCTGGCCGGGCGGCTCGGCATCGCGGTCACCGACGCGTTGGCGCTGCGCGGGCTGCTGCGGACGGACGCCGGGTTCGCCCTGACGGACGCGGGGTCGGAGTGGTTCGGTGCCGCGGGGATCGCCCTGGAGCGCGGGGGCCGGCGTCCGCTGGTCCGGGCGTGCCTCGACTGGACGGAGCGGCGGCCGCATCTGGCGGGGGTCGCCGGGGCCGCGCTGTGCCGGCATGCGCTGGACGCCGGGTGGTGTGTGCGGATCGGGTCCGAGCGGGCGGTGAAGGTGACTGCCGTCGGGGAGCGGGCGCTGCGGGAGCTGTTGGGGATCGAGGCGGGGGCGTTGCGGTGAGGTGGGACGGTTACGGGGGTGGGGGCCGGGGGCGTGTGCCGGGTGCGGGTGGTTCGTGGCTTGCCGCGCAGTTCCCCGCGCCCCTTGGTGGGTGACGGTCCCGCAACTCCCAGGGGCGCGGGGAACTGCGCGACCGGCCCACCACCACCCGCACCCGGCACACGCCCCCGGCCCCCACCCCGGTAGCCGCCCCTCCCTCCCCCCGTCCGAAATCCGCCAGCCCCGCACCCCCCTCCCCGCCTAGCCTCAGGAGCATGATGAACGTCAGCCGTAGCCGCGGCCACCACCGTCGTGTTGTGGGCGTCGGCCTTCGTGTCGATCCGGAGCGCCGGGGCCGCCTACTCGCCGGGCGCGCTCGCGTTGGGGCGGTTGCTGTCAGGCTGTCTGGTGCTCGGCGCGCTCATGGTCGTACGAGGGGAGGGGCTGCCGCCGCGGACGGCGTGGCGCGGCATCCTGATATCGGGGCTGCTGTGGTTCGGGTTCTACAGCGTGGTGCTGAACTGGGGCGAGCAGCAGGTGGACGCCGGTACGGCGGCACTCGTGGTGAACATCGGCCCGATCCTCATCGCCCTGCTGGGGGCGCGGCTGCTCGGCGATCCGATGCCGCCGCGGCTGCTCGCCGGCATGGCGGTGTCGTTCGCGGGGGCCGTGACGGTCGGCCTGTCGATGTCGGGCGGCGGAGGCTCCTCGGTGCTCGGCGTGGTGCTGTGCCTCCTCGCGGCCGTCGGCTACGCCGGCGGTGTCGTCGCGCAGAAGCCGGCGCTCGGGCGGGCGAGCGCGCTGCAGGTGACGACGTTCGGGTGTCTCGTGGGCGCGGTGGTGTGCCTGCCGTTCACCGGCCAGCTGGTCGGCGAGGCGGCCGACGCGCCGGTGTCGGCGACCCTCAACATGGTCTACCTGGGGGTCTTTCCGCTGGCACTGGCCTTCACGACCTGGGCGTACGCCCTGGCCCGGACGACCGCGAGCCGTATGGGCGCGACGACGTACGCGGTGCCCGCGCTGGTCGTGCTGATGTCCTGGCTGGTGCTCGGCGAGGTGCCGGGGCCGCTGACGCTCACGGGCGGGGCGTTGTGCCTGGCCGGCGTGGCGGTGTCGCGGTCGCGGTCGCGCGCGACGGCGCGGGCCGCGGCCCCGGAGACGGTTCCGGGGCCGCGGCCCGAGCGGGCGCCGGACTCAGTGTGAACGCGCCCTGCCGGCCAGGACCTTGATGGACAGCAGGGCGATCACCGACAGGGCGATGATGTAGGCGGAGACCGCCATCGAGGTGCCGGTCGCCTCCAGCAGCAGGACCATCACGAAGGGTGCGAGGCCGCCGCCGAGCACGGCCGCGATCTGGTAGCCGAGGGAGGCGCCCGTGTAGCGCATCTCGGGCGTGAACAGCTCGGCGAACAGGGCGGCCTGGGGGCCGTACATGATGCTGAGGAAGCAGCCGGCGACGAAGGTGCCGACGGCCAGCCACAGCAGTGAGCCGGTGTCGATGAGCAGGAACATCGGTACGGCCCACAGGGCGATGCCGGCCGCGCCGAGGGCGTAGATCCGGATGCGGCCGACGCGGTCGGAGAGCGCGGCGGCGGCCGGGATCAGCACGAGCTGGGTGAGGCTGACGCAGAGCGAGACGGTGAGCACGGCGTCCTTCTTCATCCCGAGGTCGCGCGTGGTGTAGTCGAGGACGCCCGTGATGAGGATGTAGAAGGTCGCGGTGTTCACGGCGAAGGAGCCGCCGGCGAGGAACACGGTGCCGAGGTGGCCACGCAGGATCGTGCGCAGCGGCGAGCTCTCCTGCGTCTTCTCCTTCTGGGCCAACTCCTGCTCGGCGCGCTGGAATTCCGGGGTCTCCTCGACGTGGCGGTGGATGTACCAGGCGAGCGCGAGGACGAACAGGCCGACGACGAAGGGCAGTCGCCAGGCCCAGGCCACGAAGTCGGCGTCGGTGGTGAACGCGCCGGCCAGCAGGAAGACGGTGTTGGCGGTCACCACGCCGATGGGGACGCCGAGTTGGACGAAGCTGCCGTAGACACCGCGCTTGCCCTCGGGGGCGTACTCGGTGGCCAGCAGCATCGCGCCGCCCCACTGCGCGCCCACCGCGACGCCCTGTACGACGCGTAGCAGGACCAGCAGGATCGGGGCGGCGACCCCGATCGTGTCGTACGTCGGGAGCACGCCGATGCCGGTGGTGGCGATGCCCATGAGGGTGAGCGCGAGGACCAGCATCGGCTTGCGCCCGCGCTTGTCGCCGAGGTGGCCGGCGACGATGCCGCCGATGGGACGCGCCAGGAAGCCGACGGCGAAGGTGGCGAAGGCGGCGAGGACTCCGGCGGTGGAGCTGGCGGAGGGGAAGTACAGGTCGCCGAGGACCAGGGCGGCGGCGATGCCGAAGACGAAGTAGTCGTACCACTCGACGGCCGAGGCGAGGGCCGCCGCCGTGGCGACGCGGCGGCGGTTGACCGCGGGGAGGACGGTCGTGGGGACGGGGGAGGTGGAGGGGGCCATGTCCATGCGTGCACACTCCGATGGGTGCGGCGGTGGGGACGTTGGCGGCGAACATACTGACCGGCCGGTATGGGGTCAACGGTCGTGCACGAAGGTTGCCCGGGGCACCCAGGGCCCCGGGCGCTCTCCCCCCGTGTCAGAAGACGATCAGCGCGCGGCCGCCCTTGCCGGCCAGCATGTTCTCGAAGGCCGCCGGGATGCCGTCCAGGGCGATCCGCTCCGTCACCAGCGCGCCCAGGTCCAGGCGGCCGGAGCGGATGTGGCCGGCCAGGACGGGCAGGTCCACGGCCGGGTCCGAGTTGCCGTAGACGCAGCCGGACAGGGTGCGGCCCCAGTGGAAGATCTCCAGGGCGTTGAAGGTGACCTGCTGGTCCTTGCCGCCGATGCCGACCACCGTCGTACGACCGCCGCGACGCGTGGAGTCCCAGGCCGTGCGGATCGTCGCCGCGCGGCCCACGCACTCCACGGCGACGTCGACGCCCTGCTTGCCCGTCAGGCCGCGGATCTCGCGGGCGGTGTTCTCCGATGCCACCACGTAGTCCGTGGCACCGGCGTTGCGGGCCAGCTCCTCCTTCTCCGGCGACACGTCGACCGCGACGATCCGCGCGGCGCCCGCGATACGGGCCGCCTGGAGCGCCGCCAGGCCCACTCCCCCGACGCCGTACACCGCGACCGTCTCCCCGGGCCGGACCTTCGCCGAGTGGTGGACGGCGCCGTAGCCGGTGAGGACCGCGCAGCCCAGGAGGGCGGCGTCGGTCAGGGGGACGCCCTCGGGAAGGGGCAGGACGCAGGACGCCGGCACGACCGTCTCCTCGGCGAACGCGGCGACGTTGAGCCCGGGGTGCAGGTCGACGCCGGCCGCGGTACGTGCGTACACGTCGGCGGCGCCGTTGAGGGCGTTGGCGCACAACCACACCTCGCCGAGCGAGCAGGCATGGCAACTGCCGCAGGAAGGCGCCCAGTTGAGGACGACCTGGTCGCCGGGCGCGATGTCCGCGACGCCTTCGCCGACCGACACGACCGTGCCCGCGCCCTCGTGGCCGAGGACCGCGGGGACCGGCACCCGCATGGTGCCGTCGGACAGGGACAGGTCCGAGTGGCAGACCCCGGCGGCGGCGAGGCGGACGCGGACCCGGCCGGGGCCCGGGTCGGGCAGCTCGATGTCGGTGATCTCCA
Source organism: Streptomyces sp. C1-1 (assembly GCF_050214755.1). Lineage (NCBI taxonomy): Bacteria > Bacillati > Actinomycetota > Actinomycetes > Kitasatosporales > Streptomycetaceae > Streptomyces > Streptomyces sp. C1-1. The sequence goes on along the minus strand of NZ_CP189826.1, from coordinate 7,858,918 downwards.
GCGGGGCGCCCACCTCGGGCAGGACGGCTGCGCGAACCATGTGTGAACGCTCCTCAGAACTGCAGGGACTTGGTCTGGAGGTACTCGGCGAGCCCGTGCGCGCCGAGTTCCCGGCCGACGCCGGACTGCTTGTAACCACCGAAGGGGGCAAGGGGGTTGAAGCGGCCGCCGTTGATGTCGACCTGGCCCGTGTCCATGCGGCGGGCGAAGGCCACCGCCTCCGCCTCGTCGCCCGCCCAGACGGCGCCCGCGAGGCCGTAGACCGTGCCGTTGGCGATGCGCAGGGCGTCCTCCTCGTCCTCGTACGGGAGGATCGCCAGGACCGGGCCGAAGATCTCCTCCTGGGCGATCGTCATCTCGGGGGTCACGTCGGCGAAGACGGTCGGGGCGACGAAGTAGCCCTGCTCGTGCGGAGGTTCGGTGCCGCCGGCCACCAGCCTCGCGCCCTCCGCGACCCCCTTGTCGATGTAACCGCGCACCCGTGCGAGCTGCTTGGCGTTGACGACCGGGCCGATGCGCGGGCCGTACTTCGCGGCGGCGCCGGCGGCCAGCTCGACCGCCTCCTCGTAGCGCTCCCGGTGCACCAGCATCCGGGTCCAGGCGCTGCACGTCTGGCCGGAGTTGGACATCACGTTGGCGACGCCGACGTTGACGGCCTTGGCGAGGTCGGCACTCGGCAGGATGACGTTGGCGGACTTGCCGCCCAGCTCCAGGGCGACCCGCTTCACTGCCGCGCCCGCGGTCGCGCCGATCCGCCGGCCGACGGCCGTGGAGCCCGTGAAGGACACCAGGTCGACGTCCGGGTGCTCGGCGAGGGCCTGTCCCGCGACCGGGCCGAGCCCGGTGACCAGGTTGAACACACCGGCCGGTACGCCGGCCTCGTGGACCGCCTCGGCGAAGAGCTGGGCGACCAGCGGGGTGTCCTCGGCGGGCTTGAGGACGATCGTGCAGCCGGCCGCCAGCGCCGGGGCGACCTTGGCGACGACCTGGTGCAGCGGGTAGTTCCAGGGCGTGATCGCGCCGACCACGCCGACCGGCTCCAGGTAGACGGTCGAGTTGCCGGCCTTCTCCTCGAAGGCGTAGGTCGCCGCCAGTTCGGCGTACGAGCCGGCGACCGCGATGGGTACGGCCGCGTGCACGTTCTGCGAGAACTGCAGGGGCGCGCCGAGCTCCGCGGTGACGGTCTCCGCGATCTCGTCCTTGCGGGCCAGCAGGGCGTCCCTCAGGGCGGTGAGCCGGGCGGCCCGCTCGGTGGGCGCAGTGGCCGACCAGGCCGGGAGCGCGGCCCGGGCGGCCCGCACGGCGGCGTCGACGTCGGCCGCGGTGCCCGCGGGCACGTGGCCGATGACCTGCTCGTCGACCGGGTTCACGACCTCGATCACGTCCGTACCCGCGGCGGGGCGCCAGGCGCCGTCGATGTACATGCCGTCGTGTGCCTTCATGGTGCTCCTTCGGGCGGGGCGTCGTCCGCTTCACAACCTACCGACAGCCACATAAACTAGCGGCGATAGTTTTCGGACGCCAGACGCCCCCTGCGGAGGCCGCGGAAGACCCGTCACTCGCCCAGGTCGGGCAGCCGCGCCGGAGCCGGGCAGATCCTCTCGCCGTGCTGGTCGAAGACGAACAGGTGGGCGATGTCGACGAGGAGGGGAACCTGCAGGCCGCGGCGGAGGTCGATGTCGGGGGTGGTGCGGACCACCAGGTCGCCGGGGAGCCGGGGCTCCGAGGGCGTCGCCGCCGGGTCCGGTTCGGCCGGCTCGTCCAGGACCACCACCGGTCCGGCCCGCATCGCGCCCGCCCGCTCCCGCAGCCGCCCCAGCACCGTCGCCCCGCCGTCCCTGCGCCGCCGCCGGGACGGCCGCGAGCCGGGACGCGGCGCCTCCAGGTCCGGTACGACGGCGGGCTGGGAGCCGGTGTCGAAGTGGACCAGGATCTCGTGCCCCTGGAACTCCACGTGCTCCACCAGACCGGTGAGCGGCACCTCGCCGGGCCGGGCGGAGCTGTGCTTGGCGATGCGGATGGCCTCCGAGCGCAGCCCGACGATCACCTCGCGCCCCTGCTGGACGCGGAGCAACTGGTGGTCCAGGGAGAGGGGTTCGGGCAGTCGCAGGAACTGCTTGCCCAGGCTGATGGTCATCGCGCCGTCGAGCGGGGCGCGGACCAGGCCGCGCAGCAGGTTGATGCGCGGGGTGCCGATGAAGGCGGCGACGAAGACGTTGCGGGGCAGGGCGTACACCGCGCGCGGGGTGCCGAGCTGCTGCAGGACCCCGCCGCGCAGCACGGCGACCCGGTCGCCGAGCGACATGGCCTCGGCCTGGTCGTGGGTGACGTAGATCGTGGTGACGCCCAGTTCCCGGGTGAGCTTGGAGATCTCGGCGCGCAGGTGGTTGCGGAGCTTGGCGTCGAGGTTGGACAGGGGCTCGTCCATCAGGAACGCGGACGGGTGGCGGGCGATGGCCCGGCCCATGGCGACGCGCTGCCGCTCGCCGCCGGAGAGCTGACCGGGGAAGCGGTCCAGGAGGTCCTCGATGCCGAGCATGCGGGCGGTGGCGTCGACACGGGGGCGCGGGTCCTCGCCCGGGTTCTCCACCCGCAGCGGGAAGCCGATGTTCCCGCGGCTCGTCATGTTCGGGTAGAGGGCGAAGTTCTGGAAGACCATCGCCATGTTCCGCTCCGACGGAAGCAGGTCGTTGGCCTCCTCACCGTCGAGCAGCAGCGTGCCCTCGGTGATCTCCTCCAGCCCGGCGATCATGCGCAGCACGGTGGACTTGCCGCAGCCCGAGGGCCCGAGCAGGACGAGGAACTCGCCGGGCTCGATGTCCAGCGACAGCCGGTCCACCACGCGAACGCCTCGCGTGTAGGTCTTGCTCACGTCCTGCAGGGAGATGGCGCGTGTCATGACTGATGCCCCCGGGGGCTGCTGGGCGCTGGTGCTCCGCGATGCCGAACACCTCGTGCGGTTCGCGCGAGGCCTGTGGGTCACGGAAATTAACGGAATGTGCCCGGTCGAGGGAAGAGTCCGGACGCCGGTGTTCAGCCAGTGAGAAAGCGGACGATCCCGTTCAGTGCGCTGTCCGCGCTCATCGGGTGCGTGTGAGGTGCGCGAAGACAACGGTGTCGCCCGCGCAGGCGGTCCGGCGGTCATAGGCGCCGCCGCAGGTGATGAGCCGCAGCTCGGGGCGGCCGCGGGCGCCGTAGACCTCGGCGTTGTGGAAGTGCTCCTTCTCGTACGTCCGGCCCCCGTCGATGTGGATCTTCACGTCGCCGTTGTCGCCCGGGACCGGGGTGGGCGCGGCGAGCGCCGGAGAGCCGAGGAGCGCGCTCCCGGCGAGGGTCAGGGCCGCCGCCGCGGTGGTGCGCGCTCCCGCACGGCGCTGCGGAGGCATGGTGGGCATGCGAGTCCTCCGAGTCGGATGATCTTCGAATGAACCGAAGTTCTTCTGGCTCTCTTTCACATACGGCGCGAGGACTGTGGGAGCGTCGCCCGACGCCCCGTCACCCTTCCTCCGCCCGGGGCGGGCGAGCGCAGCGCGACCCCGGCCGAGAGCAACAGCAGCCCGCCGAGCATGACGAAGGGCGCGGCCGCGCCGACCAGGCCCGCGACCAGGCCCGCCGTCGCGGGAGCGGCGACCTGACCGAGGCGGTTGCCGGTCAGCCGCAGGGCGAGGGCGGTGGAGCGGGCGGCGTCGGGGGCGGCCTGGACGACGGTCGTCATGGACAGCGGCTGGCCCACGCCCAGGCAGAAGCCGAGCGCGGTCAGCATCAGGCCGAGTGCCCACACCGGCACGGGCAGCGCGATGCCCGCGCACAGTACGGCGGCCAGCAGGCACGTCACGGTCAGCAGCGCCGGCCGGCCGAGCAGGCGCAGCAGCGGGGTCAGGACGAGGCGGCAGGCGATGGTGGCGCCCGCCCGCAGGCTGAGCAGCACGCCGATCACCGGGGGCGCGATGTCGCGGTGCTCGCCGACCACCGGGAGATAGGCGGTGAGGATGTCGGTGGCGGACAGCACGGAGAGGCTGATGAGCATGCCGGCGGGGACGCCCCGGGCGCGCAGGATGCTGCCCACGGCGACCCGGTCCCCTTGCGCTGTAAGGGAGTTGACCGCTGTACGGTCCTCGATGCGCCACAGCGAGGTGAACGCGGCCGCGGCGCCCGCGCCCGCCACGAGTAGCGCCAGCGCGCTCGTGCCCGCCATGTCGGGGCCGCCGATCAGCGCGCCCGCCGCGATCGGGCCGACGAGCTGGCCGAGGGAGGCGCCGATGGTGAAGTGGCCGAAGTTGCGGTCCTGTTCGTGTGGCGCGGACTGGCGGGCGACCAGGGACTGGGCGCCGATCACGAAGCAGAGGTGGCCTAGGCCCATCACACCGCTCCACACCGCCATCGCCCACAGGGAGCCGGCGAGCCCGCTCAGGGCGCAGCCGCCCGCGATCAGCGCGACGCCGACGGGCAGCAGGGGCGCGCAGCGGCCGTGGTCGGTGCGACGGCCCAACGGTACGGCGGCGAAGAGCGGGAGGAGGGCGTAGACGCCCGCGATGACGCCGACCGCCCGCTCGTCGGCACCCAGCGCGAGGGCCCGGTAGGACACGGCGGGCCGTGCCATCGACACCGCCCCCTGCGCGAAGGAGAAGGCGATGACGAGGCGGAGCAGCCAGCCTCGGTTCCCACCGGGCCTCATGGGACGAACCTCCGTCGGTGCGGTCAGACGATGCCGAAGAGGATGCCCGCGCCCAGGACCACGAGCGAGGTGAGCGCGGCCCACTTGACCACGAACCTGGTGTGGTCGCCGAACTCCACCTTGGCCATGCCGACCAGGACGTAGACGGCGGGGACGAGCGGGCTGGACATGTGCAGGGGCTGGCCGACGAGGGAGGCGCGGGCGATCTCCAGGGAGGAGACGCCGTGTGCCTGGCCCGCCTCGGCGAGGACGGGGAGGATGCCGAAGTAGAAGCCGTCGTTCGACATGAAGTAGGTGAGCGGGATGCTCAGGACGCCGGTGACGAAGGCCATGTGCGGGCCCATGCCGTCGGGGATGTTGTCGACCAGCCAGGTGGCCATGTGGTCGACCATGCCGGTGCCCTGCAGGACGCCGGTGAAGACGGCGGCCGCGAAGACCATGCCGGAGACGTTGAGGACGTTCTCGGCGTGCGCGGCGATACGGGCCTTCTGATCGGGCATGTGCGGGAAGTTGACGGTGAGGGCCAGGGCCGCGCCGAGCAGGAACAGCACCGGGATCGGCAGCCACTCCATGATCATGGCGGTGAGCAGGACGACCGTGAGCAGCGCGTTGAACCAGTACAGCTTCGGGCGCAGGGTGGGCCGGTCGGGGTCGAGGCCCTGGAAGCCCTCGTCCTCGGGCGCGTCGGGCAGGCCGGCCCCGGCGCCCGAACCGCCGCCGCCCTTGGGGCCCTTGCCGGTACCCGCACCGACCAGCACCGTCTCCTGCTCGGCGGGCTCCTCCACGAGCACCTCGTCCAGCGTCAGCACGCCGAGCCGCTTGCGCTCGCGGCGGCCGAGGACGTAGGCGAGGGCGAAGACGAACAGCAGGCCCATGGCGAGCGCCGGGATCATCGGCACGAAGATGTCGCTCGCGTCGAGCTTCAGCGCGGTGGCCGCGCGTGCGGTCGGGCCGCCCCAGGGCAGCGTGTTCATCACGCCGTTGGCCATCGCGGCGACACCGGTCATCACGACCAGGCTCATCTTCAGGCGCTTGTACAGCGGGTACATCGCCGAGACGGTGATCATGAAGGTGGTGGAGCCGTCGCCGTCGAGCGAGACGATCGCGGCGAGGACCGCCGTACCGACGACGATCCGGAGCGGGTCGGCCTTGCAGAACTTCAGAATCCCGCGCACGACCGGGTCGAAGAGGCCGACGTCGATCATCACACCGAAGTAGACGATCGCGAACATGAGCATCGCCGCGGTGGGGGCGAGGCCGGTGACGCCGTCGATGACGTAGTCACCGAGCTTGGCGCCCTTGCCGACGAACACGCAGAACAGCGCGGGAATCAGCACGAGCGCCGCGATCGGCGACATCTTCTTCAGCATGATCAGGACCAGGAAGGTCGCGATCATGGCGAAGCCGAGGATGGTCAGCATGAATGGATACCTAACGTTCGCCCTTGAACATCCCACCGGGCAGGCGGTGCGATGACGTTAGGTCCGTTCAATCGGCGTTAACAAGTGGTTGACCTGTGAGCAATAAGCGCGAAACCGCAGGTCACGGCTTTGCTCAGGTCAGGCGGGCAGCGCGGCGGCGATTTCCACCGGCACTCCGTTGAGGACGGCGTTGCCGGACAGGGGGTCGAGGAGGCTGCCGTCGAGGAGCTGGTTGACGTTGACTCCGGGATCGGTGGCGGCGTGGGTCATCCGGGTGCCGGGCCGGTCGTGGCCCCAGCCGTGCGGCAGGCTGACCACACCCCGGCGCACGGCGTCCGTGACCTCGGCCGGCGCGGTCACCTCTCCCCCGGCGCCCTTCACCCGCACGGGGTCCCCGTCGCGCACCCCGAGCCGCTCGGCGTCCTCGGGGTGGATGTGCAGGGTGCAGCGGTTGGAACCGCCCGTCAGGGCCGGGACGTTGTGCATCCAGCTGTTGTTGGAGCGCAGGTGCCGGCGGCCGACGAGGACCAGGCCGTCGGGGAGTTCGTCGAGGGCGCGCCTGAGCCGGGGCAGGTCGTCGGCGATGGGCCGCGCCAGCAGTTCGACCTTGCCGCTGCGGGTCTTCAGCGGCTGCGGGAGGCGGGGGGCCAGCGGTCCGAGGTCGATGCCGTGCGGGTGCGCGAGCAGCTTCTGAAGCGACAGCCCGTCCGGTCGTACGCCGAAGCCGTCGCCGTAGGGGCCGAGGCGCAGCATCATGTCGAGCCGACGCTCGGGGCCGTTCTCACCGGTGAGGAGCGCGGCGAGCTCCTTCGGGTCGCGGCCGTGGACGGGTGAGTGGGGCTCCTTGACCGCCTTGCCGAGGGTCTGGCCGACGACCAGGTCGTCGACGGCCGACGGGTCGGCGCCGTGCATGCCGGTCGCGGCCAGGACCAGCCGGGCGAGGATCTCGGTCTCGGCCATGCGGCCGGGCTCCAGCGGGACCGCGGGGCGGGTGTAGCGGACCTGGTTGCGCACGGCGAGGGTGTTGAAGGCGAAGTCGTGGTGCGGGCTCTGGGAGGGCGGGGGCGGCGGCAGCACGACGTTCGCGTGGCGCGAGGTCTCGTTCAGGTAGGGATCGACGCTGACCATGAAGTCCAGGCCGTCCAGGGCCTTGTCGAGCCGGTCGCCGTCGGGCGCGGACAGCACCGGGTTGGCGGCCACCGCGATCAGGGCGCGGACCGGCTCGCCCTCCTCGGTCGCGGTGTCGATCTCCTCGGCGAGCGCGGAGAGCGGCAACTCCCCCTTCGCCTCGGGGTGCTTGCTCACCCGCGAGTGCCAACGGCCCAGCGCGAAACCGTGGCTGGGCCCGGCGGGCCGCGGCGTGCGATCGGTGGCGGCCTGCGGGAAGAGGGCGCCGCCGGGCCGGTCGAGGTTGCCGGTGAGGATGTTGAGGACGTCGACGAGCCAGCTGCCGAGGGTGCCGTACGGCACGGTGCAGCTGCCGATCCGCCCGTACACGGCGGCGGTCGGGGCGGCGGCGAGGTCGCGGGCCAGGGTGCGGATCAGGGCGGGCTCGACATCACAGGCGCCGGCGACGGCCTCGGGAGTGAAGTCCCGCAGTTCGGCGCGGAGTTCGTCGACGCCGTCGACGTGCGGCGCCAGTGCGCCGAGGTCGACCAGGCCCTCGTCGAAGAGCACGTTCGCCATCGCGGCGAGGAGCAGCGCGTCGGTGCCGGGCCGGATGGGGATGTGGCGGTCGGCGAGTTTGGCGGTGCGGGTGCGCCGCGGGTCGATGACGACCAGGGTGCCGCCGCGCGCCTTGAGGGCCTTGAGCTTGCCGGGGAAGTCGGGTGCGGTGCACAGGCTCCCGTTGGACTCCAGGGGGTTGGCGCCGATCAGCAGCAGGTGGTCGGTGCGGTCCAGGTCCGGCACGGGGATGGCGTTGGCGTCGCCGAACAGCAGCCCGCTGGAGACGTGCTTGGGCATCTGGTCGACCGTGGACGCGGTGAAGATGCTGCGGGTGCCGAGTCCGGCGAGCAGCACAGGCGGGTAGAGGCCGCCGGCCACGGTGTGGACGTTGGGGTTGCCCAGGACGACGCCCACGGCGTGCGGGCCGTGGCGGTCCACGACGGCGCGGATGCCGGCCGCGACCGCGTCGAAGGCCTCCTCCCAGGTGGCCTCGCGCAGCTCGCCGTCCCGGCGCACGAGCGGGGTGCGCAGCCGGTCGGGGTCGCCGTCCACGGCGCCGAAGGAGGCGCCCTTGGGGCAGATGAAGCCCTTGCTGAACACGTCGTCGCGGTCACCGCGGGCGCCGGTGACCCGGGTGCCCTCGATGGTGAGGGTCAGCCCGCAGGTGGCCTCACAGAGGGGGCAGATGCGCAGGGCGGTGCGGGACACGGGTCCTCCCGGGGGCGGGGGTGGCGCTCATGGACGAGGGTGAGCATACCGACCGGTATGGACGGAGGGGAGGCCCTCCGGGGGGTGAGGTCGGAATTCCGCGGGGCCGGCCGGGGGCGCGCACGCCGCGGGCGTCAGTCCAGCACTCTCGCCAGATACGCCCGCAGCATCTCCCGTGCCTCCTCGATGATCTTCGCGTCTCCCTCCGGTGCCATCCTGAAGGCCAGGTGGACCAGGGTGTCGGCGGTTTCGACGGCTATGAGGAAGGAGCGGCGCAGGTCCTCGTCCGGCTCGCGGTCGAGGTAGCCGGAGAGCAGTTCGGTGAGGCGGTCGGCGACGCGGTGGTTGGGTTCGGCGTCACGGGCGCCGACCGGGATCTGGTTGCCGAAGTCGACGAGTGAGAAGCCGGGCGCGGTGCGCTTCATCGACAGGTACTCGTCGAGGACGGCGTCCATCGCGGTGCGCCAGCCGCCCTCGCCGGAGTCCTTCAGGCGCTCGGTGACATGCTCCGTGAAGCGTTCGAGGTTGCGCTGGGCCAGGGCGTCGGCCATCTGCCGCTTGTTGCCGAAGAAGCGGTAGACCGAGCCGATGGGGACGCCGGCGCGCAGGGCGACGGCCCGGGTGCTGAGGGCGTCGTAGCCGACCTCGTCGAGGAGCTCGGCGCAGGCGTCGAGGATTCTGGTGAGCCGTTCGGCGCTGCGCCGCTGCACGGGCGCTCGGCGTAGCGATGTCGCGTGGGGCACGGGCTTCATGATGCCTTTCCGACGCGGTCCGGTGAACCTCGCCCCCAGGTACGGAGATCGATGCCTGGTGCACTCATTCCGGTCGTGTCCGTCGTGGCGCCGGAGGTGGCGCCCGGCCGGGCCGTGCCGCTCGGCGAGGATTCCGACGCCGTGATGTCGGCTGTGCTCTGCACGGGCCGGCCCTTCACGGCCCAGGCCGTGCCGTCGTCGGCGTACAGCCGGGCGGTGACGTGGTGGGTGCCGCGCGGGACGAGCCGGGCCGGGAGGCGGTAGGCGGTCGAGCGCAGCCGGGTCACCGGACGGTCGTCGACGTACAGGCGTACATAGCCGCGGCCGGCCACCGCCTGCCGTTTCGCGCCGGCCGCCGAGAAGCGGAAGTGGTGCACGCTCAGGCGTACGTCCCAGGTGTCGTCGGCGTCCGGCTGCACCTCGATGCCGACCTCGGGCGCGCCCTTCTTCTCCACCTCGCGCAGATGCCGCCCCTCCTGGTCGGTGTCGTCGAGGACCTTGCCCACGGGGGACGTCGACTCCCCGTTCTTGCCCTCATGCGCATCACTGGTGCCGCAGCCCACGGATCCGGCCAGCAACAGGACACAGACCGCGAGCACGGCGAGAAGTCCCCGCGTCCACGACATGTCCGGAGACTAGAACACCGGTCCGACAGGCGGATCCCCCTGAAGGCTGGTTCTGCTTCCTCCCTGATGAGGAGGAGCGGTGTACCCCTTGCGCACGGGAAACCGCAATCCTACGGTGATACATAGGAATCGAAGTCGCAAGGGAGCGATCATGAGCGATGGGGGTACCACCCGCGCGAGCGGGTTCGAGCGCGGGGGAGCGCGGAAGACCGCCGAGGGACTGACCTATCTCTCTGGTTTCGGCAACGAGCACGGCTCCGAGGCGGTGCCCGGCGCTCTGCCCGAGGGACGCAACTCGCCGCAGCGCGCACCCCTCGGCCTGTACGCGGAGCAGCTGAGCGGCTCCGCCTTCACCGAGCCGCGCGCCACCAACCGCCGCTCCTGGCTCTACCGCATCCGCCCCTCCGCGGCGCACCCGCCGTTCACGGAGACGCACAACGGCTGGATCCGCACCGCGCCCTTCACGGAGTCCGTCCCCGACCCCAACCGCCTGCGCTGGAACCCCCTCCCGGAGCCGGCCGACGGCACCGACTTCCTCGCCGGCCTGTGGACCCTCGGCGGCAACGGCGACGCGACCCAGCGCACCGGCATGGCCGTGCACCTGTATCACGCCAACGCCTCCATGGACCGGGTCTTCAGCGACGCCGACGGCGAGCTGCTGATCGTCCCGGAGCGCGGCGGGCTGCTGCTGCACACGGAGTTCGGGATGCTCCATGTGGAGCCGGCACATGTGGCGCTGATCCCCCGCGGGGTGCGCTTCCGTGTGGAGCTGCTGGACGATTCCGCCCGCGGATATGTGTGCGAGAACTACGGGGCGCCCTTCCGCCTCCCCGACCTCGGCCCGATCGGCGCCAACGGCCTCGCCAACGCCCGCGACTTCCGGGCACCGGTCGCCGCCTACGAGGACGTCGAGGGCCCGGTGGAGGTGGTGAACAAGTTCTGCGGCAACCTGTGGCGGGCGACGTACGGCCACTCCCCCCTCGACGTCGTCGCCTGGCACGGCAACCACGTCCCGTACGTCTACGACCTGCGCCGCTTCAACGTCATCGGCACCATCTCCTACGACCACCCCGACCCGTCGATCTTCACGGTGCTGACGTCCCCGTCGGACACCCCCGGACTGGCCGGCGTCGACTTCGTGGTCTTCGCACCGCGCTGGCTGGTGGGCGAGGACACCTTCCGGCCGCCGTACTTCCACCGGAACGTGATGAGCGAGTACATGGGGCTGATCGAGGGCGCCTACGACGCGAAGGCGGAGGGCTTCGTGCCGGGCGGGGGCTCGCTGCACAACATGATGTCCGCGCACGGCCCGGACCGGGAGACGTTCGACCGGGCGAGCGCCGCCGAGCTGAAGCCGCAGAAGATCGACGACGGGCTGGCGTTCATGTTCGAGACCCGCTGGCCGGTCACCCTCAGCGCGCACGCGGCCCAGGCGGAACACCTGCAACCGCACTACGACGACGTGTGGAACGGGCTCGAACGCCACTTCCGCCCGTTGCACTGATCGCGGCCGACCGGTACGGATGGTCCCGTGACCTCCTTCGCCCCGGACTCGATCGTCCTGAACCGCAAGCTGCCGCTCTGGTACCAGGTCTCGCAGTCCCTGCGGGCCTCGATACTCGGCCGTTCGCCCCAGGACCCCCTCCGCCTGCCCACCGAGGAGCGGTTGGCGGAGCACTACGGGGTGAGCGTGCTGACCATGCGGCAGGCGCTGAAGGAGCTGGAGGACGAGGGGCTGATCACCCGGCACCGCCGCCGGGGCACCTTCATCGAGCCCGACGCCCGCCGGGGCGCCCCGGTGCGGCTGCTGGGCTCGGTGGACGCGATCGTGGCCCAGCAGTCCGGCATGACGACCGAGCTGCTGGAGCACGGCGGCGCCCCCGTGCCGCCCGAACTCGTCGAGTACTTCCCGGAGATCGACGAGGTGGCCGCGTACCACCGGCTGCGCAGCGACGAGAAGACCGGTGAGCCGACCAACCACGCCCGCAACTGGGTGCGTCCGGAGGTGGCCGCGCGCGTCGACCCTGCGGACCTGGTGCGCTGGCCCATGACCAAGGTGCTGCGGGACGTCGTCCAGGCGGACATCAGCCGTATCACGGACACCGTCGAGGCCCGGCTGGCCGACCCCGAGACGGCCCGGCTGCTCCAAGTCCCGCTGCTCAGCCCGATCCTGCACTACACGGGGGTGACGTACGACGCCGCCGGACGGGTCCTGGACGTGGCGGTCATCCACTACCGCGGGGACCGCTTCTCCTTCACGGTGACTCTGGACGCCACGTGACCTCCCCTTCGGCCGCAGGTCGTACGATGCCCAGCGTGACGCACGACGACGCTCCGCCGCTGGCGGACCTCATGCCGTGGTCCGTCGCACCGCCGCGGCTCGGCCGGGGGTGGCCGGCGGGCCCCGACGCGGCATCCCTGAAGGCCCGCTGGGACGCCCTGCTCAAGGCCGACGGACCGGACCGGGAAGCCCTGTTCGAGCCGACGCGCTCCCGCACGCTGCACTCCGCGGTGGGACAGCTCCCGGGCCAGTCGAGCGGTACGGAGAAGCTCCTGCGGGCGACGGGGCCCTGTCCCGAGCCGGTGCGCGTCCTGCACGCCCCCTTCGACGAGCAGTGGCTGATCCCCGACCACCGCCTGATCGACACGGCCCGCCCCGAACTGTGGCGGGTGGCGGACGAGCAGCAGGTCTTCGTGGTCGAGACGCCTTCGGAGACGGGCGGATCGCCCCTGACGGCCACCTCCCGCCTCCCGCTTCTGCGCCCCGGACGCATCCGGCCCCTGTACCGCCGCCCCGGCGGCACGGAGCCCAATCTGACGCCGGGGCTGCTGGACCGGCTGGGCACCCGTCTCGGCCATGCGCCGACCCCGCCGGACACGCTCGCCTGGATCACGGCGACCGTCCGGCCGGACCTGACCGTCCCCCTCACGGCGGATCCGGAACTGTGGTGGCACGGTGTGGAGTTGGGGCGCCGCCTGCTGTGGCTGATGCGCCGCGACGGCGACCGCCCCAAGCTGCCGGGCGGCCGCCGCCCGTACGTCCGCGCCCCGCTGCCCTCACGCCCGCTCACCCTCGACTACGACCGCGACGAGGAGACCCTGCTGCTCGACGAGGGCCGCATCTCCCCGGTGCCGCCCGAGGCCTGGGACTTCGAGGCGGGGGGCGTCCGGGTCCTGGAGCACTGGTTCACCGCCCGGACCGCGCCGGCCGAGCCCGGCACCCTGGCCGCGATCCGCCCGGCGACCTGGCCGCAGACCTGGACCTCGGAGCTGCTGGAGCTGATCACGGTCCTGGCCCTGCTGGCGGAACTGCGGCCACAGCAGCAGGAGTTGACGGTGACGGACCCGATCACGGCGACAGAGCTGCGCAAGGCGGGCGTCCTTCCGGTACCGGAGGCCGCACGCAGACCCGCTTCGGTACTGGACCACCACGAGGAGGGCCCCGAGGGCCAGTTCACGCTGATCTGAACGCCCCAAAAGGGGCGCGGGGAGCGCTACCGCTCGGGGTCGAAGCCGTCGAGGACCCTCTCCAGTGCCAGGTCGAAGACGGCGTCCAGGTCGATCGGTCCCGGGTCCTCCATGAACGCCGCGGCCATGCGCGGGTAGGCGCCGGTCGCGACCTGACTGCCCAGATACGCGATGCGCGCCGCGTTCTCCTGCTCCTCCGACCACGGCAGGTTCCGGGTCCGCTCGGCCGTGGCCAGCTCGTTGACGACGTACATCGTCACGACACCGTTGAGCAGCCCGACGAGCTGCATCTTCATGCCGTACTTCATGTCCTCGAGCGGGTCCAGACAGGCCAGGCAGTGCTCCAGGTAGCGCAGCGCGTTGGGGCTGAACCCGTAGACGGGTGACATCAGGCGGGGCAGCCAGGGGTGGCGGTGCATCAGCTCACGGGTCTGCCGGGCCACCCGCATCATGTCGGCCCGCCAGTCCCCCGACGGCTCCCACTTCTCGTGCTCCGCGCTGACCGCGTCCACCATCAGCTCGTACAGGTCCTCCTTACGGGGGACGTAGTTGTACAGCGACATGGTGCCGCAGCCCAGTTCGGCCGCGACATGCCGCATCGACACCGCGTCCAGGCCCCCCTCGTCGGCGATCCGCACCGCCGCCGCCGCGATGTCGGCGCGCGTGAACGCCGGCCTCGGCCCGCGCCCCGCCCGCTCGGGCCGGGCCCAGATCACTTCGGGTACCGCCGCTCGGCCCGCCATCGATCATCACCTCGCCCACCATCGTAGTTACGTACACCGTACGTAGTGCGCTATGGTCGGGGCATGGCAACTACGTACGCTGTACTTAGTGAAGGTCTGGAGAAGAGGTTCGGCGACGTGCGCGCGGTGCGCGGGCTGGATCTCGTGGTGGCCCAGGGCACGGTCTGCGGTGTCCTCGGGCCGAACGGGGCGGGCAAGACGACCGCCGTGCGGCTGCTGACGACGCTGCTGCGGCCGGACGCCGGCTCGGCGCGGATCGCCGGGCACGACCTGGTGCGGGAGGCGGCGGCCGTACGCCGCAGCATCGGCGTCACCGGACAGCACGCGTCGGTCGACGGCGACCTCACGGGCCGGGAGAACCTCTGCCTGTTCGGGCGGCTGCACCGGGTGCGCGCGCCGGGACGGCGGGCCGGCGAGCTCCTCGACCGGTTCGGGCTGGCCGAGGCGGCCGACCGGCCCGCGTCCTCCTACTCGGGCGGGATGCGCCGCCGGCTGGATCTCGCGGCGAGCCTGATCCGCCGCCCCGAGGTGCTGTTCCTGGACGAGCCGACGACCGGGCTCGACCCGGCCAGCCGCGCGCTGATCTGGGACGCCGTGCGCGACCTCACCGCCGACGGCACCACCGTGCTGCTGACCACGCAGTACCTGGAGGAGGCCGACCGGCTCGCGGACGACATAGCCCTGGTGGACCGGGGGCGGGTGGCGCACACGGGGTCGCCCGCGCAGTTCAAGGCGCTCGTCGGGGCCTATGTCGAGGTCGTCGTCGCCGACGCGGACGTGATGGTGCGGGCCGCCGCGGTCCTCGACCGGCTCACCGGCGCCGAACCGTCGTTCGACCCGGAGCGGGGCGCGGTCGGCGCCGTCACCCGCGACGACACGCTCACGCTGCCGCGCCTGGTGCGGGAGCTGGACGGGGCGGGTGTGCCGCTGCTCGACGTGAGCCTGCGGCCGCCGACGCTGGACGAGGCCTTTCTGCGACTGACCGAGAAGGACGAGGAGCGCGCGGCATGAGCACGGTGGCGTACGACGGGACGGCGCTGCTGGGCCGGCAGCTGCGGCGGATGCGGAACAACCCGGGGCTGCTGATCCTGACCCAGACGATGCCGATCAGCATGCTGCTGTTCTTCGGCTACGTCTTCGGCAGCGCGCTGGCGGTGCCGGGCCGCGAGTACCGGTCCTTCCTGGTGCCGGGGCTGCTGGTGGCGACCGCCGCGGGCGGGATCATGACCGGGATGTTCCAGGCGGCCCAGGACACCCACCGGGGCGTCATGGACCGGCTGCGGACGCTGCCGATCAGCAGGTCGGCCGTGCCGCTCGGGCAGGCGGCGGCGGATCTGGTGGTGACGGCGGCCGGGACGGTGCCGTTCCTGCTGGTGGGGCTCGCGGTGGGCTGGCGCGTCGAGGGCGGCGCGCTCGAAGCGGTGGGCGCCGTGGGGCTGTTGCTGCTGTTCCGGTTCGCCACGACGTGGATCGGCATCTTCCTCGGGCTGCTCACCCGGAACGAGGAGGCGGCCGGCCAGCTGGGCGGCGCGACGTTCCTGCTGCCGCTGCTGTCCAGCGCCTACATCCCGACCGACGGCCTGCCCGGGTGGCTGCGCACGGCGGCCGAGTGGAACCCGATCAGCGCGGTCGCCACGGCCCTGCGGGACCTGTTCGGCAACGCGCCGGTGCCGACGGACGGCGCATGGCCGGTGACGCATCCGGTCGCCGGATCACTGGCGTGGTGCCTCGTGCTGATCGCCGTGTTCATGCCGCTCGCGGTGCGGAGATACACCTACGGGGAGCGGTGACCTCAACGACCGCGAGTGGTGGGCGGGGGTTGTCTTCGGTACCGAGCGGGTGGAACGTACCGAAGACGCCCTCCATCGAGGCGCGGCACCGCACCGGACGCGGGAACGCCGGTACGGCTCAGCGCCCGCCGAACAGCGAACGGGTCAGCCGGCGCAGCGGCGCGAAGAGTGAGACGCGGCGGACGCGCGCACCCCTGTCGCTGCGGTTCTGCGTGGTGTCACGCGCGGTCAGCTCACGCATCAGCGAGGTGGCCTCGGCCGTCTTCTGCTGCGGCACGGCGGGACCCGCCAGCACCGAGAGATGGCGGTCGAGGCGCGAACTGGTCGCGCTGCTCCCGCAGGTGATCGCAGGGACCCTCGCCCTGCTGCGCACTGTTATCTGTTCCATGTCACTCCCCACCCGTACGAGTCCACCCGGCCCGGGCAGGGTAACCCTATCGTCCCAACCGGGCACTCGTGTATCGCGGTCACAGGATTCACCTTCCCCGTAAGGGCGTTGACGACCCCTCCTCGATCACTCTCCGAATCCGACCGATTTCAGGGCGAGTTGGACAATCGGCTGGCTGGTGGGCTGTGGTGAGCCCCCGTCGGGTTCGACGGTCACAGCGAGTGACGTGGCGGACCTGCCGAGACCGTTCGCGACCAAGGGCGTGTCGCCGCCCTTGAACAGGCCCAAGGAGCGTGGTTGCGCATGGGGGCGCATGAGCCACAGCTGGTGCACCCGTCCACCCGTCGGAGCGGCGTATCCGCTGAGGGTGACGATCGCCTGGCCCCGGGATGCGGAAGCGATCACTCCGATACTGCGGCCCTGAGCGTCCTGACCGGTCGTCGCGCGGGCGTCGGGAGCTGCGAGAACGTGGTTGATCTCACGTGACTGGGACTGTGCGGCGTCCAGCCTGTCCTGGGTGTGCCTGGCCTGCACGGCGAAGAGGGAGGCGACCACGAGGGCCGCGGCGGCCGTCGCCGTGGCGAGCGGGACGAAGAACGGGCGGCGCTCGCGGGGCGCACGGGTGCGTGCCGGCGGTGGCTGCGTGCCCCAGACGTGCGGGGGCAGTTGGGGGGTGTGCTCCGGCATCGGCGCCGACTCCTGCGGGGTCGTGCGTACGGCGGCCAGCACGCGGTCGCGCATCGCGGCCGGCGGCGGGGCGGCCGTGGACCAGGCGAGCCGGACGGCGTCCTCGGACAGGACGCGCACCTCCGCGGCGCAGGCGGCGCAGGTCCTGAGGTGCCGTTCGAAGCGGATCCGCTCGGCCGGCTCCAGCGCGTCGAGCGCGTAGGGCGCCGCGAGCGAGTGCAGGTCCTCGCGACGGAGCATACGGTCGAGGAGACTCATGCGACACCTCCCAGGCACTTGCGCAGCTGGGTCAGTCCATCGCGCATCCGGGTCTTGACGGTCCCCAGTGGCAGGGAGAGCCGTTCGGCCACTTCACGGTACGTGTAGCCGTCGTAGTAGGCGAGGGTGACGGACTGGCGCTGCAGCGCGGTGAGGCGGTCCAGGCAGCGGCGCACCCACTCGCGTTCGAGCCCCGCCTCGACCTCCTCGGTGACGTGGTCGAAGGCGGGGTGGTGGGCCCGGCGGGCCTCGCGCTGCTCGCGGTCGACGGCCGCGCGGGCGCTGCGCACCCGGTCGACGGCCCGGCGGTGGGCCACGGTGAGGATCCAGGACAGGGCACTGCCCCGGCCGGGGTCGAACTTCGCGGCGGACCGCCACAGTTCGAGCAACACCTCCTGCGCCACCTCTTCCGACTGCGCCGGATCCCGCACGACCCGGCGCACCAGTCCGAACACCGGACCGGACACCAGGCCGTACAGCTCCTCGAATGCCTTCTGGTCGCCGCCTGCCACGAGTACCAGAAGCTCGTCCGCCTCCACTCGGTCCCCTCCCCGGCCGCAAGGGCCCCGTCCCGTCACACCAGGCATTCGCAACGAACGCACCTCCGGATGGGGTTACGGATCAACAGCCCCGAAACGCGGGTCGGCACGTCACGGAACAAGAATCGTGGTTCGACTGAAACAAGATCAGGGGTTTGCCGTAAAGACGTTTGGGATTCGACCAATCCACCCTGGCGATCGCTCCGAATCAGCGTTCGTCAGGCAAGTTGGGACTGAGGACGGACGGCATGACAACTGACTCCAGGAGCGGCGCGGGACGCAGGGGCATCGCGACCCTCATAGCTGGTGCGCTGGCCGCCGGCGGGCTCGCGGCCGCCGGCGTGGCCACGCTGGAACCGGGGGCGGCCTCCGCCTCCAGCCACCGAGAGGCCCCACTGATCTCGGGGCAGCCGCAGTACGACAACACCGACCTGTACGCGTTCGTCAGCCCGGACAAGCCGGACACGACGACGATCATCGCCAACTTCATCCCCTTCGAGGATCCGGCCGGCGGCCCGAACTTCTACCAGTTCGCCGACGACGCCCAGTACGACATCCACATCGACAACAACGGTGACGCGCAGGGCGAGCTGCTGCTGCGCTACACCTTCCACACGCAGACGAAGAACAAGAAGTCGTTCCTCTACAACACGGGCGTGGTCAGCAACCTGACCGACCCCGACCTCAACATCACGCAGACGTACGACATCGACCTGGTCAAGCTGAAGCACCAGAGGGCCGTGTCGAAGACCAGGCTCGCCGACGACATCCCGGTGGCCCCCTCGGACGTCGGCAAGGCGTCCATGCCCGACTACAACAAGCTGCGCGAGCAGGCGATCTACAAGCTCTCCAACGGCGGTCAGACCTTCGCCGGCCAGGCCGACGACCCGTTCTTCGCGGACCTGCGCGTCTTCGACCTGCTGTACGGCGGAAACCTCTCCGAGGTCGGCCGCGACACGCTCAAGGGCTACAACGTCAACTCCATCGCCCTGCAGCTGCCCACCGACATGCTCACCGAGTCCAAGAACCAGCCGGTGATCGGCGTCTGGGCGACGACCCAGCGCAGGAACGCCCAGGGCTACTACGAGCAGGTCTCCCGCCTGGGCAACCCGCTGGTCAACGAGGTCGTCAACCCGCTGAAGGACAAGGACAAGTTCAACGCGTCCTCGCCGTGGGAGGACGGGCAGTTCCTGAAGAACGTGACCAACCCGGAGCTGCCGAAGCTCATCGAGTCGATCTACAAGATCAAGGCGCCGTCCGAGCCGCGCAACGACCTCGTCGACGTGTTCCTCAAGGGCGTCAAGGGCCTCAACCAGCCGCCGTACGTGAAGCCGGCGGAGGAGCTGCGCCTGAACACCTCGATCAAGCCGGCCGCCAGCCCCAAGCGGCTCGGTGTCCTCGACGGCGACAACGCGGGCTTCCCGAACGGCCGTCGTCTCACCGACGACGTGATCGACGAGGCCCTGCAGGTCGTGGAGGGCGAACTGGTCGGGTCCAAGAACGACCTGGGCGACGCGGTGAACGCGAACGACAAGGGCTTCGGCAAGTACTTCCCGTACCTGGCCAACCCGACCGCCGGTTCCCGCGGGGCCACCGCCAAGGGTGTCAGCAGCGGCAGCGACGTCAAGAACCAACTCGGCGACGCGCTGCAGCCGGCCGGGGCCGGCGGGATGAGCAACACCGGTCTGATCGCCGCCTCCGCGGGCGGCGGCGCGGCGGGCATCGCACTGATCGGCGCCGGCCTGATGTGGTGGCGCCGGATGCGGAGCCGGGTCTACTAGGCCACCCTCTACGGCGGACCGGGCGGTTCTTCGGAGCGGCCCCGCCCGGTCCGCGGCCCGCCCACCGACTGGCGCGGCCCGCACAACTCATCCCCCACGGTGCGGGCCGCGCCGCCCCACGACTTCCGTTCACCGCACGGCACCTGAGGAGAGGGCATGGCCCCGCACACGAACGACACGGACCGCTCCGCGGAGAGCGCCGGGAACGGCAGTGGCCCCTCCGCGGAGGCGTCCGGTGATGAGCGGGTCACCGCCCTGCGCCGGGTCGCCGCCGCCGGCCGGCGTTGGCGCTCGGCGCAAGTCGCCGGTGTCGCCGCCCTGTTGGCCGTGGCACTCACCGGTGGTTCCATCGCCTACGGCGCCATCCGGGACCACGGCGGAACGACCGTCGCCGCCGCGCCGAACGCCATGTCACCGGCGCTGCTGAACAGCGGGGACATCGACTCCAGCATCACCGCCCTGCAGACCCAACTGCGGGCGCAGCCACGGGACTACGGCAGCTGGGCCACCCTCGGCCTCGCCTATGTGGAGCAGGCCCGCACCAAGGGCGACCCTTCCCGCTATCCGCAGGCCGGCAAGGCGCTGAAGCGCTCCCTGGCCCTGAAGCCCGGCAACGAGCAGGCCGTCACCGGACAGGCCGCCCTCGCCGCCGCCCGGCACGACTTCAAGGACGCCCTGAAGTACGCCGACCAGGTGCTGAAGGAGAACCCCTACAGCCAGAACGCCCTCTCCTCCCGTATCGACGCCCTCGTCGAACTCGGCCGCTACGCCGACGCGTCGAAGGCCGCGGACACCGCGGACTCCCGCCGCCCGGGCGTCCCGGTCTTCACCCGGTACGCCTACGTCCACGAACTGCGCGGGGACGTGAAGACGGCCCGGCGGGTCCTGGAGCAGGCCCTGGCCACCTCCAGCACCCCCGGCGACATCTCCTACGTCGCCGCCCAGCTGGGCCAACTCGCATGGAACCAGGGCGACTACAAGACGGCGCTCACGTACTACGCCCGTGCCCTGGCCGCCGACGACAACTACCTCCCCGCGCTCGAGGGCCGCGCTCTCGCCCAGTACGGCAGCGGGGACCGGGCGGCCGCGATCGAGGGCATGGAGCAGGTCGTCGCCCGCTACCCGCTGCCACAGCCCCTCGTCCAGCTCGGCGAGCTGTACGAGGACCGCGACGCCAAGGGCGACCGGGCCAAGGCCCACGACCAGTACGCCCTCGTCGACGCCTGGATCGCCCTCGCCCGCGCCAACGGCGTCAACGCCGACCTCGACACCGCCCTCGCGGCCGCCGACCACGGCGACCGGGCCGCGGCCCTGCGCGCCGCCCGCGCCGAGTGGGCCCGCCGCCACACCGTGCACACCGCGGACGCCCTGGCCTGGGCACTGCACGTCAACGGCAAGGACGCGCAGGCACTGCCCTACGCCAGGCAGGCCACCGCGACGGGCTACCGCAACGCCTCGTTCCTCTACCACCGCGGCATGATCGAACGCGCCGCCGGCCACGCGAAGGACGCCCGCTCCTCCTTGAAGGCGGCGCTGAGGCTGAACCCCGGCTTCTCGCCCCTGGGCTCCCGCGAGGCCCGTAAGGCGCTCAAGGACCTGGAGGCGACCAAGTGAACTGCCGTCGTCTGTTCGCCTCCGGTGCCGCCGTCCTCACGGCGGCATGCGCGCTCGCGCTGGTTCCTTCCACCGGCGCGAGCGCGCACCCCCTCGGCAACTTCACCGTCAACCGTTACGACGGCCTCGTCGCCGCCCCCGGCGAGCTCCGCGTCGACCACGTCGAGGACCTCGCCGAGATCCCGGCGACCCAGGCCAAGCCCGACATCGCGCGGCTCGGCATGGCCGAGTGGGCGAAGGAGCGGTGCGCGAAGGCGGCCGAGGGCAGCAGGGTCGTCGTCGACGGCCGAGCCACCACGCTCACGAGCGGGAGCGCCACGGCCCGGCTGCGGCCCGGCCAGGCGGGCCTGCACACCCTGCGTGTGGAGTGCCGGCTGACCGCGCCGCTGCCCAAGGGCGACACGGTGAGCCTCGGCTTCCACAGCGCGGGCGCCTCCACCGGCCCCGGCTGGCGGGAGATCACCGCGCGCGGGGACCGGATGACGCTGACCGCGACGGACGTACCGAAGAAGTCCGTCTCGCACGAGCTCACCACGTACCCGAAGCAGTTGCTCTCCTCCCCCGCCGACACCTCGTCCGCCACCCTGCGGGTGCGGCCCGGCGGGCCGGCCCTGGCCGCGGACCGGCAGGACGCGCCCGCGGCCTCCGTGCTGCCCCGCGGCGCCGACCGCTGGACCGAGGCCCTGAACAACCTCGTCGCCCGCCACCACCTCACCGCCGGCTTCGCCGCGCTCTCCCTGCTGATCGCGATCGTGCTGGGCGCGATGCACGCGCTCGCCCCGGGCCACGGCAAGACCCTGATGGCGGCGACCGCGGCGGCCCGGGGCGGCAGGGCCCGCCTGAAGGACGTCCTCCCACTGGCCGCCTCGGTGACCGTCACCCACACCCTGGGCGTGGTCGCCCTGGGCCTGCTGGTCACGGCCGGCTCTGCGGCGACGCCCTCGGTGATCGCCTGGCTGGGCCTGGCCAGCGGTGTCCTGGTGCTGGCGGCGGGCGTGAACCTCGTACGCCGGGCCTGGCGCAACCGCGCGCACGGGCACGCACACCACCACCATGCCCATCGAGAGGCGTCCCCCGAACGGCAGTTGGAGCTGGTGGGCGCCCACGGCGCGCCGGCCCCGGCCGAGCACGGGCATGGGCACGGGCACGGGCACGGGCACCACGATCACGGCCACGCGCACGATCACGGCCCCGGGCACGACCACGCGCACGGACCCGAGCACGAGCACGGGGACGGGCACCACCATCACCACGGTCACGACCACGGCGAGGGTCACGACCACGACCACGGTCACCGTCACGATCACCACCCCCACCACTCGCACGAGGTCGAGCACACCCACGGCGGGTTCACCCACACCCACTCCACCGCTCCCACCCTCCGCGGCACCCTCCTGCTCGGCTTCGCCGGCGGCATGGTGCCCAGCCCCTCCGCCGTCGTCGTCCTGGTCGGCGCCGCGGCCCTCGGCCAGGCGTGGTTCGGTCTGCTGCTCGTCGTCGCCTACGGCGTCGGGCTGGCGCTGACCCTCACCGCGGCCGGGTTCGCCGTCGTGAAGCTGGGTACGGGAATGAGTCGGGTGCTGGACAACCGTCCGCGCTGGACCACGCATCCCGTGGCGGCCCTGGTGCGCAGGAGCGCACCGCTGGCGTCGGCGCTGGTCGTGGTGGCCTTGGGGGCCGGTCTGGTCCTCAAGGGGGCGGCTTCGGCACTCGGATGAGTTACTTTGTGAATGACTCAGGTGAGATGCCGTGGGGGGCGTCGGTGTCCGAAGTTCCTGGCAGTGACCGTCTGATCGCGGGCCGCTACCGTCTGCTGTCCCCCCTCGGCGAGGGCGGCATGGGGACGGTGTGGCGGGCCCGCGACGAGGTGCTGCACCGCGAGGTCGCCGTCAAAGAGGTGCGCGCGCCCGCCGGGCTGGCGGCCTCGGACGTGGAGCGGATGTACGCCCGGCTGGAACGCGAGGCGTGGGCGGCCGCGCGGGTCGCCAACCGCAACGTCGTCACGGTGTACGACGTGGCCACGCAGGACGGCCGACCCTGGATCGTCATGGAGCTGGTCCGCGGCATCTCGCTGGCCGACCTCCTGGACGCCGAGGGCCCGCTGGAGCCCCGGCGGGCGGCGCACATCGGTGCCGAGGTGCTGTCCGCGCTGCGGGCCGCGCACGAGGCCGGTGTGCTGCACCGGGACGTGAAGCCCGCCAACGTGCTGCTGTCCAACGACGACCGGGTGGTGCTCACCGACTTCGGCATCGCACAGGTCGAGGGCAGCTCGGCACTGACCATGACCGGCGAGGTGATCGGCTCGCCCGAGTTCCTGGCGCCGGAGCGGGCGCTCGGCCGCACACCGGGCCCCGAGTCCG
This sequence comes from Streptomyces sp. C1-1, assembly GCF_050214755.1. Lineage (NCBI taxonomy): Bacteria > Bacillati > Actinomycetota > Actinomycetes > Kitasatosporales > Streptomycetaceae > Streptomyces > Streptomyces sp. C1-1. The sequence continues at coordinate 7,835,440 of NZ_CP189826.1, read as the reverse complement.
ACCTGTGGTCGCTCGGCGTGCTGCTGTACGCCGCCGTCGAGGGCAACTCCCCCTTCCGCCAGGCCACCCCGCTGAGCACCCTGCGCGCCATTGTCGACGAGGAGCTGCCGCCGCCGCACCGGGCCGGGCCGCTCGCCCCGGTGATCGAGGGTCTGCTGCGCAAGGAGCCGGCCGAGCGGATCGCGGCCGACCGGGCCGAGCAGGACCTGCGGATCGTCGCGGCCGGGGGCACGCCGAGCGCCGGCGCCCAGGCGTCGCCGTACGCGCCGACGATCGCGGCCTTCCCGCAGCCGGTGTCGCCGACCCCGGCGATGCCCTATCCGACGGCGGCGAGAACCGGGCCGGTGCCCGGGCCGGACACCACGGCCGCGGACACCCGGCCGCCGGAGCGCAACCGCCGTGCCGGCCTCGTGCTGGTCGTCGGCGTGGCCGTCCTGGCGCTGGCCATTGCGGGGCTGACGTACGCCCTGCTCAACCACGACAGCGGCGGCAAGAGCCCGGACAACTCGGGCAGTCCCCGCTCGGGGACGCGGACCTCGGCGCCCGCCACGGACACCGGGCCCGGCACGAGCCCGACGAGCCCGACGCCGAGCGCGAGCGCGAGCAGTTCGAGCACGCCCCAGTCCGTGCGCGTCTCGCTGGCGGGGGCGAACACCACGTACTCCGGGACCTGTCCGCCGGACAGGTCGCAGGCGCCGACGTTCACGGCCACGTTCACGGTGGGCCGGGTACCGGCGACGGTGACGTACCGCTGGGTGACGAAGAACGGCTCGCTGTCCGGGGAGTGGAAGACGCTGTCCTTCCCGGCCAATGGCGGCCGGACGCAGCAGGAGAGGAACTTCATCACCACGCGCGACAGCAGCGGCACGTTCCAGGACGTGATCGGTGTGGAGGTCCGCGATCCCGTGCACGCCACGTCCAACTCGGTGCCGTTCTCGCTGACCTGCCAGGCGGAGACCCCGTCGGGCGGGGCCTCCCCCAGTACTTCGGGATCACCCTCCGGGTGATCAGACCGCGCCGTTGAGGACCGGCAGATAGCCGCCGGACTGGCCGGACGCGGTCGGGTGGTACGACTCGCCGATGTTGAGCCAGTTCACGCTGTGCAGCCAGGAGCTGCCGGAGCAGATCTCGTGACCGGTGAAGGTCGTACGGACGTCGCCGAAGGCGAAGCCGTGGTTGGCCGCGGCCTTGTTGATCGCGGTGTCCAGGTAGTCGGCCGCGCCGTTGATGGCCGTCCGCTTCGTCTCGGACAGGCCGAGGCAGGTGGTGCCGAGCTTGTAGAAGCGGGGGTAGCCGATGACGACGACGCGGGCGTTCGGGGCCTTGGCGCTGATCGCCGAGTAGACGTTGTCGAGCTGGCCCGGCAGCGTCGAGTCGACGTACGCCTTGGCGGTGTTGATACGGGACAGACAGGTGCTGTCGGACTGGAGGACGCAGGTGGTCATGACGTCGGCGAAGCCGGCGTCGTTGCCGCCGATCGTGATGGAGACTAGGGCGGTGGCGGAGCTGAGGGTGCCGAGCTGGTTGGCCAGGACATCACCCGTACGGGCGCCCGAGCAGGCCTTGAAGTCGAACGTCGAGGGTGAGTGCGCGGCCGCCCACAGGTAGGGGTAGGCCTTGGTGCTCTGCTTGCAGTCGCCGCTGGCGCTGAGGTAGCTGCCCGCGCCGACCCCGGAGGAGTAGGAGTCGCCGAGGGCCACATAGCCGCCCGTGGCGGCCTGCTGGGACGCCTGCGCCGCCGTGGCCCCGGTGAGGGCCGTGCCGACGGCGAGGAGGATGGAGCTCACGAAAACCGCAATTCGGGAACGTCTCATGGAACCTCCCTTTAGCAGGATCTCTGCCATAACCGTCGTACCAACTACGCGTGTTGATGGGAAGTGTCCATGTCAAACCTGTTGAAGAACCCTCAACTTCCGTGCCTGAACGGTTCCGAGGGAATTTGTTCAAGAATGGACGAGAAACGGCTGTAGGCCGTTTGGTCCCTTGACGCCCCCTCTTGCGCTGCGCGACATTGAAGACCGGCATCCGGCGCGCTGGGGGGCGAAGTCGCCAATGCAGACGATTCACATCAGAAGACGCGTCAAGACGCCTTCGTCCGACGGCGCCGAGCAGGTGCGGCAGGGCCCGGAGGGGGACCTGACACCGCTGCTCGCGGGCGCCGCGACGGCCGTGGGGGGCTTCGGTGCGCTGCTCGCACTCGTCGACGCGGATTCACCCCTGCGTGGCCCGTGCACCCTGTTCTTCCTGCTCGCGGCACCCGCGACCGCCATCTGGGCGGCGCTGCGCGGGCTGGAACCCTTCGGCCGTGTCCTCACCGCTCTCGCGGGCGCGGTCGTCCTCGACATGCTCGTATCACAGGGCATGTTGGCCGTCCATCGCTGGTCCTGGCGCGGCGGGATCATCGCCGTAACCGTGATCAGCTGTCTTCTTCTCCTTCTAAGTTGTGTAACGGTCAAACCAACAAAAACGTGAGGCTTGGTTCCAGGCCTTGCCATAGGGGTTCAATCATCAATACCGTCGTACATCTCACCCGCATCGGACCATCATCAAGCGGCTCTAGGGGAGGGCTCAAGGACCGCGATGGCTGCCGGCGTGGGGCGCGGTAGGGGGGTGCCGTGCTCGGTGACCGCGAACTGTGACCGAGTCGTGCCGCGCGACCGGCTGCTGCCCTGCGGCAGGCGGCCAGCTTTGCCAGCTCGCCTCGGCGTGCACGTAGATCCATCTCGTCATGCCACAGGCGTGAACCCCCCTTTCGAACCGGATACATAGCCGGGCCGCCCGGGGGCGGGCGGTCCACCGGACGAGAGGGACCAAGACTCATGAGTTCTGTTCTTCGGCCGGCGGCCACGAATCACGGGCCGTCAACCGCCGACAAGTACCGGCCGATCTCCACTCACCTGGCCATCGCGCCACCGGTGAGCGTGGTGATCCCCGCCATGAACGAGGCGGAGAACCTTCCCTACGTCTTCAAGACGCTTCCCGACTGGATCCACGAGGTCGTCCTCGTGGACGGCAACTCCACGGACCGCACCGTCGAAGTGGCCCGCGAGCTGTGGCCCAAGGTCAAGGTCGTCGAGCAGCGGGGCAAGGGCAAGGGGGATGCCCTGATCACCGGGTTCGAGGCGTGCAGCGGCGACATCATCGTGATGGTCGACGCGGACGGCTCGGCGGACGGCAACGAGATCGTGTCGTACGTCTCCGCCCTGGTCTCCGGCGCGGACTTCGCCAAGGGCTCGCGCTTCGCCAACGGCGGCGGCACCGACGACATGACCTTCATCCGCAAGCTCGGCAACTGGGCGCTGTGCACCATCGTCAACCGCAAGTTCGGCGCCCGCTACACCGACCTCTGCTACGGCTACAACGCGTTCTGGCGGCACTGCCTCGACAAGATCTCCCTCGACTGCACCGGCTTCGAGATCGAGACCCTGATCAACATCCGGGTGGTCAAGGCGGGCCTGAAGGTGCAGGAGATACCCAGCCACGAGTACCTCCGCATCCACGGCACCAGCAATCTGCGGGCCGTGCGGGACGGGATCCGGGTGCTGAAGGTGATCCTCAAGGAGCGGTCCAACCGCCGGGAGCTGCGCCGGCAGGAGCACCACTCGCCGCTGCTCGACTCGGAGCGGGGAGAGGTGTCTTGAGCGATCTCGGCGTCTCCGTCGTGATCTGCGTCTACACCGAGGACCGCTGGGAGGACATCCTCGCCGCGGTCTCGTCGGTGCGGGCGCAGTCCCGGCCCGCTCTGGAGACCCTGCTGGTCGTCGACCACAATCCGGCCCTGCTGGAGCGGTTGGCCAAGGAGTACAAGGAGGCCGACGAGGTGCGGGTGCTCGCCAACGCGGGCCCCCGTGGGCTGTCCGCCGGCCGCAACACCGGTATCGCGGCCTCGCACGGCGAGGTGATCGCCTTCCTCGACGACGACGCCGTCGCCGAACGGGACTGGCTGCGCCGCTTCACCGAGGGATACGCCGATCCCCGGGTGATGGCCGTCGGCGGCCGGACGATGCCCATATGGGCGTCGGGGCGGCGGCCGGCCTGGTTCCCCGAGGAGTTCGACTGGGTGGTGGGCTGCACGTACAAGGGTCTGCCGGCGGGCCTGGTCCGGGTGCGCAACGTCCTCGGCGGCAACGCCTCGTTCCGTCGAACGGCGTTCGACGCGGCGGGCGGTTTCGCCACCGGCATCGGACGCGACGGCGACAAGCGCCCGCTGGGCTGCGAGGAGACGGAGCTGTGCATCCGGCTCACCAGGGCCAGACCCGACGCGATCCTGCTGATCGACGACCGTGCGGTGATCCATCACCGGGTGCCCGAGGCGCGCGAGCACTTCGGGTACTTCCGCACGCGCGCGTACGCCGAGGGCCTGTCGAAGGCGCTCGTGGCGCGAAGTGTGGGCGCGGACAAGGGACTGGAGTCCGAACGCCGGTACGCGACGCGCGTGCTGCCGGCCGGGGTGGCGCGCGGGCTGCGCGACGCCGCGCTGGCCAGGCCGGGCGGCGCCGGCCGGGCGGGGGCGATCGTCGCCGGGGTGCTGACCGCGGCCGGGGGGTACGTGGTGGGCAGCGTGCGCGCCAGGCGCGGTGGGGCGGCCTTCACCGTCGCCGCGATCGAGGGAGCGGACGATGACCGAGGGGGGAGCTCATGACCGAAGGGCCCGTGCCGATTCTCATGTACCACTCGGTCGCCACCGCGCCGAACGACGCCACCCGCGCCCTGTCGGTGGCGCCCGAGGCGTTCGCCGAGCAGATGGCGCTGATCGACGACCTGGGACTGACTCCGGTCGACACCGGTGATCTGGCGGCGGGTTGGCGCTCGGGGCGCTCACTGCCGCCGCATCCGGTGCTGATCACGTTCGACGACGGCTACGAGGGCGTGCACCGGCACGCGCTGCCCGTGCTCGCAAAACACGGCTTCGCCGCCACCCTGTTCGTCTCCACGGGCTGGATCAGGGGCGCGTACGACACCGGGGGCGCCCTCGACACCATGCTCGGCTGGGACCAGGTCCGCGAACTCGCCGCCGCGGGTGTGGAGATCGGCGGCCACAGCCACACCCACCCGCAGCTCGACCAGCTCGACGACGAGCGGCTGCGGCACGAGCTGATCCACTGCAGGGACATCGTGACCGACGAACTGGGCGCCGCCCCGGTCTCCTTCGCCTACCCCTACGGCTACTCCAGCCGCCGGGTGCGCGAGGCCGTCCGGGAGACGGGGTACGCCCAGGCACTCGCCGTCGGCAACGGCCTCGCGCGCCGCCGCCAGGGCCCGTACGCCCTGCAGCGGGTCACCGTGCGCCGCGGCACCGGGATCGAGGAGTTCGAGCGGCTGGTCGAAGGCCGTTCGATCGCCCGCACCTTCGCCAGGGACCGTGCCCTCACCAAGGGGTACGCCATGGTCCGCAGAGCACGCCAGGTCCGCCGGAAGGCCAGCCGTTCCCGTGTCTGACACGACGACCACGACAACCGAGCCGCAGTCCGCGAGCGAGGCGCCCGAGCAGTCGGGGCGCCGTCTTCGCCTGCCCGGCATGGGCAGGGGCGGTGGCAGCCAACTGTTCCGCAACGCCTACGCGCTGATGCTGAACACGGGCATCTCCGCCGTCCTGGGCCTCGGCTACTGGCTGATCGCCGCGCGCTACTACTCCGACTCCGCCGTCGGGCAGGGCTCGGCCGCGATCGCCGCGATGAAGCTCCTCGCGGGCCTGACCGCGGTGACCCTGACGGGCGCCCTGGCCCGCTTCATCCCCGTGGCCGGCCGGAGCACCGGCCGCCTGATCTTCCGTACCTACGCGGGCAGTTCGCTGGTCGTCTCGCTCGCCGCGATCGTCTTCCTGCTCACGCTGAACATCTGGGGACCGTCCTACCGCTTCCTGCACGGACCGGTCCACGGCCTCGGCTTCATCGCGGCCGTCGTCGCCTGGAACGTGCTCACGCTGCAGGACGGTGTGCTGACCGGTCTGCGCAGCGCGCCCTGGGTGCCGGTGGGCAACACCGTGTTCTCCGGGGTGAAGCTGGTCCTGCTGGTCGGCCTCGCCGCGGCGATCCCCACCACCGGTGTCTTCGCCTCCTGGGTCGCGGCCATCGCCTTCTCTGTGGTGCCACTGGGCTGGCTGGTCTTCCGCCGTCTGGTGCCCCGGCACATCGAGACGACGAAGGACCACGCCCGTCCGCCGTCCGTGAAGGAGATCGGCAGGTTCCTCGCGGGCGACTACACGGGCTCGCTGTTCTCGCTCGCCGTAGTCTACCTCGTCCCGGTGATCATCGCCTCGCAGGTCAGCTCCAAGGACAACGCCTACTTCTACATCACCACCACCATCGGCGGCACGGTCAACCTGCTCGCCATCAACATGGGCGCCTCGCTGACCGTCGAAGGCTCGCACGACCCGGCCCGGCTGGCCCTCAACACCCGTGCGGCACTCAAGCGGATGGCGCGGATCATGCTGCCGATCTGCGGCCTGATGTTCGTCGGGGCGCCGTGGATCCTCGGCGTCTTCGGACAGGGCTACGCGGACGCCGCCACCCCGCTGCTGCGCTGGTTCGCGGTCGGCGCGCTGCTGCGGGTCGTCATGGAGACGTACTTCGCGGTCCTGCGCGCGCAGAGCCGCACCGCCGGACTGGCCTGGATGCAGGGCCTGTTGTGCGTCCTGGTGCTGAGCCTGACGCTGCTCCTGCTGCCCCGCATGGGGCTGACCGGCGCCGGTGTCGCCGAGATCTCCTCGCTCGCGGTGATCGTCACGATCGCCGCGCCGAAGCTGTACCGCACCCTGAAGGCGGGACCGGCCGCCGACGTGCCCGAGGACGCGGCGCCCGACGGGGACCTCGCCGACCTGGGAGCCCGCGAGGTCCCCGTCGGCGAGAAGCCGCGCCGGCGCGGCCCGGCCTGGGCCCTCGACACCGACACCCTCGCGCTCGGCATCCACGTCGACTTCGACCACCAGGAGCGCCGGCCGGACGTGCGGCCGGGGCCGGGGACACCGCCGACGGGGACGCCCGTGGCGCGGGCCGATCACCGGCCGACCTGGGCGAGGACGCCGGAAGTCGGGCCGCCGGTGGAGCCGGGGGCCCCTGCGGGCGAGCCGAGCCGGGCGTGGGGCAGGGAGCCCGGTTCGGAGGCCTCGGTGGGGCCGGCCGAGGTGGAGGTGGACGCGCCGTTCGGGGCGGCGTTCGCGGCGCAGGCGGCCGAGCGGGCCGCACGGGAGGAGCCGTCGGCGCGGGCGCCCCGACCGCCTGCCCTCCCCTGGCGCGAGCGCCTGCACCCCAGCCGCGTCGGGCTCGTCCTCGGTGGCGCGCTGGTCGCCGCGCTGCTGCTGTACTGGGTGCCCGCGCTGGGGCTCGGCGAGGCGGACCTGGACGGCATGGGCGGACTGGGCCTGATCTCGGTCCTGCCCCTGCCGACCCTCGTCGGGGCCGCCCTGCTGGTCACGGTGTTCGCCTCCCTGCTGTGGCTGGGCCGCGAGCACAAGGCGCTGCTGCTGATCACGCTGCTGGCGACCGTCGTGTCCCTGCACGCGCTGCCCGCGGTGCTCGAGACCGAGCCGCGCTTCCCGACGGCCTACCAGCACCTGGGCTTCCTGGACTACATCGACCGCACCGGTTCGGCCGTGCCCGACCTGGACGCCCGCTGGAGCTGGCCGGGCTTCTTCGCGGTGGCCGCGTTCGTCGGCCGGGCCTGCGGGGTCACGGACTTCACCGAGGTCATCCGCTGGTGGCCGCTGACCATACAACTCCTCTATCTGGCGCCGATGTTCCTGCTGGTGCGCTCGATGCGGGCGAGCTGGCGGGCCAAGTGGACCGGTATCTGGATCTTCGTGCTCAGCGGCTGGGTCGGCCAGGACTACTTCTCCCCGCAGGGCTTCACGTACCTCCTCTACCTGGCCTTCGTCGCGATCCTGCTCGTCTGGTTCCGCGCGCCGCGCGTGATCTGGACGAAGAAGCGGCCCGGCGAGGCGGAGGTCGAGCCGACGGACCGCCGTCAGAAGGCGGTCCTGCTCGGGGTGCTGATCGGCCTGTTCGCGGCGAGCGTCCCGGCCCACCAGCTGACCCCGTTCGTGATGCTGGGCGTGCTCGCGGCGCTCGTCCTCATCGGCAGGTCGGAACTGCGCGGCCTGCCCGTGCTGTTCGCCGTGCTGGTCGCCGTCTGGGTGGGCTTCATGGCCGAGCCCTACTGGTCGGGGCACTTCGACGACCTGTTCGGCGGCGTCGGCGGCGTCGGCAGCAATGTGTCCACGTCCGTCTCCGGCCGTATCCAGGGCGGAGACTCCACGCACAAGCTGGTCCTGTACACGCGGGTGCTGCTGGCCGGCGGTGTGATGACGTTCGCCTGCTGGGGCTGGTGGCGCCGGCGCGACCACAAGTACCGCGAACGGTCGCTGCTGGTGTTGACGTTCGTGCCGTTCCTGGGCTTCGGGATGCAGTCCTACGGCGGTGAGATGGCGCTGCGCGTCTTCATGTTCGCCGTGCCCGGCGCCGCCCTGCTGGCCGGTCTCGCCCTGTTCCCGCGCACCGGCGTCACCGCCGAGGAGCGGGACAAGGACCGGGTGAGCCTGGCCCCGCTGGCCGCGCTGATGGCGGGCCTGCTGCTGATGGGCGGCTTCCTGGTGGCCCGCTGGGGCAACGAGCCGTTCGAGCGGGTGCGGCCCGGCGAGGTCGCGGCCATGGACTACGTGTACGCGCACGACAAGCCGACCGTGCGCCTGCTGTGGCTGAGCAACGACACCGTCAACGACGTGACGCCCGCGATGCCGTGGGGCACGAAGGACATGGAACGGGTGAACTACGTGCCGACGCCGGCACCGGCCGACCCGGTCCTGGTGTCCGGTCTGGTCAAGGCGCTCAAGGACGCGGGCCCGAACTCGTATCTGATGATCAACGAGAGCCAGCTGACGTACCTGCGGATGGACGTGGGCTACTCCCCCACCTGGGGGCCCCGGCTGATCCAGAACCTCGATCAACGGCCCGAGTTGAAGAAGGTGTACGTCAACTCCGACGCCACCGTCTACGCCCTCGGCAAGCAGCCCGCGGGCGCGGTGCCGAAGCCCGACCCGGGTCCGATCGGGCCGCAGATCACCTGGACGCCGTGGTCGATCGTCGGCGCCCTGGCCGCCCTGGCGCTGATCGTGCTGCTGACGGCCCGCGAGGTCGTCCGGGTCGCGACGCGGCCGAGCGTGCGCCAACTGCGACGGCTGCAGAGCAGTTTCTGGTTCTCGCTGCCGCTGCTGGCGGTGCTGCTGGCCTCGCTGGTCCAGCGGTTCCTGACGATGAAGTGACCGTGCGGTGGCTCAGCGCCCGAGCCACCGCACCTCGTAGGCCTGCATGTCGAACCGCTTGCCGTCGATCTTCGCGCTGATGGACCGGCCCAGGGTGTTGACCACCAGAACGGACCGGCCGGTGGCGAGGACGCGGACGTTGGGCACGTCGTCCGGGGCGACGGACACGCTCGTGTACGTCGTGCCGGGCGGGAACTCCTGGCCGAAGCGGGAGACGAGATCGAACATGGGGAGTTTCGCGCCCCCGCTCCCGCTGTCCGTCGGTGTCCACAGGCACCCCGCGCAGCCGTCGCCCTTTTCGTCCTCCGGGTTCCAGTAGAAGCCGGAGGAGGCGCCCCCCTTGACCATGGCGATCATCCCGGCGGCCTGGACGGCGACGCGGCGGGTCTCGGACCAGCCCTTGCGCTCGTCGTTGCCGTCGGCGGGCTCGACGTAGTACTCGGCCCACCACAGCGGCAGGTCGTGGGTCCGCTGCCGCACCCACCGGCCGACGGCGGTGAACTTGTCGGTGGCCCCGAACTCGTTCGGCAGCATGTCGTCGTCGTTGGTGTAGCTGGAGCCGTCGACCACGACGAAGTCGGCGCCGGCCTTGTGCTTGTTCCAGTAGTCGAAGGCGTCCAGGACCCGCTGGTCCATGGCTCCCCAACTGCCCTTGACTGTCGAGGATGCCTCGCCGGCACGCGGGTCGACACTGTCCATCACCAGGTACGGACCGCCGACCATGATGTCCTTGTCGACCTTCTTCAGGGCCTTGTAGACGAGGTTGTAGAGCTTGGTGTAACCCTCGTAGTCCCAGCGGCCCTCGGCGTCGTTCCAGAAGCCCTTGAACTCGTTCCAGACGACGAAGTGGCGTACGTCGGGATAGCGCTGGGCGACGGTCGCGGCGAGCGCGGCGAAGTCGGCGTAGTGCTCGGGCAGCGGTGCGGTCTCCAGCGCGGACCGGCTCCAGTCCGTGTTGTCGACGCCGGCCCTGCCGCCCTTCATCCAGTCCGGGGAGCAGCACAGGGTGACGACCGGGGTGCCGCCCGACCTGCGGATGAAGTCGATACGGCGGTCCATGGCGCCGAAGTCGTAACGGCCCTCCACCGGCTCGGGGTTGTCCGCCCCCCAGCCCATCAGGGCCTGGTCCTGGGGCAGTCCCCCGGCGTTCGAGATCAGCTTCTCGACCCGGTCCGTGGCCGTCGAACTGCCCTCGTCGGCGCTGTACTGGGTGTGGGTGAAGCCCCACCCGACCGCGGGGTCGTCCCGGTTCTTCGGGGTCACCGGGGTGCCGTGCACCGTGGCGCCGTTCTTCGAGGTGCCCTTGGTGCTGCCGCCGCTGTCCGGAAGCGTGTTGATCAGGGTGACGATCAGCGCGAGTGCGGCCACGCCCACGCCGAGCAGCGCGGTGAGCCGCCACCGCCGAGCCCCCGAAGTCCACCCATGACGTCCCATCGAGGGCAACAGTAACGGGATGAACGCCACCTGGGGCAGATGTCGTGAATCCACAGCCCTGTAACAGGACGGAAGCGACACAACGACCCCCTCGGATCACTCGCGACACACCCGACGCACCACGGAAACCGGGTGCACGGGGCGGCCCCGTGCCGGATCATGGGCGCCATGTCTGCGAACCCACACGACGCGCTGCCGATCCGGCTCAACGTCGACGACAGCGACTCGCCGTCCGACGTCGTCGACGCGCTGTTCCTCGGCCGCTTCGCGACGGGCGAGCAGCCGTACTCGCACGCGGCGAACATCGACCGTGTCCGCTCCGGCGCCACACTGCTGCCGCCGGGCGCCCGTGTGCTGCGGGTGGCCCGCGACGACGACCGCAGCGCCACCCTGGCGGAGGGTGAGGGCTGGACCCTGCTGATCTCCCGCTGGAACCGGGGTGCCGACGTCACCGTCACGGCCACCAGCGCCGACCTGGCCGAGCAGGTCCTGGACCAGGCGACCGACGGTGCGGCGGACGAGCCCGAACCCCAGCCGGAGAACGTGACGATGGGCTTCTGGTACGTCTCCCCCCGGCGCGGCCCGCACCGCACGACCCGGCAGATCTCCGCGGGCACCTGGGAGGAGGTCCGGGAGAACTACACCGCGCCGGTGGCCGACGCGATGGACCGTCTGATGAAGACGACGCCGGAGGACATCGCGGGCCGCCTGCTCCTGCTGCACGGCCCGCCCGGCACGGGCAAGACCTCCGCGCTGCGCACCCTCGCCCGCTCCTGGCGGGACTGGTGCCAGGTGGACTGCGTCCTGGATCCCGAGAGGCTGTTCAGCGACGTCGGCTATCTGATGGACATCGCCATCGGCGAGGAGGACGGGACGGGCAAGGGCCGCTGGCGGCTGCTGCTCCTGGAGGACTGCGACGAGCTGATCCGCGGCGAGGCGAAGCACACGGCGGGCCAGGCCCTGTCGCGCCTGCTCAACCTGACCGACGGTCTGCTGGGCCAGGGCCGCAACGTCCTGGTCGGCGTCACCACCAACGAGGACCTGGAGCGTCTGCACCCCGCCGTGGTGCGCCCCGGCCGCTGTCTGGCCCGTATCGAGGTCGGCCGGCTGACCCACCGCGAGGCGGTCGGCTGGCTGGGCACCGAGGAGGGCGTGGGCCGTGAGGGCGCGACCCTGGCCGAGCTGTACGCACTGCGCCGCGGGACGTCCCCGACGTCCCTGCCGGACCAGCGGGACGGAGCCGACGCGGGTCTGTACCTCTAGTGTTTTGATGGACGTATGACCCTGTTGGTCGGAACGTCGGGGTGGCAGTACAGGGACTGGCGGGGTGTGCTCTACCCCGCCGGGTGTCCGACGCGGCTGTGGCTGGAGGAGTACGCCGGGCACTTCGCCACCGTGGAGATCAACAACGCGTTCTACCGCCTGCCGACGCGGGAGAACTTCGCCGCCTGGCGCGAGCGCGTCCCGCCGGACTTCGTGGTCGCGGTCAAGGCCAGCCGCTTCCTGACCCACATCAAGCGGCTCCGTGACCCGGAGGAACCGGTCGAGCGCCTGATGACGCACGCGGCGGGCCTGGGCGACCGGCTGGGCCCGGTGCTCCTGCAGCTCCCGCCGACGCTGAAGGCCGACGCAGGGCTGCTGGACGCCTGTCTGGACTGCTTCCCGCCGGGCACCCGGGTGGCCGTGGAGCCACGGCACGAGTCGTGGTGGACGCCGGAGGTGCGCAAGGTGCTTCAGGCGCGCGGCGCGGCCCTGTGCTGGGCGGACGTGCTCTCCCGCCCGTCGACCCCGCTGTGGCGCACCGCCGACTGGGGCTACGTCCGCTTCCACCAGGGCCGCGCCCGGGCGTGGCCGCACTACGGACGGCGGGCGCTGGAGACCTGGGTGGACCGCATCGCCGCGACCTGGCCGCCGGACGACGACGTCTACGCGTACTTCAACAACGACCCGACGGGAGCGGCGGTGCAGGACGCGGCGACGTTCGCGAGGGTGGCGCGCGCGAGGGAACTGGCAGTCACCCGCACCCCCTGAACTCTCCGGCACGACGGCGTACTCCGGCGGTGCCGAACCCGCCTCAGCCCTCCCCGTACCCGGCCCGCAAGGCATCCCGCACCGCCGCCAGGGCGTCCGCCTCCGCGAGCCCCAGCCGGCGGGCACGCTCGACGTACGCCTGCGCGGCCGACGCGAGTTCCCGTTCCGCGGCCGAGCCGGCGGCGGCCACATACGTTCCGTTGCGCCCGCGCGTCTCGATCACTCCGTCGCTCTCCAGCGCCCGGTACGCCTTGGCGACCGTGTTGGCCGCCAGCCCCAGCGACTCGGCGAGCCCCCGCACGGTCGGCAGCCGGTACCCCACCGGCAGCACCCCCGAGCGGGCCTGCTCGGAGATCTGCACCCGCACCTGCTCGAACGGCGGCGCGCTGTCGTCGATGTGGATCTTCAATGTCACGTCCCCGATTGTCCCGCACCCGCCGGAAAATGGGGCGCGCCGGTGGTGTCCCCCACGTAGCGTGCGCCCACATGACAGTGAACGTGCGCGACCTGCGTCCCGACGACCCCACCGATGTCGAGGCCTTCTCCCGGGTGCGGCACCTCGCCCTGCCGTACATCCTGTGGACTCCGGCCGCCATCCTCCACAACCTCGCCCACACCCCCGCCGAGGCCCGCTTCAGGTCCCTGGTGGCGGAGGAGGAGGGCGAGGTGATCGGCACGGCCCAGGTGCACCTGGCGCACGAGAGTCCGGAGCCGGGCCAGGGCATGCTCAACATCTACGTACGCCCCGACCGCGTCCACCGCGGCGCGGGCACGCACCTGGTGCGCGCGGCGGAGCGGCACCTGACGGAACACGGCGCCACGAAGCTGCTGGCCTGGGTGCTGGACGAGCCGGCCAACCGCGCCTTCGCCGAGGGGCACGGCTACCGGCCCAGCCGCTCCGCCCACTTCCTGCGGCTCGACCTCACCACCGGCACGCTGCCGCCGTTGCAGTCGCCGCCGCCGGGCGTGGAGTTGCGCTCGGCGGCCGACTTCGCGGACGATCCGCGGCCGCTGTTCGAACTGGACGCGGAGACGGTGTCGGACGAGCCGAGCGACGTCGACACCGAGCTGACGGACTACGAGGCCTGGGTCGAGCAGACCTGGAACCACCCCTCGCTCGACCGGGAGCTGACGTCGGTCGCGTTCGTCGACGGACGTCCCGCCGCCTTCAGCATCGCCTACACGGACCGTGCGACCGGCCGCTACGCCACCGCGATGACCGGCACGGCCCGCGCCCACCGCGGCCGGGGACTGGCCAAGCTCGCCAAGAACGCCTCGCTGCACCGCGCCCGTGCGGCCGGCTTCCGGGAGGCCCACACGGGCAACGACACCGACAACGGCCCGATGCTCGCGATCAACAAGTGGTTCGGGTACGAGATCGTCGCGTCGGAGGTGCGCTATGTCCGCGAACTCGGCTGATCCCGAGGGCCGGTTGACCGTCGTCCTCGTCAAGGCGGGCCGTACGAAGATCCGTTACGACGCCGGGCTGCTCGGTGACGACGGCAACCGGATCGCCGTGCGCGCCGCCTGGGCGGGCACCGGCACCCGCGACTTCGGCTTCGTACGCTTCGAGGAGGGTGACGTCTTCACCGAGTACTACTGGCGGGACCGGTGGTACGCGGTGAAGGAGGTCCGGGACGGCGCGGGGGCGCTGAAGGGCTGGTACTGCGACATCACCCGCCCGGCGGTCCTCTCCGGCTCGGAGCTGGTCGTCGAGGACCTCGACCTGGACCTGTGGCGGTCCGCCGACGGCACGGACGTGCGCCGTCTGGACGAGGACGAGTTCGCGGACAGCGGCCTGCGGGATACGGACCCGGCGGCCGCGGCCGCCGCGGTGGCCGCCCTGGAGGAGTTGGAGGCGCTGGCCCGCGGCGACGGCTTCGGCGCGCTTCTGGCCTGAGTCCTACTCCGGGACCGCCACCACCGCGTACCGCTCGTCCTCGACCTCCTTGCCCCACAGCGCCGTCTCCTGCGACAGCCGCTCCAGCCGGACGTGCCCGGTGAGCGGCGCGAGAAGGGCCGTGAGGTCGTCGGCGGGTATGCCGGCGGGGCTGACCGTCCCCCACACCCCCTCGACCAGCACGAGCCGGCCGCCCGGACGCAGCAGGCCGCGCCAGTGCCGCAGGGCCCGGCCCGGGTCGGGCAGGGCCCACAGCACGTGCCGTACGAGGACGACGTCGAAGCGCTGCTCGCCCACCGGGGGCGCCGCCGCGTCACCGAGGAGGAACACCGCGTCACGGCCGGCCAGCTTGGCCCGCGCGAGACCGACCATGGCCGCAGAACCGTCCACGCCGGTGACGCGGTGTCCCTGCTCGGCCGCGAGGAGCGACAGACTGCCGGTGCCGCAGCCGAGATCCAGGACGTCGCAGGCGCGCTGCGGCAGCCAGGCGCTCAGCCGCCGCGCCCATGCCCGCCGCACCTCCGGGTCGCGCAGGCCGTGGTCCGGCTCGTCGTCGAAGGAGGCGGCCTGCGCGTCCCAGTCCACGCCGGCGGCCGTGTCCGTCCCGGTCGACGCCCTGTTCAGACCTTCACTGTGATCCGTCATGAGCCCAAGAGTGACACCCGCCACTGACAGTCGAATCGTGACAGCCGCCACTGACAGACCCGCACCGATGAGTCACCCTCCCGGGAAAGGTCTACCTCCGTGAGAACGCGGAACTTGGTAGGCACTGAAGGAGGCAGCCATGCGCCGGACCACTGTGCAGAAGCCCCTGAAGAAGACGGACTCGCGCAGGGTCCGGGAAGAGGCCGACGAGCGTCCCGCGGGACGCCCGGAGGTGCGCAAGGACATCGCGCGAACGTGGTGGCCGGACGGCTGAGGCCGCCCGGCGGTGCCGGTCGTCAGTCCAGCCGCTTGCGGTAGTGGATGCGGTCGTACGGGCCGCTTGCCCACCGCCCCACGACCTCGTAGCCGAACTTCGGGTAGATCTGCTGGTTCTCGTGCATCAGGGCGTTCGTGTAGAGCCTGACCTCGGGAAGACCGAGCGCACGCGCGCGTGCGTCCACGAAGTGCAGCAGTCGTCGCCCCACGCCCCTGCCGTGCGCGTCGGGGTGGACGGCGATGCTGTCGAGGAACAGGTGGTCGTCGTGTTCCTCCAGGACGACGAGGCCGATGACGGGCTCTCCCGTCACGAACACCTTTCCCGCGGCGACGTTCGCGGCGTGGTCCGCCTCCATGGGCACCGGCACCACCCCGATCCGTTCGATGTAGCGGTGGTACGCGGCGTCGGTCACGGCCTTCACGGCCGCCACGTCGGAGTCGACGGCCGCCCGGATCCGCTCATCTCCCATGCCGACACGGTACCTACCTGATCTCCGTCTCAGCACTCCCTTAACGCGAGCATAAGGATCTCTCGCACCCGCCCCCAGCAGGTGATTTCACGGTTTCTTGGATACGGCTCCCGATCGCTTGTGATCGGTGCCGACCAGACCGGAACCGTTCCGAGGAGATTCCGCATGCCCGCACGCCGCCGCACGGTCGCCACGATCGCCGCCCTCGGCGCCGCTCCGCTCGCCCTGACCGCCCTGGCCGCCACCCCGGCGTCGGCGCACGGGACGATGGGCGACCCGGTCAGCCGGGTCGCCCAGTGCTACGCGGAGAACCCGGAGAGCCCGAAGTCGGACGCCTGCAAGGCGGCTGTCGCGGCCGGCGGCACCCAGGCGCTCTACGACTGGAACGGCATCCGCATCGGTGACGCGAACGGCCGCCACCAGGAACTGATTCCGGACGGCAAGCTGTGCAGCGCGAACAACGAGGAGTTCAAGGGCCTGGACCTGGCGCGCGCGGACTGGCCGGCGACGAGCGTGCACAGCGGGTCGTACACCTTCAAGTACCGCGTGACGGCCCCGCACAAGGGCACCTTCAAGGTGTACGTCACCAAGGCGGGATACGACCCGGCCAAGCCCCTGGCCTGGTCCGACCTGGATCTGGAGCACCCGGTCGCGACGGCCACCGACCCGGCTCCCTCGGGCGGCTTCTACACCTTCTCCGGCACGCTCCCCGAGCGTGCCGGCAAGCAGCTGCTGTACGCAATCTGGCAGCGCTCGGACAGCCCGGAGGCGTTCTACTCCTGCTCCGACGTGACCTTCGGCGGGAATGCGGCGAAGCCGGCCGGCGGGGGTACGACGAACAGTTCATCGCCCGCGCCCACCGCTTCCGCGCCCTCCGACGAGCAGATCGAGGCGGGTGCCGACAAGTCGACGGTGGAGCATCACGGGCACGGCGACCAGGACGCCGCGACGTCCGCGGAGCCCACCGCGGTCAACGCCCCGCAGGCGGCCGGTGCTTCGGAGCGCCTCGCCGAGACGGGAGGCGGCGGCGAGACCCCGTACCTCGCCGTGGGCGGTGCGGCCGCTCTGGCGCTCGGTTCGGCCGCCCTGTTCGCCTCGGTCCGCCGCCGCGCGAACGACGGCGGACGGCACGGCCGCTAGTACGGCCACGAAAGAGCGGGGCCCGTCCGGCGGCTCAGGCCGGACGAGCCCCGCTCGTGCGTCAACTCAGTACCGACGCGCAGGTGGTCGCGGTGGCGTGCGCGGGGTCGAGCGCGTTGGCCACCTCGTGGAAGGCGATCCGGTCGGTGAGACCGATCAGAACGTGTTCGGAGAGGTCCAGCGAGCACAGGTTCTGGATGAGGACGTTGTGCACGTCGGAGCCGCTCAGGTACTGGCTCGTGTACGGCGTGACGACCTCGTCGTACTTGCTGGCGATGACCGTGTAGTGGACGCCGGGGACGGTGTCGCCGCCGGCGTTGAGCTTGGTGAGGAAGGCGGAACCGGCCATCTGGTCGGCGAGGCCCGGGGTGGCGGCGGAGATGAGGTCGGCGGCGCCCGGGAAGTAGGGCAGCAGCTTGATCAGTCCGTCGAGGTCGGTGCCGTGGTTGTCGGGCGCGATGCCGACCAGGGCGTTCACCTTGGCGGCTCCGCCGAGGAACTTGAGGTAGTAGCGGGGCATCATGCCGCCCTGCGAGTGGCCGACGAGGTCGGCCTTGGCGGCGCCGGTGGCGGTGAGCACCTTGTCGACGAAGGCGGAGAGCTGCCCGGCCGACTTGTCGATGGGGCCGAGGCCGTAGAAGACGGGGACGCCGGAGAGCTGGCCGTAGTCCAGGGAGAAGACGCAGTAGCCGCGGTCCTCCAGGTAGGGCGCGAGGCCCAGCCAGTTGTCGACGGAGTTGCCGAGGGTGCCGTGGACCAGGACGACGGGGCGGGGGTGGGCGGCGGAGGGCTTGCAGGAGTAGTCGTTCCACCCGCTGGAGGGTGCCGTGGCGGCGTGGGCGGTGGTGGCGGGGACGAGGGCGACCGCGGCGGTCAGCAGCACCGCGGCCAGGGGTCTGAGCACTCGTTTCCAGGGCAGCATCGTGTGATCTCCTTGCGGCTCAAGGGAGTTGCGATGGCCTTACGCCCTGTGATCCGGATCACGAAGGATGCTGTTCACTCGTCAAGTTACGGACGAGTAGTGGAAGTGTGAAGTTACGCGTCAGTAAAAACTTCCAGTGATAACCGACTCGCCGGTAGCTGCCGATGAACCGTCACCAGGCGGGCCTGATCGGACCATAGGGTGCGATGCGCCCCAATTGCTCGCGCAACACCCGCACTTCACCCTCACCGAGTACGTCCGCCCACTCCCGCACCACCTCCGCCGCGGCCGCCTCCGCGGCCCGGGTGCAGGCCCACCCCCGCTCGGTCAGCACGATCAGCCGCGCCCGCGCGTCGGCGGGATGCGCCCGCCGCTCGGCGTACCCCTTGCGCACGACCTCGTCGACGAGCTGGCTGGCGGCCTGCTTGGTGACGCCGAGATGGACGGCGAGTTCGGTCACCGTCGCCCCGTCCGGGGCGAGCCGCGTGAAGGCGAAACCGTGCGCGGGCCGCATCCCCTCGAAGCCGCGGGCGACGACGCCCTCGTTGATGCGCTGAGTGAGCTCGCCGGCGACGGCGAGCAGGGCGGCGGACAGGGCCATGGCCTCGGAGTTGTGCACGGAGGCATTGAAACACCCTTGACGAATTGGTCAAGCAGCTTGACCATAGAGTCATCCCAGATGGTCAAGCAGCTTGACCATCTTCTGTCGAAGGAGACCCATGCCCGTCGTCCGCACGTCCGAAGCCGTCACCCACGAGATCCACGGCGCCCGCTTCGTCTCGTACGCCACCCCGCGCACCGGCAGCAAGGAGCTGTGCGCCTGGCGCGGCGAGATCCCGCCCGGCACCAGGGCCCCCGCCCACACCGTCAGCCGCGAGGAGATCTTCCACCTCCTCGTCGGCGAACTGCTCGTCACGCTCGACGACCGCACCGACCGGATCAGCGCGGGCGACACGCTGATCGTCAACCCCGGAGCGACCCTGACCGTGGAGAACCCGACCGACCAGACGGCGATCTCCTGGGTCACCACGTCGATCGGCCTGGAGGCGGAGCTGGCCGACGGCACCCGGCTCACTCCGCCGTGGGCCAACTGACCCTCCGCCCGGGGGACGTCACGCCGCCAGCGCCCCCGGGATCACCGCCCCCGGCCCGAACTTCGCCCGCACCCGGTCCGCGGCCTCCTCGACGCGGCGTACCTTCTCGTCCACGGGGTCGAAGGTGAGCTGGTGGGAGGCCTGTTCGGCGGGGGTGAGGGACTCGGCGCGCAGGACGAGGGCGCGCACACGGGCGCGCTGCAGACCGAGCGCCTCGTACATGTCGTACGTCGCCCTCGTCAGGGCGGCCGAATGCGCGGTCGGCTCGCGCAGGGTGCGGGTGCGGGTCGTCGCGGTGCGGTCGGCGTAGCGCACGGTGAGGGTGAGGGTGCCGCAGACCTTGTCGAGGGCGCGGAGCCGGGCGCCCAGCTCCTCGGCGGCCGACAGCAGGGCACGGCGATGGCGGTCCGGGTCCAACTCGTCGAGAGGGAAGGGGCGTTCGGTGGCCAGGGAGCGCGAGACGCCGTTCGGGACGACCCGGCCGCGGTCGACGCCGTTCGCCTTCTCGTGCAGTTCGCGGCCCGCCCGCGCGCCGATCAGGCGCTGGAGCGTGGAGAGGGGGGCGGCCGCCACCCGGCCCAGGGTGTCGAGGCCGTACTCGCACAGGGTGCGGCTCGTCGCCGTACCGACACCGGGCAGCGCGGCCACCGGCCGGTCCGCGAGGAAATCCACCACGGCGTGCTCGGGCACCGCGCAGGTCTCCCCGGGCCGGGCGTCGCGCTGGGCCACGCGGGCGAGCATCGGCCCCGGCCCGGCCCCGATCACGCAGTCGACGCCGTGCAGGGCGAGGGCGCGGACGCGGATCACCGAGGCCAGCTCGACGGCGCTGCGCCCGAAGTACCGTTCCGCGCCCCGCAGATCGGCCAGCGCCCCGTCCGGCGGGAGCGCCTCCACGACCGGGGTGAACTCCTCCAGCAGGCCGAGCAGCCCCGGCAGAGCCGCCTCGCGCGCCGGCGGCAGCTGGAAACGTACGCACAGAACGGTCATCCCGCACTCCCCGGACTCTGGTGCCACAACTTCCTTCCCACCGCGGGCCCTTCGCCCGCGGGGCGCAGATCCGCCCAGGGGTGCATCTCGTACCCCGTGGGCATGCGGATCCTCCGGTCCTCCATCGAGTCGCGGGCCGCGGAGCCCGCGGCCGCCGGCCGCCCGTCCGAACCGGCGAGCCGCGCCGACGAGGAACCACCGCCGTCCGCCGAGGCGGAGCCGTCCCCGGCGGGCGGCTCCGCGAGCCGGGCCGCGACGCCGTCGAGCCCCTCCTCCTCGCGCACCTCCAGCAGTTCGGCGAGGTTCCAGGCGGCGGCGCCCACCACGCTCAGGCTGCGCGGCCCGCGCCGCTGCACGACCCCGCGCACCAGCAGCAGCCAGGAGTGGAAGACGGTGTGGGCGCAGGTGTCGTGGGAGTCGTCGAAGAAGGCGAGGTCGACCAGGCCCGTGCCGTCGTCCAGGGTCGAGAAGATGACCCGCTTGCCGGACCGGATCGGCGGTGTCTGGGTGGCCGCCTTCGCGCCCGCGACCAGCACCGTCTCCCCGTGCCGCGCCTCCCGCAGCCGGCGCGCCGAGACCACGCCCAACTCGTCGAGAAACGCCCGGTGGTCGTCCATCAGGTTGCGCGAGGCGTCCATCGACAGCACCCCCAGTTCGGCACTGAGCTTCTCCGCCTCCGACAGGTCCGGGAGCCCGGCCGGAGCGGTCTTGCGCCCTCCCGCCAGCGGGAGCTGGCCGCCGCCCCCGCTCCGGGCGCCCCGGTGCAGCTCGGTCAGATGCAGCTGCAGATCACGGCGGTTGGCGCCGAACGCGTCCAGGGCGCCGACCTGGGCGAGCCGCCCGGCCAGCGGCCGGCTCGGCCGGGCCCGCTCCCAGAAGTCCAGCAGTGAGGCGTACGGCTGCCCCTGGGCGATCCGCTCGGCCTCGGCCTCGCTGATGCCGTGCACGTCGGAGAGCGCCAGCCGCAGACCCCACACCCCCTCAGATTCAGACACCAGTTCGATACGGTGGGCGACCGCCGACTTGTTCACGTCCAGCGGCAGCACCGGCACCCCGCGCCGCCGCGCGTCCGCCAGCAGCAGCCGCTTCGGGTACATCCCGGGGTCGTGGGTGAGCAGCCCCGCGTAGAAGGCCGCCGGGTGATGCGCCTTCAGCCACGCCGACTGGTACGTCGGCACGGCGAAAGCGACCGCGTGCGCCTTGCAGAAGCCGTACGACCCGAAGGCCTCGACGATCCCCCAGGTGCGCTGAATCGTTTCTGCGTCATATCCGTTCGCCGCCGCGTGCTGAGCGAACCACACCTTGATCCGCCCCTGCGACTCCGGGTCGGACAGCCCGCGCCGGATCCGGTCCGCCTCGCCGCGCCCGCAGCCGGTCATGACGGCGACGATGTCGATGATCTGCTCGTGGAAGACGACGACCCCGTACGTCCCCTTCAGCGGCTCCGTCAGATCCCGGTGCGGATACCTGACCGGCGCCCGCCCGTGCCGCGCCTCGATGAACGGCCGCACCATGTCGGCGGCGACCGGTCCGGGCCGGAAGAGGGAGATGTCGACGACGAGGTCGTGGAAGGTGGCCGGCTGCAGCCGCCCCACCAGGTCCCGCTGGCCCGGCGACTCGATCTGGAAGCAGCCCAGCGTCTCGGTGGACCGGACGAGCCGGTACGTCTCCGGGTCGTCCGGCGCCAGTGCGTCCAGGTCGATCCGCTCCCCCGTCGCCCGCTCCACCTCGGCGACCGCGTGCGCCATCGCCGACTGCATCCGCACGCCCAGGACGTCGAGCTTGAGCAGGCCGAGGTCCTCCACGTCGTCCTTGTCGAACTGCGACATGGGCAGCCCCTCACCGCTGGTCGGCATGACCGGCGTACGGCCGAGCAGGGACGCGTCGGACAGCAGCACCCCGCACGGATGCATGGCGACCCCGCGCGGAAGGGCGTCCAGAGCCTCGACCAGCTCCCAGAGCCGGCCGTACCTCTCCTGCTCCCCCGCCAGCCGCCGCAGTTCGGGCAGCTCCGCCAGCGCCGCGCGGGCGTCGCGCGCCCGGATGTGCGGGAAGGACTTGGCGACCCGGTCGATCTCGGCGGGGTCCATGGACAGGGCCGCGCCCACGTCCCGGATGGCGTGACGGACACGGTAGGTCTCCGGCATCGCGACGGTGGCGACCCGTTCCTCGCCGAACCGGTCGATGATCGCGCGGTAGACCTCCAGCCGGCGCGCGGACTCCACGTCGATGTCGATGTCGGGCAGCACGACCCGCTCCTTGGACAGGAAGCGCTCCATCAGCAGCCCGTGCTCGACCGGATCGGCGTTCGCGATGCCGAGGAGGTGGTTGACCAGGGAACCGGCCCCGGAGCCGCGCGCGGCGACCCGGATGCCCATGTCCCGTACGTCGTCCACGACCTGAGCGACCGTCAGGAAGTAGGAGGCGAAGCCGTGGTGGGCGATGATGTCCAGCTCGTGGTGCATCCGCTCCCAGTACTCACGCTTTCCCGCGTGGCCGCGCAGCACCATCCCGGCTGCCGCCCGGGAGGCGAGCGCCCGCTGGGCGGTGCGGCGGCCCGCGCCGACCAGGTGCGGCTCGGGGAAGTGGACGGAGCCCATGCCGAGGTCGTCCTCGGGGTCCACCAGGCACTCGGCGGCCGTGACCCGCGTCTGCTCCAGCAGCCTGCGGGCGGTCTCGCGCCGGAAGCCCGCGGCCTCGACGACGTGCTCGGCGACCCGGGACATGTCGTCGGCGCCCTTGAGCCAGGCCGCACCGGAGTCCAGCTCCCCGGCGGGGTCGATCGGGACGAGCCGGCGGGCCGCGTCCAGGACGTCGGCGACCGGGCCGAGGCCCGGGTCGGCGTAGCGGACGGCATTGCTGAGCACCGGCCGGACGCCCTGCTCGGCGGCGAAGCCGACGGTACGGGCGGCCAGGCGCAGGGAGCCGGGTCCGGTGCCCGTGCGGCCGTGCCAGACGGCCTCCAGGCGCAGGGCGTCGCCGTAGATCTCCCGCCAGGGGGCGAGGAGCCTTTCCGCGCGGTCGGGGCGGCCGGCGGCCAGTGCCCGGCCGACGTCGGAGGCGGGGCCGAGCAGGACGGTCAGACCGTCGGCGTGGTTGGCGTCCCAGGACAGCAGGGGCAGGGCCTCGGCGGTGTGGGCGGCGGTGACCAGACGGCACAGGTCGGCCCAGCCGCGGGCGCCGTCGCGGGCCAGGAAGGTGACGCGGGGCGTCGACTCGTCGATGAAGGCGCCGCCGCGTACGGGGGTACGGCGCCTGTCCCGTCGTACCGGATCGTCCCCCCGCACCCGGGCGGGCGGCTCCACCGCCAGTTCCGCGCCGAACAGCGGACGGACACCCGCCTTCGCGCAGGCCTTGGCGAAGCGGACGGTGCCGGCGACGGTGTCACGGTCGGTGAGGGCGAGGGCGTCCATGCCCCGCTCGGCGGCGCGCTCGGCCAGCCGCTCCGGGTGGGAGGCGCCGTAGCGCAGGGAGAACCCGGAGACGGTGTGCAGATGCGTGAAACCCGGCACACGCACCTCCCGCACTCGCGAGCCCCGAACGGCTCTCGAACATCAGTTCCCGACGACACACCCACCATACCCCCATTCTCGAACACTTGTACGGCATCCGTTCGGGCGTGTCCCACCTGCGGAAACGTCCGGCAGCCTCGACGTTGGGGGCATGACGCAGACCACCGGTGCCGGCGTTCCCCCAGCTCCCCGCTCGTCCTCCTTCCTCTCCGAGGTGAAGGACGCCGTCACCCCGCGGGCCACCCTGCTGGTCATCGGTGTGATCGCCCTGCAGCTGCTGTTCATCGCCTCCTACGTGGGCGCGCTGCACGATCCCAAGCCCAGGGACGTGCCCTTCGGGGTCGTCGCGCCGCCGGCCGCGTCCCAGCAGGCGGTGGCCCGGCTTCAGAGGCTGCCGGGCTCGCCGCTGGACCCGCGCGCGGTGGCCGACGAGGCGACGGCCCGGAAGAAGATCATGAACCGGGACCTCGACGGGGCGCTGATCGTCCACCCGGCCCGGACCACCGACACGCTCCTGGTCGCCTCCGGCGGCGGCACGGTCCTCGCGACCACCCTGGAGAAGTACCTCACCGTCCTGGAGGCCTCCCAGCAGCGGACGGTCCGGACGGTGGACGTGGCACCGGCGTCCTCCCAGGACTTCGACGGGCTCACGTCCTTCTACCTGGTCGTGGGCTGGTGCGTGGGCGGCTATCTGTGCGCCTCGATCCTGGCGATCAGCACGGGCGCCCGGCCCGCCAACGCGAGCCGGGCGGCGATCCGGCTGGCCGTGATGGTGCTGGTGTCGGTGGTCGGGGGGCTCGGGGGCGCGGTGATCGTGGGACCGATCCTGGGCGCGCTGCCGGGGAGTGTGGCGGCCCTGTGGGGGCTGGGCGCGCTGGTGACCTTCGCGGTGGGGGCGGCGACGCTCGCGCTCCAGGGGGTCTTCGGGATCGTCGGCATCGGTCTGGCGATCCTGCTCGTGGTGATCGCGGGCAACCCGAGCGCGGGCGGCGCCTTCCCGCTGCCGATGCTGCCGCCGTTCTGGAAGGCGATCGGCCCGGCGCTGCCGCCGGGCGCGGGCACCTGGGTGGCCCGGTCCATCGCCTACTTCGACGGCAACGACACGACCGCCGCCCTGCTGGTGCTCTCTGCATGGGCGGCGGCCGGGATCGCGATCACGCTGGTGGCGGCGGTGCTGCGGACGAGACGTCGGGGCGGGCCCCGGCCGGCTCAGGCGCCGTAATACGCCCTGCGCATCAGCTCCCGCATGTCGTCGATCATCGGCATCCGCGGGTTGGCGGGCGCGCACTGGTCGGCGTAGGCGTTCAGGGCCTGCTGCGGGATCGCGGCGAGGAAGGCCTCCTCTTCGACTCCCTCCTCCTGGAAGGAGGCCGGGATTCCGCAGCGCTCGCGGAGGTCCTCGACCGCGCGGGCGTACGACTCCACACCTTCCTCGGGGGTCGCGGCCGGCAGACCCAGCATGCGGGCGATGTCCTGGTAGCGCTCCGGGGCGCGGTAGGTCTCGGCCTTCGGCCACGGGGTGGCCTTGTGGGTCACCTCGCCGTTGTGCCGTATGACGTGCGGCAGCAGCAGCGCGTTCGTCCGGCCGTGGGCGACGTGGAAGGTGTTGCCCAGGGTGTGCGCCATGGCGTGGACGAGACCGAGGAAGGAGTTGGCGAAGGCCATGCCGGCGATGGTCGACGCGTTGTGCATCCGCTCCCGCGCCTTGGGCGCCCGGGCCCCCTCCTTCACACAGGCCTCCAGGTTCTCGAAGATCAGCTTGATGGCCTGCAGGCACTGGCCGTCGGTGAAGTCCGAGGCGTACACCGAGACGTACGCCTCCGTCGCGTGGGTCAGGGCGTCGAAGCCGGAGTCGGCGGTGACGGTCGGCGGGAGGTTCATCGCCAGGACCGGGTCGACGATCGCCACGTGCGGGGTGAGGGCGTAGTCGGCGAGGGGGTACTTCTGGGCGGCCGAGGGGTCGGAGATGACCGCGAACGGGGTGACCTCGGAGCCGGTGCCCGACGTGGTGGGGATGGCGATCAGCTTGGCCTTGTCGCCGAGTTGGGGGAAGCGGTAGGCGCGCTTGCGGATGTCGAAGAACTTCTCCTTGGTGTCCGCGAACTCCACCTCCGGCCGCTCGTACATCAGCCACATGACCTTCGCCGCGTCCATCGGCGAGCCGCCGCCGAGCGCGATGATGGTGTCCGGCCGGAACTCCCGCATCTCGGCCGCGCCCGCCCGTACGGTGGCCAGCTCCGGGTTGGGCTCGACGTTGTCGATGTACTGCAGCAGCACCGGCTCCTCACGGGAGTTGAGGATCTCGGTGACCCGCCGGACGAAGCCGATCCGCTCCATGGTGCGGTCGGTGACGATCGTGACGCGGTGCACGTCGGGCATGGCCTTCAGATAGCGCAGGGCGCCCTTCTCGAAGTAGATCTTCGGCGGCACCTTGTACCACTGCATGTTGTTGTTGCGCCGCCCGATCCGCTTGATGTTGAGCAGGTTGACCGCGGAGACGTTGTTGGACACCGAGTTGTGCCCGTACGAGCCGCAGCCGAGGGTGAGCGAGGGCAGGAAGGCGTTGTAGACGTCGCCGATGCCGCCGAGGCTGGTCGGCGCGTTGACGATGACGCGGATCGCCTTGACCCGCTTGCCGAACTCCTCCGCCAGTTCCTCGTCCTCGGTGTGGATGGCGGCGGAGTGCCCGAGTCCGTCGAACTCGACCATCTGCATGGCCAGCCGGATTCCGTGCTCGGTGTCCTCGGCCCTCAGCGCGGCCAGCACCGGGGACAGCTTCTCCCTGGTCAGCGGTTCGCGCTCGCCGACCTCCGCGCACTCGGCGACCAGGATCGAGGTGCCCTCGGGCACGGCGAACCCGGCCTGTTCGGCGATCCAGGAGGCGGACTTGCCGACCGCCGTCGAATTCAGCCTGGCGGTGGCGCAGTTGGCGCCGTGGGCCGCGACACCGAAGAGGAACTCCTCCAGCTTCTCCTTCTCCGCCGCGGTGACGACATGGGCACCGAGCCGCTTCATCTCGGCGACACCCGCCTCGTACACCTCGGCGTCCAGGACGATCGCCTGCTCGGAGGCGCAGATCATGCCGTTGTCGAAGGCCTTGGACAGCACGATGTCGTGGATCGCCCGGGCGAGGTCGGCGTCGGCGGCGACATAGGCGGGCACGTTTCCGGCGCCGACGCCCAGGGCGGGCTTGCCGCACGAGTAGGCGGCCCGGACCATCGAGTTGCCGCCGGTGGCGAGGATGGTGGAGACGCCGTCGTGGTTCATCAGCAGCCGCGTCGCCTCCATCGACGGCTCCTCGATCCACTGCACGCAGCCCTCCGGCGCACCGGCGGCGATCGCCGCGTCCCGCACGATGCGGGCGGCCTCGCGCGAGCACTTCTGGGCGTTGGGGTGGAAGGCGAAGATGATCGGGTTGCGCGTCTTGAGGGCGATGAGGGCCTTGAAGACGGTGGTGGAGGTCGGGTTGGTGACCGGCGTCATCGCGCACACGACACCGACCGGCTCCGCGATCTCGGTGACGCCGGTGAGCTCGTCGCGGTGGACGACGCCCACCGTGCGCAGACCGCGCATCGAGTGGGTGACGTGCTCGCAGGCGAAGATGTTCTTGACCGCCTTGTCCTCGAACAGTCCGCGCCCGGTCTCCTCGACCGCCGCGCTCGCCAGCTGCCCGTGAGCGGCGAGCGCCGCGAGGGACGCCTTCTTGACGATGTGGTCGACCTGCTCCTGGTCGTACGACTCGAACCGGCCCAGCGCGTCGAGGGCGCTCTCCACCAGTTCGTTCACCCGGTCCACGACCTGCATGTCAGGCCTCCTTCGTCCCAGCCTTCTCCGACACCTCCATTCGATATCGGCGGCGATCGATCATCGATACGAGAACGGCCCCAATGAAAGGACGAAGGTCCCTGCAGGTGTGGCGGAAGGTCCCGGTGGGCGCCGGGGGAAAACGCGAGGTCCCGCCCCCTCGCACAGGGGGCGGGACCTCACGTGCGGCCGCGCTCAGCCGATCTGCGTCCCGGTGGCCGACAGGGCCTCGGTGACCGGCTGGAAGAACGTCTCGCCGCCCGAGGTGCAGTCGCCGCTGCCCCCGGACGTCAGCCCGATCGCCGCGTCGCCGTCGAACAGCGAGCCGCCGCTGTCGCCGGGCTCGGCGCACACGTCGGTCTGGATGAGCCCGCTGACCGTGCCCTCGGAGTAGTTGACGGTGGCGTTCAGACCGGTGACCGTGCCGGTGTGGACCTGGGTGGTGGAGCCGCTGCGCGTCACCTTCTCGCCCACCGTGGCCTCGGCGGCGTGCGTGATGGCCTGCGTGGAGCCGTCGTAGAGGTCGACCGCGCTCGGGTGGTCCACGCCTGCCGCGTACTTGACCAGCCCGAAGTCGTTGCCCGGGAACTGCGAGTCGGCGTTGGTGCCGATCTGCTTCCCGCTGGAGTCCGACCAGGTCGAGATCGCGTCCGTGCAGTGCCCGGCGGTGAGGAAGTACGGCTCGCCGCCCTTGGTCACGTTGAAGCCGAGCGAGCAGCGCCCGCCCGAGCCGGTGATGGCGTCTCCTCCGGCCACGAAGGGCTTGAACTCCCCCTTGGAGCGCTTGAGTTCGGCCTTGGGCCCGAGAGCGTCGACGACCTTGGACAGCTTGGCCCACGCGGCGCCCGACACCGTCCTGTCGGCGGTCACGACGACCTTGTTGCCGACCGGGTCGGTCGACCAGGACGTACCGGGGATGGAGGCGTCCTTCGTCAGTGTCGTGCGGGCGGCGTCGAGTTGGGCGAGGGAGTGCTCGACGACTCTGGCCCTGGCGCCGGCTGCCTCGACCGTGCTTGCGGCACCGCGGTCGAGGACGTTGACGACGAGGCTCTTGGTCTTCGCGTCGTAATACGTTCCCGCGGCCGCCGAACCGAGGTCGTCGCCGAGTGTCGAGGCGAGCTTTCCGGCCGCGGCGAGCGACAGTGTCCGCGGCGCGGAACTCTTCGCGGGCTCACTGGCGTTCGCAGTCTGGAAGGTGACTCCCGCGGCCACCAGCGCGGCGATGCCCGCCCCGGTCAGGGCCGCACGCCGCCTGGATATGCGTCGGTGCTTCAACTCACGTCCTCCTGTGGGGGGATGGACCCGGCCGAGGTTGTGGGGACCGCGGCGGGCCGGAAGGCGTTGAACGGCGTTCACTATTCCGAGGCCGACGGGGAGCACACAAGGGCGTGTTCCGGACGCGCGTAGAACGCGCTTCGCACGCCCCCTCCCTGCTTGACAGTCCACGGTCACCCCAGGCCTTCGCAGTGCAAACACCACGAGCGAGTGACCCGTGCGCACTCCGTGAGGTCTAGTCCTGTCCTGAAACCGACCTTTCGGAGTCCGGTTCCATCCGGGGCTCGGCGGGCGGGAGTTGCTCCTGCACCGGTTGCGGTGCCGACTGCGGTGGCTGCGCGGGAGCCGTCGGCACCGCCTGCTGCGCCCTCTCCAGGAACCGCAGCAGCTCCACCGGGAAGGGCAGGACGAGCGTGGAGTTCTTCTCGGCGGCCACCGCCACCACGGTCTGCAGCAGCCGCAGTTGCAGCGCGGCGGGCTGCTCGGACATCTCCTTGGCCGCCTCGGCGAGCTTCTTCGACGCCTGCAGCTCCGCGTCCGCGTTGATGACCCGGGCCCGCCGCTCGCGGTCGGCCTCGGCCTGCCGGGCCATGGAGCGCTTCATCGTCTCCGGCAGGGACACGTCCTTGATCTCGACGCGGTCGATGGTGACGCCCCACTCGATGGCCGGGCTGTCGATCATCAGCTCCAGCCCCTGGTTGAGCTTCTCGCGGTTGGAGAGCAGATCGTCCAGCTCGCTCTTGCCGATGATGGACCTCAGCGAGGTCTGCGCCATCTGCGAGACCGCGAACCGGTAGTCCTCCACCCGGACGACCGCCTCGGCCGGCCCGGTCACCTTGAAGTAGACGACGGCGTCCACCCGCACCGTGACGTTGTCCCGGGTGATGCCCTCCTGCGCGGGCACCGGCATGGTCACGACCTGCATATTGACCTTCTGCAGCCGGTCCACGAACGGCACGATCATCGTGAACCCGGGTCCGCGCACCTCGGGCCTGAGCCGCCCGAGCCGGAAGACCACACCCCGTTCGAACTGCTTGACGACCCGCGCCGCCGCCATCACGTACACCGCTCCGGCGGACGCGAGGGTCACTCCCGCCGCCACCAGCGCCTCGACCATGCCGGCCCCCCAGGGGACTGAGCTGAGCCCTACCCGTCACTCGACGGTAACTCCGGGCCCGGACAAGAGGGAGCCCCCGCACGCCGTTTGCGTACGGGGGCCACTGGAAGGGGGGACGTCAGCCGACGCTCACGCCGTAGTAGCTCAGCGCCTCGGTGACCGGCTGGAAGAAGGTCGTGCCGCCGGAGGTGCAGTTGCCGCTGCCGCCGGAGGTCAGACCGTAGGCCACGGTGCCCGCGTACAGCGGACCGCCGCTGTCGCCGCCCTCGGCGCAGACCGTGGTCTGGATCAGACCGGAGACGATGTCACCGCTGCCGTAGTTGACGGTGGCGTTCAGCGCGGTGACCCGGCCGCTGTGCGTGCCGGTGGTGGAGCCGCGGCGGTAGACGGTCGTGCCGACGCTCGGCGTGGCCGCGCTGGTGATGGTCTGGCTGCCGACCGTGCTCGGGTGCGAGATGGAGGTGTTGGTGTAGCGCACCAGGGCGAAGTCGTTGCCCGGGAAGCTGTAGCTCACGTTGCTGCCCAGCACCGTGGTGTGACCGGAGTTGGAGTACCAGGTGGATGCGACCTCGCCGCAGTGACCGGCGGTCAGGAAGTAGTAGGTGCTGCCGCTGTGCACGTTGAAGCCGAGCGAGCAGCGGTAGGAGCCGCCGTAGATGGCGTCGCCGCCGGAGATCAGCGGCTTGAACTGCCCGGCCGAGCGCTTGATGGTGAGGGCCCCGGCGTTGCCGCCGGCCTCACGCTTGATCTTGGCGATCTCCGCCTTGGAGACCGTGCTGTCGACGGTGACGACGACACGGTTGGTCGTGCTGTCGACGGCCCAGGCGGTACCCGGGACGTCTGCCTTGAGCACCGAGCCGCTCACGCCCTTGAGGGCGGAGGCGCTGAAGGTGGTGGGGGTCTCGGAGGCGTTCGCGCTGGGGACCGCGAACGCTGCGGCGGCCACGAGGCCGGTGGTGACGGCGATCAGCCGGCTCCGTCTCGAAATGCCGTGGGTGGTGCGCTTGATCCTCACGTTCGTTCCTCCCAAGGGGAAGTCGGGGGGCCCGCGTGGGGTCGGGGCCCCGTGAGGCGCAGCCCGGGACCGTCGTCCGGATTGCGGACACACATGCCCCTGACAAGCGCTTGCCGGGAGTATTCGGCCGAACGACCGGTAGCCGCAAGGGCGCCTTTCGGCCGTCGAACGGTGTACGGACCATGCCTTTTGGCCACGCGCGCCCTGGTTCAGACCAGGTTGCGCCGCCCTGCCTCGATCGCCGCGTCCCGGATGTCGTCCGGAGACCGGAAAGGCCAGGTGGGGCGGGCGAGGGGCAGTTGGGCGGGGAACGGCCGACCGTCGTACCCCGCTCGGCGGCGACCCCGGAGGAGCGGGGGCTTGTGGGGCGTCAACTGCCTTTGCCGCAGGTGGAGTCGGGGAGGCCGGCGGTACCCGGGCGGCGTGTGCCCCGTCGACCGTCGGCACTGTGGCTCTTCAGATACCCGGGGATGTCCGGAAGTCGCCCGTCCGGATCCGCTTTCCGGTTCGTCCGCACCTCACCTCGTCGTCACGGCGCGTGCCCCGTCCCCCGCGGCCGCCTGCCTTCCCAAGGGCGCGGCCCGGGACCCGACCACCTCGTCCATCAACGCCCCCAGCACATTGCGCACCGACGCGCGTTCGCGTGCGTCGCATTCGAGGACCGGCACCTCGACGTGCAGGCCCAGCGCCTCCCGTACATCCTCCAGTTCGAACCGCTCGGCGCCGTCGAAGCGGTTGACCGCCAGCACGAAGGGCGTGCCGTGGGTCTCGAAGTAGTCGACCGCCGGAAAGCTCTCCTCGATCCGGCGGGGGTCGGCGAGGACGACCGTGCCGAGCGCGCCCTCCACCAGGTCGTCCCACAGGAAGGAGAACCGGCCCTGCCCGGGCGTCCCGAACAGATACAGCGCGATGGTCGGATCGAGGGTGATGCGACCGAAGTCCAGTGCGACGGTCGTGGTGGTCTTGGACTCGACCCCGTCCAGTGAGTCGACGCCGACCGAGACCTGGGTGATCGCCGCCTCCGAGTCCACCGTCTCGAGCTCCGAGATCGCCCCGATGAACGTGGTCTTGCCGGCCCCGAGCCCCCCACTGACCACGATCTTCACGGCAAGCGGCACGGCCCTGTCACAGCGCCCGGACATGATCCCTGATCCTCCATGTGCCGCCGTTCGAACGTCAGCGTCGCCCGCCCCCCGACGAGTTGTACGTCCGCGGGCGCGCCGCCGTTCACCACAGCCGCCGAGGACCCGGCGGTCACAGCAGTCACAGTCGTCGACGACTCGGCAGTCACAGCCGTAGCGGCGCAGTTGTCGACGAGTCAGCAGTCGCAGCCGTAGCGGCCGAAGTTGTCGACCAGTCAGCAGTCGCAGCCGCAGTCGCAGCAGTCGCACCCATCACAGCAGTCGCAGTCGCAGCAGTTGCAGCAGTTGCAGCAGTCACCGCAGTCGGTGCCGGTGCACAGACCGTCCTTGCGCTCGCGGCTCCACGGGTCCTCGTACTGGCCGCAGCACAACTGGCACGTGCAGGCCAGCCCCGCCCACACCGCGCATCCGGCGAGCAGCCCGCGGCGGTCGCGCCGGGGCGGCCCGGGGGGCGGACCGCCCGGACCACCGGGCGGCGCGTACGGCCCGGCGAGCGAGGGCGCCGCGCCGTGTGCGCAGGACGCCGTCCCGAAGGCCCGGTCGACGGAGGTGCGCAGCTCGTGCACGAGCAGCCGGTGCGCCAGCCTGCCGTCGGTGAACTCCGCCTCCCGCAGGGCGAGCCGTATCCCGTGCAGGGCGTCGTCGGCCAGCCGCCGGGCCTCGGTGAGCGGGGTCCCCGTCGCGGTGAGCGGGTTCCAGGCGCCTGACGCGGCGTCGGCCTCCCGGTCCTCCACGGCGTCCAGCAGATGCGCGAGCCGGCCGAAGAGCCGTCCGGCCTCGGCGAGCGGTACGGCGTTCTCGTGGCGCCCGGCCAGCACCGCCGTGTGCGCGAAGGCGGCGGCGGTCGCGGTCTCGGTCGGCTCGGTGACCGTCAGGACCGGCGTTCCGGGTCCGGCGAGCGCCTCGATGCCCGCCTGCCGGTCCACGGCCTCGGTCAGCACCGCCGTGTCGAAGCCGACGCCGGAGCCGCTGCGGGTCCCCGCGGCATCCCAGTTGGCGGCCACCCGGCGGGCGGCGAACGCCACCGGCCCGCGCGCCAGCAGTCCGTCGCCGTCGGCGACATGGTCACGCACCTTGGCCGAGGCGAGCACCAGCGAGACGGCGGCCGCGAGCCGGGCGCCCTCACCCTGAGCGACGGAGGCGGTGCGCATCCCGCGCAACGGACAGGGCCCGGCCGTCCGCCGCCGGTTGCCCGAGCGCTCGGCCTGAGCCTCCGTCAGAACCGATATGAGCAGCCCGTCGTAGTTCGTCACGAGCCGAGCGAACTGCCCGTGATCCTTGCGCAGAGCGAGACACAGTCCGCACAAATGCGCTGTCCACTGGACTTTCAGGCTCTCCCCGAGCCGATGGATACAGGGCCTGACGATTCCGAACACGACGTTCCCCCCGTGGCGCGTGTGCCATCCGATATGCGTGAGCTGCCGCATCGTAGCGGCCGCTCGTTCACCCGTACGCACCGCTCGTCACCCGTACGCCGGGAAGAATCATATTTCACTCACAGTCAGCAGCCGTTTACCGCAGGACCCTTGGGGCACCCGGGCTCTCGACGTATTCGCTGTGCACCAGTACCGTCACAAACCCCCCGCGCGGCGTCTATCCACTTGGCGCGGCATCCGCATCATGGATGACGATAGGGATGCGGAAGCAAGAAAGACCGCTGTGAGAGGAGGCGTCCATGGGATCGGTACGCAAGGCGAGCGCCTGGCTTGGCCTCGTCGACGACAACGATGACGAGCGTTACTACGACGACGACTACTCCGAGGGGACCGAGCAGCCCGGGGATGCCTGGGTCACCGACCCGCGGGTCAAGGTGGCCTCGGACGTCGCCGAGGAGAAGGGCCGCCGCATCGGCACGGTGACCCCGGACAGCTTCCGGGACGCGCGCGCCATCGGCGAGCTGTTCCGCGAGGGCGTGCCGGTCATCGTGAACCTCACGGCCATGGAGGCCGCCGACGCCAAGCGCGTCGTCGACTTCGCGGCCGGGCTGACCTTCGGCCTGCGCGGCACCATCGAGCGGGTCGCGACCCGTGTGTTCCTGCTGACCCCCGCCAACACCGAGATCGTCAGCGGTGAGCCGGCCGGGCGCCGGGAGGACGGGTTCTTCAACCAGAGCTGAGGCAGGGCCGCTCACCGGCCCTGCCCCCGCGCAGGGTTCACCGGAAGGCGTCGAGCCCGGTGAGCGCCTTGCCCAGCACGAGCTGGTGCATCTCGACGGTGCCCTCGTACGTCAGCACCGACTCGAGGTTGGTCGCGTGCCGCATGACGGGGTATTCGAGGGAGATCCCGTTGGCCCCGAGGATCGTCCGGGCCGTCCGGCAGATCTCGATGGCCTCCCGTACGTTGTTGAGCTTGCCGAAGCTGACCTGCTCGGGACGCAGGCGGCCGGCGTCCATGCGCCGCCCCAGGTGATGGGCGAGCAGAATCCCCTTGTGCAGTTCGACGGCCATGTCGGCGAGTTTGGCCTGGGTGAGCTGGAAGCCACCGATGGGCCGGCCGAACTGCTCGCGTGCCTTCGCGTAGTCGACGGCGGTCTCGAAACAGGACCGGGCGGCTCCCATCGCCCCCCACACGATCCCGTACCGCGCGTGGGACAGACAGCTCAGCGGCCCCTTGAGCCCCACGACCTCCGGCAGCACCGCGTCGGCGGGCAACCGCACGTCGTCGAGCACGAGTTCGCTGGTCACACTCGCCCGCAGGGACCACTTGTGCTTGATCTCGGGGGCGGAGAACCCGGCGCTGTCCGTGGGCACCACGAACCCCCGGACGCCCTCGTCGGTCTGCGCCCACACCACGGCGACCCCGGCCACGGAGCCGTTGGTGATCCACATCTTGCGCCCGTTGAGCACCCAGTCGGAGCCCTCGCGCTTGGCGTAGGTCCGCATGGAGGCGGGGTCGGACCCGTGGTCGGGCTCGGTCAGGCCGAAGCATCCGATGACGTCGCCGGCGGCCATCCGCGGCAGCCACGTCTGCTTCTGCTCCTCGCTGCCGAACCGGTGGACGGCGTACATGGCGAGGGAGCCCTGCACGGACACGAGGGACCGGATCCCGGAGTCGGCGGCCTCCAGCTCCAGACACGCGAGCCCGTACTGCACGGCGCTCGCGCCCGCGCAGCCGTACCCGTCGAGCGACATCCCGAGGGCCCCGATGCCCCCGAGCTCCTTGGCGAGCTCACGGATGACGGGCAGTTCACCCTTCTCGTACCAGTCGGCGACATGGGGCAGCACCCGGTCCGCGGCCCAGGCCCGCACGGTGTCCCGTACGGCGAGGTCCTCCGGTTCCAGCAGGTCGTCGATGCCGAGGGGATCGGCGGGATCGAACGGGGGCAACTTCGAGGACGCGGACATCAGAACACCCTCCGGCACGCGAAAAACTAGCAGCGCTAGTTACGACTCTGGGGCCGACGTTACGACGCAGTGTCCCGCACGTCCAGTGACCGGCCCAGGACCGGCCGGCCCTACGCGGAGACGCGGGACTCGGCGACCTCCCGTGGCGCGGGCAGCTCCACCGGTGCCGGGAGCTCCGCGCACTGCATGGTCCGCGGCAGGCGCAGCGCCATCAGCGCGCCCAGCAGCAACAGGCCCGCGCTCACCAGCAGGGTCACGTGCAGTCCGTGCACGAAGGAGTCCATGGCCGCCCGGCGCAGGGCCACGCCGACCGGTCCGCCCAGCCGCCCGGCGACGTCGTACGCCTCGCCCAGCGAGTGCGCCGCCGCGGCCGACGCCGACGCCGGTACACCGGGGACGGACGACAGGCCGGGCGCGTAGGCCGCGTTCATGACGCTGCCGAGGAGCGCGATACCGATGCCGGCTCCGAGCTGGTACGACGTCTCCCCGATGGCCGCCGCCCCGCCGGCCTGAGCCGGCGGCGCCTCGCTGAGCATCGACTCGTAGGCGCCGAAGAGCGTGGTCTCCAGACCGAAGCCCAGCAGGACGAACCCGGACACCAGCAGCCCCGCGTTGTCCGTGCCGCCCATCATCGTCAGCAGCAGCACCGCGCCGGCCGTCAGGCAGAACCCGAACGACACCATGCGGCGCGGCCCGAAGCGGCGCAGCATGCGGGCGCCCGCGAGCCCCGCCGCCATCGCCGCGAAGGTCAGCGGCAGCAGCCGCAGGCCCGTCTGAAGCGGGGAGAGCCCGAGCACGAGCTGCAGATACTGGGCCGCGATCAGTTCGAGGCCCACCAGCGCGAGCATCGCCAGCACGATGCAGCCGACCGACGTGCTGAACGCCGGCCGGGCGAACATCCCGAGATCCACCAGCGGATGCGTACGCCGCCGCTGCCGCCGTACGAAGAGGACCAGCAGCACCGCGCCGACCACCAGCGGTACCAGCGTGAAGACGCTGAGCGGCGGCTCCCCGCCGCCCAGGCGCTTGACGCCCAGCACCACGCCGAACAGCCCGGCCGCCGCCATCAGCGCGCCGACCACGTCCCAGGGGCCGTCGACCGCGCCCCGCGACTCGGGCAGGAGCAGCCGTCCGACCGGCAGGCTGACCAGCATCAGCGGGATGTTGACGAGGAAGACCGAGCCCCACCAGAAGTGCTCCAGCAGGAAGCCGCCCAGCAGCGGCCCCACCGCGGCGCCGACCGCGGCGACGGCGCTCCAGACGCCGATCGCGAGAGCCCTCTCGCGCCGGTCCGGGAAGACCTGGCGCAGGATCGACAGCGTGGCGGGCATGATCATCGCGCCGCCGACGCCGAGCAGCGCGCGGGCGAGGATCAGGACCTGCGGGTCGTGGGCGAGCGCCGCCACGCCGGAGGCGAGGCCGAAGAGGGTGTAGCCGAGGAGCAGGATCCGTCTGCGGCCGACCCGGTCGCCCAGCGTGCCGAAGAGGATCAGCAGCGAGGCGCAGACGAGGGGGTAGACGTCGACGATCCAGAGCAGTTCTATCGCGCCGGGCCTGAGGTCCTCGGTGACGGCGGGGACCGCCACGTGCAGCACGGTCGCGTCGAGCGCGACCAGCAGCAGGCTCACACAGAGGACGACGAGGACGACCCAGCGGTTGGCACCGGCCCCGGCCGCCCGACGGCGCAGCGCGACGGCGGCCGTGGTCGTCCCGGACATGTACGTACCTCCCAGATGCTTCCTCGCGTTCGGCGGGCACATGGGGTGGGGACTCCCCATGATCTCGGCCGGAGAGGAGCGGCTGTCTCCGGCCCGCGCAAACGAAGGCGAGTGACTCGTCAGCGTACGCGAGTTCACGCCACGGTCACGTGGCGGACCTCTCACACGCGCAGAGAATCCGTGTGGCGTACACCACTCCCCCGCGCGGGGGACGACGCGCAGTCCGGCTCCCCGGTTGCGCCGGCCGTCGATAATCGAGCCCGTGACCGACCTTGTGACGCGCGTTGCGCAGCCCCGTGCGCCGGCCCTGCGCCGCGCGGCCCCGGCCCTGCTCGGGTACGTGGCCGTGCGCGCCCTGGGCCTGGCGGTCCTGGCGGTGTGGACCGCCGCGCGCGGCAAGAGCGCGTACACGCTGCTGACGGCCCGCTGGGACGCGCTGTGGTACACGAGGGTGGCCGAGCTGGGATACGGCTACGAGGTACGGCTGCCGAACGGCGACGTGCACTCCAACCTGGCCTTCTTCCCGCTGCTGCCCTGGCTGGAGCGGCTGCTGCACGCGGTCACGCCGCTGTCGTACGCGGGCGCGGGCCTCGGTGTGAGTCTCGTCGCCTCGCTCGCCGCGGCCTGGGGGATCTTCGCGGTCGTGGAGCTGGTGTACGACCGCGGGACGGCGGTGTACGCCGTACTGCTGTGGGCCGTGCTGCCCGTCGGGATCGTGCAGTCCATGGCGTACAGCGAGTCGCTGTTCACCGCGCTGGCGGCCTGGGCGCTGTACGCGGTGCTGACCGGCCGCTGGCCGGCGGCGGGGGCGCTGGCCGCGCTGGCGGGGCTGACCCGGCCGGTGGGGCTCGCGGTCGTCGCGGCCGTGTGGGCGGCCGGGATCGTCTCTTTCGTGCACAGGCGAAGCGCGCCGGACCCGCACGGCGCCCGTGCGGGCGCACACGCCCCCGCGTCGCCCCGTGACGCCCGCACGGAGCGCGTCGGATCATCCGAGGGCGCACCGGGCACGCCCCGCGCCCCCGCGGTCGTCCCCGTCGCCCTGGGGATGGTGCTGGCCCCGCTGGGCGCCGCCGGTTACGTCCTCTGGGTGGGCCACCGCACCGGCAAGGGTCCCCTGGGCTATCTGGACGTCCAGGCGGGCTGGCGCAACGGCTTCGACGGCGGCGCCGCGTTCGCCCGCTTCGTCGCCGACAGGTTCCAGTCGGTTCCGGGCGCCTTCGCGGGCGCCGCGATCATCGCCGGGGTCACGCTGGTGCTCTGGCTGTACGCCGTCTGCGTCCGACAGCGCCAGCCGCTCGCGCTGCTGGTGTACGCCGGCGCGGTCACCGCGCTCGCCCTGTGCGCGTCGAGTTACTTCGGCTCGAAACCGCGTCTGCTGCTGCCCGCGTTCCCGCTGCTGCTGCCGCTCGCCCTGATCCTCGCCCGCTCTCGTGCGTCCAGGGCGGTGCTGGTGGTGGCCGGTGCGGCGGTGCTGTCGGCCGGTTACGGAGCGTTCTGGCTGAACGGCACCGGCCCGCCATGATCGACTCGCGGGTCCCGGTGAGCCCCGGGGCAAATCCGCCCCAGCATTCGGTGAACGAATTCAAAAGTGCAACAGAACTGGTTCGCGGAATGATCAAAGGAATTGAAGGAGGCGGCCGGTCGGCATTGCGGATTCCTCGGAATTCAGGCCACTCCTGAGAGGAATCCCACATCACATCGTCATCACAAAGACGCGGTATCGAGGGAGAACCGACCTCACTCGCTGTAACGTCGATTGGGTGCGTACCGAACGAAAGCTCACCCGTCTGGACCGGGTGTTCGCCAGACTCGACAGGGAGCCGGAACGACCGGCCCACCTCGATGTGCCCAGGATGAGCCGGCACCGGGTGGCGCTGCTCACCGGGACCCTGGCGTTCTACCTGGCGATCGTGTGGGCCGTGGTGACCACCTCGTGGCTGGTCCGGCTGGACTGGCAGGTCATGTTCTTCCGCCCGTACCAGCAGTGGTCGGGCATCCACTGGTTCGTCGACTACTACGTCGTTCTGGGCCAGCGCGGCCCGACCGCGGTGATGGTCGCCGCCTGGCTGGGCTGGCGCTCCTGGCGGCAGCACACGCTGCGCCCGCTGCTGACGCTGGGCGTCGCGCTGCTGCTGCTGAACATCACGGTCGGCGCCGCCAAGTACGGCATGGGCCGCCTCGGGCCGCACTACGCCACCGTCATCGGCTCGAACGAGATGGGTCTGGGCGGCGATATATTTCCCAGCGGCCACACCGCCAACGCCGTCGTGACCTGGGGCATTCTGGCCTACCTGGCCTCCACCCCGAGAGCCCGCCGCTGGCTGTCGGCGGTGTCCGCGGTGACCTCGCTGGGCGTGGGCATGGCCACCGTCTATCTCGGTACGCACTGGCTGAGCGACGTCCTGCTGGGCTGGGCCGCCGGCCTGCTGATCCTGCTGGCCCTGCCCTGGTGCGAGCCGCTGATCGCCCTGGCCGAGGCCCGCATCCTCGATCTGCGCGACCGCCGACGCGCCCGTGGCGGCGTCCCGGCGCCCGCACCCGCGCCCGTGGGGTCACCGGTGCTGCTCAAGCCGCGCGCGAACGCGACGGAGGAGGCCGCGGCACGCGACCCGGCCCGCGCCCCGCGGGCGGCGCCCGCCTACCTGGCCCCCGGCCCGCACACGGCCCGCTCGGAACGCACGCCGGTCACCCCGATCGGCAGCCGCCGGCCACCGCACTCCGACCGCGTCCCGCGCGGCGCGCCGACACCGGCCCGCCCCCTGACGGGCGGCTGACCGGCCGAGGACGGCGGGGTCCGGTACGCACAGCCACCCCCCGCTCGGCACGAGGGCCCCGATTCCCATGGGAATCGGGGCCCTCGTGCCGTGTCAGCCCTTCCAGGCCCGCACCACGCGGCCGTCCCGCACCTCGAAATTCAGCCGGCCGGCGCGGTACTCCATGGTGATGATCGCCCCCGGCGGCAGCGGGCGCACCGTGGTCCACCCGCGCTCGCGCGCGCGCCGCTCGGCGTCCGCCGCGTCGAGGCCGACGTACGCCTCCGGACTGTCCTGGGGCTCCGCATGCGGAGCGGGATTCGGTGCCATACGGCCACGCTAGGCGCTGCCTCCCGGCCGGGGAAGGCCGGGCCGGTCCCAGGAGTCGCACATCCCCCCGCGGTCACACTTCTGTCACAGGATCACGACACGTGTTTCGACCGCGCTGCGTCACACGTACGAGCGGTTCCCTACGCCTTACGCAGGCATTCGACCGTAATTCCCGCGTGCCGCGAGGCCTTGTCGAATAGCCCGTCGGAAAGCTCCGTGAGAACCGCCAGCGGACGCCCGAGGATTCGAATCCGGCCCCATTCCGGACCCGGGCCGCGGGAGCTGACACCGCATAGGAAATGCGCGGATCCGGCACAGAACCGCCGCACACCCCTGCCGAGGGCGCGCCGCGACCGACCCGGACCGCGCACGCGCGGCGGCAGGACGTCACGCACCCGCCGAAGATGCCGGCGGTGCGCCTGCGGCAGCGGGAGCAGGCGCAGGACTCGTGCCGAGGTCTGTGGCACGGGCACAGCCCGTATCAGGGTTCGTACGGCAGTTGCGGCACCTCGAAACACGTGCTGTTCATGTCTCCCTGGGCCACCCATCCCCTGCCGTCCTGCCAGCGCGCCACCGACAGACAGGTCCTGCGGGTCTTCGGCGGCTGCGGCAGGGGCTCGAAGGAGACGGGGAGGAGGAGGCCGTCGGCGGTGTAGTCCCGGCTGCGGTTCACGAAGGTGTCGACGCACGCGCGCGTGATGCCCGTGCC
Source organism: Streptomyces sp. C1-1 (assembly GCF_050214755.1). NCBI lineage: Bacteria > Bacillati > Actinomycetota > Actinomycetes > Kitasatosporales > Streptomycetaceae > Streptomyces > Streptomyces sp. C1-1. The sequence goes on along the minus strand of NZ_CP189826.1, from coordinate 7,794,566 downwards.
GGCGCAGGACCTGGCGGCGTCCGTGAACCATATGGCTGCCGCCCAGCCCTCCAGCTGCCACTGGGAGTGCGTCTTGAGGCCTTTGGTGGCGTCCCGGAACTCCCTTACGGCCGCGTTGCGGGTGTCGTCGTAGTCGCGGCTGGCGCCGGTCGCCCACAGGGCGTTGCGGCAGCGCGGGGAGTCCTTGTAGTCGTCGGGGACGGTGGACGTCCAGTTCTGCACGTTGGTCACCTTGGCGACGACCTTCGCGCCGACCTCGTCCATCGCCCTGCACAGCTGGGCGTTGCCGTGGCCGTCGATGGCGTCGAAGACCAGGTCGGCGCCCTGCTCCTTCAGATCGGCCGCGGCCGCGCGGAAGTTGGGCAGGGCGAAGTCGACCTGCTCGGTGACCACCTTGTAGCCCTCGGCCCGCAGGCCCCGTTGCACGAGCCGCGCGTAGGCGGCGGAGGCGGCCTGGTTGTAGGAGACGACGGCGGCCGTACGGGCGCCCTTGACGCGCTTGAAGTAGCGGTAGACCTCCGTGCCGCCGTACAGCTTGCCGCCCCACCCTGGGGTGCCGTCGCGGGGCGCGGAGCTGCCGTAGATGCCGTACAGGTGCGGCCAGGTGTCGTAGGCGGCGCCGATGGGCTGGCCGCCGATGTCGGGCACGCGCGCCTGGGAGACGCGGGGGGCGCCCGCGTAGTCAAGGGCGGTGGTGGCGACGAGGGCGACGACCCCGTCCTCCTCGATCAGTCTGTGCACGCAGGTGTTGTCGCCGACGCCGCTGCCGCCGTCGTCGCACTCGTGCACCTCGACGCGGCGGCCGTCGATGCCGCCGCGCGCGTTGAGGCGGTCGAAGTACGCCTTGGCGCCCTGGCCCGGGCCGGTGAAGGTGTCGCCGCCGACGGGGCTGGTGGCGCTGGTGACGATGCCGACGGGGATCGGGGCGCCGCCGCCCGGCGTCGGGGTGCGGGTGTCGTGTTCGAAGTCGCTCTCGGGCAGCCGGCTGCCGCAGGCGGTGCCGACGACGAGGAGCAGCGCCGCGGCGGCCGCGCGCTCAGCAGCCCGGCGCCGGCGAGCCGGACGCATCGCCGCTCAGCTTGACCAGCGCGCACAGCGTGTTGACGGACACCTTCCAGGTGCCGCCCTGCAGGACTGCCGTACCGGAGGCGTTCGGCAGGGCGGTGGCGCCGTTCAGGGTCAGCGCGTACGTCACCGTCGCCTGGCTCGGCGACGTGAACTCGATCTTCTGGACCTTCGCCTGGACCTGCCCGCCGCGCTTGTCACCGCTGAAGGCCTTCAGCACCGGGGCCATCCTGGTGCCGTTCTCCAGGACCTTCTGCTTCTCGGCCAGGGACGTCCTGGGGTCGAAGAACTTCTGCCAGTTGCCGCTGATCTGCTGCTTGGCCACCGCGGGGTCGGCGGGCGCGGTGGCCGGCGCGCTCGCCGTCTTCTGCGCGGACGGCGTGGGGGGCGGGCTGGAGCTGCCGCCGCCGCTCTTGTCGCTGCAGGCGGCGAGGACCGGGGCGAAGATGAGAACGAGGGCGGCCAGTACCGCCGTCCCCCGTCCCGCCGCCCGTGGGCCGTGCCCCCTCGCCGCGTTCCCCCGCCTGAGGTCGCTCCCGAGAACCATCTGGCTCACCACCGGGTGTCCATCCGGGCAGGGTGCGCCCGGTGCTTTCAGGGTCAGCTTCCAAAAGGCATAGTGCAAGCCATTGGCTGACATGGACAGACACACGACGTGTGTGAACGGACGAGGAGCCGAAGATGCGGACAGCGCGACTGCGGACCGTGCACCCCGTCCTGTGGGCCGGCTGGGCCGCGCTCGCCGCGGGCGCGGTGCTGTGCGTCATCGGCTGGTACGGCGTCTCCGGCGAGCGCTACGCCGAGCGGCAGCTTCCCTACCTGGCCTCCTGCACGATCCCCGGCGCGGCGCTGATCGTCGCCGGGGCGGTGCTGCTCACCCACGGCCGGGGCGCCCTCGCCGCCGCGCGCGTGGAGGAGCTCTACGGCCTCCTCGTCGCCGAACCCGAGGAGGACGGCGAGTCCGGGCAGGCGGTCACCGCGCCCCTCGCGGTCAGCGGGGAGCTGCGGATGGTGCCGGGCGGCACGCTGTGGCACCGCGCCGACTGCCCGCTGGTCGCCGGGAAGGCGGAGGCGGTCCCGGTGGACGCCAAGGTCCTGGCGGGCGGCGAGCTGGGCCCGTGCCCCATCTGTGAGCCGTCCGAAGAAACCGACTGATGTCCTCGCTCACGTACGACCTGACGCTGGCCGGTCTGTCGGTCGGCAGCGCCGCCGCGCTCACCGGGATCGGCCTGATCGTGACGTACCGGGCGACCGGTGTGCTCAACTTCGCGCACGGGGCGATCGCCATGGTGTGCGCCTTCGTGCTGCGGCAGTGCGTGGTCGAGTGGGGCTGGCCGCTGTGGCCGGCGGCGGCGCTGACGCTGGTCTTCCTGGCCCCCGCGATCGGCGTGGCGCTGGAGCGGCTCGTCTTCCGTCCCCTCGCCGTCCGGGGCGGCGACCCGGCGCAGACCCTCGTCGCGTCCATCGGGGTGTTCGTGCTGCTGGTCGGCGGGGCGGCGCTGCTGTGGGGGCAGGGGGCGCGCGACGACGCGCCGGAGCTGGTCTCGGCCGATCCGTGGGGGCAGCTCGCGGTCGTGCTGGTCCTGGCGACGGGGGTCGGCGCGGTGATCCGCTGGACGCGGTTCGGGCGGGAGCTGCGGGCCGTCGTGGACGACCGGCGGCTGGCGGTGCTCGGCGGGATCGACGCGGACCGGGTGGCGGCGGCGGGGTGGGCGTTCGGGTCCTTCACGGCGGGGCTGACGGGCGTGCTGCTCGCGCCGTACGTCCGTCTCGACCCGTACGGTCTGCCGCTGCTGGTCATGGAGGTCGTTGCCGTGGCGGTCGCGGCACGCATGCGCAGTCTGCCGGTCGCGGTGCTGGTCGCGCTGGGCGTCGGGGTGGCGCAGAGTCAGCTGACGCGGCTGCATCCCTCGGGCTGGGGCGGGCCGTTGCTGCAGACGGCGGGCGCGAACCTGTTCGTGGTGGCGCTGCTGGTCGCGGCCCTGGCGCTGCCGCGCGTCGGCACCCGGGACGCCCTGCCGCGCACGGCGAGCGCGCGCGTGGCGACGCCGCCGGGCGCGTGGATCGTGGCGGTCGTCCTGTTCCTGCTGCCGCTGGGCTTCGCCGGCTCGGACCTGCACACCTCCGTCCAGGTGCCGGCGCTGGGCGTGGTCCTGCTGTCCCTGGTGGTGGTCACCGGCCGGAGCGGTCAGATCTCCCTCGGCCAGGCGGCCTACGCGGGCCTGGGCGCCCTGTTCACCGCCCTGCTGGCGGCGGGCCGCTTCCCGGGCCTGCCGCGCCTGCCGGGACTGGCCGCGCTCGCCGTCTCGGTGGTCCTGGTCGCCCCCCTGGGCCTGCTGACCGGCTGGCCGGCGATCAGCCGCCGGGGGCTCGCCCTTGCGCTGGCGACCTTCGCGGTGGGCGTCGGGGTGAGCCGCTTCGTCTTCGCCCAGCCGTACGCCACCTCGGACCTGGGCCTGGGCCGCCCGGCCGGCTTCGACGGCGACCGCGCCTACTACGTCCTCGAACTCGTCCTGCTCCTCGCCGCGTTGCTGGCGACCCGGGCCCTGCGCAGAGGCCGTACGGGCCGTGCCCTGGCCGCCATGCGCGACGACGAGGCCGGGGCGTCGGCGGCGGGCGTGCGGGTCCCGTCCCTGAAGCTCCTGGCCTTCGTCGCGGGCGCCGCGCTGGCCGCGCTCGGCGGCGGCATGCTCGGCATGGGCCTGCGCGCGTTCGACCCCGGCGCCTACGACCCCGTACGCGGCCTGCTGTGGTTCGCGGCGGTGGTGGTCCTGGGCGCGGACAGCACCCTGGGCGCCCTGGCCGCGGCGGCACTGCTGGTCGGCCTGGACGCGGGCGCGCGGGGCGGGGTGGCGGCGGCCCTGATCGGTGTCCTGGCGGTACTGATCGGCCGCTTCCCCGGAGGCCCGTACGAGGCCTGGCGAACGGCGACGCGGCACCTGCGGTCGCGGCGGCCGACGGAACCGACGGAGCTGGGGGCTCGAGTACGGGCGAGGGCACGTCCCTGGACGCCGCCGACGGCCGGGCGACGGATGCCGGTGGGGGCGACGGCAACGCCTGGTCCCGGCACGGGCATTGGGGTCGCGGGGGTTGTCGCGACGCCGGCCGGGGAGGGCCTGGCGTCCCCCCGCTCGGCCGTAGGAGATCCCGCGGCCCCACGTGGGCGGCGTGCGGCCGTTGGCGGGCGGTCCCTGCAGGGGGCGCCGGGAACCGGTGGTGCGGCGGGGCCCTCGGGGCGTCGGCGGGCGGTCCCGGCCGTTCTCGTGGTGCGTCGGCTTCGGGCCCGCTACGGCGGCTTCACCGCTCTCGACGACGTCTCGCTCGACGTCCGCCCGGGGCAGGTCACCGCCGTCATCGGGCCCAACGGTGCCGGCAAGAGCACCCTCTTCGACTGTCTGGCCGGCACCCTGCGCCCCGCACACGGACAGGTTCTCCTCTCGGGCCGGGACATCACGCGCCTGCCGGCCCACACCCGCACCCGCCTCGGGATCGCCCGCACCTTCCAGCAGCTGTCCGTCTTCCCGTCCCTGACCGTGGCCGAGAACGTCCGCGTCGGTGCGGAACAGGGCCGGGTCACCGACCCCGGCGCCGTGGACCGCGCCCTGCGCCTGTTCGACCTCGACGGCCTCCGCACGCTCCCCGCCGCTGCCCTGCCCACCGGCACCCTGCGCCGGGTCGAGCTGGCCCGGGCCCTCGCCCGCGGCCCGCGCCTCCTGCTCCTCGACGAACCCGCCGCCGGTCTCGACAGCGCCGAGGTCACCGCGATGGCCCGCGTCCTCAAAGCCCTGGCCGCCGACGGCACCGCCCTGCTGGTCGTCGAGCACGACCTCGACCTGGTCGCCGACCTCGCCGACGTCGTGCACGTCATGACCGCGGGCCGCATCGTCGCCTCCGGGCCGCCCGGCCACGTCCTGGACGAGGCGGGCCCATGAGCGCCGGCATCTCGCTGCGCCACGCGCGCGTGCGCTACGGCCCCCTGGAGGCCCTGCACGGCGTCACCCTCGCCGCCCCCGGCCCCGGCCTCACCGTGCTGCTGGGGCGCAACGGTTCGGGCCGTACGACCGTCCTGCGCGCGATCGCCGGAGCCGTGCCGCTGTCCGGTGGGGCGGTGGTGTGGGACGGCACCGACGTGACCCGGCTGCCGGCGTACGAACGGGCCCGGCGTGGCCTGTGCCTGGTCCCCGAGCGGCAGGCGGTCTTCGGCTCCCTCACCGTCCGCGAGAACCTCGAACTGGCCGCGCGGGACTTCGCCCTCGCCCTGGAGGCCTACCCCCCGCTGGAGAGCCTGCTGCCGCGCCGCGCCGGCACCCTCTCCGGCGGCGAGCAGCGCATGCTCGCGCTCTCCCGCGCCCTGCTGGCACCCGCGCGCGTGGTGCTCGTCGACGAACCCGCGCAGGGCATGGCACCGCCGGTCGCCGCCCGTACGTATGAGCTGCTGGCCGGTCTCGACGCGTGCGTGGTCGTCGCCGAGCAGCGCCTGCCGCCTGCGCTGGAGGGCCGTGACGCCGTCTTCGTGTACGAACTGCGGCGCGGTTCGGTGGCGTTCGGCGGACAGGCGGGCGAGCTGGGACGACGGACACCGCCGGGCCGTCGCGGGGGGCGGCGGCAGTTCCCGGGATGACGGCGGGGCCCCGCCCGGTCGGACGACCGGGCGGGGCCCCAGGGCGTGACCGGGAGCGCCTCAGACGACGAGCCGCTGCCCGGGCAGGATCATGTCGGGATCACCGCCGATGACGGCCTTGTTGGCGGCGTACAGCCGCTGCCAGGTGGTCCCGTGCCGGGCGGCGATCTTGCTCAGCGTGTCGCCCTCGCGGACGGTGTAGTCACCGCGGGAGGCACTGCGGTTGGTGTGGCCCGAAGAACGCGTCGGCGCCTTCTTCGACGGGGCCGCCTTGGTGGACTTGGTCGTCTCGGCGGACTTCGTCGTCACCGAGCCGGAGGAGGCCGGGGCGCTTCCGGACGCGCCGGCCCGAGCCGAACAGACCGGCCAGGCGCCCCAGCCCTGGGCGTGCTGGACCTTGGTGGCCACGGCGATCTGCGCTTCCCTGGAGGCCTTGTCGGCGGTCGAGGCGTAGGCGGAGCCGCCGTACGCGCGCCAGGTGCCGGCGGAGAACTGGAGCCCGCCGTAGTAGCCGTTGCCGGTGTTGATGTGCCAGTTGCCGCCGCTCTCGCACTGGGCGATGCGGTCCCAGACTCCGCCGTCGGCCGCGGCTGCGTTGCCGGACGCGGCCAGCAGTCCCAGCGGGGCGGCGAGCAGTGCGGCCCCGGCGAGGGCCACCGTCGTACGCGTCTTGCGACCGTTGTGGCGGTTGGTATCGGCACACTCGGACATGTAATTCCCTCTCCCGACACCCGGGGTCCCCCAGGACGGGGCGCGCTCGCGGCACTTGGGCCGGTCGCCGCGCTCCGTCCCGTCCGCCGTGCTCGCACCGGCCTTGCATGGCCGGCCGGCGCGATCGGCGGACGTTCCCGAGCGGTGCTCGTTGCACACGGCCGAGGAATCTAAAGAGCCTGTCGAGGCGTCAGCAACCAACTCCTCGTCATTCCAGGCCAGTTCGCTGTTACCGCGGGTATCAGTGAATTTGGGACACCCACTTCATTCCCTGATTTCAGGATTTGTCGACCAGTGGCTCCTTTGATCTGTGACTCACTTCACGCAACCAACTCCCTTGCACTTCCGAGCATTTGACCATGAGTGACCAATTCCGCACGAGTGGTGACCATGCGCGTCGGACGGATTGATTCCCTTCGCCCTGGAGCGTGACTCTCGCCACAGATCGCCCGTTGTCTTCTTCATGAGCCCGGGACCCGCCCGGTTCACCACTTCCCGAGGGGAGCCACCCGTGCCGCGCATGCTCGATGTCAGCGACGAGGTACGCGCCGAGATCGGCGACGAAGAGGCCGACCGGCTGCTCGCCGGCGAGAACGCCCCCGGCAGCTACGACTGCACGTCCTGCCGCACCCCGGGCGACTCCGAACAGGAGCGCACCAGCACCGTCCTGTTCATCGGCGACGAGACCGCGGTCCTCGCCTTCGCCCACGCCACCTGCCTGCCCTCGCAGGTCGTCCAGGTCACCGAGGAGCAGCTCCAGGGCGCCGTGAGGTCCATCTCCGGCGCCACGGTCGACATGGACCCCGACAAGGTCGTCCCCGAGCAGGCCGTGCTCGGCGTGACCAGCGGACTCGTGCTGATCGCCGGGGAGTTGCACCCGGCGCTGGTGGTCGAGCCGACGGGGCCGATCGTCCGTCCGGGCGCGACGGGGCTCGGTGACGACTTCCTGCCGCTGCTGATCGAGCAGGGGTTCATGCCGCTGACGCAGATCACCGAGGTCCCTCCGGTGCTGCACGGCTGGTCGGTGCTGCTCGCCGTGGGCCAGCTGCACGCCGTACTGCAGCCGAACGCCAACGGCGGGCAGCCGGTGGCCTGGTGGCAGGCGCACCAGCCGCTCCAGGTCACGGAGAGCTGGCGGGCCGCCGCGAACAAGCACCAGCAGGTGCTGATGTTCGCCGCGCCGGTGGGGTCGATCGGGCGTCAGCCCCGCGAGGACCTGCTGCGGGACGCGCTGGACAAGGCGGCGGCGAACGGGAAACTGGTCGCCGCGGCCATGCCGCTCGCGGGCACCTGAGCGCGCCCGGCGGGGGAAGCCGCATCCCAAGTGGCCTGAGGTCGTTTGGACGTACGTGCACACCTACGACGTTCCCCGCCGCTCGTCCTATCCGCCGATCCCGTCCTCGCGGTCGTCGGCTCCGGACTTCCCGGGCGGCCCATCGGCCACGCCGATCTACGACGCGCTCTACGCGGAGTACGTCAAGTCCTTCCGCACGCTGCCGGGTGACCGCAGCGGCGAGGAGGAGCTGGGCTTCATCTCCTTCGGAAACATCCCGCACAGCTCCGGGGAGTTCAGCGCGCACCGCCCGGGGTCGTTCAGCAGCTCGTACGGCGCGTACAGCGCGGGGGCCCACAGTGCCCGGCAACAGTCGCAGTGGCAGCGTGTCGGGCACATCGGCCAGCAGGGCCACACGGGGATGCACCATGTGCCGGCGGCCCTGCCACCGGGCCCGCTGAGAAACAGCTGAGGAAAGCGAAAGGGCGGCCCCGGTCGGGGCCGCCCTTTCCGCTTGCCGGTCGGCGCTACTTCTTCTGGCCCGTCGGCGCTACTTCTTCTTGTTGCCGCGCTTCTCGCGCACCCGCACCGAGATATGGATCGGCGTTCCCTCGAAGCCGAACTCCTCGCGCAGCCGGCGCTCGATGAAGCGCCGGTAGCCCGCCTCGATGAAGCCGGAGGCGAAGAGCACGAACCGCGGCGGCTTGGTGCCCGCCTGGGTGCCGAAGAGGATGCGGGGCTGCTTGCCGCCGCGGATCGGGTGCGGGTGGGCGGCGACCAGCTCGCCGAGGAAGGCGTTGAGCCGGCCCGTCGGAACCCGGGTCTCCCACCCCGCCAGGGCGGCCTCGATCGCCGGGACCAGCTTCTCCATGTGCCGCCCGGTACGCGCCGAGACGTTCACCCGCGGCGCCCACGCCACCTGGCCGAACTCGGTCTCGATCTCCCGCTCCAGGTAGTAGCGGCGCTCCTCGTCGAGGGTGTCCCACTTGTTGTAGGCGATGACCATCGCGCGGCCGGCCTCGACGGCCATGGTCACGATCCGCTGGTCCTGCACCGAGATGGACTCGGAGGCGTCGATCAGGATGACCGCCACCTCGGCCTTCTCGACGGCGGCCGCGGTGCGCAGCGAGGCGTAGTAGTCGGCGCCCTGCTGCAGGTGGACGCGCTTGCGGATGCCCGCCGTGTCGACGAACTTCCAGGTGACGCCGCCGAGTTCGATGAGCTCGTCGACCGGGTCGCGGGTGGTGCCCGCGATCTCGTTGACGACGACCCGCTCCTCGCCCGCCACCTTGTTCAGCAGGGAGGACTTGCCGACGTTGGGGCGGCCGATGAGGGCGATGCGGCGCGGTCCGCCGATCCCCGTGCCGCCGAAGGTCTGCTCGGGCGCGTCCGGCAGCGCCTCCAGGACGGCGTCCAGCATGTCGCCGGTGCCGCGGCCGTGCAGGGCCGAGACCGGGTGCGGCTCACCGAGGCCGAGGGACCACAGGTAGGAGGCGTCCGCCTCGCCGCTGGGCCCGTCGACCTTGTTGGCGCACAGCACCACGGGCTTGCCCGCCTTGCGCAGCAGTCGTACGACCGCCTCGTCGGTGTCGGTCGCGCCGACCTTGGCGTCGACGACGAAGACGACGGCGTCGGCGGCCTCGATGGCGTACTCGGCCTGGGCGGCCACGGAGGCGTCGATCCCGAGGACGTCCTGCTCCCAGCCGCCGGTGTCGACGACCTTGAAGCGGCGGCCCGCCCACTCGGCCTCGTAGGTCACGCGGTCGCGGGTGACGCCCGGCTTGTCCTCGACGACGGCCTCGCGGCGGCCGATGATGCGGTTGACCAGGGTCGACTTGCCGACATTCGGCCGGCCGACGACGGCGAGCACCGGCAGCGGGCCGTGACCGGCCGCCTCGATGGCACCCTCGACGTCCTCGAGGTCGAAGCCCTCTTCCGCGGCGAGCTCCATGAACTCCGCGTACTCGGCGTCGCCAAGCTCTCCGTGGTCGTGCTCTTCGGCAGAGCCCTCGGAGTGGATGTGGTCGTTCATGAAGTCCGTACCTCGTTCATCGTGGTGATCGGTGGACCGTCCGGTGTCGCCCGGTTTGATCCACTACTCAGTGTCGCCTAGCGACCGGTCAGCCGCCTGGCGTTTTCCAGGTGCGCGGTGAGCTGCTTCTGGATGCGCTCGGTCGCCTCGTCGAGCGCCTTGCGCGTGCGCCGTCCGGAGCTGTCGCCCGCCTCGAAGGGGTCGCCGAAGACGACGTCGATACGGCTGCGCAGCGGAGGCAGCCCCTTTATCAACCGTCCGCCGCGCCCGGAACTTCCCAGCACCGCGACCGGCACCACCGGGGCGCCGCTGCGGACGGCGAAGTAGGCGAGCCCGGCGCGCAGGGATGCGAAGTCGCCCTCGCCCCGGGTGCCCTCCGGGAAGATGCCGAGGACCCCGCCGGCCGACAGCACGTCCAGCGCCTGCGTGATCGCCCCGCGGTCGGCGACCGAGCGGTCGACCTTCAGCTGGCCGATCCCGGTCAGGAAGGGGTCCAGCGGGCCGACGAACGCCTCCTTCTTGATCAGGAAGTGCGTCGGCCGGGGCGCCACGCCCATGACCATCGGGCCGTCTATGTTGTGCGAGTGGTTCACGGCGAGGATCACCGGGCCGGTGGCGGGCATCCTCCAGGCGCCCAGCACACGCGGTCTCCACAGCCCGTACATCAGGCCGACGCCGATGCGCCGGCCGACCTCGGCGCCGCGCTCGGAGGCGACGGGGACGGTGGTCACTTCCCGGCCCGCTTCTCCTCGACGAGGGTGACGACGCACTCGATGACCTGCTGGAGGGTGAGCTCGGTGGTGTCGACCTCGACCGCGTCGTCCGCCTTGGCGAGCGGCGAGGTCTTGCGGGAGGAGTCGGCGGTGTCCCGCTTGATCAGGGCCTCGCGGGTGGCGTGCACGTCGGCGCCCTTGAGCTCGCCGCTGCGGCGGGCCGCGCGGGCCTCCGGGGAGGCGGTGAGGAAGATCTTCAGGTCGGCGTCCGGCAGCACGGTCGTACCGATGTCCCGGCCCTCGACGACGATGCCGTTCTCGGCGGCGGCGGCCACCGAGCGCTGCAGCTCGGTGATCCGGGCGCGTACCTCGGGCACCGCGCTGACCGCGCTGACCTGGGAGGTGATCTCCTGGGTGCGGATCGGGCCGGCCACGTCGGTGCCGTCGACCGTGATCGTGGGCTGCGCCGGGTCGGTGCCGGAGACGATCTCCGGCTTGCCCGCCACGGCGGCGATCGCGGAGGGGTCGTCGATGTCGATCCCGTTGGTGACCATCCACCAGGTGATCGCCCGGTACTGGGCGCCGGTGTCCAGGTAGCTCAGGCCGAGCTCTGCGGCGACGGCCTTCGACGTGCTCGACTTGCCCGTGCCGGAGGGACCGTCGATGGCGACGATCACGGGCTTGGCGGCGCCGTTTTCCACAGGGGGACACCTTCCTGGTGCGTGTGGCGGGTGGTGTTCGGGCGCGAGCGCGCCCCGCACAAGGTTACCGGCCTCCCGGGTCCCCTCTTACAGGCGGATGATCGGGAAGATCACTGCCGGATGGCCCAGCCCCGCTCCCGCAGCGCCGCCGTCAGCACGGGCGCCGCCTGCGGCTCGACCATCAGCTGCACGAGACCGGCCTGCTGCCCGGTCGCGTGCTCGATGCGTACGTCCTCGATGTTGACCCCGGCCCGTCCGGCGTCGGCGAAGATGCGGGCCAGCTGGCCCGGCTGGTCGTCGATGAGCACCGCCACGACCTCGTAGGCCCGCGGGGCCGAACCGTGCTTGCCCGGGACCCGGACCTGTCCGGCGTTCCCGCGCCGCAGGATGTCCTCGATGCCGGACGTGCCCTCGTGCCGCTTGTCCTCGTCGGAGGACTGCAGGGCCCGCAGCGCCCGCACCGTCTCGTCCAGGTCCGCGGCGACGTCCGAGAGGAGGTCTGCGACCGGCCCGGGGTTGGCGGAGAGGATGTCGATCCACATGCCGGGCTCGGAGGCGGCGATCCGGGTCACGTCCCGGATGCCCTGCCCGCACAGCCGTACGGCGGCCTCCTCGGCGTTCTGCAGCCGCGCGGCGACCATGCTGGAGACCAGGTGGGGCATGTGGGAGACGAGCGCCACGGCGCGGTCGTGGGCGTCGGCGTCCATGACCACCGGCACGGCCCGGCAGTGCGAGACCAGTTCCAGGGCGAGGTTGAGGACCTCGGTGTCGGTGTCCCGGGTGGGCGTGAGCACCCAGGGGCGGCCCTCGAAGAGGTCGCCGGTGGCGGCGAGCGGGCCGGACTTCTCACGGCCGGACATGGGGTGCGTGCCGATGTAGGACGCCAGGTCCAGGCCCAGCGCCTCCAGTTCGCGGCGCGGGCCGCCCTTGACGCTGGCCACGTCGATGTAGCCGCGGGCCAGGCCCCGGCGCATGGCGTCGGCCAGCACCGTCGCCACGTGCGCGGGAGGGGCGGCGACGATCGCGAGGTCGACCGGGCCGTCGGGCGCCTCGTCCGTGCCGGCGCCGAGCGCGGCGGCGGTGCGGGCCCGCTCGGGGTCGTGGTCGGTGAGGTGGACGACGACGCCACGCTGGGACAGGGCGAGCGCGGCGGACGTGCCGATGAGGCCGGTGCCGATGACGAGTGCGGTTCTCACTGGGCGATGTCCTTGCGCAGGGCGGCCGCGGCACCGAGGTAGACGTGGTTGATCCCGGTGCGGGGCTTGTCGGTCTCGATGTGCGCGAGGACGCGCACGACCCGGGGCATGGCGCCCTGGATGTCGAGTTCCTGGGCGCAGATCAGCGGGACGTCCACGATGCCGAGCTTGCGGGCCGCGGCCGCCGGGAAGTCGCTGTGCAGGTCGGGCGTGGCCGTGAACCAGATGCTGATCAGGTCGTCGGCGGTCAGGTCGTTCCGCTCCAGGACGGCGGTGAGCAGGGCGCCGACCTGCTCGTCCATGTGTCCGGCCTCGTCCCGTTCCAGTTGGACGGCTCCCCGGACCGCTCGTACCGCCACGGCGCTGCTCCTTGCTCATGTATCGGCTCTGAGAGCGTCCAGCCTAGTCAGACCACGCCGCGGGGGTCCTCGCCGCCCGCCCGCTGAGACGGCCCGGCGATCCACGGCGATGTCACCCGATTGTCTCTGTTCTGCCACTTCGGGTGTGAACACCCCGTGCGCCTCTTTACGCCGGACCCGCCGGTCCGCTCTGATGACAGGAAACCCGCCTCGGGGGAGGCCCGTCATGAAGCGTCCTGGACCACTGCTGACCCTGCTCGCAGGGCTGCTGCTCGCCGTTTTCATGCTCACGCTCGACTCGACGACGGGCACGAAGAGCGCCTCGTCCACGTACGAGAAGCCGTCGTCCCGGAAGCCGTCGCCGTCCGCGGCTTCCACGTCGGCCGTCCCGTCGCCGACCCCGAAGCGGTCCGCCGCGCCGGCCGGCGTCTACACGGGCCGTACCGACGACGACTCCTCCGCCGTCGCCGTCTCGCTGCGCGGCGGCAAGGCGATCGCGTACTTCTGCGACGGCCACAACATCGAGTCGTGGCTCAAGGGCGACGTACGAGGTGCCGGTGGCATGCGGCTGACCGGCGCGAACGGCGCACGGCTGAACGGCACCCTGAAGGGCGGCGGGAAGCTGACCGGCACGGCCGACGTCGGCGGCGGGCACTACACGTTCACCCTGGCCAGGGCCAAGAAGCCCTCCGGGCTCTACCGGGCGAACAGCCAGGTGGCCGGCGCCAGGATCGTCGGCGGCTGGATCGTGCTGCCGAGCGGCCGGCAGGTCGGTCTGGTCACCCGCGACGGGAAGCCCTCGGCCGCCCCCGCCATCGACCCTCGGACCGGTGCGGTGACGGTCGACGGACAGCAGCTCACGGCCCGTCCCGTAACGCCCTGATCCCCCGCCCGCCTCTCCTGCCCAGGGAGCCGACATGACCGTCGACCCGAACGCCGCCACGCAAAGCTTCCCGCCACCGGAGCCGGCCCGCCGTGCCCCGGGGCCGGCCCGCTATCTCGTCCCGGCCCTGGTCGCGGCCGCGGTGGCGGTCGCCCTCGGCGTGTACGGCAGGACCCACCACCCGAGCGGCATCGCCTTCAACCTCGCCGGGTTCAGCAGCACGGGCGCGGTGAAGTCCTGGCTGGCCTCGACCGCGTTCTTCTTCGCCCTCGTCCAGTTGGTCAGCGCCTTCATGGTGTACGGCAAGCTGCCCGGACCGCGCTGGTCGGCGACGCTGCACCGCTGGTCGGGCCGGGTCGCCTTCCTGGTGGCGGTCCCGGTCGCCGTGCACTGCCTCTACGCGCTCGGCTACCAGAGCTACTCGACACGGGTCATGTGGCACTCCCTCCTGGGTTGCTTCTTCTTCGGTGTCTTCAGTGCCAAGATGCTGCTGCTGCGCTCGGAGCGGCTGCCCGGCTGGCTCCTGCCCCTCGTCGGCGGGCTGGTCTTCACCGCCCTCACCCTCCTCTGGCTGACGTCCGCCTTCTGGTTCTTCCGCACGTTCGGAGTGACGACATGACCCACCGCTCGACTCGGCGCACGGTGATCCTCGCGACGGGCGCGGCGGCGCTCGCCTCGGGCTGCAGCAAGTACGGCGACGGCAACGGCTCCGGATCGTCCTCGGCGAAGGCCTCCGCCGGTCAGGAGCTGGCGAAGACCTCCGACATCCCGGTCGGCGGCGGGAAGATCTTCGACCAGCAGAAGGTCGTGGTGACCCAGCCCCAGAAGGACGAGTTCAAGGCCTTCTCGGCGATCTGCACCCATCTCGGCTGCACGGTGAGCACGGTGGCGGACGGCACGATCGACTGCCCGTGCCACGGCAGCAAGTACCGCATCGCCGACGGCTCGGTGGCCGGCGGTCCCGCGCCCAAACCGCTGCCCGCCGAGCAGATCGAGGTGAAGGGAAATTCGATCCGCCTGGCGTGAGGTGCCGCGTACGCTCCGGTCCATGCACCCCGAGACCCTGGTACGCGACCACACGATCTACGCCTGCGTGATGGGTTCGCGCGCCTTCGGTCTGGCGACGGACGGCAGCGACACCGACCGCCGGGGCGTGTTCCTCGCCCCCACTCCCCTGTTCTGGCGCTTCGAGAAGCCGCCGACCCACGTCGAGGGGCCGGCGGAGGAGCAGTTCAGCTGGGAACTGGAGCGCTTCTGCGAGCTCGCGCTGCGCGCCAACCCGAACATCCTGGAGTGCCTGCACTCCCCGCTCGTCGAGTACGCCGACGACACGGGCCGCGAACTCCTCGCACTGCGCGGGGCGTTCCTCTCCCGCCGCGCCCACGAGACCTTCGCCCGCTACGCGCTCGGCCAGCGCAAGAAGCTGGAGGCGGACGTCCGCGCCCACGGCGCCCCGCGCTGGAAGCACGCCATGCACCTGCTGCGCCTGCTGACGAGCTCCCGCGATCTGCTGCGCACGGGCGCCCTCACCGTCGACGTCGGCGACCTGCGCGAGCCGCTGCTGGCCGTCAAGCGCGGGGAGGTCCCGTGGGCCGAGGTGGAGTCCTGGATGGGCCGCCTGGCGGACGAGGCGGACGAGGCGGCCCACCGCAGCCCGCTGCCCGAGGAGCCGGACCGGCGCCGGGTGGAGGACTTCCTCGTCCGCGTCCGCCGTGCCTCAGCCCTCCAGGCGGGTCCGTACGACGAAGTCGTGGAGGGCGTCGTACACGGTCGGGGCGTCGGGTAGCGGCGACGCCTGCTGCGCCTCGTCCAGCACGGCGTGCAACCGCTCCACGTCGGCCCGCACGCGCGCGTGGTCGACGTCGGCGTCCCCGTGCTCCCGCCGCGCCTTCGCCTCGATCAGTTCCGGCAGGTAGGCGGGGGCGTCCACCTCGCCGAGCAGGGTGGGCAGATGGGCCTGCACCTCGCCGCTGCGCATCAGGTGCACGCCCGTCAGCAGCACCCGGAACGTGTAGAGCAGCGGCTTGAGTTCACCGGTCTTCTCGAACAGCCGCCACTGCGTGTTCGCGAACCCCCGGTAGTGGTGCGCGTGATGGCCGGTGAGCACGCCCGGCGCGAGTGCGGCCAGTTCCCGGTGCGCGTCGGTGGTGTGCACGACCAGCGGCGACAGCAGCTGCTCCAGCACATAGCCGTTGCGCCGGAGCATCAGCCGTACGAACTTGCGCAGGTCGTGGGTGACGAGGTCCATCTCGACGCCGTCCCGGTCCCACATCCTGGACCGGGTCTCCGCCGGCTCCCGCAGCCCCACGAGGGCGGCCGTGGGCAGCAGGTGCACGCCGCGCAGGTCCACGTCCGAGTCGCGGGAGGGAAAGCCGTACAGGTGCGCACCGGAGACGGTGGCGAACAGCACGGGGTCGGGCTGCTCGGCCACCACGGGCGTCAGGTCGATGTCCAGGGTGTCGATCACCGCTCAAGCGTCCCAGAGGGCACCGAGGGTCATCAGGTCGCCCCGGTACTCGATGCGGTCCGCCCACTCCGTCGGCCAGGCGCCGGCGCCCAGGTACGCGCCGGCGAAGGCGCCCGTGAGGCAGGCGATGGAGTCCGAGTCGCCGGAGGTGCAGGCGGCCCGCCGGATCGCGGTGACGGGCTCGTCGACGAACATCAGGAAGCACAACAGGCCGGTGGCGAGGGCCTCTTCGGCGATCCAGCCGGCGCCGGTGGCCAGGCACGGGTCGGTCTCCGGCGAGACCGTGCGCACCGCGTCCTGAAGGCGGCCGAGGACCTCCAGGCACTCGTCCCAGCCGCGCGCGATGAAGTGCTCGGGGCTCGGATCCTGGCTGCGCTCCCACAGGTCACCGAGCCAGCGGTGGCGGTAGTTGCTGCGGTTCTCCAGGGCGTACGACCGCAGCTGTCCGACGAGTCCGGTGGGCTCGGCGCCCTGGGCGAGCAGGCGTACGGCACGGGCGGTGAGGTCGGAGGCGGCGAGGGCCGTGGGGTGTCCGTGGGTCAGCGCGGACTGCAACTGGGCGGCGCCCGAGCGCTGTTCGTCGCTCAGGTTGGGGACGAGTCCGATCGGCGCGACGCGCATGTTGGCGCCGCAGCCCTTGGATCCGATCTGGCTGGCGTCCTGCCAGGCCCGGTTGTCGTCCTTGAGCAGCTCGCAGGCGCGCAGACAGGTGTTGCCGGGCGCCCGGTTGTTCTCCGGCGACTGGTACCAGTCCACGAACTCCTGGCGCAGCGGTCGCTGAAGCAGCTGCGGCGCGAGGACTCCGCGGTCCATGGCCGTCCGCAGGGCCCGCCCGACCGCCAGCGTCATCTGGGTGTCGTCGGTGACGATCGCGGGCGTCGGCAGCGGCATCTGCCGCCAGGGCCCGCACTTGGCGAGGATCGCCGGGACGTCGTTGAACTCGGTGGGAAAGCCGAGCGCGTCCCCGAGGGCGAGCCCGGTCAACGCCCCGGTGGCGGCGCGCTTGTCGACGATGGTTGCGGTCATGCGGGGCGTCCTTCCCGGGACGGTCGGAGGAGGGGCGGAGAGAGGCTGGTGGCCGGTCCCGCGCGGTAGAGGGCGGCGGGTTTGCCGCGCCCGCCGGTCAGGCGCGCGGCGCCCGCGACGGGCTCGACGAAGCCCGGTGTGGCGAGCACCTTGCGGCGGAAGTTGGGCCGGTCCAGCGCGGTGCCCCAGACCGTCTCGTAGACCTGCCGCAGCTCGCCGAGGGTGAACTCGGGCGGGCAGAAGGCGGTGGCGAGGCAGGTGTACTCGAGTTTGGCGCCGACGCGGTCGCGGGCATCGGCGAGGATGCGGTCGTGGTCGAAGGCGAGAGGCAGCGCCGTGTCGCATTCCACCCACCGCGCGTCCGCCGCGTCGCTGCCCCCGTGCGGCTCGGGCGCGTTCGGCAGCAGCGCCGTGAACGCGACGGACACCACCCGCATCCGGGGATCGCGGCCGGGTTCGCTGTAGGTCCGCAGTTGCTCCAGGTGCAGTCCGGTGACGTCCTGCAGGCCCGTCTCCTCGGCGAGTTCGCGCCCCGCGGCCGTCTCGGCGGACTCGTCCGGCTCGACGAAGCCGCCGGGCAGCGCCCAGTGACCGGCGAACGGGTCCTGTCCGCGCTCGACGAGCAGGACGTGCAGGGCGCCGTCGCGGATGGTCAGGACGGCGAGGTCGACGGTGACGGCGAAGGGTTCGTAGGCGTACTTGTCGTACTCCATGCCCCCACCCCCTTAATGGTCACTTCGACTATAAACACGGGACCGGTGCTTTCACAAGCCCTCCGGGGGTAACCGGCACGCCATGGGTGAGATCCTGGTGGGCACGTGTTCGTGGACGGACCGCGCGCTGGTGGGCAGCGGCTGGTACCCGGCGGGGCGCAGGGACCCGGAGGGGCGGCTGCGGTACTACGCCGAGCGATTCCCGGTCGTCGAGGTCGACTCGACGTACTACGGACTGCCGAGCGCCCGCAACAGCCGGCTGTGGGCCGAACGGACCCCGGACGGCTTCGTCTTCGACGTGAAGGCCTTCTCGCTGCTCACCGGCCACCCGGCCCGCGACGCGGCCCTGCCGGACGGGATTCCCGCGAGACCGCACGACCCGAAGGTGCTCGACGAGGTGTGGGCCCGTTTCACCGAGGGGATCGAGCCGCTGCGGGAGGCCGGGCGGCTGGGCGGCGTGCTGTTCCAGTTCCCGCCGTGGTTCCGGCCCGGCCGACGGGCGGGGCAGTTCCTGAAGGAGTGCGCCGAGCGGACCGCCGGATGGCCGCTCGCCGTGGAGTTCCGGCACCCCGGATGGTGGCGCGAGGAGTGGGCGGAGGCGACCCGCGCCCTGCTCGGCCGGTACGGCATGACGGCGGTGGCCGTCGACATGAACCGGACGCTGCCCTCGTCCGTTCCGCCGGTCACCCCGGTGACCTCGTCGCGGCTGTCCGTCGTCCGCTTCCACGGGCGCAGTCCCGCCTGGGGGTCGGGCAGCAAGGAGGACCGCTTCCGGCACGACTACGACGAGGACGAACTCGCCGAGTGGCTCCCGCGGTTACGGGACCTCGCCGCCCGCGTCGACCGGCTGCACGTCCTGTTCAACAACTGCTGCGGCACCGCGTCCGTCCGGGCCGCCGAGCTGATGCGGCGCCTGCTCGACGGCGCGGGCCGGACGGGATCGGGCTGCGGCTGATCAGCCGTCGCGCCCCAGAAAGGCCAGCAACCGGGCGCCGGGACCCGCGTACGGGGACACGGTGACCGGCGCGGCGAACCGGACGCCGCGGTCCTCGGGCGCGACCACGCACCGCGCCACCGGCAGCAGTTCGGCCGCCAGCGCACGCGGCACGGGCCGGGGCCGCCCGCAGGACCGCGCCACGTCCCACCCGTGCACGGTGATCTCGACGGCGCCCACCGCGGCCATCACCCGCACGTCCAGCGGCACTTCGCCCACCAGCACCCGCTCCCCCGGCCCGGCCGCCCAGGCCCCGAGCACGGCACACGCGCGCGTGCGGAACGCGCAGGCGAGGTCGACGGCCGCGGGAGCCGCGGGCGACAGCCCGATCCGCCCGCCCGTCAGCCCCGCGTACAGCGCGTCCAGCGAGTCGGCGAGATGCCCGAGCAGCTCCCCGAGATCCCAGTCCGCGCACGGCGTGGCCCGCTCCAGGCTCCCGGGCGGCACCGCTGCGACGCTCCCCAGCGCGTAGGCGAGCGAACGCTCCAGCAGTGCACCGCAGTCCCTCGTCGTGGTCATGGCGCTCCCTCCGTCCCTCTACAGACCGGCGGGGGCGCCAAAACGAATCGGCCGGCCCGGACGAATCCGGAACCGGCCGAGACCCGCGGGCGGGATCAGAGATCGACTTCCTTCATCAGCATGCCGACCTCGGTGTTCGACAGCCGTCGCAGCCAGCCCGACTTCTGGTCGCCCAGGGTGATCGGCCCGAAGGAGGTGCGCACCAGCTTCTCGACCGGGAAGCCGGCCTCGGCGAGCATGCGGCGCACGATGTGCTTGCGGCCCTCGTGCAGGGTCACCTCGACCAGGTAGTTCTTGCCGGTCTGCTCGACGACCCGGAAGTGGTCCGCGCGGGCGTAGCCGTCCTCCAGCTGGATGCCGTCCTTGAGCTTCTTGCCCAGGTCGCGCGGGATGGGGCCCACGATGGCGGCGAGATAGGTCTTCTTCACGCCGTACTTGGGGTGGGTCAGCCGGTGCGCCAGCTCGCCGTGGTTGGTGAGCAGGATGACGCCCTCGGTCTCGGTGTCGAGCCGTCCCACGTGGAAGAGCCGGGTCTCCCGGTTGGTGACGTAGTCCCCGAGGCACTGACGGCCCTCCGGGTCCTCCATCGTGGAGACGACACCGGCGGGCTTGTTCAGCGAGAAGAACTGGTACGACTGCGTCGCGACCGTCAGGCCGTCGACCTTGACCTCGTCCTTCTCCGGGTCGACGCGCTTGCCCTGCTCGAGGACGATCTCGCCGTTGACCTCGACGCGGGCCTGCTCGATGAGCTCCTCGCAGGCACGCCGGGAGCCGTAGCCCGCGCGCGCGAGGACCTTCTGCAGCCGCTCGCCCTCCTGCTCGGCGCCGGGGAACGTCTTGGGCAGCTTCACTTCCTTCTTGCCCGCGTACCGCTCCCGGTTGCGCTCCTCGGCGCGCGCCTCGTACTCGCGGGAGGTGCCGGGGGCAGTACGCCCGCGCCCGCCCTGCTGGGACTGCCTGGGGCCGCCTTTGGCGCCGCCGCGGGCCGAACCGCCGCGGCCCGACTTCGGGCCGTCCTGGGTGGCGCCGGGGCCCACGTCGTAGCGCCGCTCCTCCGGGCGCGGCTTCTTCGGCCGGCCGGCCCCCTGCTTGTCGTCACGGGAATTGCCGGCGCCGCGGTAGTTACCGCGGCCACCGCTGCTCCCGCCGCGGCCGCCGCTGTTGCCACCACGGCTCCCGCCGTTGTTTCCGCTGCTGTTCCTGCCGCTGCTGCTTCGCATCAAAGTTCCGTCTTGTCGTCTGCGTCCTCGGAATCCGGAGCGTCCGGATCGAACGACGGCACGCCCTCCTGGGTCTCGGCCTCGATCGCCTCCGCCTCCGGGAGGAAGGGCGCGAGCTCCGGGAGCTCGTCCAGACCGCGCAGGCCCATCCGCTCCAGGAAGTAGTTCGTCGTCCTGTACAGGATCGCACCTGTTTCGGGTTCCGTGCCCGCCTCCTCGACCAGACCCCGCTGCAACAGGGTGCGCATGACCCCGTCGCAGTTGACTCCGCGCACGGCCGAGACGCGGCTGCGGCTCACCGGCTGGCGGTAGGCGACGACGGCCAGCGTCTCCAGGGCCGCCTGGGTGAGCCGCGCCGTCTGGCCGTCCAGGACGAGGCGCTCGACGGCCGCGGCGTACTCGGGGCGGGTGTAGAAACGCCAGCCGCCGGCGACGAACCGCAGCTCGAAGCCACGGCCCTGCACGGTGTAGTCGTCGGCCAGCTCCCGCAGGGCGCTCGCGATCTGTCGCCTGGGCCGCTCCAGGATCTTCGCCAGATGCTCCTCGGTCGCGGGCTCGTCCACGACCATCAGGACGGCTTCCAGGGCGGGCTTGAGGTCGAGGCCGGCGACGGAACGCAGCCCGGCCGGGAGTTCGGTGGTGTCATCGCTCACGCCTTGTCCTCCTTGGGCGGCTCGGGCGGTCGGTCGAATTCGTCGGTCACCTTCGGCTGGGCCTCACCCTCGCCGCCGGTCCACCGCACGAGCAGTTCCCCGAGGGCCGTCTCCTGCTCCAGGGCCACGGCCTTCTCCCGGTACAGCTCCAGCAGCGCCAGGAACCTCGCCACGACGGTGAGCGTGTCGTCGGTGTCCTCCACCAGGGCCCGGAAGCTGGCCTCGCCGAGCTCCCGCAGCCGCGCCACCACGATCCCGGCCTGCTCCTGCACGCTGACCAGCGGCGCGTGGATGTGGTCGACGTACACCTGCGGCTTGGGCCTGGGCTGCATCGCCTTGACCGCGAGCCGGGCGAAGCCTTCCGGGCCGATGCTGATGACGACCTCGGGCAGCAGCTCGGCGTGGTGCGGTTCGAGGCCGACGGTACGGGGGTAGCGCCGGGCCTCGTCCTCCAGCCGGGCGCTGAAGATGTCGGCGATCTGTTTGTACGCCCGGTACTGCAGCAGCCGCGCGAACAGCAGGTCCCGTGCCTCGAGGAGCGCCAGGTCGCCCTCGTCCTCCACCTCGGCGGACGGCAGCAGCCGGGCGGCCTTGAGGTCGAGCAGGGTGGCGGCGACGACGAGGAACTCGGTCGTCTGGTCCAGGTCCCAGTCCGGACCCATGGCCCGGATGTGCGCCATGAACTCGTCGGTGACCTTGGACAGGGCGACCTCGGTGACGTCCAGCTTGTGCTTGGAGATCAGCTGGAGCAGCAGGTCGAAGGGGCCCTCGAAGTTGGAGAGCCGCACCTTGAAGACGCCGTCGCCGGGTGCCTCGGCAGCGGCCTCGGGGAGCACCTCGGGCTCCGGCTCCGGCTCCACAACGGCCGGCTCCGGCTCCGGCTCCGGCTCCGGCTCCGGCTCCGGCTCCGGCTCCGGCTCCACAACGGCCGGTTCCGGCTCCGGTTGCACATCGGCCGGTTCCCGCTCCGGCTCCACATCGGCAGGTTCCGGCTCCGGTTCCACATCGGCCGGTACGACCTCCGGTACGACGGCCGGTACACCCTCCGGTGCGGTCTCCGGGGCCTCGGCGGGCGCGGTGCCCGGTCCCCGCCCCAGCGCACGCCGACGGCCGGCGCCTGCGCCGGGGCTGGGAACGTCGTTCGAGGTCATGGCCCCCGCAGGCTACCGCCTACCGCCCGCGCAGCCGACGTACCAGAATGCTCGCGTCCCCACGGGACTCCAGATCGGCCAGCACCACGGCGACCGCCTCGCGGACGATCCGCCCGCGGTCGACCGCCAGCCCGTGCTCGCCGCGCAGGACGAGACGGGCGTGCTCCAGGTCCATCAGCTCCTCGGCGGAGACGTACACGGTGATCTTCTCGTCGTGCCGCTCCCGCCCGCTGGGGCGCCGGTTGGCAGCCCGTCCGCGCTTGCGGGGCTGTGCGGCGGCCGCCGGCGCGGCAGAACCTTCCTGCGCCGTCTGACGCCGCGCGGGGCGGCTGCGGGACTCGCCCGCGTCGATCGACTGTTCCGGCTCCGCCGCCACGTGCTCGGCGCCCTCGCCGTCGCCGCCCTGCGCGGGCACCGACTGCGGCGCGTCCTCGGACGGCACCACGGCCGGGTCGCTCTCGCCGGCGGGCGCGGGCACCCTGGCCTCACCGTTGGCCCCACGCCGCGGCGTGGACGGCTGGAGCGCCATTCCCCCTGTCGTACGGAAGAGTTCGTCGGCCCCCGGCAGACTCACTCGGCGTGACACCGGGCGAGCACCTCCCTGGCGAGCTGACGGTAGGCGGCGGCGCCGACGGAGTTGGAGGCGTACGTGGTGATCGGCTCGCCGGCGACCGTGGTCTCCGGGAAGCGGACCGTGCGCCCGATGACCGTGTGGTAGACGTGGTCGTCGAACGCCTCGACGACACGCGCGAGCACCTCACGGCTGTGCACGGTGCGCGAGTCGTACATCGTGGCGAGGATCCCGTCGAGCTCCAGCTCGGGGTTGAGCCGCTCCTGAACCTTCTCGATGGTCTCCGTCAGCAGCGCGACACCACGCAGGGCGAAGAACTCGCACTCCAGAGGCACTATCACCTTGTGCGCGGCCGTCAGCGCGTTCACCGTCAGCAGACCCAGCGAGGGCTGACAGTCGATCACGATGTAGTCGTAGTCGGCCATGAGCGGCTTCAGCGCACGCTGCAGCGTCGACTCGCGCGCGACCTCGGAGACCAGCTGGACCTCGGCCGCCGACAGGTCGATGTTGCTCGGGAGCAGGTCCATGTTCGGGACCGCGGTCTTCAGGAGCACCTCGTCGGCCGCCATGCCCCGCTCCATGAGCAGGTTGTAGACGGTGAGGTCGAGCTCCATCGGGTTGACGCCGAGACCCACCGACAGCGCGCCCTGCGGGTCGAAGTCCACGAGCAGCACGCGCCGTCCGTACTCCGCCAGCGCGGCACCCAGGTTGATGGTCGACGTCGTCTTGCCGACGCCGCCCTTCTGGTTGCACATCGCGATGATCTTCGCGGGGCCGTGGTCGGTCAGCGGCCCCGGGATCGGGAAGTACGGCAGCGGGCGACCGGTCGGGCCGACGCGCTCACGGCGCTGCCGGGCGGCGTCGGGCGCGAGCGTGGCCGCGTACTCGGGATCGGGTTCGTACTCGGCGTCCGGGTCGTAGAAGTGCCCGTCGGGCAGTTCGTCGTAGTCGGCGAAGTGGTTGTGGGGCGCGCCACTTCCGTCGCCGGCCATGGCGTTCACGTGATGGCCATCCATGCTCTGGTGTGCTGTCCCGGCAAGTTGCGGACCGGGGCTCTGGTGGGCTGCGAAGGTGCGCACAGCAACGGAGCCGACAGCCTCGAACCCCGCGGGGCCCTGGCCCCGTACAGGCATTCCTGGTTGACCACCCCCGGGAGAAAATGTCGACTCATTCACAAGTCGTCTTACCTCCTTGGTGACCAGGAAACTTCTAGACAGGTCAGCGTGGCACCATGCCGACGGTTGGCGACTCTATGGCGTGTCGGGCGTCCACAGCAACACAATCCGCCGGACCCGGCTCGATGTGTCGACAATGAAACATCCCACTGTCAAGGGCGTACGGCCGTCGCACGGCAGGTTTCACCGGTGTGCGAATCGACCGAAGAGTTACGTTCGAGGCGAGTTGAGCGAGAGTCGCAAAGTGACCATACACACATTCGGCCGGACCTTGTGGGGCAAGGTCCGGCCGTGTGTGCAGGGTTGACGCGTCTTGTTGACGTATCGCCTTTACGAAAAGGTGACTTAGTTCTCCGGTGGCCGGCGGGGGACTCAGCCGAGGAGCGACTCGAGCTCCACATGCTCCAGGCCGTGCGCCTCCGCGACCTCGCGGTAAACGACCTTGCCGTCATGGGTGTTGAGGCCCTTGGCGAGCGCGGGGTCGCGGCGCAGCGCCTCCACCCAGCCGCGGTTCGCCAGCTCGACGATGTACGGCAGCGTGGCGTTGGTGAGCGCGTAGGTGGAGGTGTTGGGCACCGCGCCGGGCATGTTGGCGACGCAGTAGAAGACCGAGTCGTGCACCTGGAAGGTCGGCTCGGCGTGCGTGGTCGGGTGGGAGTCCTCGAAGCAGCCGCCCTGGTCGATCGCGATGTCGACAAGGACACTTCCCGGCTTCATCCGCGCCACGAGCTCGTTGGTGACCAGCTTCGGGGCCTTGGCACCCGGGATGAGGACCGCGCCGATGACGAGGTCGGCGTCCAGGACGGCCTTCTCCAGCTCCAGGGAGTTGGACATGATCGCGCGGACCTTGGTGCCGAAGACCTTGTCGGCCTCGCGGAGCTTGTTGATGTCGCGGTCGAGCAGGGTGACGTGGAAGCCCATGCCGACGGCGATCTGCGTGGCGTTCCAGCCGGAGACGCCGCCGCCGATGACGACGGCCCGCGCGGGCTGGGTGCCGGGGACGCCGCCGGGCAGCACGCCGCGGCCGCCGACCGAGCGCATCAGGTGGTAGGCGCCGACCTGCGGGGCGAGCCGGCCCGCGACCTCGGACATCGGGGCGAGCAGCGGGAGCGCGCGGGAGGGCAGCTCGACGGTCTCGTAGGCGATCGCGGTCGTGCCCGACTCGATGAGCGCGTCCGTGCACTCCTTGGAGGCGGCCAGGTGCAGGTAGGTGAAGAGCGTCTGGTCCTTGCGCAGGCGGTGGTACTCCTCCGCGATGGGCTCCTTGACCTTCAGCAGCAGGTCCGCGGTGGCCCACACCTCGTCGGCGGTGCCGAGGATCCGGGCGCCCGCGGCGACGTACTCCTCGTCCGGGATCGACGAGCCGGCACCGGCGCCCTGCTCGATGACGACCTGGTGGCCGTGGCGCACGAGCTCGTGCACGCCGGACGGGGTGATGGCCACCCGGAACTCGTTGTTCTTGACCTCGCGGGGGATGCCGACCTTCACGTCGATCACGGTCCTTGGCTCAGTGGATGTGGGGCAATACAACACATACCCAGGCATGCATGAGCACACCGGGAGACACCGCAGGAGAAGGTGCGGCAGAGCCAGTCTAATGAAGGTGTTCCCGGTGTCTAGCCTTTCATTGCATCAATCTTCAGCAGGTGTACTACGGATTTCGCAGGCGTCAGCGTCTTGTTTCGTTTCATCGATCGGTTCCGGCAGGTCCGGCTCCTCACCGAGCAGCCGCTCGGCGTCGCCCCGGTGCAGCTGCGCGGCGGCGGGATCGCCGAGGTGGTCCATCGTGTCGGCGAGCCGCAGCTGCAGCGCCGCCTGGAGCCGTACGTCGTCGGCGCGGCGCGCGAGGTCCAGCGCCTCGTGGCAGGTTCGCAGCGACTCCTCCGGGCGTCCGGCGTACTCCTGGACCCGCGCCGTCTCGCTCAACGCCCGTGCCTGGGCGGCCACATCGCCGTTCTTGCGGTGTCCGGCGGCCGCCGACCGCCAGTTGCGCAGCGCCTCGCCGTAGCGGCCCGCGTAGGTGTGCGCGGCGGCGATACGGCCATACAGCCGGGCGGCCTCGGCGCGCTCGTCCCGGGCCAGGCGCTGGGCGAGGGCCCGGCCGAACCAGTCGGCGGCCCGGTCGTAGTCCCCGAGCTCCAGATGCGCGCCGCCTACGGATTCCATCGCGCGTCCGGTCGCGTACGGGTCGTTCGCCTCCCGTCCGGCGTCCAGCGCGGCCCGGTAGCGCATCAGGGCGTCCGCCGTGCGCCCCGTCTGCGCGTCCAGGTCCCCCAGGTTCAGCAGGGCCGCCGCGGCCTCCCGGGGCAGCTTCCGGCGCTCGGCGACGTCCAGGACCAGCCCGTGGACGCCGTACAGGTCCGGCGCGGCGGCCTGCATGCCGAAGTGCGCGACCATCGTCCTGACCAGCTGGGACATCAGGCGGCGGGCCAGCGTGTCCAGCTCCCCGTCGGCCACCGCGGCCCGGGCGGCGGCCAGCAGGGCCGGCCGGCGCAGCCGCAGCCAGTCCTCGGCGGCGCGCGGGTGCGGAAAGCGCAGGGAGCGGGGCATGCCCTGGAGCTTCTCGCGGGCCTCGGCGCTGTCGGTCTCGGTGATGGCCCGGCACGACTGCAGCAGCCGCACCGTCCGCTCCAGCATCCGGGCGCGGGCCAGCTGCAGCTCGGCGGGGCGCTCCTGGGTCTCGGCGAGGGTCTTGAGCAGGGGGTGCAGACAACCCGGGACCTCGTACTGCGGCAGCGGCGAGTCCACGGAGCGCAGCAGGCCGAGGGCGACGAAGTCGTCCAGCGTGGTGCGGGCGCCGCCCACCGAGCAGCCGGCCAGCGCGGACGCGCTGTGCGGGTCGATCAGGCCGCCCGGCGCGAGGGAGAGCAGTCGCAGTATCCGGGCGGCGGCGGAGGGCAGCGAGGCGTAGGAGAGCCGGAAGACGCGGCCGAGCGGGGTGCCCTCCTGGCCGTCGGCCCGCAGTTGCTTGGCGAGGTCGGCGACGGCGGCCTTGGGACGCGCGGCGAGCCAGCCGCCCGCCAGCCGAAGCGCGGCGGGCTGGCCCTGGCACTCCTCGACCAGGCCCTCGGCGGCCCGCGGGTCGACGGTGATGCGGACGGAGCCGGTGTACTCGGTCAGCAGCTCGATGGCGGACTTGGTGTCGAGGCCGCCGAGGGTGCAGGGGCGGACGTCGGAGATGCCGGTGAGGGGGCCGTCGGAGACGGCGACGACCAGACAGTCCGGGCTGTCCGGGAGCAGGGCGTCGACCTGCTCGGCGTCGGCCGCGTCGTCGAGCAGGATCAGCGTCCGGCGGTCGGCGAGGGCCGTGCGCAGCGCCTCGGACAGCTCGTCCGCGGCGGCTCCGGCCGGGGTCGGCCGGTCCAGCGCCGCCAGCAGGTCGCGAGCGGTGCGCTCGGTGGGGACAGGGGTGCCGTCGGGCTCGCTGAGCCGCGCCCGCAGCACCCCGTCGTCGTAACGGTCCGCGACCTGCCGTACGAGTTCCTCGGCCAGGGCCGTGCGCCCGGAGCCGGGCCGTCCCGCGATGAGCAGCACACGCGCGCGTGGAGGTTTCTTTCCGGACAGGGTGTCCAGGCCCGCACGCGCGATGTCGGCGCGCAGTTCCTTCAACTCCCTTGTACGGCCGAGGAACTGACGCTCCGCAGCACCGCGCTCCGACAGCCGTACGCCGCCTGGGTCCACCGCCTGATCCGTCACGGGCACACTCCCGTCCCACCACACGCAAGAGCCCGCCGGGACTCCGGTCCGGGCGGTAACAGAGCCTAGTTCACGCTCTGCAACGGTCCAGGTGGAGCGCGGCGGGCAGGTCCCCCGATCGGATCAGCAGATGGTCACACCGGTGGCGTCTCTGATGGCCCGAGCGGCTTCAGGCCTCGAACGGACGCGCGGGCCACGGCGCCTCCGCCGGACGCAGCGCGTCCAGCCCCTCGCCGTTCTGCGCGGCGACGAGCGAAAGGACGCCGACGACGAGGCAGTTGTTGTGCAGTTCGCCCGCCAGGACGCCCCGCACCAGCTCGTCGACCGGCACGCGCTCGTACTCCAGGTCGATCTCCTCGTGCTCGACCTCGAAGCGCTCGCCGTCCGCCTCGGACAGATCGCGGGCCAGGAAGATGCGCACGGCCTCGTCGCAGCCGCCGGGCGTGGTGTAGACGTCGGTCAGCACCCGCCAGTCCTCGGCCTTGACGTGGGCCTCCTCGTACAGCTCGCGCTGGGCGGCGTGCAGCGGGTTCTCGCCGGGGACGTCGAGCAGACCGGCCGGGATCTCCCACAGCTTCTGCCGCACGGGGTGACGGTACTGGCGGATGACCAGGACGCGCCCGGTGTCGTCGAGGGCGAGGACGGCGACCGAGCCGGGATGGACCTGGTAGTCGCGGCGGACGACCGAGCCGTCGGGCATGACGACCTCGTCCGTACGGACGGCGGTCTTGGCGCCCGTGAACGGGATCTCCGTCGACCGGATCTCCCACTCCGCGGAGGTGTCCTCGATGGTCATGCCCTGTCCTTCCCCATGTGCAAAAAGAAGCGGCCGGGACGCCCACCTTTTGAATGCGCGCGCCCCGGCCACCGTACAACTCTTGTGTCAGTCCGAATTCGCCTGCGCGCCCTCGGCCCGCTGACGCTCGACGGCCGCCTTCACCAGGCCCGCGAAGAGCGGGTGCGGCCGGGTCGGACGCGAGCGGAGCTCGGGGTGCGCCTGGGTGGCGACCAGGTAGGGGTGCACCTCACGGGGGTACTCCACGTACTCCACGAGCTTGCCGTCCGGCGAGGTGCCGGAGAACAGGATGCCCGCCTTCTTCTCCAGCTCCGCGCGGTAGGCGTTGTTGACCTCGTAGCGGTGACGGTGCCGCTCCTCGACGTACTCCTTGCCGTCGTACACCTCGCGCACGATGGAGCCCTCGGCCAGCTTGGCCGGGTACATGCCCAGGCGCATCGTTCCGCCCATGTCGCCCTCGCCGGCGACGATGTCCAGCTGCTCGGCCATGGTGGAGATGACCGGGTGGGCGGTGGCCGAGTCGAACTCGGTGGAGTTGGCGTCCGGGATGTCGGCCAGGTGGCGGGCGGCCTCGATCACGATGCACTGCAGGCCCAGGCAGAGGCCGAGCAGCGGGATCCGGTTCTCGCGGGCGTACTTGATCGCGCCGACCTTGCCGAGCACACCGCGGTCGCCGAAGCCGCCGGGGATGCAGATGCCGTCGACGTCCTCCAGCTGCGCCTTGGCGCCCGC
Source organism: Streptomyces sp. C1-1 (assembly GCF_050214755.1). NCBI lineage: Bacteria > Bacillati > Actinomycetota > Actinomycetes > Kitasatosporales > Streptomycetaceae > Streptomyces > Streptomyces sp. C1-1. The sequence continues at coordinate 7,765,299 of NZ_CP189826.1, read as the reverse complement.
CGGGGTCTTGCAGTCGTCGGAGGTGACCCACTTGATCTTGACGCGGGCCCGGTTGGCGAAGCCGCCGGCGCGCAGCGCCTCGGTGACCGAGAGGTAGGCGTCGGGCAGGTCGATGTACTTGCCGACCAGGGCCAGGGTGATCTCGTGGTCGGGGTTGTGGACGCGGTCGAGCAGGTCGTCCCAGGTCGTCCAGTCCACGTCGCGGAACGGCAGGTCCAGCTTGCGGACGACATAGGCGTCCAGGCCCTCGCCGTGCACGGTCTTCGGGATGTCGTAGATGGAGCGCGCGTCGGGGCAGGCGACCACCGCTGCCTCGTCGACGTCGCACATCAGCGAGATCTTCCGCTTGATCGCGGTGGGCACCTCGCGGTCGCAGCGCAACACGATCGCGTCCGGCTGGATACCGATGTTCCGCAGGGCCGCAACCGAGTGCTGGGTCGGCTTCGTCTTCAGCTCTCCCGACGGGCCGATGTAGGGCAGGAGGGAGATGTGGACGACGAAGACGTTGTCACGGCCGACCTCGTGCCGCACCTGGCGGACGGTCTCCAGGAACGGCAGCGACTCGATGTCGCCGACCGTGCCGCCGACCTCGGTGATCACGACGTCGACCTCGTCCGTCGCCATGCGGCGGATGCGGTGCTTGATCTCGTTGGTGATGTGCGGGATGACCTGCACGGTGTCGCCCAGGTACTCGCCGCGCCGCTCCTTGGCGATCACCGTCGAGTAGACCTGGCCGGTGGTGACGTTGGCCGAGCCGTCCAGGTCCCGGTCGAGGAAGCGCTCGTAGTGGCCGATGTCCAGGTCGGTCTCGGCGCCGTCGTTGGTGACGAACACCTCACCGTGCTGGAAGGGGTTCATCGTGCCCGGGTCCACGTTCAGGTACGGGTCGAGCTTCTGCATGACCACGCGCAGGCCCCGCGCCTTGAGCAGCATGCCAAGGCTGGAGGCGGTGAGGCCCTTGCCGAGCGAGGAGGCGACACCCCCGGTGACGAAGATGTGCTTGGTCGTCGAAGCTGTGCTGTTTCGAAAAGCAGCGGGCGGCATGGCCAAGAGGGGGCTCCCGTGGTCGCGGTTTGGGTTGCGGTTCCGGGGTTCTCTCGCCCACCGGTCCACGGGCTACCAGGGTATCAGCGAAGGCAGCCGATGGCTTCCGGGCACGCTCCGCACACGGGTCGCCACGGACGCACACGCTTTCAACTGTTTCCCCCTCGTTGCTCACCCGTTCGGCCGACGTGGGTTGCCCGGAGCGGCACACAGATCATCTACGTGCGTCGTATCCTGCTCGGACACTCGCTGCCGAGCCCGGCCGGGTACACGGCACCACCCCCGCCTGTAATCACCGGAACAACGAGAGCTCGTCAGTTCGTTGAGCATCAATTGTCGTTTTGCCACACGGCAGGCACGACTGCTTTGCTTCACCGCTCAACGACGCATTACAACGACCCCTTGACCGCAATAGCGACAGCCCCCTGCTGGGGGTGACGTGGCCGTTCGACTGGAGTTGCACGTGGCCGGGCGCATCGAAGACTACGCACTCATCGGAGACATGCAGACCGCTGCCCTGGTCTGCCGGGACGGCACGGTGGACTGGCTGTGCCTGCCCCGCTTCGACTCGCATGCCATCTTCGCCGGCCTGCTGGGCACCGAGGAGCACGGATTCTGGCGTCTGGGCCCCGCCCACGCCTCCGACGCCGAGCCCCCGACGGCGGCCCGGCGCGGCTACCGCGGCGACTCGCTGATCCTGGAATCCGAGTGGGACACCCCGCGCGGCACGGTCCGAGTGACGGATTTCATGCCCCCGCGTGACGGCGCCCCCCAGCTGATCCGCATCGTCGAGGGCGTCTCGGGCCGCGTGCCCATGCGCTCGGCCCTCCGGATGCGTTTCTCGTACGGCCGGGTCGTGCCCTGGGTGCACAAGCACGACGGCCGCACGGTCGCCGTGGCCGGCCCGGACTCGGTCTGGTACGACACCGAGTGCGAGACCTACGGCAAGTCGCTGACCACGTACTCGGACTTCACCGTCGCCCCGGGTGACCGGATCGCGTTCACGATCTCCTGGGAGCCCTCGCACAAGCAGCCGCCCGCGCTGCCGGACCCGGAGGGCTCGCTGCAGGCGACGGAGGACTTCTGGCGGGAGTGGGTCGAGCACTGCACCTACCACGGCCCGTACCGCGAAGCGGTGATCCGCTCGCTGATCACGCTGAAGGCGCTGACGTACGCCCCGACGGGCGGCATCGTCGCCGCGCCGACGACCTCCCTCCCGGAGGACATCGGCGGCGTCCGCAACTGGGACTACCGCTACACCTGGCTCCGGGACGCGGCCATCACGCTGTCCTCGCTGCTGCGCACCGGCTACCGCGAGGAGGCCCGCGCCTGGCGCGAGTGGCTGCTGCGCGCGGTCGCCGGCGACCCGGAGAACCTGCAGATCATGTACGGCATCGCGGGCGAGCGCGAGCTCGGCGAGGCCGAGCTGGACTGGCTGCCCGGCTACGAGAGCTCGGCGCCCGTGCGGGTCGGCAACGGCGCCGCCCACCAGCTCCAGCTCGACGTCTACGGCGAGGTCACCGAGGCCCTGCACCTGGGCCACATGACGGGCCTGGCCCGCAGCGACTACGCCTCCCTGCTCCAGCTGAAGCTGATCCGCTACCTGGAGCAGCACTGGGACGAGCCGGACGAGGGCATCTGGGAGGTGCGCGGCCCGCGCCGCCACTTCGTGCACTCCAAGGTCATGGCGTGGGTCGCCGTCGACCGCACCATCAAGCTCATCGAGTCCGGCGACGCCGACGGCCCGCTGGAGCGGTGGAAGGAGCTGCGCGACGAGATCCACCGGGACGTGTGCGAGAAGGGTTACGACAAGGAGCGCAACACCTTCACGCAGTCGTACGGCTCCAAGGAGCTGGACGCGTCGCTGCTGCTCATCCCGCAGATGGGCTTCCTGCCGCCGGACGACAAGCGCGTGATCGGCACGATCGAGGCGATCCAGCGCGAGCTGTCCACCGCGGACGGCTTCATCCTGCGCTACCCGACCGAGGGCGACAGCGAGGGCGTAGACGGCCTGCCCGGCGACGAGGGTGCCTTCCTGGCCTGCTCGTTCTGGATGGCGGACGACCTCGCGATGATCGGCCGGGTGGACGAGGCGCGGAAGCTGTTCGAGAAGCTGCTCTCGCTGCGCAACGACCTCGGCCTGCTCGCCGAGGAGTGGGACCCGCGCCTCAAGCGCCAGGTCGGCAACTTCCCGCAGGCCTTCAGCCACGTCCCGCTCATCGACACGGCCCTGCGCCTGACGGCCTCGGGAGCCTACGGGGGCTAGGCGCTCCGCTGGAAAGCCCGCGACGGGCCGTCGGTCGTCCGCGGCGACGTCGTGGCCGGTCGCGCCCACGCGGCGGGGCCGCAGCGAACGCAGCCCCGCGCTCCTTCGGGGCGCGCCCTGAGCTGTCCCGACGGCATCCGCGCAGGTAGCGTCCGCTCCATGGACAGCGGCATGGACAGCGGATTCGACACCCAGGGCGGCGGGATCACGGTGCAGCGGGCGCTGGAGCTGCCCGGTCTGCGCAGCGGTCTGCCCGAGGTCCTGGCGGGCGCCGACCGGCTGCGGCGGACCGTGCGCTGGGTGCACGCCGGCGAGGTGCCCAACATCGCCTCGCTGCTGAAGGGCGGCGAGCTGCTGCTGACCACGGGCTACGGGCTCGGCACCCGCCCGGCCGACCAGCGGGCGTTCGTGCGCACCCTGGCCGAGCGCGGCATCGCGGCCCTCGTGGTGGAACTCGGCCCCCGGTTCACCCGGCTGCCCGCCACGCTCGTCGACACGGCACGCGCGATGGGGCTGCCGCTGGTGCAGCTGCACCGTGAGGTGCCCTTCGTCACGGTGACGGAGGAGATCCACACCGAGATCGTCAACGGCCACTACGCGCTGCTGCAGCGGGCCGAGGAGGTGCACCGCCGCTGCACCGAGGCCCTGCTGGGCGGCGGCGGGGTCCCCCAGGTGCTGGGCATCCTGGCGGACTTCGGCGGCAACCCGGTCTTCCTGGAGACCCCGGACGGCCAGCTGCTGTACGCCGCCGGGGAGGGCCCCGAGGGCGCGGACCCGCTGCAGGTCTGGGAGGGGCTGCGCGGCCAGCACAAGGACGCCCCGCCGCCGTCGGGCTCGGTCCTCGTGGACGTGCCCGGGGGCGGGCCGGGAACGGGCTCGGTGCGGGCGCGCCTGGTGCTGCTTCCGGTGCGGGCGCCGCTGGTGACGGTGCACCGGATGGCGGCCGAACGGGCGGCGGGCATCCTGGCGGTCGTGCTGATGCAGGCCAGGCAGGAGGAGGAGCTCGCGGCGCGCGGCCGCGGCGACTTCCTGACCGACCTCGCCGAAGGCCGCATCACCGCCGAGGACGCGCCCGCGCAGGCGCGCGTGCTGGGCTTCAAGCCCGGCGGCAGCCCGCTGCTGCCGGTCGTGATGCGGCTGGGCGACACGCTGTCGCCGGGAGGCGGCTGGGCGGTGCTGGCGCGCGCCGTGTCCGAGGAGCTGGCCGCGGTCGGGGTGCCGGTGCTGCTGGGCGTACGGCCCGTGGAGGGCCGTGTCCTGGTGCTGCTGGGCCTGCGGTCGGAGTCGGAGCGGTCGGCGGTGGCGGACCGGGTGGCGGCGGCGCTGCGGGCGGGAGTGGAGCGGGCGGGCATGCGGCGGCCGGGGGCGCAGCCGCCGGTGGTGGTGGTCGGCGTCGCGGGCGGCTGGGCGGCGGCCTCGGCGGGGCTGCGGCACGCGGCGGAGACGGCCACGGCGGCCCAGGGGCTCACGGACCGGCCCTGGTACGACGCCCGCCGCCTCGACATCGACCTGCTGCTGTGGCGGCTGCGCGACCATCCCGACCTGGCCGCGTTCGTGGACCGTGCCATCGGCCCCCTGCGCGACCACGACAACCGTTCGAAGCCGCCTCTGCTGCCCACCCTGCAGACCTATCTGGCGCACGCCGGCCGCAAGGCGGAGACGGCCCGTGAACTCCACCTCAACCGCCAGACCCTGTACAACCGCCTCGCCAGGATCGGCGAGTTGCTCGGCACCGACCTCGACGACCCGCAGACGGTACTGGCATTGAGCCTGGCCCTGCGGGCCCGTCGGCACGTGCCCTAGGACGGCGCCTGGACGGGGCTCAGACGAGCGGCCGGGGCTGGGTCAACTCGTCGTAGACACTGAGCACCTGGGCGACCGTCTCGTCCTCGGTGGGCCAGGTGGCCGCCTGCCGGGTGCCGTTGTCCTTGAGCAGCTCGCAGCGCTTCGGGTCGGCGAGGAGCGCGGTCACGGCGTCGGCCAGGGCCTTCGCGTCGCCGTACGGGACCAGTTCGGCCGCGTCGCCGACGAGTTCGGGGATGCCGCCCACGCGGGTCGCGACGAGCGGCACGCGCGCGTGCAGGGCCGCCTGGGCGAACACGGACCGCGACTCCCAGCTGCTGGGCAGCAGCGCGAGGTCGGCGGCGGCGAGGAGGTCGCCCACGTCGTCGCGGCGCCCGATGAGCCGGACGGGCAGCTCCTCGTCCTCGATACGGCGCTGCAGCACAGCGCGCAGCGGGCCCTCTCCGGCGATCACGACGAGCGGCACCGGGTCGAGGCGCCGCCACCCGTGCACGGCGTCCAGGAGGGTGCGGTAACCGCGGTGCCGGTCCAGCGATCCGACGGCCATCAGCAACGGGCGTCCGGTCGCGCCGAGTTCGGCCCGAAGCTTGGAGCCGGCCCGCTCCGGGTCGTCCTGCTCCGCCGGCCGGGGCGGCAAGGGCAGGGCTACGGCGGCCAGGCGCGCGTCCCGGGCGCCGGAGCCGCGGGCCCGGTCGACGAGGTCGGAGGTGGTCCCCAGAACCACCGTGGCGGCCTTCACGACCCGCCGCTCCAGCAGGCGCAGCAAATGGGCCCGGGCGCCTTCGGCGTGCGCCCGGTTGTGCCACGTGACGACGAACGGGGTGCGCCGGCCGCCGAGCGCGAGCACGGCGCGGAAGGAGGCGTGCAACCCGTGCGCGTGCACCAGGTCGGCGTTCCTGCACGCCTCCCGCAGCACGGCCACGGACGCCGGGTCGCTGCTGCGCGGCACGTGCACGTGCTCGGCGCCGGCGCCGGTGAAGTCGTAGAGACGGTCGGCCTCGGCGGGGGCGCACACCGTGACGCGTACGCCCCTCGCGACGAGCCCGGAGGCCAGCGAACGCACATGCGCGCTGCTGCCGGCGTTGCCGCCGCCCAGCACCTGCACGGTGCGCAGCGGCGACTGGCCGTGCGGCGGATGGCTGCTCACGGGGCTCACGCGGCCGGGGCTCCTGGTTCGGCGTCGGGCGGTCACGAAGAAGGTACAGAAGGACCGGGCTGAGGGGATGTACCGCGCGGTTTCCTCCACGCTCTACGCCAAGGATGCCAGTACGTACGGGTGTTCCGGCAACGCGAAAGTGCTTGAGAACGCACGGAAACCGGGGTGGGGTCACTCACACGGGTGAGGACGGGGTGGTTCCGGGTGGGGCGGTGAAGGATCCGTGACGGTGTCGGGGCCGCCGGGAGCACATGAGCCAGTGCGGGCGCCCGGTCGGGCCGGATGCCCCCGGCGAGCGGATCGCGCGGGCGCACCGCCGCCGCCCGACGGCACCGGCGCACGCCCCCGGCCGCCCGCCCCGCCCACCCGCGGATCGGCCCACTTCAGGTCCGGCCCCGCTAGACGTCGGCGCGGGCCGTGGCCAGCAGCTCCTCGGCGTGTGCCCGAGCCGTCTCCGAGTCCTCCTGGCCGGCCAGCATCCGGGACAACTCCCGTACGCGGTCCTCACCTTCGAGGACCTTCACGCCTGACCGCGTGACGGAGCCGTCGTTCGTCTTCTCCACCAGCAACTGCCGGTCGGCGAAGGCGGCCACCTGCGGCAGGTGGGTCACGACCACGACCTGCGCGCTCTTCGCCAGCCGGGCGAGGCGCCGCCCGATCTCGACGGCCGCCTTGCCGCCGACACCGGCGTCGACCTCGTCGAAGAGATACGTCGGCACGGGGTCCGTCCCCGCGAACACGACCTCGACGGCGAGCATCACGCGCGAGAGCTCACCGCCGGAGGCGCCCTTGGCGATGGGCCGCGGCGGCGCCCCCGGGTGCGGGGCGAGCAGCAGCTCGACCTCGTCGACGCCGGACGGCCCGTAGGCGACGGTGCGTCCGCCGACCTCCACGCCCTCCGGGTCCTCGGTCTGCCGCAGTTCGAAGGACACGCGCGCGTGCGGCATCGCGAGCGAGGCCAGCTCGGCCGTCACGGCCGCCGCGAACCGTTCGGCGGCCTCCGCCCGCGCGTCGGTCAACGCCTGGGCGAGCCCGCCCAGTTCTGCCCGCAGCGCGTCCCGCTCGGCGGTCAGTTCGCCGATCCGCTCGTCGTCGCCGTCCAGCTCGGTCAGTCGCGCGGCGCTGCGCTCGGCCCACGCCAGAACGGAGTTGACGTCCTCGCCGTACTTCCGGGTCAGTGCGGTGAGCGCGGCCCGCCGTTCCTCGACGGCCGCCAGCCGCAGCGGGTCGGCGTCCAGGTCGTCGGCGTACCCGGCCAGCTCCCCCGCCACGTCGCCCAGCAGGATGCCGATCTCCCCGATCCGGTCGGCGAGCGCGGACAGCGCCGGGTCGTGCGAACGCACGGCGTCCAGCGCCCGCTGGGCGCCCGCGACGAGGGTCGCGGCGTCGATGCCCTCGGGGTCCTCGGGATTCCCGGCGAGGGCGGCGTGAGCGGCCGTGGCGGCGGACGACAGCGCCTCGGCGTGCCCGAGTCGCTCCGCCTCCTCGGACAGCTCGACGTCCTCCCCGGCCCGCGGCTCGACCCCGGCGATCTCGTCGAGCCCGTAGCGCAGCAGGTCGGCCTCCTGGGCCCGCTCACGCGCGCGTGTGACGATCTCCTCCAGCTCGACCGACACGGCCCGCAGCCGCCGGTAGGCCTCGCCGTACTTGGCGAGCGGCCCGGCGACCGCGTCGCCCGCGTACCGGTCCAGCGCCTGCCGCTGCCGGGACAGCTTCAGCAGCCCCTGCTGATCGGTCTGCCCGTGCACGGCCACGAGGTCGTCGGCGAGGTCGGCGAGCAGCCCGACCGGCACGCTCCGCCCGCCCACATGGGCCCGCGACCGCCCCTCGGCGGAGACGGTGCGGCTGATCAGCAGCGCACCGTCGTCCAGTTCGGCCCCGGCCTCCTCGGCCCGCACGACGGCCGCGGCACCCGCGGCCACCGAGATCCGCCCCTCGACCACGGCCCTGTCGGCCCCGATCCGCACGAGCGCAGGGTCGGCGCGCCCTCCCAGGAGAAGCCCGAGGCTGGTGACCACCATGGTCTTGCCCGCACCCGTCTCACCGGTGACAGCGGTGAACCCGGGCGACAGCTCGACGACCGCGTCATCAATGACGCCGAGGGACCGTATCCGCATCTCTTCCAGCACGATGAAGACCTTACGAGGTCGGGGCGGGCGAGTGCGAGGTGCCCTTGTCACCCGGGGGAGTGTCACGCCCCGAGGGGCGCGGGGAACTGCGCGAGCGACCACAAAACACCCGCACCCGCCGACGATCGGTCACCGCCCGGGCCCTAGTGCGGAGCGCCCCGCCACCCCGAGACCGGCAGGGCGAACTTCGCCACCAGCCGATCCGTGAACGACGCGTGGTGCAACCGGGCCAGCCGCACCGGCACGGCCCCCCGCCGCACCTCGACCCTGGCCCCCGGCGGCAGCTCCACCGTCCGCCGCCCGTCGCACCACAGCACACCCGGCGGGATGTGCGGCAGCACCTCCACCGCCAGCACCGAGTCCGGCGAGGTCACCAGCGGCTTGGCGAACAGGGCGTGCGCGCTGATCGGCACCATCAGCAGCGCCTCGACCTCGGGCCACACCACGGGCCCGCCCGCGGAGAAGGCGTAGGCGGTCGACCCGGTCGGGGTGGAGAGCACGATCCCGTCGCACCCGAACCCGGTGACGGGCCGCCCGTCGATCTCCAGCACGACTTCCAGGAGCTTCTCGGCGCCGGCCTTCTGCACGGCCGCCTCGTTCAGCGCCCAGTCGGTGTGCACGATGTCCCCGTTCTGGTGAACGACGACGTCGACGGTCATGCGCTCCTCGACCTCGTAGGCCTTGGTCACGACCCGGTCGACGACCTTGTCGAGGTCGTCCCGCTCGGCCTCGGCCAGGAAGCCGACCCGCCCGAGGTTGACGCCGAGCATGGGCACGCCGGACGCGCGGGCGAACTCGGCGCCCCGCAGCAGCGTCCCGTCCCCGCCGAGCACGATCAGCAGCTCGCACCCGTCGAGGCACTGCGGAGTCGCTTCCTTGACCAGCTGTACCTCGTCCGGCAGCGGCAGGTCGGCGGCCTCGTACTCCAGCACACGGACGCCGATGCCCTCGCGCAGCAGGCCCTTCACCACCAGCTCGGCACTGCGGATGGCCGCCGGCCGGCCCGTGTGGGCGAGGAGGAAAACAGTACGAGCTCGGTTCTGACTCAACGCGGCCCCTCCGCCACTGCTCGGTCGACATCGGCCGGGTCCAGTTCGGCTGCTCCGGCCCGCAGCCACAGAAAGTACTCGACATTCCCGGACGGTCCGGGCAGCGGACTGGCGGTGACACCCCGCACCCCGAGCCCGAGTTCCCACGCCTTGTGGGCCACCCCCCGCACGGCCTCCGCCCGCAGTTGCGGACTCCGCACGACTCCCCCGCTTCCAAGCCGCTCCTTGCCCACCTCGAACTGCGGCTTGACCATCATCACCAGGTCGGCGTCCGGCTTCACGCACCGCACGAGGGCCGGCAGCACCAGCCCCAGCGGGATGAAGGACAGATCGCCCACGACAAGATCCACAGGTTCCCCATCGATCGCTTCAAGCGTCAACTCGCGTACGTTCGTACGGTCCTTGACGGTGACGCGTTCATCGCTCTGCAGAGTCCACGCGAGTTGGCCGTAACCGACGTCCACGGCGACGACGTGCGCGGCCCCCGAGCGCAGCAGCACGTCTGTGAATCCGCCGGTGGAGGCGCCGGCGTCGAGCGCCCGCCGCCCCTCCACCACGAGCCCCTGCGGCACGAACGCCCGCAGGGCACCCGCAAGCTTGTGCCCACCCCGGGAGACGTAGTCGGGATCGCCGTCGTCGGCGGTGACGACGATCGCGGCCGCGGTCTCCACCTGTGTGGCCGGCTTGGTCGCGACGGTCTTGCCGACGCTGACCCGCCCGGCCGCGATCAGCTGACTCGCGTGCTCACGCGAGCGCGCGAGCTTACGGCGGACCAGCTCCGCGTCCAGACGGCGACGTGCGACTCCTGCCACGTTCGGTTCAGCTCCTGTTGCCATACGAGGGTGAAGGCGTCCTCGTGTCGTACGACGGCGAGGGCGCCGGGGGTCCCGGGCGCGCGTCGAGCGCGGTGAGCGCGTCGCGCAGCCCTCGGTGTACATCCTCGTACACCTCGACGTGTCCGTCCGTGGCGAGGTGGTCGGCGTCGCCGAGCCGCTCCAGCAGGGCATCGACCTCGGCGTTGCCGGTGGGGGTGCGGGGCACGTCCAGGGCGGCGGGGGCGGCGGGGTCGTACTCCGGTTCGACCTCGGGCCGCTCCTGCTCCGGTACGGCCTCGGGCACAGAGTCGCTCATGCCCAGACGCTACATCGAAGCCCTGGGGTACCGTCGATCGCGATGGCAACGATCGAGGAGTGCCGTACGGCACTCGAGAAGCTCTCGGACAACATGCGGGGCGCCGAGGGCGACGTCCGCGCGGCCGCCGCCCTGGACCGCTCGGTGAGCTGCCGGATCACCGACCTGGACGTGACCTTCGTCGGCCGGATGACCGGCGGCCGGATCACCGTCGACGAGGTCCTGCAGGGGCCGCCGCGGGAGAAGGCCCAGATCAGGCTCTCGATGGCAGGCGACGACCTGGTGGGCCTGGTGGACGGCGAGCTGAACTTCGCGCGCGCCTGGGGTTCGGGCCGGGTGAGGCTGGAGGCGAGCCTGGTCGACCTGTTCCGTCTCAGGAAGCTTCTGTAGTCACCGACGCGCGTGCCTTGCGCGCCGCGGGCACGACGAGCGGGGTCCCCGTCTCCGGGTCGTCGATGACCTGGCAGCGCAGGCCGAAGACCTCCTCGACCAGCTCGGCCGTGACGATGTCGTTCGGCGTGCCCTCGGCGACGACCCGGCCGCTCTTGAGCGCGATCAGATGGGTGGCGTAGCGGGCGGCGTGGTTGAGGTCGTGCAGCACGGCGACCAGGGTCCGCCCCTGTTCCTCGTGCAGTTCGGCGCACAGGTCGAGGACGTCGATCTGGTGCTGGATGTCGAGGTAGGTGGTCGGCTCGTCGAGCAGCAGCAGCTGTGTCTGCTGGGCGAGCGCCATCGCGATCCACACGCGCTGCCGCTGACCGCCGGACAGCTCGTCCACGTACCGGTCGGCGAGCTCGGCGACGCCCGTGCGCGCCATGGACTCGCGCACGACCCGCTCGTCCTCGGCCGACCACTGGCGCAGGAGGCCCTGGTGCGGGTACCGGCCGCGGCCGACGAGGTCGCCGACGGTGATCCCGTCGGGCGCGATCGACGACTGCGGCAGCAGCCCCAGGGTCCGCGCGACCTTCTTCGCGGGCATCGCATGGATGACCTGCCCGTCGAGCAGCACCCGGCCCCGGCTCGGCTTCAGCATCCGCGACAGGGACCGCAGCAGCGTGGACTTGCCGCACGCGTTCGGGCCGACGATCACGGTGAAGGAGTGGTCGGGGATCTCCACCGAGAGCTGCTCGGCGATGACCCGCTGGTCGTAGGCGAGGGTGACGTTCTCGGCGGACAGGCGGTTCACTGTGCTCCTTGGGGTGTACGTGTTCTGCGGGCCGCTCATATCCGCCCCGCCCTGCGCTCGGCGACCAGCAGCCACAGCAGGTAGCCGCCGCCGAGGACGCCGGTGACCACGCCGACGGGCAGCTGGTCGGCGCCGAAGGCCCGCTGGGATGCCCAGTCGGCGGTGACCAGCAGGGCGGCGCCCATGCACAGGGACGGCAGCAGGTTCGGACCCGGTGAGCGGGTCAGGCGGCGGGCGAGCTGCGGGGCGGTGAGCGAGACGAAGCCGACCGGGCCGGCCGCGGCTGTCGCCGTGGCGACGAGCAGGACGGCGGCCACCATCAGCAACGCCCGTACGCGCTCCACGCGCACCCCGAGGGCGTGGGAGACGTCGTCGCCCATCTCCATCATCCGCAGGCCGCGTCCGTTGGCGAGGACGAGCGGCACGAGCACGGCGCACAGCACGAGCAGCGGCCAGACCTGGTCCCAGTCACGGCCGTTGAGGGACCCGGTCATCCAGACGAGCGCGCGGGCCGCGTCGACGATGTCGGAGACGGTGAGCAGATAGCCGTTGACCGCCGTGACGATCGCGGAGACGCCGATACCGACCAGTACGAGCCGGTAGCCGTGCACACCCCGCTTCCAGGCCAGCAGGTAGATGGCGAGGCCGGTCGCGAGTCCGCCCACGAGCGCGCCGAGGGTGACCTGGGCCGCGCTGCCGGAGAACAGCACGATCATCACCAGTGCCCCGGCCGTCGCGCCCTGTCCGAGGCCGAGCACGTCCGGGCTGCCCAGCGGGTTGCGGGTGACGGCCTGGAACAGGGCCCCGCCGAGCCCGAGCGAGGCGCCGACCAGCAGCCCGACCAGCACCCTGGGCAGCCGTAGCTCGTTGACGATGAACTCCTGGCCCGCGTTGCCGTCGCCGAGCAGCGTCCTCACGACGTCGCCGGCCGGGATGGGGAAGTCGCCGGTGCCGATGAGCACGACGCTCGCGGCCAGCGCGGCGAGCAGCAGGAGGACGACGACGGTGACGGCACGGACGTCCAGGCGCAGGGAGAGCCCGCCCGGGGCCCTGAGCACACGGTGGTTCCTCACAGCTGGGCCGTCCTCCGCCGTCGTACCAGAAGGATGAAGACGGGCCCGCCGACGAGCGCGGTGATGATGCCGACCTGAAGCTCCGCCGGGCGGGCGACGACGCGGCCGACGACGTCGGCGCCGAGCAGCAGCACGGGCGACAGGATCGTCGCGTACGGCAGGATCCAGCGCAGGTCGGGACCGGTGAAGGACCGTACGGCGTGCGGGACCATGAGCCCGACGAACGCGATCGGCCCGCACGCGGCGGTCGCCGCCCCGCACAGCACGGTCGCCGCCAGCATGGACAGCGCCCGCGTGCGGTTGAGGTCGGCGCCGAGGGCCCTGGCGGTGTCGTCGCCCAGCGCCACGGCGTTCAGCGGCCGGGCGAGGCCGAGGGCCAGCAGCGTGCCGGCCACGAAGAACGGCAGCACCTGGGTGATCGTCGAATCGGTGGCCGAGGACAGCGAACCGACCGTCCAGAAACGCATCTTGCCCAGCGCCGCCTGGTCCGTGATCATCACGGCCTGCAGATAGCCGTAGAGCGCGGCGCTGATCGCGGTGCCGGCGAGCGCGAGCCGCACCGGCGTGGCGCCCCGGCTGCCGCCCAGGAACCAGACGAGCGCCCCGACCGCCGCGGCCCCGAGGAACGCGAACCACACATAGCCGCTCAGGCTGGTGACACCGAGGTAGGTGATCGCAGTGACGACCGCGGCCGACGCGCCGGCGTTGATGCCGAGCAGCCCGGGGTCGGCCAGCGGATTGCGGGTGAGCGCCTGGAGCACGGCCCCGGACAGGCCGAGCGCGGCACCGGCGAGCAGTCCGAGGACGGTGCGCGAGAGCCGCTCGTCGACGACGACGTCCCCGTAGGTTCCCGTGTCCTGGAACAGGCCGTGCCACACCTGCCCCACGGACAGCCCCTTCGCCCCGATCGCGATGCTCGCCGAGGCGACCAGCACCAGGACCAGGACGGCGACCAGGAGCCCAAAGACACGGACCACCCGGCGGGTTGGGGGCGCGGGGGCGGTCTCCGCGCACTGCTCTGGAGGACTGTCGACCAACACGAGGTTAGGTTAGCCTACCCTCGCATCGCCGATCGATTCCCGGTGTTCAGAACCCCAGCCGCGCCAGCGCCTTCCCCGGGTCCAGCTCGCACACACCCTCACCGGCCGCCGTCCAGGCCGCCGCGCACAGCGCCCGCAGCCCGTCCAACGCCTCGCCCTCTCCGTCCAGTTCGAGGCGCTCCGCACCGGCGACTGCCGTCCACCCTCCGCACCGGAAGCCGCCGTCCGCCTCCTCGACCTCCGGCTGGCCCGTCAGCAGCCCGCGCAGATCGGCGTCGACAAACGTCGGCCGGTGCTGCGGCGGCGCGGCCAGCAGCTGGGCGCCGTCGGTGACGCCGGTCAGGACGAGCAGGGAGTCGACCTCCCCGTTGAACGCCCCCTCGATGTCCGTGTCCAGCCGGTCCCCGACCACCAGCGGCCGCTCGGCGCCGGTCCGCAGGATGGTCTCCCGGTGCATGGGGGGCAACGGCTTGCCCGCCACCTGCGGTTCGGCGCCGGTCGCGATGCGCACGACCTCCACCGCCGCGCCGTTGCCCGGCGCGATCCCGCGGGCGCCCGGAATCGTCAGGTCGGTGTTGGAGGCGTACCAGGGCACTCCGCGCGCGACGGCGTAGGAGGCCTCCGCGAACCGCCCCCACGGCAACTCGGGGCCGCCGTACCCCTGCACGACCGCCACCGGATCGTCGTCCGCCGACTCCACGGGCTCCAGCCCGCGCTCCCGCAACGCGACCCGCAGCCCCTCGCCGCCGATCACCAGCACCCGCGCGCCGGCCGGTACCTGCTCGCTGATCAGCCGCGCCACCGCCTGCGCGGAGGTGATGACGTCGTCGGCCCCCGTCGGTATCCCCAGCTCGGTCAGGTGGGCGGCCACCGAGTCCGGGGTCCGCAGCGCGTTGTTGGTGACGTAGGCGAGATGCATCCCGCCGGCGCGAGCGGTCGCCAGCGACTCGACCGCGTGCGCGATGGCGTCGCCACCCGCGTACACCACACCGTCCAGGTCGAGCAGCGCCGTGTCGTACGCCTCGCTCAGGGCCCGCTCACTGCCCGCGGGACTCGTCCTGACGCTCTGGCTCATTCCGCATCGCTCCTCGTTCGACGGCTTTCCCCCGATCATCCCTCATGCCACCGACACACGTACGATGCCGGGATGAACACAGCAGGTCACTCGGAAGCGACGGCGCGCCGGGGCCTGGAACTGACCCCGTTCCGAGGCCTTCGCTACGACCCGGACCGGGTCGGCAGCCTCTCCGCGGTGACGTCCCCGCCGTACGACGTCGTCGTACGCCCCGACGGCCTGCACCACCTCCAGGACGCCGACCCGTACAACATCGTCCGGCTGATCCTCCCGCAGGCCCCCACCCCCGCCGACCGCAACGAGCAGGCGTCCGACACCCTGCGCCGCTGGCAGGCCGAGGGCGTCCTGACCACCGACCCCGAACCGGGCCTGTACGTCTACGAACAGCGGCACGCCGACGGCATGCTGCAACGCGGCATCATCGGCGCCCTGCGCGTCTCGGATCCCGCGGAGGGCGTGGTCCTGCCGCACGAGGACGTCATGCCGCACGTGGTCGCCGACCGGGCGGCCCTGATGCGCGCCACCTCCGCGAACCTGGAACCCCTGCTCCTGACCTACCGCGGCAACGGCTCGACGGCCACCACGGCCGACGTGGTGGAACGCCTCGCCGACAAGCCCCCACTGCTGTCCACCACCACCGAGGACGGCTACAACCACCGCCTGTGGTCGGTCACCGACCCGTCCGACGTGACCCGCATCCAGTCCGAACTGGCCCGGCACCAGGCCCTGATCGCCGACGGTCACCACCGCTGGGCGACCTACCGCCGTCTACGCGCGGAGCACCCCTCCCCCAGCCCCTGGGACTACGGCCTGGTCCTCCTGGTCGACACGGCCCGCTACCCGCTGCGCGTCCGCGCCATCCACCGCCTCCTGCACGCCCTCCCGGTCACGGACGCGCTGGCCGCCGTGGAGGGCCTGTTCCGGGTACGACGGCTCGACGTGCCGCTGGCCGAGGCGCTCGAGGTCCTCGCCGACGCCGCCTGCGCGGGCAACGCCTTCCTCCTGGCCGGCGACGGCGCCTTCCACCTGCTGGACCGCCCGGACCCGGGCCTCCTGGCCCGTACGATCCCCGCCGACCGCCCCGCGGCCTGGCGCACGCTGGACGCCACGGTCCTGCACGCCACGCTCCTCGACCACGTCTGGCGCATCCCGGAGGACTCGCCGGCCCACATCGCCTACATCCACGACACGGCTGCGACGGTCGCCAAGGCGGAACGCGACGGCGGTACGGCGGTCCTGATGCATCCCGTCCGCGAGGAGGTCGTCCGCGACCTGGCCCGGCAGGGCGTGACGATGCCCCGCAAGTCGACGTCGTTCGGCCCGAAACCGGCCTCGGGCCTGGTGCTGCGCGCGCTGGAGTCCTGACACACGAAGGGGCGGGACCGCATGCGGTCCCGCCCCTTGGCACAGGTCAGTCCTTGTCGTCCTCGACCTCGACGCGCTCCGCGTCGCCGCCGTCGCTCGCGTCCCTGTCGTCGGTGTCGTCGGTGTCTTCGCTGTCGTCGCTGTCGTCGCTGTCGTCGAAGGCATCGACGAACTCGACGCCGTCCAGCTCCGCGAGCCGGTCCGAGGCGTCCGTGCTGCCGTCCCGGTCGGCCTCGACGGCCTTCGCGAACCACTCGCGGGCCTCGCCCTCACGACCGGCGGCGAGCAGTGCGTCGGCGTAGGCGTACCTGAGCCGCGCGGTCCACGGCTGGACGGAGTTGGAGGCGAGCTCGGGGCTCTGCAGCGTCACGATGGCCGCGTCGAGCTGGCCCATGTCACGCCGGGCGCCGGCCGCGACGAGCCGCATCTCGACCTGCCCCGCCTTGTCGAGCTTGTGCACCTCGGGCGCCCCGGCCATCTCCAGCGCCTTCTCGGGCCGCCCGAGTCCACGCTCGCAGTCGGCCATGACCGGCCACAGCTCGGCACTGCCGGTCATCCGCCGAGCGGCCCGGAACTCGGCGAGCGCCTCGGAGTACTTCTGGTTCGCGTACGCCGCGAACCCGCCCGCCTCTCGTACGGCGGCCACGCGCGACGCCAGCCGCAGGGCGACCTTGGAGTAGGCGTACGCGCCCTCGGGGTCCTCGTCGATGAGCCGGGCGACCATCACCAGGTTCTTGGCGACGTCCTCGGCGAGCGTCTTCGGCAGGCTCTGCAGCTCCTGCCGTACGTCCTTGTCGATCTCGTCGCCGGTGACGTCCTCGGGGATCGGCAGCCTCTTGATGGGCTCCCGGTCCCCACGGTCCCGATCCCGCTCGTCCCGGAAACGCCCGCCACCACGGCGGTCGTCCCGGCGGTCGTCGCGGCCACGGAAGCCGCCGGGGCGTCCGCCGCGGTCGTCCCGACGGTCGTCGCGACCGCGGAAGCCACCGGGGCGTCCACCTCGGTCGTCACGGCGGTCGTCACGGCGGTCGTCCCGGCCGCGGAAGCCACCGCGGTCACCGCGGTTGTCGTCGCGACGGAATCCGCCACGGTCACTGTCCCGACGCTCACCGCGGTCGTCGCGGCGGAAGGCGGGGCGGTCGTCACGCCGATCGTCACGGCGGTCGTCCCGACGGTCGTCCCGGCGGAAGGTCGGACGGTCGCCACGGTCATCGCGACGGAAGCCCCGGTCGCGGTCACGGTCGTCCCGGCGCGGTCCACGGTCGCGGTCGTCACGCTGGAACGCGGGACGGGAACCACGATCCCGGTCGTCCCGACGATCGTCGCGCCGGCCGTAACCACCACCACCACGATTGTCGTCACGGCGGAAGCCACCGCGGTCATCACGACGGTCGTCACGGCGGTCGTCCCGACGGTCGTCCCGACGGAAGGCCGGACGGTCGCCACGGTCATCGCCGCGCCGATCGTCGCGCCGGCCGTACCCGCCACCACGGTTGTCGTCACGGCGGAAGCCGCCACGATCGTCACGGCGATCGTCACGGCGGAAGGCCGGACGGTCGCCGCGGTCGTCCCGGCGCGGTCCACGGTCGCGGTCGTCACGCTGGAACGCGGGACGGGAACCACGATCCCGGTCGTCCCGACGATCGTCGCGCCGGCCGTAACCACCACCACCACGATTGTCGTCACGGCGGAAGCCGCCACGGTCACTGTCCCGACGCTCGCCGCGGTCATCACCGCGTCGGTCGTCGCGCCGGCCGTAGCCGCCGCCACGGTTGTCGTCACGGCGGAAGCCACCACGGTCACCGCGGTCGGAGCCGCCGCGGTAACCACCACGGCTGCCTCGGTCGCCACTGTCCCGTCGCCGCTGGTCGCGCTCCGGTCGGTCGTCGGGAGAGTTGGTGGACATGGGTGACTCCTGTCTTCGGTACCGCAAGCATTGTAAAAACAAAAGGACCCCTGGTCCCAGCTGAACGCTGGGACCAGGGGTCCTCCAAAGATTGTTCGGCGGCGTCCTACTCTCCCACAGGGTCCCCCCTGCAGTACCATCGGCGCTGTAAGGCTTAGCTTCCGGGTTCGAAATGTAACCGGGCGTTTCCCTCACGCTATAACCACCGAAACCCTAATGGTTTCGAGCGAACAAGCACACTTTTCTGTTATGCGTTCTGCTCTGTACCGGCAACGGTCGTTGCCTCAGAACTAACACAGTGGACGCGAGCAACTGAGGACAAGCCCTCGGCCTATTAGTACCGGTCACCTCCACACGTTACCGTGCTTCCAGATCCGGCCTATCAACCCAGTCGTCTACTGGGAGCCTTACCCCATCAAGTGGGTGGGAGTCCTCATCTCGAAGCAGGCTTCCCGCTTAGATGCTTTCAGCGGTTATCCCTCCCGAACGTAGCCAACCAGCCATGCCCTTGGCAGGACAACTGGCACACCAGAGGTTCGTCCGTCCCGGTCCTCTCGTACTAGGGACAGCCCTTCTCAAGACTCCTACGCGCACAGCGGATAGGGACCGAACTGTCTCACGACGTTCTAAACCCAGCTCGCGTACCGCTTTAATGGGCGAACAGCCCAACCCTTGGGACCGACTCCAGCCCCAGGATGCGACGAGCCGACATCGAGGTGCCAAACCATCCCGTCGATATGGACTCTTGGGGAAGATCAGCCTGTTATCCCCGGGGTACCTTTTATCCGTTGAGCGACGGCGCTTCCACAAGCCACCGCCGGATCACTAGTCCCGACTTTCGTCCCTGCTCGACCCGTCGGTCTCACAGTCAAGCTCCCTTGTGCACTTACACTCAACACCTGATTGCCAACCAGGCTGAGGGAACCTTTGGGCGCCTCCGTTACTCTTTAGGAGGCAACCGCCCCAGTTAAACTACCCATCAGACACTGTCCCTGATCCGGATCACGGACCCAGGTTAGACATCCAGCACGACCAGACTGGTATTTCAACGACGACTCACCGCGAACTGGCGTCCGCGTTTCAAAGTCTCCCAGCTATCCTACACAAGCCGAACCGAACACCAATATCAAACTGTAGTAAAGGTCCCGGGGTCTTTCCGTCCTGCTGCGCGAAACGAGCATCTTTACTCGTAGTGCAATTTCACCGGGCCTATGGTTGAGACAGTCGAGAAGTCGTTACGCCATTCGTGCAGGTCGGAACTTACCCGACAAGGAATTTCGCTACCTTAGGATGGTTATAGTTACCACCGCCGTTTACTGGCGCTTAAGTTCTCAGCTTCGCCCCACCGAAATGGAGCTAACCGGTCCCCTTAACGTTCCAGCACCGGGCAGGCGTCAGTCCGTATACATCGCCTTACGGCTTCGCACGGACCTGTGTTTTTAGTAAACAGTCGCTTCTCGCTGGTCTCTGCGGCCACCCCCAGCTCACCGTGTAAAACGGATCACCGAGTGTGGCCCCCCTTCTCCCGAAGTTACGGGGGCATTTTGCCGAGTTCCTTAACCATAGTTCACCCGAACGCCTCGGTATTCTCTACCTGACCACCTGAGTCGGTTTAGGGTACGGGCCGCCATGAAACTCGCTAGAGGCTTTTCTCGACAGCATAGGATCATCCACTTCACCACAATCGGCTCGGCATCAGGTCTCAGACACATGAGCGGCGGATTTGCCTACCACTCGTCCTACACCCTTACCCCGGGACAACCACCGCCCGGGATGGACTACCTTCCTGCGTCACCCCATCACTCACCTACTACCAGCTCGGGTCACCGGCTCCACCACTCCGACCTCGTCCGAAGACTCAGCCGGCGGCTTCACGGGCTTAGCATCACTGGATTCAATGTTTGACGCTTCACAGCGGGTACCGGAATATCAACCGGTTATCCATCGACTACGCCTGTCGGCCTCGCCTTAGGTCCCGACTTACCCTGGGCAGATCAGCTTGACCCAGGAACCCTTAGTCAATCGGCGCAAACGTTTCTCACGTTTGTATCGCTACTCATGCCTGCATTCTCACTC